>NZ_LIVQ01000009.1 GCF_001905445.1 Streptomyces sp. CB00455 | reverse complement strand
GCCTGCGCCTCATGGACGCACTGATCGCCGTCAAGCGGGGCGTGCCCGGCGCGGCGCTGCCCGAACTCAAGCAGCGCCGGGTCGCCCGGCGCGACACGCCCGTGCTCCAGGTGGACGAGCCGCAGGAGCCCGGCGGCCGCTCGGACGTCTCCGTCGACAACCCGGTCCCCGCCCCGCCGTTCTGGGGCACCCGCGTGGTCAAGGGCATTCCGCTGAAGGACTACGCCTCCTGGCTGGACGAGGGCGCCCTCTTCAAGGGCCAGTGGGGTCTCAAGCAGGCGCGCGCGGGCGGCGCCACCTACGAGGAGCTCGTCGAGTCCGAGGGCCGGCCCCGGCTGCGCGGCCTGCTGGACAAGCTGCACACCGAGAACCTGCTGGAGGCCGCTGTCGTCTACGGCTACTTCCCCTGCGTCTCCAAGGGCGAGGATCTGATCATCCTCGACGAACAGGGCAACGAGCGGACGCGGTTCACCTTCCCGCGCCAGCGCCGCGGCCGGCGCCTCTGCCTCGCCGACTTCTTCCGCCCCGAGGAATCAGGCGAGCGCGACGTCGTGGGCCTCCAGGTCGTCACCGTCGGCTCCAGGATCGGCGAGGCAACCGCCCGGCTGTTCGCGTCCGACTCCTACCGCGAGTACCTGGAGCTGCACGGCCTGTCCGTCCAGCTCGCCGAGGCCCTGGCCGAGTACTGGCACGCCCGCGTCCGCGCCGAGCTCGGCTTCGGCGGCGAGGACCCGGCCCGGGTCGAGGACATGTTCGACCTCAAGTACCGCGGCGCCCGCTTCTCCCTCGGCTACGGAGCCTGCCCCGACCTGGAGGACCGCGCCAAGATCGCCGACCTCCTCCAGCCCGAGCGCATCGGCGTCCACCTCTCGGAGGAGTTCCAGCTCCACCCCGAGCAGTCCACCGACGCGATCGTCATCCACCACCCCGAGGCGAAGTACTTCAACGCGCGCTGACACGGACCGGCGTACACTGGTCGGTCCCATACAGGCCGGTCACCTGTTCTCCAGGGCATGTCCCCATGGGCGGAGGTGACCGGCCTTGTCGTCCCCTGAAAGAGGTGTGCGCATGACCAGCACCGTTCCCGCCCCCGTGGTCCGTACGGCCGACGGGCACGCCCTGCAGGCGGTGCTGCTGGACATGGACGGCACCCTCGTCGACACCGAGGGCTTCTGGTGGGAGATCGAGGCGGAGATCTTCCAGGAGCTGGGGCACCGGCTGGAGGACGGCTGGCGGGACGTCGTCGTCGGCGGTCCCATGACCCGCAGCGCCGCCTTCCTGATCGAGGCGACCGGAGCCGACATCGGGCTGGCCGAACTGAG
Organism: Streptomyces sp. CB00455; assembly: GCF_001905445.1. GTDB lineage: Bacteria > Actinomycetota > Actinomycetes > Streptomycetales > Streptomycetaceae > Streptomyces. Next base: position 295,645 of record NZ_LIVQ01000009.1, on the reverse strand, counting down.
CGTGCTCCTCAACGAGCGCTTCGAGGCCCGCATCGCCGACCAGGTCCCGCTGATGCCCGGTGCCGAGCGGCTGCTCGCCGAGCTGTTCCGGCACAACGTGCCCACCGCGCTGGTCTCCGCCTCGCACCGCCGCGTCATCGACCGGGTCCTGCTCACCCTCGGCCGGGACCGCTTCACGATGACCGTCGCCGGGGACGAGGTGGCCCGTACCAAGCCCCACCCCGACCCCTACCTGTTCGCCGCGAGCACGCTGGGCGCGCACCCCTCCCGGTGCGCCGTCATCGAGGACACCGCCACCGGGGTGGCCGCCGCCGAGGCCGCCGGCTGCCGGGTCGTGGCCATCCCCTCCGTCGGCGGCATCGAGCCCGCCCCGGGCCGGACCGTCGTGCGCTCACTGGAAGAAGTGGACCTGCCCTTCCTGCGCTCCCTGATCAGCCCGCTGAACTGAACGGCGACCACCGCGCACACCACACACCGGCATCCGTCGTACACGCTCTGTACCGAACGGAACGGGGCTCGACCCGGGTGTAACGGAAGGATCTTCCGTCCCGGGCCCCGGAGGCTGAAATTCCATCCTCCCCGGGGCCGTTGTTCCGGGTGACGTTTGTCACCCGTCTCGCCCCTGACGGACCTGTCGAAGCCCCTGCGCGCCTTCCCTTGTGTCCGGATTGATCAGCACCTGCCCGGCTCTGCGCCGACCCGTGCATGAACAGCCAGTCCGCTCCCATCACGGTGCGATTACGCCCCAAGTCCGGCCAGTTCCAGCCATCCCGTCCCGGCCCACTAATGTCGAGCCGGGCACTGCGCCGCACCTCAGCCGTCCCGGACACACACCCCTGTGCCGGTACCGCGTGGACCGATCGTCACACACCGGCCCGATCGTTCCGCCCTGAACGGGCGACCGCCGCGAAGTGCCCCTCACCCCCGCTTTGAGCAAGTGCCGGTTACAGGGAGTACTTCCAGCATGAACCGCAAGACCATGGTGCTGACGGCCGCGGCCGGACTGCTCACGCCCACGCTCGCCGCCTGCGGCAGCGCCAGCGGCGGCGGAGCGGGTTCCGGAGCGATCGTCGTCGGAACCACCGACCGGTTCGAGGCCGCCGACTACGCCCCCGCCCCCTTCGACCCGGCCTACGCGTACGACGCCGGCGCCTGGAACGTCCTGCGCCAGACCGTCCAGACGCTGATGCACACCCCGCGCGGCGGCGGCCAGCCCGTTCCCGAAGCGGCCTCCGACTGCCGCTTCACCGACACCGGCAACGAGAGCTACCGCTGCACCCTGCGCCCCGGGCTCAAGTTCGCCAGCGGCGACCCGCTCACCGCCAAGGACGTCAAGTTCTCCATCGACCGCGTCCTCGCGATCAAGGACGAGAACGGCCCCTCCGCGCTGCTCTCCAACCTCGACGGCGTCGAGGCCAAGGGCGCCGACACCGTCGTCTTCCACCTGAAGACCCCGGACGCGACCTTCCCGTACAAGCTCTCCACCCCGGCCGCCGGCATCGTCAGCGAGAAGGACTACGACGCCAAGAAGCTCCGCCCGGGCTTCGACGTCGACGGCTCCGGCCCGTACACGATGAAGGCCGAGGTCAAGGACAACCACCTCGTCCGGGCCGTCTTCAGCAAGAACCCCAACTACAAGGGCGACCTCAAGCTCCAGAACGACAAGGTCGAGCTGCGCACCTTCGCGGACTCCGAGGCCGTCGGCAGGGCCCTGACCGACGGGAAGATCCACATGGTCTCCCGCACCCTGTCGCCGACCCAGATCACCGCATTCGACGCCAAGCCCCCCAAGGGCGTCAAGCTCGTCCCGATGCCCGGCCTGGAGATCCGCTACCTCGGCTTCAACACCGAGGCCCCGGTCGTCAAGGAGAAGGCCGTACGCCAGGCCCTCGCCGCCGCGGTCGACCGCAACGGGCTGATCTCCAAGGTCTACGGCAAGTCCGCGCAGCCGCTCTACTCGCTGGTCCCCACCGCCGTGCCCGGCCACGTCAACTCCTTCTACACCAAATACGGCGAAGCCAACGCGCCCAAGGCCGCGGCCCTGCTGAAGGACGCCGGGATCAAGACCCCGGTCAAGCTGACGCTGAACTACACCAACGACCACTACGGCGACGGCACGGCAGCCGAGTTCGAGGCCCTCAAGGCCCAGCTGAACTCCACCCAGCTGTTCGACATCACCGTCCAGGGCAGCGACTGGGCCGACTTCCGACCCGCCCAGAAGAAGGGCGACCACGCCGTCTACGGGCTCGGCTGGTTCCCCGACTACCAGGACGCCGACAACTTCCTCGCCCCGTTCCTGGATCAGGACAACTTCCTGGGCACGCCGTACGCCAACAGCGCGGTGCGCACCAGGCTCATCCCCGAATCCCGGCGCGCCGTCGACCGCAACGTCGCCGTCCCCGCGATCACGGAGATGCAGGACATCGTCGCCGAGGACGTACCCGTCCTGCCCCTGTGGCAGGGCAAGCAGTACGTCGCCGCACGCGACGGGATCACCGGAGTGGAGTGGTCGGTCAACGCCATCTCCGACCTCCAGCTGTGGGAGCTCGGCCGGGGTGTCAGCGGCTGAGACCGGCAGCAACCGGCGGCGGGTGTCGCAGGCCGGCGCAACGAAACGGTTCGACTGTGAAGGACGTTCGCGTGATGAGACGTAACCAGTGGCTGGCGGCCCCGCTCGGCGCAGCCACCGCCGCCGCGCTGCTCAGCGGTTGCGGTTCGACCGATGGCTCGAATGCCGGCAACGGCAAGGGCGTGGTCATGGGGATATCCGACAAGGTGAAGTCCACGGACCCCGCCGCGGGCTACGACCCCGGCTCCTGGCTGCTCTTCAACAACGTCTTCCAGTCGCTGCTGAGCTTCCCCAAGGGCGGCACCACGCCCGAGCCCGACGCCGCCCAGGCCTGCAACTTCGAGGGCGCCGACAGCAAGGTGTACAAGTGCACCCTGCGCGCCGGCCTGAAGTTCAGCAACGGCAACAGCCTGACCTCCAAGGACGTCAAGTTCTCCTTCGAGCGCACGCTGAAGATCAACGACGACAACGGCCCCGCCGTGATGCTGTCGTCGATCGCCGGCATCGACGCCCCCGACGACAAGACCGTCGTCTTCCGCCTCAAGACCCCCGACGCGACCTTCCCCAGCAAGATCGCTTCGGGCGCAGGCGCCATCGTCGACCACTCCGAGTACCCGGCCGACAAGCTCCGCACCGACAACAAGGCCGTCGGCTCCGGCGTCTACAAGCTGGACTCGTTCAGCGAGAAGAGCGCGAGCTTCTCCGTCAACGAGTCCTACAGCGGCAAGGCCAAGGCCAAGAACACCGGCGTCACGCTGAAGTTCTTCAACGGCGACCAGGCCGCCCTCAAGACGGTCCTGGAGAGCGGCGACGTGGACTTCGCCTTCCGCGGCCTGGCCGCCAAGGACATCGCCGGACTCGCGGCGACGAAGACCGGCGACAACAAGGTCGACGTCGTCCAGGGCACCGGCGCCGAGGTCGAGCACCTGGTCTTCAACGTGGCCGACCCCGTCGTCGGCAAGCTGCCCGTCCGCAAGGCCATCGCCTACCTCGTGGACCGCGAGGCGCTCGTCAAGGACGTCTACGCGGGCACCGCCGCCCCGCTGTACTCCATCGTCCCGGCCGGCATCGCCGGACACACCACGCCGTTCTTCGACCGCTACGGCGGCAGCCCGCAGCCCGAGAAGGCCAGGGCCGTCCTGAAGGCCGCGGGCATCAACGGCAAGATCAAGCTGACCCTGTGGTCCACGCCGGCCCGCTACGGCCCCTCCACCGACCAGCAGTTCCAGGTCATCGCCAAGCAGCTCAACGACAGCGGCCTGTTCGAGGCCGACGTCAAGTCCGTCGAGTTCGACCAGTACGAGAAGGACATCCAGGACGGCAAGTACGGCATCTACGTGAAGGGCTGGGTCCCGGACTACCCGGACGCGGACAACTTCACCCAGCCGTTCTTCGGCCCGGACAACGTCCTGCACAACAACTACGACAACAAGGAGATCTCCGGGACGATCATCCCGTCGACCTCCACCAAGGCCGACCGCACCGCGGCCAACGTCGACTACGACCGGCTCCAGGACATCGTCGCCGACGAGCTCCCGATCCTCCCGCTCTGGCAGGGCAAGCAGTACGCCGTCACCCGCCAGAACGTGACCGGCCTGCAGTGGTCCCTGGACGCCTCGACGGTCTTCCGCTTCTGGGAGATCAGCAAGGGCTGACCCGCCACCGTGACGGCAACGGGCCGGCAGCCGCACCCGCGGCCGCCGGCCCGTTCCCGTACCGCATGGCGCCCCGCCGGGGCCGGACGCCTACTGCGCGCCCGGGCGGACCAGACCGGACTCGTAGGCATAGACCGCCGCCTGCACCCGGTCCCGCAGACCCAGCTTCGTCAGCACGTGCCCCACGTGCGTCTTGACCGTCGTCTCGCTGACGAACAGATCCGCCGCGATCTCCGCGTTCGACAGGCCCCGGGCCACCAGCTTCAGCACCTCGACCTCGCGCTCGGTCAGCGTCCCCAGCGTGTCCGGCAGGCTGTCCTCACCCGACGGCAGATGCCCCGCGTACTTGTCCAGCAGCCGCCGCGTGATGCTCGGCGCGAGCATCGCCTCGCCCGCCGCCACCACCCGGATCGCCTGCACCAGCTCGTCGGCCGGCGCATCCTTCAGCAGGAAACCGCTCGCCCCCGCCCGCAACGCCTCCACCACGTACTCGTCCAGGTCGAAGGTGGTCAGCACCAGCACCTTCGCCGGACCGTCGCGGCCCGGACCGGTGATCTGCCGGGTGGCCTCCACCCCGTCCATCCGCGGCATCCGGATGTCCATCAGCACCACGTCGGGCTGCAGCGCACGGACCTGGTCCAGCGCCTGCAGACCGTCCCCGGCCTCCCCGACCACCGCCAGTTCCGCCTCCGCCTCCAGGATCATGCGGAAACCGGTGCGCAGCAGCGGCTGGTCGTCGACCAGCAGGACGCGGATCGCCACGGGGTACACCTCGTATTCGTCGGACGGCTTCGGCGGGCGCGGCCCATTGTGCCCTGAAGGGGCGCTCAGGACTGAGCCGGGCGGACCGCCCCCGGCTCCCCGCCCTGCGCGCCCTGCCTCGGCACGACCGCCAGGGGATAGGGCGGGGGCGTCCCGCCGAACTCCGGGCACACCGCCTGGTGATCACACCAGCCGCACAGCTTCGTCGGCCGCGGCCGCCAGTCACCCGTCTCCGTCGCCTCCCGGATCGCCTCCCACAGCGCGAGCAGCTTGCGCTCCACCCGCTCCAGATCCGCCACCACCGGGTCGTACGTCAACACCTCTCCGCTGCCCAGATACACCAGCTGGAGCCGCCGCGGCACCACCTGCTTCAGCCGCCACACCACCAACGCGTAGAACTTCATCTGGAACAGCGCACCCTCCGCGTACTGCGGCCGCGGCGCCTTGCCCGTCTTGTAGTCGACGATGCGCACCTCACCCGACGGCGCGACGTCCACCCGGTCGATGATCCCGCGCAGCCGCAGCCCCGAATCCAGCTCCGTCTCCACGAAGAACTCCCGCTCCACCGGCTCCAGCCGCGTCGGGTCCTCCAGCGTGAACCAGCGCTCCACCAGAGCCTCGGCCTCCGTCAGCCACCGCGCCAGCTCCGCGCCCCCGTCCCCCTCGGGGAACAGTTCCGCCAGCTCCGGCTTCGCCTCCAGCAGCCGCTGCCACTGCCCCGGGACCAGCGCCTTCGCCCGCGGCGCCGTCCGCTCCTGCGCGGGATGATCGAACAAACGCTCCAGCACGGCATGCACCAGCGTCCCCCGGGTAGCCGCGGCGCTGGGCTTCTCCGGCAGCTTGTCGATCACCCGGAACCGGTACAGCAACGGACACTGCATGAAATCGCCCGCCCGCGAAGGGGAGAGCGAAGCGGGCCGCGCGGCACTCGGGGCCGCGTCGCCGTCGGTCGCGCCTGGCACGGCACCGGGGGTCGTCGTCATGGACGAAACCCTACGACCCGCCGCCGACAGCACACGCATACCATCGACGCCGGACCCCCTCGCACTGCATGATCGGAGCATCACACCCGGCGACCGCACCACCCCAACCGCACCGGAACACCGCACCGAACGAAGGACAGCCGTGGCAGACACCGACGAAACCGGCGAGCGCGGAGGCCGGCGCTCCGGACCGGGCGGCGGAATCCTCATGGGCCGCCCCTTCGGCGTACCCGTCTACGTCTCGCCCAGCTGGTTCCTCGTCGCCGCCCTGATCACCTGGGTCTTCGGCGGCCAGCTCGACCGCATCCTGCCCGACCTCGGCCTCGTCCGCTACCTCGTCTCCCTCTTCTTCGCCGTCGCCTTCTACGCCTCCGTGCTGGTCCACGAACTCGCGCACACCGTCGCCGCCCTGCGCTTCAAGCTCCCCGTGCGCCGCATCCAGCTCCAGTTCTTCGGCGGAGTCTCCGAGATCGAGAAGGAATCCGAGACTCCCGGCCGCGAATTCGTCCTCGCCTTCGTCGGCCCCCTGCTCTCGCTGGTCCTCACCGGAGCCTTCTACCTCGGCATGAAGGCCGTCGACCCCGCGACCGTCCCCGGGGTCCTCCTCGCCGGCCTGATGATCTCCAACCTCCTCGTCGCCGGCTTCAACCTGCTCCCCGGCCTGCCCCTCGACGGCGGCCGCATGCTCCGCGCCGTCATCTGGGGCATCACCGGCAAACCCATGACCGGCACCGTCGCCGCCGCCTGGATCGGCCGCGGCCTCGCCGTCGCCGTCCTGCTCGGCCTGCCGCTCCTGACCCACACCGGGGTCCTCGGCAACCACACCGCCGAGATCGGCGGCATGGACACCGTCATGGACGCCCTCCTCGCCGCGATCCTCGCCGCCATCATCTGGACCGGCGCCGGCAACAGCCTGCGCATGGCCCGCCTGCGCGAACACCTCCCCGAGCTCCAGGCCCGCGCCCTCACCCGGCGCGCCATCCCCGTCGAGAACGCCACCCCCCTCTCCGAGGCACTGCGCCGCGCCGACGACGCCGGCGCCCGCGCCCTCGTCGTCGTCGACGGCCACGGCGACCCCACCGCCATCGTCCGCGAGAGCTCCATCGCCTCCGTCCCCGAACACCGCCGCCCATGGGTCGCCGTCAGCACCCTCGCCCAGGACCTCACCGACGGCATGAAGGTTTCAGCGGAGCTCACCGGTGAAGAACTCCTCGACCACCTGCGGGCCACCCCCGCCAGCGAGTACCTCGTCCTCGAACCCGGCGGCGAGATCTACGGCGTGCTCTCCGCCCTCGACGTCGAGAAGGCCTTCGTGAAGGCCATGGCGCGGCCCCACTCCTGAAGCCAATACACTGGTCACATGTCCGAACCGACCGGTGCCGCCCGCCGACGCGGGCCCTTCGAGGTCGGGGACCAGGTTCAGCTCACCGACCCCAAGGGCCGCCACTACACGTTCACGCTCGAAGCCGGGAAGAATTTCCACACCCACAAGGGTTCCTTCCCGCACGACGAGCTGATCGGTGCTCCCGAGGGCAGTGTTGTCCGTACCACGGGCAACGTCGCGTACCTCGCGCTGCGCCCCCTGCTCCCCGACTATGTCCTGTCCATGCCCCGCGGTGCCGCCGTGGTCTACCCGAAGGACGCGGGCCAGATCCTGGCCTTCGCCGACATCTTCCCCGGCGCCCGCGTCGTGGAAGCAGGTGTCGGCTCCGGCTCCCTGAGCAGCTTCCTGCTGCGCGCCATCGGCGACCAGGGCATGCTCCACAGCTACGAGCGCCGCGCGGACTTCGCCGAGATCGCCACGGCCAACGTGGAGCGCTACTTCGGCGGACCCCACCCCGCGTGGACCCTCACCGTCGGAGACCTCCAGGACAACCTGTCCGACACCGACGTCGACCGCGTCATCCTCGACATGCTCGCCCCCTGGGAGTGCCTGGAAGCCGTCTCCAAGGCGCTCGTCCCCGGCGGCATCCTCTGCTGCTACGTGGCCACCACCACCCAGCTCTCGCGCACGGTGGAGTCCATCCGCGAGTTCGGCTGCTACGCCGAACCGCAGCCGTGGGAATCGATGATCCGCAACTGGCACGTCGAGGGCCTGGCCGTCCGCCCGGACCACCGGATGATCGGCCACACCGGCTTCCTCGTGACGGCGCGCCGCCTCGCCGACGGCGTCGAGCCGCCCATGCGCCGCCGTCGCCCCTCTAAGGGCGCCTACGGCGAGGACTACGACGGCCCCGGCAGCGACCGGTCCGCCTGATCCACGGCCGGCCGCCCAACACGAAGGCGCTGCGGCGCAGTTCCCCGGACCGACCCGGGAACTGCGCCGCAGCGCCTTTTCGTTGTCCGCGGGACGCCGTCGGCACGGGTGCCGGCGGCCCGGCACCCGGCCGGCGCGGCGCCCCCGGACCCGGCCGTTCCACCCGGGTGTGAGGTGTGGCACGATGCTGGCTCCCCGTCACCCTTCGCACAGGAGGCACCCCGCGTGCTGCACAGCCCCGCCGAGCCTGCGACGACGCTGGACACCCTGGGCCACAGCCGCGCCAGGCCCCTCCACTGGCTCGCCACGGCCACCGCCATGGCCGCCGTCGTAGCCCTCGCGGGACTGCTCCAGCCGGCCACCGGAGCGCCGGCGGCCGCCGCCGACACCACGGGCACGACCAGCGCCGCCGCCGAGGGCCCGCAGGCCGCAGCGCCCGACGCGGCCGCGGTCACCTACCCCCTCGACTGCAAGGGCGCCCCGCAGACCGTCACCGCCACCGCCCACGGCGACCTCGACGGCGACGGCCGCCCCGAAACCGTGGCCGCCGTCCGCTGCCAGGCCGGCTCGGGCACGCCGCCCCACGCCCTCTACGTCCTCACCCAGGACCGGCCCGAGGGCTCCCGGCCCCGCGTCGTGGCCACCCTGCTCGACACCCCGCAGCGGCAGACCGCCACCGACCTCACCCTGCGCGACAAAGTGGTCACGGCAGTGCTGCTCGGCTACTCCACGCCCGAGGTCCCGCGGTGCTGCCCCGACCGCAGGCAGCTCGCCAAGTGGCGCTGGAGCGGCGGAAAATTCCGCCAAGAGCTGACGGACTCGGCTGCCCGGAGTGTTTGAGCCGTCACTCCGCGTCCGGACCGAAGACTTCCACCCGGTCCGAGACGCGCCGCACGTGGATGCAGTCACCCGGACATTCCTTCGCGGAGTCGACCACGTCCTGGAGCAGCGTCAGCGGAACCGGAGTGGTCGCCCCCGCCGCCAGGAGCAGCTCGTCCTCGGGGCCCTTCACATACGCCAGACCGTCGATGTCCAGCTCGAACACCTCCGGCGCGTACTGCGCGCAGATGCCGTCCCCGGTGCAGAGGTCCTGGTCGATCCAGACCTCGAGCGGCTCGCCGGCCCCATCGACGTCGCCCGTCGGGGCCTCCTGCTGCACGGTCATATCTCCTGCCGTTCCCTGCGCTGAGTGATCCATCCCGGTCACCGCTCGCAGCAAGTCGCGCGAGCTCTGACGGGTGTTGAACACTTCGACCTTACAACCGGCCGCTTTCAGATGTTCATGGGTGGGTATTTCCTTGGCGTGAGGGAGTACGCAAGGGTGAAGATCGGACACACCCCTACCGTCTTTGTGATCTAGGGGTTTCAATCACCACCAGCCCAGGTAGGGTCAGGAAGCGTCCAGCTCCCCTTGGAGGAGGTGAGGACCGTGGCAGCCCACGACGACGACATCAACCGCGGCATCCGGCCCGGGCGAGGGTCCGAGGACCCCGCCGGCCAGGTTGCCTATCTCGAGCAGGAAATCGCCGTCCTGCGACGTAAGCTCGCCGACTCTCCGCGACACACGAGGATTCTCGAAGAGCGGATCATCGAGCTGCAGACAAATCTGGCCGGCGTATCCGCACAGAACGAACGACTGGCGAATACCCTCCGTGAGGCCCGCGACCAGATCGTGGCCCTCAAGGAAGAAGTGGACCGGCTCGCACAGCCGCCGGCCGGATTCGGTGTCTTCCTGCAGACCAATGAGGACGGCACCGTCGACATCTTCACCGGAGGCCGCAAGCTCCGCGTGAACGTCAGCCCCAGCGTCGAACCGGAAGAGCTCCGGCGCGGCCAGGAGGTCATGCTCAACGAGGCCCTCAACGTGGTCGAGGCCATGCAGTTCGAGCGGGCCGGGGACATCGTCACCCTCAAGGAGATCCTCGAGGACGGCGAGCGCGCCCTGGTGGTCGGGCACACCGACGAGGAGAGGGTGGTGAGGCTCGCCGAGCCGCTCCTGGACATCACCATCCGCCCCGGCGACGCCCTGCTGCTCGAACCCCGCTCGGGCTACGTCTACGAGGTCGTCCCCAAGAGCGAGGTCGAAGAGCTCGTCCTCGAAGAGGTCCCGGACATCGACTACGACAAGATCGGCGGCCTGGGCGACCAGATCGAGCTGATCCGCGACGCGGTCGAGCTCCCCTACCTCCACCCCGACCTCTTCAAGGAACACGAACTGCGGCCGCCCAAGGGCATCCTGCTCTACGGCCCGCCCGGCTGCGGCAAGACGCTCATCGCCAAGGCCGTCGCCAACTCCCTTGCCAAGAAGGTCGCCGAGGTGACCGGCCAGCCCGCCGGGAAGTCCTACTTCCTGAACATCAAGGGCCCCGAGCTCCTCAACAAGTACGTCGGCGAGACCGAGCGGCACATCCGCCTCGTCTTCCAGCGTGCCCGGGAGAAGGCGAGCGAGGGCACCCCCGTCATCGTCTTCTTCGACGAAATGGAATCCCTCTTCCGCACCCGCGGATCCGGTGTCAGCTCGGACGTCGAGAACACGATCGTCCCCCAGCTGCTCGCCGAGATCGACGGTGTGGAGGGCCTGGAGAACGTCATCGTCATCGGCGCCTCCAACCGCGAGGACATGATCGACCCGGCCATCCTGCGGCCCGGACGCCTCGACGTGAAGATCAAGATCGAGCGCCCGGACGCCGAGGCCGCGAAGGACATCTTCGCGAAGTACCTCAAGGCGACGCTGCCCCTGCACACGGACGACCTGTCCGAGCACCAGGGCTCCACCGCCGGCACCGTCCACAGCATGATCCAGACCGTCGTCGAGCAGATGTACGCCGAAACCGAGGAGAACCGCTTCCTCGAGGTCACGTACGCGAACGGCGACAAGGAAGTCCTCTACTTCAAGGACTTCAACTCGGGCGCGATGATCCAGAACATCGTGGACCGTGCGAAGAAGATGGCCATCAAGGCCTTCCTCGAACACAACCAGAAGGGCCTGCGGGTCTCCCACCTCCTCCAGGCGTGCGTGGACGAGTTCAAGGAGAACGAAGACCTCCCCAACACCACCAACCCCGACGACTGGGCCCGTATCTCCGGAAAGAAGGGCGAGCGGATCGTATTCATCCGCACCCTCGTCACCGGAAAGCAGGGCGCGGACACCGGACGCTCCATCGACACGGTGGCGAACACCGGTCAGTACCTCTGACGAAGCGGGGCGGCTGCGGATGCCCACCCCGGGCATCCGCAGCCGACTGCTTTACCCGACCGCTGTACCGACTGCTCCTTTTCGGCCGGTGACAGGGCACATTCAATGACGGAAATGATCTCCCCACGAGCGCGCAGTGGTCCTAGGCTCTTGCGTACCGCCGGCCGCGCAGTGCGGGGACGGGCCACGCACGAGGACACGCACCGGAGCACCAGCGGTACTTGAGCGCCGCTCCCGGAAGGGGAGCGCCGCCGGGCAAGGAGGGCCGCATGACCGTACGGCGAGTAATGGGGATCGAGACGGAGTACGGGATCTCCGTTCCGGGGCACCCGAACGCCAATGCCATGCTCACCTCGTCCCAGATCGTCAACGCCTACGCGGCGGCGATGCACCGGGCGCGACGCGCCCGCTGGGACTTCGAGGAGGAGAATCCGCTGCGGGACGCCCGCGGCTTCGACCTCGCCCGCGAGGCCGCCGACAACAGCCAGCTCACCGACGAGGACATCGGCCTGGCCAATGTGATCCTCACCAACGGCGCACGGCTCTACGTCGACCACGCGCACCCCGAGTACAGCTCCCCGGAGATCACCAATCCGCTCGACGCCGTGCTCTGGGACAAGGCCGGAGAACGGATCATGGCCGAGGCGGCCGTCAGGGCCGCCCAGCTGCCCGGCGCCCAGCCGATCCACCTCTACAAGAACAACACCGACAACAAGGGCGCCTCCTACGGCACGCACGAGAACTACCTGATGAAGCGGGAGACCCCCTTCTCGGACATCGTGCGCCACCTGACCCCCTTCTTCGTCTCCCGCCAGGTCGTGACGGGAGCCGGACGCGTGGGAATCGGCCAGGACGGCCGCGAACACGGCTTCCAGATCAGTCAGCGCGCGGACTACTTCGAGGTCGAGGTCGGACTCGAGACCACCCTCAAGCGCCCCATCATCAACACCCGCGACGAGCCGCACTCCGACGCCGAGAAGTACCGCCGGCTCCACGTGATCATCGGCGACGCGAACCTCTCCGAGATCTCCACCTACCTCAAGCTCGGCACGACGTCCCTGGTCCTGTCCATGATCGAGGACGGGTTCATCACCGTGGACCTGGCCGTGGACCAGCCGGTGCGCACCTTGCACCAGGTCTCCCACGACCCGGACCTCCACCACCTGATCACGCTGCGCAGCGGCCGGACCCTGACCGCCGTACAGCTCCAGATGGAGTACTTCGAGCTGGCCCGGAAGTACGTGGACGAGCGGTTCGGCTCCGACGCGGACGACCAGACCAAGGACGTGCTGGGGCGCTGGGAGGACGTGCTGGGCCGGCTGGAGACGGATCCGATGAGCCTGTCCGGGGAGCTGGACTGGATCGCGAAGCGGGAGATCCTGGAGGGCTACCGGCGCCGGGACGGGCTGGACTGGGACGCGGCGCGGCTGCACCTGGTGGACCTCCAGTACGCGGACGTGAGGCCCGAGAAGGGCCTCTACAACCGCCTGGCGGCCCGCGGCAAGATGCAGCGGCTGGTGTCCGAGCAGGACGTGGAACGGGCGCAGAGCAAGCCTCCGGAGGACACCCGGGCCTATTTCCGGGGCCGGTGCCTGGAGCAGTACGCGGACGACGTGGCCGCGGCCTCCTGGGACTCGGTGATCTTCGACCTCCCGGGCCACGACTCGCTCCAGCGGGTCCCGACGCTGGAACCCCTGCGGGGCACCCGGGCGCACGTCAAGGAGCTCCTGGACCGGTGCCGTACGGCGGAGGACCTGGTGCGGGTGCTTTCGGGGCGCTGAACGCGGCTGAAAGGCCCCCGGCGAGGGAATCATGGGGACAGCCGGACTTGTGGAAGTGCCGGGACGAATGTCGGACCCTCCTTGTAGGGTCCGACGTAGGGTCTGATCTTGAGGGATCCCGAATTCGCGGGGTCTCTCGACGTGAGCGTGCGAACCGAGCGGGGTGAGGTAGACATGGCGACCAAGGACACCGGCGGCGGACAGCAGAAGGCGACGCGCTCGACCGAGGAGGTCGAGGAGGCGGCGGTCGAGGAATCGACCGACCTCAAGGAGCGCCAGGAAAAGCTCTCCGACGACGTCGACTCCGTACTTGACGAGATTGACGATGTCTTGGAGGAGAACGCCGAGGACTTCGTGCGCTCCTTCGTTCAGAAGGGTGGAGAGTGATTCTGCCTTCGAATTGAAGGTAATACTCCTCGTGGAGGGTGAGTGTCGGAGGCTGAGAAGCGGTGCGTGAGATGTGGGGAGACGAAGCCCCGCAGCTCCTTCGCTGCAAACAAGGCGATGCGCGACGGCTTGCAGGTCTACTGCAGGCCGTGCGTGGCCGACTATCACCAGGAGCGCCAGAAAGCCAAGGGTCGGAATGTGCGTCCACGCGTTCCTGCCCCGCAAGGGCACAAGTACTGCCGCCGTTGCGGGGAGGTCAAACCGCATTCCGAATGGGACCGCAACAAGACGGCATCGGACGGCTTGTCCACTCGCTGCAAGGTATGTCGTGCGGCGGAGGGCCGGGCGGGGCATCTCAAGCGTTCCTATGGCATCACCGAGGCTCAGCGTGACGAAATGATTGCAGCTCAAGGCGGACTTTGCTGTATTTGCCTAAAGGCTCCGGCTGTGCATGTGGATCACTGCCACGCGACGGGTAAGGTCCGAGGCGTACTGTGCTTCAACTGCAACTCGGCCATCGGCAAGTTGGGAGACGATCCCGACACTCTGCGTCGGGCCATCTCATACCTGGAGGGACACGCGTGGAAGCCAACAATCTTGGCACAGGGCGTCTACCGGCAGCCTTCCTGACGCCGGGGTCGTCGTCCTTCATGGACTTCCTGGGCGCGCACTCGCCCGAGATGCTCCCGGGCAACCGCAAGCTGCCGGAAGGCGTGATCGAGGCACCGCACGGGACGACCATCGTGGCCGCCACCTTCCCCGGCGGGGTCGTGCTCGCCGGTGACCGGCGGGCGACCATGGGGAACATGATCGCGCAGCGGGACATCGAGAAGGTGTTCCCGGCCGACGAGTACTCCGCGGTGGGCATCGCCGGTACGGCTGGCCTGGCGGTGGAGATGGTCAAGCTGTTCCAGCTGGAGCTGGAGCACTTCGAGAAGGTGGAGGGGACGACCCTTTCGCTGGAGGGCAAGGCGAACCGGCTGTCGACCATGATCCGGAGCAATCTGGGCATGGCGATGCAGGGTCTGGCCGTCGTGCCGCTCTTCGCCGGTTTCGACGAGGCCAAGGAGAAGGGCCGGATCTTCTCCTACGACGTGACCGGCGGCCGTTCCGAGGAGCACGGCTACGCGGCGACCGGCTCGGGTTCGATCTTCGCCCGGGGCTCCATGAAGAAGCTCTACCGTCCCGACCTGACGGAGGAGCAGGCCACCACGCTGGTCGTGCAGGCGCTGTACGACGCGGCCGACGACGACTCGGCCACCGGTGGGCCGGACCTGTACCGGCACATCTATCCCATCGTCACCGTCATCACCGACGAGGGCTTCCGCAGGCTGACCGACGAGGAGTCGCAGGAGCTCGCCCGTACGGTCACCAACCGCAGGCTGGAGCAGCCCGACGGCCCGCGCGCCGCCCTGCTCTGACCATCCGCCGTTCCGTAGGAGCCCAGAAGAAAGGGACGGACAGCCGGTGTCGACTCCGTTCTATGTGTCACCCCAGCAGGCCATGGCCGACCGGGCGGAATACGCCCGCAAGGGCATCGCCCGCGGCCGCAGCCTTGTCGTGCTGCAGTATGCCGACGGCATCGTGTTCGTCGGCGAGAACCCCTCCCGTGCGCTGCACAAGTTCAGCGAGATCTACGACCGGATCGGCTTCGCGGCCGCCGGCAAGTACAACGAGTACGAGAACCTGCGGATCGGCGGTGTGCGTTACGCGGATCTGCGCGGATACACCTACGACCGCGACGATGTGACGGCCCGTGGTCTGGCGAACGTGTACGCGCAGACGCTGGGCACGATCTTCTCCTCGGCGGGCGAGAAGCCGTACGAGGTGGAGCTGGTGGTGGCCGAGGTCGGTGCGACCGCCGCGGGCGACCAGATCTACCGGCTCCCGCACGACGGGTCGATCGTCGACGAGCACGGCTCGGTCGCGGTCGGCGGCAACGCCGAGCAGATCAGCACCTTCCTCGATCAGCGGCACCAGGACGGGATGACCCTGGCGGAGGCGCTGAAGCTGGCGGTGCAGGCCCTGTCCAGTCAGGCCGGGGGCGCGGACAAGGCGATCCCGGTCGAGCGGCTGGAGGTGGCGGTCCTGGACCGGACGCGGGCGCAGCAGCGGAAGTTCAAGCGGATCCGCGGGCGGCAGCTGGCGCGGCTGCTGGAGGCGGACGTGCCGGCGGCGGCGCAGGCGGACGCCGTGTCGAACGACGAGAGCCCGGACGACGAAGCGGAGTAGCGCACGGCGGTACCGGGCTCGGTGCGAGGCCCCGGTCGGTCCCTCAGGGGGGCGGCCGGGGCTTCGTCGTGTCCGGGGCCGTGTCCGGGGTCGTGCCGGGCCGGGCCGTCCGCGGTGGGGACGGCGGGACGGGGGCGGGATGGGACCGGGTCGGGACAGGACGGGACCGGGTCGGGAGGGGACGGGGTCAGGAGGGGACGGAGGTCGGGGCCGGGCCCGAGGAGCCGCGCACGATGAGCTCGACGGGGAGGTCGGGGGCCGTCCAGGAGGCGCCGTCGAGGACGGCGAGGAGGGCGCCCATGCCGTGTTCGCCGACGCGTTCGGCAGGGAGGCGGACCGTGGTCAGCTCCGGTTCCACGGCGGTGGCGAGGGCGAGGTCGTCGAAGCCGGTGACGGAGAGGTCCTCGGGGACGCGCAGGCCGAGGCGGCGGGCGGCCTTGCAGGCGCCCGCCGCGAGGATGTCGTCGTCGCAGACGACGGCGGTGGGCCGGCCGTGGTCCCGGGGGGCGGTTAGGGCGGCCTCCACGGCCGCACGGCCGCCGTCGACGGTCAGGGGGGCCGGCACGGTGCGCAGCTCGGCGTGGGGCGTCAGGAGGGCGGCCAGGGCGTCGGCGCGGACGTGGAAGGTCCAGGAGTCGACGGCGGAGGCGAGGTGCAGGAAGCGCCGGTGGCCGAGGGCGAGGAGGTGGGCGGCGACCTGGCGGGCGCCGTCGGCGATGGCGAGGTTGACGTGGGCGGCGGCGCTGGTGGCGGTGGGGTCGCTGTCCAGCATGACCAGGGGGAGGCCGTCGCCGCCGAGGGCGTCGAGGGCGTGGACGGCCATGGAGGAGGCGATGACCCCGTCGAGGGCGGCGCGGGCGGAGGCGAAGGGGTCGCGGGCCGGTCCGGTGCCGTCGGGGGAGGGGTAGAGGACGACGCCGAAGCCGTGTTCGGCGGCGACGCGGGCGGCGCCGGTGTAGACGCGGGCGAAGAACTCGTTGGTGAGGGCGGGGACGACCAGGAGGGCGGTGCGGGTGGAGCCGAGGCGGAGGTTGCGGGCGGCGAGGTTGGGGCGGTAGCCCAGCGTTGCGGCGGCTTCGCGGACCAGGCCGGCGGTGCGCTCGGAGACGCGGCCGCGCCACTTGTCGCCGAGGACGAGGGAGACGGTGGCCTGGGAGACCCCGGCTGCGGTGGCCACGTCCCGGCTGGTGGGTCTCGTCACACGGGGCTCCTGGAACGCGGGGTCGGCGGGGGTGGGCGGGCCTGCGGGGGGTCGGCTGCCTGGACCGGGGGACTGCGGCCATGGTACGTATATGAGTGACGTTATACGTATTACCCCGGCTGGATCCGGGCAGAAGGGGGCGGGACATGGCCGCGGGTTACGCGGAACTGCTCAGGACCCGGCACGCCGCGAGGTTGCTGGTGGGCACGCTGATAGGCCGGCTGCCCAACGGCACGGCGCCGATCGCGATCGTGCTCTTCACCCGTGCCGAGGGGGGCAGCTACAGCCTGGCGGGCGCGCTCGCGGCCGCCTACGGCGTGGCCAACGCGGTGGGCCAGCCGCTGCTCGGTCGGGCGGTGGACCTGTTCGGCCAGCCGCGGGTCCAGCTGCCGGCCGCGGTGGTTTCCGCGCTCGGCATGGTGTGGCTGTCCGTGTCCGGGACGGGGTCGGCGGCGGCCGCGTACGCGGCGGTGGTCGTCGCGGGCCTCTTCACGCCTCCGCTGGAAGGCGGCCTGCGGGCGCTGTGGCCGACCGTGCTGGGTGGCAAGGAGGAACGGGTGCACGCCGCCTATGCGATGGACGCGGTGGCCCAGGAGGTTATGTTCACCGTCGGCCCGCTGCTGGTGACGCTCTTCGTCGCGCTGTGGTCGCCGGCCGGGGCGCTGCTCGCCCTCAACGCCATCGGCGTGCTGGGTGCGCTGTCGGTCGTGGTCAGCGAGCCGTCCCGGCGCTGGCGTTCGGCGCCGCGCGAGGCCCACTGGCTGGGCGCGCTGCGCTCGCGGGGGCTGCTGGCGCTGCTGGGGGCCTTCTTCTTCGTGGGTACGGCGCTCGGGTCGATCACCGTGGCCGGTGTGGCGTACGCCGACGACCACGGCGGTCAGGCGGTGTACGGGTGGCTGATGGCGGCGGTCGGGCTGGGCGCGCTGATCGGCGGGGTCTGCTACGGGGCGCGCCGGTGGACGGGCGCCTCCGAGCGGCGGCTGCGGATGCTGGTGGCACTGCTGGCGCTCTGCTACCTGCCGCTGATGCTGACTCCGGCACCGGTGGCCATGACGGTCCTGGCGGCGCTTTCCGGTGTCTTCCTGGCGCCTTCCCTCGCGTGCGCGTTCATCGTCGTCGACCGGCACGCCCCGGCGGGCACGGTGACGGAGGCGTTCTCCTGGCTGGTGACCTTCTTCGGCGTGGGGGCGGCCATCGGGACGGCGGGCGCCGGGCCGGCGGTGGAGCTGGGCGGCACCGCCGCGGGCTTCGGGGTGGCCGGCGCGGCCGGTGTCGCGGCGTTCCTGGTGCTGACGGCCACTCAGCGGGCGCTGGCAACCCCGGGCCGGGGCCGGGAAGTGGCGGGCTCCGCTGAGGGGCCGTCCGAGGGGTCCTGCGCGGCGCCGTCCACGACGCGGTCGGCGCCCTGATCCAGGGGGCGGCGGGCGGGTGGCGGGCGGGCGTGTCGGACGGGCGATCGGAAACTGATCGGAACGGCGCTCTCGAACCCGGTTTCAGAAGGGGGCAGAAGGCGTAATGTTCAGTCATGGACCGCCGCATTTTCGGGCTGGAGAACGAGTACGGCGTCACGTGCACGTTCAGGGGACAGCGCCGACTGTCTCCTGACGAAGTGGCGCGCTACCTCTTCCGCCGTGTTGTGTCATGGGGCCGCAGCAGCAATGTCTTCCTGCGGAACGGCGCCCGCCTGTACCTCGACGTGGGTTCGCATCCGGAATATGCAACTCCCGAATGCGACAACGTGACCGAGCTGGTCACGCACGACAAGGCCGGCGAGCGCATTCTCGAAGGCCTGCTCGTCGATGCCGAACGCCGCCTGCACGAGGAGGGAATCGCGGGCGACGTCTATCTCTTCAAGAACAACACCGACTCGGCGGGCAACTCGTACGGCTGCCACGAGAACTACCTGGTGGCCCGGCACGGGGAATTCTCCCGCCTGGCGGACATTCTCATTCCCTTCCTCGTCACGCGGCAGCTCATCTGCGGCGCGGGCAAGGTGCTCCAGACCCCCCGGGGCGCGGTCTACTGCGTGAGCCAGCGGGCCGAGCACATCTGGGAGGGCGTCAGCTCCGCCACCACCCGCTCGCGGCCGATCATCAACACCCGCGACGAACCGCACGCGGACGCCGAACGCTACCGACGGCTGCACGTGATCGTCGGCGACTCGAACATGTCCGAGACGACCATGCTGCTCAAGGTCGGGGCCACCGATCTGGTGCTGCGCATGATCGAGGCGGGCACCGTGATGCGGGACCTGACCCTGGAGAACCCGATCCGGGCCATCCGTGAGGTCAGCCACGACATCACCGGACAGCGCAAGGTGCGCCTGGCGAGCGGCCGGGAGGCCTCCGCGCTGGAGATCCAGCGGGAGTACTACGACAAGGCCGTGGACTTCGCCGAGCGCCGGGGCATCCGTACCGGCGTGGTGGACCAGGTGCTGGAGCTGTGGGGCCGCACCCTCGACGCGATCGAGGCGGAGGACCTGGACCGGATCGGGACCGAGATCGACTGGGTCATGAAGTACCAGCTGATCGAGCGGTACCGGGCCAAGCACAACATGACCATGTCGAACCCGCGGGTGGCGCAGATAGACCTCGCCTACCACGACATCCACCGCCGGCGCGGGCTGTACTACCTGCTGGAGCGCAAGGGGCAGGCGGCGCGGATCTGCAACGACCTCAAGATCTTCGAGGGCAAGTCGGTGCCCCCGCAGACGACGAGGGCGCGGCTGCGCGGCGACTTCATCCGCCGGGCGCAGGAGCAGCGGCGGGACTTCACGGTGGACTGGGTGCACCTGAAGCTGAACGACCAGGCGCAGCGGACCGTGCTGTGCAAGGACCCTTTCCGGTCGGTGGACGACCGCGTGGAGAAGCTGATCGCCGGCATGTAAGCGCAGGATGTGACATCGCACCGATCTTGGCCAGGGCCTCGTACGGATCTCGTACGGGGCCCTGCCCACGGCTTAGAGTGGCGGGCGACCACCTTGCCGTCTGAGATCTGAGGAACACGTGCGCCGACTTGCCGGCCTGCTTGTCGTACCCCTTCTGCTGCTGTCGACAGCGGCCTGTGGCGACGACAAGGGCTCCGACTCCGCCCAGATGAAGAACGGGGTGCCCGCGATCAGCAAGGGCGCCAAGTTCGGGGAGACGCCCACCCTGTCCAAGGGGCAGGGCGAGCCGCCGAAGGAACTGAAGGTGGAGACCCTCAGCGAGGGCACCGGCCCGGTGCTGAAGAAGGGCGACATCGCCCAGGTCAACTACCTCGGCCAGGTGTGGGACGGCAAGGAGCCCTTCGACGCCAGCTTCGGCAAGGGCAAGCCCTTCGACGTCACCATCGGCGCCGGCATGGTCATCAAGGGCTGGGACCAGGGCCTGGAGGGCCGCAAGGTCGGCAGCCGTGTCGAACTCGTGATCCCGCCGGCTCTGGGCTACGGCGAGCAGGGCTCGGGCGACAAGATCAAGCCCAACGCCACCCTGGTCTTCGTCGTGGACATCGTCAAGGGCACCTCCGTCCCGGCCTCGGCCACGGGCAAGGAGGTCGCGCAGGACAACAAGGACCTGCCCAAGGTCGGCACGAACACGGACGGCAAGGAAGTCTCCGTGACCGTCCCGAAGGACACCGCCGAGCCCGCCAAGCTGGTCTCGAACTACGTCCTGGACGGTGACGGCCCGGCGGTGAAGGACTCCGACAGTGTCGTCGTCAAGTTCAACGGCAAGACGTGGAAGGACGACAAGACCTTCGAGTCCACCTACGCCACCGACACGACCGTCACCTGGCCGATGGCGGAGCTCTCCGTCAAGGGCCTGAAGGAGGGCCTGCTCGGCAAGAAGGTCGGCAGCCGGATCTTGCTGGTCATCCCGCCGGACATGGCCTTCGGTGACAAGGAGCAGGGGACCATCCCGGCCAAGTCGACGCTGGTCTTCAGCCTCGACATCCTCGCCGTGATGTAAGACTGTTCCGGTCGCCTCCCGGCCGGGTGCCGGGAGACGCCCCCTGTTCGTACGTATGAGGAGCACTTTCCGTGAGCGACAAGCTCGAGAAGCCCGAGATCGACTTCCCCGAGGGCGAGGCCCCCAAGGAGCTCGTCAAGGAGGACATCTGGCTGGGCGACGGCGAGGAGGCCAAGCCCGGCGACCGGGTCTCCGTCCACTACGTGGGCGTGGCCTTCTCCACCGGCGAGGAGTTCGACGCCTCCTGGAACCGTGGCTCCGCGCTCCAGTTCCAGCTCGGTGTCGGCCAGGTCATCGCCGGCTGGGACCAGGGTGTCCAGGGCATGAAGGTCGGCGGCCGCCGCAAGCTCGTCATCCCCGCGCACCTGGCCTACGGTGACCGCGGCGCGGGCGGTGCGATCGCCCCGGGCGAGACGCTGATCTTCGTCTGCGACCTGGTGAAGGTCGGCTGATCCGGACGTCCGCGATCGGCTGATCCGCACGTCCGCGATCGGCCGATCCGCACGTCCGCGCTCAGCGCAGGGGCCCCCGCCGACTGGCGGGGGCCCCTCGCTTTTGTCCGGGCGCGCCGGGGCGGTACGGTCAGCGGTCACGAGGGTGTGTCGAGGACGGGGGAACGGCGTCGATGGCGATTGCCAAAGCCGAGCGGCTGATGAATCTGGCGCTGTGTCTGCTGGGGACCCGCCGGCCGCTCAGCAAGCGCGAGCTGCGCGGTTCCATCGAGGCCTACCTGGAGGCCGGCAACGACGAGTCCTTCAACCGCATGTTCGAGCGGGACAAGGACGACCTGCGCGAACTCGGCCTGGTCATCGAGACGGTGGAGAACCTGGAGGGCGAGACCGGCTACCTGGCCCGCCGCGACAGCAACCGGCTGCCGCCCGTCGCCCTGGACGCCGAGGAGGCTGCCGCCCTGGGCCTGGCGGCCAAGGTATGGCAGCAGGCCCGCCTCGCCGGAGCCGCGAGCGGCGCCCTGCAGAAGCTGCGCGCCGGTGGCATGCCGGAGGCCGAGGACCCCTACGAGGGCCAGCACAGCGCCATCGAACCGCGCATCCCCGTCCACGAGGCGGCCTTCGAGCCGCTGATGCTGGCCTGCCGGGACCGGCGGCCGGTGGTCTTCGACTACCGCAAGTCCACCGCCGCCCGGCCCGAGGCCCGGCAGGTGGAGCCGTGGGCCCTGGAGTGCTGGCGCGGCCACTGGTACCTGGCCGGCTTCGACCGCGACCGCGGCGCCGAGCGGGTCTTCAGGCTCTCCCGGATCACCGGCAAGGTGCGCTCCCGCGCCGGCAGGTACACGGCCGAGGTGCCGGACGTGGTCACCGTACGGGAGACCGTGGAGAGCTGGGCCGGGGAGAGCGCCGACCGCTCCGCGCTGATCCGGCTGCGCGCCGGGGCGGGTTACCCGCTGCGCGCCAAGGCCACCTCCGTGCGCGAGGGCGCGGACGGCTGGGACGAGCTGGAGATCCCGTACGGGCACGGACTGGACGCCTGGCTGGTGGAGTTCGGCCCGGACGTCGTGGTGGTGGGGCCGGCCGACCTGCGCTCGGACGTCGTGGACCGGCTGCGCGCCGTGGCCAAGGGCTGAGAGGGGCCCCGCGCGAACCGCGGGCCGCACGAACCGAACCGCACGCCCTGAGGGGGAGACGTACCAGCATGGCTGCCAACGCCATCGACCAGACCCGCCGGATGCTGTCCCTGGTGACCTACCTGCGCGAGCGCCCCGGCGCGCACGTCGCCGACGTCGCCCGCGCCTTCGGGATCACCGAGGACGAGCTGATCTCGGACCTCGACGTGCTCCCCATGTGCGGGACCAGCTTCCGGGGCGGGGACCTGCTCGACATCGACACCGACGGGGAGCGCATCTGGTGGCGCAACCCCGACGCCTCGGGGGAGTCCACCGCCGAGCCGCTGCGCCTGGCCGCCGACGAGGCGACCGCGCTGCTGGTCGCCGCCCGCGCGGTCGCGACGCTGCCCGGGCTGCGCGAGAGCGACCGCGACGCGCTCCTGCGGGCCACCGCCAAGCTGGAGGCGGCGGCCGGCGAGGCCGCCGGGGCCAGCTCCCGGCTGTCGGTGACCTTCGAGTCCGAGGGCGGGGTCTTCGCCGACGTGGACCGGGCCATCGCGGAGCGCCGCCGGCTGTGGCTGCGCTACTACTCGCCCGCGCGCGACGAGCTCACCGAGCGCAAGGTCGACCCGATCCGGCTCTTCGCGGTCGGGCACACCTACATGGAGGGGTGGTGCCACCTCTCCGAGGCCCGGCGCACCTTCCGCCTCGACCGGGTCGCGGAGATCCGGCTCCTGGACGAGCGGGCCGAGCCGCCCGCCATCGAGCCGCGCGACCTGTCCGAGGGCCTGGTCCAGCCCGCCGCGGAGGACCCCGAGGTCGTGGTCGAGGTGGGCCCGGGCGGGCGCTGGGTCGCCGAGTACTACCCCCACGACAGCGCCGAGGAACTGGCCGAGGGGGGCCTGCGGATCACGCTGCGCAGCCCGGACCCGGCCTCGCTGCGCCGGCTCGCGCTGCGGCTCGGCCGGGAGGGACGGATCGTGGCCCCCGCAGAGCTGGCGGAGAGCGCGCGGAAGGCGGCTCGAGAAGCACTCGCGGGGTACGGGGAACAGGTCTGAGGGGAGCAGCGGCCGATGTCGCCTACGTCCGGAGCCGTCGCGTTCAAGGCGGCCTGTCCCGACTGCCGCGCCCGCTTCGAGCTGGAAGCGGGCGCCTTGCGGCTGGCCATCGGCGGCAGCCGGCGGACCACCTTCTACTCCTTCACCTGTCCCGAATGCGGCGCTGCGGTCCGTAAACCCGCAGGTGAGCGGATTGTGGAACTCCTGACGGGCGGCGGGGTGCGCACCCTGCGCAGCGTGTGAGGGCGGCGGTGGCCTAGGCTCGTCCCATGCTGTGGCCCATGTTCGCAATTGCCCTCGGCTTCCTCGGGCTCGTCGTCCTCGCCGTGCCCGCGGTCCGTGTCTTCGTGGCGGTCCGCAGGCTTTCCGCGCAGGTCGCACGGGCCAGCGGGCGGATCGCCGACGCGTCGGAGGATCTGGAGCGGGCCGCGGCCGATCTGGCCCGGGCGGGTCGCGCCGCACGACCGTGAAGCAGGACGAACACGGGTGACGGGGGCGTCGGCGACCGGCCCGCGCGCAAGCGGGGGTACCCCGGGGGATTGCCGGGCGTTAACCCCCGGGGGTTACGATCCTTGCCTGAGCGGTTACCGGATATGGGTCCGGACCGACCAGGGCCACCACAACCAGCCGTTTCGGTGAGAAGGAAGACACACATGATCGGCAATCTGAAGCCCCTCGAGATCCTTCTGATCATCGCTGTCATCGTCCTGCTGTTCGGCGCCAAGAAGCTCCCCGAGATGGCGCGCTCGCTCGGCAAGTCGGCCCGCATCCTCAAGAGCGAGGCGAAGGCCATGAAGAAGGACGGCGAAGCAGAGGACGCGGCCCCGGTCGCGGACCAGGCCCCGCAGCAGCCCGTCGCCCCGCGCACCATCCAGGCCGCGCCCGGCGACGTCACCAGTTCCCGGCCCGTCAGCGAGCCGAACCGCACCACCCAGGGCTGACACCAGCCGGACGCGTCAGTCATCTGCAACGAGACAAGGGACGTGGGTTGCTCAAGTCTGCCCGCAAGCAGGGGAAGCAAGGACGACAGGCCAAGGACGCCGAAGGGCGCATGCCTCTCGTCGAGCACCTGCGTGAGCTGCGAAACCGTCTGCTGAAGTCGGTCCTGGCGATCCTCGTGATCACCGCCGTGGCGGCCTTCTTCTACAAGGACCTCATCGACTTCATGCTGAAGCCGATGCTGGACTCCGTCGGCTGCACCGACGGGGTGGTCTCCCAGCGCAACGGTCGCCCCTGCGCCGACATGACCGTGAACGGTCTGATCGCGCCCTTCTCGATCGCCCTGAAGGTCTCCCTCACCGCGGGCGTGGTCCTCTCCGCGCCGGTGTGGCTCTACCAGCTGTGGGCCTTCACCGCCCCCGGCCTGCACAGCCACGAGAAGAAGTACGCGGTCAGCTTCGTCGCGGTCGGCGCCCCCCTCTTCGGCGCCGGTGCGGTCCTCGCGTACAAGATCCTTCCGCAGACCGCCGTCATCCTGCTCGACTTCACCCCCGAGAACGCGCGCAACCTGCTGCCGGTCGACGACTACCTCGACCTGGTCACGCGGATGGTCGTCGTCTTCGGCCTGGCCTTCGAGCTGCCGCTGCTGCTGATCCTGCTGAACGTGACCGGTGTGCTCACCGCGAAGCGGCTGGCGAGCTGGTGGCGCGCCATGGTCCTGGGCATCACGGTCTTCGCCGCCTTCGCGACCCCCACGGGCGACCCCCTCACCATGCTGTCGCTGGCCGCCCCTATCGTGGCCCTGTACTTCGTCGCGCTCGGCATCTGCCTGGTCAACGACCGCAGGCGGGCGCGCGGCAACCCCGACGCGGGCCTGGACGACGACGAAGCCTCCGAGCTGGACCTGACCCCCGCCCCGATCGGCGCCCTGGAACCGGTCCCCGCCCCGGCGGCCCTGCCGGGCCGCACCGACGGCGTGGGCGAGCGGCTCGACGGGTACGACGACGCGACCTGACGGGCGGCCGCCGGGAGGCGCCGTCCGGGACCGTCCGGGCGCCGCCCCCGCCTGCCCGGGGCGGTACGGGCCCTCCCCCCTAAATGATCGCGACTGTTGTCAGGGGCGACGGGTAGGCTCGACAGCAAGATGACCGAAGAACTCTCACCCGCCGAGCGGTACGCCGCTGCCCGGATCCGCGCCGCCGAAGAGGCCACCGCGCTGCACCCCTTCCGGGACATGTACGAATTCGATCTGGACCCCTACCAGGTCGAAGCCTGCAAGGCGCTGGAGGCCGGCAAGGGCGTCCTGGTGGCCGCGCCGACCGGCTCGGGCAAGACGATCGTCGGCGAGTTCGCCGTGCACCTGGCCCTCCAGCAGGGCCGCAAGTGCTTCTACACGACGCCCATCAAGGCCCTGTCGAACCAGAAGTACGCCGACCTCGCCAGGCGCTACGGCGCCGACAAGGTGGGCCTGCTCACCGGCGACAACAGCGTCAACTCCGAGGCGCCGGTGGTCGTGATGACCACCGAGGTGCTCCGCAACATGCTGTACGCGGGCTCGCAGTCGCTGCGCGGCCTCGGCTACGTCGTGATGGACGAGGTGCACTACCTCTCCGACCGGTTCCGCGGAGCCGTCTGGGAAGAGGTGATCATCCACCTGCCCGAATCGGTGACCCTGGTGTCGCTGTCGGCCACCGTGTCCAACGCGGAGGAGTTCGGCGACTGGCTGGACACCGTGCGCGGCGACACCGAGGTGATCGTCTCGGAGGAGCGGCCCGTACCGCTGTGGCAGCACGTCATGGCAGGCCGCCGGATCTACGACCTCTTCGAGGAGGAGTCGGACCACGGAGGCCGCGGCTCCGCCCGCCGGGAGGTCAATCCCGACCTGCTGCGCATGGCCCGCGAGGAGAACAGCCGCACCTACAGTCCCAAGGACCGCCGGCGCGGCAAGATGGTCCGCGAGGCGGACCGCGAGCGCGAGCGCCGCTCCCGGGGCCGGATCTGGACGCCCTCCCGCCCCGAGGTCATCGCCCGCCTCGACGGGGACGGCCTGCTGCCCGCCATCAACTTCATCTTCAGCCGGGCCGGCTGCGAGGCCGCCGTGCAGCAGTGCCTGTACGCGGGCCTGCGGCTCAACGACGAATCCGCGCGGCTGAAGGTCCGCGAGATCGTCGAGACGCGCACCGCCTCCATCCCCACCGATGACCTGCACGTCCTGGGCTACTACGAGTGGCTCGAAGGCCTGGAGCGGGGCATCGCCGCGCACCACGCGGGCATGCTGCCCACCTTCAAGGAGGTCGTGGAGGAGCTCTTCGTACGGGGCCTGGTCAAGGCCGTCTTCGCCACCGAGACCCTGGCGCTGGGCATCAACATGCCCGCCCGCACGGTGATCCTGGAGAAGCTGGTCAAGTGGAACGGCGAACAGCACGCCGACATCACCCCCGGTGAGTACACCCAGCTGACCGGCCGGGCCGGCCGGCGCGGCATCGACGTCGAGGGCCACGCCGTGGTGCTGTGGCAGCGGGGCATGGACCCGGTGGCGCTCGCCGGGCTGGCGGGTACCCGTACGTATCCGCTGCGCTCCAGCTTCAAGCCGTCGTACAACATGGCCGTGAACCTGGTCAGCCAGTTCGGGCGGCACCGCTCGCGCGAGCTGCTGGAGACCTCCTTCGCGCAGTTCCAGGCCGACCGGTCCGTCGTCGGGATCTCCCGGCAGGTGCAGCGCAACGAAGAGGGCCTGGAGGGCTACCAGGAGGGCATGACCTGTCACCTGGGGAACTTCGAGGAGTACGCGCAGCTGCGCCGCGACCTCAAGGACCGGGAGACGGAGCTGGCCAAGCAGGGCGCGGCCCAGCGCCGGGTGCAGGCCGTCGGTTCGCTGGAGAAGCTCAAGCCGGGCGACATCATCCACGTGCCGACGGGCAAGTTCGCCGGGCTCGCGCTGGTCCTGGATCCGGGCGTGCCGGCCGGGCGGGTCAACGGGCACCGGGGGTACGAGTACGCCGAGGGCCCGCGCCCGCTGGTGCTCACCGCCGAGCGGCAGGTCAAGCGGCTCGCCGCGATCGACTTCCCGGTTCCGGTGGAGGCCATCGACCGGATGCGCATCCCCAAGACCTTCAACGCCCGCTCACCGCAGTCCCGTCGCGACCTCGCCTCCCAGCTGCGGACCAAGGCCGGGCACATCGCGCCGGAGCGGCGGGGCCGCGGCCGGGCGGCCGCGGCCGACGACCGCGAGATCGCCCGGCTGCGGGCCGAGTTGCGGGCGCACCCGTGCCACGGCTGCGACGAGCGCGAGGACCACGCCCGCTGGGCGGAGCGCTACCACCGGCTCAAGCGGGACACCCAGCAGCTGGAGCGGCGCATCGAGGGCCGGACGAACACCATCGCCCGCACCTTCGACCGGATCCACGCGCTCCTGACGGAGCTGGACTACCTGCGCGAGGACGAGGTCACCGTGCACGGCAGGCGGCTCGCCCGGCTCTACGGCGAGCTGGACCTGCTCGCCTCCGAGTGCCTGCGCGCGGGCATCTGGGAGGGCCTGAGCCCGGCCGAACTGGCCGCCTGCGTCTCGGCGCTGGTCTTCGAGGCGCGGCAGTCCGACGACGCGGTCGCGCCGAAGGTGCCGGGCGGCGCGGCGAAGGCGGCGCTCGGCGAGATGGTCCGCATCTGGGGCCGGCTCGATGCCCTGGAGGAGGAACACCGCATCAACCAGGCGGAGGGCGTGGGCCAGCGCGAGCCGGACCTCGGCTTCGCATGGGCGGCGTACCAGTGGGCCAGCGACAAGAGCCTGGACGAGGTGCTGCGCGAGGCCGAGATGCCGGCCGGCGACTTCGTGCGCTGGTGCAAGCAGGTCATCGACGTGCTGGGGCAGGTCGCGGCGGCGGCTCCCGCGTCCTCGGGGGACAGCGGCAGCACGGTGGCCCGCAATGCCCGCAAGGCCGTCGACGCGCTGTTGCGGGGTGTAGTGGCCTACAGCTCGGTCGGCTAGGCGCGTTTGGGGGTTCCTCCGAGAACGGGCCCGGCTCGATCTGATCTCCAGCCATGATCGAATCGCCGTGCCCTGTGCGACGATCGAGCCATGAGTGCGGGAGCGGACGAAGGGCCGAGACGGGTCGGCCGGCCACGCGCCGACCGGCTGAGACCGCAGAGCGGCCGGCCGCCGCGCGAGGAACTCCTCTGCGCGGCGGCCGAGTTGTTCACCGCCCGGGGATACGCGGCGACCACCACGCGGGCAGTCGCGGAGCGGGCGGGAATGCGCCAGGCAACGATGTACCACTACTTCGGCGGCAAGGAGGAACTCCTCGCCGAGCTGCTGGAGTCCACGGTGGCGCCGTCGCTGGTGCTGGGCCGGCAGTTGCTCGCCGATTCCGGGCGGCCCGCCGCGCGGCGGCTGTGGGAGCTGTGCCGCTCTGACGTACTGCTGCTGTGCGGGGGCCCGTACGACCTCGGGGCGCTCTACCTGCTGCCCGAGGTGCGGGGCGGGCGGTTCGCGCAGTTCCGCCGGATGCGGGGCGAACTGAAGGGCGTCTACGGGATGTTGCTGGGCGCGGCCCGTGCGGACGCCCGGCCGGCCGGTGACCGGGCCGGCCTCGCGATCCGCAACGACCTGGTCTTCGGGCTGATCGAAGGCGTCATGCTGATCCACCGGTCCGCTCCCGCGCGGCCGGTGGCCGTCTTCGCCGAGGCCACGGCCGATGCGGCGCTGCGGATCGCCGGCGTCGAGGCGGCCTGCCGGGAGCCGGTGGCCGGTAGCGCCTCCTAGGCGCGTCCCGCGCGTCTGGCGTCTCTCCTGCCTCCGGTGCCCCTCGTGTGGCTAGGGCCTGTGGGGCTGACCGTGCCCTTCCTGCCCTCGGGCCGCTGCCGGGTCGCCGCCGGGTGCCGGGGCCGTGGTGTCCGGGGTGCCGGCTTCCCAGCCGGCGCGGTCGTGCCAGGCCTGGAGGGTGCGGCCGCTCTCGAAGCGGTGGGCGGCCCCCGTGACCGGATCGGTGAACTCCAGCACCCGGGACAGCAGTTGGAGGGGGCGCCGGTAGTCCTGCGGATCGGGATCGGTCACCCGCGGGTACACCGGATCGCCGAGGATCGGCAGCCCCAGGGCGTTCATGTGCACCCTCAGCTGGTGGGTGCGGCCGGTGTGCGGCGTCAGCCGGTAGCGGCCCAGTCGGCCCCGCGTCCCGGTCAGCTCTACGACGGTCTGCGCATTGGGCTCGCCGCCGGGCACCTCCGTCGCCGCGATGACCCCGCGGGTCTTCTCGATGCGGCTGCGAACGGTGCGCGGAAGGCTGATCCGGGGATCGTGGGGCGCGAGGGCCTCGTACTCCTTGTGGACCCGCCGCTGCTGGAAGAGGAGCTGGTACGCCCCGCGGTCCCCGGGCCGGATGCTGAACATCACCAGCCCTGCGGTCAGCCGGTCCAGCCGGTGCGCCGGGCTCAGGTCGGGCAGGTCCAGCTCGGCGCGCAGCCGGGCGAGGGCGGTCTGGGTGACGTGGCTGCCGCGCGGAGTCGTCGCCAGGAAGTGCGGCTTGTCCACGACCAGCAGGTGCGCGTCGCGGTGGACGACGCGGAGCGCGAAGGGCACCGGCGGCTCCGCGGGAAGGTCGCGGTGGAACCACAGGAAGGCGCCCGGCTCGTACGGGTCCCCGGCGCGCAGGACACGGCCGCCGGGGCCCAGCACCCGGCCGGCCCGCAGCAGGGCGCCGATGGCCTCCGCGCCCGGGCCGCCGGCGTAGTGGGCGTCGAGGTAGCTGCCGAGGTCGGGCCAGGCGCCCCGCGGATCCGGGGGCAGGCGCAAGCGGACCGGGTCGATTCCGGAGCGCTGGGGGAGGGGCGAAGGAGGTGCCTGGGCTCTGCGTCTCATCGTGGGACAGGCTATGCGGCTACTGACGGGTGAAGGTGCCCAGGTGGTTGTGGTCCAGGTACTCGATCCGGACCGTGCCGTCGGTGAAGGTCACCCCGGTGCGGCCGACCGCGTTCTCGCCCGTCGTCTCGAAGCTGAAGGTGTCGCCGTCGTAGTGGGCGAGCGGGAAGCGCAGGGGCTTCGGGCCGAGGGCGAGGGTGAGCGCGCCCTTGTCGTCGGCGCTCACCGTGAGCTTGCCGTAGTACGGGTTGTCGTAGGCCCCCGTGTACGCGGCGCTGTTCTGGGCGGGCCTGGCGGAGGCGGGCGGGTGGGCGTAGTCGGTGGCGGAGCGGCCCGCCTGGTCCATCTGCGCGTACAGCGCGCCGGCCAGGCCCAGCCAGTCGGCGGTGGCCTTGCCGCGCTCGGCGACGTCGAAGAAGTCCAGCGCGACGGCGTCGGCGAGGCCGACGGGGGCGCCGTTGGTGAGGACGACGATGCCGAGGCGCTCCAGCGGGAGCATGGTGACGTTGGCGTTCGCGCCCAGCTCGAAGGCTCCGGAGTGGCTCAGGCGCAGTCGGCCGGCGTCGTCGTAGGAGACGTTCCAGCCGAGGCCGTAGAAGCCGGTACGGCCGGCGGGCCCGGAGGGCGGCTGCGACACGATGGCGGGCAGATGCGTGCGGGCGAGGGTGTCGGCCGGGACGATCCGCTTCCCGTCGAGGGTGCCGCCGGCGAGCTGCAGGCGCAGCCAGCGGGACATGTCGCGGGCGGTGGAGCTGACCCCGCCGGCCGGGGCCTGGGCGTCGGGGTCGCGGACGTAGCGGGGGCTCCAGGTGCCGTCCGGGTTCCTGACGTGGGTGGCGGCGTGGTCGGGGGCGTCGGCGAAGGCCGAGAACTCGGTGCTCGTGTGGGCCATGCCGGCGGGCTTGAACAGGGTGTCGGCGCTGAGCTTCTGCCAGCTGGTGCCCTTGGCGCGGGCGACGGCCTCGGCGGCGGCCGTGAAGCCGAAGTTGGTGTAGGCGTAGGTCGCGCGGAAGGGGGCGAGGGGTTCGAGACGCAGGTGGTCGAGGATGTACGACTGGTCGTATCCGAGGTCTTCGAGGAGGTCGCCGGCGTGGTCGGGCAGGCCGCTGCGGTGGGAGAACAGGTCGGCGGTCGAGACGTGGTCGGTGACCCAGGGGTCCTTGAGGGAGAAGCCGGGGAGGGACGTGTGGCGGTCCCACTGGTCGGGGTCGGTCAGGGTGCCGGCCACGACGGTGGAGGAGACAGGCTTGGAGAGGGAGGCGATCTGGAAGACCGTGTCGGGATCGACGGTGGCGCTCTCGCCGGTGCGGCGCACGCCGAAGCCCTTGAGGTGGACGACCTTGTCGTTGTGGACGACCACCACGGAGACGCCGGGGACGCCGGTGCGGCGCATCATGTCCTGGACGGTCCCGTCGAGGCGGGCCGTCGCCTTGTCGACCTGGGCGTCCGTGAGCCGGGGTTTCGGCGCGGGCGGGGGGCTGGGGGCCGCCGATGCCGTCCCCGCTGCCGCTGTGGTGGCCAGCAGGGCGGTGGCGGCCGCCGATGCCGCGAGGGTGCGGAGGCTGGGCGTACGCATGAGGCCATTGTCCCGCCGGACGGGTGAGGGCGCGCGGGGTGGCGGGGCGGTGGGGGTGCGGTGCGGTGCCGCCGCCGCTGGGTTTGGCTGTGGAGGCGGCGGGGCGGGCCGTGGTGGGGTGCGGCGGCGTTGCCGGGGCGCTGCCCCGGGCCCCGCGCCTCAAACGCCGGCGGGGCTGGGTTTGGCTGCGGCGTCGGCGGGGCTGGGTGTGGCTGTGGAGGCGGGCGGGGCGGGGTGTGGCTGCGACTGGGCGGGGCTGGTGGGCCGTGGTGCGGCGGCGTTGCCGGGGCGCTGCCCCGGGCCCCGCGCCTCAAACGCCGGCGGGGCTGGGTTTGGCTGCGGAGGCGGGCGTGGCCGGGTGTGGCTGTTGAGGCGGGCGGGCCTGGGTGTGGCTGCGGCGTGGGCGGGGGTGGGTTTTTGTTCCCGGGGCCTGCGGTTCGATCGTGTGCGGAGCCGGGAACGGGGGTCAGGCTGCTGTGGCGTGGTCCTGTTCGGCTTCCACCGCGGCGTTCCAGTCCCGCTTGATCGCACGCCAGCCTTCGTCCGTCTCGCCCAGGCGCCAGTAGCCCGAGATCGACAGGCGTTCGCGCGGGATGCCCCGCTCCATGCGGAGGTGGCGGCGCAGGTCCTTGACGAAACCCGCCTCGCCGTGGACGAAGGCGTGCACGTCCGCGGACGGGAACTCCAGCGACGTCACCGCCTCCACCAGCGCCTCGCCGATCGGGCGGTCGCCGCGGTGGATCCAGACCGGGGCGGTCCCGTCCGGCGTCGAGACCTTCTGCTCGGCCTCCGGGCCCTCCACCTCCACGAAGGCGTGGACCCGCGCGCCCGCCGGCATCCGCTCCATGGCCGCCGCGATCGCCGGCAGCGCGCTCTCGTCGCCGACCAGCAGGTGCCAGCCGGCCGTCGGCTCCGGGGCGTAGGCGCCGCCCGGGCCGAGGAAGCGTACGGTCTCGCCCGGCTGGACCCGCGCCGCCCACGGGCCGGCGAGGCCCTCGTCGCCGTGCACGACGAAGTCGAGGGCCAGCTCCCGGTGCTCCGCGTCCCAGCTCCGCACGGTGTACGCGCGCTGCCGCGGCCACTGGGCGCGAGGGAAGTCGGTCCGGATCCGGTGCAGGTCCCACGGCTCGGGGTAGGCCACGCCCTGCGGCGGGAAGAGGATCTTGATGTAGTGGTCGGTGAACTCGCCCGCGTCGAATCCGGCCAGGCCGTCACCCCCCAGCACGATGCGCACCATGTGCGGCGTCAGCCGCTCGGTGCGTACGACGACGGCGGTGCCGACGGTGCGGGCGCGTCCTTCTGCCACGGTGTCTCCCCTGACTCCCCTGAAACTTAGGATGACCTAAGTTAGCATCTCAGTGGCGCAGCGCGCCGCTCAGGCGCGACACGGCGCCTCCCAGGCCCCACCGGCGGGCAAGGGCCTCGACCAGATCGGGCTGGGCCGGGACCGCCGGAAGCGCCGGGTCGAAGGCCGGCAGCGGGACGTCCGCGGCCACCTGGACCACCTTGGGAGCCACCGCCAGATACGGCCGGGATTCGTCCAGGCGCCTGCGCTGCGCGGGGGTCAGCTTCGAGGCGGGGTCGTCGATCGCCGCGATGATCCCGGCCAGCGAGCCGTAGGCGTCCAGGAGCTTGGCCGCGGTCTTCTCGCCGATTCCCGGGACCCCGGGCAGGCCGTCGCTCGGGTCCCCGCGCAG
Source organism: Streptomyces sp. CB00455 (assembly GCF_001905445.1). Lineage (GTDB taxonomy): Bacteria > Actinomycetota > Actinomycetes > Streptomycetales > Streptomycetaceae > Streptomyces. The sequence continues at coordinate 261,993 of NZ_LIVQ01000009.1, read as the reverse complement.
CAGCGCCAGGTCCGCGTAGCCGGGGCCGTCCACGCCGTACTTCTCGCGCAGCCACGCCTCGTCCGTCACCTGGAGGCTGCCCACCCCCTTGAGGGGGTACAGCACCCGGCGCCGCTTGGCGTCGTCCACCAGCTGGTAGAGGTCCCGGTCGCCCGTGACGATGTCCACCGGGCCGCTCGCGCGGGCGGTGAGCGTGCCGATCACGTCGTCCGCCTCGTAACCGGCCACGCCCACACGGGCGATGCCGAAGGCGTCCAGGGCGGTCTCGATGATCGGCACCTGCGGGGCGAGCGTGTCGGGGGTCTCCTCCACGTCCGGGCCGCTCTCCGTCTCCTGCGCCACCCGGTGCGCCTTGTAGGAGGGGATCAGCTCCACCCGCCACTGCGGCCGCCAGTCGGCGTCCATGCAGGCCACCAGATCGTCCGGCCGGTGGTCCTGGACCAGCCGGCCGATGAAGTCGAGCAGTCCGCGCACGGCGTTGACCGGGGTGCCGTCGGGGGCCTTCACGGAGTCCGGCACACCGAAGTAGGCCCGGTAGTAGAGGGAAGCGGTGTCCAGGAGCATCAGGCGTCGTGTCGTCACGCAGACGATGATGCCGCAACGGCGGCGGCGGCTCCCGGCCACCGTGACGGCCGGTTCTCCCGCCCGCCCGGGGGCCACGGACGGTGAGCGGACCGGTACGGGAGCGGTACGGGAAGAGCCGTGCACGCGAAACCGGGGGCGGTTGCTGCGTAAGGTGCTTACAGCACACCGATGCGCGACGGACATGGGGAGGGCAGCCCCGAAATGGACGACAGGGACGGCAAGGACGGCCCGGACGCCAAGGACGACAGGGACGACAAGGGCAAGGACAAGGACAAGGACGGCAAAGAGCCGCTCCGGGTGGGCGTCGCCGTGCGCAAGCGGCGCCGCGCGCTCCACCTGACCCTTGCCGCCGTGTCGGCGCGCAGCGGCCTCTCGGTCCCCTTCCTGAGCCAGATAGAGAACGAGCGGGCCCGGCCCAGCATGCGTTCCCTGGAGCGCGTCGCGGACGCGCTGGAGACCACGGCCGTCGAGCTGCTGGCCGCCTCCGACACCGCGCGCACGGTGGACCTCGTGCGGGCCGGGGACGATTCCGCGCTCACGCCGGTGCCGGGCGTACGCCCCCTGGTCCGCGGCCACCACCAGCTGCACGCGCTGGAGTTCACCGGGGACCAGGACGCCGGCGGTGAGTACCAGCACCGCAACGACGAGCTGATGTACGTGGTCTCCGGCGCCTGCCAGGTGGAGGCCGAGGGGCGCGCCTACCGGCTGGAGACCGGCGACGCCCTGTTCCTGTCGGGCGGTGTGCGCCACCGGTGGCGGGCCGTCACCGAGGACACCCGGTTCCTGGTGGTCGCGGTGGGCGAGCACATCCACGCGACCTCCGAGCCGCCTTCCCCGGGCACCTGAGGGGACGGGAAGGACGTGCGCGTCGTCTCGCTGGTGCCGTCGCTGACCGAGGCGGTCGCGGTGAGCGCGCCCGGTGTGCTGGCGGGCGTCACCGACTGGTGCACGCACCCCGCGGACCTGGGCGACGCGGTCCGGATCGGCGGGACGAAGAACCCCGACGTGCGCAGGATCACCGGGCTGCGCCCCGATCTGGTGATCGCCAACGAGGAGGAGAACCGGGCCGCGGACCTGGCGGCGCTGGGGGAGGCCGGGATCGAGGTGCTGGTCACCGAGATCCGGGACCTGCCGCAGGCGCTGCGCGAGCTGGAGCGGGTACTGGTGGGGGCGCTGGGGCTGACGAGGCCGAAGTGGCTGGCGGATGCCGAGGCCGCGTGGGCCCGGGTGGAGCCGGCCGGCGTACGGCGTGCCGTCGTACCGGTGTGGCGGCGGCCGTGGATGGTGCTGGGCCGCGACACCTTCGCCGGTGACCTGCTGGCGCGGCTGGGGGTGCGCAACGTCTACGCCGGGCACGCCGAGCGGTATCCGCGGGTGCCGGTCGAGGAGCTCGCCGCCGCCGGCTGCGATCTGGTGGTGCTCCCCGACGAGCCGTACCGCTTCACGGCCGAGGACGGCCCGGAGGCGTTTCCGGGCCTGCCGGCAGCGCTGGTCAGCGGCCGGCACCTGACCTGGTACGGGCCTTCGCTGGCCGAGGCTCCGGCGCTCCTGGGCCGGGCCCTGCGCGCGGCGGGCTGAGCCTTCGCCCGGGCGGCGGTTCCGTCCCGGTGGGACGGTCAGGCGCCGAGGAGGCGGCCGGTGCACAGACCGCGCAGGGTGTGGGCCGCCGCGACCAGCCAGGCGGTGAGCAGGCCGAGGAAGAGGGCCGCGGCGAGCCACGCGAAGGCGGCCAGACCGGTGTGGCGGGCCAGGCCGGCGGCGCCGGTGACGCAGGTGCCGACGGGGAAGGTCAGCGCCCACCAGGTCATCGCGAAGCCCATGCCGCCCCGGGCCGCCCGGATCAGCATGGCCGCGGCGAGCACCAGCCAGAGCAGGGCGAACCCCATCGCGGGGACCCCGTAGACGACCGCGAAGGCGCCCAGCGCTTCGGCGTAGGGGGCGCCGATGGACCGGGGCGCCACGTCGGCGAGCTGGTTGACGGCGGTGGTGGACTGACCGAGCGGGCCGAGGACCAGGAAGAGCGTCGGCGTCAGGGAGAGGGGGAGCGGGCCGCCCACCAGCAGCCGGCCGAAGACCAGGGGGAGCATCAGCAGGGTGGCCAGGAGACTGATGCCGAACATGGCGTAGCAGGCGAGCAGCAGTCCCTCGCGGGGCTGGCCGGCCGGCAGGTGGGGGATCAGCAGCGGGCCCTGCGCGGCGGAGACCATCGGGGCGACCAGGGGCAGCAGCCAGACGGGGGTGGCCTGCCGGGCCTCGACCCCGTGCCGGACCACCATCAGGTACGGGACCGCCACCGCCATCACCAGGCCGATCACGGTGCCGGCGGTGAACAGCACGGCGTCTGCGGCGACGGCGGCGCCGGTCCCGACGAGGTCCTTGCCGACGACGAGGGTGCCCCCGCCGACGGCCAGCAGCGCCATCGGGAGACAGCCGTAGAAAGGGGCGACGGCGGGGTCGAGGAGATGGGCGCGGGCCTGGTCGCGGTGGCGGATCCAGTGGCCGGCGCGGGCGGTGAGCAGCACGGCGAGGGCGGCGGCCGACAGGGCCCAGACGATCTGGCAGGCCGCGCGCCGGCCGGGGAGCTGATAGGGGAGGGCCGCGCCGGCGACGGCGACGATGGCCGTGCCCATGACGGTGGCGTACCAGTTGGGGCCGAGCTGCCGCAGGGCTTCGTGGGCCCGGGGGGCGGTCTCGGGGGTGGAGCGCGGGGTGCGGGGTCGCACGAGGGTGGTGGCCATGGGACGAGCCTCGTGGCGGGACGGTCCGCCCGGCAGAGGTCATCTTTCTATCAGGTCATAAACTGACGTTATGGGTGATGAGGAGCGGGTTCCGCTGGCGCACCGCGTGCCGGACCTGGGCGCGCTGGAGTTGCTGCTGGAGGTGGCGCGGGTCGGCAGCCTCAGTGGCGCGGCCCGGCGGCTGGGGATAACCCAGCCCGCGGCGAGCAGCAGGATCCGGGCGATGGAGGTACGGCTCGGGGTGGCCCTGGTGGACCGCTCGCCGCGGGGCTCGACGCTGACGGCGGAGGGCGCGCTGGTCACGGACTGGGCGCGGCGCGTGGTGGAGGCGGCCGAGGCGCTCGACGCGGGGGCGCAGGCGCTGCGGGGCCGGCGGGATTCGCGGCTGCGGGTGGCCGCCAGCATGACCATCGCGGAGTACCTGCTGCCGGGCTGGCTGATCGCGCTGCGCGGACAGCGGCCGGACACGGCGGTGTCGCTGCACGCCGGGAACTCAGCGGTGGTCGCGCAGCGGGTCCTCGCGCACGAGTCGGACCTCGGCTTCGTGGAGGGGCTCACGGTGCCGGAAGGGCTCGACTCGGCGGTGATCGCGCAGGACCGGCTGGTGGTGGCGGTGGCGCCGGGCCACGCGTGGGCGCGGCGCTCCCGGGGCGTCGGGGTGGCGGAGCTGGCGGCGGCCCCGCTGATACTGCGGGAACGGGGGTCGGGGACCCGGCAGGTGCTGGACGCGGCGCTGGCCGGGTGCGGGGGACTGGCGGCGCCGCTGCTGGAACTGGCGTCGACCACGGCGGTGAAGGCGGCCGCGCTCAGCGGCGCCGGGCCGTGCGTGCTGTCGGAGCTGGCGGTGGGGGACGAGCTGGCGGCGCGCCGGCTGGTGGAGGTGCCGGTGGAGGGGGCGGTGCTGGGGCGCGCGTTGCGCGCCGTGTGGCCGGTGGGGGCGCGGCCGGCGGGGCCGGCGCGGGACCTGCTGTCGCTGACGCGGGGGGTCGTGTAGCGCCGGCCGCCGCCGGAGGGGGCGTGGCATGGTGCGGCGCCGTTGCCGGGGCTCCGCCCCGGACCCCGCGCCTCAAACGCCGGCGGGGCTGATCTTGCCTGATGGTGTCCCTGGCGGGGCTGATCTTGCCTGTTGGTGCCTCAGAGCGCCGGGGCTGCCGTGCGGGCGTCGGCGGCTGCGATCAGGGAGGTCATCACGCGGGTGTCCGTGGCGCGTTCCGGGTGCCATTGGACGCCCAGGACCCAGCGCGCCGGGTCGGGGAGTTCGATGGCCTCCACCGTGCCGTCGGCCGCGTGGGCGGACGCCACCAGGCCGCGGCCCAGGCGGTCGACGGCCTGGTGGTGGTAGGTCGGCACCTGCGTCTCCTCCGGGACCAGCGCGGCGTACCGGGTGTCCGGGACCGGGCGGACCGGGTGCCAGGACATGGCGCCCGGGACGTCGAAATGGCCGTCGAGGTGCTGGATCAGCGTGCCGCCCAGAGCCACGTTCAGCGCCTGCATGCCCCGGCAGATGCCCAGCACCGGCACGTCCGCCTCCAGCGCCGCGGCGAGCAGGGCCAGCTCCCAGCGGTCGCGGACCGTCGCGGGCGCACCGGTACGGGAGTCGCGGGCCGCGCCGTAGTGGACCGGGTCCACATCGGGGCCGCCCGCCACGACCAGGCCGTCCACCCGGCTCAGCACCTCGGCCGCCGCTGCCGGGTCGTCCGGTGGGAGCAGTACGGCCGCCCCGCCCGCCGCCTGGACGAGTTCGTAGTACCCGGTCGGCACGAGGGAGGTCGGGACGTCCCACACGCCGTAACGGGTGGAATCCTCCACGTAGGTGGTGATGCCGATGAGCGGCCGTGGCACGGTCCGTACCTCCAGGGGGCAGGGGGGGCGGCGGATTCGCCGGTGACAGGATTTCAGTCGCGGGCCAGTTCCGCCTCGGCTTGCGCCAGAGCCGCGAACTCCTCCTCGGGGGCCGTGGCCACGAGGCGGTGGCGACTGTAGAACGCGAAGTAGGCGAGGGCGACCGCGTACACGGCCAGGGCGATGAAGGCGGCGTCCTTGTCCACCAGGAAGGTGGCGACCAGGGCCGAGAGGGCGAGGACGAAGGCCACCGAGGAGGTCAGGATCCCGCCGGGGGTGCGGTACGGGCGTTCCAGAGCGGGTTCCCGGCGCCGCAGCACGATGTGCGAAAGCGCCATCAGGGCGTAGGAGATGGTCGCGCCGAAGACCGCGATGTTCAGCATCCGTGCGCCGTTGCCGGTGGCCGCGGCGAGCGCGAAGCCGAGGGCGCCGGGGATGACCAGACCCAGGTACGGGGCCTTGCGGCTGGAGGTGAGCGAGAGGAAGCGCGGGAGGTAGCCGGCCCGGGACAGGGCGAAGAGCTGGCGCGAGCCCGCGTAGATGAGCGAGAAGAAGGAGGCCACGAGCCCGGCCAGGCCCGCGTAGTTGACGAAGCGGCTCAGCGCGGTCGGGCCGCCGTCCCCCTCCAGCGCGACGACCAGCGGGTTGCCCGCCTCCTTGACGGCGTCCGCGCCCTGGGATCCGGTCGCGGCGAAGAAGGTGATCAGTGCCAGCAGCGCGAGGACGCCCATGGAGATGGCGAGGGCCCGCGGCATGGAGCGGACCGGGTCCTTGGCCTCCTCGGCGGCGAGCGGCACGCCCTCCACGCCCAGGAAGAACCACATGCCGAAGGGGAAGGCGGCCCAGATGCCCAGGACGCCCAGCGGCAGCCAGGAGTTCGCCCCGAGCGCGCCGTGGTCGACCGGGATGTCGTCCAGGGCGCCGGCGTCGAACCCGGTGAAGGCGCCCGCGGCGAAGACGAGCAGCGCGGCGACGGCGATGGCGGTCACGACCAGGCTGAAGCGCAGCGCCTCGCCCACGCCCCACAGGTGGACCCCGATGAAGACGACGAAGCAGCCCAGGTAGACGGGCCAGCCGGAGGTGAGGCCGAACAGGCCCAGGGACTCCACGTAGTCGCCGATGAAGATGACGATCGCGGCCGGGGCGAGGATGTACTCGATGAGGATGGCGGTACCGGTGAGGAAGCCGCCCCACGGGCCCAGCGCCCGCCGGGCGAAGCCGTAGCCGCCGCCCGCCGTCGGCAGGATGGTGGACAGCTCCGCCAGTGAGAAGACCAGGCAGGCGTACATGGCGCCCATCAGGACGGTGGCGATGGCGAGACCGCCGAAACCGCCCTTGGCGAGGCCGACGTTCCAGCCCGAGAAGTCACCGGAGACGACGTACGCGACGCCGAGACCCGTCAGCAGCAGCCAGCCGGCGCTGCCTCGGCGCAGGGTGCGGCGCTCCAGGTAGTCGTCGCGGTCGCCACCGCCGGGGGACGGATCGGGTGCGGTTACGGCTTCCGGTCGTGCCTCGATGTCGTCGGCCATCCGTGCGCTCCTGCCTCGGGGCAATGGTTGTGGAGCGTACCTTTGCCGTAACGGGGTGGAGAGCGCAAGACCTCTGCGCGGATCCGGCGCGACGAAGACCTTTCCGCGGTTCAGGCGAGGAAGCCCCGCAGGAGCGCCGCGGTGCCGCAGCAGTGCTCGCGCATCGTCTCGCGGGCCCCGGCGGCGTCCCGCTCCAGCACCGACTCCACCAGCGAGGTGTGCTGCTGCTGCGAGTGCTCCAGGTTGCGCACCAGCAGCGGGATGCAGTCCAGCAGGTCGTTCACCGTGGCCCGGACGGCCGCGTACTGGGCCGTCAGGCTGGCGGACCCGGCCAGTTCGCACAGGGTCAGGTGGAAGAGGGTGTCCCGGCGCCGGTAGTCGGCGAGCGGGGCGTCGTGGGTCGCGGCCAGCGCGGCGAGCAGCCGCTCGGCGTCCGCCTCGGCCAGCCCCTGGGAGGCGCAGAGCCCGGCCGCCCCGACCTCCAGGACTTCGCGGAAGCGCAGGGCGTCCTCGATGTCGACGCCCGCGACGCGCCGGCGCAGTTCCTCCTCGGTCCCGCCCGCCGGGGTGTCGGGGCGGGGCAGCACAAACGTTCCGCCGTACCGCCCGCGCCGCGCCTCCACCAGCCCCTGGTCCTGGAGCACCTTCAGCACCTCGCGCAGCGTGACCCGGCTGATCCCCATCCGCTCCGCCAGCTCGCGCTCGGGCGGGAGGCGTTCGCCGCCCGGGACCAGGCCCAGCCGGACCACCTGGAGGATCTGCTCCAGCGCCTCCTCGAAACCGTTGCCCGCCCGTACCTGCCGCAGCACGGGATTCAGCCTCGCGATGGCGCCGCCCCCGCTCGCCGTGTCGGTCATCTCGGCTCGGCCCCTCCCCTTCCCAAGCAATGGTTCTGTTCAATACCTTAGGCCCCCTCGGCTCACCGAAGGAGAGATTCCCGTGGTTGACCGCAAGCCCCCGCTCGCGCCCGAGGAGCTGCGCTCCCTGGTCGCAAGCGGCGAGATCGACACAGTCGTCCTGGCCTTCCCCGACATGCAGGGGCGGCTCCAGGGCAAGCGGTTCGCCGCACAGTTCTTCCTCGACGAGGTCCTCGCGCACGGCACCGAGGGGTGCAACTACCTCCTCGCCGTCGACACGGACATGAACACCGTCGACGGGTACGAGATGTCCTCCTGGGACCGGGGCTACGGCGACTTCGCCATGCACCCCGACCTCGCCACCCTGCGCCGCATCCCCTGGAACCCCGGCAGCGCCTTCCTCCTCGCCGACCTCGCCTGGAACGACGGCTCGCCCGTCGTCGCAGCGCCCCGGCAGATCCTGCGCCGCCAGCTCGAGCGCCTCGCCGAGCACGGCTACACCGCGATGGTCGGCACCGAGCTGGAGTTCATGGTCTTCCAGGACACCTACGAACAGGCCTGGAACGCCAACTACCGCGGCCTGACGCCCGCCAACCAGTACAACATCGACTACTCCGTCCTCGGAACCGGACGCATCGAGCCCCTGCTGCGCCGCATCCGCAACGAAATGCAGGCCGCCGGCCTGACCGTCGAATCGGCGAAGGGGGAGTGCAACCTCGGCCAGCACGAGATCGCCTTCCGCTACGACGAGGCGCTGACCACCTGCGACCAGCACGCCGTGTACAAGACCGGAGCCAAGGAGATCGCCGCCCAGGAAGGCGTCTCGCTCACCTTCATGGCCAAGTACGACGAGCGAGAGGGCAACTCCTGTCACATCCACCTCTCGCTGGGCGACGCCGACGGACGCAACGCGATGGCCGCGGACCCGGCCGCGGACGGGAACGGACACGGGAACGGGCACGGACACGGGAACGGGCACGGGCCCGACGACCACGGCGGCATGTCCCCCGTGATGCGCCACTTCCTGGCCGGCCAGCTGGCCGCGCTGCGCGACTTCTCCCTTCTCTACGCCCCCAACATCAATTCGTACAAGCGTTTCCGGCCGGGATCCTTCGCACCCACCGCCGTCGCCTGGGGCGTGGACAACCGCACCTGCGCGCTGCGCGTGGTCGGCCACGGCCGCTCCATGCGCTTCGAGAACCGCCTCCCCGGCGGTGACGTCAACCCCTACCTCGCCGTCGCGGGCCTGGTCGCGGCCGGGATCCACGGCATCGAGAACCGGCTGGAACTCCCCGAGGCCTGCGCCGGCAACGCCTACACCGCGCAGTACGCACACGTCCCCACCACCCTGCGCGAAGCCGCCGAGCTCTGGGAGAACAGCGAGATCGCCAAGGCCGCCTTCGGACCCGAAGTGGTCGCCCACTACCGCAACATGGCCCGCGTGGAACTGGACGCCTACGACTCCGCCGTAACGGACTGGGAGCTGCGCCGCTCCTTCGAACGCCTGTAACCCCTACCGAGAAGTCTGTGAGGCACCACGTGTCCGATGTGCTGGAAGTGTTGAATCCGGCCACCGAGGAAACCGTCGCCGTCGTCCCGGCCGCCACACGGGACGACGTCGACGCCGCCGTCGCCCGGGCCGCCGCCGCACAGCGCGGCTGGGCGGCGGCCGCCCCGGGCGACCGGGCCCGGCTGCTGCGCCGCTTCGCCGCGGTCGTCGACGGCCACATCGAGGAACTGGCCGCGCTGGAGGTCCGCGAAGCCGGCCACACCGTCGGCAACGCCCGCTGGGAAGCCGGCAACGTCCGCGACCTGCTCGAATTCGCCGCCGGAGGAGTGGAACGGCTCTCCGGGCGCCAGATCCCGGTCGCCGGCGGCATCGACGTCACCTTCCTCGAACCCCTCGGCGTCATCGGCGTGATCGCCCCCTGGAACTTCCCCATGCCGATCGCCGCCTGGGGTCTGGCCCCCGCCCTCGCCGCGGGCAACGCCGTCATCCTCAAGCCCGCCGAAACCACCCCGCTGACCGCGCTGCGGCTGGCCGAACTCGCCCTGGAAGCCGGGATCCCCGAACACCTCTTCCAGGTGCTCCCCGGCCACGGGGCCGTCGCGGGCGACGCGCTCGTCGAACACCCCGGCGTCGCGAAGATCGTCTTCACCGGCTCCACCCGCGTCGGCAAGCAGATCATGGCCAAGTGCGCCGACCGGGTGAAGCGCGTCACCCTCGAACTGGGCGGCAAGAGCCCCAACATCGTCTTCGCCGACGCCGACCTCGAAGCGGCCGCGGCCGCCGCACCGATGGCCTTCCTCGACAACACCGGCCAGGACTGCTGCGCCCGTACCCGCATCCTCGTCCAGCGCTCCGCCTACGACCGGTTCCTGGAGCTGATCGCGCCCGGTATCGAGGGCGTGGTCGTCGGCGACCCGTCCGACGAGAAGACCCAGATGGGGCCGCTGATCTCCCGGCCGCAACTGGAGCGCGTACGGTCCTTCGTCACCGACGGCCTCACCGCGATCCGCGGCACCGCCCCCGAGGGACCCGGCTTCTGGTACCCGCCGACCCTCGTCACCGGCGCCGACCCCGGGGCGCCCGTCGCCACCGAGGAGGTCTTCGGCCCGGTCGCCGTCGTCCTTCCCTTCGAGGACGAGGAGGACGCCGTACGCCTGGCCAACGCGACCGAGTACGGACTGTCCGGCTCCCTGTGGACCCGCGACATCGGCCGCGCGCTGCGCGTCTCGCGCGCCGTCGCCGCCGGCAACCTGTCCGTCAACTCCCACAGCAGCGTGCGCTACTGGACCCCCTTCGGCGGCTACAAGCAGTCCGGACTGGGCCGCGAACTCGGGCCCGACGCCCTCACCGCTTTCACCGAGACCAAGAACGTCTTCATCAGCACGGAGGCCTGAACCGCATGTCGAACGAGAACAACCAAGAGATCGTCTGCCGCCGCCTCGTCGGCCGCACCGCCGTCATCACCGGAGCCGGCAGCGGCATCGGCCTGGCCACGGCCCGGCGACTGGCCTCCGAGGGCGCCCACGTCGTCTGCGGCGACATCGACGAGACCGCGGGCAAGGCCGCCGCCGAAGCGGTCGGCGGCACCTTCGTGAAGGTCGACGTGACCAGCCCCGAGGAGGTCGAGGCCCTGTTCAAGACGGCCTTCGACACCTACGGCTCGGTCGACATCGCCTTCAACAACGCCGGCATCTCGCCCCCGGACGACGACTCGATCCTCACCACCGGCCTGGAGGCCTGGAAGCGCGTCCAGGACGTCAACCTCACCTCCGTCTACCTGTGCTGCAAGGCCGCCCTGCCCTACATGCAGCGCCAGGGCCGCGGCTCGATCATCAACACCGCCTCCTTCGTGGCCGTCATGGGCGCGGCCACCTCACAGATCTCCTACACCGCCTCCAAGGGCGGCGTCCTTGCCATGTCCCGCGAACTGGGCGTGCAGTTCGCCCGCGAGGGCATCCGCGTCAACGCCCTGTGCCCGGGGCCGGTCAACACCCCCCTGCTGCAGGAGCTCTTCGCCAAGGACCCCGAGCGCGCCGCCCGGCGCCTCGTGCACATCCCGCTGGGCCGGTTCGCCGAGCCCACCGAGATCGCCGCCGCCGTCGCCTTCCTCGCCAGCGACGACTCCTCCTTCATCAACGCCACCGACTTCCTCGTGGACGGCGGCATCTCCGGCGCGTACGTCACTCCGCTGTAGGCCGTGGCCCGGTGGCCCCGTGGCCCGGCGGCCCGGTGGCCCGGCGGCCCGGTGAGTCCCGTGGCTCCGGCGGGCCCCCGGGCGGCCGCGCTACGGGCACCCCTGCGCGACCACGGCGGCGTCGTCCCGGAGCGGGCCGACACCGTCGTGCGACCGTCAGAGGAAGGTACGGCCCTCACCCCGGTAGGTGGGGGCCGAGGCCGTCACCCGGTCTCCCTCGACCAGGTGCAAGGTGTCGAAGCGCTCGCACAGTTCGCCCGCCTTCGCGTGGCGGAACCAGACCCGGTCGCCGATCAGCAGGTCGTCGGCCGGGCTGCCCAGCAGCGGGGTCTGCACCTCGCCCGCGCCCTCCTGGGGGTCGTAGCGCAGCCCCCGGGGCAGGTACGGGACCGGCAGCCGGTCGGCGCCGGCCGCGCCGGAGGCGGGATAGCCGCCGCCGAGCACGGTGACCACGCCCACGCCCGGCCGCCGCACCACCGGCTGGGCGAAGAGGGCGGCCGGACGGCCCCGGAACGAGGTGTAGTTGTCGAACAGCCGGGGCACGTACAGGCCCGAACCGGCGGCGATCTCCGTCACCGCGTCCTCGGCGGCGGTGTGCTGGACACTGCCGGTACCGCCGCCGTTGACGAACTCCAGATCCGGCACGACCGCGCGGACGGCCCGCACCGCCTCGGCGCGGCGGGCCGCGAGCTCCCTGCGGGCGGCGCCCTGCATGAGCCGGATGGCCCGCGAGCGCAGCGGCCGGCCCGCCAGCGCGTCCCCGACCCCCGCGACGTGGCCCTCGTACCCCATCAGCCCCACCACCCGGAAGCCCGGCCGGGCGCCGACCGTACGGGCCAGCGCCGCCAGTTGCTCCGGCTCGCGCAGCGGGGACCGGCGGGCGCCGACCCGTACCCGTCCGCCGAACACGTGCAGGGCGGTGTCCAGCTCCAGGCAGACCCGGACCTCCTGCGTGCCGCCGTCCCGCGACCGGTCGATCAGCTCCAGCTGCGCCGGGTCGTCGACCATGACGGTGACGGCGGCGGCCAGCTTGGGATCCCCGGCCAGCTCGGCGAAACCGGCGCGATCGGCGGACGGATAGGCCAGCAGTACGTCCTGGAACCCGGACCGGGCCAGCCACAGCGACTCGGCGAGCGTGTACGACATGATCCCGGCGAACCCGGGCCGGGCCAGGACCCGTTCGAGCAGCGCCCGGCACCGGACGGACTTGCTGGCCACCCGGACGGGCTTGCCGGCGGCCCGGCGCACGAGGTCGTCGGCGTTGGCGTCGAAGGCGTCGAGGTCCACGAGGGCGAGCGGCGCGTCCAGGTGTCCGGTCGCCCGGTCGTAGCGGGCGCGGGCGGCGGCGGGGGATTCCATGCCGTGGGATTCCATGGCGGGAGCTTGCCAGACCCGTCTACCGATGGGTAGGGCCCGCAACCGTCTCCCCGCGCCCCGCGCCCCCCGCCCCCGGCGCGGGCCCCCGGCGCCGCCCCCGGCGGGGACGGCCCCGGGCCCGCCGGCGCCGCCCGCCGCAGCCCCCTCGGCCCCGCCGGGGACCCCGTAGAGTACGGGCAGGCAGCCGTACGGAAGCGGGGGGCGGAGCCGCCGGATGACCACGTCGACACCGCGGACCGCGGTCCTGGGCGCTCCCGGTCCGCCGCCGCCCGCGCCACCCCCGTACCCGGCCGATCCGCCGCGCCGCCGGCCCGGACGGGTCCTCGCCGCCGCGCTGTGCGCCCTCCTGGGAGCCGGCCTCCTCGGCGGGGCCGCCACCGGCACCTGGCTCGAACACCGCTCCGCGCACCGGCCGTTGTCCGCCGACGCCGCCTACCGCGAGGCCGGTTCGCTGTGGCGGTCCGCGCCCGTCGACTCCCTCTTCCCGCCGGTCCTCGCCGCCCCCGCGGCCGGCCCCGGCGGTTCCGACCGGACCTGGACCCGCATCGCGCTCGCCCCCGACGCCGACTGCCCGGCCGCCCTGGCCGCCGACTGGCAGGGCCCGCTGGCCGCCACCGGCTGCACCCGCGTCCTGCGCGCCACCTACACCGACGCGACCCGCAGCTCCCTCGTCACCGTCGGCATGGTCTTCACACCCGCCGGCGCTCCCGGGATGGCCGCCCTGCGCGGGCACCTGCCCGCCCCGCCCGCCTACGGCTTCGCCGACGCCCAGCGCGCCGCCTGGACCGCCTCCGTGCTCGACGGGGCCCCCGTCGTCGTCTACACCGTCTCCGCCTTCGCCGACGGCCGCGTCGTGGACGCGCCCCGCCCCGCGCAGGACGCGATGACGAATGACGCCACCGGAGCCGTCGCCCGGGCAGGCCTCGGCCACGAGGCCAAGGCGGTGGCCGACCGCATCGGCGAGGGCCTCTCGTCGCTCGCGGTCCCGCCCGCCACCCCCGCCCCCAAGGCCGCGCGGTGACGCCCCGCCGCGCCGCCGGCAGGGGCGCCGCCCTCGTCGTCGCCGCCCTGGTGGCGGCCGCCGCCGCGCCCCCCGCCGCTGCCGCCGACACCGTCCGCGACCGCCAGTGGGGCCTCACGGCCCTGCGCGCCGAGGAGGCCTGGGGCACCACCCGCGGCGACGGCGTTACCGTGGCCGTCCTCGACACCGGGGTGGACGCCTCCCACCCCGACCTCGCCGGCCAGGTCCTCGACGGCACCGACCTCATCGGCACGGGCGCCGGCCGCGGCGACCGCGCATGGGCCCGCCACGGCACCGCCATGGCCGGCATCATCGCCGGGCACGGCCACGGCGCCGGCCGCGGCCAGGGCGTCCTCGGCATCGCACCGGGGGCCCGCATCCTGCCGGTCCGGGTGATCCTGGAGGAGGCCGACCCGGGCCGTGCCCAGGCCCGTGACGGCAAGGGCGGCGCCCTCGCCGACGGCATCCGCTGGGCGGCCGACCACGGCGCCGACGTGATCAACCTGTCCCTCGGCGACGACAGCGACTCCGCCCACCACGCGGCGGGGGAGGACGAGGCCGTCCAGTACGCCCTCGCCAAGGGCGTGGTGGTCGTCGCCTCCGCCGGCAACGGCGGCGAGACGGGCGACCGCGTCTCCTACCCGGCCGCCTACCCGGGGGTGATCGCCGTCACCGCCGTCGACCGGCGCGGGCGCAAGGCCCCTTTCTCCACGCGCAACTGGTACGCCACCGTGAGCGCCCCCGGCGTGGACGTCGTCATCGCCGACCCCGACCGCTCCTACTACGAGGGCTGGGGGACCAGCGCCGCCGCCGCGTTCGTCTCCGGCGCAGCCGCCCTCGTCAGGGCCGCCCACCCGGACCTGTCCCCGGCGCAGGTCAAGAAGCTGCTGGAGGACACCGCCGCCGACAGCCCGGCCGGCGGCCGCGACGACGCCCGCGGGTACGGGACGGTGGACCCGGTCGCCGCCCTCCAGGCGGCCGGGGCCGTGCGGCCCGAGGGGCCCGTCCCCGCGCCCGCCGCGGCGGAGCGGACCTACTTCGGGCCCGGCCCGGAGCCCGCCCGGCCGGCCGAGCGCGACGCCCGGCTGGGGGCCCCGCAGGCCGCGGCCGCCGGCGCCGTGCTGCTCGTACTGGCCGCCGTACTGGCCCGGCGGCCGCGGCGGGGCACCCGGGGCCGGGACCCGCACCGGGCACAGTAGGGTCGGGTAACTGTGGCGAACATGGCGAACAAGAACATTCCCGACCCGGGCTTCTCCGACGACGACGGCTCGGCCGATCCCCGGCTGAGCGCGGCCCTGGCCGCCTGGGCCGCGGACCGGGCGAAAGAGCCGGAGGTGCTGGCCGCCCTCAAGGAGGCCCGGCTGCTGGTCCCGGTCGTCGCAGTCCTCGGCGAAGTGGAGACCGACCCGGCGACGGGGCTGGCGCGCGAGAAGACCAGCGACATGGCCGTCCCGACCCTGCGGGCGGGCGACCGGCGGGCACTGCCGGCCTTCACCTCGATCGCCTCGCTCGCGCTCTGGGACCCGGCCGCCCGGCCGGTGGCCGTCCCGCTGCACCAGGCACTGGCGGCCGCCGCGCACGAGAAGGCCGACACCGTGGTGCTCGACCTGGCCGGACCGGTCACCTACCAGCTGACCGGCTCCGCGCTGCTCGCGCTGGCCGAGGGTCGCACGGACGCGGGGCCGGCCGCCGACCCCGCCGTGCGGGAGGCCGTACGGGCCGCCGTGTCGGCCGAGGGGTCCGTGCTCCGCGCCCACCTGGTTCCGGGCGGCGCGGACTGCGACGGCACCCTCGCGATCGTGCTGGCCGCGGACGGCCCGGCCCCCGAGGTCGCCCGGCGCCTCGCGCGGGCGCTGGCGGCGGACGAAACCCTGCGGGCCCGGCTGGTGCGCGGGCTGGACCTGGCGCTGCTGCCGCCGGACGCCCCGGCCCCGCCCGGCGAGGCACTCTTCCTGCGCTGAGGGGTCCGCGGCGCGGCCGCCGCACGACGACGGCGTCGCATGTGACGACGGGCACGCGCACGCACGACGGGCACGCGCACGCACGACGGGGCCGCGCACGCATGACGCGCACCGCGCGACGAGGACGGCGCCCCCGCGGCATGACGAAGGGGTGGCCCCGGAACGGTCTGCCGGTGCCACCCCTGGCGTCTGCGGCGGCGGCTCAGCCGAAGACGGGACCGGTGAACTTCTCGCCCGGCCCCTGGCCCGGCTCGTCCGGGACGATCGAGGCTTCGCGGAAGGCCAGCTGGAGCGACTTGAGGCCGTCGCGCAGCGGGGCCGCGTGGAAGGAGCTGATCTCGGTGGCGCTGGCGGTGACCAGGCCGGCCAGGGCCGTGATCAGCTTGCGGGCCTCGTCGAGGTCCTTGTGTTCGGAGTCCGGCTTGTCCAGGCCCAGGTTGACCGCCGCGGCGCTCAGCAGGTGCACGGCCACCGTGGTGATCACCTCGACCGCGGGGACGTCCGCGATGTCGCGGGTCATGGCGTCGTAGTCGGGTGCGGCGTCGGCAGGGTGGTCGGCGGGGGGTGTCGCGTCAGTCATGCCCACACGATAAGCCGGGCGGGCCGGGCCCCCGACCGGCGGGCCGGGCCCCGGCCCGGGCACCGGGTGAGCGGTTCTGGCGCGGAATGCTATATTGGGCTACGACCGGCCGGAGACCTGTGTCCCCGGCCCACAAGTGGAGGCTCCGATCTCCCACCCGACCACCCTCCGGGGCGGCGGGTCACCGGTCAGGCGGTATCCATCGTTCCGTACGGACGATGGAAAGCTGCCCGAGTCTGCGCCCCGCGGTTCGCACGCGGCGGTGCTCCGGTCCTTTTGGAGCCCCTGCCTGTGCCCGGCGGGGCTTTTTTCATTCTCCCCGCTGTGGTCGGTCTGACGGAAATACACGTCAGCGGCTGTCTGCCAGGCAGCCGTGTGGTGCTACCGAGGAGGATCCATCAGCACCGAGCCCCGCATCAACGACCGGATTCGCGTTCCCGAGGTACGACTCGTCGGTCCCAGCGGCGAGCAGGTCGGCATCGTGCCGCTTGCCAAGGCGCTTGAGCTCGCGCAGGAGTACGACCTCGACCTGGTCGAGGTCGCGGCGTCCGCACGCCCGCCGGTCTGCAAGCTCATGGACTACGGCAAGTTCAAGTACGAGTCGGCCATGAAGGCCCGTGAGGCGCGCAAGAACCAGGCGCACACGGTCATCAAGGAAATGAAGCTCCGGCCGAAGATCGACCCGCACGACTATGACACCAAGAAGGGTCACGTCGTCCGGTTCCTCAAGCAGGGCGACAAGGTCAAGATCACGATCATGTTCCGTGGTCGCGAGCAGTCCCGGCCGGAACTCGGCTTCCGACTGCTCCAGCGTCTCGCCGCGGACGTCGAAGACCTCGGGTTCATCGAGTCGAACCCGAAGCAGGACGGCCGAAACATGATCATGGTTCTCGGTCCGCACAAGAAGAAGACCGAGGCAATGGCCGAAGCCCGCGAGGCGCAGGCCGCTCGCAAGGCCGAGCGCCAGGGTGTCGCCGTCACCGACGACGAGGCTCCTTCCGAGGAGACCGTCGAGGCGGAGGCGACCACCACCGAGGCTGCCGCCGAGGTCGAGGCCCCCGAGGCCGCCGCCGACGAGGCGCCGGCCGAGAAGCCGGACACCGAGGCCTGATTCCGGGGCAGCCCGTCTCGGATCACCGACACAACATGACGCTCCCGCGAGCCGGTCCTTGACGGACCGGTGGGGGCGCCACCGACGAGGAGATAACGGCGCTATGCCGAAGAACAAGACGCACAGCGGTTCCAAGAAGCGCTTCAAGATCACCGGCACCGGCAAGGTGCTCCGGGAGCGCGCCGGCAAGCGCCACCTGCTCGAGCACAAGCCGTCCACGCTGACGCGCCGCCTCACCGGCACCGCCGAGATGGCCCCGGGCGACGCCAAGAAGATCAAGAAGCTTCTCGGCAAGTGACGTCCGCCGCTCCCTCCCCGGGAGCGGGACGTCAAGACCGGGACCCCATCGAATTCGGGCCGTGTGAAGACAACCACGGCCCCGCTACAAGGAGTTAAAAAGTGGCACGCGTCAAGCGGGCAGTAAACGCCCACAAGAAGCGCCGGGCGATCCTCGAGGCGGCCTCCGGCTACCGCGGTCAGCGTTCGCGCCTGTACCGCAAGGCCAAGGAGCAGGTCACCCACTCGCTGGTCTACAACTTCAACGACCGCAAGAAGCGCAAGGGCGACTTCCGTCAGCTGTGGATCCAGCGCATCAACGCCGCTGCCCGCCAGAACGGCATGACCTACAACCGCCTCATCCAGGGTCTGAAGGCCGCCAACGTCGAGGTGGACCGCAAGATCCTCGCCGAGCTGGCCGTCAACGACGCCAACGCGTTCGCCGCGCTGGTCGAGGTCGCGCAGAAGGCCCTCCCGGCCGACGTCAACGCCCCCAAGGCCGCTGCCTAAGGGCTAGCCGGTCCCGCTCCACGCGGCCGGCCCCACGGACCCGCAGGCGATTCGCCTGCGGGTCCGTGTGCGTTCGCCGCGCCCCGCCGGGCCGGACCGCCCCCGGCCCGCGCCCCGCGCGCTCCGACCCGCCTGCGATCACCCGCCGGCGGCCGTCCGGAGGCGTGCCCCGGAAACCCCCGAGAGAGAACCCTGAGACCATGCGCACCCCCGCCGAGCTGATCTCCCCCCGATCCCCGCGGGTGGCCGCTGCCAGGCGGCTGGCGCGGCGCAACTTCCGCACCAAGGAGCGCCGGTTCATCGCCGAGGGCCCGCAGGCGGTCCGCGAGGCCGTGGAGCACCGGGGGGAAGCGGGCGCGTCGACGCTGATCGAGCTGTTCGCCACCGTCGAGGCCGCCGAGCGCTACACGGAGATCGTCGACGCCGCGCTCGACGCGGGCGCCCGTGTGCACTACGCCTCGGACGAGGTGCTCGCGGAGGTCTCCCAGACCGTGACCCCGCAGGGTCTCGTCGGCGTCTGCCACTTCCTGGACTCGCCCTTCGAGGACATCCTCGCGGCCCGCCCCAAGCTGGTCGCCGTCCTGGCCCACGTCCGGGACCCCGGCAACGCCGGTACGGTGCTGCGCTGCGCCGACGCGGCGGGAGCCGACGCAGTCGTGCTGACCGACGCCTCCGTGGACCTCTACAACCCCAAGTCCGTACGGGCCTCGGTGGGCTCCCTCTTCCACCTGCCCGTGGCCGTCGGCGTCCCGGTGGAGCAGGCCGTCGAAGGACTGCGCGCGGCGGGCGTAAGGATCCTCGCCGCCGACGGGGCGGGCGAGGACGACCTCGACGCCGAGCTGGACGCCGGCACCATGGGCGGGCCCTCGGCCTGGGTGTTCGGCAACGAGGCCTGGGGCCTGCCGCAGGAGACGCGGGCCCTCGCGGACGCCGTCGTACGGGTCCCGATCCACGGCAAGGCGGAGAGCCTGAACCTCGCCACGGCCGCAGCCGTGTGCCTCTACGCCTCCGCGCGTGCACAGCGGGCGCCCGGAGGGTGCCGCTCCGTGACCCCCAGCTAGTAATGTGGCGGCCCGGGGGGCCCACTGCGCTACTCGGAGATGTGGGGTACGGGGACATGACCGTCGGTACGAACAGCTCACCGGGTGCCGTCAGGTCGGCCGCCCCGCCGGCCCAGGCCGGGCCCGCCGCCGGCGCGGCCGGGCCGCGGGCCGCCGCCGTCCCGGTCGGCGGCGTCGACCCCGACGACCTGCCCGACGGGCTCGTCGTCGCCGACCACACCGGGCACGTCATCTGCTTCAACCGGGCCGCCGGCCGCCTCGCGGCCACCGACCCCTCGCAGGTCCTCGGCACGCGCCTGGAACACGCGCTGCCCCTGGAGGACCTCGAAGGCCGGCGCTGGTGGGCCCTGACCGACCCCTACGGGGGCCTGGCCACCCGGCGCGGCCAGCCCGAGCGGAACCTGCTGCTGCCCGGCGGGCGCGAGGTACTGGTCTCCGCCCGCTACGTCCGCACCCACCCCACCGGCCCGGTGCGCCGCCTCGTGGTCACCCTGCGCGGCACCGAGGCCCGCCGCCGCACCGAGCGCAGCCACGCCGAGCTGATCGCCACCGTCGCCCACGAGCTGCGCTCCCCGCTGACCTCCGTCAAGGGCTTCACCGCGACCCTGCTCGCCAAGTGGGAGCGGTTCACCGACGACCAGAAGCGGCTGATGCTGGAGACCGTCGACGCCGACGCCAACCGCGTCACCCGGCTGATCGCCGAACTCCTCGACATCTCCCGCATCGACTCCGGCCGCCTGGAGGTGCGCCGCCAACCGGTGGACATCGCCACGGCCGTCGCCCGCCACGTCCAGGCCCTCACGGCGAACGGCCAGGCCCCCGAGCGGTTCCTCGTACGGGTCAGCCGCCCGCTCCCCGACCTGTGGGCCGATCCGGACAAGATCGACCAGATCCTCGGCAACCTCCTGGAAAATGCGGTGCGCCACGGTGACGGAACGGTCACCATCGACGTGTCGCCGCACGAGAAGGGAACCGCCGTCACCGTGACCGACGAAGGGCCCGGCATCCCCGAGGAATCGATGGGCCGCGTCTTCACCCGCTTCTGGCGGGGGAGCAAGCGCGGCGGCACCGGCCTGGGCCTCTACATCGTCAAGGGCATCGTCGAGGCCCACGGCGGCACCATCACCGTCGGCCGCGGGCCCGGCGGGGGCGCCCAGTTCCGATTCATCCTGCCCGTGAGCGCCCCGGCCTACCTCACGCAGTAGCACTGCGGAGCGTCTCGCCAGGCGGCCCACGGGCTCCTTCACCCCCAGCGACCTTTAGACTCGTCCTTTGGCACCTTTGTGTCCTTGTGACGAGCGTGCGGGTCGAGCGCGCCGCGCGGGGATCCACCAGCCAGCCATCGGAAGTACGGGAAGAGATGTCGGCACCGAACAAGTCGTACGACCCTGTCGAGGTCGAGGCACTGAAACCGGAAGAGATCGAGCGCATGCGGGACGAGGCGCTCGCCGCCTTCGCGTCCGCCGGCGACCTCGACGCGCTGCGGGAGGCGAAGACCGCGCACATGGGCGACCGCTCGCCCCTGGCGCTCGCCAACCGCGAGATCGGAGCCCTGCCCCCCCAGGCCAAGGCCGAGGCGGGCAAGCGCGTGGGCCAGGCCCGCGGCGCCGTGAACAAGGCCTTCGGGGCCCGCACCGTCGAGCTCGAGGCGGAGCGCGACGAGCGGGTGCTGGTCGAGGAGGCGGTGGACGTCACGCTGCCCCACGACCGCTTCCCCGCCGGCGCCCGGCACCCCCTGACCACGCTGATGGACCGCATCGCGGACATCTTCACGGCCATGGGGTACGAGGTCGCCGAGGGACCCGAGGTCGAGGCGGAGTGGTTCAACTTCGACGCCCTCAACTTCACGCCCGACCACCCGGCGCGCCAGATGCAGGACACCTTCTTCGTCAAGGGCCCCGAAGGCACCGAGGGCGACGAGTCCGGTGTCGTGCTGCGCACCCACACCTCCCCGGTGCAGGCGCGCTCGCTGCTGGAGCGCAAGCCCCCCGTCTACATCGTCTGCCCGGGCCGGGTGTACCGCACCGACGAGCTCGACGCGACGCACACCCCGGTCTTCCACCAGGTCGAGCTGCTCGCCGTGGACGAGGGCCTGACCATGGCCGACCTCAAGGGCACCATGGACCACATGGTCCAGGAGCTGTTCGGCGAGGGCACGACCACGCGCCTGCGCCCGCACTTCTTCCCCTTCACCGAGCCGTCCGCCGAGATGGACATGCAGTGCTACGTGTGCCGCGGCGCCTCGGTGGGCAACCCCGACCGCCCGTGCCGTACCTGCTCCAGCGAGGGCTGGATCGAGCTGGGCGGCTGCGGGATGGTCAACCCCAAGGTGCTCGTCGCCTGCGGTGTGGACCCGGAGAAGTACAGCGGGTTCGCCTTCGGGTTCGGCATCGAGCGGATGCTGATGTTCCGCCACAACGTCGAAGACATGCGAGACATGGTCGAGGGTGACGTCCGTTTCACCCGGCCGTTCGGGAGTGAGATCTGATGCGCGTCCCGCTTTCCTGGCTGCGGGAGTACGTCGACCTGCCCGCGGGTGAAACCGGCCGTGACGTGGCCGCCAAGCTGGTCGACGCCGGCCTCGAGGTCGAGACCGTCGAGCAGCTCGGCGGCGGGCTCAAGGGCCCCCTCGTCGTCGGCCGGGTGCTGACCATCGAGGAGCTCGAGGGCTTCCGCAAGCCGATCCGCTTCTGCACGGTCGACGTCGGCGCCGCCAACGGCACCGGCGAGCCGCAGGAGATCGTCTGCGGCGCCCGGAACTTCGCCGCCGGCGACAAGGTCGTCGTGGTCCTGCCCGGCGCGGTCCTGCCCGGCGACTTCGCGATCGCCTCGCGCAAGACGTACGGCAAGACCTCCCACGGCATGATCTGCTCCGGCGAGGAGCTGGGCATGGGCGACGACGGCACGCACGGCATCATCGTGCTGCCGCCCGAGCACGAAGTCGGCACCGACGCGATCGAGCTGCTCCAGCTCGTCGACGAGGTCCTCGACATCGACATCACCCCGGACCGCGGCTACTGCATGTCCATGCGCGGTGTCGCCCGCGAGGTGGCGACCGCCTACGGCCTGCCGCTGCGCGACCCGGCGCTGATCGACGTGCCCGGCCCCAACTCGTACGGCTACCCGGTCAAGGTCGACGACCCGGCCGGCTGCGACCGGTTCACCGCCCGCACCGTGACCGGTCTCGACCCGGACGCGCGCTCGCCGATCTGGCTCACCCGCCGCCTGCAGAAGGCGGGCATGCGCCCGATCTCGCTCGCCGTCGACGTCACCAACTACGTGATGCTGGAACTCGGCCAGCCGCTGCACGCCTACGACCGCTCCCGCATCGACGGCGCCATCGGCGTCCGCCGCGCCGAGCAGGGCGAGAAGTTCACCACCCTCGACGGCGTCCGGCGCACCCTCGACGCCGAGGACCTGGTGATCACCGACAACGGCGGGCCGATCGGTCTCGCCGGTGTCATGGGCGGCGCCGACACCGAGATCGCCGATTCCGTCACGGACCCGGAGACCGGCCAGGTCACCGGCACCACCGACGTCGTCATCGAGGCCGCGCACTTCGACTCCGTGTCGATCTCGCGCACCGCCCGCCGGCTGAAGCTCTCCTCCGAGGCGTCCAAGCGCTTCGAGCGGGGCGTCGACCCGCAGGCCGCCGCCGCTGCCGCGCAGCGCACCGTCGACCTGCTGGTGCTCCTCGCCGGCGGGACCGCCGAGGCGGGCGTCACCGAGTTCCTCGCCCCGGGCGCGCCGCGCACGGTCGCGATGAGCGCGGACCACCCCGACCGCGTCGCGGGCATGGAGTACGGCCGTGAGACGGTCGTGCGCCGCCTCCAGGAGATCGGCTGCGACGTCTACGGGCAGGACGAGCTCGTCGTCACCGTCCCGTCGTGGCGGCCCGACCTCGCCGAGCCCAACGACCTCGCCGAAGAGGTCATCCGGCTGGAGGGCTACGGGAACCTCCCGTCCACCCTCCCGCAGGTGCCCTCGGGTCGCGGGCTCACCGCACGCCAGCAGCTGCACCGCCGGGTCGGCCGCGCGCTGGCCGGCGCGGGCTACGTGGAGGCGCTGAGCTACCCCTTCATCGGCGAGCAGGTCCTCGACCAGCTCCAGCTTCCCGCCGATGACGCCGCCCGCCGGGTCGTCACGCTGGTCAACCCGATCTCCGATGAGGAGCCGGCGCTGCGCACCACGCTGCTGCCGGGTCTGCTGGGCGCGCTGCGCCGCAACGACAGCCGGGGCAGCCACGACCTCGCCCTCTTCGAGACCGGCTCGGTCTTCCTGGCTTCCGGGCAGCCGGGGGTGGCCGTACGGCTGCCCGTCGACCGCCGTCCCACGGACGAGGAGATCGAGACCCTGAATGCGGCTCTGCCCGCGCAGCCGCGGCACGCCGCGCTCGTGCTGGCCGGCGCGCGCGAGCAGGCCGGATGGTGGGGCAAGGGCCGTCCGGCCGACTGGGCCGACGCGGTCCAGGCGGCCCGGCTGCTCGCCGCCGAGGCCGGCGCCGAACTCGTCGTCCGCCAGGGCCGGTACGGTCCCTGGCACCCGGGCCGCTGCGCCGAGCTGGTCGTCACCGTCGACGGGGCCGAGCAGGTCATCGGACACGCCGGTGAGCTGCACCCGCGCGTCGTGAAGGCGATGGGCCTGCCGGCCCGCACCAGCGCCATGGAGCTCGACCTGGACCGCCTCGCGGCGGCCGGCGGGCAGGCCCTCCAGGCGCCCCGGATCTCCTCCTTCCCGGTGGCGACCCAGGACGTGGCGCTGATCGTGGACGGGTCGGTCCCGGCATCGGCCGTGGAGGCCGCCCTGCGCGAGGGCGCCGGCGAACTCCTCGAATCGCTCCGGCTGTTCGACGTGTTCACCGGCGAACAGGTCGGCGCGGGCAGGAAGTCCCTGGCGTACGCGCTGCGCTTCCGCGCGGCCGACCGCACGCTGACCGCCGAGGAGTCGACGGCCGCGCGTGACGCGGCGGTGGCCCTCGCGGGTGAGCGGACCGGGGCGGTGCTCCGGGGCGCGTAGCGTCCGTGCGCACGACCCGTCGAGGGGCACGTCCGGGGCACCGGGCGTGCCCCTCGCGGCGTTCCGGGCGGCCGCCGCGACCAGGGGGCCGCGCAGCCGGGACTCGGCCCAGGCGCGCCGCACCGGCCGTACCGACGGGCGGCAGGCGGCGGGCGGCGGGCCGGCCGGCCCGCCGGGGCCCGGCGACCAACCGGGCGCCGGCGGAGCCGGGACGCGCCGCCCGCCTGCCATGGAGTGTCGGGCAGACAGCAGGACGGGCGGCGCGGTGACGGGTCGTCGCACTGTTCGAGGGGGAGCCGACGACCCGGGCTGCCTCTTGACGAGGCCCTTAAGTGAAGCGCTCCACGGGGCCCCGGCGGCAGGGTGCGTTTCGCATTTATGCGCGTACGCCGTTCACACCCCGTGTGAACCACGCACCCGTTAGCCTGGATCCGACGAGCCACCGGAGCGGCCCATGCAGCCCAATGTCCTGCTCGACGCCCTCCTCGCCGAGGCGGGCATGTCCCACGCCGGACTCGCCGCCCACGTGAACCAGGCGGGCCGCGCCCGCGGACTGGCCCTGCGCTACGAACACACCGCCGTCGCCCGGTGGTTGAAGGGCCAGCGGCCCCGGGGCCAGGTCCCCGACCTGATCTGCGAGGTCATCGGAGGCCGGCTCGCGAGGCCGCTCGGCCTCGACGACATCGGGCTCGGCGTACCGGACGGACAGAGCTCCCCGCACGCCTCCCCGCTCAACGGCTTCGTGGACCGGGCCGCCGCCCTGTGGCGCTCCGACGGGCAGGCCCGGCACCGGCTGCTGGCCGCGGCGGCCGTGACCGGGACCCCGGCCGTCATCCCGGTCTGGGAATGGGAGAACCCGCCCGAGGACGCCGACGTGTCCCGTGAGGGGCCGCACCGGATCGGGCCCGAGCACATCGAGATCCTGCGGGCCGCCCGGGCGCACTACGAGCTGATGTACCGCCGGGCCGGCGGGGTGGCCACCCGGGACCGGATCGTGCGTTTCCTCGGTAGCGAGACGGCTCCCATGCTGCGCGGCAGCTACCCGGACGCCCTCGGCCGGCGGCTGCACCGGGCCACCGGGTCCCTCGTGGCGGTGGCGGGCATCTGCGCGTACGACTCGGACGCCCACGGGCTCGCCCAGCGCTACTTCCACCAGGCCCTGCGGCTGGCGAAGGCGAGCGGGGACCGCGGACTCGGGGCGTACGTGATCGCGCTGATCGTCAACCAGTCCCTGCACCTGCGGGAGTACCGCCAGGCCGTGGCCTTCGCCGAAGCCGCGCTGCGCGCCGCCGGCCGGCACACGACGCCGGCCCTGGCCGCCGACCTGTACGCGATGCAGGCCAAGGCATACGCCCAACTCGGCGACAGCCGGTCGGCGTTGGCCTGCATCTGCCGGGCCGAGACGGCGGCGGCGCGGATCAGTCCGGGCGCCGAACCGGACGAGACCGGCTACGTGCAGCCCGGGCTCGTCAACGTCCAGGTCGCCGAGGCGCTGCTCAGCCTGGGGGACCTCGACGCCGCGCACGAGCAGGCGACCGCGGCCGTCGGCACCCCCGCGCACGACCGCGGCCGGGTGCACCGGCTGGCGATGCTGTGCGAGATCCAGTTGCGCCAGGGGGAAGCGGAGCGCGCCGTCGCGGCTGCGGCCGAGATGGCGGAGCGGGCCAAGGGGATGGAGTCGCTGCGCCTGCGCGACCGGTTGCGGACGGTCCGCGAACAGCTGCTGACCAGTGGTTGCGCGAGCGCGGAGGAGACCGCGCAGCTCATCGACGGGGCGCTGCGCGTTCCCCTGTGACGGCTCGAACTGCTGCCATGTTGCCACCGAACCGAACGGAAGGTGGCACAACCGTGCAGTGGATGAACCTGAGTGAGCAGACCGTGTACAAGAATCGCTGGTTCGATGTGAACCTCGCCGATGTGGAACTCCCCGACGGCCGGCACCTGGACCACTTCGTGATCCGGCTGCGGCCGGTCGCCGTCGCCACGGCCGTCAACGCGGCCGACGAGGTGCTGCTGCTGTGGCGGCACCGCTTCATCACCGGCAGCTGGGGCTGGGAGCTGCCCGCCGGCGTGGTCGAGGACGGGGAGTCGGTCGAGGCGGCGGCCGCGCGGGAGATGGAGGAGGAGTCCGGCTGGCGGCCGGGCCCGCTCCACCACCTGATGACCGTCGAGCCGTCCAACGGGCTGACCGACGCCCGCCACCACCTCTACTGGGCGGACGGGGCCACCTACATCGGCCACCCCGACGACGACTTCGAATCCTCGCGCCGGGAGTGGGTGCCGCTGGCACTGGTGCCCGCGATGATCGCGCGGGGCGAGGTCCCGGCCGCCAACATGGCGGCGGGGCTGCTCCTCCTGCACCATCTGCGGCTCGGCCCGGCGTGAGGGCGCGGCGCCGGGCCGAGTGTGAGGGCCCAGCGCCCGGCCCAGCGCCCAGCGCCCGGCACGTTCCCGCAGCCCCGAGGGGTAGCCCCGGACACGCCGCGGGAGGAGGCTCCCGGTCCCCCTGCCGTATGCACTCCGGCGCCGGGATCGCGAAGCGGGCGGACGATGTCGGCGATGTCCGCCGAGGCTCGTCCGGCCGCCCGGCGAGCTCTCAGCCGTACGGGTAGAAACCCGCGCCCGTCTTGCGGCCCAGGCGGCCCGCGTCGACCATCCGCTGCAGCAGCGGGGGAGCGGCGTACAGCGGCTCCTTGTACTCGGCGTACATGGAGTCGGCGATCGAGGCGATGGTGTCCAGGCCGATCAGGTCGGACAGCTTCAGCGGGCCCATCGGGTGGGCGCAGCCCAGCTCCATGCCGTTGTCGATGTCCTCGCGGCTCGCGATGCCGGACTCGAACATCCGGATCGCGGAGAGCAGGTAGGGGACGAGGAGGGCGTTGACGACGAAGCCGGAACGGTCCTGGGCGCGGACGGCGTGCTTGCCCAGCACGTCCCGCACCAGGGCCTCGGCCCGCTTGACGGTCTCCTCGCCGGTCGTCAGCGCCGGGATCAGCTCGACGAGCTTCTGCACCGGGGCGGGGTTGAAGAAGTGGATGCCGATGACCTGGTCGGGGCGTGAGGTCGCGACGGCCAGCTTGACCAGCGGGATCGAGGAGGTGTTGGAGGCCAAGATGGCGTCCGGCCGGGTGACCACCTGGTCGAGGACCTGGAAGATCTCCGTCTTGACCTGCTCGTTCTCGACGACCGCCTCGATGACCAGGTCACGGTCGGCGAACTCGCCGAGGTCGGTGGTGAAGGTGAGGCGGGCCAGGGTGGCGTCCCGCTCCTCCTCGCTGATCTTGCCGCGTTCGGCGGCCTTCATCAGGGAGTTGTGCAGCCGGGTGCGCCCGATCTCCAGGGCCTCGCCCGTGGTCTCGGCGACCTTCACCTCAAGACCGCTGCGGGCGCACACCTCCGCGATGCCCGCGCCCATCTGGCCGCAGCCCACTACGCCGACGCGTGCGATGTCGGTCGGGAGGGTAGAGAGGTCCGTCACTTCGTGCCTTTCGCTGCTCATTCATCGCGGGTCCCCCGGCCCTGGCAGTGGTAACTGCGTTCCGGCGCCCGCCACGCCCCCCGACGTTACCCCCGACCTTGACCCCGGTGGCGGGCCGGGGCGGGCATGCTGGGCGCACGCAGAGCATTGTCACGCAACGGAACGGAGTCGTCACATGGCGCACATCGGACGGCGGGGGCTGCTGGCCGGGGCAGCCGGAGTGCTGGCCGCGGCCGCCGCGGGCCAGGCGGGGCCCGCGCGGGCGGCCACCCGCGCGCGGGCGGGGGCGACCGGCCGGGAGGGGCCCGCCGTACAGTTCCGGGGGATGTGGATCGCCTCCGTGTCGAATGTGGACTGGCCCTCGCGGAGCGGGCTTTCGGCGCGGGAGCAGCGGGCGGAGCTGATCCGGCTCCTGGACATCGCCGTGCGCCGCCGCCTCAACGTCGTCGTCCTCCAGGTCCGCCCGGCCGCCGACGCGCTGTGGCCCTCGCCGCTGGAGCCGTGGTCGCAGTGGCTCACGGGCGAGCAGGGGGCGGACCCCGGCTGGGACCCGCTGGGCACGGCCGTCGCCGAAGCGCACGCCCGCGGGCTGGAGCTGCACGCCTGGTTCAACCCGTACCGCGTCGCCAACCACACCGACCCGGATCTGTTGGCCGTCGAGCACCCTGTGCGGCGCAATCCGGACTGGGCCGTCGAGTACGGCGGCAAGCTCTACTACAACCCCGGGCTGCCGCAGGTGCGGCACTTCGTCCAGGAGGCGATGCTCGACGCCGTCTCCCGCTACCCGGTGGACGGGGTGCACTGGGACGACTACTTCTACCCCTACCCGGTGGAGGGGGAGGAGTTCGACGACGACGCGGCCTACGAGGAGTACGGCGGCGCCTTCGAATCCCGCGCCGACTGGCGCCGCGACAACACCGACGCACTGGTCCGCGAGATGTCCGCGCGGCTGCGCGCCATCCGCCCGGCGGCCCGCTTCGGCGTCAGCCCCTTCGCGGTCTGGCGCAACTCCGCCCGCGACCCGCTCGGTTCGCCGACGCAGGCGGGCCTCGGGACCTACGACGACCTGTACGCGGACACCCGCAAGTGGGTCAAGGAGGGCTGGATCGACTACATCGTGCCGCAGGCGTACTGGCAGATCGGACATCCGACCGCCGACTACGCCGCCATCGTCCCCTGGTGGGCCCGGACGGTCGCCGGCACGGGCGTGGACCTGTACGTGGGCGAGGCGCTGTACAAGTGCGAGGCGGACAGCCCCACCGCGGCCTGGCGCGATCCGGGGGAGCTGTCCCGGCACCTGCACTTGACCCGGGGCTACGCCGAGGTCCGCGGCCACGTCTTCTTCTCGGCGAAGCAGGTGGCCGCGGACCCCAACGGAGCGATGGCCCGGGTGGTCGCCGACCACTACGGCTCGGCGGCGCTCCCGCGCTGACACTCAGTGCCGGGGCTCTTCGGGGTGGCTGACCGTGCAGTCGGGCCCGGGAGCCATGAGGGCCTCGTGCCCGTCCTGGAAACGGACCCGGTACGGAGGGGTCCCGTTGTCCCCGAGCACCTGCGTGATCTCTCCCACCTTGTCGTGCTGTCCGACGATCCTGCCGTGCTGCACCAGCTGGTCGCCCTTGGTCGCTCGCATAACTGACCTCCTCGGTGGCGGTCCGATCCGGTGATAGCAGTTTAGGTCGTCGCCCATCTATTTGACCCGTTGTGTCACGGCGATGCAGACGAGCACCGCGCAGGCGGCCACGGGCGCCGCGGGGGACAGCCGCTCGCCGAGCAGCGCCACGGACCAGACCAGCGTCAGCAGCGGCTGGGCGAGCTGGAGCTGGCTGGCCCGCGGCGCGCCGATCTCCGCCATGCCGCGGTACCAGACGTACAGCCCGAGGAAGGTGGAGCCGGCCGCCGCCCAGACGAGGCCGGCCAGCCCGTGGGCGGTGAGGTGCACCGGTTCGTACGCGAGCCCGAGCGCGGAGCCGGCCAGGCTGAGCGGCAGGCACAGCACCAGCGCCCAGCCGACGACCTGCCAGCCGGGCAGGACCTTGGCCAGGCGGCCGCCCTCGGTGTACCCGGCGGCGCACACCAGCAGGGCCGCGAACAGGTAGGCGTCCCCGGCCGAGAGCGAACCGCCGCTCTGCGCCACGGTGAAGCCGAGTACCACCGCGGCCCCGGCAAGGGCCGCGGCCCAGAACCGGCGCGAGGGGCGCGCCCCGGTGCGCAGCGCGGACAGTGCCGCCGTGGTCAGCGGGAGCAGCCCGACCACCACGGCGGCGTGCGAGGTGGTGGAGGTCGTCAGCGCGAGCGTGGTCAGCAGCGGGAAGCCGACGACGACCCCGGCGGCGACCACGGCCAGTCCCGCCCAGTGCTCCCGGCCGGGCAGCGGGACCCGCCGGCCCAGCAGGAAGGCACCGGCGAGGGCGGCCGCGAGGACACTGCGCAGCGCGACCAGCGACCACGGACCGAAGCTCTCCAGCCCCCACGCGGTGGACGGGAAGGTCAGGGAGAAGGCGATCACGCCCAGCGAGGCGAGGAGGGTGCCCCGGCCGCCGACGCCCTTGACCGCTATCGAGGCCGGGAGAGTAGCGCTATTGTGTGCTGTCATGTATGAGCGTAGCAGTGTGGCGGAACTCGCCGAGTCTTTGCGGTCCGAGCTCGACCGCTACTCGGTAGGTGGAAAGCTGCCGTCGAGCCGGGCTCTGGTGGAGCACTACCGGGTCAGCCCCGTCACCGTCTCCCGGGCCCTCGCACAGCTCGCCGCCGAGGGCCTGGTCGTCACCCGGCCCGGCGCCGGCGTCTACCGGGCCCGCCCGCGCACGCACGCCCCCGCGGCCGGGGACACCTCCTGGCAGGAGGTCGCCCTGAGCGCGGAGGGGGCCGGGGACGTCGTCCCGCGGTCGGTGGATGCCACCGGGGTGCTGAGCTCGCTGGCCGCGCCGCCGCCCGGGGTGATCGAACTCAACGGCGGCTA
Organism: Streptomyces sp. CB00455; assembly: GCF_001905445.1. Taxonomy (GTDB): domain Bacteria; phylum Actinomycetota; class Actinomycetes; order Streptomycetales; family Streptomycetaceae; genus Streptomyces. The sequence goes on along the minus strand of NZ_LIVQ01000009.1, from coordinate 231,385 downwards.
CCTGCACCCCTCCCTCCAGCCCGAGCGGGCCATGGCGGCCGCGCTGGCCCGGGCCGGGCGGCGGCCGGGCGCCTGGGGGCGGCCGCCCGTCGAGGGGCTGCCGGAGCTGCGGGACTGGTTCGCCCGGGAGATCGGCGGCACGGTCGTGGCCGCAGACGTGCTGGTCACCGCCGGCGGCCAGAGCGCGCTGGCCACCGCTCTGCGCGCACTGGCCCCGCCGGGAGCGCCCGTGCTGGTGGAGTCGCCGACCTACCCCGGTCTGCTGGCCCTCGCCCGCGCCTCCGGCTGCCGGCCGGTGCCGGTGCCGGTGGATGGCGAGGGGGTCCGGCCGGAGCTCCTGGCCGCCGCCTTCGAAGCGACCGGGGCGAGGGTCTTCGTGTGCCAGCCGCTGTTCCAGAACCCGACCGGGACGGTCCTGGCCCCCGGGCGGCGGGCCGAAGTGCTGCGGATCGCGCGCGCCGCCGGAGCCTTCGTCGTCGAGGACGACTACGCCCGCTCCCTGGCCCACGAGGACGCGGGGCCGCTGCCCGCGACGCTGGCCGCCGAGGACGCCGACGGCGTGGTCGTGCACGTCCGTTCGCTGACCAAGGCCACCTCCCCCAGCCTGCGGGTGGGGGCGCTGGCCGCCCGGGGCCCGGTGGTGGACCGGCTGCGCGCCATCCAGGTCGTCGACAGCTTCTTCGTGCCCCGGCCGCTCCAGGAGGCCGCCCTGGAGCTCGTAGGCGCACCCGCCTGGCCGCGCCACCTGCGGACCGTGGCCGCCGAGCTGCGCCACCGGCGGGACGTGCTCGCGGGGGCCCTGCGGCGGGAGCTGCCGATGCTGGAACTGCCGCATCTGCCCTGCGGCGGCTACCAGTTGTGGGTGCGGCCGGCCCGCGCGGGGGACGACGCGGACTTCGTGGCGGCGGCCCTGCGCGCCGGGGTCGCCGTCACGCCCGGCCGCCCGTACTTCTGCGCGGAACCGCCGGGCCCGCACGTCCGGCTGAGCTTCGCCGGGGTCTCGGGGCCCGGAGAGCTGGTGGAGGCGGCCCGCCGGCTGGGCGCGGGCCCCTTCCCGGAGGCGAACCCGGCGCCCGACGGCCCCCCGACCCCCTGACGTACCGCCCGCCCGTCTTCGGCCGGACGCCGCGGTGGTCGTGGACGCCGGGCCGGGCGGGGGCCTCGGGCCGGGCCTGGGCGCGCGGACTGGGCGGGGGCGCGCGGGCTGGGCGGGGGCGCGGGCCGGTGCGCGCGGCTGGTGGGGGAGTGGCTTCGGTGTGCGCGCGGCCGGTGGGGGAGTGGCTTCGGTGTGCGCCGGGCCGGTGGGGGAGCGGCCTCGGTTCAGACGCTTGACCGCTCGCGGTCGGCGGCTCACCATCGCCGCATGCATGTTCGGGTCTCGCTCGTCGCCGCAGCCCGTAGTTCCGCCCTGCTCGCCGAGCGCTTCGACGACGACCGGCCGCTGGACGGGGCCGGCTGGCGCGCGGTGGAATCCGCCGCACGGGGACTCGTGCCCCTGGGCGCGGCCGAGCTGCGGTACTGCTCGCCCACCCCGCGCAGCCGGGCCACCGGCCAGGCCCTCGGGTACGCGCCGCTGGCGCAGCCCGCGCTCCGCGAATGCGACATGGGCCGCTGGCGGGGGCTGACCCTCGCCGAGGTGACCGCCCGGGAACCGGGAGCCGTGGAACTGTGGCTCAGCGACCCCTGCGCCGCCCCGCACGGAGGCGAGTCCCTGCTCACCTTCATCTCCCGCATCGGCGGCTGGCTGGACACCCGGCCCGCCGACGACGGCGGCGCGATCGTGGCCGTGGCGGAGCCCTCCGTGGTCCGGGCGGCCCTGGTCTACGCGCTGAAGGCGCCCCCGCTGACGTATTGGAACGTGGACGTCCGCCCGCTGTCCACGATGACACTGACCGGCTGGTCGGGGCGCTGGCACCTCTGCCTCCAACCCTCGGCGTAGAAGACCGGCCCCCGTAGGCCCGCATGGGGTTTCCTGCGCCCTGCACATGGTGGAAGCCTTCGCCCTTCTTCGAAGGCCCAGGGCCCAACTCGGCCGGCGGCTTCTCGAACGGTCGCCGCCGCGGCTCGGGCGCGACCAGTATCGACAAGCCCGTTCGAGACGCGCGGGCGAAGTCCCCCCACCCGGCGGGTGAGAGCCGTCAGGCACATCACCAGGGCACTACGCCGGCGTCTTCGAAGAACATGCCGGTCGGGCCGTCGTCGGGCAGAGTCGCGAGTTTGATGGCGATCGCCGCGCCCTGCTCGGGGGTGCGCAGGCCGCGGAAGCCGTTGAGGTCGGTCGCGACGTAGCCGGGGCAGCCGGCGTTGATCAGGATGTTCGTGCCGCTCAGCTCACGGGCGTACTGGAGGGTGACGGCGTTCAGGAACGTCTTCGACGGCGCGTACGCCACGGCCACCGGGCCCGTCGTCTGCTCGGCGGCGGTTCCTGCCTGCCGGGTGAGGGAGCCGACACTGCTGGACATGTTCACGATCCGCGGCGAGGCGGAGCGGCGCAGCAGCGGCATCATCGCGTTGGTGACGCGGATGACGCCGATCACGTTGGTCTCCACGACCGTCCGGATGGTGGCGGGATCGACCCGGGTGGGCTCCTGCGGCATGCCGCCGGTGATGGCGGCGTTGTTGACGAGCACGTCGAGGCGCCCGGCCCGTTCCTCGATCAGCTGTGCGGCGGCGGTCGCGCTCGCATCGTCGGTCACGTCCAGCGGTACGCCGAACGCGTCGACGCCGGCCGCGCGCAGCTTTTCCACCGCGGCCTCACGCCGCTGATCATCACGGGCGCCGACACCGATGCTCCAGCCGAGGGCGCCGAGGCCCGCGGCGATCTCGTAGCCGATTCCTTTGTTCGCGCCGGTGACCAGCGCTATCGTCCGTTCGCTCATGGGAACGATGCTGCCTCGGAAGCCCGGCGGGGGTCCAACACCGATCGGGTGGGCAACGATACCGGCCGAGTATGGATCCGGAGTAGCGTGGCCGTATGGAAACCCGGGAACTGCGGTATTTCGTCGCTGTCGCCGAAGAGCTGCACTTCGGGCGCGCCGCGCAACGGCTCGGGATCGCGCAGCCGCCTCTGTCACGGGCGATCCAGCAGCTCGAGCGCCGGCTCGGGGCAGTACTGCTGGATCGGACCAGCCGCTCCGTCACGCTGACCGAGGCCGGCTCGGTGCTGTTGGACGAGGGCCGGGCGGCCCTCGATGCGGTCGACGCCGCCGAGCGCCGGACCCGCCGCGCCGCCCTTTCCGTGACCGGTCGTCCCGGCCTGGTCTTGGTCACCAAAGCCAGCGCATCCAGGGAACTGCTGGCGAAACTGCTCGACGCGTACGCCGCCGAACCCGGCGCGGTCCCCGTGGACGTCATCCTGTGCGGTCCGGCCGAGCAGGAACGCTTCCTGCGCGAGGGCCGGGCCGATGTGGCGCTGCTGCACCGGCCGTTCGACTCGACGGCCGGCTTCCACACCGAAGAACTCAGCACGGAGGGCCAGGTCGTGGTCCTGCCGGCCGGGCATCCGCTCACCGGCCGGGCCCATGTGCACATGGCAGACATCACCGGCCTGCCGGGCCTGCCCCTGCCACGCTGGCCCGACCCCGACGGCACCTACCCGCCCGGTCCCGGCCCGCAGGTCCGCGACCACGCTCAGTTGTTGCAGCTCGTCGCGCTCGGCCGCGCTTGCGCGGTCTCACCGGAGTCGTGCCGAGCCCAGCTGCCCGGTGACCTCGCCGCCGTGCCCGTGCTGGACGCGCCGACGGTCACCACCGTGATCGCCTGGCCCCCGCACAGCCGGTCAAAAGCCGTCGCCGACCTTGTCCGGACTGCGACACGTCTCTAGCTTGTGTGGCCGACGAGCGCACGGGCGGCGGGCCGGCCGGAGTCGTCAGGCGGGGAGGAAGAAGCCGGTCACGTCGGCGAGGAGGCCGTCCCGGTGCACGGCGCTGCTGACGCCCGTCATGAAGGCCTCGCCGTCCGGGCCGACCTGGGTCCAGCGGGCCAGTGACCGGTCGTGGTGGTCGAGGACCTCGTCGATGCGGAAGCGGTGTCCGGGGAACGCCCCGGCGAAGCCGCCCATGTACGCGTCCAGTTCGGCCAGGCAGCCGACCTCGGTGCCCGGGTCCCGGTATGTGACGTCGGCGACCGCGACCGCGCCGAGCGCGGTGAGCCGTATCGAGGGGTCGGCCGACCAGCACGCGGCGTAGTCGTCCCAGAGCTGCTGTTGGTCACTCATCGCTGTTCCTCTTCGTTGGCTTGCTTGGCTGTGGCTTGCCCGGCACCGATCGATGCCAGGGCTCCGTCGGTGATGGTGCGCAGTTTGGCGGCGCCGGTACCGGACCGGACGAGCACCAGTAGCCCCTGGTAGAGCGCCAGGAGCTGGGCGGCCGACTCCTCGACGTCGAGGTCCGGGGGCAGTAGCCGCTGGGATCGGGCGCGCGTCAGCGCATCCGAGAAGCCGGACTCGATCGTCTCCAGCCCCCGGCGCACGCCTGGCGTCGCCTGCGGCACGGTGAACGACTCCACTGCGGTGTTGGTGAGCAGGCACCCCGGATCGGGTTCGGATCCGATGCCGTTGTCGAACGCCGAGGTGAAGAACGAGCGGATGCCGGCCACGGGGTCCTGCGCGTCCCGCAGGTGCACGCGGACCCTCTCTTCCACCACCCGCTCGTTGTAGGCGTCCAGCGCGGCAGCGAACAGGCCCTCCTTGCTGTGGAACGCCCGGTACAGGCTGCCCGGGTGCATTCCGGTCGCCTCCTCGAGGTCGCGCAGCGAGGCGCCCAGGTATCCACGACGACGGAACAGGCTCATGGCGGAGGCCAGCACCTCGTCCCGGCCCCAGACCTGTTTGCGGCCCATCGACCCCCCTCTTAGTTGAACGATCGCTCACAAACTAGCACGCCGGTGCCCCTGCGCGCCGGGGCGTGTGCAACCCCTGTCACAGCTGCCCTGCCCAGACGGGCTGGGCAGCACCGGTAGGGGGTGGGGGCGGAGATGAGTGGGCCCTGAGACACCGAGCCGTGGTCGCAGGACGCGGTGCCGACAACTCACTGGAGGGCATGAAATCCGTCCGTTCGCAACCCTCCGGAAGCCGGAAAATCCTTCACCTCATAAATCCGCCAGAGGGCACAGAATTGTTCGGTCCGCAAATCCGGCAGAGGGCATATGGGCCGTCCAGTCGCAACAGTATGGACAATAAACTTCAAGCTTGACGGCGTCGTGGAGTTTGCTTATGGTCCAGTCGTTCAGGTTCCCGCCGATCGATATCCGAAGGTGTTCATGACCGCGCCTCCACCGTTGCCGAAGTTCAGGCGGCATTCAATTCTTGCCGTTCTCATGTTGTGTTCGCTGCTGATTTGGCTGGACAATACCGTCCTGAGTACTGCGCTGGAGACCCTCGCAGACCCGGTCCGCGGGCTGGGGGCCGATCCCGGTCAGCTGCAATGGGCGACCGGTTCGTACACTCTGGCTTTCGCCACATTGATGTTCACCGCCGGCGCATTGGGCGATCGCTTCGGTCACCGGACTGTGTTTTCCAGTGGGCTGGTGATCTTCGCCGGGTCCTCGCTGTGGGCGGCGTGCGCAAGCGATGCGGGCCGGCTGATTGCAGCCCGAGCTGCGATGGGGGTGGGCAGCGCGCTGATCACGCCCGCCATGTTGGCCATCCTCATGTGGACCTTCACCGGCCCCGCGCGGGCTGCCGCGATCGGCATCTTCTCGACGTCGGCCGGTGTCGGAATGGCTGCCGGCCCGGTGCTGGCCGGGTTCCTGCTGGAGCATTTCTGGTGGGGCTCGGTCTTTCTGGTCAATGTCCCGGTCGCGGTATCGGCGGCGGTCGGGCTCGCCGTGCTGGTTCCGAATTTCCGCAGCCCCACTCGGCGGCCATTGGACCCCGCTGGAATGCTGCTGTCGATCAGTGGACTCGCGGCACTGGCCTACGGGCTGATCCGGGCGGGTCAAGTGGCTGCGTGGAGTCGTACCGACGTCTGGGCGCCGATCGTTTTCGGTCTGGTCGTGCTGGCCGTTTTCGTCCTCGTGGAACTGCGGGCCAAGGTGCCCGGCTTTGATCCGCGTCTGCTCGCGCAACGCACATTCGGTGGCGGCAATGTGGCGCTCGGATTGCTGCTCTTCGCTGTGGCCGCCATCACCTTCTATAACGCGTTCTACCTGCAAGGCGCGCTCGGATTTTCGCCGATGAAGGCGGGTCTGGCCAATGTCCCGACCGCATTCGGCGCGCTCGCGGGGGCGCCCCTCGCCTCGCACCTGGTTCAACGTCTGTCGCTACGTCTTGTCACCGTGCCGGCGCTGACCGTGGCTGCGCTGACCATGGGCGGGTACGGGTTCCTCGGACTCCACACTCCACTCGTCTGGATCGAGCTCCTGTTGTTGGTGCAGGGTCTCTCGATCGGCATGGTGATCGGCCCCGTTACGGCCGCATTGATCAGCAACCTGCCGTTGGAACAGGCCGGTGCGGGATCGGCCGTCACCAACACCGTGCGGCAGACCGGCAGTGTGATCGGAATCGCCGTGGGCGGCACGATCATGTCGATCATGTACCGGCGTACGATCGAACCTTCGCTGGAGGGTGCACCCGGTGCGGTGCGGGATCAGGCGCGCGTTTCCGCCGAACAGGCCCGCCACGTCGCCACCGCTATCCACCGGCCCGCTCTTGCTCAGGCTGCCGATGATGCGTTCATCCATGCCATGCACGTCGGCGCGGGCTGGATCGCGGTCATCGCACTCCTCGGAGCAGCCGTGCTGCTGACCGCCTTGCCTGCTGTCGGAAAGGGGAAGGGTCCGATGCCGGAGCCGGACCACGAAGAGGCCCGCAGCTCCGTCTGAGAGTGTGACGGCAGAACCCAGGCTCAGGCAGTACCCGTCGTGCTTGTCGTCGATCATGCACTCGGCTCTGGGTCTGATCCTTGAAGCGGCTCTCTGGGGCGCTGTGCGTGGACGCGGCGCACGTGCTTCACCGTCACTGCCGCCGGGAGACCGGCCAGGAGGAGGGGCAGCCCCACCGGGAGCACCCCCGACCACACCGTTGGTGAGACGTATGGGGTGCCGGACGTACCGTCCACCAGCCACGCACGGACCGGTTGCGAATCGATGTCGCCCTCGACGGGGACGTCGAACGACGAGCCGCCGTCGTCGGGAGTGAAGGTGCCCGAGCAGGACGTCGACGTTCCCGCATTGGCCACGGTGTTGTCGTACGTCCGGCAGTCGGCTTCGGTCACGGCCCCGGGCTCGCCCCACAGCGCCGCCCGCAGCTCTCCGGTGAAGTTCGTCAGCACAACATAGGCGAGAAACAGCCCGACCAGACAGGCCAGCGCCAGCCACGGCGCGGGTCCGACCTGCTCCGGTTGCCCGTCCAGAACTTCCCCACCCTCGCTCATCCCCACCTCGGATCGCCGACGGACCTCCATGGTGGCCGATCCGAAGTCCACTCGGAAGCCCTCCATGACGTGCTGGTGGGCTCGCACGAGCGTCGAGTCGGCCGACACCAGCCAGTCGATGTCGCCGGCCGCCTCCTTCTCCGCCCGGACCGCCCGTGGCATCCGCCTCCGCGAGAACGTGGCTGTCGGGACGTTTCGGCAACGCGGCGAGGTGCCGCGCCAGTCGCCGCGGCCCCGGAAGTGGTCCGCCGGACAAGTCCCGGGTGCGAACTCGCATCACCGCCGGCCACAGATCCGCCTGTGGTGAGCGCCGTACATGGCGACCTCGCCAACTGAAGCGCTCCTTGCCGTCTTGGCGGGTTGATTCCGGTCCTTCGTGCGATCGGGAGACCCAGGCGCTGGGTACCTTTTTTCGCGCGGAGCTACCGCTCCCGGGGGGCCCGTACGCCGCCGTGGCGGAGGGGCGAAGGCACACACGGGCGCGGGCGGCCGGCTGAGACTGAGCGTCGTTGTTGGCCCGTACGGCCAAGTACCGGCTCAGCTCTCGGGCTGTTCCGGGTGGACCAGCGGCGGCAGGAGATGCCGTTCGTTCGTAGGGTCGGTGATCCTTTGAGGATGCGTGCCACCCGCCTGATCCGTATGGCTCTTCTGATCCAGTCGAACCCCGGCCTGACCGCAGCTGCCCTCGCTCGTGAGCTGGAGATCTCCGAGCGGACCGTGATCCGCGACGCCCAGGCGTTGCAGGAGGCCGGCGTGCCCGTCCGATCGGAGCGGGGCCGGGTGGGCGGGTACTTCCTCGCCGCGGGATACCGGACCCGGCTCACCACCCTCCATCCGAGCGAAGCGGAGACGCTCTTCCTGTCCGGTCTACCCTCGGCGTTGCAGGATCTGGGCCTGTCGGACGCGGCGGAAACCGCCCGGCTGAAGCTGACCGCTACGCTGCTCCCTTCGGTACGCCAGGCCGCCGAGTCCTCGGTGCGCCGCTTCCACCTCGACGCCCCGGCCTGGTTCCGCGAACCCGCCACGCCGGAACTGCTGCCGGAGCTGGCCCGCGCGGTGTGGGCGGACCGGGCCGTCCAACTGTCGTACGCACGGCCCGGCCGAGCCGACGCACGGTCCTCTGCCGTGGCACGGGTGGTGGAGCCTTACGGGCTCGTGCTGAAGGCCGGCACCTGGTACGCCGTGGCCCGCATCCCTGGTGAGCGGGAGGATCGCGACGGCGGCTGGCGTACCTACCGCGTCGACCGGATCACCGCCCTCGATCCCGCTCCCGGCGCGGAGGAGCCGTTCGTGCGGGACCCGTCCTTCGAACTGGCCGCGCACTGGCAGGCCCGCTCGGCCGCCTTCGCCCGCACGCTGCTGTGTACCACCGTCACGATCCGGCTGACCCGCCGGGGGCTACGGCGGCTGCCCGCCGTCGTGGACGGCGCTGCCGTCGTGGACGCGCTCGCCTCCGCGAGCACTCCGGACCCCGCCGGCCTGGTCACCCTCGACCTGCCGACGGAGTCCGAGGACGTCGCCTTCGACCAGCTGGCCCGGCTTGGCGCGGACGCCGAGGTGCTGGCCCCGGCTCGCCTGCGCGCCCGCTTCCGTGAGCGCGCCGCAGCCCTGGCCGCCCTCTACCAGGCCGACCCTCAGGAGGCGGAACTTGAGGAAGCCGACGATCAGCGGTAGTCCTCGGGGGAGCCTTCCTTGCCGCCGTAGGTGACGTCCTCGAAGTAGGCCCAGGCGTCCGGCTGGCTGCCGTCCACGTCCGTCACCCCGTACACCCTGGCGAGTTCCCCGCTGGAGGTGGACTTGCCGTTCCACCGCTTCGCGCGGTCCGGGTCGGCGGCCAGCGCCGCGACCGTACGGGCCAAGTAGCGCGGGGACTCCGCGATCGCGAACGCCGGCTCCTGGGCGATCGCGTCACGCCAGTTCTCCTCACTCACACCGAAGTGGGAGAGCATCTGCTCCGAGCGCAGGAAGCCCGGCGAGACCGCGACCGCCGCGCCCCCGTACTCCGCCAGCTCCTGCCCCAGCCCGAACGCGAGGCGGATCGGGGCGTTCTTCGCCAGGTCGTAGTAGATGTTCTCCCGGTAGCGGCGGTTGGAGTGCGCGGTGCCGTCGGTTACCTCCACATGCAGTGGCGCGTCGGAGCGGATCAGCAGCGGAAGCAGCAGCCCCGCCGTGATCACGTGCGAGCGCGCGCCGAGCTCCAGGATCCGCAGGCCGTCAGCGAGCGGCGTCTCCCAGCTCTTCTTCCCGAACACCGAGGCGGCCAGAAGGTGCTCGCCGCCCCACAGGTCGTTGACGAGGATGTCGAGCCGCCCGTACTCCCGGTCGATCCGCTCGACGAGGGCGCGTACCTGGGCGTCGTCGAGATGGTCAGTGGGAACCGCGATCCCGGCGCCGCCCGCTGCGGTGACGAGTTCGGCGGTCTCCTCGATGGTCTCGGTGCTCCGGCCGACCTCGCTGGCCCGGGCCCGGGTGGTACGGCCGGTGACATACACGGTCGCCCCGGCCCGGCCCAGCTCCACAGCCTGAGCCCGGCCCGCCCCGCGGGTAGCACCCGCCACGAGGGCGACCCGCCCTGCGAGCAGACCCGCTGGGCTGGCCTGCACGGTGTTCTGAGTGTTCTGGGTTGTGATGTCTTCGTTGTTCATGTCATCCATCGTTCATGCCAAAACTGACAGAACACGTCACCATTTCCGAAGGTCCCGCGCCTCACCCCGACCACAGCGCAAACACCGCAGGTGGATGCATGGCGTCGCCAACCTGCGGGCCGACTAGCACTCTCGGCAGGCCAACTGTCGCGCTCAAGGGCCAACTGCGACGCTCAGTCACAAGGCGGGGACAACCGCAAGAGGTAGCTCTTTGCATAAAAGTGCGGCGATACGTATAGTCATGCCATCGAGGAGGAGGTCCGATGGTGGTACGTGTAGCGGTGGCCGGAGCGAGCGGGTACGCGGGCGGTGAAGTCCTGCGCCTGCTGCTCGCCCACCCCGAGGTGGAGATCGGCGCGCTGACCGGCAACTCCAACGCCGGACAGCTCCTCGGCTCCCTGCAGCCGCACCTCGTGCCCCTCGCCGGACGGACCCTGCAGGCCACCACCCCCGACGTCCTCGCCGGCCAGGGCCGCCGGCACGACGTGGTGTTCCTCGCCCTCCCGCACGGCCAGTCCGCCGCCGTCGCCGCCCAGCTCGGCGAGGACGTCCTCGTCATCGACATGGGCGCCGACCACCGGCTCCAGGACGCCGCCGACTGGGACCGCTTCTACGGCGCCCCGCACGCCGGGACCTGGCCGTACGGCCTGCCCGAGCTGCCCGGTGCGCGCGCCGCGCTGAAGGGGACCCGGCGCATCGCGGTCCCCGGATGCTTCCCCACCGCCGTCTCCCTCGCGCTGTACCCCGCCTACCAGGCCCAGCTCGCCGAGCCCGAGGCCGTGATCGTCGCCGCCACCGGCACCTCCGGCGCGGGCAAGGCCCTCAAGCCGCACCTGCTCGGCGCCGAGGTGATGGGCAGCGTCACCCCGTACGGCGTGGGCGGCGGCCACCGGCACACCCCCGAGATGGTGCAGAACCTCTCCCCGCTGGCGGGCACCAAGGTATCGGTGTCCTTCACGCCGCACCTCGTGCCCATGGCCCGCGGCATCCTCGCCACCTGCTCCGCCAAGGCGCTGCCCGGCACGACCGGCGCATCGCTCCGCTCCGCCTACGAAAAGGCGTTCGCGGACGAGCCCTTCGTCCACCTGCTGCCCGAGGGCCGGTGGCCGTCCACCAAATCCGTCCACGGCTCCAACGCCGTGCACGTCCAGGTCGCCCACGACGAGTCCGCCGGCCGGATCATCGCCGTCAGCGCCATCGACAACCTGACCAAGGGCACCGCCGGGGGCGCCGTGCAGAGCATGAACATCGCCCTCGGGATCCCCGAGGAGCTCGGGCTCTCCACGATCGGAACCGCCCCGTGAGCCCCTCCCGCGCGGCCACCGGGCCGCGGGCGACGACGACCGCGCCGGCGCCCCCCGAGGGCGCGGAAGCGAACAAGGAGAAGAAGAGTTGAGCGTCACGGCAGCACAGGGATTCACGGCGGCGGGCATCGCCGCAGGGATCAAGGCGAACGGCACCCCGGACCTCGCCCTCGTGGTCAACAACGGGCCGCGTCTGGCGGCCGCGGGCGTGTTCACCTCCAACCGCGTCAAGGCGGCGCCCGTGCGCTGGTCGGAGCAGGTCCTGCGCGGCGCCACCGTGAGCGCGGTCGTCCTCAACTCCGGCGGCGCCAACGCCTGCACGGGGCCCAAGGGCTTCCAGGACACCCACGCCACCGCCGAGAAGGCCGCCGAGACCCTCGGCGAGGACTTCAACGCCGGCGAGATCGCCGTCGCCTCCACCGGCCTGATCGGCGTGCCGCTCCCCATGGACAAGCTGCTGCCGGGCATCGAGGCCGCCGCGGCCGCCCTGTCCGCGGACGGCGGCGAGGCGGCGGCCGTCGCCATCAAGACCACTGACACCGTGCACAAGACGGCCACCGCCGCGGGCGACGGCTGGACCGTCGGCGGCATGGCCAAGGGCGCGGGCATGCTCGCCCCGGGCCTCGCCACCATGCTCGTCGTCCTCACCACCGACGCGGACCTGGACAGCGCCACCCTCGACAAGGCGCTGCGCGCCGCCACCCGCACCACCTTCGACCGGGTCGACTCCGACGGCTGCATGTCCACCAACGACACGGTGCTGCTGCTCGCTTCCGGCGCCTCCGGACAGGTGCCCGCGTACGAGGAGTTCGCGGAAGCCGTACGGACGGTGTGCGACGACCTGGCACGCCAGCTGATCGGCGACGCCGAGGGCGCCGGCAAGGACATCCGCATCGAGGTCGTCGGCGCGGCCAGTGAGCAGGACGCGGTCGAGGTCGGCCGGTCCATCGCCCGCAACAACCTCCTCAAGTGCGCGATCCACGGCGAGGACCCGAACTGGGGCCGGGTGCTCTCCGCGATCGGCACCACGCGGGCGGCCTTCGACCCCGACCGCCTCAACGTCGCCATCAACGGCGTCTGGGTCTGCAAGAACGGCTCGGTCGGCGAGGACCGCGACCTGGTCTCCATGAAGGACCGGGAGGTCCGCATCACCGCCGACCTGGCCACGGGCGGCGAGTCGGCCGTCATCTGGACCAACGACCTGACCGCCGAGTACGTCCACGAGAACAGCGCGTACTCCTCGTGAGCGGCGGCCCCGGAAGTGCCCGCAAGCACACCGCCCTGCCCAAGGCCGAGATCCTCATCGAGGCACTGCCCTGGCTGACCCGCCACAACGGCAAGGTCGTCGTCATCAAGTTCGGCGGCAACGCCATGATCGACGAGGACCTCAAGGCCGCCTTCGCCCAGGACGTCGTCTTCCTGCGCCAGGCCGGCCTGAGGCCCGTGGTGGTGCACGGCGGCGGCCCCCAGATCAACGCACAGCTCGACAAGCAGGGCCTGGTCAGCGAGTTCAAGGCCGGCCTGCGCGTCACCACCCCCGAGGCCATGGACATCGTACGGATGGTCCTGGCGGGGCAGGTCCAGCGCGAACTCGTCGGGCTCCTCAACGAGCACGGCCCCCTCGCCGTCGGCATGACCGGCGAGGACGCCCACACCATCACCGCCACCAAGCACCAGCCGGAGATCGACGGCGAGCTCGTCGACATCGGGCGCGTCGGCGAGATCACCGCCATCGACACCGGCGCGATCGAGGCGCTGCTGGCGGACGGCCGGATCCCGGTCATCTCCTCCATCGCGCGCAGTGCCGACGACCACCACGTGTACAACGTGAACGCCGACACGGCCGCCGCGGCGCTCGCCGCCGCGCTGGGCGCCGAGACGCTCATGGTCCTCACCGACGTCGAGGGCCTCTACGCGGACTGGCCGAGCAGCGACGAGGTCATCAGCCGGCTCACCGTCAGCGAGCTGGAGAAGCTGCTGCCCGAACTGTCCAGCGGCATGGTGCCCAAGATGGAGGGCTGCCTGCACGCCGTGCGGGGCGGTGTCGGCACCGCACGCGTGATCGACGGGCGGGTCCAGCACTCGATCCTGCTGGAGATCTTCACGGACGAGGGAATCGGCACGATGGTCGTGCCCGACGGACCGCAAGGGGGAGCGTCATGACGAGCGACACCGGCAACCAGGGGTACCGCGCCCGCTGGCAGGACGCGCTGACCGACAACTACGGCACCCCGGCGCTGGCCCTCGTCCGCGGCGAAGGCGCCCAGGTGTGGGACGCGGACGGCGCGCAGTACACCGACTTCGTCGGCGGCATCGCGGTCAACGCCCTCGGCCACGCCCACCCGGCGGTCGTCGCGGCCGTGACCGGCCAGATCTCCACGCTGGGCCACGTTTCCAACCTCTACGCCTCCGAGCCGGTCATCGCGCTCGGCGAACGGCTGCTCCAGCTCTTCGGCCGCCCCGGCAAGGTCTTCTTCTGCAACTCGGGCGCCGAGGCCGTCGAAGCCGCCTTCAAGATCGGCCGGCTGACCGGGCGGAGCCGGATGGTGGCCACCACCGGCGGCTTCCACGGCCGGACCATGGGCGCCCTCGCGCTCACCGGTCAGCCGAAGAAGCAGGATCCCTTCCTGCCCCTGCCCGGCGACGTCCTCCACGTCCCCTACGGTGACGTGGATGCCCTGCGGGCCGCCGTCACCGAAGAGACCGCGCTCGTGATCATCGAGCCCATCCAGGGCGAGAACGGCGTCGTGGTCCCGCCCGCCGGGTACCTGACGGCCGCCCGCGAGATCACCCGCGCCACCGGCACCCTGCTCGTCCTGGACGAGGTGCAGACCGGCATCGGCCGCTGCGGCCAGTGGTTCGAGCACCAGGCGCACGAGGGCGTCGAGCCCGACCTCGTCACCCTCGCCAAGGGACTGGGCGGCGGCCTGCCCATCGGAGCCGTGGCCGCCTTCGGCCCGGCCGCCGAGCTGCTGCGGCCCGGCCAGCACGGCACCACCTTCGGCGGGAACCCGGTGGCCTGCGCCGCCGGCCTCGCCGTGATCGACACCATCGCCGCCGACGGCCTGCTCGACCAGATCAAGGCGCGCGGCGAGCGGCTGCGCTCCGGGATCGCGGCTTTCGACCACCCGCTGGTCTCCCACGTCCGCGGCGCCGGCCTCCTGCTGGGTATCGTGCTGACCGAGCCCCTCGCACCCCGGGTGCAGCAGGCGGCTCAGGACGCCGGCTACCTGGTCAACGCGCCCGCCCCCGACGTCGTACGGCTCATGCCCCCGTACGTGCTCTCCGAGGCCGAGGCGGACGCGTTCCTCCGGGACCTGCCCGGCATCCTCGACGCAGCCAGCGGGGACGGATCCGGAGAATGAGACGACGATGAGTCAGGCGCAGGACAACGAGAACGGCGGCCAGGCCGTCCCGCAGACCCGCACCGCCCGCCACCGCCGGATCGTGGACATCCTCAACCGGCAGCCGGTCCGCTCCCAGAGCCAGCTGGCCAAACTGCTCGCCGACGACGGGCTGAGCGTCACCCAGGCGACGCTCTCGCGCGACCTCGACGAGCTGGGCGCGGTGAAGATCCGCAACACGGGCGGCGAGCTGATCTACGCGGTGCCCAGTGAGGGCGGCTTCCGCACCCCGCAGGCCCCGCTCGGCGAGTCCGCGAAGGAGGAGCGCATGCGGCGCCTCTCCGGGGAACTGCTGATCTCCGCGGAGGCTTCCGCGAACCTCGTGGTCCTGCGCACCCCGCCGGGCGCGGCGCAGTTCCTCGCCTCGGCGATCGACCAGGCGGAACTCCGCGAGATCCTGGGCACGATCGCGGGGGACGACACCCTGATGCTGATCAGCCGCGATCCGGCGGGCGGGCAGGCCCTGGCCGACCACCTGCTGCGGCTGGCGCAGAAGGAGGGCTGACCCGGTACGGCCGTCCGGGCCGTTGCGGGTCACCCCGCGCCGTACCCGTCCCGCCGTCCCGTCGTGCCCCGTGCCGGTGCCCGTGCCGGTTCCGGTCTCCGGTCCCGGTCTCCGGCTCGGTTCCGGTCAGTAGCGGGTGACCGACAGGGCCCCGGCCTCCGTGCCGATCGCGATGTGCGGGCGGCGGCGGGGCTCGGCCCAGCGCAGCACCGCCCGCATGGCACGCACGGGAACGGACACGCAACCGGCCGTGGCGCCCTTGCCGTTGACGTGCAGGAAGATCCCCGCGCCGCGGCCGCGTACGGGCTCGGCGTAGTTGAAGCCGATGACCAGCGCATGCGCGTACTGCGAGGTGTAGGCCGCCAGGTGCTCCGACTCCCCGGGCGCGCAGTCGGCGGGCAGCGGCTCCACCCAGCGGTTGTAGGCGGCGGAGGCATTGTCCTGGCACCACCACGAACCACCGGTCACCCGCCGGTAGCGGTAGGCCGTCCCGGCCGGCGCGGAGCGGATCCCGAAGGCGTACGGCAGGTCGTACAGGCCCGCCGGCGTGGTGTCGGTGCCCTGGGTGCGGGTCGCGCCGTCGGTGAGGCCGTTCGCCCCGAAACGGGCTTCGGCGCTCCCGGCCTCGTACCAGCGCCCCGCCCGCCGGTCCCACCAGGTCAGCCGCCCGGTCGTGGAACCGGGACCGGGGGCGACGGCGGTGATCAGCTGGCTCCCGCCGCCGGTGTCGGCGAGCAGGGCGGGCAGCGGGGCGCGGGCCCGGGATCCCTGGGGGAGCAGGGCGGTGACGATCAGTGAGCCGGTGACGAGAGCGGTACGCAGCACACGTCAGACGGTACGGGGCGGAAGGGGCAGCGGCAGCGCAGGCAGGCCGTCGAGGCTGGTCCCGATGAAGTCCTTCTTCTCGCAGTACTCGGCGAACTCCTCGTCCGTCTTGCGGCCGAAGTACTCCGCGTGCAAGGTGCGCTCGCCTTGGTACTCCATGACGGGGACGGCCTACCCGCACACATCGGCTATGCGGCCGGCCCGGACGACGACGACGGCCCGGGCGGACGGCCCGTCGGCGTCGCCGAACAGGGCGATCAGCTAGGTGCGCAGCCGGCCGTCGATGCGTTCGTAGAGGTTTCCCACCGTGAATCAGCGTCCGTTCGTCGTGGATTCCCGCCAGGGGAGTCCGAGGTGCCGGCGCATCCGCGCGATGACGTGGTCGCTGAAGAGTTCCGTGCAGCGGTCCAGCAGGGCGCCGACCTCCGGATCCCCGGAGGGCAGGTCGGGCGGCCGGCTCGGTGACCACAGGCTTTGGAGGTGGTGTGCGGCGGTCCGGCGCAGCCCCGCGTCGCCGTCCGTCAGCAGTTCCACGGCGGCCCCCAGCCAAGGCGTTCCGCCCCGGGCGCGCAGCAGCCGGTAGGCGGCCCGGCGGGTGTGCGGCGGCCACCCGGGCCCGACGCGGTCCATCAGCCGCTCGACGGCCGGCCGGTCCGCGCAGGCGCGCAGGCTCAGCGAGACCTCGCGGGCGACAGCGGGCGAGGGGTCGTCCAGCAGCGGTTCCAGCAGGGCCGCGTCGTGGGTGTCGAGCAGTCTCAGCCCGGCGACGGCGGCCGCCCGTACCGTGCCCGCGGGGTGGTCCAGCAGCGTGCGCAGCAGCGGGGCGTCCCCGCGCCCGGCGCACTCGGCGAAGCCGGTCACCGCGGCCGCGGTGACGAGGTCGGGGTCCGTGACCCGGGCACGGCTCAGGGCGTACGGGTCCCCGCCGTCTTGACGCACCGCCCAGCGGGCGCAGGCCCGGACGAGCGCGGAGCGGTCGGTGAGGTAACGGCCGGCCTCGGCTCCCCGGCCGGCCCGCAGCAGCAGGGTGACCCCCGCGGAACGGACCATCGGGCCGTGTCCGCCGAGCAGGGCATCGACGGTCTCGTCATCCGGCGCGTCGGCGGCGGCCCGGGCCAGGGCCGCGTCCGTCCACGTCCGGCTCGTCCGGGGATCGCGCTCGGCGGCCGCACGCCGGGCGAGTTCCGGTGCGTCCCCGGCCCCGGCCTCCACCGCGAGCCGGGCGGCGAGCCGCCGGGTCGGCAGGTCGGGGCTCTCGTGCAGTGCGGCGAGGGCCGGGGAACCGGCCGGGGAGCGCAGCTCGTTCTCGAAGAGGTCCAACGCCCAGCCGCCCTGCTCCCGGCGGCCGAGCCGCAGCACGATCGGGGTCAGCCGCAGCAGTACCGACGGGGGGTCGGCCGCCAGGGACGCGGCCAGGACGTGCCGTGCCCGTCGCCGCACCTGCGGGACCCAGTCGGTGCACCGGATCACGACGAGCTCCGGCCGCGGATGCGGTGCGTGCAGCGCCCGCTCGCGGATGCGGCCGTCGGGATGGCAGAGCGCAAGGTCGGTGCGGTGCGGGCCGGTGCCCCCGCACCGGTCGCGGTGGTGTGCCCGCACCCCCTGGTCGAAGGCGGTCCAGGCGTCCGGCTCCGCATCGTCCGGCAGCGGCTCGCCCCGGTCCGCGGCGCCGCGCAGGAGTGATTCCGCGGCCGCCCGGCCCCGCCCGGCCTCCTGTCGTTGCACGGCGCCCATGTCCCCTCCCCAGGGTGATCCGTACCGATCCTAGGCGCCGACGCGTACCCGTGCCTCCGATATTCCTGCTGGTCACGGCGGGCAGCCAGAGCTGATTGACGAAACATACGGAACAGTGCATAGTTATGCCTATTGTTGAACCACCGTGAGGAGGGTCGTCTTCGGGCCCTCCTCGAAGATCGCGCGCGCCGCGACCTCGCCCGAGTCGTTACACGCAGTACCAGGGCCGACTCCCGTCGCCTCCGCGGCGGGGAGCGGTCCGTACACCGATCCCTTTTGAGGAGCAGCAGCTGTGAGCAGCAACAACGGTGACGTCCGGCTCTGGGGCGGCCGGTTCGCCGATGGCCCCGCCGAGGCCCTCGCGAAGCTGTCCGCGTCGGTCCACTTCGACTGGCGGCTCGCGCCGTACGACATCGCGGGCTCCCGGGCCCACGCGAGGGTCCTGCACAGGGCGGGCCTGCTCACGGCCGAGGAGCTGGACCGCATGATCGCCGGCCTGGACCGGCTCGAAGCCGATGTCACGGCCGGCACCTTCGTCGGCACCGTCGCCGACGAGGACGTGCACACCGCCCTGGAGCGCGGGCTGCTGGAGCGCCTCGGCGCCGACCTGGGCGGCAAGCTGCGGGCGGGGCGGTCCCGCAACGACCAGGTGGCCACCCTCTTCCGCATGTACCTGCGCGACCACGCGCGGATCATCGGCGGGCTGGTCGCGGACCTCCAGGACGCGCTGGTCGGCCTCGCCGAGAGCCATGCGGACGTGGCGATGCCCGGCCGGACCCACCTCCAGCACGCACAGCCGGTGCTCTTCGCGCACCACGTACTGGCCCACGTGCAGTCCCTGTCGCGGGACGCGGAGCGGCTGCGGCAGTGGGACACCCGGACGGCGGTCTCCCCGTACGGCTCGGGAGCCCTCGCCGGTTCCTCGCTGGGCCTGGATCCGGAGGCGGTCGCCGCCGAGCTGGGCTTCGAGCGGGGCTCGGCCGGCAACTCCATCGACGGGACGGCCTCGCGCGACTTCGTCGCGGAGTTCGCCTTCATCACCGCGATGATCGGGATCAACCTCTCCCGGATCGCGGAGGAGATCATCATCTGGAACACGAAGGAGTTCTCCTTCGTGACCCTGCACGACGCCTTCTCGACCGGGTCGTCGATCATGCCGCAGAAGAAGAACCCGGACATCGCGGAGCTGGCGCGCGGCAAGTCGGGCCGCCTCATCGGCAACCTGACCGGCCTGCTGGCCACGCTCAAGGCGCTGCCGCTGGCGTACAACCGGGACCTGCAGGAGGACAAGGAGCCGGTCTTCGACTCCTGCGACACCCTGGAGGTCCTGCTGCCGGCCTTCACCGGCATGATGGCCACCCTCACGGTCAACCGGGAGCGGATGGAGGAGCTGGCCCCGGCCGGTTTCTCGCTGGCCACCGACATCGCGGAGTGGCTGGTCCGGCAGGGCGTGCCGTTCCGGGTGGCGCACGAGGTGGCCGGCGAGTGCGTCAAGGTCTGCGAGGGAGAGGGCATCGAGCTCGCCCAGCTGACGGACGACCAGTTCGCGAAGATCTCGGAGCACCTGACCCCCGAGGTCCGTACGGTGCTCAACGTCAAGGGGTCCCTGGCCTCGCGCGACGGCCGCGGCGGCACGGCCCCGTCGGCGGTCGCGGTCCAGCTGACGGAACTGAAGGCCGACCTGGTCATCCAGCACGCCTGGGCGGCCCACAAGCAGTAGCCGGCAGCGGCACGCGGCAGGGCCCGTCCGGGCCCGGAGGGGCGGCAGGGCCGAGTGGCTCCGCCGCCCCTCCGCCGTTCCGTCCGCCTCCCCGTGCCTTTCGCCGGGGGCGCCAGCCAGCCAGCCAGCCAGTCAGCCGGCCGGCGTCCGGCACGTTGCCCGTCCGGCCGGCCCGGGGCACCCCATGTTCCGCCCTGAATGAGACAAGGTCGTCTCATTTGGTTTACGCTTGTCTCATGGCTATGGATCGTGACCAGGTGCTCCGCGACGCGGCCGCCCTGCTTTCCCGCAAGTCGACCGCCACGATGGACGAGGTCGCCCGCGCCGCCGGGATCGGCCGGGCGACGCTGCACCGGCACTTCGCCGGGCGCGACGCCCTCGTGCGGGCCCTGGAAGACCTCGGCATCCGGCTGTTCGAGGTGGCCTTCGACCATGCCCGCCTCGACGAGGGCACGGCCGTGGAGGCGCTGCGGCGGCTGGTCGCCGAGGTCGAGCCCAACGCCCAGCTGCTGGCCTTCCTCGTCACCGAGAACCAGCTCTTCGAGGGCGACGAGGTCAACGAGGGCTGGGCCCGCCTCGACGCCCGCGTCAGCGCCCTCTTCCGGCGCGGCCAGGCGCAGGGTGACATCCGGATCGACCTGAGCCCCGCCTGGCTCACCGAGGCCCTCTACGGCCTCGTCGGCACCTGCGCCTGGGCCGTCATGGACGGCCGGGTCGCCGCAAAGGACTTCCAGTACATGATCACCGAGTTGCTGCTCGGTGGCGCACGACGGAGCGTGGAGTGATGAGCCGTACCGACGAGCTGAAGCGGCCGACGCAAAGGCAGGAAAGGAGCCGGGGACGCTGGCTGGCGCTCTCCGTGCTCGTCCTGGCCGTTCTGCTGGTGGCGGTGGACGCGACCGTCCTCGGACTCGCCACCCCCTCCCTCAGCGAAGACCTCAAGCCCTCCGGCACCCAACTCCTGTGGATCGGCGACATCTACTCCTTCGTCATCGCCGGACTGCTCGTCTCCATGGGCTCCCTCGGCGACCGCATCGGCCGCAAGAAGCTGCTCCTGGCCGGCGCCACCGCCTTCGGGGCCGTCTCCGTCCTCAACGCCTACGCGACCAGCCCCGAGATGATGATCGTGGCCCGGGCCCTGCTCGGCGTGGCCGGCGCGACCCTGATGCCCTCCACCCTCGCGCTGATCCGCAACATCTTCCACGACGCCAGGGAGCGCAGCCTCGCCATCGGCGTCTGGGGCGCCGCCGCCTCGGCGGGCGCCGCCATCGGCCCGGTCGTCGGCGGAGCCCTGCTCCAGCACTTCTGGTGGGGTTCGGTCTTCCTCATCAACCTCCCCGTCATGGTGGTCCTCGTCCTCGTCGGCATCAAACTGCTGCCCGAATCCAGGAACCCGGTCGCCGGCCCCTGGGACCTCGTCAGCGTCGCCCTCTCCCTCATCGGCGTCATCGGCGTGGTCTACGCCATCAAGGAAGTCGCCACCCATGGCATGACCTGGGGCGTCTGGGCCGCCGCCGTCCTGGGCGCGGCCTGCCTGTGCGCCTTCGTCCGCCGCCAGTTCAGCCTGCCGTCCCCGCTGCTCGACATGCGCCTCTTCCGGCACCGCGGCTTCTGTGGCGCGGTCCTCGCCGACCTGCTCACCGTCTTCGGCCTCTCCGGACTGGTCTTCTTCCTCTCCCAGTTCCTCCAGCTCGTACAGGGCCGCGACCCCCTGGAAGCGGGCCTGGCCGAACTGCCCGCCGCCATCGGCGCGGTGGCCACCGGCCTGGCCGCAGGCCGCTTCGCCCGCCGGTACTCGGTACGGTCCGTCGTCACCGGCGGCCTCGCCGCCATCGGCGTGGCCCTGGCCGCGCTCACCGTGATCCACAAGGAGACCGCGTACCCGCTGCTCGGCGTGGCCCTGCTCGCCGTCGGGGTCGGCGCCGGCTTCTCCTTCACCGTCACCGCCGACGTGATCCTCTCCAGCGTGCCCAAGGAGCAGGCAGGATCCGCCTCGGCCGTCTCCGAGACCGCCTACGAACTCGGCGCCGCCCTCGGCATCGCCCTCCTCGGCTCCATCGTGACCGGCGTCTACCAGGGCTTCACCGCCCCGTCCTCGGTCCCCGCACCCGTCGCCGACGCCGCGCACGAATCCCTCGGCGGAGCCGTCGAGGCGGCCGCGTCGCTTGATCCGCGGACCGCCGAGCAGATGGTCGGCGCGGCGCAGGCGGCCTTCGTGGACGGCCTGCGGCTCGCCTCCGGCGTCGGCGCGGCCGTCCTGCTGGCCACCGCCGCGGTCGCCTGGTTCCTGCTCAAGGGCCAGGAACTCCAAGGCGGCACCGGGCACCAGCACTGAGCCGCCCGCGGCGCCGGTGTCCCGGAACGTGTTGACAGCACGTCAGGGCCCGGGACACCATCCCGGCGATGGAGATCAACGATCTGAGCCCGGCCGAGCGCCGCGTGTGGGAGGCGTTTCCCCGCGGCGACGGCGTCGACTTCCGCGACCGGCCCGACGACAGCTCCGCCGACGGCGCCGGCTGGGGCCCCGAACGCACCGTGCGCGCCGAGGTGATCCGTGCCCTGCTGCTGGGATCCACGCCGGCCGAGGAGGGCCGGGTGGCCGGCATCAAGGTCAAGGGCGCGAAGATCGTCGGAGACCTCGACCTGCGCTACGCCGTGGTGGACCACCCCGTACGGCTGCGCGACTGCTGGTTCGAACGTGCGCCCCTGCTGTACGGAGCCCAGCTGCGGGCCCTCGTCCTCGGCTACTCCACCCTCCCCGGCCTGACCGCCGCCACCCTGCGCGTCGAGGTCGTGCTGCGCCTGTCCTGCTGCCGCGTCACCGGCCCCGTCCGCCTGCAGGGGGCGCGGATATCCGGCGGCCTGTTCCTCCAGGGGGCCGAGATCGGGCCGCTGACCGGGGAGGAGGAGGCCGAGCCCGCGCTCCAGCTCAACCACGCCGACATCGCCACGGACGTCATCGCCAACGACCTGACCGTGCACGGCCAGCTGCGGATCAACGGCGCCACCGTCGGCGGCCAGCTCAACCTCGACCGGGCCCGTCTCCTGGCCCCGGGCGGCACCGCCCTGCACGCCGAGACCCTGACGGTCGGCACCGACCTGCGCGCCATGCGCGCGCAGCTGCACGGCCGGGTCAATCTCACCGGCTCCCGCATACCCGGCCAGCTCAACCTCGCCTACGCCCGCTTCGTCAACCCGGACGGGGTCGCCCTGCGCGCCTCCAGCTGCGTCGCCGGCGAGGTCTGGCTGCGCGAGTGCGAGACCATCCGGGGCGCGGTGAACCTGCGGCGCTCCCAGTTCGACCTCCTGCACGTGCCGCCCGAGACCTGGCCGGAGCAGATCCGCATCGACGGGCTGACGTACCGCACCCTCGCCCCGCACCTGCCGCCGGAGCAGAGGCTGCCCGCGCTGGAGCGCGAGGAGTCGGGCTACCTCCCGTACGCCTACGAACAGCTCGCCGCCGCCTACCGTACGGCCGGCGACGAGGCGGCCGCCCGCACCGTCCAGCTCGCCAAACTCCGGCGGCACCGGCGCACCCTGCCCCGGCACGGCCGGGCCTGGGGACTGCTCCAGGACGGCACCGTCGGCTACGGCTTCCGGCCGCTGCGCGCGGCGGGCTGGCTGCTGGCGCTGCTGCTGACCGGAGCCGTCGCCTTCGGGACCCACCCGCCGCAGCCGCTGAAGCAGGGCGAGGCACCGGACTTCAACGCGGTCTTCTACACGATCGACCTGATGCTGCCCATCGTCGGCTTCGGACAGGAGTCCGCCTACGCGCCGAGCGGCTGGCACCAGTGGCTGTCCTACCTGCTGATCGTGACCGGCTGGATCCTGGCCACCACCACGGCGGCGGGCGTCAGCCGCTCACTCCAGCGGCAGTGAGGGCGGGGCCGCCGCGACCCGGCCCGAGCGACCGTTCCGAGCGGTCCGCGGCGCCCCCGGCGCGGGGTCACTTCGGGGCGACGGCCCCGGAGTCCGGGGACCGTGCGAGCCCGGAGGTGTCGACGGCCTCGAAGTCCGAACCCTTCAGGGCCTTCAGGGCGTCGAGCTGGGCATTGTCCCAACCGGGGTTCTCCTCGCCCGAGATGTACCAAGCCGAGCCGTTGTCCGCGACGATGGCGCCGTACTTCTTGAGCGCCTCGGCCACGGCCTTGGCCTGCGGGCCCATCCGCGAGGTGTCCACCGAACCCTTGAGCCGCAGCCGCAGGCCCATCGGCGGCAGCGACGCGTCGGCCGCGGTGCCCGCCTGGTGCCGCGCGGGCCACAGACGGCTCCGGTCGGAGCGGGGCACGGTGATCCGGATCGCGTGGTCGACCCGCCCGCCCGCCGCCTCGTCGTAGCGCACCAGACCGGGGAGGACGGCGAGGCCCGCCGCGTCCGCCGACGTCCAGCCGTCGGGCCGAAGACGGTTGGAGCGCAGATCGAAGACCGCGCCCGAGCCGGCGTGCCAGGCGTGCTCACCTTGCCGCCGCGCGTCCCAGAGCTCGTAGGACTTGCACAGGGCACGGTCCCAGACGATGACGTGCCGGTCTCCGCTGCTCGCCGGGCCGTTCTCGATCTTCGCGTCCTGCGGGATGCGGTAGCCGGTCGGGTCGCTCTCCCCGGCGTAGTCGAAGGAGACCTCGGTTTGCGGAACCGTCGCGTCCGTGACGGTGATGGGAATGCCGAACGGTCTGCCGTCCGTGAGCCCCGAACCGAAGTCCGGGTGCAGCGGCGCGGAGGCACCGATCGAGGCGACGTACCGGTCTGAACTCGGGTGCACGGGAAGGTCGTCCACGGGGGCGTGCCAGAAACTGTCCGCGGGGGCGGTCGCACAGGCGGCCTTCGCCTCGACCGCCTCGATCGGCGCGTCCGGCGTGCCCGCCTCGACCGCCGCGACCGGCGTGCTCCGCCGCGCGACCGGCCCGGCGTCCGCCGCGGAGGCCACCGCTCCGGCGGCGGGCGCGGATCCGGACAGCAGGCCTGCGACGGTGAGGGCCCCGGCCGCGGCGATCGCGGGAATCCCCCTGCCCGAGCGCCGACCCGCCGTGCGCTCCATGGTCATCGCCGTCCTGGGTAGTCGTGCAGGGGCGCACGGAGCCGAGGAGCGGGACGAGCCGGGAACGACGTGGCGTCCGCCGCGTCCGCGCTTTCCCTGCGAGCCACTTCCAGCCTAAGCACGTTCCCGCTCCGGCGCTCAGCCGCACCGCACGGGGCCGGGCGGGGCCGGCGGGAAGCGGACGCGGCGTGCTAGGCGGCCTTCGCCTTGGTCGCGTACATGTCCACGTACTCCTGCCCCGACAGCCGCATGACCTCGGCCATCACCGAGTCGGTGACCGCGCGCAGCACGTACCGGTCGCGGTCCATGCCCTCGTAGCGGGAGAACTCCATCGGCTCGCCGAAGCGGACGGTGACCCGCCCCGGGCGCGGCATGCCCGCGCCGCCGGGCTGGAGCTTGTCCGTGCCGATCATCGCGAACGGGACCACCGGCGCGCCGGTCATCAAGGTCAGGCGGGCGATGCCGGTGCGGCCGCGGTAGAGACGGCCGTCGGGGGAGCGGGTGCCCTCCGGGTAGATGCCGAAGATCTTGCCCTCTTCGAGGATCCGGCGGCCGGTCATCAGGGCCGCGACGCCGCCGTTGGCCCCGTCGCGGTCGACGGGGATCATGCCGGAGCCGGTGAAGAACCAGGCCATGAGGCGGCCCTTGACTCCCTTGCCGGTCACGTACTCGTCCTTGCCGATGAAGTGGACCGTGCGGTCGCACACCAGCGGAAGGATCATGGAGTCGATGAAGGTGAGGTGGTTGCCCGCCAAAATCACCGGTCCGGTACCCGGGATGTTCTCGACGCCCTCCACACGGGTGCGGAACATCAGGCGCATGACCGGTCCGACAGTGGCTTTGATGAGGCGCGTACGGAACAACGTGGGCCCTCCGGCATCGAAAAGCGGTCCTCGCACCCACCACAGAGCGGTAGTGCAGGTGAGGACGATACTCGCGGGTCGCCTCTGATCGCACATCGGGGTCACGTGTCGGATACGCAGTGTTGACATGTGTTTGCGCCACGTTCGGCGTCCGCACCCCCGCCCGACACCCCCGCCCGCCTACCATCGGCACGCCGGTCGCGGACCGAGGACACCGAGAACTTCGCAGGTGGCGGGGGCGCGAGACTGTTCCGAACGAGGGAGTGGCGATGACGACGCAGGGTGGGGCAGCACGGCGCACGGTCCTGGGAGCGGCGGTCCTCGCGGCCGGCGGCGCGGTGACCGCGATGCAGGCGGGGCCGGCTGCGGCCGCGGAGGCGGGGCGCGGCGACGGCGGCTACCGGGACCTTCCCTTCCCGGCGGTCATCGGCCACCGCGGCGCCAGCGGGTACCGGCCCGAGCACACCCTCGGCTCCTACCAGCTCGCCCTCGACCTCGGGGCCGACGTCATCGAGCAGGACCTGGTCCCCACGCGGGACGGGCACCTGGTGTGCCGTCACGAGAACGAGATAGGCGGCACCACCGATGTCGCGGACCACCCCTCCTTCGCCTCCCGGCGCACCACCAAGTCGGTCGACGGGGTCCTCGTCACCGGCTGGTTCACCGAGGACTTCACGCTCGCCGAGCTGAAGACCCTGCGGGCGAAGGAGCGCATCCCGGCCCTGCGCCAGCGCAACACCCTCTACGACGGCCGCTGGGAGGTGCCCACTTTCGAGGAGGTGCTGCGCTGGGCCGACCGCGAGGGCCGGCGCCGCGGCCGGAAGGTCTGGCTGCACGTCGAGACCAAACACCCCAGCTACTTCCGCGCCCTCGGTCTCGGCCTGGAGGAGCCCCTCGCGAAGCTGCTGCGCCGCTACGGGCGCGACGGCCGCAACGCCGCGCTCTTCCTGCAGTCCTTCGAACCGTCCAGCATCCAGCGGCTCTCCCGGCTGGTCTCGGCGCCCCGCGTGGTCCTGCTCTCCGCGGCGTCCTCCCGCCCCTGGGACTTCGAACAGGCCAAGGACCCGCGCACGGTCGCGGACCTGGTCACGCCCGAGGGCCTGAAGTGGATCGCCGGATTCGCCCAGGGCATCGGCCCGACCATGGACCTCATCCTGCCGCGTGACGCGCAGGGCAGGCTCACCGCCCCGACGACGCTGGTCGGGGACGCGCACGCCCGCGGGCTGGTGCTGCACCCCTACACCGCGCGCAACGAGAACAGCTTCCTGCCCGCCGAATACCGCAAGGGCACGGATCCGGCCGCCTACGGCGATGCCTTCGGTGCTTTCCGGACGTACTTCGAACAGGGGATCGACGGTATCTTCACCGACAACGCGGACACCGGGCTCCTCGCGGCCGAGGCATTCCGCCCGGGCCGACGCCCCGTCAACCACTGAGCGGGGCTTCCCGAACGAGTGGGCCGGGCCCGGGCCGGAAACCACCGGGCCCGGTCCGCTCGTCCCGCCCGGCATGGACCTGCTGAAGGACCCCGACCTCCTGACCGAACTGGGCCCGCTGCTCTCCGCCGAGGCGGCCGCGGAAGCTCCGGGCACCGGCGTGGACGCCGCCGACCTGGAGCAAGCCGTCTGGGTCAGGCTGCTGGAGAGCGGCCTGGGCACCCCGGACCCGACCGGCCGCGCCCGCTGGCTGCGCCGGGCGGTACGCGCCGAGGCCCGGGTCGCCCGGCGCCGGGCGCGGCGCGAAGTCCCCTATGACGCGGCCCCCGCGGAGGCGGGCGGCGAGCCGGAAGGGGCGCTCCTGCACGGCGAGGACGAGCGGGCCCTGCGGTCGGCGGTCGCCCGTTTGCCGGGGCGCTGCCCCGAGCTCATGAAGGCATTTCTGTCGCCCAGAGACCTCACCTACCGTGAAATCGCAGGAGAGTTGGGTATCTCACAAGGAAGTTTAGGGCCCGTCCGTTCCCGTTGCCTGGGATGTCTGCGCAGAATGCTGGCTGCAGAGGTTGCGGCTCCTGGCCTGCGGGGATAAGGAGCGGTAGACCGACGGGACACCGGGTGAGCGGGAGGCATGCGCACATGGGCATGAGCGTGACCATTTCGGCGGCGGCCGCCGAGGACGCCGAGCAGATCTTCAAACTGCAGTACCTGGCCTTCCAGCGCGAGGCCGAGCTGTACGGCAACTACCGCATCCAGCCCCTCACCCAGTCCCTGGACTCCCTCAAGGGCGAACTGGCGGCGGACACCGTACTGGTGGCCCGCCTCGGCGACGAGGTCGTCGGCACCGTCCGCGGCAGCGTCGACGAGGACGGCACCGGAAAGATCGCCAAGCTGTGCGTCCACCCGCGGCTGCAGGGCCACGGCCTGGGCGCCCGCCTGCTGCGCGCCGTCGAGGAGGCCCTCGCGGGCCACGGCGGGACGACCCGCTTCCGGCTGCACACCGGCCACAAGAGCGAGTCCAACCTGCGGCTGTACCGCAAGGCCGGCTACACGCGGGTCGGCGGCCGGACGGCTTCCGACGGGATGCAGCTCGTGATCCTGGAGAAGGAAGCCGAGGACCCGGCCGACTTCGCCGTCAGCGCCTAGCCCCGTCCCCGGCCGTTCCCGTTCGCCTTCCCGTTCCCGTTCCCGTTCGCCTTCCCGTCGCCGGTACCGGCCGTTGACGGCAGCGGGAGCGGCTACGGGCGCTTCGTACGGAGCCAGAGCATCCCGGTGATCGGCAGGATCACCGGGATGAAGAGGTAGCCCATCCCGAAGTTCGACCACACGGTCGCGTCGGGGAATGCCTCCGGGCGCACCAGGGTCCAGGTTCCCACCGTCAGTACCCCCGCCAGCTCGGCGGCGCAACAGGCCAGTGCCGCCTTGCGGGCCGTCTCCCCGCCACGCACCAGCGAGTACGTGATGAAGGCGTAGGCCAGGGCCGCAAGAGCGGACAGCGAGTACGCCAGGGGGGCCCGGTCGAACTCGGTGGAGATCTGGTAGGCCGACCGCGACACCGCGCCCACCACCATCACCCCGTAGAGCCACACCAGCAGCAGTCCCGGCCCGGAGACCAGCCGCTTGCGGCCGGCCGAGCCGGCGGTCTTCGTGTCAGGCACCGGTGGTTCCCCAGATGTCGTAGAGCCGCACTTCGAGGACGGCCAGGACGACCGCGCCCGCGGCCACCGTCACCGAACCCCACTTGGTCCGCTCGGTCAGCGAGAGCATCCCGGCGGCCGGTACCGCCGCGAAGGCGCCCACCAGGTAGGCCACGAAGATCACCGTGCCCTCGTCCGGCTTCCCGCCACGGGCCAGCATGACCAGCCCGATCACCAGCTGGGCCAGTACCAGCACCGTCACCACGGCCATGCCGATGAAGTGCCAGTCCTTGGTCGGCTGGTCCCGCCAGGCGGCGTGGCCGCACCAGGCGGCGAGGGCGAGGGCGGCCACGCCGATGGCGACCGTCAGGGCGTCGAGCATGCAGCGAGCGTATTACGGGCCGAAACACCCGGTGCGCCCGCCCCTGGCCCCGGAGGTGGTCGCCGCCGTGGCCTCGACCACAGCGCACGCCTTCGCCGAGCCCGACGCGGACGGGCCGGCGCGCGACCCGTCGGTCCTGTCCGGGCAGGTCGGCCCGGAGGATCCGGCCCTCGGGACGGTCGGCCCGCACCGACTGGTCTTGTCCGGTATGTGGCCACTTTCTGTCCGCTATTCGGACATTGTGGATCGGTGCAGGGATACGTCTGCTTTACTTGGGCCCATGACCACGACGAGCAGCCGCACCCTTGCGACCGAGGCGACGATGACGCCCGGTGCTCGTTGTATGTGTCGAATGCGCGCCTTCTGAGGGCCCCTTCCTGCAGTCTCGCGCCCCGAAGCGAGACCGGCCGAGCCGCCCGCCGCTGCCTCACCCGCTGACCGGCAGTACGGAACGCCCCTGCCCCGCGCACGCGTCGACGCCACCCCCATGTGACGGTTCGACCCGCATCGCGTCCCCAGATGTTTGCCCCGTGCCCGGCACCCCGCTGCGCCGTGCACTCGACAGCGACGGAATTCCTGTGATCACCACATCGGGCCTCACGAAGGTCTACCAGTCCCGTGGCCGCGAGGTCACCGCCCTGGACGGCGTGGACCTCCACGTCCGCGAGGGCGAGGTCTACGGAGTCATCGGCCAGAGCGGCGCCGGCAAGTCCTCCCTGATCCGCTGCGTGAACCTGCTGGAGCGCCCCACCAGCGGCACGGTGAGCGTCGACGGCGTCGACCTCACCGCGCTGGCCGGCCGCGGCCGCCGCGCCGGCAAGGAGCTCCGCCAGGCCCGCAGCCGCATCGGCATGGTCTTCCAGCACTTCAACCTGCTGTCCTCGCGGACCGTGCAGGGCAACATCGAGCTGCCCCTGGAGATCCTCGGGATCTCCGGCCGCGAACGCTCCCGCAAGGCCCTGGAACTCCTGGACCTGGTCGGCCTCGCCGACAAGGCCAAGGCCTACCCCGTCCAGCTCTCCGGCGGCCAAAAGCAGCGCGTCGGCATCGCCCGCGCCCTGGCCGGCGACCCCAAGGTGCTGCTGTCCGACGAGGCCACGAGCGCCCTGGACCCCGAGACCACCCGCTCCGTCCTGGGGCTGCTGCGCGACCTCAACCAGCAGCTCGGCCTCACCGTGCTGCTGATCACGCACGAGATGGACGTCGTCAAGTCCGTCTGCGACTCCGCCGCGCTCATGAAGCGGGGCCGCGTCGTCGAGTCCGGCACCGTCCCCGAACTGCTCGCCACCCCAGGCTCCGAGCTCGCCGGCGCGCTCTTCCCCGTCACGGGCGCCGCCACCGGCCCGGACCGCACGGTCGTCGACGTCACCTTCCACGGCGAAGCCGCCGCCCAGCCGGTCATCTCGCAGCTCTCGCGCACCTACAACATCGACATCTCGATCCTCGGCGCCGCGATGGACACCGTCGCCGGCCGGCAGATCGGCCGCATGCGCATCGAGCTCCCCGGCCGTTACGAGGACAACGTCGTGCCCGTGGGTTTCCTGCGCGAGCAGGGCCTCCAGGTCGGCATCGTCGACGAGGCGGACGAGGCGGACGGGGCGGACGAGGCCACCGGCGCCGACGCCGCCGACGGGATCGACAACGAACTGGCCGCGCTGGTCAAGGATGGTGCGAAGTGACCTGGTCCGAGATGCAGCCCCTGCTCACTCAGGGCACCTACGACACCCTCTACATGGTGCTGTGGTCCGCGCTGGTGACCGTGCTCGGCGGGCTGCCCGTCGGCATCCTGCTGGTCCTCACCGACAAGGGCGGCCTGCTGCAGAACCGGCCCCTGAACAAGGTGCTCGGCGTGATCGTGAACATAGGCCGCTCGCTGCCGTTCATCATCCTGCTGATCTTCCTGATCCCGGTCACCACCGCGGTCGTCGGCACCTTCATCGGCCCCACCGCCATGATCGTCCCGCTCGCCATCGGTGCCATCCCCTTCTTCGCCCGGCTCGTCGAGACCGCCGTCCGCGAGGTGGACCACGGCCTGGTCGAGGCCGTCGAGTCCATGGGCGGGTCCGTCCCCACCCTGGTGGGCAAGGTGCTGCTGCCGCAGGCCCTGCCCTCCCTGGTCGCCGCCGTCACCACCACCGTCATCACCCTGGTCGGCTACTCCGCGATGGCCGGCGCCGTGGGCGGCGAAGGACTCGGCTCCAAGGCCATCACCTACGGCTTCCAGCGGTTCGAGACCGGTTTCATGATCGCCACCGTCGTCGTCCTGATCGCCGTCGTCACGGTGATCCAGCTCCTCGGCGACGGCGTGGTCCGCCTCCTGGCCCGCCGCGGCCGGTCGGCCTGAGCCGACCGGGCCGGCAAGCCCCCACCAGACCTCCCTCCCCGAAAGCCCGCACTTGTCGTGCTTGGGCCACCACCCCGCAAATGCAAGAAAGGCACTCTTCGTGCGTAAGAACGTCAAGCTCACCGCCCTCGCCGCCACCGCCACCGCGCTCGCCCTCGGCCTCACCGCCTGCGGCAGCTCCTCGGACCCGTCCTCCACCAAGGCCGGCGCCAAGACCGACGAGAGCAAGCCGCTCGTCATCGCGGCCTCCCCGAGCCCGCACGCCGACATCCTGAACTTCGTCAAGGACAAGCTCGCCGCGAAGGAAGGCCTCAAGCTCGAGGTCAAGGAGTTCACGGACTACGTCCTGCCGAACACCGCCACCGAGCAGGGCCAGGTCGACGGCAACTACTTCCAGCACAAGCCGTACCTCGACGACTTCAACAAGAAGAACAACACGCACATCGTGCCCGTCGCCAACGTGCACCTGGAGCCCCTCGGCCTCTACTCCAAGAAGGCCAAGGCCCTCGGCGACATCAAGGCCGGCCAGACCATCGCCGTCCCCAACGACACCACCAACGAGGGCCGCGCGCTCCAGCTGCTCGCCGCGAACAACCTGATCACCCTCAAGGAAGGTGTCGGCACCAGCGCGAAGCTGTCCGACATCACCGACAAGAAGGGCCTGGAGTTCAAGGAGCTGGAGGCCGCCACCGTCCCGCGCGCCCTCGGCGACGTCGACGCCGCCGTCATCAACGGCAACTACGCGATCGAGGCCGACCTGTCGCCGGCCAAGGACGCGCTGATACTGGAGAAGGCCGAGGGCAACCCCTACGCCAACTTCCTCGCGGTCAAGGACGGCAACCAGGACGACCCGCGGATCCAGAAGCTCGCCAAGCTCCTGAACTCCGACGACGTGAAGAAGTTCATCGAGGAGAAGTACCAGGGCTCGGTCGTCCCGGCCTTCGGCACCCCGGCCTCCTGACCCCGGCTTCCCGGCCCGGGTCTCCTGACCCCGGCTTCCCGGCCCGGGTCTCCTGACCCCGGCTTCCCGGCCCGGGTCTCCTGACCCCGGCTTCCCGGCCCGGGTCTCCTGACCCGGCCCCCGGTCTCCCGGCCCGCCGCACGCGGTCCGGCAGCCAGGCCGGGCCCGCCCCCTGGCCAGGTACTTCGGCCCCGCACGCCCCTGTCGGCGCGCGGGGCCGAGCTCTGCCCGCTTCCGGGCAACCCGGCCCTGCACATCCCCCCGCCGATGCTGCATGCTGTGGCCTACGACCCGCACGAACGGTCCCGCCCCACAGTCGTATCGCACCACGGTCGCACCACGTTCCCAGGCATGGAGCTGCGCATGACTACCACCTTCCCGGACGTCACCATCAGCACGGACCGGCTGGTGCTGCGCCCCTTCGAGGAAGAGGACGTCACCGCGCTCACCGAGATGATGAACGACGAGAACATCACCGCCTGGACCTGTGTCCCGCACCCCTACACCCGGGCCGACGCCCACGGCTGGGCCACCCGGCACTCCCACACCGAACGCACCGAGGGCCGCGGCATCGTCTTCGCCGTCACCGAATTCCTCACCCAGCGCCTCGTGGGCATCGTCCACCTCCAGAACACCAACTGGCGCACACGCGCCACCGAGGTCGGCTACGTCACCGCCCCCTGGGCCCGGGGTGAGGGCTACGCCAGCGAATCCGTCCTGGCCGTCGCCCGGTGGCTCTTTCGCGAACAGGGCTTCGAACGCCTCGAACTGCGCACCGCCGCCGACAACACCGCCTCCCAGCAGGTCGCCCAGAAGATCGGCTGCATCAGCGAGGGCGTCCTGCGCAACGCGTGGATAGTGCGCACCCAGAACGCCGCCGGCACCTG
This sequence comes from Streptomyces sp. CB00455, assembly GCF_001905445.1. GTDB lineage: Bacteria > Actinomycetota > Actinomycetes > Streptomycetales > Streptomycetaceae > Streptomyces. The sequence goes on along the minus strand of NZ_LIVQ01000009.1, from coordinate 198,333 downwards.
GACCGACACCCGCACCGACCTCATCGTCTGGAGCCTCGTCCCCGAGGACCTCGACGACCCGGACGGCTACGGGGACTACGGCGACTACGACGGGTACGACAGCTACACCGCCGAGACCGCCGGGGCCGTGACGGCGGCGGGGAGCGCCGGGACCGCGCGCGCGGAGCGGGCCGACGCGAACGGCCGGCCCGTCGGCGCCGACCGCAACTGACCCGATGACCAGGTAGTCTCACCGTGCGCGCCCCCGCCCCCGACGAGACTTCGCCTGACCCCACACCAGGAGACTGACGACGATGGCCGACCGGGTCACGGTGATCGGCTGGGACGGCTCGCCCCTGACCGCGGCCGCCCGGTCCGCGCTCTGCGCGGCCACCCTCGTGGCCGGCGCGGCGCACCACCTCGCGCTCCCCGAGGTTCCGCCCACCGCCGAGCGCATCCGCCTCGGCAGCCTCGGCCTCGCCGCCCGCCGCATCGCCGGCCACCGCGGCAGCGCCGTCGTCTTCGCCGACGGCGACCCGGGCTTCTTCGGCGTCGTACGCACCCTGCGGGCCCCGGAGCACGGCCTGGAGGTCGAGGTCGTCCCGGCCGTGTCCTCCGTCGCCGCCGCCTTCGCCCGCGCCGGCATGCCCTGGGACGACGCCCAGGTCGTCGTCGCCCACCCGCGCACCCTGCGCCGCGCCGTCAACGTCATCCGCGCCCACGGCAAGGTCGCCGTCCTCACCTCGCCCGGCGCCGGCCCCGCCGAACTCGCGCTGCTCCTCGAAGGGGTCCACCGCACCTTCGTCATCTGCGAGGAACTCGGCACCGACAGGGAACAGGTCAGCGTCCTCACCTCCGACAAGGCCGCCGACCACACCTGGCGCGACCCCAACGTCGTCATCGTCATCGGCGGCGCCGGTCAGGCCCCGGACGCCGAACCGGGCTGGCTGTTCGGGCAGAACCCGGCCCACTCCCGCTCCGCCGGACGCGGCTGGGCCACACCGCAGGCCGACACGGGGGAGGGCGAGTCCGCGCAGCTGCGCGCCGCCCAGCTCGCCCGCCTCGGCCCGCGCACCGGCGACCTCGTCTGGGACATCGGCGCCGGCTCCGGCCGTGTCGCCGTGGACGCCGCCGCGCTCGGCGCGGCCGTCATCGCCGTGGACGCCGACCCCCGGGCCTGCGACAGGGTGGCCGCCGCCGCCCGCAACCGAGGCGTCCAGATCCAGATCGTGGCCGGGCACGCCCCGCACGTCCTGGAGAACCTCCCCGAACCCGACGTCGTACGCGTCGGCGGCGGGGGAGCCGAGGTCGTCGCGGCCGTCGCCGACCGCCGTCCCGAACGGATCGTCAGCCACGCCTCCACGCGCGACGAGGCCGAGGCCATCGGCCGCGCCCTCACCGAACACGGGTACGCCGTCGAGTGCGCGCTGCTCCAGTCCGTGGGCCTGGACACCCTCACCTGGGCCGAACAGGAGCGCTCCGTGGTCTTCCTGCTGGCCGCCGAACGCCCCGTGACCCGCTGAAGCGGGCCCCGGGGTAGGCTGGCCGATCGTCGTACTGCCCTGGACGATCCGGGCATCACGGCACCGGACGACGCCCGACGTGGCGCAGTCCACAGTGGACCGCGGCGGTTATGGCCGCCGTGGTGGCGAACGGGCGCGACAATGCTTAGTGGTTGCCCCGCAGGCGCTCGTGAGGCACGAATGCCGCAGGGCAACCCCGCACGGCAACTGCGCACGGCGGCATCGTGGACGACCGGGCGACCGAACAGGCAACACCGATGGGCGAGGGGTACGCATGACTGACACCGGCCAGGTCCCGGGCGAGGGTCACCCGGACAACGCGGGCATGGTGGATCAGCAGGGCATCCCCGCTCCGGTCCAGGTCCCGCCGCCGCTTCCCCCCGGCTACGCCTTCCAGGACCTCGTGGACGACCCGGCCGGGCAGGAGGACGAGGAACTGCTGCTGATGCCGAGCAGCCAGGGCGCGTGGAGCGACCCGCAGGTCGTCCCGCCGGCCCCGGCCTTCCCCGCCCCGGCCCCGCCCCAGACGTACGCGGACGCGCCCTACGGCGCCGAGCCGTCCTACCCCGCGGCTCCCGGGACGTACGCCGAGCACGGCACGTACCCCGACTTCGCCCAGCAGTCCTTCCCCGACGCCTCCTACAGCGCCGGCGCCCACGAAGCGGGCGGCCGCGACTCCGGCGCGCTCGACCTCGGCGGGCTGTCCGTCCCGCCGCCCGCGGCCGCGCCCGCCGCCCCGGCCCCGGTCCGGCGGCCATTGCACATGGGCCCGCCCGTCCCCGACGCCACCGGTGGTGTCGTACGGTCCCTCGCGGACCGGGGACCGGCCGCCGCGCCCGCCGCCCAGGCCGCGCCCGCCGCCGCTCCCGTCGCCCCCGCGCCGGGCACCCCGGCCGCGCCGATGCCCCTGCGCCAGGCCGGGCCGCCGACCACGGGCCCCGAATACCTGGACGTCCCCCGCGAGGAGAGCGCCGCCGCCCCGCAGCTCGGCGAGGTCCCGCCGCAGGCCGGCGAGCCGTGGAGCTCCGCTCCGGCCCAGGTCGCGGAGCCGGCGGCACAGGCGGCCTTCGCCGGGACCGCGCCGGAGCCGGTGGCTGCGCCGGAACCCGTGGCTGCGCCCGCGGAAGCCGTGGCTGCGCCTGCGGAAGCCGTGGAAGCCGTCGTGGTCCCCGACGTTCCCGCGGGTGAGCAGCAGGCAGAGCCGGTCGTCGCGCCGGAGCAGCAGGCAGAGCCGGTCGTCGCGCCGGAGCAGCAGTCCGAGCAGGGTGTGGTGCAGGCCGGGCAGGCGCAGCCGGAGCAGGCCCCCGCAGCCGAGGCGGTTGCCGGCGCCGTTCCCGCTGAGACCGCGGCTGCGGCCGAAGGCGCGGACCCGGCTGCGGCCGTGCCCGAGACCGAGGCCGGTGCCGACGCGCAGTCCGTCCCCGTCGCCGCTCCCGCCGAAACGGTGGTCCAGGCGCCGGAACCCGAGCCGGCCGCCGCCGAACAGGCCGCCGCCGAGCCGGCCGTCGTTGAACAGGCCGCCGCCGAGGCGTCCGGGGCCGGCGCGCCCGAACCCGCGCAGGACCACCCGGCGGCTCCGGCCGCAGAGCCCGTCCCGGCGCAGGCCGTGGCCGAGGCCGTCGCCGTGCCCGCGGCCGACGCCGACCCGGCCGGCGGGGAAGCGGAGCCCGTACCGTCGCAGCCGGCCGCGACCGGCCCGCTCCCGGCAGCCGTCGCGCAGCCCGGACCCGTGGCCGAGCCCGGGCCCCCGCAGCCCGTGGCGGCCGTTGCGGCGGAGGCGTCGCCCGAGCCGGTGGCGCCCCAGGCAGCCCCCGAGACCGAGACCGAGGCCGACGAGGCCCGGCTCGCGCCCGTCGCCGCGGACGCGGAGTCCGCGCCCGAGGCCGCACCGGCCGAGCCCTCCGCCGGAGAGGCGGCCCCCGCCTACGACGACGCCGAGCGCGAAGCCGTCCTGCGCGTCATGCGCGAGCGCCGCGACATCCGCAAGGGCTTCCGCACCGACCCCATCCCGCACGAGGTGCTCCTGCGCGTCCTGGAGGCGGCCCACACCGCGCCCAGCGTCGGCCACTCCCAGCCCTGGGACTTCGTCGTCATCCGCTCCGCCGAGACCCGCCGGACGATGCACGAGCTCGCCCAGCGCCAGCGCGAGGCCTACGCGAACTCGCTGCCCAAGGCCCGGGCCAAGCAGTTCAAGGAACTCAAGATCGAGGCCATCCTCGACACCCCGGTGAACATCGTCGTCACCGCCGACCCCACCCGCGGCGGCCGCCACACCCTCGGCCGGCACACCCAGCCGCAGATGGCGCCGTACTCCTCCGCCCTCGCCGTCGAGAACCTCTGGCTCGCCGCCCGCGCCGAGGGCCTCGGCGTCGGCTGGGTCAGCTTCTTCGACGAGCGCGAGATGGTCCGCGAGCTCGGCCTGCCGGAGCACCTCGAGGTCGTCGCCTACCTGTGCGTCGGATACGTCGACGAGTTCCCGGAGGAGCCCGAGCTGGCGCAGGCCGGCTGGTCGCAGCGCCGGCCGCTCTCGTGGGTCGTCCACGAGGAGACCTACGGCCGCCGCGCCCTGCCCGGCGAGGAGCCGCACGACCTCCTGTCGGAAACCGTCGCCTCCATCCGCCCGCTCGACGCGAAGGCGCTCGGAGAAGCGTGGGAGCGGCAGAAGCGCATGACCAAGCCCGCCGGGGCCCTGGGCATGCTCGAAATCATCTCGGCCCAGCTCAGCGGCCTCTCCCGGGTCTGCCCGCCGCCGATCCCGGAGCCCGCCGCCGTCGCCATCTTCGCCGGTGACCACGGTGTGCACGCCCAGGGCGTCACGCCGTGGCCGCAGGAGGTCACCACCCAGATGGTGGCCAACTTCCTCGGCGGCGGAGCGGTCTGCAACGCCTTCGCCAACCAGGTCGGCGCCGAGGTCTGCGTGATCGACGTCGGCGTGGCCGGTGACCTCCCCGCCACCCCCGGGCTGCTCCCGCGCAAGGTCCGCCCCGGCACCGCGGACCTGTCGGTCGGCCCCGCGATGACCCGCGAGGAAGCGGTGGCGGCCATCGAGGTCGGCATCGAGACGGCCCGCGATCTGGTCGCGGCCGGCAACAAGGCGCTGCTCACCGGCGAGATGGGCATCGCGAACACCACGGTGTCCGCCGCCCTGATCTCCGTCTTCACCGGGGTCGACGCGGCGGAGGTCACCGGCCGCGGCACCGGCATCAACGACGAGACCCACGCCCGCAAGGTCGAGGTCGTACGCCGCGCCCTGGAGCTCCACCAGCCCGACCCGGCGGACCCGATCGGCGTCCTCGCCGCCATCGGCGGCCTGGAGCACGCGGCGATCGTGGGGCTCCTGCTGGGCGGCGCCTCGCTGCGCACCCCGGTCATCCTGGACGGCGTCAGCGCGGGCGCGGCCGCGCTGGTGGCCCGTGCCATCGCGCCGGAAGCCCTGTCGGCCTGCATCGCCGGCCACCGCAGTGCGGAGCCGGGCCACGTGGCGGCCCTCAACAAGCTCGGCCTGCGCCCGCTGGTCGACCTGGACCTGCGCCTCGGCGAGGGAACGGGCGCGCTGCTGGCCCTCCCGCTGGTCCAGAGCGCGGCCCGCGCGATGCACGAGGTCGCGACGTTCGACTCGGCGGGCGTCACGGAGAAGTAGCCCGTACGCCTGTACGCACCCCGGGGCCTGGAGCGAGGGCTTCGCCCCGGGGCGCGTAGGGCCAGGGCCAGGGCCGGAGTCGGTGTGCGGCGGGTTCGGGTGGGGCGGCGCCGCTGCGGGGTGCCTCCTCGGCTCGCGAACCCTTGGCGGGGCCGGTCTGCGGGCCGGCGGTGGGTCGGCCGGCCTGCGCGGACGCCCCGGAGCGTCCCCGCCCCACCGGGCCCGCCTCGACCGTTCGGCTCTCGCGGAGTGGGGGCACAGTCCCGGGAGGGCGGCGGCGTGTCGCCGGGCCCGCCGGCCCGTCCGGCAGGCGCGCCCCGGCCGGGAGGCGCCCGCGTGCGGGCCGTATCGTTGATCCGGACAATGCCAATGCCCACGTCAACCAGCCGCTCCAGCGACGCAGCGGCCCAGCAGATCCACGCCGCACCAGGAGCCGCAACCGCCATGGCCGACACCCCCGCCTACCCCGTAGGACTCCGCCTGGCCGGCCGCCGCGTCGTCGTCATCGGCGGTGGCCAGGTCGCCCAGCGACGCCTCCCCGCGCTGATCGCCGCCGGGGCCGACATCCTGCTCGTCTCGCCCTCCGCCACCCCCTCCGTGGACGCCATGGCGGAAACCGGCGAGATCCGCTGGGTGCGCCGCCGTTACGAGGACGGCGACCTCGCCGGGGCCTGGTACGCACTCGTCGCCACCCAGAACCGCGAGGCCAACGAGCGCGCGTCCGCCGAGGCCGAGCGCGAGCGCGTCTGGTGCGTGCGCGCCGACGACGCCTCCGCCGCCACCGCCTGGACCCCGGCCACGGGCCGGATCGAGGGCGTCACCGTCGCCGTGCTGACCGGCAACGACCCCCGCCGCTCCGCCGCGGTCCGCGACGCCGTCGTAGAGGGCCTGCGCGACGGGACCCTCACCGCCCCCGGCCACCGCCACCGGTCCACCCCCGGCGTCTCCCTCGTCGGCGGCGGCCCCGGCGACCCCGACCTCATCACCGTGCGCGGCCGCCGCCTCCTCGCCGAGGCCGACGTCGTCATCGCCGACCGGCTCGGCCCCCGCGACCTCCTCGACGAGCTCCCGCCGCACGTCGAGGTCATCGACGCCGCGAAGATCCCGTACGGCCGCTTCATGGCGCAGGAGGCCATCAACAACGCCCTGATCGAGCACGCCAAGGCCGGCAAGGCCGTGGTCCGCCTCAAGGGCGGGGACCCGTACGTCTTCGGACGCGGCATGGAGGAGCTCCAAGCCCTCGCCGAGGCCGGCATCCCCTGCACCGTCGTCCCCGGCATCTCCAGCTCCATCTCGGTGCCCGGCGCCGCCGGCATCCCGGTCACCCACCGGGGCGTGGCCCACGAGTTCACCGTGGTCAGCGGCCACGTCGGCCCCGACGACCCGCGCTCCCTCGTGGACTGGGCCTCGCTCGCCAAGCTCACCGGCACCCTCGTGATCCTCATGGGCGTCGACAAGATCGGCCTGATCGCCGAGGCGCTCGTGCGGGGCGGCCGCCCCACCGACACCCCCGTCGCGGTCATCCAGGAGGGCACCACCGCCGCCCAGCGCCGCGTGGACGCCACCCTCGCCACGGTCGGCGAGACCGTCCGCGCCCGGGAGGTCCGCCCGCCGGCCGTCATCGTCATCGGCGAGGTCGTCCGGGTCGGCACCCCGAACGCGCCCACCACCAGCGCCTGACAGGCCGTTGGCACCACACCCAGGACAAGGCAGTATCACCCTGTGGCTGATCTCATCACCATCGAGGACCCCGACGACCCGCGCCTGCGCGACTACACGGGCCTGACCGACGTCGAACTCCGGCGTCGTCGCGAGCCCGCCGAAGGCCTGTTCATCGCCGAGGGCGAGAAGGTCATCAGACGCGCCAAGGACGCCGGCTACGAGATGCGCTCGATGCTGCTCTCCGCCAAGTGGGTGGACGTCATGCGCGACGTCATCGACGAACTGCCCGCCCCGGTCTACGCGGTCAGCCCGGAGCTGGCCGAGCGCGTCACCGGCTACCACGTGCACCGCGGCGCCCTCGCCTCCATGCAGCGCAAACCACTGCCGACGGCCGAGGAGCTCCTGGCCACGACCCGGCGCGTGGTCATCATGGAAGCGGTCAACGACCACACGAACATCGGAGCCATCTTCCGCAGCGCCGCCGCCCTCGGCATGGACGCGGTGCTGCTGTCGCCCGACTGCGCGGACCCGCTCTACCGCCGCTCGGTGAAGGTCTCCATGGGCGCCGTGTTCTCCGTCCCCTACGCCCGTCTGGGGGCATGGCCCAAGGGCCTGGACTCGGTGCGGGAGGCCGGCTTCAGGCTGCTCGCCCTGACCCCGCACCAGAAGGCGTCGCCGATCGACGTGGCCGCCCCGCACCCCCTGGAACGGGTGGCGCTGATGCTCGGCGCCGAAGGCGACGGCCTGTCCACCCAGGCGCTGGTCGCCGCCGACGAGTGGGTGCGCATCCCCATGGCGCACGGAGTGGACTCGCTGAACGTGGGCGCCGCGGCCGCCGTGGCCTTCTACGCGGTGGCCCAGGGCCGCGAGGCCTGAGGAGGGTCCTGACCGTCCCGGGCCGGACCCTCTCCGGGACGGTCAGAGCTTCTGTGCGGCGGCGATGCCCAGGGCCACGATCAGCGTCACCACGACGAACACGATCAGCCGCTGCCGCATCATCTTCGGATCCGGCCGCCCGGGGCGCCGGCCCGCCCCCGTCGTGCGGGGCCCCGGGCGGCCGCCCGTACGCCCCCCGGTCGGCCGGGAGGACGGACCGCCCGGGGTGCGCGGGTTGCGGGAGGACGAGGGACGCGAACGCGGGCCGCTCTGCGCGCCGCCCTGGCCCCGGGGCGCGGCGCCGCCGCCGGTACGGCGCTCCGTGGGGTGGTCCGCGTAGTGATCGCTCCGGTCGCCCCGGTCCGCTCGGTCGCCCCGGTCCACGCCCTCGGCCTGCCGCCCCACCGGGCGCTCGCTGCGCGCCCGCTGCGCCGGCGGGCGGCCGTCGGACAGGCCCTGCGCCTCGCGGGCCGCGATCTCCTTGAGCCGCATCGATAGCTGGAGCGTGCTCGGCCGCTCCTCCGGATCCTTCGCCAGGCAGGCCTGCACGAGGGGCGCGAGGGCGTCCGGCACCCCGTGCAGGTGCGGCTCCTCGTGCACGACGCGGTACAGCATGACCTCGGAACTGCCGTGCCCGAAGGGCGAGTCCGCCGTCGCCGCGTAGGCGAGGGTGGCGCCGAGGGCGAAGACGTCCGTGGCGGGAGTGACGGCCGCGCCGCGCACCTGCTCGGGCGCGAGGAAGCCGGGGGAGCCGACCGCCGTCCCCACATGCGTGAGGGTGCTCGCCCCGGTGGCCCAGGCGATGCCGAAGTCGATGATCCGCGGTCCCTTGGGGGAGAGCAGGATGTTCGAGGGCTTGAGGTCGCGGTGGACGACCCCCGCCTCGTGCACGGCGACCAGCCCCTCCGAGAGCGCGGCCCCGATGGCGGCGATCTGCGAGGCGGTCAGGGGGCCCTCTTCCGCCACCTTGTCGTGGAGCGAGGGTCCGGGGACGTACTGCGTGGCGAACCACGGCCGCTCGGCCTCGAGGTCCGCCGCCACCAGGCGCGCGGTGCACCCGCCCCGGATCCGCCGCGCGGCGGACACCTCGCGGGCGAAACGCGAACGGAACTCCTGGTCCTCCGCCAGATCCGGCCGGATGACCTTGAGCGCGACGCGCTGACCGCGACGGTCCGAGCCCAGGTAGACCACGCCCATGCCGCCGGCGCCGAGCCGCCGGTGCAGTCTGAACGAGCCGACGACACGCGGGTCCTCCCGCCGGAGCCGCATCATCGCCATGTCCACCCCGCTGACCGGTCGTCCTGTTGACGTGGCACAGCTTACGGACCATCCGGCATACGTGCTCAGAGGCCGCGCCCTCGCCGCGGGATTCGATCCTCAGTGCGGCACGGCACACTTGAGGGTCCCTCAGCGACCCGGACCGCCCACGGCCAGCTGGCGGCCCCCGCGATCAAACGGCCGTCGCGGCCCGGGAATTGGGCCACCGCCGGACTTCGCGCCCCCTGCGCCCCCGCCCGCCCCCCGGCCGCAGCGGAGTCGATCTTGTCCGCGTCCCGTCGGGGGACACACATCAACAGTCGGTGACGGAAGTGAGGGATGTCACCACCCTGCGGTCATCCCCTCCGGGAAGACCCCGACAGCGGGGGAGCGGTCTCCACCCAGGGGAGTACTCCGCGAAGACCCCGTCATCCTCCTGGAGGCCCGGCAATCGGTACGAGGGCATGAGGCCACGGCCCCGCCGCGCGCCTAGTGTTGAAGACAAGCGGCGGGTGACGCACTCGTCCCCCGAGGTCACGAGCCCGCCGCTGCCAAACGACAGGGAGAGGACCATGGCGGACATCGCACGGCAGGGACGCAAGGCATTCGCGTTCAACGGCCACGAGTCCGGCACCCGCCACCCGCTGGTGGCCGCGGCCATGGTGCTCCCCCTGGCCGCCCTCCTGCTCTTCCTCTTCGGAGGCTTCGACCAGGTGGCGGCACAGGCGTCGTCCGTGGGCGTGATGCTGGGGCGCTGAGCGGCGCCCCTGATCCGGGAGAGCGGCCCGGATCCGGGCATCGGCCGGTCGGACCCCGTGGGGACGGGGGAGCGGCGACGGACGGCAGGTGAAGGGTGCTGCCCGTACGACTGGGGAGTCGGACGGGCAGCACCCTTTTTTTCGTACCGGCACGGTCGCGCCCACCCGGCGCCCGGCGCCCGGGGTTCCGTAGCCTGCTCCGGAGAGACGGAGCCGTGGAGGCACGATGACCCAGGTGAGCGACCCAGGCGGCGCGGCGGACCTGCCTTCGCCGCCGTCCCTGCCCGCCGCGCTCGCGGCCAGCACCGGTCTGGCGCTGCCCTACGCGGTCCTCGCCGACCGGGACGACGGGACGGTCGTGCGCTGCGGAGAGATCGTGGCCAAGGCGCACGCGGGCGACGCCGACCGCGACGGCCTCGCCGTACGGATGCGCATCGCCGGGCACCGGGCGCTGGCCGGCGTGCTGCTGGCGCCGCTGCGGCCCGCGCCCGGATCCGTCCACGGCAGGCCCGTCTCCCTGTGGCCCTACGGCGCCCCGGTCGATCCGGAACGCCCCGAGGACGCCCCCTGGGAGGCGGCCGCCCGGCTCCTGGCCGCCCTGCACCGGATCCCGGTCCACGAGCTCCCCGGGCCGGTCCCCCCGATGCGCGGCCCCGCCAAACTCGCCCGCGCCCTGGCCCGCCTGGCGCGGGCGGAGCCCCTCCTGGCCGCCGTCCCGGAACCCGCCGCGCCGCCGGGGGAGGATCCCGCCCGCCGGGGCCCCTGCGTCCCGGCGGCCCGCGCCCAACCCGTTCCGGGCGACGCCCGCGCCGTGTGGGCCGCGGCCGGGTTCCTGCCCGCCTGGGCGCGCGGAGAGGCGGCGGCCCCGCCCGGCGGAACGCTCTGCCACGGCGACCTCCACCTCGGGCAGCTGGTCCGCTACCCGGCGGGGGAGGGGCCCTGGCTGCTCATCGACGTCGACGACCTGGGCCTGGGCGCCCCCGCCTGGGACCTGGCCCGTCCGGCCGCCTGGTACGCCGCCGGGCTGCTCGGCCCCGGCACCTGGCAGCGCTTCCTGGACGCCTACCGGGCCGCAGGGGGTCCGGCGGCCGGCCCGCCCGGCAGCGACCCCTGGCCGCAACTCGACCTGGCCGCCCGCGCGCTGACCGTGCAGACCGCCGCCCTGGCCCTGGCCAAGGCCGCGGAGGGCCGGCGCCGACTCGACGACGGGGAAAGGCTGGTGGTGGACGCCTGCCGCCGCATGGCGGCCCTCCCGCCCGACGTGCGCCCGGCGCCCGGGTCGTAGGGTGAGCTTCCCGCCACCGGGCATGCGTCCGGTGGCGACGTCGACGGCAAGGAGTTGATCCGGTCATGCAGTGTCCGAAGTGTCACGCGATGATGCACACCTACAACCGCAACGGTGTCCAGATAGAGCAGTGCAGCGGCTGCCGGGGCATCTTCCTGGACTACGGCGAGCTGGAGGCCCTGACCCGCCTGGAGTCCCAGTACACCTCGCAGCAGTACGGCCAGGTCCCGCCGCCCGCCGCACCCCCGGCCCCGTACCCGGCCCCGCAGGCCGCCCCCGCCTGGGGCGCCCCGCAGCACCACGGCGGCCACGGCCACCACGGCCACCACAAGGGCGGCTTCGGCCGGATGCTCTTCTCCTCCTGAGCCCGGACCGCCGCGCGGGGCCCCGCCCCGCAACGCGGAAGCCCCGGCCGTCGAGACGGCCGGGGCTTCCGGTTGGTGCGCGATACTGGGATTGAACCAGTGACCTCTTCCGTGTCAGGGAAGCGCTCTCCCGCTGAGCTAATCGCGCGGGTGCCACGGCTTTGAAGCCGCAGGTCAAGCAAGTGGTGATGCAGGTGGTGCGGTTACTGCGTGCGCGATACTGGGATTGAACCAGTGACCTCTTCCGTGTCAGGGAAGCGCTCTCCCGCTGAGCTAATCGCGCGGGGATCCTTGCGGACCAGTGGACGATACTGGGATTGAACCAGTGACCTCTTCCGTGTCAGGGAAGCGCTCTCCCGCTGAGCTAATCGTCCTTGGAGGTGGAGACGGGATTTGAACCCGTGTAGACGGCTTTGCAGGCCGTTGCCTCGCCTCTCGGCCACTCCACCATGGAGCTGCAGGGGTTCTCGGGAAGATCCCCCACTTCGAGCGGACGACGAGACTCGAACTCGCGACATCCACCTTGGCAAGGTGGTGCTCTACCAACTGAGCTACGTCCGCAGGTCACCGCGTTGGCTCCGGGGTCTTGCCCCTTCGCTCCCTGGCGACGTGTTGAACTCTAGCGGATTCCCGGGCCAGCTCAAAAACGCGTTTCCGCAGCGTGCTGCCGCTCGATCACCCCCGGTCACCTACCGCTCACCGCACCGGCGCCGCCGCGCCGCCGGTCATAGACTCGCAGCCGTGCACGACCTGCCTCCCCTGGCCCGCTTCGGCGGCCTCCTCGCGACCGACCTCCGCGACGTCACCAGTGATCCCGCCGCCCTGGACTCCACCGGCTTCTGGGCGGTGGCCGCCGACTTCGAGGGACGGACCGTCTGCGCGCGCTTCGGGGACGTGCGCCCCGACCCCGTACCGGCGCCCGTTCCCGGCGCCTGGCGCGGGCCCGACGCCGACCAGTGGACCTCCTCCCTCGACCGCGCGGCGTACGTCGCGGGCGTACGCCGGATCCGCGAGCACATCGCCGCCGGCGAGGTCTACCAGGCCAACTTGTGCCGCGTGCTGTCCGCGCCGCTGCCCGATCCGGCCGGCGCCGATGTCGACGCGCTCACCGCCCTCCTCGCGCGGGGCAACCCCGCCCCCTTCGCAGGAACGATTCGCCTCCCGGCCCACGGCGTCGAGATCGCCACCGCCTCCCCGGAGCTGTTCCTGCGCCGCACCGGCCGCCGCGTCGATTCAGGCCCCATCAAGGGCACCGGCCGCACCGCCGCCGACCTGCTCCCCAAGGACCACGCCGAGAACGTGATGATCGTGGACCTCGTACGCAACGACCTCGGCCGCGTCTGCACGACCGGCTCGGTCACCGTCCCCGAGCTGTGCGCCGTCGAGGAGCACCCCGGCCTGGTCCACCTCGTCTCCAGGGTCAGCGGCGAGCTCGCCGACGGCGCCGGCTGGCCCGAACTGCTCGCCGCCACCTTCCCGCCCGGCTCCGTCACCGGAGCGCCCAAGTCCTCCGCCCTGCGGATCATCGAGGCGCTGGAGACCGCCCCGCGCGGCCCCTACTGCGGGGGCATCGGCTGGGTCGACGCCGATCAGGGCACCGCCGAGCTCGCCGTCGGCATCCGCACCTTCTGGATCGACCGGGAGGCCCCCGCGGGGCCCCGGCTGCTCTTCGGCACCGGCGCCGGGATCACCTGGGGGTCCGACCCCGACCGCGAGTGGGCGGAAACGGAACTGAAGGCCGCCCGCCTGCTGCGGGTAGCGTCGGGAAACGACCGGGATACCCACGGGGTGAGTGGCACCCCTGGGACGAACGGCATGAGCGGAGGGACCGTACGGTGAGGATCTGGCTCGACGGAGCGCTGCGGGACGTGGACGACGCCAGGGTGTCCGTCTTCGACCACGGGCTGACCGTGGGTGACGGGGTCTTCGAGACCCTCAAGGCCGAGGGCGGCCGGCCCTTCGCCCTCACCCGCCACCTGGACCGGCTGACCCGCTCGGCCCGCGGCCTGGGTCTGCCGGACCCCGACCACGACGAGGTCCGCCGGGCCTGCGCGGCCGTCCTCGAAGCCAACCCGATGCCCTTCGGCCGGCTGCGCGTGACCTACACCGGGGGCGTGTCCCCGCTCGGCTCGGACCGCGGCGACGGCGCGCCCACCCTGATCGCCGCCGTCGCGCAATCGACGCGCCGGCCGGACACCACCTCCGTCGTCACGGTGGACTGGGTCCGCAACGAACGCTCCGCCGTGGCCGGCCTGAAGACCACCTCGTACGCGGAGAACGTCGTCGCGCTGGCGGCCGCCCACCGGGCCCACGCCTCCGAGGCGCTCCTCGCCAACACCCTCGGACGGCTCTGCGAGGGCACCGGCTCCAACGTCTTCGTCGTGCTCGGCGGGGAGCTGCACACCCCGCCGCTCGCCTCCGGCTGCCTCGCCGGGATCACCCGCGCCCTGGTCGTCGAGTGGGCCGGCGCCAAGGAGACCGACCTGCCCTTCGAGGCGCTGCAGCAGGCCGAGGAGGTCTTCCTGACCTCCTCGCTGCGCGACGTCCAGGCGGTCCTGCGCGTCGACGGCCGGGAGCTGGGGGCGGCACCGGGTCCGGCCACCGCCGAGGCGATGCGGATCTTCGAGGCGAAGGCCGGGGCGGGCCTGGATCCGTGAACCCGGGTGACGCGGGGCCGTCGGCCCGGTAGAACACCAGGTGATGACCACCACCCTGCGGCCTGCGCAGCCGCTCCAGCAGCACAGTGACGGGACCCGCTCGCGGGCTTACGAGGTCCGGGTGAACAGCCGCCGCGTCGGCAGCCTGGAACTGGCCACCCGCTCCGCCGCCCAGCCCCGGGTGGGCGTGGTCCGGGGCCTGTGGATCGACGAAGCGGACCGGGGGCGGGGGCGCGGCACGGTCGCCGCTCTCGCCGCCGAGGAGGTGCTGCGCTCCTGGGGCTGCACCGCCATCGCGGTGTCGGTGCCCGCCGACGCGGCGCGGGCCCTGCGCCTTGCGGCGGCCCTCGGCTACCGGGAGACCGGCCGGAACATGGTCAAGGACCTCCCGGCCGAGCCCCCGGGCCTCCCGGCGGACGGCGTCGGGCGCCCGATGACGGCGGCCGAGTTCGACGCCTGGCTGGAGCCGGCGGTCGTGCAGTACGCCGCCCGTCTCGCCGCCCCGGGAATGACCGCGGAGCAGGGCGTGGCCGCGTCCCGGGCCGAGCACGCCCGGATGCTGCCCGCCGGGCCGCAGACCCCCGGCACGGCCTTCCTGGTCCTGGAGGCACCGGAGGGCGGGATCCTGGGCACCCTGTGGGTCGGGGAGCGCGAGCTGCCGGGCCTCGGCGCCGTCCCGTACGTGTACGACGTCGCGGTCGCCCCCGGGCACCGGGGCCGGGGCCACGGCCGGACCCTCATGCTGCTGGCGGAGCACACCGCCCTGGCGGCCGGTGCCCGCGCCCTGGCCCTGCATGTCGCGGAGGGCAACACCCCGGCCCGCGGGCTCTACGAGTCGCTGGGCTACCGGGACACGGCCGTGAGCTTCCTGAAGGAGCTGATCTAGTGCTGTGACCGGAGCCGGGAGGCCTCCCGGCTCCGTCGGGCCGGTCCGGGGCGGCCGGCACGACACCCCCTACGGGGTGTCCGTGCGGAGCAGGCGGTCGGCGATCTCCTCGATGCGGGCGCGCAGACCGTCCTGGCTCTTTCCTCCGTCGAGGCGTTCGCCGCCGATCACGTAGGTGGGGGTGCCGGTGACGCCGATGGCCTTGCCCTCCGCCTGGTCGGCATCGACGATCAGGATGTGCCGCCCGTCGATCAGGGCGGTGTCGAACTCCTCCACGTCCAGGCCCAGTTCGCGCGCCGCGTCCAGCAGGACCGGCTCGCCCCGCTCGCCCAGCTCCGCCGTGCGCGCCAGCACGGCCTCCACGTAGGGCCAGCCCTGCCCCTGTTCCACGGCCTCTTCGGCGGCCTGGGCCGCGGCGAAGGCGTGCTTGTGCTTCTCCAGGGGGAAGTGGCGCAGCCGGATGTCCAGCCGGTCGCCGTAGCGGGCCCGCAGGGCGCGGACGTCGTCCAGCGCGGCGAGGCAGTCCGGGCACTGCAGTTCGCACCAGACGTCGAGGATCACGGAATCGGTCATACGAACAGTCTCCCAGCCCCCGGACCCGCGGGCCGACCGGGACCTGGGGAGGATTCCCGACCCCGAGATGTCCCGGAGATCGGCGCCAGGGCGGCCGTCGCCCTCGCCCTCGCGGCGGTGCCCGGTGCACGATGGACGGACAGGGACGGACCGCTCAGTTCTGGAGGACCCCATGCTCGCCGAGACCATGTGTTCCGCGGTGTCCGCGGCAGGGCTGGGCATCGCCGCGGTGACCGCCTACCGCAGGCGCTTCCTGACCGCGGCGCGCATCACCGCCTACGCGCTCGTGCCGGTCGGCCTCGTGCTGACGGGCGTCGTCCAGTGGGTGTCCGGCCTGGTCTTCGAACCGGCCGTCTGGGCCGGCTTCGGACTGCTGGCGCTGGCCTGGCTGATCCTGGCCGGCGCCCGGGCCGTCGAGCGCCGCCGCGTCGGCAGGGCGACCGGGGCGAGCGCGGCGGGTGACGCCGTCGCCCCGGCGGCCTCCGCGCCGTCCCTCGGCGCCGGCGCCCGTACGCGGCCCGCCGCGCGCCAGGAGCCGTCCGCCGCCGCGCCCGGTGAGGACTTCTCCGACATCGAGGCCATCCTGAAGAAGCACGGGATCTGACGGGCGAACCGCCGCAGGTACACGAGAACGAGCGAACTACCGCGCGGATGCTGGCGTGTTGAGGGACGCCCGGCGGCGCGCTGCGCCATCATCGCCCCGACATGCTCGAAACATCACCGAGTGAGCCCCCGGCGCCCGCGCCGGCACCCGCCCCTCTCGCCGAGGAGCCGCGAGGCTGCCTCTTCGCCCTCTCCCAGCCACCCCTGATGATCTTCCTAGGTGTGATCGGCACCCTGTTGCTGCTCGCCGCCGTGCACGACCTCTTCCTGCTCTGAGAGCACCGCGTCGGCCTCCTTGCGGCGCGCCCGGTAGGCCGCCACGTGCAGCCGGTTCCCGCAGGTCCGGCTGTCGCAGTAGCGGCGCGACCGGTTGCGGGACAGGTCCACGAAGGCGCGCCGGCAGTCCGGGGCCTCGCAGCGGCGCAGCCGCTCCTGTTCGCCGGAGACCACGATGAAGGCCAGGGCCATGCCGCCGTCGGCCGCCAGGTGGTCGCCCACCGAGGCGCCGGGCGCGAAGTAGTGCACGTGCCAGTCGTAGCCGTCGTGGTCGGTCAGCTGCGGGGTGGTGCCGGCCGTCGCCACCAGCTCGTTGATCAGTACGGATGCCGCACGTGAGTTCGGTGCCGCGAAGACCTGGGCGAACTTTCCGCGCACCGTCCGTACCCCGGCCAGGTCGCGGGCGCCGAGCTCGCCCACGTCGCTGATCGCGTACTCCTGGACGAAGCCGCGCAGGGCGCCGATGTCCGCGAGCCCGTCGGGCTGGTCCGCCTCGGCCGCGGTGTTCACCAGCGCGACGACGACGTCGAGCGCGCGACGGGTGTCGTGGGGGATCTGCACGGGGTCTCCCTCATGGGCCGGGCCTGCGGCGACGGGCTGCCGCCGTCGTCGGTGGCCGACTCTAGCGGGTCCCCCCACGCACACCGGCGCCGTTCGCGCGGGTGGCTCCCGCGTGAACAGCGCCGGCACTGCCTATGTGGTTGTCCGACACGCACCGTCGCCCCGAGTCGGACGGTGTCGAGCGGCTGTGGGCCTGGCTCAGCTTTCGGCCAGGATGTGGGAGAGCTCCTTGTCGAGGTCGAAGTGCCGGTGCTCGGTCCCGGGTGGGACCGCGGCGTCCGTCCGCTTGAGGAACGACTCGAGTGCTCGGGCGGGTGCTTCGAGCAGTGCTTCTCCCTCCGGTGAGCTCAGGGCGATGCAGACGACGCCCTGTCCGTGGCTGCGGGACGGCCAGACGCGGACGTCGCCGGTACCGGTGGGCCGGTGGAGGCCCTCGGCGAGGAGGTCGCGGGCGAATACCCATTCGACCGTCTCCTCGGCGCCGGTGTGGAAGGTGGCGTGCACGGCGTAGGGATCGGCCGTGTCATACCGCAGGCCCGCGGGAACAGGCAGTGAGGACTCGCTCGACACAACGAGGCGCAGGTGCAGCTCGCAGCTGACCGTGGTGTTCATAAGCGCCAGGGCCTTTCGCTCAGTGTGCGCTCGGGGATTCGCACGTCGGCGAAATCGACATGCCACCTACGGTGCCGTTGTAAACCCCTCTGACCGTTTTGCGGACCTCTGGGTCCCTCGTACGGCGGATCCAAACCACCATTCACGTGTGCTTCCGGCTCGGGTAGATTCGAGTCCATGAATACGGGGAGTAACCGCGAGACCAATGAGTCCGCAGCCGGCGAATCCGCTCCGGACGCCGCCGCAGGGGCGCCGCACGTGTCGAAGGCGCCCGACTTCATCAAGGCGCGCCGCGGCCTGCACCTGAGCTGGCAGGTCGGCGTCTTCGTCGTGGGCCTGGCCGTCATCGGGGCCGGTGTCGCCATGCTGGTCCTGCCCGGGCCGGGCTGGGTCGCGATCTTCGCCGGTCTGGCGATCTGGGCCACCGAGTTCGCCTGGGCCCACCTCGTGCTCCGCTGGACCAAGCGGAAGGTCACCGAGGCCGCGCAGAAGGCGCTCGACCCGAAGGTCCGGCGCCGAAACCTCATCCTGACCGGGGTCGGGCTCGTCGTCGCGGCCGCGCTGATCGGCTTCTACCTGTGGAAGTACGGGCTCGTCCTGCCCTGGGACATCAAGGATCAGTGATGGTCCGGGAGCACCGCTGACATGCGGTAATGTTTGCGGTGCGTCCGGGCGATTAGCTCAGTGGGAGAGCACTTCGTTCACACCGAAGGGGTCACTGGTTCGAACCCAGTATCGCCCACCCGGACCGAAGGCCCGGAGACCTCACCGTCTCCGGGCCTTCGGCGTTCACGCTCATCCGAGCCGGGCGATCGCGTCCCGCAGGCGGCGGGCGTCGCGCAGCCGCTTCTCGTAGCTCGCGCCCACCGCCAGCAGCAGCAGGCCCGCCAGGGCCGGCGCCGCCCAGCGCGGCAGCGCCCCGGCCAGCTGCGCCACGTACGGGGCCAGCTCGTGCAGTGCCACCGCGGTGAGCACCACGCCGCCCAGCACCAGCGGCGCCTGGAGCCGTCGACGGGCACCCATCAGGGTCACCGCCAGCGCGGCGAGCCCCAGCAGCAGCGGACGCAGCCACTGTCCGGTCCCGGCCGGCGAGCCACCCAGGACGGCCGGCAGGCTCGGCAGCAGGGCCGCGGCCAGGCCGGGGCCGTAAGCCACCCACGAGGACGCCGACGGGTCCCTGCGGCGCCGCAGGAAGCCCACCGCCAGGGCGGGCGCCGCCACCGGCAGCGTGTACGCCTCCGGCACCGAGACCCCCGCGCCGGCCAGCCGGACCCAGGCCGCGGCGACGAGCAGCGCCGCCGCCGGGCGCCCCAGCACCCGCCGGTCCGCCCGCACGGCGGCCCCAGCGCAGACGATCCCGGCCAGCGCCAGCGCCAGC
This sequence comes from Streptomyces sp. CB00455, assembly GCF_001905445.1. Lineage (GTDB taxonomy): Bacteria > Actinomycetota > Actinomycetes > Streptomycetales > Streptomycetaceae > Streptomyces. The sequence continues at coordinate 179,442 of NZ_LIVQ01000009.1, read as the reverse complement.
GCCAGTGTCGGCACCGGAACTGAGGCCGGGGTTCCGGTCCGGGCGGCCGACAGGGCCACCGCCAGCACCCCGGCCACGCCCGCCGCCACCTCGGCCGGCACGCGCACCGCGCCGAGCCGGGGACCGAGCGCGGCCACCGCCGCCGGCACCACGAGCACCGGGAGCGACCACCACGCCACCGCCATCTGCGCCGCGGCCGCCAGCGCCGCCGCCAGCGCCGTCGCGTACCCGACGGCGCACACCGCCGCTCCGGAGCGCAGGACGCGCGGAGCGGCCCCGTACGCCGCCCCCGCCGCGCAGCCCGCGCCGAGCAGGCCCCACACCGCGAAGGTCGCCGCCCGCCCGTCCAGCGCACCCAGGGACACGCTCATGGCGCCGGCCAGGGCGCACCAGGCAGCCGTGCAACGGGCGCCGCGCGCCGGGCAGCGCAGGGCCAGGGCGCCGGCGCCCACGGTCACCGCCACCTGCGCGGCGAGTACGGCCGCCACCGGCAGGGCGAGCGCCCCCGGCGCCGTGCACAGCCCGGCCCAGGCCAGCGCCACGGCTACCGCGGCCCCCTCCGGCCGCGACACCGCCCGGCCGGCCCACCAGGCCGCCCCGGCCGTGATCAGCAGGGCCACCGGGACCGCCGCCTCGGGCGCGTACGGGCCCCGCGCCGGGGTCGTCGCCGCCCACACCTCGCCCAGTACGCCGATCCGGGCCGGCAGCGCCGCCACCGCCGCCGCCAGGGACGCCGCCGCCACCAGCGCGGCCACCAGCGCCCCCGCCCGGGCCAGAGCGCGCCCTACCGCGGCCGGCAGCGCCTCCACCCGCACCGCCGCCAGCAGCGGGAGCGCCACCAGCAGGTGCGCCACCACCGCCCAGGCCGGATCCAGTCCGGGCCGCGCCACGCCGCCCACGGCCACCACCGCCGACAGGCCACCCGCCAGGGCCGCGCCCCGGGCGCGCGGCTCGCGCCACGCCGCCGCGGTACCGAGGGCCGCGCCCGCCAGCAGCAGCGCCGCCGGAGCCAGGGCGTCCGACGCGGAGGCGGCCGACCAGGAGCCGGCGGCGCCGATCAGCAGCGCCCCGGCGCCGAGGACCGCCGCCGCGCCCAGGACCGCCGCGGGGACGACGGCCGCACGGGCCCGCCATGCCAGGGCCGCGTCCAGCGCGGCCGTCGCCAGCAGCGCCCAGCCGGCCCCCTGCTGCCCCGCCCGCGCCGCCGAAGCCGCCAGCGGCAGCGGGAACTGCGCGGCCAGCACGGCCGCGTACCACGGGATCCGCAGCTCCGGCAGGGCCAGCCCGTAACCGCCCCACGCCGCGGCCAGCACCGCCGCGGCTCCCGCCGCGTACGCGGCGCCGTCCGTGCCCGGCAGGCCGACGGCGTACAGCGCGTACGCGTCCAGCACCGTCAGCAGCAGCCCCACCGCGGCCACCGACTCCGCCGTCGAGCGCAGGCCGCGGCGCAGCAGCGGGACCGGAGCGGCCAGCGCCGCGGCCGTCACGACCGCCAGTACCGCCGAGCGGCCGGTGATCCCGAGGGAGCCCCAGCTCAGCAGCGTGAAGGCCAGCGCGGCGACCGCCAGCAGCACCGCTCCGAGGGCGAGCAGCACGTTCTGGGCGCCCGGCGCCGAGGTCTCCTCGCGCCGCGCGGGCGCCGCGGGCGGCCGCACGGGCGGGGCCGGCAGGCGCAGCAGCCACTCCCGGCGGCCCAGCAAGTACAGCCGGCGGGCGTCGAGTTGGACCAGCTCACGGTCGATGAGCGCCAGCTCTTCGACCGGCGGCAGGGGGATGTTCATGGTCCGGAGTGTGGCGCGGGTCACGCGGCGCGGGCATCGGCGTACGTACTCAGATGCGTCCTGAGTACGTACGCGTCCCCGCGAAGCGGGTATGAGGAGCCCGTTGGCGGGCCAGACTTGACCCATGGACCGCAGCAGCTGGGACCGATGGAGCCGCTACCGCTTCCGCAGCGTGTGGGACCTCGACGCGCCACCCGCACGCGTCTACGCGGAGCTGGAGCAGCCGGGGGAGTACCCGCGCTGGTGGCCCCAGATACGCCGGGTCGAAGCGCTCGACGAGCGCAGCGGCACCGCGCTCATCCGCTCGGCCCTCCCCTACACGCTTCGCGTGACCATGACGGAACTCCTGCGCGACCCCGTCCGCGGGGTCCTGGAGGTATCCCTGCACGGCGACCTCGACGGATGGGCGCGCTGGACGGTACGGCCGCGCCGCCCCGGAGCGGGGGAGGGGGCCGGTCCCGGACGGGCGGCCGGCTCCGGGGCCGCGCGCACCCGCGCGCTGTACGAGCAGGAGGTCGAGGTCCGCGCGCCCCTGCTGCGGCGCCTCGCCCTGCCCGGGCGGCCGGTGTTCCGGCTCAACCACGCCCTGATGATGCGGGCCGGACGGGACGGCCTCGCGGCCCGGCTGGCCGCCCCGCCGGAAGCGGTTTGAACCAGCCCCGCGGCTTCTGTATTGTTCAGTGCGTTCCCGGGCGATTAGCTCAGCGGGAGAGCACTTCGTTCACACCGAAGGGGTCACTGGTTCGATCCCAGTATCGCCCACCGGGACAGGCCGGTCCGTCGCAAGACGGGCCGGCCTTCCGCATTCCCGAGCCTTCCGCATTCCCGAGCCTTCCGCATTCCCGGGACCTCCGCATTCCCGGGGCCCCAGGCGGGCGCCCCCGCTAGGCCGCCGTCGACAGGTCCGGCCGCAGCGGCCAGTGCGGATCCACCGGCTCCGGCGTCCCCTGGCGCGCGAACCACGCCTGCAATCCCCGCGCCTGCGCCGCGTGCCACACCTGTTGGAGCGTGTGCAGCTCGGCCGGCGTCAGCCGCTCCAGCCGGGCCGCGAACCGGCGCCCCACCGCCCGTACCAGCTCCAGCGAGGCCGTCGCGTCCGCCGCGGCGTCATGCGCCCCCTCCAGCTCTATCCCGTAGTGCGCGCACAGGTCCGTCAGGGTCCGGCGGCCCTTGCGGTAGCGGTCCAAGTGCTTGTCCAGCACCCGCGGATCGAGCACCGTCAGCGGCCGGTTGTCCAGGTACCGCGCCAGCGAGGACGCCCGGTGCCGGCGCAACTCCCGGTCCAGCAGGGTCAGATCGAACGGCGCGTTCATCACCACCACCGGCCGGCCCGCCACCCGCTGCTCCCCGAGCGCGCGGGCTATCTCCTCCACCACCGGCGCGGGCCAGCGGCCGTTGCGCTGGAGGTGCCCGTCGGTGAGCCCGTGCACTTCCGTGGCACCCGGCGGCACCGGGATGCCGGGATTGACGAGCCAGCGCGTGGAGCGGATCCGCCCGCCCGCACACTCCTGCACGACGAGCGCGGCGGACACGATCCGGTCCTGCTCGACGTCCACCCCGGTCGTCTCCGTGTCGAATGCGGCCAGCGGGCCCTCGTACCAGCGTGTCATGGCGAACTCCTCGTCCCCGGTCGGCAGATGGGGCGCACTCGGTTCACGCCACCTTGCCCGCATCGGTGATACCCGGGCTGTTTGCCCCGTACGCCGTTTGCGGGGACCCGGGTGCGGAGACAACAACCCTGGGGGGCCGCACACATGACCGGCCGTCACCCCACCCACCACACCACGGCAGAGCCCGGAAGGCATGGGGAGCCGGCCATGGCGCTCGCGCAGCCCGAACCGGGCGGGGTGCTGGCGGGGCAGATCGGTCCGCGGTCCGGTGCGCCGGGCGCCGCGCGGACCGGACCGCTGCGCGGCACACTCGCCACCACCGCCTGCATGGAGACCCTCCAAGTGGGATACCTGCACGCCGTCGCCGCCGCGGCCGGCTGCTCGCTGTCCCAGCCGTTCCCGGACAACGGCATCGACTGGCACGTCAGCCACGGCGCGCCGGAGCACGTCGTCGACGACGAGGTCACCATCAAGGTCCAGCTGAAGGCGACCTACCAGGTACCGCCGAGACCGCCCGGAGCCAGCTTCGGCTTCACCCTCGACAACGAGCACCTGGTGAAACTGGCCCGGACACCGGTCGCCGTCCACAAGATCCTCGTCGTGATGCTCGTCCCGCGGGAGCGGGACCAGTGGCTCGCCGCCGGGCACGACCGGCTCGACCTGCGGCACTGCTGCTACTGGACCAACCTCGCCGGGCACCCCGTGACCGGCCGGCGCCGGACCACCGTACGGATCCCGACCACGCGGATCTTCGACGACCGGGCGCTGTGCGAGATCATGACCCGGGCCGGGTCGGGAGGGACACCCTGATGCACTGGAACCCGCCGAACCCCGAACCGCTGCCGTCCCCGTCGTACGGGGGGTTCGCGCACCCCGCGACCCCCGACCCGGCGCAGGTCGACCCGGCGGTCCTCGGCGCCCTGCTGCACCGGCACGGCTGGCGGCGCCGGGGCGGGGCCGCCGGCCGGTACGGCCGCTGGACCCCGCCCGCCGGCCACCCGGGCAGCGGGGCGGGCACGAGCCTGCTCGTCCCCGAGGGCCGGACCTACCCCGACTGCACCGATCTGCTGGAGGAGGCGCTCACCGCCCTCGCGCGCTGCGCGCTGCCCTCCGCGCGGGAGGTGCTCTACGGGCTGGGCGTGCCGAGCGACGAGATCCGCTGGGAACGGGAGATCCCGCCCGGGGCCTATGGGCTCCAGGGCGAGGCGGCGTGGACGGTGCAGGAGCAGCTGCGCTCGGCCGCACGACAGCTCCTGGTGGCCGGCGCCCTCGCCGACCGGGCAAGAGCCGGCTACCACGGGGCCCGCCACCGGGCACAGGCCGAACGGGCCCTGGCGCACGTACTGGTGGGGCCGGCCCCGGGCGGGCGGAGGCTGACCGCCTTCGTGCCGGTGGACGGCGGGCGTGGCATGGTGACGCGACTGCACCACGCGCTGCACGCGGCGCGGGAGGCCGTGGACTACCGGCGCGCCACCGGAGGCATGGAAGCCTTCGACGCCGCCGTGCAGGCCGGGGTCAGCCGGGAGCTGGCCGACGCGCTGATCGCACTGGTCCGCGGTTCGCAGGGCGCGCGGGTCGCTCTGGCGTGGGCGCCGGCGGCGGGTGCGCCCGCGGGGTGCGCGGCCCGGCCGGAGCCGGTGGAGTTCTCGCCCGGCGACCTGCCCGTGCTGCGGGAGGCGGCCGCCCGCTACACCCGGGCCGAGCCGGCCGTACGGGTCCGCGTCGCGGGAGCGGTGGTGCGCATGCGGCGCTCGGCCCCGGGGGGCGGAGGCACGGTGCGGCTGCGGGTCCTCGCCGGGGCGGAGATCCCGTACGTCCGGGTCGCGCTGGACGAGGAGGCGTACCGGGTGGCCGGCCACGCCCACCTGGTCGGCCTGCCGATCCGGGTCAGCGGGCGGCTCCAGCGCCGCGGCGGCTTCCGGAGGCTGACGGACGCGGTGGACGTGACACCGGTCCCGCTGGACGAGGTCGAGCAGGAGCGGCTGATGAAGGCGCTGAACGACTCCTTCGACCCGTCGGACGTGCTGCCGTCGGACGACTAGGAGGTGTCTCGCCGGCACGGGCCGGGCCCGGGGCGGCCCCGCGCGCCCGGCGGGTTACGCGTCCCGGCCGGCCTGGACCGGCAGAGCGGCGGGCCGGCTGAAGGACGCCATCCGCAGCCCGGGAACGGGGGAGAAGTCCGCGCCGCGGACGAAGCCGTGGCGTTCGTACAGGGCCACGGCGGGGGCGTTCGCCGCGCCCGTCGTCACCGTCACCCGGCGGCCGGACAGGACACCGGTCAGCAGGCGGCCCAGCAGCAGTGAGGCGACGCCCCGGCGGAACCAGGCCGGGTCCACGCACAGCCGGTCGACGCCGACGGCGCTGCCCGGCGCCTCCTCCCAGGCCACGAAGCCGGCGAGGCCGCCGTCCGCGGACAGCGCCCCGAGCCAGTTCAGCGGCCGGGTCCGCAGGTCCGCGAGGCTCTCGCGCAGGGCCGGGATGCCGTCGAAGCCGATCAGCTCCGCCTCGACCGCGTAGGCGGCCCGCCCGACGCGGTACACGGCGGTCGCGGTCGCCTCGTCGGCCAGATCCAGGGGGCGCGTCTGCAGGCTCGCCATGCGGGTTCCTCCGGGTCACGGGGCGAAAGCGCCCAGGCTACCCGCGCCCGCCCCACCGCGAGAGCCGCCCGGACGCGGCACCGGCCGCCTTCCGGGGGGCCGGCGAGAACCGTTTAGCGGCGCGGCCCCTGCGCTCGGTACGATTCAGGCGCGCAGTGTTCGCTCGCGCACCCCCTGAGTCAGGAGAGACCGGTGTCAGACGTCCGTGTGATCATCCAACGCGATTCCGAGCGGGACGAGCGCGTGGTGGCCACGGGCACTACGGCGGCCGAGCTCTTCGCGGGCGAGCGCACCATCGTCGCCGCGCGCATCGCGGGTGAGCTGAAGGACCTCGCCTGCGAGGTGAAGGACGGCGAGACCGTCGAGCCGGTGGAGATCTCCTCCGAGGACGGGCTCAACATCCTGCGCCACTCGACCGCGCACGTCATGGCGCAGGCCGTGCAGGAGCTCTTCCCCGAGGCCAAGCTGGGCATCGGCCCGCCGGTCCGGGACGGCTTCTACTACGACTTCGACGTCGCCCGGCCCTTCACTCCCGAGGACCTCAAGGTCATCGAGAAGAAGATGCAGGAGATCCAAAAGCGCGGGCAGAAGTTCGCCCGACGCGTGGTCACCGACGAGGCGGCCCGCGAGGAGCTGGCCGACGAGCCGTACAAGCTGGAGCTCATCGGCATCAAGGGCTCCGCGTCCACCGACGACGGTGCGGACGTCGAGGTCGGCGCGGGCGAGCTGACCATCTACGACAACCTCGACGCGAAGACCGGCGAGCTGTGCTGGAAGGACCTCTGCCGCGGTCCCCACCTGCCCACCACCCGCACCATCCCGGCCTTCAAGCTCATGCGCAACGCGGCCGCCTACTGGCGCGGCAGCGAGAAGAACCCGATGCTCCAGCGCATCTACGGCACCGCCTGGCCCTCGAAGGACGAGCTGAAGGCGCACCTGGACTTCCTCGCCGAGGCCGAGAAGCGCGACCACCGCAAGCTCGGCACCGAGCTCGACCTCTTCTCCGTCCCCGACGAGATCGGCTCCGGCCTCGCCGTCTTCCACCCGCGAGGCGGCATCATCCGCCGGACCATGGAGGACTACTCGCGCCGCCGGCACGAGGAGGAGGGCTACGAGTTCGTCTACTCCCCGCACGCCACCAAGGGCGCCCTCTTCGAGAAGAGCGGCCACCTGGACTGGTACGCGGAGGGCATGTACCCCCCCATGCAGCTCGACGGTGGTACCGACTACTACCTCAAGCCCATGAACTGCCCGATGCACAACCTGATCTTCGACGCGCGCGGCCGCTCCTACCGCGAACTGCCGCTGCGCCTCTTCGAGTTCGGCACCGTGTACCGGTACGAGAAGTCCGGCGTCGTGCACGGCCTGACCCGGGCCCGCGGCTTCACCCAGGACGACGCGCACATCTACTGCACCCGTGAGCAGATGGCGGAGGAGCTCGACCGCACGCTCACCTTCGTGCTGAACCTGCTGCGCGACTACGGCCTGACCGACTTCTACCTGGAACTGTCCACCAAGGACCCGGAGAAGTTCGTCGGCTCGGACGAGGTCTGGGAGGAGGCCACCGCCGTCCTCCAGCAGGTCGCCGAGAAGCAGGGCCTCCCGCTGACTCCCGACCCGGGCGGGGCGGCCTTCTACGGCCCGAAGATCTCCGTGCAGGCGCGGGACGCCATCGGCCGCACCTGGCAGATGTCCACCGTCCAGCTCGACTTCAACCTGCCGGAGCGGTTCAACCTGGAGTACACCGCCCCCGACGGCTCGCGCCAGCGTCCCGTCATGATCCACCGGGCGCTGTTCGGCTCCATCGAGCGGTTCTTCGCCGTGCTGCTGGAGCACTACGCGGGCGCCATGCCGCCGTGGCTGGCCCCGGTCCAGGCCGTCGGCATCCCGATCGGTGACGGGCACGTCGAATACCTCCAGGAGTTCGCCGCGCAGGCGAAGAAGCAGGGGCTGCGGGTCGAGGTCGACGCCTCGTCCGACCGCATGCAGAAGAAGATCCGCAACCACCAGAAGCTGAAGGTCCCGTTCATGATCATCGTTGGTGACGAGGACATGGCCGCGGGCACGGTCTCCTTCCGCTACCGCGACGGTTCGCAGGAGAACGGCATCGCCAAGGACGAGGCACTGGCCAAGCTGGCGAAGGTCGTCGCGGACCGCGTCCAGGTCTGATCCACGGCCGTCCGTACGGCGGGGCCCCCGGGAAGTGATCACTTTCCGGGGGCCTTCTTCGTCCGCCCGGGCGAGGTCATATGCTGCATCCCATGACGACTGAGCCGGAGCAGCAGATCGGTGTGGGCACGCAGGACGCGTTCCAGCGTCTGTGGACGCCCCACCGGATGGCCTACATCCAGGGGGAGAACAAGCCGACCGGCCCGGAGGCCGGGGACGGCTGTCCCTTCTGCCAGATCCGGGAGATGTCCGACGAGGACGGCCTCGTCGTCGCGCGGGGCCGGCACGTCTACGCGGTGCTGAACCTCTACCCGTACAACGGCGGTCACCTGATGGTCGTCCCTTACCGGCACGTCGCCGACTACACCGAGCTGGACGGCCCCGAGACGGCCGAGCTCGCCGAGCTCACCAAGCGGGCCATGGTCGCGCTGCGCAAGGCGTCGGGCGCGCACGGCTTCAACATCGGCATGAACCAGGGCGCGGCCGCCGGGGCCGGCATCGCCGCGCACCTGCACCAGCACATCGTGCCGCGCTGGGGCGGGGACACGAACTTCATGCCGGTCGTCGGCCATACCAAGGTGCTGCCCCAGCTCCTCGCGGACACCCGCCGGATGCTGGCCGACGCCTGGCCCGTCGACTGACCGTCCCTCCGGGGGAGCGGGCTAGGCGGTGTCCCGCCGAGAGGCCGCCCGGCGTTCGCGCCACGTCCGCAGTTCGGCCTCGACGTCGAACTCGGCCAGACCCAGCGGCGGGCCCTGCGGGGGCATCCGCAGCGCCGCGGCGATCTTCTCGTTGATCTCCGTGAGGACGGCCCGAAGCCGGCGTTCGGAGCTCGCCGCCCGGGCCTCCTCCAGCGCGTCCTCGGCCTCCTTGCGCAGGGCGAGTGCCGGGGGCAGCGCCGCGAACCCCTCACGGTGCATCTTGCCCTTGATCCACCACAGCTCGTCGTAGGGCGCGTCGAGGGACTCCAGCGGCTTGCCCCAGCCGGGCAGGTTCTCGAAGTCGCCCCGGTCGGAGGCCTCCCGGATCTGCCGGTCGACCCAGGACTCGACGTCCACGCCAGGCGGTTTGCGCTCGGTCATCGTTCCTCCTCCGTGCCCCGGGCGGCTGCGGGCGCCGGTGCGGGCGTCCGGGGGCCTGGGCGCCTTGGGCGCGTGTGCTCCGGGGGCGTCCCAGCCTACCTACGCGTCGTACACGTCCGCCTTGCGCGGTGCCGGTTCCTGGATCAGGCCGCTCATGATCGAGGAGCGGTTGGTGAAGCGGTCGGTGTCGACGCCGTTCTCCTCCAGGACCTTGAAGGTGGCGGCGTGGACCGACCTCAGGACCGGGGCCACGGTGCGCAGGGCGTCATCGGCCATGAACCGGTGGCGCCACATCGAGCCGGCCCACACGTGCCGGACGCCGAAGGGCTCGGGCAGGACCAGCTTGCCGCCGAAATAGTCCAGGAGCGGCGGGTACCAGGTCAGCGGGGCCCGCACGGCGAGGCGGACCACCTCGGTGGCGTTCACCAGCGGCAGCGGCCGCTCCACGGTCTCCCAGAAGCGGACGCTCTTGGGCACCTCCACCACCGGGGCCTTCGGCTTCGTCGTGAACAGGCCGTGCACGGGGCCCAGGGCGTGGGCGGTGACGTCGACGCGGAGCGTCTTGTAGAGCACGGTCACGGTGACCAGCATGGTGATGACGAGCTGGCCGTCCCAGAGCGGGTACTGGATGCCGAGGTAGTGCCGGTTGCCGGCGCTGAACTGCTGCTCGTTGCAGATCCGGGTGATCTCGTGCGGCTTGATCAGGAAGGTGTCGGTGTTCTCGCCGGTGGGACGGGCCACCTCGGCCGCACCCTCGCCGACGGGGGTCACGATCCAGTGCTGGATCGCGGCCGGCGGGAAACCCCCGGTGTGCAGGGGGCCGCGCTCCAGCTTGCGGAGCTGGGCGTCGATCGCGCGTATGACGTCCCAGCTGCGGAAGGGGTGGATCTCCGAGCCCTCGTTCTTCGGGGTGAGCTCCTCGGCCATCTGCCAGCTGCCCCACCGGGTGCCCATGCCGAGGATGCCCTTGGAGCCCGCGTAGAAGACCGAATTGCTGCGGTCCTCGGCGGTCAGCTTGGCGAGCTGGTGGCGCAGGTCCTCGCGGGCCTTCTCGTCCGGATTGCCGGGCACCGCCTCCGGGATCTTGGCGCCGACCCCGCCACCGGACAGCAGCCCGTCCCAGCGGGCGCGCAGGTCGGCGGCGGTGGACTCGCATATCCGGCGGGCGAGCAGCCAGCCCAGGGACGGGGCGATGATCATGGCGCGCAGGTAGAGGCCGAGGAAGCCGGTGAAGGGCAGCTTGAACATCAGGACGGCCACCACCACCGCGACACCGACCAGCAGCGCGGTGCCGATCCAGGAGGAGCCCTTGGCGCCGCCCCGGGACAGGCTCTTGCGGAGCTGGAACAGGCCGAGCCACAGCAGCAGTCCGGGCAGGAACAGCACCCCGCAGACCAGCACGATCAGACGCAGTTTGCGGTCGCGCTCCTTGCGGATGTGCGAAGCGGCCAGGCAGTGCTCCACGACGGTCTGCGGATCGGCGCCGAAGGACTGGATGAGCGGCTTGCGCCCCGCGCCGAGGGTGCGGCCCTCCACGGCCCGGCAGAAGGCCTCGCCGAGGTTCGGCTCGAACAGGGAGATCTTGGGGGGCTTGACCGTGGCGGCGTGGTGCTCGCTGTTGGCTTCGAGTATCGCGGCCAGCTTCGTGTCCGCCGCGCCGTCGCGGTAGGCCGCCGAGGCGAGGGCGTTGGTCGCCGCCGTCTGTCCGCCACCGCCCTGGAGCGGAACCTGCGCTCCGGGCCTGAAGTCGAATCCGTCGTCCGCCACCGCTGCCCCCATCGCTGTGCGTTCGTGCTCTTTGCCGCGCCGAAGAGCCTATCGGCGGTTTCCGCCCCATGGTCATGGGACAGGGAAATGCCGCCCACCGCAAGCGCCTTGGGCGGGCGGCTCCCCGGCGCGCCGGTGCCGTCACTCCGGCGTGCTGCCGATGTGCCTCCTGTGCCTGCTGTGCCTCCTGTGCGCTCCTGCCGTGCCTCCCGCGTACTCCTGCTGCTCCTGCCGTGCCTCCCGCGCGCCGCTCACGTGACTCCCGCGACTGCCGTGACGACGATGCGCCCCCCTACGCCTGTTTGCGCACCTTGTCGGCGATCTGCGGCGGCATCGGCTCGTGCCGGGCGTACGCCCGGGCGAAGCGGCCCGTGCCGTGCGAGACGGAGCGCAGCTCGACGGCGTAGCGGCCGATCTCGATCTCGGGGATCTCCGCGCGGACCCGGGTGCGCCCGGCTCCGGCCTGTTCGCTGCCGACGACGCGGCCGCGGCGGCCGGCGAGGTCGCTCATGACGGGGCCGACGTACTCGTCGGGTACGAGGACGGAGAGCTCGGCGACCGGTTCCAGGAGGTCGATGCGGGCCTCGGTGGCGGCCTCGCGCAGGGCGAGCGCGCCCGCGGTCTGGAAGGCGGCGTCGGAGGAGTCCACCGAGTGCGCCTTGCCGTCGAGGAGGGTGACGCGCACGTCGACCAGGGGGTAGCCGGCCGCGACCCCGCGCGCCGCCTGGCCGCGTACGCCCTTCTCGACGGACGGGATGAACTGCCGGGGCACCGAGCCGCCCACGACCTTGTCCACGAACTCGATGCCGCTGCCGGCCGGGAGCGGCTCGACCTCGATCTCGCAGATGGCGAACTGGCCGTGGCCGCCGGACTGTTTGACGTGGCGGCCGCGGCCGGCGGCCTTGGCGCCGAAGGTCTCGCGCAGGCTCACCTTGTGCGGCACGGCGTCGACCTGGACGCCGTAGCGGGTGCGCAGCCGCTCCAGCGCGACGTCCTGGTGGGCCTCGCCCAGGCACCACAGGACGACCTGGTGGGTGTGCGGGTTCTGCTCCAGCCGCATCGTCGGGTCCTCGGCGACGAGCCGGGCCAGGCCCTGGGAGAGCTTGTCCTCGTCGGCTTTGCCGTGGGCCTCGATGGCGAGGGGGAGCAGCGGGTCGGGCATGGCCCACGGCTCCATCAGCAGGGGCCGGTCCTTGGCGGAGAGGGTGTCGCCGGTCTCGGCGCGGGTCAGCCTTGCCACGCAGGCGAGGTCCCCGGCGATGCAGCGGTCCAGGGGCCGCTGCTGTTTGCCGAAGGGGGAGGTGAGGGTGCCGATCCGCTCGTCGACGTCGTGGTCCTCGTGCCCGCGCTCGGCGAGGCCGTGCCCGCTGACGTGGACCGTCTGCTCGGGCCGCAGGGTGCCGGAGAAGACGCGGACGAGGCAGACGCGGCCGACGTAGGGGTCGGAGGAGGTCTTGACGACCTCGGCGAGAAGGGGTCCGTCGGGATCGCAGGTGACGGCGGGGTGTTCGGAGCCGTCCGGGCCGGTGACGGCGACGGGGGGCCGCTCCAGGGGGGTGGGGAAGCCGCCGGTGATGAGTTCGAGCAGCTCGACGGTGCCCAGGCCCTGGCGGGCGCCCTCGGCGGCGGGGGCCGCCATCAGGACGGGGTGGAAGGTGCCGCGCGCGACCGCCCGTTCCAGGTCGTCGACGAGGGTCTTGACGTCGATGTCCTCGCCGCCGAGGTAGCGGTCCATGAGGCTCTCGTCCTCGCTCTCGGCGATGACCCCCTCGATGAGGCGGGAGCGGGCGCCGGAGATGAGCGCGAGCTCGCCGGGCTCCGGATCGCGCTCCACCCGCTCGCCGGAGCTGTAGTCGTAGACGCGCCGGGAGAGCAGGCCGAGGAGGCCGGTGACCGGCGCGTGCCCGTCGGGGCCGGCCGGCCCGTGGAGGGGGAGGTACAGCGGGACGACGGCGTCGGGGTCGTCGGCGCCGAAGATCTCGCCGCAGACGGCCGTCATCTCGCCGTAGTCGGCGCGGGCGGCCTCCAGATGCGTGACGACGAGGGCGCGCGGCATGCCCACGGCCGCGCACTCGTCCCAGACCATCCGGGTGGCGCCGTCGATGCCGTCGGAGGCCGAGACGACGAACAGGGCCGCGTCCGCGGCGCGCAGACCGGCCCTGAGCTCTCCGACGAAGTCGGCGTATCCGGGGGTGTCCAGAATGTTGATCTTGATCCCGGCCCATTCGACGGGGACGAGGGACAGCTGGACGGAGCGCTGGCGCCGGTGCTCGATCTCGTCGTGGTCGGAGACGGTGGCGCCGTCCTCGACGCGGCCGGCCCGGTTGACCGCTCCGGCGGTCAGGGCGAGGGCCTCGACCAGCGTGGTCTTGCCGGATCCGCTGTGGCCGACCAGCACGACGTTCCGTACGGACGAGGGGCGGTCGGCCGTCAGTGCCCTGCCGGCGGCTCCGGCTTGGTGTGATGTGGCTCCCATGGTGATCGTGCCTCCCGGTGGTGACGTTGAGGAGGGTGGTGGGTTCCTACGAGGATCCTTCGCGGAGGGAAAGGGGGGTCCTTCGAGCTTTGCACTGGTGTCACACCGCGTCCATACGTCGTACCGGAGGGCGCGCCAGGGGCGTACCGGTGGTGTTCGGGGGGCCCGACAGGGGCCTGGCAGGGGCCTGGCATGGGCCTGCCGGGGGCCTGGCATGGGCCTGCCGGGGGCGCGCCGGGCGTGCGCGCCGAGGGTCGTGCGCCCGGCGTGCTCACGGCCCCGTGGAGGGCCGCCCGGAGCCGGTCCGGGACGCGAAGTACCTCTTACGTGGCGCGAACCGGTGGGTGCGCGGCGTACGGGAGGTGGCGCGCTGGCTACGATGGGCCAGCCGGTGGCCGTGGTGGCCGTGCGGCCCAGCGACCCTCCGGGAAGGCCATGCTGAACAAGTACGCGCGTGCATTCTTCACGCGTGTTCTCACGCCATTCGCCGCTTTTCTGCTCCGGCGGGGGGTGAGCCCGGACGCGGTCACCCTGATCGGCACGGCCGGAGTGGTCGCGGGAGCGCTGGTCTTCTTCCCCCGGGGGGAGTTCTTCTGGGGCACGATCACCATCACCCTCTTCGTCTTCTCCGACCTGGTGGACGGGAACATGGCCCGCCAGGCCGGCGTCTCCAGCCGGTGGGGGGCGTTCCTCGACTCCACCCTCGACCGGGTGGCGGACGCGGCGATCTTCGGCGGACTCGCGCTCTGGTACGCGGGCTCCGGCCACGACAACGCGCTGTGCGCGGTCGCGATCTTCTGCCTGGCCAGCGGCCAGGTGGTCTCCTACACCAAGGCGCGCGGCGAGTCGATCGGGCTGCCGGTGGCCGTCAACGGACTGATCGAGCGGGCCGAGCGCCTGGTGATCTCGCTGGTCGCGGCCGGCCTGTCCGGGCTCCAGACCTTCGGGGTGCCCTCCTGGATCGGGGTGCTGCTGCCGGCCGCCCTGTGGATCGTGGCGGTGGGCTCCCTGGTCACGCTGATCCAGCGGGTGGTCACCGTACGCCGCGAGTCGGCCGAGGCCGATGCGGCCGAGGCCGCCGCCGAGGGCGGTGCCGCCTGATGGGCACCACACGGGACAAGCTGGTCGACGGGCTCTACGGTCTCGGCTGGGCCGGAGTCAAGAAGCTGCCCGAGCCCGCCGCGGTGGCCCTCGGCCGGCGGATCGCGGACTTCGCCTGGAAGCGGCGCGGCAAGAGCGTGCTGCGACTGGAGTCCAACCTCGCGCGGGTGGTGCCGGACGCGACGCCGCAGCAGCTGCGGGAGCTGTCGCAGGCCGGCATGCGCTCGTACATGCGGTACTGGATGGAGTCCTTCCGGCTGCCCACCCTGGACCCGAAGCGGTTCGGCACGGATGTCGAGATGAAGGACGAGCACATCCTGCGCGAGGCCCTCGCCTCCGGACGCGGTGTCATCGTCGCCCTGCCGCACCTGGCCAACTGGGACCTCGCCGGCGCCTGGGCCGTGGGCCACCTCGGTGTCCCCTTCACGACGGTCGCCGAGCGCCTCAAGCCCGAAACCCTCTACGACCGCTTCGTGGCCTACCGCGAGAGCCTCGGCATGGAGGTGCTGCCCCACAACGGCGGCGCCGCCTTCGGGACCCTCGCCCGCCGGCTGCGTTCCGGCGGCCTGGTGTGCCTGGTCGCGGACCGGGACTTGTCGTCCTCCGGGATCGAGGTGGAGTTCTTCGGGGCCACGGCGCGCATGCCGGCCGGACCGGCGCTGCTGGCGCAGCAGACGGGGGCGCTGCTGCTCCCGGCGACCCTGTACTACGGCGACTCGCCGAAGATGTACGGCCGGATCCACCCCGCGGTGGAGGTGCCGACGACCGGGACCCGGATCGAGAAGACCGGCGTGATGACCCAGGCGCTGGCGGACGCCTTCGCCTGGGGGATCGCCGGGCACCCGCAGGACTGGCACATGCTGCAGCGGCTGTGGCTGGACGACCTGACCGACCAGGGGGAGCGCCCGTAGTGAAGATCGGCATCGTGTGTCCGTACTCGTGGGACGTGCCGGGCGGCGTCCAGTTCCACATCCGGGACCTGGCCGAACACCTGATCCGCCTCGGCCACGAGGTGTCGGTGCTCGCCCCGGCGGACGACGAGACCCCGCTGCCGCCGTACGTGGTCTCGGCGGGGCGCGCGGTGCCGGTGCCGTACAACGGGTCGGTCGCCCGGCTGAACTTCGGCTTCCTGTCGGCCGCCCGGGTGCGGCGCTGGCTGCACGACGGCACCTTCGACGTGATCCACATCCACGAGCCTGCGTCGCCCTCCCTGGGACTGCTGTCCTGCTGGGCGGCCCAGGGGCCCATCGTGGCGACCTTCCACACCTCGAACCCGCGCTCGCGAGCGATGATCGCGGCCTATCCGATCCTCCAGCCGGCCCTGGAGAAGATCAGCGCGCGGATCGCGGTGAGCGAGTACGCGCGGCGCACCCTCGTGGAGCACCTGGGCGGGGACGCGGTGGTGATCCCGAACGGGGTCGACGTCGACTTCTTCGCCAAGGCCGAGCCGAAGCCCGAGTGGAGCGGCCAGACCCTGGGCTTCATCGGCCGCATCGACGAGCCGCGCAAGGGCCTGCCGGTGCTCATGGCGGCCTTCCCCAAGATCGTGGAGGCCTGCCCCGAGGTGCGGCTCCTGGTGGCGGGCCGCGGTGACGAGGAGGAGGCGGTCGCCTCCCTGCCCCCCGAACTGCGCTCCCGGGTCGAGTTCCTCGGCATGGTCTCGGACGAGGACAAGGCGCGGCTGCTGCGCAGCGTCGACGTGTACGTCGCCCCGAACACGGGCGGCGAGAGCTTCGGCATCATCCTCGTCGAGGCCCTGTCCGCGGGCGCGGCGGTCCTGGCGTCCGACCTGGACGCCTTCGCGCAGGTCCTGGACCAGGGCGGCGCCGGCGACCTCTTCACGAACGAGAACCCGGACGCCCTGGCGGCCGGGGCCGTCGCCCTGCTGCGGGACCCGGCCCGCCGCGGGGAACTGAGCACCCGCGGCGCGGCGCACGTGCGCCGCTTCGACTGGTCCACGGTCGGCGCGGACATCCTGGCCGTCTACGAGACGGTGACGGACGGCGCCGCGGCGGTGGCGGAGGACGAACGCATCCCCCTCCGCACCCGCCTGGGCTTCTCCCGCGACCCGTCCACCTGAGCCCCGGACCCGGGCGGGGGCCGGCCGTGGTGTCGGGGGTTCCCGGCCCGGTGGCGAACTGCTGTACGGGGCAAGGGTGTTCGGCTCTGCTGTCGGCTGCGCAGCCGACCGGGTGGTGTGGGTAACCTCGCCTCCGTACCGTGCTGGTGTTTCGGGGGGAGTCGCCATGTCCATCAGGCCGCGCTATCGACGGGTGTCCGCGTTACAGCGGCAGTTCTTCAACCGTGAGGGGCTGCTGAGCGCCTACGACGAGGAACTGCGCGGGATCTGCGAACGCCCCCGCTTGCTCAATGTCGTCGGCGTCGGCGGGATCGGAAAGTCGCGCCTGCTCCAGGAACTGCGCAACCGCACTCCGGAGGGGTACCGCACGGCACGCCTCGATCTCCAATTGCCCACGCTGCGCCAGCAGGAGGACGCCCTCGCCGTGCTGCGCACCGAGTTCGGCGCGCAGGGGGTGAAATTCGACCGTTTCGACATCGCGTACGCGGTCCTGTGGCAGCGGGTCCACCCCCAGCTCCAGATGAACCGCAAGAACACGCCCTTCGCCGAGGAGAGCGAGGTCCTGTCGAAGATCCTGGACGACGCCATGGGCCTGCCCGTCTTCGGTACGGCCGCCGGACTCGTACGGCTCACCGGGCGGGCGGTGGCCAACCGTCAGCGCCGCCAGCGCATCGAAGCGGATGCGACTCTCCAGGAGCTCGACTCCCTCTCGAACGCCGACCTCGGGCACGCTGTCGTCTACCTCTTCGCCGAGGACATGCGGCAGTCGTTCGAGGAGAAGCCCTACGTCCTGTACGTGGACGCCTATGAGGCCCTGGTGCCCACCCCGCTGCCGGGCGGACGCAGCTACGCTTCTGACGCCTGGGTACGGGACCTGATCGGCCAGCTGCACGGCGGCCTCACCGTCCTCGCGAGCAGGGAGGCGCTGCGCTGGTCGGTGTACGACAAGGACTGGGACGCGGTGATCCGCAAAGCCTGGGTCGGCGGTCTCCCGATGTCGGCGCGGCTCGATCTGCTCGCACAGGCGGGGATCACCGAGATCCCGCGGCAGCGGACGATCGCCGAGGCCAGCGCCGGGGTTCCCTTCTACCTCCACCTCGCCGTGGACACCCATCTGCAGAACCCGGCCCACGGCGAGGACCCCGCCACGTCGGAGGAGATCGTCCAGCGGTTCCTCCAGCACGTGGCCCCCGACGAGATCCGGATCCTGGAACTGCTCAGCGCCGCCCGGACCTTCGACCTGGAGGTGCTCCGCGTCCTCGGCCGGCACTTCGACCTGCCCGCGAACCTCCTGACCTGGGAGTCCCTGACCGCCTACTCTTTCGCGTACCCGCTGGCCCAGGACGGGTGGTACCGGCTGCACCAGCTGATGGTCGCCGCCCTCCAGCGCCACCTCTCACCCGCGGTGAAGCGCCACGTCCACGCCGTACTGCGCGAACACTGGGAGGGTCTCGCGGAGCGCATGGAGACGGGAGCGCACGGCGCAGGGGTCGCCCGGTCCTCGCCATGGCGGGAGGCCGTCTACCACGGGCTTCAGGCGCAGGACATCGCGCCCGAGCAGATCCTCGGACACGCCGACCGGGCGATCGGCATGAGCAGCAGGCAGGCAGTCGACGGCATGGTCAAGGACCTCAGGGACCATTTGGCCGCAGGAGCCGAGGACGCAGCAGCCGACGCCTCCGCCCTGCACGCCGTCCGGGACGCGGCGGACTGCCTGGAGGCCGAGTCCAGACTGGAGCTCGGCGACGCCGCCGCGGCGATCGCCCTGACGCCGGTACTCGACGTGCCGGTCCGGTCGGTGGTGTCGGCCCGGCTGGCGCTGGCCGGGGCGAACGCACGGCGGATCGCGGGGGAGAGCAGCCTGGCGGCGCGGATCTTCGAACAGGTCTGGGAGGGCCATGAGGGCGGCGCACGCACCTCGGCGGGGCTCTGCGTGGCGGACATCAGGATGTGGCAGGGCGACTTCGAGGGGGCTTTCGCCCTGGCGGAGGAGGTGCACGCGATCTGTTCGCCGCAGGAGCGGGCCCTCCAGGGCGACCTCAAACGACTTATGCACCTCGGCCACCGGTTCCTGATGGACTTCGGCCGCGCCGCCGACCTGCTGGCGCAGGCCGAGGAGGACTACCGGGCCGTGGACGCCGTCATCGGCCTGGCCAACATCCGCACCAACCGCGCCGAACTGTGGGCGTTCACCGACCCCGGGGCGGCGGTCGTCGAGGCGGGTGCCGCCCTGGAGGTCCAGCGTGACCTGGGGGCCCAGCACGAGATCGGCAAGGCCTACACCGCGATGGGCATCGCACAGATCCGGCTGGGGCAGCTCGAAAGGGCGGAGCTGTCCTTCCGCAACGCCAACGCCGCTCTCGACAGGGCCGGCTACCGCTCCGGACGGGCGAGGGCCGATATGTTCCGGGCCTTCCTCCTCCTCAAGCGCGGAGAACGGGAGGCGACAAGGCAGCTGCTGCTCCACGCGGCACGGGAGTTCGAGACCTGCCAGGTCTATCCCTCGCTGATCCTGGCCATCCACCGCGCGGCCGAGCTCGTGGGACTCGACGACCCTGCGTTGACCGCCCTGGCAGACCGTGCCCGTCCGGCCGTCCGGCCGCTGGGCGCCGCGGAAGCCCTGGAGCGGCGTACGGAAGACGTCCTGTCGATGTTCATCGAGGTGGCCCCGTGACCTGGTCCGAGCTGTACGGCCGAGCCCTCGAAGCGGGCGACGCGGCCGCCGGGTACTACAACCGCAACGTGGGCCTGATGACCGCGGACGGCAAGGTGAACGTACGCATCCCCCTGGAAGCGGCCGACGTCATGGACCTGCGCCTGTGGCGCGAGGAGGAGGTGCTGTCCTGCATCCACCCGTATGTCTCCCGCGTGCCCGAGCTGCGCCACGTGTGCGAGGAACCCCGCTTCCAGGTCCACCACTTCATCGAAGGCCGGGTATTGGACACCTTCTCGCCCCGCGGGAGCGCGGCTCCCGGCACTGTCCTGTCCGATGTCGTCACCCTCATGGACCAGCTGGTGCGGATCCCGCCGGAGAAGGTTCCCCGGCTCCCCGCGCGCTGGCCGGCCTCCGGCGACAGCGCCGGTTTCGGGCGCCTGCTGGCCACCCTGACCCGCGAAGTCCACACGACGTACGCGGACGAGTACGGCGAGACCTTCGCGCGGCTCGGCATTCCGGCAGACCCCCTCGCGGTGGTCGAGCCGCTGTGGGACACGCTGACGTCGCGGCCGTTCGCCGTGCTCCATGCCGACCTCCACCGCAAGAACATGATCGTGGCCGGGGGCACCACCTGGTTCCTGGACTGGGAGCTCGCGCTGTGGGGCGATCCCGCGTACGACATCGCGATCCACTTCCACAAGATGGACTACCCAGAGGTGCAGCGGGACGAGGTGCTGCGCCGCTGGCGTGAGCAGCTGCCCGCGCGGTACACCGCCGGTACGCCCGAGGACCTCGACCTGTACGCGGCGCACGAGCGGATCAAGTCGGCGGTCGTGGACACGGTGCGCTACTCGAAGCAGCTCGCGACGGCCGCGCGCCCGCAGCGCGAGTTCCTCATCGCGCGACTGGCCGGGAAGGTGAACGCCGCCCGCACGGTGTGGGGCTCACCTCCCGACCTCACCCCCGAAAGGGTCGCTGCGACCCTCGCCCCCTGGTGGAAGGGATAACCGTGGACGCTCTCGCCCTCTACGAACAGGCCCGCGCGCAGGGAACCACCCTCGCCGGCCACTACAACCGCAACGTCCGGGTGCAGGGCGACGGAAGCCCCGTCCTCGTGCGGATCCGCGCGGCCGCCTCCGAAAACATGGATCTCACCCTGTGGCCTGAAGCCGAGCTGCTGGAAGCGGTCAACCCCTACGTGGCCTCGGCTCCACGGCTGCTCCACGCGGGGACCGGACCCGACTTCCAGATCCACGAGTTCGTCTCGGGCCCAACGGTCGAGGAACTCGTACCGGAGGGCGGGCCGCTGCCCCCGGCGGTGCTGCCGGCCGTCGAGGGGCTCTTCGGTGACCTCCTGCGGGTGCCGGCCGCGGCCCTGCCCTCCCTCCCCGCACACTGGCCGCGGGACGGGGACACCGCCGGCTTTGCCGAGCTCCTGCTCGGCCTCGTGCGGGAGATCCGGCAGCGCGGCGGCGGACGGAGCGCGCGGCTGTACGAGGCGCTCGGCATTCCCGGCGATCCGTGTGCCGTACTCCACCACCGGGCGGGCAACCTGTCCCGCCGACCCTTCAGGCTGCTGCACGCCGACATCCACCGCAAGAACATGATCCTGGGCGACGCAGGCCGCATCGCGTTCCTCGACTGGGAGCTCGCGCTGTGGGGCGACCCCGTGTACGACCTCGCCGACCACCTCCACAAGATGTCGTACACCCCGGCCGAGCGCAGTGGCGTCATGGAGGGGTGGCAACGGGCGGCGCCGGAGGCGTGCAGGTCGGGCTGGCAGGCCGATCTCGATTACTACCTCGCCTACGAGGCCGTGAAGTCGGCCGTCGTCGACGCGGTCCGGTGGGGGCGGCGCATCGCCGCCTCGCCGGAACCGGAGGTGCGCCGGAGCCTGGCGGGGGAACTCGCCGACAAGATCACCGCGGCCCGGCCGCACTGGGAACCGGGGACGGCCCGCCCGCCCGGGCTCCGGGAGATCGAGGCGGCGGCGGAGCGCTGGGCGGGCTGACCCCTGTGCGGAGGCATTCCGGGAGCTTCGCGCTGCGTGCCGTGCACCCCGTCTCCGGCTGGTCGTGCCCCCTCGTCGGGCCGGCACGCTCAAGGCCGAGCGGGGCGCTGAGCGCGGACGGAGGTAGAGTCGCCGCCCGTGATCGAAACCCTTGTCTGGATCGCCCTGGCTCTCGGTGTCGTCGGGGTCTACCTCAGCTGGACCGCCGGACGGCTTGACCGGCTGCATTCGCGGATGGACGCCGCGCGGGCCGCGCTCGACGCGCAGCTCGTGCGGCGGGCCTCCGTGGTGCTGGAGGTGGCCACCTCCGGGGTGCTCGACCCCGCCTCCTCCCTCGTGCTGTACGAGGCCGCGCACGCCGCCCGGCAGGCCGAGGAGGAGCACCGCGAGGTCGCCGAGAGCGAGCTCAGCCAGGCCCTGCGGGCGGTCTTCGCCGATGCCGACCAGGTCGAGGTGCTGAAGGCCGCTCCGGGTGGGTCCGAGGCCACCGAGGAGCTGGCCGCGGCCGTGCGCCGGGTGCCGATGGCGCGCCGCTTCCACAACGACTCCGTACGCGCCGCGCGGGCCCTGCGCAGGCACCGCAAGGTCCGGTGGTTCCGGCTGGCCGGGCACGCGCCCTTCCCGCTGGCCTTCGAGATGGACGACGAGCCGCCGGCCGATCTCGCTGACCGGCCCGCCTGATCAGGAAGGCGTGGCCAGGGCCGCCGAGGACAAATGAAGAGGCCACCGGCTCCACATTGGCCCTTGTCGTGGACTGGTCGGTGGGGTTTCCTCGGGGATGCAGTACCCGTCTTCCTTTCGAGTGAGGTCAATCCGTGAGCACGCTTCCCCCCTCCCCCCAGTCCTCCGAGTCGGCCCTCGGCACCTCGCGCGTCAAGCGCGGCATGGCCGAGCAGCTCAAGGGCGGCGTGATCATGGACGTGGTCAACGCCGAGCAGGCGAAGATCGCCGAGGACGCCGGCGCCGTGGCCGTCATGGCCCTGGAGCGGGTCCCCGCCGACATCCGCAAGGACGGCGGCGTCGCGCGCATGTCCGACCCCAACATGATCGAAGAGATCATCGAGGCCGTCTCCATCCCGGTCATGGCCAAGTCCCGCATCGGCCACTTCGTCGAGGCCCAGGTCCTGCAGTCCCTCGGCGTCGACTACATCGACGAGTCCGAGGTCCTGACCCCGGCCGACGAGGTCAACCACTCCGACAAGTGGGCGTTCACCACCCCCTTCGTCTGTGGCGCCACCAACCTCGGCGAGGCCCTGCGCCGCATCGCCGAGGGCGCGGCCATGATCCGCTCCAAGGGCGAGGCCGGCACGGGCAACGTGGTCGAGGCCGTCCGTCACCTGCGCCAGATCAAGAACGAGATCGCCCGCCTGCGCGGCTACGACAACAACGAGCTGTTCGCCGCCGCCAAGGAGCTGCGCGCGCCGTACGAGCTCGTCAAGGAGGTCGCCGAACTCGGCAAGCTCCCCGTCGTCCTGTTCTCCGCCGGTGGCGTCGCCACCCCGGCCGACGCCGCCCTGATGCGCCAGCTCGGCGCCGAGGGCGTCTTCGTCGGCTCCGGCATCTTCAAGTCCGGCGACCCGGCCAAGCGCGCCGCCGCCATCGTGAAGGCCACCACCTTCTACGACGACCCGAAGATCATCGCGGACGCCTCCCGCAACCTGGGCGAGGCCATGGTCGGCATCAACTGCGACACCCTGCCCGAGGCCGAGCGCTACGCCAACCGCGGCTGGTAGTCACTGTCATGACCACCCCCGTGATTGGTGTCCTGGCCCTCCAGGGCGACGTACGGGAGCACCTGATCGCCCTGGCCGCGGCGGACGCCGTGGCCAGGCCGGTCCGGCGTCCCGAGGAGCTCGCCGAGGTCGACGCCCTCGTGATTCCCGGCGGCGAGTCGACCACGATGTCGAAGCTGGCCGTGCTGTTCGGCATGCTGGAGCCGCTGCGCGAGCGGGTCGCCTCGGGCATGCCCGTCTACGGCACCTGCGCCGGCATGATCATGCTCGCGGACAAGCTCCTCGACGGCCGCGAGGACCAGGAGACGCTGGGCGGCATCGACATGATCGTCCGTCGCAACGCCTTCGGCCGCCAGAACGAGTCCTTCGAGGCGAAGGTCGACTTCGCGGGCATAGCGGGCGGCCCGGTGGAGGGTGTCTTCATCCGCGCCCCCTGGGTCGAGTCCGTCGGCGCCGCGGCCGAGGTGCTCGCTTCGTACGACGGCCACACCGTCGCCGTGCGGCAGGGCAACGTCCTCGCCACCTCCTTCCACCCGGAGCTGACCGGCGACGACCGGGTCCACGCGTACTTCGTCGACATGGTGCGCGCCGGGCTGTGAGCTGGTCCCGGTAGGATCGGGGACGAACACTGTTGGTGACGCGAAGGAGACAGGCGGATGTCCGGCCACTCTAAATGGGCTACGACGAAGCACAAGAAGGCCGTGATCGATGCCAAGCGCGGCAAGCTCTTCGCGAAGCTGATCAAGAACATCGAGGTCGCGGCCCGTATGGGCGGCGCCGACATCGACGGCAACCCCACGCTCTTCGACGCCGTGCAGAAGGCCAAGAAGAGTTCGGTCCCGAACAAGAACATCGACTCCGCGGTCAAGCGCGGCGGTGGCCTCGAGGCCGGCGGCGCCGACTACGAGACGATCATGTACGAGGGCTACGGTCCCAACGGTGTCGCGGTGCTCATCGAGTGCCTCACCGACAACCGCAACCGTGCCGCCTCGGACGTCCGCGTCGCCATGACCCGCAACGGCGGCTCGATGGCCGACCCGGGCTCCGTCTCGTACCTGTTCAACCGCAAGGGTGTCGTGCTCCTGCCCAAGGGCGAACTCTCCGAGGACGACGTCCTGGAGACGGTGCTGGAGGCCGGTGCCGAAGAGGTCAACGACCTCGGTGACAGCTTCGAGATCATCAGCGAGGCCACCGACATGGTCGCGGTCCGCACCGCGCTCCAGGAGGCGGGCATCGACTACGACTCGGCGGACTCCAACTTCCTGCCGACCATGCAGGTCGAGCTGGACGAGGAGGGCGCGCGCAAGATCTTCAAGCTGATCGACGCGCTGGAGGACAGCGACGACGTCCAGAACGTCTTCGCCAACTTCGACGTCAGCGACGAGGTCATGGAGAAGGTCGACGCGTAACCCGCGCCGACAGCTCACCCTTCGAACGGCGGGCCGACGGGGACACACCCCGGCGGCCCGCCGTCGCCTTGTGCGCGATGTCAGTGGCGCCGGATAGCCTGCACCCTGAACAGGCGATCGAAGAGCGGACCGGGGAACAGGGGGGGGCGGGCGGTGCGAGTTCTCGGCGTGGACCCGGGACTGACCCGGTGCGGTGTGGGGGTCGTCGAGGGTGTCGCAGGACGCCCCCTGGCCATGCTCGGCGTGGGCGTCGTACGGACACCCGCAGATGCCGAGCTCGGTCACCGGCTCGTCGCGATCGAGCAGGGCATCGAGGAATGGCTCGACCTGCACCGGCCCGAAGTCGTCGCCGTCGAGCGGGTGTTCAGCCAGCACAACGTCAGCACCGTGATGGGCACCGCACAGGCGAGCGCCGTCGCCATGCTGTGCGCCGCCCGGCGCGGCATACCGGTCGCCCTGCACACGCCCAGCGAGGTCAAGGCCGCCGTCACCGGCAGCGGCCGGGCCGACAAGGCGCAGGTCGGGGCCATGGTGACCCGCCTGCTCCGGCTGGACGCGCCGCCGAAGCCCGCCGATGCCGCCGACGCCCTCGCCCTGGCCATCTGCCACATCTGGCGGGCCCCCGCCCACAACCGCCTCCAGCAGGCGGTCGCCCTGCACGCCTCGAAAGGCCGTACCCGATGATCGCCTTCGTCAGCGGCCCAGTCGCCGCGCTCGCCCCCACCCAGGCCGTGATCGAGGTCGCAGGCGTGGGCATGGCCGTGCAGTGCACGCCGGCCACCATCGCCGGCCTGCGCACGGGCGAGCAGGCCCGGCTGGCCACCTCCCTCGTCGTACGGGAGGACTCGCTCACGCTGTACGGCTTCGCCGACGACGACGAGCGCCAGGTCTTCGAACTGCTGCAGACCGCGAGCGGGGTCGGGCCGCGGCTGGCGCAGGCGATGCTCGGTGTGCACAGCCCGGACGCCCTGCGGCTGGCCGTGTCCACGGGGGACGAGAAATCCCTGACGGCGGTCCCGGGCATCGGCAAGAAGGGCGCCCAGAAACTGCTGCTGGAGCTCAAGGACAAGCTGGGCGCCCCCCTCGGGACGAGCGGGCTGGTCGGCGCGCAGCGCGCGGCGGCCGCGGGGCCGGCCCCCTGGACCGAGCAGCTCGCGGCGGCCCTGATCGGGCTCGGCTACGCGTCCCGGGAGGCGGAGGAGGCCGTCTCCGCGGTGACCCCGCAGGCCGAAGCCGCCATCGCCGCCGGCGGCTCCGCGCCCGTACCGCAACTCCTGCGGGCGGCCCTGCAGTCCCTGAACCGGGCCCGCTGACCGCGCCTGCGACGCCGGCGTCGCAGGGTTCAGGCCCCGCCCCCGGACCCCGCCCCCCGCCCCCGCACCCCGGCCCCGGCGGCCGGAGGCCGGGCCCCGCGGGCCCGCCGCGCAACGCCGGCCCCGCCACCCGGCGGTGGCCGGGCAGGGCCGGGCGGGGCCGGGCGGGCGGCTCCGGGCGCCGGCCCCGGCCCCCCGGCGCCGCACCCGACAGACCACCGTGCACACCGAGAAGGCAGACTGACACCGTGAACTGGGACGACGAGACCACCGCCGAGGACGAGGCACGTATCGTCGCGGCCTCGGCAGACGGCGAGGACACCGCCGTCGAGGCGGCGCTGCGCCCCAAGGACCTCGGCGAGTTCGTCGGCCAGGAGAAGGTCCGCCAGCAGCTCGACCTCGTCCTCAAGGCGGCCCGCCAGCGCGGCGCCACCGCCGACCACGTCCTGCTCTCCGGCGCGCCCGGCCTCGGCAAGACCACCCTCTCCATGATCATCGCGGCCGAGATGGGGGCACCGATCCGGATCACTTCCGGCCCCGCCATCCAGCACGCCGGCGACCTCGCCGCCATCCTGTCCTCCCTCCAGGAGGGCGAAGTCCTCTTCCTCGACGAGATCCACCGCATGTCCCGGCCCGCCGAGGAGATGCTGTACATGGCCATGGAGGACTTCCGCGTCGACGTGATCGTCGGCAAGGGCCCCGGCGCCACCGCGATCCCGCTGGAACTGCCGCCCTTCACCCTGGTCGGCGCCACCACCCGGGCCGGGCTGCTGCCCCCGCCGCTGCGCGACCGGTTCGGCTTCACCGGCCACATGGAGTTCTACGCCCCCGAGGAGCTGGAGCGCGTCATCCACCGCTCCGCCCGGCTCCTCGACGTCGAGATCGACACCGACGGGGCCGCCGAGATCGCCGGCCGCTCCCGCGGCACCCCGCGCATCGCCAACCGCCTGCTGCGCCGCGTACGGGACTACGCGCAGGTCCGCGCCGACGGCGTGATCAACCGCGAGGTGGCCGAGACGGCCCTGCAGGTCTACGAGGTGGACGCGCGCGGGCTGGACCGGCTCGACCGGGCCGTCCTGGAGGCCCTCCTCAAGCTCTTCGGGGGCGGCCCCGTCGGGCTGTCCACCCTCGCCGTCGCCGTCGGCGAGGAGCGGGAGACCGTGGAGGAGGTCGCCGAGCCCTTCCTGGTCCGCGAAGGGCTGCTCGCACGCACCCCCAGGGGGCGGGTGGCGACGCCCGCCGCATGGGTCCACCTGGGACTCGTACCGCCCCAGCAGCACGGGAGCGGATCAAGCGGACAACAGGGCTTGTTCGGGGCCTGACGGCGCGGACGTTCGCCCCCCCAGGAACTGCGGTGCCATGCTGGGCGTTGTTCCATCGGTGCGGACTCGCCTAGACTCCGCCGATGCCGACCCTTCGGGTCGGCATGCCCACCCCCGTAGAAAAGGCCGCCGTCCGCGTGCGGTCGTGCGAAGGATCTCCGTCCCGTGAATCTCGTGACACTCCTCCCGTTCATCGTGCTCATCGGGGCGATGTTCCTGATGACCCGCTCCGCGAAGAAGAAGCAGCAGGCGGCCGCGCAGATGCGCGACCACATGGCGCCCGGCACCGGGGTCCGCACCATCGGCGGCATGTACGCCACGGTGAAGGAGATCGGCGACGACACCGTCACCCTCGAGGTGGCTCCCGGCGTCCACGCGGTCTACGCGAAGAACTCCATCGGCGCCGTCCTCGACGACGCGGAGTACAACCGCATCGTCCACGGCATCCACGAAGAGCCGGCCGGCGACACGCCGGTCGTCCCGGATGACGCCTCCTCGCTCACCGAGGGCCCGAAGACGGACCTCACCAAGGACGGGGACGAGACCCCCAAGCTCGACCTGGGCAAGCAGGACGGCCCCGGCGACGCAGCCGGCGGCAAGCCCGAGGACGGCAAGCCCGGGGACGGCAAGACGGACGGCGAGCCCGGCGCGAAGTAACGCGCGGCGGGGACCGCGGGGGCGCCTGACCGGCAGCCGTCGCGGTCCCGGTCAGTGACCCACTTCTGCGGGGGGCAGGGGTCCCCACCACACATTCAGTGGCCGTCCGCGCGCTGACCCGGCGCGGGGCGGTTGGACAGGGAGAAACGACAAGGTGGCAGCACCGAAGAAGGGCCGGCGGCCCACGGGGGCTCAGGGGAGGCCGGGGCGTGCCCTGGCGGTCATCCTGATCGCGATGGTGGCGCTCACCGCGGGGATGTTCCTCTCCAAGCAGACGACTCCCCGGCTCGGCATCGACCTCGCGGGCGGCACGAGCATCACGCTCAAGGCCAAGAGCGAGCCCGGCAAGCCGGACGCGGTCAACCCGACCAACATGAACACGGCGGTCGGCATCATCGAGCGCCGCGTCAACGGGCTCGGCGTCTCGGAGGCCGAGGTTCAGACGCAGGGCAAAGACCACATCATCGTGAACATCCCCAAGGGGACGAACGAGCAGCAGGCACGCTCGCAGGTCGGTACCACCGCCCAGCTGTACTTCCGCCCGGTCATCGCCTTCGCGGACGGCTCCCCGGCCGCACCCGAGGGTGCCAAGAGCCCGAGCCCCTCCACGAGCGGCTCCGGCGCTCCCAAGGCCGAGGACGGCAAGTCCCCGTCGGCCGCCCCGTCGTCCAGCGCCACTTCCCAGGGCCGTGCGCTCAGTGAGGCCCTCAAGGCCCCGAGCGCCCCCACTCCCACGCCTTCGGCGACCGGGTCGAAGAAGGCAGACGACACCAAGGCCCCGTCTCCGTCGGCCTCCCCCTCGGCGTCCACGCCCCCGTCGGCCGACGAGGCCGCCGCGGCGGACCTCCAGGCGAAGTTCGCGGCGCTGGACTGCACCAACGAGGCGCAGCGCGCCGCCGCCGGCAAGGGCGCCAAGCCCGAGGACCCGATGCTCGCCTGTGGCAAGCGCGGGACCGCCTGGGGCAAGTGGGTCCTGGGTCCCGCGCAGGTCAACGGCCAGGACGTGAAGGACGCCAAGGGCGTCATCGACACCCAGCGCGGTGGCTGGATCGTCACGATGCAGTTCACCGACAAGGGCGCCGACAAGTTCGCCAAGATCACCGGTGAGCTGGCCACCAAGCAGGCGCCGCAGAACCAGTTCGCGATCGTGCTGGACGGCGAGGTCATCTCCGACCCGTCCGTGAGCCAGGCGCTGACCGGCGGCAACGCCGAGATCTCCGGCGGCTTCACCCAGCAGTCGGCCCAGGACCTGGGCAACATGCTCTCGTACGGCGCCCTGCCGCTCTCCTTCAGCGAGGACAGCGTCACCACCGTCACGGCCGCGCTCGGCGGCGAGCAGCTGAAGGCCGGCCTGATCGCCGGTGCCATCGGCCTGCTCCTCGTGGTGATCTACCTGCTGGTGTACTACCGGGGCCTGGCGTTCGTCGCCATCATCAGCCTCCTGGTCTCCGCGATCCTCACCTACACGATCATGGCGCTCCTCGGAAAGGGCATCGGCTTCGCGCTGAACCTGCCCGCCGTCTGCGGCGCGATCGTGGCGATCGGCATCACGGCGGACTCGTTCATCGTCTACTTCGAGCGCATCCGGGACGAGATCCGCGAGGGCCGCACGCTGCGTCCGGCCGTCGAGCGGGCCTGGCCGCGTGCCCGGCGCACCATCCTGGTCTCCGACTTCGTGTCGTTCCTGGCGGCCGCCGTGCTGTTCATCGTCACCGTCGGCAAGGTGCAGGGCTTCGCCTTCACGCTGGGTCTGACCACCCTGCTCGACGTGGTCGTGGTGTTCCTCTTCACCAAGCCGATCATGACGCTCCTGGCCCGTACGAAGTTCTTCGCCAGCGGTCACCCGTGGTCCGGGCTGGACCCGAAGCGGCTCGGCGCCAAGCCCCCGCTGCGCCGGTCCCGCCGTACGGGTTCCGCACCCGCCCCCGTCGACGCAAAGGAGGCGTGAGAGATGTCGAAGCTGGGAGATCTCGGCGCCAGGCTGTACCGCGGTGAGGTCGGCTACGACTTCGTCGGCAAGCGCTTCATCTGGTACGGCGTTTCCATCCTGATCACCATCACGGCGATCGTCGCCCTGGCCGTCCAGGGCCTCAACATGGGCATCGAGTTCAACGGCGGCGCCGTCTTTACCACGCCGAAGACGGCCGTGTCGGTCGCCAAGGCGACGGAGGACGCGCAGAAGGCCTCGGGCCACGACGCGATCGTCCAGGAGCTCGGCACCGGCGGCCTGCGGATCCAGATCTCCGGGGTGGACCCGGACCAGGCCACCGTCGTGAAGAAGCAGCTCGCCACCGACCTGAAGGTCGCCGAGGGCGAGATCAACGCGGACCTGGTCGGCCCCAGCTGGGGCGAGCAGATCGCGAACAAGGCCTGGACCGGCCTCGGCATCTTCATGGTGCTCGTGGTGATCTACCTGGCCATCGCCTTCGAGTGGCGGATGGCCGTCGCGGCGCTGGTCGCCCTGATCCACGACCTCACGATCACCGTCGGCATCTACGCGCTGGTCGGCTTCGAGGTCACCCCCGGCACGGTCATCGGTCTGCTGACCATCCTCGGTTACTCCCTCTACGACACCGTCGTCGTCTTCGACGGTCTCAAGGAGGGCTCGAAGGACATCACCAAGCAGACGCGCTTCACGTACAGCGAGATCGCCAACCGCAGCATCAACGGCACGCTGGTCCGCTCGATCAACACGACCGTCGTGGCGCTGCTCCCGGTCGGGGCCCTGCTGTTCATCGGCGGCGGCTTCCTGGGCGCCGGCATGCTGAACGACATCTCCCTGTCGCTCTTCGTCGGCCTCGCGGCCGGTGCGTACTCCTCGATCTTCATCGCGACCCCGCTGGTCGTGGACCTCAAGGAGCGCGAGCCGGCCATGAAGGCGCTGAAGAAGCGGGTCCTCGCCAAGCGGGCGGCCGCGGCGGCCAAGGGCGAGTCCGTGGAGGAGGGCTACTCCTCCGAGGACGAGCCGCAGGTCGTGGCGCAGGGCCGGCCGGGGCGGCGCCGGTGAGCGAGCGGCTGAGCGAGGACGTGCGCGAGCTGCTGCTCGCGCGGATCAAGGACGTACCGGACTACCCGAAGCCGGGCGTGATGTTCAAGGACATCACTCCGCTGCTGGCGGACCCCAAGGCGTTCGCCGCGCTGACGGACACGCTGGTGGCGCTGGCCGTGGGGTACGGCGCGACGAAGATCGTCGGTCTGGAGGCGCGCGGGTTCATCCTGGCCGCTCCGGTGGCCGTGCAGGCCGGGATCGGCTTCGTGCCGGTGCGCAAGGCCGGGAAGCTGCCCGGTGCGACGCTCGCGCAGGCGTACGAGCTGGAGTACGGGACCGCGGAGATCGAGGTCCACGCGGAGGACCTGTCCGCGGGTGACCGGGTCATGGTCATCGACGACGTGCTGGCCACCGGTGGCACCGCGGGGGCCTCGCTGGAGCTGATCCGGCGGGCCGGCGCGGAGGTCGCCGGGGTGGCGGTCCTGATGGAGCTGTCGTTCCTGCCCGGCCGGGCCAGGCTGGACGGCGCGCTGGGCGGGGCGCCGCTGGACGCGCTGATCGTGGTCTGACGACCGCCGAGCACCGCCGGCCGCCGAACGGCGGGCACCCGGGACGTCCCGGGTGCCCGCCGTTCGCGCGTGCGGCGCTCCTGGAGGAGGCTCGGGGAACGGGTCGGCGCAACCCTCGCTACGATGGGTTGTCCGGACCGGACACGGGTACCGGATCCACCCCCGGACTCCGTCCGGGGGCACCCCCGTAGGAGCGCTCTTGCCAGACGAGGTCCCGCCCATCTCCGCCGCGCAGCCCGACCCGCAGGCCGAGCAGGCCGCGCCGCCCGCCGCCGCGCCCACTCCGGCGCCGGCGCCGCCCGCTGCGCCGGTCAAGCCCGCGCCGGCGAAGTCGGCCGGGTCCTCCAACCGGGTGCGCGCCCGTCTGGCCCGCCTCGGCGTCCAGCGCTCCACCACGTACAACCCGGTACTGGAGCCCCTGCTCCGCATCGTCCGCAGCAACGACCCGAAGATCGAGACGTCGACGCTGCGCCAGCTGGAACAGGCCTACCAGGTCGCCGAGCGCTGGCACCGCGGCCAGAAGCGCAAGAGCGGCGACCCGTACATCACCCACCCGCTCGCGGTCACCACGATCCTCGCCGAGCTGGGCATGGATCCGGCCACCCTGATGGCCGGCCTCCTCCACGACACCGTCGAGGACACCGAATACGGGCTGGAGGACCTGCGCCGCGACTTCGGCGACGCCGTGGCCCTCCTCGTCGACGGCGTCACCAAGCTCGACCGGGTTAAGTTCGGCGAGGCCGCGCAGGCTGAGACCGTCCGCAAGATGGTCGTCGCCATGGCCAAGGACCCGCGCGTCCTGGTCATCAAGCTCGCCGACCGCCTGCACAACATGCGCACCATGCGCTACCTCAAGCGGGAGAAGCAGGAGAAGAAGGCCCGCGAGACCCTGGAGATCTACGCCCCGCTGGCGCACCGGCTGGGCATGAACACCATCAAGTGGGAGCTGGAGGACCTCGCCTTCGCGATCCTCTACCCGAAGATGTACGACGAGATCGTCCGCCTGGTGGCCGAAAGGGCACCCAAGCGCGACGAGTACCTCACCGTCGTCACGGACGAGGTGCAGAGCGACCTGCGGGCGGCCCGCATCAAGGCCACCGTCACGGGCCGGCCCAAGCACTACTACAGCGTCTACCAGAAGATGATCGTCCGCGGCCGCGACTTCGCGGAGATCTACGACCTGGTGGGCATCCGGGTCCTCGTCGACACCGTGCGGGACTGCTACGCGGCCCTCGGCACGGTGCACGCGCGGTGGAATCCGGTCCCCGGCCGGTTCAAGGACTACATCGCGATGCCCAAGTTCAACATGTACCAGTCGCTCCACACGACGGTCATCGGGCCCAGCGGCAAGCCGGTCGAGCTCCAGATCCGCACCTTCGACATGCACCGCCGCGCCGAGTACGGCATCGCCGCGCACTGGAAGTACAAGCAGCAGACCGTCGCCGGCACCTCCAAGGTCCGCACCGACGTCCCGCAGGCCGCCAAGGGCAGCGCCGGGCAGGACACGGTCAACGACATGGCCTGGCTGCGTCAGCTGCTGGACTGGCAGAAGGAGACGGAGGACCCGGGCGAGTTCCTCGACTCGCTGCGCTTCGACCTCTCCCGCAACGAGGTCTTCGTCTTCACGCCGAAGGGCGACGTCATAGCGCTGCCCGCCGGGGCCACCCCGGTCGACTTCGCCTACGCCGTCCACACCGAGGTGGGCCACCGGACCATAGGCGCCCGGGTCAACGGCCGCCTCGTCCCCCTGGAGTCCACCCTCGACAACGGCGACCTGGTCGAGGTCTTCACCTCCAAGGCCGAGGGCGCGGGGCCCTCCCGCGACTGGCTCGGCTTCGTCAAGTCCCCGCGGGCCCGCAACAAGATCCGCGGCTGGTTCTCCAAGGAACGCCGCGACGAGGCCATCGAGCAGGGCAAGGACGCCATCGCGCGGGCCATGCGCAAGCAGAACCTGCCGATCCAGCGCATCTTGACCGGCGACTCGCTGGTCACCCTCGCGCACGAGATGCGCTACCCCGACATCTCCTCCCTGTACGCGGCGATCGGCGAGGGCCACGTGGCCGCGCAGGGCGTCGTACAGAAGCTGGTGCAGGCCCTCGGCGGCGAGGACGCGGCCAACGAGGACATCGAGGAGAGCATCCCGCCGGCGCGCGGCCGCAACAAGCGGCGCAACAACGCCGACCCGGGCGTCGTGGTCAAGGGCGTCGACGACGTGTGGGTCAAGCTCGCGCGCTGCTGCACCCCGGTGCCGGGTGACCCGATCATCGGCTTCGTCACGCGCGGCAGCGGCGTATCGGTTCACCGCGCGGACTGCGTCAACGTCGACTCGCTCTCCCAGCAGCCCGAGCGGATGCTGGAGGTCGAGTGGGCCCCCACCCAGTCCTCGGTCTTCCTGGTCGCCATCCAGGTCGAGGCCCTCGACCGGTCCCGGCTGCTGTCGGACGTCACCCGGGTCCTGTCGGACCAGCACGTGAACATCCTCTCGGCGGCCGTGCAGACCTCCCGCGACCGGGTGGCCACTTCGCGGTTCACCTTCGAGATGGGTGACCCCAAGCACCTCGGCCACGTCCTCAAGGCCGTTCGGGGTGTGGAAGGCGTCTACGACGTCTACCGTGTGACATCAGCAAGGAGGCCCTGACCTACGCCGAAGCCACCCCGGGGGACCATGTGGCCGCAGTCTTCCCACGCCGGCTCGCCCTGCGGTTCGACCCGGTCCGGATCGTCGGCCAGGGGGGCATGGGCACCGTCTTCGAGGCCGAGGACACCCGCCTGCGGCGTCGCGTCGCGGTCAAGGTCCTGACGGCGTACGGACCGGTGAGCGAATCGGCGGCGGAGCGCTTCGAGGCCGAGGCCCTCGCCCTGGGCCGGATCAGCCACCCCAATGTGGTCGGTGTGCACGACGTCGGCGTCGAGGACGGCGCCCCGTACCTCGTGATGGAGTACCTCGACGGGTCGGACGTCTCCGAGCTCGTGCGGCGGTCCGGCGCCCTGCCGGTCGCAGAGGCCTGCCGGATCGCCGCCGAAACCCTGGCGGGCCTCGGCGCGGCGCACGCCAGGGGAGTGCTGCACCGCGACGTGAAACCCGCGAACGTGCGGGTCACCGCGCAGGGCCGGGTGGTCCTCTACGACTTCGGACTGGCCCGGCTGACCGACGAGACCGCCATCAGCCTGCCGGGAGACCTGCTCGGCACCCCCCAGTACATGGCGCCCGAGTGCATTTCCGGCAGGCCGCCGCAGCCCGCCTCGGACGTGTACGGGGTCGGCGCCTGCCTGTACTTCATGCTGAGCGGCTCCTTGCCCTTCGAGGACGCCCCGGGCGTGCAGGCGCTGCTCTTCCGGGCCGTGGAGGAAGGGATTCCCTCCCTGCGCGGCACCCCGGCGGCGGTCCCCGACGCTCTCGCCGACGCGGTCGAGGCGCTCAGCGCTCGCGAGGTGTCCGCGCGGACACCCACCGCCCGCGCCGCGGAGGCACTGGTCCGCCCCTGGGCGCAGCCGTCGGCGGGGGCGCACCTACCCGGCACGCGCGACCCCGTCCCCGAGCCGCGCGACCCGGCCCCCGGGGCGCACGTTCCGGCCCCCGGACGGCATCTCCCGGCCCCCGAGCCGCACGACCCGGCTCCCGAGCCGCCGGTGCGGCGGCCGGCACGGACGGTGGAGGTCCCCGAGTACGACTGGCAGCAGGTCGACACCGGCCCGCCCCGGGTCCCGGCCGCCGACCCCCGCCACATCGCCCTCAGCGAGACCACCCGCCGCCTGGTGCGCAGCCGGATGACCGGGCAGACGGCGCTGGCCCGGCAGCGCGAGGCGGTGGGCCTGATCCTGCGCGGTGACCTGCGCGAGGCCGCGGACCTGCTGAGCGGCCTCGGCGCGTTCTGCGCGCAGTCCCTCGGGCCGGCCGACCCGACCACGCTCACCTGCCAGTACTGGCACGCTGTGTGCCTGGCCCGGCTCGGGGAGGCGCCGAAGGCGCTGGAGCTGTTCGCCCGGGTCAGCGCACACCACGGACAGGGGAGGGACACGGCGGATGCGTGAGTACGAATTACGCCTGGATCCGTACGACCAGGGCCAGGGCCAGGGACCGGAGAGCGAACTGCGCTCCCTCCTGCTCTGGCTGAAGGAGGACGAGACACTGCGCCACGGCGCGCGCGGCCGGATCGGGAGCCAGGCGCCGCCGCCGGCGGGGAGCGAGGGCGGACCCGCCGGAGACACGGACATGGGATCGCCCGGCTTCGACCTGCTCCAACTCGCCCTCGGCAGCGGACTGTCCGCCGGATCGCTGGTCTTCGCCGTCCTCCAGTGGCAGGCGTCGCGGCGCCGGGCCCCCGCGCTCATCGTCCGCCGGGGCCCCTACGAGGTCAGGCTCACCGGGGACGAGGCCGGCGACCCGCAGGCCGTGCGCCGCATCGTCGCCGCCCTGGAGGGCGCCGACGGGGGCGGCCGGGCGCGCGAAGGCGAGGGAGCACACGAGGGCGGTCGCACGGGGGACGAAGACGGCGGTCAGGGCGGGGCCGATGACGGGACTGCCTGACCCCGCGGCGTCGCGGGCCGTGCTGATAGGCAGCTCCGGATACCGGCACCTCGCCGCCCTCCCGGCCGTCGAGGCCAATGTGAAGGACCTGGCCGCGGAGCTCTGCGACGCGACCGTCTGGGGGCTGCCCGAGCAGCACTGCACCCTCGTCCTCGACCCCCGGCACCCCGCCGAACTGCTCGACCCGGTCAACCGCGCGGGCGAGGAGGCCACCGACACGCTGCTGGTCTACTACGCCGGGCACGGCATGCGGGACGCGGCGACCGCCGACCTCTACCTCGCGCTGCAGGGCTCGCGCGAGCACGTCGGCTACACCGCGGTCGCCTACCAGCACCTGCGGGCCGCCCTGCGCGACTCCGGGGCCCGGCGCAAGGTGGTGGTCCTCGACTGCTGCTTCAGCGGGCGGGCCGCCCGCACCCTCGCCGGGGAGGAGGACGCCCTGGCGGCGCAGGCGGCCGTGGAGGGCGCCTACGTCCTGACCGCCTCCCCGCACGACCGGGTGGCACTGGCACCGGACGGCGAACGCCACACCGCCTTCACCGGCGAGATGCTGACGATCCTGCGCGACGGGATCAGCGACGGACCCGAACTGATCGACCTCGACACCCTCTGCCGCACCATGGCGGCCCGGCTGCGCGGCAAGAACCGCCCGCTGCCGCAGCACGCCCAGGAAATGGGCATGGGCCGGCTGCGGCTCGTGCGCAACCGGGCCCGCGCCGCCCGGGGCACCCCGGCGGGCCCCGTACTGGCCGCCGACGTGCGCTCCGCCATGGTCGTCGCCGGACTCGGCCTCGCCCGCACCCTGCGGACGGCGGGCCGCACCCGCGACGCGCTGCCGGTCCTGCGCCTCGCCCTCCAGGAGCGGCCACCGGACGGGGAGGGCGACCTCCTCGCCGTCCAGCTGGAGCTCGCCGACATGCTCGCCGAGACCGGGCGGCCCCGCGAGGCCATCGAAGTGCTGGAGCAGGCCTTCCAGCAGGTGCACCGCTTCTACGGGCCCGAGGCGGTCCTGGTGTGCCGGCGGCTCGCCGCCCTGCTCCAGGAGTCCGGCAACCACATCCAGGCCTGCGAAGTGCTGGAACACGCCCTGGACCTGCTCCAGGACGGCAGCCGGGCACCACGGTGACGGAAGAACGAAACGGGCGGGCTCCACCGCGATCCGCGGTGGAGCCCGCCCGCCGAGCGGTGCGCAGTTGCCTCAGCCGCCGAACTCCTCCAGGCCCTTCAGCGCCTGGTCCAGCAGCGCCTGGCGGCCCTCCAGCTCACGGGAGAGCTTGTCGGCCTTCGCGTTGTTGCCCGCCGCGCGGGCGGCGTCGACCTGCCCGCGCAGCTTGTCCACCGCCGCCTGCAGCTGCCCCGTCAGACCGGCGGCACGCGCCCGGGCCTCCGGGTTCGTACGCCGCCACTCGCCCTCCTCGGCCTCCTGGATGGCACGCTCCACCGTGTGCATCCGGCCCTCGACCTTCGGCCGGGCGTCCCGCGGCACGTGGCCGATGGCCTCCCAGCGCTCGTTCAGGGAACGGAAGGCCGCCCGGGCCGCCTTCAGGTCCGTGACCGGGACGAGCTTCTCGGCCTCGTCGGCCAGCTGCTCCTTGAGCTTCAGGTTCTCCACCTGCTCGGCGTCGCGCTCGGCGAAGACCTCGCTGCGCGCCGCGAAGAACACGTCCTGGGCGCCGCGGAAGCGGTTCCACAGGTCGTCCTCGGATTCGCGCTGCGCGCGGCCGGCGGCCTTCCAGTCCGTCATCAGCTCGCGGTAGCGGGCGGCCGTCGGACCCCAGTCGGTCGACTTCGACAGCGACTCGGCCTCGGCGACCAGCTTCTCCTTGACCTTGCGGGCGTCCTCGCGCTGCGCGTCCAGCGAGGCGAAGTGGGCCTTGCGGCGCTTGGAAAAGGCGGAACGGGCGTGGGAGAAGCGGTGCCACAGCTCGTCGTCCGACTTGCGGTCCAGCCGCGGCAGGCCCTTCCAGATGTCGACCAGGGCGCGCAGCCGCTCGCCGGCACTGCGCCACTGGTCGCTCTGCGCCAGCTGCTCGGCCTCGACGACCAGCGCGTCCTTGGCCGCGCGGGCCTCGTCCGTCTGCTTGGCCTTCTGGGCCTTGCGCTCCTCGCGCCGCGACTCCACGGTGGCGACCAGCTTGTCCAGCCGTACGCGCAGGGCATCGAGATCGCCCACGGCGTGGTGCTCGTCCACCTGCGTGCGCAGGTGGTCGATCGCCGTCTGCGCGTCCTTGGCGGACAGATCAGTGGTCCGCACCCGCTTTTCGAGGAGGCCGATCTCGACCACCAGGCCCTCGTACTTGCGCTCGAAATAGGCCAGGGCCTCCTCAGGGGTGCCCGCCTGCCACGAGCCGACGACCTTCTCGCCATCGGCAGTACGCACGTACACGGTGCCCGTCTCGTCGACGCGGCCCCACGGGTCGCTGCTCACAGCGCCTCCTCCACCTGATGCCTGCGAGGGGTTCACCCCCTGGGCATCGTCCACAGTTTCCTGGGGCGGGCAGCGCCCGCCCTGCACAACGCCAACATAGGCGACCGCCGGGCCGGCTGTCCGCATCCCGCACGACGGAATATCGGGGTACGGGCGGGATCGCGGCCCGGGCGGCGGCCCGTGGTCAGTTCTGGGTGACCGTGCCCTTCTCGATCTTCACCTCGTCCTTCGGCGGACCGTCCTGGCCGCCGTCGGCCGTGCCCGCCTTGGCGATCTCCTCCAGGACCTTCAGGCCGGCCGCGTCGATCTTGCCGAAGGGGGTGTAGGACGGGGCCAGCGGGCTGTCCTTGTAGACCAGGAAGAACTGGCTGCCGCCCGAGCCGGGCCGGCCGGTGTTGGCCATCGCGACCGTGCCGGCCGGGTAGACGACCTGGCCCTGCTCGTTCGCCTTGCCGAGGGAGTCGAGGTTCTCGTCCGGGATGGTGTAGCCCGGGCCGCCCGTGCCGGTGCCCTGCGGGTCGCCGCACTGGAGCACGAAGATCCCGCCGGTCGTCAGGCGGTGGCACTTCGTGTTGTCGAA
Organism: Streptomyces sp. CB00455; assembly: GCF_001905445.1. Classification (GTDB taxonomy): domain Bacteria; phylum Actinomycetota; class Actinomycetes; order Streptomycetales; family Streptomycetaceae; genus Streptomyces. The sequence goes on along the minus strand of NZ_LIVQ01000009.1, from coordinate 140,584 downwards.
GTAGCCCTTGTCGGCGAGCGACTTGAAGGAGTTCACCGTCTGCGGGGTCTTCGCCGCGTCCATCGCGAAGTTGATGTCGCCCTTGCCCGTCTTCAGGGCGAAGGTGTACTTCGCCTTCTGGTCGATGGCCATGGCGGGCGAGGGGGACTGCTGCGGCGAGGGGCTCGACGAGGCCGACGGGTCCGCGGACGGATCGGCCGCCCGGTCCTTCTTGTCCTTGTCGAAGACACCGCCGACGATGAGGCCGACCAGCGTCGCGACCACCACGGCCACCGCCGCGCCGATCACCGCCGCGCGCCTGCGCGCCTTCTGCCGGGCCTCGGCCCGGCGCTTCTGCTGGCGCTCGTACTTCTCCCTGGCGAGCTGTCGCCGCCGCTGATCGCTCGTGACCACCGGGTCGTCTCCTTGTGCGTCTCTGATACCGCTGTCCGGGCTGGGGTTAGGCCGTACCGTATATGGGTTCGCTGTGTAATGAGCGGCGCCGGTAGGCTCTGAGCAGCAGCATTCCGATCTGCAGCCTCCCGCCGGACGACGATTGAGGACGAACGTGCTGATTGCCGGGTTCCCCGCCGGGGCCTGGGGGACCAACTGTTACGTGGTCGCCCCCGCCGCCGGTGAGGAGTGCGTCATCATCGACCCCGGCCACCAGGCCACCCAGGGTGTCGAGGCGACGCTGAGGAAACATCGGCTCAAGCCCGTCGCGGTCGTGCTGACCCACGGCCACATCGATCATGTGGCCTCGGTGGTCCCGGTGTGCGGAGCACACGACGTACCGGCCTGGATCCACCCCGAGGACCGCTACATGATGAGCGATCCGGAGAAGGCCCTCGGCCGTTCCATCGGGATGCCCCTCATGGGCGAGCTGACCGTGGGCGAGCCGGACGACGTCCGCGAGCTGGCCGACGGCGCCGCGCTGAAGCTGGCCGGCATGGACTTCTCGGTGGCGCACGCGCCCGGCCATACCAAGGGGTCGGTGACCTTCCGGATGCCCGCACTGGCCGACGTACCGCCGGTCTTCTTCTCGGGCGACCTGCTCTTCGCCGGCTCCATCGGACGCACCGACCTGCCCGGCGGCTCCCATGCCGAGATCCTCCGATCGCTGGGCCGCGTGTGCCTGCCGCTCGACGACTCGACCGTGGTGCTGTCCGGCCACGGTCCCCAGACCACCATCGGCCGCGAGCGCGCGACCAACCCGTACCTGCGGGAAGTCGCCGCCGGCCTGGCAGCGGAGCCGACCGCCGCTCCACGACGAGGAATGTGACGAGAGTTCCGTGAGCACCTTCAAGGCCCCCAAGGGCACGTACGACCTCATCCCGCCGGTCTCCGTGAAGTACCTGGCGGTACGCGAGGCCCTCTCCGCCCCGCTGCGCAATTCCGGCTACGGCTACATCGAGACGCCCGGCTTCGAGGACGTCGGCCTGTTCGCCCGGGGCGTGGGCGAGTCCACCGACATCGTCTCCAAGGAGATGTACGCCTTCGAGACCAAGGGCGGCGACCAGCTGGCACTGCGCCCCGAAGGCACGGCGTCCGTACTGCGCGCCGCGCTGGAGGCGAGCCTGCACAAGCAGGGCAACCTGCCGGTCAAGCTCTGGTACTCCGGCTCCTACTACCGCTACGAGCGTCCGCAGAAGGGCCGCTACCGCCACTTCTCGCAGGTCGGCGCCGAGGCGATCGGTGCCGAGGACCCGGCGCTGGACGCCGAGCTGATCATCCTGGCCGACCAGGCGTACCGCTCGCTGGGCCTGCGCAACTTCCGGATCCTGCTGAACTCGCTGGGTGACAAGGAGTGCCGCCCGGTCTACCGGGAGGCGCTGCAGTCCTTCCTGCGCGGGCTCGACCTGGACGAGGAGACCGTCCGCCGCGCCGAGATCAACCCGCTGCGCGTCCTCGACGACAAGCGGACCGACGTGCAGAAGCAGCTGGCCGGCGCACCGCTGCTGCGGGACTTCCTGTGCGACGCGTGCAAGGCGTACCACGAGGAGGTGCGGGCGCTGGTGACGGCGGCCGGCGTCGCCTTCGAGGACGACGAGAAGCTGGTGCGCGGGCTGGACTACTACACGCGCACCACCTTCGAGTTCGTCCACGACGGCCTGGGCTCGCAGTCCGCGGTGGGCGGCGGCGGCCGCTACGACGGCCTGTCCGAGATGATCGGCGGACCGGCGCTGCCGTCGGTCGGCTGGGCGCTCGGCGTCGACCGCACGGTGCTCGCGCTGGAGGCGGAGGGCGTGGAACTGGACATCCCCGCCGCGACCTCGGTCTTCGCGGTCGCGCTGGGCGACCAGGCCCGGCGGGTGCTCTTCGGCAAGGTCACCGAGCTGCGCAAGGCGGGCGTCGCGGCGGACTTCGGTTACGGCGGCAAGGGCCTGAAGGGCGCGATGAAGGACGCCAACCGCTCGGGCGCGCGGTTCGCCCTGGTCGCGGGCGAGCGGGACCTGGCCGAGGGCCTGGTCCAGCTGAAGGACATGGAGTCCGGCGAGCAGGGTCCGGTGGCCCTGGCCGATCTCGTGGACGCGGTCCGGGCGAAGCTGGCCTGACACGAGCCGCCCGCGAAGGGGCGGGGAGGGGGTGGCCGCGCGCGCCCTCCTCCCCGCCCCTTCGCGCTTGTGTCCACCGAACGGTGGACACACAGGCCCGTACGGCACAATGGCCGGTGCTTGTTGACCTTGCGGAGTGGAGCGGGCGGTATGACGACACGAGGTACGGACGCGGAGACCGCTCCGAAGGCCACCGTCGGCGGCAGCCGGGCACTGGCCCTGCTGCTGGTGATCACGGGGGCCGCGGGCCTGCTCGCCGCATGGGTGATCACCATCGACAAGTTCAAGCTGCTGGAGGACCCGAACTTCACGCCGGGCTGCAGCCTGAACCCGATCGTCTCCTGCGGCAACATCATGAAGAGCGACCAGGCGGCCGTCTTCGGCTTCCCGAACCCCATGCTCGGACTCGTCGCCTACGCGGTGGTGGTCTGCGTCGGCATGAGCCTGCTCGCGGGGGCCCGGTTCCGCGCCTGGTACTGGCTCACGCTGAATGCGGGCACCCTCTTCGGCGTCGCCTTCTGCACCTGGCTGATGCACCAGTCGCTGTACAACATCAACTCGCTCTGCCTCTGGTGCTGCCTCGCCTGGGTCGCCACGATCCTGATGTTCTGGTACGTCACCTCGCACAACGTCCGGCAGCGGCTGCTGCCCGCCCCGAACTGGCTGAGGGCCTTCTTCGACGAGTTCACCTGGGTGCTCCCGGTGCTGCACATCGGGATCATCGGGATGCTGATCCTGACGCGCTGGTGGGACTTCTGGACCTCCTGAGCCCGGCGGCCCTGTCAGTGACCTCGCTTAGGCTTCCGGTGTGGAACCAGATCTCTTCACCGCCGCAGCCGAGGACCGCCGGGAGAAGGACCCCTCCAGCTCCCCGCTCGCCGTCCGGATGCGCCCGCGCACCCTGGACGAGGTCGTCGGCCAGCAGCACCTGCTGAAGCCCGGCTCGCCGCTGCGGCGGCTCGTCGGCGAAGGCGCGGGCGGCCCGGCAGGCGCCTCCTCGGTGATCCTCTGGGGGCCGCCGGGCATCGGAAAGACCACTCTCGCCTACGTGGTCAGCCAGGCCACGCAGAAGCGGTTCGTGGAGCTCTCCGCCATCACCGCGGGCGTCAAGGAGGTGCGCGCCGTCATCGAGGGCGCCAAGCGCGCGGCCGGCGGCTACGGCAAGGACACCGTCCTCTTCCTCGACGAGATCCACCGCTTCAGCAAGGCGCAGCAGGACTCGCTGCTCCCCGCCGTCGAGAACCGCTGGGTGACGCTGATCGCGGCGACCACGGAGAACCCCTACTTTTCGATCATCTCCCCGCTGCTCTCCCGCTCGCTGCTGCTGACCCTGGAGCCCCTGACCGACGAGGACCTGAGCGCGCTGATGCGGCGGGCGCTCGCGGAGGAGCGGGGGCTCGGCGGCGCCGTGGCCCTGCCACAGGACGCCGAGGCGCACCTGCTGCGCATCGCCGGCGGTGACGCCCGGCGCGCGCTCACCGCCCTGGAGGCGGGAGCCGGATCGGCCATCGCCAAGGGCGAGTCGCAGATCACCCTCCAGACGGTGGAGGAGGCCGTCGACCGGGCCGCGGTCCGCTACGACCGGGACGGCGACCAGCACTACGACGTGGCGAGCGCACTGATCAAGTCCATCCGTGGCTCGGACGTGGACGCGGCGCTCCACTACCTGGCCCGGATGATCGATGCCGGCGAGGACCCGCGGTTCATCGCGCGGCGCCTGATGATCTCCGCCAGTGAGGACATCGGCCTGGCGGACCCGACGGCCCTGCCGCTCGCGGTGGCCGCCGCCCAGGCCGTCGCGATGATCGGTTTTCCCGAGGCCGCGCTGACCCTCTCGCACGCCACGATCGCGCTGGCGCTGGCCCCCAAGTCGAACACCGCGACGACCGCGATCGGCGCGGCGCTGGCCGACGTACGGGCCGGGCTGGCGGGCTCGGTCCCGCCGCACCTGCGGGACGGGCACTACAAGGGAGCGGCCAAGCTGGGGCACGCGCAGGGGTACGTCTACCCGCACGACGTGCCCGGGGCGATCGCGGCGCAGCAGTACGCGCCGGACGAGGTCGACGGCAAGCGGTACTACGAGCCCACGCGGTACGGAGCCGAAGCCCGGTACGCGGAAGTGGTCGAGAAGGTCCGCGAGCGGCTGCGCGGCGGCGGCGCCTGACCTCTGCGGAGCTACCGGCCCGGCGGCCGCTCCCGCGGGGAGGCGGCGGCGAACAGGGTGTGCATCCCCCTGCTCCACGTGCTCGGCTCAGGCGCGGCCTCGGATACGATGGGGCACGGACACCGGCGCCACATCCGTGATCTCGATCACGGCGGTGAGGTCGTCGTCCTGGGCGTGAGCGGCTGCTCCGGCAGCCGCGGATTCCCCGGAAACAAGGAGAATCACGTCCCCGTCCGGGGTGACGGCCGAGCGGCCGGCACCCCCGTCCCGAACTCGCCGTGGTCGAAAGCACCAGGCAGGGTGGGGGATACTGAGGCGTTGGACTCTACGAGGGTTCGTACGCGTTCGGCTCCGGTGAGCTGCCGAACGCCTTCCCTGGGACGCGGCTGACCTTGCTTATCGTCGTCGAAAGCAGATTCCGTTTCGTTGGAATCTGAACTTCGATGCGCACTGGGCAGGGGGATCCCATGTGGTCGAGACATTACGTCCTCCTCGTTAAGGTAAGCCTCACCTAACTTACATGGAGGTAGGTTCCACGTGAACCAGAAGCGACCCAAGGTCAAGAAGTCGCGTGCCCTCGGCATTGCGCTGACCCCGAAGGCCGTCAAGTACTTCGAGGCCCGCCCCTACCCGCCGGGCGAGCACGGCCGTGGCCGCAAGCAGAACTCGGACTACAAGGTTCGTCTGCTGGAGAAGCAGCGTCTGCGCGCTCAGTACGACATCTCTGAGCGTCAGATGGCCCGCGCGTACGACCGCGCCAAGAAGGCCGAAGGCAAGACGGGCGAGGCGCTGGTCGTCGAGCTCGAGCGTCGCCTCGACGCCCTGGTCCTGCGTTCGGGCATCGCCCGCACCATCTACCAGGGCCGCCAGATGGTCGTGCACGGCCACATCGAGGTCAACGGCGACAAGGTCGACAAGCCGTCGTTCCGTGTCCGCCCGGACGACGTCATCACCGTGCGCGAGCGCAGCCGCGAGAAGGTTCCGTTCCAGGTTGCCCGTGAGGGTGGCTACGCAGGCGAGGGTGAGACCCCCCGTTACCTGCAGGTCAACCTGAAGGCCCTGGCCTTCCGCCTGGACCGCGACCCGAACCGCAAGGAAATCCCGGTCATCTGCGACGAGCAGCTCGTCGTCGAGTACTACGCCCGCTGACGCGGGTCAGGTCCTCACAGACTGGTGGAAGCCCGCCGTCCCCTCCGGGGGGTGGCGGGCTTTCCGCTTTCCGGGCACGGCACCCGCCCCAGAGCGTGTCCGCAAGCGGCCTCCGCCGCGCGCGCCACGGAGCGTACCGGTTCGAGAGCGCTGCGTACCGGACAGGGCCGCGGGTCCCCGAATTCGGGTACGGGCGGGGATCTCCGGCGCGATAGGGTCGGAGGACCATTCCCGGGAACAAGGACAGCGGGGAACCGGCCGCGGCCGGCGGGCCCGGTACCGATCCCGGTACGGAACCCAGTACGGATCCGAGTACAGACAGAGAGCGGTGTGACGTGTCCGGTGGAGAGGTGGCCGGGATTCTCGTGGCCGTCTTCTGGGCGATCCTGGTCTCCTTCCTCGCCGTGGTTCTGGTGAGGCTGGCCCAGGTGCTCAAGGCGACCACCAAGCTGGTGGCGGACGTGACCGAGCAGGCCGTTCCGCTGCTGGCCGACGCCTCCACCACCGTCCGCTCCGCGCGCACCCAGCTCGACCGGGTCGACGCCATCGCGAGCGACGTCCAGGAGGTCACCTCCAACGCCTCCGCGCTGTCCTCCACCGTGGCCACCGCCTTCGGCGGGCCCCTGGTCAAGGTCGCGGCCTTCGGCTACGGCGTCCGCAAGGCGCTCGGCCGGACCGAAGGGGCGCCGCAGAAGACCCCCCGCCGCACCGTGATCGCCGGCCGTACGGTGCCGGCGGCCCGGCGCCGCAACCGAAAGGGCTGAGACCGCCGATGTTCCGCCGAGCCTTCTGGTTCTCCGCCGGCGCAGCCGCCGGCGTATGGGCCACCACCAAGGTCAACCGCCGGCTGAAGCAGCTGACGCCGGAGAGCCTCGCCGCCCAGGCCGCCGGCAAGGCCGTGGAGGCGGGCCACCGCCTCAAGGACTTCGCCCTCGACGTCAAGGCGGGCATGACGCAGCGCGAGGACGAACTGAACGACGCCCTGGGCCTGACGCAGGACGCCGATCACCCGGCCCCGAACGGCAGCGTCACCCCCCTGCCGGGGCCGCGGCGGCTGCGGGCCCTGGAGAACGACCAGACCATCCACCGATCGAAGTTTTCGTACAACCGGAATGAGGACCACTGATGGAGTCGGCTGAGATCCGCCGCCGCTGGCTGAGCTTCTTCGAGGAGCGCGGTCACACCGTTGTCCCTTCGGCGTCGCTCATCGCGGACGACCCGACTCTGCTCCTGGTCAACGCGGGCATGGTCCCGTTCAAGCCGTACTTCCTCGGCGAGACCAAGCCCCCGGCCCCCCGTGCCACCAGTGTGCAGAAGTGCGTCCGTACCCCGGACATCGAAGAGGTCGGCAAGACGACCCGCCACGGCACGTTCTTCCAGATGTGCGGCAACTTCTCCTTCGGGGACTACTTCAAGGAAGGCGCCATCAAGTACGCCTGGGAGCTGCTCACCGGCTCCGTGGCGGACGGCGGCTACGGCCTGGAGCCCGAGAAGCTGTGGATCACCGTCTACCTCGACGACGACGAGGCCGAGACGATCTGGCGTGACGTCATCGGCGTCCCCGCCGAGCGCATCCAGCGCCTGGGCAAGAAGGACAACTTCTGGTCCATGGGCGTTCCCGGCCCCTGCGGCCCGTGCTCCGAGATCAACTACGACCGCGGCCCCGACTTCGGCGTCGAGGGCGGCCCGGCCGTCAACGACGAGCGGTACGTGGAGATCTGGAACCTGGTCTTCATGCAGTACGAGCGCGGCGCCGGCGACGGGAAGGAAGACTTCCCGATCCTCGGCGACCTGCCGTCGAAGAACATCGACACCGGTCTCGGCCTCGAACGCCTCGCGATGATCCTGCAGGGCGTGCAGAACATGTACGAGACCGACACCCTGCGCGTGGTCATGGACAAGGCCACCGAGCTGACCGGTGTGCAGTACGGCGCCGCGAAGAACACCGACGTGTCGATGCGCGTGGTCGCCGACCACATCCGCACCTCCGTCATGCTCATCGGCGACGGCGTCACCCCCGGCAACGAGGGCCGCGGCTACGTGCTGCGCCGCATCATGCGCCGCGCCATCCGCAACATGCGCCTCATGGGCGCCACCGGCCCGGTCGTGCAGGACCTCGTCGGCGTCGTGATCGACACGATGGGGCAGCAGTACCCGGAGCTGGTCACCGACCGCAAGCGCATCGAGACCGTCGCGCTCGCCGAAGAGGCCGCCTTCCTCAAGGCCGTCAAGGGCGGCACGAACATCCTCGACACCGCCGTGACCGAGACCAAGGCCGCCGGCGGCACCGTCCTCTCCGGCGACAAGGCGTTCCTGCTCCACGACACCTGGGGCTTCCCGATCGACCTCACCCTGGAGATGGCCGCCGAGCAGGGCCTGTCCGTGGACGAGCCCGGCTTCCGCCGCCTCATGCAGGAGCAGCGCGACCGCGCCAAGGCCGACGCCAAGGCCAAGAAGACCGGCCACGCGGACATGTCCGCCTACCGGGAGATCGCCGACGGTTCCGGCGCCACCGAGTTCACCGGCTACGCCACCACGCAGGGCGAGTCCACCATCGTCGGCCTCCTGGTCAACGGCGTCTCCGCGCCCGCCGCCTCCGAGGGCGACGAGGTCGAGGTCGTCCTGGACCGCACCCCCTTCTACGCCGAGGGCGGCGGCCAGCTCGCCGACCAAGGCCGCATCAAGCTCGACTCCGGCGCCGTCATCGTGGTCCGCGACGTCCAGCAGCCGGTCCCGGGCGTATCCGTGCACAAGGGCTCCGTCCAGGTCGGCGAGGTGACGGTGGGCGCCTCCGCGTACGCCGCCATCGACATCCACCGCCGCCGGGCCATCGCCCGCGCCCACTCGGCCACGCACCTGACCCACCAGGCGCTGCGCGACGCGCTCGGCCCCACGGCCGCCCAGGCCGGCTCGGAGAACTCGCCCGGCCGCTTCCGCTTCGACTTCGGCTCGCCCAACGCCGTCCCCGGCACGGTCCTGACCGACGTCGAGCAGAAGATCAACGACGTGCTCTCGCGCGAGCTCGACGTCACCGCCGAGATCATGAGCATCGACGAGGCGAAGAAGCAGGGCGCCATCGCCGAGTTCGGCGAGAAGTACGGCGAGCGCGTGCGCGTCGTGACCATCGGCGACTTCTCCAAGGAGCTGTGCGGCGGCACCCACGTCGCCAACACCGCCCAGCTGGGTCTGGTCAAGCTGCTGGGCGAGTCCTCGATCGGATCCGGCGTGCGCCGTGTCGAGGCGCTGGTCGGCGTGGACGCCTACAACTTCCTCGCCAAGGAGCACACGGTCGTCGCCCAGCTCCAGGAGCTGGTCAAGGGCCGTCCGGAGGAGCTGCCGGAGAAGATCGCCTCCATGCTCGGCAAGCTGAAGGACGCCGAGAAGGAGATCGAGAAGTTCCGTGCGGAGAAGGTCCTCCAGGCCGCCGCCGGTCTCGCCGCCGGCGCCCAGGACATCCGCGGTGTCGCGCTCGTCGTGGGCACCGTCCCCGACGGCACCGGCGCCGACGACCTGCGCAGGCTGGTCCTCGACGTCCGCGGCCGCATCCAGGGTGACCGTCCGGCCGTCGTGGCCCTCTTCACCACGGCGAACGACCGCCCGCTGACCGTGATCGCCACCAACGAGGCCGCCCGCGAGCGCGGCCTGAAGGCGGGCGACCTGGTCCGTACCGCCGCCAAGTCCCTCGGCGGCGGCGGTGGCGGCAAGCCGGACGTGGCCCAGGGCGGCGGCCAGAACCCGGCCGCCGTGCCGCAGGCCATCGCCGCGGTCGAGCGCCTCGTCGCAGAGACGGCCTGACCATGACACTGCGCCGCGGCCGCCGGCTGGCCATCGACGTCGGGGACGCCCGGATCGGGGTCGCCTCCTGCGACCCCGACGGGGTGCTCGCCACACCGGTCGAGACCGTCCCGGGCCGGGACATCCCCTTCGCCCACCGGCGGCTGCGGCAGCTCGTCGAGGAGTACGAACCCCTCGAGGTCGTGGTCGGTCTGCCCCGCTCGCTCAGCGGGCGGGAGGGGCCGGCCGCGGCCAAGGTGCGCGTCTTCGCGAACGAACTGGCCAAGGGCATCAAGCCGGTGACGGTCCGACTGGTGGACGAGCGCATGACGACGGTCACCGCCGCCCAGGGCCTGCGGGCCTCGGGGAGGAACGCCAAGAAGGGCCGTTCGGTCATCGATCAGGCGGCCGCAGTGGTGATCCTTCAGAACGCTCTTGAGACCGAACGGGTATCAGGTAATCCGCCCGGCGAGTGCGTCGAAGTGGTTGTCTGATCGCGATACGGTAACGTTCCGCGCGATGAGACGGCATTCGAACAGCCGTCGCCCACCTTCACAGAGGCGGAACCGGGTGCCGCGGACGACGGAGTCCGCGGCCTTCGTCTCGCGGCTCTAGGGGACCGATGACTGAGTATGGCCGGGGCGGTGGCTCCGAACCGTGGCACCCCGAGGACCCCCTGTACGGGGACCTGGCGTGGACCGCGCACCAGACCCAGCAGGGCCACGCGCCGTACGGCGGCGCCCCGCAGCAGGACTACCCGCAGGAGCCGCAGTACCAGCAGCAGTACCCGCAGCACCAGGAGTACGTGCCGCAGCAGCACGCGCAGCAGCAGCACGCGCAGCAGCAGCACGCGCACCCGCAGCAGCCGCACGCCGAGCACCTGTACCCGCAGCAGCCGCATCCGCAGCAGCCGCATCCGGAGCAGCCGCACCCGCAGCAGCAGCAGTACCCCCAGCAGCAGGGCGCCTACGCTCCCCAGCAGCCGGTGTACGACTCGCAGGGCTGGGACACCGGCCAGAGCCAGTACGTGGCCGCCGCCGCGCAGAGCGACGCCTACGCCGGCGTGGACCCCTACGCCCAGCAGCCCGTCAGCGGCTATCCCGGTGAGACCCCGGACCTGTACACCACGCCGGACGCCTACCCGCCGCCGCAGCCCCCCGGCCGCCGCCACCTGGAGCCGGAACCGGCCGAGCAGGCCGAGGAGGAGCCGGAGACCGGCCTCCTCACGGGCGGCGGCGACGACGAAGGGGACGGGCCCGCGGACGGCGGCCGCCGCTCGGGCCGCAAGGGCGGCAAGGGAGGCAAGCCCAAACAGCGCAGCGGTACGGCCTGCCTGCTCGCCGCGGTCGTCATCATCGGCGTGGTGGGCGGCGGCGGGTACTACGGCTACACGTACATCAAGGACCGGTTCGCCACGGCCGCGGACTACGCGGGCGAGGGCACCGGCGAGTCGGTCGACGTGGAGATCCCCAAGGGCGCCTCGCTGGCCACGATGGGCAACATCCTGAAGAAGCAGGGCATCGTCGCGAGCGTGGAGGCGTTCACCACCGCGGCGCACGTGAACCCCAAGGGCAAGTCGATCCAGCCGGGCGTCTACCCGCTCAAGAAGAAGATGTCGGCCGCGGCCGCCGTCACGCTGATGACCGACCCCACCAAGCTGAACGTGATCACGGTGCCCGAGGGCAAGCGGAACAGCGAGGTCTACAAGGCGATCGACACCCGGCTCGGCAAGCCCGAGGGCACCACCGAGGCCATCGCCAAGAGCCAGGGCAAGAACCTCGGCCTGCCGGCCTGGGCGGGCAACAACCCGAAGATCATGGACCCGCTCGAAGGCTTCCTGTACCCGGCGCGCTACGACCTCAGCAAGGACACCACGCCCGAGTCGCTGCTCAAGCAGATGATCAAGCAGGCGACGGACAAGTACACCGAGCTGGGCATCGAGGCCAAGGCGAAGGACCTGGGCCTGGAGAACCCGCTCCAGGTGGTCACGGTCGCCAGCCTCGTCAACGCCGAGGGCAAGAACCACGACGACTTCCGGAAGATGTCCGAGGTGGTCTACAACCGCCTCAAGAAGACCAACGACGTCACCAACCAGAAGCTGGAGTTCGACTCCACGTACAACTACCTCAAGGGCACGAGCAACATCAACTTCTCGATGAAGGAGGCGAGGGCGCTCGACCACCCCTACAACACGCACTTCGTCAAGGGACTGCCCCCGGGCCCCATCGGGAACCCCGGCGCGGACGCGCTGAGCGCCACGCTCAACCCCGATCACGGCGGCTGGATGTTCTTCGTGTCGGTCGACGGCACCACGACGACCTTCACCCAGACCTACGACGAGCACCAGAAGCTGGTCGCGGAGTTCCTGGAGCGGCAGAAGCAGAAGAACGGCGGGTAGGCACGGCATGTCACGCACAAGGGCCGCGGTCCTGGGCTCGCCCATCGAGCACTCCCTCTCGCCGGTGCTGCACCGCGCCGCCTACCGGGAGCTCGGCCTCGACCACTGGTCGTACGACCGTTTCGAGGTCGACGAGGCCGCGCTCCCGGGGTTCCTCGCCGGCCTCGGCCCCGAGTGGGCCGGGCTCTCGCTCACCATGCCGCTGAAGCGGGCGGTCATCGCGCTGCTCGACGGCGTCAGCGAGACGGCCGCCTCCGTCGAGGCCGTCAACACGGTCGTCCTGACGGAGGACGGGCGCCGCCTGGGGGACAACACCGACATCCCCGGCATCGTCGCCGCGCTCCACGAGCGCGGCATCGAGAAGGTGGAGTCCGCCGCCATCCTGGGGGCCGGAGCCACCGCCTCCTCGGCGCTCGCGGCGCTCTCACGGGTCTGCGCCGGCGAGGTCACGGCGTACGTCCGCTCGGCGGCCCGCGCCGGCGAGATGCGGCAGTGGGGCGAGCGGCTCGGGGTCCCGGTCCGCACGGCCGACTGGTCGCAGGCGGCCCGGGCGCTGGCCGCGCCGCTGGTGATCGCCACCACCCCGGCCGGGGCCACCGACGAACTGGCCGCGGCCGTACCCGCCGCCGCGGGCACCCTCTTCGACGTCCTCTACGACCCCTGGCCGACCGCCCTCGCCGCCGCCTGGTCGCAGCGCGGCGGCACACTGCTGGGCGGCCTGGACCTGCTGGTCCACCAGGCCGTCCTCCAGGTCGAGCAGATGACGGGACGCCCGGCCCCCCCGCCGGCGGCCCTGAGGGCCGCGGGCGAGAGCGCCCTCAGGACCCGCCACTGAGCCGCTCCGGCCACCGGCCGCGGTGCGCGCCCTGGCGTGCGTCGCCGTCCGACAGCTGGACCGGGGCCGGTGCGGCGACCCGGACGTGGGAGGATCGGGTACGGCGGGTCCGGGCCGCGCACCCGATCGCGCCGTCGCTGTGCCAGGCGCGAGCATGAGGAGCATCGTTGAGCAGGTTGCGTTGGCTGACCGCCGGGGAGTCCCACGGACCGGCGCTGGTAGCGACGCTGGAGGGCCTTCCCGCCGGCGTCCCCGTCACCACCGAGCTGGTGGCCGACCACCTGGCCCGGCGCCGGCTCGGCTACGGCCGCGGCGCCCGGATGAAGTTCGAGCAGGACGAGATCACCTTCCTCGGCGGCGTCCGGCACGGCCTGTCGCTGGGTTCCCCCGTCGCCGTCATGATCGGCAACACCGAGTGGCCGAAGTGGGAGACCGTCATGTCGGCCGACCCGGTCGACCCCTCGCTGCTGAAGGACACCGGCCGCAACGCGCCGCTGACCCGCCCGCGACCCGGCCACGCCGACCTGGCGGGCATGCAGAAGTACGGCTTCGACGAGGCCCGGCCGATCCTGGAGCGCGCCAGCGCCCGTGAGACCGCCGCCCGCGTCGCACTCGGCGCCATCGCCCGGTCCTTCATCAAGGAGGCCGCCGGCATCGAGATCGTCTCGCACGTGGTGGAACTGGCCTCGGCCAAGGCCCCGTACGGCCTCCACCCCACCCCCGCCGACGTCGACAGGCTCGACGCCGACCCGGTGCGCTGCCTGGACGCGGACGCGAGCAAGGCGATGGTCGCCGAGATCGACCAGGCCCACAAGGACGGCGACACGCTCGGCGGCGTCGTCGAGGTCCTGGCCTACGGGGTGCCCGTCGGCCTGGGCTCGCACGTCCACTGGGACCGCCGGCTCGACGCCCGCCTCGCCGCCGCGCTCATGGGCATCCAGGCCATCAAGGGAGTCGAGGTCGGCGACGGCTTCGAGCTGGCCCGCGTGCCCGGATCCCAGGCGCACGACGAGATCGTCTCCACCGCCGAGGGCCTCAAGCGGACCACCGGCCGCTCCGGCGGCACCGAGGGCGGTCTGACCACCGGCGAACTGCTGCGCGTACGGGCCGCCATGAAGCCCATCGCCACCGTGCCGCGCGCGCTCGCGACCGTGGACGTGGCGACCGGCGAGGCGACGGTGGCCCACCACCAGCGCTCCGACGTGTGCGCCGTCCCGGCCGCCGGCATCGTGGCCGAGGCCATGGTCGCCCTCGTGCTGGCCGACGCCCTCGTCGAGAAGTTCGGCGGCGACTCCGTCCCGGAGACCCGCCGCAACGTCCGCTCGTACCTCGACAACCTGCAGATCCGGTGACCGGCGGACCACTGGTCGTCCTGGTCGGGCCCATGGGCAGCGGCAAGTCCACGGTGGGTGCGCTGATCGCGCAGCGGCTCGGCGTCCCCTACCGGGACACCGACGCCGACATCGTCGCCGCCCAAGGCCGGGAGATCGCCGACCTGTTCGTCGACGAGGGCGAGCCGTACTTCCGTGAACTGGAACGGCAGGCGGTCGCCGCCGCCGTCGCCGAGCACACCGGAGTCCTCGCCCTCGGCGGCGGCGCCGTCCTCGACGGCAGCACGCGCACGCTGCTGGCCGGGCTCCCCGTCGCCTACCTGTCGATGGAGGTCGAGGAAGCGGTACGGCGCGTGGGCCTCGGCGCCGCCCGCCCGCTGCTGGCCGTCAATCCGCGCCGCCAGTGGCGCGAGCTGATGGACGCCCGGCGCCCCCTGTACACCGAAGTCGCGCGCGTCGTGGTGGCCACCGACGACCGCACCCCCGAAGAGGTCGCCCAGGCGGTCCTCGACGCTCTGGAGTTGAAGGACGTATGACAGACCAGGTGACGCGGATCAACGTCGGCGCCAGTGCCGGACACGAAGCGTACGACGTGCTGGTCGGCCGGCAGCTGCTCGGCGAGCTCGGCTCCCTCATCGGTACGAAGGCCCGGCGGGTCGCCGTGGTCCACCCCGAGGCGCTGGCCTCCACCGGTGAGGCGCTGCGCGACGACCTGGCCGAGCAGGGCTTCGAGGCGGTCGCCATCCAGGTGCCGAACGCCGAGGAGGCCAAGACGGCCGAGGTGGCCGCCTACTGCTGGAAGGCGCTCGGCCAGTCCGGCTTCACCCGCACCGACGTGATCGTCGGTGTCGGCGGCGGGGCCACCACCGACCTCGCGGGCTTCGTCGCGGCCACCTGGCTGCGCGGAGTGCGCTGGATCGCCGTGCCGACCACCGTCCTCGCGATGGTGGACGCGGCCGTCGGCGGCAAGACCGGCATCAACACCGCCGAGGGCAAGAACCTGGTGGGCGCCTTCCACCCGCCCGCCGGGGTCCTGTGCGACCTGGCCGCGCTCGACTCGCTGCCGGTCCACGACTACGTCAGCGGCCTCGCCGAGATCATCAAGGCCGGCTTCATCTCCGACCCGGTGATCCTCGACCTGATCGAGGAGGACCCGCAGGCGGCCCGCACGCCCGCGGGCCCGCACACCGCCGAGCTGATCGTGCGCTCCATCCGGGTCAAGGCGGACGTGGTCTCCAGTGACCTCAAGGAGTCCGGACTCCGCGAGATCCTCAACTACGGCCACACCCTCGCACACGCCATCGAGAAGAACGAGCGCTACAAGTGGCGCCACGGCGCCGCGGTCTCCGTCGGCATGGTCTTCGCCGCCGAGCTGGGCCGCCTCGCGGGCCGCCTCGACGACGCCACCGCCGACCGGCACAAGGCCGTCCTCGCCTCCGTCGGGCTGCCCCTGACCTATCGCGGCGACCAGTGGCCCAAGCTGCTGGAGACCATGAAGGTCGACAAGAAGTCCCGCGGTGACCTGCTGCGCTTCATCGTCCTCGACGGACTGGGCAAGCCGACCGTCCTGGAGGGCCCCGACCCGGCCGTGCTGACGGCGGCGTTCGGAGAGGTCGCCGCATGAGCCGCCGCGTCCTCGTCCTGAACGGTCCGAACCTGGGCCGGCTCGGTTCGCGCGAGCCCGACGTCTACGGGGCCACCTCGTACGCCGGGCTGGTGGAGAGCTGCCGCACGCTCGGCGAGGAGCTGGGCTTCGACGTCGAGGTCCGCGAGACCAACGACGAGGGCGAGCTCATCCGCTGGCTGCACGAGGCGGCGGACGGGAAGGTCCCGGTGGTCATCAACCCCGGCGCCTTCACGCACTACTCGTACGGGATGCGGGACGCGGCGGCCCAGCGCACCGCGCCGCTGATCGAGGTCCACATCTCGAACCCGTACGCCCGCGAGGAGTTCCGCCACACCTCGGTGATCGCGGCCGTG
Source organism: Streptomyces sp. CB00455 (assembly GCF_001905445.1). Classification (GTDB taxonomy): domain Bacteria; phylum Actinomycetota; class Actinomycetes; order Streptomycetales; family Streptomycetaceae; genus Streptomyces. The sequence continues at coordinate 124,419 of NZ_LIVQ01000009.1, read as the reverse complement.
GCGACCGGGACGGTCGCGGGCTTCGGCATCGGGTCGTACCGCCTGGCGCTGCGCGCCCTCGCGGAGGAGATCGCGGCCTGACCGCCCCGTGAGCGCCGCCCGGCCACGCGTCGGGCGGTGCTGGTGGACGGCCGGACCTCCCGGGTCATATAACGTTCTCGCATCAGTCGCCGGAACGAGACGGAGTGGCAGCGGATGCACCAAGGAGTGGGGGGCGGCGGCGCGGGCTGGGGGCAGTCCGGGCCGCATCCGGGGACGCCTCCGCAGCCGCCGATACCGCCGGCCCAGGGCTGGCCGGGCGCCCCGTCGGCCGGGTACCGGGGACCGCAGGGCCCCCAGGCCGCGCCGCCGTCCTCGCCGCCGTCCGCGGTGGTCCCCGTCCCCGAAGCCACCGGGCACGTCCCGCTGCCGCCTGCGGGGGCGGGCACCGGCGGGGCCACGCTCGCCGTCCTGCTGATCGGCCCGGCCGGCGCGGGCAAGACCACCGTGGCCCGGCACTGGGCGAGCACCCGCCCCGTGCCGACCGCCCACGTCAGCCTGGACGACGTCCGGGAGTGGGTCTGCTCGGGCTTCGCGGACCCGCAGTCGGGCTGGAACGAGCACTCCGAGGCCCAGTACCGCCTCGCCCGCCGCACCTGCGGGTTCGCCGCCCGCAACTACCTGGCGAACGGGATCTCCTGCATCCTCGACGACGCCGTCTTCCCCGACCGCCCCGTGGTCGGCCTCGGTGGCTGGAAGCGCCATGTGGGCCCCACCCTGCTGCCCGTGGTGCTGCTGCCCGGCCTGGAGATCGTCCTGGAACGCAACGCGGCCCGCTCCGGCAACCGCAGGCTCTCCGACGAAGAGGTCGCCCGGATCCACGGTCGGATGGCGGGCTGGTACGGCTCCGGCCTGCCGATCATCGACAACTCCCACCTCGACGTCGAGGGCACCGCCCGCGCCCTGGACGAGGCCCTGGCCCGCGCCATCACGGCCCCCGTGGCCTGGTAGGCGGGGCCCGGGAGCGGCCACCGGGCCGCGGGGCCGGCCCCGGCCGCGGCCACGTCCGGACGCGCTCGCCAGGCCGGATGCGCCCGGCGCTCGTACGCTCGAAGACATGTCAGACGTGTACGCCGCCCGCCGGGGCACGCTTCGCGACCGCTGCGCAGCGGCGGGGAACGCCGCCGCTCTGATCACGCGTCCGGCCAACGTCCGCTACCTTTCGGGGGCTTCCCCGCTGGGCGCCGTCCTGCTCATCGGCCCCGGCGACGACGTGCTGTTCTGCGCCGGCGCGCCCACCGGCGAGGCCGACGAGGGGCGCCTGGACGAACAGCTGCGGGTCTGCGTCCTGGAGGGGCCCGGAGGGGACCCGGCCGTCGCGGCCGGCGACATGGCGGCCGCCGCGCGGGCCGAATCGCTGGCGGTGGAGGAGCACGACCTCACCGTGGCCCGCCACCGCGCCCTGCGCTCCGTGGCGCCGGGGCTGCGCCTGGCCGACCTCGGCGCCGCCGTGGAGCAGCAGCGCCTGGTCAAGGACGAGGGCGAGATCGCCTGCCTGCGGATCGCCGCGGAGATCGCCGACCAGGCCCTCGGCGAGCTGCTGGAATCCATCCTGGTGGGCCGTACCGAACGCCACCTGGCGCTGGAGCTGGAGCGGCGGCTGGTCGACCACGGGGCGGACGGCCCCGCCTTCCCCACCTCCGTGGGCACCGGCCCGCACTCGGGCCGCTCCCGGCACCGGCCCTCGGACCGGCGGGTGGAGGAGGGGGACTTCCTCACCGTCTGCCTCGGCGCCGGCTACCGGGGCTACCGGTGCGAGATCGGCCGTACCTTCGTGATCGGCACCACCCCCGCGGACTGGCAGATCGAGCTCTACGACCTGGTCTTCTCCGCCCAGCGGGCCGGACGCGAGGCGCTGCTGCCGGGCGCCGCCTACCGGGACGTGGACCACGCGGCACGCTCCGTACTGGACTCGGGCGGGCACGGTGAGGGGCTCGCTCCGTGGACCGGACACGGCGTCGGCCTCGAAATCGACGAGGACCCGCAGCTTGCACCTACGGCAATGGGTAAACTGGACGCTTGCGTGCCGGTCACCGTCGAACCGGGGGTTCACCTCCCGGGCCGGGGAGGTGTCCGGATCGATGACACGCTCGTCGTGCGCCCCGAGGCGGACGGCGGTCCCGAGCTACTCACCATTACGACCAAGGAGCTGCTCGCGCTCTAGTCCGCTGCCGGACTGTGCGCGCACCCGTGGTCTTCCAGTGCAGGAGATTCCGCAACCGTGGCTTCCACGAACGACCTCAAGAACGGCATGGTGCTCAAGCTCGACGGTGACCAGCTCTGGTCCGTCGTCGAGTTCCAGCACGTCAAGCCCGGCAAGGGCCCGGCCTTCGTGCGCACCAAGCTCAAGCACGTGCTCTCCGGCAAGGTCGTCGACAAGACCTTCAACGCCGGCACGAAGGTCGAGACGGCCACGATCGACCGGCGCGACATGCAGTTCTCGTACATGGACGGCGAGTACTTCGTCTTCATGGACATGCAGACCTTCGACCAGCTGATGGTCGACAAGAAGGCCGTCGGCGACGCCGCCAACTTCCTGATCGAGGGCTTCACCGCCTCCGTGGCCCAGCACGAGGGCTCGGTGCTCTACGTCGAGCTCCCGGCCGCGGTCGAGCTCGTCATCGAGCACACCGACCCGGGCGTCCAGGGCGACCGTTCCACCGGCGGCACCAAGCCGGCGAAGCTGGAGACCGGCCACGAGATCCAGGTCCCCCTCTTCGTCAACACCGGCGAAAAGGTCAAGGTCGACACCCGTACCAGCGACTACCTCGGCCGGGTGAACAGCTAACCGTGGCTGCCCGGAGCAACGCGCGCAAGCGCGCTTTCCAGATCCTTTTCGAGGCCGACCAGCGCGGGGTGCCCGTGCGCGAGGCCCTCGCGGACTGGATCCGTCACGCCCGGTCGGACGACCGGCAGCCGCCGGTCAGCGCCTTCACGATGGATCTCGTCGAGGGGTACGCCGACAAGGTGAACCGCATCGACGACCTGATCGTCACCTACGCCGTGGACTGGGACATCGACCGCATGCCGGCCGTGGACCGCAACATCCTGCGGCTGGGCGCCTACGAGCTGATCTGGGTGGACGACACCCCGGACGCCGTGGCCATCGACGAGGCCGTCCAGCTGGCCAAGGAATTCTCCACGGACGATTCCCCCTCGTTCGTGAACGGGCTGCTGGCCCGGTTCAAGGACCTGAAGCCGAACCTGCGCCGCGACTAGTTCCCGGTGGTTCGGCGAGACGCAGGGCCCGCAGCGTGCGCGCTGCGGGCCCTGCGTCCTTCTCTGGCACGGCTCCGGACGCCGGAAGACGAAAAACCGGTGGGTGCCGGCCCCCGGGAAGGGGACCGGCACCCACCGGTAACGTTTCTGCTCGGCTGTCGCCCGCAGGCTCAGACGTCCTCGTGCGCCACGGCGCGACGGGCATCCGCATCCAGCACGCCCCAGCTGATCAGCTGTTCGGTCAGGACCGAGGGGGACTGGTCGTAGATGACGGCGAGGGTGCGCAGGTCGTCCTGGCGGATCGACAGCACCTTGCCGTTGTAGTCGCCGCGCTGGCTCTGGATCGTCGCCGCGTAGCGCTGGAGCGGGCCGGCCTTCTCGGCGGGCACGCCCGCCAGGCGCTCCAGGTCCAGGCGCAGCTTCGGCGGCGGCTCGGCCGCTCCGCCCGGAGTCGTGCCCGGCAGCAGTTCCTGCACCGGCACCCCGTAGAAGTCCGCCAGCTCGGCGAGGCGCTGGACGGTCACGGCGCGGTCGCCGCGCTCGTAGGAGCCGACCACCACGGCCTTCCACCGGCCCTGGGACTTCTCCTCGACACCGTGGAGGGAGAGGCCCTGCTGGGTGCGGATGGCGCGGAGCTTGGCCCCGAGCTGTTTGGCGTATTCGCTGGACATAACGCTCCCGGACGCTGTGACGCTGTGACGAATGGACACTGCGACTACGTAACTAGGTAACTACGTGCGGCTCCGCCGCGCGGCTGGTAACTCACTGTGAGGTTACGCAGCGTTACTTGGATGCGTCAAGCCGAATGGTCCCGGCCGCCCCGGGAAGCCGGTCCCGGCAGGCCGCGGCGGCCCCCGCCCCCGTCCCCGGCCGGCCACCCCGTGCCGGGCCACCGGAAACCCCCTGGTACCGTGGGAGGCGTACATCAGACGTCCTTTAAGGTCCGTCCCGTGAGGCGGAGAAGGAGGTCCTTTCCATGGACGCTCAGAACGCAGCCCGCACCGCCGGGCCCACCGATGCCGCCGATGCCGCCGACGCCGTGCGCCCCGTGCTGGAGGCGCAGGACATCGCCCGGGTCCTGACCCGCATCGCCCACGAGATCGTCGAACGCGCCAAGGGCGCCGACGACGTGGTGCTCCTCGGCATCCCCACCCGCGGTGTGTACCTCGCCCGCCGGCTGGCCGCCAAGCTCGAAGACATCACCGGCGCCAAGGTCCCGGTCGGCTCCCTCGACATCACCATGTACCGGGACGACCTGCGCCTGAAGCCCGCCCGCGCGATCGGCCGCACCGAGATCCCCGGCGACGACCTCGACGGCCGACTCGTCGTCCTCGTCGATGACGTCCTGTTCTCCGGCCGCACGATCCGCGCCGCCCTCGACGCCCTCGGCGACCTCGGCCGCCCCCGCGCCGTGCAGCTGGCCGTCCTCGTCGACCGGGGCCACCGCGAGCTGCCCATCCGCGCCGACTACGTCGGCAAGAACCTCCCCACGTCGCTGCGGGAGACCGTCAAGGTCCAGCTCCAGGAGGAGGACGGCCGTGACGCCGTGCTGCTCGGCCAGCGGACCGCCCTGGCCCCCGGGCAGTAGCCCCTCCCACCGCACGGGCCTGCGCCGCAGGTCCGCGCGGACCCGTGCGCTGCCCGGCCGCACGCCGTACCGAGCCCCGCCCCGGCCTGCCCTCCCGTGCCTGCCCTCCCGACCTACGGAGCCACCCAGATGAAGCGCCACCTCATCTCGGCCGCCGATCTCACGCGCGACGACGCCGTCCTGATCCTCGACACCGCCGAGGAGATGGCCCGCGTCGCCGACCGGCCGATCAAGAAGCTGCCCACCCTGCGCGGACTCACCGTCGTGAACCTCTTCTTCGAGGACTCGACCCGGACCCGGATCTCCTTCGAAGCGGCCGCCAAGCGCCTCTCCGCCGACGTCATCAACTTCTCCGCCAAAGGCTCCTCGGTCTCCAAGGGCGAATCCCTGAAGGACACCGCGCTGACCCTGGAGGCCATGGGCGCCGACGCGGTCGTCATCCGCCACCACGCCTCCGGCGCCCCCTACCGCCTCGCGACCTCCGGCTGGATCGACTCCGCCGTGGTCAACGCCGGCGACGGCACCCACGAGCACCCCACCCAGGCGCTCCTGGACGCCTTCACCATGCGCCGGCGCCTGGTCGGCCGCGACGCGGGCCTCGGCAAGGACCTGAACGGCCGCCGGATCACCATCGTGGGTGACGTCCTGCACAGCCGAGTGGCGCGCTCCAACGTGCAGCTGCTGCACACCCTGGGCGCCGAGGTCACCGTGGTGGCCCCGCCCACGCTGGTGCCGATCGGCGTCGAGAGCTGGCCGTGCGAGGTCTCGTACGACCTGGACGAGGTGCTGCCGAAGTCCGATGCGGTGATGATGCTGCGTGTGCAGCGCGAACGCATGAACGCCGCCTTCTTCCCGACCGAGCGCGAGTACTCCCGCCGGTACGGGCTCGACGGCGACCGCATGGCGAAGATGCCCGAGCACGCCATCGTGATGCACCCCGGACCGATGAACCGCGGCATGGAGATCACCGCCGAGGTCGCCGACTCCGACCGCTGCACGGCCGTCGAACAGGTCGCCAACGGCGTCTCGACCCGGATGGCCGTCCTCTACCTGCTGCTCGGGGGCTCCGGGCCCGCCGTCACCACCACCAGCACGCCCCGCATCGAGGAGAGCAAGTAAAGATGAGCAAGATCCTGATCCGTGGCGCGAAGGTACTCGGCGGCGAAGCGCAGGACGTCCTGATCGACGGCGAGACCATCGCCGAGGTCGGACAGAACCTCTCCGCCGACGGTGCGAGCGTCATCGAGGCCGGCGGCCAGGTCCTCCTCCCGGGCCTCGTCGACCTCCACACCCACCTGCGCGAGCCCGGCCGCGAGGACAGCGAGACCGTCCTGACCGGCACCCGCGCCGCGGCCTGCGGCGGCTACACCGCCGTCTTCGCCATGGCCAACACCTTTCCGGTCGCCGACACCGCCGGCGTCGTCGAACAGGTCTGGCGCCTGGGCAAGGAGTCCGGCTACTGCGACGTGCAGCCCATCGGCGCCGTCACCGTCGGCCTGGAGGGCAAGCAGCTCGCCGAGCTGGGCGCCATGCACGACTCCGCCGCCCGCGTCACCGTCTTCTCCGATGACGGCAAGTGCGTCGACGACGCCGTGATCATGCGCCGCGCCCTGGAGTACGTGAAGGCCTTCGGCGGAGTCGTCGCCCAGCACGCCCAGGAGCCCCGCCTCACCGAGGGCGCCCAGATGAACGAGGGCGTCGTCTCCGCCGAGCTGGGCCTGGGCGGATGGCCCGCCGTCGCCGAGGAGTCGGTCATCGCCCGCGACGTCCTGCTCGCCGAGCACGTCGGCTCCCGCGTGCACATCTGCCACCTCTCCACCGCCGGCTCCGTCGAGATCGTCCGCTGGGCCAAGTCCCGCGGCATCGACGTCACCGCCGAGGTCACCCCGCACCACCTCCTGCTCACCGACGAGCTCGTCCGCTCGTACAACGCGGTCTACAAGGTCAACCCGCCGCTGCGCACCGAGCGCGACGTGCTGGCCCTGCGCGAGGCCCTGGCCGACGGCACGATCGACATCGTCGCCACCGACCACGCCCCCCACCCGCAGGAGGACAAGGACTGCGAGTGGGCCGCCGCCGCCATGGGCATGGTGGGGCTGGAGACGGCCCTGTCCGTCGTCCAGCAGACGATGGTGGAGACCGGACTGCTCGACTGGGCCGGCGTCGCCGAGCGGATGTCCTTCGCCCCGGCGCGCATCGGCGCCCTGGAGAACCACGGCCGTCCCGTCTCGGCAGGTGAACCCGCGAACCTCACCCTGGTCGACACCTCGTACCGTGGTGTCGTGGACCCCGCACACTTCGCCTCCCGCAGCCGCAACACGCCCTACGAGGGCCGCGAGCTGCCGGGGCGCGTCACTCACACCTTCCTGCGGGGCCGGGCAACGGTCGTGGACGGGAAACTGGCGTGACACCTGCAGTGATCCAACTGGCCGCCGAGGCCGCGGAGCGACAGTCGGCGGAGGTGACCAGCCTCGGCGCCCGCATCGCGTGGGTCGTCGGCCTGGTCGTCTTCATCGCCTTCGTGTACTGGCTGATGCGGCAGGGCTGGAAATGGCGCGGCGCCCTGCAGAACGACCTGCCGGAACTGCCCACCGCCCCCGACGGGCTCCCCGCGCACCGGCTGGCCCTGACCGGCCGGTACCACGGGTCCACCACCGCCGGGCAGTGGCTCGACCGGATCGTCGCCCACGGTCTGGGCGTCCGCAGCAGGGTCGAGCTCACGCTCACCGACGCGGGCCTGGACGTGGTCCGACCCGGTGCCAACGATTTCTTCGTACCGGCCGCGCAGCTGCGCGGCGCCCGCCTCGACAAGGGGATCGCGGGCAAGGTACTCACCGAAGGCGGTCTGCTCGTCGTCACCTGGGCGCACGGCGACAAGCTGATCGACTCCGGCTTCCGCTCCGACCGCGCGGCCGAGCACCCCGCCTGGGTCGAAGCGGTCAACCTCATGAACCAATCCATCACGACGGAAGGCGCCGAACGATGACGACCTCCACCCGGGGAGCAGCCAAAGCTCCCGCCGTACTCGTCCTGGAGGACGGCCGGATCTTCCGCGGCCGTGCCTACGGCGCCGTGGGGGAGACCTTCGGCGAGGCCGTGTTCTCCACCGGCATGACCGGCTACCAGGAGACCCTCACCGACCCGTCGTACCACCGGCAGGTCGTCGTGATGACCGCCCCGCACGTGGGCAACACCGGCGTCAACGACGAGGACCCCGAGTCCTCCCGCATCTGGGTCGCCGGCTACGTGGTCCGAGACCCCGCCCGCAAGCCCTCCAACTGGCGCTCGCAGCGCACGCTGGACGAGGAGCTCGTCGCCCAGGGCGTCGTCGGGATCTGCGGGGTCGACACCCGCGCCCTGACCCGCCACCTGCGCGAGCGCGGCGCCATGCGCGTCGGCATCTTCTCCGGCGAGGCGCTCGCCTCGGTCACGGACGACGCCGTGCTGCTGGGCAAGGTCCAGGGCGCCCCGCAGATGAAGGGCGCGAACCTCTCCGCCGAGGTCGCCACCAAGGAGGCGTACGTCGTCCCCGCCATCGGTGAGAAGAAGTTCACCGTGGCCGCCGTCGACCTCGGCATCAAGGGCATGACCCCGCACCGGATGGCCGAACGCGGCATCGAGGTGCACGTGCTGCCCGCGACCGCCACGGTCGAGGACATCTACGCCGTCGCCCCCGACGGCGTGTTCTTCTCCAACGGCCCGGGCGACCCGGCCACCGCCGATCACGCGGTCTCCGTCATGCAGGGCGTCCTCGCCCGCAAGACGCCGCTCTTCGGCATCTGCTTCGGCAACCAGATCCTCGGCCGCGCCCTCGGCTTCGGCACCTACAAGCTGAAGTACGGCCATCGCGGGATCAACCAGCCCGTGCAGGACCGCACCACCGGCAAGGTCGAGATCACCGCGCACAATCACGGCTTCGCCGTCGACGCGCCCCTCGACAAGGTCTCCGAGACCCCCTTCGGCCGCGCCGAGGTCTCCCACGTCTGCCTCAACGACAACGTGGTGGAGGGCCTCCAGCTGCTCGACCAGCCGGCCTTCTCCGTCCAGTACCACCCCGAAGCGGCTGCCGGCCCGCACGACGCCGCGTACCTCTTCGACCGCTTCACGTCTTTGATGAACACCGTCCCGATGGAGGCCGAGCGTGCCTAAGCGCACCGATATCCAGTCCGTCCTGGTCATCGGCTCCGGCCCGATCGTCATCGGACAGGCCGCCGAGTTCGACTACTCCGGCACCCAGGCCTGCCGCATCCTCAAGGCCGAAGGCCTGCGGGTCATCCTGGTGAACTCCAACCCCGCGACGATCATGACCGACCCGGAGATCGCCGACGCCACGTACGTCGAGCCGATCACCCCCGAGTTCGTCGAGAAGATCATCGCCAAGGAGCGCCCCGACGCCCTGCTCCCGACCCTCGGCGGCCAGACCGCGCTCAACACCGCCATCTCCATGCACGAGCAGGGCGTGCTGGAGAAGTACGGCGTCGAGCTCATCGGCGCCAACGTCGAAGCCATCAACAAGGGCGAGGACCGCGACCTCTTCAAGGGCGTCGTCGAAGCCGTCAAGGCCAAGATCGGCTACGGCGAGTCCGCGCGCTCCGTCATCTGCCACTCGATGGACGACGTCATCGCGGGCGTCGAGACCCTCGGCGGCTACCCCGTCGTCGTGCGCCCCTCCTTCACCATGGGCGGCGCCGGCTCCGGCTTCGCCCACGACGAGGACGAGCTGCGCCGCATCGCCGGCCAGGGCCTCACGCTCTCCCCGACCACCGAGGTGCTCCTGGAGGAGTCCATCCTCGGCTGGAAGGAGTACGAGCTGGAGCTGATGCGCGACACCAAGGACAACGTCGTCGTCGTCTGCTCCATCGAGAACTTCGACCCGATGGGCGTCCACACCGGCGACTCGATCACCGTCGCCCCCGCGATGACCCTGACCGACCGCGAGTACCAGCGGCTGCGCGACATCGGCATCGCGATCATCCGCGAGGTCGGCGTCGACACCGGCGGCTGCAACATCCAGTTCGCGATCGACCCGGTCGACGGCCGCGTCATCGTCATCGAGATGAACCCGCGCGTCTCGCGCTCCTCGGCGCTCGCCTCCAAGGCCACCGGCTTCCCCATCGCGAAGATCGCGGCGAAGCTGGCCATCGGCTACACGCTCGACGAGGTCCCCAACGACATCACCGAGAAGACGCCGGCCTCCTTCGAGCCGTCCCTCGACTACGTCGTCGTCAAGGCCCCGCGCTTCGCCTTCGAGAAGTTCCCGCTCGCCGACGCCACCCTCACCACCACCATGAAGTCGGTGGGCGAGGCCATGGCCATCGGCCGCAACTTCACCGAAGCCCTCCAGAAGGCCCTGCGCTCCCTGGAGAAGAAGGGCTCGCAGTTCACCTTCGTCGGCGAGCCCGGCGACAAGCAGGAACTGCTGGCCACCGCCGTCCGCCCGACCGACGGCCGCATCAACACCGTCATGCAGGCCATCCGCGCCGGCGCCACCCAGGAAGAGGTCTTCGAATCCACGAAGATCGACCCCTGGTTCGTCGACCAGCTCTTCCTCATCAAGGAAGTCGCCGACGACCTGGCCGCCGCCGACAAGCTCCACCCCGAGCTGCTCGCGGAAGCCAAGCGCCACGGCTTCTCCGACGTCCAGATCGCCGAGATCCGCGGCCTGCGCGAGGACGTCGTACGCGAGGTCCGCCACGCGCTCGGCGTCCGCCCGGTCTACAAGACGGTCGACACCTGCGCCGCCGAGTTCGCCGCCAAGACCCCGTACTTCTACTCGTCCTACGACGAGGAGAGCGAGGTCGCCCCGCGCGAGAAGCCCGCGGTCATCATCCTGGGCTCCGGCCCGAACCGCATCGGCCAGGGCATCGAGTTCGACTACTCCTGCGTCCACGCCTCCTTCGCCCTCAGCGACGCCGGCTACGAGACCGTGATGGTCAACTGCAACCCGGAGACCGTCTCCACCGACTACGACACCTCCGACCGCCTGTACTTCGAGCCGCTCACGCTCGAAGACGTCCTGGAGATCTTCCACGCCGAGTCGCTGGCGGGCCCCATCGCCGGCGTCATCGTCCAGCTCGGCGGCCAGACCCCGCTCGGTCTCGCCCAGGCGCTCAAGGACAACGGCGTGCCCGTCGTCGGCACCTCGCCCGAGGCCATCCACGCCGCCGAGGACCGCGGCGCCTTCGGCCAGGTCCTCGCCGAGGCCGGACTGCCCGCCCCCAAGCACGGCACCGCCACCACCTTCACCGGTGCGAAGGCCATCGCCGACGAGATCGGCTACCCGGTCCTGGTCCGCCCGTCCTACGTGCTCGGCGGCCGCGGCATGGAGATCGTCTACGACGAGACCCGGCTGGAGTCCTACATCGCCGAGTCCACCGAGATCTCCCCGACCCGCCCCGTGCTGGTCGACCGCTTCCTCGACGACGCCATCGAGATCGACGTCGACGCGCTCTACGACGGCACCGAGCTCTACCTCGGCGGCGTCATGGAACACATCGAGGAAGCCGGCATCCACTCCGGCGACTCCGCCTGCGCCCTGCCCCCGATCACCCTCGGCGGCTACGACATCAAGCGCCTGCGCGCCTCCACCGAGGCCATCGCCAAGGGCGTCGGCGTCCGCGGCCTGATCAACATCCAGTTCGCGATGGCGGGCGACATCCTCTACGTCCTGGAGGCCAACCCGCGCGCCTCCCGGACCGTCCCCTTCACCTCGAAGGCGACCGCCGTCCCGCTCGCCAAGGCCGCCGCCCGCATCTCGCTCGGCACCACCATCGCCGAGCTGCGCGCCGAGGGCCTGCTGCCCAAGACCGGCGACGGCGGCACCCTGCCGCTCGACGCGCCGATCTCCGTCAAGGAAGCCGTCATGCCCTGGTCGCGCTTCCGCGACATCCAGGGCCGCGGCGTGGACACCGTCCTCGGCCCGGAGATGCGCTCCACCGGCGAGGTCATGGGCATCGACTCCGTCTTCGGCACGGCCTACGCCAAGTCGCAGGCCGGCGCCTACGGCCCGCTGCCCACCAAGGGCCGCGCCTTCATCTCCGTCGCCAACCGCGACAAGCGCTCGATGATCTTCCCGGCGCGCGAGCTCGTCGCCCACGGCTTCGAGCTGCTCGCCACCTCCGGCACCGCCGAGGTGCTGCGCCGCAACGGCATCAACGCCACCGTGGTGCGCAAGCTCAGCGAGGGCGAGGGCCCGAACGGCGAGAAGACCATCGTCCAGCTGATCCACGACGGCCAGGTCGACCTGATCGTCAACACCCCGTACGGCACCGGCGGCCGCCTCGACGGCTACGAGATCCGCACGGCGGCCGTGGCGCGCAGCGTCCCGTGCCTGACCACGGTCCAGGCGCTCGCCGCGGCCGTCCAGGGCATCGAGGCGCTCGGCCACGGCGACGTGGGCGTGCGCTCCCTCCAGGAGCACGCGGAGCACCTGACCGCCGCCCGCGACTAACAGCTGCCCGAACAGCCCGGACACGGGGAGGGGGACACCGGTTGCACACCGGGTGTCCCCCTTTCCATGAGCGCAGAGGGACCCTCCACGACGATGTACAAACTCTTCTTCAACCTGGTCTTCAAGCGGATGGACCCGGAGCAGGCCCACCACCTGGCCTTCCGCTGGATCCGCCTCGCAGCCCGCACCCCGGTGCTGCGCACGTTCCTCGCGGCCTGGCTCGCCCCCCGCCACAAGGAGCTGCGCACCGAGGCCCTGGGCCTGCGGATGCACGGCCCCTTCGGCCTGGCCGCCGGCTTCGACAAGAACGCCGTCGCCATCGACGGCATGTCGATGCTCGGCTTCGACCACGTCGAGATCGGCACGGTCACGGCGCAGCCCCAGCCCGGCAACCCCAGGAAGCGGCTCTTCAGGCTCGTACCGGACCGCGCGCTGATCAACCGGATGGGCTTCAACAACGAGGGCTCGGCGGCCGTGGCCCGCCGGCTGGCCGCCCGTACGCCCGTCTTCCGCACCGTCGTCGGCGTCAACATCGGCAAGACCAAGATCGTCCCCGAGGAAGAAGCCGTGGCGGACTACGTCGCCTCGACCGAGCGCCTCGCCCGGCACGCCGACTACCTCGTGGTCAACGTCTCCTCTCCGAACACGCCCGGCCTGCGCAACCTCCAGGCCACCGAATCCCTGCGCCCGCTCCTGACGGCCGTGCGCGAGGCCGCGGACCGGGTCGTCACCGACCGCCGGGTCCCGCTGCTCGTCAAGATCGCCCCGGACCTGGCGGACGAGGACGTCGACGCGGTCGCGGACCTCGCCCTGGAACTCGGCCTGGACGGCATCATCGCCACGAACACCACCATCGCGCGGGAGGGGCTGGGCCTGAAGTCCGCCCCGGCCCTCGTGAAGGAGACCGGCGGCCTGTCGGGCGCGCCGGTCAAGGAGCGCTCGCTGGAGGTCCTGCGCCGCCTGTACGCCCGTGTGGGGGACCGGCTGCTCCTCGTCGGCGTCGGGGGCATCGAGAACGCCGAAGACGCCTGGCAGCGCATCCTGGCGGGCGCCGGCCTGATCCAGGGCTACAGCGCCTTCGTCTACGAGGGCCCCTTCTACGCCCGCGCCATCCACAAGGGCCTGGCCGCGCGCCTGGCCGACAGCCCGTACGCGACGCTCGCCGAAGCCGTGGGCGCCGAGACCCGAAAGGCCGCGCAGTGACCGTGACCCCCTTTGGCACCCGTCTGCGCGAGGCGATGGACGCCCGCGGCCCGCTCTGCGTGGGCATCGACCCCCACGCGGCCCTGCTGGCCTCCTGGGGCCTGGAGGACGACATCGCGGGCCTGGAACGCTTCTCGCGCACCGTGGTCGAGGCGCTCGCCGACCAGGTGGCCGTCTTCAAGCCGCAGGCCGCCTTCTTCGAGCGGTTCGGCTCCAAGGGCGTCGCGGTGCTGGAGCGGACCGTCGCGGACGCGCGGGCGGCCGGCACGCTCGTCCTGATGGACGCCAAGCGCGGCGACATCGGCTCGACGATGGCGGCCTACGCCGCGGCCTTCCTGGATCCGTCCTCGCCGCTCTTCTCGGACGCGCTGACGGTCTCCCCCTACCTCGGCTACGGCTCGCTGAAGCCGGCCGTCGACCTCGCCCGCGCATCGGGCGCGGGGCTCTTCGTGCTCGCCCTGACCTCGAACCCGGAAGGCGCGGAGGTCCAGCGCGCGGTGCGGGAGGACGGCCGCACGATCGGCGCGACCATGCTGGCGCACCTGGCGGCGGAGAACGCGGGCGCGGCGCCGATGGGTTCCTTCGGCGCGGTGGTCGGCGCCACGCTGGGCGACCTCTCCTCCTTCGACCTGGAGATCAACGGACCGCTCCTCGCCCCCGGCATCGGGGCGCAGGGCGCGGCGGCGGCGGACCTGCCGGGGGTGTTCGGCAAGGCCGTGCGCAACGTCGTCCCGAACGTGTCGCGCGGCGTGCTCGCGCACGGACCGGACGTCGCGGCGCTGCGCGCCTCGGCGCGGGAGTTCGCGGACGGGATCCGCGAGGCCGTCAGCGGCTAGTGCTCGTGACCGGAACGGTTCGCAGCACCGGAGGATCGTTCGGGCGGGCCGCCGGAGGGGCACTTCGCGCGGCCTGACGAAATTCGACCGGCCTTCACCGGACAAAACCGGGGTATTTTGTCCGTGATGTACGTTTCAGTGGAGGCTGACCAGGACTTTTCGTCCGTTCTCGCTGACTGGAGCCGTGATGGCCGCTAGTCTCCGACCAGAGTGAACGCGCAGCGAAGGAGTTCCATCGCTGTTCGGGAGCTCGCCTGGTGTGGTGCCCTTGGGTTCCCCACCGGTCCGTATCCGACAGTTCGACATCCGAGGTGACGTAGGCGTGGCTCTTCCGCCCCTTACCCCTGAACAGCGCGCAGCCGCGCTCGAAAAGGCCGCCGCGGCTCGCCGGGAGCGGGCCGAGGTGAAGAATCGACTCAAGCACTCCGGCGCCTCGCTCCAAGAGGTCATCAAGACAGGCCAGGAGAACGACGTCATCGGCAAGATGAAGGTCTCCGCCCTGCTGGAGTCCCTGCCTGGCGTGGGCAAGGTGCGCGCCAAGCAGATCATGGAGCGCCTCGGCATCTCCGAGTCCCGGCGTGTCCGAGGTCTCGGTTCCAACCAGATCGCCTCTCTGGAGCGCGAGTTCGGCAGTACCGGCGCCTGAGGCGCCGCCTGAAGTTCTCCCGGCGTTCTCAGGCAGTCCTGGGAACCTGGATAATCGCTCTATGGCAGCAGAGGTTCGTCCGCGGCTGACCGTGCTCTCCGGCCCCTCGGGGGTCGGCAAGAGCACGGTCGTCGCGCATATGCGCAAGGTCCACCCCGAGGTCTGGCTCTCGGTGTCGGCCACCACCCGCAAGCCGCGGCCCGGTGAGCGACACGGAGTCCACTACTTCTTCGTCGGCGACGACGAGTTCGACAAGCTGATCGCCAACGGCGAGCTGCTGGAGTGGGCCGAATTCGCGGGCAACCGCTACGGCACACCGCGCAGCGCGGTGCTGGAGCGCCTGGACAAGGGCGAGCCGGTACTGCTGGAGATCGACCTCCAGGGCGCACGGCTCGTCCGCGAGTCCATGCCCGACGCCCAGCTCGTCTTCCTGGCCCCGCCGAGCTGGGACGAGCTGGTCCGGCGCCTGACCGGCCGGGGCACCGAATCGGCCGAGGTCATCGCGCGCCGGCTGGAGACTGCCAAGGTCGAACTGGCTGCCGAATCCGAGTTCGACACCACCCTTGTCAACACCTCCGTCGAGGATGTAGCGCGTGAGCTGCTAGCCTTGGTGGAAGTTGTCTGATCGTTTGGTCGATGTTTTTGAATCGTCCGATCAACACCTGATCGTCTCAGTTTTTCCCCCATCTTCGGAAGGTAGAGCGTGTCCTCTTCCATTACTGCGCCCGAGGGCATCATCAACCCGCCGATCGACGAGCTGCTCGAGGCTACTGACTCGAAGTACAGCCTCGTGATCTACGCGGCAAAGCGCGCGCGTCAGATCAACGCGTACTACTCGCAGCTCGGTGAGGGCCTGCTCGAGTACGTCGGCCCGCTGGTGGACACCCACGTCCACGAGAAGCCGCTTTCGATCGCGCTGCGCGAGATCAACGCGGGTCTGCTGACCTCCGAGGCCATCGAGGCCCCGGCTCAGTAAGGCACCGAGAATTCCTTTCACCACAGGCCCGGCAGAAGATCTGCCGGGCCTGTGGTGTGTCATGGGTGAGTACGACGATCAGAGCCGAACGCGTCGGACGTGTCGAAGGGGAGTGCGTGGTGGGTAAGCCGAAGGTCGTGCTGGGGGTCAGCGGCGGCATCGCCGCATACAAGGCGTGCGAGCTGCTGCGCCGGCTGACCGAGTCCGGGCACGAGGTGCGGGTGGTGCCCACGGCGGCCTCCCTGAACTTCGTGGGCGAGGCCACCTGGTCCGCCCTGTCGGGGAACCCGGCCTCCACCGCGGTCTGGGAGAGCGTCCACGAGGTGCCGCACGTGCGCATCGGACAGTCCGCCGACCTCGTCGTGGTCGCCCCGGCCACCGCCGACATGCTGGCCAAGGCCGCCCACGGGCTCGCCGACGACCTGCTCACGAACACCCTGCTCACCGCCCGCTGCCCGGTGGTCTTCGCGCCCGCCATGCACACCGAGATGTGGGAGCACCCCGCCACCCAGGAGAACGTCGCCACGCTGCGGCGCCGCGGAGCGGTCGTCATCGAGCCCGCCGTGGGCCGGCTCACCGGCAAGGACACCGGCAAGGGGCGGCTGCCCGACCCGGAGGAGATCTTCGAGGTGTGCCGCCACGTCCTGCGCCGGGGCGCCCCCTCGGGCGCAACGGCCGGACCGGACCTCGCCGGCCGGCACGTGGTGGTCAGCGCGGGCGGCACACGCGAGCCCCTGGACCCCGTCCGCTTCCTCGGCAACCGCTCCTCCGGCAAGCAGGGCTACGCGCTGGCCCGCACGGCCGTCGCGCGTGGCGCCCGGGTCACCCTCGTGGCCGCGAACACCGCGCTGGCCGACCCGGCCGGGGTGGACGTCGTACGGGTGGGCACCGCCCTGCAGCTGCGGGAGGCGGTACGGGAAGCGGCGGCCGGGGCCGACGCCGTGGTGATGGCCGCGGCCGTCGCGGACTTCCGGCCCGCCGAGTACGCGAGCGGCAAGATCAAGAAGAAGGACGGGGAGGAGCCCGCGCCGGTCGCCCTCGTACGCAACCCCGATGTCCTCGCCGAGATCTCGGCGAGCCGGGCCGGAGAGGGCCGGATCGTGGTCGGATTCGCCGCCGAGACCGACGACGTCCTCGCCAACGGGCGCGCGAAGCTCCGGCGCAAGGGCTGTGATCTCCTCGTCGTGAACGAGGTCGGCGAGGCCAAGACTTTCGGATCGGAGGAGAACGAGGCCGTCGTCCTTGGCTCCGATGGGACCGAGACCCACGTGCCCCATGGTCCGAAGGAAGTGCTGGCGGACGTCATTTGGGACCAGGTGGTGGCCCGCCTTCCCGCGCGACGCGCCTGAGCAGGTCCCTATCCATGGTCACATCCGTGCGCCAGAATGGAGTGCCGCAGGTCACACGGCTCCCACAAGGCGAGACGGGTGGTCCGGCAAACGGTGGCGACCGATAAACTGCAGTCGGAACGTGACCGGGCGCAGCCCCCGGTGTGGTTCCGCCAAATGATCAGCCAGCAGCCGCTGCAACCCCAGGGAGCGTTGTGTCCCGTCGTCTGTTTACCTCGGAGTCCGTGACCGAGGGCCACCCTGACAAGATCGCTGACCAGATCAGCGACACGATCCTCGACGCGCTCCTCACCGAGGACCCGACCTCGCGCGTGGCCGTGGAGACCCTGATCACCACGGGTCTGGTGCACATCGCGGGCGAGGTGACGACGAAGGCCTACGCGCCGATCGCCCAGCTCGTGCGCGACAAGATCCTCGAAATCGGCTACGACTCCTCGAAGAAGGGCTTCGACGGTGCCTCCTGCGGCGTGTCGGTGTCCATCGGCGCGCAGTCCCCGGACATCGCCCAGGGCGTCGACACGGCCTACGAGAAGCGGGTCGAAGGCGACGAGGACGAGCTCGACAAGCAGGGCGCCGGCGACCAGGGCCTGATGTTCGGCTACGCCTGCGACGAGACGCCCGAGCTGATGCCGCTGCCGATCCACCTCGCGCACCGGCTCTCCAAGCGCCTGTCCGAGGTCCGCAAGAACGGGACCATCCCCTACCTGCGCCCCGACGGAAAGACCCAGGTCACCATCGAGTACGACGGCGACAAGGCCGTCCGCCTGGACACGGTCGTCGTCTCGACCCAGCACGCGGCGGACATCGACCTGGACTCGCTGCTCGCTCCCGACATCCGCGAGTTCGTCGTCGAGCACGTGCTGGCCCAGCTCATCGAGGACGGCATCAAGCTCGACACCGAGGGCTACCGGCTGCTGGTCAACCCGACCGGGCGTTTCGAGATCGGCGGCCCGATGGGCGACGCCGGCCTGACCGGCCGCAAGATCATCATCGACACCTACGGCGGGATGGCCCGTCACGGTGGCGGCGCCTTCTCCGGCAAGGACCCCTCCAAGGTCGACCGCTCCGCGGCGTACGCGATGCGCTGGGTCGCCAAGAACGTGGTCGCCGCCGGGCTGGCCTCGCGCTGCGAGGTCCAGGTCGCCTACGCGATCGGCAAGGCCGAGCCCGTCGGCCTGTTCGTCGAGACCTTCGGCACCGCCAAGGTCGAGGTCCAGAAGATCGAGGACGCCATCGGCGAGGTCTTCGACCTGCGCCCGGCCGCCATCATCCGCGACCTCGACCTCCTGCGCCCCATCTACGCCCAGACCGCCGCTTACGGCCACTTCGGCCGCGAGCTGCCCGACTTCACCTGGGAACGCACCGACCGCGTCGACGCCCTGCGCGCCGCCGCCGGCCTGTAGGACCGCGCCCGCCCGCGCGAACGGCTCCGGACCAGCTGGTCCGGAGCCGTTCGCGCGCCCGCGCCGCCCTCGTGCCGCAGGAACCCCACCGGCGCCGGCCAGGGGCGGGGGAGCGCCGCCGGGCCCCGCCGCTGTCGGTGGCATTTGGTAAGAATGCTGATGTGAGCAGCGCGAACGATTCCCCGCCGGAGCAGCTGGCNCCGGCCGCCATCATCCGCGACCTCGACCTCCTGCGCCCCATCTACGCCCAGACCGCCGCTTACGGCCACTTCGGCCGCGAGCTGCCCGACTTCACCTGGGAACGCACCGACCGCGTCGACGCCCTGCGCGCCGCCGCCGGCCTGTAGGACCGCGCCCGCCCGCGCGAACGGCTCCGGACCAGCTGGTCCGGAGCCGTTCGCGCGCCCGCGCCGCCCTCGTGCCGCAGGAACCCCACCGGCGCCGGCCAGGGGCGGGGGAGCGCCGCCGGGCCCCGCCGCTGTCGGTGGCATTTGGTAAGAATGCTGATGTGAGCAGCGCGAACGATTCCCCGCCGGAGCAGCTGGCGCTGATCCGGGAGATGGTCGCCGAGGCGAAGGCCAAGGCGCCCAAGGCAAAGCCCCGCACCTGGCGCGGGGCCGCGCTCGCCGACGAGCTGCCTGTCGCCCGCGTCCTCGTGAACAAGGGCGTGCTCCACCTCGACCAGCTGTGGGACTACGCCGTCCCCGCCGACCTCTCCGAGGCCGCCCAGCCCGGCGTCCGCGTCCGGGTCCGCTTCGGGGCCGGATCCCACCAGGTGCACGGCGGCCGCCGCGAGGGCGGCGGTCTCATCGACGGCTTCATCGTGGAGCGCCGGGCCGAATCGGACTACGCCGGAGCGCTCGCCGCGCTCGCCCACGTCGTCTCGCCCGAGGTGGTGCTCGGTCCCCGGATGCTGGCCCTGGCCCGGGCCGTGGCCGACCGGTACGCCGGCAGCCTCGCCGACGTCCTCCAGCTCGCGCTGCCGCCGCGCAACGCCCGCGCCGAGGCCAAGCCCTCGCCCGAACCGCTGCCCGCGCCCGCCGCGCCCGAGCCGGGCGGCTGGGAGCGGTACGGCGCCGGGCCCGCCTTCCTGCGCGCCCTGGCCGGCGGCGGTACCCCGCGCGCCGTCTGGACGGCACTGCCGGGCCCCGGCTGGGCCGACGAACTCGCCCGCGCCGTGGCCGCCACCCTCGCTTCCGGCCGCGGCGCCCTCGCCGTGCTCCCGGACGGGCGCACCGCCGCCCGCGTGGACGCCGCGCTCACCGCCCTCCTCGGGGAAGGGCGGCACGCCCTGCTGACCGCCGAGTCCGGTCCCGAGAAGCGCTACCGCGAGTGGCTCGCCGTGAACCGGGGCTCGGTGCGGGCCGTCGTCGGCACCCGGGCCGCGATGTTCGCCCCCGTGCGGGACCTCGGGCTCGTCGTCATCTGGGACGACGGGGACTCCAGCCACAGCGACGACCGCGCCCCCTTCCCGCACGTACGGGAGGTGCTGGAGCTGCGCGCCGTCAGCGACGGCTGCGGGTTCCTCGCCGGCAGCACCAGCTGCACCGTGGAGGCCGCCCAGCTGGTCGAGTCGGGCTGGGCGCGGCCGCTGGTCGCCGCCCGGGAGACGGTGCGGGAGCACGCTCCGCGGATCCGGACCGTCGGCGACGAACTGCTGGCCCGCGACGGGGCCGCCCGGGCCGCCCGGCTGCCGAGCCTGGCGTGGGAGACCGTACGGGAGGGACTCAAGACCGGGCCCGTACTGGTCCAGGTGCCGCGGCGGGGCTACGTACCCAGGCTGGCGTGCGAGCGGTGCCGCACCCCGGCCCGCTGCACCGCCTGCGCGGGGCCCCTGGAGGCTCCCGACGCGCGGGACCTCCAGTGCGGGTGGTGCGGGCGGCCCGAGCCGTCCTGGCACTGCGAGGAGTGCGGTTCGTTCCGGCTGCGGGCCCAGGTGGTCGGCGCCCGAAGGACGGCCGAGGAGCTGGGACGGGCGTTCCCGGCCGTGGCCGTACGGACCTCCGGGCGCGACCACGTCCTGGACAAGGTCCCCGACCGGCCGGCGCTGGTGGTGTGCACCCCCGGGGCGGAGCCCGTCGCGGCGGGCGCCGGCTACGCGGCGGCGCTGCTGCTCGACGGCTGGGCGATGCTGAGCCGGCCCGACCTGCGGGCCGGGGAGGACGCGTTGCGCCGGTGGATCGCCGCCGCGTCGCTGGTCCGGGCGGACGGACAGGTGGTCGTGGTGGCCGAGCCGACGCTGCGGCCGGTCCAGGCGCTGGTGCGCTGGGACCCGGTGGGGCATGCCGTACGGGAACTCGCCGAGCGGTCCCAGCTCGGCTTCCCGCCGGTCTCCCGGATGGCCGCGGTGGCCGGCCGGGGGGAGGCGGTGGAGGCGTTCCTGGCGGGGGCCGGGCTGCCGCCGGATGCGGAGATCCTGGGCCCGGTGCCGATGGCGGGGCGGCGGGGGGAGGCGTCTGCCGGCGAGCGGGCGCTGGTGCGGGTCCCGCCCGGCAGTGGGGCGGCGCTGGCGGCGGCGCTGAAGGCGGCGCAGGCGGCGCGCATGGCCCGGGGCGGGCCGGCGTCGGAGTCCGTGCGGGTCCGGATCGACCCGCTGGACATCGGCTGACGCTCCCGCTGCGCGGGGCTCGTCCCCGGGAAGCCGCCGCCCCCGCGTGGGGCGCGCCCTTGTGCCCTCAAGCGCCGGGCGGGCTGGGTCGGCGGCGGCGGCGGCTCGGCCCCGGGCCCCCGCGTGGGCCGGGCCCCTGTGCCCTCAAGCGCCGGGCGGGCTGGGTCGGCGCGGCGGCTCGGCCCCGGACTGCCGGGTGGGTGGCGCGTCTGACGGCTCAAGTGCCGGGCGGGCTGGTTCGGCGGCGGCGGCTCGGCCCCGCTCTCCCGGGTGGGCGGGGCCCCTGTGCCCTCAAGCGCCGGGCAGGCTGGGTGTCGTGGCGCGGCCTGGGCCCTCAGGGGCCGGGTGGGCCGGGGCTGGACGCCGGACGACCCCGGCGGGGGCCCTGGGGCTTGTCCGGCGCGGTCGGGGGGCCGTGGGGCCGTCGGGGGTCGGCGTCCCGGCGGAGGATCCTGGTCAGCCGCCCCGCGGGCCCGGAAAGGCCGGTGAGCGGGGGGCCGAGACGGGGGGCGGGACGGCGACCTGCGACTCCTCGCGCGGCGGCTGCGGCGGCGCCGAGCGCGCCGCCGGGACCGTCGGGAGCGGGCCCAGGGGCCGGGTGGTCGTCCCGTCGGCCGGCTGCTCCGCCGGTTCGGCGGCCTGCGCGCGCCGGGCACCGTAACGCCGGTGCACGGCCTGCTTGGTGACGCCCAGCGCCGATCCGACGGCGTCCCACGAGAAACCGAGCGAGCGGTCGAAGTCCACGGCGGCGGTGACCAGGGTCTCGACGCTGTCCCGCAGCTCCTGCGCGAGGCGGACGGTCGGCGCGGGCGCCCGGCCGTAGACGACGAAGCCCGTGGAGGGACCGGAGCGGCGCGGGCGGTACACGTTGCCGAGCTGGGCGGTGAGCGTACGCAGAGCATCCACCTGCCGGCGAACCCGCTCGATGTCCCGCACCAGCAGGTGCAGGCTGGCCCGGGCTTGGGCGTCGTGGGTGGCGTGGTCGGCCATGAAGAAGCCTCTCGAACCGGTGCTGAAGGGCGGATCGGGCCGCAGACACCGTTCACGACGCGGCCCGTTTCGGTCAATCTCTCTTGACCAACGCGTCACCCGGCGCCCAGGTCACGCTCGGGGGGCGTGTCGGCATATGCGAGAGGCGCGCGCGTGTACGTACGCCCCCTCGACACCGCCGGAGGCCGCCCCGGTGCCCGCCCCATAGACTGGTGCGCTGCTGACAGCCGAGAGAGCGAGGTAGGACCCAGTGAAGCTCGTCTTCGCAGGCACCCCCGAGGTCGCCGTGCCCGCCTTGGACGCCCTGATCGCCTCCGGGCGGCACGAGGTCGCCGCCGTCGTCACCCGGCCCGACGCTCCGGCCGGCCGCGGCCGCAGGCTCGTCGCCAGCCCGGTCGCCGAGCGCGCCGAGGAGGCCGGGATCGAAGTCCTCAAGCCCGTCCGGCCGCGCGACCCGGACTTCCAGGCCCGGCTGCGCGAGATCGACCCGGACTGCTGCCCGGTCGTGGCGTACGGGGCGCTGCTGCCCAAGAGCGCCCTGGACATCCCCCGCCGCGGATGGGTCAACCTGCACTTCTCCCTGCTGCCCGCCTGGCGCGGCGCCGCCCCGGTACAGCACTCGATCATGGCGGGGGACCAGCTCACGGGAGCCTCCACCTTCCAGATCGAGGAGGGCCTGGACTCAGGTCCCGTCTACGGCGTCCTCACCGAGGAGATCCGCCCGACCGACACCAGCGGCGACCTGCTGACCCGGCTCGCCTTCGCCGGGGCCGGACTGCTCTGCGCGACCATGGACGGCATCGAGGACGGCACCCTGCGCGCCGTCCCGCAGGCCCCCGAGGGGGTCTCGATCGCCCCCAAGATCACTGTCGAGGGCGCCCGGATCGACTGGACGGCCCCGGCGATGCGCGCCGACCGGGTCGTCCGCGGCTGCACCCCCGCCCCGGGCGCCTGGACCGTCTTCCGCGGCGAGCGGCTCAAGCTGATCTCGGTGGGCCTGGTGTCCGACCGTACGGACCTGGCGCCCGGCGTGCTCGCCCCCGCGAAGAACAACGTCCACGTCGGCACCGGCTCGCACGCCCTGGAGCTGCTGTGGGTACAGCCGCAGGGCAAGAAGCCGATGCGCGGCGCCGACTGGGCCCGCGGGGTGCGGATCGCGCCCGGCGAGCGTCTCGGCGGGACCGACGTAGGCTGAGGCGTCCGGTCTCCTCCACGGACCGGCGACACCGCAGCACGCACTCCCCGCCCCCCAGCACTCCCGGCCCCCGCGGGACCACGTACCCGCGGGACCGCGCGACCACAGCCCCGGGCGCCCCGCGCAGGCGTGGCGTCCGCCCTACTCGTCGTACCCGAAGCACTCGTACATCCGGAGCACCTTTCACGTGAGCGAACAGCCCCGCCAGCCCCGTCGCAAGCCCGCCGCCGAAGGCGCGGGCGGCCGGCAGTCCAAGCCGGCCAAGCCGTACCGCCGGCCCCAGAAGGACCCCGTCCGGATGCTGGCCTTCGAGGTGCTGCGGGCGGTGGACGAGCGCGACGCCTACGCGAACCTGGTCCTGCCGCCGCTGCTGCGCAAGGCGCGCCAGGACGAGAGCTTCCAGGCGCGCGACGCGGCGCTGGCCACCGAGCTGGTCTACGGGACGCTGCGCCGCCAGGGCACTTACGACGCCGTCATCAAGGCCTGCATCGACCGCCCGCTGCGCGAGGTCGACCCGCCGGTGCTGGACGTGCTCTCGCTCGGCGCGCACCAGCTGCTCGGCACCCGGATCCCCACGCACGCGGCCGTCTCGGCGAGCGTGGAGCTGGCCCGGGTGGTGCTCGGTGACGGGCGCGCGAAGTTCGTGAACGCCGTCCTGCGCAAGATCGCCGCGCACGACATGGACGGCTGGCTGGAGCGGGTCGCGCCTCCCTACGAGGACGACGCCGAGGAACACCTCGCGGTGTACCACTCGCATCCGCGCTGGGTGGTCAGCGCACTGTGGGACTCGCTGGGCGGCGGCCGCGCCGGGATCGAGGACCTGCTGGAGGCCGACAACGAGCGTCCCGAGGTCACCCTGGTGGCGCGGCCCGGGCGGTCCACGCCGCAGGAGCTGCTGGAGGCGGTCGGCGAGGACTCGGCGCTGCCGGGCCGCTGGTCGCCGTACGCCGTGCGGATGGCCGAGGGCGGCGAGCCGGGCGCTCTGGAGGCCGTGCGCGAGGGGCGCGCCGGGGTCCAGGACGAGGGCAGCCAGCTGGTGGCGATGGCCCTGGCGGCCGCACCGGTCGAGGGCCGCGACCAGCGCTGGCTGGACGGCTGCGCGGGCCCCGGCGGCAAGGCGGCCCTGCTGGCCGCGCTGGCCGCGGACCGGGGCGCCTTCCTGCTGGCCTCCGAGAAGCAGCCGCACCGGGCGCGCCTGGTGGAGAAGGCGCTGGCCGGCAACCCGGGGCCGTATCAGGTCATCACGGCGGACGGCACGCGGCCGCCGTGGCTGCCGGGCTCCTTCGACCGCGTCCTGATGGACGTGCCGTGCACCGGTCTGGGCGCCCTGCGGCGCCGGCCGGAGGCCCGCTGGCGGCGCCGCCCGGAGGACCTGGACGGCTTCGCCCCGCTCCAGCGCGGCCTGCTGCGCGAGGCGCTGTCGGCGGTCCGGGTGGGCGGTGTCGTGGGCTACGCGACGTGCTCGCCGCACCTGGCGGAGACGCGGGTGGTCGTGGACGACGTGCTCAAGGGCCGCGGCGCCGGCGCGGAGCCGGTCTCGGCGGAACTGATCGACGCGCGGCCGTTCATGTCCGGCGTCCCGGCCCTCGGGGACGGCCCTGACGTCCAGTTGTGGCCGCACCTGCACGGGACGGACGCGATGTACCTGGCGCTGCTGCGGCGCACGGCGTAGCGGCGGGCCCCCGGCGCGGGGGCCGGGGGGTGCCCTGCCGCGCGGGTCGGGCTCCGGCCGCGCCTGCACGACCGGTGGGACACCCCCGGGCGGAGTCCCCGGCCCCGCTTGTGTGGCCGGGGCGCCGGGCTTCCGGGGCCATGGCCTGAACCAGGCGGCGGCATGGCAGTCTTGGGGCATGGCCGCTCAGATTTCCCCCAGCATCCTGTCCGCCGACTTCGCCCGCCTCGCCGAGGAGGCGAAGGCCGTCGAGGGAGCCGACTGGCTGCACGTCGACGTCATGGACAACCACTTCGTCCCCAACCTGACCCTCGGCGTGCCGGTCGTGGAGTCCCTGAGCCGGGCCACCGACATCCCGCTCGACCTGCACCTGATGATCGAGGACCCGGACCGCTGGGCCCCGCAGTACGTGGAGGCCGGCGCGGGCTCGGTCACCTTCCACGCCGAGGCCGCGGCCGCGCCCGTGCGCCTCGCCCGGGAGATCCGCGCCATGGGGGCGCGGGCGTCCATGGCACTCAAGCCCGCCACCCCGATCGAGCCGTACGAGGACCTCCTCCCCGAGCTCGACATGCTGCTGATCATGACCGTCGAGCCGGGCTTCGGCGGACAGCCCTTCCTCGACATCATGCTGCCCAAGATCCGCCGCACCCGCGAGCTGATCGCCAAGCACGGCCTGGAACTGTGGCTCCAGGTGGACGGCGGCGTCTCGGCCTCCACCATCGAACGCTGCGCGGAGGCCGGCGCGGACGTCTTCGTGGCGGGCAGCGCCGTCTACGGCGCCGTCGACCCGGCCGCGGCCGTGCGCACGCTGCGCGAGCAGGCGGGTACGGCGATCGCCGCGGCGCCGTGGGCTTGCGACCACTGAGCCAAGGGTTGGTGAACAGCTGGGTGAAGGGGAGCCGTCCGGGCTGATCAACGGCCCTCGGATCTGACAGGATGAACGGCGAGTCGAGAGTGTGAACACGAGAGTGTGAACAGCAGTGAGGAGAACGCGGTGTCTGCAATGTCGGCGGGACGGTCAGCCCTGCGGATGGGACCCGCGGAGCTGGTTCAGGCGGCGGCCATGGCCCGCCGTTTCTACCTGGAGGGCAAGTCCAAGATCCAGATCGCCGAGGAGTTCGGCGTGAGCCGCTTCAAGGTGGCCCGGGTCCTGGAGACCGCCCTCGAACGCGACCTCGTGCGCATCGAGATCCGGGTGCCGGCCGAACTGGACGCGGAGCGCTCGGACGCGCTCAGGGCCCGGTACGGGCTCCGGCACGCCGTCGTGGTGGAGTCACCCGCCGACGCCACCGAGGACGCGCCCGATCCGGAGAACCTGGGCGCCGTGGCCGCCGATCTGCTGGGCGAGCTCGTCAACGAGGGCGACGTACTGGGCCTGGCGTGGGGGCGCTCGACCATCCACATGGCCGCCTCCCTGCACCGGCTGCCGCCCTGCACCGTGGTGCAGCTGACGGGCGTGTACGACGCGGGGACCGCCGAGCGCGGCTCCGTGGAGGCGGTACGCCGCGCGGCGCAGGTCTCGGGCGGGGACGCGCACCCCATCTACGCACCGATGCTGCTGCCCGATCCCGCCACGGCGGCCGCGCTGCGCGGCCAGACGGGGATCGCACGCGCCTTCGAGTACTTCGACAAGGTGACGGTCGCGGCCGTCTCCATCGGCTCCTGGGAGCCGGGCATCTCGACCGTCCACGACATGCTCACGGACGAGGAGCGGGCGCACTACGCCTCGCTCGGCGTCGCGGCCGAGATGTCGGCCCACCTGTTCGACGCAGAGGGGCGGCGGGTCGGCCGGGACCTCGGCGAGCGGTGCATCACCGTCGAGGCGGACCGGCTCCGGCGGATCCCCGAGGTCGTGGCGATCGCGGGCGGGCTGCGCAAGGCGTCCGCGATCGGTGCGGTGCTGCGGTCGGGCCTGGTGACCAGCCTGGTCACGGACACCGCGGTCGCCGACTACCTGCTCACGGAGTCGGCGCCCGGGCTGCGGCCGGCGCTGGACCGGGCCGACCCCGACGACTGACTCATCGGGCGAATGGCTGCAAACGCCGCCGGACGCCCGCCTCCGCGACGGATGGTGCCGGAATTGAGATCCGAGCGGCGGCCCGCGGGGCGCCCCGCGGGGCGCATACTGGTCTCAATGACAAAGTCCGCAGTACCTCGCCGCCATTTGCCGTCCAGCCCGTTCAAGGCCCCCGTGGAACCGCCGCTCCGGCAGTTCAGCGTCGGCGACCGGGTCTCTCACGACGAGCACGGCCTCGGCCGTGTCGTCGGTATTGAGGAGGGGATCGCTGTCCTCGTCGACTTCGGATCGGTCCAGAAACGCATTCTGAGTCCCTACACCAAGATGTCGGCGCTCTGAAACCGCCGTCAGGCGATTCGCGAGCGCGTCTGATGTCCGGCACGATCGGTGCATGATCCTTCGGAGCGTGCCCCGATCGTTGCTGCGTCTGCTGGGGGCTCTGTTCCTGTGCACCGCGCTGGTCGGTGCGGCGGGCTGCGGCGGTAAGCAGCCCGCGCCTGCCGGCGGTGACCGCGACAGCGGGCGGCCGAGCGCCGCCGCCTCCGGTGCCGCCGTCCCCAGCGACGCCCCCGGCTGGGCGAAGGGCATGGCCACCGTACGGGCCGACGCGCTGCCGCAGCAGGCGCGCGAGGTGCTCGCACTGATCGACAAGGGCGGGCCGTACGCGTACCGACAGGACGGGACCGTCTTCGGGAACTTCGAGAAGGTCCTGCCGCAGCACGAGCGCGGCTACTACCACGAGTTCACTGTGCGGACGCCGGGTGAGCGGGACCGCGGGGCCCGGCGGATCGTGACGGGCGGGGGCGGGGAGTTCTTCTACTCGGACGACCACTACGAGACCTTCAGGGCGGTTCTCCGATGAGCCTGGACCCGCAGCCCCTCGCGCCCGCCCTCGGCGCCGCCGAAGAGGCGGGCTGGACGGTCCTCCGGCTGGACCTGCGCGGCGTAGCGGGCAAGGCCGGGCTGATGCGGCGGTGCGGGGAAGCCTTCCGGCTGCCGCAGTGGTTCGGCGGGAACTGGGACGCGCTGGCGGACGCGCTGGGCGACCTGTCCTGGCTGCCGGAGGCACCGGGGCGGCTGGTGGCCGTGACGTCGTGGCGTGAGTACGCCGACGCGCAGCCGGGCGAGTGGGAGACCCTCCGGGACGTGCTGGAGGGGGCCGTGGACTCCTGGCGCGAGGAGGAGCCCACATTCGCGGTGGTGCTGGCGGAGCCGGCGCGCGGACCGCGGCCGGGCCACCGGGCGGGGCCGGACGGGGCCGCGCCCCCTGCCCCGCACACCGGACGCCGCCCGGGCTGAACGGGGCGGGGCCGGGGCGGGAACGTCACGTCCCGCAGGGCGTGGGCGGGCGTAGAAGGCGCCGATGGGGCGCTCCAGCGCCCGTGGCCAACGCCTTCGGCCCACCATTCACGCGCATCCACGCGCATCCACGCGCATCCACGCGCATCCACTCGCTCCAGTCGTCGACGGTGGAGTGGTGCGGAGCGTCAGCCGGCTGCCATTCCGGGGTCCGTCCCCGCGGCCCCCTCCGTCCCCCCGGATCCCTCCGTCCCCCCGGCCGCGAAGCCGGTTCCACCGGCCACGTCCGGGCCCTGCGCACGGACCTGGTGGACCTTGTCCAGGGAATCGCGCAGTTCGGCCAGCCAGGCGTCGGTGTTGCGGCCCACCAGGCGGACGCACCAGGCGAGGGCGTCGGCCCGGCTGCGGGCGACGCCGCCCGCGACCAGGGTGTCGAGGACCTGGCGTTCGGACTGGCGCAGCCGGGTCATGACCGGGACGGCGAGGTGGGTGAAGAGGACCGTCTGCCCACCCGCGAGCACGCCCCAGGCCACCTTGCGCCGGTAGAGTTCCTCGGCCTCGCGGGCCACCTCGATGCGCTGCGCGCGGGTGCGCTCGCGGAAGTCCTTGACGGACTCGTCCGCCGGGAGGGCCCCCACGACCGTGATCTCCTCGCGGTCGGCCGTGACCGAGACGAGGGACTCGTAGACGTCCGCCGGCAGACGCTCGGCGAACCAGGCGCGGAGCTGTTCGCTCTGTTCGGCTGTAATCATGTAATCAACGTTGCATCCGCTCCCTGCTTGATCGCAAGACTCCGGCTCCGGGAACCGGAGCACGCGGCCGGGACGCGCGTCGTCCGCGGCGGCAGGATCCGGCGGCCGGATCCGGCAGCAGGGCCGCCCGCCGGGACCAAGGTCCCGTAGGAAAGGACCAGGCGGCCCGGAATGTCCTGGACGTTCGGCCGGGGCGGCATGAACCCCGGGTCATGGGAGAATGAAGTACGTGCGTTTCCTCGGCTGCCCTGTCAGCCATCTAGAAGGATCCTTCGATCGACTGGGATGTTCAGCACGTGCGTTTCCTCAATGACCTGAAGCCGCCGTACGACCTGACGTACGACGACGTGTTCATGGTGCCGAGCCGCTCCGCGGTCGGTTCCCGCCAGGCCGTCGACCTCTCCTCGCCCGACGGGACCGGTACCACCGTCCCCCTCGTCGTCGCGAACATGACCGCCATCGCCGGGCGCCGGATGGCCGAGACGGTCGCGCGCCGCGGCGGCATCGTCGTCATTCCGCAGGACATTCCGATCGAGGTCGTCACCGACGTCATCTCCTGGGTCAAGACCCGCCACCTCGTGCTCGACACCCCGATCACCCTGGCGCCCACCCAGACCGTCGCCGACGCGCTGTCCCTGCTGCCCAAGCGCGCCCACGGCGCCGGCGTCGTCGTCGACGACGAGGGCCGCCCGATCGGCGTCGTCACCGACCACGACCTCACCGGCGTGGACCGATTCACCCAGCTCTCCGAGGTCATGTCGAAGGAGCTCCTGCTCATCGACGCCGACATCGACCCCCGCGAGGCCTTCAACAAGCTCGACGCCGGCCACCGCAAGACGGCCCCGGCCGTCGACGCGGACGGCAGGCTCGCCGGCATCCTCACCCGCAAGGGTGCCCTGCGCGCCACCCTGTACACCCCGGCGACGGACGCCAACGGCAAACTGCGCATCGCGGCCGCCGTCGGCATCAACGGCGACTTCGCGCAGAAGGCCAAGCAGCTGCTCGACGCGGGCGTGGACACGCTCGTCATCGACACCGCGCACGGCCACCAGGAGTCGATGATCAATGCGATCAAGGCCGTCCGCGCGCTGGACCCGCAGGTCCCGATCGTCGCCGGCAACATCGTCGCCGCCGAGGGCGTCAAGGACCTCGTCGAGGCCGGCGCCGACATCATCAAGGTCGGCGTGGGCCCCGGCGCCATGTGCACCACCCGCATGATGACCGGCGTGGGCCGCCCGCAGTTCTCCGCTGTACTGGAGTGCGCCGCGGAGGCCAAGAAGTACGGCAAGCACGTCTGGGCCGACGGTGGCGTCCGCCACCCGCGCGACGTGGCGATGGCGCTGGCCGCCGGCGCCTCGAACGTCATGATCGGCTCCTGGTTCGCCGGTACGTACGAATCCCCGGGCGACCTCCAGCAGTCCGCCGACGGCCGCTTCTACAAGGAGTCCTTCGGCATGGCCTCGGCGCGTGCCGTGCGCAACCGCACCTCCGAGGAGTCGGCCTACGACCGGGCCCGCAAGGCACTGTTCGAGGAGGGCATCTCCACCTCGCGCATGTTCCTCGACCCCACCCGCCCGGGCGTCGAGGACCTGATCGACTCGATCATCGCCGGTGTCCGCTCCTCCTGCACCTACGCCGGTGCCGGCTCCCTCGCGGAGTTCGAGGAGAAGGCCGTGGTCGGCATCCAGTCCGCCGCCGGCTACGCCGAGGGCAAGCCGCTGCACGCCAGCTGGAGCTAGCCGAATCGACCCCGGTGACCCCCGGGACCGTCTCTCACGGACGGTCCCGGGGGTCATGGCGTCCCGGCGGTGAACTGTGTACACCCGCGCGGAACTTCGGGATCCGCAGGGTCACCTTCATGCCGGCGCCCACACCCGTCTCCATCACCGGCCCGTACGCGTCCCCGTACACCTGCCGGATCCGCTCGTCGACATTGGTCAGCCCGATGCCCGAGGACGAGCCGACGGCCTCGCCGGCCAGGATCCGGCGCAGCACGGCCGGATCCATCCCGATCCCGTTGTCCTCGACGGTGATCACCGCCTCCGCGCCCGCGTCCCGCGCCGTGATGGTGATCCGGCACTCCTGCGCGGAGTCCTCCAGCCCGTGCCGGACGGCGTTCTCCACCAGCGGCTGCAGGCACAGGAACGGCAGCGCCACCGGCAGCACCTCCGGTGCCACCTGGAGCGTCACCTCCAGACGGTCCCCGAACCGCGCCCCGGCCAGCGCCAGGTACTGCTCGACGGACCGCAACTCCTCGGCCAGCGTCGTGAAATCACCGTGCCGCCGAAAGGAGTACCGGGTGAAGTCCGCGAACTCCAGCAGCAGGTCCCGGGCCCGCTCCGGATCCGTCCGGACGAAGGAGGCGATGGCGGCCAGCGAGTTGTAGATGAAGTGCGGGGAGATCTGCGCCCGCAACGCCTTGATCTCCGCCTCCATCAGCCGGGTCCGCGACCGGTCCAGCTCCGAGAGCTCCAGCTGGACCGACACCCACCGCGCGACCTCCGTGGCGGCCCGCACCAGCACCGCCGACTCCCGCGACCCGTAGGCCACCAAGGCGCCCAGCACCCCGTCCTCGCCCGTCAGCGGCGCCACCACCGCCCACCTCAGCGGGCAGCCCGGCCGCCGGCACCCGGTCCGCACGCTCTGGCTGCGTCCCGACTCCAGCGGCACCGCCACCCGGGCCATCACCCCCGGCTGGTGGTGGTCGCCGCCCGGCCCGTCCCAGGCCAGCACCGCCTCCCGGTCGGTCAGACACAGCGCCTCGGTGCCCAGCAGCGACCGCAGCCGCCGGGCGGCCTTGCGGGCGGTGTCCTGCGTCAGCCCGGCCCGCAGCGGGGGAGCGGCCAGCGACGCCGTGTGCAGGGTGTGGAAGGTGGCCCGTTCCACCGGGCTCCCCAGATCCGGGCCGTGGTCACGGTCCCCGCGCCGGGCGTGCCACCGGCCCGCCGCCCAGCCCGCCGCCGGCAGCAGCGCGGCGGCCGCCACCGCCAGGACCGCCGGCACGGCCGCCCCCGCGCCGCTCACCGCGGCCCTCCGGCCCGGCCCCCGGTCACCGTGCTCCTGCGCCCCGTCACCGCACACCTCCGGCCCGGGGCCCGGCGACGCTCTCCGGCAGGTGCAGCCGGGCCAGCGTGGCCGCCGTCCCACCCGGGATCCGCGCCGGCGTGGCCAGCGACACCAGCACCATCGTCAAGAAGCCGAGCGGCACCGACCAGACCGCCGGCCACGCCAGCACCGTGTGCACCCAGCCCGCCGGGGCCAGAGCGCCCCGGGTCGCCAGGACCGCGCTCAGCGCCGCCCCGCCGCCCGTCACCAGCCCTGCCACCGCGCCCGGCGCAGTCAGCCGGCGCCACCAGATGCCCAGCACCAGCAGCGGACAGAACGACGACGCCGACACCGCGAAGGCAAGCCCCACGGCATCCGCCACCGGCACGTCACGGGCCGCCACGCTCCCCGCCAGCGGCACCAGGACCGCCACCAGTACCGCGAAGCGGAAACTGCGCACCCCGCGCGCCCGCAGCACGTCCTGGTGGAGCACTCCGGCCACCGCCACGGTCAGCCCCGAGGCCGTCGACAGGAACGCCGCGAAGGCGCCCCCCGCCAGCAGCGCCCCCAGAAGCTCCCCGAGCAGCCCGCCCAGCACCCGTTCGGGCAGCACCAGCACGGCCGCGTCCGCATGGCCGGTGAGGGCCAGTTCGGGAGCGTAGATCCGGCCCAGTGCCCCGTACACCGGGGGCAGCAGGTAGAAGACGCCGACCAGCCCCAGCACGACCAGCGTGGTGCGCCGGGCCGCCCGGCCGTCGGGGCTGGTGTAGAACCGCACCGCCACGTGGGGCAGGCCCATCGTGCCGAGGAACGTGGCCAGGATCAGCCCGTAGGTCGTGTACAGCCGGTACTCCCGGCGGTCCCCGGACAGCGGCTCCGACCAGCCGAAGGCCCCGGCCCCGGCCGCCGCCCGGGTGTCCGGGACGGGCACCCGCGGTTCGAACTCCAGCCGCGTACGGGCCCCTACGGAGTGCTGCCCGGCCGTGAGCATCAGCGGCGCCGCATCGTAGGCCCGCCCGTCCACCTGCCCGCTCACCGTCAGGACGAGCGGCGCTCCCACCGACAGGCGTACGTCCTCGGCCAGGGTCACCGAGGTGTGCTCGCGGAAGACGGCTGGAGCGTCGAGCCCCGCCCGCGGCGCGCCGTCCCCGGCCCAGGCCGCAAGCAGGAAGAAGGCCGGCACCAGCAGGGCGGTCAGCTTGAGCCAGTACTGGAACGCCTGCACGAAGGTGATGCTGCGCATCCCGCCGGCGGCCACGACCGCACCCACCACAGCGGTGACGAGCATTCCGCCCGCCCAGTGCGGGGCCCCCGTCAGGATCTCCAGGGTCAGCCCCGCGCCCTGCAACTGCGGCAGCAGGTACAGCCAGCCGACGCCGACCACGAACAGCACCGCGATCCTGCGCACGGCCCGGGACTCCAGCCGGTCCTCGGCGAAATCGGGCAGCGTGTAGGCGCCCGAGCGGCGCAGCGGGGCGGCCACCAGGACGAGCAGCACCAGGTACCCGGCCGTGTAACCCACCGGGTACCAGAGCATCTCGGGCCCCTGGAGCAGCACCAGCCCCGCGACGCCGAGGAAGGAGGCTGCGGAGAGGTACTCCCCGCTGACGGCCGCCGCGTTCAGGCGGGGCCCCACCGTGCGGGAGGCGACGTAGAAGTCGGAGGTGGTCCGGGATATCCGCAGCCCCAGCGCCCCGAGCAGCACGGTGACCAGGACGACGACGGTGACGGCGGTCAGCGCGTACGTCTGGTTCACCGGTGCCGGTCCTTCGCCAGGGGTGGGGTGAGCGGAGTCTATGCACGTCCGCGGACCGGGCAACAGGCATTGCGCGCGGCAGTGGTGGGACGGCCGGGCCGCGGGAGGCCGACGAGGCTCGGGGGCGGCCCCCCCCGGGGGCGGGGCGCCGGCCGGCCGGGACCGTCCCGCGCCCGGCCCCGGTGTCAGCCGGTCGCCCGGCGCATCAGCAGGTCCCGCAGCTCCCTCGCGTGCCTGCGGCTCACCTGGAGTTCCACCGCACCGACCCGGACGCTGGTGGTGCCCGCCTCCAGCCGCAGCTCGTCGATCCGGGACAGCGCTACCAGGTGACGGCGGTGGATCCGTACGAACCCGTGCGCCGCCCAGCGCTCCTCCAGCGTGGACAGCGGGATCCGCACCAGGTGGCTGCCCTCGCCGGTGTGCAGGCGGGCGTAGTCGCCCTGGGCCTCGACGTACGCGATGTCGGCGATCGCCACGAACCGTGTGACACCGCCCAGTTCGACGGCGATCCGGTCGGGCACCCGGTCGCGGCGGCCGGCCCCGACGGGTCCGCCCGGCAGCCCTCCGGCGGACACCGCCGCCTCCCCGGGCCGGCCCAGCAGCGCGTACGCCCGCCGTACGGCCTCGGCCAGCCGCTCCGGCCGGACGGGCTTGAGCACGTAGTCCACGGCCTTGAGGTCGAAGGCCTGTACGGCGAAGTCCTCGTGGGCGGTGACGAAGACGATCAGCGGCGGCCGGGCGAACCCGGCCAGCAGCCGGGCGATGTCCAGCCCGGTCAGCCCGGGCATGTGGATGTCGAGGAAGACGACGTCGATCCCGTCGGCGCCGTCCGGACCGGCCTCCAGCGCCCGGGTGATCCGGCGCAGGGCCCCGGTCGCGTCCGAGGCGCCCTCCGCGCTGCGCACCCGGGGATCGGAGCGCAGCAGGTAGAGGAGCTCCTCCAGGAGCGGCTTCTCGTCGTCGACGGCCAGTACGCGCATGCGGCGACTCTAGGGGGTGTCCTGCCGGCCGGGCGGGGCCCGGGGCGTGCTGATCGGGCCGGCCCGGCAGGACACCCTCAGGGGGCCGCTCCGCCGCGGTGGGGTGGTGCGGGGTGGTGCGCGGCCCCCGCCCGGGGGGAAGGGGGCGGGGGCCGCGCGGTCCGGGTGGGGGTTACCGGGCGGTGATCAGCTTGCCGTCGGGGGACACGGCGTACCAGGTGCCGCCCACGCCCTGGCCGTTGACGTCGCCGGGCTTCTTGTCGCCGGTGAAGGTGTAGACGGGCCAGCAGTCGACCGTCTGCTGCTTCTTGCCGTCGGGCCGGTCCAGCACCAGGTAGTTCCGCTCGGTGATGCCCTTCGCGGCGGCCTTGTCGACCGGGGGGACGACCGGCCACTTGGCCACGCAGTCGCCGGCGCACTGGGAGACCATCGGCCATGCCGTGTCCGGCTTGAACCGGTAGACGGTCATGCCCTTGCCGTCGACGATGTGGTCGCCGAGTGCGGGATCCTTCGCCACGGACAGACCCGCCCCGGCCTCCGCGGCCCCGGCCTCCGCAGCCCCGGACGGCGCGCCCCCGGCCTCCGTGGCCCCGGACGGCGCCGGGGCGGCAGAGGCCGCCTTCGCCGCCTTCTTTCCGTCGGGGGCGAAGGCGAACCACACCCCGCCGACGCCCTGGCCGTTGAGATCGCCCGCCCTGGCGTCCTTGGCGTAGCGGTAGACCGGCCAGCCCGCCACCGTCAGCTGCTTGGTGCCGTCACCGCGCACCACCTCGCCCAGCAGCGCCGGGTTCGTGCCCGCCGCCGCGGCGGCGTCTTGGGCCGCGACCGCCGGCCAGGTCTTGGCGCAGTCCCCTTCGCAGTTCGACTTCGGCGGCTTGGCGGTGTCCTTGTCGAAGCGGTAGAGGGTGAGCCCGGCGCTGTCGGTCAGGACCGGCCCCAGCTGCTCGCTCGCGGCCACCGCCAGCTGCCCTGCGGGACCGGCCGCGGTGGTGCCGTCCGCCGCTGCGTAGGGGGCGGGGGCGGAGGCGCCCCCGGCCGGCTCGGCCGCGCCCGCGGCCTTGTAGTCGGTCGGGCCGCAGGCGCTCGCCGCCAGGACGACGGCGATCGCGGCCGCGGCGAGGGTGGTTGCGCGCTTCATGCCCATCTTGATCTCTCCCACGTGTGGTGTCTGCTGTGCCGTCGCCCCGGCGGCGGCAACTGTGCCCAGGACACGCCCTGGTGGGAGAAGGTCGTTCAAGGCGAATGGTGTGGGCTGTTTCACTCACCCCGCGGCGAACCCGGCGCGCCGCAGCGCCGTGACCACAGCGAGGCCGAGCACCCGGTGTCCGGCGTCGTCGGGGTGCAGTCCGTCCGCCAGGTGCTCGGGTCCCAGCAGGTCCCGGCCCGGGAGCAGGGCCAGGTGCCCGTCCCCGGCGGCGATGCGGTCGCGGGTGGCGCGTTCCATGGCGTCGCGCAGAGCGCCGAGGGTCGCGCCGATCCGGTTCGGGGTGCGCTCGGCGTCGGGCCGCAGGACGGGGGAGACCAGCAGGAGCGGGGTCCGCGGGTGGCCCTGGCGGACGAGGTCGAGGAACGTGCGCGTGGTCTCGTACAGCAGGGGCGCGGAATAGGGCACCTGGGACCAGCAGTTGGTGCCGAAGGCGAGGGTGAGGACGTCGGCGGGCAGGCCGGCGAGCTGTTCGGCCGTGGCCAGCTCGCCGCGGGCGCCGCCGGCGTAGCCGAGGTTGACGACGTCCCAGCCGAGGGCCCGGGCCGCCACCGCGGGCCATCCGTGGGCGGGCCGGGTGGACCACCAGCCCTCGGTGATGGAGTCCCCGTGCACGACCCACCGCGGCGCGGGCGGGGCCGGTGCGAGGGGGCCGCCGATCCCGCGCAGGCCGAGGATCCGCGGCGACCGGCCCTCCGGCGGGTACACGGTGAAGGGGCCGGTTCCGCCGCGCAGTTCGATGCGTACGACGGCTTCCTCGGCCGGTTCGGTGAACTCCTCGGCCACCACCCCGTGCCGGTCCCAGAGCGCGAAGCCGTGTGCGAGGCCGTTCAGGGCGTCGGCGGGCTCGGGTACGGCGGCCCGGTAGCGGATCTCCACCGCCCGAGCG
Source organism: Streptomyces sp. CB00455 (assembly GCF_001905445.1). Classification (GTDB taxonomy): domain Bacteria; phylum Actinomycetota; class Actinomycetes; order Streptomycetales; family Streptomycetaceae; genus Streptomyces. Next base: position 87,303 of record NZ_LIVQ01000009.1, on the reverse strand, counting down.
GTCCCGGTGGTGAATTCGAGCCGGACCCCGATGGGCAGGGCGGCCCGCTCGCGCGAGTCCCAGGGCAGCCTCATCGTGTCGGCAGGGTCCGCCCGGACGGGACGCCCCCCGTCCAGCCAGGCGACCCCGCGCAGGAAGGGCTGCGGGTCCTGCCACCGCTCGTCCGCTTCGGGTGGTCTCACTGTCGGCCTCCGGTCGTCGGATACGGGCTCCCTGGCGGCACGCTGCGGCAGATCTGGCGAGGTGTCAAGAACAATGATCACGGACGCCTGCGCAGCGATCGATCATCCGTACGCAACAAAGGACCATCCGGGACAGATCCGCGCAACGATCGTGCGCCAATGTGCAAGGATGGTGCATTACGGGCACTATCACTCAGCTCGTAGGCTCACTCGCTGTACGTGGAGTGGCGTGGACCGCCTGCTCGGCGGTCCCCCATGCCCAGGCTCATGCCTGCTCCTGCTCCGGACCGCTGCGGTCGATGCCTGACAGTCCCCATCCGCAGTGAAGAAGGAGTTCCCTCGTGCTCGACCAAGGCCAGGCGCCACCCGTCACGACCGAGCCCCGCAGGCCCGCAAGCCCCCTGCTCCGCCGCAAGCCGGTCGAGCAGCTGGTCGCCGAGGGCGGCCAGGGCGAGGGCGGCTCGCTGCGCCGCTCGCTCACCATGTGGCAGCTGACCATGATCAGCATCGGCGCCACCCTGGGCACCGGCATCTTCGTCGTCCTCGGCACCGCCGCCCCCAAGGCGGGCCCGGCCGTGACGATCTCCTTCGTGATCGCGGGCCTGACCGCCCTGTTCTCCGCCCTGTCCTACGCGGAGCTGGCCGGCTCCGTCCCGGTCTCCGGGTCCTCGTACTCCTATTCCTACGCCACCATGGGCGAGCTCGTCGCCTGGGTCTGCGGCTGGTGCCTGGTCCTGGAGTACGGCGTGTCCGTCGCGGCGGTCGCCGTCGGCTGGGGCGAGTACCTCAACGAGCTCCTCGACGGGACGATAGGGATCACCATCCCCGACGCCGTCGCCGCCCCGCTCGGCGAAGGCGGCTTCATCAACCTGCCGGCGCTCGTCGTCGTCCTGCTCGCCATGGTCTTCCTGATGCGCGGCGCCAAGGAGAGCGCCCGGGTCAACACGATCATGGTCGGCGTGAAGATCGTCACCCTGATGCTCTTCATCGGCATCGGCTTCATGGGCATCAAGGCCGGCAACTACGCCCCGCTCGCCCCGCTGGGCGTCACCGGCATCAGCGCCGCCGCCTCCACGCTCTTCTTCTCCTACATCGGCTTCGACGCCGCCTCCACCGCCGGTGAAGAGGCCAAGAACCCCAAGCGCGACCTGCCCCGCGCGATCATGCTCTCGCTGGCGATCGTCACCGTGCTCTACGTCCTCGTCGCCTTCGTCGCCGTCGGCGCCATGCCGTGGCAGGACTTCGAGGGCACCGAGGCCGCGCTCGCGCAGATCATGACCGACGTCTCCGGCCACTCCTTCTGGGGCGTCGTCCTCGCCGCCGGCGCCGTCGTCGCCATCGCCTCGGTCGTCTTCGCCGTGCTCTACGGCCAGACCCGCATCCTCTTCGCCATGTCCCGCGACGGCCTCGTCCCCAAGGTCTTCGCCAAGGTCCACCCGAAGACCGGCGCCCCCCGCGCCAACGTGGTGATCGTCTCGCTCTTCTGCGGCGCCCTCGCGGCCTTCATCCCGCTCGGCAAGCTGGCCGACGCCACCAGCATCGGCACGCTCTTCGCCTTCGGCCTCGTCAACGTCGCCGTCATCATCCTGCGCAGGACCCGCCCCGACATGCCGCGCACCTTCAAGGTGGCGCTCTTCCCCGTCACCCCGATTCTGGGCGTCCTCGCCTGCGGCTACATGATGTTCAGCCTGGACACCGCCACGTGGATCGTTTTCGGTGGCTGGATGGCCGCGGGCCTCGTGTTCTACTTCCTGTACGGCATCCGCCGATCCCGACTGGCCACAGCAGAGAAGTGATCCGCCCGCAGTGCGACTGAACGATCTCGACGAACGCATCGTGCACGCCCTCGCCGAGGACGCCCGCCGCTCCTACGCCGACATCGGCTCCGAGGTCGGGCTCTCCGCCCCCGCCGTGAAGCGGCGCGTGGACCGGCTCCGCGCCGAGGGGGCCATCACCGGCTTCACGGTCCGGGTGGACCCCGCCGCGATGGGCTGGGAGACCGAGGGCTTCATCGAGATCTACTGCCGCCACAACACCTCGCCGGACGACATCCGGCGAGGGTTGGGGCGGTACCCAGAGGTGGTGTCCGCGTCGACCGTCACCGGCGACGCGGACGCCCTCGTCCAGATCTTCGCCTCCGACATGCGCCACTTCGAGCGGGTGCTGGAGCGGATCGCGGGCGAGCCCTTCGTGGAACGCACCAAATCGGTACTCGTGCTCTCGCCGCTGCTGCGCCGCTTCACCTCGGGCGCGCCGGCCTAGTGCTGTGACCGTCCCGTCCCCGCCCCCGCGGTGCAGGGCGCCGGGGCCGGGCCTCCGGGATCTCAGGGCCGGGCTTTCAGGGCCGGGACCCGGGACCGGCGGCCACTCAGGGCGCCGGGCTTTCAGGGCCGGGACGCGAGGGCCGACTCCGCCGGGGCGAGGAGCGCACGGCGCTCCTCCTCCGTCAGACCGCCCCAGACGCCGAAGGTCTCCCGGGTGCGCAGCGCGTGCTCCAGGCAGGCCGCGCGCACCGGGCACGCGGCGCACACGCGCTTGGCCGCCGCGTCCCGCTCCTCCCGGTCCTCACCCCGCTCCCCGGCGGGATGGAAGAACCGGCCGGACCCCAGATCGCGGCAGGCCGCCCGGCTCTGCCACTGCCAGGAGTGGTGGGCGGCGCCGGGCAGGCGCGAGACGTCGGTCATGGCAGTTCCTCTCCGTGGGTTGTCCCGCGTCTGGCCGCTCGGCGGCCCCCGAAACCCGCCGGGCACCCGCGGCCACCCGACTCCGCCCGGTTCAGGCCTCCTTGGCCGGCGTGCGCAGCCCCAGGAAGTCCGGATTGCGCCGCAGCGTGAAACCCATCGACGCGTACAGCCGCAGGGCGCCGGTGTTGTCCGCCGCCGCGTGCAGGAAGGGGACGTCCCCGCGCTCGCGGACCGCTTCGGCGACCGCGCGGATCAGGCGGTCGGCCAGCCCCCTTCCCCGGTGCTCCGGATGCGTGCACACCGCGCTGATCTCCGACCAGCCCTCCGGACGCATCCGCTCCCCGGCCATCGCGACGAGCCGGCCCTCCTGCCGGATCCCGAGGTACGTGCCCAGCTCGACCGTCCGGTCCAGGAACGGGCCCGGCCGGGTCAGCGCCACCAGCTCCAGCATCTCCGGTACGTCGCCGGGCCCCAGCGCGACGGCCTCGGGCGCCGCCCCGACCCGTACCGTCCGGCCGTCCAGCTGTACGCCCGGCACCGTCATCACCGTTTCCCACCCCGGCGGCGGGGTCAGCAGTCCGGTCACCCAGACGCCCTCGCCGGGCCCGGCCAGTGCCGCCAGGTCCGCCCAGGCGCGCGGGTCCCGGGGATCGGCGAGCGCGGCGAAGGGGCTGGTGTCCCCGGTGTAGCGGGCGGCCAGGCCGGCGGGTCCGTGCTCGGCGAAACCGCGGTGCGGCCCGGTCAGCGCGGACCAGACCGGATTGTCGAGTACCTCGGCGGACATGGGTGGGGCGCTCCTTCCCTCGGCGCGGCGGCGAACCGGTCGCTGCCGCCTTCTTGACGGCCTCCGGCGCCGCCACGAGACTGCGGGGAACGGCCACGATGGCCGGCGCCCGCCGCGGGAAGCGTAACCACCGCGCAGCGGGCCGCCGATGACGGGACGGGGGGACGGGTGCCGGTGGACGAAGCCCGTACGGCTGGCCCGGGGGCACCGACCCTGCGCCGCTGGTGGCTGACCCGACGCCTGCACATCGACCTCCTGCGGGTGTGCAGCGCATTCGGCCCGCGCGGCTGACCCCGTACACGTCCCCGGACGGCTCCCCGGACGCCTCCCCGCACCGCTCGCCGTACCGGACCGCGTGACCCGTACCGGACGCGTGCACCGCGCCGCCCGGGCCGCTTCCCCGGCCGCCCGGGACACCGCGTTGCCCCGGCCGCCCCGCCCGCCCTTCCCCTGCCCGCCGTGCCTGCCCCGACCGCCCCCTGCCGCGAACCGCCCCTGCTCCTGCCCTGGCCGCCCCCGCCCCGCCCGTCCTGCCCCGACCGCCCCCTGCTCCTGTCCCGGCCGCCCCCGCCCCGACCCGCTCTGCGTCCGCCGCGAACCGGCCGCCGGCCGTTCCGCGGCGGACGCCGCCCTGCCCCGCCGCAAGCACGCGCCCGGCCGCCGCCTGCCGCGCCGCCACATCGCACCCGCCCCAGGAGAGCCATGTCGCACAGCGTCCTGCCCCGCACCGCCCCCGCGCCCGCCCTGCGCGGCCGCCTCGGGACCGGGTTCTCGCCCGCCCCGCACCGCTACCACCTCTACCTCTCCGCCGCCTGTCCGCGCTCCCGGGGGGTGGGCGCCGCCCTCACCCTGCTCGGCCTGGAGCGCTCCGTCGCCACCACCGTCCTCGCCGCCGACACCGCGGCCCCGGACCCGGAGCACACCGCCCTGCGCCTGGCGTACGAGGCCGCCGGCCACCACTTCGACGCCCCGCTGACCGTCCCCGCCCTCGTCGACACCTGGAGCGGCCGCGTGGTCTCCAACCACACCCCCGACATCCTGGACGGCCTGCGCCTGCTGGCCGCCCACGCGGCCATGCGCACGGCTCCGTAACGGGCCCCGGCAGGGGCGGCCGCGGGGGCCGCCGCAGGGGCCGCGGGAGCTCCGCGGACCCCGCGCCACCCCCCGCGCAACGAATCACCGGACAGCCCGTACAACACGCAACGAATCGGTGCGCCCAGCGCAACGGTCACGGCTTGTCCGGGTCGAACGCGCGAACGTACCGTCTAATGACCCCACCCCTCCTGCCCCAGAGGTAGTCCATGCCCCCGCTGCGCACCGCCCTCCTCCAGAGCTCCGGACGACTCGGTGACACCGCCGAGAACCTCAAGGCGCTCGACGAGGCCGCGGCGCGCGCCGCACAGGGCGGGGCCGGGCTCCTCGTGACCTCGGAGATGTTCCTCACCGGCTACGCCCTGGACCTCCCCGACGTCGCCGCCCTCGCCGAACCGGCCGACGGCCCGTCCGCCGCCGCCATCGGCGAGATCGCCCGCCGCCACGGGGTCGCCGTCCTGTACGGCTATCCCGAGCGCGCCGGCGACGCGGTGTACAACGCGGCCCGGCTCGTCGGGCCCGACGGAAACCCGCTCGCGAACTACCGCAAGACCCACCTCTTCGGCTGCTTCGAGCAGGACGCCTTCACCCCCGGCGACGCCCCCGTCGTCCAGGCGGACCTCGGCGGCCTCCGCGTCGGCATCATGATCTGCTACGACGTGGAGTTCCCCGAGAACGTCCGGGCCCACGCGCTGGCCGGCACCGACCTCCTCCTGGTGCCGACCGCGCAGATGCACCCCTTCCAGTTCGTCGCCGAACAGCTCGTCCCCGTACGGGCCTTCGAGAACCAGATGTACATCGCGTACGTCAACCGCACCGGTCCGGAAGGCGAGTTCGAGTTCGTCGGACTCAGCTGCCTGGCGAGCCCCGACGGGGTCACCCGCACCCGGGCCGGCCGCGGCGAGGAGCTGGTGATCGGCGAGGCCGACCCCGAGCTGCTGCACGCGTCGCGCACCACCAATCCCTACCTGCGTGACCGCCGCCCCGGGCTCTACGCCTCGCTCGTCTAAGACCTCCGCTTCCCCCCAGTCCCGCCGCAAGGCCGCAAGGAGACGTACCCCCATGACGTCCACGGTGCCCACCACCGCCGTCCCGCACAGCGACGGACAGCCGCCGATCACCATGTTCGGCCCGGACTTCCCGTACGCGTACGACGATTTCCTCGCCCACCCGGCGGGCCTGGGCCAGATACCGGCGACCGAGCACGGCACCGAGGTCGCCGTCATCGGCGGCGGTCTGTCCGGCATCATCTCGGCCTACGAGCTGATGAAGATGGGCCTCAAGCCCGTCGTGTACGAAGCGGACCAGATCGGCGGCCGGCTGCGCACCGTCGGCTTCGAGGGCGCCGGCACCGAGGAGCTGACCGCGGAGATGGGCGCCATGCGCTTCCCGCCCTCCTCCACGGCCCTGCAGCACTACATCGACCTCGTGGGCCTGGTCACCGAGCCCTTCCCGAACCCGCTGTCCGAGGCCACCCCCTCGACGGTCGTGGACCTCAAGGGCGAGTCGCACTACGCCGAGACCATCGCCGACCTCCCGCAGGTCTACCGCGACGTCGCCGACGCCTGGAACGCCTGTCTCGACGAGGGCGCCGACTTCTCCGACATGAACACCGCGATGCGCGAGCGGGACGTCCCGCGCATCCGCGAGATCTGGGCCAAGCTCGTCGAGAAGCTCGACGACGAGACCTTCTACGGGTTCCTCTGCAAGTCCGAGGCCTTCCAGTCCTTCCGCAAGCGCGAGATCTTCGGCCAGGTCGGCTTCGGCACGGGCGGCTGGGACACCGACTTCCCGAACTCCATCCTGGAGATCCTGCGCGTCGTCTACACCGAGGCCGACGACCACCACCGCGGCATCGTGGGCGGCTCGCAGCAGCTGCCGCTGCGGCTGTGGGAGCGCGAGCCGGAGAAGATCGTCCACTGGGCGCAGGGCACCTCGCTGTCCTCCCTGCACGAGGGCGCCCCGCGCCCGGCCGTGACCCGCCTGCACCGTACGGCCGGCAACCGCATCACGGTCACCGACTCGACCGGCGACATCCGCACCTACCGCGCGGCGATCTTCACCGCCCAGTCCTGGATGCTGCTGTCCAAGATCGAGTGCGACGACACGCTCTTCCCGATCGACCACTGGACGGCGATCGAGCGCACCCACTACATGGAGTCCAGCAAGCTGTTCGTCCCGGTGGACCGGCCGTTCTGGCTGGACAAGGACGAGGAGACGGGCCGCGACCTCATGTCGATGACCCTGACCGACCGCATGACCCGCGGTACCTACCTGCTGGACAACGGTCCGGACAAGCCCGCCGTCATCTGCCTCTCGTACACCTGGTGCGACGACAGCCTCAAGTGGCTGCCGCTGTCCGCGAACGAGCGGATGGAGGTCATGCTGAAGTCCCTGGGCGAGATCTACCCGAAGGTGGACATCCGCCGCCACGTCATCGGCAACCCGGTGACCGTGTCGTGGGAGAACGAGCCCTACTTCATGGGCGCGTTCAAGGCCAACCTGCCGGGCCACTACCGCTACCAGCGGCGCCTGTTCACCCACTTCATGCAGGACCGCCTCCCCGAGGACAAGCGCGGCATCTTCCTCGCGGGCGACGACATCTCCTGGACGGCCGGCTGGGCCGAGGGCGCCGTCCAGACCGCCCTGAACGCGGTCTGGGGCGTCATGCACCACCTCGGCGGCTCCACGGACGCCACCAACCCCGGTCCGGGCGACCGCTACGACGACATCGCCCCGGTCGAGCTCCCGGAGGACTGACCTCCCGCAGGACCGCTCTTCCGCAGGACCGCCCTTTCCGCAGGACGGCCTTCCGGCGGGCCGGTCCCCCCAAGGCCACGGGCCGCCCCCGCGCACGAACGCGGCGGCGGCCCGTACTCATACCCGCAGCGCGGCCGGACGGCAGAGGGAGAGCGCGGGCACGACCGTCGGGGTGAGCAGACAGCGGCCGACCAGGCCGACGCCCGCGTCCAGCGACTCCCGGAACTCCTCGGCCAGTTCGGGGGAGCGGCGCAGCGTCCACAACAGGCGGGCCGCCGCCCACGCGCCCGCGCGGGCGCGTTCCAGGCTCCACGAGCCGACCAGGTGGGTCAGCGGGTCGGCGATCTCCAGCAGGTCCGGGCCGGGCATCAGGTCCTCCCGGATGTGCTCCTCCAGCGCGACGAGGGTCTCGCCGATCCGGTCGAAGTCGGCTTCGAGCGCCGCCGGTTCGCACTCCAGGGCGCGGCAGGCCGACACCACCGCCAGCGCCAGGTCGTGGCCGATGTGCGCGTTGATCCCGGCCAGGGCGTGCTGGAGCGGGCGGATCCCGGGATGGCGCCGGTACTGGATCAACGGCCGCCAGCAGGCCGGGGGCCGGTCCGCCTCCACCGCCGCCAGGTACCGCTCCGCGAACCGCACGCCGAGGGTCTGCGCCCGCCGCGGCGCCGGGAACTCCCCGCGCGCGATCCGCCGGTGCAGGGTCTGCGTCACGGTCAGGTAGACCCGGTTGAAGACGGCGACACCGTCCTGCGGCGGGAGCCGTTCGTCCAGGGCGCGCATCCGCGCCAGCACCGCTTCCATGGGGGCAGGGTCGCAGGCGACGGCGCCGAACAGGGGAACTTGGCCGTACGCGTCGCCGGTTCGGGCGAACCGTCGTCAACGCGGCGTGTCGTCGCCGTCCCGATCATCGTAGGCGGAGGTGCCCGCGTCGAGCAGGGGCCCCTGCTCCTTCATGTGCGCGGGGGCGAAGTACCGCAGCGTGTGATAGCCGGTGATCACCACGATCGTGCCGAGCGCGATCCCGCCGAGTTCGAAGCTGTCGGTGATGTCCAGCTTGACCCCGCCGATGCCGATGATGATGCCCGCCGCGGCCGGTACCAGGTTCAGCGGATTGCGCAGGTCCACTCCGCCGTTGATCCAGATCTGCGCGCCGAGCAGGCCAATCATGCCGTACAGGATGACGGTGATGCCGCCGAGCACCCCGCCGGGGATCGCGGCGACGACCGCGCCGAACTTGGGGCACAGGCCGAAGAGCAGCGCGAAACCCGCCGCGGCCCAGTACGCCGCCGTGGAGTAGACCCGCGTCGCCGCCATGACGCCGATGTTCTCGGAGTACGTGGTGTTCGGCGGGCCGCCGACCGCCGTGGAGAGCATCGAGGCGGCGCCGTCCGCCGCGATGGCGGTGCCGAGCTTGTCGTCCAGGGAGTCCCCGGTCATCTCGCCGACGGCCTTGATGTGGCCGGCGTTCTCGGCGATCAGCGCGATCACCACGGGCAGGGCGGTCAGGATCGCCGTCCACTCGAAGGACGGGGCGTGGAAGGCGGGCAGCCCGACCCAGTCCGCCCCGGCCACCCCGGAGAGGTCCAGACGCCAGTGGTCCACGGCCTGCGCCCCGCCCGCCGGGGAGTGGATCTTCCCAAAGACCAGGTCGAGGACCCAGGACAGCGCGTACCCGAAGATCAGCCCCAGGAAGATCGCGATCCGAGACCAGAAGCCGGGCAGGCACACCACCGCGAGACCGGTGAACGCCATCACCAGCAGTGCCGTCCACTGGTCCTGCGGCCAGTACGTCGAAGCCGTCACCGGCGCCAGGTTGAAACCGATCAGCATCACGACCGCGCCCGTCACCACCGGCGGCATCGCCGCGTGGATGATCCGCGCACCGAAGCGCTGGACGGCGACGCCCGCCAGGAACAGCGCCACGCCGACGACGAAGACGGCGCCGGTCACGACCGCGCTGTCACCGCCCGAGGCGCGGATCGCCGCCGCGACGCCGACGAAGGAGAGCGAGCAGCCCAGGTACGAGGGGACCCGACCGCGCGTCGCCAAGAGGAAGATCACCGTCGCGACGCCGGACATCATGATGGCCAGGTTCGGGTCCAGGCCCATCAGGACCGGAGCGACGAAGCTCGCGCCGAACATCGCGACGACGTGCTGGGCGCCGAGCCCCGCGGTCCGCGGCCACGAGAGCCGTTCGTCCGGCCGCACCACCGCGCCGGGAGCGGGCGTCCGCCCGTCTCCGTGCAGGGTCCAGCGCACGCCGAGGCCCATGTCCCACCACTTTCCGTTCCACCGTCTGATCGAGCGTCCGGGCCGCACCGCGGCCAGCGATATGTTACGGGCGGATTCCGGCAGTTTCGTCCCGGTTGACCTTGGAGGCCCCGGGCGCTGCCGGCTTCTGCCGCAGTACGGCGGCCCCCGCCACCAGAGCGAACGCCAGCAAGGTCACCAAGCCGAAGGAGACCACGAGCGACGTCGCGTCCGCCACCGCACCGATCGCCGACGGGGCGATCAGTCCCGATGTGTACGTGATCGTCGCGACGCCCGCGATGGCCTGCGCCGGCTCCGGCCCGCTGCGCGCGGCGGCCGCGAAGGCCAGCGGCACCACCACCGCGATGCCGAGCCCCAGCAGTCCGAACCCGGCCATGGCCGCCACCGGATGGCCGGCCGTGACCACGAGCAGCCCGCCCCCGGTCGCCAGTACGCCCCCCGCCCGGACGGTTCCCACGGCTCCGAACCGGTCCACCACCCGGTCCCCGACCAGCCGGACCGCCGTCATGGTCAGGGCGAACGCGGTGGTGGAGGCGGCGGCCAGACCGGCGTCCGTGTCCAGCACGTCCCGCAGGTACACCGCCGACCAGTCCATGCTCGCGCCCTCCGCGAACACCGCGCAGAACCCGATCGCGCCGATGAGCAGCGCCGACCTGGGAGGCAGGGCGAAGTGGGCCGGCGCCTGCGCGCCGTCGGCGGCCTTCAGGTCGAGCACTCCGCGCGCGGCCACCAGGCCCGCCGCCGTGAGGGCCAGCGCGGCCGCCAGGTGGTGCAGCCGGGCGTCGGCCCCCGCGTGCGCGGCGACCGTGCCGGCGGCCGAGCCGAGCAGTGCGCCCATGCTCCACATGCCGTGCAGCGAGGACATGATCGAACGGCCCAGCCGGTTCTCGGTCTCGACGCCCAGCGCGTTCATCGCCACGTCCGCCATTCCGGAGGTGGCCCCGTAGGTGAAGAGCGCCAGGCAGAGGGCGGCCAGGTTCGGCGCCAGGCTCGGCAGGACGAGGGACAGGGTCCAGAGCGCCAACAGCGCCCGCAGGGCGGTGCGGGCGCCGAAGCGGTGGTTGATCCGGCCCGCCAGCGGCATGGCGAGCGCCGCGCCGAGGGCGGGGAAGGCGAGCGCCACCCCCAGGGTGCCCGCGCCCAGCCCGGCATGGTCCTGGATCCAGGGGATACGGGTGGCGAAGGAACCCGTGACCGCGCCATGGGTGCAGAAGACGGCCGCTATCGCGAAACGGGCATGGCGCAGGCGCGCCGGGCTGAGGTCGGTTTCCCCTGTCATGACAGATAAACTATCAGGGACCCTGCCTGATGGTTGGCGGGCTCGACTTCCTAGGATGAGCACCGTGACTCCCGCCCGTACTCCGCTGCCGTCCCCGGCCTCACCCAGTACCGCACGCGCCATCAACGACCGCCTGGCCCTCCAACTGCTCCAGGAAGCCGGGCCGCTGACAGCCACCCAGCTCAAGACCCGGACCGGCCTCTCCCGCCCCTCCGTCGCCGACCTCGTCGAGCGGCTCACCGCAGCCGGGCTGATCGAGGTCGTCGGGGAATCCGGCGAACAGCGGCGCGGCCCCAACGCCAAGCTGTACGGGATCGTCGCCCGCCGCGCCCACCTCGCGGCCCTGGACGTGCGGACCGACAGCGTCACCGCCGTCGTCACCGACCTCCTCGGCCACCCCCTGGCCGAGACGGCACTGCCCGTCGGGGCCCCTGAGCAGGCGGTGTCGGCGCTGCTGCACGCCGCCCGGGAGGCGGGCGCCGGGCCGCTGCACACCGTTGTCGTCGGCGCCCCCGGTCTCGTCGACCCGGCCACCGGCGAACTCCGGGGCAACAGCGGCCTGCCGGCCTGGCACCGGGACCTGGTCGCCGCCCTGCGCCGGAGCCTGCCCGCCGACGTGGTCGTCGAGAACGAGACCAACCTGGCCGCCCTGGCCGAACAACGCCTGGGAGTCGCCCGCGACCTGGACTCCTTCGTCCTCCTGTGGCTCGGCGCGGGGGTGGGCGCGGCCGTGGTCCTGGACGGCCGGCTGCGCCGGGGCGCATCCGGCGGGGCGGGCGAGATCGGTTTCCTCCCGGTGCCGGGCACCGGCGGCCTGCCCTCGGCCACCGACTGCGGGGGCGGCTTCCACGCTCTGGTCGGCCGGGAAGCCGTGCTGGCGCTGGCGCGCGACCACGGCTTCCCGGGCCGGGCGGAGGAGGCGGTGGCGGGGGCCGCGGGGGAGCCCTTCCTCGGAGCCCTGGCCGAGCGCCTGGCCCTGGGCGCGGCGGCGGTCGCCTCGGTCCTGGACCCGGGATGCGTGGTCCTGGCGGGTGAACTGGGCCGCGCGGGCGGCCCCGCCCTGGCCGCCCGGGTCTCCCACCGCCTGGCCACCCTGACCCCCCTCCCGACACAGGTCCGCGCCACCACCCTGGGCGACCCGGCGGTCCTGTCGGGAGCCCGTCTGGCGGCACGCGAGGCGGCGCAGGAGGTGCTGTTCGGGGGGTAGGGGGCGGTACCTGGGGGGTGGGCGGGGTCTGTGCTGGTCGGGATCAGGGACAGTCGGGGTGGCTTCGGGGGCGGGGTCTGTGCTGCTCGGGAGCGGACGCTGGGGCGGGGGCTCCGGGGGCGGGAGCCGATGACTCGGTATCAGGGAAGGGTTGGGGGGTTCCCGTCAGTCTCATCGTCTCTCCGTGTCGGGCCGGGCCCTCAAGGGCGCTCCCTGCGGTCGCGTCGCTTCGCGATGTCGTTGCGCTCCACCCTTGACCGCCCGTCCCGCCCCGGACATACGAAGACTGCCGGGAACCCCCCAAAGGAACGGGCCGGGGGACAGAGAGGCATACGGGGAGATCAGAGAGCGGACTGTCCGCTTCGGCGGGCATGTTCCGGCCCGGGCCCGATAAGCAGGCACGCCCCGGGTCGGGGGGCGCATCAGTTCGCTACACGCTTGCTCTCAGCTCAGCGACTGCCACTCGCTTGGGGCTGGGCATAAGCGTCACGGCCCGCCCACTGCCCTCACCTGTCCCTCATCGACCGCGACAGCGGGTAGTTGGGAGCAGGAAAAGCAGAGGAAAGGGGCCGCTAGGCCCCGGAGAGGGCCTGGGAGGGGTGGGAGGGGCATTTGAGCGCCCTTCGGGCGGCTCAGCGAGCCCTGCCGGAGCCTGGCGTTGAACTTTTCAATGTCACACTCCACCAACCGGCTTTCCCGGCCCCAACCAGGCATCAAACAGGTCTAAACCACCCAAAGTCGCTCCGTCCCGGAGACCGGTCGGCGGCAAGGGCCAGGGGCTGCTGGAAGGGCCACCCCTGGAACGGGGCGTGCGGACGCTACCGTCCGGTGTAGGTGAACTCGTCGGCCGGGCTGGTGGGAGAGGTGGCGTGGCCGACCGTCACGGTGAGGTTCACCGTCTGGTGGTCGTCGAGCTGACCGGGCGCGGTTGCGGTGATCTGTCCGGTGGAGACGAACGTGACCGAATCGGATGCCTTGTCCTTGAAGTGCACGGTGGCGCCATCGGCGAAACCCGAGCCGCTGATGGTGACCAGGGTGCCCGCCTTTCCGCTGGTCGGGCTGACGGCACTGACCACCACAGGTGCGGGTCCGCCATAGGCGAACTGCCCCGTCGCGACAGCCGGGGAGGTGCCGAGGGTGTTGGTGACGCGGACGTGGACGACGCCGGTTCCGTCGGGGACCTTGGCGGTGATCCTGCTGTCGGAGTCGATGTTGTGCGTGGGGCAGGCGAAGTGGCCGAAGTCGACCATGCTGTCCTTACTGAAACCGGAGCCCTTGATGGTCACCGTGGCGCCTGGTTCACCGAAGGTGGGGGTCACGTCGGTCACCACCGGTGCGGAAGGGACCGCAGGCGCTCCCACCAGGTCCAGGTAGGTGGAGTTGGCGTGCTGGAAGGCGACCTGGCCGAGGAAGTCCTGGGTGGTCTTGTTGACCAGGTTCTTGGCTAGGCTCGTGTAGCTGGTGTTCATCGGGCAGAGCGTGCCGGGCTGGACGTAGACGTTGCCCTTGGTGCGCTTGGAGATCGCCCCGATGAGCAGCTGCACTTCCTCGGTTGCCTGCGGTCCCGGGCTGGGGTACCAGCCGGCGGTGGTGTCGAGATCGGCCCACGCGTGCGGCACCAGGTCGTAGGCGTTGTTGTGGCGCTCGTCGATGACCCACGGCACGGAGTTGAAGTAGTCGACGAAGCTCTGTACGCCGGCGGTGGGAGCGGCATAGGTGATCACTGCGAACTTCGGCTGTTTCGGCCAGGTCTGTGCCTGCAGGTACGGCGCGAGCATGGTGGCGATGCAACCGCCCAGGCTGTGACCGGTCAGATAGACGGTCGGCTGCGGCGCGGAGGGCGCCGAGTTGAGTGCGGCGGTGAGCGCCTGGGTGAGCGTGACGTTCGGGGAGGGGGAGGCGATCGAGCGGGCGTTGACAACCTGTTTGAACGCATCCATCGCCCCCTTGGAAACGGCGATGGGCTTCGGCGATCCGCTTTCGGGGAACGGGACGACTGTGCCGACATCGAGGTCCTCAAGGATGTCGGTCACATCGGCGTCCGTTCCGCGAGCGACCACGGCGAACTCGTTCGAGCCGTTGGTGCTCTGTGCGATGTAGGCCATATTCGCGTTGGCCTCGCTCAGCGCGAGCCACACCAGCCTCCACCCGCCCTGCGTCGCAAGGCCGGGATCGTTCAGTTGCGCGTTGATGCCGGTGATGATTCGTTCGGTCTGTTGTTGCAGGGTTTCCCCGGACGGACGCGGGGTGGCCCCGGTGGCTGCAAGGGCAGCCAGGGTCATGGTCACCTGGGCGGTTGTCGGATCGGGTGCCATCGTCGTTCCTGCTCCTCGGATGTCTTGCCGGTGCGGAGGCGGGGTGGCCTTTCGGCAGCATCAGGGCAGATCTGTGCCGAACCGGCCGGCAGAATGGATCGCACACAATCAGACCTCCCCTCTGCGTTGTCCGGTGCGTTTCGTGCCTGCAGGTTGGCCAGGTTCACCTTGTTGGCCGTTCGGCGTACGTGTGTGCGGTTCGCCGAGCCCGGTGCGCAGCGCGGTCGCCAGAGCTGCGGTGTCTGCGGCCAGGCCCCGGGGCGGCGGACCATGCGACGATGCCGTCGGGGCGGATGAGCGCGGCCGAGAGATCGCCGCGGTCGACAGGCGCTTCCGCCATCCGGCCGCATCCTCGAAGCGGGGCACAGGTCTCCCCAGTGATCACAGAACGTCGCAACTGCCTGATCACCGAGACCTGTGCCCGTACTGTTGCCGAGGTCCCCGACCGCGCCTATCCGCGCGACCTCTTATGCCCGGCCCCAAGCACGTGGCAGCCGCCAAACAGGAGACGTGTGTAGGAATCTGTGGCGGCTTATGCCCGGCCACGAGCAGGTGGCAGCCGCTATGCAGGAGAACTGTGTAGCGATCTGATGCGCCCCCCGACCCGGGGCGTGCCTGCTTATCGGGCCCGGGCTGGAACATGGCCGCCGAAGCGGGCAGTCCGCTCTCTGATCTCCCCGAATGTCTCTCTGTCCCCCGGCCCGTTCCTTTGGGGGGTTCCCGGCAGTCTTCGTATGTCCGGGGCGGGACGGGCGGTCAAGGGTGGAGCGCAGCGACATCGCGAAGCGACGCGACCGCAGGGAGCGCCCTTGAGGGCCCGGCCCGACACGGAGAGACGATGAGACTGACGGGAAACCCCCAACCCTTCCCCGACGCCGACCGGCACAGACCCCGCCCCCCGAAGCCACCCCGCCCCCTACCGCCCCCGCCCCGCCAGATATTCCGCGAACGTCACGTGGCCCGACGAGTGGGACGGGGTCAGGTTGCCTCCCCGGCGGAAGCCCGCGTACGCCTTGCCCCACAGCGGCAGGGGGACCACCCGGCGGCGGCGGCCCGTCGCCGACAGGTAGGCGCGGCCCAGCTCCTGGAGGGTGCGGATCTGCGGGCCGCCCATGTCGGGGACCCGGCCCGACGGAGTCGGGACCGCCAGTTCCGCCAGGCGGTCCGCCACCTCCTCCACGGCGATCGGCTGCACCCGGACCCCGGCCGGCAGCGGCACGAGCGGCAGCCTGGCCGCCATCCCCACCACCTGCGCCACCAGGTCGTGGAACTGGGTCGTGCGCAGGATCGTCACGCCCAGCCCGGACGCCTCCAGCAGCTGCTCCACCTTGCGCTTCGACTCGTAATAGCCGAAGGGGACCACGTCGACCCCGACAATGGAGATGTAGACGAGGTTCCCGACGGTCCCCGCTCGCCGGGCCGCGTCGATGAGGCGCTCCGCGGCCGCCTCGTCGCCCCCGCGCGGGCTGCTCGCGCAGTGCACGACCACCTCCGCGCCCGCCATCGCGGCGTCCAGCCCCTTGCCGTCCCGCAGGTCCACCGGGTGGTCGGGGGCGTGCCGGCTCAGGACGCGGACCTCGTGGCCCGCGTCCCGCAGCCGGGTGACGACCTGCCCGCCCAGGTTCCCCGTGCCGCCGGTGACCAGGATGGTGCTCATGATGTCCGTTCCTTCCGTGGAGAGATGCGCTCACCAGCGGAGACCGGACAGCACTCAGGAATGTGACAACTGCCTTCGGAGGAACGCCAGCTTCTCCGGGTTGACCACCGCCTGCACACCGCTGACCAGCCCGTTGTCGAACTGGACCAGGAGGACCGCCGTGTCGCCGAAGAGCAGCGCGGGCGCCCCGTTGACCTCGGCGACGCCGACGGGCAGACCCGCCGCGTACTTCCCCAGCGCCCCGATGACGAAGCGGGCCACCTTGTCCCGGCCCAGGATCGGCCGCCGGGCCGCGCCGACCACGCCGCCGCCGTCCGCCACGTACCGCACGTCCGCCGCCAGCAGGCCCTCCAGCCGGGTCAGGTCGCCCGTGCGCGCCGCCGACAGGAAGGTGTCCACCAAACTCCGCCACCGCTCGGGCTCCGGCTGGAAGCGAGGCTCCCGGGCGGCCCCGCCGTCCCGGCCGGTCCCGCCCTCCTGGTCCGCGCCGCCCTTGCCGTCCCCGGCGGTCTCCTGGCCCGCCGCCACCCGCGCCGCCGCCCGCCGGTAGAGCTGGCGGCAGTTGGGCTCGGAGAGGTCCAGGAGCGCGGCGATGTCCCGGTGACCGTAGGCGAAGGCCTCCCTCAGCACGTACACCGCCCGCTCCACGGGCGTGAGCTGCTCCAGCAGCACCAGCAGCGCCATGGACACGCTGTCGCGCTGCTGCGCCGACTCCATCGGTCCCAGGGCGCCGCCTCCGGTGAGGACCGGCTCGGGGAGCCAGGCGCCGACGTACTCCTCGCGCCGGGCCCGGGCCGAGGTGAGGTGGGTGAGGCACAGGCGGGTGACGACCTTGGCGAGCCATGCCCCCGGGTGCTCGATCGCACCCCGGTCGGCGGAGCTCCAGCGCAGGTATGCCTCCTGGACGGTGTCCTCGGCCTCGGCCGCGGAGCCGAGCATCCGGTAGGCGATGCCGAACATCCGGGGCCGGTGTTCCTCGAAGTCCGCTGCCGGCGCGGTGACGTGGGTACTCACCGCAGAATCGTACGAGGGACATGCACGGAGGGCACGTGCGCTCGCTGACCTGCGCGCCCTCACGTGCGAGGGAACACGTGCGAGCGAACACGTGTGAGGGAGGACGTGTGAGGGAGGACGGGCGAAGGACCCGGTGGCCGCCGGGCCACCGGGTCCTCGCGTTCATCGGCCTTCGGCCGGGGGCGTCCTCAGTCTCCGCCCGCCGGTGTCAGCAGGCGCCCTGGTCCTTCCAGACGCCCCATTCGCCCGTGGTGCCGGGCTCCTCGTTCTGCGTCCACCACTGGGCCTTCCAGGTGTGGCCCTTGTGCGAGACCGCGTTGCCGCTGTTGTAGACCTGGCCCGCGACGTACGGCGCAGCGCTGCACGCGCCGCCCGTCGGCGGCGGGGTCGTGGGAGGCTGAGTGGTCGGCGGGGTCGTCGGCGGCGGCGTCGTGGGCGGTGTGGTCGCGCCGCCCGGCTCCACCACGGTCGTGCCGCGGGCCAGGTCGCCGACGATGGCGTACGTCCGGCCCCCGAAATTCACCGTCCAGTTGGACGGGGTCGAGGTCGGCAGGTAGTAGACGAAGTCCAGCTCGACCGAGGCGCCCGGCGCCAGCGACTGCCAGGCCGGCAGCTTGAGCGACACGCGGTGGTAGTCGCCCTTCAGCCCGCCCACGTTGCTGCCCGTGTGGTCGCTGCGGATGATCGTGGTGTTCCAGCCGGACTGGTCCTTGGCGTTGGCCGGCGCGGAGGCCGAGTAGTCGAACTGGAACTCCGTGCCGCCCGGCAGTGTCGCCGCGGTGTTGTTGGTGATCTTCAGCTTCGGGCTGATCGGGTAGTTGGAGTCGCCGAGCGGGAACTGCCCGAACTCCGCGTCCACTTTGATCGCCTCGGTCGGCACGGCGGTCGTGGCACGCTTGGCGCCGTACGGGGAGGCCGACTTGAACTTCTGGTACATCGCGTCGGTGAGGGTGGAGCCCATCTCGTACTGGCCCTTGGCGGCGTTGTACGCGTAGTCGCCCGCGAGCTCCCACACCATGGTGCCGCCGATGCCCTTGTTCACCACGTAGTCGGCCTTGGCGTTGACCGACTGCTCGTCCTCCGTGGAGAGGAAGACCTTCTTCTGGGCGTTCCACAGCCACGGCGCCACCAGGGTGGAGTCGTACTTGCGGGCGTAGGTGCCGGTCAGTGTGGTGTTCGCCGGGAAGCCGTACGAGGTGACGTAGTCGCCGACGACGCCCTTCTCCAGGTTCTTGGCGTGCCACATCGGGTTGGAGCCCGCCGGGGACTCGGCGCCGTTGGTGTCCTTGTCGTGCCACAGGTTGTCGATGCCGACGGCGCCGTCACCGCACTTGGTCAGGCCCGCGCCGGCCGGGCAGGTGGTCGCGGGTGCCTTGCCCCACAGCCCGTCGGTGCCGCCCTGCACGTTCTTGAAGCCGCGGGTGTAGTACGGCAGGCCCATGTTGATGCGGCCCGACGGCATGGAGCCGCGGAAGTAGTGGTAGGCCCAGTCGGAGTTCAGGTAGCCGATGCCGCCGTACTGGGAGGTGGAGTAGACGCCGGCGGCGGCCAGTTCGCCGTCCTTGCCGTCGTCGAAGAGCGAGGCGTTGGGGCCGACGTATTCGTTCCAGGCGCCGTGCAGGTCGTAGGACATGATGTTGACGTAGTCCAGGTACTTCTGCATCTGGAACGTCTCCATGCCCCGCAGCAGGTAGCCGGAGGAGGGGGCGGCCACGGAGAGCAGGTAGTGCTTGCCGTCGGCGGCGCCCGCGCGGTCGAGCTTCTCGCGCAGCGACTTCATCAGGGCCGCGTAGCCTTTGACGAGACCGGCGCGGCGGGCGTTGGAGAGCTGCCAGTCGAGCGGATTGCCCGCGTCCTTCATGGTCGTCGGGTACTCGTAGTCGATGTCGACGCCGTTGAAGCCGTACTTCCGGATGAAGTCGACCGAGGAGTTTGCGAAGGTGTCGATGCCCGCCTGGTTGACCGAGCCGTCGGCGTTGGTGGCCATCGAGTAGAAGCCGCCGGAGGCGACGCGGTTGCCGTCGTCCCCGAAGTAGCCGCCGGTCTCCGCCCAGCCGCCGACCGAGATCAGTGTCTTGACGCCGGGGTACTGCTTCTTGAACTTGGTCAGCTGGTTGAAGTGGCCCTTGTAGGGGAGGGCCGGATCCATCTCGGCGCCCGCCACGCCCGGCCAGGTCATCCCCGTGGCGGCGTTGTTCGCGTTGTCCGCGCCGACCGAGATCTTGTTGTCGGCGCCCACGTGGGCAAAGGCGTAGTTCAGGTGGGTCACCTTGGACCACGGGATGTTGCCGGCGAGGTAGGCGGGGGTGCCGTCCTTGCCGGTGCGCCAGCCGGTGAAGTATCCGATGACGCGGCGCTGGTGGTCCGCGCCCATCTTCTCGCGGCCTTCGGAGTCGTAGACAGAGCAGTACGGGACGTCGACACCGGCGGTCTTGTACAGCCCGTCGGGGCGACAGCTCTCGTGGTCGGCGGCGTGTGAGACGCCCGTCGAGAGCCCTGCGACCAGCAGTCCGGCGATTGCGGCGCCGGATGCCAGGAGCATCGCTCTCGTACGTGTGGGGGACGGCATGATGCCTCCTGGGGAGGGGAGGATGGCAGGACACGGCAGGGCACGGCGTGGAGCAACGTGACGTGGGAAAAGGCGTGTTGGCCCGTGTGGTGCGCACATCTGACGGGCCGTTCCCGGGAAGATGAAGGGAACGTTAAGAGGACTAGACCACCGCGTCAATAGGTCTGGACCAACCGCGGTCCGGCGGGGCAGGGTGTCGCTGCCGATCTTCATGGTGTGATCCAGGCCACACCACTTCACCCGCATGGCCGTCGATCGCCCATGGCAAACTGGTACCAGTACCAGTAGCAGCGCACTCCGGGGTCGGTGTAATTCCGAACCGGCGGTTATAGTCCGCGACCCGTCCGCAGCCAGCGGCCGGTTGACCAGGTGAGATTCCTGGACCGACGGTTAAAGTCCGGATGGGAGGCAGTGCGCGGCGGGCCAGTCGCAGGTACGCCGCCGTCGGCGGTTCGTCGGCGCATCCTTGCGGATGTGCCGGATCGGACCGTTTTCCGGCCTCGGCGCCCCCGCGTGAGCTGTACCGCTTCATCTGTCGTATCCCGACAGGCCCCGGAGTCCGTTGCCCGATGAGGCAGGAGGACCCGGTGGCGGACCACGCCGAGCACGAAGAGCGCCATGCCGACGCAGCAGCGCGCGCCATGCGCCGAGCCGTCGAGCTCGCCGCCCGCGGCCTTGGCTCCACCAGCCCCAACCCGGTCGTCGGCTGCGTCATCACCGACCCGGCGGGCACCATCGTCGGCGAGGGCTGGCACCAGCGCGCCGGCGGCCCCCACGCCGAAGTCCACGCCCTGGCCGCGGCAGGCCGGGCCGCCCGCGGCGGCACCGCCTACGTCACCCTGGAACCCTGCAACCACACCGGACGCACCGGTCCCTGCGCCCAGGCCCTCCTCGACGCCGGTATCACCCGCGTCGTCTACGCCGTCCCCGACCCCGACCCGCAGGCCAGCGGCGGCGCCGCCACCCTGCGCGCCGCCGGAATCGAGACCGAGGGCGGCTTCCTGCAGGCCGAGGCCGAGGCGGGCAACGCCGCCTGGCTGACCTCCGTACGCCTGGGCCGCCCCCACGTGACCTGGAAGTACGCCGCCACCCTGGACGGCCGCAGCGCCGCCGCCGACGGCACCAGCCGCTGGATCACCTCCCCGCAATCCCGCGCGGACGTCCACCGGCTGCGCGCCGAGGCCGACGCCGTCCTCGTGGGCGGCGGCACCCTGCGCGCCGACGACCCGCACCTCGCCATCCGCGGCATCGAGGGAGCCACCCAGCCCCTGCGCGTCGCCCTCGACACGCACGCCGCGCTCCCGCCCGCGGCCCGCGTCCTCGACGACGCGGCGCCCACCCTGCTCGTCGTCGGCGAGGACGCGGACACCCGGCACCTGCCCGGCGTCGAGCTGCTCCGGATGCCCCTGCACGACGGCCGCATCCCCGTCCCCGGCCTGCTCACGCACCTGTACGACCGCGGAGTGCGCTCCCTCCTCCTCGAAGGCGGCCCCACCCTGGCCGGCGCCTTCCTCGCGGCCGGAGCCGTCGACCGCGTCGTCGCCTACCTCGCCCCCGCCCTCCTCGGCTCCGGCCCCCCGGCCCTCGCCGACGCCGGCGTCACCACCATCGCCGACGCGCTCCGCCTGGAGATCACCGAAGCCGTCCGCGTCGGCACCGACCTGCGCATCACCGCCGTCCCCACCACCGCCCCCAAGGAGCACTGAAGTGTTCACCGGAATCGTCGAAGAACTGGGCGAGGTCGCCGCCGTCGAGCAGCTGGCGCAAGCCTCCCGCTTCCGCCTGCGCGGCCCCCTCGTCACCGAGGGTGCCAAGCACGGCGACTCCATCGCCGTCAACGGCGTCTGCCTGACCGTCGTGGAGAGCGCCGACGGCGAATTCACCGCCGACGTGATGCAGGAGACCCTCGACCGCTCCAGCCTCGGCGCCCTCGTCAAGGGCTCCCGGGTCAACCTGGAGCGCCCGATGGCCCTCGGCGGACGGCTCGGCGGCCACCTGGTCCAGGGGCACGTGGACGGCACCGGCGAGATCCTCTCGCGGACCCCCTCCGAACACTGGGAGATCGTCAAGGTCGCCCTCCCCGCGAACCTCGCCCGCTACGTCGTGGAGAAGGGCTCCATCACGGTCGACGGCGTCAGCCTCACCGTGGTCGAGGCCGCCGCCGACTGGTTCACCGTCAGCCTCATCCCCACGACCCTCGCGCTGACCACGCTCGGCACCAAGCGGAGCGGCGACCCGGTCAACCTGGAGGTCGACGTCCTCGCCAAGTACGTCGAACGCCTGCTGGCGGCCGGCGTCGACCCGCTGCACACCGAAGGGGACCACCAGTGAGCGCCCTGACCTGGCTCAACGCCGAAGCCTTCAGCGTCTTCGGCCAGACGGTCATCTGGTCCGACATGATCGGCAACCTGATGGGCCTGGCCGCCCTCGCCCTCGGCTGGCGCCGCTCCATATGGACCTGGCCCGCCCAGCTCCTCTCCGGCCTGATCCTCATCGCCGCCTACGCCTCCGCCCACCTCTCCGGCGGCGTCGGCAAGCAGCTCCTGGTCATCGGCGTGGCCGTCTGGGGCTGGCGCGCCTGGCAGCGCGGCCGGCAGCAGGCCCAGGACGGCTCCCTCGCCGTACGCACCGCCACCTGGAAGGAGCGCGGACTGCTCCTCGCCGCAGCGGCGGCCGGCACCCTCGCCGTCGGCGGCCTCTTCACGCTCTTCCCGAACCTGTCGTGGAGCCCGTGGGCCGACGCCTACATCTTCGTCGGCACCATCGTCGCGATGGTCGCCCAGGCCCGCGGCCTCGTCGAGTTCTGGTTCGCCTGGCTCCTCGTCGACCTCGTCGGCGTCCCGCTCGCCTTCACCAACGGACTGGTCTTCTCCGGCCTCGTCTACGTCGTCTACTTCGCCCTCGTGCTGTGGGGCGCCCACGACTGGTACCAGCGTTCGCGCACCACCCCCGCCCCGGCCCTGGAAGGAGCAACGGCATGACCAGCCTCAAGCCCGTGCCCGACATCCCCGAAGAGACCTTCCGCCTCGACCCCGTCGAGCAGGCCGTCCGCGACATCGCGGCGGGCCGGCCCGTCGTCGTCGTCGACGACGAGGACCGCGAGAACGAGGGCGACCTCGTCATCGCCGCCGAGAAGGCCACCCCCGAGATCATTGCCTTCATGATGAGCGAGTGCCGCGGCCTGATCTGCGCCCCGATGGAGGGCCCCGAGCTGGACCGCCTCGAACTCCCCCAGATGGTCCAGAACAACACCGAGTCGATGAAGACCGCCTTCACCGTCTCCGTCGACGCGAGCGGCGCCCACGGCGTCACCACCGGCATCTCCGCCGCAGACCGCGCCACCACCCTGCGACTCCTGGCCGCGGGCGACTGCGAACCCTGCGACTTCGTACGCCCCGGACACGTCTTCCCGCTGCGCGCCAAGCCCGGCGGCGTCCTGGTCCGCAACGGCCACACCGAGGCCGCCGTCGACCTCGCCCGCCTCGCGGGCCTGCGCCCGGCCGGCGCGATCGTGGAGATCGCCGGTGAGGACGGCGTCATGCTGCGCCTGCCCGAGCTGATCCCCTTCGCCCGCAAGCACGGCCTGACGATCATCTCCATCGAGGACCTGATCGCCTACCGCCGCTCCGCCGAACCGACCGTACGCCGCGAGGCCGAGGTCAGCCTGCCCACCGCCTTCGGCGACTTCACCGCCTACGGCTACCGCTCCACCGTCGACGGGGTCGAGCACGTCGCCCTCGTCCACGGCGAGATCGGCGACGGCGAGGAGGTCCTGGTCCGGATGCACTCCGAGTGCCTGACCGGCGACATCTTCCAGTCCCAGCGCTGCGACTGCGGCCCCCAGCTGCACGCCTCCATGCAGCGGATCAAGGACGCCGGCCGCGGCGTCGTCGTCTACCTGCGCGGCCACGAGGGCCGCGGCATCGGACTGCTGTCCAAGCTGCGCGCCTACGAACTCCAGGAGCGCGGCCGCGACACCCTCGACGCCAACCTGGAGCTGGGCCTGCCCGCCGACGCCCGCGACTACGGGGCCGGCGCCCAGATCGTCGCCGACCTGGGCCTGCGCAGCGTCCGCCTGATGACCAACAACCCCGAGAAGGCCGCCGCCCTCGTACGGCACGGCATCACCGTCTCCGGCCGGGAGGCGATGCCCGTCGAGGCCGGCGAGCACAACCTGCACTACCTGCGCACCAAGCGGGACCGGATGGGCCACGACCTGCCCTGGCTGGACGCGGCCGCGCCCGTCTCCGCCTGCGGCAACCAGTAGCCGCGGCCCCCGCGACCCGTACCAAACCCCCCGTACGTCCCGCACTTCGCGGACGTCCGGAACAGAACACCTCCGTACACCCACGAACCACCGAGGAGCAGAGCTGTGAGCGGCAAGGGCGCACCCGAACTGAGCGTGAAGAACTGCGGAGACCTGCGCGTCGCCGTCATCGCGGCCCAGTGGCACGAGAAGGTCATGGACGGACTGGTCGACGGCGCCCTGCGGGCCCTGCACGAGCTGGGCATCGACGAGCCCACCGTGCTGCGCGTCCCCGGCAGCTTCGAGCTCCCCGTCGTGGCGAAGGTACTGGCCGGGCGCGGATACGATGCCATCGTCGCCCTCGGCGTGGTCATCCGGGGCGGCACCCCGCACTTCGAATACGTCTGCCAGGGAGTCACCCAGGGCCTGGTGCAGGTATCGATCGACACCGGAGTCCCCGTCGGCTTCGGCGTACTGACCTGCGACAACGACGAGCAGGCGCTGGACCGCGCCGGGCTCGAGGGGTCCAACGAGGACAAGGGGCACGAAGCGGTCACCGCCGCCGTCTCCACCGCCATGACCCTGCGCACCGTCAGCGAACCCTGGCGCCAGTAGGCAGCGCGGGACCCCTTATTCTGAGGACCATCATGGCGAACAAACCCCCCAAGACCTTCGAGGAGCTCTTCACCGAGCTCCAGCTCAAGGCCGCCACCGGCGACCCCAGCACGTCCCGCACCGCCGAGCTCGTCGGCAAGGGCGTCCATGCCATCGGCAAGAAGGTCGTCGAGGAGGCCGCCGAGGTCTGGATGGCCGCCGAGTACGAGGGCAAGGAAGCCGCCGCCGAGGAGATCTCCCAGCTGCTCTACCACGTCCAGGTGATGATGGTGGCGCGCGGGATCTCCCTCGACGACGTCTACGCCCACCTCTGACCCCAGGCACGTGCACCCGACCGATTCCCGCAATCCACGCACCCGAGGAAGCCCCATGCTGCGCATCGCCGTCCCCAACAAGGGTTCACTCTCCGGACCGGCGTCGGCGATGCTCCATGAGGCCGGCTACCGGATGCGCAAGGAGTCCAAGGAGCTCGTGGTCGTCGACCCCGAGAACGAGGTCGAGTTCTTCTACCTCCGCCCCAAGGACATCGCGATCTACGTCTCCTCGGGCCGGCTCGACATCGGCATCACCGGCCGCGACCTGCTGCTCGACTCGGGTGCCAGCGCCGAGGAGATCCTGCCGCTGAACTTCGGCCGGTCCACCTTCCGCTACGCCACCCTGCCCGGCACGGCGAAGGGCCCCGAGGACTTCACCGGGATGACCATCGCGACCTCGTACGAGGGAATCGTCGCCAAGCACCTCGCCGAGAAGGGCATCGACGCCTCCGTCGTCCACCTCGACGGAGCGGTGGAGACCGCCATCCAGCTCGGCGTCGCCCAGATCATCGCGGACGTCGTCGAGACCGGCACCAGCCTGCGCAACGCCGGCCTGGAGGTCATCGGCGAGCCGATCCTCACCTCCGAGGCCGTCGTCGTGCGAGGCAACTCCTCCGACCCCGACGACCCGCGGGCCCAGCAGTTCCTGCGCCGCCTCCAGGGCGTCCTGGTGGCCCGCAGCTACGTGATGATGGACTACGACTGCCGCGCCGAGCACCTGGAGCGGGCGGTCGCCCTCACCCCGGGCCTGGAGTCGCCGACCGTCTCCCCGCTGCACAACGAGGGCTGGGTCGCCGTCCGCGCCATGGTCCCCGCCAGGGAAGCGCAGCGGATCATGGACGACCTGTACGAGCTCGGCGCGCGCGCGATCCTCACCACCTCGATCCACGCCTGCCGACTCTGAGGGACTCCCTCCCGCCGGCCCGCACGACCACTCCAGAAGGCACCGCACGATGACCGAGCCCGCCGCCCAGTCCGCACCGCCCGCCCTCCCGGTCACCTTCCGGCCGACCCGGACCCGGGCCGTCCTGCTGGGCGTGGGGCTCGCCATGTTCGTCACCATCACGGCGATCGCGTTCCTCCTGGAGACCCTCAGCGCGGGGGAGCGGGCCAGCTTCGTCTTCACCGCCGTCCTGCTGAGCTCCGTCCTCGTCCTGCTCAGCCGCCCCAAGGTGGTTGCGGACGAGGCGGGGGTCACCGTCGTGAACCTCACCACCACCCGCCGCCTGGAGTGGGCGCAGATCCTGCGCGTCAACCTCCGCCCGGGTGACCCGTGGGTGTTCCTGGACCTCAGCGACGGCACCAGCCTGCCCGCCCTCGGCATCCAGCCCGGGATCGCCAAGGCGCAGGCGATCGGCGACGCCCGCGCCCTGCGCGCGCTGGCCGACGCCCGCGGAACCGGCGCGAACGAGCACTGAGCGCGCCGAGCCCCATGGCCGCGTACCGTTGCGGCCGCGATCTCAATGACTACCCTGGTGGGCGGGGCGCAACCCTGCGACCTCCCACCTGCCCCGGGACCCCCGGGGGCCGTGGACACCCTGCGACTCGAGGAGTGACTCCCTCCAGCAATGGACGGATCGTCCGGTAATACCCGCGCCGCCCTCCCCATGGAGGCGGCGGCATGACCATCCCGCTACTCCTGCTCGTGGCGGCATTCGTTCTGATCCTCGCCAACGGATTCTTCGTGGCAGCCGAATTCGGGCTCGTCACCGTGGAGAAGCCGGAGGCGGAACGCGCCGCAGCCGAAGGTGACCGCCGTGCCCGCACGGTGGTCAGGGCCCTGCGGGAGCTGTCCTTCCAGCTCTCCGGCACCCAGCTCGGCATCACCATCACCTCCCTCGTGGTCGGCATGCTCGCCGAGCCCGCCCTCGCCGCACTGCTGGCCGGGCCGCTCACCGCGACCGGCCTCCCCGAGGGAGCCGCCTCCGGCGTCTCCGTGGTCATCGGGATGCTGCTCGCCTCCGCCGTCCAGATGGTCGTCGGCGAGCTCGTCCCGAAGAACTGGGCGGTCTCCCGGCCGCTCCAGGTGGCCCGCTTCGTCGCCGGTCCCCAGCACGCCTTCTCCCGGGCGTTCCGGCCGGTCATCGCCGGCCTGAACGCCGTCGCCAACCGCCTCGTACGGGCGCTCGGCGTGGAGCCGACCGAGGAGATGGCCTCCGCCCGCACCCCCGGCGAACTGGTCTCCCTGGTCCGCCATTCGGCCCGGGCCGGCGCCCTCGAACAGGACACCGCCGACCTCTTCGTACGGACCCTCTCGCTGGGCGAGCTCACGGCCCAGCACGTCATGACGCCCCGGGTGAAGGTCAGCGCCCTGATGCACACGGCCACCGCCGCCGACGTGCTCAACCTGACCCGCGCCACCGGCCTGTCCCGCTTCCCGGTCTACCGCGACCGCATCGACGAGATCACCGGCGTGGTCCACCTCAAGGACGCCCTCGCCGTGCCCGAGCCGGAGCGCGCCCGCACCACCGTGAGCCGGATCTGCGTCGCCCCGCTGCTGGTGCCCGGCTCCCTGCCGGTGCAGCCGCTGCTGGAACGGCTGCGCAGCGAACAGCCGATGGCCGTGGTCGTCGACGAGTACGGCGGCACGGCCGGCGTGGTCACCCTGGAGGACATCGTGGAGGAACTCGTCGGCGAGGTCCGCGACGAGCACGACCTCGCCGAGGACGACAGCCCCGAGCTGGCCGCCGTACCCGCCGAGGACGGCCGCCCCTCCTGGGAGGCCGACGGCAGCTGCCGGGTGCAGACCCTGCGCCGGATAGGCCTGGAAGTGCCCGAAGGCCCGTACGAGA
Organism: Streptomyces sp. CB00455; assembly: GCF_001905445.1. Taxonomy (GTDB): domain Bacteria; phylum Actinomycetota; class Actinomycetes; order Streptomycetales; family Streptomycetaceae; genus Streptomyces. Next base: position 59,522 of record NZ_LIVQ01000009.1, on the reverse strand, counting down.
CCGTCGCGGGCCTCGTCGCCGACCTCCTCGGCCGGATCCCCGCCCCCGGCGACCGCGCGGAACTGCCCGGCTGGAAGCTGTCCGTCCGCCGGGTCGGCCGCAACCGCGCCGAGCGGGTGCGCCTGGTCCGGCTGGCCGCCGCGGTCCCCGCGGCCGCTCACGGGCCCGGCCGGAGCCCCCGGCAGCAGACGGCCGCCCCGGCCGGGATCGGGCACGGCCGCCCGCGCGACCGGGCCCGGCAGTCCTCCGAGCTGGAAGGGGCCGCCCGGTGAACGCGCTCCAGCTCCTCTTCGCGGTGCTGCTGGTCCTCGCCAACGGCTTCTTCGTCGGCGCCGAGTTCGCACTCGTCTCCGTACGGCGCAGCCAGATCGAGCCCCTGGCGGCCAGCTCCAAGCGGGCCCGCCAGGTGCTCCACGGCCTGGAGAACCTGCCCCGCATGATGGCCGCGGCGCAGTTCGGCATCACCGTGTGCTCGCTCACCCTCGGCGCGGTCGCCGAGCCCACCGTGGCCCGGCTGCTGGAGCCCCTCTTCCACGCCGTCCACGTGCCGCAGGGGCTGATCCACCCCCTCGGCTACGCGTTCGCGCTGGCCGCCGTGGTCTTCCTGCACCTGGTCATCGGCGAAATGCTCCCCAAGAACCTCGCCATGGCCGCCCCCGAGAAGACCGCCCTGTGGTTCAGCCCGGGGCTGGTGGCCTTCGCCCGCCTGTGCGGGCCGGTCACCACCGCCCTCGGCGCCTGCGCCACGCTCATTCTGCGGCTCTTCAAGGTCGAACCCAAGGACGAGGTCGAGGCCGTCTACACCAGCGCCCAGCTCGGCCGGCTGGTCGAGGACTCCCGGCAGGCCGGGCTCCTGGAGCCGGGGGAGCAGGAACGCTTGGAGGACGCACTGGAACTGGGCAGCCGCCCGGTCACCGACGTCCTCCTCGCCCGGGACCGCATCGTCACGGTCGCTCCCTCGGTCACCCCGCGCCAGATCGAGCAGCTGACGGTGCGCACCGGCTACTCCCGGTTCCCCGTCCGCGCCGACAGCGGCGCCTTCATGGGCTATCTGCACGTCAAGGACGTCCTGGACCTGGAGGAGCGGGAGCGGGCCGTACCCCAGCGGGTCTGGCGCCGGATGACCACCGTGTCCGCCACGCTCCCGCTGGACGACGCGCTCAGCGTCATGCGCCGGGACGCCACCCACCTCGCCCAGGTCGCCGACGCGGCCGGGCGGGTACTGGGCCTGGTCGCCATGGAGGACGTCCTGGAGATGCTGGTGGGCGAGGTCCGCGACCCCGCCCACCGGTCGTACGCGCGGGGCGCGTAGCGGGTCCGCCGTCCGGCGGGGCCGGAGCGCGCCCGGAGCCGTTCCGGCCCCCGGCGAGCGCCGCATCCGGCGGGGCCGGCGGGGCGGTGGCCGCGGGTCCCGCCCCGGCCACCGCACGGCCGCCGGCCGCTACAGCGGCGGCGGTTCCGGCCGTTCCTGCGGCCCCCGCCCCGACAGGACCTCCCCGTAGGCCTGCATCAGGTCCGGCAGCCGCAGCGTCGCCAGGTCGTCGCGCGACGGCTCGCCCGCGAAGCCCGCCAGCCGCAGGTCCCGGTAGGCGCAGCTCTTCTCGTACAGGGTGCGCAGGAAGCGGCCGTTGCCCAGCTCGTCGATCCAGCCCTGCTCCACCACGTGCCCGCTGATGCTGCGCAGCTCCTCCAGGGCCTCCTCGTCCCAGCGGTCCCCGTTCGCGTCCGCCAGCACCCCGCCGATCGCGGTCAGTTCCGGCGGCCGGTAGCTCGGGAAGTCGACCCGGGTGGTGAACCGCGAGGACAGCCCCGGATTGGCCGCCAGCAGCCGGTCCATCCCGGCCGGATAGCCCGCCAGGATCACCACCAGATGGTCCCGGTTGTCCTCGGCCCGCTTCAGCAGCACCTGCAGTGCCTCGTCCCCGTACGCGTCGCCCTTGCTGTAGCCCGAATTGGACAGGCTGTACGCCTCGTCGACGAACAGCACCCCGCCGATCGCCGAGTCGATCAGCTCGTTCGCCTTCACCGCGGTCTGCCCCAGGAACTCGCCCACCAGGTCGGCCCGCTGCGCCTCCACCAGGTGGTCGCCGCCCAGCAGGCCCAGCGCGTAGAAAACCCGGCCCAGGATCCGCGCCACCGTCGTCTTGCCCGTGCCGGAGGGTCCCGAGAACACGAAGTGCCGCTTCGGCGGCTGCACCGGCAACCCCTGCGTCGCCCGCAGCCGCGCCATGTGGAGCTGCGCCGAGAGCGCTTTCACCTGGCGCTTGACGGGCTCCAGTCCCACCATCCGCTCCAGCTCCGCCAGCGCCTCGGCGAGCGCCTGCGGATCGGCCGGTCCGGCCGGCAGCCCCTCGGGCGCGCTCTGCGGCGGGACGGACACCTTGCGCCGCACACCCTCCACCCGGCCGGCCGGGGGTGGCGGCGCGGCCGGCGGGTCGGGCTCCACCTGGCCGTCGGCCGCGATGTCCTGGACGGGCCCGCCGCCCAGCGCCACCGCCGCGAAGTCCCCGCCGGCCGGGGAGGGTCCGTGGCCGCCGTAACCGCCGAAGCCGGAGTAGCTCGCCAGGGCGGCCATGCCGTCGGCGTCGTCCCCGTCGGCGATGGCCGTCAGCCGGGCCGCCGTGTCCATGAAGGAGGGGTCCACCCGGTGCACGGCCCGGTACAGCGGCAGCGCCGCCGCGCTGCGTCCGGTCCCCTCGTGGGCCCGCGCCAGCCAGTAGCGCAGCTCCTTGCGCTGCGGCTGTTCGCTGCGACACCGCATCAGCGCCGCCGACAGCAGTGGTTCGGCCTGCCCGTACATCTCCAGGCGGACCCGGGCCATCCCGCCGAAGAGGCCCGCCTCGATGCCCAGCAGCGGATCGTCCACCAGCGGTTCGGTGTGCCGCACCAACTGCTCCCAGTCCTTGACCAGGTAGGCCCGGCAGGCGTGCAGGAAACGCACCTGGGGGTCGGTGTCGACCGGCGGCAGGGCGGCCAGGGCCTGGTCCAGCTCGGGGACGTGGCGACCGTCCAGCCAGTGCGAGGCGTGGGCCAGCAGCAGGTCCCGTCCGCTCTCCAGGACCGGCTGTACCCACCAGCCCAGCCAGTACCAGGAGTTCAGCGTCCGCCGGTGGCGTGCCCGCTGTTCGCCGAAGCGGTCCCGGTGCGCGTACATGCGCAATAACGCGTTGGTGGTGTCGACACGCAGCGCGTGCAGGCCCAGCCAGGCGTCGGCCATCGCGGGATCGAGCCGCACGGCCGCCCGGAACTCCTCCTCGGCCTGCGGATAGGCGCCCATGGTGCAGGCGTCGACCCCGCGCAGCCAGGCGAGTTCGGCCGGGGCGTGGCTGCTGCCCGGCGTGCCGAAATCCATCACGTCCCCCACAAGCCTGCCCCCGTGGTGCGCGGCAACCCCCGCTTCGATCACGCGAGTTGCCCGGTGCCCCGACTGGCGTCGCTGAAATCAGGGCTGCATCGTACCTGCGCTTTCGCACCTTACGTAGGGCGCGACCGGCCCGGTTCGGGGGTGCGCCCCCGGCGCCGCCGGTGACGCTGGGTGAAGTGAGGGGGCCGGGCCGGGGCGTGCTGCGGCGCCGTGGAGGCGGCCGCGGGGGCAGAACGAAGCCCCCGATCACGGGGGAACAATCGGGGGCTTCGTCTCCGCGGCGGCCGGTAACGGCCCCGCATCCAGAACGTAAGGCTGTCGCGGCCGTCCGGTCAAGCGGGTCGCAGGGCAGCCTCGGGGGGAGGTTTCCAGCCTCCCTCAGGCCCGGGGGAGTCCGTGACCCTCGGTGACGGAAGCGGCCGTCCGTGCGGTCGCACCCGCCCCGGAAGACCACTCGTATCCCGTACTGCTCTCATGCACCAGGGTGTCGGCGAAGGGGCGCGAAGGGTCGTCCGAGAAGTGCGCGCGCTCCGCGCACTCCCATCCGTCCCAGAAGTCGGAAAGTTCACGCCCGTCCCGGTTTCGCCCGCGCCCCCAGGACTCCTCGCGGGGCGTCTCCATCCACAGCAGCCGCGCCAGGTGCGGGCGCAGCGCCCGGCGTCCGGCTCCCACCCCTTCGACGAGGAGCACCGGCGCCGGGTCCAGCACCCGGTCCGGTCCGAAGCGGCGCTCCACCCAGTCGTACGGGGCCCAGTGCGCGGGGCGGCCGGCGGCCAGCGGCTCCAGGACCTGCGTGCGCAGCCGCTCCTGCCAGCCGAAGAGCTCCTGGTGGGTTGCGATGTCGTCCAGGTGCAGCACCGGTACGGGGAGGGCGGGGCGCCCCGCCGGCCGGGCCGGACCGGCCGATGGGCCGGATCCCGCCGCCCGGGCCGGGGCCAGCGGTCCCGCAGGCTCCGGCGCCCCGCCGGGACCCCGCGCGATGACCTCCCCCAGCGCCTCGGCGAGCCGCCCGGCGAAGGTGCTCTTCCCGGAGCCGGCATGGCCGTCGATCCCGATCAGCCGCACCGGGCCGAGCGAGGGCGGCAGCGCGGCGAGTTCCCGGGCGAGTGACGCAAGTGACTGGTGTGGCTCCACACCCGTCACCCTACGACCGGACCGGTCGTCACCCCCGACACGGGCCCCCGGCTTCGCCCCCGGGCCGCCGGGAAATGGAAGGGTGAGCCCGTCGAAGCACCCACCCACCCTGGGGGAAACCGCGATGACCGCACCCACACCGCGCAGGGCCGTCCTCGTCGCCGCACTCGCGGTCGCCACCGCGGCCGGCGCCGCCGGCGTCTGCGCCGCCGACGCCGCGGCCTCGGCCCCGTCCCGGCCCAGGGGCCCCGGGCGGACCGTCGACAACCGCTTCTGGTTCTCGTACGAGGACTGGCGGGCCGGCTCCCACCAGGGAACCACCGCGGTGGGCGGGGCCCGCCCGGGCTTGCGGATCGGGACCCCGGCCGGCCGCACCGAGTACGCCGACCCGCACACCGGCAGGAAGAGCACCTGGGAGTACGCCACCTGGACCTCCCCCGTGCACCGCTCCAGCGTGCCCGCCACCGAGGCCGTCGCCTCCTGGAACGCCCGCACCCCCGCCGGTACCTGGATCCAGATCGAACTGCGCGGCACCTACGGCGACGGCGCCGCCACCCCCTGGTACGTCATGGGCCGCTGGGCCTCCGGGGACGGCGACATCCGCCGCACCTCCGTGGACGGCCAGAGCGACGGCCGGTCCACCGTCTGGACCGACACCCTCGCCGTCGACGCCCCCGCGAGCGGCCTGCGCATCACCGACTGGCAGCTGCGCCTGACCCTGCACCGCAAGCCCGGCGCCGACGGCGGTCCCACCGTCCGGCTCGCCGGCGCCATGGCCTCCGACGTCCCGGACCGGTTCACCGTCCCCGCCTCCCGGCCCTCGGGCCGGGCCCACGAGCTGAAGGTGCCGAGGTACTCGCAGGAAGTCCACGTCGGCCGCTACCCCGAGTACGACAACGGCGGCGAGGCGTGGTGCAGCCCCACCTCCTCGCAGATGGTCATCGAGTACTGGGGCCGCCGGGCCGGCGACGAGGCCCTGGCCTGGGTCAATCCGGAGTACTCCGACCCCCAGGTGTGCCACGCCGCCCGCTCCACCTACGACGCCGCCTACAAGGGATGCGGCAACTGGCCCTTCAACGCCGCCTACGCCGCCACCTATCCCGAGCTCGCCGCCGTCGTCACCCGCCTGGCCTCCCTCTCCGACCTGGAGACCCTGGTCCGGGCCGGCATTCCCGCCATCACCTCCCAGTCCTTCCGCGCCGAGGAACTCACCGGCGCCGGCTACGGCACCGCGGGCCACCTGATGACGGTCATCGGTTTCACGGCCTCCGGGGACGTCATCGCCAACGACCCCAACTCTCCGGACGACTCCGCCGTGCGCCGCGTATACGACCGCCGGCAGTGGGAAGACATCTGGCTGCGCACCAAGCGCCACAACGCGGCCGGCAAGGTCGTCCCGGGTACGGGGGGCGTCTGCTACCTCTACGTCCCCTCCCGTCCCAGCCGGGGTCAGGTGGCGGCCCTGCGGTCCGTCGGAGTCCTGTGAGATCCAGAAAATCCACCTTTTGACCCGGCTGGTCGGATAGGCGGAACATAATGGGGTAAATGGCACATAAAGGCTTCTCCAAGGGAGGCGGCCAGAGATGACCACCCATTCCAGCATCGAGACCCACCCCGACCTCGCAGAGATGCGCACCCGGTTCGAGCGGGTGACCAGCACTCCCGCCGCACAGGCCGTGGAGGCACTGGCCCTGATCACGGGCCTGTACCTCGCGGCCTCGCCGTGGATCGCGGGATTCAGCGTCCTGACCCCGCTGGCCGTCAACAACCTGATCACCGGCCTGGCCTTCTGCCTGTGCATGGGCGGCCTCGGCTCGGCCTATGAGCGCACCCACGCCATGGCGTGGACCGCGGTCGTCCTCGGCGCGTGGACGATCGTCGCCCCGTGGGTCATCGCCGGCGAGATGGACACGACCCGCACGGTGGTCAACAACGTGATCACCGGCGCCATGGCCCTGTGCCTCGGCCTTGCGATGGCTGCCATGGCCAACCGCTCCACCAAGAACCCCGCCCGCGACTCCCGTATGCGCGCCTCCCGCATCTGACCGCATTCCGGGAGGATCGCGCCGCCGGACCCCGGCCCCGCTGGAGCACACCAGCGGCCGGGGTCCGGCGGCGCGAGGCGCGCCACCGTGACGAGCATCTCCCTCCCAAACGGCGCGAACGCTGGCACATTGGACACCATGACTGCCGCCAGCGCCTCCGCCGCCGCCCCTGCCCGAAACCTCGTCCGCACCGGGGGCCCCGGGGACGATACCTCCTGGCTGGAGCACGTGCTCGGCTGGACGCTCGTGGTCGTGGTCGCCATGCTCGTCACGCAGATCGGCTGGCTGTAAGCGCCCTCGTACCCCCGTCCCCGGCTCGTGCCCGCGGTGCCGCGCTTGCCCGCCGCGCCGCGCCCCGCGCGCCCGCACCCCATCCCCGGCTCGGCGCCCGCCCCGCCGCGTCCCGCGCGCCCGCCGCGAGGGGCGCCGCGTACCCGCTGTGCGAGGAGATCGCGGCACGCAGGTCTGCCGTACTGCCGGCATCCTCTCCTGCGACAGTGCGAAGCCGGGACCGCATGTGAACGATGGTGAACAACGCGGTGCGACCGAGCGACCGCAGGTCCGCAGGGCCGAACTCATGGCGAGCGGGCGCCAGTTGTCCGCCGGCTCTCGTACGGCGCGCTCTCCATGGACGGCATCGCCCAGCACGCGGGCGTCGCCAAGGGGCTGAACTCCTCCCACGTCACGAGCAAGCGCGGCTACCGCGCCGCCACCGTCGAGGACTCGGTCGCCCTCGGTCGCCGGGCTCGTCGCCCGCGCCGGCGAGGAAGTCGGGCTCCCGCCACCCAACGGGTCCGGCGCACCATCGACGGCTACCTCCACTACGCCGAGCACCACCAGGGCGCCGCGGACCCCACCGGCCGGCCCGGCCGCAGCGAGCTGGGGCCCTGCCCGTACGCCGGCTGCGCGCGACCCTGAGCGCCATCGAGGAGTTCGTCCCGAAGTGCCCCGCTCCGCCCGCCGCCGACTGGGGGACCGGCCGCCGGGCGATCTTGCACCGGTGACGGGAAGCCCCTGATCGGGCATACTCAACCCGCCGCAGCCACTGAAGAGGCCCTTCCGCGATCCGGGAGGGCACCATCGGCTGTGAGAGCACCGAGACCCGGCGTCGCGTCCCACACCTCACGCGCCGCCGCCGTGCCCGAACAGGGAGGAGAGCGCCGCCATGACAGACCGCGCCCCGCAGCCGGTGGACCGTCAGCTGCCCACCGAGGAGTCCCGGGACCTCCTCGCCCTCGTACGCGAGATCGCCCAGCGGGAGATCCGCCCCCGGGCCGCCGAGGAGGAGGACTCCGGCCGCTTCCCCCGCGAGGTCTTCACGCTCCTGTCCGAGTCCGGCCTGCTCGGCCTCCCCTACGACGGCGCCTTCGGCGGCGGGGACCAGCCGTACGAGGTATACCTCCAGGTCCTGGAGGAGCTGGCCGCGGCCCGTCTGACCGTCGGGCTCGGCGTGAGCGTGCACTCCCTGGCCTGTCACGGCCTGGCCGGCTACGGCTCCAAGGAGCAGCAGTCCGCCCACCTGCCCGCCATGCTCGGCGGCGGCCTGCTCGGCGCCTACTGCCTCTCCGAACCGGCCGCCGGCTCGGACGCGGCGTCCCTCACCACCAAGGCGGTGCGCGACGGCGAAGACTGGATCATCACCGGCACCAAGGCCTGGATCACCCATGGCGGAGTCGCCGACTTCTACACCGTCCTCGCCCGCACCGGCGCCGAGGGACCCAAGGGCATCACGGCCTTCCTGGTCCCCGGTGACGCGCAGGGCCTGAGCGCGGCCGTACCCGAGAAGAAGATGGGCATGAAGGGCTCTCCCACCGCCCAGCTCCACTTCGACGGGGTACGCGTCCCCGACTCGCGCCGCATCGGCGAGGAGGGGCAGGGCTTCACCATCGCCCTGGCCGCGCTGGACGCGGGGCGCCTGGGCATTGCCGCCTGCGCCATCGGCGTCGCGCAGGCGGCGCTGGACGAGGCCCTGTCGTACGCACGGGACCGCAAGCAGTTCGGACACCCGATCGCGGACTTCCAGGGGCTGCGCTTCATGCTGGCCGACATGGCCACCAAGATCGAGGCGGGCCGCGCGCTCTACCTCGCGGCGGCCCGGCTGCGCGACGCCGGCAAGCCGTTCGCCCGCCAGGCCGCGATGGCCAAGCTCTTCTGCACCGACGCCGCGATGGCGGTCACCACGGACGCCGTCCAGGTCCTCGGCGGCTACGGCTACACCGCGGACTTCCCCGTCGAGCGGCTGATGCGGGAGGCCAAGGTGCTCCAGATCGTCGAAGGCACCAACCAGATCCAGCGCATGGTGATCGCCCGGCACCTGGCCGGCCCGGAGACCCGCTAGGGCCGGGGCCGGGGCCGGGCTGCAGACGTGCCAGGGCCTGGGGCGGATCGCAGGCGCGGCAGGGCCTGGGCCGGCCGGTACCTCAGCTCCCGAAGAGCGGACCGGTGGGCCAGACCGGCGAGGAGCTGACCCGGGACCACTCGGGATCCCGCCGCCCCGGCACGGTCCGGCCGTCTTCCGCCCAACGGGCCATCAGCGCACGGTAGATGGGCGGATCAGGCTGCCGCGGAAGGTGCCCCTGCGGAACCGATTCTTTGTAACCGGAGGGCAACTGCCGCCGCCACCGCCCCGTCCGTGACACGAAAGTCTCCACCGGAGTGGTCATGCCGGACCAACGCCCCACGGGGGCGGGGAGTAACCACCGCCGTGGCCCGGGGATCCGTTCGAAGGGTGGAGGCTTCGGGGGCGGGGGTCTGTGCTGGACGGGGTCAGGGACAGTCGGGGTGGCTTCGGGTGGCGGGGTCTGTGCTGGTCGGCTTCGGGTGGTGCGGCGGTGGCTTCGGGGGTCGGGAGCCGGTCACTCGGCATCAGGGAAGGGTTGGGGGTTTCCCGTCAGTCTCATCGTCTCTCCGTGTCGGGCCGGGCCCTCAAGGGCGCTCCCTGCGGTCGCGTCGCTTCGCGATGGCCTTCGGCCACCCTTGACCGCCCGTCCCGCCCCGGACATACGAAGACTGCCGGGAACCCCCCAAAGGAACGGGCCGGGGGACAGAGAGACATACGGGGAGATCAGAGAGCCGACTGCCCGCTTCGGCGGCCACGTTCCCGCCCGGGGCCCATAGACAGGCGCGTCCAGGTCGGGGGGCAGGCATCAGATCGCTACACCCTTGCTCTCAACTCACGGACGCGGATCAATTGCCCGGGCCCAGGGGCTCCAGGGGCCTCCAAAATATGTCCGCTCCCTTGACCAGGGCTTGCCGTCGCCTCCGACCACGGTGATCGTGGTATGGAATGGGCCGAGCGGGTTGCCGACGTATTCACTTTCGATGAAAACCTGGCTCTGGGCGATTCCATTCAAGGTTTCCCAGGCGGTCCAGTGGCCATGTTTCGTGTAGCGTGTCCACACCGCTTTGTCTGTTCCGATGACAAACTGCTCCAGGGACCTGTCAGGGAGGGGCCTTTCGGTAATCCCGTACTCGCAGATATATGCGGACTCCCCCTCCCCGTAGCAGGTTGCCGCCTGGGCTGGTGTTGAACTCGTAGCGAGTCCCGCCGCGCCAACAACCGCGACAACGGCTGCGGCAGCACTGGCTTTCATCTTCTTCATGCTGGCTCTCATGTTCGGCCGACCCTTTCGCTGACGCCAGTGAATTCTGGGACCTGCAATTTTTGTGCATGCATTTCCATTACGCGGCCCGAAATGAGCGGCGTTAGTGCGCACTAGCGGTCGAAGGCCTGCACGCGCAACGACTTGACCACATTGTTGTGTGAAGTTGTATTCTCGTAGATGTTCGTGATCCAAGCATGTTCCGAGCAGCCCGGCCGAGTCTTATTGCCCGTCGGCAGGGGATTCTTGCAGTTATAACCGTGGATGCTCATGGACAGAATACCGCGGGCTGAAACCTTCCCGTCCATTCCGTACGTAAATACGGAGCCGCCACTGTCTCCCGAGCCGGCGAGGGTCCTGCCGGCCACTTGCTCCACTTTGTTCACATGCCGCACATAGCCAGTAGCCTCTGATTTGACATACTGGTCGACTTTAGTGACCTTTGCACCGCACATCTCGCCGAGAAGGGCCCCGTTGGCGCAGAGCAGCTCACCCTCGAAGGGGCGGCCCTCCGACATCACCTTCCGCCCACTGGGGTCAAGCCCTACTCCGTATCCGGTAAAGACCCAGTCCACCGCCCCGACCTCGGGAAATAGCTCGACGAGAGCAGAGTCGGGCGACTGCTGCACGTCGATAACCCTTCCAATGGGAGTGCCAACGGCGTTCGTGATGGTGTCGCCGACCCCATTGACGCAGTGTGCGGCTGTGATCATGTAGTAGCGGTTAGTCGCAGGAGAAAACGCGGAAAAGCCACTGCTGCATACCGCTTTGCCCCTGATGACCATCCCTCCCGCGACCTTTTTTCCTTCAAATGAACCGGTGTACCGTGCGCCATAGCCGATGTCGGCCGGAGTTTCCTCCTCGGTCACCTTGACAGGAATACCGCCGGAGAGGGATTTCGGAAGAGAATCAGTCCCCGCCTCGTCGCGCAGATTATTTCTGGCAGGCAGACCGGAGGAGTCGACGCCGATGGTCAGTGAATTGCCATCACTGCTTGGCCCGGCACTCGCGATCGGAGCCCCGCCCGCCGTGGCGCCCGACTCCATAATGGCGCGTGCCCGTTCGTCCAGCTCCTTGAATGTGTATGTGGACGCTGTGACGGCAACTCGGATCCCCTTTCCGCGGTGGGCGGTGATCAGACGGGAGATCGCCTGGGGAAGTTCGCCCTTCCAGCTGAGGGTGTATCCGGCGTCCTGCGTGGACAGCACGATGCCGGCGTACCCCGTGCCCGGGTCTTCCTGGGCTGTCCGGTAGATCTCGTTGGCGGCTTCGGAGATCGGAGCCTGACCTCCCATGCCGGCATTCTGAGCCGTCATCGCAGTGCGCAACCCGACCGGCGCGGAAACCGGACCCTCTTCAGCGCGTGCCAGGTTAGGCAGGACGAGCAGGGACCCGGAAAGGGCGAGTGAGAGCCCCAGGGCCCTCTTCCCTCTGGAGATTTTGTACTTCACATTTCCGCCTTCGGATATGTATCAAGAGAATACGGTCGGCACAGGACGGCCGGGACGGGAGGATTCCCGTGCCGGCCGTTTCCTTGCTGCGGGCATGAGGCCGGCATATACCGACGTGAGCTGCCCTATGGGGCGCAGAGAGATCAGACTCCCACTCCCCGCTCACGCTTTGCTCACGTATTCCTGACGCGCCGCCCAGGCCGGCGCGTCCGCAGTGCCCGGGGCGGTGACCAGCGGGGGCACGTCGCGCAGGCGGGCCCCTTGAACCGGCAGCGAACACCACCGGCGTGGCCCGGACCATGCGCCGTCCCCGGCCCGGCGCGCGGACCGGCCTGCTGCCGTTCAGCCGGTGGAGTCCCCGGTTCCCCAAGGAGCGCAGCGACGCGCTGCGTGCTGCCGCCGTGCAGGGGCTGCCCGTCGGCCGCGCGCCAGGCGGCCGGGCCGCAGGCGACGGGTCAGGACCGCGTCGTGAGCCGCGCGACCGCCGCGTCGTACCGTCCCTGAAGTCCGGCATCCGCCGACACCCTCAGCAGCACACCGAGCACCCGTACCGCCCCGTCCTCGTAGCCGCACGCCTCCGCCTCCCGGGCCGCCCGGTCGAGCTGCCGGATGCCCTCGGCCTCGTCCCCGAGCCCCAGCAGCGCCTCTCCCTTCACCTGGAGCAGCAGGATCCGGGGCACGTCGGCGGCGCCGGGTCGGTCGTCGAAGGCGAGGGCCTCGGTTGCGGTGTCGAGGGCCTGGCGCCATTTCCCGGCGTCGGCCCGGTGCCGGGCGAGGTGCTGGAGGGCCAGTCGCTCGGTGGTCCGGTTGCCGGTCGTGCGCGCCAGTTCCACCGCGCGCTCGCATCCTTGCGCAGCCTTGTCCGGGCCGCCGAGCGCTGCTTGCGCTACGGCCAGGACGATCAGCGCGTTCGCCTCGGCTACCGGGTCGCCGGCCCGGGCGGCCAGCGCGGAGGCGGCTCCCAGGCGGGTCTGCGCCTCTGCGATGCGCCCTTCCTCGATCAGCACCCAGCCGAGCACGTTCAGCACCCGCGCCTCACCGTGCGCATCGGCGTCGGCCCGTGCCGCCGCGAGCGCGGTCTCCAGGAGCGGGACCCAGCCGTCCCGCACGCGCCACACGATCAGCGGCCACAGTGTCAGGACGATCCGCCAGGTCCTGCCGTGCAGTCCGGCGGCGTGTGCCGCGGCCACTGCCAGCGTGAGGTCGTCCCGCTCGGCGGCGTACCAGGCCACGGCGGCGGACCGGTCGCCGAACTCCTGCACGGCGGCGGGCGGCAGATAGTCCGCCGGCGGCGGGAAGTCCCCTTCGTTGCCGGGCTCGGCTGCCGCCATGGCCGCGAGGGCCGTGGCGATGTAGTGGTCGAGCAGACGCTTGAGCGCGTGGGGCCCGGCGTCCAGACTCCGCGCATAGAGCCGTACGAGATCGTGCAGCGTCCAGCGGCCGGACGCCGTCTCCGTGGCCAGGTGCGCGGCGGCCAGGTGCTCCAGGCAACTTTCGGCGGCCGCCGGATTCGTGCCGGCCAGGGCCGCCGCCGTATACCGGTCGACGTGCGTGCCGGGATGGCGGCCGAGATGGGCGAACTGATGCGACACGTCCCAAGGGAGCTGTTGCAGCGTCAGGTGCAGCGCCGCCCGCACGCCGGTGTCCTCCACGTCCAGCAAGCCCAGCCGGCCCGTTTCGTCGGACAGCTCGTCGGCCATCGCGCCCAGCGGCCAGCCGGGCCGTTGCGCCAGCCTGGCGGCGGTCACCCGCAGCGCGAGCGGCAGCCCGCCGCACAACTCGGCCAGCCGGCGCGCGGCCTCCGGCTCTGCGCGCACCCGGTCCGTGCCGAGCACCCCGGCCAGGAGCATCGTGCCGTCCTGCGGCCCGAGCACATCCACGGCAACAGGCCGGGCAGCATCGGTGACGATCAGCCCCGGCAGCCGGTGTCTGCTGGTGACGACGGTGACGCAGCGGCGGCCGCCCGGCAGGAGCGGCCGGACCTGCCCGGAATCCCGCGCGTTGTCGAGCACCACGAGCAGCTGGCGGTCGGCAGCCAGCGACCGAAACAACGCGGCCGCACCGTTCGCCGACTCCGGTATCCGGTTCTGCGCGACACCCAGCGCCAGCAGGAACTCGCGCAGCACCTCCACGAGGGGCGGCTCGCCCGTGTCACCGAACCCGCGCAGGTCGGCGTAGAGCCGCCCGTCGGGGAAACCGGCGCGGCCTCGGTGTGCCCAGTGCAGCGCCAGGGCCGTCTTCCCCACCCCGGCCGGCCCGGTGACCAGACAGATCGCCGCCTCACCTTCGGCGGCCTGGGACAAGGCGACGAGCTCCGCCGCCCGCCCGTGGAAGCCACGCGGCGCGCGCGGCAGCAGATCGGGCACACCAGGCCGAGCGGCGACATCCGGTACGGCGGCAGGAAGTGCAACGTCCGTCATGGTGACCGGGCAAGGAAGCCGAACCGCGGCGGCCTTCGTCCTGTCCCCTGCGGTGGCCTGCGCCACGTCACCTTCCGCACCGTGCAAGGCCGCAGTATAGGCATCCGCCAGTTCCCGGCCCGGATCCACACCCAGCTCGTCGGCGAGCAACCGCCGCGTGCGATGAAACCAGTCAAGGGCCTCCGAACGACGGCCTGCCCTGTGGAGCGCCCCCATGAGCGCAGCGGACAGCGATTCACGCAGCGGATAGGCAACCGTCTCCGCACGCAGGACCGCGACCGCCCCGGCATGTTCGCCCAACCGCGCGTACCGCGCCGCCAGCTGCTCCACCGCCGCCAGCCGCACCTCCTCCAACGCCTGCGCCGCGGCCAGCAGCGGCGGGCTCGCGCAGACATCGGCCAGCGCAGGCCCCTGCCACAGCGACAACGCCTCCCGGTACATCGCCACCGCCTCACCCGGGCCACGCTGCCCACGGGCCCCAGCCACCAGCTCCTCGAAACGGTGCACGTCCAGCAAGGCCCTGGGCATTCGCAGGACGTACCCCCCGCCCTGGGTCACCAACTGCACGCCATGCGCCCGGGCGCCAGCACCCGTCAGCAACTCCCGCAATTGCGATACATGCCCCTGAATGACACCGCGGGCGCGCGCCGGCGGCTCCTGTTCCCATAACGCAGCCATCAGGTGCTCAACCTGCACCGGGCAATTGGGCCGCAGTAGCAAGGCGGCCAGCAGACTGCGCCGTTTGACAGGGCCGAGCGACAGACCACCGGCCTCGGTGACAACTGACACCGCTCCGAGCAACCGGAACTCCATCTACCCAATGCCTCCCAGCAAAAGACCTCAGAATAACGCCACGGCCCCCCCACCCTCAAGCACCCGCCATCCAGCGCTGCATGCCGCATCCGACCATGCCAAGCCCGACCACCTGCCCCTTGGCGCCCCGCGAGACCGCGCCGTGGCCTACGGCAGGCCTCATGAGCCCCACGGACAGCGCGGCGGCACAGAACGCCTTGTTCTGGGCCGCACTGGCGAGCGGGGCAACGACTATGTCGTCGCGGTCCGCTGGAATCTCATGGCCCATCCGGCCGATGCCGTGCCGACGGCCCCGGCGCAGCCGGGCACCGGCAGCAGGGCCCAGCCCCACTATCGGACCGAGCCCCAGTCGATGTGCGGGCTTGGGGAAGCCGTTGCTGGGCGAGGAAGGCGTGGGCGGCCGTGACGGGGACTATGGGTTCATCCCCGTGGATGTGGGGAGCAGTCTTGCTGACCAGCCACTTTAGGCTGGCAGAAGTCTGTCTGAACCACTGTCACTTAAACCGGCACATCGGAAAAGCGCACGGCAGGCCATAACCCGGCCGGGCAACCACACTCGAAGTCACGCCCACCATGCTCGATAGAGCAACAGCTACTAAGCCGCCCACGGCTGTCACCTGTTTCTCTTTGCCCGCGACAGCGGCTAGTTGGAGGCGGGAAAAAGCAAAGGAAAGTGCCGAGAGGCCGGGGGAGTGGGGCGGCGAGGAGCGGGAGGGGCGCTTGAGCGCGCTTCCGTCGGCTCAGCGAGCCCTGCCGGAGCCTGACGCTGAACTTTCCAACGCCACACTCCACCAACCGGCTTTCCCGGCCCCAACCAGGCGCCAAACAAGGACAAAATACCCGCAGTCGCCGTCCCGGAGATGTGCGTAGCGATCCGAGGCGGCTTATGCCCGGCCACAAGCAGGTGGCAGCCGCCAAACAGGAGACGTCTGTAGCGATCTGAGGCGGCTCATGCCCAGCCACAAGCGAGTGGCAGTCGCTGAGCTGAGAGCAAGTGTGTAGCGATCGGATGCGCCCCCCGACCCGGAGCGGCCTGCCTATCGGCCCGGGCCGGAACATGCCCGCCGAAGCGGGCAGTCGGCTCTCTGATCTCCCCGGTCCCCGTGTCTATGTCTTACAGCCGGCCCGTTCCTTTGGGGGGTTCCCGGCAGTCTTCGTATGTCCGGGGCGGGAGGGGCGGTCACGGCCACCGTTCCGCGCCCGCGCACCTCCACCCGGGAGCCCGGGGAGCTCGGCCGGCGGCTCGCCGTCTGGCTGGACACCCGGCTTCCCGGGGCGCGGGTCAGCAACATCTCCGTGCCCGCGTCCAACGGCATGTCCAGCGAGACCCTGCTCTTCGACATAGACCATCCCGACACCCCGTTGCGCGCCTGCGCGCTGCGCCTCGCCGCCGACCCGGCCGCCCACACCGTCTTCCCCTCCTATGACATGCCCCGCCAGCACCGGGTGATGAGCCTGGTGGCCCGGCACACCGACGTGCCCGTCCCGCGCGTGCAGTGGCTGGAGGAGGACCCGGAGCCGCTGGGGGCGCCGTTCTTCGTGATGGCCCGCGCCGAGGGCCGGGTCCCGCCCGACGTCATGCCCTACACCTACGAGGGCAACTGGCTCCACGACGCCACCGATGCCGAGCGCGCCGCGCTCCAGGAGGCCAGCATCGGCCTGCTGGCCCGGCTGCACGACCAGTTTCCCGCCGCGGAGGCGCGGTTCCTGCTCCCGGAGGGCGAGGGCAGTGCGCTGCGCCGGCACGTGGACGCCCAGCGCGCCTACTACGCCTGGGTGGTGGACGGGATCGCCCCCTCCCCGCTCATCGAGCGGGCGTTCGCCCGGCTGGAGGAGCTGTGGCCGCAGGACGAGGGCCCGGCGGTCCTCAACTGGGGTGACGCCCGCATCGGCAATGTCGTCTACGACGGCTTCACGCCCGTCGCCGTCCTGGACTGGGAGATGGCGGCCTGCGCCCCGCGCGAGGTGGACCTCGGCTGGACGGTCTACCTCCACCGGTTCTTCCAGGACCTCACCGTCGGCTTCGGACAGCGCGGCCTGCCGGACTTCCTGCGCCGCGAGGACCTGGAGTGCCGGTACGCCGAACTCACCGGGCACACCCCGCGGGACATGGAGTTCCACACCCTCTACGCGGCGCTGCGGCACGCGATGGTGATGCTGCGCATCGCCTGCCGGCAGGCGCACTTCGGCGAGAGCGCGAGCCCCGCAGTCGCCGGCGATACGGACGGCCTGATCCTGCACCACGCCAGTCTGGCCGCCATGGTGCAGGGAACGTACTGGTAGCCGGGCGGGTCAGGCCGCCTGCGCGTGCTGCCGGCGCGTCTGCGGCAGCAAGGGGCTCACGACGCGCACCGGACGCGAGCCCGGACCGCCGACGTGCGAGAAGGGCTGCGTCCGCCAGTCGAGCCCCTGGGGCAGGCTCAGGAGCACCACGGGCTCCAACTCCTGCACCGTCACGGGCTGGATCGCGCCGACGGTGGGCAGCGCGTCGCCGACGGGCCGCCCGGTGCCGGCGCACACGGTCAGGCCGAAGGGGTTCCACGGGGTCAGGCAGAGCGCGTGCTGGGGCAGGTACTCCTCGTCGGCGACGAGGGCGATCGACTGCCCGCAATCGGGGCAGACCGCGTGGTGGATCTCGAAGCCCTCGCCGTCGTCGAGGTATTCGGCGTACTCGGCGTACGCGCCTTCCCCGGCGTCGAGCGGTTCGAGTGGCTCCGGTTCGGTGCGACCGGCGCGCTTGGTGTTCAGCATGGATGTACTCCCCCTCGGGTGGGCCGGGCGGGCAGGTTCTGCGGCCTCGGCCACACCAAGCACTTCCCGTCGCGCGGCACGAGTAACCACAACAGCCGTCCGTACGCCTGCATACCCCTGTGGCCTTGGTCACATGCCCGCCGCAGATGCCGCCAGTGGGTGGACAGCACTGTGCCTGGAGTGCCGTTGGGCCGTAGGTTGAGCGGCTATGAGCGCAATGGAGGAGCTGGACCGCCAGATCGTGGATCTGCTCGTGCGGGACGGGCGGATGAGCTACACGGACCTCGGCAAGGCCACCGGGCTGTCCACGTCGGCGGTCCACCAGCGAGTACGCCGCCTGGAACAGCGCGGTGTGATCCGCGGCTACGCCGCCGTGGTCGACCCCGAGGCCGTCGGCCTGCCGCTGACGGCCTTCATCTCGGTCAAGCCGTTCGACCCCAGCGCCCCGGACGACATCGCCGACCGGCTGGCCGGGGTGCCCGAGATCGAGGCATGCCACAGCGTCGCGGGCGACGAGAACTACATCCTCAAGGTCCGCGTCGCGACCCCGCTGGAGCTGGAGGACCTCCTGGGCCGCCTGCGGGCCCTCGCGCACGTCGCGACGCGCACCACGGTGGTCCTGTCCACCCCCTACGAGGCCCGCCCGCCCCGCGTGTAGCGGCCCGGGGGACCCGCCGGTCATCCGGTGCGGGGCGACGCGGGAGACTGGTCACCATGACTGACCGCACCGCCCACTCCGCCGACGCCGCCGGAGCACCGACAAGGACCGTCCTGCTGCGCGGGGGCGAGGTACACAGCCCCGCCGATCCCTTCGCCACCGCCATGGTGGTGGAGCGCGGACACATCGCGTGGGTCGGCTCCGAGGGCGCCGCCGACGCCTTCGCGCCGGGCGTGGACGAGGTCGTCGACCTCGGCGGGGCGCTCGTCACCCCCGCCTTCACCGACGCGCACGTCCACACCACCTCCGCCGGCCTCGCCCTCACCGGCCTGGACCTCTCCGCGGCGCCCTCCCTCTCTGCGGCCCTGGACCTGGTACGCGCCCACGCCGCCGGCCGGCCCGGCGACCGGGTACTCCTCGGCCACGGCTGGGACGCCTCCCGCTGGCCCGAACGCCGGGCGCCGCGCCGCGCCGAGCTCGACGAGGCAGCGGGCGGCCGTCCGCTCTACCTCAGCCGGATCGACGTGCATTCGGCCGTCGTCACCACCGCCCTGCTGGACCTGGTCCCGGGCGTGGGCGCCGACGGCGACGAGCCGCTGACCCGCGACGCCCACCACGCCGTGCGCGCCGCCGCCCTGGCGGCCGTGACCCCGGCCCAGCGCGCCGAGGCCCAGCGGGCCGCCCTGGACCGGGCGGCCTCGCTCGGCATCGGGTCCGTCCACGAGTGCGGCGGGCCGGCCATCTCCTCCGCCGAGGACTTCACCGCGTTGCTGGCGCTGGCCGCCGAGCGGCCGGGGCCCCGCGTCTTCGGGTACTGGGCCGACCGGGACCTCGGCCAGGCGGCGGCGCTCGGGGCCGTGGGCGCGGCGGGCGACCTCTTCGTCGACGGCGCGCTCGGCTCGCACACCGCCTGCCTGCACGCCCCGTACGCCGACGCCGCGCACACCGGCACGGGGTATCTGGACGCGGGGGACGTCGCCGGGCACGTCGCCGCCTGCACCGAGGCGGGCCTCCAGGCCGGCTTCCACGCCATCGGCGACGCGGCCCTCACCGCCGTCGTGGAGGGCGTCCGCGCGGCCGCGGAGAAGGTCGGCCTGGCGCGGGTGCGCGCGGCCCGGCACCGCGTGGAGCACGCCGAGATGATGACGCCCGCCACGATCGCCGCCTTCGCCGAGCTCGGCCTCACCGCCTCCGTGCAGCCCGCCTTCGACGCGGCCTGGGGAGGCGAGGACGGCATGTACGCCGACCGGCTCGGCGCGGAGCGGGCACGCACCCTCAATCCGTACGCGGCCATGCTCAAGGCCGGTGTTCCGCTGGCCTTCGGCTCGGACGCGCCCGTCACGCCGCTCGACCCCTGGGGTACCGTCCGGGCGGCCGCCTTCCACCGGACCCCCGAGCACCGGATCTCCGTACGCGCCGCCTTCACCGCTCACACCCGGGGCGGCTGGCGGGCGCTGGGCCGCGACGACGCGGGCGTCCTGGTGCCCGGCGCTCCGGCCGACTACGCGGTCTGGGAGACCGCCGAGCTGGTCGTCCAGGCCCCCGACGACCGGGTCGCCCGCTGGTCCACCGACCCCCGCTCCGGGACCCCGGGGCTGCCCGACCTGAGCCCCGGTGCGGCCCTTCCGGTGTGCCTGTCCACCGTCGTCGGCGGGCGGGAGGTATTCGTACGCCCACAGGGGTGATCCGGCGGGCCTCGGTTCGGTGCGGGCGCCCGGACCCGGATAGGTTCGGCCGGGTCCACCACAGGACGTCCGTGCCGGACGGATCCGTCCGCTCAGCGCGCCCGCGCCTCGGGGGCGGGGGAAGGTTTCGCCGGTGGGGGCGCGTTCCCGGCGGGAGCCGGGGGAGGGTGGCCCCGGTTCGGGGCCCGGCGGTCCAGTAGACAACGGTCACGGCGACCCGCAGCCAGCGGGAGTCCGACCGGCCCGAAGGACCGCTGGCCCCGAGCACTGTTCTAAAGTCATGTCCTGCGACCAGACGTACAGGACGTGCAAGAGCACAAAAGGGGACTCAGTGAGCGACGGCGGACAGCGGACCTACGGCCCGCTCGGTACGGCCTTGGTGATCATTCCGACCTACAACGAGGCGGAGAACATCGGGCTGATCGTCGGGCGGGTCCGCGCGGCGGTCCCGGACGCCCACGTCCTCGTCGCCGACGACAACAGCCCCGACGGGACGGGCAAGCTCGCCGACGAGCTGGCGGCCGGTGACGACCACGTGCACGTCCTGCACCGCAAGGGCAAGGAGGGGCTCGGCGCCGCCTACCTGGCGGGTTTCGTGTGGGCCCTGGAGGCGGGCTACGGCGTGATCGTCGAGATGGACGCCGACGGCTCCCACCAGCCGGAGGAGCTGCCCCGCCTGCTGACCGCGCTGGCCGGCGCCGACCTGGTCCTGGGGTCCCGCTGGGTGCCGGGCGGCCGCGTCGTGAACTGGCCCAAGAGCCGGGAGATCCTCTCGCGCGGCGGTTCGACGTACTCCCGGCTGATGCTGGACGTCCCGATCCGCGACGTGACGGGCGGCTACCGGGCCTTTCGCCGCGAGACCCTGGAGGGGCTCGGCCTGGACGAGGTGGCCTCGGCGGGCTACTGCTTCCAGGTCGACCTGGCGCGCAGGGCCGTGCAGAAGGGCTTCCGCGTGGTGGAGGTGCCGATCACGTTCGTCGAGCGTGAGTTCGGCGACAGCAAGATGAGCAAGGACATCGTGGTGGAGGCCCTGTGGCGGGTCACCCAGTGGGGCCTGAAGGCCCAGGCGGCCAAGTTGCTGCCGGGCCGGGGCGACGACGCGCCCCGGGACTCCGGCCGGGCCTGACCGCCCGGACACCCGAGGGGATGTCCGGTACCTCCGGCTGAGGCTGCTTTTACACCGGGCCGGGCACACTGGGGGTATGACGACCGGCGCTCCCACCCAGACGGCCCCCCGGCGGCGCTCACCCGCCCGTACGATCCTTCCCCTGGCAGTCGCCGCCTGGCTGATCCTGGAGATCTGGCTGCTCAGCCTGGTCGCCGGAGCGGCCGGCGGGCTCACCGTCGCCGCGTTGCTGGCGGGCGGGATGGTCCTGGGCGTGGTGGTCGTCAAGCGGGCCGGGCGGCGCGCCTTCAAGAACCTCGCGGACACCTTCCAGCAGGCCCAGCAGGGCCGGCAGCCCACGCCGCAGGAGCCCGGCCGGGGCAACGGGCTCACCATGCTGGCGGGCCTGCTCCTGATCGTGCCGGGGCTGCTCTCGGACGTCGCGGGGCTGCTGTGCCTGCTCCCGCCCGTCCGGGCGTGGATCGGCCGCCGGGCCGCCCGCTCGCTGGACCGGAAGATGGCCTCGGCCCCCGCGGGCTCCTTCGGGGGCGTCCTGCGGCAGGCCCGTATCCATCAGCCCGACGGCAAGGTCGTGCAGGGCGAGGTCATCCGCGGGGACGGGCCGGGGCAGCACCCCGGGCCGGACGCGGCGTACCGCCCCCCGCTCACCCCGTAACCGGGACCGCGTCCGTCCGGCTGAGCCGGGCGGACGCGACACGCCTGCGTCCCGAAGCCGCGACACGTCTGCGTACCAAAGCCGAGGGGCCCCGCCACACTGTGGCGGGGCCCCTCGGCTTGTATCTGCGTCCGGGTGTCAGGCGGACTTGCGGCTGTCCCGCGGATGCACGGCAATGTTCATGGCGCCGGAACGGAGGACCGCGAGCCTTTCGGCCAGCACTTCCTCCAGCTCCTCGCGGGTGCGTCGCTCCATGAGCATGTCCCAGTGCGTTCGCGCAGGCTTGCCCTTCTTCTCTTCGGGCCCGTCCCCGTCCACCAGGAGTGCCATGGCGCCGCACGCCTTGCACTCCCACTCCGGCGGAATGTCTGCCTCAACCGAGAACGGCATCTCAAATCGATGTCCGTTCTGGCATGCGTACTCCACCGCCTGGCGCGGGGCCAGATCGATGCCGCGGTCCGTCTCGTAGCTGGTCACCACGAGGCGCGTACCGCGGAGAGCTCGCTCACTCATGAATCGTGCCTCCCGGGCTTGTCGCCCACAGGACAGGTGTCGCTGTCGTCGTCATCCGGTCAACGTCCGGTCGGCGGTATAGATTCCCGCTCCGGGTCGTGCGTCGCCCGTCGTGCCGCCCCTTGTTGTACCCACCGGTGCCCGTTTTGTCACATCTGGCAGCAGATGTCACCCAACGTCTGCGCTTTTGGAACGCGCAGTAACGGTCCGGCTGGCAGGCCAAAGGCGTACACTACCGGCCCTTTGCTTCAACGTCTAAATTCGTTCGGAATTCGTTCGTGGATGCGAGCCGCGCGCGCCTGCGGACCCGTGTCAGATCCGCTCGGGTACAGGATTGCCTGCGGCCTCCACCGCGCGCCGCACCGGCACTCTGGCCAGCAGCACGAATCCCAGTGCGAAGAAGACCACCAGCGAGATGATGGCGTCCCGGTAGCTGCCCGTGACCTGGTACGTCAGGCCGAAGACCAGGGGTCCGACCCAGCTCAGCCCGCGGTCGCTCATCTCGTACGCGGAGAAGTACTCGGCCTCCTTGCCCGCCGGCACCAGGTGGGAGAACAGCGAGCGTGACAGCGCCTGGCTCCCGCCCAGCACCAGTCCGATCATCGCGGCCAGCGCGAAGAACCACGCCGGGGTCCGGGCCGGCAGGAAGTAGCCGGCCGCCAGCGTCACCCCCCAGGCCGCCAGCGAGCCGAGGATCGTCCGCTTGGCGCCGTAGGCGCGGGCCAGCCGCCCCATCCCCAGCGCGCCCGCCACGGCCAGGACCTGCACCAGCAGCACGGCCCCGATCAGCGTGGACTGCTCCAGCTCCAACTCCTGCGAGCCGTAGACGGAGGCCTGGGAGATCACCGTCTGCACCCCGTCGTTGTAGATCAGGTAGGCCAGCAGGAACGACAGGGTCAGCGGGTAGCGCCGCATGTCCTTCAGCGTGGCGACGAGCTGCTTCCAGCCGCTCACGGCCGGACCCGCCTGCGGCGCCCGGGCCGCCGTCCGGTCGCGCAGCCGGCGCAGCGGCACCAGCGCGAAGGCCCCCCACCACACGCCCGCCGATGCCAGGCAGATCCGGACCGCCTCGCCCTCGGTCAGGCCGAAGGAGTCGTGGCCCAGGTAGAGGACCAGGTTCAGCACGAGCATCAGCGAACCCGCGGTGTAGCCGAAGGCCCAGCCCCGGGAGGAGACGGTGTCGCGCTCGTCCGGCGTGGAGATCTGCGGCAGGTAGGCGTTGTAGACCACCATCGAGACCGACAGCGAGGCGTTGGCCACGATCAGCAGGAGCCCGCCCAGCAGGTAGCGCTCACCCTCCAGGAAGAACATCCCGGCGGTCGCCGCGGCGCCGGTGTACGCGGCCACCGCGAGCAGCGGCTTCTTGCGGCCGGTCCGGTCGGCGAGCGCCCCGGCCAGCGGCATGATCAGCACGGCGAGGATCACCGAGGCCGAGACCGAGTAGGCGAAGAAGGAGCCGGCCCGCACGGGGACGCCCAGCGGGTGGACGAAACCCTCGGCATCGGCGGCGGCCTTGGCCACGGACGTCAGGTAGGGGCCGAGGAACACCGTGAGGACGCTCGCGGAGTACACCGAGACGGCGAAGTCGTAGAAGTACCAGCCCCGCTGCTCGCGCTTGCGGGCGGCCGCGGCCACGGCCGCCCCGGGCGCCGGTCTGCCGTCCCCGGCCCCCGGTTCCGCTTCGTCCGCCGTCCGCACACTCATCGGTGCCCCCTCGCTGGTCCCCGTACCGCGCGGCCCCCGGCGCCCGCGGCGGAACCAGCGGCCGCGTCAGGCCCAGGCCCCGCGCCGGTCCAGCACCGTGCGCAAGATGTCGATCCGGTCGGTCATGATGCCATCGACGCCCAGGTCGAGGAGAGCCTCCATGCGTTCCGGTTCGTTCACGGTCCAGACGTGCACCTGGAGGCCCCGGGCGTGGGCGGTCCGCACGAAGCGCCGGTCGACGACGCGGATGCCCGCCTGGGTCTCCGGGACCTGCGCCGCCACCGCCCCCACGCGCAGCGCGGCGGGGATCGCGTAGGAACGCAGCCGCAGGCCCACCACCCCGCGCACGCCGTACGAGGTCGCCAGCCTGGGCCCGGCGATCCTCTGGGCCCGGGCCACCCGGCCCTCGGAGAAGGAACCCACGCAGACCCGGTCCCAGACGCGGGTCCGCGCGACCAGGTCGATCAGCGGGTGCAGCGCCGACTCGGCCTTCACGTCGATGTTCCAGCGGGCGTCGGGGAACTCCTCCAGCAGGTCCTCGAACAGCGCCAGCGGCTCGGTGCCGCCCACCCGGGCCTCGCGGACCCGCTCCCAGGGCAGCTCGGAGATCCGGCCCCGCCCGTCGGTGATCCGGTCGAGCGTGGAGTCGTGGAAGGCCACGAGCCTGCCGTCGGCCGTGGCGTGCACATCGGTCTCGAAGTACCGGTAGCCCGTCCCGGCGGCCCGGCGGAAGGCGGCGGCGGTGTTCTCCAGCCCGTCCGCGGCCCCTCCCCGGTGCGCGAAGGGGATCGGAGCCGGGTGGTCCAGATAGGGGTGGCGAAGGCGTACGTGCGTCACAGCGGCAGTATCCCCCGCCCGCGGCGGACGCGGCGGTCGGGCGGGTGGACGGGGGACGGGCGGCGGCGGGCAAGACCGGAAGGCGCGGAGGTGGGGGGCGACGGCCCGGCCTGGTGCGGGTGGCCCGGCCCGTGACACCCTGGGTGCGCAGACTTCGATCCAATCCAGGTGCCGGGCCGCTCCGGCCGGGCCAATCCGACGAAGGTGGACCGGACGCAATGGCCGAATGGACCTCGGCGGTCGGTGCCGCTCAGCTCGCCCGCCTCATCGCCTCCCAGCAGGACCGGGCCCCCATCCCGGGCGGCTCCCGCAAGCCGCCCGCGTACCGCACCCTCGCCGACGGGATCCGCCTCCTCGTCCTCGAAGGCCGCGTACCGGTCGCCGCCCGGCTCCCCGCCGAGCGGGAACTGGCCGTCGCCCTCTCCCTGAGCCGCACCACCGTGGCCGCCGCCTACGAGGCCCTGCGCGGTGAGGGGTTCCTGGAGTCCCGCCGCGGCGCCGGCAGCTGGACCTCGGTACCGGCCGGGAACCCGCTGCCCGCCCGGGGCCTGGAGCCCCTGCCGCCGGAATCCCTCGGCTCGATGATCGACCTGGGCTGCGCCGCCCTGCCGGCCCCCGAGCCCTGGCTCACCAAGGCCGTACAAGGCGCCCTGGAGGAACTGCCCCCCTACGCGCACACCCACGGCGACTATCCCGCCGGCCTGCCCGCGCTGCGCCGGATGCTCGCCGACCGCTACACCGAACAGGGCATCCCGACCATGCCCGAGCAGATCATGGTCACCACCGGCGCGATGGGCGCGATCGACGCGATCTGCAGCCTCTTCGCCGGGCGCGGGGAGCGGATCGCCGTGGAGTCCCCCTCCTACGCGAACATCCTCCAGCTCATGCGCGCGGCCGGGGTGCGTCTGGTACCCGTCGCGATGGCGCAGGGGCTGACCGGGTGGGACATGGACGTCTGGCGGCAGGTGCTGCGCGACTCCGCCCCCCGCCTCGCCTATGTCGTCGCCGACTTCCACAACCCGACCGGCGCGCTGGCCTCGCAGGAGCAGCGCCGGGCCATGGTGGAGGCCGCCCGGTCGGCGGGCACGGTCCTGGTCGTGGACGAGACCATGCTGGAACTCCAGCTGGACCCGGATCCGGCGATGCCCCGACCGGTCTGCTCCTTCGACCCGGCCGGGAGCACCGTGGTCACCGTGGGCTCCGCCAGCAAGGCGTTCTGGGCCGGCATGCGCATCGGCTGGGTCCGCGCGGCCCCCGACGTGATCCGCAGCCTGGTCGCCGCCCGCGCCTACGCGGACCTGGGCACGCCGGTGCTGGAACAGCTGGCGGTCAACTGGCTGATGCGGACCGGAGGCTGGCAGGAAGCCGTCGGGATCCGCCGGGAGCAGGCCCGGGACAACCGGGACGCACTGGTCGCGGCGGTGCGCCGGCAGCTTCCCGACTGGGAGTTCGAGGTGCCCCGGGGCGGGCTGACCCTGTGGGCCCGGGCGGGCGGACTCTCGGGCTCGCGGCTGGCCGAGGTGGGGGAGCGGGTCGGCGTACGGGTCCCCTCGGGGCCCCGGTTCGGCGTCGACGGGGCCTTCGAGGGGTACGTCCGGCTGCCGTTCACCGTCGGCGGGCCGGTGGCCGAGGAGGCCGCCTCCCGGCTGGCCGCGGCCGCCGCGCTGGTCGGCACGGGGGCGGGCGGCAGCGGGGCGGAGCCGCCGCGCACCTTCGTGGCGTGAGACCGGCACCGGCCGGCACCGGGTGAGTGTCGCCGGCGCCCGCCCGGCCGGACGCGGTGTGACGCGGAGTCGCGGGCGGGCGCCGGTCCCGCCGGATCAGGGGGCGCCGGGTCAGGGGGCGTCGGCCGGGACCTCGGGGACCTCCGACGCGTCGGCGTCCGGGCCCTGGGCCTGGGCCGGGGGGCCGTGGTGCGCTTTGGCCAGGGCGGGGCGGTCCTTCCCGCCGGCGGGCTGCTGCCGCTCGGGCAGCAGCCCCAGCACGGCCTGGCGGTACGCCGGGTGTGCGGCGTCGTCGTACGGGTCCGGGGTGGCGGGCACCTGGAGCCGGTGGACGGGACCCGAGCCGAGCCGGGCGTACCCGCGGCCCGGCGGCACCTGTGAGGGCGCGGTGGTGTGCGGCGCCGCGCCCAGGACGTCGCAGACCTGCTGGACCGCGGCGGCCCCGAGGACGACGCGGGCCCGGGTGTGCTGCCAGACGGCGTCGTGCAACAGCTCCAGATGGTCGAACTGCTCGGCGACCACCACCGTGATGTGCGCGGCCCGGCCGTGGCGCAGCGGCACCTGTAGCCGGCCGAGCGGATCGGGTGCGCCCTCGGCGGCCGCGAGGTGGGCCAGCACGCTCGGCCGGTCCAGCAGGATCCACAGGGGGCGCCGCGTGTCCTTTGGTGCGGGGAGCCCCGCTTCGCGGGCCCGGTGCGCGGCGACCAGGCGCCGCTCGGTCTCCTGCGCGGCCCACTCCAGTGTGGCCTGCGCGCCGGCCGGGCCGCATTCCACGGCCAGGACGCCGGTGCGGCCGGTCAGACAGGAGTACTCGCCGCTGCCGCCGCCCTCGACGACCATGACCTCGCCCCCGTGGCGCAGCGCCTGGAGAGCGACGGAGCGCAGCAGGGTGGAGGTGCCGCTGCCGGGCTGGCCGACGGCCAGCAGGTGGGGTTCGGTGGAGCGCGGTCCGGTGCGCCAGATCACCGGCGGGACGTCCCGGGGCTCGTCGCCCTCCAGGACGGGCAGGGTGCGTGCGACGCCGCGGGCGTCGGTGAAGCCGAGGACGGTCTCGCCGGGGGAAGTGACGAAGGGCTGGGCGGCGATGCCCGTCGGCAGCGCCGCCAGCACACTGAGGTCGAGCTGGTTGCCCTCCTCGTCCCAGTCGAAGAGGTACTCCCGTCCGCGCCCGGACTTGGCGTGGAGCAGCGCCTCGATCCGGGCCCGCGAGGTGGCCTCGCCGTCCGTGAAGTAGGCCGGGTAGCGGATGTGGAGCCGGGTGACGCGGCCCGCCCCGTCGAACTCGTAACCGCTGAAGGCCCGGTCCCAGTTCCCGCCGTGGGCGAAGAGGGGGTTCGGGTCCTCCGGGAGGGAGAAGTACGGCACGAGGGCTTCGTAGAGGGAGCCGAGCCGTTCGGCCTCGGCGTCGCCGGGTCCGGTCTTCGCCGGTGTGCGGTCGCGCCCCTGCCAGGCCGCTGCCGCCATGACCGTGATCAAAGTGACGAGCGGGCCGTAGGGGACGAGGACGAGCACGAGGACGCCGGCGGCCCCCAGGAACAGCGCGGGACCACGCTTGTCCTTGGGGGTGTCGGACCATCTGCGCCGCCCGGCCGAGGCCAGGATGCGCAGGCCGCGCCCGATGGTGAGGAGCGGATGGAGGACGTCCGTGGCGCTGTCGGCGGCCGTGCGAGCGAAGTCGCGGCCCCGGGCCAGCGACGCGGTGCCGCTGCTGAGGATGCGGGGGAGTGGGCGCCGGGCCACGGGCGTCTCCTGGAGTTGTGGAGGTTCGGGTGCTTCGGGTGCGTGGGGTGCAGCCGGCTGCGGCCGTGTCTCGGCCGGCTAGAGCTTGATCCCGCCGAGGAGGCTCGCGAGGCTCGCGGTGCTCGCTGTGATGCTCGGGGCGATGGCGGAGCCGGCGAGGAAGAAGCCGAAGAGCGAACAGACGAACGCGTGGCTCAGCTTCATCCCGTCCTTCTTGAAGAACAGGAAGCAGATGATGCCGAGGAGGACGACGCCTGAGATGGACAGGACCATGGGAATCTCTCCTGGTGGGTGGGGACAGTCACCATCAGTACTTCCAGGCTCACAGGAAGTATCAATGCGACAAAAGGTGCATACGGGTGAATCCAGGAGTTTTTCACTGGACCGGCGCACTCCGGCTGGCGCGCCCGGCGTGATGGGGGGCAAGGGGGATCATTGCCTCGGCCGCGCCCGGACATGTGCAGGTCGGGGCGCTACCCTGTCGATTCACCCGTACGGACGCAGTGCCGTCCGTCGCCCTGCCCGCCCGGCCGGGGGCGGGCCGCCGGGACGGGTCCTGCCAGCAGCCAGCGAAAGGCGGTACGAACGATGAGCGAGCACACCGAAGGCGGCTCCGGTTCCCAAAACGGCCCCGACGAGGACGTCATCGAACTGGCCACCAAGATCTTCGACCTCGCCCGCCAGGGCGAGACCGAGACGCTCGCCGCGTACCTCGACGCCGGCGTCCCGGCCAACCTCACCAACGACCGCGGCGACACCCTCGTCATGCTCGCCGCCTACCACGGCCACGCCGACGCCGTCTCCGCCCTGCTGGCCCGCGGCGCCGAAGCCGACCGCGCCAACGACCGCGGCCAGACCCCGCTCGCGGGCGCCGTCTTCAAGGGCGAGGGGGACGTCATCCGCGCGCTGCTCGCCGGCGGGGCCGATCCGACGGCCGGTACGCCCTCCGCCGTGGACACGGCGCGCATGTTCGCCAAGGCCGACCTGCTGGAACTCTTCGGAGCCGAGTAGTCCGCTTTTGCCGGGGATCCGGCCGCGCCGGACGGCGCCCCGAACTCACAGGTTGGTCACGGCCCCCGTAAATGTGGTCGCGGTGCACAAACCGGCTGGGTCATCATGGCGACGGATTCGATTCGCGAGCACGGCGGACGGGCAGGACGGGCAGGACACGACGGGTGTCCGGCCCGGCCCGGCCACCCGGCCCACGAAGCACCGACGAGAGTGAGAAGTCAATGGTCTACATCGAGCGGAACATGACGGCGGACGTCCTCACATGCTGTTACGCGGCCCTGTGAATCCCGATTCCCGGTTGCGTCCCCAGCTTGATTTGAGGCCTTTCCCATGTTCGAACCAGTCATAGCGCCAAGCGGCACCCTGCTCGGCATGCTCCAGCGGGGCCGCGGCGACGGCACGCTGCACGCCCTCGCGGCACCCAGGACGCAGGCCCTGCGGGCCCTCGACCAGTGCGTGCTCCGGGACCCGCGCCAGGACTGGCAGGTCGAGAACCGCTCCCTGTACTACGCCCGGCTCTACCTGGACCTCGACGGTCCCCTCGGCGAGATCGAGGCCCACCTCTTCAGCGCCGACGACCTCGTCGACGAGGAGGACCACCGCACCGGCCTCGCCCTGTCCGTCCTCGGCCACCTGGCCTCCTACGGCCGCGACGACGCCCTGATGCTGCTGCGCAGGTACGCCGCCTCCGGAGCCAACTGGGCCTGGGCGCTCGACGAGCTCGCCCTGCGCGACGACGACGAGGGGCTGCGGTCCCTGGCCGGCTCCGTCATCGCCCGCTTCCCCGTCTCGGCGCAGGGCGAGGCCGAGCTGGCCGCCGCCGTCCGCGACGCCTACGAGCCCCGGCCCTGGTGCCTGTGGGAGGAGTCCCCCCAGCACGGCGAGCGCCTGCGCGCCGCCCGCCAACAGGGCTCCTTCGACCGCTGGCAGCGCCAGCTGACGCCCAGCGGGCCCCGGCCCGACTGGGGGGTCCAGGCCGTCTTCGACTGGGCTGCCGACGGACTGCGCCGCGGCACGCCGCTGCACGTCCCCGCCGCGCGCTGCCTGGCCGCCGTGGCCGGGGCCGAGGACCGGTCCGCCATCCTCGCGGCCGCCGCCGGTGCATCCGGCGAGGCCGCCCGCGCCACCGCCCTGCACCACCTGGTCCTCGCCGAACCGGACAACCCGGCCGTGCTGGACCTCATCGAAGCCGCCGCCGACGAGCCCGCCATCGCCGCCTACGAGCGCATGTGCGGCCCCGCCGCCGTCGAACGCGCCCGCCGCTGGGTCCTGCGTCCCGACGCCCTGGGCGCGGCCGCCGCGGCCACCCTGGCCACCCGCGGCGGAGCCGAGGACGCGAGCCTGGTCCTGGCGGCCCTGCGCTCCACGGTCCGCGGCGACGGTCCCGACACCCCGCGGCTGTACGCCCTCGTGGACGGAGCCGGCCGCCTCGCGATCAACTGCGCCGCCCCCGTGCTGCGGCACATCTACCGGGAGACCGCCTCCTCGCACCTGCGCGGCCGCGCCGCACGCGCCCTGGCCGAAACCGACCCCCGCTTCGCGGCCGGATTCGCCGTCGAATGCCTGTGGGACTGCGAGGAGACCACCCGCGAGGTGGCCGCCCGGCACGCGGAGACGGCCGACGCCCGGGTGGCGCCCCGGCTGCGCCGCCTCGCCGCGGATCCCGCCGAGGAGGAAGACGTACAGTCGGCCGTGCGGAGCCGGATCACGCCGGAGTCCGCGGTGTAGCCGGTAGATGAGGCCGCTGCGGATCCTGGCCGTCTGGGAGACGAAGTCCTCTGCGGGGACGACGACAGGCACCTGGGTTTCCGCGTCTCGTTCACGGTGCGGCCGATCGCCGCTGCGGCGGGTACGGCGGGTACGGCGGGTACGGCGGGTACGGGACCGAGGGCCCGACCGGGGGCCGGACCGAGGGCGTGTGCACGACCGCCGTACGGTCCCTCCGGCCGGCCGGAGGCTTGTACTTCCGGGCCGTCGAGCCCTTCCAGCACCTCGTCGTCGCCGCCCTCGCCGCGGGCGCCCGCCGGCCCCGGCCCTCACGCCCCGCCGCTCGCGGGCGCCGGGCGGGGGTCAGCCGGCGCGGATGAAGCGCACCGGGGTCCCCGGCCGGGCCTGCGCCGCCGCGTCCAGTGCCGGTCCCACCGGGACCACCCCGACCACCGGGTAGCCGCCCGTGACCGGGTGGTCGGCGAGGAAGACCACCGGCAGGCCGTCCGGGGGCACCTGGACCGCGCCCAGCACCATGCCCTCGCTCGGCAGCTCGCCCTCCCGGGCGCGGGCCAGCGGGGCTCCCGCCTCCGTGCGCAGGCCGATCCGGTTGGACGCCGCCGAGACCCGGAACACCGAGCGCCACAGCCCCACCAGGGAGGCCTCCGTGAACCAGTCCGCCCGCGGGCCCGGCCGCAGCGGGAGCCGCAGTTCCTCCGGCGCCCCGGGCAGCGGGCAGAGGTTCCCGGCCGGCAAGCGGTCCGGACCCGGCGGGCCCACCGGCAGCGGCATCCCGGCCGACAGGGCAGGGGGCCCCAGGCCCGACAGCAGGTCCGTCGAGCGACTGCCCAGGACCGGCGGGACGGCCAGGCCGCCCCTGACCGCGACGTAGCTGCGCAACCCCCACTCCGCCCGGCCCACCTCCAGCTCCGCACCGGCCGGCAGCCGGACCGGCGCCCCCCAGGCCACCGGCCGGCCGGACACCCGTACCGCACAGGGCGCGCCCGTGACCGCCACCGTGGTCGCGGCGAGGGCCAGGAGGCCGACCCCGTCCACGGTCGTCTCCAGCGCCGCCGCGCCCGGGGCATTGCCGAGCAGCCGGTTCGCCAGCGCGTACGCCGCCGTGTCCAGGGCCCCCGAGCGCGGGACCCCCAGGTGCGCGTACCCCGCCCGGCCGCCGTCCTGGACCGTGGTCAGCGCACCCGGCCGCACCACCAGCAGGCCGCTCATCCGGCCGCCTCCGTGAACCGCACCCGCACGCCCGGGGCGAACAGCGCCGCCGGTTCCCGCTCCGGGTCCCACAGCACCGCGTCCGTCGACCCGATCAACTGCCAGCCGCCGGGGGAGGAGCGCGGGTACACCCCCGCGTACTCGCCGGCCAGGGCCAGCGAGCCGGCCGGCACCGCCGTACGGGGCGTGGCCCGGCGGGGCGGGTGGAAACGCTCGGCGAGCCCCGTCAGGTAGCCGAAGCCGGGGGCGAAGCCGCAGAAGGCCACCCGGAAGACCGTGCCGCCGACGATGCCCGGTACGGCTCCCGGGTCCACCCCCCACAGACGCGCGACATCCACCAGGTCCGGCCCGTCGTAGCGGACCGCAACGGTGACCAGCGGACCCTGCGACCGGGCGAGCGGCGCCACCTCCCAGCGCGCGATCCGGTCGCCCAGCGCGGCCGGATCCCGTACGCCGTCCAGCAGCACCGTCCGCGCCGCCGGCACGATGTCCCGTACGGCTCCCAGCTCGCCCGCGTCCCGGCGCCGCAGCAGCTCGGCGTGGAGCGCCGCCACCTCCGCGGCCGACTCCAGCTCGATCAGCAGGGCCTGCGTCCCGACCGCGAGGGTCCTCACGCGAAGGCCTCCACGCGGACGCCGGCCGCGCCCAGCGCCGCGCGGACGCGACGGGCGAGATCCGCGGCCCCCGGCGTGTCGCCGTGCAGGCACAGCGAGCGCGCGGCCACCGCGACCCGGGAGCCGTCCGCCGCCGTCACCGCACCCTCGGCGGCCATCCGCACCGCCCGCGCCACCACCGCCTCCGGGTCGTGCACCACCGCCCCGGGCTCGCCGCGCGGCACCAGCCTGCCGCCGGGCGTGTAGGCGCGGTCCGCGAAGGCCTCCGGGACGGCGGTCAGCCCAGCCCCGGCCGCCGCCGAGAGCAGCAGCGAGCCGGGCAGCCCGAGCACGGGCAGGGAGCCCCCGGCCGTCAGGATCCCGGCGACGACCGCGCCGGCCTGGTCGGCGTCGTGCACCGTGCGGTTGTAGAGCGCGCCGTGCGGCTTCACGTACGACACCCGGGAGCCCGCCGCGCGGGCGAACACCTCCAGGGCCCCGATCTGGTAGGCCACCTCGTCCGCCAGCTCGGCGGCCGGCACGTCCATCGACCGGCGGCCGAAGCCCGCCAGGTCGCGGTAGGACACCTGCGCGCCGATCCGCACCCCCCGCGCGGCCGCCAGCTCGCAGACCCGGCGCATGGTGGACGGGTCCCCGGCGTGGAAGCCGCAGGCGACGTTGGCGCTCGTGACGACGCAGAGCAGCGCCTCGTCGTCGGTGAGCGTCCATCGCCCGAATCCCTCGCCGAGGTCGGCGTTGAGGTCGATCGCCGCCTCGGAGGGTGTGATCATGGAAGCCATGCGGTGAGCGTAGAACAGCGCACGCCCCCGCCCCCCGATGGCCGGGGACGATCCGGCCGCGGCGGCCGGGGACGATCCGGTCCTGGCGGCCGGGGACGATCCGGCCGAACCATGCCGTTTGGGATGTTGTCGGGGTCAGCGCCTAGTCTTTGCCCGTGACTCTCCCCGCCCCGGCGAAGACCCTTCCGTCCCCGGCGCCGGGCCCGGCCGCCGACGAGGGCCTGGCCCGGCGGCTGCGCGCCCTCGCCTGCACCGCCCCGCTCCACGACCTCGACGTGCGCAAGGCCAATCTGGCCGGCGAGTACGGGGTCTACGCGATGGCGGAGGTAGCGCTGGCCGCGATCGACCTGGTCACGCTGAACATGGACTTCGACACCGGCGCCGACCACGAGCAGATAGTGGCCAGGCTGCTGCCCCGTGTCGCCGCCCAGGCCCCGGGCCGGCCGGCGGCCGAGCACGAGCGGGTGGCCCGCTGGGTGCTGGAGAACCTGATCAACGTCGGCAGCGTGGACCGCGGCTTCCGCGCGCGGTACGGCACCTTCGGGCCGGACGGCGTCTACATCCGCCGCGACTACGACTTCAAGCTGATCGAAGAGGTGCCGGGCTACGGCGGCGCGGTCTACCTGCGCACCACCGACGAAGCGGTGAACGTGCTGGTCGGCGCCCTCGACACGGACGTCACCAGCGCCCAGATCGCCGCCGAGGTGAAGCTGGAGGTCCTCATCAGCCGAGGCCGTCTCGCCGACGCCCAGCTCGCCGCCGAACAGGCCCGCTACCGCACCGTGCAGTACGCCGAGACGCTGCGCCGCACGCTGGACGCCACCCGGCGCAACGTACGCGCCGTGGACTGGCTGGTCGCCGTCCCGGACATGATCGCCGAAGCGCTCGACCACGTCGCCGACCGCTACCGCCACGAGAACGCGATCCTCACCAACATCCGCAAGGCACGGGACGAGGCGGAGGAGCCGGAGAACAAGCGGCGCGCCGCCGAGCTGGTGGACATCGTCAAGGACTGCATCCGGCGCCACACCCAGCTCCAGTCCAGGCTCCTGGACGCCGGACCGCTCTTCCGCGCCGAGCAGGACCGCCAGGCCTTCGCCGCCCCCGCGACGCGCACTGGCATCGACCTGTACGGCCAGCTGGTGGCCCCGCTGCTGCCGCTGCCGCTCGAAGGGGCGATCCGGGTCACGGACGCGTTCTTCGCCTCCGGGGCGGGACTGCGCACGCCGGTGTCGGTACGGGTGGGCGACCTGGTCGACATCCTGCTCACCCCGCCCGTGGAGCGGGAGCACCTCGGGGCGCAGATGCCGGAACCGGACCTCATCGCCACCCCGGACGACAGCCGCTTCAGCGAGGAGCAGCTCGCCGCCGCGATGCGGCTCCTCGATCTTCCGCACGACGCCCCGCGCCGGCTGTCCGGCCTGCTGGCCGAGGCCCGCCGCAGTGACCCCGAACTGCCGTACCTGGTGGCCCTGCTGGCCGTCCACGCGGCGAGCCCGGCCGTCGGGACGGCCTACCGCCAGGGTGAGGAGCGGCTGCTGTTCGCGGTGGACGACGGCACGCAGCTCGACGACCCCGAGTTCGGCGGCGCGGACCTGATCGTCGGCACCGCCCTCCTCGACGCGGCCGGCATGGCCGCAGCCCGCGCGGAGGCGGCATGAGCCGCACCCGGCACGACACCGCCGGCGGGGCCCCGGCCCCGGCTTCCGGGTGCCACCCGGCCCCGGCTCCGGCTTCCCGCCGCCCGGCCCCGGCTCCCGCTTCCCGCCGCCGCCCGCTTCGCGGTGCCGGCACGGGATCCGCACCCGCGGACGGGCCGTGCAGGGACCGCCGCGTGAGCACCGCACACCGTGACCACACCACCCGTGACCACACCACCGTCGAGGAGATCCGCCCGTGAGCGACCACCACGCCGAGCACCCCGCGTGGAGCGAGCCCGACGCGGCGCCGGCTCCCGTCGCGCCCGCCTCCGGCGGCGCCCTCACCCCCGCCGACGCCGCGGACGCGGCCCGGCTCGTCGCGCTCGGGCTGCAGCCCAAGCTGCTGCCCGCCCGCGACGCCGAGTACGCCGAACTGCTGCGCCGCTACCGCGAGGACCCCGCCTTCGGCCGCCTCGCCGACGCCGTCGCCACCGGCCTCGGCCTCGTCGTCCTGGAGGTGTCCCCGCGCGCCGGCATGGCCGTGGCCGCCGGGGAGGACTCCGTCTTCGCCGTCCGCATGGGCGACTACGCCCGCCGTACCGCCGCCGAATCCGCCGACCGCTTCCTGCACGGCCTCGCCCACCTCGCCGTCGCCGCCCTTGCCTTCCCCCGCCCGGAGGACCTCGCCGACGACGGCTACATCGGCCGCATCACCGTCAACGGCGTCGACGCCTTCGTCCGGCAGACCTGCCGCCGCCTGGAGGAGCGCGCCGAGCAGACCGGCGAGAACACCGACCCCGCCTCCGACGCGCCCGGCCTGGAGGCCGCCTGGCGCGTCTACGCCCGCCGCAGCGCGACCGGCGCCACCAAGGACGCCCGCCGTCTGGCCGGCTCCACCACCGGCATCGTCGGCAAGGCCGCCGCCTTCCTCACCGAATCCGGCTTCCTCCAGCGGACCGGGGACGAGTCGGGCGGCACCTACCGCACCACCCCCCGCTACCAGCTCCAGGTCCGCGACATGGCGGCCGGCGCGGCCATGGCCGAGCTCCTGGAACTGGGTGTGGTCCCCGTCAGCGACGGCTCCGCCACCCTGCTGCCGCCGCCCGAGGGCGACGACCTCGAACTCGCCGCCGACGCCGGCCTGCCCTTCCACGCCTGAGCCCGGCCTGCCCTTCCACGCCTGCGCCCCGGCCCCCGACCCCGCACCACCGCCCGCCCCGCACCCCGCAGACCTACGAGAGACCACGAGAGTCCGCCGCCATGTACGAGCTGTCCCGGATCCGCCTCTACTCCATCGGGCCCGCCGGCGCGCGCTACGCCGACACCGTGCTCGACCTGCGCGGAGTCGGGGAACCGGTGCCCCATCCGGCGCCGGCCCAGGCGGAGTTCTTCGAGGACGAGCCCACCGGGCCGCCGCGCCGCCCCGCGCCCGCCGGCGTGCTCTTCCTGGAGAACGGCGGCGGCAAGTCCGTCCTGCTCAAGCTGATCTTCTCGGTGATGCTCCCCGGCCACCGCAACACCCTCGGCGGCGCCAGCTCCGGCGTCCTGCGCAAGTTCCTGCTCGCAGACGACTGCGGCCACGTCGCCCTGGAGTGGCAGCACACCCGGACCGGCGAGTGCGTGGTCGTCGGCAAGGTCAGCGAGTGGCGCGGCCGCCAGGTCTCCAGCGACCCGCGCAAGTTCGCCGAGGCCTGGTACTCCTTCCGCCCCGGGCCCGGACTGAGCCTGGACAACCTGCCGGTCGCCGAGGCCACTTCCGTACGGCCGCCCGGCGAAGGCGTCTCCGGCGCCCGCGGCCGCCGCCGCACCATGAAGGGCTTCCGCGACGCCCTCACCGAGGCCGGCAAGGCCTACCCGCACCTGGAGGTGTACTTCGAGGAGATCCACGACCGCTGGAACGAACACCTCACCGAACTCGGCCTCGACCCCGAACTCTTCCGCTACCAGCGCGAGATGAACGCCGACGAGGGCGAGGCCGCCGGCCTCTTCGCCGTCAAGAAGGACTCCGACTTCACCGACCTGCTGCTGCGGGCCGTCACCGACACCCGTGACACGGACGGCCTCGCCGACCTCGTCCACGGCTTCGGCAACAAGCTCGGCCGGCGCGCCGAGCTGATGGCCGAGCGGGACTTCACCGCCGGATCGGTGGACCTGCTCACCCGGATCGTGGAGGCCGCCGAGACCCGCACCCGGCTGCGCGACGTCCACGCGGGCGCCGAGCGCCGCACCCGCACCCTCGCCCGGCGGCTGTCCGCCCGCGCCACCGACGAGCGCGGGCGGGCCGCCGACCTCGCCCAGCGCGTCACCGGCGCCGCCCACGAGGTCACCGCCGCCGAGTCCGCACGGGCCCGCAGCGCCGCCGTCTCCGCCGAACTCGCCTACCGGCACGCCTCGCTGGCCCTGGCCGTCGCCGACAAGGCCGCCGCCGCCCAGCGCCGCGAACTCCTCGAAGCGCGCACGCTGCACTCCGCCTGGCAGGCCGCCGAGACCGTCCTGCGCCACCGGGCCGCCGCCGACCGCTCCGCCCGGGTCGCCGCCGCCATCCGCGAGGCCGAGCGGGATGCCGCCCCGGCGCTGGCCGCCCGCGCCACGGCCGCCGCCGACCTCGTACGGGCCCTGCACACCGCCGCCGAGCACGGCGAGCGGCTGGCCAACGAGGAGGAGGAGCGCTCCGCCGAGCTCCAGGCCACCGGCGAGGCCGCGCACCGCGACGCCACCGCCGCCGCCACCGCGGCC
Source organism: Streptomyces sp. CB00455 (assembly GCF_001905445.1). Classification (GTDB taxonomy): domain Bacteria; phylum Actinomycetota; class Actinomycetes; order Streptomycetales; family Streptomycetaceae; genus Streptomyces. Next base: position 21,583 of record NZ_LIVQ01000009.1, on the reverse strand, counting down.
CAGCGCGCCCGCAGCGAGGCCGAGCACCTGCGCTCGCGGCTCGGCGAAGTCCAGCAGGAGACCGCCGAAGCCGTCCGCGCCGGCTGGCTCGACGACTCGGCGCCCGACGCCGACCCCGCCCGCGCCGCCCTGGCCGCCGCCGACGCGGAGAAGACCGCCGTCGCCGCCTGGGACGAAGCCCGCGAGACCGCCCGCGCCACGGCCGAAGCCGCCCGTGAGGCCGCTGCCGCCGAATCCCGCGCCGAGCTGCACGCCGCCCGCGCCGCGGACGCCGCCGACGCCGCCGGATCGGCCTACGACGCCGAGCGCCGCACCGCCGCCTCGCTCGCCGAAGCGCCGCGTCTGGCCGCGCTGCTGGGCCTGCCGGGCGCCGCCGGACCCGCCCGCACCCCGGGCATTCCCGGGCCCCGCGGCCAGGTTCCCGCCGTAGCCGGTGACCGGGACGGACACGCCGCCCGGACCTTGGCCGCACAGGGCGAGGCCCGGACGGGCACTGCCGGAGCCGGGGACGACGCCACCACCGGCGGGCTGAGCGCCGAGGACCTCGACCGCAACGCCGACGACCTGCGCGCCCTGCTGAGCGACGGGGTCGCCTCCGCGGAACGGCAGCTGTTCGAGCTGCGCACCGCCGCCGCCGAAGACGCCCGCATCCTCGGCGCCCTCGGCGACGGCGGACTGCTCCCGCCCGGCCCCGACGTCCTGGCCACCGTCGAGTACCTCGGCGAGCACGGCATCCCCGCCCTCCCCGGCTGGCGCTACCTCGCCCAGTCCGTGGACCCCGCCGACCACGCGGCCGTCCTGGCCGCCCGCCCCGAACTCGTCGACGGCGTCGTCATCACCGACCCCGACACCCACAGCCGCGCCCGCGAGGTCCTCTCCGGCGCCGCGCTGCTGCCCCGCTCCACCGTCGCCGTCGGCACGGCCGCCGCCCTGCTGGCCCCCCTCCCCCCGGCCGCCGACGCCGATTCCGCCCTCTCCAGCATTTTCATCGTCTCGCCGAACCCGGCCATGCACGACGAGCACGCCGCCGACGAGGAGCGCCGGGCGCTGCGCACCCGCGCCACCGCCCGCGACACCGAGATCCGCGACCTGGCCGCCCGCCTCGCCGGGGACCGCGAACTGGCCGCCCGCCTCGCCTCCTGGCGCACCGGCTGCCCGCCCGGCCGTCTGGCCGAGCTGGCGCAGCAGGCCGCGGCCGCCCGTGCGTTCGCCGAGGAGGCCGACGCCGAGCTCGCGGAGGCCCGTACCGTACGCGCCGAGGCCGACGAGGCCGCCGCCGACGCCGCCCGCGTGCGCGACGAGCGGCAGGACACCGCCCAGCGGGCCCGCCGCACCGCCGACGCCCTCGCCGGCCTCGCCTTCCGTCTGCGCGAACGCTCCGGCTGGCAGGCCCGCCTGCGCGAACTGGCCGACGAGGCCGCCGAGTCCGAGGCCCGCGCCGAGGTCTGCCTGGACCGGGCCCGCGCCGCCGACGAGGACCGGCGTGCCGCCCAACGGGCCGCCGACGACGCCCGCCGCACCGCCCGCGCCCTGCGCGCCGAACGCGCCGAGATCGCGGGAGCCCCCGAGCCGCTCCCCGAGGCCGACGGCGCCCCCAAGGCCCCCCTCCCCGACCTGCGCGAGGCCTACCGTGCGGCCTCCCGGCTCTACGAGAAGGTCGGGGTCGGCGCCGACCTGCGCGCCGAACAGGCCCGCGCCGAGAGCGAGGAGAGCGCCGCCCTCGCCGAACTCGACCGCCTCAGCAACAAGGTCCGCACCCGCGCCGCCCAGCTCCTCGAAGGCACCGACGGAGCCGACGGCCCCTCCCGGCAGGCCGCGGCCGCCCGCGCCGAGTCCCTCGTACAGATGCTGGAGACCCGGGCGTCCACCGCCAGCGAGCAGCTCGGCCGGCTGCGCGGCGAGGCCGAACGCCACGCCCCCGCCGAGGGCGCGGCGCACACCGAACTGCCCGAGGAGCTGATCCCCGAGCACGTCGAGCACGCGCAGGCCCTCCTGCGCACGGCCACCGCCCAGCTCGCCGCCCACACCGCGGCCGTGGAGAGCGCCCGCGCCGCCCACGCGGACCTGCTGCGGGCCCACCGCACCGCCGAGGACGGCGCCGGCGGCTTCGAGGAGACCGCCGCCCTGCTGCGCGACCTCCTGCGCGACCACGCCCACGCGGAGGACGAGCAGGAGCCGGATCCCCACCCGGGCACCCTCGACGAGGCCCGCCGGTCGGCCACCGAGGCCCGCCGCTCCCTGCGCTCCTGCGCGGCCGACCTCTCCGCCGCCGAGTCCGCCGTGCGCGAGGCCAGCGACATCCTGGTCCGGCACGCCAACGCCACCCGCTACGAACAGGTGCGCACCCCCGCGCGCCAGCAGATCCGCGAACTGCCCGCCTCCGCCCTGCCCGAGCACGCGGCGGCCTGGGCCGCCGCCTTCGCGCCGCGCCTGCGCGTCCTCACCGACGAACTGGCGCAGCTGGAACGCAACCGCGACAGCATCGTCGACCGGCTGCGCGGGCTGGTGGAGTCCGCCCTGGCCACGCTCCGCTCGGCGCAGCGCCTGTCCCAGCTGCCGGAGGGCCTGGGGGAGTGGTCGGGCCAGGAGTTCCTGCGGATCCGCTTCGAGGAACCGGACCAGGCCACGCTCACCGGGCGTCTCGGCGAGGTCATCGACGAGGCCACCCGCGCCGCCCTGAAGAAGAACAGCGCCGCCACCTTCGGCGAGGGGCGCCGCGACGGCATGTCCCTGCTGCTGCGGGGCGTACAGGCGGCACTGGAACCCAAGGGCATCTCCGTGGAGATCCTCAAGCCGGACGCGGTGCTGCGCGCCGAACGCGTGCCCGTGGGCCAGATGGGCGACGTCTTCTCCGGCGGGCAGCTGCTCACCGCCGCGATCGCGCTGTACTGCACGATGGCGGCGCTGCGCAGCAACGACCGTGGCCGCGACAGGCACCGCCACGCCGGGACGCTGTTCCTCGACAATCCGATCGGCCGCGCGAACGCCACCTACCTGCTGGAGCTCCAGCGGGCCGTCTCCGACGCGCTGGGTGTCCAGCTGCTGTACACGACGGGCCTCTTCGACACCACGGCCCTCGCCGAGTTCCCGCTGGTCATCCGCCTGCGCAACGACGCGGACCTGCGGGCGGGCCTGAAGTACATCAGCGTGGAGGAGCACCTGCGCCCCGGGCTGCCGCAGCAGTCCCCGGAGGAGGAGACCATCCACGGCGAGATCACGGCGACCCGCATGTACCGCCGCAACACCACCCCCGCCTGACCCGGGCGGTGGCCCGCCCCGCCGGGCGCGGGCTACCGCCGGCCGAAGGCCGTCAGCGGCCCGTCGTCGCGGCGGATCCGGGCCGGGGCCGAAGCGCGCGCGGTGCGGGAGGCCCGGCGGGCCTCCCGGCGGTGGCTGTGCGCCGTGCTGCTCGGCGCCGAGACGACGCCGTGGCGCTGGTTCCAGGCCTGCCGGGTGATCCACACGTCCAGGACACCCCAGGTGGCCGCGACGGTCGCCGCTATCGCGCCCAGCGCCATCGGCAGGGCCAGCCAGGAGGCGGCCAGCGTCAGGTAGAAGGCGATCGTCGCCTGTATGAGGGTCAGGGACACGATCAGCACCGACCGCACCGCGGACTCCCGCACCGGATCCGGCATCCGGCGCCGGAGGGCCGGCTCCTCGATCCACAGGCCGCGCCGCCCGGCGCCGCCGGCGGCCGCCTCGTCGTCCTCGTATCCGCTCATGTCCGCTCACTCCCCGCCGCGCGGTTCGCCGTGCCTACTCCACGACGTCTACCCCAACGCGCTCCCCTGAACAGAAAGACGTCCGGCGGCGCCGGGAGATTCCCGCATCACCGACTTCACCACACCCCGATGATCGCGGAACGAACAATTCCAGCCATCCATCCTGTTGCGGTAATCGACACCCCACCAGGTGTCATCTGCCGCATATCGGGCCGGACGTGACCGGAAGTACCGGACAACTCGTGATCTTCACCCTGAGGCCCGGCCGAAAATGCCCGGACATGCCTTCGAAGGCGCTCCCCGTCAGTAGTAGGCTCACGCCGTTTGAAATGACAGAACACCCATTCCCGGCAACGGGGTTGAGCTGGGGGAGGCTGGGGAGGCCATGCGCTTTCGCGGGAAGTCGATCCGCCGGAAGATCGTGGCGTTGCTCCTTGTGCCGCTCATCTCCCTGACCGGCCTCTGGGCCTTCGCGACGGTCATCACCGGCCGCCAGGCCGTCCAACTCCTCGACGTCGCCTATGTCATCGACAAGGTCGGCTACCCCATCGAGGACGTCGTCCGCGTCATCCAGAAGGAGCGCCGCCAGACCCTCGTCGTCCTCGGCGACCCCCGCGCCTCCACCGCCACCACCGAGCTCGCCAAACGCCGCGCCGCCACCGACGAAGCCGTCGGACAGATCACCGCGAGCGCCCGCGACCCCGAGGTCGCCGACGAGCTGAGCCCCCAGAACGCCCGTCGCCTGCGCTCCATCCTCGCCGCCTTCCACGGCATCGGAGCCCTGCGCCGCTCCGTCGACCAGAACGCCCTCGACCCCGGCCAGGCACTGGACCTCTACGGCCGCCTCGTCGACCCCTGCTACGAGTTCCTCGCCAACCTCCACGCGCTGGAGAACGTCGAGATGGACAAACAGGGCCGCGCCCTCGTCGGCATCACCCGTGCCCGCGAGGTCCTCTCCCGCGAGGACGCCGTCGTCGCCTCCGCGCTCGCCGCCCGCAACGTCAGCCCCGCCGACGTCCGCCACGTGTCCGACTTCGCTGCGAACCGCACCCTGCTCTACGAGCTGAACCTCGCGGTCCTCCCGCCCGCCGAACGCGAACGCTTCCAGCAGTACTGGGCGGGCGCCGACACCAAGCCACTGCGCGACGCGGAGGAGCGCTTCCTCGCCGGCGGCGCGGGCAAGAACCCGCGCGGCGTCACCGCCGCCCAGTGGGACGAGGCCGCCACCAAGGTCCTCGACGACCTCGCCGCCATGGGCACCGACGCCGGTGACCGCTACCAAAAACGCGTCGAGCCCGTCGCCATGGGCGTCCTGCTCCAGGCCGCCGTCGCCGGGATCCTCGGCTTCATCGCCCTGATCGTCTCCCTGATCCTCTCCGTGCGCATCGGCCGCGACCTGATCCGCGACCTCTCCCGCCTCCGCAAGGAGGCCCACGAGGCCTCCGGCGTCCGGCTGCCGGGCGTGATGCGCCGGCTCGCCGCCGGCGAGCACATCGACGTGGAGACCGAGGCCCCGCGCCTGGAATACGAGAAGGACGAGGTCGGCCAGGTCGGCCAGGCCCTCAACACCCTCCAGCGCGCCGCCGTCGAGGCCGCCGTCAAACAGGCCGAGCTGCGCCGCGGCGTCGCCGAGGTGTTCGTCAACCTGGCCCGCCGCAACCAGGTGCTCCTGCACCGCCAGCTGACGCTCCTCGACACCATGGAACGCCGCACGGAGGACACCGAGGAGCTCGCCGACCTCTTCCGCCTCGACCACATGACCACCCGCATGCGCCGCCACGCCGAGGGCCTGGTGATCCTCTCCGGAGCCGCCCCCTCCCGCCAGTGGCGCAAACCCGTCCAGCTGATGGACGTCGTACGGGCCGCTGTCGCCGAGGTCGAGGACTACGAGCGCATCGAGGTGCGCCGGCTGCCCCGCATCGGCATAGCGGGCCCCGCCGTCGCCGACGTCACCCACCTCATAGCCGAACTCCTGGAGAACGCCACCGTGTTCTCCCCGCCGCACACCGCCGTCCAGGTGCACGGCGAACGCGTCGCCAACGGCTTCACCCTGGAGATCCACGACCGCGGCCTCGGCATGAACCCGGAGGCGCTGCTCGACGCCAACCTCCGGCTCGCCGAAACCCCCGAGTTCGAACTCTCCGACACCGACCGCCTCGGCCTGTTCGTCGTCAGCCGCCTCGCCCAGCGCCACCACGTCAAGGTCGTCCTCCAGCCCAGCCCGTACGGCGGCACCACCGCGGTGGTCTTCCTCCCGGTGGCCCTGCTGACGGACGCTCCCGAGACCAACGGCACGGGCCTGCGCCTGGACGGCCCCCAGGCGGGGCGGCCCGGCCGGACCACCTCGGCGCGGCCCGCGCCCGCCGCCGTCGGGCGGCCCCCCTCTGCCCGCCCGCTGCCTGCTGCCGAACTGCGCGGTCCGGCCGAACTGCGCGGTCCCGTCGAGCTCGAAGCCCCGGTCGACGTCCTCGGCCTGGACCCGGCCGACCCCCTGGAGGCCGGCCCCGCCACCCCGGCCGGGCCCGCCGCCGGCAGCCCCGGCATCACCGGGACCGGCGCCCGCCCGGCCATGGCCACGCTCGACGACGAGACCCCGCCGAGCGGCACCCCGCGCAGCGCCCTGCTCGGCCTGCGCCCCGCCGACCGGATGCCGCACAACGACCGCCACCGCGAACGGGACCGCGACCGGGATCGCCGCGCCGACCGGCACACGGAGCGGGGCGGCCCGCGCGGCGGCGAACGCGAGCCGCTCGCCCCCACCGGCCCGGTCCGCCTCGACACCCAGCGCCCGGCCCCCGAGGCGCCCCGCCCCGACGGCGTGCGCTCCCCGGGCGCCATCCCCCTGCCTCGCCGCCGCCCCACCCCGACCCTGGTCGCCGAACACGGCCGCCGGGTGGAGCCGCGCCCGGCCCCCGAGGCCCCCCGGCCCGCCTCCGCGCCCGCCTCCGCGACGGCGTCCGGCGCCCGGCCCGCGGTCAGGGCCGCGGCGCCCGCCGCCCCTGCCGCGCCCGCCCCGGGCAGCGGCGCGCTGCCCCGCCGGGTCCGCCAGGCCAGCCTGGCCCCCCAGCTCAAGAACGTCGCGGCGCCCGCACCCGACGCCCCGGCCACCGACCCGGTGGCCGACCGGGACGCGGACGACGTACGCACGCGCATGTCCGCACTCCAGCGCGGCTGGACGGCCGGCCGCAACCAGCACGCACAGCAGCAGTCCGAGACCGAGGCAGGCACCCCCGCCGCCGGCGGCCTGGCGAACAAGAACGAAGGGGACGGTCGATGACCGCACCGCAGACCGGGAACGACACCAGGAGCCGCGGCTCCGGCCCGCTCAACTGGCTCCTCGACGAACTCGTCGACAAGGTCGGCTCCATCCGCAAGGCGGTGGTCCTCTCCGGTGACGGCCTGCCCACCGGCAGCTCCAAGGACCTCACCCGCGAGGACAGCGAGCACCTGGCGGCGGTCGCCTCCGGCTTCCACAGCCTGGCCAAGGGCGTCGGCCGGCACTTCGAAGCGGGCACGGTCCGCCAGACCGTGGTCGAACTCGACGAGGCGTTCCTCTTCGTCATGGCCGCCGGCGACGGCAGCTGCCTGGCCGTCCTGGCCGACGCCGAGTCCGACGTCGGCCAGGTCGCGTACGAGATGACCCTCATGGTCAAGCGAGTGGGCGACCACCTGGCCATCGCCCCGCGCACCGGGCTGCCAGCCGGAGGGTGAGACGGACGGCATGAGCGATCCAGGCCAGGACCACCACGCCCCCACCGCGGCCGGGGACCGAGCCCCCGCCCCCGACCCGGGGCACTGGTTCGACGACGAAGCGGGTCCCGTCGTCCGCCCGTACGCGATGACCCGCGGCCGGACCAGCCACGCGGGGCAGCACCGGCTCGACCTGATCGCCCTGGTCGTCGCCGAGACGGCGGCCGAGGACCCGGTCTGGGACATGACCCTGTCCCCGGAGCACGCCCACATCCTGGGGATGTGCCGCGACAAGCCCCAGTCGGTCGCCGAACTGGCGGCGGAGCTCGACCTCGCGGTCGGTGTCGTCCGTGTCCTGATAGGGGATCTGGTCGACGACGAACTGGTCCGCGTGACCCGGCCGGTACCCCCGGCCGAACTGCCCGATGAATCCATTCTGCGTGAGGTGATCGATGGCCTTCGGGCGCTCTAGTCGCACCGGTGCCATGCACGCCGTGTCGCCGGTCGAGCCGCTGACCCTGAAGATCCTGGTCGCGGGCGGCTTCGGGGTGGGCAAGACCACCCTGGTCAGTGCGGTCAGCGAGATCAGACCGCTGCGGACCGAGGAACGGCTCTCGGAGCCGGGCATCGGCATCGACGACACAGAAGGGGTGGAGGGCAAGAACACCACGACCGTGGCCATGGACTTCGGGCGCATCACACTGCGCGAGGACCTGGTCCTGTACCTCTTCGGCACGCCCGGCCAGGACCGTTTCTGGTTCCTGTGGGACGAGCTGGCCCAGGGCTCGCTCGGCGCCGTGGTCCTTGCGGACACCCGCCGCCTCGCCGACTGCTTCGCCGCCGTCGACTACTTCGAACGGCGCGGGATCCCCTTCGTCGTCGCGGTCAACTGCTTCGACGGGGCGGACCGGCACCCCGTGGTGACCGTACGGGAGGCACTCGACCTCGATCCCGGGGTGCCCGTGCTGCTGTGCGACGCCCGGGACCGGGAATCCGTGAAGGACGTGCTCGTCGGCGTCGTGGAGCACGCGATGTCGCTGGCACGGGCGCGGCGCCGGAGCCTGACGGCGGACGCCTGAACCGGTCCCTTCGCGGTCGCGGGCCCGTCCCACCCGCCGGCGGGGCGGACACGGAGGCGGCCCGTACCCCCGCCGACTGGGGTACGGACCGCAGCTCTCGTGGGGGGTTCGGGTGTCCCGTAACGGCGCGCGCGGGACCGTGGAGCGAGTGTGAACCCGCCGCCGGAGGCCGTCAAGCGTCCGGACAACACCCGCTGGTCACCGCGGCTCAGCGCACCACGACGACCGCCGAGCCGTGTCCGAACAAGCCCTGGTTGGCGGTGATCCCGGTTCGCGCGCCGGGCACCTGCCGGTCCCCGGCCGTACCGCGCAGCTGCCACGTCAGCTCACAGACCTGGGCGATGGCCTGGGCCGGTACCGCCTCCCCGAACGAGGCCAGGCCGCCGCTGGTGTTGACGGGGATCCGCCCTGCGAGGGCGGTCGCGCCCTCGCGGAGGAGCTCGGCGCCCGCGCCCTCGCCGCACAGGCCGATGTCCTCGTACCACTCCAGCTCCAAGGCGGTGGACAGGTCGTACACCTCGGCGAGCGAGAGGTCCTCCGGGCCCAGCCCCGCCTCCTCGTAGGCGGCGCGCGCGATCGAGGACCGGAACGAACGGGTGGCCGTGCCGGAGCCCGCGCCGGGGAGCGCTCCGGAACCCGGCCCGCAACTGGCACCGGCTCCGCAATCGGCACCCGCACCGGCACCGGCAGCCGCATCGAAACCGGTACCGGCACCCGCACCACCGGCTGAGTCTGCCCGGGCGCCCACCGTCGAGTCGGTCGCGATGTCCGGCAGGTCCAGCACCGTCCGCGGATAGGTCGGCGTCACCGTCGAGACGGCCCGGATCCGCACCGGAGCCGTCACGCCGCGCGCCCGCGCGAAGTCCATGCTCGTCAGCACCAGCGCCGCGCCCCCGTCGGAGGTGGCACAGATGTCGAGCAGCCGCAGCGGATCGGCGACGACCGCCGACGCCGCGACCTCCCCGGGGGTGACGGCCTTGCGGTAGCGGGCGTTCGGGTTGAGCGCCCCGGCCGCCGCGTTCTTCACCTTGACCCGGGCGAAGTCCTCGGTGGTGTCCCCGTACACGGCCATCCGGCGGCGCGCGTACAACGCGAAGTACGCCGGGTTGGTGGCGCCCAGCACGCGGAAGCGAAGCCAGTCCGGATCGTCCGGCCGCTCGCCTCCCGCCGGGGCGAAGAACCCCTTGGGCGCCGCGTCCGCGCCCACCACCAGGACGACGTCGGCCAGACCGGCCAGGATCTGCGCCCGGGCCGCGCCGATGGCCTGCGCACCGGACGCGCAGGCCGCGTACACGCTGGTCACCCGTGCTCCCTGCCAGCCGAGCGCCCGGGCGAAGGTCGCACCGGCCACGTAGCCGGGGTATCCCGAGCGCACGGTGTCGGCACCCACGATCGACTGCACGTCAGCCCAGCCCAGCCCGGCATCGGCCAGCGCCTCCCGCGCGGCGGCCCGCCCGTACTCCACGAAGCTGCGCCCCCACTTGCCCCAGGGGTGCATCCCGGCGCCGAGGACGGCGACCTCGCCGCTCACCGGGCCCCTCCCACCGGCCGGAAGCGCCAGGTGGTCCAGGCCGTCCCGGCGTCCTCGTTCAGCACGCCGCCCACCACCTCGACCTCCATCCCGACCGCCAGGTCGCCGACGCCCACCCCGGGCGCCGCCTGCCCCAGCACGACCATCCCCTCGGCCTCCAGCTCCACCGCGACCAGCGTGTACGGCTCCCAGGGCGTATCCGGGTCGGACACGTAGGGCGCCGGCGGCCGGTAGTGCCCGTCGGTGTAGGACCACACCCGGCCGCGCCGGGACAGCGGGACCTCGGCGAGCTCACCGCCGCCCGGACAGTGCGGATTGCGGCAGTACGCGTCCTCCCGCGGGAAGAACACCGCGGCGCAGGCCGAACACCTGGTGCCGAGCAGCCGGAAGCCGCCGTCCGCCGCGCTCTCCGTGAACCACCCGCTCACGACGGGTGTACGTGTCTGTGCCAAGACCCCTCCCGAGCCGTATACCTGACGCATCGTCAGGAGTGTGTCACGGGTGGGGCACGGGGTCACCGGTTCTCGGCGAGCCACTTCCGGGCGATCTCGTCCAGCTCCGCGTCCCGGCCGGTCAGCATCATCCGGATCATCTGCGCGTCCCCGCGCAGCGACCACCCCGGATGGCCGAAGGTGGCAGGATTGTTCTTCTCGATCAGGAAGTGGGCCGGCCACGCGGTCCCGTACCCGATGAGCGGCAGCGCGGCCAGATACCGCTTGCGCCCGCGCACCACCCCGTAGGCGGTCACTGCGAGGCCGGTCAGGGTCCCGGCACAATGCACCCAGCGGGTGGCGGCGCGCGCGTGCATCGCGACGTAGTAGGGCCAGAATTCCTCGTACGAACCGAAAGTCATGCGGGCACGGTACTCACGGCCGGACGGCGCCGACAGCGACGGGAAAATCGAAATGCGTGCCGGGAAACGCCTCGGGGGTGAGGGTGAAGTGCCACCACTCCTCGGGCAGGTTCACGAAACCCTGCTCGGCCAGCGCCGATCTCAGGAGCCGGCGGTGGGCGCGGGCGGCGCCGGTCACCCGCGGATCATCCGTGTGCGAGAGGGGATCGAAGAAGTCGAAGGCCGTCCCCATGTCCACCGCCCGGCCGCGGACCTCCTCCAGGGTGACGTCGACCGTGCTCCCGCGGCTGTGCCCGGACCTCGCGGCGATGTACCCCTCGGGGATCAGCCGGCTCCGCTCCACGTGGGGATAGAACTCCGCCTTGGCTCTTCGTGATCCGGGCCCCTCCGGTTCACCGGCCCACCGCACGAACCGGTCGACCGCCCGCTGCGGCCGGTAGCAGTCGTACACGCGCAGGACGTACCCGCGCCGCAGCAAGCCCCGCTGCGCCCGCCGCAGTGCCTGGGCCGCGGGCCGGGCCAGCAGACAGACCGGCTCCTCGTACCCGTCCACGACCGCACCGGTGAAGTTCCGCTCCCCGGCGTACCGCATGTCCTGCCGAATGCTCGGATCCACTTCGCGCAGCGAGACGAATCCCCGCGGCGCCGCCGGCACCGGCCCCGGCGCGCGCGGCGCGGTGGACCGGGCCGCCGCTACCGGGGGCGGCCCCAGCCGGGGCTGCGCCGGGTGCCCGGCGACCGCCGTCCCGCCGGCCGCCACGGTCAGCAGAACCAGTACGCCCGCAACAGCAGTCATCCGCATACCCCTTGGCATACCATCGCCGGATGCCGGAACAGCTCAGCAACGCGCAACCGCACCAGGGCCCGCACGCGTACTGCTCCACCTGCGGGGCGCCGTACGCCACGGGCCCGTCCACGGGCACGGCCGCGGCTACCGGCACAGGTCCGTCCACGGCTACGGCTACGGCTACGGGCCCGGCCACGGCCGCGCCCGCCTGGCCCCGCACCTGCGCCTCCTGCGGGACCACCGCCTACCGCAACCCGCTTCCGGTGGCCGTCACCCTCCTCCCGGTAGAGGACGCGGAGGGCACCGGGCTCGTCGTCATCACCCGCGCCATCGAACCGGCCCTCGGCGGCACCGCGCTCCCCGGCGGCTTCATCGACTTCGGCGAGGACTGGCGCGACGCGGTCGTCCGCGAACTCCGCGAGGAGACCGGCATCACGGCCCCCGCGTCGGAGGTCACCCTCGCCGACGCCCTCAGCTCTCCGGCGGGTCACCTCCTCCTCTTCGGTCTCCTCCCGCTCCGGCCCACCGCCACCCTCCCCGCCCCGGCGCCCACGCACGAGACCACGGGCTGGCACATCCTGCGCACCCCGGCCGAACTGGCCTTCCCCCTCCACACCCAGGCCGCCGCGTCCTGGTTCGCAGGCCGCTACACCCCTTGAGGACCCGCGCACAGCCGGCCCCGCGGTGCCCCACCCCGCCGGCCACGGCCACCCCCGCGACCCGCCCGCCACCACACCACACGACCCCGCCCGAGGCCCCACCGTGCGCTCCCGCCGTGCGGCCTCGTCCGGCGTCCCGCCCCGCCGTGCGTTCGCGCCGGGCGAGCCCCGCCGGGCCTCGCGCGTTGGTCCGCCAGCCGACTGCCCGGCCGGGTCCGGCGATGCGGCCGGGGAAACCCGCCCATCCGGCTCCCCGGCCGCATCCGGGTGGCCCGGTGGCCTCCTACAGCCCCCGCACGACCACGTCCCCGGCCTCGGCCCCCGTCTCCGTCTCGACCCGCAGTGCGTCCCCGGCCCACCGCACGGTGTACCGCTCCACCTCGCCCGGTTCGAAGCCCGGGCCCGGATCCCGGACCACCACGCCGCCACCCGTGCGGCCCCGCGCCGGGGCCCACACTTCCAGCTCCACCCCGCCGTCCCCTCCGGCCGCCCGCACCGGCAGCACCGAGCCCGCCCGCGCCAGCACAGGGATCCGGCCCTGCGGGGCGTCCAGCAGGATCTGCCCCGGGCCCTCGTACGCCTCCCCGGTCGCCGTGTCGTACCACCGCCCCCTCGGCAGCCGCACCGCCCGCCGGTCCGCCCCGCGCTCCAGCACCGGCGCGACCAGCAGCGCGTCTCCCAGCAGGAAGGCGTCCTCGCAGTCCCGCAGCCGCCGCTCCTCCGGCGCACCCCACCACAGCGGCCGCACGTACGGGGCCCCCGTCCGCCGCGCCAGGTGTGCCAGCGACACGAAGTACGGCCGCAGCCGCTCCCGCTCCGCGATCACCGCGCGGGCCGCCTCCTCCACCTCCGGCCCGAACTCCCACGGCTCCCGCCGCCCGGCCCACAGCGCCGAGTGGGTCCGGAACAGCGGCAGGTACGCCCCCAGTTGCAGCCACCGCAGGTAGAGCTCGGGCGAAGGGGACCCGCCGAAACCCCCGACGTCCGGCCCCGAGTACGGCACCCCGCACAGCCCGAGTCCCAGCACCAGCGCCAGCGAGGCCCGCAGCCCCGCCCAGCTGCTGTCCACGTCTCCGGACCACGACCCCCCGTACCGCTGCATCCCCGCCCACCCCGACCGGGAGAACAGGAACGGCCGCTCGGCGGGCCGCAGCCGGACCAGCCCCTCCCAGCCCGCCCGTGCCATCCCCAGGGCGTAGACGTTGTGCCCGGCCCGGTGGTCCCCGCCCGCGCCGTCCATCGCGTGCCGCGCGGACCGCGGCAGCGTGGAGTCCCCGAAGGGCGCGAAGGACACCGGCTCGTTCATGTCGTGCCAGAAACCCGCGAAACCCTGTGCCAGCCGCTCCTCGTACAGCCCGCCCCACCACTCCCGTACCGCGGGATCCGTGAAGTCCGGGTACACGCACTCGCCCGGCCAGACCTCGCCGCGCACCTCCGCCCCCCGCGCGTCCCGTACGAAGGCCCCCGCCGCCCCCACCGCCCGCCCGGCCGTGTGCACCGCGTCGCCCGCCTTCACCGCCGGGTCCACGATGGACACGAGCCGCACCCCCCGCCCCGCCAGTTCCCGCGCCAATCCCGGCAGATCGGGGAAGTTGTCCCGGTCCACCGTGAACACCCGGTGCCCGTCGTAGTGGTCGATGTCCAGGTGTACGGCCGACAGCGCGAGCCCGCGCGCCGCATAGCCGTCCACCACCCGGCGCACCTCCGCCGCAGTCCCGAACCCCCACCGTGCGTGCTGGTACCCCAGGGCCCACTCCGGCGGCACCGCGGCCGCGCCCGTCAGCACCGACCAGCCCTGCAGCACCCGCGCCGGCGTTCCCACCAGCACCCAGCACCGGAGGGGCCCGCCCTCCATGCGCAGTTCGCTCGACCCGGGGCGGTCGGCCCCCGAGCCCGCGCCTTCCTCGCCCTCGCGCAACAGCACCCTGCCGTCCCAGGAGTTGTCGTGGAACACCAGGTGCGTGCCCGCGTCCGCCACGACCAGCTGCACCGGCATGGTGAGGTACAGCGGATCGTCGCCCGGTCCGAAGCCGCCCTTGGGGTCCGTGTTCCACAGCCGGTACACACCGTCCCGCAGCCGCGGGCCCGCCGACCGCGCGCCCAGCCCGAAGAACCGCGCGTCCGCCGCCACCTCACTGCGCTGCGACCACCGCCCCGCCCCGCCTGCGCCGCCCGCCCCACCGACGGCTCCGTCCCCGCCGACCGGCCCCACCCCGTCGCCTTCCCCGCCCGCCGCCGCCCCGCCCACGCCCGCCGCCGCCACGCCCGCCGCCGCCCCGCCCACGCCCACCGGCTCCGCGCCCGGGGCCACCGGCTGCACCGGCTCCCACCACCGCGGCGGCAGCTCCCGCCGCAGCACCGTCCCGCCCGGCGTGCGCACCTCGACCGCCCCGTGCCGGGACACCGCCACCGTCACCCGCTCCGACACCACCCGCCAGCCACCCCCGGTGTCCGGCTCCAGCACCGCCCGCGGGTCCGGCTCCGGCCCCGAGCCCACCACCGCGTACGACGGAGTCGGCGCCGCCCCGTCCCAGCCCCAGAAGACGGCGCCCCCGGCCGTGACCCGAACCAGCAGCTCCGAGCGCGCGAACCGCAGCACGCCCCCGCCCGGCCGCGGCTCCGTACCCCTCAGCAGCCCCGGCACCCGCGCCCGCTCCGCGCCCCGGCGCGCGAGCCCCGTCGCGTCCGCCCGCCGGTGGCGCCACGCCGAAAGCCAGGCGCGCCGCCCGCGCTCCGTACCCATGTCCTTCACCGCACGCACCAGATCGCGACCGTCCATGCGCCTCACCCTGCCACCGGGCCGCAGCCCGGGGGACGGCGTTCAACTGCCGTTCACCCTGGAGCGGCGCCCCTACGACGATCACCCCGCCGCCCGGGAACGGCTCTGGTGCGCAGGTCGATCACATGGCATCGTCCCAGTGAGCCGCCGCGCCCACACCCCCCGCGCGATGGCACCGTACGCACACGAAGCGCGAGCCGCAGACTTGACCGGGAGCCGACCCATGACCTCAGCCACGCAGCCGGAACCCCTCTGGGCCCCTGGCCCCGACCGGATCGCCGCGGCCCGGATCACCGCCTTCCACGCCTGGGCCGCCGACCGCTTCGGAGCCCCGGCCGACGGCGGCTACGCGGCCCTGCACCGCTGGTCCGTCGAGGAGCTCGACACCTTCTGGCAGGCCGTCGCCGAGTGGTTCGAGGTCCGCTTCACCACCCCGTACGCATCCGTCCTCGACGACCGCACCATGCCCGGCGCCCAGTGGTTCACCGGATCCACCCTCAACTACGCCGAGCACGCGCTGCGCGCCGCCGAGGACCCGGCCCGCGCCGAGGACCCCGCCCTCCTCCACGTGGACGAGACCCACGAGACCACCCCCGTCACCTGGGCCGGGCTCCGCCGCCAGGTCGGCTCCCTCGCCGCCGAGCTGCGCGCCCTCGGCGTGCGCCCCGGCGACCGCGTCAGCGGCTACCTCCCCAACATCCCCGAGGCCGTCGTCGCGCTCCTCGCCACCGCCGCCGTCGGAGGCGTATGGACCTCCTGCGCCCCCGACTTCGGCGCCCGCAGCGTCCTCGACCGCTTCCAGCAGGTCGAACCGGTCGTCCTGTTCACCGTGGACGGCTACCGCTACGGGGGCAAGGAACACGACCGCCGCGACACCGTGGCCGAGCTCCGCGCGGAGCTGCCCTCCCTGCGCGCCGTCGTCCACATCCCCCTCCTCGGCACGCCGGCCCCCGAGGGCGCCCTCGACTGGGCCGCCCTCACGGCCGCGGACACCGAGCCCGTCTTCGAGTCCGTCCCCTTCGACCACCCCCTGTGGGTCCTCTACTCCTCCGGTACGACCGGCCTGCCCAAGGCCATCGTCCAGTCCCAGGGCGGCATCCTCCTCGAACACCTCAAGCAGCTCGGCCTGCACTGCGACCTCGGCCCGCAGGACCGGTTCTTCTGGTACACCTCCACCGGCTGGATGATGTGGAACTTCCTCGTCTCCGGCCTGCTCACCGGCACCACCGTCGTCCTATACGACGGCAGCCCCGGCTTCCCCGACACCGGCGCCCAGTGGCGCATCGCCGAGCGCACCGGAGCCACCCTCTACGGAACCTCCGCCGCCTACGTCATGGCCTGCCGCAAGGCCGGGGTCCACCCGTCCCGCGACTTCGACCTCTCCGCCGTGAAGTGCGTGGCGACGACCGGCTCACCCCTCCCGCCCGACGGCTTCCGCTGGCTGCACGACGAGGTCGCCGAAGACCTCTGGATCGCCTCCGTCAGCGGCGGCACCGACGTCTGCAGCTGCTTCGCGGGCGCCGTCCCCACCCTCCCCGTCCACATCGGCGAGCTCCAGGCCGCCTGCCTCGGTACGGACCTCCAGGCATGGGACCCCTCAGGCAAGCCCGTCACCGGCGAGGTCGGCGAGCTCGTCGTCACCAACCCCATGCCGTCGATGCCGATCCGCTTCTGGAACGACCCCGACGGCAGCCGTTACCGCGACAGCTACTTCGAGATGTTCCCGGGCGTCTGGCGCCACGGGGACTGGATCACCATCACCGACCACGATTCGGTGATCATCCACGGCCGCTCCGACTCCACCCTCAACCGCCAGGGCGTCCGTATGGGCTCCGCCGACATCTACGAGGCCGTCGAGCGCCTCCCCGAGATCAGGGAATCCCTGGTCATCGGGCTGGAAGAGCCGAACGGCGGCTACTGGATGCCGCTCTTCGTCCACCTCGTCCCCGGAGCCGCCCTCGACGAAGGCCTCCGCGCCCGGATCAAGGCCACCATCCGCGAGGAACTCTCCCCGCGCCACGTCCCGGACGAGATCATCGAAGTCCCCGGCATCCCGCACACCCTCACCGGCAAGCGCATCGAGGTCCCCGTCAAGCGGCTCCTCCAGGGCGCGCCGCTGGCCAAGGCGGTCAACCCGGGCTCCGTCGACAACCTCGACCTCCTCCACTTCTACGAGGAGCTGGCCCGCACCCGCGGCTGAGGTCACTGTCAGTGGCGATGATTACTCTGAGTGAGCAAGTGATTGCGACACTCAGGGGGAGCCATGCCACCGAAGAACAACGCCGGGCACCGCACCACGGGCGCCGGTCCCACCGACCGCCGCCGCCGGCTGCGCCGCGAGGTCCCCAGCACCGTCGGCCTGCTGGCCGACGCCGGGGACTTCGCCGCCATGCGCGGCTACCGCAGCTTCGCCTTCGACGACCACCAGGACTACCTGCGCCACGTCGACGGCCTGCTGCGGTCCCTCGCCGCCCAGGGCATCCACACCACCGTCGTGCTCTTCGACCCCGAGGAATACGCCGACTACTGCGGGGAGCACGGCCTCGATCCCGACACCGCCGAAACCCGCACCCGCTTCACCGCGGAACTGGCCGGCGCCGGCGCCACCCTGCCCTACACCGGCCAGCCCATCGACGAACTCGTCCCGCTCCTCGTCGACGAAGCAGTCCGGCACGCCACCTGGGAATACGCCACCACCCTCCTCGCCGAGGCCGGCACCTGCGCGGACTGCGGTGAGGACATCGGCCACACCTCCTTCGAACGTGCCGCCGCCGCCCTCCGCAGGCTCGTGTCGGGCGCCGGCCCCGGCCGCCACCACCTCGTCTGCAGCGTCCCGACCCGGGCGGAGCAGCTCGTGGCGGTCCTCCACGCCGAGACCGGACCGGATCCGGAAGCCCCACCCCGCATCGAAGGCAGCGACGGCCTCGACTTCGTGACCGTCCTGGCCGCCGGCCTCGCCCTCGGCGGCCCCGGGGGACTGGTACTGCGGAGCACCACCGAGGGCCACCGGGACCGGGTCCACGGCTGGCGCCTGGACCGCGGCCGTCTCACCGCCCTCTCGGCAGCGGCCGTCTTCAACGCCTACTGCACGGATGCGGACACCGGGGAGCCCGTCGCCCCCGAGCCGGGCGTCGAGTACTGCCCCGGCTACGAGGTCGACGGCCCGGGCCCCCACCACTAGCGGGGCGCCCGGGCAGGAACGACAAGCGGGCAGGAACGACAAGCGGGCAGGAACGACAAGGGGAGCCGAGCGCCGTCACCACGCCCGGAGACGGCCGAGGGGCCCTCGCCACCGGCGAAGGCCCCTCGACTCGACAACCCGCCAGGTCGTGTCACTCGCCGGACAGCACCGCCCGGGCGGCCAGCCGGGCCTCCTCGGCGCTGTCGCACGCCCGCGCCGCGGCCGCGGCGCGCCGGCACTGCGCCAGCGTGTACTTCGCGAGGGTCGCCCGCACGTACGGAATCGAGGCGGCACCCATCGACAGGGAGGTGACGCCCAGACCCGTCAGCACACACGCCAGCAGCGGGTCCGAAGCAGCCTCGCCGCAGACACCGCAGCTCTTGCCCTCCGCCTTGGCGGCCTCGGCCGACACGGCGATCAGATCGAGCAGCGCCGGCTGCCAGGGGTCCTGGAGCCGGGACACCGCACCGACCTGACGGTCGGCGGCGAAGGCGTACTGCGCCAGGTCGTTGGTCCCCAGCGACAGGAACTCGACCTCCTGGAGGATCGAGCGCGCCCGCAGCGCGGCGGAGGGGATCTCCACCATCGCGCCGAACTTCGCCCGCAGCCCCGCCTCGCGGCACGCGTCCGCGAAAGCCTTGGCATCGGCCCGGTCCGCCACCATCGGGGCCATGACCTCCAGGTGGACGGGCAGCCCCTCGGACGCCTTGGCCAGCGCGGTCAGCTGCGTCCGCAGCACCTCGGGGTGGTCCAGCAGCGCGCGCAGCCCGCGTACGCCCAGCGCCGGGTTCGGCTCGTCGGACGGAGTCAGGAAGTCCAGCGGCTTGTCGGCGCCGGCGTCCAGGACGCGTACGACGACCCGACCCTCCGGGAAGGCCTCCAGCACCTTGCGGTAGGACTCGACCTGCTTCTCCTCGGACGGCGCCTTCTTGCTGTCGTCCAGGAACAGGAACTCGGTGCGGAACAGGCCCACGCCCTCCGCCCCGGCCTCGACCGCGGCCGGCACGTCGGACGGACCGCCGACGTTGGCCAGCAGTGGCACCTTGTGCCCGTCGGAGGTCGCGCCCGGACCGGACGACGCGGCGAGAGCGGCCCTGCGCTCGGCGGCCGACGCCTCCAGCTCGGCCCGCTTCTGCGCGGTCGGCTCGATCCACAGGTCACCGGTGCTGCCGTCGACGGCGATGACCGTGCCCTCGGCGATCTCGCCCGCACCCGGCAACGCCACGATCGCCGGCACCCCCAGGGCCCGCGCGAGGATCGCGCTGTGGCTGGTCGGACCGCCTTCCTCGGTGACGAAGCCGAGGACGAGCGCCGGGTCGAGCAGGGCCGTGTCGGCGGGGGCCAGGTCCCTCGCGATCAGTACGTACGGCTCGTCGCTGTCGGGGACACCCGGCATCGGCACGCCCAACAGGCGCGCCACGATCCGGTTCCGTACGTCGTCCAGGTCGGCCACGCGGCCGGCCATGTACTCACCGGCTCCCGCGAGCAGGTCGCGGTAGGAGGCGAACGCGTCGTACACGCCCCGCTCCGCGGTGCTGCCGACGGCGATCCGCCGGTCGACGTCCGCCATCAGCTCGGGGTCCGTGGCGATCATCGCCTGAGCCTCTAGCACGTGCTGGGCTTCGCCACCGGCCAGCTGGCCGCGTGCGATCAGGTCGGCCGACACGGCTCCCACGGCCTGACGGGCGCGCCCCTGTTCGCGCTCCGCCTCGTCCGCGGTGATCTGCTTGGCCGGCGGTTCGAGGACCGCCGTACCCATGTGCCGAACCTCGCCGATCGCCACACCGTGGCTCACGCCGACGCCTCGCAGCGTTGTCTCCATTTCACCCGTCTCCGATTGAGCGGCGGACCGAGCCGCCGCGGTGGATGTCCGACTCGCCCGTGCAGGCGGACGTATCACTTCCAGTTGAAGAGAACGTCCCCGGCCTTCATGTCGCCGCCCTCGGCCACATCGGAGAGGGACTCGGCAGACGCCTCCAGCGCCACCACGGGGCATACGGGGGACTTGCCCGCGGCCTCGACCGCGGCAGGGTTCCAGCGGATGACGGCCTGGCCGCGCGTCACGGTGTCGCCCTTGTTGACGAGCAGCTCGAAGCCCTCGCCGTTGAGCTGGACGGTGTCGATCCCCAGGTGCGTGAGCACACCGTGGCCTTCACCGTCGACGACGACGTACGCGTGCGGGTGCAGGGAGACGACCACACCCTCAACGGGGGACACCGCCTCCGAGGGCTCGCGCACGGGATCGATAGCGGTGCCCGGTCCCACCATCGCGCCGGAGAACACCGGATCGGGCACTGCCGCGAGTCCGATGGCGCGCCCGGCAAGTGGGGACGTCACGCTGGTCATGGGGGCCTCCCAGGGGTGGGGCTTCTCAGTGGCGCCGTCACTACCTGTCGCGAACGGCGCACTCTTCAGAAGGATAAGTCAGTAGATGTTCGGGTTCGCCTGATGTAGGTCCAGACCGAACTGGTCCCTCGGCAGGGAGACTAGTGGACTAGACCGGTGGACTAGACCATACGCCCGGAACGATTTGCCTGGGCACCGGTGGGTGTGTACTGTCGTGAGTCCCGCAGCGACGGATCGTGTGAACTTCTCGCGAACGTACGCCGGACGGGATCCCTCTCTTCAGTATCGATCTTCCTCTGGATCATCTTTCCGTATGCCTTCGGGCTGGCTGGTACGGCGGGTGGTCAGTCCGGCGGAGAATCGCTGCTAGAGTCGGAATCGCCGGAAAGGGAAAGCGCGAAAGCGCAGGACCTGGAAAGCACCGAGGAAATCGGGGCCGAAATGCTCTGATAGAGTCGGAAACGCAAGACAGCAGAACAGAACGAAGCCCGGAGGAAAGCCCCAGTAGTGATACTGCGGTGAGTACAAAGGAAGCGTCCGTTCCTTGAGAACTCAACAGCGTGCCAAAAATCAACGCCAAAAGTTGATACCCCGTCCATTTCGGTGGATGAGGTTCCTTTGAAAAAGACCTGTGGGGCTCCGGTTTCGGGGTGCTTGCAGGCGATTACACAGCGAGGACGTTGTGGCGCGTCGGTCTTATTCCGACTGGACGTGCCCGCTCTAAGTGATGTGTGCACCCGATTACGGGTAAACATTCATGGAGAGTTTGATCCTGGCTCAGGACGAACGCTGGCGGCGTGCTTAACACATGCAAGTCGAACGATGAAGCCCTTCGGGGTGGATTAGTGGCGAACGGGTGAGTAACACGTGGGCAATCTGCCCTTCACTCTGGGACAAGCCCTGGAAACGGGGTCTAATACCGGATAATACTCCTGCCTGCATGGGTGGGGGTTGAA
>NZ_LIVQ01000008.1 GCF_001905445.1 Streptomyces sp. CB00455 | reverse complement strand
GCACAGCCGCGATGCCGGAAGCACGCAGGCCGTCAAGGCCGAACATCATGGGATGAAACAGGAACAACACCCACCTATCCCACCCGTCACCCCACCCGCCCCACAGGCAACAACTACATCCGAGGCCACTACCGCACCGTAATCGAACATCTTGAAAACCGCCCCAAAAGCGACCAATGCAGATGAAAACGACCTCTCAGAAGTCGTTTCCTTACCGATCGCGGTGGGCGTGAGTTCGAGTGTGACTGCCCGGCCGGGTGATCTTTCGGCGGTTTGGGTATCAACTCAAGGGTGACCGGCGAGCGAGGGGGCGGACTTCGAATGGGGTCAGCGGACGAGCAGGACCTTGAGGACGGGAGAGGCTGGCTGACGAAGGCCGAAGTCCGGGAGGCCTGGCCGCAGATCAGGCCGATCAGCATCACGGCCGTGGCGCGGGCCAACAGCGTACGTACCTCGGCTGCCCCCTCCCCGGATCTGACCCGCGAGCCGACCTACCACGCGGCCGACGTGCGCCAAGTGGCCGCGCGGATCGCCCGGGGTGAGGCCGATGTCGCGCCCTGGCAGCACGCCGACTCCGACGCTGCACGCGACGACGCCACACCCGGCCCACCGGTTTGGCAGCCCGTCGGTTGGGGGCCCGAGAACGTGCCGGGGCTGGTCCTGCTGGCAATCATCGTGGGGCTGTTCCTCTGGGGCCTGACCCACAACCACGGCACAGTAACGAACTTCGTGCGCTGAGTGCCCTCGAAGCCGCCTCTCAACCGATCATGGAACGTGTGGGTCGAACAGGTTTCCCGCCGGGGTGATCTTCCCGTTGTGCGTGCATGAAGGCAGTCTCGGTAGCTCGGGGATGCGAATCTGACCGAGCAGTGCCGGGAGGCCCTGGTGTCGTTGTTGTACGCGTCCGAACCCGTTGACTTCAACTCGGCTGCTCTATCGTGTGACCGTCTCGCGCACGTGTACGGCAACGCGGCTGATCATCCGGACCGGGAACGCCGGTATCCCTCGGACATGACGGATGCGGAATGGGCGGCCGTCCGGCCTTTACTGCCGGTGCCGGCCTGGGTCCAGGGCCGGGGCGGGCAGCCCGAGGGCTATTGCCACCGTCAGATGCTGGACGCGATCCGTTACCTGGTCGCGGACGGGATCTCCTGGCGGGCGATGCCCGTGGACTTGCCCGGCTGGGGCCGGGTCTACGCCTTCTTCCGCCGCTGGCGCGAGCACGGGCTGATCACGGAGTTCCACGACCGGCTGCGGGGACGGGTGCGTGAACGGGAGGGCCGTGAGGCGGAGCCGACAGCCGGGATCATCGACGCGCAGTCGGTGAAGGCCGCGGCCTCGGTGCCGTCCGTCTCGCGCGGTTGGGACGGCGGGAAGAAGGTGGGCGGCCGCAAGCGGCACATCGTGACCGACTGCCTCGGTCTGCTGCTGGTCGTCGCGGTGACCGCCGCGAACGTCGGGGCCCCGGGCCGCCGGCCCGCGCTGAACATCCCCGATGTCTCCTGCACGAGCCACCCGCGTTCCGCCAGGCGCCTGGCCTTTGCGCGCACCCCCTCGACCTTCGCCGATGTCGTCCCAAGGCCCAGCTCCGCCGTGATCTCCTTGGCCTTCGTCGGTCCTTGGCCCGTCGGCCGCCGTTCTTCGAGCATGTCCAGGATCCGCTGGTAGTCCGGCGCCAGCACCGTCACCGGCAGTCCTTCGCGCCAGGGTGGCACGATCGAGCCCGGCACCGGCGCGGGCACCGTTTTCCGCTCCGCCTCGGTCTCGGTCACGGCGGTGGCATCGGCAGCCGAGGCGGCCAGGGCCTCCACCAGCTCTTCCCGCGCGATCACCCGCCGGTCCAACTCGATCTCGGCGGCCTCCAGCACCCCAGCAGGCCGGGCGACTTCCTCCCGCAGCCCCTCCACCCGCACACGGGCTGCTGTCTCCCGCTCCTCCAGCATTCCCAGCACCGATCGACATCGACGTCCTGGCCGCCTGCCGCCCGCAGGGCAAGGGCCGGGTCGAGCGACAGGTACTGATCGTCCGCGACCACGTTCTGTCCGGCCGGTCGTTCTCCTCCGTCGAGGAGATGGACGCCGCGTTCACCGCCTGGGTGCCGCTACGGCGGGCCCAGATCCACCAGGCGCACCGGGAAGTCATCGCGGAGCGGGCGGGGACCACGCGGCCCTCAAGCTCCTGCCGCCGGTCCCGTATCTGGTGGCCTAGCACCAGCTGTGTCGCGTCGGCAAGGACTGCCTGGTCGCCTTCGGCGGGAACCTCTACTCCGTGCCGGCCCGGCGAGTCCGCGCTCGTCAGCTGGTCGAGGTCCGGGCAACAAAGTCCGAGGTCATGCTGCATGGCACCCTCGCCGACATCCATGGCAGCACACTGCTGGCCGCCCATCCCCGGGCCATCGGCCGCGGAGCCCGTGTCGTCGACGAGACTCACTGGGACGGCCTGCCCACCGGAAAGAACCGCCGGACCACCACCGGACTACCAGCCCGCCCCACGCCCGCAGCGATTCCCTACGGGGCGTATTCGCGATCGAGGGGGCCGCTGACAAATCCCCGCGACTCACTGACACCTACTCTGCGCCCGGCAACACCCGGGACCTCCTTCACCGGGAGACCGGACCGGGCCCCCGGAACGTCACCTGCCTCCCGCCCAGGCACCGAAGTTCGCGGCACAACGGCCCGCACCACCCGCCCACGGTTACCTGCTCCCCGCCAACCCGCCTCATCCAGGCCCAGCCGAACCTCCGGCCGACACCCACGACCAAAGGGAGAAGGAACCGCTCATGGCCAAAGCCACCTACGCCAGCGTCCGCAACTACCTCGGCAAGGAGTTCAGCCTCAGCCGGACGTCCACCGGGCGCCGCTCCGGACATCGCTGGTCCGAGGGCATCCGCGTCCGCACCTGACACACACTCGGGCGTGGTCGTCGACTACATGGAGAGCCACTCCGCGTCGCACTCTGACGGTTCACACAGGCGGAACAAGCTCACCGCCGCCCGGAAACACCTCGAACAGCGCTTCGCCGTGGAGGACCATCCTGCCCGCGACGGCCGTCTGGTCGTCTGCGACAAACTGCCGAGCTGAGCGCGGAGACGAATGGCTTGCCGGTGGGTGAGCACGGCCCTGTCAGGCAGGATCGGCCAGCGGCGTGGGACGCAGGCGGCGAGCTGCGGGCCGCAGCGGTGGCGCCGTTGTCAAGGAAGCCTTGACAACACGATCATGTCAAGGTTTCCTTGACGCATGCCGATCTTGAACTCGAAGACGTCCCCCGAGGACGCCTCCCCTGCCGACCATTCGTACGTCGCGCTGATCCCGTTGACCGCGATCCTGCCCGCCCTGACGGCGCTGTGGGCCGACCGGTTGGGCACGGCCGCCTGGGCGGCGCTCGTCGCGGTGGAACTCGGGCTGATCGCGACCACGGCCGCGCTGGCCACCCGCGCCGCCGCGCGGACGGCCGACCGGGCGCGCCGCGATGCGGACGTACTCGGGGCGCTGGAGCCCGTCCCCGGCGTACGGCGATGAGCGGCGAGCCGCTGCTCGGCCCGCAGGAGGCCGTCCGTATCCGGGAGGGCATCGCCGCCGCCGTACTCGGCGCCCCCGAGGGTCTGGCCGAGTCGCTGGAGCACGACGCCGACGGATACCTGCGCCTGGTGGATGCCTCCCGGGTCGGCGCCGAGGAGGCGAGCCGGCTGCTGCGCGAGGCCGTCCAGGGGGCCCGGGCCGCCGGGCACAGCTGGGACACCGTCGGCCGCGTCCTGGGAGTGAGCCGCCAGGCCGCCCAGCAGCGGTTCGCGGGCAAGCCCGCGGACGCCACCGCAGCCGGACCGGCCGCCGGCGGCGCAGGCGCGGCCGAGCGCCGCATCCTCAGTCCGGTGTCCGCGTTCACCGAGATGGCCGCCCTGGCGGAGGCCGGCCGGGACGGCTGGCACCTCGTCGGGTACGGTCCGCTCTTCCACGAGGTGGAGGCGTCCGACCGCCCCTGGGAGCACTGCCGGGTGCCGCTCGCCTCCGGCGGCCGGCACCGGCGGATGGAGGCGGAGGGCTGGATCCCCGTCGGTGCCGGCTGGTTCCCCTGGCGGTACTACAAGCGCCCCCTCGGCGCGGCCAAGGCGGCTCCCGAGCAAGCACGCTGACGGGCAGTTCGCGATGTCCCCCCTCGGCGCCGACATCCACGGCGCGCGGACGCCCTGACGGGCCCAGCGACTGACGGGCCCAGCGACTGGCGGCCTAGCGGCGCTGGCCGTCGTCGAAGTAGGCGCTCAGGAGGGGGTCGAGCGGGGGGATCCTCCGCGGGGGCCCTCCGTCGCGCAGTGACTCCGTCGCCCCGCATCCCGCGGCGACGGCCATCCGCGCGGCAACCGGTGAGGTGCCCGTCGTCCCGCCCTCGCGGACGAAGCGCAGGAACCCTGCCGGTTGGCGTCAGCCGCCGCGATGTGACGTCCGCGGGACGGGGCCAGGTGGGTGATGAGCCGACTCAGCAGGCTGGTGGAGGCGATGAGCTCGTCGAAGTCCTCGGCCTTGGGGTCGATGACGGCACGGCTGTTCGTGAGGCCGTCGTACAGGGCGAGGGCGATGTCGTTGGGAAGGTCGACTGTCTGGGACCCGCCGGAGGCGCCGGGCAGGTCGAAGGTGATGCGCGTGGTCACGCTCATCAAGTAGATCGAACGCAAGGTCGGGGCTCTGTTGTTCGAGCGCACCAACCGCAGCGTTCGCCTGACTCCGCTCGGCCACCAGCCGCACGGCGAAGTCCGGCCCGCGTACGAGGAGATGCAGGCCGCCTTCGCCCGGGCTGTCAGCAGCACCCGGGCGACCGTCGACGCTTTGCGGGTCGGCTTCATGGGTGCCGCCGCAGGCCAGATCGTTTACCAAGCGGGCGACATGTTCCCCGAACGCGAGCCCGGCTGGCGCGTCCGCATCCGCGAGGTCCAGCTCTTCAACGCCCTGGCGCGACTCCGCGGGGGAGAGGTCGACATCCTGACCCTCGCCCTGCCGGTCACCGAACCCGACATCGTCGTCGGGCCCGTGGTCTTCTCCGAGGCACGGATGCTGGCACTTCCCGCGCGCCACGCCCTGGCCCGCCGCGAAAGCGTGACCATGGAGGACCTCGCCGACGTCGCGCTCGTACGCGTCGCCGGCGCGCCACCCGGGGCATGGCTCTCGGAGCTCTGGCCCGACCGCACGCCACAAGGCAGGCCGATCGCCCCGGGCCCCGAGATAGAGACGTTCGTGGAAGCCCTGCAAGTGGTCGCTTCAGGGACCGGCGCCGTCATCGTCGGCGAACAGGTCACTCGCTTCTACACCCGTCCCGGCATCACCTACGTCCCGCTCACCGGCATACCACGCCTGGACCGGGCTCCCGTCTGGCTGAAGTCGTACACCCCCCGCCATCCGCCCCTTCGTCGCGACCGCCCGTGAGGCAGCCCGTCATCTCTATCCGGCTGCCGTGGGGCCTGACCCGGCGGTAGCGGAGTCGGCGTAAGGGGCATCTGTTGTCACCCTCGTGCCAAGACACCGGGTCTGGTCGTCTCGGCGGGGTGGCGCCCGGCCTGTGGACTTCGGAGATGGCGGTGACGAGGTCGAGGTAGCGCGGGTCTTCGAAGGCGTGGGAGCGGAGGCGGAACAGACCACCGGGGGGTGGTCTTGCCGGTGTGTCCCCCAAGGTCGCTCGACGTGGAGTTCGGCATCCCGGGAGCTGAACGAGGGCACATTCCTGGCCGAGGGCACGGTGCTGTGCACGGTCACCAGCGAGCAACACCTGGCGATGCTCCGGATCACCGACGTGCGGGTCCCGTCCAAGGCGGGCATCCCCGGCCGCATGCCCGACTACGTCATGACCGTGACCCTCTGGAAGACGGCCGAGTAGTCCGCAGGGGCACGGAGCAGTACGGGGGCGTCCGCGCGGCCCCGCCCGGGGCCCGCGCGGACGCCGGGGATCAGGCTCCCGTGGTCGCCAGGCGCTCCGTGAGGTGGGCGGCCACCTCGGCCAGGGCGATCTCGTGCTGCGCGGCGCCCTTGAGGTCCCGCAGGACCACGGCCTGGCGCTGCCACTCGTCGCGGCCGACGATGAGCGCGTAGCGGGCGCCGCTGCGGTCGGCGCGGGAGAGCTCCTTGCCCAGCTTGCGCGGCTCCAGGGTGGTCGAGGTGCGGATCCCGGCCTGCCGGAGCTGCCGGGCGACCTCGCGGGAGGCCGGGACCAGCTCGTCGTCGACGGGGATCACGGCGACGTCGACCTCGTTCTTGGCCTCGGGCAGCAGGCCGTGGGTGTCGAGGAAGTCGTGCAAGGTGACGTCGCCCATGCCGAAGCCGATGCCGGGGATGCGCTGGTTGGTGAAGAGGCCGGCCAGGTCTCCGTAGCGGCCGCCGCCGAAGAGCGAGCGGTTGTTCGCCGGGGAGAGGTCGAACACCTCGAAGACGGTGGAGGTGTAGTACTGGAGTCCGCGCACGATGAAGGGGTCGAAGACGAAGAGGTCCTTGGCCTCGCTCTTCATCACCTGGGCCAGCGGGGAAGCCTCCCGGACCTCGTCGGGGAGGTCGGGCAGCACCTCGGCTCCGGAGCGCAGCGTGGACTCCAGGAGGTCGAACATCCGGCCGTCGACGCCGAACTCAGCGGCGTCCTCGCGCAGCTTCTCGGCCGGCACCTTCTCCCAGCGGTCGATGAGCGCCATGGTCTGCTGGTGTGCGCCCTCCGGCACTTTCACCACGTCGCGCAGGATGCTGTTGAGGATGGCCCGGTCGCCCACCCGCAGCACCCACATGTCGCGGGTCGCGCCGAGCGAGCCCATCACGTCGTGGATGAGGTCGAAGATCTCGATCTCGCAGTTCGGGCTGTCGGACCCGAAGACGTCGACGTTGAGCTGCCAGTGCTCACGGGTGCGGCCGCGCTGCGGACGCTCGTAGCGGTGGCAGTTGACGTGGCTGTACCAGCGCACCGGGAACTGGAGGCTGCCGGCGTTGGCGGCGATCATACGGGCGACCGAGGGGGTCATCTCCGGACGCAGCGCGATCCGGCGGCCTCCCCGGTCGGTGAGGGAGTACAGCTGCTGGTTCGCGATCTCCTGGCCGGACTTGGCCTCGTAGATCTCCGCGGACTCCAGGATCGGGCCGTCGTACCGTCCGTAGCCGTAACGCTCCACCGTCTCGTACAGATGGCCGAACACCTGCTGCCGTACGGACATCTCGGCAGGGAGGAAATCCCTGGTGCCTCGGTAGGGAGCGGTGGGCAGCAGACGACTCACGGAGGGGCTCCTATGGGGTGACGCGAAACAGCTGACAGTGTAACAAGGGGTGTTGACGTGACGTCAGGGTGACCAACGGGCGGACCGGTGCCCGGCGGGGCCTCAGTGTGGCAGGGGCGCGGGCGGCCGGTGGCCGAGGACGGCCGAGCCCACTCTGACGTGCGTCGCACCCGCGGCGATCGCGGCCTCCAGGTCGCCGCTCATGCCGGCGGACATCACCACGGCCCCCGGATGCTCGCCGAGCAGTCGCTCCCGGACCCGCCGCAACAGGGCGAACGCCGGGCCGGCCGGCTCCTGCGGCGGGGCCACCGCCATCACCCCGGCCACCGTGAGCCGGGGCAGGCCGGCGATGAGCGCGGCGATCCGGGGCACCTCGTCAGGGTGGGCTCCGCCGCGGCCCGCGGCGGCGTCCAGGCTCACTTGGATCAGGCAGCGCAGGTCCCGCTCGGCCCGCTGGGCGGCCTTGCCGAGGGCGGACACCAGGGAGGCGCGGTCCACGGAGTGCACCATGTCGGCGTAACGGGCCACCGAGGGAGCCTTGTTGCTCTGGAGCTGCCCGATAAAGTGCCAGGACAGGGCCGGCGCGAGGTCGGCGCAGGCCGCCGCCTTCGCGGACGCCTGCTGGTCCTGGTTCTCACCCACGTCGCGGACGCCGAGCCCGGCCAGCAGGCGGACGTCCTCGGCGGGCCAGGTCTTGGTGACGGTGATGAGGGTGATTCCGGTGTGGTCGCGTCCGGCCGCCCGGGCGGCGTCGGCGATCCGCTCGCGGACGGCGGCCAGCCGCCCGGCCAGGAAAGCCCGCCGGGCCTCCCGGGCCTCCCGAACCTCCCGGGATTCCTCGGGGGCGGGGCGCAGGGGTGTCGTCACGGTCGGTCCTTCTCATTCGCTAGTCGGGCAGGCCGGTCAGGGCCTCGGCCACCCGGTCGGTCTGTTCCCCGGTCAGCGCGGCGAACAGCGGTACCGAGACGGTGCTGTCCACGACGCGTTCGGCCACCGGGTACTCCCGCGGCTCCAGACCCAGCTGCCGGTGCAGCAGGTGCCGGGCCGGGATCAGGGGGTCGGCCGCGATGCCCGCGGCGCGCAGGTGGCCGATCCACCGCTGCTGCTGGGCGCGGCCGGCGGCCCGCAGGCAGTAGCGGTAGGGCACCTGGCCGGGGGCCAGCCCGGGCGGGGGCGCGACGTGCGGCGGCAGGGCCGCGGTGTAGCGGGCGGCGACGGCGCGGCGGTGCGCGGCGATGTCGTCGAGGCGGCGGAACTGGCTGAGCGCCAGGGCCGCCGCCGGGTCGGAGAGGCGGTGGTTGAACCGGGGGGCGTAGACCTCGCGGGCGGCCGGGTCCTGGTAGCCGCGGACGTGTTCGCGGGCCGCGGGGTCGCGCTGCAGGAGCATCCCGCCCTCACCGGCGGCGATCACCTTGGTGGCGTAGAAGGAGAACACCGAGGCGTCCCCGATGGCGCCGAGGGGGCGGCCCCGCTCGTCGCGGCCGCCGAGGCTCTGGCAGCAGTCCTCCACCAGCAGCGCGGTCTTGGGGCGCAGGGCGTCCAGATCCGCCGGGTGGCCGTGGGTGTGTACGGCGATGACGGCGTCGAGGGGGTGCGCCGGGTCGAGCCGTTCGGGATCGATGCCCAGGGTCCGCTCGGTGACGTCCACGACCAGTGGGGTGCAGCCGGCGGCCAGTACGGCGTCCAGCAGGGCGGAGCAGCCGTAGGTGGGGACGGCGACGGTGGCGCCGGTGTCCCCGAGCCCGGCGCCGCGCAGCGCCAGCGTCAGTCCCGCGGTGCCCGAGGAGACGGCGCAGGCGTGCAGGGGGTGGAAGCGCTCGGCGAAGGCCGCTTCGAGGGCCGCGGTCCGGGGGCCGGTGGCGAGCCATCCGGAGCGCAGGGCCTCGGTCACGGCGGCGATGTCGTCCTCGGTGACGAGCGGCCCGTTGTGGGGGACGGGCGCGGGGGCTGGGACGGGGGGGACGCGGGCGGGGGTCATGCCAGGCCCTCCTTCAGCCGGTCCAGCGCCTCGTGCAGTACGGTCTCGCGTTTGCAGAACGCGAAGCGGACGTAGCGCCGCCCGGCCTCCGGGTCGGCGTAGAAGACCTGCTGGGGGATGGCGGCGACGCCGGCGCGGCCGGGCAGCGCACGGCAGAACTCCATCCCGTCCCGCTCGCCGAGGGGGGTGATGTCGGCGGTGATGAAGTACGTGCCCTGCGGCGGCCGCACGTCGAAGCCGAGCGCGCGCAGTCCGTCGGTCATCAGGTCCCGGCGTCGCCGCAGGGAGTCCGTGGCGGCGGTGAAGTACTCCTCGGGGAGGCGCAGGGCGTCGGCCACGGCGTACTGGAAGGGCGTGCCGGCGGCGAAGGAGAGGTGCTGCTTGACCTCGCGGACGGCGGTGACCAGATCGGCGGGGCCGCTCGCCCAGCCGACCTTCCAGCCGGTGAAGGAGAAGGACTTGCCGGCGGAGGAGATGGTGACGGTGCGCTCGAACATGCCGGGCAGGGCTGCGATGGGCTGGTGGACGCCCTCGAACACCAGGTGCTCGTAGACCTCGTCGGAGATGACCAGGAGGTCGTGGGCCCGGGCCAGCGCGGCCACCTCCTGGAGCTGTCCGGGGGTGAGGACCGCGCCGGTCGGGTTGTGGGGGGTGTTGAGCAGCAGGACCCGGGTGCGCCCGGTGATCGCGGCGGCCAGGTCCCGGGTGTCCAGGGTGAAGTCGGGCGCCCGCAGCCGGACCGGCACCAGGGTGGCGCCGGCCAGGGTGGCGCAGGCGGCGTAGGAGTCGTAGAAGGGCTCCAGGGCCACGACCTCGTCGCCGGGCGAGGTCAGCGCGAGCAGCGCGGCGGCGAGCGCCTCGGAGGCACCGGTGGTGACGACGGTCTCCCGGTCGGGATCGATGTCCAGGCCGTAGCGCCGCCGCTGGTGGTCGGCGATGGCGCGGCGCAGGGCGGGGAGCCCGGGGACCGGCGGGTACTGGTGGTGGCCGGCGCGCAGCGCGCGTACGGCGGCCTCGACGACGGAGTCGGGGCCCGCGGTGTCGGGGAAGCCCTGGCCGAGGTTGACGGCGTCGTACCGTTCGGCCAGGGCCGACATCTCGGCGAAGACGTTGTGCCCGTGCGCGGCGAGGCGGCCGCGCCGTGCGGGGACGGCGGGCGCGGCGGGGACGGCAGGCGCGGCAGGGACGGCGGGCGTGCCGCAGCACCCGCCGCTGCCGGGCGGGTGCTGCCGGTGCCCTGTCACGACCGGTCACCGGCGGCGGCCGCTGCGGGCTCCGGCCGGTGGATTTCCAGCAGGGCGAAGCGGTGGAGCATCTGGCTGCCGTTGAGGTAGACCAGCGCCGGGTCCGCGGTGGCGCCGGGGTGGGCGTCGGGGTCGGGCACGGTGTGCGAGCGCAGCGGGTCCTGCGGCTGCCGGGCGCGGGGTGCGGTGGGCAGGTAGCGGTGGAAGGCGTGCCGCAGTCCGGCCGCGTCCAGCAGCCGGCTGACGGTCTGCACGGAGAACTGGTTCCACCCGGGCAGCCACTCCGGGTCGCTGTCCGCATGGCGCAACCGGATGACGACGTCCACCGGTTCGGGGTTGAACAGGCCGAAGACGTAGGCGCGCCCACCGGGTGCGGTCAGCCGCAGCAGCGCGTCGATCCACTGCTGGGGGTCGTCGAAGTGGCTGTGCAGGGCGACCATGAACACGGTGGTGAACGGCCCGGCGGGCAGGGTGTCGGGGCGCAGCACGTCACCGGTCAGGAAGCGGGCGCCGGGCACCCGCAGCCGGGCCTGCTCGATCAGCGTGGGCTGGAGGTCCACGCAGGTCAGGTCGGTGCCGGGGTGGCGGCCCAGGAGGTAGTGGGCGAACGCTCCGGCCGCGCAGCCCACTTCGCACACCGGCCCGTCCGGGTGGCCCCGCAGCCAGGGCTCGGCGTGGTCGACGACGAAGGGGAAGTAGTGCGGGTGCTCGCTGTCCACGGGGCGGTCGGCGTAGCGCAGGTCCAGATTGCGGGGGCCGCCGGCCGGCCCGGGCAGGGCCGTGTGCTGCGGCGTGGTGGTGTGGGGCGCCTGGCGGGGGGTGCTGGTCATCGGCCGTTCCCGGTGGTGGTGGGCTTGGAGGTGAGCGCGGCCAGCCGGGCGAATCCCTCGACGGGCAGGCTGCGGAAGGGCAGTTGGTCGCCGCAGGGCAGGGCGTTGCGCCGCAGGAAGTCGCGCAGGTCGTGGCCGACCTCGTCGAGGCCGCCGGTGAGCCGCCCGGAGCGCAGTTCGAACAGGGCGCGGCTGCGGCTGGTCCAGGGACGCAGGTCGGGGCGGTCGTCCACGGCGAGCAGGTGGAATCCGCGCCGGTGGGCCGCGTTGGCATGGGCGTGGACGGCGTCGAGGCAGGTGTCCTCGGTGACCAGCAGCACGCGGTGGCGGCCCTCGACGTCGATGCCGCCGTCGGGGGTGCGCTCGGCGCCGAGGCCCTTCCACTGGAGCTCGGCGATCCATTCGTCGAGCAGGGCGTCCACGCGCCGGTGGGCCTCCTCGTCCTTCGGGGGTCGCGGTTCCAGGGTGCGTTTGACGGCGGCGGGCACGCCGCCCGCCAGTACTCCGGCGGGCAGGTCGCGGCTGACGACGCTGCCGGCGGCGACGATGGTGTCGGCGCCGATGGTCACCCCCGGAAGCACGGTGGCGTGGTAGGCGAGCCAGACGTTGCGCTCGATGCGCACGGGCGCGAAGGTCGCCGGGTAGCCGTCCAGGAGCCGGTGACCGAAGTGGAATCCATGGGTCCAGATGGTCAGGTGGGAGCCGGAACCGACTTGGTCGCCCAGGATGATCGGGTGGTTGGCGTTGAGGACGCTGTGCGGTCCGATCGCCACCCGGGCGCCCAGGACGACGTGCGAGGTGGAGGCGGTGGTGCCGCCGTAGCCGACGCTGGTGCCCTGACCGAGGTAGAGCAGCCGGTCGGCCTGGAAGGAGCGGCAGGTGACATGCGTCCCGGACTCGATGCGCCCGCCGCCCTCGACCTCGAAGGCGTCGGCGACGAGCACGGTGACCGAGGCCTGGAGCTCGGTCGCGTCACCCAGGAAGAGGGTGCCGGCGCGCAGGTCGCAGTGGTCGCCGATGGTGACGCCGTCGCCCAGCGTGAGGGTGTCCGCGGCCAGCACGGCATTGGCGCCGATCGTCACATCGCGGCCGATGAGGACGTTGGAGCCGAGCCAGGCGCGCACGCCCGGCCCGACCGCCGCTCCGGCCTCGATCAGCCGGCGCCGGCCGGCCGAGCCGTCGTCGGGGGTCTGGTCGATGGTCACGTCGACCCCTTGCGGCCCTTCGCCAGCGCGGCGCCGAGGTTCTCGACGAAGGCGGCGAACTCGGTCGCGGCCGGTCCGCCGTCGCGCTCCAGGGCTTCGGCGAGGCCCGGACAGCGGTCGGTGAACACCGGTGCCTTCACACCCGTCAGGGAGGCGCCGGTGACGACGGTCTTCACCCAGGTGGACTGGTACATGCCGGCGCCGTCGAGCCGGGCGCCGGACAGGTCGGACTGGCTGAACCGGCTGTACGCGCAGTTGGCGCCGACCAGGCCGGCCTCGCGCAGGTCGGCGGCGATGTAGGCCTGGACGAGGGTGGCACCGTCCAGGACGGCGCGGCGCAGGCTCATGCCGCGCGGCGGATCACCGGTGATCATGGCGCGGTAGAGGTTCGCGTGGCGGAGGTCGGCCCGGGCGAGGCTGGAGTCGCGCACCGTGAGGCAGCGGCCGAGGAAGGTGCTCATCTCGGCGTCGGACAGGTCGCTCTCCACGATGTGGAGGTTCTCGCCGCGGGCGGCGGTGAGGACCGCGCCGCGCAGACTGCTCTCCACGATGCTGCCGTTGCTCAGCGACGCCCCGCCGAGGCGGACCTGGGGCAGCGTGCAGCGCGTCCAGCGGGCGCCGGTGAGCTGGGCGCCGCCGAAGTCCGCGGCGGTGACGGTGAGGTCGGTGAAGTCGGCGTCGGGCGCCTTGAGCCCGGCCGCGCGCCAGTCGTGCGCCTGGATGCCGGTGAGCCGCAGCTGCGGCAGCCCCGCGTCGGCGAGCACCAGGCCGTCGGCGGCGGTGAGCCGCTGGAGGGCCAGACCGTGACCGGCCACCGAGCGCAGCGAGGTGTCGCGGAGGCTGGACTTGGTGACGGAGAGCTGGTCGACGCAGGAGCCGTCGAGGGCGGCGGAGTCCAGCAGGCATTCGCTGATCAGCGCGCCCTGGAGGTTCATGTTGCGCATCGAGGCGTCGGACAGGTCGCACTGGTAGAACGACGAGCCGGACAGGTGGCCGTCGTCCAGGTGGGTGCCGCGCATGCTGCACCCGTGGAAGAGCGTGCCGGTGGCGTCCCGCAGCCCGGTCAGGTCGGCGCCGTCGAAGACGCAGGTCTGGGCGGCCAGGGCGTGGACGTAGGCGGAGCGCAGGCTGGCTCCGGTGAGGTTGGTGCGTTCCATCCCCGGGCAGACCATGCTGACTTCGGAGAGGTCGGCCTCCTGGAGGCGGGTGCCGTGCAGCAGCGCCCGGTTGAGGGTGGCGCGGCGCAGGTCGACCCGGCGCAGGTCGAGGTTGCTCAGGTCGGCCTCGGTGAGGTCCATGCCGCGGCCGGTGGTGTCGATCAGGCCCTGGGTGACTTCGGAGACGTGCTTGAGCAGCGCGGGGCGCAGTTCCTCGTCGGCGGCGGCCAGGTGCCGCAGTAGTTCCAGCGCGGTGGTGTCGGGCATCGGGGCTCCTCAGGTGTGGGCGGGACGGGGAGGTCCGGTGGGCGCGGTTCGGGCGGGCTCGCCCGGCGTACGAACGGCAGGGCCGCCGGGTGTACGGGGGCCAGGGCCGCTCGGCGTACGAACGGCAGGGCCGTCCGGTGTACGAAGGCCAGGGCCGTCCGGTGTGGAGCTGCCCGGCCGGCGGGGGCCGATCAGCGCGCGGATCCACCGGCTGATCTGCTCCGGCTCCGGATCGCCGGGCGCCGGGGGCCGGTGCTCCAGGACGACGGCGGGGGCGCCGGTGAGATCGAGCAGCTCGGGCAGCACCTCGGCCAGCGGCAGGTAGCCGTCGGCGGCAGACTGGCCGGCGTGGGCGGGCTCGTGGCCGTGCTCGGGGTAGCGCGCGGTCGTGGTGTTGTAGAGGTGCATGCTGCGCACGACCGGGCCCAGGGCGCGGGCGTAGCCGAGCGGCCCGTGCTCCGGGCCGAGCAGGTGCGCATGGCCGACGTCGAGGCAGAGCCCCAGCTCCGGGCGCCCGGCGAGCGCGTCGCGGTAGTGCTCCGCGGTGTGCAGCAGCGGGTGGGCGGAGAGGTTCTCCACCAGTACGGGGACCCCGTGCTCGCGCGCCAGCCCGCAGGCGGCGTCGAGGAAGTCGCGGCACCAGCTGTCGAACCCCGCGAGCGGGTAGGGCGGGTAGGGGCTCGGGAAGTGCACCACCACGTGGAGCGCGCCGAGGTCGGCCGCGCAGCGGACGGTGGCCTCGGTCAGCCGCAGCGCGGTCGCCGCCTCGTCCGGGTCGGGGCCGGTGGGCGCGAACCGGCGCAGCGGGCGCGGCTCGTCGTAGGGGACGGGCGTGTGCAGCGCGGGCCGGATGCCGTGGCGGGCGCAGAACCGCTCGATCGCGGCGAGCATCGACCGGGGATAGTTGTAGAACTCCACGACCTCGGGCTCGTAGGCGAGCAGCCCCGTCAGATCGGTGCGGTCGGCCAGCACACCGGTGGAGACGCCCAGCAGGGTCATGCCGCACCCCCCGGTGCGGCGACGGCGGCCTCGGCGAGGCGCGCGGCCGCCGCCCGGTCGGTCTTGCCGGTGCGTCCCAGCGGGGGCTGCTCGACGCGGTGCACCCGCTCGGGCACCTTGTGGGCCTCCAGCCGGAGCCGCCCGTGGGCCCGCAGCTCCTCCTCTGCGGGCATCCGGCCCGCGCGCGGTACGAAGAGCAGGTGCAGGCGCTCGCCCAGCAGCGCGTCCGGGACACCGACGGCCACGCACGCGGCGCAGTCGGGGTGATCGGCGTACGCGGCCTCCACCTCCAGTGGGGAGATCTTCGCGCCGCCGCGCACGATGAGCTGCTTGGCGCGCCCGACGAGTTCCACCCGGCCGTCCGGCGGCCGGTGCCGGGCGAGGTCGCCGGTGCGCAGCCAGCGGCCGGCCATGGTGGCGGCGGTGGCGGCGGGGTCGTCGAGGTAGCCGGTCATCAGATGGGGCGTACGGAGCCAGAGTTCACCGGCCGTACCCGTTTCGGCTTCGGCGCCGGCTTCGGCACCGGGGGCGCCGTCCACAGGCATGATGCGGTACTCCACGCCGGGGGAGGGGCGCCCGATGGTGCCCGCCTCCTCGTCGTAGCGGTCGGGGGTGAGGATGAAGTCGGAGGTGGCGCTCTCGCTCAGCCCGAAGACGTCGGCGATCCCGGCGTGCGGCAGCAGGGCCCGCATTCCGCGGCCCAGGCCGGCCGGCAGGGGTTCGCCGCCGCAGATCCAGGTGCCGGGGGAGCCCGCCGCGGCGAGCCGCGCCGCCAGGGCGGTTCCGTCCGGGGAGTCGAGCTCGCGGCGGATCAGGCGCAGCATGCTGGGGACGACGGCGGTCCGGTCGACGGTCCGCCGCGCGAGGAGCTGCAGCACCTGGCGGGCCCGGAAGCGCGGGGTGAGCAGCAGGGTGCCGCCGGTCGCGAGGGTGAGCAGCGAGGTCCACTGCCCGAAGCTGAAGTTGAGGTGCAGCAGGTGCAGGGCGGTCTGGCCCTCGCCGAACGGCAGCGTCCGGGCGATCGCCCGGAGCTTGGTGTGCAGGGCGCGGTGGGAGAGCACCACGCCCTTGGGGCGGCCGGTGGAGCCGGAGGTGAAGACCACCAGGGCCTGCTCGGCGTCCAGTTCGGCCGGCGGGACCGGCAGGCCGCCGGGAGCGCCGGCGGCGGGGTCCTGGACGATCCCGCTGATCCAGGGGTGGCCGGCCGAGCCGGTGGCGTCCTCCCAGGCCGCGGGGCGGTGGCGGGGGTCGCCGAGCAGCAGCCGGGCGCCGACGCGTTCGGCGGTGGCGCGCAGCACCAGCGCGGGGGAGTCCCGGTGCACCGGGACCACGACCGCCCCGGCGGACCAGGCGCCGAGTTCGCACACGAGGTCGCCGCACCGGTTGTCCACCGCGACGAGAACGGGTTCCCCGCGCCGCAGGCCGGCCGACGTCAGGGCGGCGGCGAGGGCGCGGCCCCGCTCGCCGAGGTCGCGGTAGCCGAGGACGTCCTCCCCGTCGTCGAGGGCGACGCGGTCCGCGAAGCGCGCGCAGGCCCGTTCGAGGAGCGCGTCCAGCCGCTGGGGGGCGCCCGCCAGGGGAGCGGCGGGGGCGCCGGCCGGGGTGCCGGTCAGGGTGGCGTGGGTGGTCACGCGGGCACCTTCCGGACGGCCGGCCGCAGGTCCCCGGGCATCTCGTCTCCGCGCAGTCCGTCCCCGGCGGGGTAGCGGAAGTCCTCGTCCAGGACGCGGATGACGGTGCGCAGGCCGGTGTCCCACAGCGAGTCCGCGTAGCCCCGGCACTCCGCGAGGGTGCCGGCGGCTAGCGGGAACTCGGCGTGGTGCAGCGAAGTGAAGATCACCTCGAAGGCCTGCGGGAAGTCGATGCCGGGCAGGGCGGCCATCACGGCGGCGACCAGGTTGTCGAAGGAGAGCTGGTTGGGCGAGCGGGTGACGCACACGACGTGGTCGCGCGGCCCGTCCGCGCGCCGCGGGGCCTCGTACAGGGGCGGATAGGTGGGGCGCCAGACGCAGGAGGAGGGGTCGCGCCACATCGGCTCGACGACCGCGCGCAGCGCCTCGGGGTCGCGCCAGCGCGGGGGCAGCGAGATGCCGGGCGGGTAGGCCTGGGTGACGTCCTCGTAGTCCCCGAAGTCGGTGCCGGCCAGCAGGGCCCGGCAGTCGGGGCAGTGCTGCCCGAAGACGGAGAGCTGGAGCGCGAACTCCTCCCAGTGGTCCGGGGTGTGGACCACGTTGGCCCACACGCCGAGGCGGTAGGCGGCGCGCGCCTTGCGCTTGACGGTGGCGGCCGTCTCCACGGTGTCGTCGCCCCCGCGGACGACGATCACCTCCATGGGCCGGTGCGCGTACCAGAGGTCGAGGGTGAGGTGCTCCAGCGGGTTCTCGCTGCGCCGCATGTCGGCGAAGGCCCGGCGGATGTCGTCCTCGTCCAGCAGGATCCGGTGGTGGCACAGGACGGTCAGTCCGGCCTCCCGCACCGTGTCGAGGACGTACGGCTGGAGGTGGCGCGAGACCCCGTCCGGCTTGATCAGGAGCAGGGAGTGCTGGCTCTCCGACAGGCGTTCCAACTGATTCCCCTCACATTCGCGTGCTTGTCACAGCGAGATTGACACGAACTGAGCAACTGAGTCAATAAAGCTAGTCAAGTTGCCTTCGTGTGGGTGAGGCGATCGCCAACCTTCAGGAGTGCGGAGGAGGTTGTGGCTGCTCTGCCCCTTGTGGAGTCGCTCGCGAACAATATTGACATCGGGCTTGACTCGCAGGTCTAGATCATGGTCATATCGCTTCACCGCAAGGGAACGAACGCCTTGCGGGGCATCACACACAATGAAGGAGAGTCATCATGACCCGTAACCACGCTGTCGGCATGCGTCCCCGCCTCGACAAGATCAAGGTCCGCTCGGGCAAGTAAGCACGCCGAGTGCCGGGCTGCCGCCGGATCACCTCCGGCGGCAGCCCGGCCGCCGCATTTCCGGGCCCTTGACGGTCCCTGCGAGCGGGGCCGCATCCGGCCCCGCTCCCGGCCGTGTTCGCAGCTCTCCCCACCGGCCGTGCGCGCGCGCCCGGTACCGGGCGCGCCCCGGCGGGATTCGGGACGGGACCGAACGCGGCCCCACCCCGCCCGCACCGCGCAGCGACGGAGACCTCTCCCGTGACCGAACAGCTCCTGACGCAGAACGTCCCCGTACTGGTGGACCACACCCCCGGCAGCCGCACCACGACCGTGTGCGTCGCCGTCGGATCGGGTGCCCGGCACGACCCCGAGGGAGTCGCCGGCGCCACGCACATGCTCGAACACCTCGTCATGTCGTGCCCGCTGGACGGCGGCCCGTCGCTGAGCGAGCGCGTCGAACGGCTCGGCGGCACCTGCAACGCCCTCACCAGCCCCGAACTCCTGGTGATCCACGCCCAGGTCCTCAACGAGGACGCGCCGGAGGTCATCGGCTGGATCGGCGCGTCCCTGCTCCGCCCCGAACTGACCGCCGCCCACCTGGACCGCGAGCGCCAGGTCGTCCTCCAGGAACTGAGCGCGGCGGCCTCCGACCCCGCCGACGCCGTCCAGGACGCCTTCCTGGCCCGGCTCTTCGACGGCCACCCCCTCGGATCGCCGGTCGGGGGCGACCCCGCGAGCATCGCCCGCATCACGGTGGACGTCATGCGCGACGCCCACCGCCAGGCCCTGGCCGGCGCACCCGTCGCGGTGAGCGCCGTCGGCGGACTGCCGGCCTCGGAACTGCTCGCCGCCCTCGACAAGGCGGGCCTCGGCGCCCTCCCGGCCGCGCCGCCGCTCGGCGCGCGCTCGCCGCAGACCCCGCCCCCGGTCCGTACCGGGATCCCGGAGCGCTGGCCCGACGAGTTCTGCTGGGTGCAGGCCGGCAGCCGGGCGCCCCACCTCGGCGATCCGCGCCGCCACGCCTACAACGTGCTGGGGCACCTGATGGGCTCCAGCCCCGCCTCCCTGCTCTACGCGCGCATCCGCAACGACGAGGCGCTCGCCTACTCCTTCCAGTCCTGGTCCCGCAGCTACAGCGACACCGGTGCCTGGCGGATGCTGGCCGGCGCCGAACCCGCCAACGCCCCCCGCGTCCTGGGCGCCTTCCGCTCGCTGCTCGCCGAGATCGCCTCGGACGGGCCGGGCGAGGAAGCCTTCTCGGCAGCCGTCCGGCAGGCCGTGGTGGAGGTCGTGCTGCGCGCCGAGTCCCAGCAGGAGGCCGCGATCGCGCTGGCCGTCGACCGGGCGCTGGCGGCCGAGGTCACCCTGCCCGAGCAGGAGATCGAGGCCCTCGGCCGGGTCACCGCCGCAGAGGTCGCCGCCGCGGCGGCCGACGTGGCGCGCGAACTGGTCGCCGTGGTCCGTCCCGAGGCGGCCTGACCCGATGCCGACGACCCCTCCCGGCGCCCTGCCGCCCGCCACTGCCCCGGCGCCGGCCCCGGCGGATGCTGCCGCGCCCGCGTCCGCTCCGGCGCCCGCGCCCGCTCCGGCGTCTGCGCCCGCCCCGGCGGATGCCGCTACGCACCCCGGTGCGCTGACCGCCTCCGCCGAGTATCTGGCCGCCGCCGACGAGGCGGGGCTGCTGCACCGGAGCGACGGGCTGGTCTACGTGGCCGGCGCCTACCGCGAGCCGCTCACCGGAGTCGAGCAGTGCCTGGTGGAGCACGCCGACCCCAGGCTGCTGCGCGCGGCGCCGGCCTTCCTCGACGCGCTCTTCGCCCGCTTCCCGCAGTGCACCGAGGCGATCGTCCGGGTGGCCGGCGCCGACGACCCGCACCCCGTACTCACCCCCCATCTGAGCTACCTGTCGCTGCCCGCCGCGGGGGCCGGCGCCCCCGAGGGCGCGCCGGCCCCCGGGCTGACGGTCGCCCCGGACGAGGCCCGCGCACACGACGCCGCCGTCCACGACTGGCTGCGCCGGGCCATGGACACCGCGGCCGCCGGCCGGGGCCTCGCCACCCTGCCGGAGGCGGTCGGCGCCGCCGTGGACGCCCTGCTGGACTCTCCCGGCCGGCGCACCTTCGTCGTGTACGCCGACGGCCGCGACCAGCCGATCGGCCACGCCACCCTCTCCGTCGACGCCCACGACGACCCCAGCGGAACGGACTTCGTGGACCTCGTCGACATCCTCATCGACGACGCCGCGCTGCGCCCCGCCGCGATCGCGGCCCTGGTGCGGGCCTGTGCCCAGGTGGCGGACGGCCTCGGGCTGCCCCTGCTCGGCAACGTCTGCCACGGCCTCGACGAGGCCGGCCGCAGCGGGGCCGTGGTCACGGCCCTGGAGGCCCGCGGCTGGCGCCGCACCCATCAGTACCGCCACGCGCCCCGCCCCAGCGCCGGCCCCAGCGCCGAGGACGCGGCCGCGGGCGCATCCCAGGACCAGGAGGAGACCCCGTGAAACCACCGACCCATTCCCCCTTCCCCCTCAGTCTCGGCCTGCTGTACGAGCTGCTGGAGGTCGACCCCGACCTCCCTCCCCGGTACCTGCTGCGCCGGGCGCGGCAGGAGGGCGCCGTCGTGTCGACCCTGGTGCTCTCCCTGGCCGAGCGCGAGGGCCTGGCCCTGGGCGAAGGCGCCCGCGGCGAGCTGGCCCGGATGACCCGGCGGTCCGACCTCTACCGGGAACTGGAGGCGGCGGTCCGCGCGGTACCCGGGGCGCGCACCGTCAAGGGCCCCTCCCTGGCCCGTTACTACCCGGCCGGTCTGCTCCGTTCGATCGGCGACCTCGACGTCGTCGTGCCCGACGAGGCGGCGCTGTGGCGGGTGCTGGCCGAGGTGCTCGACCGCCGGGAGGCGGGCGAGGCCCTGATGACGGAGCTGCACGAGGGCGGCCGGCGGGACCTGCTGGTCTCCGTGTGGTGGCTCGGCGAGGACCCGATGCTCGACCTCGACCGCGGCGTGGAGGTGACCACCTTCGCCTACGGCGGACTGCCCGAGCGGGCGGTGCCGCTGCGTCCCGAGCTGCCCGCCGAGCAGGTGTGCGCCGATGTGCTCGCGGTGGCGGAGGAGCGCTTCCAGCGCGAGTTCACCCTCAAGGACGTACTGGACCTGGTCTGCGTCCTCACCTCGCCCGCGGCCCCCGACCCGGCCGCGCTGGCCCGGGCCGCCGCCGACTACGCGCTGGCGCCGGAGCTGGAGGAGCTGTGCGCCAAGGCCGCCGGCTACCCGGCCCTGGCCTCGGCCGTCCCCGCGGAGCTGGTGGACGGGCTGCGCGAGCCCGCCCGCCTCGAACGCGCCCGCCGGGCCGCCGCCGGCCCCGCCGCCGAGGAGCCGCGCCACTACGGCTTCCAGCTCACCGAACCGCTGCGGCGCGGCGCCGGGGACGCGGTCGAGGACCACGACTTCGGCGGGGTGCTGCTCCGGCGCACCCCGGTCGCGGACTTCCTGCTGGTCTCCGGTGAACTCGTCGACCCCGCCGACCACGAGGCGGCGCTGGCCGCGCTGTCCGCGCTCGCACCGTGGCAGGAGCGTCCGGCCCCGGCCGTGGCCCCCGCCCCGGCACCGTCCCCCCGGGCACCCACTCACGCGGCCGCCGGCGCCGTCCCCGCCGGCAGTGGGAGCTGAACCATGGCGATCGTCGACGTACAGGAACTCGGCCGGGTGTTCACCCCCCGCCGGGGCGCCGGGGTCACCGCGCTGGACGGGGTGACCCTCAGCATCGGGGAGGGGGAGGTGCTCGGTCTGCTCGGCCCGAACGGCGCCGGCAAGACCACCCTCTCCCGCATCCTGACCACCCTGCTGCTGCCCACCTCCGGCACCGCCCGGATCGGCGGCTACGACGTGGTGCGCCAGTCCAAGGAGGTCCGCCGCCT
Organism: Streptomyces sp. CB00455; assembly: GCF_001905445.1. Taxonomy (GTDB): domain Bacteria; phylum Actinomycetota; class Actinomycetes; order Streptomycetales; family Streptomycetaceae; genus Streptomyces. The sequence goes on along the minus strand of NZ_LIVQ01000008.1, from coordinate 227,512 downwards.
GATCGGCCTGGTCCTGGGCGGCGACCGCGGCCTCTACGGACGGCTGACGGCGCGCCAGAACCTGCTGTACTGGGGCGCCCTCCAGGGCCTCGGCAGCAGGACCGCCCGGCAGCGCACCGACGAGATGCTGGAGCGCTTCGGGCTGGGCTCCCGCGCGGACGACCGCGTCGAGCTGTTCTCCCGCGGCATGGTGCAGCGGGTCCACCTCGCCCGGGCCCTGCTCAGCCGCCCCCCGCTGCTCATCATGGACGAGCCCACCAACGGCATGGACCCGCACGCCGGGGCAGGCTTCCGCGAGCTCGTCCACGAGCTGAAGGGGGCGGGCTGCACCATCATCCTGACCACCCACGACATGCACGAGGCCCAGGACGTCTGCACCCGCATCGCCCTCATCGACCACGGCCGCATCCTGCGCATCGGCGCCGCCGGGGAGCTGCTGGCCCGCATCGGCGCGCCCCGCACCATCCGCGCCGAGGGCGTGACGGCGCAGGCCGCCGCCCGGATCGCGGAGCTGCCCGGCACCGTCGAGGTGACCGAGCAGGGCAGTCTCACCGCCCGGCTCGACGGCGCGCAGGCCCAGTCCGCGGCGCTGGCCGTGCTGGTGGAGACGCGGGCCACCGAGATCGCGGTGGCGCCGCCCGGGCTCACCGAGCTGTACCGCACGGTCATCACCGACCGGGAGTTCGCGCTCTGATGCTCCACTTCATGCGCGCCCAGGCACAGATGCTGATGCGGTCGCCCCAGCTCTTCGCCACCCTCGTGGTGATCCCGTTCTACTCGCTGGTCTTCTTCCACTTCCTCAAGGCCCACCACCAGGGCGAGCTGGCCACCACCACGGCCCTCACCGCCTTCCTCATGGGCGCCTGGTCCCACGCGGTGTTCGTGGCCTCGCAGGCGGTGGACGACGACCGGGCCCAGGGCACCCTGAGCCTCTCCCTGCTGACCCCGACCCGCTACCTGCTGGCGCTGGCGACCCGGACCCTGCTCACCACCTCGCTCGCACTGCCGGTGCTCGGCGAGATGTTCCTCGTCGGCCGCTGGGTGTTCGGGCTGCCGATCCGGGTGGAACGCCCGGGGCTCACCCTGCTGGTCGCGGCGCTCGTGACGGCCGGAGTCGCGGCGACCGCGCTGCTGATGAGCGGCCTGATGATCCTCGTCCGCGCCGCCCGCAGCCTGCAGAACGCCCTGACCTACCCCTTCTACCTGCTGGGCGGACTGATCCTGCCGATCGCGACGCTCCCCGAACCGCTGCGGTGGATCGCCCGGGGCTTCTTCCTCTCCTGGGGCGCGCAACTGCTCCGCGACGCCGCCGCCGGTCCGGTGCCCGAACTGGGCGCCCGGCTGGCCGTGCTGTGCGCCCTGGTCGCCCTCCAGATGGCCGCCGGACTGTGGGCCGTCCGGCGGGTGTTGTCCTTCGTACGCAGTGGACGGGTGGTTCTCCAATGACCGAGCTCGCTCCCGAACGCCTCCCCGGTCGCGTTCCCGGCCGCCCGCGCGGCGACCTCACCCCGGATCCGGTCTCCGGGCGGCGCGCCTCGCCGCTCGCCCGGCTCCGGGCCGCCGGCCGCCAGGTCGCCTACGGCGCGCTGGCCAGCTTCCAGGACTACCGCGCGATGTTCACGCTGCGGACCTGGCTGTTCGGCTGGACCGTACGCCTGATCTGCCAGGTGCTGTTCTTCGCCAGCCTGGGCCGGCTGGTGGGCTCGCCCTCCGCCGAGGCCTACCTCGCGTTCGGCAACGCCGCGATCCTCGGGCCGCTCGGCTCGCTCGGCGTGGTCTCCTCCACCGTCGGCGAACGGGTCTCCGGCACCCTGGAGTTCCTGCTCCTCAGCCGGGGCAGCACCTTCCTGGTGCTGGCCTCGCGGGGTCTGCACTGGATGGCGGACGGTCTGCTGACCTCGACCATCGCCCTCTGCGTGGTCTCCCCGCTGCTGGGGGTGCCGCTGCACTGGGCGGCGTTGCCGGCGATCCTCGCCGTGCTCTGCCTGAGCACGCTCTCCTGCTACTGCCTGGCCCTGTGCATGACCAGCGTCAGTGTGCGCAGGCCCGGCTCCCGGATGTACCTGACCGCCGGCACCACCATCGTGCTGATGCTGCTCGCCGGCGTCACCACGGCGGTGCCGCAGGCCGGCGCCGCGGGTCTGCTGGCCCGGATCCTGCCGCTCACCCACGGCCTGTCGGCGGCGCGGACGCTGGCCGCCGGCGGTCCGCTCGACCTGGGCGCGGTGGCCGGTGAGGCCGCGGTCGCGGCGGGCTGGGGGCTGCTGGCCTGGCTGCTGCTGACCAGAGCGCTGCGGCACACCGTCCGCACCGGATCACTGTCATTGCGCTGAGCGCGCTCCCAGGGGAGGGACGACACATGAGTTACGCGTTCGAGGCGCTGCCCCGAGGGTTCAGCGATCTGGTGGGCGAGGAGGCCGCACAGGGGGTGTGGGCCGAGTCGATGTTCCGGTCGGTGACGCGCAGCTTCGGCTTCGCGCCCGTCACGGTGGCGCCGGTCGGCTACGCCGAGACCTTCGAGCAGTTCGGCTCCGCGGCCACCGGCCGCATCTTCGCCTTCGAGGACCTCTCCGGGAGGCGCCTCGCCCTGACGGCGGACTCGCTGGTGGCCGTACTGCGGGCACTGGCCGGGTCGGGACGGCTGACCGGCGGCGCCAGCGCCCTCGGCGCCGCCTGCGTGCCCATCGCCCGGTACCGGCGCAAGCGGCACCGGGGCTGGAGCCAGGCGGTCGCGGTCATCTGCAACGAGGCCGACGAACTCGCCGCCGACCTGACCCTGCTGCGGCTCTGGGCGGAGCTCTTCGAGGTCCTGGGCCCGGCCGCCGGGGGGCGGCTGGAGTACTGCGACTACGGGGTGCTCGACGCGATCGCCGCCGACGAGGGCCTGAGCCCCGCCGCCGCCCGCAACGCGCTCCACCACCGCCGCCGCGGGCCGGCGCCGGAGCCCGGGGAGCCGCAGGACGCCGCACAGGTGCTGCCGCCCGGGGAACCGCGGGAGGCGGAGCCCGCTCCGCCGTCCCCCGCGGGCTTCCTGCGGCGCCTGGACCGGCTCTCCGCGCTCTGCCGCGGCCTGCCGCCGCATGAGGCCCCGGACCGGGTGGCGGCGGCGGAGCCGGTGACCGGGGAGCGGATGGCCCATCTGCGGACCGTCCTGGCGATCGCCCACGAGCTGGGCGTACGGGTGGAGTTCGCCCTCGACTGGGAGCACGCGCCGGAGTACCAGGCCGGGTTGTGCTTCCTGGCCCGCACCGGTGACGGCCGCACGCTCGGGGACGGCGGTGGCTACCACCACATGGTGCGCACCCTGGACATCGGGCTGAGCAGCTGCTGGAGCACCAGCGCCTCGGTCAACCTGCTGGCCGAGCTGGGGCCGGTGCCCGAGGCGGAGTGCGTGCACCTGATGCGCATGCCCTCCGCCGATCTGCGCACCTTCATGGCCGTCGCCCGGCGGCTGCGCGGAGCCGGGTACGACGTGCTGGAGCACTGGCAGCCCCGGCGGCTCGGGCGCCAGCTCCGCCGGGTGCCGGCCCGGCCCAGCCAGTGGTTCGCGCTGGTGGGGGAGAAGGAGGCCGCCTCCGGGCGGCTGACCCTGCAGAACGCGGCCGCCACCGGGGTCACCAGGGACCTGGACCTGGACCCGGTGTAATTTTTTTTGACTTCGTTTGTGACTGGAATATTGACTAGCTTGTCAATCTCTCCATATGATCAAGTCAATTAGATTCGACCCAAGGGAGCAAGGCCGATGAAGCCCTCGACGTCCCCGCGCCCGCTGTCGGTGGCGCTCCAGGACCGGACGGAGTCCGTCACGGTGTGGGGGGCGGGCTACATCGGTCTGTCCGCCGCGTGCGCCCTGGCCGGAGCGGGATTCCCCTGCACGGTGCTCGACACCGACAGGAACCGGGTCAGCCAGATCAACGCCGGCGTGGTGCCGCTGCCGGGCTTCGAGGACGTCATCCCCCTCGCCGAAGCCCGCTCCGGCGGGCGGCTGCGGGCGGCGTCCCCCGAGGATGCCGCGGCGATCGCCGCCCGGGTGCACCTGGTCTGCGTCAACACCGACCGCGACGGCCGGCCGGTGACCGGGCCGCTGACCGAGGTGCTCACCGCCATCGCCGGGGCCCGCACCGGCGGCGAGACCCTGATCGCCCTGGAGAGCACGGTCAGCCTGCGCTGGCTCGACGAACTGGTGCCCGCCGCGCTCGGCGCGGCCCCCGCGAGCGATCCGTCGCTCCACCTGGTGGCCGCGCCCCGCCGGGACTGGATGCTCTCCCCCGAGATGAACCTGCGGACCCTGCCCCGCGTGGTGGGCACCGCCCGCCCGGAGTCCCTGCCCCTGGCCCGGGAGCTGTACGAGGCGATCAGCGAGGTCGTCCATCCCGCGCCGGACTCGCGGCACGCCGGGCTGACCAAGCCGGTGGAGAACCTCTACCGCTACCTGGACCTGGTGCTGACCAACCAGCTCGCCGAGGCGTACCCGGGCCTGGACGTGCCCGAGGTGCTGCGGCTGGCCGGCACCAAGTGGAACGTGCCCACCTTCCACCCCTCCATCGGCATCGGCGGCTACTGCATCCCGCTCAGCCCCCGGTTCGCCGTCGACGGGGCGGGCGAGGGCCCGGGCGAGGGCCCGGGTCCGGCCGAGGACGGCCTGCTGCCGCTGGTCGCCGCCGCGATGGCCTGGGACGGGGACCACCCGGCCCGGGTCGCGGAATCGATCCTCCGGATCGCCGACGGCCCCATCGGCATCCTCGGCCTCAGCTACGCGCCCAACGCCCGGATCGTCGAGGGATCGCCCGCCCGGCGGCTCGCCGAGCACCTGCTCGCCCGCGGCGCCGACGTGCTGCTGCACGACCCGTACTTCACCCCCGAGGAGATCACCTCCCTCACCGGCGCCAGGCCGCTGAGCTGGCCGGACGACCTGGGCAGCCTCGGCACGCTGGTCGCCGTCACCCCGCACGACCTCTACGGCGACCTGCCCGCCCGCCTCGCCGCGCTGGCGGACCCGCCGGCGGTCGTGGACAACCTCGGCAGCTACGGCGCCACGCTGCGCGGCACCGCCGTCCGCTACGCGGAATGGGGCACCCCCGCCACGCGACCCGCCGCCGAGCCCGGCCCTGAGCCCCGGCCCTGAGCCCCGCCACCGCGCCCGGCCCTGAGCCCCGGCCGCCCGGCCCCCCGTACGCACACCCTTCACCCACCGCGCCCGCGCACCAGCACCAGGGAGACCTCATGAAAGCCGTCGTCACAGGCGGAAGCGGATTCCTCGGCAGCACCATCGCCTGCCGACTGATCGAGGAGGGCCACGACGTCACCGTCCTCGACCTGAAGCCCATCGGCACCAAGGGCCTGCGCCCCGACGCCCGCTTCGTCCAGGGCGACGTCCGCGACTCCGAACTGCTGATGAAGACCTTCCAGGACGCCGAGGAGGTCTACCACCTGGCAGGCGTCCTCGGCACCTCCGAGCTCCAGGAGACCCCGCAGGAAGCCATCGACGTCAACATAGGCGGCACCGTCAAGGTCTTCGAGGCGGCCGGCACCTGCGGAGTGCCCCGGGTCTTCTACCCCGGCAAGCCCAACGTCTGGCTGAACACCTACACCATCACCAAGGCGGCGGCCGAGTCCTTCGCCCAGATGGCCAACGAGTCCGGCCCCAGCCGCATCTGCTCCCTGCGCTACTACAACGCCTACGGCCCCGGCCAGGCCCTGCTCCCCATCCGCAAGATCGTCCCCGCCTTCGCCGCACAGGCCATGCGGGGCTTGCCGATCCAGGTCTACGGCGACGGCGAGCAGATCGTCGACATGGTCTACTCCCACGACCTCGCCGACATGACCATCCGCTTCACCCGCACCGAGCGCACCGACGTGATCCCGGACTGCGGCAGCGGGATCAGCGTCAGTGTCAACGAGGTGGCCGCCTCGGTCAACGAGCACTTCGGCAACGCCGCGGGCATCCGGCACCTGCCGATGCGCCCGGGCGAGGTGCCGCGCACCGTCCTCACCGCCGACATGACCGAGCTGCGCGAGGTGCTCGGCGAGCCGCGGCTGAGCGACTACACCACCTCGCTCGCGGAGACCCTGGACTGGTACGCCCGGCTGCCCGCCGAGGAGATCGACAAGACGGTGGCCTTCTACGGATGGCAGGTGTGAGCGGCGCCCCCGCCGCCGCACCGGACGCCGGGCACCACCCGGCCACCGTACTGGTGGTGGTCGCCCACCCCGACGACGCGGAGATCGCCGCCGGGGGCACCATCGCCCGCCTCAGTTCGTCCGGGGTCCGGGTGGTCACCGCCGTCCTCTCCCTGCCCGAGTCCGGTGCGCAGGGCGAGCGGCGCACCCGGTACACCGAGCGGGCGGCCGAGACCCTCGGCTACGAACTGCGCTGGCCGACCCGCGGCGAGAACCGGCAGGTCGCCGACATCGGGGAGATCGCCCTGGTGGCCGCCGTTGACCGGCTGATCGCCGAGCTCACCCCCCGGGCGGTGCTCACCCACTGGAGCGGCGACGGCCACGCGGACCACCGCCTCACCGCCCGGGCGGCCGCCGCCGCGACCCGCACCTGCCGCGTCGACCTCTACGGGATGCGGCCGGGCGAGACCCGTACCCCGGCGTTCTCCCGCTTCGCCCCGCAGGTGTTCGTGGACATCACCGCGCACTCCGCCGCCAAGCGGCGCGCCCTGGAACCCTTCGCCGCCGCCCGGCCCGGCTTCCGGCCCGTCGACCTGGCTGCGGTGGAGGCCGCGGACCGCTTCCACGGGAGCCTGAGCGGAACCGACCGCGCGGAGAGCTTCGTCGTGGAGCGGGCCCACGGGCTCGGGGGGCTGCTCGCCGCCGGCTAGACGGGCGGGCTTCGGGGCGGCGGCACCGCCCGGGCCGCCCTGGCCTTGACCGAGTATATTCACTATATTCACTCGGGAAGTCCTGCCGTCAGTCACAATAGGGGGAAGCCGTCATGGCGGAATCGCAGACTCTGGGGTCACGGATCCGCCGGCTGCGCCGCGAAGCCGGCCTGTCGCAGATGGACCTGGCCGGCGACAACCTCTCCCCGAGCTACATCTCGCTGCTGGAGGCGGGCAAGCGCACCCCCTCCCCGGAGGTCCTGGAACAGATCGCCGCCCGGCTCGGCTGCGCCCCCGAGCAGCTGCTGGAACTGCTGGCGCCCGAACGGCACGACACCCTCCAGACCGACCTGCGCTACGCGGAGATCAGCCTGCGCAACGGCGACCCCAAGACCGCCCTGGACACCTACACCGCGGTCCGCGACAAGGCCGCCGCAGCCGGGCAGGACGGCATCCGGCTGTCCGCCGAGTACGGCGTGGCCCAGGCCCTGGAGCACGGCGGCCGGCTGGAGGAGGCCGCCGACCGCTACCAGGCGCTGCTGGACCACGCCGGATACGGACAGTCCCTGATCCCGCGGCTGGCGGTGGCGGTGGCACTGTGCCGCTGCTACCGCGAGACGGGCGACCTGGCCCATGCGATCGACCTGGCCAACGCCACCCTGGAGGAGGCCCGCGCGCTCCGGCTCACCCCGACCGTGCTGGGCGTCGAACTGCTGGCCACCCTCGTCGGGCTGTACTGCGAGCGCGGCGACCTGCACCGCGCGGCCGCCCTGGCCCGGACCGCCATCGAGGAGGCGGAGGGCATCGACGACCGCAAGGCCCTGGGCGCCGCCTACTGGAACGCCGGAGTGGTGGCGCACCGGGGCGGCGCCTCCGCAGATGCCCTGCTGCTGCTCGAACGCGCCCTGGCCATCTACTCCGAGGGCGACGACGCCCGGGCGCTGTCCCGGCTGCGCAACGCGTACGCGTCGGTGCTGATGCAGTCGGAGTCCGGCGACATCGCGGAGGCCAAGTCGCAGCTGGTGCGCAGCGCCGAGACGCTGGCCGACCACGGCAGCACCGTGGACATGGCGTACTGCGAGACCGCGCTCGCCCGCGCCTGCCTACTGGAGTCCGACCCCCGGCAGGCCGAGCAGCATGCCCGGCGGGCCCTGGAACTGCTGGGCTCCGGTCACCGGCTGGAGACCGCGCGTACCCTCCTGGTGCTGGCGGGCGCCCAACTGCAGCTCGGCGACGACGCGGCAGCCGAGGCCGGCTGTGAGCGGGCCGCGCTGCTGCTGGAGGCCTCCGAGGCGGACCGACAGGCGGCCTCCGCCTGGAACGACCTCGGGGAACTGCTGGAGCGCTCCGGGCGCACCGAGCGGGCCGTGTGGGCGTTCCGGCAGAGCCTGCGCTGCCTCGGCCAGCGCAGCAGCCTGCTCCCTGCCGCGGGTGGCCAGGCTGCCGCCGGGTCAGCCGCCGGCCGCGCGCGAGCCGCCGGGCCCGCCGACCGCGGGCGATAGGCGAGGCGGGGCGGGGCAAGCGACAGGCGAGCAGGCGAGCCGGCGACGGGCGATAGACGCGGCCGTAGATCAGTTGCAGATATCGTGTTGATCGCCGGCGCCTAACGTCGGAGGAGACAGCGCGGGAACGGGCGGCGCCCCTTCCCGACACCGCTCATCGGTTCCTCTCCGCGACGAAAGCAGACGCTCCGCATGCCGCACGCAGCCAGCCGCCCCACCGGTGTCCGTACGTCCGGCGGGGCCGTCACCGGCCCGTTCTACCACCGCGCCGCCCGGGCGGTGGTCCTGGCCCTGCTGCTCGCGGCCTGGCCCGCCGAACTCGCCACGGCGACGGCACCGGAGTTCCGCGGCGTACTGACGGGGATCGAGAGCGCCGCGCACACCAAGGACATTCCCCTCTGCTGCTGACGGAACCCGTCAGCGGCCACGCACCACCCGCTCGACCCACCGGCAGACCACCGGTGGTGAACGTCAAGGAGGACCCCTCATGTTCAAGCTGCCCCGTGCCTGTGCGGCACTCGGTCTGACGCTGCTCGCCGCGACCGCCCTGGGCGCCGCCGGACTCACGCCCGCCGCCCTCGCGCACACCCCCACACCGGTGGGCCAGCGCATCGCCGTCCAGGCCGACGGCGTGGGGGATGACATCCTGCCGGAGGTCAACAACACAGGGTCCAGCTTCGACCCGCGCGAGAAGATGTGATCCACGGCTGACGGGTGGCCGTCCGGCGGCGCGGGGTACCCCCGCCCCGGACGGCCTTTTCCGTACGCGCCCCCGGCCCCCCGTCGCGCGGTGGCGTCGTCAGCCCAGCCCGGCCAGCAGCTTCGACACGTCGGCCGCGTCGGGCAGCCCGAGGCGGGTGAAGACCCCGTGGGCCTCCTCCAGATGGCCCCTGGCCCGGCCGGTCTCCCCCAGACCGGCCAGTGCCCGGCCCATCGCGACCAGGGAGTGCGCCCGGTCCCGCTCGGAGCACGCCTCCTTGCAGCGGGCGACCGCCGCGGCCGCGTGCTCCACGGCCTCCAGCTCCCGCCCGGTGCTGCGCAGGGTCTCCGCCAGCCGGTAGAGCACCTGCGCCTCCCGCTCCCGCAGCCCGGCCGCCCGGCACACCGCCAGGGCCTCGCCGTAGCGGGCCACCGCCTCCTCGTAGCGGCCCAGTTCGTGCAGGGCCAGGCCCAGCACGTAGAGGGCGTAGGCCGCGCTGGCGACGTCGTCCAGCTCGCGCATCAGCGACAGCGCGGACTCGCAGGCCGGAATGGCCTCCTCGGACCGCCCGCTGCGCACCCGGGCCAGCGCCGCGTTGACGGTGGTCACCGCCGCACCGGAGCGGTGTCCCAGCGTGTGCGCGAGGGCGATCGCCTCGTCGTAGCAGGCCGCCGCCTCCTCGAAGCGGCGCAGGAACTGCGCCACCAGACCGAGGTCGTTGAGCGCCTGGCGCAGGGTGTACACGTCCCCCGCGGCGCGGGCCGCCTCGACGGCCAGCCCGGCGTGCCGCCCCGCGTCGGCGATCCGGTCGGCGCGCAGCGCGATGCCCCCGCAGAGCATCCGGGCCCGCCCGATGATCCTCGGGCAGCCGGTCAGTTCCGCGGTCTCGGTCAGCGCCAGCGCCACCGGGGTCATCCGGTCGTACCACACGGCGTGGGTGTACGGGCTGACCGCGAGCAGCAGGTCCACCGCGGTCCCGAGCCGGTCCTGCGCGGCGTCCGGCAGGCGCAGGGTGACGGTGCTCAGCGCGGCCGCGACCAGGCCGTCGATCTCGGCCGCCACCCAGGCGCGGGCGGCGTGCACATCGCGGAACTCCAGCCCGGCCGACCTCAGCGGCCCGAACGCGTCCGCCACCGGATCCCCGGGAATAGCGTGCGGGAAGGCGCTGGCCGCCGTCGCCAGCAGGAAGTCCAGCAGCCGGCCGAGGGCGGCCGCCGCCTCCGCGGGGTCGTGCGACTCGGCACGCTGCCGGGCGAAGACCCGCACCAGGTCGTGGTAACCGTAGCGGCCGGGCTTGGCGGACTCCAGCATCGCGGCATCGGTCAGCGACTCCAGCAGGACCTCCGCCGTGGGCTCGTCGACACCCATCGCGGCCGCCGCCGCCGGCACCCCGATGTCTGCCGCACCGGCCAGGGCGACCAGCCGGAACGCCCGCGCCTGGGCGGCGGTGAGCTGCTGGTAGCCCAACTCGAAGGCGGCGTCGATGGCCAGCGCGCCGATCCGCAGTTCGGCGATGCGCCGCTGCTCGTCCGCCAAGCGCGCGGTCAGCGTCGCCACCGACCAGGCGGGCCGGGCCGACAGCCGGGTGGCCACGATCCGCACCGCGAGCGGCAGATGGCCGCAGGCCTCGACCAGCCGCAGGGCGTCCTCCCGCTGCGCCGCCAGCCGCTCCCGGCCGATGATCGAGCCGAGCAAGGCCAGCGCCTCGTCGGTACGGAACGGCTCCAGCAGGAGCTGGGACGTCAACGGCAGGTCGAACATGGGCGATCTGCTGGTGAGGATGACGGCGCAGCTGGACGATCCCGGTATCAGCTCCCGGACCTGGGCGGCGTCCCGGGCGTTGTCCAGGACGATCAGCAGCCGTCGCCCGTCCACCAGCGACCGGAAGAGCCGGCAGCGCTCCTCGACGCCGTCGGGCACCTTGTCTTCGGGCACGCCGAGCGCGGCCAGGAACCCGGCCAGGACGAAACCCGGCTTGGCCGGGTCGGCCCCGCTGCCCCGCAGGTCGGCGTGGAGCTGGCCGTCGGGGTAGTGGGCGCGGGCCCGATGGGCGATGTGGAGGGTGAGGCAGGTCTTGCCGACGCCGCCCATCCCGGCGGCGGCCAGCACGACCGGGGTCCGGCGCACCGGTTCGGTGAGCAGCGCGTGCCAGGCGTCGACCTGCTCGGTCCGGCCGACGAAGTCCGGTGCGTCGTAGGGGAGCTGGGCGGGCACCGGTGCCGCCGCCGGATGCGCGGCGGTTGGGTGCGCGGCGGTCTGGTGCGCCTGCGCCGAGGGCGGCGGATTCGGTCGGTCGGGCCCGCCGTCCTCCCGGTCCGGCCCGCCGTCCTCCCGCTCAGGCGGGTACCCGTCAGCGTCCGCGGCCCCGTCAGCGTCCGCGGCCCCGTCGGCGCCCGGTTCCGGCGGCTCCGCGGGCAGTGCCTGGCCGGACTCGGCCAGCGCGGGGTCGCCGACGAGGATCCGCCGGTGCACCTCGGCCAGTTCCGGGCCGGGCTCGATGCCCTGCTCCTCGACCAACAGGTCGCGCACCCGGCTGAACACCGCGAGGGCGTCGGCCTGACGGCCCGCCCCGTAGAGCGCGCGCATCAACAGGCCGTACGGGCGTTCCCGCAGCGGATGCGCGTCGGTCAGCTCGACCAGATCCGGGATGGCCGAGCGGTGGTGGCCGAGTGCCAGGGCCAGCTCGAAGCGCTCTTCGAGCAGGGCCAGCCGCAGCTCCTCCAGCCGGACGCGCTGCCGCTCCGCGAACGGGCCGGGCACCCCGGCCAGCGGCTCGCCCTGCCAGAGGTCCAGGGCCCGCGCCAGGAACTGCCTGGCCTGCGGCACCCGGCCACCGGCGGAGGCGCGCGCGGCCTCGGCGGCCAGTTCCTCGGCCCGGCGCACGTCCAGGGCCGTGCCGGGCACGGCCAGCCGGTAGCCGTCGCCGGCCAGTTCGAGGACGGTCGGCGCGGCGCCGTCGGGCTCCAGCAGCTTGCGCAGCCGCCAGACGTAGGTGCGGATGGTGGTCACCGCGCGGGTCGGCGGCGCGTCCGCCCAGAGCGCACCGACGATCATAGCCATGGAGACGGGCTGGTTGGCGCGCAGCAGCAGGAGCGACAGCAGCGCCTGCTGCTGCGGCGGCCCCACCCGCAGCTCGACATCCCCCCGGTATGCCCGAACCGCGCCCAGAACCTCGAAACGGAATCCTCCAGCCATCCTGCGTATCCCCTCACAACTGCCAGTAGTGCGAAGGTTCATGATCGCTCGTGAACACGGCCTGATACTGCAACGGTCTTTTGTTCTGGCTGTCGAGTAGTTTCTGGTGGTGTGTGTCCGCGGCGTTCGTAGTGGCTGATGCGGGCTCGGTGTTGTCGCCTGCGGCGCCAGTGTGACCAGTGCAGGACGTGTTCGACGGGTGCTGGCCGGCGGTGGGTGAGGCGGGTGATCAGGCGTCGGAGTTCGGAGAGGGTGAGGGGTATGAGCTGGGAGGATCCGTTTCTGCTGTGCGGTGCGCTCCCAACTCGCTCTAAAGCGTGGGCTATTTACATGAATCAGGGCCCGCCCTCCTCGACCGCCACGTCCACCTCGGCCCGGACCAGGCGGCGGTCCGCCTGGGGGTCCGGAGGACGGATTGGGACCAGGTGGTCAGGCTTGGTTGGGTGTCCCCGGTCGCCCCGGTGGACGTCGACTACAAGCGGCGGGGCGGAGTGACCACGGTCCCGCTGTACTCCTGAGCCGACGCACGATAGTTGTCACACAGGCAGGTTTGTTGTCATCGGCGACGCGGTGGGCCGTTGCCGATCGCCGTGGCCGGCTTCGTCGCAGGTTTCAGTCTTGCCCTGGAGTCCGCCACCCTGGATACCAGGCCTTCACGGATGCCGGGCTTCACCACGTTGTTCTGGAGCCGCTCGCGCATCGAGCGGTTGCCGTCCCTGTTCCCGTAGCACAGGCGGTTGGGGTGCGGGTGATGGCCGGTGGCCGGGCGGTCAGCCCGCCGCGGCTTCACTTGCCGCAGTGCGCGGGCCGCGACGACGTTGTCGGCCGATGCGTGCGGGCTTCCACCAGTTGGCCGGACCGAGAAGCGCCATGACTGCGGGGACGAGGATTCCGCGGACCAGGATCGCGTCGAGGATCGCTGCGGAGGCGATGCCCGTGCCCATGAGTTTGAGGATGGTGACGTGGGAGGTCGTGATGGCAGCGGTGGAGATGGCAAGGGCCGCTGCGGCAGAGGTCATCAGCCGGCCCGTGCGGGAAATGCCTGTGACGATGGCCGCCTGGTTGTCCAGGCTGCGGTCGAACTCCTCCTTGATCCTGCCCAGGAGGAAGACCTCGTAGTCGATGGAGAGGCCGAACGCCACGGCCAGGGTGAACAGCAGCAGACTTGCGTCGAGGGACCCGGTGACGGTGAACCCGCCCAGCACGTCCGCCCTGTGTCCGTTCTGGAAGATCCACACGATCAATCCGAGGACGGCAGCCAAGCTGACGACGGCCACCACGAGCGCTTTCAGGGGGGCCATCGCACTGCGTGTGAACACGGTGAGGGCGGCCAGCAGGAACACACACATCGCCACCACCACCCGCGGCAGCGCACCGCGCACCGCGTCTATGGTGTCGGTGATCTGCGCGGCCCGACCGCCTACCAGGACCGGGCCCAGCGCCGGAGCCTTGCGCAGCCCATCGACCAGGCGCGCGGCCTGGGGCGTGTCCGGTCCCACCGTTGCCGCCACCAGCACCACTGCCAGGCGCCGCTCCTGCGCCGCCTGTCCGGGCTGACCCGCCGCAGGGTGGGGCACCTCGCGCACCGCACCTACATGCGGCAGCCGGGCCACGGCGGCCGTGTAGCTTCCCAGGCCCGCGCCCGGCCGTTCGAGGACCACCACCTGGACGCGTTCCGGGGGTACTTCGAAGCGCCCGCGCAGGTCCGCGGCAGCGGCGGCGGCTGAGGCCGTCGGCGGCAGCGTCCGCTCGTCGATCGCGCCCAGCCGCAGAGCCGTTGCGGGCCAAGCCGTCACGGCCAGTACGGCGAGCGCCCCCAGGCCGGCCGCCACGGGCCGGGCAGTGACACGGCGGGCGAGCTCCCGCCAGAGCCGGCTGGCTCCTCCGATCGGAGCCCGGCGCAGCCTGCGCAGCGGATCGGCGCCGTCGACACGATCACCCAGGAGCGTCAACACGGCCGGCAGCACCGTCAGCGCGGCCAGCGCCGCCAGCAATGTCACCGCGACACCCGCGAGGGCGAGCGCGCGCAGCAGCGGGACGGGGATGGTGGCCAGCGCCACCAGGCATGACGAGATCACCACAGCCGAACAGAACACGCAGCGACCCGATGTACCGAGCGCCACGTCCAGTGCTCGGGCGCGCGGCATTCCCTTCGCGTGCTCCTCGCGGTAGCGGGCCAGGACGAACAAGGTGAAGTCGATCGACAGGCCGAAGCCGATAGCCGCGGCCGCGTTGACCGCAAACGCGGACACATCACTCACCTGAGCCAGCAGGCCCAGCAACGGCACACAGCAGACGACGGCCGGCATCGCGACCACGAGGGGCAGCGCGGCCGCAGCCCACGAACCGTAGGTCAGCAACAGGAGAAGCACGATGAGCGGCGCAGCCCAGAGTTCCGCCTTCAGCAGATCGGCCCCGCCCTGCTGGTCGATCTCGGCCGTCGCCCAAGCGGCGCCGCTCGCGTCCACCCGCATCCCCGGCACCGCCGTCCGCGCCTTGGGCACCAGACGCAGCGCCGCTTCCTTGCGGTCCGCGTCGCTGCCCGACAGCGAGACCGTCACCAGGCCGGTGCGTCCGTCCCGCGACATCGCCCACGGATCTCCCGTGGCGGCCGACTGCACCGTACGCACAGCCGGCTCGCCTGCCAGCACACGGGCAACGGCACCGGCGCCGGCTGCAGCCGCCGACCGTGCGCCCCGGTCGCGCACCGTCACGGCAATCACCAGATCCGGGGTGCCGACCCCCAGTACCTCAGCCTGAGTCTGAGCCCTGGTTGCCTCGGTGCCTGTGGCGATGGTCCCTCCGGCGCCGAAGGCGCCGGACACCGCTGGGAGGCTCAGGAGCGCCGCGACCAGCGCAACCGCCGCGCACACCACCACCCTCCAGGCCCGGGAAGCCGACCACGCCCCCCTGCCTGTCCCGTCCTCGCTGTGTCCTGGCATACCCGCACTAACGATCAAGGCGCACACAAGTGATGTTGCTCTGGCCGGGAAGACCACCCAGCCGCCGGGGCGAGCCGGCTTCCCCCGCCCGCCAGGGGCGCGTCAAGTGCGGGTTCAGTGGTGAAGGGTGAGGTTTTCATCCCGGGGGTCGGGCAGTTCGGCCGGCCTGCCGGCGGGCACGGCGTCCAGAGCGGTGCGGCGCCTCTGGCACAGGCGGTCCAGGACCCGCACCCCCGGTTCCGCGCCGCGGAGCAGGGAGGGTCCCGCGCCCACGAAGCGCGAGCAGACGCCCACATGCGCGTGGTGAACATCTGTCAGGACCTCCACCAGGCGCCGGTGGGCGGGACGCAAGCGGGAGGACTTCGCCGGTGCGGCCAGCCCCCACGCGCGCAGGCTCTGTACCAGGACGCGGTGATCGGCCGACCACAGGCCTGAGAATCCACCGGGAGCCTGCGGTGGGGCCATCGAGGGCCGGACAGTGTCGTGGTAGTCCTGCGCGTCGAAAGACGCGGTGATGCGCAGGGCGGACGCGCTGGCGCGCAGGAAGTGAGCGGCGCTTTCCAGGCCGAGGACGGAACCCGCGGGGGAGGGGGCGCGAAGGGCGTGTCGCAGCGCGACCACGGTCGCCTGGGTGAGGGCGAAGAACAGCCGGTGCCCCTGAATCCAGCGTTGGCGCACCGTGGCCTGCGTCCGGGACTCGGCAAGGCCGGATTTCGGGGTCAACCCGGCCGCGTGCGCGGCGAGATCGAGGTCAGGCTCGGTCGGAGATCCGTCCGGGTGACGGGAGAAGGCCCGCACTGTGGCCAGGGTGTCGTCGAGGGCGTCGATCAACAAGGGGGCGGGGGCGCAGGCGCACCGTGCGACCGCGAAGTATTCGTCGAACGCGGCCTCGCGGGGGTCGCGTTCGGGAAGCGGGCGGTGGGCTGGGGCTCTGTGGTGACGGTCGGGTCGGTCCGCGGCCTCGCGCAGGGTCCCCAGGTCGTGGGGCAGGTGCTGGGGCGGGGCGAGCCACAGCACGGATTCGCTTGTCATCTGGGCCATTTCACTAGTTTTTATGCGGTACGTTACCCGGCATGTCAGTGACTCCTGGTGATGATTCGTTTCGCAGCGCAATCGGCGAGGTCGCCGCGATCCTCGAGGACTACTGGGAGGACCTACGCGAGGAACGCCTGCCGGTGACGCCAGACCTTCACCCCGGGGACGTACGTGCCATGCTGCCGGACTGCGTACCGGTGCACGGCGAGCCGATCCGGGATGTCCTGGCCGATGTACGGCGGGTGGTGATCCCCGGGCTCGTCCACTGGCAGCACCCTTCATTCCTCGGCTACTACCCGACCCAGACCAGCCCCGCGTCGGTGATCGGCGAGCTGTTGGCCTCCGGCCTGGCGGTCCAGCACATGATGTGGTCGACGGGCCCGGCCGCCACCGAACTCGAAGAGGCGGTCCTGGACCACCTCGCGGTCGCGCTGGGCCTGCCGGAGCGCTTCCTCAGCACCGGGGACGGCGGCGGGGTCCTGCAGGACTCCGCGTCCTCAGCGGTCCTGGTTGCCGTAGCCGCCGCCCTGTACCGGGCCTCGGGTGGGCGCTGGCGCGAGCACGGCACCGAGGGGCGCTACCGCCTGTACTGCACCGACCAGGCGAACTCCTGCGTCCCCAAGGCATCACGCATCGCCGGCCTGGGGGAACCGACCCAGATCCCCACCCTGGCAGGCACCTGCGAGATGGACCCGCGCGCCCTGCACGAGCAACTGGCAGCCGATCGCGCCGCAGGTCTGGTACCCGCGATCGTGGTCACCTCCGTCGGCACCACCGGCACGTGCGCCATCGACCCGATCACCGCCGTCGCCGCCGTGTGCCGCGAGTTCGGGGCCTGGCTGCACGTGGACGCCGCCTACGCCGGCTCGGCCGCCGTCTGCCCGGAGAACCGCTGGATCAACGAGGGCGTCGAGCACGCCGACTCCTACGCCGTGAACTGCCACAAGTGGCTGCTCACCGGGCCGCCCTGCGACGCCATGTGGGTGGCCGACCGGCACAGCCTCACCGCCGCCATGGACATCCGCCCGCCTTTCCTGCGCAACCAGGCCAGCGACTCGGGCGACGTCACCGACTTCCGCGACTGGCAGGTGCCGCTCATGCACCCCTTCCGTGCCCTGAAGCTGTGGTTCGTCCTGCGCACCCACGGCGTCGAGGGCCTGCGCGCGCACATCCGCGAACAGCTCTCCCACGCCGCGCTGCTCGCCGACCTGGTCCGGGACAGCCCCGGCTTCGAACTGGTTTCGCACTCACTCGGACTGGTCTGTTTCCGCCTCACCGGTGACAACGTTCGCACCGAGCGCCTGCGTGCCGGGCTCGACGCCACCCACCGGATCCTCGTGACCCCCACCACCGTCGACGGCCGCTACATCCTGCGCGCGGCCCTGGGCTCACGCCTGGCGTCCCAGGCCTCCGTACGCAACGCCTGGGCCCTGGTGCGCGAGATCGCCGCCGCGATCCCCGAGGGCCGGCCTGCGTCATCCGAAACGTCGCCGACGACCTCGGTAGGCGCCCGGTAACCAGGTACCTGCTCCGACGACGCCCGCCGGGAGACCGCGGTGAGCGAATGAGATCCAGCCGCACCGGCGCTCCGCCGAGGCCGCGTCCCACGGCGCGACGTGCCTCATGAACACGAGCCCACCGCCCCAGCCTTGGCCACGCGAACGACCTTCAGCGGAGAATCCTGTGCACGACCATGACGACGCGACCACGGCGGGCGAACGCTGGTTCGACTACGCGGCGGCACACCCCCACACAACCGTGGAGATCGGCGGGGTGGCCGTGGCCGCCGGCCCCGCCCCTTCGAGCGTCGAACTGCACGCGTTGATCGACCTGATGCGGATGGCCCACCCGCCGCTGCGCGACCGGGCCCGCCCCCGGGGCGCGAACGCGGTAGGCCCGACCGTGCCAGCCGATCACCTCGAGGATGTCGCGCTGACCAGGCAGGGCGGGGACCTCGCGCTGCACTCGGCGATCGAGCGCGTGTGCGCCCAGCCGCTCACGGACGTCACCTGGGGCATGACCCTGCTCCACGGCCACCGTGACAACGAGTTCGCCCTACTCCTGCGCGCCCACCACGGCCTCCTCGACGGCATGTCCCTGATCGGGATCACGCTCGCCGCGATGGGGGAACCCGGCCTCCCGCGCCGTCGCACACCCCCCGCGCCCCCACCCTCCCGGACGAGCGCACGTGTGCGCGCCCTGGTACGCGCGGTCGCCGGCATCGCGCTGCCCGCGAACGCCATCAGCCTCGGCCCCGACCGCGTTCAAGCCCCGACCGGCCCACCCAGGCGCATGTGGGTCCACACCCCCCTTCCTCGTATGAAGGCCATCGCCCGGGAAGGGGGTGTCAGTCTCAACGACGTGTACCTGGCCGCCCTCGCCGGCGCCCTGCGGCCCTGGCTGCCCCACAAAGGCACAGGCACCGTACGGGTGACGGTCCCCCTCAACACCCGGCGCGGCGACACGAGCGCCGCGCTGGGCAACTTCCACCGCGGCATCCCCGTCATCCTGCCCTGCCACCTGCCCACCGCTGCCGAACGCCTGGCCGCCACACGCCTGGCCACCAGAAACATCCGGATCAGCCACCGCGATCCCGACGCGGATGTTCTGTTCGACGTCCTGCCCACGCGCTGGCACGGCAGAGCCCTGGCACGAATCCTGCACCCACGGCGCACCACCATGGTGGCCACCCACGTCCCCGGCCCCGCGCGGCCCCTTCGACTCAACGGCCGCAGGACCCGCGCCATGTTGCCGCTGATGTTCCTGCCCGCAGGACACCACCTGTCGGTCTGCCTGGGAGAATACGCCGAAACCGCGCACCTGGCCGTCGTCGCCGACCCCAGCCTGCCCGACATCGACGAACTCCCCGCCCGCTGGCTCGCCGAGCTCGACGCGCTTGAAGGCGCTTTCACACAGCCCCGCCCTGTCACAGCCTCCATGCCCAGCACGATCACGGATCCGGTACCCGACCAGGCAGACCCCGCCGCGACGAGGTCTTCCGAACAGGACGCGTAACCGGATCAGTACGGGCTCCTGGACGCTGACGGACCGCCCCGACTCCCGCGGCGAAGGGGATCGCACCTGGCATCCAGGGGGCCGGCGTGCGCATCTGCAGCCCTGTTCAGTGAATCGAGTCCGGGTTGGTCCGGGTTGAGGATGCGAAGATGCGGGTGAACCGCGCGGCCTGGGCGGCGGAGTGCTCGAGCACGGCAGCGAGTTCTTCTCGTGCCTGTTCGCCGTCCGGGCGCAGGCCACAGGCGTCGAAGATGCCCAGGAAGCGCACGATGGGCTGCAAGACCTCTTCGTGGTGGGTAACGGGACTGTAGATACCGGAGCGGGCCATCGACTGGGCCAGCCGCGCATAGCCTGGGGCGCCGTGGCCGGGCGCACGGATGGAAGCGGCGACATCTGCCACAGCCCGTACGGTTCGGTCAGGATGCAGATCCATGGCTGCCGACAGGACCGTGCGGTAGAAGAGCATGTGCCGGTTCTCGTCCTTGGCGATGCGGTTGAGCATTGCCTCGCAGGCCGCGTCGCCGCACTGCAGCTTGATGTTGCGGTAGGAGACGCGGGTGCCGAGTTCCTGGAAGGTCACATAGACCAGGGAAGCGACGACATCGTCGCCGTAGTCCATGCCCCAGCCGTTTTGGACGTGGGCGGTTCGGTCGTTCTCGAGGGCGACAGGATCAACCGCGCGGGTGACCATGAGGTAGTCCCGGATGGCAATACTGTGGCGGCCTTCTTCGACTGTCCAGCGATTGACCCAGGTTCCCCAGGCTCCGTCCCGGGTGAAGAGCTCGGCGATCACCCGGTGGTAACTCGGCAGGTTGTCCTCGCTGAGGAGGTTGTGCACCAGGCCGTCCCGGGCTGCTTTGCCGAGAGTGCCCTGTTCCGGCTCCCAGGGTGTCCCGCCCAACACGCCGTCGAAATCGGCGCCCCGACTCCAGGGGGTGTACTCGTGGGGATACCAGTCATCCGCGCTCTCCACATGGGCGTCCACCGCCTTCGCCACCACTGGCTCGAGCTCGCGCAGCAGGCTGACGTCACGGCGAGGTGCCTGGTAGCGGTCCATTGCTACTCCTAGGGGTTTGGCCTGCGGAGCGCCGCTGGTCCGGCCCTTCGACAGGGGTGTCACGTGATGGCTGGGTCCTCCCCGGACGGCTACACCTGCGGGTGGTGGCTCCTGGACCTTCACCCGTCGATGGGGGCGACGTCCGGCGCAGCCTTCGGGGCCTGTGGCAGGACCGTTACCACCGGCTCAGGTTCAGCTCGATGGCCGTACGATGCGGCGGCGCTGCGGTTGGCTACGTGCTGCTGAGCATCAGGACCGCGTTCTGGCCGCCGAAACCGAAGGCGCAGCTGACGGCCGTGTGGGTGGTGACCGGACGGGGCGGTCCGGCCACGATGTCCAGCGTGTGCTTGCTGTCCTGCTGCTGGAAGTTCGCGGTGGGCGGGACCGTGCCGTGGCGTAGCGCGAGGACCGTGTACGCCGCCTGGATCGCGCCCGCCGCCCCCAGGGAATGTCCGATCACTCCCTTGGACGCCGTGACGGGAGGCGTGGTGTCGCCGAAGACGCGCGCCAGGGCTGCGGCTTCCGCCTCGTCGCCGAGCGGGGTGGAGGTGCCGTGCGCCTGTACGTGTCCGATGTCGTGAGGGCTGCACCCCGCATCCCGGAGGGCGGCCACGATTGCCCGGACGGCGCCGTCGCCCTGTGGATGCGGGGCGATGGGATGGTAGGCGTCGGACCCCGCACCGTAACCGCGCAGCAGGGCCAGCACCTCGGCACGCCGTGCGCGTGCGTCGGCGGCCCGTTCCAATACGAGGACGGCAGCGCCCTCACCGAGGACGAATCCGTCCCGAGCCGCGTCGAACGGCTTGCTGGCCAACTCGGGTTCGTCGCGGCGCGGCGACAGCGCACGCATCCGGGTGAAGCAGGTGGCCGTCATCCGGGACCGGCCCGATTCGCTGCCGCCCGCGAGCACGATGTCGCAGGTTCCCGACCGCAGCAGATCCCGTGCCACTCCGATCGCGGTCGCCCCGGAGGCGCAGGCGCTCGCGGTGGTGAAGTTGGGGCCCTGGGCGCCGAGGTCCAGGGCGACCTCGCCGGCAGCCATGCTCGGCACGCTGCGCGGCAGCGCGAGCGGCGAGACGCGCACCGGCCGGTCCGCGCCGAGATGGCCGAACTCGGTGATGTAGGTGCTCAGGCAGTTCGATCCGACGCCGAGCACGACCCCGACCCGTTCGCCGAGTCCGACGTCCGTGGGCAGACCGGCGTCGGTGACTGCCCGACGGGCGGCGAGAAGCGCGAACTGGATGAACCGTCCCACCCGCCGGGCCAGCGGCGGGCCGAGTCCCGCCGCAGCGTCGAGGCCGGTCACCTGGCAGGAGAAGTCAACGGGCAGACCGACGAGCTCGGGGTCCCTGGCGGCCAGCGATCGGCCCCGGCACAGGGCCGCCCAGTTCTCCTCGAGCGTGTGCCCGGCCGGGGTGACGAGCCCCAGTCCGGTGATGGCGACGTCAGCGGGCATCGGCGAAGGCGCGGGCGGCGGCGGCGAGGGTGGCAGACGGGGCCAGGTCCATTGCCTCTTCGGAGGGCACGATCCCAAATCGCTCCTCCGCCGCCACGACCAGTTCCATCAGAGCCAGCGAGTCCATGCCGAGACTTTCGAAAGTGAGGTCCGGCGTGAGTTGCCGGGCCTGAGCCTCGCCGCCCAGCTGCTCGTTGACCAGGGCCACAAGCTGCTCGGGAAGGGCGTTGTATGCGGCTTGGGTCATGTCTGGTTCCTCCTGCAAAAGTTTTCTGTCTGTACCGGGCTCGCGGCAGTCACCGCCGGTCCTCATTCGGATGAACAACTCATGGCCTCCATGCGCTCGAACAGGTCCCGAGCTCGGGCCGCCCGTACGGTGAGCTGCTCCACATGCGCACCCAGGCGTTCCTGCGCCTGCTCGCCGACCGCTCCGAGGCCGCTGAGAGAGGTGACCTTGAGCGCCCGCACAAGGGGGGCCACCACGTGCTCGAGGTGGACATCCAGGTTGTAGATGCCGGATGCCGCGATGCGCGCCGCACGCCTCCGGAAGCCAGGGATCATCGCACCGGGCATCTCGAAGTGTTCGAGGACATCGGCCAGGGCGGCGAGCGCCGCGCCTGGGTACAAGGCGAGCGCGTCGGCGAACAAGTCCCGGTAGAAGAGCATGTGCAGGTTCTCATCGGCCGCAATCCGCGCCATCAGCTGCTCGCCGGCCCGGTCCCCACAAGCTGCCCCGGCGTTCCGGTGGGCCTGGCGAGTCGCCAGTTCCTGGACGGTGACGTAGGCCAGCGCATGCAGGGGCGTCGTCGCACCGGAGTGGTAGCCGGTGCCGACGTGCCGCATCCGCAGATCCTCAAGGGCGATGGGGTCCACGACGCGGCGGGCGTGGACGTAGGCACGCAGGACCGAGGCATGCCGGTCCTCTTCGGCCGTCCACCGATGTACCCAGGTGCCCCAGGCGCCGTCCCGCCCGAATCGGGTGGCGATCTCGAAGTGGTAGCTGGGCAGGTTGTCCTCGGTCAGCAGATTGACCACCAGCACGTCCTGTACGGCCTGGGGCAGTGCTGTCTGCTCCGGTGACCAGGCCGTGCCGTCCAGTGGGCCGTCGTAGTCGTGTGCGGCGCTCCACGGCACGTACTGGTGTGGGAACCAGTCACGGGCGGTGTCCAGGTGCCGCTCGAGGAGTCGCTCCACCGCCGGCTCCAACTCCCGCAGGACGCGCTCCGCCGCGGCAACAGCCTCGGTCATCCACCTGTGCCCTTCTTCATATGCAGGGACATGCCTGTCCGCAGACTGCAAACGCATACGGCGGGAACCAGAAACGATCATTCACCCGTTTGATGTACTGGCGCCAACACACTCCTCGCGACCTGACCACGTGGCGCGCCCGTCCGGCGCCCAGGTGAGTTCGTAGACCCCTGGCGCGACCCGCACTCCCTTCACGCGCAACCCCGGTCGGAATGGCCGGCCGGTGCGCAGGTCGGGCACGAAGGCTTCCAGGACTACACGGCGGAAGCGTCGGCGCTGGACGTGGGTGAGGTGGCGGAGGTCGGTGGTGAAGCGCGGGAGGGTCTCGAAGGTGGGCACGGTGGGGGGCCGCGTACGCGGCCCTCTCGGCCACGTGCTCCGTCACCCGGGGCGCGTACGCCGCCGGGAGTGCGGACGCGGCGCGCTGGCGCAGCTGCCCCGTCGAGGTGGCCGGGCTGACCGCGGCGGCCCGGGTGACCGTCGGCGCGACGGGAAGCCGACGGCCCTGCCGGCCGCTCGCGCCTCCGGGGCGATCCGTCAGCGCGCCGTGAGAAGCGCGCGCTCCAACGCGTCGAACGCGCCGTGCACGCGTGACCGGTGGTCGTCGGCCACATCGGCCGCGCGCTCGCCCGCGAGCAGCTGTTGGGCCGTGGTGACGTAGACGGACCGGTACGCGGCGACGGTCAGTGCCGCCGCGAGGCGGGGGTCGGGGCCGTCGCCCCCGGGGGCGGTCTCGGCCATCGCGTCCCCCAACGCCGTCTCCACCTCCTCGACGCCTTCGCGCGCCCGTGCCCGCAGGGCGGGCGAGTCCAGCACGATGCGCCAGAAGTGCGGGAAGTCGTCGCTCACCGCCGCCAGGGGGTGGCGCTGGTCGAGGAGCCGGAGCAGCAGGCCCCGCAGGGCGGCCACTGGGGGCTCGCCGGCCGGGCGGTTCCGGACCGCGGCCGTGAAGAGCTCGACGGCTTCCGGGATCCGGTCCAGGAAGAGGTCTTCCTTGCGGGGGAAGTGGTTGAAGACCGTCATCGCCGAGACGTGAGCGGCCTTGGCGATCTCCGCCACGGTCACCTCGTCGAACCCGCGGGCCACGAACAGCATCGTCGCCTCGTCGGAGATCCGTTGCCGCGTCTCGCGCTTCTTGCGCTCGCGCAAGGTCAACGCCTCGTCGGGCACGCCCCCACTTCCACCCCCACCCACGGTCACGCCCTCACGTGCGTCCTCGCGGGCGCCGCGCTTCTCGGGATCCTTGGTCATGGACCACACTATAGCGACTCTAAAATTTTAGTGACTATAGTGAAATCCATGAACTCGGACTTTGACGTAGTGGTGTCCGGAGGCGGCCCGGTCGGACTGATGCTCGCCTGTGAGCTGCGGCTCGGCGGCGCGAGCGTGGTGGTCGTCGAGCGGCGCACCGAAGTGGACCGGACCATCAAGGCGGGGTCGATCAACACGCCGACCGCCGAGGCCTTCTACCGGCGCGGCATGCTGCCCGCGCTGGCCGAGGTGCAGCGGCGCTCCGCCGAGCGGTTCCAGGCGTTCGTACGCGAACAGCGGGGGAAGCGGGCGGACGGGCAGCCTCCGGGCGCACCTTCCCGGTTCGTCGGACACTTCGGCGGGATCATGCTGCGCGGGGAACTCCTGGACGCGACCGACCCGGACCTGCACGGCGCCGGCCCTGCCGGGGACGTCAGCCTCGTACCGCAGCAGGAGGTCGAGCGCGTGCTCGCCGAGCGCGCCCGGGAGCTCGGCGTCGAGGTGCGCGGCGGCACGGAGCTGACCGGGTTCGAGGCGGACGGAGACGGGATCGAGGTCCGTGTGGTCCGGGTGGCCGACGGGGCGGCCGAGGCCGTACGGGCGGGCTGGCTCGTGGGGTGCGACGGGGGCCGCAGTACGGTCCGCAAGCTCGCCGGGTTCCCCTTCCCCGGCACGGATCCGCAGATTACCGGTCACCAGGCGCTCGTCGAGATGACCGGGGCCGAGGCCCTCCGGCCCGGCTGGCACCACACGGACACCGGGACGTACGTGCACGGGCCGATGCCCGGTCGCATCCTCACGGTCGAGTTCGACGGACCGCCGGCCGACCGGGAAGCAGCCGTCACCGCCGAGGAGTTGCAGGCGAGCCTGCGGCGCGTTTCCGGGGCCGACGTCACGGTCACCGGGGTGCACACCGCCACCCGCTTCACCGACAACGCGCGCCAGGCGGCCGACTACCGCGCGGGCCGCGTCCTCCTGGCGGGCGACGCCGCGCACGTCCACTCTCCGTTCGGCGGCCAGGGGCTGAACCTCGGCATCGGGGACGCGATGAACCTCGGCTGGAAACTCGCGGCGGTCGTGCGCGGCCGGGCACCGGAAGGGCTCCTGGACACCTATACGGCCGAACGGCATCCGATCGGCGCCTGGGTGCTCGCATGGACGCGGGCGCAGATCGCGCTGATGCGGCCGGAACCGCAAGCCCGCGCCCTGCGCGAGATCGTCGCCGAGCTGACGGAGTCCGTCGCCGGCACTACCTTCCTCGCCAAGAAGATCTCCGGCGTCTGGCAGCGGTACGACCTCCCCGGCAGTCATCCGCTGGTCGGCTGCAGCGCCCCGGACCTGGAACTCGCCGACGGGACGCGCCTCGCGGACCTGCTCCACGAGGGGCGGGCCCTGCTGCTCGACCTCGCCGACGACGCGGGGCTCAGGGTGCGCGCCGAGGGATACGGGGAGCGGGTGCGCGTCGTCACCGCCGCCTGCCCCGGCAGACCGGAACTGGCCGGCCTGCTCGTACGCCCGGACGGCGTCGTTGCCTGGGCGTCCGACGCGGGGGACGCGTCGGAGCCGGACGCCGGGGGCGGGCTCGCCGACGTCCTGCCGCGGTGGTGCGGAGCGCCGGGCCGTGCGGGGCGAACGGCCGAAGATCCGATGCTTTGAACGCGTTCAGATCGATTGTTCGGAACGTCGGACCGGTGGACGGGCGCGGCCGTAACAGAGGTGACGGACGCCGGCCCCGTCCTCCTGCTCGCCCTGGCCCGCGGGGGTCCCGGAAGCCGCGCGCCCTGCGGACGGCCTAGGCCGTGTTTCAGATCGGGGTTCCGGTTCACGCCTCGCTGCCGTGATGATCATGGTGTGGGGCGCGGGGATCTTTCTGATGAGCAGTGATCGGTGCTGGAGTCGTTGCTACCTGCGGCAGGTGTGAGCCGCAGGTCCGGGAACCGGCGGCGGTTGATCAATGGAGTTCGGTGGCGGGTTCGGACGGGTGTTCCGTGGCGTGATCTGCCGCACGAGTACGGGCCTTGGCAGACCGTTTACGGGCTCTTTCGCCGTTGGCGGCGCGAGGGTGTGTGGGCCCCGATTCTCACCTTGTTGCAGGCGAGGGCTGATGCGGCCGGGCTGATCACGTGCGAGGTGAACGTCGACTCCACGGTCTGCAGAGCCCATCAGCATGCTGCTGGTGCCCGCCGGGACGGGGCCGGGCAGAAGGAGCCCCCGGGAGGGGTCGCTACCGAGCCGGAGGACCACGGGCTGGGCCGGTCGTGGGGCGGGTTCTCGACAAAGATCCATCTGGCCTGCGAGCAGGGGCAGAAGCCACTGTCATTGCTGGTCACGGCGGGTCAGCGGGGTGACAGTCCGCAGTTCGAGCCGGTCCTCGAAGCAGTCCGGGTGCCCAAGGTCGGCGGTGGCCGCCCCAGGCGCAAGCCGCTGCGGGTGCGTGGTGACAAGGCGTACTCCTCGCGCGCCAATCGAGATGTGGTTTTGTTCTGGCGGGTCACCGCGCGTCAGTCTTGCGTTGGGTGTGTGCGTGTTGGCGGAGCCGGTCGACGTGGCGGGTCAGGGCGTCGATGCGGTCGACCAGTTCGGTGTGCTCGGGCCGCAGGTGTGCTCGGGTGTGGCCCGGGCCGCGGTGGTGAACTGGCGCCGCCGGCACTCCAACTTCCCCGACCCGGTGGTTGGCAAGGACGTGCACCCGCAGCTCGGCCGCCACACAGTCGTTGCCTGACTCCTCGCCCGCGACAAGATCGACATCCCCACGGGGCCGACGGTCTCCCCAGGGCTGCTGGCCGGTACCGGGGGCGCCACGCACCGGTTCCGGCTTGATGGCCCGTGGCTGACCCTGGCCGAGGACGCCGACGGGGAGGACCAGTTGTCCGGCTGGTCCACCGATACGGACGCCGAGCGCCCGGATGGTTATGGGTCAGCGTTGGTGGGGGAGTGGGGGGCGTTGGGCGTCGGGGTCGGTGGAGCGGTCGAAGGCTCCGGGCTGGGCGAGGTCTTCGAGGAGTTCGTCGATGAGTTGCCTGGTGACGTGGGGCATGACGTAGACGTGGCTGTAGTCGTGGCGGCGGCCGCCGAGGTTGAGGGGCATGCAGGCCAGGGAGTATTTGCGGGTGATGTCGGCGCGGGGTTGCTGGAACCAGATGCTGAGGGCGTGGTCCGCGTGGCCGACCTCGATGCCGTCCTCGGCCCATGGCTCTGAGCGGTCCCGGAGCCGGTCGCTGAGTTCACGCAAACACCGGGCGGTGTACTGGGCGATTCCTGAGACATCGGCGGCCTGGCGGATCTGCTGTTCTTCGCTGAGCTGGGCGAGGTGGTTCCACATGGCGAGGGCTGCGAAGCCGCTGCGGGAGCCGGCGAAGGTGCTGTCGGGGGAGGAGACGTAGGCGGGGTCGGACGGCGGACGGAGCTTGGCTCCCGCGCGTGCCATGTAGATTCCCGTGGGGACGGGCGCGCCGGGGTATTTGTGGCCGCTGGTGACGATGGAGGACACCTCAGGGATCCGGAAGTCGAAGACCGGGGGTGCGGTGTCGGTGAGGCCGGTGTCGCGGGCCTTCTCCAGGTAGGGGGCGTAGGCGGCACCCATGGCTCCGTCGACGTGGATCCAGTACCCGTTGCGGGTACTGACACGGCTGGGGTCGTCGGGGTCGAAGC
Source organism: Streptomyces sp. CB00455 (assembly GCF_001905445.1). Classification (GTDB taxonomy): domain Bacteria; phylum Actinomycetota; class Actinomycetes; order Streptomycetales; family Streptomycetaceae; genus Streptomyces. The sequence continues at coordinate 199,630 of NZ_LIVQ01000008.1, read as the reverse complement.
GCACGGTGCGGTCGACGAGTCCGTGCCGTGCGAAGACCGGCCGCAGGCGCTCGCAGGCTCCTTGGACGTCGTCGAATGCGCCCTTGAAGACGCTGCCGACGTTGAAGTTGACCAGGACGGGGTGGCCCTTGGCGGCGAAGAAGTCCACGACGGCGACCAAGGCGTCGACGTCAACGGTGCCCGGCCCCTCCTCGCCGCCGGTGGTCGGGACCCCGCCCAGCGGCCAGCCGTTGTACGTCGCCATCCCGGCACCGGACACATCGATCGGGCACTGGCCCGGGTAGAGGCTTCCGCCCAGGTCGTAGAAGGTCGGGATGTCCAGCACCCGCATCGCCTTGATGTGCGAGTAGTGAGTCTCCCGGGAGAAGAACGCCACCGGCAGGTAGGCGTTGGGGTTGTCATCGGGATGCTGGGCCCGCAGGTAGCTGGTGCGGCAGCTGGCATCGCCGGAGACCTCGTCACGCACCAGGGCGTTGCCGTCCAGGTAGTCCCGCGCGTTCCACATCGCGTACAGGTTGCCCTCGGTGCTGCCCATGGACAGCACGTACCCCCACCCGTCCCCCTCGCGGGGCCGGTCCGGATCCTCGGGCAGGGCCACGTGCCACAGGCGGGCATAGTGCTCCAGGACGGCCCGCTCCAGCCACCGCGAGTGCAGGCTGTAGTGGCTGTCGACGAACGGGTCCCCGATGTTGTTGAGGTGAAAGCCCAGGAACCGGCCGAGCGCGGCGTGGCCGTCGAGCGACAGGTTCACCTGATAGCCCAGAAGACGACCGCGCTGCTCGCCGAGGTATCCCTCCAGCTTGGCGAGGACCGCGGTCCGCTGCTCGTCGGTGTAGGCGTCGGCACCCAGCCGGTAGTCGTCGTTGGTCGGCGGCGCCGTCACTGGGATTCCTGTGTACTCGGTCGTCATGCGGTGTCCGATTCTGAACAGAATCACGAAACGGCGGCCTATCCGCGTCATAAACGGACGGCACTCGCGTCGGGAATCGCTCGGATCCGAAGGGATAGGGGCGGGGGCGAGGTGCGCGGAAGGAGCGGCCGCAGCGACGGCCGCCGGAGCGCTGAGCAGCCCAAAAAGCAATCGCTGGAGGAGGATCGGCCGTTGTCCAGGCACCTCGCGGCATCCAGAATATGTGCCCTGCGATGTAGGAATTCCCGTCCCACCCGCACAACATTCCTATTACCTGATTCGGGTGGCCGGAGTTTGAATTCGGTACCTCAAAGGCACCATGGGCAGTGACGTTTTTGCGCGCGCCGGAGGTGACGGCGAAGTGCTGGCTCCGAACTGACGTCCGTTCCTGCAGCCGGTCCTGTACGCCCCCGTCCGGGCGGCGCTTGGCGGCCCGGGCCACGCTGTTGCCCGGATCCCGGGCACCCGAAGGCGTGCCGACGACGGCGGACTGTTGGACGATCGGAAACCTTCCAGTCCGGCCAGGGCCGGCCGGACTGGACGAACACCAGGTCACACACTGGACGTCCTGGCACCGCTGGCTCACCCTCGCGATGCTCGTGGCACGCCTTCCGCCCCGTCATCCGCGCCGACGAACACGCCGGCCACCCCGGTCTGGACGGGCTGCCCCCTCGCCTGCAACGAGATCCAGCACCTGTTCACGCTGGCCGTCCGACGCGTCTACGACACAGACCACCGGCTCGACTGGTCCCACAGGCGACGCGCCACCATGCCCGATCCAGCAACAAGCCAATCAAGCATGAAGATCGCGATCCAAAGCTGGAGTATCAGGCGGTGACTTTCCCGAAGAGGTGGTTGGCTGGAGCGTCCGGGTTGTTGCCGTAGAAGAACTCCGTGAGCGCCTGGTGGAACTCGGCGCGGTCCAGCGCGCCGGAGCCATCCCGGTCCAAAGCGGCGAAGACCGCGGCACAGTCCTCGCCGGGAACGCCGGCGACTGAGTCGAACATCTGCTGGAACTCCGCCTGATCGATCTTGCCATCGGCGTTGAGATCGACCAGGTCGAAGAAGCAGTTGGTCACCGGCTCGATCTGTTCCGGGTACAGGGCGGGGTCGGTCAGGACCCGCTTGAACCCTTCGGTCATTTCCCGCAGATCGACCTTCCCGTCACCGTCCTGATCCATGGGGGCGATCACGTTCGTCCAGAACCCGTCCATCCCCTCGGTGAGCTGGTGGGTGGTGGCGTAGTCCGGCGTGGCGCCGCGGGCGGCGATGTAGCGCTCGCTCATGTTGCGGACGTCCCGCTGGGTGATGAATCCGTCGCCGTCGACGTCGGCGCCCCTGAACCACTGGCCGTACTTGAGGTCTTGAAGTGCAGTCATGGCTGCGCACAGTATTCACGTCGTCACACAGACGCAAACGGCGAGTGAAGGGGCTTTCGACGGCCTGACCGGCCCGCTACGCGCCTAACTAGGGCGTACACGGGAACGCGCCCGACGAGCCAGGAAGTCTTCGTGTCAATGTTCGAGGTCGGGTGGCGTGAAAGCGAGCACACCGGGCGGAAGATCGGCACAGACCTCGACGTCGACCAGCGCACTGAGAGCGCTGGGCCCTTGGGACAGGCGTGAGCACGGCCGATCCGCCGTGAGGACGTTCGGATTGCCGTGACGGTCCAAGGTTCCGCTGAGGCCCGGCTGGACCGGATCCCACCACGCGCCGGTGGACAGTTGTACGACGCCTGGCATGACGTCGTCCGACAGGACTGCGCCCGCGAGGCAGCTGCCTCGGTCGTTGAAGACTCGTACGATCATGCCGTCTTCGATGCCACGCGACGCAGCGTCCGATGAGTTGAGGGTCACGGGCTCGCGGCCACGGATTTTTGAGCTGAGGCTGTGGCCGCCGTTGTCGTACTGGCTGTGTAGCCGCGAGGCGGGCTGATTCGAGATCAGGTGCAGCGGGAACCGGTCCGCCAGATCAGCGTGGAGCCACTCCGTCGGTTCGAACCACGTCGGATGCCCGGCGCAATCGTCGTAACCGAACGAGTCAATCTCCTCGGAGAAGATCTCGATCCTGCCCGACGGCGTCGGCAGGGGGAAACGCTGCGGATCTGAGCGCAGCGCCTCGAAGCTCCCGGGAAACGGTCCGGCCAGCGCCGGCAGCTCAGCGGTGGAGCTGCGCCAGAAGTCCTCGAAACTCGGCAAGACGGCCTCGTCACCGAGCCCCGCCTTCGTCTGCTCGTAAAGGTGCCGGACCCATTCGATCTCGGAACGCGACTGTGTGAATTCCTCCTCGTATCCGAGCCGGCCGGCCAAGGCGGCGAAGATCTGATGGTCGGTGCGCGACTCGCCCTGCGGCTCACGGACCTTCGGCATCGCGACGAGGTGAGGATCGGAGAATCCGGCGGCGAAATCGTCGCGCTCCAGGCCGGTGGCAACGGGAAGGACGATGTCCGCGAACTTGGCCGTGGTGTTCCACCAGGCTTCGTGAACCACCACGGTGTCGGGTTTCTGCCAGGCGCGGGTCAACCGGTGCAGGTCCTGGTGGTGGTGGAACGGGTTTCCTCCGCACCAGTAGATCAGGCGCAGCTCGGGCAAGGTGAGCCGCTGCCCGTCGTAGTCGGTGGTCTTCCCCGGATCCAGCAAGGTGTCGGCGATCCTCGCGACCGGGATGAAATCCGCAACGGGGTTGGACACCGCCGGAATCGTCGCCACCGAGGGGCGGCCTGGGGCAACGCCAGTCGCGTCCATCGTCGCGTAACCTGCGCCCCAGCCGCAGCCGGGCCGGCCCATCGATCCGGCCATGGCGGCCAGCACGACGGACATCCAGATCGGCTGTTCGCCGTGGTCCGCTCGTTGCACCGCGTAGTTGACCATGATGAGCGAACGCTGGGTGGTCAGGCGGCGTGCGAGATCGGTGAGCGTGTCGCGGCTGATTCCCGTGATCTCTGCTGCCCAGGCGGCGTCCTTGGGGACGCCGTCGAGCTCCCCGAGCAGGTAGGAGGCGAAGCGGTCGAACCCGGTGCAGCACCGGCGCAGGAAGTCCTCGTCGTGCCACCTGTTGACCAGCATCGTGTGGGCGATGCCGAGCATCGCGGCGGTGTCGGTGTTGGGGACGACGGGCAGCCACTGGGCGTCGAGGAAGCCGGCGACGTCGCTGCGGATGGGACTGACGTTCACGAACCGCACCCCTGCCTCACGGCACTGGCGCTGCAGGTCCTGTGTCTGGTGTTTGGCCAGCCCACCAGGGTTGATCTGGCTGTTCTTCAGGGCCAGCCCGCCGAACGCCACCACGAGCTCGCAGTTCTCGGCTATCTGATCCCACATCGGCATCCGGGACTGGTAGCTCCACGGATGCCCGCCGATCACATGGGGGAGGATGACCTCCAAAGCCGCAGTGCTGTACGTATTCCGCGAGTCGGTGTATCCGCCGCCTAACGCCAGGAACCGGTGGAGTTGCCCCTGCGCGTTGTGGAACGCGCCCGCACTCGCCCAGCCGTAGGATCCGCCGAACACCCCGCTGTCTCCGTGCTGTGAACGCACCCGAGACAGCTCATCGCTCACCAGCGTGAGCGCGTCGTCCCAGCTCACTTCCACGAAGGCGTCCGCGCCTCTGGCCGTGTCGTGGGCACGCGGCAGGCCGTTCAGCCAGCCCTTACGCACCGCGGGGCGCAACACGCGGGCCTGGTCATCGGCGGCCGTCACCATTCCGGGGCCGATAGGCGACGGCGCAGGGTCATCGCTCCTCGGCTCGATTCGCACCAACCGGCCGGATTCGACCACCGCGATAAAACTGCCCCAGTGCGTCCCAACCGACATGCGTCGTTTCACCATGCATCAACCCCACCCTGGAAGTTTCCCCGGCTTCCGCACAGCGGTTGCCCACGCCACAGGGCCCCACGTCCAGCCGACGGCCCGCAGAGCAGAGACTTCCCCTGAGGTCTGCTGAACAACCCACCTGTCAGCCGTTCGGCACCGGCGCAGGGCGCGCGGACAGCGGTGTCGCTGGGTGTTGTTCCACGCAGTCCAGGCACGGTGCAGGCCCTCGACGCGGCGAGCTCGGCCCTGTGCGTAGGCGAGGACGCCGCACCCAGACTTGCCCGCCGCAGCATCACCAAGCCGGACGAGCTCGCCTACTTCCTGGCTTCGGCACCCCTGCAGGCCACCCTCGCCGACCTCGTGCGGATCGCCGGCTGCCGCTGGGAGATCGAGGAGTGCTTCCAGAGTCGCCGTCTGCTGGCAACTGCCCGCAAGGGCGCCGTTGCCTCGCTCGACCCGGCCCGGTTTACGGTCATCTACCAGCCCAACCCCGAGGTCGGCATGCGTGGCCTCTACGACCGCATCGTCACCAGCCTGAACGGGACCCCCAAGTTCCACCTGGCCGCGCTCGCCACCCAGGCGTCCGCCGCGCTGGCCGCCGAGGTCGACGAACGGGGACGGACGCCGGCCGTGATGATCGACGAGTCACACCTCCTCGACCACCAGGAGCTCGACGCGATCCGCATGCTCACCAACTACGACATGGACTCCACGACGCCATTCGCGGTGTTGCTGATCGGCCAGCCCACCCTGCGCAAACGCATGAAACACGGCGTCCTGACAGCCCTGGACCAGCGGATCTCGATCAGCTACCAAATGCCCACGATGACGAAAGAGGAGACCGCCAGCTACATCAAGCACCACCTCACCATCGCCGGACGACAGGACACCCTGTTCTCCGACGACGCCGTCGAACTCCTCCACCTCACCAGCCGCGGCCTGCCCCGCTCGGTCAACAACATCGCCTGGCAGTCCCTCATCGCAGCCTTCACCGAAGAGAAGGGAATCGTCGACGAGTCATCCACCCGCACCGCCATCACCGAGACCCACGCGACAGAGTGAGCACGAAGCCGACACCGTGTTCACGACGACCCCGGCGGCCTGACGGCCACCGGGGTCGTTTCATCCCGTCCCATCGACAACCAGCACGTCGCCTTCACGCACATCTTCAGCGTCGCTCAACACTTGGCTCCGGTGGCACCTGGATGGGGTTGTTGCACATGCCGTAGCGGCATGTGGTGGGGTCGGGGCACCACAGCACGAAAGGCTCTGTCTGCGATGTACCCCTCCCTCACGCCTCCCCGACAGGTCAAGATCGGTGATGCCGCTGCGTTCGCCGGGATCACCCCACGCGCCATCCGCCACTACCACGAGATCGGTCTGCTGCCGGAGCCCGAGCGCGGCGGGGACGGCCGCCGCCGCTACGGCTATGACGACATGATCCGCCTGCTGTGGATCCGCAAGATGGCTGATGCCGGTATCAGCCTGGACGACATGCGGGCCGCCTTCGGCGAAGCCCGGGACGAAGCTGGAGACGAAGCCCTGGACCAAGCCCCGGATATCGAGTCGGTCCTGAGCAGGCTGGAGGAAACCTTGGCGGCGCAGGAGGCCGCCATCAAACGTCGGCGCGCGGCTGTACAGCGCCTGCAGGCGGTGGGCAACCCGCTGGGGCTGCTTTCCGAACTGGTCACGGACCGGCTCAGCCACCTGCCCCCGGGCGCGTTGCGCCCCTCCGATCTGGACGCCCTGCTAGTCACAGAACGGATCTTCGGGCCGCTGGGCGCCGCCATCCAGGCCGGCACGTTCATCGTGCTGGCCACCCACCCCGACCTGCGGGCCGAGGAGGACCGTCTTGAGGCGGCAGAGGCCGCCCTCGACGACGGCGTCGAACCCGACGACCCGCGCGTCGAAGAGCTCGCCGTACAGCGATCCGCTCACCAAATGGCCCTGAATCAGGCCATCGAGGCAGATGGTCTCGGCGCGGCCGAGGAGAAGATCTTCGAGATCTACGACGCCGACCTGAAAGGGGAGGAGGGCACTGAGATGAGTGCCGCCACAGCGATCACCAAGATGCCTTACGACTTCTCTCCTGCCCGGACGCGCTGCATGGAACTCGCCGGACGGCTCTTCGGTGAGGCCCTTGCCGACGCCCACTCCGCGGACAGCTGATCGCCTGTGCCTGGCACTGACGTGGTCCGACAACCGATCGCGCTCATCCGCATGTGACCGATCGGGTCAGACGTCGAGCCCGGGCCGTAACCAAGAGTGACATCACAACCGCCGTACGTGGGATTCCGAACTGGCCGCCGACACGGGGTTCAGAAACAGTTACTCATCTTGTCTTTTAACCTCTGTCCGCTTGGGTCTGCGGGCGCCTCTCCGGTAAGACGGCGTTGCGGGCGGCGATGGCGTAGTCGGTGATGGTTTCGGCGATCTGTGCCTCGGTCAGCGCATGTGGGGTGACGAAGTCCTGCGGGCCCTGGTGGGTGTATACCTGGCCCACGGCCCTGACCGCAGAAGGCCCGACGGGGGTCAGGCCCATCAGGCTCGGGTGGCCTACCCGCCCGGTGTGCATCAGCTGCATGAAGATCACCCCGCCGCGCTCGTGGACGGCGCCGGTGACCTTCTTCCACGCCTCGATCTGCTCCTCGGAGTGGATGCCGGGGGTGTCGGGGTAGCCCTGACCGACCGCGGACGGTTGCGTGCCCTCGGTGACGATCAGGCCGGCACCGGCGCGCTGACCGTAGTAGGTGGCCATCAGCTCCGTGGCGGACAGGCCCGGCCCGTAGGCCCGGCTGCGGGTCATCGGCGCCATCACGATGCGGTGGGCCAGACGTGTGCCGGCCAGGTCGTAGGGGGCGAAAGCCTTGCTCATGTCTCGTTCCTCGTTCGTACGGGCCCCTCGCAGGACCGCTGACATTTTCACGTTACCTGCTCGAACAAGTAAAGTCACCGGAGCATTCCCGCCTCGTGCGACTCGACGAGAAACGGGCGGATTTTGTGCTCTGTCAGCGTTCGGTCCTGACCGCTGTAGACGGGTAGACTCGGACATACATGTTCGAGCAGTTGCCTGAAGGAGCGCAGCATCACATGATCGGCCCAGACTGCGAGGCTTCCGGGCCTGATGCTGCCGAGGCGGCCGGCATGCCGATGCCGCCCTCGGTCCAGGCCGGGCGGATGGCCCATGCGATCTTCCGGGTGGCCCGGCTGCACCGCATGCTCGCCGGGCAGCTCCTGCGCCGGGTCGGCCTCCACCCCGGCCAGGAACTGGTGATGATGCAGCTGTGGGACCTCGGGCCTCAGCGTCAGATCGACCTGGTCCGGCTGCTCGGTTCCGACGCGGCCACCATGACCCGCACCGTCAAGCGGCTCGAACATGCCGGGTTCATTCGCCGCCGCCCCAGCCCCACCGACAAGCGGGCGACCATCATCGAGCCCACCGAGGCCAGCCTCGCGCTGCGCCACCAGGTCGACGAGGTCTGGGCGGAGCTGGAGGAATGCACGGCTGGGCAGCTGCCCAAGGAACGGCAGGCCGAGGCTCTCCAGATCCTGGAGCAGATCGAGGCGGGCCTGGCCGTCGCCGCGACCCGGCATGCGCAACAGGAAACCGGCGGCCAGGCGGCCTCACCCACGGGGCAGGCCCATCAGGTGTAGACGACGCTCGGGTGCAAGGGGGCGCCCGATGCCTCGACGCGTGTTCCGGCAGCCCGGGCCTGTGTCGCGTCGCCGACGTTGGGCTTCCCGCACGCGAACCTGGGGGACGTCCAGCCGCCGGGCGGTGTCCCCTTCGCCGAGCAGTGTGCCCGGCGGCAGCCCACCGCTGGTGATCTCGGCGAGCAGGGTCTCGTGAACACGTTCGCGCAGTGCGTGGGAATCGTCGGTGCCGTAGCCGGCGTCGAGCGGTGTGCGGGCGTCTTGGGGCACGGCCTCCTCGTTCGTGGTGTCGGTCCGTTCGTTTCGGCAACAGCCGCGGTTCCTCGGACGGCTGCCCTGGGCAGGGCGGGCGACGCCACGCGCCAACCGGTGTTATGTGCTGCTCTTCTCCGTATGCATGGCGTCATCGCGGTGGGCGGCGAGGCGCCCACTGAGCGGGATGTGCGCGCTGACCCGGTAGCCGCCGGTGTTATCGGGCCCGGCGGTGAGGTGGCCGCCGAGCATGGTGGTGCGCTCGCGCATGCCCAGGAGTCCGTGTCCGGAGCCGGGGGAGGGCGGAGCGGGCGTGGTGGAGGCGGTGTTGGTGATGTCGAGTTCGAGGGCGTCGTCGGTGTGGGCGAGGCGCAGGTGGACGTGGGCGCCTGGGGCGTGGCGCAGGCAGTTGCTGAGGGCCTCTTGCGTGATGCGGTAGAGGGCCAGCTGCGCGCCGGGGTCGAGGAGCCGGACAGGGCGGCCCGTGATCTCGGTGGTTATGTTCAAGCCGGCGCCGCGCACGTTGGCCACCAGCGCATCGAGGTCGTCGAGGGTGGGCTGCGGGCCGTGGGGGTTTTCGGTGTCGTCGGACCGCAGGACTCCGAGCATGCGGCGCAGTTCGGTCAGGGCGTCCAGTGCGTTCTGCCGGATGCCCGCCAGGTTCTCGGCCAGCGCGGTCGGATTTTCGGTGAGGTGGGGTGCGACCTGGGCCTGGATGGAGATCACCGACATGTGGTGGGCGACGACATCGTGCAGCTCGCGGGCGATGCGCCCGCGTTCCTCCAGCAGTGTGCGCTGTGCCCGTTCCACGGTGGCCAGCGCCGCCTGCTCGGCCAGCTGCGCCCGGGCTGCACGCCGGCCGCGCAGGGTGGTACCGAGAGCGACAGCGAGGGAGAACAGCACCAGGGTCAGGAAGGTGGTGCCCTGGTGCCGGCCGGCGTCCGCAGCGAGTTCGATCAGGAAGGGCAGGAGGACGGAGGCGGCGAGGGCCGCGCACGCGGCGGGGGCGCGGACACGCAGGGACAGCAGCAGCAGGACCGCGGCATGTGCGCACAAGCCTGGGACGGTCCATGGCCAGGGTGTGTTTTCAAGGAGATGAGGAGTGCTGGCCGCGGCGGCGATGCCGGCCCCTGTCAGGGACAGCCACCAGGCGGGGGCGGGGTGGGCGAGAGCGAGCAGGAGCGCGCCGCCCTGGAGCAGTGCGAGGAGGATGCCGTAGCCCAGGCCGAGCTGGTTGCGGTGGCCGAGTTGATCGCTGGTGGCGATCACCACGACGGCAGCGGCCGCGGCAACGCATGCGTGGGGCAGCCGGCGGAGCCGACGGGGCCGACGCAGGGGCGGCAGCGGGTCGGACCTGAGCGTCAGCAGATCCTGCAACAAGGAGCGCGCACCCATCCGGAGGGCGTTCACTTCTCGTAGCCGGTCTGCGAGTGCCTCGTCGTTCACGTTCACCTGTATCGAGTGAGGCCGGCCGTCACCGGGTACGGCGGTGCAGGCAGGGGAGTGGCGTCCATGGTCTGAGTGTCGGGAGGGCGTCTCAACCGACGTTAGGGATGAGCGGCCGTGGTCGGCATCACCCTGCAGAGCTGCTCTCCTGCGTAGCTCTGAAGTATGACGAGAACAGGGCCGCCCCACGCGCGCGCCGGGGCGGCCCTTCAGTCCCCGGCGCGGATGCCGCCGGTGGGTACGGCGGCTGGTCTCACGGGTCGGGCGTTTCCGTGGGACCGGCGGTGGGGGGCAGTGCGTCGGGGTTGAGGTGGGCGACCAGGCGGTGGAGGAGGCGGTGGACCGCGGTCTGCTCCGGGGGTTCCAGAACGGCCAGTGCCTCTTCGTTGACCTGCCGGACGACTTCTCTCGCCTGCTCCAGCAGGCGGGAGCCTTCGGGAGTGCTGTGCAGGCACAGGATGCGGCGGTTGGTGGGGTGGGGCGAGCGCGTGAGCAGCCCGCGGTCGGTGAGGCTGGCCACGGCGGAGCCCATGGACTGGGCGGTGATGCCGGCGTGACGGGCGGCGTCGGCGCTGGAGATCCCCGGCTGGCGCTCGGCGTGCTGGAGGGCGTTGTACTGCGCGAGGTTCAGCTCGACAGTGCGCAGTTCTCTCTCAAGGCGGGTGGCCATGGCCTGGGCGAAGTGCCAGGCCAGATAGCCGGTGTGGATGGGCTGCTCGCTCACATGGACCCCACTTGTAAGGCAGCTTATGTTTTACTGCTTCGGTTATCAGGCACCTTACAACTCGTGGACGGTTCTCTTCATGCCAGCCCCCACCTCCCTCCATCTTGCCGACGCCCTACCGGCCACCCACGGGGACATACCCGACCCCGCCCCCGAACCGCATCCTCGCTCCGGCCTGAAGGGCGTTCTGCTGCCCGTCGCCGTGGTGCTCGCCATCGGGACGATCTTCGTGAGCGTCTACCTCGCGGCCTTCCACGCTCCCCGCCCGCATGACCTCCCCGTCGCGGCCGTAGGCACCGCCGCCGAGGCGCACCGCCTCGAAGCCGGCCTGGAGCGGGCCCTGCCCGGCGGCTTCGTGGTCCGGCCCTACGGCGACGAAGCCGCAGCCCGCGAGGCGGTCGAGCACCGGGAGGTCTACGCCGCCTACCTCCCCGACCACGGCCGGGGCAGCGGCAAGCTGCTCTACGCCGGCGCCAATGGCCCCTCCGTGACCGGCACCCTGACCGCCGCCTTCGCCCAAGCCGCAGCGCAGGACGGCCCGCCCCCGGCCGGCGAGGACATCCTGCCGGTGTCCGCCGGCGACACCCGCGGCCTGTCGGTCTTCTACGCCGCCTTCGGCCTGGTCCTGGCCGGTTACCTGTTCGGCATGATGACCTACCAGGCCGCGCCCGCCCTGCGCTTTCGCCAGCGCATCGCCAGCCTGACCCTCTTCGGCGCCCTCGGCGGCATCATCGTCGCCCTCCTCGCCGGCGACACCGGTTTCGGCGCCCTCCCCGGCTCCTTCGCCGGCACGGCCGCGGTCACCGCCCTGATGGCCATGGCAGCGGGAGGCGCGACCATGGCGATCGTGAAATGGACCGGATCCGCGGGCGCCGCCATCGCCTCGGTGATCCTGCTGATCTTCGGCAACGCCACCAGCGGCGGCGTCATGCCCCCCTTCTACCTGCCCGACTGGCTGCATCCGCTGTCCGGCGTGCTGCCCGTCGGAGCGGGGGTGCGCGCTCTCCAGGGGATGTCCTACTTCCACGATGACGGCCTGTGGTCCGGCCTCGCCGTGCTGGCCGCGTGGATCATCGCCTGCGTGGCCCTGCTCTACCTGCGCGACATGCGCGGCGCCCGCGGAAACCGGCTGCGCACCGCCTGAGGGAAGCTAGCCGCCTGACCTCGCCGGCCCCGCGAACGCCGAAGTTCGCGGGGCTTGCGGGGGCAGCCTCGAAGCGTTCCGGGATCCGCGCCGCCAAGCGGAGAAGGAAGGGGACGTCCCGCCGCAGGTGTGGGGATCGCCCCCACCGCCGGAATTCGTGCACAACCTGGAGTCCCACCCCACCGCACGCTAGACGCCAGCGCCTCCGCGCCCTGCCGGGGCGCGGAGGCCCCCATGACAGTCCCAAGGGCACGGCCGCCCATCGCCGAAGAACGGGCCGGCAAGCTACCGCCAACCGTTGCGTTCGTTTGAAGCCGACGACCTGCCCATTGCCGCAGGTGGACTTCACTCATCCAGGGAAGTACCTATGCCTATCGCTATCACCTACACCCGCTTCGGTGACCCCGACGTTCTCACCGTCTCAGAGACCGACGTCCCTCAGCCCGCCCCGCATGAGGTCCGCGTGCGGGTAAGGGCGGCCTCGGTGAACCCGGTCGACAACAAGATCCGCCGTGGTGACCTGGTCAACGTTTTCCCGCCCCACTTTCCGATCACCCCGGGCCTGGACGCCGCCGGTGTAGTTGACGCCGTCGGAGAGGCCGTCAACGGTGTTCGGGTCGGCGACGACGTCTTCGGTGTGACACCGTCAGGCTCCTACGCCGAGTACGCCCTGATGTCCGCACCAGTAATAAAGCCGCAGGGCCTGTCGTGGGAGCTGGCTGCTGCCCTACCCACAGTCGGCGAGACCGCCTACCGGGCACTACGGCACCTGGATCTCAAAGCCGGTCAGACGCTGCTGATCCATGGAACGGGAGGTAGCGTCGGCGCCATCGCCGCACAGCTCGCGGTTGCCCGCGGCATCACCGTCATCGGTACTGCCGCACCAACTGACCTTGAGCGCGTCTCGGGCCTGGGCGCCATCGCCGTGCCCTACGGCGACGGCTGGGCTCAACGGGTGCGCGCGGTCGCACTGCAGGGCGTAGACAAAGTGTTCGACACCTCTGGTGCGGGCGTGCTTGCCGACTCGATCGCGCTGGTCGGCGGGCCGGAGCGTGTGATCACGATCGCCGACATGAACGCCGCCCAGCATGGTGTGCGTTTCACCGGTATGGACCCCTCCGACCGCGTCCCGGAGGCGTTGCCCGAACTGGCTGAACTGACTGCCTCCGGAAAACTGACCGTGCCGATCTGGCGCACCTACCCCTTGGCCGAGGCCGCTCTGGCTCAGGCCGACTTGGAAGCCCACCGCAACCGGGGCAAGGCTGTCCTGTTGCCTTGACGCCCACCTCACGTCGCTGGAACGAGCGACGTGGTCCCGGGCCGTAGCCGACACACCGGCCGGCTACGGCCCCATACCGGACGTCACACCACCAAGACGCAGTACCGCAGCCGTTCCGCCCCCCGGCTACCGGCTGGTGGTTCGTCACCGAGCTGAGGACGGACAGCCGTTTGCACACCGTGGGCCTGGCGACACCAGCTGGTATCTGGGTTGCATCGCATCGAGGTCACCAGCGGCCTGCGTAAGAAGGTCGGAGCGGGCGGCGGCGGCGACGTCAACAAAGAATTCGAGCTGGTGCCAGCGTTGTAGCCTCCGGCTTGGACGAGGCTCCGCCTTGTAGGGGTTCTCGCCCAAGCTCGGCCCTGCTGGATGCTGTGGCACGTTTCCGCGGGCGATCGTCGTACGCAAGAGGCGTTCCTGCGTGAGGGGAGCGTGCCCGCGGACGACTCGGAGTTCTGGAGCGGGTGGCTGCGGCTGGTGGAGCGGACCGTCGCTTGCGGGGTGAAGGTCCGCCGGGCCCGGATCGTGTCCGAGTCTGTCACCAACTACATCCGCTTCCCGCTCGACCCACTGCGTGAGGGCCTCCAGGCCCCGCTGGAACGCTTGCTGTGCCTTGTTCGGACCCCTTCGCCCCGCGGCTGGCTGCGGGGGCGGGAGTGGGTGCCTGGTTGGGCTTGACGCCGAGCTTGGTCAGCCGTTCCTGCTGCTCGGGCAGGAACCGTGCCCAGAAGGCCGCCCGCTTCTGCTGCTGGAGCCACTTGCCGATGTCGTCGCCGTCGAAGATGACGCCCGGTGCGATGTCGGGCAGCTGGCCGTCGGCGTCGACCAGGTCCGCCAGGACGCGGTAGTGGCGCTGCCAGTCCAGCGGCCACGGGCAGTCCCAGTCCTTGTCGATCGCGGTCAGCTGCGCCGCACGCACGGCGGCCCGGTCCGGATCCGCCGCAAGGCACAGCACGGCTTCCGCCGCCGCGGCCGGGGCCGGGTCCGCAGCGCATGGGCAGGCCGGGCGCGGGCAGGGATCAACGGGCGTTGCGGTTGGCCGACTGCTCTGCCGGGGCGTCGTGTTCCGGGGCTTTGCGCCACCGGGCCTCGCAGAAGGAATAGAGGCCGAACATCAGCAAGCCCAGCGCCGCGGCGATCAGCAGCGCGGGCCCGGCGGGCGTGTCGGCGAAGGAGCGCAGCGTCTCGTCCAGGCCCTTTGCCTGGCCGGCGTCGAAGCGCACTGCGGCCAGGAGAGTGAACAGGCCGGTCGCCACCGCGACCACCCCGCACGCCGCGCCGCCGATGACGCCCAGCGTCGCGACGATGCGCCGCGTCCTTCGGCTCATCCGGTCCGTGCGGAGGTTCTTCTCGAACTTCCGCATCAGGCTGCGTATCAGGATCACCACGCCCACGACGGCCAGCACGGCGCCGAACGCGCCGACCAGTACCCGTCCGAAGGGCCATTGCAGTACTCGCGCGGTGTAGTCCTTCGAGGTCTGGTCGCTGGCGCGGGTCCCGGCGGATCCGCCGACCAGCGCGGTCTGTACCACGCCGATACATACCACGATGTAGAACATGGCCAGCCCCAGGGAGCCCAGGCGGCGGGTCCATTTGTCACCGCCCGCCGTCGCCTGCCCGAATGCGGCCTCGGACAGGCGCCACAGGGCCATTGCCGCCAGCCCCGCCACCAGCGCCCACAGCAGCACCCGGCCGTACGGCTGCTCGCCTATGGTCCGCACCGCCCCGGACCGGTCGGCCTCCTTGCCACCGCCGCCGCCGAACCCGATCCGGACAGCAAGGAGGCCGACCAGAACGTAGATCACTCCCCGGGCGCAGAGCCCGACCCTGGACGCGACCTCCATGGCGCGGCTGTCGGCCACGCTCTGTCCCCGGGTCTTGGCCTGGGCGCCACCCTCGTCGATTGCCATATGTGACACCTCCCCGTGCCCTACCGAGGCCGACGGCGCCCTGGCCAGGGTGCTGGGAGGCGTTCTCGCCACAATCCGCGACGAGTGCCCTGACCGGGCGCGGACCCGCACCAGGTGCCCTCCAGGGCCCCGGCGCTCGGTCACAGCGGCTCCTCCCACCATGACACCACCACGCAGCACACCCGACCAGCGCAGCCCCCCCGCTTCCAGCTGCTGGTGCATGAAGTCCGCCAGGTACTTGCGGCCGGCGGATTCGCGGACCTCGAAGGCGACACCGGCGGCGGCCTGCTCCTGCGTGAGGACGCAAGTGGTGTGCTCATCACGTGGCAGGTGAACGTGCGCGCGGTCACCGACATGCACGGCCGCGGGGACGACAAGCTGGAGGGCCTGACGTCCCTGCCCGGCCTACGCCAAGCCGTCGCCTGCGCCCTGACAGCGATCCTCGAAGGCGCAGGACCCCTTGTCCACCCCGATCCCGCTGGCAGGTTTCTGGTGACCCGACTCCGCTGACAGCGGTGCCGGCCGAACATCCCCCCGCACGGGTCGTTGCCCGACGCGCATCCCAGACGGGTGCCCACATCGCGATCACAGTCAGGATCCCCGTGGTCCGCCACCGCGCCCGCCTACCTGCGTAAACGCGGCATCAAAGCGGTCATCCCGGAGAAGGAGGACCAGGGCGCCAGCGCGGAAGAGGAAGGGCGCGAGAGGGGGCCGGCCCATCAGCCACGACATCGATCTCTCCAAGGAACGGAACACCGTCGAACGACTGATCAACAAGCTGGAGGCCTGGCCTGGCCCGGCATCGCAGGCCGCTACGGCAGGACACTCGAAAGCCACCCCGCGGGCTTCCACTCGGCGCCGCAAATGATGTGGAGCGAAGGCCTCCTCAAAACCGCCGGCTGATCACGACATCACACAGTCCTCAGCCGTTGGCGGGCGCGGGCGCATCGTGCCGCCCCTGTCGCGCCCGTGGGTGCCGCGCCGCGTCGAGGGCGTCCGCGAGCGCATCGACGAGCGGGTCGGTGACACCTGCCAGCCGGGCGGTGACGACACGGCTCGGCGGATGGCTGTGGACGGGTACGAAGGCGATGCCGGGCCGCGCGTGCCGCAGCGCGCCCCCGGCCGGAAGGAGGCCGACCGCGCCCTCCCACAGGACAGCGTGCAGGCACTCCTCGACCGACGCCACGACCGGGCCGGGCGCGTCCTCCTCACCGGCGAGCCAGTAGGACCGCCATCGGGCATCGGTTCCCGGGGGCAGGCGGAAACGCGGGCGGTGGGCCAGCTCGGTGACGTGCAGGCGCGGGCGGCCCGCCAGCGGATCGTCCGCAGGGACGGCCGCGACCAGCGGCTCCTCGCCGAGCAGCCGAATCGTCAGGCCGGCGGTGTCGAAGGGCAGACGGGTCAGCGCGAGGTCCACCCGGCCCTCGCGCAGACCGGCCGTCGGATCGGTGACCGCCGCTTCGCGCAGCCGCACCCGCACCCCCAGGCCCGTGCGCCGCAAGGCTGCCAGCGCTGCCGGTCCGACCTCCAGGCCCGCGCCCGCGACCGTGCCCAGTACGAGCACCCGGTCAGCCACCGCGCCGCGGACCCGCTCACGGGCGCGTTCGGCACGCTCCAGTAGATCCCGCGCCTCCGCCAGCAGCACCTCGCCCGCGGGGGTGAGCCGAGCCCCCGTGGGGATCCGCTCGAACAGCCGGCACCCGAGGTCGGCCTCCAGCTGCCGGATGCGGCGGCTCAGCGGCGGCTGGGCCATGTGCAGGCGTACGGCGGCGCGGCCGAAGTGGCCCTCTTCGGCCACGGCGACGAAACAGTGCAATGCCCGCAAGTCCATGACCAGCCACGATACCCAGAACGAACCCACCCACCCGAAACCGGTCTTGGACAGCGCCGCAGCGCCCGCGGTGAGGTGGTGCCAGACGCCGGGCAACAGCCCCGCCGCGCCCTGCCCCCACCCACCGCTTCAGGAGCCCGCCCATGTACGCACACCCCGACGACCTCCACCGCGCCCGCTCCGTCGGCGGCAACGCCCCGGCGGAGTTCACCGCGTGGGTCGCCTTTCAGCAGGCTGTGGACCGGGAGGACGGAGCGGTACCGCGCCGCTACCGTGAGCTGATCTCGGTGGCGGTCGCGCTCGTTACCCAGTGCTCCTACTGCCTGGACGTACACACTGCCGCCGCCCGCCGTCACGGAGTGACCCCCGAGGAACTGGCCGAGACCGCCTTCGTGACCGCCTCCGTCCGTGCAGGCGGCACACTCGCACACGCCCTGCTCGCCGACCGCCTCTACGAGCAGCACACCCACCCCTCTACGCCCGTCCACGGCTAGTGCTGTGGCCGGAAAGGTTGACCGGGTCGCGGCGCCCCGCACGGCACCTCGCGGCGTTGTCGGACCACGCATGCACGTCCAGTACGAGGCATGGCCCTCCGCCTTGCGATGCACCGCACCGGACACCGCGATCCGGCAAACCGGTCAGTGGATGTTCATCGGGCCGTACCTGCCGATCGGCAGGTACGGCCCGGTTCCCCGAACGGTTGCGGTAGCAGTTCGAGGGGGTGATCTGGCGGTTCCGCTCCAGCGGCCAGTGGCGGGAGACCCCTGCCGACTTCGGTCTTGCCGCAAGGCATGGCCGCCGAAGGGATGGCCACGGCGCCCACCCATCAGCGGACGGACGGGGGGACGCCGTTCATCTGCGATGAGGACACCTGGCTGACCGCCACCGCGGGGACTGCGCGGCACGCCGCCGCAGCCGACACCACCGTCCTGGACGCCGTGGCCGGACACCTCCTCGCGCTCCAGTGGCCGGGCGGCGGCTGGTCGTACACCGAAAGCGCCCGTCTCACCGATGTGGACTGCACCTCGGCTGCCGTCCAGGTCTTCCACCTGACCGGCCCGCGCAGACACCGTGCTGCGATCAGCCGCGGGATCGGCGCGCGGCACGCTCTTCGCGGCCCGGACGGCGGCTTCCCCGCCTACCTGGCGGGCGCGCCGTCGGAAGCCTCCATGAGCGCGGCCGCCGTCCCTGAGCTCCATGCCCGAGGCCGACACCGGTTTCGGGCCCCTTGCGAGATGAAGGGCATCCTCCTATGAGCAACAGTCGCCGCTCGGCCGCCCCCGCCGTGCCGCAGGGACAGGTCTGCCTGGTCACCGGTGGTGCCCGGGGCATCGGCACCGGATCGACTCCAGGCTGACGACCCGCAAAGGGTTTCGGGTGAGGTGTTCATGGCAAACCACTATGACTATGGGCTTATCTCCGGTTGCCGGTCATCCTGCTGTCGCTGTCTTTCGCCTGCCCCGAGGCGGGCGCGCCGCCCCTGCGCTGGGCACGCGGGTCGAAGCCGAGGCGGAGGAGACCGGGCGCGTAATGGCGGCGGTGCCGACTCACGCCAGACCTGTCGACCGGACCCTCGCGCTCCGGCATGCCGCCTCCGCTGCCAGTGCGTTGGTAGCCGCGCTGTCGGATCAGGCTCCGGCCGTGGCCGGTGAGGGGCTGCCGGCCGAGTCGGCCAGCCAGTCCTTCTTCCGGGTCCGTGAGGGACAGCTGTCCGATCAGCAGGCCGCCCTGCACGGCGTCCTGGTCATCCACCGCGCTCTGGAAGACCTCTGTGATGCCCCGCTGTCGGGAGGCGACCTGGCCCTGGAGATGGCCGGGATGCGTCAGGCGGTGGCCGACCTCACCGGCGCCGCTCCGGGCGCCGGTCGCGACTTCGAACCGGCACCGGCCGTTCCCGAGCCTGGGCCGAGGGCGCCGTTGGAGGACGTGTGGAGCGCTCGGTGGCTCATCGGTCACCAGGTCCATGTCTTGTTCAACGTGTGCGCCGCTGTCGCCGTGGCCGACGCCGCCGGCCACCTGCGGCACGGCGACAGCGACGCCGCGCTGTCGAGACTGGCAGACGCGACGGTGTACGTACGGGGATTTCCGGCGGCCATGACCCACGCCAGTACGATCCCGGCCGACTACTACATGGCGGCGATACGCCACACCATGGCGCCGCCGTCGGTGGACATCCCGTTGAGCGGGCGCCAACACCGCGGATACAAACTGTTCCGGGCGGCGATGAGGGACCTGCTGTCCGTGGTTCCCGGCCCCTACGAGCACCTGGCGGCCCGCGCCCCGGAGTTGGCCGAGGCGAGGGGCGCCCTCCTGGAAGCGGACATCGTCGATGGTGAACGGCACGTCACCCTCGCGTACTCGATGGTGCATCTGGATCGTTCCATCGCTCAGAAACCAGAAGGCCCTGATAACGCCGTCGCCGAACTCCGGCTCATGCGCCATCGCCGCGCTGCCCAGTACGCCTCCTTGATCTGCTTCGGGGATCACTACATCGCCGACGCCGTGGCCGGCCTGCGCCACTCGTGAGCCCGCGTGTCCGCCGCCCACATCCCCGGCAGGAGAATTTGATGGCCGAGACGACGCCCGACAGCACCCACATCACCGGT
The DNA here is from genome assembly GCF_001905445.1 of Streptomyces sp. CB00455. GTDB lineage: Bacteria > Actinomycetota > Actinomycetes > Streptomycetales > Streptomycetaceae > Streptomyces. The sequence continues at coordinate 180,062 of NZ_LIVQ01000008.1, read as the reverse complement.
GCCGCCGGCTGGGAATGCGATACGGCCGATACGGACGCGTGCGAACGCACGGCCCGCACCTTGTGCACCGGCGGGAACGACCAGGTCGACAGCCCCGAGTGGGTGGCACGAGCCCGGGACGCCTGGGAGGACCTTCCGCTACGGCTGCGCCGCGAGGTGCGCCGTTTTCGAAGGCATTCCGGCCCGAGCGGCACCTTGGTGATCGGCGGCCTGCCCGTCGATCAGGCCGCCCTGCCCCCCACACCGGCCCTACCCGGCTCAGTCCAGCGCCAGGCCACTGTTCCGGCCGCGGTGCTGACCATGGTGGCGTGCGGACTCGGGGAGCCTCTCGCCTACCGGGCTGAGAAATCCGGCGCGCTCGTGCAGGACGTCGTGCCCGTGCCCGGGCAGGAGACCTTCCACGGCAACGCCGGATCGGTGCCCCTGTCCTTCCACACCGAAAACGGCTTTCACCCCCATCCACCCGACTATGTGATCTTCCTGTGCCTGCGAGCCGACCACGAACGACGCGCCGGCATGCGCATCGCCGGCATCCGCCAGGCACTGCCGCACCTCTCCCCAGACGACCGCCAAGCCCTCTTCGCACCGGAGTTCCGCACCACCCCACCCCCCTCCTTCGGCCCCACATCCCCTCACTCAGACGCGGAGCGCCGGGCGGTGCTGTCCGGGGCAGCCGAGGATCCCGACATACGCATGGCCCAACTCGTCACCACCCCACTCACCCCCCGGGCCGCCACAGGGCTGACCGAATTCGGACGCGCCTGCGATGCAAGTGCCCACACCCTGTGCCTGACCCCCGGCGACCTCGTCATCATCGACAACCGCGTCACCGTCCACGGCCGCACCGCCTTCAACCCCCGCTACGACGGAGCAGACCGCTGGCTGCAACGCACCTACGTCACCGCCGACCTGCGCCGCTCCCGTGACCACCGCCCCGACGACGGCCACATACTCACCGGGTGACCCATCTGCAGGAAGGACAAGGGCTCGTGGCTGGCCGCAGAGCCCACGCCCTGATCGTGCACGGCGCAGTGCACCTGGCCGGCCACCTGATGCTGGAGCCGCTGCACCGGCGGGCGTCAGAGCTTGGCTCCAGATGGCCCGTCGAGGCGGTCCCGCCCGCCACGGTGGCTGGGGCGCGGGCGGTTGAAGGGAAGCCTGTACGCGGGCACCCGCAGCGGCCAGGCGGGCAACCTGTAGTCGCCCCGTACAACGGCACCGGCTGGGGAACCACCCTCCAGCTCCCCGGGCAGAGCGCCGCTCGAATCCCGCGAGCCGGCCCGTCCGAGAGCGCATCGAGGCTGAGGTGCTCGTCGAGGTCACCAACCTGGTTACGCCCGCTGGCAGACGTCATCGACGCGTTGGGCGGTCTGATGCGGACAGGCGCTGGACCGCTCTCAAAGCGCCGGGGCGGCTCGTTTGATGTAGGCGGTGATCAACGCCGTTTCCATGTGGCCGACGCCGTCGAGTGAGCCGATGCGGTCGGCGAGGTAGGTGTGGAGAGCGTTGGCGTCTCGACAGACAGCGATGGCAACCAGGTTGTGGGGGCCAGTCGTGCTGCCGACGAAGGCCGCTTCAGGATCACCAGCCAGCGTCCGGGCGACGCTGCTGAGCCGGGCAGGCGTGACGGTCAACCAGAGCAGACATTGCACGGAGAAGCCGAACAGACCCGAGTCAACCTCAACGTCGAACTGGAGGACGCCTGACCGGCGGAGTTCATCCAGGCGGCGACGGACGGCGGATTCCGACCAGCCGACCTGCCGGGCGAGATCCGGGTAGGCGGCACGACCGTCTGCGGCGAGGGCGGGGAGCAGGCGACGGTCGAGATCGGTCAGGGGGATCGGAGTAGTGTCCGCGGTGGCGGCTGGCCTCAGTGTGGCGATCTGCTCGTCGGTGAGAGCCGAGGTCCGGCCGATCCAGCGGTGGTCCATCACCGGGCACAACAGCCGTTGCGCGTCGACCTGCGTGACCCGCGGAAGGCTGCCCAACGCGTCCAGGGGCGCCGGTCCTTCTTCAGTGACGCGGAAGATACAGAAGATTTCTGTGCCGCTGGAAGCGACGGTCACCCAGGCGGTGTCGGGGCGCCGGGCCAACGCGCGGGCGAGCGGAGCGATGCCGGGAGGCAGGACACGCAGGCGCACCAGCCATTCGGCATGGCCGGTGCGGTGGCTGCTGGTCACACCGGCCACGCGGGCGATTCCCGTGGTACGCAGCCTGCTGAAGCGGCGGGCCACGGTGCGGTCAGAAACACTCAGGACGTCGCCGATCTTGCTGAAGGCGGCGCGCCCGTCGAGTTGGAGAGCGTGCAGGAGCCGCAGATCTAGTACGTCCAGCGTGACGGAATGCACCAGGCCAGTGTAGGTCGATGTCGGATAGCGGCGTGGGAGCGGCAGTTGGGGAGCCGGGGCCGTCGGTCGGTGAAGCATCGATCCCATGACAGGGGACATCCACGGCATCCATCACACCGGAATCCTGACCCGCGACCTCGACGGACTGGAGCGGGCCTATGCCTCCTTCGGATTCACCCTCAGCCCCCGCTCACGGCACCTGCTGTCCGGGCGGCCCGGCGAAGCACCGGTGCCCGGCTGCACCGCCAACCGCTGTGCACTGTTCGGCGGGTCGTACATCGAACTCCTCGGCATCGTCGAGGAATCGGCGCCCGACCCCTGGCACACCAAGGCGATGGCCGACGAATACGAGGGCTTCCGGCTGATCAACCTCGACACCGGTGACGCCGAAGCCACACACCGCAGCCTGGCCGGCGCCGGCTTGCGCACCTCAGGCGTGCTGGACCTGGAGCGCGACGTCGATACCGAGGAGGGGCCGCGCACGGTTCGTGCCCGCGCCGTTCACCTCGAGCCGCGCTCGACCCCGGAGGGCTACGTGGGGATCGCCCAGCACCTCACCCGCCGGTACGTGCACCAGCCGCGCTATCTCAGCCACCCGAACGGCGCCCGTGGTCTCGGGGCCGTATTGATAGTGGCTGACGATGCCGAGTTCGATGCGATCACCAACCGGTACACCCGCATTCTGCAGGTAGCCCCCAGACGTGAAGGCCCCCTCACCCTGCTCTGTGCGGCGGCTGCGCGGCTGCAGTTCGTCCGCGCGTCGGACGCCGAACAGGTACTGCCCGGTGAACCGGTCCCGGCCTCCTCGTACCTGGCGGCCATGACCATCCTGGTCGGCGATGTCGACGACGCCCGCAAGATCGTCGAAAGCAACGGCACGATGACCCGGCCGACCGGTGACGGGTTCTTCATCTCCGCGCGTCACGCGTACGGAGCCGGCCTGTTCTTCACCGCCCGTTGAACATTACGACGGGCGCTACCCCGAAGATCCCGCCCGAGGTACGCCGGGTCGTTTCCGCCCGGCCCTCTCCCCGCATGTACGTGCAACACCTGGCATGCGCCCGCAGCCGAACCGAACGATGGGCACAAGCATCGCCGCTCGTCCTGCATCTCTTGTCCCTACCCGAAGGAGTCTCATGTTCGGAACTCTCATGCTTCTCACTGGCCCGACCGTGGGATTTCGTCTCCTCGGCAGGCTGGGCGTCAGCCGGTTCGCGACCTGGCGAGCCAGCGTCGTACATGGTCTCGCCGTCATGCTCGTTGCTACCGCGACCGCGCACTTCACCCCGCCAAGCATCAGCGTGATGCCCAGCCACGACGATCTGGCAGCCATGGTCCCGCCCTTCGTTCCACTTCCCCACGTGCTGGTCTACGTGACCGGTTTACTGGAACTGCTCGGCGCCGCCGGACTCGTCCGTGCGGTGACACGCCCGATGGCCGGGATCGGACTGGCGGTGCTCTTCGTCCTTATGCTCCCAGCCAATATCTACGCCGCCATCGAGAACATCCCGCTCAACGGCGAGCCCGCCACGCCGTTGTGGTTCAGGATTCCCGAGCAGTTGCTCTTCATCGCCATCGCACTGTTGGCAGTCGGCGCGCGGATGTTTGAGCTTGGTTCCTGCTCCCGCGCCCGCGGGGATGACCCCAGCAGGTCACCGAGCAGGACGTGACGATCGGATTCACCGCCACAGACCTGGCTGTCACCCCACCGGCCCCACCCTGAAAACCTCAGTGGACGCTTCCGCAGGGCGCCCTGACGTGCAGCCGATCAGCAGTTGCCGTGTGCGGGGGCTCCTGCGGTGACATTCCCGCAGCAGCCCGTCATCCCCCGCGCGGCAGCCCTCGATTGTCCGGCTTGTACCTGGGAATGAGAACAGACGATGCGGCCGATACGGGCCGCTGTGCGGGTCGCCGAGGGTGGGGAGACGGGGACGGGCGCCGTACATACCTGGCCGGGGGAGGCTGTCGGGTGCCAGGCCCGGAGCGCGGTGAAGGAGGCCATCCCCGAGTGGTTCTCACCCCGCCCTTCGAGCCGATGCTCGCCCAGGCCGCCGAGTACGTCCCCGGTTCCGGCGTCCTGGCGAGCGGCTTCGCGGCGGAGGAGAGGTTCGACGGCCACCGCGCGATCCTCTTCACCCCCGCCAGCCCGGGCGGCCGGCTGCTCCTGCAGACCCGGCGCGGCTCCCTGGTCCAGGACCGGTTCCCCGACCTGGTCGCGGCCGCCGAGCAACTGCCGGACGGCCTGGTCCTCGAAGGCGTTATGTGACCTGTCGGTGTGTCTCAGCCAGTGCATGTCTCAGGTGACCCACAAGTTCAGTCCGCCCATGGATGGGGTTCTGCTGCGATTCCTCTGCTGACAGGAGCGTGAAGGCTCGGGTACTGCGTAGGTTGCAGAGGGTTTGCCAGCAGGTGCATGACGACGTGGCGGGCGGCCGGACGGCACGGTGGTTCAGTACCCGAACCAGATGTGGAGCGCTTCCTGCCGTGGCTGATTTCCTGTATCGACTGGGCCGCCTGTCCTTCCGACGGCGCTGGTCCGTGACCCTGATCTGGATCGTGATCCTTGCTGCCGTCGGTGGCGGTGCGGCTATCGCCGCCACGGCTCCCGACGACGGACACTCCATGCCGGGCATCGAGGCCCAGCGGGCGTTCGACATGATGCAGCAGCGATTCCCCGGGAGTGCGGCCAACGGTGCCAACGCCCGCGTGGTCTTCGTCGCCCCGGGCGGGGAGAAGGTGACGGCAGCCGACAACCGTGAGGTCATCGACGCCTTCGTCGACCAGGCGTCCAAGGGCAGTCAGGTCGCCAGTGTTGTCAATCCGTTCCAAGCGCAGGCGGTGAGTAGGGACGCCTCCACCGCGTACGCGACCGTCACCTACAAGGTGAGGACCGATGATCTGACCGACACCTCCAAGGACCATCTGCGGGCGGCGGTCGACCAGGTCCGTGATGCCGGGCTGACCGCTGAGGTGGGAGGCAACGCGCTGGCTGAGCAGCCCGCAGCGGGCGGTGGGACGGAAGCGGTCGGCATGCTGATCGCCGCTGGGGTCCTGCTGATCACCTTCGGCTCGCTGGCGGCGGCCGGGCTGCCGTTGCTGACGGCCATCCTGGGCGTGGGTATCGGGATGGCGTCCATCAAGGCACTGGCGAGCCCGCTGGGTCTGTCCGGGACCACCGGATCGCTGGCCTCCATGCTGGGTCTGGCCGTCGGAATCGATTACGCGCTGTTCGTCGTCTCCCGCTACCGGGAGGAACGCGACGCCGGCTGTGCTCCTCATGAGGCGGCGGCCCGCGCTGCGGGCACCGCGGGCTCGGCGGTGGTGTTCGCCGGTCTGACCGTGGTGATCGCGCTGGCCGGCCTGTCGGTGGTCGGCGTGCCGATGCTGACCAAGATGGGCCTGGCCGCGGCCGGCGCCGTGGTGATCGCCGTTCTCATCGCGCTGACCCTGGTACCCGCCCTGCTCGGCTTCTGGCCGAACGCCGTCCTGGCCCGCAAGACACGCAAGTGCGGACGCAAGGGCAAGACCCGTGGCGAGACGCACCACGCGTGGCAGGGCGCACCGGCGGTGAACGGCGGCACCCGCTGGGCCCGGTTGGTGATGCGCCGCCCTGTGTTCGTGCTTCTCGCCTCGGTGCTCGGCCTCGGCGTGATCGCCATCCCCACGCTGGACCTGCAGATGGGCAGTCCCGGGGACGAGGCTAAGTCGACCGTCACCACCGAGCGCCGTGCCTACGACGCACTGGCCGAAGGGTTCGGCGCCGGCTTCAATGGTCCGCTGTCCGTGGTCGTGGACGCCCGCAATGCCGGCGACCCCAGGGCGGCCGTCGTCGAGATCTCGCGGGAGATCGCCGGTACCGAGGGTGTGGTGTCGGTCTCTCAGCCCCGGTTCGATGAGGCGGGCAGCACCGCGGTCCTGTCGGCCGTGCCGTCCACCGCACCGACCAGCGAGCAGACCAAGGACCTGGTCCACACCCTGCGTGGCGAGCGGACCGGGCTGGAGAAGGCCACCGACGCGACGTTCCTCGTCTCGGGCAGCACCGCGATGAACATCGACATGGCGCAGAAGATGCAAGACGCTCTCGTGCCCTACCTGATCGTCGTGGTCGGCCTGGCCATCCTGCTGCTGCTCGTCGTCTTCCGCTCCATCCTCGTCCCGCTGAAGGCGGCGTTCGGGTTCCTGCTGTCCGTGCTGGCTTCCCTCGGCGCGGTCGTCGCGGTTTTCCAGTGGGGTTGGGCCGCCGGTCTCCTCGGTGTGGAGACGACCGGGCCGATCATGAGCCTGATGCCGGTCTTCCTGGTGGGAATCGTCTTCGGCCTGGCCATGGACTATGAGGTCTTCCTCGTCTCCCGGATGCGTGAGGCGTACGTCCACGGCGAGAAGCCCGGCCAGGCGGTCGTCACAGGTTTCCGCTACAGCGCCCGGGTCGTGACCGCGGCCGCGCTGATCATGGTGGCGGTGTTCTCGGGGTTCGTCGGGGCCCAGGCATCCATGATCAAGATGATCGGGTTCGGTCTCGCGGTCGCCGTGCTCTTCGACGCCTTCGTCGTGCGCATGGCGTTCGTGCCCGCCGTCCTGGCCCTGCTCGGCAAGCGCGCCTGGTGGCTGCCGCGCTGGCTGGACCGCATCCTGCCCAACATCGACGTCGAGGGCGCCTCCCTGCACAAGCATCAGGCTGACACCGACAGCCAGCCGCTGGCCGCCCGGCCCCTGCCGGAGACCGCCCGCGGCTGAATCAGCCAGCCGCCCAGTGCACCCGATGGGGTCCGCCGCGCACCTTGCGGCGGGCCCCGCTCGCCACCGGGGCGCACCGCGTTCCACCATGAAGATCCCTTTCAGGCCCTGCGTCGTCCGGAGTGCTCCATGACCATCGACTGGCGGCAGTACGCGCGCGACCACCGCCGCCTCACCGAAGCCGTCCTGATCGTGCTGCTGGCCGCCGCCTCCGGTCCCGCCACCCTCTACAGCAGCCTCCCCTACGCCGACGACCAACTCGGCGCGATGCCCGGGGTCCCTCTGGCCTTCCTGGCTTCACTGGCGCTGGTCTTCAGCCGCCGCCACCCCCGGGCCGTCGTGGTCGTCACCGCCGTGTGCGCCAGCGCCGCCGCCGGAACCGGCTACCTGATCACCCCACTGCTCCTGGCGCCAGTCATGGTCGCCCTGTACGGACTGGCCCAGCTCGCCGCCCCACGAACCTCCCACTGGTACTGCCTGGCCGTCGTCACCCTGATCGTGGCGACTGCCCTGCTCGCCAACCGCTACCACCATCCCTGGCCCCTGACCACCCTCAACCCCCTGTTCTGCCTGCTGCTGCCCGTCGCCCTCGGCTCCGCCGCCCGCCTGCGCCACGCCTACCTCGAAGCCGTACAGGCCCGCGCCGAATACGCCGAACGCACCCGGGAGGAAGAAGCCCGCCACCGCGTGGCCGAAGAACGCGTCCGCATCGCCCGCGACCTCCACGACATCGTCGCCCACCACCTCACCGTGGCCAACGCCCAGGCCGGAACCGCCGTCTACCTCGCATCCACCCACCCCGACCAGGCACGTTCAGTGCTTGAGGGCCTCACCAACACCACCTCGGCCGCACTGCGGGAGATGAAAGCCACCGTCGGCCTGCTCCGGCAGACCGGTGATGCCGACAGCCTCGAACCCGCCCCCGGCCTCAACCAGCTGCCCGACCTCGTCGACGCCTTTCGCACCGCCGGACTCGACGTCCAGGTCACCGTCGACGGCGACCCGAGCCCGCTGACTCCCGGAACGGACCTGACCGCCTACCGCATCGTCCAGGAAGCCCTGACCAACGTCACCAAACACGCCACCACGCGCACCGCCCATGTCACCCTGGCCTACCACCCCGACCGGCTGACCCTCACCGTCACCAACGACACCGACACCGCCCAGCCCGCCCCCGCCCGCCGCTCCGGCCAGGGATTCGGCCTCATCGGCATGCGCGAACGCGCCCACTCCGCCGGCGGCCGCTTTCACGCCGGGCCCCGTTCCCAGGGCGGCTACACCGTCACCGCCGAGCTGCCTGTCCAGCCCTGACCGACCAGGACCACCATGACCATCCGCATCCTGCTGGCAGACGACCAGACCCTGCTGCGCAAGACCTTCCGCACTCTCATCGACACCCACACCGACATGGAAGTGGTCGCCGAAGCCGCCGACGGCACACAAGCCATCAGCCAGACCCGCGCCCATCACCCCGACCTCGTCCTGATGGACATCCGCATGCCCCACACCGACGGTCTCGAGGCCACCACCGTCATCTGCAACGACCCCGCGCTGACCGACACCCGCGTCCTGATCCTCACCACCTTCGAAACCGACGAACACGTCGCCCGCGCCCTGCGCGCAGGAGCCAGCGGATTCCTCGGCAAGGACGTCTCCGTCGAAACCCTCATCGACGCCATCCGCACCGTCGCCGCCGGGGAGGCCCTGCTCTCCCCGGCGGCCACCAGGGCCCTGATCAGCCGCTTCCTCGCCACACCCGACCCCGCCATCCCCGACCCGTCCTCCGAACTCACCCCGCTGACCGACCGTGAACGCGAAGTCCTCACCCTGGTCGCCGCCGGCATGAACAACACCGAGATCGCCGAACGCCTTTTCCTCAGCCCTCTCACCATCCGCAGCCACGTCCAACGCTCCATGGCCAAACTCCACGCCCGCGACCGCGCCCAACTCGTCGTCATCGCCTACCGCACCGGACTCGCACGCCCATGACCCCACGCCCAACAGCACAGACGCGCTGTCACCACTGGACACCACGGCACAACCCCTCCAGCATCGTCCACTCGACCGATCGCCACCCACGAGTGGGAGGTCCGGCGCTTGGTCCATCAGCATGTTGATCTCCATCCCGGTCCTGAAAGACAGCGGCAGGAGACAGACGCGACAGCTCACATAAATGGCGAGCCCGTCGTCTGGGACACCGCAACCGGGCGGCTGTCCTTCGAAGCCCTCCAGCGACGGGCCGCCGCCCGCGGCCGCACCGCCACCGCGCTCGCCGCGAAGACCCCCGCGTTCCTCATCGCCTTCGACGCCCTGCAGATCGACGGCACCGAGCTGCCGGCCTTGCCCTACGCCGAGCGCCGCCGACGCCTGGAGGTCCTCTTCGCGGCCCGCGCCCTGAACGCCCCGTGGACCCTGTGCCCCATGACCACGGACCCGGCCAAGGCCCGGGCGTGGCTGGAGGACTGGACGGACGTCTCCGGCGTCGAGGGAATCCTCGTGAAGAACATGAACCAGCGCTACCGGCCGGGAGTCCGTGACCGCGCCTGGACCAAGATCCGACGCAGGAACACCACCGAAGCGATCATCGGGCACTAACCTCCGTCACCAGCTCCGGGAGGACCAGCGCCACGTCCAGGACGTCACGGCACTCGGATCCTCACCGACGCCCACGCGGCGGGGATCGGCGTCGACCAGGCCGTCGCCCCCGTCAACACCGCGGCCGTCGCTGCGCAACTGCTCCGCTCGGCGGACGCGGCTACCAAGACTCTGCCCTGTTGGCCCAAGCAGCCGCGCAGGCACCGCGGCGCGACGAGTGCATCAGATCCCCGCGCTGGCCGCGGCCGGCAGCCGGGCCCGGGCTGTGCTTGGCCGCCGTTTGCGATGCCCGAGCGGAACTGGCCACTCGTGCCCGGCCCGGACATCGCCACTACACCTCCACCGTCTTCCCTCGTGCCCGTGACGGCTCCGGACTGGTTAGACCTTGGTGTTGGTGTACCGATCGCCCTTGAAGAGGTAGACGTGCGTGCTGCTGTTGGGGACGGCGCAGGCGGCGTCCAAGTTGGAGGCGAAGGTGGTGCCTGCCAGCTGCGGCCAGCCGGTGGCGATGGACAGCGGACCGCGAATGATCCTGTCGTAGTGGGCGTTGTAGCGCACGTACTGATCCCCCTTGAACAGGTAGAGGTCGGTGCCGTGGCCGGGGACGGGGCAGGCTGCCTGGATGTCTCGTTCGAAGATGGTGCCGGCCAGTGGTGGGAAGGCTTCAGCGATCTTCCTGGGCCCCCACTTGATCTCGTCCTCGTGGTTGTTGTAGTTGACGTACATGGCGCCGGCGAACAGATAGAAGTCCGTGGACTTGCCGGGGACCGCGCACGTGGCGTCGACCCCGCGGGTGAAGGCAGTCGACTCCAGTCCGGGGAAGCCCTCAGCGATATCCTTAGGTCCGGAGGTGACGCCTTCCGTCCGCAGGTCGTACCTCAGGTACTGCTCGCCCTTGAACAGGTAGAGGTCTTTGTGTGCGTCGTTCGGCACGTTGCAGGCAGCGTCCATGTCATGGCTCACCATGGTGCCGAACAGACCGCGCCAGCCAGTGGAGATCAGGCTGCCGTCGCCCGAGGGGGCGGCGCCGGGTTCGTCCCCCGTGTAACGGACATTGAGGGAGAAGTGGCCCATGCCATAGTCTTTGCGGTCGAACGTCCAGGGCATGGTGCGGTTGGGCCTGTTGTAGAGGGCGGCCATGTCCGCCCGGCCGAAGGCGAAGCCGCGTGATTGGACCAGGTCGTCTTTGTTGCGCAGGGGCTCCCACAAGGTGGCAAGAAGGCTCAGGCCCATGTGCACATAACCGTAGAGGTCCAGCTTGGGGATGATGCTGGAGAAGTCGGCAGACATCTGCAGCAGCTCGACGACCTTTTTCAGAGCGGTACCGAGCGCGTCGTACCACTCGTCGTTGGACTGGTCTTTTTCCCACAGTGTGATCACCGTGGTCCCGCAGCCGTCCAGGCGGGTGTCGAAGAAGACGTGGCTGCCGGTTACGTAGTCCCCGTAGATCGGGTACTTATCGCCCCCCTCGATCGATCCGGTGTGCGTGGTACGCGTTTTGAACGTGTAGCCCCCGGCGTTGGAGGCGGCCGTCCAGTAGATCTCGTCCCTGCCACCGCCCTGGTCGCCAACCGCCTCGTGGCAGTAGAAGGTGTCCCATTCCAGCCTGGCCCGGAACGGTTCACGCGCCTGGAGGCCGTCGGCCTCATCATCGCCCTCGCCGGTGAACGTGGTGACGCCGTAGCCGTACTCGGCCAGCGCCGCGGTGAACTCCGGCGTGTCGACGTTCCCTCCGTCGGCGAGCCTGGCCCGGTCCACCACCGCAACGTTCGGCATCTGGGCGATCCGCGGCAAGACCTCCGCTACCGCAGCCAGGTAGCTCTCCCGGTCAAAGCCCTCCGACAGGCTCCGGGTGGCGACCGCCTGCGGCACGATCGCCACCGACCGCCCCTCAGAACGCTGCTCACGGTAGATACGCCCGATCGCGCCCACCTCGTCCTCGCCCAGCACCTGCTGCAGCGGAGCCAGGATGGACCGCTCCAGCTCGGTCAGCTCCGAGCCCTGTTCCGCCCGCGCCGCGGCGTGCAACCACACTCCCGAAAGCAGATTCACCGAGCCGCTCTTGGCCACACGGCTCGCCCCAGCCCCCTCCACGCCCACTCCGGACAGCAGCGCCTGCCACCGCCCCAACCTCTGCTCCCGCGCCTCAGCGGTGATCATTGCTTCATTCGTCACGGCCTGTCCCCTGTCTGTCTTACGTACGCGCACCGGACCGTGCGGCCCGGCCATACACGACCCTGGAAGCGCACGGCCACTTAGGGGGCAGCTGCGCGGATGGCGGATATCGCCTCTGTGTAGCTGGCCGGCCACCCGTCCCAACAGGCCCTGGGGGACAACTCACCCGTGCGGGCGCCTCGATTCACCGCAGAAACGAGCCTGCGTCCTCGGCCTTACCAGGGCCGAGGTAGCCGCATTCTCCGGGGCCCATGCTGACGTCTGCCCAGACGACAACCTGGACTTCGTCCTCGCGGGGGGAGTGCTCCCGCTGGCGCAAGGTGGCCGCGGACGAACTATGGCTGTGCCACACCTGGGCAAGCCTCCCGCCGGCAGCGTGGGCAAGCCTCAGGCGACCCTGGGCAAGCCTGCGCTGTCGGTGGGCTTCGGGCAGCTCCGACCATCCCAGGATGGCAGATCCGGACGAGTGACCCCGGCCTGCCTTGCTCGTTCGCGAACCACTGAATGGTGCCTTCGAAGGGCTGGGAGAGGCCGGTCCGCGAAGGTCCTGTTGTACGTAGAGCGACCCATGGGGTCGATGTCTTTCGGCTGTAGGGCGGAGCCGTACGCCGAGACGTGGCGCTCGGGCTCAGGGGGAGTCGGTGGCCGCTGGTGTGGGCTTTGGGGGGTGAGGAGGAAGCGGGGCAGTGGCCGCAGTGGCGCGGTAGCGGTGGTGCGTAGTTGCCAGTGGTTGCTGATCGTGGCGAGGGCGAGGACGGCCTCGGTCATGCCGTAGTGCTCGCCCTGAAGTACCGCTCCTGCATGGGGCGCCGTACTTGCCATAGCTCTCTCCTCTTCCTGCAACGCGATCGGGTCAGGTGACCCGGCGGGGTCTGGCCTCCTGGAACACGCACCGCGGGGCGCCGTCGGGCGAGCAGCCGGGTGGTGGCGGTGGCGGACCGGGTGCGCGCCCGGATCCGCCACCTTGGGATCATCAGAGCTGCCCGAAGAGGTGGTTGCCGACGGCTTCCGGGTCGTCGCTGACGTAGAAGTCGCGGGCGGCGGCCACCAGCTCCTGCGCGGTGAGGCTGCCGTCGCCGTCGGTGTCGACCTGGTCGAAGGACCGGTGCGACTGCTCCTCGCTGACGGCCGGAGCACCCAGACGGATGAACTCACTGCGGCTCAGAACGCCGTCTCCATCGGCGTCGGCCAGATCGACGACCGCCTCCATGTGGGGCCGGTAGGTGCGGTCGAAGGAGTCACCGGCGCGTACGTGCTTGGTGGCCGTGGACACGAACCGCATACGGACGGGGGCAGGACCCTGCGCTCGACGGCCAACCGGACCGCCTGGCACAACGCGGGTAGGTGGTCCGATGGGGACAGCGGAGCTGGCGACGTCGGTACGGGTGAGTATCCGGTGCGGCGTCGGGGCCGTGGGCGAGGACCTGGAGCGGTCGTCGGTCCCGCACGGGCTGCTACGGACGGCCGGCCGAGACGGACCTTCCTCTGACACAAGGGCAGAAGCACTACTCGGGCACGTACTGGTCCTCGACTCTGCGCGACCATGTTGCCAGCGGGACCGGTTCATCCCGGTATGCACGGCGCACTGCAGGTGGGGGTGAGCACCCCAGGTAACCCTGTGCGCCCTACCTGTTGCCACGGGTGACGGAAATGATGAGCGCACCGCACATGAACCAGGCGATCCGCACCCCTGTCCCTCGGCCAGGTGGACATGCGGCGGAAGGAGCTCAGTGGTGTTGCTTCTCATCTCCCCGGACAGTGTCGAGGAAGCCCTCGATTGTGCGAAAGCGGCGGAGCACCTCGACATCGTCGACGTGAAGAAGCCCGACGAGGGCTCGCTCGGCGCTAACTTCCCGTGGGTCATCAGGGAGATCCGCGACGCGGTCCCGGCGGACAAGCCAGTGTCCGCCACCGTGGGTGACGTCCCGTACAAGCCCGGCACGGTGGCGCAGGCCGCACTCGGCGCTGTCGTCTCCGGCGCCACGTACATCAAGGTCGGCCTCTACGGATGCACGACGCCCGATCAGGGCATCGAGGTCATGCGCGCGGTCGTCCGAGCGGTGAAAGATCAGCGCCCCGACGCGCTCGTCGTCGCATCCGGCTACGCCGACGCCCACCGCATCGGCTGCGTCAACCCGCTCGCCATGCCCGACATCGCCGCCCGCTCCGGTGCCGACGCGGCCATGCTCGACACCGCCATCAAGGATGGGACCCGGCTGTTCGACCACGTTCCTCCGGAAGTCTGTGCCGAGTTCGTCCGGCGGGCCCACGCCGCCGGTCTGCTCGCGGCCCTCGCGGGCAGTGTCACGCAGGCCGACCTGGGTCCGCTGACCCGCATGGGCACGGACATCGTGGGGGTGCGGGGAGCGGTCTGCGAGGGCGGTGACCGCAACGCCGGACGGATTCAGCCGCATCTGGTGGCCGCTTTCCGGGCGGAGATGGACCGGCAGGCCCGGGAGCACGTTGTCAGCGTCCCCGCCGTGAACTGACCGCCGGCATGCCGACGCCTGAGGCCGGCAGCCTCCCCGGAGGCCGGGCCGTACGTTTCTGCGTTGTCGACCCGGCCACCGGGGAGACCTTCGACGAGGCCCCCGACCAGCAGCCGGGCGAGTTGGACGGCGTGGTCGCCCGCGCCGAGCAAGCCTGGTACGGCTGGCGCGCCGACCCCGCGGCCCGCACCGCGGCGTTGCGCGGCGCGGCCGACGCCGTCGAGACGGCCGGCGACGACCTCGCCCGGTTGCTCACCCGGGAACAGGGCAAGCCCCTGGCCGAGTCGTACGCGGAGGTCGCCCGTACTGCGGCCCGCCTGCGCTACTTCGCCGACCTGGCCCCCCGGACCCGCCGGATCGACGACGGCCGGCCTGTGCGCAGCGAGATCCGCTGGCGCCCCCTCGGACCCGTCGCTGCGATCGTGCCGTGGAACTTCCCCCTCCAGCTCGCGGCGGCGAAGTTCGCACCCGCGCTCGCGGCGGGCAACACCATGGTCCTCAAACCGTCGCCGCTCACTCCGCTCGCCACCCGACTGCTCGGCTCCGTCCTGGCCACCGCCCTGCCCGAGGACGTACTGACAGTCGTCACCGGCCGCGAACCCCTCGGTGCCCGCCTCGCGTCGCACCCGGGCATCCGCCACGTCACCTTCACCGGTTCGGTGCCCACCGGGCGGGCCGTCGCCACAGCGGCGGCGGGCTCGCTCGCCCGGGTCACCCTGGAGCTGGGCGGCAACGACGCCGCCGTCCTGCTGGACGACGTCGACGTGGACCGGATCGCGGACCGGCTGTTCTGGGCGGCGTTCCGCAACTGCGGGCAGGTCTGCATGGCGGTCAAACGCGTCTACGTCCCCGCCCGGCTCCACGCCGAGGTCGTCGAAGCCCTCGCCCAGCGCGCGAAGGCCGTCGCCGTCGGGCCCGGACTCGACCCCGAAACCCGGCTGGGACCGGTCAACAACGCCCCACAGCTGGCCCGGGTCGAACAGATCACGGAGCAGGCTCTGGCTGACGGCGCCCGGGCGGCGTCCGGCGGCCACCGGCTGGACGGGCCGGGATACTTCTTCGCCCCCACGATCCTCACCGACGTCCCGCCCAGCAGTCCGGTGGTGACCGAGGAACAGTTCGGACCGGTGCTGCCGGTGCTGCCCTACCGGAGCCTCGACGAAGCCGTCGACGCGGCCAACGGCACCGGTTTCGGACTGGGCGGCTCCGTATGGGGCACCGATCTCGACCGGGCCGAGGCCGTGGCCGACCGTCTCGAATGCGGCACGGCCTGGATCAACCACCATGCCGAACTGTCCCTCGCCCAGCCCTTCGCAGGCGTCAAGGACAGCGGCGTCGGCGTCGCGGGCGGACCGTGGGGGCTCTACGGAAACCTCCGGCCGTTCGTCGTCCACCGCCCGCAGGAGGGATGACGATGAGGTTCCAGGCGGCCGTACTGCGTTCGTACGAGGACCCGTTCACGGTCGAGGAGGTGACCCTGCGGACGGAAGCCGACGAGGGCGAGATCCTGGTCGAGATCGCGGGCGCGGGGATGTGCCGGACCGATCTCGCGGTCCGGCGATCCGCCGGCCGCAGCCCCCTGCCGGCCGTCCTCGGCCACGAGGGCGCCGGGGTCGTGGTCAGGACGGGCAGCGGCCCTGACACCGCGATCAACGTGGGTGACCACGTCGTGCTGAGCTTCGACTCCTGCGGACACTGCCACAACTGCCGCGGCGCGGCCCCCGCCTACTGCGACTCCTTCGCCTCCCTCAACCTCTTCGGAGGACGCGAGGAGGAACCGCCGCGGCTCACCGATTCGACCGGGAAGGCGCTGGCCCCTCGTTGGTTCGGCCAGTCCTCGTTCGCCGAATACGCGCTCGTCCCGGCCCGCAACGCCGTCCGGGTCGACCCGGCGCTGCCGCTCGAACTGCTCGGGCCCCTCGGCTGCGGCTTCCTCACCGGTGCCGGAGCCGTACTGAACACCTTCGGCGCGGGCCCCGGCGACACCCTGGCGGTCCTCGGCACCGGAGCCGTGGGCCTGGCCGCGGTGATGGCGGCCACCGCCGCCGGCGTACTGACCGTGGCCGTCGACCGGCATCCCGGGCGGCTCGCCCTGGCCGAACGGTTCGGCGCGATCCCACTGCCCGCCGCTACGGCCGGACTGCCCGAACGGATCCGCCGGCTGACCGACGGCGGCGCGCAGTACGCCCTGGACACCACGGCCTCGGCCCCGCTCATCAACAACGCGCTCCAAGCACTGCGCCCCACCGGCAGCCTCGGCCTGGTGGCGCGCCTCCACACCGCGCTGTCGCTCGAACCGGGCACGCTCGACCGAGGCCGCAGCATCCGCCACATCTGCGAAGGGGACGCCGTCCCCGGGCTGCTGATACCCCGGCTGACCGGGCTGTGGCAGGCGGGCCGCTTCCCCTTCGACCAACTGATCCGCACCTACCCGCTGGCCGACATCAACGAGGCCGAACGCGACTGCGACGCGGGCCGCGTGGTCAAACCCGTCCTGCTCCCAGAGCGAACAAGCCGATGAACGCGGCATCCCACACCGCAGACCCACCCCGTCCCACGAACAGACACCCCGCACTCCCCACTCCCGCCAACGGAGGACACATGGCCGGCCCGGCGCCGCAGCAGACAGACCTGGACGGCGTGGACGGAGGTGTGGGCCTGACCGCCCTCCTGGTCGCCGCGGCACGGGCGATCGAGACCCACCGCCACGACAGCCTGGCCCAGGACGCCTACGCGGAACACTTTGTACGCGCCGCCCCGGCATGCACTCACTGGCCGGTACGCATCGAGCAGGTACCGGACGGGGACGACAACCCGCTGTGGGGGCGGTTCGCCCGCTACTTCGGCCTGCGGACCAGGGTCCTCGACGACTTCCTCCTCCGGTCGGCCCGGGCGAACGCCCGCCAAGTAGTCCTGCTGGGAGCCGGGTTGGACACGCGTGCCTTCCGACTGGACTGGCCGTCCGACCTGGTGGTCTTCGAGATCGACCGGGCGGGCGTGCTGGCCTTCAAGCAGCAGGTGCTCACCGGCCTGTCGGCCGCCCCGAAGGTGAAGCGCGTCCCCGTACCGGTCGACCTGCGCGCGGGCTGGGTCACCGCGCTGACCACCGCCGGCTTCGACCCGGCCGTGCCGAGCGTCTGGCTGGCCGAAGGACTCCTCTTCTACCTGCCGGGCCCCGCCGAGACGTACCTCATCGACACGGTGGACAGGCTGACCACCGGAGGCAGCTCTCTGGCTTTCGAGGCCAAGCTGGAGACGGACCTGCTGGCGTACCGCGACAGCCCGATCTACACGGCGACGCGAGAACAGATCGGCATCGACCTGCTCCACCTCTTCGACAAGGAACCCCGACCCGACTCCGCGGGCGACCTGAGGGCCAAGGGCTGGTCCACCTCGATGCACACGCCCTTCGACTTCACTCAACAGCACGGACGAGGCCCCGTCCCTGAGGCGAACGACGCGCTTGAGGGAAACCGGTGGGTGTTCGCGCACAAGCCCCGGCCATGACGTCCGCAGCGCTCACGACGACGTCCGAACAAGGCCGGGCATCCCGTACCTGGCCGGGGGCTCGCCGGGATCGGGAACGACCACCCGAGCACAGGATTCGGGGGCGGGGCCCTGCCGCAGGCCCCGCCCAGTGGGGCGCACCCGGCAGAGGCACGAGCTGGGGCGCGTCGTAGCGGTCGCCGCCCGCGCCCGGGACGGCGAGCGGGTTCCATGATCACGAGCGACAGCGTCCCGGGACAGTCGCTCACGGGCGGTCTCAGACCCGGGCAGGCACCAGCTCGTCGCCCGGGATCCCGGCCATGTCCGGAGCGTAGTAGTCCTCGATGCCGGCGGCCCACGTAGCCACAGTGATGCGGTCCTCGGCGTCCGGGCCGAAGGCGTCGAAGAGCGCGTGGATGTTCGCCTTCTCGAAGCCGATCGCCGTCATCAGCGATTCGAAAAGCGGGCGCTCGATCAGGCCGTCCTTGTCGGGGTCGCCGAGTGCGGCGAGCGCCTCGGCGAACTCGGCGATCGTGGGACCGAAGCGCTTGGGATCCAGCACGAACGGACGGAATTCCTCGACGGTGATCACACCGTCGCCGTTGGCGTCCAGTTCCGTGGCCAGCACCGTCCAGTAGCGGCGGAACGCGGCCCGGATAGCGGCCTTGGCGCCGTCGTCCGATGCGGCCGCCGCCTCCAGAACACGGCCCGTCATGAGGTCGAAGTCGTTGGAGTCGATGACTCCGTTGCCATTGGCGTCGAAGAGGGAGAAGACCAGTTCGACTCGCTTGGCGGCCTCGGTTCGCATGTGTGTCACCTGTCTTGTGCGGCCCGTCGATCCCGGGCCTGGCTCCATGAGTGCTCCTACGTAACCGTGCCGCGGGACAGGCGTGACGGTGAGACGGTCTCCGTTACCGGAAGGAGTGAACGCCGTTGATCAGTTCGGGCGGGTCGGGAGGACACGTGCGATGGTTCGGCGAGGAAGAACCCGGCGGCGCACCAGCTGATCCAGCGCAATAGTCGCCCGTGGACCACGGCCGGGCAGAGACCCGGGGCACGATAGCGGGCCCGGGGAGCGTGCCGGCCGCCGGCTTCGGCGACCTGCTGCATTCCTGCGCGGGCGGCCTGGTTCTGGCTGAGGTCCTTGTATGCCTTGGCCCGGTAGTACAGGCACATCTGCTGTCGGTGGAGAGGGCTCCCACACGGAGTCGTCTGTAGGCGTGGGCAGCGGCAGTGAGCCAGCCCAGGTCGCTCAGGCGGTATTCGCGGGCCAGGCGCAGGCGCAGGCGCAGGCAGGCGACCAGGAGCATGCGGCTGGGGCCGGGTACCAGGCAGCGGGTAACGTTCCCGTATGACGTCAGCGCCGCCCCGGTTCCCGCCGCATCCGATCCGCGGCGTACGGGTACTGCATCAGAAGCAGAACTGCGCGCCGCATTTCGCCGAGATAGAGGTGGATTTCGAGCCCGCAGCTGAGGGCTTCGCCTTCGAGGTGGCTCCAGAACTGACGGTGGCCTACGAACCCGCCGAGGCTCTGTCACGCTTTTTCGCGGCTGCCGCTGTCGGGATCGAGGAGCAGCTGAGCTTGCCCGAGCACGGAGTCGTGATTGCCACTCGGGTGGTGCTGCGGCGCGCCCGCGCCGATACGTCCGGCTCTCACGAACTGGCGTTCAAGATCGCGGGCTACCTCGCCGGCCGCAAGGCGCTGGAACGTACGGGGTGCCCGCGCCTCTGAGTGGGCGATCTGGTCCGGTTCGCTTGCCGTCTCAGATGATCTGGTCCGTGCCACCGGAGCTTGAGCGCGCTGGTCCGAGAGCTGGGCAGGACGAGACGCGGGGCGAGCACCATCAGCAGCCGTGTAGCGCGAAGGTGGGGCGGTCCGGGCACAGACGTCATTGCTACGGTCGGTGAATGGCGAGCTGGGACGGGGGCGGTGTACGCGCTCAGATACGGGACATGGCGGCACGGGACCCGGAGCGGTCGCGTTTCGGGGCGGCCACACCGGTACGAGCTGGCGCCAGCTCTGCCGGAGGCGGAGATCAGGACGTTCGAGGAAGTCCACGGCGTCAACCTGTCGGCGGGGTACCGGTCCTTTGTCGCGGGGGTGGGCAACGGGCCTGCTGGGCCTGGCCACGGGTTGAGGCCGCTGACCATCCTCCGCCCGGAGGCCGGCGAGGACTGGGCTGTAGATGACGAGTGGGAAGAAGACCGGCTGCCTGGCCAACTCGCCAAGCCGTTCCTTCTCACCGAACCCCTGCCTGGCCGGATCGGCGCATCGACCAGTGAGCTGACCGGGGGCACGCTCATGTTGGCCGAAGAGGGCTGCGGCATCTACTTCAGGATGGTCTTGAACGGCCCACGAGAGGGCGAGATCTGGCGGATTGATCCGGATTGGGGTGGCTTCGTCCCAGTGAGCGCCTGTTTTCGCACCTGGTACACCGAGTGGCTGCAGTAGTTGACCCACCCGCTCAAGCTTGGATGGCGGGGTCCTGCCCGTCGCCAGATCACATCCCGGCTCAGCTGACCTCTCGGCCCCGCGGAGGCTTCTTGGCATCATCGCGACATGACCCCGACCCTTCCCCGCACTGTCCGAGCCGTCGACACAGGTCATCTCTTGGACCTGGCCCAGGAGGCCGCCAGGCACGGCTTCAGTCAGCGTCTCCCGGTCGGCTGGCTCCAAAGGCACCTCGCCGCAGAGAGGAAGCACTACCTTTTCCCTACGCTCGCGCAACGGCTCACGCACCGTCCCGAGATGCCGGTGCGGTGGAGGTGCCAGCAGCTGCTGACTGTCAGCACCGGCGAACAGATCTGGGGTCTGCTCGACGTTCTTCCCGACGCCTTCGACAAGATCCCGGAGACCTTGGACACGGCGTCCAAGAAGGACATCGTCAGCCGCATCGAGCGAGCAGTGACCGTACGTGAGTGGGGGAACGGATGGCTGCCGATGCAGGTTCGTGAAGCGCCGGGCAGCGTTGCAGTCTGCTGGCCAGTCTGAGGAAAGGGCACCGCTCTGCGACAGCCGCCTGCCGACACGTCGTGAGACTGAATGGGAACTTCCAGGTCACAGCGTCGGCACCTGACATCGACAGCGAGAATCTACAACCGGTTCGACGAGTCCTTGCCGTAGCTGTGTCCGAGTTCGCCGAGCGTGTGAAGGCGGGGGAGTTCGACGTGGAGGGCGGCCGCCTGGACGTCGTCCCTGATGCCCCGGCCTGCGGCACGCCGCTGCGCTAGAACGCGCCGAAGCTGATCGCGGCGGCCAACGAGAGGGTGTCCGGCGCGAGCGTTCACTCCCTGCATGTCCTGGCCCCCGCGGCGTGAAGGCCGGTTCCGCCCCTGCGCCCGCCCACCCGGTCCCGCAGTTGGCCATCCCCGCCGCGCCGGTGGAGCGCCGAACGCCGCCGGAGGGCTACCACAGGCCGATGGCCGCTTGTGTACGGCTGGTCATTGACCGCCTTCGAACGCGGCGGATGCGACGGCGCGCTTGAACTGCCGGAGGGCTCCGGCCGACGTCGGCCGGAGCCCTCCCGTTTCGTTCGGTTCTGCCGCCTTGGGTCAGTGGCTGGTGAGTTCGCCGGTGAGCTTGCCGTGAAGGTCTGCGCTGGGGTCGTTGAGCCCGATGATCTCGACGCTCTTGCCGCGCTGGGCGTACTTGGTCTCGATGGCGTCCAGGGCAGCGACCGAGGAGGCGTCCCAGACGTGGGTGGCGGACAGGTCGATGACGACCTTGTCGGGGTCGGTGGCGTAGTTGAACTGGCCGACGAGGTCGTTGGAGGAGGCGAAGAACAGCTCGCCGGTCACCGTGTAGACGACGCGGCTGCCGTCAGGGGCCGTGATGGGGGTGACTTCGGCGAGATGGGCGACCCGTTTGGCGAAGATGACCATTGCGGTGACCGAGCCGGCGACGACTCCGATGGCGAGGTTGTGGGTGGCGACCACGCAGGCGACGGTGATGACCATGACCGTGATCTCGCCGGCGGGCATCCGCTTGATGGTCTTGGGGGCGATGGAGTGCCAGTCGAAGGTGGCGAAGCAGACCATGACCATGACGGCGACGAGTGCGGCCATGGGGATGTCGGAGACGACCGGCCCGAAGACGATGCACAGCACCATCAGGAAGACACCCGCGAGGAACGTCGACAGGCGGGTGCGGGCGCCGGAGACCTTCACGTTGATCATCGTCTGGCCGATCATGGCGCAGCCTCCCATGCCGCCGAAGAAGCCGGTGACGATGTTGGCAATGCCCTGCCCGATCGATTCGCGGGTCTTGGAGGAGTGGGTGTCGGTGATCTCGTCGACGAGCTTGGCCGTCATCAGCGACTCCATCAGGCCGACGAGCGCCATGGCGAAGGCGTAGGGGGCGATAGTGGTCAGGGTGTCCAGGGTGAACGGCACGTCCGGCAGGCCGGGGACGGGCAGGGAGGACGGCAGAGCGCCCTTGTCGCCCACGGTCGGGACCGCGATGCCCGCGGCGACCGTAATCACGGTCAGGATGACAATGGAGACCAGCGGGGCTGGGATCACCTTGGTGACTTTCGGGAAGAACACCATCAGCCCCAGCCCGGCAGCGATCAGCGGATAGACCGCCCACGGCACGTCGTGCATCTCGGGAACCTGAGCCATGAAGATCAGGATCGCGAGGGCGTTGACGAAGCCGACCATCACCGAGCGCGGCACGAACCGCATCAGCTTCGCGACGCCCAACGCGCCGAGCCCGACCTGGATGACACCCGCCAGGATGACCGCGGCAATCAGGTAGCCGAAACCGTGCCCACGGTTCAGCGGCGCAATCACCAGCGCGACGGCGCCGGTCGCGGCGGAGATCATCGCGCGGCAGCCGCCGACGACCGAGATGACCACGGCCATGGTGAACGAGGCGAACAAACCGACAGCCGGATCGACCCCGGCGATGATCGAGAACGAGATCGCCTCTGGGATCAGCGCGAGGGCGACCACCAGGCCGGCGAGAACCTCGGTATGCCACACCTTCGGGTCGGACAGCCAGTCCGGACGGAGGCCGCGCATGCGTGCGGCGGGGGACAGAACGGAAGAAGGCAAGAGGACGGGAACCTGTCGTGCTCGGGCACACCCCGCTCTGGGCAGGCCAGGGGCGTGCGGGAGGACGCGGAAGGGCCGGGCCGGCACCCCGCGGGCGGCCCGAAACAGGCGGGCCGGAAGTCGAAAAGGGAGACGGAGCGGTGCCTGCGCGATGGCGCGGCCGTGCTCACGTCCACGGGCGAAGCGTCACGGCGGGCAGGCGGCGGCGATGGGCGTCGTGGGCTCGCGCACGCTCTCTCCTGCAAGAATCGGATCTTCGCCGGGGGCGCCAACGGCCCCGGTACGGCAGCAGCGGGGCAGCACGGGCCGCCCTCGTCACCAGCAACTCTACCCTAACGTTAGAGTAGAGACCGGCGGAGTCGCGCGGGACGCGGCCGGCCACGACGAGAAGGGCCAGGACCACGGGCGTGGACGACAAGCACATGCAGATCGGCGAAGTCGCCGCGCGGACCGAGCTGTCCCTGCGCACCATCCGCCACTACGAGGAGACCGGCCTGGTCACCCCCTCGGCCCGCTCGCAGGGCGGCTTCCGCCTCTACGCCGAGACCGACGTCGCCCGCCTCATGGTCATCCGCCGGATGAAGCCGCTCGGCTTCAGCCTCGACCAGATGCGCGACCTCCTCGATGCCACCGACCGCCTCGACAATGAAACCGGCCTCGACGACAACGAGCGCGAAGCCCTGCTGGAGCGCGTCCGCGAGTACGAGCAGTCCGCCACCGAGCAGGTCGACAAACTCCGGATCCAGCTGACCCGCGCCGAGGACTTCGCCGGAACACTGCGCGCCCGCCTGCCCCAGACCACCCCCGCACAGTCCTGACCTGCGGCGTCGGGTGGGACGCTGCGCCCGTCGAAGAGCCCTCCCTGGCAGGAGATCGACCGCGAGGCAGCGGCGCAGGGCACGATGTTCGCCCACATGGCCACCCACCGCGAGGCGGACCTGCAGCGCGCCCGGGACCAGACCGACGCGGTGCTCGCAGCCACGGACCCGCAGCGGCGCCGGTAACCCCGGTCCGACAGCCCGACCAACCCGCCAATCATCGCCGGGCGGTCGGGCGTTTGCCGGCTCCTGTCTCTGTGCAGGGACGGTGAAATGCGCACCACCCTGAACTCGGCCATCGCACAGGCGGAGGAGCGGCAGACCGCCGCGACGATGCGGGAGTTGTCGCGCAGGGCGCTCCACGAGCCCGGTGCCGTCCCGGCCGATGCCCCCGCCCCGATCGAGCAGGCCCGGGCTCAGCGCCGCCGCCAGGCCGCCGTGACCGAGGCCGCAGCGCTGCTCCGGGGGCCCGTGCGGAAAGGCCGACCACAAGGTCGTGCCGCAGCGCCTGAAGAAGACGGCGTGAGCCACGGCGACCGTGCCGTTTCGGCTCGCCGGTCAGCGGGTGAGGCGGTGCGGTGCGACTGGATGACCCATGGGCTGCGGCGGTGTCTCCGGCCGGAGTGTCCACGGTACGGACGGGATCTCTGCCAGCCACCCGTCGGCCAGGAGCTGCGGGTCGATGATGCCGCGCAGCTTCGGCGGCCAGCCCAGGCGTGGGGTCTGGCCGGTGTAGCGGGTGGTCGTGAACGCGGCCGCCACCTGGGCGCGGGGCAGGCGGCACACGGCGCAGTGCTCGACCGCTTCGGCGTTCTGCCCCCCACCGTTTGGCGGGTCTCCTGTTTCCACTGCGCCCATTCCACCCTGGTGGTCCGGGCCGGCCTGGGTACCTTCCACTGGCCTTTGCGCGGCGGCGAGTCGTCCGGGTCGGCCTGGTGGAGGAGGCGGCCGGCCAGGTGCCGCATGGAGGAGTCCAGGCGGTACCGGTCCCCGTCGAGGTGGGTGAGGAAGCCGCCGGTCACCAGGTCGGGCAGTCTGTCGCGGCAGGCCGGCGGGAGATCATCGGGGAGACGCCGTTCAGATGGGCGGAGGCGTGGCCCGTCAGGAACAGGACGGCGAGCCGGACAGCCGCCGCAGTCCCCGCGGCCGGCGGAGCGGCGAGCGTGCGCGCGGTCCAGCCCGATACGCGCGACCGCTGCTCCTTTCCGAGGGGAAGCGGGTGCTCGTCCGGTCCGGCCGCCAGGGCCGGCACCGTTACCCGAGCTGAGGTGTCGACGTCCTGGTCCAGCAGCAGGCCGGGAATCTGCCAGCCCAGAGCCCGCAGATCATCGACGGCCCGGTCCCCGTCGTCCAACCGAAGCGCCCGCACATCGGCCGCCGTGATCCTGCCGGTGCCACCCCGCGCGGCCCGGACTGCGATCACCACGGCGAACAGCTGGGCGTCGGGGGAGGACAGGGGCGGGGCGGCCGTGTAGGAGAGGAGACGACGGGCGGCGTGCCCTGCGGGTGTGACCCAGATCCGCTCCAAACCCGCCACGAGATGTTCTTGGGCTAGGTCGTCGCGACGTCGCGCCGCGTAGGTCAGAGAACCGCAGGACAGTCCGGGCAGGAGAACAGGAACTCGCGCGGCACGAACCCGGCGGTGCCGGCCCGCCCGGGTGCGCCGCCCCACCGCCATCCGGCTTCCGTGTCAATTCTGTCCGTGTTGCTGCGGGCGTCGGCGCCTGACAACTGCCCGGTCTACTCCCAGTGCTTCCGCTCAGCTCTTCCGCTCACTCAGGACGCAGAACTCGTTGCCCTCCGGGTCGAGGAGAGTCACCCAGTGCTGCTCGTCCTGCACGGTGTCGGCGCGCTGGGCACCGAGGGAGAGCAGCCGGGCGACCTCGGCCTCCTGGTCGTCGGGGCGGAAGTCGGGGTGGAGCCGGTTTTTCGACGTCTTGCCCTCGGGGACAGGCACGAAGAGCAGCCCCGGCATCTGGTCCGGCTCAGGCCGGATCTCGATGATCTCCTCGGATTCGTCGACCACTACCCAACCGAGAGCCTCGGCCCACCAGCGCCCGAGAGCGACGGGGTTGGCGGAGTCGACGATGATCTGTTCCCATTCCAGTGCCATGGGCCTGAGCATAGACAGGACCGGCGGCCCTGGCTCATCATCTCCCGGCAGTGACAGGAGAGGGATTCCTGGCTCAGACACCAGCTGCAACGAGCGGTGGATCACGCCTCTGCGGTCGCGGTGGCCTGCTCGTCGTGTTCGTGGCGCCGCCGACGTCCGTCGTGCAGCCGACCTGCTGCCTGATGACCACGCCGCCCGCGCCCTGGCCGACGTCGCCCTTGAGGAGGCCGACCCCCGTCTGTCCGTTCCGCCGGAGGGCACTGCCGGCTGCGCTCAGAAGCGGGCCCGGCTCGTACGCGCTCTGTACGAGCGCCTCGATCGCCTCGCGAGAGGCGCACCCCAGGCCGTCACGGCCCTCTGAGACCCCCGCGCACCCGGCCGGGACCAGAATCCCTCCAGGCGCGCGGCGCACCGGCACCACTCAGGGCCTGGGCAGCGTTCTCCGGATCGACTGCTGAGGGGCGCCGCCGCGGGTACGGTCAGCTGCACGGCACCGACGACGGCACACACCACCGGACCCCAGGGGGCATGGGCGTGGAGAACGGATCGCAGAGCATCCCGTGGGGCGGCGAGTGGCGACGCCACTTCCGCTCCGACACCGAGATGGATCTCGTGCGCTCGTGGAAGCGCCGTGTCGAATGCCCGACCTGCAAGACAGCCGCAGGGCGGGCCTGCCGCACCGCGGGCGGCCGCCCGACCAGCGAGCACCGTGCACGCCGTGACGCCGTCGGCCCCATCCCGTACGCGAAGTGGCGAGAGGAGGGCCTCATCCAGCAGCGGACGTACACGATTCCGGCCGTGCTCAAGGAGTCGGATAAGGCCCGCGCCGACTTCAACGTGGACACCGCCCTGGCCGACGGTGTGGCGGTGGTCCGCATGTTCCTCGCCGACCGGCTCGGGTTGTTCCTCCAGGTAGAGGAGGCCATGGACCGCATCGACGACGCCGTGCGCAAACTGATCGAGGTCCGCGGCCCGGTGGGAACGGCCGACGTGGTCACTGTCCTCGCCAGCCAAGTCGTCTCGCTGCTGGCGGCGAACGCCGGCCCCGACGGCGACCCGGAGGCCCTGTTCGACACGACGATCCGCACGCAGATCGACATGGTCCGCAGGATGAACGCGATCGAGAAGGAACGAGCCGACGGCTGACCGGCCGGTCAACGCTGACGTAGCGCCACCCACTAACCTCCCGCCGATTGAAGGGATGAGCTGTGCCCGACCGACCTGAAATCGTCTGCATCTGCGGCTCTGCCCGGTTCGTGGACGAGATGCGTGCGGCGAACCGTGATCTGACCTTCGCCGGGGTCATCGTTGTCGCGCCAGGCGAAGCGGACGGGCCGGTCACCGACGAGCAGAAGACCGTGCTGGACGCCCTCCACCTGCGCAAGATCGACCTCGCAGACCGGGTTCTGGTCGTCAACCCAGGCGGGTACATCGGCGAGTCCACGAGCAGGGAAATCGACTACTCCCACGCCACCGGCAAGCCGGTTTCGTTCACTCATCCCGCCCCCGCTGCAACGTAGCCCGCTGGGGGACTTGCCGCGGACTCCGAAGGCTGCCCCGGGGAGGGTGGGCCCTTCGCCTGCGACACCGCATGACGGCCTGGGCTGGCTCGCCGTACACGGCAAAATGCCTGCTGAGGGTGCACGGAAGCGACCCGGCCTCGGGTGCGTCCAGCAGCTTCTTGCGCCGGTCCTCCAGCTCCCCGGCGCGCAGGGCTTTGCGCTGCTGGTGCACCCACCGCCCGTTCTACTGCCACCCAGGCATCGAGGGCGCCCACGAGAAGGGCGGGTCGAAGGCCAGATCGGCTGGTTCCGCAGGAACCACCTGGTCCCCGTCCCGCAGGTGGACACCCTCGCGGAACTGAATCTGCTGGTCGAGCAGTGGGATCGCCAGGACAACGACCGCGGGATTCGGCTCCGCCCGAAAACCATCGGAGAGTACTTCCAGGCCGAACACCCGTTGCTGGTTCAGCTGCCTGACGAGGTTTTCGAGACGGGGTTCGTCTCCTCGGTGCGGGTGGACCGCTACGGGCAGGTCTCGGCCCGCACCAGTTACTACTCGGTGCCGGTGCGGCTGATCGGCCAGATGGTACGGATCGTCCTGCACGCCTCCGAGCTCGTCGTCTACGACGGGCCCAAGGAAGTGGCCCGCCACGAGCGGCTGATCGCCAAGGGCGGATCCCGCCTGGACCTGGACCACTACCTCGAGGCCCTGGTCCGCAAGCCTGGCGCCCTTCCCGGCGCCACGGCGCTCGAGCAGGCCCGTTCGGCCGGCAAGTTCACCCCGATCCACGACGCGTGGTGGCAGGCCGCCTGCAAGGCCCACGGCGACCCCGAGGGGACCCGGGCCCTGATCTCGCTCCTGCTCCTGCACCGGCACATGGCCCATGAGGACGTGGTCGCCGGGATCGCAGCCGCGCTGAAGGCCGGCGCGCTGACAGCGGACGCCGTCGCCCTGGAGGCCCGCAAAGCATCCGACACCGATGCCAGCGTGCCCCGCTCCGCACCAGGAACGGATCACACGCCCGGCCGAGAGAGGGGCGACGGTGACCTCGCTTACCGCGCGTCGGCTGGCCGCGCTGCCGCCCGACCCCAGGCCGCTGCCGTCGGTGGCCGCCTACGACGAGCTGCTGCGGCTACGCCGCCGGCACGCTGGACCATCCGCCCAACAGGGGGAATCATGACCGCAAAGCGCAACCGGGGACTGACCGAAGAGGCCGCGGACGCGGCCGTGGACCAGGCATGCCGAATGCTGCGGCTGCCGACGATCCGGACCCGGTACCCGGAACTGGCCGTGGCCGCCGCACAAGACCAGATGACCTACCGCGGGTTCCTGGCCGAACTGCTGATGTCGGAATGCGACGACCGGACCCGGCGCCGCTCCGAGCGGCGCATCAAGGCCGCCGGCTTCCCACGTGACAAGTCGCTCCGGACCTTTTACTTCGATGCCAATCCGGCCATCGACCCTGCCGCCATCCACACCTTGGCCTCCTGCGACTGGGTCAAGCATGCCGCTCTGCCTGATCGGCGACTCCGGGACCGGGAAATCACACCTGCTGATCGCACTCGGTACCGAGGCCGCGATGCACGGCTACCGGGTCAAGTACGTCCTCGCGACCAAACTCGTCAACGAACTCGTCAACGAACTCGTCGAAGCAACCGACGAGAAACTCCTCGCCAAAACCATCGCCCGGTACGGCCGCGTCGACCTCCTCTGCATTGACGAGCTGGGATATATGGAACCGGACCGGCGCGGCGCCGAACTCCTCTTCCAGGTTTTGACCGAGCGCGAGGAAAAGAGCTCTGTCGCGATAGCCTCCAACGAATCCTTTGGAGGCTGGACCAAAACCTTCACCGATCCCCGGCTCTGCGCGGCCATCGTGGACCGCCTCACCTTCGGCGGCAACATCATCGAAACCGGAACCCACTCCTACCGCCTGGCCGTCACACGGGCCCGCGCCGAAGCAGCCGCGGCGGTCACGAGCTGACGCCTGTCCCGGTCACAGGGCTAGGCCGTCTCGTTCGGATCTTGCCGGGCTCCAGATGACCCGGAGATCTCCCGGAGAGCCGATACTCGTAGATTGGCCCTCGGATACGACACGCGGCGCAGTGCGGGCGGCGGGATGAAGGGCGGGACATGCGCGGGACGGATGCGGTGGCGGCACTTGCTGAGCTCATGCCGGTTGCTCATGGGGTGGACGAGAGGGTCGACTGGGGTGAGGTCGAGGCGGCCTGGGGGACCCGGTTCCCTTTGGACTACGTCCGTTTCATGGAGGTTTACGGGGCGGGGGTGATCAGCGAGTACATCAGCATCTTGCTGCCGGCACTGCGGGCCGACGGGTACCCATACACGGCAGGTCCAGGGCTGCAGGACGAAACGGAGAACGCCCGCTACACCTGGGAGATGGAACGCGACGACGCCGACTTCGACGTGGACCCCGAGTCGATCGTGGCGTGGGGCGTCACCTCGGGGGCAGACATCTACTGCTGGGTGACTACGCACGACGACCCGGATCAATGGCCGGTCCTGATCTGCGGGAGACACACCAGCCCCGAGATGCAGTTGCACCCCTTTGGGATGGCCGAGTTCCTGCGCAAGCTCTTGGGCGACGAGGCGTTTCAACAGGACAAGATCAGTGTGGCCCTGCCGGACAAGGTGTCCTTCGTCAACTGGCGGAATCGCTAGGCAGTTTCCTTTGGGTCACCTGGCTGACCAGATTTAAGTGGCGGCGAGGTGTAGTCCGGCGAGGTAGATGGTGGCGGTCCTGTCGTCTCTGGTGTCCGGGCCGCGCCCTGCTTTAGCTGGCTGATGCAGCATTCGACTGCATCGCGTTGCTTGGAGGTCTCGTTCTCGAAGTAGGGGGCCGTCCGCCTGCGCGGCCTCGCTTCAGTCGGCGGTCGATGTCCAGAACGGCCGAAATATTCGTCGCTCATGCGTCCAAGGTGGAGTCACTTCTCACATTCAGATCTTGCCCCTGAGGCCCCCTGAACGGAGTCAGAACTGACCTACCACTGAAGTCAGTTGTCACTAACGCAGCCACCGCTCCGTGGCGGGTCGGCTGCATGGCGGTTGTGGCCTTCTCAGGCGAGGTGCGGGGAGCGCCCCGTACGATCTGGCCATTTTGACCATAACCCGCGCTGGCCGCGCGGGACCCCGTGGCATACGGGGCAACCTCGTTGCACCGGGTGGACAGGCGTAACCGTCGGGTCAGTCGGCCAGCCAGGCGGCATCGCGGCGGCGGTCGCCAACCGTGCGTCAGTCAACGCGACGTGGTCACCGACATCACCCTGCTCGTCTACGGCGCGGTGCTGATCACCGGCACGTCACGGCACAAGGTTTTGCGGGGTGGGGGAAGCGTGTCAATCGCCCGATTGCGCGAATGTAAGCGCAACCTGGCTGACTATGAACATACTTGACGGAGCGTCCAGGGTGGTCCGTCTGACCGGGACCGACGGGGGGAGTCGCATGGAGCCGACCGGTTTAGCAGCGCTGGCGATGCAGTTCGTCACAGGCATGGCGTCGGCCGCGGGCAGCGCTGCGGCGACGGAGGTTTCGGGACTGGTGCGGAACAGACTGAGCAGCAGCCAGGGCGGGGATGCGGCGCTGACCGCGCTGGATGAGGAACCGGCAGCTGACGAGCGGCAGGCGACGGTGGAGCGCGCGCTAGCGACGACACTGGGCGACGATCCGGAGTTCTCCCTCCGATTGACACGGGCCGTGCTTGCCGCGACTGCCGCGAACCCGCCCCAGGTGCCGTCGGGACCGGTCACCCAGATCAATCACGGATCAGCGAGTGGCGGCGACAGCCTGATCAACTTTCTGGTCCATGGGGATGTGAGGGGCGGCACCATCCAAGTGGGGCCAGTGAGCGCCCCGGCCACACCCGGTACGCGCCGGGCACTGCTCGCCGTGGCGTTGGTGCTGCTACTGATGGTGGGCCTCGGGGTCTACGGAGCCACGCAGATGAATTGGGGCCAACACTCAGCCCCCGCCGTCGAGGGGGTAAGCAGCCGGCCCGCCGATCAGCCCGACCGCCGACTGGCGAGCGAGGATGCCGTCATGGGGGTGTTGCCGGACCTGGGTGACCTACCCACAGGGTGGACGGTGGACCGGCCGAAAAGGACCTTGGACCGTAGCAAGGACCTGCCGGACGAGTTGCGGCTCGGTGAGGTGCAGTACCTCTCACCGGGCGGCGGGGACAGCGTGCTGTTCACCGTCACCTCCCACTCGGACGAGGATGCAGCCCAGCATGAAGTCGACTATATGCAGCGGCACTGGATCGACAAACTCGGCGGGAGCGTGGTGGACCTGCCGCAGATCGGGTCCGGGAGCGCTGTCGTACGGACACGCAGGGACGATGTGGTCAATCTGTTCGTGATCTTCAAGGCGGGGCCGGTCACCAGCCTGATCAGGTTCGCTGGCCGTCAGCCCTTATCGACGTACGAGAATGCCCTGGGCAACGCCGTCCAGCCAATGCTGGAACGCATCAAACAGGCGCAACGGGGCGACCGGCCCGCGGCGAGGCTCACCAGGCTGAGCCTGACCTGAAGGGCGGACCACGCATGGCCGATGAATCTCAGTTGGAGAAACCGGGACCCCTAGACCATCGATAACCCAACGTCGCCGCCCTGTCGTCCAAGAAACATCCGCCGACAGAGCGACTGTTCACCGAGCCTGGATCACAACGTTTACCCAGGGGGCGCTGCGTACGAAGTTGCGGACGCTACAAGACACCAGCGGTCAGCGTGTCGAATGCAAGATCAGAAACGGACAAGGAGGTGAGGCCCCGGACGCGCCACGGCGCGCCTACGGCGCGGAGGAGAGGAACGCGTTCTGGACACAAGCCCGCCAAACAAACCGTCTGCTGCGTTTTCCGCTCTGGCGATGCGGGCGGGGCGAACTCCGGATCGTCGGCAAGGCCGGGGGCGAGGATGATCGGCGCCCGTCTGGGGTGGCACTGCGGGTTTGTCCCGCAGCACCACTCCGGCTTGTCGCTTCGAACAGGCGTGTCGCTTCGGCGACGCAAATCCATTGGGCGGCCGGATGACCTCTACCAGGAGCGAGGCTGCAGGCCATCAGGTCCGCAGGGTTTTCTGGAGGGTGCGGTAGATCGGTGCGCCATCCCAAGGCTGGGTGTGTTCCACGAGTGTGTAGCCGAGACGTTCGTACCAGGCGGCTGCTGGGGCTTCGGGACGCACGGTGAGCGTCGCGCGGTCCGCAGTGATCCCGTGGAGTGGGCAGCGGTGGAGATCACGGCCGATGCCGTGTCCGCGCCGGTCGGCGAGAACGGCGAGTTCTTTCACGACGAAGGTGCGCCGGCCGTCCTCGCGGGTGAAATTCGGCCGCTGGGGGGGCATCCAGGAAACCGTTTCACCAGCCGCTGCCGGACGAGGGTGGCAGTCCGTACGGGAACCCGGCCAGGTTTCCGCCGGCCGTGCGGGCGAGCACGAGGAGGAAGCCCGCGGCATTGTGCTCACGCTGGTAGGTCTCAAGGAACAGCGCCAGGTCACGCGGTCCCTCCAAATAGGGGGTTCCACGAACACGCTTTCGTAGACGGGCGCGATGTCGTCCAGTGCCCGCTCGGCGCGGGAGGGGTCGGTAATCAGGATGTAGTCCACGGTTCTCCTCGGCGGCCGGGGCGGATGTGGTCGAGCTCGCGGCTGGCGACGGCCAGTCCGTCCCGTGCCTGGCCGGATGACACCTCGGTAAGCAGTGCCTCGTCCCGCTCGATGTGGTGTGCCGCCTCGTCGGCTTCTCCGGAGCGGGCGAGGGCGGCGGCGAGGCGTCCGCGGTGCAGAGCTTCGTTGCGGGCGTAGGTGACATCTTGCCGCTCCAGGGACTGGCGCAGCCACGTTACGGCGGCTTTGTGGGTCCTGCGGCGGTGAACAGTTCGGACTGCGCGGACGGCCTAAGGCCTGTGTGAGGTTTTGATCAGTCGGCGGCTTTCAGGAGGTCGTCGATCCAGATCATTGCGGCGCGGACGTGGAGGCCCGCGAGGTAGCTTTCGGGTGCCTCGTGGTAGGGGTGGCGATGCCGCGTCAGGCCTTCAGTTTGTTGAGCTTTTGGGCGGGCCCGCAGGCCGCCGCCAGGCCGTTCCCGCGCCGGGCAGGTACCGCCGCGGACAACTTTGCCCGGTGGGTGTTCGGTTCCAGCCAGTCTGACGTCTTTCGAGGCTTTGCTCTTCACAGCGCCGTTAGTCTGAGCGCGTTCAAAAACTATTGAGGTTGGTCCTGGGGGATGCGCACAGCGCACCTGGGGCTCCACGAAGGGGACAACAGTGAAGCTGACGCTTCAGCGCCTGGCTGTCGTGGCTGCGGCCACGATGGTTGGCCCTACGGTGTTGATGGCGACGCCCGCGATGGCCGACGAGGTTCAGAACCCGGCCATCGCCATGCCGGACGCGGAGCCGAAGGACGACGGGCCCACGACCATCGGGGCGGTGCCTCAGCCGGGGGAGGCACCAGTGGCGAAAGGCGAAGTCCCGAAGGCGGGGAGCCGGCAGACCCTGCAGGCCAAGCCCGCGACGCCGGACCAGGCTGCCGCCCATGGGCCGACGATGACACTCACCGGCCTTCCAGGTGAGTTCAAGGCGGGCAGCAACTGGCGGGAGTTCTCCCTCCACGTGGACAACTCGGGCCGCCCGGCTGCTGACGACTACTCGCTCGAACTGGTCCTGTGGACCCTCGACACGTTCGCCTGGAAGAGCAGCGACATCCAGGCGGAGGTCTATGCTCCCGATGCCTCCGGCACCTGGGGCTGGCACAAGATCGAACCTGACGGGTCGGAAGAGGTCTACAGCCTCCGTGTCGCCGACGTCGACATCGAGAAGAACGAGGTCTTCGCCCTCAAGCTGCGGATGAAGTTCGCCAAGGACACCCCCGTCAGCCGATTCTCGCTGTCCACGACCGCAGAGGGCGGCACCGCCGACCGGGTCCGCTACGAGTCCAAGGTGACCGCCGCCGACAAGCAGGCCGATCACGCGGGCCCGAACATCGCACTGCAGGGGCTGCCCCGGGCCGGTTTCAAGGCCGGCGGCGATTGGCAGCCGTTCACGCTTAGCGTCGACAATTCCGGCAAGATGGCCCTCGACCGGTACGGCTTCGACGTTTCAATCCAGAACAACGAGAGCACTCTCAGGGCCAAGCACCTCGACATCGAGGTCTGGGACGGCAAGCGCTGGACGACCGCCGAGAAGGACCGCAATTTCGGAGGCGTGTTCTTCGACCGTGCCGTCGCCAAGGACGCGAAGTTCGACATCCAGCTGCGGGCCAAGGCCGCGCAGGACGCCCCTGTCGGCAAGGCCTTCGTCGTCGCCAAGGCAGACGACGCCGCGCAGACCAAATCGAACATGGCCTTCGCCTACACCTCCATCACCGCCCCGGCCACCGAGGACGACGGCGGCCAGAGCGGCGGCAGCACCGGCAACCAGCCCAAGCCCGACGGCGGCGTCACGCCGGTCGCCGGCCACGGCGGCAGCAGCGGCCAGCTCGCGGCCACCGGCTCCGACCCCGCCACCAGCTGGGCCCTCGGCGCAGCCGGCGCGGCCCTCGCCATGGGCGCCGCGCTCGTCGCCGGAACCGGCAAGCGAAGGCGCACCACCACCTGAGGCATCCCGCGGGCTGCGACGGGAAAACCGACCCAAGGTTGCTCCACGGACCCCCGCACCCAGACAAGGCAGAGGGCCCCCACTGTGGTGGGGGCCCTCTGCGGCCTTGAGGCCGTCGCGGTGTCAGAGCGGCGAGGCCAGCGGTTCCGGGCACGGTGCCGGTGCCGTCGGGCTGTTCTTCTAATGTTGCGAGCAGAGCCTGTAGCCGCACACGCTGCCTTCGGCACGGCTGACCGCCTTGCCGCGTTTGCCGGCCTGTCCCCGGTGCCACGCGACTCCGGCCGCGTCAGCGGCAACATGCGCCGGCCCCGCCGCTACCACCGTGGCCTTCTGCGGGCCTTCTACCAATCCGCCGTGGCCAGTCTGCGATCGTGCCCAGCGTCACGCGCGTACTACGAACGCAAGCGAGCCGAGGGCAAAAGACACAAGCAGGCAGTGCTGCTGTCTCTCGCATGACGTCGAGCCAATGTTCTATGGGTGATGATCCGCGACGGAGCGTGCTATCAAGTCGCACCAACCGTCACCGTGGCGGTTTGACTTCCTGATTGGGAAGTTCTACTGAGTATGCCCGGTCTTCCGGTCGTGCTGCCGAGACTGATCGGCATCAGTCTGGTGCAGATTGGAGTCGGTGAGGCTCGGGGGAGTGGGCACGCTGCGGCGAATCCATAGGACGGATCCAGCCATCAGCGCAGTGCCTCCCAGCATCCAGGGAAGTGGACCGGGTGGCAGGGTGCCAACGGCCAGGCCGGTGAGAGCTCCGGTCAGTTGCAGTGCGAGGGACTGAACGGATAGCGCCGTGGCGCGTCCCGCGCGTGGGACGCGGCGGTGCAGGAGGTCGTTTTCGCTGGGTCCCGCTGCCCCGAGACCGAGATACACCAGGCCATAACCGGCAGCTGCGAGAGGAGAGTCTGGCCGATGCGGACGGACGGGAGATCGATAGCCGCTTCTTCGGGATTGTTACCGACCTGATCGGCACGCCGACGGAACTCGTCGACGAAGCCGGTGAGATCGCATGGTGCACGCGTAGCACCCTGTGGGGAACAACGACCTGGAACGCGGACGCGAACGCCTACACGCCGCTCCGCTTCCCCGGGCAGTACTTCGACCCTGAATCAGGTCTGCACTACAACTGCTTCCGGTACTACGACCCCGAGACCGCCCGCTACCTGTCGGTCGATCCCCTCGGCCTCGGTCCTGCGCCCAACCCGGTCGCGTACGTCTCCAACCCGCACACCTGGTCCGACCCGCTGGGCCTCAACCCCTGCCCGCCCAAGGGCGAGAAGAGCAACCCGTTCAAGCTGCGGTCCGACGCCGAGCGCGCGGCATTCGACGCTGCGGGAGTTCCTTTCGGGACTACCCCTGATGCCGAAGGGATTGTCATGGGTGACAAGACACTGAAAAATATGCCCGGACACGTCTACTCCAGCGATCCCACTCACTGGGGCAACTTCCGCCAATTCGGAACGTCGAACGGTTCCCGCGTCGTCGTCGAGCACACCGATGATCCCGCCGGACCGCACTTCCACGCGGGCGGACCGAAGGGCAGCACGATCGAAGACCAGTCGCGCTCCGGAGTGAATTTCGGCTGGGACAACACGGTCGACGGCTACGGCACAATGGAGCGCTACCGAGCTATCGACAAGCCCGGTGGAGATCACCACTTCTTTTACGAGGAGAAATGAGTGCCCACAAGCGAGGAGAACCTCATCGAGCTCATTCGGAGCAGTGGCCTCGAGGTAGACGCCGTCCAGGGCAACGAGCCCGGTCCGTCGGTCGACACCGCCTGGCGCGCGATGGCAGGGTTCGGCGTGGAGCCCAGTGCAACCCTTCCCTTGAAGGGGGAGCTCGGAGGGGTCCACCAGCTGTGGCTCGACCACGCCCGTCAAGGTGGTGTCATCGGCGAAGACGGCACGTTCCTCCTCACGGCGGTGGTGACCGGCAGCGCTGCGGTCGGCTGGGTCCGTGGGCGTCTGACCGACACGGCCGATGTATCCCGCCTCCTCGATGACCAGGGGCGAATCGAATTCATCGCCCGCTCCTCATCCGGCCGCCACATCTGCGGCGTTACCGCGGAGGAGTACGACTACTGGGTGGTAAGCCTGGCCCTCTAAACTGGGACAGGTCGAGGGACTACCGCTTGAGTCTGCCGGCTCGGGCGGGGTGAGGGCATGCAAGCCGCGCAGGTGCGTCCCGAGTAGGCCACGGCGTGGGGGCTGGGAATCGCTGGGGCGGTCGCCAGTGCCCCGCCGCGACCGGCCCCCGCAGGCCGGGCGACTGTTCCAGAATTCTGGAACGCGCCCGCGGACCCGGTTACCGAGCCCAGTCCACACCGAGTTCAGCAAGCGCGGCGCGCTGAGCCTGGCCGAGCCGATCGCGGCGCGCCCTGTGATTCCCGATCCAGATTCCGGTGCGGTGCTCGGCCCCCATCGGCCAGGACCTCGACGGCGCCGCGCCCGGGCAGCCGACCCACCGCGCGACGTACTGCGCCAAGGCCCCGCTGCCCAGCAGCGCGGGGATCCACGGCGTCTCACCTCCGCTCGCGCGCAGAGAGCCTCTCCACGAATTACTGGCAGCCCGGACCGAACGGCTCATCTCCGCTCGCGCGGAGAGGACCGGCGAGCTACGACGCCCGCTACGGCTCACCCCCGCTCGCACGGAGGAGGACACCAAGGAGGTCGGTCACCCACCGTCGGCCGCCGATGGCTGACACAGAACCCCATGCATCCCAGCTCCTTCTCACGCGCCCGCGGTCTGCGCGTCACGGTCCGGCTCCCAATGGTTCACCACGGAGTGGCACTCGCGCTACGGCGGCCGTGGGGTGCTCATCTACTGGCACGTGGAGAAGAAGTCCCTGGCCATCCACTCCCAGCTGATCAACTGCACCGCCTCCGAGGTCGCCGCGATGATCGAGGGCGCGATGCGGCACGGCACCACCATGGACGTCGAGGCCAACTACACGGAATCGCACGGCCAGTCGGAAATCGGGTTCGGCGTCACGAGGCTGCTGAACTTCGACCTGCTGCCGCGCATCAAGCGGATCAACAAGGTGAAGCTGTACCGGCCGGTGGGCGGCGAGCCGGACGCCTACCCGCAGCTGACCCCGGCGCTGACCCGCCCCATCCGCTGGGAACTCATCGCCCAGCAGTACGACCAGATGATCAAAGACGCCACCGCGATCCGCACCCGGACCGCATCCACCGAGGCGATCCTGCGCCGCTTCACCCGCAACGCCTCCCACCCCGCCTACGCGGCGGTGCTGGAGGTCGGCCGCGCCCAGAAGACCATCTTCGTGGCCCGCTACCTGCGGCTTCGGGACCTTCAGCGGGAGATCGAGGAGGGCCTGAACGTGATGGAGTCCTCCAACGGCGCGAACTCCGTGATCGCCTACGGCAAGGGCGGGGAGATCGCCTCGAACCGGCGCGACGAACAGGAGATGTTCGTACTGTGTCTGCGAATTCTGCAATCGGCCCTGGTCTACGTGAACACCCTGATGCTCCAGGACATCCTCGGTGAACCGGAGTGGGCAGGCCTCCTCACGCCCGCCGACCGGCGGCCTGACCCCGCTGTTCTGGTCCCACGTCCGGCCCTACGGTGAGGTGAATCTCGACATGGACACCCGCCTCAAGCTCGCCGCGGCCTCTGTCCCGGGACCCCGGGCCGCGGACAGCGAGGCCGCCCGATCCGCCGTGGAGAACGCATGAAGCTGTTCCGTTACAGGCGCGGGGCCGGGGCGCGCCGGCATGGTCTTTGGAGGGGATACGTGCGGTAGCGCCGGGGCATGTCCCAATGCTCGCCTTTTACGGTGCTCCACCGTGAGGTGATGCCCTCGGCGGAACACCGCTCCTACAAGGGGATCAACAACCTGGCGGAGAACTCCCAGTGACAGCCCCTAAGTCAGGCACCGAGCAGCATCAGTGTGTGAGGCCAGAGGTCGTCGAGCACCGCGGGGTCGTTCTTGAGCTTGGCGAAGAGAACCATGCCCTCCAGCTGGGCGACGAGGGCCCGGGCGGTCGACATCGAAGCCCGGTCTGTCGGGATTGCGCCCTCGGCTGCCGCGTCCGTGAGAACGGTGGCGACCAGTTGGATCTGTTCGTCGAAGATCTCCTTCAGACGGGCCTGGATGTCCGGTTCCCGGGTGCTTAGCTCCAGGGCGAGGTTGCCCAGGAGGCAGCCGTCGACCGTGCCGGAGTCTTCTTTCATCCGCCGCTGGACAGCAGTCATGGCGTCGAGCAGCCGGCGCAGCCGGTCGAGGGCGGGCGCGGGGACGGACAGCTCCCCGACCCAGCAGCTTCGCTCGCCCTGCCAGTAGGCGTCGACGACCTCGACGGTGAGGGCCTGCTTGGACTCGAAGAAGTGGTAGAAGCTGCCCTTCTTCACCTCGGCGTGGGCGCAGATCTCGGCGATGCCGAGACTGTTGTAGCCGTGGCTGCGCATGAGTTCGCCGGTGGCTGCAAGGAGCCTTGTGCGTGCCGTGCTGGTGCGTCCCATGACGGTCACTATACGGGCGGTCAACTATCCGGAGGGTTCCTGGAGTGGATTTTTAGTTGACCGGTCGTCTAGTGTTCGGAAGATCGGCAGGCAACCGGCTCGCCGCGCTCTAGGAGGCCTCCCCATGGCTGCACCCCCGATCACCGTCGCCATCGCCCATCACAGCGGGTACGGGCACACCGCCCGTCAGGCCGCCGCCGTCGCCGAGGGCGCGGACTGCGTGCCCGGCGTCCGCGCCGATCTGCGGGACGTGTCGGTCCTGGACGAGAGCCTGTGGACCGCCCTCGGTGCGGCCGAGGCGATCGTCTTCGGTTCCCCCACCTACATGGGCTCGACCTCTGCGGTCTTCCAGCGCTTCGCTGAGGCGAGCGCGCCGGTCTGGGCCGAGCGGGGCTGGCAGGACAAGCTTGCAGCCGGCTTCACCAACTCCGCCGGGGTCAACGGCAACAAGGACAACGCCCTGCTGTCGATGACCGTGTTCGCCGCCCAGCACGGCATGACCTGGGTGCCGCTGGGTCTGCCGCCGGGCTGGATCTACTCCTCCAACGGCAGCCCTGAGGACCTCAACCGGCTCGGCGGCTTCGTCGGCGCCATGGCCCAGTCGCCCTCCGACCTCGGTCCGGAACATGCACCCGGCACGGCCGACCTGCGCACGGCCCGGCACCTGGGAGAGCGCGTCGCACGGGCTGCGTTTCGTCAGGCCCTGGGTCGTGAGGCCGAGCTCGCCTCGGCGGTGACCCGATGAGACCGGGACGTCTCGGCGAGCTTCTCGGCATCGAACTGCCTGTCATCCAAGGACCGTTCGGCGGCGGACTTTCCTCCGTCGAGCTGGCCGTGGCGGTGTCGGAGGGCGGCGGGCTCGGCTCGTACGGGGCCCACATCCTCTTCCCGGAGGAGATCGGGGACCTGGTAGCACGGCTGGAAGCGGGCACGGACCGGCCGTTCGCGGTGAACCTGTGGGTTCCGCTCGATGGTGAATCCGAACTCCAGCCGTCCGAGACGGACCTGTCCACTCATGTGGCGCGGCTGCGGCCGTACTACGAGGAACTCGGCATCCACGCCCCCACCGCCGCAGACGTGGCCGCCGGGCCGGACTTCGACGCGCAGGTCGATGCCCTGCTCGCCGCCGCCCCGCCGGTCATCAGCCTCGTGATGGGGCCACCGCCCCGACGTCTGGTCGAGGAGACGCGGCGGCTCGGCATCGCGCTGATCGGTACCGCGACGACCGTCGACGAGGCCATCGCCCTGGAGGCCTCGGGCGTGGACGCGATCGTCGCCTCCGGCAGCGACGCGGGCGGCCACCGGGGAGCGTTCCTGAGGCCCGTGCGGGAGTCCCTGGTGGGCACGTTCTCTCTGGTCCCGCAGGTGGCGGATGTGGTCACGGTGCCTGTGATCGCCGCGGGCGGGATCGCCGACGGCCGCGGTGTCACCGCAGCCCTCGCTCTCGGCGCGGACGCGGTCCAGATCGGCACCGGCTTCCTCGCCTGCCAGGAGTCGGGAGCGAGCGCGGTCCATAAGGCGGCTCTCGGCACCCCCGAGGCCCGCACGACGGTCTTGACCCGTCTGTTCTCGGGCCGCACAGCCAGGGGCATCCCGAACAGCTTCGTCCGCGACATGGCAGCCCACGAGGACCACGTACCGCCGTATCCCGTACAGAACGCCCTGATGCAGCCGATCCGCCGGGCTGCGGGGGCTCAGGGCCGGCCCGAGTACGTGAACCTGTGGGCCGGCCAGTCGGCAGCCCTGGCTCGGCAGTCGCCGACGGCGGGCTCGTACCTCGCCGACCTCGTCAACGAGGCAGACAGGCTGCTGAAGAGCTGATGGCTTCGCCGTTACCGGTCGGGCGGTGGATCTCGGGTAGGCGTTGCCATCCCTGAAAGGAGCAGTCCCTGAGGCACTGTCACCTTCTTCCACCGCCTGACGGCTCGCCAGTGGCCTGCCGCAGTAAACGCCGGATTTACTGCGACAGAACCCCTACGGTGGTCACTGCGACCTGTGGCGGGGTATTTCGGCCGCCGGGGCGAGGTGTACGCATTTACTGCGGCAGATCTGGAAGGGCAGGGCGAGCGTGACGGTCGATCCGGTGACCTAACTCGGGAGCGGGGGCGCGCTCCGGCTGCCGCGCGCCCGGGTGGTGCCCCTGTCCGCCCCACCCTCGTCGTACACCGCGGCGGTCGAGCGGTACCTCACCGGCGCGGGCATCGCGAAGTCCTCCGCGCGGATCTACCGGATCTCGCTGACGACGTGGGGGTGGATGCTCGCCGGCGAACCGGCGCCGACCGGACCCGCCCGCCGGGGCGCGAAGCCGCCCGTCTTCCCCGTCACCGCGCTCGACGACCCGGCCCTGCCGGAGGTGCTGGCCGAGCTGGCGGCGGCGCGGGCGGACGAGATGGACGCCGACACCGTCAACCGGGAACTGTCCATCGCCCGCAAGGCCATCGGCTGGTGGCAGCGCCAGGGCTGGATCGTCGGAGACCCGACGATCGGCATCGAGCGTCGGCCGGCACCACCCGACCGAACCAAGGCCCTGGCCGAGAACCAGATCGCCGCCCTGTGGCGCCTGGACGTCGGGCTCAGGGAGAAGACGTTCTGGAAGCTCCTCTATGAAAGCGCCGCACGGGCAGATGAGGTGGTGTGCCTGAACGTGGAAGACCTGTACCCGCAGGACAAACGCGGGAAGATCACCGCCGAGGGCGGCGCGACCGAGTGGATTCACTGGCAGTCCGGCACCGCCCAGCTCCTGCCCCGCCTCATCGCCCGCCGCACCCGCGGCCCCCTGTTCCTCACCGACCGCAAGGCCCCCGCCGGAACACCGACGCTCGACGTCTGCCCGGAAACGAGCCGGGCCCGGCTCTCCTACCGCCGGGGCGAAGAGATCTTCGAGGAGAACACCCGACTGCTGGCCAACCCGCTCGCCTCACCCGAGGACATCGAGGACCTGGACGGCTTCACGCTGCACCGGCTCCGCCACAGCGCCCTCACCCACGACGCCGAGGAGGGCACCTCCACCCCGATGCTGCTCGCCCGCTCCCGCCACGCCTCCGTCCGCTCCTTGGAGCGATACGCGCGGCCGGGCGTCGACTCGGTCGCCCGGCACGTCGCCGAACGCGACCCCGCCGCACCTCGGCGCACGTGATCCTCGCCGTTTGCGGCTGGTGACACCGTTCTTACCGGCACCCCGCCGAAGGTAAGGCGGTCGACGATGGCCGCGCAAATCCCGGGGTCGGACACGGACTATGCCGGGGAGCCGGTGCGGTGCCTCGGCGGCAAGGCGGGCCCTGCGGGATCCAGTGGAGGCAGCGGAGGCGCTGGGGCCTGTGTGGCCGCATCATGTCGAGTCTGCCGCGCGCAGGCATGAGTACGCGTACTCACCGGCGACCGGCAGACCCGCGTTCCGGGGTGGCCGGCCTTCACCGGCGCCGGGATTTGACGTGTTCCTTGACGGTGACCATGAGGGCCACTGCGATGATGATCACGATTGCACAGAGCAGGAGTGTTCCGGCCAGGTAGGCGAGCATGCGGGTTGCTGCCCAGAGCAGTTCTCCATGGGTGAATGTCACGGGGGCTCCCTGTCCGGGCGAGGCTGTCGTGTGTCCTATCGAGTTTCCGGGTGAGGTGGGTTATCTGACCGGGTTATTACTGAACCGCTCCCGGCACGGCGGCTTCCGTATCGGCCCATGAGTAAGCAGTCGGCCCCCGCGTCCGTGCCTGAACGCCTGCCCCTCGACGAGCACGCAGCCGCGTCCGTGCCTGTGGCCCCTGCCGGCCGCCCGCCTGCGGGTGTCAGCGGTGCGCGGCCCGGTGGCCGAACCAGTGGCCCCGGCTGCGGGAGGAGTCCCTCACCGGAGCACTGGTCTCGGCGGGCACGGTCTCCTGTTGCCTGGCCAGATCGTCGCGGCCGGGGTCGCGCTCGCGGTCGACGGCGTCGCCGGCCCGGGCCTCACGGCGGGACGTGCCGAGTCGGGCGTGGGTGGAGCGGCGGGCCGAACGACGTGCGCCGATCATGACCAGGGTCAGGCCCAGGAGGGCTACGGCTCCGACGATGATTCCGCTCAGGAAGAGGGATCCTGTC
Source organism: Streptomyces sp. CB00455 (assembly GCF_001905445.1). Classification (GTDB taxonomy): domain Bacteria; phylum Actinomycetota; class Actinomycetes; order Streptomycetales; family Streptomycetaceae; genus Streptomyces. The sequence goes on along the minus strand of NZ_LIVQ01000008.1, from coordinate 136,583 downwards.
GAACCCGTGGTGTGGTAGCCGAAAATCGAGAAATCGCCGCCGGTGCCGAGATGGTGGGCCGCCCCGGCATTGCCGAATATTCCGGCCACGCCGACCACGATGGCGGCGATCAGAATGATGAGTCCGAGGATGAGAATCATGGAATTGCTCCTTGGATCCGTGCCCGGGCAAGCCGCCGGACACGGCTGGCGCCTACCCCGGTCGTGCACCGTCAAGCTGAGGCGGAGGGCATCATCTGCTTCCTGACGGGAATTGCGGCGCCTTCGGGGAGCGCGCAGCGCCGGCACGACGACGACGTCTCCGCGAGTCGCGGCGCCGGCCTGATCCGGGTGTTGCGCGTCGCCGGGCGGGATGCGCCGCCGGCCGAGGCCCTCGACTTCCGCCGCTGGACGGGCCCGGCGGGATCGTCCGGCCCGGCAGAGGATCCGGACCGGGATTTTCGCCGGAAGCTGTCTCGTATGGTGGCGGTCACATGGCAATCCGGGACATTCGGGAAGTTCTCTCCGGGGGCTGCTGTCAGCCTTCCAGGTAGGTCCCCGCCAGCTCGAAGCGGTGAGTGTCCTATGAAACTTCCTGAAAATGGGGCCGGGGGGTGACCCGGCTTGGCGGAAACTCCTTCCTTCTTGTCTGAAATCACTCGACCTGATTCCCTCGCAGTTCGGAGTTCCCCCCGCCGACCCGCGGGCGGTTCATGATCCATTGTTTGTGGACAGGGTCGGTTGACGACCCTAGGATCTGGCCTGGTCTGGCCGGAGATGGTCGAGAAAACAAATCGATGAAACTTTTACTTTCGGGGGATCTTGATATGCCCAGCCCCACCGTGTGGAATATCGTCTCGGATGCAGGATCCGACGCCGCCACCGACACCGATATCGTGCTCGCGGCCGATTTCCCGGTGACGGGGAGGAACGAGGGCGGATTCGCCGATCTGGCGCCCGGTCTGAAGCTGGACTGCGACCTGTGGCAGACCGTCGCCCCGGTCCGCGACCCCGAGACCGATGCCCTGGACGACAGCTATCTGGAGCCCTGGCTCTCCGAGGTGGCCGCCTCCGGTCGCACGGTCCGCGCCGTGCTCGGCTACTGCGCGGGCTCCGTCTTCGCCGGCGTGCTCGCCGAGAAGATCGGCGTACGGCAGGCGACCGCCCCCCGTGTCGTGCTGTTCGACCCCGAACTGGTCGACGTGCCCACCGTCCACCTCCAGTTCGGCCGGGTCGTGGGCAACATGACCACCGTTCTGACCCCGGATGAGATAGCCGAGCTGTCCGGCGCCGCCGAGCGGCTCGCCGGGCAGCCCGACATCGCTCCGGCCGCCTTCGCCGCCGGCCTGTACGCGGCCTTCCGCCCGATCGGCACCACGGCGCTTCGGCGGGCCGGACTCGACGAGGACTACACCGGCGAACTGGTCCAGCTGGTCGGCTCGTTCATGTCCTACCTGGCCACCGCCGCCGGTCTCGACCCGCGTCCCGGCTGGCAGGGGGCCACGGTCGTCACGTCCGCCAGTGCGACCAGCGGACTGAACCGGATGCGCACCACGCCCGGCGTCGCCCCCATCGAGGTCGCGGACGAGCGGCGTTTCGAGGTCGAGCACCGGGACCTGCTGCGCACCCCCGCCGTCGCCGAAGCCGTGGCCGGAGTCCTGGCAGGCCGGCCGGGGGAGCACGCGTGAGCGCCGACGCCCCGGCCCAGGACGGCACCGGTCCCACGGCCGGGCGCGTACCGGCGAGCCGCAAGGAGACCACCCTCTGGCTCCTCGACGAGCTGGTCCCCGGCAGCGGCGCCAACAACCTGTCACTGGCCCTGCGCGTACGGGGCCGCCTCGACGCCGCCGCCACCGCGCACGCCCTGCGGCTCCTGACAGAGCGCTTCGAGGTGCTGCGCACCGTCTACCACCGCGCCGGCGCCGAGCTGACCAAAGCCGTCGTGCCGTCCCTCGCCGTCGGGCTGGAGGAGGCGGAGCACCACGGTGGCGCGCAGGACGAACACGTCGTCCTGACGGCCTTCGTGGCCCGCCCCTTCACCCCGGACGGCAGCTCCCTCGTACGCGCCCTGCTGCTGCACGGGCCGGACGCCGACGTGCTGTGCCTGGCCCTCCACCACGCCGTGTCGGACGTGCAGTCGACGGCCATCCTGCGCGCCGAGTTCGTCACCTTCTACGAGGCGGCCCTGGAGGGCGGCCACCCGGCCCCCGCCGAGGTGCCCGCCCTGCGCGAGCCCGCCCCGTCCCCCGAGAGCCTGGGCTACTGGCAGGAGCGCATGGCCGGCTTCCGCTCCTCGGGACTGGAACTCCTCTGCGAACAGCGCGACCAGCCCGTCACCACCCTCCGGGGCGACGAGGTCACCCACGTCCTGTCGCCCGAGGCCCACGACGTCGTGCGCCGCCTCCAGCGCGAGCTGCGGGCCCCGGAGTCCGTCGTCCTGCTCACCGCGTACGCGGTGCTCCTCGCCGCGCACGGCGCCGGACCCGACCTCACCATCGGCTCGCCGGTCAACACCCGCCCCCGCGAGGCGGTGGACGCGGTCGGCTACCACAGCAACCTCGTCGTCCTGCGCCTGCTGCTCGACCGTGACGCCACCTTCCGGGACCTCACGGCCCTGACCAGGCGGACGTTCATGGAGGCGATGGCGCACAAGGACGTACCGACCGACGACGTGCTCGACATGGTCGAACGCGACGGCTCCGGCTGGCGCAACGCCCTGTTCAAGCACGTCTTCAACTACGTCCCCTTCGTCGAGGACCAGCGCACCTTCACCCTCGCCGGTGCCGAGGCCGAACTCCTCGTCGTCGAGAACGGCTTCAGCCAGTTCGACCTCGAATTCTTCGTCTCGGCCAACCCGCAGACCGCCACGGTCCGCGCCGCGTTCTACACCGGGGTGCTGGACCGGTCGGACGTCGAACTGATGGTCCAACGCTACGACGCCCTGCTGGTCGCGCTGGGTAGCGGCGCGGACACTCCGATCGCCTCCCTGCCCTCATGGTCGGCCCGCGACCACGAGATCATCGACGCCGCCAACGCCACGGACCGCGCGATCGGCCTGCCGTCGGTGCTCTCCGGCTTCGCCCGCCGCGCCGCCGCCGACCCCACGGCCGTGGCCGTACGGGAGGGCGACCGCACGGCCACATACGGTGCCCTGTGGTCCGCGGCCGTCGACACGGCCGCCCGGCTGGCCGAGGCCGGCGTACGCCCCGGCGACGTCGTCGCGCTTCTCCTGCCGCGCGGCGCAGCGCTGGCCGCCTCGGTGTTCGGCACCTGGCTCGCGGGCGCGGCCTACCTGCCGCTCGACCCCCACCACCCCGTGGAGCGCCTGACCTACCAGCTCGACGACACGCGAGCCCGCGTCGTCATCGTCGGCCCCGGAATCACCGCCCCGCCCGGCCACGCCGTCGTGCCCGCCACCGACTGGGACACGGCGCCCCAGGTGCCGGTGGACGAGGCGGCGGTGAAGGCCGACCCCGACGCCCTCGCGTACGTGATCCACACCTCCGGCTCGACCGGCAAGCCCAAGGGCATCCCGATCCGGCACGGCAGCCTCGTCAACCACATCGTCGACTACGCCGAACGCTTCGGCGTGGCCGGCTCCACGCGCCCCACCGGCTGGCTCAGCACGTACAGCTTCGACACCTCCTCGCTCGAACTGATGATGCCGCTGCTCCACGGCGGCCACACGGTGGTGCTCCCGGACGAGGCGCGCACGGACGGCACCCTGCTGGCGGCCGCCGTCACCGCCCATGACATCGGCCTGCTGCAGGCGACCCCCACGACGTGGCGGCTCGTCGCCCACGAGGCAGCAGACGTGGCGGCCGGACGCGTCCTCCTCACCGGCGGCGAACCCCTGCCCGCCGAACTGGCCACCCGGCTGCTCGACGCCGGTGCCGAACTGTGGAACGTCTACGGACCCACCGAGAGCACGATCTGGGCGACGGCCGGCCGCGTACCGGCCGCCCACGGCGGAAGGGTGGACGTCGGCTCGCCCGTCGCCAACACCCGGATCTTCATCGCCGATGCGTACGGCCGGCCGCTCCCCGTCGGCCTCCGCGGAGAGCTGTGCGTCGCGGGCGTCGGCGTCGCCTCCGGCTACCACGAGCGTCCCGACCTGACCGCGGAACGCTTCGCGGAGAACGCCGAGTACGGGCGCTTCCACCGCTCGGGAGATGTGGCCCGCTGGCGGACCGACGGCAGGATCGACCTGTTCGGCCGGATGGACCGGCAGATCAAGCTGCGCGGCAACCGGATCGAACCCGCCGAGATCGAGGCGGTCCTGCTCGCCCACCCCGACGTCGAGGCGGCGGCCGTCGTGGTCGTCGGCGATCCCGGGGCGGACGGCTACCTGGCCGCCTTCGTCCGGGTCCCGGGCCGCCCCGAGGCCGTGGACGAACTGTGGGACCACGCGCACGGGCAGCTCCCGCGCTCGGTCGTCCCGCACCGGTTCATCGCCGTGGACGCCTTCCCCCGTACCGGCAGCGACAAGGTCGACCACCTGGCCCTCGCCGAACAGGCGGCCCGGCACTCCGGTCCGGCCGTCGGCGGCCACGGCGGCGATGCCGGTGCCCAGGACGACCTGACGGCCACCGTCGTCGGCCTGTTCGCCGAACTGCTCGACCGAAGCGACCTCGACGCCGGCGCGCACTTCTTCGCCAACGGCGGGCACTCGCTGCTGGCCGTTGCCCTCGCCCAGCGGATCAAGGACATCACCGGTGTCCGGCTCGCGCTGACCGACGTGTTCGAGACCCCCACTCCAGCCGCCCTGGCCGACCGGCTGCGCCGGCTCGCCTGACGGAACCGAAAGAGACGCTCTCATGGAAATCCTCAAGCTCGCCGTCAGCGGCTGGTTCGCCCGGGCCCTCGCGGTCGCCGCCCGACTGGAGATAGCCGACATCCTCGACGGCGGATCCATGACCTCGGCCGAACTCGCCGGGCGCACCGGGACCGACCCCGCCATCCTCCACCGCCTCCTCCAGATGCTCACCGTGCCGGGAGTCCTGGAGCGCGACGGGGAGGAGTTCCGGCTGACCGAGGCCTACGCGCCGCTGCGCGCGGACCACCCCTTCACCCAGCGCCACTTCGCCATCCTCGCCGCCGAGCTGTACGACGACGCCTTCGCCGGCCTGATGCACACCGTGAAGACGGGCAGGTCCGGCTTCCAGGAGGTGTTCGGGGAGTCCCTCTACGGCTACCTGGAGACCCACCCGGAGACGGCGGACCTGTTCGACAAGGGCATGGTCGACCTGGCGACGCCGGTGGCCCAGTGCCTGCTCGGCCTGCACGACTTCAGTGCCGTGAAGACGGTCGTCGACGTGGGCGGGGGAAGCGGCGGCCTGCTCCCCGGCCTGCTGGCCGCCCACCCGGGCCTGCGCGGGACCGTCGCCGACCGGGCCAGCGTCTGCGCCAGGGGCCGCACGGCCCTGGAGCGCGTCGCGCAGGAGGACGTGCTCGACCGCATCGACTTCACCCCGAGCGACTTCTTCGTCGAGCTCCCCGCCGCAGCCGACCGTTACCTGCTGAAGAACGTGCTGCACGACTGGACGTACGAGAACTGCGTCCGGATCCTGCGCACCGTCGCCACTGCCATGGCCGAAAGCTCCGCGGACGCCCGGCTGCTGGTCGTGGAGCCGCTGGTGGAGAACGACATCGACGGCTGGCGGGCGATGTTCCAGGCCGTGGCCTGCGACGAGGGCACTACCGGACTGGACGAGCCCGCCATGCGGCGGGCCCTGGAGGAGGCCGGCTTCGTCGTGGAGTCGGTCGGGCAACTGCCCACACAGCACAAGGTGTTCGAATCCTCCCTGCGTGCCTCCTGATGCTCACGCCGGTCTTCCTGTTCGCGGGGCAGGGCTCCCAGTACCACGGCATGGGTAAGTGGCTCTACGGGGCCGACGTCGCCTTCCGTGAAGCCCTCGACTCCCTGGACGCGACGGTCCGCGAGGTGCGCGGCGATTCGGTCATCGAGGCGATCCACGGCGCCGGCCGCGGCCCCGAGCACCCGATGACGCAGTTCTCCCTCACCCAGCCGGCCATCTTCATGGTCGAGTACGCGCTGGCGCGGATGCTCCGGACCCACGGGTTCGAACCCGGAGCGGTGCTCGGCGCCAGCCTCGGGGAGGTCGCGGCGGCGGCCGTCGCGGGCGCCGTCGACCCGGACGAGTGCCTGCGCTCCCTGCTGCACCAGGTCGACGTCTTCGAGGCCGAGTGCCCGCGGGGCGGAATGCTCGCGGTCCTGGCCGACCCGGGACTCGCCGACCGCGACCCGGCCCTCGCGGGGGCGCACGTCGCCGCCGTGAACTCACCGGAGAACTTCGTCCTGGCCGGCACCGCCGGGGTCCTGGACCGGATCGAACGACACTTCCACGCCACCGGCACGCTCTGCCAGCGGCTGCCCGTCCTGTTCCCCTTCCACTCGCCCCTGATCGACCCGGTCGAGGGCGTGTTCAAGGACCTGATCGGCGCCCTCACCATGAAGCCGGCCACGATCCCGCTGATCTCCGGCACCACCGGCACCACCGTGCGGATGCCCGACCCCGCACACCTGTGGCGGGTGCTCCGCGAACCCTTCGACCTGACCCTGGCGCTGGGCCCGCTCCTGGAACGGGACGACCTGCTCTTCCTCGACCTGGGGCCCTCCGGGTCCATGGCCAACCTGGTGCGCGCCGCGTTGCCGGAGGGCAGCGGATCCCGCGTGCTCCCCCTGCTGTCCCCGTACGCCCGCGACGAGGTGCTGTACCGGGCCGTCCTCGACGCGCGCCCCCGCCTCGCCGCCACCCCCGCAAGAATCGAGGTGAACCCCGTGAGCGCTCCCGCAGCGACCGCCGCGCACCGGTCCGCCGCCGCACCGACGCTCGACGTCCACGTCTTCCCCGGGCAGGGCGCGCAGGCCAAGGGCATGGGCCGGGAGGTGTTCGACCGCTTCCCCGACCTCGTCGCCCGCGCCGACGCCGTCCTCGGCTATTCCGTCCGGGAGCTGTGCCTGGAGGACCCTGGCCGCAACCTGCGCAACACCCGTTACACCCAGCCGGCGCTGTACGTGGTCAACTCCCTCACCTGGCTGGCAGCCGTGGGCGAGGGCGGGCGCCTGCCCGATTACGTCCTCGGGCACAGCCTGGGCGAGTTCTCCGCCCTCTTCGCCGCCGGCGTGTACGACTTCGAGACGGGCCTGCGGCTGGTCGCCGAGCGCGGCCGCCTCATGGGGCAGGTCACGGGTGGCACGATGGCCGCCGTCTCGTACGTCGACGCCGCGCTCGTGGAGCAGGTCCTGCGCGACGAGGACCTCTCCGACCTTGACATCGCCAACTACAACGCCCCCACCCAGACCGTGATCGCCGGTCCCGCGGACTCGGTCACCCGGGCGCTGCCCGCGCTGAAGGCGGCCGGGGCGCGGTGCGCGCCGCTGAACGTCAGCGCGCCCTTCCACAGCCGGTACATGGCCGCCGCCGCCGAGGAGTTCGGCCGGCTGCTGGACGCCACCGCCTTCGCACCGCCGAAGATCCCGGTGATCGCCAACGTGGACGGACGGCCCTACGCGGCGGAAGAGGTGGCCGCCACCCTGCGACGGCAGATCGCCTCACCCGTGCGCTGGACCGACAGCATCCGGCTCCTGATGGGCCAGGGCGACTTCCGCGTGCGCGAGCTCGGTCCGGGGCAGGTGCTGACCAAGCTCATCGACCGGATCCGGAACGAGGCGACCCCCCTCCCCCCAGCCGGGCCCGCCGCCGCGCCCCAGCGGTCCGAGCCGGTCCGTACCGAGCCCGCGCCGGTCGCCCGCGTACGCCCCGCGACGGCCTCGGCCGCGTCGCTCGGATCGGAGGACTTCCGGCGTGACTACGGCGTCCGCCTCGCCTACGTCGCCGGAGGGATGCGGCAGGGCATCGGCTCCGTCGACCTCGTCGCCCGGATGGCCGGGGCCGGACTGCTCTCCTACTACGGCGCCTCGGGGCTGGCGGCCCGGGACGTGGCCTCGGCGGTCGCCGCGATCCGCGCACGCGTCCCGGCCGGGGCGCCGTTCGGGGTCAACGTCACGCACGACCCGTTCGACCCGCGGGCCGAGTCCGAGCTGGTCGACGTACTGATCCGGGACGACGTCCGGTTCGTGGAAGCCTCCACCCACGTCGAGGCCACTCCCGCCCTCGTACGGCACCGGCTGACCGGCGCCCGGGTGCTGGCGGACGGCACCGTGCACGTGCCCCGCAAGATCCTGGCGAAGGTGACCCGGCCGGACGCCGCCCGCCTGTTCCTGGAGCCACCGCCCGCCGCGCTGGTGGGCCGGCTGGTGGCGGAAGGGCTGCTCACCGCCGAGGAGGCAGAGGCGGGCGCGCGCGTCGCGCTGGCCGACGACGTCTGCGCGGTGGGGGATGCCGGGGACCACTCGGACATGGCGACCCTGTGGGCGCTGCTGCCCGCGCTGCGCGGACTGCGCGCGGAGCTCGGCCCAGTGGCGGGGGCCGTGCGCGTCGGGGCCGGGGGCGGCATCGGAGCCCCCGAGTCGGCGGCGGCCTCCTTCGTCCTCGGCGCCGACTTCGTCCTCACCGGCTCCATCAACGCGTGCACCGCCGAGAGCGGGACCAGCGCGGCGGCCAAGGACCTCCTCCAGGAGGCCGATGTCCACGACACCGCCTTCGCGCCCTACGGAGACCTCTTCGAACTCGGCGGCAAGGCAAGGGTGTTGCGCAGGGGCGTGCTGTTCCACGCCCGTGCGGGAAAGCTCCACGACCTGTGGCGCAACCACGACTCGTGGGAAGCTGTACCCGCCGCGGTGCGCGCCAAGGTGGAGCGCGACTACCTGGGGGCCTCCTTCGAGGAGATCCTCGCCCGTCTCGGCAATTCCGTCGAGTCCGCCCTCGACCCCAAGCGGCGCATGGCGCTTGTCTTTCGCTGGTACTGCGCCCAGGCGGCCACCTGGGCGATCGAGGGTACGCCGGGCCGCGTCGCCGACTACCAGATCCCCTGCGGACCGGCCCTCGGCGCCTGCAACCGGTGGCTGGCCGGCACACCGCTGCATGCGTGGCGGGACCGGCACGCCGACGTGCTCGCCGAGCGCCTGATGGCCGAGGCCGCCGAGGTCGTGGGCGGCGGGCTCCCAGGACGCAGCTCCTGACCTTCGCAGGGGCGGCGCGACCACGACACACAGCACCACCCGCCCGACCGACATCCTCAGTAACGAGCGAGGCAGACCGCATGACCGAGACCCCCACACCGGAACTCAGCGCCGAATCGGACCACTTGACCAGCGAGTTCGATCTGTCCGACCCGAAGTTCATCACCGACCCGAAGGCGGGGGAGCGCTGGCTCGGCGGGCCCCGGCCCGTCTGCCGCGGGAAGTTCGCCGACGGCAGCGACGTCTGGGTGGTCACCGGACACCACGACGTCAAGACGGTGCTCGGCGAGCCGACCCTGCGCAGCCGTCCGCCGGGCGACTCCCACCGCGAGAGCATGCTCAGCCGGGGCATCCCCGAGGACATCGTCGACATGTTCGACTCGACCCTGCTGACCATGGACGGCGAAGACCACATGAGGGTCCGCCGCCTCGTCACCCGGGCCCTGTCCGCCCGGCGGATGCTGGCCCTGACCCCGGCCGTCGAACGCGTGGCGGAGCGCCTGCTGGACGGCCTCGCATACAAGCCCGAGCCCGACCTGATCGCGGACTACGCGCACCCGCTGGCCATCATCGTCATCTGTGAACTCCTCGGTGTCGACGAGGAGTACCGCGAGCAGTGGCGCGAGTGGAGCGAGACCCTCGCCCAGGCCCTGCGCCCGAACCCCGAGCAGTTCGCCCCGGCCGTACGGGGCATGGCCCGGGTGACCCGGGAACTGATCGCCGCCCGCCAGGCCGAACCTCGCGACGACCTGATCTCCGAACTCGTGCAGGTCCACGAGGAGGACAGCGACCGGCTGACCGACGACGAGCTGACCGCCCTGGCGATGGTCCTCGTACAGGCCGGTCACGAGACCGTCCGCAACCTCGTCGCGCTCGGGGTCTTCACCCTGCTCCAGCACCCCGATCAGCTGGAGCTGCTGAAGAACGACCCCTCCCTCGGCAGCCGGGCCATCGCCGAACTCGTGCGCCACACCGCGCCGGTGAAGCACACCTTCCGGCGCTTCGCCACCGAGCCCGTCGAGATCGGCGGAGTGAAGGTGCAGCCGGGAGAGGCCATCCAGGTGGTGCTGGCCGCCGCGAACCGGGACCCCGAGGTCTTCGAGGAGCCCGGACGCCTCGACGTCACCCGCGAGCAGAACCCGCACCTGGGCTTCGGCCGGGGCGCGCACTACTGCCTGGGCGCCAGCCTCGCCCTGATCGAGGGGGAGGTCGCCCTGACCGCACTGTTCAAGCGGTTCCCCGACCTGTCGCTGGCCGTCGACCCGCAGGAGATCGAACCGCGCTACCTGCTCTCGATGCAGCGCCTTCCCGTCCGCCTGTCCCCGGAAAACGAGGTGCGATGACCGACGGCCTTCCCACGGTCCCGGGTCTGCCGATGACCCGGGGCCGGTGCCCCTTCGACCCCGCACCCGAACTGGGCGTGCTCCGCGCGGGCCACCCCGTCGCCCGCATGGAGTTCCCGGACGGGCACGTGGGCTGGCTGGTCACCGGCTACCCCCAGGTCCGCAGGCTGCTGGCCGACCGCCGGCTGAGCTCCCGGGGGGACGCGCTGCGCTCGCCCATCCCGCTGCCCATGGCGACGGAGCGCACCGAGCCGGCCCCGGGCATGTTCACGGCGATGGACCCGCCGGAGCACACGCGCTACCGCCGGGCGGTGGCCGCGTGGTTCTCGGCGCGCCGCACCCGGACCCTCGAACCCCGGCTGGCGGAGCTCGCCGGCAGTCACCTGGACGCCATGGCCGGGGGCAAGGGCGAGGGCCCGGTCGACCTGGTGGCGGGGTTCGCGGAGCCCATGGCAGCGTCGGCCATCTGCGAGCTCCTGGGCGTGCCGCTGTCACAACGCCCGGCGTTCGCCCGGGCCATCAAGGCCCTCTTCGCAGTGCACTCCAGCGCCGAGGACGCCATCGCCGGCTGGCACACCATCACCGGCCTGCTGCGCGCTCTGGTCGAGGCGAAGCGCGCCGAACCGGCGGACGACCTGCTCGCCACCCTCGTCACCGAGGGCCGGCTCACGGACGAGGAACTCGTCACGGTCGGCAGCGTGCTGCTGACCGCCGGATACGACACCAGCGCGAACATGATCGCCCTCGGCACCTTCGCCCTGCTGGAGCACCCCGAGCAGGCGGCCGCGCTGGCCGCCGACACGTCCCTGGCCGAGAGGGCGGTCGAGGAACTGCTGCGCTACCTCACGGTCGTCCACGCGGGCGGCATCCGCGCGGCGGGCGAGGACCTGGAGTTCGAGGGACACCGGATGGCGGCCGGGGACGCGGTCTCGCTCTCCTTCGCGGCCGCCAACCGGGATCCGTCGCTCTGCGCCCGGCCGGACGCGCTCGACGTGACCCGCGAGCCCGTACCGCACCTCGCGTTCGGGCACGGCGTCCACCAGTGCGTGGGCCAGCAACTCGCCCGGCTGGAACTGCGGGTCGCTTTCGAAGCCCTGTTCGGACGCTTCCCGGGGCTGCGCCTCGGAATCCCCGCCGCCGAGGTCCGCACCCGCCCGGACATGATCATCTACGGCGTCCACGAGCTACCGGTGACCTGGTGAACGGAGAGAACGTGCTGTACCGAGAGATGTTCAAATCCAAGATCCACCGTGCGACGGTGACCCAGGCGGACCTGCACTACGTGGGCTCCGTCACCATCGACTCCACTCTGATGGCCGCTGCGAACCTGTTGCCCGGCGAAAAGGTCGACATCGTCGACATCGACAACGGGGCCCGCCTCAGCACCTACGTCATCGAGGGCGAGGCAGACAGCGGGGTCATCGGCATCAACGGCGCCGCGGCCCACCTCATCGACCCCGGCGACCTCGTCATCATCATCTCCTACGCCTCCATGAGCGAGGAGCAAGCCCGCTCGTACCAACCGAGCGTGGTGTTCGTGGACGCCGACAACCGACCCGTCACGACCGGCACCGACCCCGCCGACGTACCCGAAGGATTCGGTCTGGTGCGCGGCGACACCGTCAGCTCCTGACCACCCACCCTGCTCACCGGAGACCCACATGAGTGCCACCCCTGACGTCATGACCGCCTTCACCAGCGGTCTCGCGGACATCAACCTCGACGAGTCCGGCACGGCCCGCCGCGGCGAGAACGCCGCCGGCATGAAGTCCGCCAGCGCCACCATCTACGACATGGCCGCCACCCTCTCCGGCCACGGGGCCCTGTGGAACTGGGGCATGCACGACCCCGCCCTAGCCGAGGAGATCCGCGCCCGCGTGCCCGGCTTCGGCGAGCCCTGGACCGACGGCTTCAGCGAGCAGCTCTACTTCCTCGCCCTGCGCGACCTCCCCATCGACCTCGACGACTACGCCGGACGCCACGTCCTGGAAGTCGGCTGCGGCATGGGGGAGGGCCTCAACCTCCTCTCCCGCGTCGCCCCCGGCGCCCGCATGACCGGTCTGGACCTCTCACCGAAGGCCGTCGCACGGGCCACGGCCACCCTGTCCCGGGGCGACGCTCTCACCTACGTCCACGGTGACGCGGAGGACCTGCCCTTCGAGGACGGCTCCGTGGACGTGCTGGTCAACATCGAGAGCTCCCACACCTACCCCGACCTCGGCAGGTTCCTCTCCGAGGCCGCACGCGTGCTGCGCCCCGGCGGCTACCTCAGCCACATCGACGTCTACACCCGGCAGCGCACGGAAACGATGCGCCGCACGGCGGAGGGGACCCAGGGTCTGGAATGGACGGCCGACCACGACATCTCGGACCGGGTCCGCGCGGCCGTCCGCCGCCGTATGGCACCCGGCAGCCACTTCCGCACCACCCTCGGCAAGCAGCGCATGAACCCGCTGGTGCGCCAGATCGCCGCGCACAGCCAGATCCTCATGTTCGGCGGCATGTTCGCGGGCTACCAGCCGCCGCCCGCCATCAAGGCGCTCAGCAAGCTGGGCATCGTGCCGTGGATGAGCGGCCTGCCGATGGAGAGCTACCGCCACCGGATCGCCGTCCGCCGATGACCCGCCGCCCGGGCCGCAACCGAAAGGGGGAGGCATGAGTCCACGGCTGTTCGCCGTCGCAGCCGGCACCGAGGACCTGCTGCAGGTCCTGCTGTACGCCCACATCGACAGGATCCGTGCCGGACGCGACCTGCCCTCGCTCGCCCGGTACTGCCACGAGGCGGCGACGGACACGACCGGCGCCCACCGGATCGCGTTCGCCGTCGACTCGTACGACGACCTGCGCAGGCAGCTCGAAGAGGCCTGCGCGGGCGAGGCGGGGCGGGTCCCGGCGGAGGTCACGGCCCGCCGCCCCGGGCTGGTGTTCGTCTTCGCGGGACAGGGGGCCCAGTGGTACGGGATGGGCCGCGAACTCCTCGCACAGCAAACGGTGTTCCGCGAGGTCATGCACCACTGCGACCGACTGGTGCTCGAGTTCGCCGGCTTCTCCGTCGTCGAGCAGCTGAAGCTGCCGGCCGACGAGGCCCGGCTGGACGAACTGGACGTCCTCCAGCCGACGATGGTCTCCTTGCAGATCGCCCTGACGGCGCTCTGGCGCAGCTGGGGGATCACGCCCGACGCGGTCGTCGGGCACAGCATGGGGGAGATCGCCGCTGCCCACACGGCCGGCGGACTGACCCTGCGCGAAGCCTTGATGGTCGCCTGCCGGCGCAGCGCGCTGCTGCGCCGGATCTCCGGCAAGGGAGCGCTGGCCACGACGGAACTCTCACCCGCCGAGGCGCGGGCGGTGGCCGAGGCCAGCGGCGGCGGGATCAGCGTCGCGGGGGAGAACAGCCCCCGCTCCACCGTCCTGGCGGGCGACTCGCACTCGCTCGCCGCGCTCGTCGGCGAGCTGGAGGCACGGGACGTCTACTGCCGGGTGATCAAGGGGACGGTCGCCTCGCACAGCCACTACGTGGAGGAGCTGCGCGAGGACCTGTACGCCGCCCTGCACACCCTGGAGCCGGCCCCTACCCGCCTGCCGATGTACTCGACCGTGACGGCCGAACCGGTGCAGGGTGCCGGGCTCGGAGCCGCGTACTGGATGCGCAACTTGCGGGAACCGGTACGGTTCGCGGCCGCGGTGGAGCATCTGGGCGCCGCCGGACACGAGGTGTTCCTCGAGGTCAGCGCCCATCCGGTACTGCTGAGCCCGGTGCGCCAGACCCTCGAACACGAGGAACGGCAGGGATGGCTGCTGCCCTCCGGCAGACGGCGGGCCGAGGTCCGCTCCATGCTCGTCTCGCTCGGGACCCTGTACGCCTGCGGGCGGGAGCCGAACTGGGCCGCGCTGTTTCCGCAGGAGCGGGCGAGCCCCCTCACGCCGTACCAGGCCGCCGTACTGGAGGCTGTACGCCGGCCCCGGCCGGCACCCGTGGCGGCGGGCCCGGCCACCCCCGCCTAGGAGACGAGCGCAGACCGATGGGCCCCCGTCCAGCCGGACGGGGGCCCATCGGTGTCAGGCGGCGGTGACCGGAGCGGCGGTGAGGCCGTACAGCCCCGACTCCCGGCGCAGCACCCCGAGGTCGACGAGAGCCCGGCGCAGTGACACGGCGTCCAGGACACCGCTCTCACACCACGGCTCCAGACGCTCCGTCACCGTGCGCTCGTCGTACTCCTCGCCCGGGGTGAAGGTGGCCTCCCCCACGTGCCGCAGCACAGTGCGCCGCGCCTCGTGGTCGGCCTCCTCGGGCAGACCCACCAGCACCCGGTCGCGTACGAAGTCGCGCAGCCGGGCGTCGGGCTGCTCGGCGGCGGCCTCCTCCTCCCGGCGTCGGGCGGCGGTCCGCCCCGCCTCCTCCAGGGCGCCTTCGTTGACGACGAGGCGGCCGCGCCCCTCGGGCACGAGCAGCCCCGTCCGGGTCAGCTGCCCGATGGCCTTGGCCGCCACCGGGGTGTCGAGCCCCGCGGCCGTGAGGATCTCGGACGAGGTGGACGAGCCGAGCGCGACCGCGGAGAAGACGCGGCGCAGTGTCGGGTCGGACATCGCGAGGGTGAATTCGTCAGGTGTCATCAGAGTGTTCCGCGTTCCTGCCGGTGCGGGCCGGGCGCGGCGCCCGTGCGCCGTACCGGCCGGGACCTTCGGGTCAGCGCCCCTTCCGCTTGATCTTGATGCTGGCCAGGTCGGTGGACACCGACTTGAGGTCGAGGCATCCGGCGCCGAGCTTGGCGACGGCCGCCACGGCGAGCTCCTCGGCCTGGGACAGGACGAGCTCCTCGGTGTCGTCGTCGGTCGCGGGGATCAGCACGCGGAAGGTGAACCCGTGCAGTCCGCGCTCGTAGTGCACCGTGCCTTCTTCGGTGAACCGGGCGCTGAGCACGCCGTGGTCGTCGACCTGGGCGAGCAACGACGCGCGCTGCTCCTCGTCGAGGGGCGCGAACTTGCCCCGGGTGAGGACCTGGTAGGTCGTACTGCTGCTCATGAGGGGAGGTCTCCAGATCTGGTTCTCGGGTACGACTGTTCGTCAGAGACGCCGCGCACTAGGCCATTTCCTCCCGCCGGACCCGGTGGTGCGGCAGGAGCAGCACGAGGGCGGTGACCGGGACGAGGCCACCGGCCGCCCAGTACAGCGTCTCGCTGTAGGTGGACACGAACGTCTTCGCGCGGATCTCGCCGAGCGCGCCACTGATCGTATCCCGGGTGCCGCCGTCGGCGCCCTCCACCAGGTCGGAGCACGTGATCGGCACCTTGGCCAGATCGTCCTGGCCGAGTGCCTCGGTCGCGCAGTCCTGGAGGTCAGCGGCCTGCTGGGGCGACACCGACTGCACGGTGGGGGCGACCCGTTCGGCCTGCGGGCCGGCGTTGCCCGCGAGCGCCGCGAAGAAGAGGCTGCCGATGACCGCCACGCCGAGCGCGGCGCCGAGCTGGCCGGTGGCATTGATGATGCCGGAGGCGGCGCCGGCCTCCTGCGGCTTGACCTCCCTGAGGACCAGCGCCGTGAGCGGGGGCATGAGCAGACCCATGCCGGAGCCGATCAGGAGCATGGAGGGGACCGCGTGCCAGGAGGTGATGTCCGTACCGAAGTGGCCGGCCGCCCAGGCGTAGGAGACGATGCCCGCGAACATCAGGACGGCCCCCGCGAGCAGGCAGTAACGACCGTAGAGCGGGGAGAACTTGCGGACGGCGAGACCGCCGACGACCGGCACGCACAGGGAGAACGGGATCGCCGTCAGGCCCGTGTGCAGCGCCGACCAGCCGAGGCCGGCCTGGAGGTAGAGGGTCCAGCTGAGGAAGAAGCCGGCGGGGATGGCGCTGAAGAGGAGCTGCACGCCGATGCCGGCGCCGAACGCGCGGACCTTGAACAGGGACAGCGTCACCAGGGGCGAGCCGTCCTTGCGGGTCTTGTGTCGTTCGTAGACCACGAACAGCACGAGGACGGGGCCGGCGGCGACGAGCGAGACGATGCTCCAGAGCGGCCAGTCGAGTTCGCGGCCGAGGGTCAGTGGCACCATGAGCAGCAGCAGCCCCAGGATCACCAGCAGCATGCCGATGATGTCCAGGCGCTTCGCGTGGGGGGAGCTCGATTCCCGCATCCACTTCGTGGCGCCGATCAGGGCCACCACGCCGACGGGCAGGTTCACCACGAAGATGCTGCGCCAGCCGAGGTCGAGTGGGCTCCAGCTGATCAGGGCGCCGCCGATGAGGGGACCGGAGACGATGGCCAGGCCGACCATGCTCGCGTAGAGGCTGACGACGCGGCCGATCTCCTGGGGAGCGAAGGAGACGTGGATGAGCGCGAGCACCTGGGGCACCATGATCGCGGCGGTGAGCCCCTGGAGCGCGCGGGCGACGACGAGTAATTCGGTGCTGGGCGCGGCGGCGCACATGGCGGACGCGAGGACGAAACCGCTGACGCCGATGAGGAACATCCGCTTGCGGCCGAAGATGTCACCGAGCCGGCCGCCGGTGATCAGCAGGACGGCGAAGCTCAGGGTGTAGCCGGCCGTCATCGCCTGGATGGCGACGGTCGAGGCGCCGAGGTCGCGTTGGATGCTCGGGATCGCCACGGTGATGATGTTGGCGTCGAGCAGGTCCATGAAAGTGGCGACCAGCAGGACGGTCAGCGCGAGCCACCGCTTCGGGTCGGGCTCGGGCGCGTCGGGGGTGGCAGGTGGGCCGGCGGTCGCCGGCTTTTCTGCCTGCCCTGCCTTGTTCATGGGTTCTTCTCCAGGTTCTCGGTCGGGGGTTCGGCGGTGGGTGCCGCGGTGGGTTCGGCAGCGGTTGCGGTGCTGCGGGCGAGTGCGGTCCAGGACTTCATCAGGAGCTCCACCACGTCCACGACGGAGTCCATTCCGCTGTCGGCGGGGGAGAGCACGCGCTGGATGGACAGCCCGTCGTTCAGTGCGTGCACGATCAGGGCCAGCAGCTCCACGGGGGCCGGCGTGGTCACGCCGCGCGCGGTGAAGCCCTGCTCCAGCGACTGGGCGATCGCCTTCCGGGAACGGCGCTCGCGGTCCGCCAGTACGGGCAGCAGGTCCGGGTCGCGCAGTCCGTAGAGCCAGAGTTCGGTGCGCAGGGCCAGCCAGCTGGCGAGGTTCTCGTCGCGCCGGCGGTGCCAGGAGCGGAGGTGGTCGAGCATTTCCTCGAAGGTGGCCGCCTCGCGGCTCATCGCCTGGATCTCTTCCAGCTCGTGCTGCGTGCGCTGTTCGAGCAGGGCGAGGACGAGCTCGTGCTTGCCCTCGAAGTTGCCGTAGAAGGCGCCCCGGGTGTAGCCGGCGGCCTCGACGATCTGTTCCACCGAGGTTCCGCTGACTCCTTGTCCGGCGAACAGTGCGGCCGCCGACTGAAGGATCTGCTCGCGGGTGACCTGCCGACTCTGCTGCCGGGTGAGTCGCTTGGTGATGGTGATCGCCTCCTTGACGCGCTTCCCAGATACAAGACTGTATCCCAGTGCGGAGCTGTATCTGAAACGCATTCAGGCAGGGACGGTCGCGCAGCGGGACGCGCATGCGAACGGGCTGCCACCAGTGCCCGAAGGCGTGGTGGCAGCCCGTGGCCGAGCCGGTGGGGTCAGGCGGACGCCCGTGCCGGTACCCGGA
Source organism: Streptomyces sp. CB00455 (assembly GCF_001905445.1). Lineage (GTDB taxonomy): Bacteria > Actinomycetota > Actinomycetes > Streptomycetales > Streptomycetaceae > Streptomyces. The sequence goes on along the minus strand of NZ_LIVQ01000008.1, from coordinate 118,516 downwards.
AGCGGTTGATGGCCTCGCGGTGCCGGGCGCGCATCTCGGGGTCGCGGACGCCGAGGCACTCCTCGGGGACCGGCGCGAGGATCCCCCCCCTTGCCGTGGTGCAGGTTGCGGCCCTCAGCCGGCGGTACGCGGTGGAGGCGACCACCCCCGGGGGGCGTGGTACGGCAGGTCGTGGCGCTTGGTGAGCTCGCTGAGCCTGCCGTAGCGCTCCGGGAAGCCGAAGGTCGGCAGCGGTTCGAAGAGGGCCGACCGGACGGTGTTGTAGTCGACCGAGGAGGCCATGACGGTCACCAAGACCTCCCCGGGGCGAGTTCGGCCACCGGAACCTCGTCCAGGTGCACCGACGTGCGCGGGTCCTTGTCGCGGGTGGTGAGCCCCGCGAACAGGTCCGTCTCGGTTCCGTGCAAGGTGACGGCCCGCTAGGCCTCGGGGAGGGCGGGCGCGGCGAAGTCCTCCCGCACCCCTTCCCCGCTCACGACGGCATCGGTGATGTCCTGCATGTGGCGTCCTCGGCACGGGGATGGGCGGTGGTGCGGGAGGACGGCCGCTCAGCGCACCAGACGGTTCATCAGCCGCGCCAGTTCGGCCGTCGGGTCGGCCGTGAGGCCGCCGTGCACCGGTCCGGTCTGGACGACCGCGCTGCGCGGGGCCGTCAGCCAGCCGAACCGCGAGCGCAGCGTGCCGGCGCCGGCCTGGCCGGCCTTCGGGTCGCCCGCGCAGATGGCGCGGATCGCTTCGAGTGCGTCGGTGACACCGGTCAGGTCGACCTCGGGGTCCAGGGCGCGCAGGCGTGCGGCGTCGATGTGGATCTCGGCCGCCAGGAAGTCGGCTTGCTTGCAGTAGAGCAGCGCGCCGACGTTGATCCGCTCTCCGCGGTCCACGCGGGGAACGGCTTGCAGCAGCGCGTAGTCGAAACCGAGGGAGGGGGAGAGGTGAGTGCTCATGCCGCCGCCTCCGGCCACCAGGCGCGCCGGCCCGCGAGACGGGCCAGCAGGTATTCGCAGTAGCGTTCGCGCAGGGTTTGCGGATCCGCGCCGTTCGCCGAGTTCATGGTGACCAGGAAATCGTCGGGCACGAGTCCGAGGATCCGCTCCAGCGCCTGCGGCGTCACGAGGGCGGCCAGCTCGGCGTCGAGGGCGTCGAGGACCGGGGGCGCCAGCGTGGAGACCCGCTCGGACAGGACGTGGGAGCCCAATCCGTAGTCCCGGTCGGCCCAGCCCTCCACCGACGGCCACGAGTGCTGGAAGATCAGCGCCGCACCGTGGTCGATCGCCCACAACTGGCGGTGCCAGATGAGGAGGTTGGGGTTGGACCAGGTGCGGTCGACATTGGCCGTCAGGGCGTCCAGCCAGTAGATGCGGGCGGCCTCCTCCGCCGGCGCCCGCCAGGCGATTCCGTCGTAGCCGACCGAGCCGGGCAGGAAGTCCATGGCCAGATTGGGGCCGGTACTGGCCTGGAGGAGCTGTTGCACCTCCTGGTCCGGCTCGCGGCGGGCCAGTTCGACGTCCACGTCGAGGAGGACCAGGTCGGGGACCCGGATGCCCAGGTGCCGGCCGAGCTCGCCGACCACGATCTCGGCGACGAGGGCCGCGCTTCCCTGGCCGGCTCCCCGGAACTTCACGACATAAGTACCGTCATTATCGGCCTCGACGATACCGGGAAGCGAACCGCCCTCGCGCAGGGCCGTCAAATATTGCGTTCCTTTTACTTCTTGCAGCATGTCGATCACCCTACTGGGGCACGATGGGCCCTCCAACGATGTGATCGAGTTCCGGCCATTGCTCCGGCAGCCCCGTGCGGGGCCCCCGCGCGGGGCTCGATGAGTTTTTTTTGGCTGAATTCCTACGCAGCCCGCCGACGGAATGTGCTCGGCTCTCGTGTATTTCGGCCACCCATCCGAGGTGGCCGGAATCCGGCTTGCCGTCATCGGTTACCGGACGCCGCGGATGCGGGTGCGGCCGGTACGACGATCCCCGTCGCCACGTACTCGACGCCTTCCCGGACGACGGTTCGCCAGTGCCCGGTGAAGGTGTTCACCCGGCGCCCGCCGACCACCGGGCCCGGAACGTGCAGCGAGCTGATGAAGGTGCCCCGCTCCGGATCGGGGGTGATGGTGCAGTCGCTGAAATCCAGCAGCTGACCCATGAGCGGGAAGCAGGTCTTGTACGTGCTCTCCTTCGCGCTGAACAGCAGCCTGTCCCAGGCCACGGCCGGGTGGGACAGGGTGAGGCGGTCCAGCGTGCGCCGCTCCCCGGGCGAGGCCACCATCCGCTCGACGCCCCTGGGCAGCCCGGAGTTCGGTTCGGCGTCGATCCCGACGGCGGCGACCGACGCGGTCCTGGCGACCGCTGCCGCCCGGTAGCCGGGGCAGTGGGTCATGCTGCCCGCGACGCCCTCGGGCCAGGCGGGCGCCCCGGCGGGGCCAGGGAGGATCGGGCCGGGCGGCATCCCGAGCCGGGCCAATGCCGTGCGGGCGCACAGCCTGACGGTGGCGAATTCTCGCCGGCGCTTGTCGACCGCCCGCTTCACCCGGTCCGCCTCCTCCGGGTAGAGGTAGATGTCCGGCGGGTCGGCGAACAGCTCCACGATCACGACGTCCGGCAGCGTACCGACGAGTAGGCCGGGCCCGGCGGGGTCGGGGCCCGGACCGGGCCCCGACCCCGTGCGGGGCCGGGGGTTCGTGCGGTACGGCCAGGTCGGCCCTGGTTTCCGTACTGGATGGTGGATGCCGAGATCCGGCTCTGGAATTCCTGACACGAGCGGCCCCCTCGGCTTGCGTAACCAGACATGATCATCCACGATGCATTCTCGTCGGTTTCCGAATTCCCGCGACGGGGCCGGGGGTCTGGCCGAGGATAGTTTCAATGGTCAACCACCTCGGCCGTTACTGTGCTACACAAGGCCCTGCAGGAATAACTTCAATGGTCAACTACTTCGTGGGTCGGTGTGCTAAACAGGGTCTTCACGGAAATGCATCGGGGGATGTGGATGATTAAGCGCTGTCATCAGTCGTGGTCGCATCCAAGTCGGGGCGCACGCCGTCCCGCAGCGGCCGCCGAGCGTGCTTCGGCCGGGCGCGTGCCCATATGCTGACCCGCCGGATCGTCCTCGGCCTTCCCGCACTCGCCGTCGGCGGCCTCTCCGAGAACTGGCTGTTACGCGAAGCCGGTGACCTCCACTGGTCGTTGATCGGCGGGCACTTCGGCCTCCCGGTCGCCGAACTCGCCGACGCCGGCGGGGAACGACTGCTGCCCGCCTTCACCCGCGCCCGGCTCACCGCGGCCGACTCCCTCCGCTTCTTCACCGAGCACGACGAGGGAGAACTGTCCGGCACGCTCGCCCGACTCGACGAGCACGCCTTCGTCAGCGACATCCGCTTCGCCACGCCCACGACGTCGGTCGACGTCCGGCTCCTGACCTCATTCGTCCGCAGGGGCCCCGGCAACTGGCTCGTCCCCGGCACCCCGCGGCACGCAGGCCGCGGTCCCGTGGCCGACGCGAGCGAGGAACACCATGATTTCCAGGGCGAGTTCCGGGCCCTGACCCGACTGGAGCCCGACGGCGCCACCGGCCTCTACACCGACACGTACGAACTGAACCCTTTCGCGGACGTGAACGCGGCGGGCCTGCTCTACTTCGCCTCGTACCCGCACATCAACGACCGCGGCGAGCGCAAGTACGTACGGTCGGTGGTGCCCGGCGGCGAGTGGGCCGTCGACGCCGTCACCGTCAGCCGGGACATCGTCTATCTCGGCAACTGCGGCCTGGCCGACGCCGTGCGCTACCGCCTGGACGGGTGTCGGCGGGAGTCGGAGGACCGGGTGGTCCTCACCTCCTCCCTCCTGCGGGAACGCGACGGCCGGACGCTCGCCCGCCTGGAGACGGTCAAGCGGCTCGTCCGTCCCGAGGCCTTCACGGCCCTCCCGGGCGACGGGGCGGCCCCGGTCGCGACCGGCTCCGCCCCTCCTGCTCCTGCCGCCACTCCTTCCCAGTCGCCGCGCGCCTCTCTGCCCGAAGACCTCGAAAGTCGGCTCCTGGCGCTGCTGGAGACCGTGCTCGGGGAGCCCGTCGGCTCGCTGACCGCGGACGACGACCTGCGCCCGCGCGGACTGGACAGCCTCGCCCTGTCGGAGGCCGCCGTACGCGCCGAGGACGAGATCGGCTGCGAGATCGACCCCAGCACCCTGTTCCAGGCGTTCACGGTCACCGCCATGGCCCGCGTCCTGCGCGGTGAACGCCCGGACCCGGCCGCGGCCGTGCCGTCGGCGGCTCCGGCGGCCGTACCGCCGTCGGCTAGTGGCACCGCCATGCCCATCGCCGTGATCGGCATGGCCGGCCGGTTCCCCGGCGCGGGGAGCGTGTCCGAACTGTGGGACCTCCTCGGCCGCGACGAGGACGCCGTCCGCGACGTTCCCGCGGACCGCTGGAACGCCGCCGACCATCCCGGTCTGATCGGCAAGGCGGCCCTGCTCGACGACATACGCGGCTTCGACCACGAGTTCTTCTCCATCAGCCCCCGTGAAGCCGCCTTGATGGACCCCCAGCAGCGGCTGATGCTGGAGACCGTGTGGGCGACCGCCGAGGACGCCGGATGCGATCCGGTCTCGCTCGCCGGCAGCCGAACCGGCGTCTACGCGGGCGTGTGCCACTGCGACTACGCCGGGCTGATCGCCCGGCATGCCGGGCGGGACGAGCCGCACCTGAGTGTCGCGGTCTCACCCTCCCTGGTGGCCAACCGCGTCTCGTACGCCCTCGGCCTGCGCGGGCCCAGCGTCGCCGTGGACACCCTGTGCTCCTCGTCCCTGGTCGCCGTCGCACAGGCCGTCGCCGCGCTGCGCGCCGGAGCCTGCGACCAGGCGTTCGCGGGCGGCGTCAACATCCTGTGCGACCCCGCCCGGCAACACGCCTACCAGCGCACCGGCGTACTGAGTCCGCGCGGCCGCTGCCATACCTTCGACGAGGACGCGGACGGATACGTCCGGGGCGAGGGCGTCGCCGCCCTGCTGCTCAAGCCGCTGGACCGGGCACTGGCCGACGGCGACCGCGTACACGCGGTGATCCGCGGCGCGGCCGTCAACCACGGCGGGCAGGCCCGGTCCTTCACCGCCCCCAACCCGGACGCGCAGGCCGACCTGCTCGTCGCCGCCTACAACGAGGCGGGCGTCGACCCGCGCACCGTCGGCTACATCGAGGCGCACGGCACCGGCACGCGCCTGGGGGACCCGATCGAAGTCTCCGGCATGGTCGCCGCGTTCGAGCGGCTCTACGCGCAGTGGGGCCACGCTCGGCCCGCCGCCCCGCACTGCGCGGTCGGGTCGGTCAAGACGAGCATCGGCCACCTGGAGGCGGCTGCCGGAATCGCCGGCATGGTCAAGGTGATCCTGGCCATGCGGCACCGTACGCTGCCGGCCGCGCGCAACCTGAACCGCCCGAACCGGATGATCAGGATCGACGGTACGCCGCTGCGACTCCAACGTGACCGCAGCGCATGGGAGTCGCCCGTGGGCGGCGGCCCGCTGAGGGCCGGAGTCAGCTCCTTCGGGATGGGCGGCACCAACGCCCACGTGGTCCTGGAGGAAGGCCCCCGCGCTGCGGCGGCCCCCGCCACGGCCGCTCCGGTGGTCGTGCCCGTCTCCGCCCGGACCCCGCAGGCCTTGCGGGAGGCCGTGGCCCGGCTGCTGGAGGCGGTCCGCTCACCGGACGCCCCGCCCCTCGCGTCCATCGCGCGGACCCTGTGCACCGGGCGCACGGCACTGCCGTACCGCGTCGCCGTCGAGGCGTCGGACCTCGGCGAACTCGCCGCCCGGCTCGCCTCGGTACTCGACGACCCGCCGAACGCACCCCTGAACGGGCAGTCCGAAGGAGCGGGACCGGCCTGGACGGTCCCCGACGCACCGCCCGTATCCCTGCCGACCTACCCCTTCAGCCGCGACCAGCACTGGGTGGCACCCGTCGCGGGCGCGGAACTCCTCACCACCGAGTGGGCGGACGCACCCGCGCCGGCCACCGGCGACACCGGCCGGCTGCTGGTGGTCACCACCGACCCGGAACTGGCCCGCACGGTGCTCGGGGAACGCGCCGTCGTGCACGTCCCCGGGGGTGCCTTACCCGATCTGGCCGGCCTCGGCGGGATCGTCGACCTCGTCGACTGGTCCGCCCCCGGCACCCTCGTCACCGAGCGCATCGCGCTGCTGCAGCGGACGCTCACCTCGAACCCCCGCGTCGGGCTGCACTGCGTACACGTCAGCGGCGCCGAACGCTCCGCGCTCGCCGGCTTCTACCGATCCCTGCCCGGCGAGTTCCAGGCCCTGCACGGCCGCACCGTCCGCGTCGACGGCGACGCCGCCGAACTCGCCGCCGCCGTCCGCATCGAGACCGCTGCCGTCGACCGGGAGACGGAGATCCGGTACGAGGGCACGCGCCGCCGCCGGCCCGTGGCCGCCTTCGCCCCGGCACGGGCCGCCGAGGACCTGCTCGCCGGCGTGGATCGCGGCGCCGTGCTCATCACCGGCGGCCTCGGCGGCATCGGCCTGCGCCTCGCCGCCCACCTGGCCGACCGGGGAGCCCGCCACATCGTGCTCATCGGCCGTTCCCGCGTGCCGGTCCGCAACCAGTGGGCCGCCCTCGTCGCCGCACCCGCGACGGACCCTGCACTGCGCGCCCGCCTCACCGCGCTGCTCGCCCTCGTCGAGCGCGGGGTGACGCTGACCGTACGGACCGACGCCCTGGAGGACGTCGCCTCCCTGCGCCGGCTGATCGGCCGGGTCAGGAAGCAGGCCGGCGGGATCGACGCCGTCTTCCACTGCGCGGGGGTGATGGACCCGCCCACGTCCTTCCTGTCCCGTACGCCCGAGGAGATCTCCAAGGTGCTGGGGCCCAAGACCGACGGGCTGCAGGTGCTGTGGTCGGCCTTCGGGGCCACACCGCCCCGGCTCATGGTGCTGTTCTCCTCCGTGGCCGGAGCGCTGCCGTCCCTCGCCGCGGGCCACCTGGACTACGCGGCGGCGAACGGCGTGCTCGACGACTTCGCCGCCGCCCACGACACCGGTGCCTCCGGGTGCGTGGTGCGCGCCCTGCGCTGGCCCCTGTGGCGGGGCGTGGGCATGGGGCTGGAGCGTACGAGCGCGAGCGGCGGGCTCGGCATCCCCGACCTCGCTGCCGACGACGCCCTGGAACTGCTCGACCTCGCCCTGCGGGTGCCCGGCGACCCCGTGTCCCTGCCCTGCCGGGTGGAGCGCGCCGCCGTGGCCGCCGACGAGCTGTTCCTGGCACCGCGGCGCACCGCGCAGCCGCGCCCCAGGCAGACCTCCGCCGAGGCCGTCGCCGGTCCGGGCACCGTCGTTGCGGGCCCGGCGCTGTCGGCCGGGACCGCGCAGGCCCCTGCAGTACGGACCGCGACCACACCGGCCGCGACCGCACCGTACGGGGAGTCCGCCACGGCGGCGGCGCCGGACTGGCTGTACGCCGTCGTGGCCCGCACCACCAAGGTCGACCCCGGCCTGCTGGGTACCGACACGCTGCTCGGTGACATCGGCGTGGACTCGCTGCTCATGGCCGAACTGGTGCGCGACCTCGAGGAAATCCTCGGCCACCCGGTCGATCCGAGCCTCCTCCAGGAGCACCCGACGCTCGGCGGCCTCGCCGCCGCGCTCGGCGCACCCCCTGCGGACCTCGTACCCGAGCACGCCGGGCCGCCCGTCCCGGCGGCGCCGACGCAGCCGTCCCCGGCCCAGGCCGGGCCCCGGGCGCGGACGCAGCCCCGGACCCCGTCCCCGGACGGGCCGCCGACGCCCATCGCCGTGATCGGGATGGGCTGCCGCCTGCCGGGCGCAGCCGACCCGGCGCAGTTCTGGGAGGCACTGCTGGCGGGCCGCGACCTCGTCACCGAGGTGCCGGCCGACCGCTGGGACGTGGCCTCCTTCTACAGCCCGGACGGCGGACCGGGACGCAGCCAGAGCAAATGGGGCGGATTCCTGGACGACGCCGCCCTGTTCGACCCGGAGTTCTTCGGCTTCGATGCCGAGGCGGCACGTCACCTGGACCCGCTGGCGCGCAAGGCTCTGGAGGTGTCCGTGGAATGCCTGCGGGACGCCGGTTACCGCGAGGACGAGGTACGGGGAGGGGCGGTCGGCGTCTTCGTCGGCACGCGCACGGGCAACCACCGCGCGCACCTGCAACCCCCTGAGCGGCCCTACATCGCCGGCGTCAACCAGAACTTCGTCGCCGCCCACATCTCACACTTCCTGGACCTGACGGGGCCGAACCTCGTGGTCGACAGCGCGTGTTCCTCGTCGCTGGTGACCATTCACCTGGCCGCCCGGAGCCTGGCGGCGGGAGAGTCGTCGATGGCCCTGGCCGGAGGGGTGGACCTGCTGTTCGACGAGGAGCCCTACCTCATGCTCAGCGCCGGCAAGGCGCTGTCGCCCACCGGCCGTTGCCGTACCTTCGACGAATCCGCCGACGGCCTCGTGCCGGGTGAGGGCGCCGGGATGGTGCTGCTCAAGCGCCTCGACGACGCCCTGCGCGACGGGGACCGGGTGCTGGCCGTGATCGAGTCCTCGGGCGTCAACAACGACGGCCGGACCATGGGGCACACCACGCCGAGCGGCCGCGCCCAACGCGCTTTGATCTCCGACGTATTGTCGCGCGCCGGGGCGGACGCCCGCACCGTCGGCTACGTCGAGGCCCACGGCACCGGCACGATGATCGGCGATCCGATCGAGCTCCAGGCCCTGACCGCCGTGCACCGGACCTACACCGAGGACCGAGGCTACTGCGGCATCGGCAGCGTCAAGAGCTCGATGGGACACCTGCTCAGCGCCGCGGGCGTCGCCGGATTCATCAAGGGGGTACAGATCCTGCGGCACGGCCGGCTCGTGCCCACGCTGCACTGCGACCGGCCGAACCCTCGCTTCGCGTTCGCCGACTCCCCCTTCTTTCCCGTCACCCGGGTCACGGACCTGCCGGCCGGAAGCCGGGTGGGCGTCAGCGCCTTCGGCTTCGGAGGCACCAACGCCCACGTCCTGCTGGGCCCCGGCACCCCCGGGGAACCCGGACGGCCGGCGCTGCCCAAGCCCGCCTACCGGCGCAGCAGATTCTGGCGGCTGCCCGCCGCGCCCGGACCGACCGCTGCGCCGGTCCGCTCGGCCCGGCTCGACCTGACCTTCCCGTAACCCGGCGCGGCCGGGCCCGATCACGCCCCCGCATCGCCGACCACCAGGAGAGAACACGTGGACCGAAGGTCCGTTCGTTGTGCCCTGCACCTGAAGCGGGACAACCCGATCGTCGACGACCACCGGGTGCACGGGGTGCGAACCCTGCCGGGTGTCACCTTCCTCGACATCGTCTACCGGCTGCTCGCCGCCCGCGACGTTCCCCTGGACCGCACCGAGTTGAGCGATGTGCTGTTCGTCGAGCCGGTGGTCACCACGGACTCGTTCGACCGTGAGCTGACCGTCGACGTCGCACCCGACGGCGCCGTCTTCCGGGTGACGGCGACCAGCCGCCGGATCCGCGACGGGCTGCCCGTCGACGACAGCGTGACCACCCACCTCCAGGCCACCCTGCGCACCGACCTGCCCCCGCTCACCGGCGCCCCCGGACCTCAACCGTCCGCAACCCCGCGCGACGTCGGCGAGGTCTACGCCACCGGCCGGTCGGCCGGCATCGAGCACCGGGCGTTCATGCGCTGCGCGGGAACCCTGCGGGCCACGGCGGACCGGGTGCGTGCCGACATCACGCTCGGTGACGAGGCGCGGAGCACGGTGGGGGACTTCCTGCTGCACCCCGCCCTGCTCGACGGCTCGACCATGCAGTCGTACGCGCTTGCCTTCGACGGGGCGGACGCGGACGGACGCCCCCTCATCCCCCTGCACATCGGCTCCTTCCGCGCCGCCCGCACCCTCGGCGACGCCTGCACCGTCGACCTGCGCATGCACCCGGCGGGGGCGGGTGCCGGAGACGACGTGGTGAAGGCCGACATCGAACTGCGCGACGGAGCGGGCACGCTCGCCGCCCGGTTCACGGACCTGACCTTCAAACGCGTCCGCTCCGCCGCGGCGATCACCCGGCTCGCCGCCGAGCGGACGGAGCCGGCCCCGCGCGCCGCGGCCCCGGCCGTTCCCGCGCAACCGGAAGGCCCCGCCGACCCGGTTCGCGCCGACGGCGGACCGGTGGACATCCGGGCCGAGGTGGTCGAGTTGGTCCGCCGGGCGGTCGCCGACCCCGCACTGGTGGTGGAGGGCGACCGGGGCTTCTACGACCTCGGTCTGGACTCCTCCCAGCTCCTCACGCTGGTGCGGCTGTTCGAGGAGCACTGGGACATCGCGCTCTACCCGACCCTGCTGTTCGAATACCCGACCGTCGACGCGGTCGCCGCTCACCTCGCCGGACTGCTGCCCGCCGAACGGGCCGCCCGCCCCGCCCCCGCCGCCCCGGCGGCGGACACCCCTGCCCGGACCCACTGCCTGACCGGCCTGTGGCAGGCGTCGCCGCGCCCCCTCGCCTCGGTCGCCGCCCCTCTCCTGGTCATCGGCGACCAGCGGGTACGGACCGACCAGATCACCGTTCGGCGCGGTCCCGCCTTCCGCCGGGTCGCCCCCGACACCTACGAGCTGCGCCCCGCCGAGGCCGGGGACCTGAGGCTGCTCCTCGCCGACCTCGCCGGGCTCGGCACGGCACCCGAAGCGGTCCTGCACGTCGCGAACCGGGACACCGCCGACCTCCCCGGGGCCGTACGGTCCGCCTGCGGTGAGGTGCTCGCCCTGGCCCAGGTCCTCGCCGACCGCCCGGTCCCCGTCGTGCACGTGGGCCCGCCCCCCGTCGCCGCCGCCGTGGCCGGACTGGCCCGCACGGTACGCCTGGAGCAGCCGCGCCTCGCGATCACCGCCGTCGAGTGCGAGGGCCCCGCCGACCCGGACGCCCTGCTCGCGGAGCTCGCGGACCACGGGGAGACCTGGGTACGGCACACCCCAGGCGGCCGCCACGTCCGCCGCTACCGCGACGCCGACCCCGCCGCCGCCCCGGAGGTCCCCCTCCGGCCCGGCGGCGTCTACCTGATCACCGGCGGCGCCGGCGGCATCGGCCGAGAACTCGCCGCCCGGATGACCACGCGCGGAGCCACGGCCGTTCTCGTGGGTCGCACACCGCGCCCGGGACCGGACCACTCCTACGTCCGCGCCGACATCACGGTGCCCGCCGAGGTCGACGCCCTCATCAGCGGCATTCTCGAACGGCACGGCCGGCTGGACGGTGTCGTTCACGCGGCCGGCGTCCTGCGCGACGGCCTGTTCACCACCAAGCCCGCCACGGACCTCGCAGCGGTCCTCGCCCCCAAGGTGCGCGGAGCCGTGCTGCTGGACGAGGCGACCCGCCACCTGGACCTCGACTTCTTCGCCCTCTTCTCCTCGGTGACCGGCGTCGCGGGCAACGCGGGGCAGAGCGACTACGCGGCCGCGAACGCGTTCCTGGACGCCTACGCCCGCGACCGCGGCCTGCTCTCCTTCGCCTGGCCGCTGTGGGCCGACGGCGGCATGCGCACGGACGCCGCCGCCGAAGCCCTGTTCGCCCGGCAGGGCCAGGCCCCGCTGCCGACCACGGCGGGCCTGGACGTGTTCGAGCGGGCCCTCGCCCTGTCCGGCACCGAGCTGGTCGTGCTCCACGGCGATCCGGAACGGGCCCGCGAAGCCCTGGGCCTCACCCCCGCCGACGCCGTCTCCACCGGCCCCACCCTCACAGCGACCCCCCGGCCCGGGGAGAACCACGGCACACCGGAGGCCGACGACCGGGACGTGGCGGTGATCGGCGTCGCCGGCCGCTACCCCATGGCCGAGGACCTCGACCGGTTCTGGAGCAACCTCAGCGCCGGGCGGGACTGCGTCACCGAGATCCCGGCGGACCGCTGGACCTCGGACGGGTTCTACCGGCCCGACCGCGCACCCGGCCACTCGTACAGCAAGTGGGGCGGATTCCTGGAGGGCATCGACGAGTTCGACCCCGGCTTCTTCCGGATCACCCCGCGCGAGGCCGCGGGGATGGACCCGCAGGAGCGGCTGTTCCTCCAGACCTCCTGGCACGCCCTGGAGTCCGCGGGGCTCACCCGCGCCGACGTGGCCGGCCGCATGGTGGGCGTCTTCGCCGGAGTGATGTTCAACCAGTACCAGATGCTCGGCCTGGGCGCCGAGGACCGGCTGCCCGTACTGCCGACGTCCTTCTCCTCCGCCGTGGCCAACCGCGTCTCCGCGTTCCTCGACCTGCGCGGCCCCAGCCTGGCCCTGGACACCATGTGCTCCTCGTCCCTGACCGCGCTGCACCTCGCCTGTGAGAGCCTGCGCTCCGGGGACAGCGAGCTGGCGTTGGCGGGCGGTGTGAACCTGATCGTCCACCCGTACAAGTACCTGCACCTGAGCCAGGTCGGCTTCGTCTCCTCCGACGGCCGGTGCCGCGCCTTCGGCGCGGGCGGGGACGGCTACGTACCCGGCGAAGGCGTCGGGGTCGTCGTGCTCAAGCCGCTCGCCCGCGCCCTGGAGGACGGCGACCGGGTCCTCGCGGTGATCAAGGGCAGCGCCGTCAACCACGGCGGGCGCGCCGGAGGCTTCTTCGTACCGAACCCCGCCGCGCAGGCCGACGTGGTGCGCCGGGCCCTCGGCAAGGCGGGCGTGGATCCCGCCTCCGTCGGCTACATCGAGGCGCACGGCACGGGCACCTCCCTCGGCGACCCCATCGAGATCACAGCCCTCTCCCAGGCCTACGGCGACGCGCGGAGCCGGCTCGGATCGGTGAAGTCGGGCATCGGCCACCTGGAGTCGGCCGCGGGCATCGCCGGGCTGACCAAGATCCTCCTCCAGCTGCGCCACCGCACCCTGGTCCCCTCCCTGCACGCCGACCCGGCCAACACGAGCATCGACTGGGACTCCGCGGGCCTGCGCGTCCAGCGCCAGTGCGAGCCGTGGCCCGCCGGAGCCGGCGGTGGCCCGCGCCGCGCCGGAATCAGCGCGTTCGGAGCCGGCGGTTCCAATGCCCACGTCATCGTCGAGGAGTTCCAGCAGCAGACGCCGGCCACCGAGGGCGCCACCACCCGCGGACCGCAGGTGGTGCTGCTCTCCGCCCGCACCCCGCAGGCGCTGCGCGAGCTCGCCGAGCGGTACGCGGAGCCGACGGCGGGCGACCCGCTCGACGAGGTGGCCGCCGTAGCCGAAGCGGTCGGCCTTGCCGGCGCCGACCCGGAGGCCGAGCTCGACGAACTCGGCCTGGACGTCGCCGACCTGCGCAGGCTCGCACGGGTCCTCGCCGACCGGTTCCCGGGACGGGCCCCGCACGTCGACGCCCGTTCCACCCTCGCCGGTCTCGCCGGGGCCGTCTCGGCGGGCGCCGGACGGGAGGCGGCGCTGGCCGACATCGCGTACACGACGCAGATCGGCCGGGAACCGCTGGAGGAGCGGCTCGCCGTGGTCGCCTCCGACACGGCCGGACTCCGTACCGCCCTCCACGCCTTCCTCGCCGGTGCGCCCGCGCCCGGCCTCCACCGGGGCACCGTCACCGGGCAGCGCCCCGCCGGAGACCCGCTTGCGGCCGGCCCGCTTCCGGCCGACCCGTCCGCCTGGGCGCGCAGCTGGGCGGACGGCGCCGCACCCGACTGGCGCGCCCTGCACCGCGACCGGCAGCCGCGCAAGGTCGAGCTCCCGCAGTACCCGTTCGCGCGTGTGCGGTGCTGGGTCGACGTACCGGCCCCGCGGTCGGCGGCCCTTGCGTCCGCCGGGGCCGCCGAGCCCCGCGTCGAGACGCTTCCACTGGACGTCCCCACCTGGGAGGCCGTCCCGGCGCCCACCGCTACGCCGACGCCGGACGGCGCCGTCGTGGTGCTCCACGCCCCCGCCCGGGCGGGCCTGGCCCGCGAGCTGGCCGCCCGTCACGAGGGCGCCGTCTTGGCCGAACTGGGCACACCGCTCCGGGTGACACCCCGTCTGGTCTACGTCCTGACCGGGCCCACCGACACCACCGGCCCTCTCGCGGACGAGACCGGGCGGGTCGCGCGCGCCGAGGCCGCGGGCGTCAAGGCCCTCGCCCCGTACGCCCGGGCCTGGTGCCGCGAGCACACCCTCGACTGGGTGATCGTCACCACCGGCGCCGCCGCCCCGCCCGGCCGCTCCGTCACCGACCCCTACGCCGCCGGGATCACCGGCTTCGCCCGGGTCATGGAGAACGAGCACCGGGGCTGGTCCGTCGCCTGCGTCGACCTCGATCCCGCCCACGCGTCCGCCGCGCTCCTGGCGCCCGCGCCCCGGGGAACGCGCGTCGCGTACACCGGAACCGTCCGCCACGCCCAGGTCCTGCGGCCCGCCCCGGCCGCCGACGGGCCCGTCCCGCTGCGCCGGGGCGGCACGTACGTGATCGTCGGAGGCGTCCGGGGCATCGGCCTGGCCATCGCCCGCCGCCTCGTCGAGGACTGGGACGCCCACGTGGTGCTCGTCGGCCGCAGCGAGCTCGCCGACCCCGGCTTCGGGGACCGGATCCGCTACGCCCGCGCCGATGCCACCGACCCGGGCAGGCTGGCGGCCGTATTCGACGAGGCGGGCCCGGTGCACGGCGTCGTCCACGCGGCGCTGGTGCGGCGCGACCGACTGGTGCGCGACCTCACGGACACGGACCTCGCGCAGAGTCTGGCGGCCAAGTCCGGCGTCGCCGCGGCCCTGGCCGACGCCCTGCGCGGACGGAACCCGGACTTCCTGGTGTTCTTCTCCTCCGCCCAGTCCTTCCTCGGCGACCCCGGCCTGGCCAACTACGCCGCCGGCTCCACCTTCCTCGACGCCTACGCCCACGCGCTCGACGCCCGCCTGCCCTACCCGGTGCGCGCCGTCGACTGGGGCTTCTGGGGCACCGTCGGGGCAGTGGCCGACGACACCCACCGGGACCGCCTGACCGCGGCCGGCTTCCGGTCCATCACTCCCCGGGCGGGCTTCGCCGCGCTCGTCGAGACGCTCCGGCGGCCGGCGCCCCAGAGCGTCGTCGTGCCCGGCACCGAGGCCCTGCGCGAGCGCATGGCAGCGAACAGGAAAACGGAGAGCACCGACGTGACGCCCACCAGCGGGCGGCCGAACGCCGCCGACCTGCGCGTGGTGGAGGACTTCCACGCGCTCGACCGACAGATGACCCGCATCGCGGGCGTGGCCCTGCTCGCCCTGCTCGACGACCTGGGAACCTGGCACGGGCCCGACCCCGACGCGGACGAGGTCCTGCGCCGGGTGGGTGTCACCCCCCGGTACGAACGCCTCCTGCGCACCGTGCTCGACGCACTCGTGGGCGACGGCCTTCTCACCTCCGACGCCGGGCGGCTGCGCCCGGCCCCGGACGCCTTGGCCGGCGCCCGTGCGGGCGGACACCTCGGGCAGCTCGCCGCCCTCGCCGACGCGCACCCCGAGTCCGCCGTCTTCGTACGGCTGCTGGCCCTGTGCCTGGAGCGCTACCCGGAGCTGCTCCGGGGCGAACTCCTCGCCACCGACCTCCTGTTCCCCTCCTCCGGCACCTCGCTCATGGAACGCGTGTACCGCGGGAATCCCATCAGCGACCTCTACAACGACCTGCTCACCCACCGCCTCGTCGCGCATGTGCAGGAACGCCTCGCCGGCCTGCCCGCCGACGCCACCGTCCGCATCCTGGAGGTCGGATCGGGCACCGGCGGCACCTCCGCCGGACTCCTGCGCGCCCTCGCCCCGTACGGCGGCCGGCTCGAGTACTGGTACACCGACCTGTCGGTGACCTTCCTCGCCCACGGCAGGCAGGAGTTCGGCGCCCGGTACCCCTTCCTGCGGTTCAAGCGCCTCGACCTGGACACCGACCCCGTCGTCCAGGGTTTCGACGAGGGCGGCTTCGACCTCGTGGTCGGCGCCAACGTCCTGCACGCCACCTCGGACGTCGGCCGTGCCCTGCGCCACCTGCGGAGGGTCCTGCGCAGCGGGGGCGAACTGCTGCTCAACGAGCTGACGACGGTCACCCTGTCCGGCACGCTCACCTACGGGCTGTTCGACGGCTGGTGGGCCCACGGTGACACCGGCCTGCGCCTGCCGGGTTCCCCGCTGCTGGACGTTCCCGGCTGGACCGGAGTGCTCGGCGAGGCCGGCTACGAGGCGGTGACGGCCTCCCCGGACCCCGCCCGCACCACCCGCAACTTCCAGCACGTCCTGGTGGCCAGGGCGGCGGCCGTCGCCACCGCACCCGCCGGCACTGGGGCGACGGGGACCACTCCGGCCACCGGATCCACCCAGGTCACAGGAACCGGACAGGCCACAGGGGCCGCCACGGCCGCCTTCACCGACACGCTGCTGGACCTGACCTCGGACGCCTCCGGCATCCCCGTCGGCGAACTCGACCTCGACCGGCAGATCGGGGACTACGGTTTCGACTCGGTCAGTTACAACCTCCTCGCCAGCCGGCTCAACGAGGTCCTCGACCTGGACGTGACGCCCGCGCTCTTCTACGAGACCCCCACCCTGCGGGCCCTCGCCCACCGTCTCGCACGCGACCACCGCACGGCGCTGCCCGCCACCGCGTTCCCCGCCGCGCAGCCGCCCGCGGCCCGTGCCCCCGAGGACCGGCCCGCCACGGGTTCGGCCGCGCGCCCCGTCGACCCGGAGGCGATAGCCGTCATCGGCATGAGCGGACGGATGCCCGGCAGCGCCGACCTCGGCGAGTTCTGGGACCACCTGGTGGACGGGGACGACCTGGTCACCGACGTCCCCGCGGAACGCTGGGACCGCCACGCGCTCCCGGAGGGCGTACACGCGAGCCACGGCGGTTTCATCCACGACGTCGACCGCTTCGACCCCCTCTTTTTCGGCATCTCCCCGCACGAGGCCGAGGGTATGGACCCCCAGCAGCGATTGGTGCTGGAAGGGGTCTGGACGGCCCTGGAGGACGCCGGCCTGGCGCCGGGCAGCCTCGCGGGAGCCGACGTCGGACTGTTCGTCGGGGCGGGATCGAGCGACTACGACGAGATCCGCAAGACCGCCGGCCTGGCGGTCGACGCGCACGCCGCCACCGCCACCGCGCACTCCATCCTGGTCAACCGGGTCTCCTACCAGCTCGACCTGCACGGGCCGAGCGAACCGGTCAACACCGGCTGCTCCAGCTCCCTGGTCGCCATCCACCGGGCCGCCGAGTCCATCCGCTCGGGCGAATGCGACATCGCGGTAGCCGGCGGGGTCAACCTGGTGCTGTCCCCGTACAACCACGTCCTCCTCAGCAGCACAGGCATGCTGAGCCCGACCGGACGGTGCCGGACCTTCGACGCCGGCGCGGACGGCTTCGTACGCGGCGAGGGCTACGGCTTCGTGGTGCTGGCCCGCGCCGAGCGGGCCGAGGGCCGGCAGGTCCGGGCCTGGCTGCGCGGCAGCGCCGTCAACCACGGGGGCCGGGCCCGGTCCCTGACCGCGCCCAACCCGGCCGCCCAGGCGGCGATGATCGTACGGGCCCACGAGCGTGCCGGAACCGACCCGGCCACCCTGGGCTACCTCGAGACGCACGGCACCGGCACGGAGCTCGGCGACCCCGTGGAGATCAACGGCCTGCGGATGGCCTTCGACGAACTGCTGAGCCGCCGGGGCACGCCCCCGCCGGCCGAGCCGTACTGTGCACTCGGAGCGGTCAAGGCCAACATCGGCCACCTGGAATCCGCTGCCGGCGCCGCCGGAGTGATCAAGGTGCTCCTCGCGATGGAGCACGGCGTGCAGCCGCCCCTGGCCGGACTGCGGGAACCGAACCCGCACCTGCGCCTCGACGGCAGCCCCTTCCAGTTGCTCCGTTCGGCGCGGGCCTGGCCGCTGCCGGCCGCCGGGCCGCGCCGCGCGGGCGTCAGCTCCTTCGGCTACGGGGGCGTCAACGCCCACGTCGTCCTGGAGGAGGCCGGAGCCGCGCCCGAGGTACGGCGGCCGCACGGCCCCTGGGTGTTCCCGCTGTCCGCGCGCACCCCGCACGCCCTGCGCCGGTACGCGGCCGCACTGCTTGCTGCCGTCGAAACGGCGGACCGGACACCGGAACTGGCCGACGTGGCACACACCCTCCAGCACGGCCGCGACGCCATGGCGGAGCGGCTCGCGGTCACCGCCGCCGACCGGGCCACGCTCGCCGCCGCCCTGAAGGCCGCCGCCGGCGGCGCGGACCACCCCGCGCTGGCCCGGCCCGCGGGCGGGACGGACGCCGACCGCTGGGTGGCCGGAGACGCGGTCGACTGGCCGACGGGCGGGGTCTCGATCCCGCTGCCCACCTACCCGTTCGAACGCCGCCGGTGCTGGGCCGACCCCGTGGCGACCCCCCGTCCGGAGGCGGACGCCGCCCCCGCGGCAGCGGTCCCGTTCCCGGTGAGCACGGCCCCGGCGTCGGCGCCCCCGGTCCGGGCAGGTGTCTACGCCCCGCGCCGGCAGCCCGTCGCCGACGTGGCCCTGCGCGGGCCGGTCACCGGCCCGGTCTGGGTGCTCGGCCCCGCGGAGCTGCCGGGGGCCGAGATCCACCGGATCGGCGCGGCGCCGCTGGAGTCCCTGCCGACCCCCGTCGCGGTCCACGCCGTGATCGAGGGCGAGCGCGGGGTCCTCGACCTCTTCCGGATCGTCCACCACCTCCAGGCACGCCCCGGAGCGGGCGGCGAACTCGCGCTGACCGTCGTGACCCGCGCCGCGACCGACCCGGCGTCCGCCGCGGCACTGGGCCTCGCCCGGTCGGTGCGGAGCGAGTGCGAGCGCTGGCGGGTGGCCACCGTCGACATCGGCCCCGAGGACCCGACGGCGCTCCCCGTCGCCGCCCCCGGCGACTACGCACTGCAGGCCGGCCGCTGGTACCGGGAGGTGCTCCAGCCCGTCGACGCGACGGCCGGGGCCGCGCCCGTCCTGCGCGAGGGCGGTACGTACGTGATCGTCGGCGGGACCGGCGACGTCGGTCTGGACATCGCCGAGCAGCTCGTACGGCGTCACCGCGCCCGGGTCGTCCTCGTCGGGCGTTCCGCGCCGGACGAGGACCGGGCGGCCCGGATCAGGGCCCTCGACCCCTCGGGCACCCGGGTGGAGGTCCACCGGGCGGACGCCTCGGAACCGGGTCACATCCGCGCCGTGCTCGACCGGGTGGGCGTCGTCCACGGGGTCCTGCACTCGGTGACCGTGCCCAGCGACCGGTCGCTGGCGGCCATGGACGAGGAGTGGTTCCTGCGGGGCATGGCGGCGAAGAGCCGCACCACCGAGGCCCTCGCCGATGCACTGGGCGACCGGCGGCCGGACTTCCTGGCGTTGTTCTCCTCGGTGCAGTCCTTCCTCGGCAACCCCGGCCAGGCGGCCTACGCGGCCGGGTGCACCGCCCAGGACGCCATCGGCCGCGCGCTCGCCGCGCGGCTTCCCTACCCCGTCCGCGTCGTGAACTGGGGGGCCTGGTCGGGCTCCGCCCTCACCGAGCGCCACCTGGGCCGGCTGACCGCGGCAGGGGTCCACCCGCTCTCGCCGGAGGCGGGATTCGAAGCGCTGAGCCGGGTGCTCGGCCGACAGGAGGTTCAGGTGGCAGTGGTCTCGGGCACGGACGAGTTCCTCGGCCGGATCGGTGTTCCGGCGGCCGGTGCGGACGTACGGCAGCAGCCTGCCGCCGCGGCCACGCCCGAGGCCGGGTCTTCCTGGCGCGCCGCGGCGGCCGACGAGATGCTGGCCGTCCTGCGCGAGGTGGCCGGCATCCGGCCCGGGGAACTCGCGCCGGACGACCTGCTCAGCCGGTTCGGCTTCGACTCGATCACGTACACGAGGCTGAGCTCCCGGATGAACGCGCGCTGGGACCTCGACCTGACCCCGGCCACGTTCTTCGGCGTGGCCACCGCCGACGACCTGATCGGCAAGATCCTCCAGCACCACGGAGCGGCTCTCGCGCGGCACTGGAGCGACGACGCACCCGCCGGGGCCCCGGTGTCCGACGGGACCGCGGCATCCGACGGCACCCCGGCGCCCGGCCCGGCTCCGGCAGCCGAACCGGCCCCCGGACCCGAACCGGCCCCCGGACCCGCACGGGCCCGCGGGCAGGCCGTGGCCGTGGAGGACTTCCCGGCAGCCTCCGTCCGCGCCGCCGCTCCGGTGCCCGTCACCGGCGGCCCCGTCGCCGTCGCCATCGTCGGCATGGCCGGAATGCTCCCCGGCTCGGACGACCTGGACGCGTTCTGGGCGCACCTGACGGCGGGCGACGACCTCGTCGGCGAGATCCCGGCCGACCGCTGGGACTGGCGCCGCCTGCACGGGGAGCCGACCCCCGGCGAGTTCCGCACGACGGCGAAGTGGGGAGGGTTCCTGCCCCGGGTCGACCTGTTCGACCCGCAGTTCTTCGGCATCTCCCCCCACGAGGCCGTGGCGATGGACCCGCAGCACCGGCTCGTGCTGGAGGCGGCCTGGAGTGCGATCGAGAACGCCGGCATCCGGCCGTCCGCGCTCGCCGGCACCGACACGGGCGTCTTCATCGGCAGCAGCACCTACGACTACTTCGAGCTCCAGCACGCCCTCGGCGTCCCGCTCGACGGCTACAGCACGGTGGGCAGGGCCCACGCGATCATGTCCAACCGGGTCTCGTACCTGCTGGACCTGCACGGCCCCAGCGAGACCATCGACACCGCCTGCTCCTCCTCGCTCGTCGCCGTGCACCGGGCGGCCGAGGCGATCCGCGCCGGCGACTGCGAGGTCGCGCTGGCGGGCGGCGTGAACGTCATCGCCTCGCCGACGCTGTTCGTGGACATGAGCCAGGCCGACATGCTGAGCCCGGACGGCCGCTGCCGTACCTTCGACGCGCGCGCCAACGGCATCGTCCGTGCCGAGGGTGTGGGCGTGGTGGTGCTCAAGCGCCTCGACGCGGCGATCGCCGACGGCGACGTCATCCACGCGGTCCTGCGGGGCAGCGCCGTCAACCACGGCGGCCGCACCAACTCGCTGACCGCCCCGAACCCGGACGCGCAGGCCGCCTGCATCGTCAAGGCGCACCGCCGCGCCGGTGTGGACCCGCGGACCGTCGGCTACGTGGAGACCCACGGCACCGGCACCGAACTCGGCGACCCCGTCGAGGTCGAGGGCCTGAAGTCGGCCTTCGCAGAGCTGTACGCCGATCACGGCGCGGCACCGGGGCGGCCGCACGTGGTGCTGGGCGCGGTGAAGACCAACACCGGCCACCTGGAGGCGGCCGCGGGCGTCACGGGCCTGATCAAGGCCCTGCTCGCGATGCGCCACGGTTCGATCCCCGGCAACATCCACCTGGAGAAGCTCAACCCGCACCTGCGTCTCGACGGCAGCCCGCTGCTCCTGCCGTCCGGGAACGAGCCCTGGAACCGGGTCCGCACGGCCGACGGCGCCGAGGCACCGCTGAGGGCGGGAGTGAGCTCCTTCGGCCTCGGCGGGGTCAACGCGCACCTGGTGGTGGAGGAGTTCCGGGAGGCGTCCGTCCTTCCGGCGGCGGGGGAGCGGCTGTTCGTCCTGTCGGCGAAGACCCCGGAGCGGCTGCGCGACTACGCGATGCGCCTGGCCCGTTGGGCCGCGGACCACCAGGACGTGGACCCGGCGGCCCTGGCCCACACCCTGGGCACCGGCCGGGAGGCCTTCCCGGAGCGTCTCGCGGTCGTCGCCGACTCGACCCGTGCGCTGGTGGCCGCACTGGAGGCGTGGCAGGCCGGCAAAGCGGCCCCCGGCGTCTTCGCGGGGGACGGCAACGACGCCACCACCGCCCTGCTGCTGGACGGCCCCGAGGGCAGCCGGTACCTGCGGGCCGTGGTGGACGCGGGCCGACTGGACAAGGTCGCCCGGCTGTGGGTCGGGGGCGCCCCGATCGACTGGGCGGAGCTTTGGCCGGGGACGGCGCCCCGGCGGGTGCCCGCACCCACCTACCCCTTCGCCCGGGAGAGCTACTGGCTCACGCCCGGAGCCCGCTTCGACGCCCACCAGGCGGCCCAAGCCGGCCTGGTCGCCGACACCGCGGTCGAGGCGGATGCGGACACCGCGGTGGCGGATGCGGCCACCGACACCGAGGTCGGACCGCATACCCGTGCCGGATCGGAGACCGCGACCGGCGTCGTGGCCCCGGCGCGGACACCTGCCGTCGTGGAGACGCCCGTGCCCGCGCGGTCGGCCGGGGCCGGGACTCCCGCCGGAGACGACGCCGAGGGCGCCGTCCGCACGCACGTACGCGGGCTCCTCGCGGCCCACTTGGGCATGCGGCCCGAACGCCTGCCCCTGGACCGGGCGCTGTCGGACGCGGGAGTGGATTCGCTGGGCCTGCGCCGGCTGAGCCGTCGCCTCGGCGCGGACTACCAGGTGGAGGTGCCCACCCGGATGTTCGGGGTGGCCCAGACGGTACGGGCGGTGGCCCGAGCCGTGTTCGAGGCGTACGGGCCACTGCCCGTGCCACAAGAGCAGACGCAGACGCAGGAGCAGGAGCAGGAGCTGGGCCCCGCCCCCGCCGCCGCACCCGCGGCGGACCAGGTGGCCGCTCTGCTGGCCGGTCTGCGCGACGGAACCGTCCGCGTGGACGACGCGCTGGCCGTACTCGAAGGAGGGGCGGGCCGATGAGCACCGACCTGCGTGAACTGCTGGCCGCGATCGCCGCCGGCAAGCTGTCCGACGAAGTGGCCGAACTGCTGGTACGGGGCCTGGTCGACACGACCGCACCGGCCGCGGCCCCCGCACCGGCCCTGCCGGCGGCCACCGTCATGAAGGCGCCTTCCGGGCCGTACCCGCTCAGCCGCGGGCAGGCAGCGCTGTGGGCCCTGCACGCCGACGACCCGCAGACCGTCTCCTACAACCTGCCGCTGGGCCTGTGGCTCGGGCAGGACGTGGAGGAGGACCGGCTCGTCGAGGCACTGGCCGCGATGGTGCGCCGGCACCCGGAACTGGGCGTCTCCGTACGCCTGGACGCCACCGGGCCCGTACAGGAGGTTACCGGCCGCGTCCCGGAGGTGACCCGACTGGACCTCGGCCACGTGACGGACGGGGAGTTCGCCACCCGCGTGCGCAACCTGGTGCGCCGCCCGTTCGACCTGGAGCAGGACCCGCTGTACCGGATGTGGCTCGTCACCGCCCCCGGCGGCGCCACCCTGCTGCTCCTGGTGTTCCACCACCTGATCACCGACGGGGTCTCCAGCCACCTCCTGCTGCGCGACATCGTCGCCTGCCACGACGCGCTCGCCCAGGGCCGTGAGCTGCCGCCGGTCGAAGACGCCGCCCCCTACGCCGAGTTCGTGGAATGGCAGCGGACCATGCTCGCCGCCCCGGAGACGCAGGAGCACCGGCGCTGGTGGCTCGACCGGCTGACCGGTGCCTCCACGGGGCCGGTCCTGGACGCGCTCGCAGATCGCCGGCGCACCGGATCCGCCTCGCACACCGGCGGCGAGATGGTGCAGCTGCGGCTCCCGCATTCCACCTGGGCGGCCGTCCAGGACACCGCCCGTGCGGGCGGACTGACGTCCTTCAGCGTCGTGCTCGGCGCGTTCCTCGCCCTGCTGCACCGCCACTCGGGACACCGCGACCTCAGCGTGATGGTGCCCACCGACGGCCGTCCCGCACAGCGCTTCGACCGCACCGTCGGCTACCTGATCAACCCGGTGGTCCTGCGCGTGGACTGCGACCCCGACCACAGCTTCGGCGAGCTCACGGCCGCGGTCGGGGCCCGGATGGCGGAGGCCGAGGAGCACAGTGCGTACCCCTTCGCCTCCGTCGTCGACGACCTGCGCCGCACGGCCGGCACCGCGGCCGGCTTCGACATCGGCTTCTACATGCAGCAGGGAGTCGGCGGAGACCAGGACATGGCGGCCGGGCAGACCGTCTTCCGCGACGCGCTCGACCTGACCCAGGAGGGCGAGAACGACCTCGTCGTCGAGGTGGTCGTGCGCGACACCGGGGTGCTCCTCTACCTCAAGTACGACCCGGAGCGCTTCGACCGCTCCACCGTCGAACGGCTGGCCGAGCACTATCGGCTGCTGCTGGACACGGTGACGGCCGACCCCTCCGTCCGCCTCGGGGACCTCGATCCCGCCACCCCTGCCGAACGGCGCACCGTGGAACGGGCCAACGCCACGCGCGCCGAACGGCCGCGCGACGTCACCGCCGCCGACCTGGTCCTCGCCCGCGCCCGGCGCGGCCCCGGGCGCACCGCCCTCGTCGACGCGACGGGCTCGTTGACCTATGGAGAACTCGCCGGGCAGGTACACGCCCTCACCCGGATCCTCACGGAGCACGGCGTGCGCCCGGGCGACGTCGTGGGCGTCCTCGTCGCCCGCCGGGCCGCGCTGGTCGTGGCCCTGCTCGCGGTCCAGGCCGCCGGGGCCGCCTACGTCCCCCTCGACCCGGAGTTCCCGGCGGCCCGGCTCGCCCACATCACCGCCGACGCGGCACCGGTCGCCGTGATCGTCGATCCGCACCTGGCCGAACGGCTGCCCGAGGACGCACCCGGCGTGCGCGTGCCCCTGACCGGCCTGGAGCCCGAGGCACAGACCGTGGCCCCGGTCGCCCGCCGTGACGACGACCTCGCGTACGTCCTGTACACCTCCGGATCCACCGGCGAGCCCAAGGGTGTCGAGGTCTGCCACGGCAACCTGGTCAACCTGCTGGTCGCGACGGCCGAGCGGCCCGGCTGCTCCGAGGACGACACCCTGCTGGCGGTGACCACCGCCGGGTTCGACATCTCGGGTCTGGAACTGCTGCTCCCGCTGACCCGGGGCGCCACCGTCCACATCGCGTCCGAGGACGTGGTCCGGGACGGGTTCGCCCTGGCCGACCTCATCGGCGCCGCCGGCGCGACGGTCGTCCAGGCCACCCCGGCCACCTGGGAGATGCTGCTGCACGCCGGCTGGACCGGACGCGTGCGCCGGCTGCTGTGCGGCGGGGAGGCGCTCACCGCCGACCTCGCGGGCCGGTTGCTGGACCGGTGCGACGAGCTGTGGAACATGTACGGGCCGACCGAGACGACCATCTGGTCCTCCGCCCAGCGGATCCGGCGGGGCGGACCCGTCACCGTCGGTACCCCGCTCGGCAACACCACCTTCCGCACCGCCGGTCCCGACGGCGCCCCCGTGCCCTTCGGCGCGGTCGGCGAACTGCTCATCGGCGGCGACGGCGTCGCCCGCGGTTACCGCGGCAAGCCGGAGCTGACCGCCGAACGCTTCGTGCACGACCCGGCGACCGGGGAACGTCTCTACCGCACCGGCGATCTCGCACGCTGGTCGGCCGACGGGGACATGGTGCTGCTCGGGCGCGCCGACCGTCAGGTCAAGCTGCGCGGCCACCGCATCGAACTGGGCGAGATCGAGGCCGCCGTCCGGCGCGCCGGAGCGGCGGGCGACGGCGAGGGCATCGGCGACGTCCGGGTGGCCGTACGCGAGGACCTGCCCGGGCAACCGCGGCTGGTGGCCTTCGTACGGGCCGCCCCGGAGGCCGCGGAGGCCGCGGTCGACCGGATCCGGGCCTGGCTGCCCGCGTACATGGTCCCCTCCCGCACGGTCGCCCTGGCGCGCTTCCCCCTGACCCCCAACGCGAAGGTGGACAACGGTCCGCTGACGCGCCTGCCGATCGAGGAACTCGTACGCCGCTTCGGACACGAGGACCGCTCCGGTGAACGGCAGGGGGAACCCGGTCGGCGGCCCCGGCCGGCCGGCCACGGGGACCTGGCGGAGCGGCTGCGCCAGAGCGCGGCGGCCGTCGCCGGGCTGCCCGAGGAGGAGGTCCCCCTCGACCGGCCGCTGGGCGAGGTCGGGTTCGATTCGATCGGCTTCACCCGCCTCGCGGTGGCGCTGCGCGAGCGGTTCGGCGTCACGGTGCGCCCGACTGTCTTCTACGCACGTCCGGACCTCACCTCGCTTGCCGCCCACCTGAGTGCGGCCCACCCCGAGGCGTTCACCACGACGGACCGCCGGGCCGCCCCCCGGACCACGTCCGAGCCGGTGGTCGCGGCGGCCGCCGCGCAGAGCGGGTTCGCGCCGGTGGCCGTCGTGGGCATCGGCGGACGACTGCCCTCCTCCTGCGGCCTGGAGGAGTTCTGGCAGCACCTGGCCGCCGGACGCGACCTCACCCGGCCGTACCCCATGGAGCGGGGCTTCTCCGCGCGGGTGTTCCCGCAGGGCCTGCGCGGCTCCTTCGTCGAGGACGTGGACGCCTTCGACGCCGCGCTCTTCCGCATCTCCCCCCGGGAAGCGGCACAGATGGACCCCCAGCAGCGTCTGCTGCTGCACGCCGCGCACGAGGCGGTGCTCGATTCCGGCCAGGTCCCGGACGCGCTCACCGGCAGCCGCACGGGGGTGTTCGTCGGACTCAGCGGCACGGACTACCTGAGCCTGCTCGGCCCGGGCTCGCCGGAGATGGGCGACCACTTCCTGATCGGCAACGTCCCCTCGATCGCGGCCAACCGCATCTCCTACGTGTTCGACCTGCACGGCCCCAGCGCCGTCTTCGACACGGCCTGCTCCAGCTCGCTCGTGGCCGTGCACCGCGCGGCCCGCGCCCTCCAGCAGGGGGACTGCGACATGGCCCTGGCCGGCGGAGCCAACCTCCTGTTGTCCCCGCACGGGTTCACCGGCCTGCGGCGCGCCGGAATGCTCAGCCCCGACGGCCGCTGCAAGACCTTCGACGAGCGCGCGGACGGCTACGGCAGGGGTGAGGGCGTCGTGCTCCTCGCCCTCAAACTGCTCGACCGGGCCCTGGCCGACGGAGACCCGGTGCACGGAGTGCTGATCGGCTCGGCGGAGAACCACGGCGGGCACACCCATTCGCTCACGGTCCCTAACCCGCAGGCGCAGCGCGACGTCGTGCTCGCCGCACACCGGTCGGCCGGGGTCGCGCCCGACACGATCGACTACATCGAGGCACACGGCACGGGGACCCCGCTCGGCGACCCGATCGAGATCGACGCCCTCAAGGAGGCGTTCGGCCGCCTGTACGCCGACTGGGGGATCCCGGTGGTCGCGGGACGCACCGGCCTCGGGTCGGTCAAGACGAACATCGGCCATCTGGAGGCCGCGGCGGGCGTCGCCGGCGTCGTGAAGGTCCTGTTGGCGATGCGTCACCGCACGCTCCCCGGCCTGGTGGACCTGCGGACGCCGAATCCGATGCTCGACCTCGACGGCAGTCCGTTCCGGATCCAGGCCGCAGCACAGACATGGGAAACACGCGAGGGGACGCCGGCCCGGGTCGGCGTCAGCTCGTTCGGCATGGGAGGCAGCAACGTGCACGTGGTAGTCGAAGAGGCGGGACAGCGTTGATGAGCGGCACCACCGAGGACAGGACCGCCCGACTGGTCCTCCTGTCCGCCGACGGCCCCGAACAGCTCGACCGGTACCGGGCCGAGCTGTGCACCTGGCTGGACGAGCACCCGTCGGCGTCCCTGGACGGCATCGCGTACACCCTGCGCGTCGGCCGGGAACCCCTGCGGGAGCGCATCGCCCTCGTCGTCGGGAGCGTCGCCGAGCTGGCGGCGCGCCTGCGCGACGGGGAAGGTCTCGTGACCGGCACCGCGCCGGCCGACGCCACCGCGGCCTCCGGCGGCGGGGCCGGGCCGGTGGCCACCGACGATCCGGCCGAGGCCGCCCGCCTCTGGGTCGGCGGCCGGGACATCGTCCTGCCCGAGCCCTCCGGCGACCGTCCGGCCCGGCTCTCCCTGCCCCTGCCGCCCCGGCCGACCCGCCGTTACTGGATCAAGCCGCCCGCCGGTCTGGCCGACGGCCCCGGCGAACGGCTGCTGACCGGCGAAGAGTTCTACTTGCGCGACCACGCCCTGGGCCGGATCCGGATCCTGCCCGCCGTGGCGGCCCTGGAGTTCGCGGTGGCCGCGGCCGAACAGCAGGGTCACGGCCGCGCCACCGGCATCGTCAACGTGCTGTGGGCCCGCCCCGTGGTCGTCGAGGACGAGCCGGCCCGCGTGCGCCTGCACCTCGCGCCCACGGCCGACGGGGTCTCGTACGAGGTCCGGCTCACCGACGGCAGCGCCGAAGGCGCGCTCTGCTCCGCCGGCACCCTCCGCTTCGGCGCCCGGCCCGAGGCACCGCGCCTCGACCTGCACGCGATCCGGACCCGGCTGCCCCGTACCGCCACCGCCGAGGAGTGCTACGAGGTCTTCGGCGCCCTCGGCGGCGGCTACGGGCCCAGCCTCCAGGGGTTGCGCTCGGTGCGGTCCGCGCCGGGCGAGGTCCTCGCGCACGTCGCCGTACCCGGCGCGGCGGACCTCCCCTTCTCGGATTTCGTCCTCCACCCCTCCCTGCTCGACGCGATGCTCCAGGCCTGCCTGTGGACCGACGAGGCCCCCTCGGCCCCGCGCGCCCGGGAACTGCCCTTCTCCCTGGACGCGGTCGAGATCTTCGGACCGCTCCCCGAACAGGGCCACGTGCACGCCGTGCGGACACCGGCCGGCCACGACATCGCCCTCGCCGACGACCAGGGCCGGGTCCGCGTGCGGCTGCGCGCCGTCGTCACCAGGCCGGTCGACGGCTCCGCCCGCCTGGACGGCACCATCGGCGCCCACCTGCTCGCACAGCGCTGGCAGGACGCCCCCGCGCCGGCCGCCGGCCGGACCGTGCGCACCCTCCTGCTCGGCGAGGAGACCTTCACCGGAGCCGCACGCACCACCGAGGACTCCGTCTTCCCCCACGACGGGGAACTCCTCCTCGTGCACACCTCGGACGGCGACCCGCTGCCCGCGCTCACCGGGCTGTACCGGTCCTGGGCGGCCCAGCCGACCCGCCACCCGGTGCGCGTCCTGCACGTGTTCCGCACGTCCGGCGGGATCGAGGACGCACGCGCCGAGGCCCTGGACGGGTTCGCGCGGGCCCTCGCCAACGAGGACCCGCAGTTCCTCGTGTCCGCGGTCGACGCGGGCACGACGGGCCTCACCGCCACCGTCGACTCCGAGGGGCGCGCCGCCCACGAGTTCCGGGTCCGGTACACGGCCGCCGGCCGGCAGGTGCCGCGCTGGGAGCCCGTCGCCCCCGACCCGGCACCGCTCGCCCCGCGCGGCACCGTGCTGGTCACCGGCGGCGCGGGCGCCCTCGGCCGCCGGCTCGTCGCCCACTTGGGAGGGGACGCCCGCTACGTCCTGACGGGCCGTTCGGCGCAGGCCGACCTCAGTGAACTGCGCTCCGCCGGTCTCGACGTCCACTACATACCGGCCGACCTGGGCGCTCCCGGCGCCGCCGGGGACCTCGTCGAGCGGATCCACGGCTCCTTCGGGCCGCTCCACGGGGTCCTGCACCTCGCCGGAACCACCCGGGACGCGCTGCTGATCGGCAAGACCGACGAGCAGAGCGCGGCCGTGCTCGGCCCGAAGGTCCGGGGCACCGTGGAGCTGGACCGGGCCACCGCCGGCGACCCGCTGGACTTCTTCATCGCCTTCTCCTCCATGTCGGGGGCCGCGGGAAGCCCCGGTCAGACCGACTACGCGTACGCGAACCGCTTCCTCGACGCGTTCACGGCATGGCGCCGGGGCAGCGGACGGCCGGGCCGCAGCCTCTCCGTGCTGTGGTCGCTGTGGGCCGACGG
Source organism: Streptomyces sp. CB00455 (assembly GCF_001905445.1). GTDB lineage: Bacteria > Actinomycetota > Actinomycetes > Streptomycetales > Streptomycetaceae > Streptomyces. The sequence goes on along the minus strand of NZ_LIVQ01000008.1, from coordinate 89,015 downwards.
GGGAATACGCGTCGACGCCGACGAGGCCGCGGCGGCCCGGATGGCCCGTCAGGTCGGCCTGGTGGCCATGCCCACCGACGCCGGACTGGAGGCCTTCGACCGGGCGCTGGGCCACGACGGCGACCACGTCCTGGTCGCGCACGGCAATCTGGCGCGCCTGCGCGAGGTGGTGAACGCACCTGCGCCCTCGGCCCCGTCGGCCCCCGCCGTGCCCGTCCCGCGCGCACTTCCGTCGGTCCCGTCGGTCCCGTCCCCGTCCGGGGAGCCGGCGGCGCCGTCCGCCGACGCGGCCGAGGAGTTCCTGCGCGGGGTGCTCGCCGAGGTCTTCGAGATCCCCGCCGAGGAGATGGAAGCCGACGCGCCGTTCGAGCGGTTCGGCATCGACTCCCTGCTGATCATGGACCTGACCCGTCGCCTGGAGGACCACTTCGGATCCCTGCCGAAGACCCTGTTCTTCGAGTACCAGGATCTGCGCTCCCTCGCCGGCTGGTTCACCGAGCACCACGCCTCCCGCCTCGCGGAACTGGCGCCCGCGCCCGAACCGGCGCCCGCGCAGGCACCCGGGGGGGACGGGATCCCGCAGCCGGCGGCCGCCGCCCCGGCCGTACTGCCGGGTGCCACCGCGTCCCCCGCCCACGCCTCCTCGGGGCCCATGCCGATCGCCATCGTCGGCATCGCCGCCCGCTTCGCCGAATCGGACACCCTCGACCAGTTCTGGGACCACCTCCAGGCGGGCCGGGACCTGATCACCGAAATCCCGGCGGACCGGTGGGACTGGCGGGACTACGACCAGGCCACTCCCGCCGACCGGGCGGCCCGCTACAGCCGCTGGGGCAGCTTCCTGCGCGGCATCGACATGTTCGACCCGCTCTTCTTCGGCGTCTCGCCCCGCGAGGCGGAGATCGTCGACCCCCAGGAACGGCTCTTCCTCCAGACCGCCTGGCACGCGATGGAGAACGCCGGACGAACCCGCGCGGACCTGCGCTCCCACCGCGTCGGCGTGTACGTCGGCGCGATGTACGGGCTCTACCAGCTGCACGAGGCCGAGGACGGCCGGATCGGCGCCTCCTCGCACGCCTCCATCGCCAACCGCGTCTCCTACACCCTCGGCCTCACCGGCCCCAGCCTGGGCGTGGACACGATGTGCTCCTCCTCGCTGACGGCCATTCACCTGGCCGTGCGCGACCTGCGCGCCGGGGACACCGACATGGCTGTCGCGGGCGGGGTCAACCTGCATGTCCACCCGTACAAGTACCGCTTCCTCGGCCAGGGCAGCTTCACCTCCAGCGACGGCCGCTGCCGCAGCTTCGGCGCGGACGGCGACGGCTACGTCCCCGGCGAGGGCGTCGGCGCGGTGCTGCTCCGGCCGCTCGCGGACGCCGTCCGGGACGGCGACCACATCCACGGCGTCATCCTCGGGACCAGCGTCAACCACGGCGGGCGCACCAACGGCTTCACCGTGCCCAACCCCGTCGCCCAGGGCGACCTCGTCGCCCAGGCGCTCGGCGAGGCGGGCGTGGATCCGGCCACCCTTGGCTACCTTGAGGCGCACGGCACCGGCACCGCCCTCGGCGACCCCGTCGAGATCCGCGGACTCGCCCGCGCCCTGGCCGAAGCCGGGCTGCCCCCGCGCAGCCTTCCGATCGGCTCGGTCAAGTCCAACGTCGGCCACCTCGAATCGGCCTCCGGCATGGCCGGGCTGTGCAAGGTGCTGCTCCAGATGCGGCACGGCCGGCTCGTGCCCTCGCTGCACGCGGACCCGATCAACCCGAACATCGATTTCGACTCGACCCCGCTGCACGTGCAGCGCGACCTCGCCCCGTGGCCCCGGCCCGCCGGCGCGCCCCGGCGCGCAGGTATCAGTTCCTTCGGCGCCGGCGGGGCCAACGCCCACCTCGTCGTGGAGGAGTACGTCGCCCCGCCGGCGGCCGGGCAGGAGGCCGGACCGTACCTGTTCCCGCTCTCGACCCGGGTGCCCGAACAGCTCCCGGTCCTCGCCGCCGAACTGGCGGACACCCTGGAGCGCGGCCTGGCGGACGGGTCGTCACCCCGCCTCGCGGACGTGGCGTTCACCCTCCAGCAGGGGCGCGAGGAGTGGGCGGACCGCATGGTCGTCCTGGCCTCCACCGTCACCGAGCTGGTGGCCCGGCTGCGCGGGCAGGACCCGACGGGAGTCTGGACCGGCAGCGCCCGCGGCCGCGCCGCCTCCCGCGGCGCCGCCCCCACGAGCAGCGATCCGGCATCGATCGGCGCCGCCTGGGCCGCCGGAGCCCCGGTCACGTGGCCGGCCGGGAACGGCAGCCGGGTGCCGCTGCCGGGCTACCCCTTCGAGGAACTCCGCTGCTGGCTCACCGACACCATCTGGTCGCCGCCCCTCCCGGCCGCACCGGCCGCCGAGCGGACCGCAGCGGGTCCGGTGCACCCGCTGCTCGACGCGATCGACCCGGCCGAGAGCCTGGACGGCCTGACCTACCGGACCGCCTTCGACCCCGAGCACCCCTACATCGGCGGCCACCGGCTCGGTGAGACCCGCCTGCTGCCCGCCGCCGCGGTCCTGGAGATGGCCCGCGCCGCCGCCGAGGCGGCCGGGGCGGGAAAGCGGCTGCGGCTGTCGAACGTCCGCTGGCTGCGTCCCTTCGTCGTGGCCGGCGCCGAGCGCACGGCCAGGACACGGCTGCGCCGGGGCGAGACCGGCACGCGGTTCGACCTGCGCGACGACACCGGCGAACTCCTCGCCGAAGGCAGGGTGGAGCCCCTGTCCGCGCCCGCCGGGGAGACCCTGGACATCGACGCCGTACGGGTCCGGCTCGGCGGCCGCCACGAAGGCGCCGGACTCTACGCCGACCTCACGGCGGCCGGACTGTTCTACGGCCCCGCCCTGCGGGCCGTCGAATGGATCGCCGCGGGCGACGGAGAGGCGCTCGTACGCCTGCGGATCCCCGCCGAAGCCGCCCGCTTCGCCGGCTTGGCCCTGCACCCCTCGGTGGTCGACGGCGCCCTGCACGCCTTCGCCGTCCTCCGGGACCGGGACAACGGCCCCGCGATGGTGCCGTACGCCCTCACCGCCGCCGAGGTCCACGCCCCGGTGACGGACCTCGGATACGCCCACGTCCGCACCGTCGGCACCGACCGCTACGACCTCACCCTGACCGACTCCGAGGGGAACGTCCGCGTGCGACTGCGCGACCTGTCTCTGCGGCCCGCGCCCGGCGTCGCCCAGGCCCGGCCGACCGGAACCCCCGCCACTGCGGGATCCCCCGGCGCAGCCGCCGTCTCCGCCGCGGCGGCGGCCGCCGCGGACGACCTGATGTTCGTACCGCGCTGGACCGAGCTGCCCGGCCGTTCCCCGCAACCGCTTCCGGACGCGGCCGCCACGTGGCTCGTGCGCGGACCGGACTCGGCGCCGCTGGCAGCCGCCCTGCGCACCCGCCTCGGCGGCGCCGTCGTCGAACTGGACCACGACCGCGTCGCCACCGCGACCGGCAAACCCGACCACGTGATCCTCCTCGCCCCCCGCGCCGGGGGCGGCACCGACGACACCGCCGCGCTCGAAGCGGCCCAGGAACGCGGTGTCCTCGCCCTGTTCCGGCTCGCCAAGGTCCTCCAGCGGACCCGCTCGGCCGTCCGCCTCACCGTGGTCACCGAGGACGCCCTCACCACGGCGGGCGAACCCGTCGCCAACCCGTACGCGGCCGGCCTGCACGGCCTGGCCCTGTCGCTGGCTCAGGAGCACCCCCGCTGGCAGGTCGCCGTCGTCGACCGCTCCTCCGCCGACGCGCCCTCGGCGGACGTCCTGGACGCCCCCGCCGGCGGCCCCTACGCACTGCGCCGCGGCGTGCTCCACCACCGCCGGCTCGCCCCGGTCGCCGTCACGCCCCCGAAGGAGCGGATCCGCCGGGACGGCACCTACCTGATCCTGGGCGGGGCCGGGGGCATCGGCCTGGAACTCACCGAATGGCTGGTGCGCGGCTACCGGGCGAAGGTCGTCCTCCTCGGCCGCAGCGAACTGGACGCCGACCGCCGCGCACGGCTGCGCGCCATCGACCCGGACGGCACCCTGGTCTCCTACCGCCGGGCCGACGCGACCGACCCCGCCGCTCTGCGGGAAGCCGTCGAGTGGACCAGAAGCGCCCACGGCGCTCTGCACGGGGTCTTCCACGCCACGATCGTCCTGCGCGACCAGACCGTCGCCACGATGACGGAGGAGACCTTCCGCTCCGTCCTCGACGCCAAGGCGCACACCTCGGTCGCCTTGCACGCCGCCCTGAGAGGCGTGGGCGGCCTGGACTTCGTCCTCTTCTTCTCCTCGGCGGTCGCCCTGTCAGGCAGCGCCGGCCAGAGCAACTACGCGGCCGGATCCACCTTCGAGGACTCCTTCGCCCACCACCTCGACTGGATGCTTGAGGCCCGGGTCGCCGTCATCAACTGGGGCTACTGGGGAACCGTCGGCATCGTCGCCGACGAGCGCTACCGCGAGCGGCTCGCCGCCACCGGAATCCATTCGATCACCCCGCAGGAGGGGATGGCCGCCGTGCACGCCGTGCTCGGACGTGAGGACCGGCAGGTCGTCGTGGTCAAGGCAGACGCGGCCGCACTCGCCGCGGTCGGCGCCGAGCCGCGTCGGGCCGCCGGACACCCGGTCGGCCCGGGGACGACGCCGACCCATCCGGCGACGCCCTCCGACGACGTGACCCTTGTGCCGTCGCTGTCCCAGCTCCCCCCGGTCGCCCGGCTGCTCACCGAGGCCGACGACGCCCGCCTGACCGAGGTCATGTGCGACTGGCTGTGGACGCTCTTGCGGCGCGAAGGCGTGTACCTGGGCGACGCCGAGAGCTGGCAGCCCGCCGCGCTCGCCGAGCGGCTGGGCGTCGTACCCGCGCAGCGCAGGCTCTTCTCCGAGCTCCTTCGCCAGCTGACCGAGGGCGGCTTCCTCGAAGACCGGGGCGGAGCACTCGTCCCCGCCGGACGCCGGGCCGCGCAGGACCCCGAGGCAGACCTGGTCGAGCTGTGCGAGCGCAAGCCCGCGCTCAACCGCTTCGACCGGCTGCTGCGCCCCTGCATGCAGAACCTCTTCGGCGTGCTGCGTGGCAGCGTCCGCGCCACCGACGTGATGTTCCCGGGCGGCTCCAGCGCCCTCGTCGAAGGCGCCTACCGGGGCAGCCCGGTCGTCGACCGCGCCAACGAACTCGTCGTGGGCGCCGTCCAGGACCTGCTGTCCCGCCACGAGGGCCCGCTCACCGTCATCGAGATCGGCGCGGGCACCGGCGGCACCACCGCGAGCGTCCTCCCCGCCCTCGCCGCGTCGGGCACCGAGGTGACGTACGTCTACACCGACATCTCCCGCGCCTTCCTGCGGCACGGTGAGCAGCGGTTCGCCGAGGCGCACCCGTACGTCCGCTTCCAGCGGCTCGACATCTCCGCGGACCCCGAGACCCAGGGCTTCACCCCGGGCAGCGCCGACCTGGTCGTGGCGGCCAACGTCCTGCACGCGACCGCCGACCTGCTCGCCACCCTGCGCGCGGTGACCCGGCTGCTCAAGCCCGGCGGACGGCTGGTCCTCAACGAGGCCAGCAGCAACGTCCTCACCGCCACCCTCACCTTCGGCCTGCTCGACGGCTGGTGGCTGCACGAGGACGCCGAACTGCGCCTTCCCGGCTCCCCGCTGCTCTCCGCGCCCGGATGGCGCAAGGCCCTCGCCCTCGCCGGCTTCACCCGAAGCCGGGCCGTGCCGGCGGACGAGGGGCTGAGCCAGCACGTGGTGGTCGCGGAGACGGCACCGGGCGGCACGACGCCCACCGCCGTCGCCGCGGCGCCCGCCGCGCCGCCGCGCACCGCCGAGCCCGCGCTCCCGTCGTCCGGACCCTCCGGCACGGAGACGGAGGGCGAAGCGTTGCTGGAGGCCGCGCGGGAGTACGTGAAGGACGCCTTCGCGCAGATCCTCCAGGTGCCGCGCGAACGGCTCTGGCTGGACGAGACGTACGAGAACTTCGGCGTCGACTCGCTGACGGTGCCCCTCATCGTGGACGTCCTCGCCGAGGGCATGGGTGAGCTGCCGGTGTCCCTGCTGTTCGAGTACCCGACCGTCCGCGAGGTCGCCGATTACCTGGTCGAGCGGCACCCCGAGCGGGTGCGCGCGCTCCTTCCCGAGCCCGCCGCCGAGCCCGCCCCGGCGCCGGTCGCCGTTCCCGCCCCCGCGCCGGTCGTCGTCCCGGCCGTCCGCACGCCCGATGCCGACGTACGTCCGGCCGCGCGCCCGGCGCAGTCCAGGCCGGCCGCCGACCACCGCGTCGCGATCGTCGGCGTCGCCGGCCGCTACCCCCAGGCCGAGGACCTCGACGCCTTCTGGGCCAATCTCCGGTCCGGCCGCGACTGCGTGGGCCGGGTGCCCGCCGACCGCTGGGACCACCGGGCTCCCGCCGACGCGGACGGCCAGCCGGTGAGCCGCTGGGGCGGATTCCTGGACGGGATCGACGAATTCGACCCCCGCTTCTTCCAGATGTCCCTGCGCGAAGCCGAACTGACCGACCCTCAGGAACGCTTGTTCCTCCAGACCTCCTGGCACGCGCTGGAGGACGCCGGCTACACCCGGGCCCGCCTGCGGGGCAGCCGCGTCGGCGTCTACGTGGGCGTCATGTACGGGCACTACCAGCTGTTCGAGGACGAGCGGGGCCTCGCCGGCGGCATGGGCTACGCGTCCATCGCCAACCGGGTCTCGTACTTCTTCGACTTCCACGGGCCGAGCCTGGCCGTCGACACCATGTGCTCCTCCTCCCTCACCGCCATTCACCTCGCCTGCGAGGCCCTGGCGACCGGTCAGGCGGACTACGCGCTCGCCGGCGGCGTCAACCTCGCCCCGCACCCGCGCAAGTACCGCCAGCTGGCGGCCGGCGGGTTCACCGGCGAGAGCGGGCGGTGCCGCAGCTTCGCGGCGGACGGCGACGGCATGGTGCCCGGTGAGGGCGTAGGCGCCGTCCTGCTGAAGCCGCTGGCGGCGGCCGAGCGGGACGGGGACCGCATCCTCGGCGTGATCCTCGGCAGCTCCGTCAACCACGGCGGAAAGACGGGCGGATTCGCCGTGCCCAGCCCCGGCGCCCAGGGCGAGGTCATCGCCCAGGCCCTGCGCACGGCCGGAGTGCCGGCCGACGGGATCTCGTACGTCGAGGCGCACGGCACCGGGACCGCGCTGGGAGACCCGGCCGAAATCGCCGGACTCGTACGGGCCTTCGGAGACCTGCCGGCCGGCTCGGTCGCGCTGGGCTCCGTCAAGTCCTCCGTCGGCCACCTGGAGTCGGCCGCGGGCATCGCGGCGCTCACGAAGGTCCTGCTCCAGATGAAGGCCCGTGAACTGGCGCCCTCCTTGCACGCGGACGCCCTCAACCCGGCCGTCGACTGGAACACCGTGCCCTTCCGGGTGCAGCGCGAACTCGCCCCCTGGACGGGCTCCGGGCCCCTGCGCGCGGGCGTCAGCGCCTTCGGCGCGGGCGGCTCCAACGCCCACCTCGTGGTCGAGGAGCACCGGACACCGGACCTGCGGCCCGACGGCGCGGCGGGAGCGGACGTCTTCCCCTTCTCCGCGCGGGACGCGGAGGGACTGCGTCGCGTCGTCGCGGGCATGCGGACCTGGCTGGGCTCGACAGGTACCGGCGCCGATCCCCGGGACATCGCGGCCGCGGCAGGCGTTCCCGTCACGGCGGTGGACGAACCCCTCGACGAACTGGGCCTGGACCCGGCCACCATGGTGCGGCTGATCGGCCTCGGCGACTCGGTCGGAGCGGGTTCTGTGCACGGCGGCACGACCCTGCGCGAACTCGCGGGCCGCGCCGGGGGCGGCGCCGGCGTCGACCTCGTCAGGCTCGCCCGCACCCTCCAGAGCGGCCGCGAGGCCATGGCCCACCGGTTCGCCGTCGTCGCACGGTCGGCGGAAGAACTCGCCGAGGGCCTCGACTCGTTCCTCGACGGGCGTCCCGGCGGCCATACCGGTGTGGCGACGGCCGAGCCGGGTGCCGCTTCCCTCCCCTCCGCGGAGGATCCGCACGGCACGGCCCGCCGCTGGGCCGCAGGAGAGGTCTTCGACTGGGACGCCGGCCGGCCCGGTCCGGTACCGGCCCTGTCCCTGCCCGGATACCCCTTCGCGCGAACCCGCTGCTGGATCGACGCCGTCACCCCGGCCGTCCCCCCCGCTGCGCCGGTGGCCTCCGCGGCCCCTTCGGCATCCGGGACCGCGGGCGCCCCCGCCCAGGGCACCCGGCTCCGGGACGCCGTACTTGCCCTGCTGGGCACGGCCAGCGGTTTCGCCCCGGCCGACCTCGACCCGGCGGGCTCCTTCCACGAGCACGGCCTGGACTCCCTCGGCCTGATCCGGCTCGCCGACGAGGTCTCCAACACCTTCGGCGTGCCCGTCGGCCCCGACCAACTGCTCGCCACCCCCACCCCCTCCGCGCTCGCCGAGTGGCTGGAGAACGAGCACCCGAACGCCGCGCCGCCCCTGCCGGCCGAGCCCGCGCGTGACCGGCCGGCCGACGACGACCCCGTCGTGATCGTCGGGATGGCGGGCGCCCTGCCGGGCGCACGGAACCTCGACGAGTTCTGGGCGGCCCTCCAGAAGGGCGGAGACCTCTTCTCCGAAGTGCCCGCCGACCGCTGGGACAGCCGCGCCCACTACGGGGACCCGGCCCTGCACCCCGACCGGACCCGGATCACCCGGGGCGGCTTCATGCCGGACATCGACCGCTTCGACCCGCTGTTCTTCGGCATCTCGCCCCGCGAGGCCCGCTGGATGGACCCCCGCCAGCGGCTGCTCCTGCGCACGGTGTGGTCTGCGCTGGAGGACGCGGGCATCGACCCGACCCGCCTCGCCGGCACCGACACCGGCCTGTTCGTCGGCGTCGGGTCGTCCGAGTACGCCGAGCTCGTGCAGCGCTCGGACACGGCCACCGACGCCTACTCCTCGACCGGCCTGACCCCCTCCATGCTGGCCAACCGCATCTCGTACCACCTCGACCTGCGCGGCCCCAGCGAACCCGTGGACACCGCCTGCTCCAGCTCGCTCGTGGCCCTGCACCGCGCGGCGGAGGCCCTGCGGCTCGGACACTGCGACACCGTCATCGCGGGCGGCATCAGCCTCATGCTGTCCCCGGTCACCTTCGCCTCCCTCGAACGGGCCGGCATGCTCAGCCCCGACGGCGTGGGCCGGGCCTTCGACAAGGACGCCGCGGGGTACGTGCGCGGCGAGGGCGTCGGAGCCGTCGTGCTCAAGCGGCTCAGCCGCGCCCGCGCCGACGGCAACCCGGTGCTCGCCGTCCTGCGCGGCACCGCCGTCAACCACGGCGGCCGCTCCAACTCGCTGACCGCGCCCAACCCGCGCGGCCAGGCCGAGGTGATCGTGAAGGCCCACCGCGAGGCGGGCGTGGACCCGGCGACCATCGGGTACGTCGAAACCCACGGCACCGGCACGGTCATCGGCGACCCCGCCGAGACCAACGGCCTCCGGCAGGCCTTCGCCGAGCTCTACCGCGACTGGGGCCACCCCGCTCCGGCCGTCCCCCACTGCGCTCTGGGGGCCCTGAAGAACACCATCGGCCACCTGGAGCCGGCCGCCGGCATAGCCGCCGTGCTACGCGTCCTGCTGTCGATGCGCCACGGGCGGATCACCGGGGATCCGCACGGCCCGGAACTCAACCCCCACCTGGCGCTGGAGGGCACGGCCTGCGAGATCGCGGTGGAGGCACGTGACTGGACGCCCGTGGCGCCCGGTGTCCCGCGCCGCGCCGGGGTCAGCTCCTTCGGCTACGGCGGGGTCAACGCCCATGTCGTGCTGGAGGAGTACCCGGCCCACGAACCGGCGCCGTCCGACCGTCCGGCCGTGTTCGTCCTCTCCGCCCGCGACCCGGAGCGGCTCCGGGCCACCGCCCGCTCCCTCGTCGAAACCAGGGACGGCTGGGAGCACGACCTCGCCGGAACCGCCCGTACCCTCCAGTCCGGCCGCACCGAACACGCCGAACGCCTGGCGTTCGTCGCGGAGTCGGGCGAGCAGGCGGTGGACACCCTGCGCCGCTACCTCGCCGGGAACTTCGCCGGCATCCACCAGGGGCGCGTGGAACGCCACGCCGACCGCGCGCCGTTCGACGGGCGGGGCGACGAGGAGACCGCCGCCGCGTGGGTGCGCGGCGCGACGGTCGACTGGTCCGCCCGGTGGGAGGCGACGCCGCAGCTGCGTTCACTGCCGCCGTACCCCTTCGCCTCGGACCCGTACTGGTTCACCGACGGAGCCCCCGCGGCGACTGTCGCGCCGGTGTCCGTCCCGGCGACGGCGACGGCGTCCGTGTCCGTCCCGGCGACGGCCACCGCGTCCGTGTCCGTCCCGGCGACGGCCACCGCGCCCCTCCCGGCGACCGATCCGAAAACCGCCACCGGGTCCGTCGCACGGCCCGCTGCCGGGTCCGCTTCCGCGTCCGGCTCCGGGGCGGCCGGCGCCCCGGCCGGCCGGGCACCCGTCAGCCTCTTCACGGCTGAATGGGTGGCCGAGCCGGTGCCGCCCGCCGCCCCGCACCCGGGCCGGGTGCTGGTGTTCGGAGACCTGCCGGTTCCCGATGCCGTCACCGTGCGGGCCGGATCCGCGTACCTCGACGAGGGCTCCACCATCACGATCCGCCCCGGCGAGGCCGAGGACTACGCCCGGCTGCTCACCGCCGGCGCGGACCGGATTGTGCTCCAGTGGCCGCTGCTCCACCCCGAGCGCCCGGACCTGGGCATCGAGTCGGCCTTCCTGCTCGTCCGCGCCATGACGGCCTCCCGGGCCACAGCGCGCATCCAGGTCCTGGTGCCGGAGGGCGCCATGGCGGAGGCCTGGGGAGGGTTCGACACCTCGCTGCGCGCCGCCCTGCCCGGCACCGCCTTCGGCGTCGTACGCATCGCCGGCCGGGTCGAACCGGCCGCCCTGCTCGCCGAGGTGGCCGCCGAGCGGCTCTCCTCGGCAGCCGTCCGCCTCTCCGTGACCGGCCGAACCGTGCGCGTGCTCACGGAGACAGATCCGAGCCCCGTCACCGAGTCTCCGCTGCGCCAGGGGGCCGTCCACCTGGTGACCGGCGGCGCCGGCGGGCTCGGACTGCTGCTCGCCCGCACCCTGCTGTCGCGCGGCGCCCGGGTGGCCCTCACCGGCCGGTCCTCCGCCGCGGACCGGGCCCGGGAACTCGCCGGCCTGCGCGCCCTCGGCGACGTCGCCTACTTCCAGGCGTCCGTGGAGGACCAGGCCGCCATGGCCCGTGTCGTGGCGGACGTCAAGCAGAAGTGGGGTGCGCTGCACGGGGTCTTCCACCTCGCGGCGACCGCCTCGCGGACACCGCTGCCCGGAAAGGACCTCCCGGAGTTCCGCTCCCACCTGCGGGCCCGCGTCGAGGGCACCCGTGTCCTCGACGAGGTCACGCGTGACGAACCGCTGGACCTGTTCGTCCTGTACTCCTCGCTGGCCGGGCAGCTCGGCGACTACGGCCTGGTGGACTACGCCGTCGGCGCCCGCTACCTCGACGGCTTCGCCGAGGAGCGCACGGCACTGCGCACGGCCGGCCGCCGCAGCGGGCACACGGTCTCGGTCGACTGGCCCATGTGGCGTGCCGGAGGCATGCACGTGGAGGCCGAGGACGAGCGCCGCTACCTTGCCGACACGGGCTTCCGCTACCTGGAGGCCGAGGAGGGCGAACGGCTGCTCGACCTCGTCCTGCGGCTGGGGCGCCCCCAGGTCGCGGTACTGCCCGGAGCGCCCGAGCGGATGCGCGAGCAGGTCGGGGCGATGGGAATCCGGGAGCACGGGCCCCGCGCCCGCCCGGCCGCCCCGGCGCCCGCCGCCCCAGCCGCTCCCCTCCACGCGGGCGATCTGACCGAGCGGCTGCGGGAGCTCGTCGCCGAACTGCTGGGCCTGGCGCCGAAGGCGCTCGACCCGGAGGCCGGCTTCGGGGAGTACGGACTGGACTCCTTCGGGCTCCAGTCCCTCTCCGCGGCACTGGAGGAGCGCTACGGCGTCTCGGTGCCGACGACGACCCTGTTCGGTGAGAACACGGTCGAGAGGCTCGCCCGGCACCTGCTCGCGGAGCACCCCTCCCTCGCGGAACGGGACCGGACGCCCGCCACCGCGAGCGCGGAACCGGCCGCCGCGCCCGCCACCGCCGCCCCCTCCCTGTCCACCGCTCCCACCGCGCCTTCCGCCGTTGCGTCCACCACGCCCACCCGGGAGGATGCCGTCGCCATCGTCGGCATGTCCGGACGATTCCCCGGCTCGGCGGACCTGGCGGAGTTCTGGCGGCACCTCAGGGACGGCGAGGACCTGATCACCGAGACCCCCGCCGACCGCTGGGACTGGCAGGAGGTGTCCCGGCGCTTCGGCGGCACCGCCCGTTGGGGCGGCTTCCTGAGCGACGTCGATCGGTTCGACGCACGGTTCTTCAAGATCTCGCCCGCCGAGGCGGAGGTCATGGACCCGCAGCACCGCCTGTTCCTCGAACACACCTGGGCCGCCCTGGAGGACGCGGGCTGCCGGGCCGACCGGCTCGCCGGCCGGCGCGTCTCCGTCTTCGCCGGCGTCCAGTTCAACGACTACGAGTCGATGGTCCTGCGCGGCGAGCAGGTCAACCCCCACGCGGGCACCGGGCTCGCGCGGACCATCCTGGCCAACCGCATCTCGTACCTCCTGGACCTCAAGGGCCAGAGCGAGAGCATCGACACCGCCTGCTCCAGCTCCCTGGTGGCGCTGCACCGCGCCGTCCGCGCCCTGCGCGCCGGGGAGAGCGAGCTCGCCGTCGCCGGCGGCGTGAGCCTGGTGCTCTCGCCGCAGACCGTGGTGGCCGGGAACCAGCTCGGGGTGCTCTCCCCGGACGGCCGCTGCAAGGCCCTGGACGCGACGGCCGACGGGTATGTCAAGGGGGAGGGCGTGGGCGTCCTCGTCCTCAAGCCGCTCTCCCGCGCCCTCGCCGACGGCGACCGCGTGCACGCGGTGATCCGCGGCAGCGCGGTCGGCCACGGCGGGCACGCCTCTTCGCTGACCGCCCCCAACCCGCTGGCCCAGGCCGCCCTGCTCGTCGAGGCCTACCGGGACGCGGGGGTACCGGTCGGGACGGTGTCCTACACCGAACTCCACGGCACCGGCACTTCCCTCGGCGACCCGGTGGAGATCGACGGCCTCGTCCGGGCCCACAAGACCTTGGCCGACGGACCCGCCACGCCCTGCGGCGTCGGCACCGTGAAGAGCAACATCGGACACCTCGAGCCCGCCGCCGGCGTCGCCGGAGTCATCAAGGTGGTGCTGGCGATGCGGCACCGCACCCTGCCGAAGACGCTCCATCTCCAGACGCTCAACCCGCTCATCGACCTCACCGGCACGCCGTTCCGGCCCGTACGGGAGACGACCCCGTGGGCGCCCACGGACGCCGACGGTGCGCCCCTGCCGCTGCGCGCGGGCGTCAGCTCCTTCGGCTTCGGCGGCGTCAACGCGCACGTCGTCCTGGAGGAGGCACCCGCCACGACGCCCCCGACCCCGCTGCGGGACGACACCGACGAGGTGTTCCTCCTGTCGGGCAGGGACGAAGCCGCCCTGCGCCGGTACGCCGCCGCGATGGTGGAGTTCCTCGACGCGGACCACGGCAGCGGCAGCGGCACGGATGTGCCCGCGCAGTCGCTCGCCTCGCTCGCGTACACCTCCCAGGTCGCCCGCGTCCCCATGGCCGCCCGGCTCGCGCTGGTCGCCCGCTCCACCCGCGACCTGCGCGACCAGCTCGCCGGCCACCTCGCGGCCCAGTACACCCACGGCGGCACGGACGGCGACCACGCCTGGCTGGCCGAACCGGAGGGCGCGGAATACCTCGCCCGGCTGGTCCGTGAGGGACGGCTCGACCGGCTCGCGCGGCTCTGGCAGGACGGCGCCGACATCGACTGGGCCGCGCTGCGCACCGACCGGCCGCAGCCGGCGTCCATGCCGACCTACCCGTTCGCCCGCGAGCGGCACTGGCTCACGCCGCCGACCGCCACGGGGGACGCGTCCGCCCCGCAGGACTCTTCACTGCTCCTGGTCAAGCGGTGGGAGGCCGCTCCGCTGCCCGCCGCCGAACTGCCCGGCGGGATCCTGGTGCTGGCCCGCGCCGAGAACGAGTCCCTCGCCACGAGGGCCTTCGGCCCCGCCGCCGCAGTGCTCCGTGTGGACGACGGAGCCGAGGACTCCGCCCGGCGGATCGCGGAAGCGGCCCGCCTCGCGACGGCCGTGATCGACCTGGCCGACGTGTCGGACGCAACACTCACCGCGCCGGACCCCGACTGGCCGCGCATCGCCCTCCTGCGCGAGCTGGTCACCGAGAACCGCACCCGCGGCTTCACCTACCTCCACATGACCCGGGGGCTCACCACCTTCCGGACCGAGCGGCCCACGCTGCGCGGCGCGGCCTACGCGGGCCTCGTCCGGATGCTCACGGCCGAGTACCGGGGCCTGTCCGCCCGCACCCTCGACCTCGACACCCTGGAGCCGGCCGCGCTGCGCGAGGCGGCCGCGGCCGAACTCGCGGCGACCGACCCGGTCACCGAGGCCTGCGTACGGGCGGGCGTACGACACCGTCCGGTGCTGCGCCCCGCCGACGGGGCGCCCGCCTCCGCCGATTGGTCCGCGGACCTGACCGGCCGGACCGTCGTGATCACCGGAGGGACGGGCGCACTGGGCCGGCTGCTCGCGGCCCGGCTCGTCGAGCGGGGCGCCGACCGGCTCGTGCTCCTCGGCCGCACCCCGCTGCCCGCCCGGACCCAGTGGCCCGCCCTCCTCGCGGACCCCGGCACCGACCCGGCCCTCGCGGCCAGGCTGCGCGACCTCGCGGCCCTGGAACGCCCCGGGGTCCGGGTGGTGGTCGAGACCGGCCCGCTGGACGGGATCGCCGGGGTGCTCGACCGTGCCCGGCGCGAGATGGGCCCGATCGTCGGCGTCGTGCACTGCGCCGGACTCGGCGTCATGCGCGACCCGGCCTTCATCGGCAAGCGGACCGAGGACGTACTGCGGGTCCTGGAACCGAAGACCACGGGGCTCCAGGCCGTCCTGGACGGCTGCGCCGACGACCCGCTGCGCTTCGTCGTGCTGTACTCGTCCGTCGCGGGCGGCGTGCCGGCCCTGGCCGTGGGCCTCAGCGACTACGCGCTGGCCAACTCCGTGCTGGACCGCGTCGCCGAGTACCGCACCGCCACCGGCGGCGTCCGCGCCCCGGTCATCCGGTCGCTGCAGTGGCCGAGTTGGCGTGCGGCCGGCATGCCCGAGGTCGACACCCCGGCCTACCGGGACCTCGGCCTGCGCACCCTGGCTCCCGAGGCGGGGCTGGACCTGCTGGACCGTGCAATGAGCGGCCCCGACCCGGTCGTGCTGCCCTGCGTCGTGGACGCCGGGCGCTTCGACGCCGCCCGGCTGCTGGCCGTGCCCGCGCCGGGCCGACAGGACGGGACGGCCCCCGCGACCGCTCCGTCGGCGGCCCCCAGCGGAGTACCGGCCGCGCAGGGCCTCCTCCGCCGCGTCACCGGGGTCATCGCCTCGACGCTCCGGCTGGACCCCGGGGCGATCGGAGGGGACGAGGACTTCGCCGACCTGGGCGTGGACTCGATCATGATCGCCCAGATCCTCGCCGCGCTGGAGCGGGACCTCGGCGTCGTCGCGGAACCCTCGACCATCCTGGAGAACCCGACGGTGGCGCTCCTCGCCGAGGCCCTGCGAGACCAGGTGCCGGACCTCGCGACCCCGTCGGAGGCCGCCGGCCCCGCCCCGGCCGAGGTCGCCGTTCCGAACCCGGCCGAGGTCACCGCTTCGGCCCCGGCCGAGGCCGTCACATCCGGCGCTGCCGTCGCCGGAGCGGCCGCGCGGCGTGAGGACATCGCCGTCATCGGCATCGCCGCCCACTTCCCCGGCGCCCCCGACCACGGGACGTTCTGGCGGAACCTGATGTCCGGGACGGACTCCGTCACGGAGGTGCCGCCCTCCCGCTGGGACAAGGACCGCTTCTGGCGGCCCGACGCACAGACCGGCACCACCGTCAGCAAATGGGGCGGCTTCCTCGACGCCATCGAGGACTTCGACCCGGAACACTTCCGGATCGACCCGGCCGGGGCCACCCACGTCGACCCCCTGGTCCGGCAGGTCCTGGAGACCGGCGTGGAATGCCTGGCCGACGCCGGTCTCACCCCCGAGGAGGTCGCGGGCCGGCGCGTGGGCGTCTTCGCTGGCGCCCGTGCGGCGAACTTCGGCGCGCACGTGGCCGCGGCCGGTCCGCACTCGATCAGCGGAATGGCGCAGAACTTCATCGCCGCGCAGCTGTCCCACCACCTCGACCTGCGAGGACCGTCCGTCGTCGTCGACACAGCCTGCTCCAGCGCGCTCGTCGCTGTGCACATGGCCGCCGCCGGCCTGCGGACCGGGGAGTGCGACCTGGCCTTCGCGACCGGGGTTGACATCCTCCTCGACGAGGTGCCCTTCGTCGGGATGAGCGGGGCGGGCGCACTGTCGCCCACGGGACGCTGCCACACGTTCGACGAGCGGGCCGACGGCATCGTCCTCGGCGAGGGCGCCGGCACGCTGCTGCTCAAGCGGCTGTCCGACGCCGTGCGCGACGGCGACCGGATCTACGCGGTGATCGAGGGCAGCGCCGTCAACAACGACGGCCGCACCATGGGCATCACGACGCCGAACCCGCGCGCCCAGCGGGAGGTGATCGAAGCGGCCCTTGCCGACGCCGGTGTCTCCCCGGCCCAGCTGGGCTACGTGGAGGCCCACGGCACCGGCACCATGATCGGTGACCCGATGGAGCTGAAGGCGCTCACCGAGGCCTTCCGCGCCCACACCGACGAGGTCGGCTTCTGCGGCGTCGGCAGTGTGAAGACCAACATCGGCCACACCCTCAGCGCGGCCGGCATGGCCGGACTGATCAAGGCCCTGCTGGCGGTCCACCACGCGCAGCTGCCGCCGACGCTGCACTGCGCGACCCTCAACCGCCGTTTCCGCTTCGAGGAGTCCCCGCTGTTCCCCGTACGGGAACCGCGCGGGTTCACGGGCCGCGACGGTACGCGCCGGGCCGCCGTCAGCTCCTTCGGGTTCGGCGGCACCAACGCCCACATGGTGGTGCGCCAGGCACCCGAAGCCCACGTCCCCTCGCGCGGACCGCTGGACCCGCCCCGCTACCGGCGGCGGCGCTTCTGGTTCGACCCGCCCGCGCACACCCCCGCACAACCGCCCGCGCACACCCTCGCACAACCGCCGGCGCGAACGCCCGCACCGGCCCCCGCGCCGTTCTTCGAGCTTGACTTCTCCGCCGTGCCGGAAGGAAAGAAATGAACCCGTTGGACGGCCTGACCTGCTCCGTGGTGGTGCGCGGTACCGACCCGGTGCTGCGTGACCACCGGGTGCACGGCACGCGCATCCTGCCCGGAGTGTCGTTCCTCGACATGATCTACCGGATCCTGGGGGCCCGTGGCGTCGACACCTCCCGCGTGGAGTTGCGCCGCGTGCTGTTCCGCAACCCCGTGGCCGCCGGCCCGGACTTCGACACCGAGCTGCGGGTGGAGTTCACGGCGGACGCGGACGGCTACCGAGTCTCCGTCACCGGAACCCGCCGCCCCACGGGCGAGACCGAGCCGGTCCTCGACTGCCGACTCCATCTGGACGTGCCCTTCCCGGCCGAGGCCGTCGACCTGTCCGCCCTGCGCGCCGGCATGGCCCGTACGGCCGACATGGCCGACCTGTACGCGCTCGTCCGCCGGACGGGCATCGAGCACGGGGAGTTCATGCGCGCCCGGGGCACCCTGCACGTCGGCGACCGCGAACTGCTCGCGGACCTGTCGCTGGGCCCGGAAGCCGCCGCCTACGCGGACTACTTCCACCTGCATCCGGCCGCGCTGGACTCGTCGACGCTGCTGCCGACGCAGTTCGCCACGGCCGGGGCCGGCGCGGCGGCCCGGCCCTACATCCCGATGCTCATCGACTCCTTCCGGGCCCGGGGGCCGGTCGGGGACCGCACCCTGGTCCACGCCACCCCGCCCCGCGCCACCGGCCCGGCCGGTGACCTGACCACTTGCGACCTGCGCTTCCTCGACGCCGAGGGCGGCGTACTGCTGTGGCTGCGGGGCCTCACCTCGAAACGCGTCCGGGAGGAGGACGCCATCACCCGGCTGGACGGCTCCCCGCGCGGGGCGGAACCGGCCGGGACCGTGCCGTCCGGGGCGGTGCCCGTCGGGCTGAGCGCCGCGAGCCTGGTGCGCGGCCTGCTCGCCGACCGGCTCGGGCGGCCCGAGTTCGACGAGGAGGCGGGTTTCTACGAGCTGGGGCTGGACTCGACGGCGCTGCTGGGCATCGCCGCCGACCTGGAGCAGGCGTACGGCACCGACTTCTCGCCCACCCTGCTGTTCGAGCACAGCTCCTTCGCGGCCCTCGTCGAGTACCTGAGCACGTACGAACTGCCCGATGGCGGGGGCCGGCCGACCGTCGTGGCGCCGCAGGAGCAGGACGTACGCGAGGACGTTCCCGCCGAGGTGGTCTGGTTCGAGCCCCACTGGCGTGCCGCGCCGCTGCCGCCGGCGCCCGTACCGGCACCGGCCTCCGTCCTGACCGTCGACGGGAGGACCGCACGCGACTGGGCGGCCCTGCTCACCGGGCACGACGGCTCCGACGTGCTCTGGACCCCCGCCGATCCCCAGGACGTCGAGGGCGAGGCCGTCGCCCTGACCGGCTTCGCGGCCGCCCTGCTGCGCAACCGGCGCAGCCCCGTACGGATCGTCTGCCACCTGCCCCTGGGTGCGGCGGCCTCGGCTGTCGCGGGTCTGCTGCGCACGCTCCACCGGGAGCAGCCCGGCGTACGCGCAGCAGTGGTGTGCTCCCCGGAGCGCGCCGATGCCCTGGCCGAGCTCGCCGCGGGCGTTCCGGACGCTGAAGTGCGCTACGAGGCGGGCCGGCGCACCGTGCGCGAGATCTTGCCCACCCCGGCCCCGGACCACCCGGCCCGGCTGCGTGAACGGGGCGTGTACCTGATCACGGGCGGCCTCGGCGGCGTGGGCCTGTCCCTGGCCCGACACCTGGCGCGAACCGTCCGGGCCCGGCTCGTGCTCTGCGGACGGACGGCCGCCGACTCCGCGGCGAGCGCCGCGCTGAGCGCCGAACTGACCGCCCTCGGGGCCGAGGTGCAGGTGGTCGGCGCGGACGTCTCCCGTGCGCAGGACGTGCGCCGCGTGGTCGACCTGACGCTCTCCCGGTTCGGCGCGCTGGACGGGGTGGTGCACGCCGCCGGTGTGCTGCGCGACGGGCTGATCGCGGGCAAGAGCGCAGCGGACGTCCGTGCCGTCATGGCACCCAAGGTCACCGGCACCCGCCTGCTGTACGAGGCCACCCGGGGCCTGGGGCTGGACTTCCTCGTGCTCTGCTCGTCCACGGCCGCTGCCTGGGGGAACCAGGGCCAGGCCGACTACGCGTGCGCCAACGCCTTCCTCGACGGTTTCGCCGAGGGAAAGCCGGGGGTCGTGTCGATCGGGTGGCCCGGCTGGTCGGACGGGGGCATGCGGCTCGACGACCGCGCACTGCGCCGGATGGGCCTGAAGGCCATGGACACCCCGACCGCGGTGGACATCATGCTGCGCGCCGCCGGCAGCGGCAGGTCGCACCTGGTGGCCCTCGTGGGCTCGGCGGCCGAGATCGCCGAGCGCTTCACGCCCGCTGTTCCGGTCTCCGCGGCGCCGGCCGCGGGCGCGCCGGCGGCCGGCGTCACCGCCGTCACCGCCCCGGCGACCCCCCCGCCGGTGGCCGCCGCCGCCGGCGCCGGCGCCGAGGACGACGCGATCGCCATCGTGGGGATCAGCGGCCGCTACCCGGGCGCCCGCACGCTCGACGCGTTCTGGGAGAACCTCAAGGCCGGCCGTGACGGCATCACCGAGGTGCCCGCCGAGCGCTGGGACCACCGTGCGATCCACAGCGACGCCAAGGGCGTGCCCGGACGGTCGTACGGCCGCTGGGGCGGATTCGTCGACGGGATCGACGAGTTCGACGCCGTGTTCTTCCACATCTCGCCCAATGAGGCCGCCGTCCTCGACCCGCAGGAGCGGCTGTTCCTCCAGGAGGCCTGGCACGCCTTCGAGGAGGCGGGCCACGCGCCCTCCGCCTGGCGAGGCCGCGCCGTCGGCGTGTTCGCGGGCGTGATGTACAACCAGTACCAACTGCACGGTGTCCGCGAGGAACCGGGCCTCGTGCCCTCGTCGTTCAGCGCGTCGATCGCCAACCGCGTCTCCTACTTCCTCGACCTCAAGGGGCCGAGCATCGCGCTCGACACCATGTGCTCCTCCTCGCTGACGGCGCTGCACCTGGCCGTCGAGGCGATCCGGCGGGGCGAGTGCGAGGCCGCGCTGGCGGGAGGCGTCAACCTGCACGTCCACCCCAACAAGTACCTGCTGCTCAGCCAGTCGTCCTTCCTCTCCACCGACGGCCGCTGCCGTGCCTTCGGCGCGGGCGGCGACGGCTACGTGCCCGGCGAGGGCGTCGGCGTGGTGCTGCTGAGGCCGCTGCGCGACGCGCTGCGCGACGGAGACCACGTACACGCCGTCATCCGCGGCACGGCCCTCAACCACGGGGGTCACACCGGTGGGTTCTCGGTGCCCGACCCGGCCTCGCAGGCCGCCCTCGTCCACGACTCGCTCACCGGGGCGCACGTGGACCCTGCCGACCTCGGCTACCTGGAGGCCCACGGCACGGGCACCGGCCTGGGCGACCCGATCGAGGTCACCGCCCTGGAGCGGGCCTTCGACGCCGTCGGCGCGGGCCGGGGACCCTGGCCCATCGGCTCCGTCAAGTCGAACATCGGCCACCTGGAGTCGGCCGCGGGCATCGCCGCGCTCACCAAGGTCGTCCTCCAGATACGCCACCGCGAACTGGTGCCCTCCCTGCACGCCGATCCGCTCAATCCGGCGGTGGACTGGGCGAGTTCGCGGTTCCGTGTGCAACGCACCCTGGAACCCTGGAACCCGCCCGCGGACGCTCCGCTCACCGCCGCGATCAGTTCCTTCGGCGCCGGCGGCGCCAATGCCCACGTGGTGCTGGCCGAACACCCGGTGGCGCCTGATCGGCCGGCGCCGGAAGAGGATCGTCCGCGGCTCTTCGTGCTCTCGGCGAAGGACGCCACGCGGCTCGACGAGAGCGTGGCGCTGCTGCTCGCGCACCTGGACCGGGCCGGCCGCGGCGCGGCCCCCGACGCCGTGGAGCGGATCCTGTCCGAGGTCGTGGGCTTCCCCCTCGATCCCGGTGAACCCTTCGCGGAACTCGGCCTCGACTACCCGCGCCTGTCCCGTCTCGCCCGGCGCGTCGAGGAGGAGTTCGGCGTCCGACTCCGCGTCGACGGGGGGACGACCCCGGCCGAGCTGGCGCGCCGCCTCACCGGTACCGGGGGCGGCGTGGACCCGGCGGCGCTCGCTTTCACGCTCTGGGCCGGACGCGACCACCTCGACGAGCGGCTCGCCGTCGTCGCCACGACGACGGCCGAGTTCGCCGACGCCCTGCGCACCGGTACGGGCTGGCACCGCGGACGCAGGCGCCGCTCCGCCGCACCCGTCCACGCCGGTGACCTGCGCGAGCTGGCCCGGGCCTGGGTCGAGGGCGCCGCGATCAGCCTGCCCGCGCCCGACCGGCCGCGGCGGCTCTCGCTGCCCGGCTACCCCTTCGCCCGCGAGCGCCACTGGGTCGACACCCCCCGCACGGCCGGGAGTTACCCGGCGGCGACCGAGGAGGTCGAACTGCCGGACGGGCACGTGTTCAGCACGCGGATCTCCACGGCGGAGCGGCCCTGGCTGGCCGACCACACCGTCGACGGCGTCGTACTGGTCCCCGGGACGTACTTCGTCGACCTGGCCCTTAGGGCGGGAGCCCGCCTGCACTGCCCCCGGATCGCCGAACTCGTCACCCACACACCGCTGGCATCGGGCGAGGCCGACCTGCGCCTCGTGGTGGACCTCGCCGAGCCCGACGGGACGCGAACCTTCCGGATCCATGCCCGCGCCGGCGACGGTGGTTGGACGAGCCACGTCACCGGCGTTCTCGGGCCCTCGCCCGAGGAGCCCCCGGCCGCCCCGGCCCTGCCCGGGGACGCCGAGGAACTCGACGTCACCCGCCTCTACGAGATGCTCACGGGGTACGGGCCCGCCTTCCGGGGGCTGCGCCGCGCCTGGCGCACCGCCGACGCCGTCTTCGCGGAGGTCGTCATACCCGACGGCGTTGCCGACGGCGATCCCGGGGCGCACGCGCTGCACCCCCTGCTCCTCGACGCCGCCCTGCACACGGTGGCCCTCACCTCGGCCCTCGACGGGGACAGCCCCTACCTGCCGTTCGCCTGGTCCGGCGTACGCGTGCACACCCCTGGTGCGACCGCCGCCCGGGTACGGGTGGTCCACCACCGGGCCGACGCGGTCGAGCTCCTCCTCACGGACCACGCGGGCGCGCCCTTGGCCTCAGTCGACTCCGTGGTGCTGCGCCGGGCAGACGCTCCGGCCGAGCCGCTCCACCACGTGGAGTGGCTGCCCGTCGAGACGCCCGATCCCTCACCGGCGGCCCGCTACGCGGTCGTCGGCCCGGACCCCGAGGGGATCGGCACCGCCCTGGAGGCTTCCGGGGCGCAGGTGGTGCGGGCCCAGGACCTGGACGCCTTGACGGACGTGCCGCCCGTGGTGGTCCTGCCCGTCCCGGCCGCTCCGTCCGGTGCCGCCGAGGGCGCCCCGGCCGCCCGCGCCCTCACCACCGAGGTGCTCGGCAGGCTCCAGCAGTGGCTCGCAGGCCGACGGTTCGCGACCGCACGGCTGGTCCTCGTCACCACCGCCCCCGACCTGGCCACGGCCGCCGCCTGGGGGCTGGTGCGCTCCGCCCAGTCCGAACACCCCGGCCGCTTCGGCCTCGTGGACGCCGAAGACCTCGCGCCGCTGCACCGCGCGCTCGGTTCAGACGAGCCGCACCTTCGCCTGCTCGACGGCCGGGTGCTGGGAGCCCGGCTGGTCCGCGTACCGGCCGCGGTGCCGGCGCCCGGCCCGCGCCCGGCCGGTACCGTCCTGGTCACCGGCGCGAGCGGCGCCCTCGCCGGACCGGTGGTCCGCCACCTCGTGGAGCGGCACGGCGTACGCGACCTGCTGCTGGTCAGCCGCAGCGGCCGGGTCCCGGCGGGACTGGCCGGGCTGGACGCCCACGTCGAGGCGGCAGCCTGCGACGTGGCGGACCGCGCCGCCCTGGCGACCCTGCTGGCCGGCCGCCGGGTGACCATGGCCGTGCACGCCGCAGGAGTGCTCGACGACGGGGTGGTCACCGCCCTGGACGCGGAGCGCCTGGAGCGGGTGCTGCGGCCCAAGACCGAAGGCGCCGCCCATCTCGACGCACTGCTGCCCGAAGCCGAACTGGTGCTGTTCTCCTCCGTGGCGGGCGTACTGGGCGGCCCGGGGCAGGGCAACTACGCCGCCGCCAACGCCTTCCTGGACGCCCTCGCCCGGCAGCGCGCCGCATCCGGCCGCCGGGCCGTGTCCGTGGCCTGGGGGCCCTGGGCGCTCGACGAGGGCATGGCCGCCGACCGGGACCGCCTGGCCCGCGGCGGCATCGAGCCGCTCCCCACCGAAGCGGCCCTCGGCCTGCTCGACGCGGCCCTCGCCGGACCGCACCCGGCGGTCACCGTCCTGCGGCTCGGGCGTGGTCCGGCCGCCGCCGTACCGCACGTGCTGCGCAGCCTGGTGCGGACCTCGGCGCCGGCCCCCGCCGCCGACCCGGGCCTGGCCCGCCTCGGTCCCGACGAGCGGCGCGCCAGGCTGTCGGCGCTGGTCCGGGGACAGGCCGCGGCCGTCCTCGGCTACGCGGACGCCACCATGATCGAATCCGACCGGTCCTTCCAGGAACTCGGCTTCGACTCACTGAGCTCCATCGAGTTCCGCAACCGGCTGGGCACGGCCGTCGGCCTGTCGCTGGAGGCCACCCTCGTCTTCGACCACCCCACCCCGGCCGATCTGGTCACCCACCTCGACGAGCGGTTCGCCGGCGCGTCCGAGGCGACCGACCTGCCGACCCTGTTCGCGGCCTTCGACCGCCTGGCCGCCGCCCTCACGGCGGCAGCCACGGACGACGTGTCCCGCGACCGCACCGCGGACCGCGTCCGCGGGCTGCTCGACCACCTGACACCCCACACCGCGACGGAACCCGTCACCGCGTTCGCCTCCGCGACCGACGACGAGGTCTTCGCGCTGATCGACGCCGAGCTCGGCAGCCCGCTGCCGGGACTGGAGGAACGCTCCCGATGACCAACGAGGACAAGCTCCGCGACTACCTGCGCCGGGTGACCGCGGAACTGCAGTCGACGCGGCAGCGGCTGCGCGACGTGGAGGAGCGATCTGCCGGGCCGGTCGCCATCGTCGGCATGGCCTGCCACTACCCGGGCGGCGTGGAGTCCCCCGACGACCTGTGGTCGCTCGTCGCCGAGGGCCGGGACGGGATCACCCCCTTCCCCGGCGACCGGGGGTGGGACCTGGACACGCTCCACCACCCCGACCCCGACCACCCGGGCACGACCACCGTCCGCGAAGGCGGATTCCTGCACGGCGCCGCCCGGTTCGACGCGGCATTCTTCGGCATCTCGCCCAAGGAGGCGCTCCACACCGACCCCCAGCAGCGACTGATCCTTCAGACCTCCTGGGAGGCCGTCGAGCGCGCCGGCCTGGACCCGAGCTCGCTGCGCGACAGCCGCACCGGCGTGTTCACCGGCGTCATGCACCACGACTACCCGGGCGCCCAAGGCGCCGGCAGCGTCGTCTCCGGCCGCGTCGCCTACCAACTGGGCCTGCGGGGCCCCGCCATCACGGTGGACACCGCCTGCTCCTCCTCGCTCGTCGCCCTCCACCTGGCCGTCCGGTCCCTACGCCGAGGGGAGTGCGACATGGCCCTCGTCGGAGGGGCCACGGTGATGGCCACCCCCGCCGCCTTCGTGGAGTTCAGCCGCCAGCGCGGCCTCGCCCCCGACGGCCGCTGCAAGCCCTTCGCCGCCGGGGCGGACGGCACCGCCTGGTCCGAGGGCGCCGGCGTCATCGTCGTCGAACGCCTCGCGACCGCCCTCGCCGCCGGCCGCCGCGTCCTCGCCGTCGTCCGGGGCACCGCCGTCAACTCCGACGGCGCCAGCAACGGCCTCACCGCACCCAACGGCCCCGCCCAGCAGCGCGTCATCCGCGAGGCCCTCGTCGACGCCGGCCTGACCCCCCAGCAGGTCGACGCGGTGGAAGCACACGGCACCGGCACCCCCCTCGGTGACCCGGTGGAGGCCCAGGCCGTGCTCGCCGCCTACGGCAGGCAGCGCACCCGGGCGCTGCGCCTGGGATCGGTCAAGTCGAACCTGGGGCACACCCAGGCCGCCGCCGGCGTCGCCGGAATCGTCAAGATGGTCATGGCCATGCGGCACGGGGTACTGCCCCGGACCCTGCACCTCGACGCCCCGACCCCGTACGTGGACTGGTCGGCGGGCGGTGTGGAACTCCTCACCGAGGACGCACCCTGGCCCGCCGGGACGGAACCCCGCCGGGCCGCCGTCTCCTCCTTCGGGGTCAGCGGCACCAACGCCCACGTGATCCTCGAGGAACCTCCGCTGCCGGTGGACGACCGGACCGCCGAACGGCACGACGGCCGGCCGACGGACACGGCGGGCGACGGGCGCCCCGCGACGTCGCCCGCCGGGTCCGGCCCCCTGGCCTGGACCCTGTCCGCCCGCTCCGACGCCGCACTGCGCGCCCAGGCCGCCACCCTCACCGCGTTCCTGACCGGGCACCCGCAGGAACCGCGCCCCGAGGACGTGGCCCTCTCCTTGGCCACCACCCGCGCCTCCCACGAGCACCGCGCGGTCGTCCTCGGCGGCGACCGCGCCGAACTCCTCGCCGCACTGGACGACCTGGCCGCCGGCCGGCCCTCGTCCACCGTCGTCGAAGGGACCACCGGGCAGAGCGGCGGCGTCGCCTTCCTCTTCCCCGGCCAGGGGTCGCAGTGGCGGGACATGGCCGTGCGGCTGCTGGACACCAACGCGGTGTTCCGGGAACGGATAGCCCAGTGCGAGGCCGCCCTGGCCCCCCACGTGGACTTCGAGCTGACCGCCGTCCTGCGCGGGGAACAGGACCTGGACCGGGTCGACGTCGTCCAGCCCGCCCTGTTCGCCGTCATGGTCGCCCTCGCCGAGGTGTGGCGCTCCCTCGGCGTCCGCCCGGCCGCCGTCGCCGGACACAGCCAGGGCGAGATCGCCGCCGCCTGCGTCGCCGGGGCCCTCACCCTCGAGGACGCCGCCCGCGTCGTCGCCCTGCGCAGCCGGGCCCTGACCGCCCTCTCGGGCCGCGGCGGCATGATGTCCCTCGCACTGCCCGCCGACGAGGCACGCCACCGGCTCCGCCGCTGGGACGGCAGGCTGTCGCTGGCCGCCGTCAACGGCGCCGCCTCCGTGGTCGTCTCCGGCGACACCGACGCCCTCGACGAACTCCTCGCCGCCTGTGACGAGGACGGCGTACGGGCCCGGCGCGTCGACGTGGACTACGCCTCGCACAGCGCGCACGTGGAAGGCGTCCGCGCGCAGGTCCTGGCGTCCCTCGCCCCCGTCAGGCCGCGCGTCCCCGAAATCCCCTTCTTCTCCTCCGTGGAAGGCCGCTGGATCGAGGCCGCCGACGCCTTCGACGCCGACTACTGGTACCGCAACCTGCGCGAGACCGTCCGGTTCGACGAGGCCGTCACCGCCCTCGTCCGGCGCGACTGCACCACCCTGCTGGAGGTCAGCCCCCACCCGGTGGTCACGACCGGCGCACAGGAGACCGTCGACGCGCTCGGCACCGACACCGCCGTCGCCCACACCCTGCGCCGCGACGAAGGAGGCCCCGAACAGCTGCTGCACGCCCTGGCCCAGCTGTACGTGAAGGGCGTACGCCCCGACTGGTCCGCGCTCTGGCCCGAAGCCCGCCGGATCGACCTGCCCGCCACCACCTTCCTCACCGAGCCGTACTGGCTGCGCCCCGGCCCCGGCGCCGGCGGCGCGGGCGCCCTGGGCCTCGACGAGGTCGACCACCCCTTCCTGCGCGCCGCCCTGCCCGCCGCCGAGGGCCTGGTACTCACCGGCCGGCTCGGCCCGGCCGCCCAGCCCTGGCTCGCCGACCACACGGTCGAAGGACAGGTGGTCCTGCCGGGCGCGGCCCTCGCGGAGCTCGCCTCCCGGGCGGCGGACGAGGCCGGCTGCTCCACCGTCGACCAGCTCACCCTGCTCACACCGGTCCTCCTCCCCGACCAGGGCGACATCCGGCTGCGCGTCGACGTCACGGCCCCGGCCGAGGACGGTTCGCGCGGTTTGACCCTGCACACCCTCAGCGGGGCGGGCCACTGGACCACGCACGCCACCGGCGTGCTCCTGCCCCACGCCGCCGAACCGGTGCCCGCCACCTCCGCGTGGCCGCCGTCCGGCGCCGAACCCCAGGACGTCGAGGCCCTCTACACGACCCTGCAGGACGCGGGCCTGGCCTACGGACCGGCCTTCCGCGGCCTGCGGGCGCTGTGGCGCGGACGCGACGGGGACCTCCACGCCGAGGTCGCACTGCCCGACGCCGACCAGGCCGGCGCGTTCACCCTCCACCCGGCCCTGCTCGACGCGTGCCTGCACCCCGTCGCCCTCGGCGGGTTCCTCACCACGGGCGACGGCCGCCGCCCGGCGGTGCCCTTCGAATGGCAGGGCCTGCGCTTCCACGCCGCGGGCGCCGACACCGTGCGCGTGACCCTGTCCGCCGCGGGCCCCGACGCAGTCCGCCTCACCCTCACCGACACCACCGGGGCACCCGTCGCCTCGGTCGACACCCTTGTGCTCCGCGAGCTTCCGGCGGGCGCCCTCGACCGTCCCGACCGGGGCGACCTGCTGCGCCCCGTCCAGGTGACCCGGCCCCTGCCCGGCGACGGAGCCGAGGACTACGCCGTACCCGACCCGGAACTCGCCCGGCAGCTGGGAAAGCATCCCAGCCGGGAACCTGCGCGCCACGTCCTGGTACCGGTTCCGCCCGGCGCGCCTTCAGAGGCCGTGCGCGGCGCGCTCACCCTCGTCCACGACTGGCTGGCGGACGAGAGCCACGCGGAGTCCATGCTCGTCTTCGTCACCCGCCGGGTCCACCACGACGTCGCGGAAGCCGCCGTCGCGGGCCTCGTACGGTCCGCCCAGCTCGAACACCCCGACAGCTTCCGGGTGCTGGACCTTGCCGACCTCGACGAAACCACCCTCGCCGCGATCCCCGCCGCCCTCGCCACGGACGAGCCCCAGCTCACCCTGACGTCCGGGACCGCGACCGTTCCCCGGCTGGTCCGCGCCCGCCCCGCTCCGGCGGGGCCCGGCGAGCTCGGCAGGACCCTGGTGACCGGTGCTTCCGGCACCCTGGGGCAGCTCGTCGCCCGGCACCTCGTCCAGGCACACGGCGTACGCGACCTGGTGCTGGCCGGCCGACGCGGCTCCGAGGCACCCGGCATGGCCGCCCTCACGGAGGAACTGACCGGGGCCGGAGCCCAGGTCCGGGCCGTCGCCTGCGACGTCACCGACCGTGCCGCCCTCGCAGTACTGGCCGGCGGAGCCTCCTTCACGACCGTCGTCCACGCCGCCGGCGTCCTCGACGACGGGTTGGTGACCGGGCTGACCCCCGAACGCCTCGACCGCGTGCTGGGGGCGAAGCTCGACGCGGCGCTCCATCTCCACGAACTGCTGCCCCAGGCACGCCTGGTGCTGTTCTCCTCGGCCGTGGGCCTCCTCGGCGGCCTAGGCCAGGCCAACTACGCCGCCGCCAACGCCGGCCTCGACGCCCTGGCCCGCCGCCGCCACGCCGAGGGCCTGCCCGGGATCTCCCTGGCCTGGGGCCTGTGGGACGCCACCAGCGGCATGACGGACGGCATCGACCGTGCCCGCCTGGGCCGTTCCGGCTTCCACCCGCTACCGACCGCGGACGCCCTCGCCGCCCTGGACGCCGCCCTGGCCTCGGACGAGCCGGTGCTCGCCCCGATCCGGCTCGACCCGGGCGCCCTGCGGGCGCAAGGTGAGGACGTCCCCGCGCCGCTGCGCGACCTGTCCGGGAAACCGGCGCGCCGCACCGCCGCGCTCGGGGGCGGCGCCGCCGTCTCCGAACTGGCCGCCCGCCTCGCCGGCAAGACCCCCACCGAGCGCCTGCGCACCCTGCTCGAGCTGGTCGTCGGGCACACCGCCGCCGTCCTAGGACACGCCTCGCCGGAGGCGGTCGACCCCGGCAGGGCCTTCAAGGACGCCGGTTTCGGCTCGCTCGCCGCCGTCGAGCTGCGCAACCGGCTCGCCGGAGCCACGGGGCTGCGCCTGCCGGCCACCCTGGTCTTCAGCCATCCCAACCCCGCGGCGGTCGCCCGCCACCTGGACGAACTCCTCGCGGGCACGGCCCCGGCGGCCGCTCCCGCGGTACGCGCCCCGGCCGGCGACGCGGACGACCCCGTCGTCCTCGTCGGCCTCGGATGCAGGCTCCCCGGCGGCGTCCGCACACCCGACGACCTCTGGGAGATGCTGGTCTCCGAACGCGACGGCATCGGCCCGTTCCCCGACGACCGGGGCTGGCCCCTGGAGCGCCTCTACGACCCCGACCCGGCCGCCCCCGGCACCACCTACACGCGGCACGGCGGCTTCATGGCCGACGCCACCGCCTTCGACGCCGCTTTCTTCGGGGTGGCGCCCCGCGAGGCCGTCGCCATGGACCCGCAGCAAAGGATCCTGCTGGAAACCGTCTGGGAGGCCTGCGAGGACGCCGGCATCGACCCGGCCTCACTGCGCGGCACCCGGACCGGCGTGTTCGTGGGCGCCATGTACCAGGACTACGGCCGCCTCCTGGAGAACGCCGCCGCCGAGGGCTTCCTCGCCCCGGGCGTCGGCGGCGGCGTCCTGTCCGGACGGGTCGCCTACACGTACGGGCTGGAAGGCCCGACCGTCACCGTCGACACGGCCTGCTCCTCCTCGCTGACCGCCCTGCACCTCGCCGCCCAGGCGGTACGGGCGGGGGAGTGCGACCTCGCGCTCGCCGGCGGGGTGACCGTACTGTCCACACCGGTGCCCTTCGTCGAGTTCAGCCGCCAGCGCGGACTGGCCGCCGACGGACGGTGCAAGCCCTTCGCCGCCGCGGCCGACGGCACCGCACTGGGCGAGGGCGCCGGAGTGGTGCTCGTCGAACGCCTCTCCCGAGCCCGCGCCCAAGGGCACGAAGTGCTGGCCGTACTGCGCGGCAGCGCCCTCAACTCCGACGGCGCCAGCAACGGCCTCACCGCCCCCAACGGCGCAGCCCAGGAGAAGGTGATGCGCGCGGCGCTCGCCGCGGCCGGCCTGCTCCCCGCCGACGTCGCCGCCGTCGAGGCGCACGGCACCGGCACGTCCCTCGGCGACCCCATCGAGGCGCAGGCGCTCCTCGCGGTCTACGGCCAGGACCGGCCTGCCCCGCTGCTGCTCGGCTCGCTGAAATCAAACGTGGGCCACGTCCAGGCGGCCGCCGGCATCGCGGGAGTGATCAAGGCGGTCCTGTCCATCCGCAACGGCCTGCTGCCCCGGAGCCTGCACATCGACGAGCCCTCCCCGCACGTCGACTGGACCGCCGGCGACATCGCGCTGCTGGACCGGGCACAACCATGGCCCGAGGAGACCGGGCCGCGCCGCATGGGAGTCTCCTCCTTCGGCATCAGCGGCACCAACGTGCACGTGCTGATCGAGCAGGCACCGCACCCCGAGGACGCCCCGGAGCCGCTGCCCGCACTGGACGGCGTGCCCTGGCTGCTGTCGGCGCGATCCGAGCAGGCCCTGCGCGGCCAGGCCGGGCGGCTGCTGGAGTCGGACACCGCCGACCTACCCGCCGTGGCGCGGGCCCTGTCCACCACCCGGGCCGCCCACCGCCACCGGGCCATGGTGACCGGCGCCGACGCACGGCAGCGGCGCGCCGCCCTCGCGGCCCTGGCATCCGACGGCACGGCCGACGGCCTGCGCCGGGCGCGCGCCGCCGGGCAGCGGCTCACCCTGCTCTTCACCGGGCAGGGCAGCCAGCTCCCCGCGATGGGAAAGGGCCTGTACGAGACCTTCCCCGTGTACGCGCAGGCCTTCGACGAGGTGTCCGCGCATTTCCGGCTCGACACCCCGCTGCGCGAAGCGGTCTTCGAGCGGGAGGGACTGCTGGACCGCACCCAATACACCGAGCCGGCCCTGTTCGCCCTCCAAGTCGCCCAGTTCCGGCTGCTGTCGAGCTGGGGCGTCACCCCCGACTCCCTGATCGGGCACTCCATCGGCGAGCTCTCGGCAGCCTGCGTCTCGGGCCTGATGCCCCTCGCCGACGCCGCCGCCCTCGTTGCCCTCCGCGGCCGGGTCCTCGGCGAACTGCCCGCAGGGGGAGCGACGGTGGCCGTAGGGGCGTCCGAGGAGGAAGTCATCGCCGTTCTGGACGGCCGGGGCGACCGTCTGGGAATCGCCGCCGTCATCGGCCCCCGGTCGGTGGTCCTGTCCGGGGACGAGGAGGAGGTCCTCTCCGCGGCCCGGGAGCTCTCGGAGCGCGGGCACCGCACGCGCCGGCTGCACGTGGACGTCGCCTTCCACTCGCCCCATGTCGACCCGGTGCTCGCCGAGTTCCGGGCGGCCGCCGCCGAGGTCCGCTTCGGACGGCCCGCAATCCCGGTCGTCTCCACCGTCAGCACCGCCCACGCGATGGACACCCCCGACTACTGGGTGGACCAGCTGCGCGGCACTGTGCGCTTCTTCGACGCCGTCCGCCGGGCCCACGGCAACGGAGCCACGGCCTTCCTGGAACTGGGGCCCGACACCGTCCTCGCCCCGGCCGTCGAAACGTGCCTGCCCGGCCACCCGGTGCGCCCCGTCTCACTGCTGCGCCGCGACCGCGACGACGTGCGCACCGCCGTCGAGGCCTTGGGGCTCCTGCACACCTACGGAGTGGAGGTGGACTGGGCGGCCGTCCACGCCGGGCGGCCGACGACCCCGGTGCGGCTTCCGAAGTATGCCTTCCAAGAACGCCGTTACTGGCCGGAGCCGGCCGTCGTGGCGCAGGCCGCGCCGGAGCCCCTGCCCGTGCCCGAGGCGGGGGAGCGGGCGCCCGCCCTCGATCCGTTCTGGTCGGCCGTCGAGAGCGCAGACCTCGGCGCCGCCCTAGACCTGCTGAACCTGCAGGGCGACGAGACACCGGCCCAGGTGCTCGACGCCCTCGGCCGACTGCGCTCCGGGGCGGCGGCGCCGGTCCTGGAGGGGGCGCGGTGGAAGCGGGTGCCGGACGGCCCCGCCCCCGAGCTCGCGTACGACGTCCTGCTGCTCGCCCCCCGCCCGGGCGACGAGGACCTGGCCGACGCGGTCGCGGGCGCCCTGGTCCGGCACGGGGCCCGGGTCCGCTCGGGCGGTGCCGGGCGCCCGGACCTCGTGGTGGCCCTGCCCGGGACCGAGCCGGTCGCCGAGGCGGGGGTGCCCCGGTGGGCTCTCGTCGACGACGGCGCCGTGGAGCCCGCCTGCGACCACGCCGTGACCCTCCCGAAGGAGCTCGACGCGCCCGCGCGCAGCCGCCTGTGCGCGGCCGTCGCCGAGGGGTACCGGGAGACCCGGATCGAGCCCGACGGCATGTTCGTACGCGCCTACGAGCCGCTGGGCCGGACCGGCGTGTGGCGTCCCGAGGGGGACGTCCTGGTGGCGGGCCCGGCGGACGCGCTCACCGCGGCGACCGTCGACGCCGTGCTCGCGTCGGGGGCGCGCTGTCTGGTGGCCGGCGGTGCCGACCGCCCGCCCGGGACAATGGAGTTCGGGGGTGCGGAGGGGACCGTACGGCTCACGGCGGCGATCGTCCGGGCCGGCAGCGGGTTCGAGGACGTGACGGCGCCGCTGATGGCCGTCGTGTCGGTGGGGGAGGCCGTGCGGGAAGCAGGAGCCTCGCTCGCCGTGGCGGTCCACCCGGACCTCGACCCGAGGGCGGCGGTGAGCGGGCTGTGTCGGGCCATGTCCACCGAGGAGACGGCCGTTCGCCTCCTGGACGCCGCGCACGTCACGCACCCCGCGCCGGCCGCGGAGTCGGAGACGACCGCAGAAGAGGCGACGGCCCGCACGCCGAAGCCCGAGCCCCAGCCGGAACCCGAGCTGGAGCGCGAACCCGAGCACGAGCCGAAGCCGGAACCCGAACCCACGCCGGAACCCGAACCCACGCCGGAGCCGGACCCCGAGCCGAAGCCCGAGCCCGAGCCGGAGCCCGGCGGTCCGCAGCCCGAGGACTTCGAACTCAGGGCCGCCCTCGAGGGACTGCCGCGCGCAGAGTGGGCGGAGGTCGTGCTCGGCGGTGTGCGGGGCCTCGCGGCCGCCGTCCTCGGGTACGGGTCCGCGTCCGAGATCGACGCCGAGGGCGAGTTCTTCGACATGGGCCTGACCTCGGTCACCGCACTCGAACTGCGCGACCACCTGACCCGGTTGACCGGCTTGGAGTGGCCCGCGGATCTGCTCTACGAGTGCCCGACACCGCAGGTGCTGGCCGACCTCGTCGTCGAGCAGCTGAGCGCGACCCCCGCCTGAACCGCCGGCGGCCGGGGCAGCGGGGCGCCGTACTGATCCCCCAGTACGGCGCCCCGTCCCTCAGGCGGCCTTGCCCTTCGCGTCCGGCTTCCAGTCCTGGGCGAGAAGCCCGAGCAGCACGTCGTCCATGAACGCGCCCCAGGCCGAGGAGCGCAGCAGCCCTCGCGGACGAAGCCGTTGCCCTCTGCGGAGCGCAGCATCGCGGCGTTGTCGGACAGCGTCTCGACCCCTTCGAAGCCCAACAGCGGCCACATGGGTGTACGGGCAGAACGGAGTATCGCGATTCCCCCGGCTCACCTCGGGTCGAGGACCCACTGTCGCGACAAGCACGGTGCCCTTCAAGCCCGGCGGCCTCGACATCGTCACCGGCGACTCCCGCCGCGGCAAAAGCGCCCTGCTGACGATCACCGACGTACTGTCTCGCCAGCTCCGAATACCCAGTGACGTCAGGCAAGGCCCGTGACTACCTCAGCACCTTCGCGATCACCCTGGTCAAGCCCGGACAACAACTCTTGGCCGCCCGCCGCCCGCCGCCCGCCGCCCGCCGCCCGCCGCCCGCCCCGCCGCGCTCCCGCTCCGCAGCCGACTGCGCCTCGCACGCAAAGACCTGTCCGACCACGAAGCGACATTGGCCGCCGCGAGAGTGCTTGCCCCCGCTGCGAGGCGCTTCCACTCCAGCTGGCACGCCGGAAGGCTGTTGACGGCACACTGCGCTGCTGGCGCGGGCAAGCCGGCCTGGCGGTTGTACGCGCCGCCGGCCCTCCCGGCCAGCAGGCACGGAAGTCGCCTCGGTGGTGCTGTGCCATGCCCTATGGACCATCACCAGCGACGGACCGTCCATCCCGCGCTCTGCACCCTCTCCGAGCGCCTGTGGTGGGGAGACGGCTGGGCTGACCGGCCCAGCGAGGCCGCCGAGGGCTTCACTCACCTCGCCGGCGCCGTGGAGGCCCCGGCCCCGGTGGGGGAGAGCCGGCTGCTCCCAGAGCGCGGGAGCGAAGGGCTTGCCTCACGTTGTCTGCCGTGGCGGGCGGCGGAGCCGAAGAGTGGCACGTTTGAAAACGTATGCGCGGTGCAGACGATTACTGACACAAGCTTTATACACAGAGGTAGGAGACGCGTCATGGGCATTCTGGCTTGGATTCTCATAGGGCTGCTCGCGGGCCTCATCGCGAAGGCGATCATGCCGGGCAAGGACCCGGGCGGCATCATCATCACCATGCTCATCGGCATCGCGGGCGGCCTGCTCGGCGGCTGGCTCGGCAAGGTCATCTTCGGCGTTGACTCCATCGACGGCTTCTTCGACCTCTCCACCTGGATCGCCGCCATCATCGGCTCCGTTATCCTCCTCGCTGTCTACCGTCTGGTCACCGGCAACAAGCGCCACCACCACAGCCACGCCTGACCACGCAGCCAATCGCATACGGCAAACGGCTCCCCCTTATCGAGGGCGGAGCCGTTTCGTTCATTGCGGGAACTGCAGCGCACAGCCCGGTACGGAAGCTGGCCTGCCCTTGGAATATGAGGGGAGGCGGATCGGTACCGGGCTGTGTGCTGCGGCTGGTTCAGACGGTGCTGGACCCGGCGCGCTGGAAGCGTGCCGGGTCCAGGGCTGGCCTGGTGGTGTCAGTATTCGCCGTGCTGCTGGCCCTTGTAGTGGCTGTCGTTGTGCCCGCTGGCGTTGATGCAGGTGTTGCCGAAGGCGGGGTTGAGGAGGCCGACGGCGTTGATGGTGTTGCCGCAGATGTTGACCGGGATGTGGATGGGGACCTGGAGGACGTTGCCGGACAGGACGCCGGGGGAGCCGACGGCGGCGCCTTCGGCGGTGGCGTCGGCGGCGGCCATGCCGGCCCCGCCTGCCAGGACGGCACCAGCGGCGGCGGTCACGGCTACGGCCTTGGTGACACGGAACATCAAAATCTCCTTGGCTCTCACAATTTGCCGGAGGAATCCAGCTCGGACGACGCACCCCACAACCGCCGAAACGGCCCGCCCGTTACGGGCACTGGGCCGAACCAGTGACCCGAAACCGGTGTGCCGGTCGCACCGCAGGCGCCGCACTCCTCTGACACGCCGCCCGCATGCCGAGACTCGTACACAAAGAGGACTCGTACACAACGAGGAGAGGACACCGTCCCCGACGCCACGGACGGTGGGGACGGTGTCGGCGGCAGCTGTGGTGCCGGAGGCCACCAGCGCGGGGCGAGGCGACAGCCCCGGGATGACCGCGGTCTGGCAGTGCGCGTACGGGCACGCATCCCTTGGCTGTACCAGCGCGCTTATCTCACGTTTATCCTGGGCATGTCGGGTGGGAGCCAGGTGCGGGGTCGATCTTGACGCGGTTGTCCCCCGCCTCCCTGGTAGGGGAGAGACCCGGCACTTCGCACGACGGAACGGACACCTACCCATGAGTGATGTGAACCCGGCCCACGACGCCGCAGGTAACGACCCGGCCGCGTACCGGCCCTGGCGACTGTCGACTGAGACGAAGTCGGCTTTGAAGACCACCGAGTTCTTCATCTACCTGGCTGCCGTGGTGGCGGTCTTGATCGCTTCCATGGTCGTGGGTAGGGAAGACGGCCACGGCGACTACTTCCGTGCCGACCAGGCATGGCTGTACATCGTGATCCTGACCGTGGGATACATGATCAGCCTTGGACTGGCCAAGTCCGGCAGCCGCGACTCCTACGACGAGGACTCCTCTGCCGCGCAGGCCCGTCACCTCTGAGCCACCCTGCACATCCCTCGCGGCAGCGCAGGCCCCGGTCGGCTCAAAGGGCGGCCCGCTCGGACCGGCAGGACCGCGGCCCCGGCGCATTTCCCCGCAGACCGAGAACAAACCACGCGCAGCAGCTGCGGGCGCACGGATAAGTGCGGTTGGCGGCGCTCAGGACGTCATGTCACCAGCAGCTGGAAGCGGCAGGCTGGTCGGGTGTGCTGCATGGTGGTGTCATGGTGGGAGGAGCCGCTGCCACTGAGCGCCGGGTCCGAGGAGGCACCTGACGCGCGCCCGGGGAGGGCCTCGTGGCGGATGGGGGCGGGAATGCCTGTCAGCACCCTGGTAAGGGCGCCGTGTCGGCCTCGGTAGGGCACGGGGAGGTGTCACACACATGGCAATGGACGAGGGTGGCGCGCAGGCAAAACCCCTGGGACAGCGTGTGGCCGACAGCGGGGTCATGGAGGTCTCCTCCAGGGTCGGGCTCTGCGCCCGGGGAGTGATCTACGTTCTGGTCGGGCTCCTTGCTGTGCGGATCGGGTTCGGCGGCGATGGCAAGGAGGCCGACCGGTCCGGGGCGGTGCGGACCATCGCTGAGCAGCCGTACGGCCGGGTGCTGCTGTGGGCGCTGGTGGTAGGGCTGGCGGCAATGGCCCTGTGGCGGCTGTCCGAGGCCGCACTCGGGCAGGCGACGGCGGGTGGTGACAAATGGACCAGACGCCTGGGCTCTCTGGGGTTGGCCATCTTCTACATCGTGGTCTGTATCGGCGTGGTACAGACCGCGTTGGTCGGCGGATCCGCCGGGACCCGCGCCAGCGACCAGACCTCGAAGGACTACACCGCGCGAGTACTGCAATGGCCCTTCGGACGGGTACTGGTCGGCACGTTCGGTGCCGTGCTGGCCGTCGTGGGCGTGGTGATCGTGATACGCAGCCTGATGCGGAAGTTCGAGAAGAACCTCCGCACGGACCGGATGGGCAGAAGGACGCGGCGCATCGTCGCGGTGCTGGGCGTCATCGGCGGCGCGGCGTGCGGGGTGGTCGCGGTGGCGACCGGCCTTTTCATTCTCCTGGCCGCAGTGCGCTTCGACGCCGGCCAGGCGAAGGGCCTGGACGAGACGCTGCGCTCCTTCGCCGACACCCCCGTCGGGCCCGCGCTGCTGATCGCCGCAGCCCTGGGCCTTCTCATGTTCGGCCTCTATTCATTCTGCGAAGCCCGGTGGCGCAAAGCCCCGGAACACGACGCCCCGGCAGAGCAGCCGACCCGCAACATGCCGGCCGGTCCACGCGGCCATGAGTAACTAGACGGACGGGTAGTCGTACGGAACCGTAGTTCGTGGCATGCGTGCGAAGTGCATGCCGTAGAGACCGCGATCACGCTGGGGACGGCGAGGACCGACGGTATGCAGGCACGTGAAACCGAAGCGGTCGATCTGCCCGGCCTCCCGCGCAAGACCGCGGACGAGCATGCGCGTGAGGTCGTGCGCGCTCTGGTCGGCGCGGTCACCGTCAACGGTGGGCGGCCGCCGTGGAACCACGCGACCGCCCTGTGCCTGGACTGGCACGACCCGAATCCGCCGGCCCGCACGGAAACACCTGATCCGAGGCCTGACCTCACCGCTTCCACGGCACCGCTTTCACGGCCGTTCGGAGCAGCCGGTATGGCGGCGCTCGCGGGGGCGGGTGACGGTGGCTGCATTCGCCGGCACGTCCGCCGGCGCCCGCAGCGTCCTGTCGAGGAGTGTCATGTCCGAACGCAACACCGTCTGGCGCAGCATGCACGATGTGGGCCTGGCCGCATGGTTCGGCGGCTCACTCATGGGCGCCGTCGGCCTCAACGGCGCCGCCAAGGGCCACAGCGACAGCTGGCGTGACAACGCCCGGATCGCGAGTACGGGCTGGGCGAAGTGGACACCGGTCAGCGCCGTTGCGATCGGCGCGCACCTGGTGGGCGGCAGCGGGCTGCTCGCGGCGAACGCGTCCCGGGTCGCATCCCAGCAGGGTGTGGCCGCATCCACGGTGGCCAAGACCGTGCTCACCGGCGTCGCCCTGGCCGCCACGGCATACGCGCGGATGCTGGGCAAGAAGATCGAACTCGCCTCCTCACAGGACCCGCAGGACGCGAAGGAGGCGGCCGATGCCTTCGACATCAACAAGGCGGAACGCCAGCTGTCCTACGCCCAGTGGCTGGTACCCGCGGTCACCAGCGGCCTCCTGATCCTCAACGCCCTGCACGGAGAGCAACAGCGCCCCGACCAGCAGGCACAAGGCATGTGGCAGCGCGCCCACTCCCTGTCCCCTCACATGCCCTCCGGCGAGTACTGGCACCACCTGCGCGACTGAGACGAGGCCGTCGTCTACGAGGCCGCAGCAGTGTCCGCTCAGACAGCTCCTGTGTGCGGTGGTGAGAGACCGCCTCCAGGAGGCTGGCGCGGCCGCCGGGCCCGGAGGGCATCGCCACCGACCCCGCACCCGCACCGTCTACGTCGGCTCGTACGCGGACGGCACCGTCTACCGGGCCCGCCCCGGCCGCCGCGCGGCGGGGTCTTCCTGCCCGCCGGCACCGACGGCTGCCACACGGCGAACGGCCTGCGCGTGGACGGGCACGGCCGCCTGTGGGTGACGGACTCCACCGCCGGCGTCGCCGTCTACGACACCGCCACCGGGGGCCGCCTGGCCCGGTTCGAGGCGCCCGGAGCACCGTCCGGCCACTTCGTCAACGACCTGACCCTCACGCCGGACGGCACCGCGTACCTGACGGACAGCGTCCGCGGGGTGGTCTACCGCGTGACCCCGGCCCAGCTCGCCAGGGTGGTGGCCATCTTCGAGCCGGGAAGTGCCTGGACCAGGTGCCGAGCGTGAGGCCCGTCGTCCCGTCTTTGGCGCCGTCCGCCGTCCGCCGTCCGCCGTCCGCCGTGCGACCGTGTGCCAGGCGAGAGACGGTCGCCGCGAGCGAAGTGCAGGGAAGTCATCGAACGTGCTGCCGATACGGGATTCCACCAACGCCGGCGGGGGCCCGGCCCCAGTCGCAGGAGCGTGCGGCCCGCCGATGCTGGGGTGGGCACCTGCGCGGAGGGGGAGGGGCAGGTGCCCACGGGTGACGACCGGGGCCGCTCACCGCGCCGACCGCCGCTTCCAGCGTAAATTCACCAGGCGCAAGACACCGGCTCAAGAAATCCGCCCGGACTGACCACGAGGTGCGCGGATGTTCCTCAGCCGGTCGGTTGCAGCGAGTCCCGCATAGCAGGGGCGTGTACACACGCGCTGCCGGCCGGGGTGGCGGGGATGCGCATGCGGCGCAGCAGGTCCCGTGTGGTGCGCCCGGTCAGAGTGCTGCGCCAGATGATGCCCGGGTGGCGGGAATGCAGGTGAGACAGGGCACGGGTGGGCAGTCCGCTGCCCAGGAAGTCCGCGTCGATGTCGACACCGGTGATCACACCCTCTGCGCAGGTGGTGCACCGCCGGTAGTGGACCTGGCCGACGACTCTACGGACATGGACAAGGAGCAGGCACTCCTGGCCGGGGCCGGACTCACCTGGGATGCGGGTAGAGAGGAACTCGATGTCGCGGTAGGCGAGGATCCGACGGCGCAGCCGCCTGCCGAACCCCTCGCGGCGCCCGTGCCGCGCTGCGCGCGGTGGCGCTTCTTGGGCGGGCGCGGGGGTGGCGCGGAAGATGGCGCTCGTGGGGCGTGCGTGGTCTCCGGACATGGACCGCGTGTGCCCAGGCATCTGGTCCTGACGCACCCGCGGTGAACGCTCCCGGGCAGCCGGTGTGGCGCTGTGGCTCACCCGGTGATCCTCCTCCTGTGCACCCGTGTGCGCTTTTCAGGCACCCGTCGCAGGCGGGCCGGCGTCCTAGCGCTGGTATGCGCTAGGGCGGCCGTCCTGAGCATGGACGGCGAAAGCGCGCTGGTGCTGCCCGACGAGGGTGATGCGCTGGCCGACCGCGTGCCAGGAGCGGGTTCGACATGGTCCCCGTGCCTCTCCTATGGCGCGAGAAGCCTGCGGCCCGAGACCCAGCCCCGGGCCAGTCCCACCTGAGGGCTGTCCCGCAAAGATCTTGGCTTCCGAGTGCGTGCGGAGCAGCCTGAAGAGCTGGCGGGCTACTCAGCCGGTGGTTCGTGAGGCGTGCAGGGTTAGGGCGAGCCGGCGAGCTCGTGGAAGTCGCCCTCCCCGCACACGCCCTGCCGAGGCTGTATGCGCCAGCTGGCGGCGCCCACCCGAAATGGTGCGAGGCGCCACCGTGCATGCCAGCGTGGGGGCAAGCCCCCTACACCGAGGGAGTCGCCGTTATGGGCGGTAAGCAGGACAAGCGGCGCGGGCCCCGTAAAGGCAACAAGGAGCAGGAGCGTTTGGGACGTCCTGGCAAGGACCTGATGCACCCGGGCCATCCGTCCCCCGAACCAGGAATGGATGCATCCTCCCCCCGCCGCGAGGATGACCAGCAGCGCGACGCAGAAGATCTGCGCGACGAGGAACTTTGACGAGGGTGGCACTCGCGCGGTGAGCGCGTGTCCCGTGTGCGTTCTGGGCCTGACGAGGCCCGGGGCTGCGTCACCGAGATGCGGCGATGTCGGGCCCGGACACAACCGAAGCCGAGCACGAAGTGACCCGTCACGAAGAGCGGATCGTGGTGGAAACCGAAGCTGTCCCCGTGGAGGGCGTTCGTCTGAACACCGAGGAACCGGCCGACGAGGAGACCGTCACCGGCAAGGTGGCAAAGGACAAGATCGCAGCGGACACTCCGGACGACGACATGCGCGACCGCTGAGCCCCGCCCGTTTCCCGAGCGTCCGGCCCCTTCCAATTGAGCCCGGAGGCGGCCGCCCCCCAATTTTGCTGGCGGCCGCCGCGGGGGTTACGCAGTGGCCCTGTTTTGGCTGGGCGTGTGCCCGACAAGGGCTTGGGCGGCGGTGGGGTGGGCGGGCAGCAGGGGGCTGATGCCGGTGAGGTCCAGCATCGGCTGAAGGCGGTCGGGGACGGCGGCGAGGACCAGGGTGCCCTCCACACCAGCACGGCTCATGCTTCCACTCCCAGCTCAAGGCCGAGGAGACGTTTGGTCCGGGCGGCACGGGTAGGCGCCGAAAGAGGTACAAAAGGTACCTCTCCTGTGAAACGTGAAGGAGAGTACGCATGATCACCCGAGAGCAGATCCCGGCCGTGCTGGACCACCCGGTCTACGACACCGACGGGAACAAGATCGGCGAGGCCAAGCACGTCTTCCTCGACGACGCCACCGGCCAGCCGGAATGGGTCAGCGTCAAGACCGGCCTGTTCGGCACCAGCGAGTCCTTCGTGCCGATCCAGGACGCCACCATGGTCGAGGACCACCTCGAGATCCCCTTCGCCAAGGACAAGATCAAGGACGCCCCCAACGTCGACGTCGACTCCGGCGGACACCTCTCCGAAGACGAAGAACACCGCCTGTACGAGCACTACGGCATCGACTGGGACACCGCCTGGACCCAGGCCAATCAACCCGGCACCGGGGGCTGGGCCCGCACCGGCGACACCGGCGACAGCGGCATGCACAGCAGGGAAGGCATGGACGCCTCCGGCGACGCGATGACCCGCTCGGAAGAGCAGCTGCACGTGGGCACCGAACGCCAGGAAGTAGGCCGGGCCCGGCTGCGCAAGTACGTGGTGACCGAGGAAGTCCAGAAGACCGTCCCCGTCAGCCACGAAGAAGTCCGCATCGAACGCGAGCCCATCACCGACGCCAACCGCGATGCCGCGATGTCGGGCCCCGAGATCACCGAAGCCGAACACTGGGTCACCCTGCACGAAGAACGGCCCGTCGTGGAAACCGAAGCCGTCCCCGTGGAACGCGTTCGCCTGACCACCGAGGAACAGACCGACGAGGAGACCGTCACCGGCGAGGTCCGCAAGGAGAAGATCGAAGCAGACACCCCGGACGACGACATGCGCAACCGCTGACCCCCCGTTTCCCGGCGAGTCCGGCCACTTCCTCTTGGGTGCCAGTTGGCCGGCAGTGCTCGCGCACCGGGCCGGGCCCCCCTCGGGGCGCGGGGATCGATCCTTCGATCGACCAGGAGGAGCCTTGAGTGACTTCCAGGACTCGAGCCGCCGGCAAGAGGGCAGCACCGCGGACGTAGCGCAAACGGCTCAGGACAAGGCGCGCGAGGGCGCCGCACTGGTCGCCGGGAAAGCCGCCGAAGTGGGCGGCACGGCGAAGGAACAGGCGTCCAACATCGTCGGCGCCGCCACCGGTCAGGCCCGCAATCTCGTCGGCGAGCTGCGCGGCCGGCTTCAGGGGCAGGCACAGAGCCAGACCCGGCACCTTGCGGAAAAAATGCGCCGGATCGCGCAGGATCTGCGGGAAATGAGCAAGACCGGTAAGAGCGACTCCACCATGGCGGGCGTGGCCCGTCAGATAGCCGACCGGGGCGACCAGGCTGCCGCAAGCATGCAGCAGCGCGGCTCCGAGGGGCTGGTTAGCGACGTGCAGAACTTTGCCCGCCGCCGCCCGGGCCCCTGCCTGGCGGGCGCGGCTGTAGCCGGGTTCCTGGTCGGCCGGGCCGGCAAGGGAGTGAGCGCGGCCGCCTCCACCGGCAGGGGTACGGACCAGGGCAATGGCTTGGCTGGAGCAGGTGTGCCGATGCGTCCGACAGGAGGAACGCCTCCATCAGTCCGGTACCCGGCTTACGAGAGCCCGCCCGACACCTACCGCCAGGCGCAGCCCCCGCACGTGGTACCCAGGGCTACGGCGGCTCCCCGCGGCCTGCGGAAGGGATGTGACCCATGGTCACCGCATACCAGGGCCGGCCGACGAACCGCGTTCCGTCGCGCCCGCACGCTGCCGAGCCGTCGACAGGCGATCTGGTCGAAGCGATCGGCCAGGACCTGTCCGCGCTCGTCCGCACCGAGATCGAACTGGCGAAAGCCGAGATCACACAGGAGTCGGCGAAGGCCGGCAAAGCGGTCGGGATGCTGGGCGGCGCGGGCTACGCCGGCCACATGACGCTGCTGTTCGGCAGCCTCACGGCCGTGTTCACGATGGCCCACGTAATCGACATCGCCTGACCCACGCCTCCCCCCCCCGCATACGGCCAAACGGCTCCCCCTCCCCGAGGGCGGAGCCGTTTCGTTCACCGCGGGAACTGCGCAGCGCACAGCCCGGTACGGAAACCGGCCTGCCGCAAGCTCCGGTCGGCTCCAAGGGCGGCCCGGT
Organism: Streptomyces sp. CB00455; assembly: GCF_001905445.1. Classification (GTDB taxonomy): domain Bacteria; phylum Actinomycetota; class Actinomycetes; order Streptomycetales; family Streptomycetaceae; genus Streptomyces. Next base: position 45,537 of record NZ_LIVQ01000008.1, on the reverse strand, counting down.
CGGACCGGCAGGACCGCGGCACCCGGCGCCTTTCCCCGCAGACCGAGAACAAACCACGCGCAGCAGCTGCGGGCGCACGGTAAGTGCGGTTGGCGGCGCTCAGGTGATTGTGGCCAGTTGGGATTCCCCGCCGGCGGCCAGTTAGGGGGGGAGCCATCTGGCCGCCGGTAGTGACGATCGGTGATCGCAGGGCTGAGGAGTCGGTTGTGTGGTCACAAGGTACGCAGGAAGTCTTCGAGGGCCTTGTTGAAGACGTCCGGGCGTTCCATGTTGGGGTAGTGGGCGGTCTGATCGATCGAGATCGCGTGGCCGTCGGCGACAGTATGGGTGAGGCGTTCGGCCATGCCGAGGTGATCGGGTGAGTCGATGGCGCCGTTGATGGCCAGCACGGGCACGTCGATCTTGGCGGCACGGTTCCAGGTGTCGTGGACAGGGAGGCGCAGGTCGGGTTCGTCGGGGGTGTGCTTGGACAGGGTGCCGCAGGTCATCTCGCGCAGGCGGCCGACGACCTCGGGGTGGAGATCGTCGAGGGTGCGATGCGGGCCCGCGGCGAAGAGCGTGAATGCCTCGACGGCGGCGTTCAGGTCGCCGGCGGCCATCCCCGATTGCCATGCGGTCCAGGTTCGGATGGTCCAGGGGTCGGTGAAGTTCGGCTCACTGGTCCCGGCGCCGCTGACGACCACGGCGCTGACCAGTTCCGGGTGCTCCAGCGCGGTGTCGACCGCGATGCTGGCCCCCATGGAGACGCCCACCAGGATCGCGGGGCCGGTACCCAAGTGTCGTAGCAGGGCGGCGAGGTCGTCGGTGTGCCGGAACGGTCCGGTGGCGTTGGCGGACCGGCCGTGGCCGCGGGCGTCGGGCGCGATAACGCGGTACCGCGCGGCGAGGGCGGGGATCTGGTCGTCCCACATGCGGTTGTCCAAGAAGCCGCCGTGCAGCAGTACGAGAGGTTGGCCGGCACCGCTGTCGAGCCGGAAAAGATCATTCATGACAACCAAGGTGTCATTGTTGGGAGTGGATGACAACCCAGGTGTCATCATGGTGACGTGAATGAGAAAGATCGTGGCCTGGCGTCCGAAGAGCTGACCGACCGGCTCACCGAGGTGTTCGACCTGGTGGGCCCGCTGTACCGGCGCACCCAGCGCAAGGTGGAGCGGGACGTGTCCGTCGAAGGGCTGTCGGTGGGGGTGCGGGCCGTACTCAACTTGCTTCGCGAGCATGGGCCCATGACCGCCCCCCAGATGGGCCGGGCACAGGCATTGAGCCGCCAGTTCGTGCAGCGCATGGTCAACGACGCGGCTGCACGCGGTCTGGTCGAGTCCGCCCCCAATCCGGCCCACAAAAAGTCTTCCCTCATCCGGCTGACAGAACAGGGCCAGACCGTCATCACCGCGGTGATCGACCGAGAACGCGTAGTGCTGCGCCAGGTCGGCGGTGACCTCACCGACGCCGAGGTCGACACCTGCCTTCGAGTCCTCTCCCGCCTCCTCGAACTCATGGGCAACGTCGACGTCGACTGAGCCAGGCCACAGGAGGCCGGCGCAATCGCTTACGAAGAGTGACACCCCAACTGGCCGTACATGGGGAATTCCAGCTGGCCGCTGTCAGTGGAGGCATGACGACGTCCCCCCGAGCCGGTGCCGGTCCCCATCCGGGTCCTGCCGCCAGGGGACCAGGACGTCGCCGGACGTCTGTGGTCGAAGCGGCGGGTGCGTGACGGCTGGCTGTACGAGGTCGGCCTCCCGGCGTTCGCAACAGCCCGGGGGCACGGTGGAGCCGGCCGAAAACCGGGTCTGGGACCGCGCGCCGCAGCACGTGCAGCCGCTGGACGGCGTCTCGTACGACGGCGTGCGCGTCGAGTACCCGGAGAAGCCGCCGGTCGTGGAGCGGGAGCCGGGGCCGCGCCGACCGGCCGGCTGGGTTCCGGTGAAGGCCGGCGGTCGCTGCCCCCGAGCCGCACCCCCTGCGGTGACACCAGCTCCCACGGCCCGAGGCCGCCGACCCCCGGCCCCGGACCCGCCGAACCAGCAGCGATCCCCCCCCGGGGCCGCGGGACCAGCCGGGGCACCGTCCATGCTGTCGACTGCGCGGAGGCGCCGGCCGGGGCGCCGGTGCTCACCCTGGAGCACGCCCTGGACGTGACGCAGCACCCGGGGACGAGGCCGTGCTCCCTGTGCGGTTCTGCGGCCCGAACGACCCGGTCCTCAAGGGCTCCGACCGTGGCTTCGAAGGCGAGCTGGATGTCCTGGCCGTCCGCGGCCTCGGCCTGATCGGCCTCAACGACTCCCTGTTGCGAGCGCATCTGGCGCGGGCCGGGGTGCGGTTCGCCTGTTGCTCCTGAACCCTGAGGCCCCGGCGCTGGCGCAGCGCGCGGCCGAGATTGGAGAGTCGCCCCAGTCGCTGGCCGGGGATCCGGCTCTCGGAGGAGCGGCAGCGGGAGCTGGCCGGGGTGTGCGAGGTGGAGGTGTACCGGTACGCGATGCTCCCAACCTGGCGCCTGATCCGCACCGACGACACCTTGTTCGTGGGGGCGTTTGATGGGCGGGAAGGACATGAGTCCGCCACCTACAAGGTGGTGGCGACCCCGCACAGCCCCCTCTTCCGCGGGCACCGCCGGATGTTCGAAGCGCTGATCGCGGGCGCGCAGCGCACGGTCTGAGAGAAGGGGAAGTACAGGGTGATCGAGGCAGAGCTGAAAGCGCGAGTGCAGGACCGGGGCGCGCTGCTGGAGCAGGTGGAGGGCCTGGCCGAGGGGCGGGCGGGGGTGTACCGGGATACGCACGGCGGACGCCACCCTGCAAGGGCGGGACCGGAGCTGCGGGTGCGCACGGTGGAGAGCGCCGACGGCACGTCGCGGACGGTGCTCACGTACAAGGGCGCGGCCGTGGAGGAGGCGTCCGGGTCTAAGAAGTCATCTCATTTGGCGGCTTTGGTAGGCTGCTGGTCGTGGTGGGGATTATTGAGCGGCTGGTGCCGGATGAGTTGTGGGAGCTGTTCCAGCGGGTGGTGGCGGAAGCGCCGTCGCGGCCGCAAGGCGGTGGCCGGCGTCGGCATGGCGACCGGGAGGTGCTGGCGGCGATCCTGTTCGTGGCTACGTCGGGCTGTACTTGGCAGCAGCTGCCCACGGCGTCGTTCGGGCCGTCGGGGGCGACAGCCCACCGGCGGTTCTCCGAATGGACGAAGGCCCGGGTGTGGGCCAAGCTCCACCGCTTGGTCCTCGACGAACTCGGCGCCCGAGGCGAGCTGGACTGGTCCCGCTGTGCGATCGACTCGGTGAACATGCGGGCTCTGAAAAGGGGGATCTGACGGGCCCGAATCCTGTCGACAGGGGCAAATTCGGGTCGAAGATCCACTTGATCACGGAGCGGACTGGTCTGCCCCTCGCCGTCGGAATCTCCGGGGCGAACCTCCACGACAGCCAGGCCCTCCAGCCTCTGGTCCGCGGCATCCCACCGATCAGATCTCACCGCGGACCCCGTCGCCGCCGCCCCGGCAAGCTCCACGGCGACAAGGGCTACGACTACGCTCACCTGCGGAGATGGCTGCGCAACCGCGGGATCCGTCACCGCATCGCCCGCAAGGGAATCGAGCCGGCGAACAGGCTCGGCCGGCACCGATGGGTCGTAGAGCGGACGGTGTCCTGGCTCTCAGGCTGCCGTCGCTTACACCGGCGCTATGAACGTAAGGCCGAACACTTCCTGGCGTTCGCAGGCATCGCTGCAGCCCTCATCTGCTACCGCCGCTTGAAGATGAACGCCAAACCGGCTCCACGGCTACTGCAAAATGGCTCAAGTGAGCGAATCGGCTGAGCAGGTGCAGACCACAGAACGTCTCTGGCAGGAATTCCGCCAAGAGCCTTTCCCCGACAGCCTGCGACGTGCCACGTTCGAGGGCACAGACGTGTGGCTCATCGAGTTGGACATCGCTGGCTGCGTTCTTCGCTGGCTCGACAACAACGGCACTCTCGACTCGAAGAACAGCATCCTCCTGCAGAGCCGCATCGAGGACCTGGACCGGGTCATCCCCGAGATCAATGACCCTGTAGGAGGCCAGTACTGCCAGCGGTTGCACCAGCTCGCTGTGCTCGTGTCAAGGAACCTGCCCAGCACCAAATGAGATGACGTCTTAAGCTCTTCGCCACCGCGCTGCGCCACCTCCGCGACCCGCTCGAAGTACTCCTCGCGTGGGGCGCCTGGGGAGAAGAGCATGAGCATGGACATAGGCTCGTCGGTCACGTTTTTGAAGGCGTCCCGCTGGTCGAAGAAGCGATGGGCAAGCAGGCCTTGTCCGCTCCGTAGCCGCCTCCCCAGGGGATGGGAATCCATCCACCGATGGAGCCGAGCAGACGGTCTGGCCTCCGCCGTTCGCGGCCGTGGCGGGTGCGACAGCGTCGATCATGTTCAGGGTGCGCCCGTAGTTCACCTCCATCAGCTGCCGGAGCCCGGCGATACCGTGCTCGAGCAGCGGGCCGGAGGCGGCGATGCCTGCCGCGTGCACCATCCGGTACGGAACCCCGAGATCGTGACGTACCCGCTCGACGGCCTCGGCTGCGGGACCTGCCCGCCCCCCAGCACGAGCAACTCCACCGCTACGCCGACGGCCTGCGCAAGTTAACCGGCGGCGTCAACCACTGGAGCAACCACACCAGCCGCTACCTCATTGGCCAACCCACCATCTCCACCGTGCCCACCTCCCTCGCGGGAGACCGCCACCACCTGCGCAATCACCCCAGCTGACCGCACCGGGGCGCCCACCCCAGGAGCAATCCGCGCGCCGGCTCACCATCCGCTCCACACATCCGCCATCCGACCTCTCACCCTCAGGTGGTGCCCCCGCATGACCGCCCTGGACCAGTGGCCGGCCGAGACCGCCCGCAACGTGACGGCCGCGTTGACCGCCGCCGCGCACGAGCTGTCCGCACTCGACGCCCGCGTCGAGCACGTCGAGCACTATGAGTTACCCGACGGGGGGCTACGCGGCGTGGACCGGCGCCAGCGGGTCTGAGGTGGAGCTCCTCAAGCACCAGGGCTACGGCCGCGCGAACCTCGACCTCCTCCGCAAGCGCGTACTCCTCACGGCCTGACCCGCCCGATCACAAGATCAGCGACAGAGCCAGGAAACACCGGTGACGGTAACCCATCCTGCATACAAGTCAGTTGGGCGAAAAGCGTGCCATCCCGCCCCGCGCGCGCTCCCGTTCACCCAGACGCACAACCGGGGTGCCTTCAGTGGCACTTCGGCGCGGTACCGGAAATTCCGCTTGATCACCCCGAACCAAACGTGGGACGCCCGAGGGGAGTTGTCTGCGGGTCAGCCGAGATCGTGGACCTGGGGCATACATAGACCGACCGCCGAAGTCAAGCCTGGTCTCGCCAAACGTAATCAAGTTAGAGTGCGTTCACCGAAGATTCGAGGTGGGCGTTCAGTCTTGGCTGAGATCTCAGCTCAGGCCACGCCTGTCGTGACGCGGGTTGCTTAGCTGACGGTAACGACGAGAGCAAAGAGACAATGCAGCCAGATTTCGAGCAGCGCCTGATTTCTGCGATCCAGCCCATCAGGCACTTCTTTCTCGCCCAGTGTTTAGAGTTCGCCATGACCAGCGGTCTGCTGAGCCGGCTGAGCGAAGCGTCGCCCGCCGGCGGCGACAGTGTCGACAGCCTGGCCCAGGACCTGAACCTCCACCCCGAGCGCCTCACGGGCCTCCTGCGCTACCTGGAGGGTGAGGGCATCGTCACCGATTCCGAGGGCGCGCCGGCCATCACCGCCAAGGGCCGCGAGTTCCTGGAGTTCCGCCCGTGGTACGAACTGCTCATCGGCGGGTACGGCGCCACACTGCGGGAGCTTCCCGAGGTCATGGCCGACCGGAAGCGATTCGCCTCGCGCAACGGCACCATGGTCGGACTCGGCAGCTGCGGCATGAGCCGCTTCGACGCCGTGCCCCTGGTCAAGCAGTTGATCGCCCTCCTGCCCGAGCCGCCCAGCGCCCTGGTGGACCTCGGATGCGGCGACGGCACCTTCCTCCTCGACCTCTGCGAGGGCGGCAGCCCGGGCATCGGGGTGGACCCGACCCCCGGCAGTATCGACATCGCGCGCCGCGCCGCCGCCGAGCGCGGCATGTCCGACAAGGTCCGCTTCGTGAACGCGACCGCCGAGGACTATATGGCGCAGGTCACGCCCGAGACCACCGGCGCCCCCTGCTTCGTCACCGCCTTCTCGCTGCAGGAGGTTCTGGAACAGCAGGGCCGCGACGCCACCGTCGAGGTTGTGCGCTCCGCCTTGGCCCACGCGCCGGGAGCGCACCTGGCGATCGTCGAGGTCGACCACCGCCCGCTCGACCCGGCCGTCACGCGGCACGGTCTGGGCAACGCCTACTACAACCCGTACTACTTCCTGCACCAGATCACCGAACAGCGTCTGGAGACGCAGCCGTTCTGGGAGGAGCTCATCAAGGAGGCCGGCGGGGAGGTCGTCGACTGCCTGACGACCGCGCCCGAGGTCGACTCGACCGGCCTTGAATTGGGATTCCTGGTACGTGGCCAGTAGTACCGAAAAGGAAAAGGTAACGCAGGTGCCTACTGGGTTGTGGCGACACCGGGATTTCCGGAATCTATGGCTCGGGCAGACGTCTTCCATGTTCGCGGCGCACATGGTAGCGGTTGTTTTCCCGCTGCTCGCATCCGTTTCCCTCGATGCCTCGCTCTTCGAGATGGGGCTGCTTTCGGCGGCGGGTTATGTGCCCTACATCGGGGTCAGTCTGTTTGCGGGAGTCTGGCTTGACCGGAAACCGAAGCGAGCCATTATCGTTTTGTGCGACATCGCCCGCGCGCTGCTTCTCCTTGCCATCCCGCTCGCCTGGTGGCGCGACCTTCTGAGCGTTCCCACGCTTCTCGTGGTGGCTTTGCTCGTCGGCTCCTTCAGCGTTGTCGCCGATGTGGGAAGTGCCTCGATTCTTCCCGCCCTGGTCGGGCGCGACGATCTCATCGAGGGCAACAGCAAGCTGGAACTGAGCGCCTCCTCGGCGAGCATCGCAGGAAGCGCGCTCGGCGGCGGCATCTTCCAGCTCCTCGCCGGGCCCGTCTCGATGCTGATCAACACGGTGCTCTTCGCGCTCTCCGCGTTCTTCACCGCGCTCATCCGCGGGGAGCGGAAGCCCGGCGGGGGCCACGAGGACGCCGAGGGCACGGAAGGTACCGAGGGCGGCGAGAAGCCGAGCCAGTCCATCTGGCGCGACATGGCCGTCGGCGTCGCGTTCGTCACCGGCCATGTCACGGTGCGGACCCTGGTCCTGACCACACTCGTCATCAACTTCTTCATGGCGATCGCCGAGCCCGTCGCGCTGGTCTTCGTCACCCGCACCCTTGACATCCCCCCGTACACCGTGGGGCTGATCCTGGCCGCGTCGGGTGCCGGAGCGCTCGTCGGCGCGGTCATCGCGGCGCCGATGAGCCGTGCCATCCCGCTCGGCCGGCTGCTCATCCTGACGGCCGCGATTACCGGCATCGCCTCGCTGCTGACGCCGCTCGCCACGCTGGTTCCGGCGCCCATGGCCGTGGCCCTGATGATCGCCATGTACGTCCTGGACGCGGCGATGATCGTGGTCTACAACATCAACGTCCGCAGCTACCGTTCGGCCATCACGCCGGACGACATGCAGGGCCGGATGAACGCCGCGAACCGGATGGCCGGCATGGGCGTCATGCCCATCGGCGCCGTCCTGGGCGGACTGCTCGGTACCGCGGTGGGCACGCTCCCGGCGCTGGTCCTGGCCTCCCTGGGAACACTGACCGCGCCCCTGCTGCTGGCGTGCACGCACGTCCGTACCGTGAAGCGGGTCCCGGAGCTGGAAGTGGAGCCTTCCGCATGAGCGGGCGACTGAGCGGGCGGGTCACCGAGGACCCGAGCGCACTGGTGCGGGAACTGGTCCTCGATCCGCAATTCCGCTACGAGGCCCGCAACCTGTTGCCCTGGTACGTCGCGATCGAGAAGTCGCTCGTGGCCGAGTACCTGCGGATGGGGCTGATCGGCGCCGGACAGGCGGGCACCCTCGGGCGCCTCCTGGACGACGTGACACCCGAACTGATCGAGCGGGGGCGACAGCAGAGCCTGTCCGACATCGCCCTCGCGGTGGAGCGGAGCGTCACGGAGCGGCTTCACGAGCCCGTCCCGGTCTGGCACGCCGACCGCAGCAGGAACGATCTCCAGGCCTGCGCCCAGGTGATGTTCGCCAAGCAGCGGCTCCGGGAGGTGGCGGCGCAGCTGCACGACCTCGCCGCGGCGGCCCACCGGCTCGCCGACCGGTCGGTGGACGTGCTCATGCCGGGCTACACGCACTTCCAGTCGGCCCAGGTCATCAGCGCGGGCTTCTACTTCGCCGCGCTGAGCGACCGGCTGCTGCGCCGGTCGCGGCGCATGCTGCAGGCGTACGACCTGATCGACGCGTGCCCGCTCGGCGCCGGCGCGATGTCCGGGCAGGAACTGCCCTGGGATCGGGACCGGCTGGCCGCACTCCTCGGGTTCGACCGCGCGGAACCACTGGCGCTCAACGCGGTCGCGTCCCGGGAGTGGGCGGCCGAGGTCACCTCCGAACTCGGCCTGCTCGGCGCCACGCTGAGCCGGTTCTGCACCGACCTGCTGATGTGGGCCGGCAGCGAGCACGGGTTCCTCGACCTGCCCGACGCGCTCTCCGGCATCTCGGCGGCCATGCCGCAGAAGAAGAACTTCCCGATCCTGGAACGCATCCGGGGCAAGACGGCCCACCTGGCCGCCTTCCACTTCGACGTGGTGCTCGGTCAGCGCAACACCCCCTACAGCAACCTGGTGGAGGTGTCCAAGGAGGCGGGCACCCACGTGGCCGAGGCCTTCGACACCTGCAGCGATGTGACACGGCTGCTGACGGCGGTCCTCGAAGCCCTCGTCCTGCGGGAGGACCGGCTCCTGCAAGCGTGCGAGAAGGAGTTCTTCGGCGGGTTCACCCTGGCCAACCAACTGACGCTGTACCACGGCGTCACCTGGCGCACCGCCCAGGTGATCGCCGGCGGCTACGTACTGGCCGCGGTGCGGGCCGGACGTACCCCCAAGGACGGTGCCCCGGACATCCTGCGGGAGCTCGCCGCCGAGCACGGACACGTCATCGAGGACGCCGACGCCCTGCTCGCGGACGCCTTCGACGTCCGCGCCGCGCTGGCGCGGATGCGGTCCTCCGGGTCCGCGAACCCCGACCACGTGAGGGCCGCCCTGGCCGGGCAGGAGCGGGAGGAGAAGGACCTCGCCGCCGCATGGGAGCGGCGCGCGACGGTCGTACGACAAGCGTTGGACGGCACGGACCGGGCCTTGGGCCTCGGCGCCGATACGGAGTGAGCGCATGCGGGGGAACACGGTGGATCAGAGGATGGCACGTGTCCCTGTGCCCACGACCTGGCCGGCGACGGCCACCGAAGAGCCGGGACCCTGGGCGGTCGGCAGTGGCTGGGCACTAGGCACCTTCGGCGAGCTTCTCCAGGGGGTCCTTCCGGATGACCGGCACTTCCTCGTGACGCTGCCGATCACCATCGGCTCCACCGCGACGTTCCGCTACGCGGACGACGCCGCGGGCATCACGGTGGAGGCCGTCCGCAAGCGTAAGTCGGCGCGGGTCGTCGCGCTGGCGCTCGAAGCGCTCGGCCGGCCGGGCGGCGGCGAGCTGCTGCTCGCCAGCGAACTCCCCGAGGGCAAGGGGCTCGCGAGCTCGTCCGCGGACCTAGTGGCCTCGGTGCGCGCCGTGGCGGACGCCTTCGGGACGTCCTTCCCCACCAATGCCGTCGAAGCCATGCTGCGCGAGGTGGAGCCCTCCGACGGGGTCATGCACGACGAGATCGTGGCCTTCCTGCACCGCGAGGTACGGCTCCACAGCCGCCTCGGCCACCTGCCCCGGCTTGTGATCGTCGGCTACGACGAGGGAGGCCAGGTCGACACCGTCACCTACAACCGCAGACCCGCTCCAGTCGACGCGGAAACGCGCGCCGAGTACGCCGCGCTGCTCGACCGGCTGGCCGGCGCCGTCGCGGACGGCGATCTTCGTACGGTGGGCGCCGTGGCCACCCGCAGCGCCGAACTGCACGCCCGGACCCGGCCGCGCGCCGCACTCGCACCGCTGGTGACGGCGTGCGACGAAGCGGACGGCCTCGGTGTGGTCGTCGCGCACAGCGGCACCGTGCTCGGTGTCCTGTTCGCCGCCGACGACCCCGAACTCGACCGGAAGACCTCCCACATACAAGCCCGATGCGCGCGCCTCGGCGGGCCCAGCACCATTTATCACTACGCGCCCGGCTTAGCTGCGCGGCGCGACGCCATCGAGGGGAACGGCGATGTTCTTTGACTCCATGCACGATTCCATCGGGTCGACACCGCTGATACGGCTGAAGCTGGACGCGCCACCCGGTGTCGAGGTAAGCGCCAAGCTGGAGATGCACAACCCCTTCGCCATGAAGGACCGCGTCGCCCGGCACATGCTCCTCGAAGCCCGGCGCCTGGGTGTGCTGGAGCCCGGCGCGCCCGTGATCGAGAGCTCCTCTGGCACGATGGCGCTCGGCATCGCCCTGGTCGGACGTTCCCTCGGCCACCCGGTGCACATCGTCACCGACCCCCGCATCGACCCCATCACGCTGGCCAAGCTCCGGGCGCTGGGCTGCGAGGTCCACGTCGTGGACCGCATGTCCAGCCACGGCTGGCAGAGTGCGCGCCTCGAACGCCTGGAGCAGCTCCGCGCCGACCTACCGGGCGCCTTCTGGCCGCAGCAGTACAGCAACCCCGACAACCCCGGTGCCTACCGGGCGCTCGCCCGGGAACTCGTCACCGACCTCGGCACCGTCGACGTACTCGTCGGCTCGGTGGGCAGCGGCGGATCCCTCTGCGGCACGGCGCGGGCCCTGCGCCGCCACAACCCGGACCTGTACGTCGTTGGCGTGGACTGCGTCGGCAGCGCCCTGTTCGACCAGCCCGACCGTCCGGGGCGGCTGCAGAGCGGCCTCGGCAACAGCCTCCAGCCGGCCAACCTCGACACCTCGCTGTTGGACGAGGTGCACTGGCTCAACGACCACGAGGCGTTCGCCGCCACCCACGACCTCGCCCGGGATCAGCAGATCTTCGCCGGGAACACCTCCGGCTCCGTCTACCAGGTGATGCAGCACCTGGCCCGCCACAGCGAGCCCGGCCGCCGCATCGTCGGAGTCTTCCCCGACCGGGGCGACCGGTATGCCGACACCGTGTACAGCCGGGAGCACTGGGACAAGCACGGCCTGCGGGACATGGAGCGCAGGCTGCAGCCGCGTGAGGTGGTCTACGGCACCGAGGTCCACTCCTGGTCGCGGGCCTCGCTCCAGGAGGTGCGCCCCGTACCCCGCAAGCTGCTCTTCGTCGAGTCGAACACGACGGGTACGGGCATGGTGGCCCTGCGGCTGGCCCGCGAACTGGACTTCGAGCCCGTGCTCCTGACCAGCGAGCCCACCCGGTACACCGGCCTCGACGACACCGGCGCCGACGTGATCGTCTGCGACACCAACTCCGTGTCCGCCCTGAGGGCGACGGTCCAGGAGCACTTCCGGGCGCTGGAGATCGCCGGCATCACCACCACCAGTGACTTCTACGTGCCCACCGTGGCCGAGCTGGCGACCTGGCTCGGCGCTCCGGGCAACCCGGCCGAAGCCATGCGAACCTGCCGCGACAAGGCGAAGCTGCGCGAGACGCTGGCCCGGGAGGGCGTGCGCCAACCCCGCTTCGTGGTGGTGCGGGACGCCGCGGCCGGAGCGACCGCCGTGGCCAAGGTCGGCCTGCCCTGCGTCGTGAAGCCCGTCGACGACTCCGGCTCCACGAACGTCCTGCTGTGCACGAGCGCGGAGGAGGCCAGCGCCCACGTCGCGCACATCCTCTCCCGCACGGTCAATGCCCGCGGCCTGCCCACGGCCGGCGAGGTGCTGGTCGAGGAACTCGCCGACGGGCCCGAGTACAGCGTCGAGATGTTCAGCGTGGAGGGCCGGCACGCCTGTGTCGGCATTACCGCCAAGTCGGTCACCGGCGCACCCTACTTCGTCGAGCACCAGCACCTCTTCCCCGCCCATGTGACCCCGGAGGTCGCCGAGGAACTCACACGCACCGTGCGGGCGGCGCTGTCGGCCGCCGGAGTGCGCTCGGGCCCGACCCACACGGAAGTACGGCTCGTGGCCGACGGCCCCGTGATCATCGAGGTGAACCCCCGGCTCGCCGGCGGCATGATCCCCGAGATGATCCGCCTGGCCACAGGCACGGACCTGCTGGAGCAGCAGGTACGCACCGCGACCGGCAGGGAACCGCTCCTGGAACCGGAGTTCGCCCGGCAAGGAGGCATCCGCTTCCTCATCGCCGACAGGACGGGACGCATCGCCGCCGTCGAAGGGCTCGACCGTGCCGCCGCGGTGGCCGGCGTGGACCGCGTGACGATGACGGTGCGACCGGGCGCCGAGGTACGCCCCGCCCAGGACGCCTACGGGCGACTCGGCCACATCATCGCGACGTCCGAGCGACCCGACGACATCGAGAAGGTCCTCGACGCCGCCGAGCAGGAGATCCGCTTCGTGTACGAGGATGAGGTGTAGGACGTGCGGGACCTTTACCGCGTCGTCAGCAACGACGAAGAGCAGTACTCGATCTGGCCGCACGACCGGCTGCTGCCGCCGGGCTGGCAGGCCCACGAGTCGAGCGGCACCAAGGAAGAGTGCCTGCGCCACATTGCCGAGGTCTGGACCGACATGCGTCCGCTCAGCCTGCGGGCGGGCCACGGCCGGTGAACACACGAACACTTGGCGCACACCAGGACGCCGACCCGTCCGGAAGCCGCCACGAGCCGGGACCACGGCTCTCCCACGCCGCCGTCCAGAAGACCGCGGCAGACCCGCGCACAGCCATACAGGAAAGGAAGACCAGGTGACGGCTCCGGAGTTGTCGGCTCTGCAACGACGCTTGAACAGGGCCGAGTCCCGACCCGGCGAGGACTGGCTGGTCCTCGTCGAGAACGTTCCGGAGTGGCCCGAAGGAGCGGCGCTCCCGGCTGACGTGCCCCAGGCGGCACACACCCGCGCCCCCTTCTCCTACACCACCTCCCAGGGCCACCCGAGGCTGACCGAAGCGCTGGTGAAGCGGGAACACGAGGTCTCCGCGAGCCGTCTCGTCGACGAGTCCAACGTGCTGGTCACCGCCGGCGGCATGCACGCGATCGGCCTGGTTCTGCGCGACCTCGCCGACCGGGGCTACCGCAAGGCGGTGCACACCACCCCCGTGTTCTGCGGCGTGCGCGACAGCATGCGGGCCGCCGGAATGCGCAACAAGGCGCTTCCCCTGACCGGGACCTCAGACGACCTGGCGCTGCTGCGCCGCGAGTGCACCGAGCCGACGGTCGTGTACGTGAACCTGCCGCACAACCCGACGGGCGAGGTGCTGCTGCCCGAGTACCTCGACGTACTGGCCACCCTCGCCGCACAGCCCGACGTGCACGTCGTGTACGACGCGGTGTACGACTCCTTCGACTTCGGCCCCGACCGCTGCCCGACCCCGGTGGACCTGGCCGTCGGGGAGCCCGGAATGACCATCGTCAACTCGGTGTCGAAGAACTACGGGCGCCCCGGGGACCGGATCGGCTGGATCGTGGCGGCCGAGGAGAACATCCACCGCCTGGTGCCGCGCCTGGAATGGGAAGCGGTATCCATCAACGGGCGCGCCCAGCTCGACGCGGTCGCCGCGATCAGCCGCGGCAACACCGAACTCGTCGAGGCGGTCAGGGCCGGGCGGGCCGCCTACCTCGCCCACGCCCGCGGACCGTGGGCGCCGGACCCCATCCCGCACGGCGGCACCCAGCTCTGGCTCGGCCTCGGCGTCCCCGACATCGAGCGGTTCGCCGACTTCGCACTGGAGCGGCACCACCTGGTCCTCACCACCTCGGCGAACTACGCCCCCGTCCTGCCCGGCCGGATCCGCTTCCCCACGGGCATCCCCGCGGAGCGCCTCGTCCGCGGCCTGACAGGACTTCACGAGGCCCTGGAGGACTGGGCGACGTACGACGGGAAAGGAACGGGCGACCATGGCGACAGCCGTTGACGGCCTCAGCGCTACGGAGCGGCACTGGCGCGCCGTCTTCGCGGGAGTCGTGACACTGGAGGGGCTCTTCCCGGCCGGCGCCGCCGAGGACGCGGTGCAGCCCCGGGCGACGCACGTCCTGACCACCGGCGCCGACGCCGGGGTCCGGCCGGCGGACGCCGCGAAGCGCTGGGGCGTCGGCCTCGACACGCTGGTCGGCGGCGCCTGGGCTCTGGTGCTCGCGCTCCGCTCGGGCCGCGACGACGTGGTGTACGGCCATGCCGCCGAGGGCGTGGGCACGGCCCCGCTGCGGGTACGGCTCGACTGTGCCCTGCCGGTGTCCGCCTGGCTGCGGGAACTGCGCGCCCAGTGGGAGGACGCCTCGGCGCACCTCGACGTGGACCTCGACGACATCCGGCGCTGGGTCATTGGCGACAGCGGGGGCGAGCTGTTCGACAGCACCGTTTCCTTCGGCTCCGGCGCGCACGACTCCCCGGGAGTCACGCTGCACGCCGAGCCGGCGCCCGGGGACGGGCTGCGCCTCGAACTTCGCGCCATGCCGGAGGCACTGTCCGTCGCGGCGGCCGAGGACGTGCTCGCGGTGCTGGAACGCACCTTGACCCGGCTGACCGCCGAGCACGAGCCCCTGGTCGGCGACCTGGTCGCCGCCGCGAGCGGGGTCGTCCCCCTCGCGCAGACGGCCGGAACGCACCCCGGCGCGGAGACGGACGCCCTGATGTCCTCCGGGACGCGCGCCGCTCTGCTGGCCGGCGTGTGCCGCGGCGACGACGAGGAGGCCGAGCAGTTCGTCTCCGTCCAGGAGATGTTCGAGGCGATCGTGCGGGAGCACCCCGACGCGGTCGCCGTCGAGGCACCGGACGGCGAGCTGACGTTCGCCGCCCTGGACGCGCGGGCCCGCTCTCTGGGGGAGCGGCTACGCGAGCGCGGCGCAGGCGCCGAGACCATCGTGGCGGTGCTGTGCGAGCGCACCGGGGACCTGGTGGCCGCGATGCTGGGCATCTGGGCGGCGGGCGCCGCATTCCTCCTGGTCGACCCGGCCGAGCCCGAGCGGCGCACGGCCGAGAAGTTCGCCCTGGCCGGGGTGCGCCTGGTCGTCAGCGACGGCATACACGCGCGGGCCGCGGAGCGCACGGGGCTGCCCGTCGTCCCCGTCACCGCGGACGCGGCGAGCACTCCGGGGAAGCCCGCGCCGGGGGAGCCCTCGGCCTACCTGCGGCCGCTGCCCCAGCACCTGGCCTACGCGGTGTTCACCTCGGGCTCCACGGGGAACCCGAAGGGCGTACTGATCGATCACCGGGGCCTGGCCGAGCACATCCGCACCCAGCTCGCCCCCGTGTACCGCCGGGTGAGCCCAGACGGCGCCGGTCTGCGCGTGGGCGGGGCCGCGCCGGTGACCTTCGACTCCTTCATCGACCAGGTGCTGCCCATGGTCGCCCTGGGACACCGGCTCGTCCTCTTCGACGAGATGCAGCGGCGCGACCCGGGCAGCTTCCTGTTCCGCACCCCCGGTACCGAGCTCGACATCGTGGACTGCTCGCCCTCCCAGCTGTCGCTGCTCGTCGAGTTCGGCCTGCTGGGGACACCCCTGAAGCTCGTGGTCTTCGGTGGCGAGAAGCCGGGCCGGGAGCTCTGGCAGGCGCTGCGCGCCGCCGACGTGACGGCCGTCAGCATCTACGGCGCCACCGAGTGCTCCATCGGCTCGGTCGAGGCCGACGTCCACCGCGACGAGCGGGTGTGCCTCGGCCGGCCCGCCGGCTCCGGTACCGTCTACGTCCTGTCGCCCGACCAGCGCCTGCTGCCCCCGGGACTGACTGGGGAGATCTACCTGGGCGGACCCGGCGTCGGGCGCGGCTACGCGGGCGATCCCGCCCACACGGCCCGGGCCTTCGTGCCCGACCCCTTCTCGGACGTGCCGGGGGCGCGCATGTACCGCACGGGCGACGTGGGCAGGGTCGCTCCGGACGGACGCCTGATGTTCCTCGGCCGGGTGGATGACCAGCTGAAGATTAGCGGCTACCGCATCGAACCGGCCGAGATCGAAGCCGCCCTGGACGCGGTGTCCGGCGTCCGCCGCTCCGCCGTCCTGCCGGTGCGGGGCGTGGGCGCGGACCAGCTCGTCGGCTTCGTCGAGTGCGAGGCGGATTTCGACGCGGAGCGCGCCAAGCAGGAACTCGGCGCCCGGCTGCCCTCGTACATGGTGCCCAAGCGCCTGGTGCCCCTGGACTCACTGCCGTTGACGCACAACGGGAAAGTGGATCGCAAACGGCTCGCCGAGATGGGTGGATCTAGTGAGTGAACTGGTGAACCGGCTGAGCGGGGCCGACAGCCGGGTGGTCCTCGGCGACGCGGGCCTCTCCGCGACCGAGTTGCACACGCGCATCACACGGCTGCGCGCCGTGCCGCTGACCTTCCTGGACACCCAGGGCGGCACCACGCTCGACATCGCGGTCGACGCCGACCGCACCGTCCTGGACGGCGCCGACTTCACGGCGGGCACCGGCCGGCTGCACATCGAGGGCACCTTGACCCTCAACCGCGTCCCCGTGCGCTGCACGGCGGACGTCGACCTGGCCTCGCGCACGGGGACCGGGCGGATCTTCGAACAGCGCGCGGACCACCAGGAGGCGGTGTGAGCAGCATGACCGCCGACGCCGTACGGGCGCGGATGACGACCCTCTTCCGGGAGGTCCTCGGCCGGCCGGAGCTGACCGCCGGCACCGACTTCTTCGACCACGGCGATTCACTGCTCGCCGCGCGCCTCATCATGCGGGTGCGCATCGAGTTCGGGCAGGAGGTGCCGCTCACCTGGCTCTTCGAGGGCCGTACCGCGGCCGCCCTCGCCGACCGCCTCACCGGAGCCGACCAGGCCCTGCCGCAGGCGGCGGCGCCCCGGCCCATCCCGCCGGCCGACCGGGGCCTGCCGCTGCGGCTGTCGCACGCGCAGGAGCGGCTGTGGTTCCTGCACCAGCTCGACCCCGACGACCCCGCCTACAACGAGCCGCTCGTCTACCGCGTCCGGGGCCCGCTCGACACGGCGGCGCTGCGGGCCGCGGTCCAGGCGGTGGTCGACCGCCACGAGGCGCTGCGCACGGCGTTCGTCCTGGACGGCGACGCTCCCGCGCTCTTGGTGCGGGAGGGCGTCGAGCTCGACCTGGACACCCGGGACCTGCGCGAGCGGTACGCCGAGGGCGGCGACGCGTGGCTGCGCGGCTTCCTGCGCGCGGAGATCCGCCGCCCCTTCGACCTCACCGCCGCACCCCTCGTGCGCGCCCACGCCTTCCGTGTCGGCGACGACGCCTGGGCGCTGCTCTTCACGCTCCACCACATCGCCACCGACGGCTGGTCCAACACCCTCTTCCTGGATGAGGTGAGCGGCGGCTACCGGCAGGCCGTCGGGTTCGTCGGCGCCGGGGGTGCCGCGCCCCTGCCCGTCCAGTTCACCGACTTCGCCGCCTGGGAACGCCACACGGCGACCGAGGACATGGAGAGCGGACTGCGGTTCTGGGAGGAGGAACTGCGCGGAGCGCCGCTCGCGCCGGCGCTGCGCACCGACACCCCGCGCGGCAGCGCCACCACCACGCTCGGCGAGGCGATCCTGGCCGATCTCGACGCCGCCGAGACCACCCGGATCGCAGACGTGGCGCGGCAGTGCGGAGTGTCGACGTACTCCCTGTCCCTGGGCGTCTTCACCCTGCTGATGCACCGCTGGACGGGCGAGGCCGATGTCGTGGTGGGGACGCCCGTCGCCAACCGCCCGCACCCCGACCTGGAGAAGCTGATCGGCTTCTTCGTGAACACGCTGCCGATCCGCTCCACGTACGACGGCCGGGAGACCTTCGCCTCCTACGTGGCGCGGATCGAGGCGACCGTGCGCCGGGCGGTCGAGCACGAGCGGGTCCCCTTCGACCGGATCGTCAACCTGCTCGGCGGCGGCGGCCTCACCGGCCACAAGCCACTGGCCCAGGTCGTGTTTGCCTTCCAGAACGACTTCGACCGCAGGCTCGCCCTGGAAGGCCTTGAGGTCGAGTTCTTCCCCGTGCCCAACGGCTCGGCGCGGTTCGAGATGACGATGTTCATGGCCCAGGCGCCGGGCGGCGTCCTCGAATGCGAACTCGAGTACAACACCGAGCTGTTCGCCCCGGAGACGGCGGAGCGGTTCTTCTCTGTCTACCGCACCCTGATGGAAGGCGTACTCGACGATCCGCACCGCGCCCTCGCCGGGTACGGGCTGGTGTCGCAGGAGGAACACCTCAGCCTGCGGCAGTGGAATGCCACCGACCAGCCGTTCCCCGACGACCGGTGCCTGCACGAACTCATCGAGGAGCGGGCGGCCTCGGCCCCGGACGCGGTGGCAGTGGTGCACGGCCACGAGCACCTGAGCTACGGCGCGCTCGACGCCTGGGCGAACCGGCTGGCCAGGCACCTGCGTACGGCGGGCGCGGGAGCCGACACGGTCGTCGGGATCTGCATGGACCGCTCCGTCGAGATGGTCGCCGGGCTGCTCGGCATCCTCAAGGCGGGCGCGGCCTACCTGCCCCTCGACCCCGGCACGCCGCGCAACCGGCTGAACACCATCGCGCAGGACGCCGGCTCCCACTGGTGCCTGACCCTCGAACAGCACCGGGACAGCGCGCCCGAGGTGCGGCACACCGTGTTCCTCGACTCGGACCGGGAGACGATCGACGCCTACGACGCGGCGTCCCCCGATGCGGCCGTGCACCCCGACGACCTGGTGTCGGTCTATTACACGTCCGGTTCGACCGGACGGCCCAAGGGCGTGGCCAACACCCACCGCGGCTGGGTCAACCGCATGACGTTCATGCAGCGCCTGCACGGCCTGCGGCCGGGCGAGACCGTCCTGCACAAGACCACACTGAGCTTCGACGACTCGGCGCTCGAACTCTTCTGGCCGCTGATGACCGGGGGCCGGATCGCCCTGATCGACCCCGGACTCCATCGCGACCCGGTGGAAATCCTCGACGCGGCGGTCCGCAGTCGCACGGTGCACCTCCAGGTCGTGCCCAGCATGCTGGCCATGGTGGTTGACCACGTCGATGCCGGCCGGCGCGAGCTGCTGAGCGCCCTGCGGACCACGGTCTCCAGCGGAGAGGCCCTCTCCGGAGAGCTGGTGCGCCGCCACCACGAGGTCCTGCCGGGCACCCTGCACAACACCTGGGGTGCCACGGAGGTGTCCATCGACTCCACCACGCACACCTGCTCGGTCGCCGACATCGACACGGCCGGTGCGGTCAGCGTGGGCCTGCCCTTCGACAACAACCAGATCCACGTGCTCGACGAGCTGCACCAGGAAGTCCCGGTGGGCGTCGTCGGGGACCTGTACATCAGCGGGATCGGACTGGCCCGGGGATACCTCGGGGACCCGGCCAAGACGGCGGCGGCGTTCGTGCCGAGCCCGTACGTCCCCGGCGAGCGCATGTACCGCACCGGCGACCGGGGATACCGGCGCCCGGACGGCTCGCTGATGTTCGTCGGGCGCTCCGACCACCAGGTCAAGATCCGCGGCATGCGCGTCGAACTCGGCGAGATCGACGCCGTGCTCACCCGGCACGCGGGGGTCAAGGAGGCGCTCACCGTCGTCCAGGAGACGGCGTCCGGACTGAAGCGGCTCGTGGCCTACGTGGTGGCGGACACCGGCGCGGCCGGCCCGACGCCCGAAGCGGTGCGCCGGCACGTCGCCGCGTACCTACCCGACTACATGGTGCCGTCGTTCGTCCTGCTGCTCGACGCCTTCCCGCTCACCCCGAACGGCAAGGTGGACCGCAAGGCGCTGCCGGAGCCGGACCGGCTGCGGGACTACTCCGAACTGGCTTTCGTACCGCCTGAGGGGCCCGTCCAGGAGAACCTCGCCGAGATCTGGGGCGACATCCTGGGCGTCGACAAGGTCGGGGTGCTCGACAACTTCTTCTCGCTGGGCGGCCATTCCCTGGTCGCCACCCGGCTGGTCTCCCGCATCCGCCAGCGATTCGGCGTGGAGCTGCGCCTCCAGGACGTCTTCGGGATGCCGACCATCACGGCAATGGGGGACGAGGTGGAACGCCTGCTGGCCGAACGCGTCAACAGCATGACCGAGGACGAGGTCAGGGAGCTGTTCGAGCAACTCGGCGGCTGAGCAGCCCCGTAACGCGTCCGTCCGACCGGATGCGTCCGATACCCGCCGATCCGACACCCGCCGATCCGATACCGGCTCATCCGATACCCGCCCCATCCGACAGCAGAGGGGAAAACCACCCATGTCCAATCCGTTCGAGGACGCCGACGGCACGTTCCACGTCGTGGTCAACGCCGAGGGACAGCACTCCCTGTGGCCGGCCTTCGCAGAGGTCCCCGCGGGCTGGGAGACGATCTACGGCGAGGCGGACCGCGAGGCGTGCCTGAAGTACGTCGAGGAGTCCTGGACCGACATGCGGCCGCGGTCGCTCGTCGAGGCCACCGACGGCGCGTCCCGGTGAACCCCGTACCCCTCCCCTTCCTTCTTTCTTCAGCGAGCACCCACTACCACGGAGTTCCCTCATGACCACCGTAGTTCTGGACGCGCGGGACATAGCCCGCATCATCGGCACCATCGGCCGGAACGAGGTGATGGACCGGGTCACCGACCGCCTCCTCGTCGCTTTACGCGCACTGGCGAACGGCGAGGGCGGCATCACCCCCGCCCGTGACGGATTCATCAGAGAGGCCAACGGCCAGGGCTGCCTGGAGTGGATGCCGCACCATGAGCCCGGGAAGAGCGTCACACTCAAGACGGTCGCCTACTCCCCGGGCAACCCCGAGCACTGCTCGCTGCCGACCATCCTCGGTACCGTCGCCCGCTTCGACGACGTCACGGGCCGCCTGGTGGCCCTGGCCGACGGGGTCGTGCTCACCGCGATCCGCACCGGCGCGGCCTCGGCCGTCGCCAGCCGGCTGCTCGCGCACCCCGACAGCAGCGTGGTCGGCCTGATCGGCACAGGCGCGCAGGCGGTGACCCAACTGCACGGCCTCAGCCGAGTCTTCGACATCAGCAAGGTCCTCGTCCACGACATCGACCCGCGCCACGTCGCCGGCTTCCCGCAACGGGTGGAGTTCCTCGGCCTCGACGTACAGATCGCCCCGGCCGCCGAAGTCGTCGCCGCGGCGGACATCCTGTGCACCGCCACCTCGGTCGAGGTCGGCGCGGGCCCGGTCTTCCAGGACGCCGGCGTGCGCGAGCACCTGCACGTCAACGCCATCGGGGCGGACCTGCCGGGCAAGACCGAGCTGCCGAAGGACCTGCTGGAGCGGGCGTTCATCTGCACCGACCACATAGAGCAGGCCCTGCGCGAGGGCGAGTGCCAGCAGCTCGGCGCGGACGCGGTCGGCGCGCACCTGGCCGACCTGTGCGCCAAGCCCGAGCTGGCGCAGCCGCACCGGACGCGCACCTCCGTCTTCGACTCCACCGGGTTCGCCCTGGAGGACCACGTGGCCATGGACGTGCTCCTCGAGCTGGCCACCGAGCTGGGCCTCGGCACCACGATCGACATCGAGTACCACCCGGCGGACGCCCTCGAGGTCTACCCGCCGCTCCAGGCCGGTGACCGACTCGTCGGGATCACGGCCGGCTGATATCTGGACCACCCGCGAACGAGAGAACAGGAATTCACGTTGAGTGCAAGCCAGTCGGAGGCCGCGACCACGAGCCGGCCGGGCGGCGCCGGCGGCCAGGACTTCTATGTGTTCCCCGCCTCGCGGGCCCAGAAGCGCATGTACTTCCTGCAGGAGCTGGCCGGCGACGCGTCGACCTACCACGTGCCCCTTTTCTACACGCTGACCGGCACGGTCGACGAACAGGCGCTGCGGGAGGCCGCCCAGGGCCTGGTGGACCGGCACGAGGCGCTGCGGACCCGGTTCGCCGTGCGTGACGGCGAGCTGCTCCAACTGGTCAGCCCCGAGGGCCGGGTGGACTGGCGGGTCGAGGAGGTGGCCGACGATGACGCGGCCGTCGCGCGGTGGGTACGGCGCGAGAGCGACCGGCCCTTCGACCTGCTCGGCGGACCGCTGTTCCGGGTCGCGCTGCTGCGCAGGTCCGCCCGTACCTCGGTGCTGCTGATCGACGCGCACCACATCGTCACCGACGGCTGGTCCACCGGCATCCTCCTGGAGGAACTCTCCCGCGGCTACGCGAGCCTCGTCGCGGGCGCGCCGGACGCCCAGGAGCCGCCGGAGGTTCAGTACGCGGACTACTCCGAGTGGCAGGACGAGTGGCTGCAAAGCGAGGCGGCCGCCCGGCAGGAGCGCTACTGGCAGGAGCGGCTCGCCGGTGACCTCCCGCTGCTCGAACTGCCCACCCCCCGGCCCCGCCGGCAGGACGCGCCCGCACCCGGCACCGCCGGGGTCCATGTCTTCGAGCTGCCCGACCGGGCCGTGGAAGCGCTGCGCGGCCTGTGCCTGGAGGCGGGCGGCACGCTCTTCATGGGGCTCCTCGCCGCCTTCAAGGTGCTGCTGAACCGCTACAGCGGGCTCGACGACATCGTCGTCGGCACGCCCATCGCCAACCGCAACCGCGAGGAGTTCGAGAAGACGGTCGGGCTGTTCGTCAACACCACGGTCTTCCGCTCGGACCTGGCGGGCGATCCGACCTTCCGCGAACTGCTCGGCCAGGTCCGCGACCGGGTCCTGGAGGCCCAGGACCACCAGGACATCCCGTTCGAGCGGCTCGTGGACATGAAGAACCCGCAGCGCGCGGCGGCCGCGTCCCCCGTGTTCCAGGTCATGTTCGGCATGAACCGCGCCGGCGACCTGACCTGGACCCTGCCGGGCGTCGACGTCGAATGGCTCCCGACGCCCCTGTCCCAGGCCAAGTTCGACCTGCTGCTCGACGCGACGGACGGTCCGACGGGCGTCGAGTGCTCCTTCGAGTACCGGGCCGACCTGTTCGGCGCGGAGACCGTCGCCCTCCTGGCCGAGCACTACGGCGTGCTGATCGAGAGCATCGCCCGCAACCCCGACGCGCCCGTCTCGGCCCTGCGCGTGCTGACCGACGCCGAGCTCGCACGGCAGGCCCCGGCCCTGCCGCAGGGCCGTACGGCCGGACCGGCGCCACAGCCGTGCCACGAGCGGTTCGGGCAGTGGGCGGCGCGCACGCCCGACGCCGTCGCGGTGGTCGACGGCGGCGAGCAGCTCACGTACGGCCAACTGGACGGCCGTGCCAACCGGCTGGCCCACCACCTGAGGGCGGCCGGTGTCGGGCCCGGGCACCTGGTGGGCCTGAGTATGAACCGTACCGCCGACCTGGTCGTCGCGATCCTCGGCATCCTCAAGGCCGGCGGATGCTACGTCCCCTTCGACCCCGCCTACCCGACCGACAGGCTCCGCTTCATGGCCGAGGACGCCGGCGTCGCCACCCTGGTGGTGGGCGAGGGCGTGCCGGTGTGGTGGGAGGGCGCCGGCGCCCGGGTCATCGACCTGGCCGCGGACGCCGAGGCCATCGCAGGGCAGCCGAGGACCGCCCCGGCCGTCGAGGTGACCGGGGACGACCTCGCGTACGTCATCTACACCTCCGGCTCGACGGGTCGGCCCAAGGGCACGCTCATCCCGCACCGCAACATCGCCCGGCTGTTCTCCGCCACCGACCACTGGTTCGGCTTCGGACCGCAGGACGTGTGGACCCTCTTCCACTCCTACGCCTTCGATTTCTCGGTGTGGGAGCTGTGGGGAGCGCTGGCGTACGGCGGCCGCCTCGTCGTGGTGCCCTACGAGACGAGCCGCGACCCCGAGGCCTTCCACCGGCTGCTGAGCGCCGAGCGGGTGACCGTCCTCAACCAGACGCCGTCCGCCTTCTACCAGCTCATGCGGGCCGACAAGGAGGCGTCCGCCGCCCTTACCCTGCGCCTGGTCGTGTTCGGCGGCGAGGCCCTGGACCTGCCCGCCCTGCGGGAGTGGTTCGAACGGCACGGGGACACCTCGCCGCTGCTCGTCAACATGTACGGGATCACCGAGACGACCGTCCACGTGACCTACCGGCCGATCTCGCTGCGCGACCTCGACGAGGGCCGCGGGAGCGTGATCGGCAGGCCGATCCCCGACCTGCGGCTGCACGTCCTCGACCGGCACGGGCGCAGCGTTCCGACCGGGGTTCCCGGCGAGCTGTATGTCGGCGGGGCCGGGCTGGCGGACGGCTACCTCAACCGTCCGGACCTGACCGCCGAGCGCTTCGTACCGGCGCCGTTCACGGACTGCGACGGCGAGCTCCTGTACCGCACCGGAGACCTCGTACGCGTCCTGCACGACGGCGACCTCGAATACTGCGGGCGCATCGACCGACAGGTGAAGCTGCGCGGCTTCCGCATCGAGCTCGGGGACATCGAGGCCGCCTTGAGCTCCCACGAGGACGTCTCCGACTCGGTGGTGCTGCTGCGCACCGACGAGGCCGGTCACCCCTATCTGGCCGCGTACGCGGCCGCCCCGGCCACGGCTCCCGACGCGCACGCCCTGCGCGGTCATCTGACCGGGCTGCTGCCGGAGCACATGGTGCCGGCCTCGTACACCGTGCTGCCCGCCTTCCCGCTGACCGCCAACGGGAAGATCGACCGCGACAAGCTGCCCGAACCGCACTCCGCGCAGGGCCCGTCGGGTCAGTCCGCGGACCACGTCGCGCCGCGCACCGCCGTCGAGCGCACGCTCGCCGACATCTGGGGCCGGGTCCTGGGACAGCGGGTGGGCATCGACGACGGCTACTTCGCCCTCGGCGGCGACTCGATCCGCAGCATCCAGCTGCTCTCCCTGGCCCGCGAGGCGGGCCTGGACTTCAGGCTCACCGACCTGATGACCCGCCAGACCATCCGCGGCCTGGCCGACGCCGTCACCGTACGCACCCCGCGCGCGGAGCCCGAGGCCCGGCGGGAGGCGTTCGCCCTACTGTCCCAGGCGGACCGCGCCCTGCTGCCGGACGGCCTCGACGACGCCTACCCGATGACCCGGATGCAGCTGGGGATGCTGTTCCACAGCGGGCTGTCCACCGACGGCACGGCCGAATACCACAACACCTCCACCTACCGCATCCGCGCCCGCTGGGACGTCGCCGCCTGGCGGGCCGCGGTCGCCGAGACGATCGGCCGGCACGAGATCCTGCGGACCTCCTTCGATCTGCACTCCCTCTCCGAACCGGCGCAGTTGGTGCACCGCGACGTCGAACTCCCGCTGACCTACGAGGATCTGACCGATCTCAGCGCCGAGGACCGGCGCGCGGCCGTCGAGGCCCGCAGCGCGCGGGAGCAGGAGCTGCCCTTCGACTGGCAGCGGGCACCGCTGATCCGGTTCCACGTCCAGCGGCTGACGCAGGACACCCTCCAGCTTTTCGTCACCGAGCACCACGCCATCCTGGACGGCTGGAGCGAACGCTCGCTCTTCGCCGAGCTGCTGCTGCGCTACGCCCGCGCCGTCGCAGGCACCGGGCAGCCGGACACGACCCCGCCCGCCTCGCGCTTCGTCGATTTCGTCGCCCTGGAAGCCGCGGCGCTGGCGGACGAGGAGACCGCGGCGTACTGGACGGCGGAGCTCGACGGCGCCTCGCCCACCCGGCTGCCGCGCCCGGCTCAGCCCCCGCACTGCGGCGGCGGCTCGGACATGCGCTTCCACGAGGCCCCGCTCGCCCCCGAGGTGACGGCCGCGCTCCCGGCCTTGGCCGCCCGGCTCGGGGTACCCCTGCGCTGTGTGCTCCTCGCCGCCCACCTGCGGGTGATGAGCCTGCTCAGCGGGGCTGAGGACGTGCTCACCGGCGTCGTCTACAACGGGCGCGGCGAGGAACGCGACGCCGACAAGACGCTCGGCGTCTTCCTCAACACCCTCCCGTTCCGCGGCCGCCTCACCGGTGGCAGCTGGGCCGGGCTGATCGAGGAGATGGCCCGCCAGGACATCGACATCCAGCCCCATCGCCGCTTCCCGCTGCCGGAGATCATGCGGCGCACAGGCGGGTCGGAGTTGTTCGAGAGCTTCTTCAACTACACCCGCTTCCACGTCGAGGACACCGTCGCGCGGCAGGGGGACGTCGTCGTCCTCGAAGCGGAGGGCACCGCGCCCACGAACTTCCCCTTCGGCGCCGAGTTCGCGGCCGGCAGCTCGGACGAGCAGCTCACCCTCGGCCTGCGGTACGACGCCGGGCAGTTCCACGAGGAGCAGATCGCCGCGTTCCACGGCTACTACGCCGCTGTGCTCGCCGCCATGGCGGACGACCCCGACGGGCGCTACGAGGACGCGGACCTGCTCACGACCGCCGAGCACGAGCGGATCGCGTCGTGGAACGCCACCGACCGCACCTACGACAAGCCCCACGTCCTGCACACCCTGGTCGAGGAGCAGGTGCGCCTGCGCCCCGACGCGCCCGCCGTCCGCTACGAAGGGGAGGAGCTGAGCTACCGCGCCCTCGACGAACGGGCCGCCCGGCTGGCCCGCGCCCTGCGCGCCCACGGCGTGGCCCGGGGGCAGTTCGTCGGCCTGTACATGGAGCGTTCGCTCGACCTGTCCGTCGCCCTGCTCGCGGTCCTTAAGGCCGGGGCCGCGTACGTGCCCCTGGATCCGGACCATCCCGACCTGCGCCTGAGGCAGGTCCTCGATGCCGCCGGGATCTCCGTGGTCGTCACGGCCGAGCCGGGTGCGACCCGGCTCGACGACGCCCCGGGAATCACGGTCGTACGGGCGGATTCCGGCGCCGGACCGGCCTTGGACGTCCGCGGCGCGGCGGAGCCGGTCGTCAGCGCGCCCGAGGACCCCGCGTACATGATCTTCACGTCGGGTTCGACCGGCACGCCCAAGGGCGTCGTGGTGTCCCACCGGGCCATCTGCAACCGGCTGCTGTGGATGCAGGACGAGTACGGCCTTCGCGCCGGGGAGCGGGTCCTGCACAAGACCCCGTACACCTTCGACGTGTCGGTGTGGGAGCTGTTCTGGCCGCTGCTCGTCGGCGCGACGCTGGTGCACGCCCGGTCCGGCGCGCACCGTGACCCCGCCCGGCTCGCCCGCCTGGTGACCGCCGAAGGGATCACCACGGCCCACTTCGTCCCGTCCATGCTCCAGGCGTTCGTCGAGGAGCCCCTGGCCCGGGAGTGCACCGGCCTCACCCGGGTCATCTGCAGCGGCGAGGCACTGCCGCACGACCTGCAGACCCGCTTCTTCGCGGTCCTCGGGGCCGAGCTGCACAACCTCTACGGGCCAACCGAGGCCGCCGTGGACGTCACCGCCTGGCTCTGCCGGGACGACGGGCGCGGCGTGGTGCCGATCGGCCGCCCGATCGCCAACATGCAGACTCACGTCCTGGACCGGCGCGGACACACCGTCCCGGTGGGCGTCACGGGCGAGCTGCACCTCAGCGGTGTGGGACTTGCCGACGGCTACCACGGCCGCCCCGACCTGACGGAGCGGAGCTTCATCCACCACACCGACCGGCACGGGGTGCGGCGGCGCATGTACCGCACCGGCGACCTGGCCCGCTGGCTGCCGGACGGCACCCTCGAATACCGGGGCCGGGTGGACTCCCAGGTCAAGCTGCGGGGTTTCCGCATCGAGCTCCAGGAGATCGAGGCGGTCCTCGCCGGGCACCCGGACGTCGCCGAATGCGCCGTCGTCCTGCGCGAGGACCGGCTCGTCGGGTACGTCGTCGCGGCGGCCGGCGCGGACCCCGACCCGGCGGACACGGCCGGGTACCTGCGCGAGCGGCTGCCCGCCTACATGGTGCCCGCCACCTGGATGCGGATCGACGCCATGCCGCTCACCGGCAGCGGCAAGCTCGACCGGAAGGCGCTCCCGCAACCGCCCGCGCCCGGCGCGGCCCGCGCCGACGGCGCGCCGACCCCGCCCTCGGACGCAGACGAGGACCGACTGTTGCGCCTGTGGCAGCGGCTCCTGGACGCCACGGAACTCGGCGTCCACGACGACTTCTTCGCCCTGGGCGGGCACTCGCTCATGGCCGTGCGCCTGGTGTCGCTGATCAACGCCGAGTTCGGGCGCGCGCTCGGGGTGGCGGCGGTCCTGGAACACCCCACGATCGCGGGCCAGGCGGCGCTGCTGCGGCGGGAGCCCGGTGCGGCGGACGGCTCGGCGGACCTCGTGACGATGCGCGGCGGCGGCCACCGCCCCCCGCTGTTCCTGGTCCATCCCGTCGGCGGGGGAGTGACCTGCTACCGGGAGACGGCCTCCGCCCTCGGTGACGAGCAGCCGGTGTACGCGCTGCCCGCGCCGGGCCTCGCCGACGGCGAGGAGCTGCCCGACTCGGTCGAGGCCCTGGCCGAGCGGTGCCTGCGGGCCGTACGCGCGGTCCGGCCCGAAGGCCCGTACGCCGTGGGCGGCTGGTCGTTCGGCGGGATGGTCGCGTACGAGATGGCCCGCCGGCTCGCTGAAGAGGGTGAGGAAGTCGTACTGCTCGCCATGATCGACAGCGGTTTCCCGGACGCAGGCCCGCCGCCGGGGGAGTCCGAACTCCTGGAGGCCTTCGCCGTGGACGTGCTCGGCTCCGCCGGCGGGGCCGCCGGCGCCGTCCTGCCGGCCGACGTGGCCGCACCCGTGGAGGGCGGACACGTCGCCGAGGCCCTGGGCGCCCTCGCCCGTCACCTGGACGCCGCGTCCGCGGACACTGGCGTCACCGCCACCAGGCTCGGCCGCCACTACGAGGTATTCCGCACCAACCTCCGGCTGTCGGTGGCCTACCGGCCCCGGCCCTACGACGGGGCGGTCAGGTTCTACCAGGGAACGGACGGCGCCCGCGCCGGGGCCGCCGCGCGCTGGGCTCCCCTGACGCGGGGGCGCATGGTCCTGCGCGAGCTCAAGGCCGACCACTACGACATCGTGCGCGCCCCGCACCTCAAGGCCCTGGCCGACGACCTCGGCGCCGCCCTCGCGGCCGCCGGGGACTCGGCCCGGACTTCCTCGACTTCCCACTGACGAACCAGCTCCAGGAGACACCCCCCGTGATCGAGCTACGCAGCGACACCTTCACCCTGCCGTCCCCCGCCATGCTCCGCGCGATGGTCCAGGCGCGCCTCGGCGACGACGTGTACGGCGAGGACCCGACGGTCAACGAACTGGAGGCCAGGGTCGCCGGCCTGCTCGGCAAGGAGGCCGCCTGCCTGATGCCGAGCGGCACGATGGCCAACCTCGCCTCGATCATGACGCACTCGCCCCGCGGGTCGAAGGTCCTGGTCGGGGCGGAGAGCGACATCTACGTCTACGAGGCCGGCGGCGCCTCCGTCCTCGGCGGCGTCGCCTACGAGCCCATCGCCAACCAGGCCGACGGCCGGCTGGCGCTGGACGACCTGCGGGCGGGATTCCCGGATGACCTGGAGGACCCCCAGTTCGCCTTGCCGTCCCTGATCTGTCTGGAGAACACCCAGAACCGTTGCGGCGGCGTGGTGCTCTCCATGGACTACCAGCGCGAGGTGCGCGCGTTCGCCGACGAGCGCGGGGTCGCCGTCCACGTCGACGGAGCTCGGATCTTCAACGCCGCAGTCGCCCTCGGCAAGCCCGCCGCGGAACTCGTGCGGTACGCCGACTCGGTCCAGTTCTGTCTCTCCAAGGGGCTGTCCGCGCCCATCGGGTCGATGGTGGCGGGGGACACGGAGTTCATCCGGGGCGTCCGCCGGGTCCGCAAGATGCTCGGCGGCGGCATGCGCCAGGCGGGACTCCTCGCCGCCGCCGGCCTCGTCGCGCTCGACGGCATCGGCCGGCTCGCCGACGACCACGACAACGCCCTGCGGCTGGCCAAGGGCCTGGCCGACACCGACGGCATCGAGGTCGACCCGGCCGCCGTGCAGACCAACATCGTCATGTTCCGGGTGACGGCCCCCGGGTTCACCTGGCAGACCTTCGCCGACGCCGCGGGCCGGCTTGGGCTCGCGGTGGCCGAGCTGGGCCACGGCCGACTGCGCGCCGTCACCCACTCGGGCGTCACCTCCGCCGACATCGACGCCGCCGTGGCGATCGTCCGGCGCGTCCTGTCCAGCGGAGCGGAGGCCTGAGATGACGGCACACGAAGCGGCACCCACCGCGTCCGCGATGCGCGACGCCCTCCTGCAGAAGCTCCGTGGCGGCAAGCGCGACACCCCCGCCGCCGGGACCATCACGCGGGCACCGCGCACCGGTTCGGTCCCCGCCTCCAGCGCGCAGAAGCGCCTGTGGTTCCTCGACCAGCTCTACGGCCGCAACGCCGCCTACAACGTGGCGTTCGCCGTCCGCATCGACGGCGCTCTGCGGCTCGACGTACTGCGCGACGCCGTGGGCGGGGTCGTCGCCCGACACGAGGCCCTGCGCACCCGCTACACCAGGCAGGGCGAGGAACTCTTCCAGGACATCCTGCCGTCCCTGACGCTCGACATGCCCTGCGAGGACCTCTCCGCCCTGGAGGAGGCCGAGGCCGAGACCGAGGTGCGCAGGCTGCTGGCCGCCGAGAGCCGCATCCCCTTCCCCCTGATCGCCGAGCCGCTCGTGCGCTCCCGGGTGTACCGCACCTCCGCCACCCGCCACTACCTCTTCGTCAACTTCCACCACAGCATCACCGACGGCTGGTCCGAGGGGATCTTCTTCCGGGAGCTGTGGGCCCTGTACGAGGGCGCCGCCGCTGGGCGGGAGGTCCGGCTCCCCGACGTGCCCCTGCAGTACGCGGACTACGCGGTGTGGGAGCAGGGCGAAGGGGCGAGCGCCGAGGTCGAACGCCAGGTCCGTTACTGGAAGGACCGGCTGACCGGCACCCTGCCCGTCATTGACCTGCCCAGCGACCGGCCCCGCCCCGCCGTTCCCAGCTTCCGCGGCGCCTCCGTCGCCGTGCAGGTGTCCCCGGACCTCGCGCGGGAGCTGGACGAGCTGAGCCGCCGCCAGGGGGTGTCGCCCTTCATGGTCCTGCTCACGGCGCTCAACGCCCTGCTCCACCGCTACACGCGCGAGCAGGACATCGTCGTCGGCACCCCGGTGGCCAACCGCACCCGCCCGGAGGTCGAGGACACAATCGGGTTCTTCGTGAACACCGTCGCCCTGCGCACCGACCTCTCGGGCACCCCCACCTTCGCGGAACTCCTGCGCCGCACCCGGGACGTGACCCTGGACGCGCAGGCCCACCAGGAAGCACCCTTCGCGCGGGTCGTCGAGGAGGTCGCGCCCGGCCGCGACCCGGGGGCCAACCCGCTGTTCCAGATCCTGTGCAACTACCTCGACTTCCAGGACGCCTGGCACCTCGGCGACGTGACCGCGCAGGTCGTGGACATTGCGGACCAGTCCACCCGCTTCGACCTCGAACTGCACGCGGAAAAGCAGGAGTCCGGCTACCTCTGCCGGTTCGTCTTCGCCACCGACCTCTTCGATGAGGCGCGGGTGCGGCGCATGGCCGACCACTACCTCACCCTGCTGGCCTCGACGGTGCGCGAACCCGGGCAGCGGATCGACGCGAGCGAGCTGCTCCCGCCCGAGGAGCGGTCCCTGGTCCTGGAGACGTGGAACGCCACCGCACGGCCGCTGCCGGACCGGACGGTCGTCGAGCAGTTCGAGGAGCAGGCCGCGCGGACCCCCGAGGCCACGGCGCTGATCCTCGAGGACGAGTCCCTCTCGTACCGGGAACTCAACGACCGCGCCAACCGGCTGGCCCGGCTGCTCGCCGAACACGGCGCGGGACCCGAGCAGATCGTGGCCCTGACGATGCCGCGCTGCCTCGACACCTTCGTCAGCATGGTCGCCGTCCTCAAGGCCGGCGCCGCCTACCTGCCGGTCGACCCCGACTACCCCGCCGAGCGCGTCGCCTACATGCTCACGCACACCCGGCCCGCGCTGGCGCTGACGCACGAGGCCCGACGGGACGGCCTGCCCGACGGCACCCCGACGATCTGCCTCGACGCGCCCGCGACGGCCGCCGACCTCGCGGCCCGACCGGCCGGGAACCTGACTGACGACGAGCGCGGCGGCCCCCTCCGGGACGCAGGCCCCGCCTACCTGATCTACACCTCGGGCTCCACCGGGCGCCCCAAGGGTGTCCTCATGCCCCACGCCGGCCTGCGCAACATGCTCGCCGCCCACCGCGAGGCGTTCCCCGCCGGAGGCCCTGGCACCCGTACCGCGCAGTTCTGCTCCATCGGCTTCGACTTCTCCGTCGAGGAAGTCCTGGCGACCTTCCTCCAGGGCCAGACCCTGGTGGTGCCCCCGGACGAGGTCCGCCGCAGCGCGGAGCAGCTCGCCCGCTGGATCGAACGCCAACGGGTGAACGAGCTGTTCGCCCCGACCGCGGTCATCGAGGCCCTCTACGAGAGCGCGCGCGAGCAGGGCCTGCCCCTCGACTCGCTGACCGACGTCATCCAGGGCGGCGAGGCCCTCACGCTCGGCGAGCGGACCCGGACCTTCCACCGTGCTGGGTCCGGACGGCGCCTGCACAACGTCTACGGTCCCGCCGAAACCCACGG
Source organism: Streptomyces sp. CB00455 (assembly GCF_001905445.1). Classification (GTDB taxonomy): domain Bacteria; phylum Actinomycetota; class Actinomycetes; order Streptomycetales; family Streptomycetaceae; genus Streptomyces. Next base: position 13,036 of record NZ_LIVQ01000008.1, on the reverse strand, counting down.
CGTCACCATGTACACGCTCCCCGAGGACAGCACGGCCTGGCCGCCCACCGCACCGCTGGGTGGACCCATCGGCAACACCCGCGCCTACGTCCTCGACGACCGGCTGTGCCCCGCGCCCATCGGCGTGACCGGCGAGCTGTACCTCGCGGGAGCCTGCCTCGCCCGCGGCTACGCCCACCAGCCCCGGCTGACGGCGGAACGGTTCGTGGCCTGCCCCTTCGGCGCGCCCGGCGAGCGCATGTACCGCACCGGCGACCTCGCCCAGTGGCAGGAGGGCGGCGTGCTGCAATTGTTCGGCCGCTCCGACGAGCAGGTCAAGATCAGGGGCTTCCGGGTGGAGCCGGGCGAGGTCGAAGCCGTTCTCGCGGCCCACCCCGCCGTTGCCCAGGCGGCGGTGACGGTACGCCAGGACAGGCCGGGAGACTCGTACTTGACGGCCTACGTCACCTCGGCCCACGGCGCTACCCTGGACGTGGGCACCCTGCGCGCCCACCTGGCCGGCCGGCTGCCGACTTTCATGGTGCCCGCCGTCTTCGTCCAGCTCGACGCCCTGCCGCTGAGCCCCAACGGCAAGCTCGACCGCAAGATCCTGCCCGCCCCCGACCGCGGCGCGCAGTCCGGCCGCGCGCCGCGCACCGAGGCCGAGCGCCTGCTGTGCGGGCTCTTCGGTGAGATCCTGGGCCTCCCCTGGGACAACGTCGACGACAGCTTCTTCGCCTTCGGCGGCCACTCCCTGATGGCGACACGGCTGGTCACCCGCATCCGCACCGAATGCGGGGTGGAACTGCCGCTCCGGTCGGTGTTCGAGAGCCCGACCGTCGCCGAACTCGCGCCCCGGCTCGGCGACCGCGGCGCGGCCCGCCCCGCACTGGAGGCGGGCCCCCGGCCGGACGTCGTACCGCTGTCGTTCGCGCAGCGCCGGCTGTGGTTCCTCAACCGCTTCGAGGACCAGCGCGCGGTCTACAACATGCCCTGGGCGCTGCGCCTCACAGGAGCCCTGGACACTGCCGCGCTTGAAGCGGCCCTGGCCGACCTCCTGGAGCGGCACGAGAGCCTCCGTACGGTGTACCCGGAGGTCGCGGGCCAGCCGTACCAGCGCATCCTGCCCCCGCACGAGGCCAGGCCGGCCCTGCTGCGGCACGACGCCGCGGACGCGGACGGCACGGCGGGCGGCCTCGCCGAAGAGGTCGCCCGGGCGGCCGCCGACGGGTTCGACGTCACCGCCGACCTGCCGCTGCGCGCCCACCTCTTCACCGAGGCGCCGGGAGCCCACATCCTGCTCATCGTCGTGCACCACATCGCCTGCGACGGCTGGTCCATCGGCCCGCTCTGGCGGGACCTGGGCGCCGCCTACACCGCCCGGTGCGTGGGTGAAGCCCCCGGGCAGGCCCCGCTGCCCGTCCAGTACGCCGACTACACCCTGTGGCAGCGGCGGATCCTCGGCGAGGCCGACGACCCGCGCAGCGCCCTGGCCCGGCAGAGCGCGTACTGGAAGGACGCCCTCGCGGGACTGCCCGACGAGCTGAACCTGCCCACGGACCGCCCGCGAACCCCGGACAGCGGCCACCGCGGCGGCGTGGTCCCCTTCGAGATTCCGGCCGCCCTGCACCAGCGTCTCGCCGCCCTGGCCGAGCGCACCGGCGGAAGCACGTTCATGGTCGTCCAGACGGCCCTCGCCGCCCTGCTGTCCCGTGCGGGTGCCGGCACGGACATCCCGCTCGGGACACCGCTCGCGGGCCGCACCGACGAGGCCCTGGACGACCTGGTCGGATTCTTCGTCAACACCCTCGTTCTTCGGACGGACACCTCGGGCGACGCCACGTTCGCGGAGCTCCTGCGCCGTACCCGCTCCGGCAGCCTCGCGGCGTACGCGAACCAGGACATGCCCTTCGACCTCCTGGTGGAGGCCCTGAATCCCGACCGCTCGGTCAGCCGGCACCCGCTGTTCCAGGTGATGCTCGCCTTCCAGAACAACGCCGGCGGCGAGCTCGAGCTGCCGGGGCTGCGTGTCGAGGACTACACGTTCGACCTGCGCCACTCCATGTTCGACCTGCTCTTCAACATCACCGAACACCGGGACGCCCAGGCCGCCCCCGCCGGACTCGGCGGGTACGTCACCTACCGGCTCGACCTGTTCGACCGGAGCACGGCCGAGTGGCTCACCGCGGGCCTGGTTCGCATGCTGACCGCCATCGCGGCCGACCCGGACCAGCGCCCCCGCGACGTCGAACTCCTCGACGACGGGCAGCGCCGCACGCTCCTGACGGACTGGAACGCCACCGGCCGCCCGCTGCCCGACGTGGGCCTCGCCGAACTCGTCGAGCGGCAGGTCGCCCGTACGCCCGAGGCCCCCGCCATCGGCTTCGGCGCGCTCACGCTGACGTACGCCGAACTCAACGCCCGCGCCAACCGCCTTGCCCGCCGGCTCGTGGCCGACGGGGTGGGCGCCGAGGACGTCGTCGGGCTGCTCCTGCCGCGCACCCCGGAGCTGGTGGTCGCGGTGCTCGCCGTACTCAAGGCGGGCGCGGCCTATCTGCCGCTGGATCCGCAGCAGCCCGTCGACCGCATCGCGTACATGCTGCAGGACGCGGCGCCGACGTTTACCCTGACCACCACACCGCTCGCCGCACAGATCCTGGACGGGACACCCGCCCGACGGCTGTGCCTCGACGACCGGGAACAGGCCGCCGCCCTCGCCGGGCAGCCGGCCGCAGACCTCGAAGACGCGGACCGGGCGCGCCCCGCCTCATCGCGCCACCCGGCCTACCTCGTCTACACCTCGGGGTCCACCGGCCGCCCCAAGGGCGTGCTGATGCCCGGCACGACCCTGGTCAACCTCCTGTCCTGGGAGGGCCGGACCCAGCCCGGGCCGGCCGGTGGGCGCACGGCGCAGTTCACGACGCCGAGCTTCGACGTCAGTGTCCAGGAGATCCTGGCCACCCTGGTCGTCGGCGACACGCTGGTCATCCCGGACATGGACATCCGCGCCGACTTCGCCGCGTTCGTTCGTTGGGTCGACCGCGAGCGCATCACCCGCCTCTACGCGCCGAACGTCGTCATCGAGACGCTCTGCCAGATCGCCGAGGACGAGGACCTGCCGCTGGCCTCGCTGCGCCGTGTGGCCCAGGCCGGTGAGGCGCTGGTGCTCACGGACCGCATGCGGAAGTTCTTCGCGGAGCGGCCCGAATGCCGCCTGGAGAACCACTACGGACCGGCCGAGACCCATGTCACGACCGGGTTCGCCCTGCCGACGGACACCATGTCCTGGCCCTACACGGCCCCCATCGGGCGCCCCCTGGACAATACGCGGGTCTACGTCCTCGACAGCGGGCTGCGCCCGGTGCCGCCGGGTGTGGCGGGCGAGCTGTACCTCGCCGGCGCGGCGCTCGCCCGCGGCTACGTCGGGCGCCCGGGTCTGACGGCGGAGCGCTTTGTCGCGTGCCCCTTCGGCCCGCCCGGAGAGCGGATGTACCGCACCGGCGACGTGGTGGCGTGGACCGTGGAGGGCCTGCTCGAATACCGGGGGCGCGCCGACGACCAGGTCAAGGTACGGGGCTTCCGCATCGAGCTGGGCGAGGTCGAGTCCGCCCTGGCCGGCCATCCCGCGGTGGCGCAGGTCAAGGTGCTCGCCGAGGACCACCCCACCCGGGGCAGGCAGCTCGCCGCCTACGTTGTACCCGCGACCGGCTCGGAGCCGCCGACGGCGCGGGACCTCCAGGAGCACGCGGGCCGCACGCTCCCCGGCTACATGATCCCGGCACGCTTCGCCGCCGTGGACGGCTTCCCCTCCTCGCCGAACGGCAAGGTCGACGCCAAGGCCCTGGCGGCGCTGGGCAAGGAGCTGCCGTCGGAGGAGGAGCACACGCCTCCCGCGACCCCCGTGGAGCGGGCGATCGGCGCGGTCTGGCAGGAACTGCTCGGCACCGACCGGATCGGCGTACACGACAACTTCTTCGCCCTGGGCGGCCATTCGCTCCTGGCGACGCAGGCGGTCTCGAAGCTCCGTACGGCCCTGGGGATCGCCCTGTCCATGCGCGAGTTCTTCGCCCACCCGACCATCGCCGCCCTGGCCCGCGAGGTCGAGACCCGAGAGGAGTCGCCGGGCACCACCGAAGTCCGCGTGGTCCGCCGCACCCGCACCCGCACCACCTTGTAAACCCAGGACCCGGGCCGTTCGTGGCGCGCCCTCGTCCTCCCGGTCGACGCCGGGGAAGGCGAGGGCACGGCCGAGGGAGGGCTAGTACTCCAGCAGGACTTTGAGGTCTGACCTGCGGGTTTCACTGGGCGGCTGGAGTGTAGCGGGCCGCGGAGGTGTCAGGGGCGGTCTTGGACGGGCCGCCCCTCGATCGTGCGACAGCGCCGCAAGTAGTGGCAGCGGCGGGCGACTGCTTGGCGTCGTCGGCGCCATCTCGACCATCCCAACGCGTGATGTCGTCCTCGGTGGCCACGAAGGTGTGGGGGCCGTGGACGACAAGCTGCCAGGAGTCGCCGAACCTCCGCCACTGTGAACTCGATGACCCCGGGCCGCCTCTTCGGTGCCACCCCTCTTTCCTGGACCTGTTGCGCCGTCACGGCCAGGAAGGCGTGGGCGAGCATCGCGAGCGTGATGTGCCGGTAACCAACCGACGTAGCGACGGACTTCGTACTGGTCCAGCCCGCACTCGTTCTTCGCAGCCTGGAAGCACCCCTCGATCGCCCAGCGTGTCCCGGCGATCCGCACCGAGTTATTGTCAAATCCTGTGGATCTGATCGGCAGCGGTCGGGCTTCGTACGGGAACGAGTGGCGTCGCCAAGGGCCTTGCGACGGCTTCCTGATCCAGGAGGCGTTTGTTGCCGTGGCTTCCTCGGGCGGGGCGTCACCGGATCCGGTCTCACAGAGTGATGCTTGCCTACCGCCTGGTGGATGAGCTGCTAGTTTCCGCGGCATGGTGGATCACAACGAAAGCATGGCTCTCCGGACGCTGGTGACTGACGCCGAGAGCGGCGTCCTTCTGTTCGGCATCACGCCGCCGCGCCTGAGTATCGCTCCTGAGCGGATCCGAGAGATCACCGCGGCCACCTTGGCGCGGCTGGACGTCCTCAATGTGGATGGTCTGGCGCTCTACGACATCGACGACGAGAGCGACCGCAATCCGGAGGAACGCCCGTTCCCCTACCTGCCGACCATGGATCCCGCCGCGTACCACGCGGAATATCTCGGCGAGTGGAACCGCGCTGCGGTGATCTATCGGTGCGTCGGCAAGTACACCGAGGCGGAGTTGCGGACCTGGCTGCGGATGGCCGATGCGGACCGCGTGCTCGGGGTCTTCGTGGGTGCGTCCTTGAAGGACAAGGCTATACATACGAGCCTGTCGACGGCGCACGTCCTGCGCCGCGACGTCCGTCCGGACCTGCTGCTCGGTGGCGTCGCCATCACCGAGCGCCCTGACGAGCATCTGCGGCTGATCACCAAGCAGGAGGCGGGATGCGGGTATTTCATCTCGCAGGTCATCTACAGCGCCGACGCGGCCAAGAGCATGGTCTCCGACTACTACTACGGTTGCCGTGAGCGGCAGCTCGCACCGAAGCCCGTGCTCTTTACGCTGTCGGTGTGCGGTTCGGTGAAGACGCTGGCGTTCCTCAAGTGGCTCGGAGTCGAGGTTCCACGCTGGCTCGAGAACTCCCTGCTTCACGCGGACGACACGCTTGCCGAGTCGTACGAGCATTGTTTGGCGAACGCCCGGGATCTGATCGCCTTCTGTCGCAAGCTCGGCATGCCTTTCGGTTTCCTCGTGGAGAGCGTATCGATCCGCAAGGTCGAGATCGAGGCCTCGGTCGCCCTCGCCCATGAGCTGAGCGGACTGCTCGGACGCACAGCGCGCTGAAGCATCACGCCGCACAAGGCTCCCCACGTTCGACCAGGACGCCGCGTTCGAAGCGTGCTCCGGCGCGGACGAGGGCGACGAGGTGGGGTGCGGTGATCGCACGCCAGCGGGCCTGGGCGGACTCGGCGAGCTTGAACACCATGGCCAAGGCGGCGGCCGAGCTGCCAGCGCCGCGGGTGACACGGGTTCTCAACTTGACTGTGCTGAAGGTGGATTCGATCGGATTCGTCGTGCGCAAGTGCACCCAGTGCTCGGCCGGGAAGTCGTAAAAGGCCAGGAGTTCATCCACCTCGCCGGTGACCTTCTTCACCGCCTTGGGCCACTTCGCGCCGTAGCTGCGCTCGAAGTCCTTGATCGCCTTCTCGGCGTGGTCACGGTCCTCGGCGTTGTAGATTTCCTGGAGCGCCTTCTTCGCGCCGGGCTGCGCGGACTTCGGAAGCGTGTTCATGACATTGCGGACCTTGTGAACCCAGCACCTCTGGTGCCTGGCCTGCGGAAACACCTCGGTCAGGGCCTTCCAAAGACCCATGGCGCCGTCGCCGACGACCAGCTCGGGATCCGTCATGCCGCGCCGGCGGCAGTCCCTCAGCAGGTCGGCCCAGGACTCGGTCGACTCGCGCAGGCCCTCGGCGACCGCGATGAGTTCCATGCGGCCGTCCGTGCGCACGCCCATCAGAACCAGGACACAGGAGTGGGCCTGACCGAGGCGGACCTTGGGGTGAACACCGTCGGCCCACACGTAGACGTAGTCGCTGCCGACAGGGCGCGGTCCTGGAAGGCGGCGTGGTCGTCCTGCCACTGCTTGGTCAGCCGCGTCACGGTGGCCGGAGAAAGACCGGCCGAGGAGCCGAGGAACTGTTCCATCGCGGGCAGGAAGTCACCGGAGGACAGGCCGTGCAAGTAGAGCAGGGACAGGACCTCGCTGATCTTCGGTGACTTCCGGCACCAGGGGGCGAGGATCTGCGACGAGAACCGCTAGCGCTCGCCCGTCACGGCGTCGACGCGCTTGTCGTTCACCCGCGGCGCTTTCACCGGGATCGGCCCGGCGGCCGTCGCGACGGTTCGTTCGTGATGGTGGCCGTTGCGGACAACGAGGCGACGACCGGACTCGTCGCGATTGTCGGTCAACTCGGCTATGTACTGGTTGACTTCAGCTTCCAGGGCGGCGGCAAGCATCCGCCTCGCACCCTCGCGGACGATCTCGTCCATCAAGGAGCCGCTCCCGGTGGTTCCGTCGGCGTTGACTACGCTGAGCACGGGCGGGCCTTCCCGGCCCGCGCTGCAACGCGGGCCTACTCGGTGACCAACAATCGATCACTCGGGAAGGTACGCTCTTCGCATCCCGCGAGGCGCCCTCCCCGAGGCCGATCCACAGGTCCTGATTGCTCATCCGCACCAGCTCCTGAACGGTGGTCTCCAAGGGCGCGTAAGCAAGGTAGTAGGCGATCTCATCGGGCCTGCGGATACTACGGCGGGCCAGTGCCCACCGCATCCGATAAGGGACCTCGCCCTGGTAGTCGAACTCCTCGACGGCCGGCAGCCGCACCGCCGCCCAGTGGTAGACGCGCGGGCCCTTCGCGCCGTCACCGCACGAGATCTTCTCCCATGCCTCGATCGCCTTCGCAGGCATGTCCAGCGACCTGTAGTAACCCTGCTCCCAGTACGCGAAGGGCACCTTGAAGTAGATGTCCTTGCGGGAGCCCTCCGCGTTGCCCGACGGCCGCGTGTACGGGTTCCCAGAGCCGTCCTCGAGCAGTTTGGTGATGCGGGTCATCCGGCCGTCCGGCGCTGTGCTGATCAGCTTCAGGTCTTTCAGCTTGGCCAGGTGCCGAGAGACCGCGGCGCTCGCCGTGCCGTCGGTGGCGAACGAGATCCCCGCGGCGCGCCCCCAGGTCTCGGAGCGACGGGTGACGCCCCATTCGGCGTGCGCGGCGACACAGTGGATCAGCAGCAAGAGATCCAGCCGCCCGGGACTGCGCAGCAGCTTGGGGAACGGGCCGGGCCGCGTGACCAGGCGGGGGCCGGGGTCGGCGTCCTGGATGAAGGCGCGCCGGATCGGCACGGCACGGCTGTAGCGCTTGGACTCGCCCAGCAGCATCCGTATCGTGTCGTCCTGGCCCACGGCCTTGTCCTGCTGGAGTACGGTCAGTTCGGTGTTCACGACGCCAACTATGCGCCCCTGTGAGCATGGGGCGGGTGTCGTTTCGGGTGCGGCCGCCGAGCTGGCCACCCGCCCAGCTTGGCTTATCGGAAACCATGTGAACACTGATGACCCCGGTAGGAAACCTCTGTAGGCCCAAAGCTGCAGGCAGGTCGGCATTCGGTGCTTAGAACTGTTGCCCGCTCAGATCGGAACTGTTGACAGTCTGGACGCGGACTCTTGAGAACTTCGCCTCGTGACTCCGTGCTCGGGAGAAGACGGCCCGCAGATGGGGCAACCCCCGCACGGTGCAGTCCCGAGCGACATCGATGCCTACGCCCAGACCCACCCCCTTCAGCACGCCAGGAGCAGTCTTCCGGACGTGCTGTCAGGCCCAGTCGACGCCCAGCTCCCGGGAGTGCGTCGAGCTGCTCCTGGGTGAGCTTGTCGCGCCGGCTCTTGGTGTTGGAGACCCACACGCCGAGCTTCACGGTCACCGGCTCCGCCTCGCCCTCGACCGTGATCTCCTCGCCGTGCGCGCGGGGCACCGGCCGGTCCGCGCCTTCCCGCTCCACCCATTGAGCGAGGGCCTCCAGGCCCCGCTGGTATGCCTGCTGCGCCTTGCTCGGCCCCTTCGCCCTGCGGCTGGCCGTAGGCGCGGGAGAGGTCGCCTGGTCGGGCTGCACGCCCAGCGTGGACAGCCGCTCCATCCACCCTCAGGACGAAGGCAGACGAAAGAACATGAACGACAGAGACATGATCACAGTGATCGCGGAGCGCGCCGGCCTGACCCAGGAGAAGGCTCGAGCGGCCCTACGGGTCATCGCGGCAACAATCCCGCGTGATGTGGCCTCCGGGCCTGTGCACCTGGATGGATTCGGCAGCTTCACGAAGCATGTGACTGGCCCAAAGAGGGCGAGCACTCCCTACACTCCTGGCATCCCAGGCACTCTCATGTTCAAGCCCGCCAAGAGCCTGCATGCCATGTTCAACCCAGAAACCGACGACCACTGATCGTCGAGAGCAGTGTTCCGTTGCGCCCAGGCGCCCAGGGGCGGCCCCAAAGAGGGGCCGCCCTTCTCGTGGCCGCCGCAGGCTTGGCTGGCTACTCGCGTTAGTGCAGAGAAGCCACGCTCCAACATGCAGATACGGGGTGGGGGCTTCGCCGTTGTGCGCGGCGTGCAAGGAGCAGCGGCGCGCCCAGTACGGCGGTTGAACCGCTCGCGTCCCCGGGCCGTTCGGCTGCCCGGGGGCTACGTCGCGGTGGTGAGTGCGCTGGTGTCGCACGGTCTCCGCCGTCAGCGTCACCACCACAGCCGTAGAGCTCCCCGCCTTCGCGGTACAGGGTGTACCAATGCAGGGTGGCGTGTTCCAGGTCGCGCCACTGCTGGGGCTCGACCGCCAACAGGGTCAGCTCCGCGAAGCCCTGGCCGGGGCGGTAGATGCCGCGCACGGTGATGGTGCCGGTGAAGGTAGCCGTCATCGTGTCAGCGGCCAGTTCGACTCGGTCCCCGGCGATCGGGCGCGGCCAACGCGCTCACGATGCCCTGCCCAGGTGTGAATGGGTGCGCCCGTGACATCGGATGGGCGTCAGCAGAGATGTGTGGTCTTTCCCTGGTCATGGTGCGCGGCGATAGTGATCATGGCTGTCATGAGATGACCAAGCTGCTGTCGCGGGACGCCCATCGGGAGGATGGCCGGCTGCCATGGGAGTGCCTGTTCACAGGTGCAGGCCAGCGTCGGTTTCCGGGGTGCGGCGCACTGTCATGGGTGTGAGAGATCGCGGCGATTTCACTGTCACGGGGCGGTATTCGTGCAGGTCGCGCACTGACACGTCCGAGAGATCGCAGTCAGGACTAGACCATCGGCCTGGACAGCCCGGCCGAAACGCCCCACTGACGCCGAGGCCCCCCACCAGCACTACCGGTGGGGGGCTTTGCTGTGCCTCGGCTCGGCGAGCACCTGCCTGGACCGGAAAGGGAGCATGTCGGTTACAGGATGTCTGCCCGGGTGTCGCAGGTTGAGTACTGCGCAGATTTGCTGATCCACGACATCTGGGGGTGTCCGGCTGGTGTGGCACTCTGGCCGTATTCCTGAGTCTATCCGGATATCACAATGAAGCACCTGCGGCGCTGGGAGAGTCTTCAGGGGGAGGCGCCCACCTTTCCTCCTGGCTGCGGTGTAGAGGACGGTGTCCTGCACTCCTCCCTGGGGAGGAGTGTGGTCTTTGGTTGCGTCTGTTTGGATTTGCAGCTGGAGGGCTGAGGCCGACGGGGGTGGCGCGTGCTGGGTTTCTTGCTGGAGCTCGTTTTTGGCGGTCTGTTGACGTGGGGCATGAGAGGCGCAGGGCCAGGAGGAAGGCTCGGAGTTTCGCGGAGGGGGCGGAGGTGGGTTTCGTTGCCTGCGTTCTTGGTGACCGCCCGTACTGCCGGGATGAGGCGTTGGTCTTCCTCTGGGCTACGGGTTCCAGGCTGCATGTCACGCCGACGGAGCTCGGGGACCTTCACCGAAGTCCACTTCCCGTAGCGCGGTGGGAGCTGGTTCGGGTCCGGTCGAGAGGCCTTTCAGATTCCCGGTTGGTGCAGCACGGCTGGCAGGTGGCCGAGTGTCGCGACGGTGATGCTGTGGTGCTGGTCGGGTGTGCCCCGGCTTCGATGCGGTATCTGACAGCCAGTTTGAACGCTCAGGGAGTCAGCTAGCGAGATCGTGGCACGGTCGCGAGGCTGGGGCCCGTACCCCGCCAAACGGCGTCACCTTCCGGGCGGAGCCATTGGTAGACCTGTGGCGTTGAGGCGGGATCTGGAGCGATCACCACTGTGGAGGGGTTGATGGAGGCGAAGAATGAGTGGCCGGAGCTGATGGGGAAGCCGGCGGAGGAGGCCCGTGAGCAGATCCGGGCGGAGTTCCCGGAAGTTTCGGTCCATGTAGTGCCTGAGGGCAGCATGGTGACGATGGACTTCAATGAGCAGCGGGTGAGGCTGTTCGTGAAGGACGGCAAGGTGGTCCTGGAGCCCCGGCGCGGGTAGTCCCTGCTGCCGTCCACAGCGCGGGCTGGGTCCTGGAGGCGGAGCCGGTAGGACCGTTTGGGGGAGCAGCGTCAGCCTAACGGGCAAGAAGCCCGGGCCCTGTGAAGTGGGGGCATCTGTCGCGCGGAGCGCGAGGCCCTGGGGCTGCCTGGCAGGCCCATTTCTGGTGGAGCGCAGCGGAGCCAGAACCAGTCCGCAGCGGAGCTGCGGGACCCCTGGCCCGAAGCAGGTGTTAGGCGCGTAGCGTGTGGTGGATGGGTAGTCGGGGGAAGTCGCTGATGGATAGGTACTTGGCGGTAGAGCGGGAGTATGGGGCCGGTTGTCCTTGACTCGTTTCCAGGGGTGGGTGACAAAGCATCCGGTCCAGCTGGGTGTCTATATCGCGGTTCCTGTCAGTCTTGGGGGCGTGCTGTTCGCGGAAGAGCCCGCTGGGGTTGTGGTTGCCTTGATTTTCGGGCCGGTACTGGGAGCCGTGTACACCGGCGTGGCTATCGCGGACCGGGCTGTGCGGGTCCGCTTGAGGCGCCGCATGGAGTTCAGGGATGAAGGATGAGCCCGATGCCCCCGTTATGTTTTTCGCGGTCCTGCAACGGGACCGCTGGCCTCCGGGCCCGGTATGACTGTGTCCCCTCTGTCGAACGGATGACCTGGGGGGTGGTGTCGCCGGGCCCGGGAGGTGCCGTCGGAGACGCTGATGAGAGACCCGGCCACCGCCCGGTCCGGCGCAATGCCGGACAGAGACGTGGGCGGCAGGTCTGCATAACGTGGATGCGCGAGCACGGCGCCAACGCCGAGGCCGGCCAGGTCAACCACCCAGGAGAGGTGCGATGTTAGACACCGGCGATGTGGGCGTCTTCCTGGGTATGGACGTCGGCAAGAGCTCCCACCACGGCCACGGGCTGACGCCGGCGGGCAAGAAAGTCTTCGACAAGCCGATGCCCAACAGCGAACCAAAACTACGGGCCGTCTTCGACAAGCTGATCGCGAAGTTCGGCACGGTGCTGGTGATCGTGGACCAGCCGGCCTCGATCGGCGCTCTGCCGCTGACCGTCGCCCGCGACGCCGGCTGCGAGGTCGCCTACCTGCCCGGACTCGCGATGCGGCGGATCGCTGACCTGTATCCGGGCGAGGCGATCACCGACGCGAAGGACGCGGCGGTGATCGCGGACGCCGCCCGCACCATGCCGCACGTCCTGCGGTCGCTGGAGCTGACCGACGAGATCACCGCCGAGCTCACGGTGCTGACCGGCTTCAACCAGGACCTCGCCGCCGAAGCCACCCGCACTTCGAACCGGATACGCGGCCTGCTGACCCAGTTCCACCCGTCGCTGGAGCGCGTTCTCGGGCCCCGGCTGGACCACCCGGCCGTCACCTGGCTCCTCGAACGCCACGGATCCCCGGCCGCACTGCGGAAAGCCGGCCGCCGCAGACTCGTCGAACTCATCCGCCCGAAAGCCCCGCGGATGGCCGCCCGGCTGATCGACGAGATCTTCGACGCTCTCGACGAACAGACCGTCGTGGTCCCGGGAACCGGCACCCTCGACATCGTGATCCCGTCCCTGGCCGCCTCCCTCGCGGCGGTTCACGACCAGCGCCGAGCCCTGGAAGCGCAGATCAGCAGCCTGCTGGAGGCTCACCCTCTTCACCAGGTCCTGACCTCGATGCCGGGAGTCGGAGTCAGGACCGCCGCCGTTCTGCTGGTCACCGTCGGCGACGGCACCGGCTTTCCCAGCGCCGCCCACCTCGCCTCCTACGCCGGCCTCGCCCCCACCACCAGATCCTCGGGGACCTCGATCCACGGCGAACACGCACCACGAGGCGGAAACCGGCAGCTCAAACGCGCCATGTTCCTCTCTGCCTTCGCCTGCATGAACGCCGACCCCGCCTCCCGCACCTACTACGACCGCCAACGCGCCCGCGGCAAAACCCAGACCCAGGCACTTCTGCGGCTCGCCCGCCAACGCATCAGCGTCCTCTTCGCCATGCTCCGCGACGGCACCTTCTAC
>NZ_LIVQ01000007.1:10952-454909 GCF_001905445.1 Streptomyces sp. CB00455 | reverse complement strand
GTCCATGATGTCGCGCAGGTCATGCTCGGGCGGCCGGCCGAAGTCCAGAGCCCGGCCACGCCGCTCGAATCGCCACGCGGCCAGGACCGGCTCGATCAACTCCCAGCGGGCATCGGACAGATCACTCGGGTACGGACGTCGCTTCGCCATGCTTCCGGCGTACCGCCGCGAACCGAGTGCGCCCAGGCGCACAGCCGCGATGCCGGAAGCACGCAGGCCGTCAAGGCCGAACATCATGGGATGAAACAGGAACAACACCCACCTATCCCACCCGTCACCCCACCCGCCCCACAGGCAACAACTACATCCGAGGCCACTACCGCACCGTAATCGAACATCTTGAAAACCGCCCCAAAAGCGACCAATGCAGATGAAAACGACCTCTTAGAAGTCGTTTCTTATGGCGCGATCGTTCGTTGAACGGTGCATGACGGATCTGGTTGAGCGCCTGGTGCCAGATGAGTTGTGGGTGTTGTTCCGGCGGGTGGTGCCGCCAACAGAGGTGATACGTCCGCAGGGTGGGGGCCGGCGCCGGCCGGGTGACCGCGAGGCCCTGGCTGCGATCATCTTCGTAGCGACCTCGGGCTGCACGTGGAGGCAGCTTCCGCCGGTGTTCGGCCCGAGCTGGCAGACGGTCTACCGGCGCTTCGCCCAGTGGAGCCGGGCCCGCGTCTGGGCGAGGCTCCACCGCGTCATCCTCGACGAACTCGGCGCCGGCGGCGAGCTCGACTGGTCGCGGTGCTCGATCGACTCCGTCAGCATGCGGGCCGCAAAAGGTGCCTCTATGGTTTTCGTCAAGCTGTAGCGGGTGTGGGTGGTTGGTAGAAGGTGCCGTCGCGGAGCATGGCGAAGAGGACGTCGATGCGGCGTCGGGCGAGCGCGATGAGGGCCGGGATGTGGTGCTTTCCTTCGCGGCGTTTGCGGTCGTAGTAGGTGCGTGACTCGGGTTGGGAGAGCGAGGCGAACGCGGCGAGGTAGAAGGCTCTCTTGAGCTGTTTGTTGCCTCGCCGGGAAGGATGTTCGCCGCGGATGGACGTGCCGGAGTTCCGGGTCACGGGTGCGAGGCCGGCGTAGGCGGCGAGGTGGCCGGCGGTGGCGAAGCCGGATCCGTCGCCGACGTCGATGAGGATGCGGGCGGCGGTCCTGATCCCGATGCCGGGCATTGAGGTCAGGACGTGGGAAAGAGGGTGGGCCTCCAACAGTTCCTCGATCCGGGCGGCGAGGACTTTGCGCTGGTCAAGGACGGACTGGAGCGAGCTGGCGAGGCTGGGGACGATCAGCGCGGCAGCTTCGGTGCCCGGGACGACGACGGTCTGTTCGTCGAGTGCGGTGAAGATGTCCTCGATCAGCCGCTCGGCCATTCGCGGTGCCTTGGGACGTATCAGGGTCACCAGGCGGCGGCGTCCGGCTTTGCGGATCCGGGCCGGGGAGCCGAACTGGTCCAGCAGTTTGAGCACGGCCGGGTGCTGGATCCGTGGGCCCAGGACGCGTTCCAGGGAGGGGTGGATCTGGGTGAGGAGGCCGCGGAGCCGGTTGGCGATCCGGGTGGACTCGCCCGCGAGGTCGTCGTCGAACCCGGCGATCATCGCGAGCTCGGCAACCGTCTCGTCCGCGGGATCGATCGTCCGCAGGGTGTGGGGCATCGCTCTGGCGGCGTCCGCGATGATGAACGCGTCGCGGGCGTCGGTTTTCGCCTCGCCGGGGTAGAGATCGGCGATTCCCGGCGCGCAGCGCTGCCGGGCCGGGAACTGATTCGGCGGCCTGCGCCAGCATCGGCTCCACCGGTGGACTGAGCACCATCCCCGGCACCTCCCTCACGGTCTCCCTGACTGAAGCCTCCCCCTCTAACCCAACCCCCGGTGGCGCCCCTGTGCAGAAGGAGCCGTGACTCGCATCCGGCGGGTCACGCCGACTGGCCGGATGCGGCAGAGTCAGCTGCCCTGCTGGGCAGCCCAGGCCGCGATATTGGCGCGGGAGGCGAAGCCGAGCTTGGTGAGGATGTGCTCGACGTGCCCTTCGACCGTGCGCGGGGAGAGCACCAGCTCCGCCGCGATCTGCTTGTTGGACTTTCCCTGCGCCACCAGCGCCGCGACTTGGCGTTCGCGAGTGGTCAGCGGACTGGGCTCGTCCTGCTTTGTGTCCGGCTGGGGCGAGGCGTCGGTGCCGAGTGCGTAGTCGAGTGCTTCGTCGAGTTCGAAGGACAGGCCGCGGGCCACGGCGGCCTCGTACGGCGCCTCGCCGAGTGCTTCTCTCATCTGCGAGATGCCAGCGTCGATGACGGCTGTTTCGTCCTGAGCGGAGATGTAGGAGACGGCGAAGGCGCGGCGGATCCGCTCAAGCGCTCCGACAGTAGTACTTGGTAGCGGGCGCGGTGTCACACGGTCCACGGCTCCAGGACACTCCACGTGCCCTCGACCGCCTCGAAGACCCATTCCGAGCCTTCGAAGACCTCCTGCCCGCTCCCCGGACGAAGGCTACCGAAACGCTCAGCACACAGGTCGACCTGCATCAGCCCGTCGAACCGGGTGAACTGCGGGGGATCGTAGAGCACCCCCGCAGGAGAGCCCTGGCTCTCGTCGATCCGAAATCGCTTCACGTCGACCAGGTCCAGGCACATCGGCTCCCACCGCAGGGCCTCGTCCACCACCCGAACGTCGATCACAAGTCTGACGGCCCGCCCCCGCGGATTCCATCCGAACTCCTGGTCAAGGATCACCCGGCGGACACAGGAGTCACCGAACTCGTAGCGTGCCAGCAGTGCCGCGATCCCGTCATCGGTCAACTCGTACGGCCCAAGTCTTCGAGACGGTACCGGTGCTCTGAGATCCACTCTGCTCCTTGTCGAGGTGCCCATAGTAGGAGGAACACCCGCAGCCCCCAGCCAGGCGGGCACCTGGGGAATTACGCGAACGTCCACAGCGCCCTCGAAGAAGAGACTTGCTCCGAAGAGGTACGCGAGGCGGCGGGCGAGATGCGTGTCTGCCTCGGATCACGCCTCGCCTGCCCGCCGACACCACCGGGACCGCGCCGGCCTGGGGGTGCGGCCCGGTCTGCCGTCAGCTCCAGGTGCGCAGGAGTTCGGTGATGCGGGCGGTGGTGGTACGGGGTTCGTACAGCTCGTGGGCGAGGGCGGTGAGCTGTTCGCGGTTGGGGTCGGCGGGGATGCCGCTGGCGTTGAGGTACATCACGGCGGTCGCGCAGGCGACGGTGAGGTTGGAGCGTTCCAGCCAGCGGCAGCGGCCGAGCGTGTGGACGAGGGCGGCGGCGCGGGCCTGCGGGTTGTCGTAGACGGGCTGTTCGAGGAGTTCGGCGCGGTGGCGGGCCACCGCGGCGATCGGGACGCCGAGGTCCTCTGGTGCGGGGTCGCGGTGGCCGGCGCGTTCGGCGACTTCCAGGATCCAGGTCAGGTCGACGTGCAGGGACATGCTCACGCAGCGGCGCCCCGGCCGTCACCCGAAGCCGTAGGGGTGCGCTGCGCGTCCAGCTGCTCTTCAAGGTCCTGGAGGAAGGCCCCGTGAGTGTCCAGGAGGCGCTGGGCGGCGGCCATACCGGCGGCGCGGGCGCCGGTGGTGTCCTCGGTGATCAGGCGCTGCACGTACTGGTTGAAGTCCAGGCCGCGGGCCGCTGCCGCGCCCTTCCCGGCTTCCAGCACATCGGGCTCCAGCCGAAGCTGCGTCTGCTTCTTCCCACCACTCATCCCAGCAAGGTAGCAGGGTGGTAGCAGGCGCGACAGAGCCCAACAACGGGCACCGGCCCGCAGTGCGCACCGGCAGCTCTGCACTCGGCCGCGGCTGCAGCCGCCCCACGCGCCAGGACGGCCACCCCGGCGACAGCGTGGCCGCCGCCGGCCGTACCGCGCCCTGCTACGGCGTCAGGGTGAACTCCACCAGCGTGCGCCGCAGCCAGCCGCGATCTCCAGCAGCCGGTCCCTTCGACGAGGGCTCAGGAGTACGGGCTCCACCGGCCGAAGCGGGCCATCAAAAGGATCGCGGCCTGCTCGTCCACTCCGAGCGCGGCTGCGGCCTGGGCAGTGGTCAGGCCGGCGCGGGTGCCACGGGCAGCCCAGTACCCGACTCGCTCGGCGGTGACCTCCAACCGGCGGGCTGCGCGCACCGCGGCCGCCGGGGACGTCCTGGTCAGCCGGTCGATCTCCTCCTCCAGCCGCTCCAGCAGCACGGTCACCGACTCCGGCAGCGGAATGGCACAGGCCTCGACCCGGGCGGTGTGGCCGTCCCAGTCCCGCTCACAGGCATCCGCCTGCTCATCGCCCGCCTCCTCCAGTCCTTCGCCCGCGATCGATACCCTGTCGAGACGGTGCTCCGGACCCGTCCAGCCACAGGAGCACACCGCGCGCAGTGCGGCCGCCTGGGGAATGCGCGGGGAGCTCCCGTCGTAGATGCTCCACCGCGTCACCGACCGGCCGGCCGAACCCGAGCCCGTGTCGAAATACACCGGGGCAGGGACGCTTCCATCGGCCAGAAGCACTCCGACCCGGCCCTCATGCGAGGTGCCGAACTCCTCCGTCGTCCACTTGTCCTGATCGACCACGACACCCTCCCCGTCACCCGTCACCCGGCTGCCGGGCGGGTTCCGGCCGGACCCGCCCCGCCTCCGACCATGCCGCAGCCCACCCCGGTGCGGGACCGAAGCCGCGCACGGGCGACCCAACTCCCCAGACTGTTGGCTTCCCAAGACGCCCGTCTGACCGCAGATTCCACGGCCGTGCGCGCCTGCGGCCCCGGTGAGAGGGTGCGGGCGGCTTCGATGCCGTCAGCCGTCAGCCGTCAGCGGTGACGTCCAGGAGCCGGGCGAGCTGAGCGGGCAGCGGGCCGGCCAGGACCAGGCGGCGGGTAGCCCGCAGGAGCAGCATCGAGGAGTCGGCGAAGCGGCTCCGCTGACGTCCAGGATGATCCAGCACTGACCGGCATGGGTACCCGCCCCAAACCCGTTCGTAGCGTCGAAGGGCGGGGGCCGGAGTAGCCGTCCCGGCGGGAAGGAGTACCGGCCATGGGCGAGATCAGTGTGGGCAGGGAGCGCCTGGACCGGCTGCTCACCGGCAGCCGGAGCACGTACGGGGCCCCGTCTCAGGAGGCGTTCGCGGAGCTCGCGCGTACGCACCGGTGCCGGTCCGCCGCGGAGGTCCTGCCCTTTCGGGGGTCCTCTTGCGCCCGATCTGGTCGCCCTCGGACCGCCCATTCAAATCCCCCGAGGGGCCTGAGGCGAGCATGTGCACGCGTGCCACCACCGCCTCCGCCGGCAGGCCGGCGCACTCGGCAAGTGCCCGCTGAAGCCGGGACTCGCCGAACATGGTGTCGCTCAGCGGTCCCCCGCGGGCTTCGGTGATCCCGTCCGTGTTCAGGACGCACGTCACCCAGCAAGTGTCAGCTCGGCGGTTTCGGCGGTGACGATCGGCAGGGCCCCGACGAGCGTGCCGCGGTCGCGGTCCCCTCGACCGTTCCATCGGTATGCACGGTGAGCGGCGCGAAGTGGCCGGCGCTGGTCAGCCGCAGCTTCACCGTGCTGCCCTCGCAGGCTGCGGAGGCCAGGAGCATGGTCGCGAAGTGTGCGTGGTGGGAGTTGAGGAGCGCGGTGTTGCGGAGATTCAGCATGCGCTGGTGGTCATCCGCCATCGGCAGCAGGCCGTGAAGTCGCGACGGCCTACGCGGCCCGCGGCCCCGGCAGCCCGAGTCCGTTCAGGAAGGCGCCCAGTTCGGCGTTGAAGCGGGCCGGGTCTTCCATGTTCGGGTAGTGCGCTGCGCCGGGGACCGAGACGCTCCGGCCGCCCGGGAGGGGCCGCAGCAGGCGGGCGGCCATGTCGTGGTGATCGGCGGCGTCGAGGGCGCCGTTGACGGCCAGTGCCGGTACGGCGATTCCGGCGGCGCGCCGCCAGGTGTCCGCGACGGGCACCCGGAGGTCGGGCTCGTCACCGGTGTGCTTGGCGAGCGTCCCGAAGACCATCTCCCGCAGGCGGCGGACCACGTCGGGGTCAACCTCGTCGAGTGTGCGGTGCGGACCGGAGGTCAGGCGCATGAAGGCATCCACCCAGCCGGGCAGGTCCCCGGCGGCCAGGGCGTCCTGCTGAGCGGCCAACGCGTCCAGTATCCAGGGGCTCTGGAACACCGGCTCACTCGTGCCCGCCCCGCTGACGACGAGCGCGCGGACCAGCCGGGGGTGTTCCAGCGCGGTGTCGACCGCGGTGGCACCGCCCATGGAGACGCCGACCAGGACGGCCGGTCCGGCGTCGATCGCCCGGAGGAGACCGGCGAGGTCGTCGGCGGGGCGGAACGGGCCGGTGGCGTTCGCGGAGGCTCCGTGTCCCCGGGCATCGGGGGCGATCACCCGGTAGGCCGGGCTGAAGGCGCTGATTTGTTCCTCCCACATCCGGTGGTCGAGGAACCCTCCGTGCAGGAGGACCAGGGCCGGGCCCGTGCCCTCCTCCCGGTAGGCGAGGGGGCCGTCGGTGCTCTGCCACGTTCGGAGTAATGCGGCTGCGTCGTTCATGGCGACCAAGGTGCCATCCACTCCCCCATATTGACAACCCAGGTGTCATTCTTGGTGGATGACAGACGATCCGACGCCTCGTCCCGCACCGCCCTCCCCCCAGGACGCGCTCGCCGAGCGCCTCACCGATGCCTTCGACCTCGTCGGTCCCCTCTACCGCCGGGTCCACCGCAAGGTGGAGGATGCGGCCCCCGTCGAGGGCGTGCCGGTCGGGGTGCGTGCGGTGCTCGACCTGCTCCGCACCCGGGGACCGATGACGGTCCCGGCCATGGGCCGGGCCCAGGCGCTCAGCCGGCAGTTCGTGCAGCGCATGGTGAACGAGGCGGCGGAGCGCGGGCTGGTGCAGACCGTTCCCAACCCGGCGCACCGCCGGTCCCCTCTCATCCGCCCGACGGAGGCGGGCCGGTCGGTTCATCCAGGCGGTACGCGCCCGCGAGCACGAGCTACTGCGGCGGATCGACCCGGCGCTGACCGAGGCCGACGTCGACGCCTGCGTGCGCGTCCTGGGCGCGGTGCTCGTGCTCTTCGACGACGTCGAGGTGGACTAGCGCAGGCCCCGCAGCCCCTCACGGGCCACCCGCGCACCCGGCGCCAGTGCGTCGCCAAGGGCAACTATGCCCATCTCGCCCAGGCCCTGGCCGGTGACAACCAGAACCCCCTAGCTGTTTTCGATCGCCTCCTCGACCGCGTGATCAACGGGATCGCACCGGGAGCCTGACGACGTACTCAACCCGCCCGAAACACCGCAAGATGCGGGGGGCCAGGACGGCTACCGGAGAGCAGCAGGCCGTCGGCAGCGATCCGGTCCCGGGCCGGCAGCGGCCACCGGGCGGCCCGTACCCGGTCCGTCCACGCCCGCAGGCCCTACCGTCCGGGCGTGGGAGCCTTCGCCGTCACCGCGCACGCCCCGCGCCTCCGGCCGGGGCGTCCTGCTGCCGGTGAGCGGGGATCGCGGCTTCCGCCGGGCCAGCGCCGCGACCAGGTCTCCCATGGTGGCCGGCTCGCTCGCCGACCCTGTGTCGGCTGTGCTCCGCAGGGCGTTCGTTCAGACTCCGGTCGCGGATCTGGCGCTGTAGGTCGCGGTGCATATGGACGCAAGCAAGTAGCTCCAGGATTGTTCGGGCAACACTTCCGTCATCGACAGGCGCTGGGGAAGCGTGACCGCGGTGGCGGCCAGTCCGTGGTCGCGCAGCTGGGACAGGGCGGCCGCGGTGGGCAGCTCCCGCAGGTCGTAGGCGGCCGCGGCGGCCGCGCAGGCGTCGCTGGGGGCGATCCATCCGTCGGCCGTCGCCAGCGGGTAGCGGTAACCGGCCGGCGGGCGGGGGTCCTGGCCCCGGGCCACCCGCCTCAGGGCGGGGCCGGTCAGGGTGTCGGCCGCCCCGAGCAGGGAGTTCAGTCAGGTCGCGCCGTGGTGGTTCATGAGGGAGTGATGCGTGCCAGCAGGGTGCGGAGGGCAGCGGTGCGGGGGTGCGCCCGGTGCAAGTACCGTTCGCACCCGGCCAGCGCCCGGCCCGCCTCGCCACGGGCCTCGTCGCCGCGCCTGAGGGCGTGGTGGGCGGCTACCCGGTGGAGTTCCAGGTGCCCGACGGCGTGCGGGGGCGGCTCGGGGCCCGCCTCCGACGCCTCCGCCAGCGCCTCCTCGTGGCGGCCCAGACTTGACAGCTCGCCGCCCTCGCGGCACGCGCCCACGGCCGCCAGGACCCGTCACCCCTGCCCGAGTTCGAGACGCTGATCGCAGAGGCCGAAAGGACCTTCGACCTCCACCACAGCCTGCTGGACCTGCCGCCCACGTCTCTGTCCGGCACGGTCGACGGAAGTGTCGGCGCTGATCTCCGCGACCAGGTCGGGCCGGACCAGGGCGGTGTCGAGGACGTCGCGAGTGCCCCAGGCCGAAGAGAACGTCGCACCGGTCCATGGATGGCCGGTGCCGGCCGGAGTGAGATGCTCGGCGAGCATGCGGACCGCGTCGGGCGCAGCGGGACGGTGCGGCCGACGGGACGGAAGCATCCGGTCCGACAGCCTTCCCCGGCCAGGCGGGCGTGGGCGCGGAGAGATGTAGACGCCGCCTCGGTACGAGCCGTCCAGCGCCCGTGTCGGGCAGGTGCTTTTTAGAGCATGCCGAGTCCCCTGCCGTCCGGTGACGCCCATCACGCAGCCCAGCCTTGACCGCCTATCGTTACCGATATATCGTTGACCTATCGCGATAGCTTCGCGAGCTATTCATTAACGAAAGGTGGTACGCATCATGCGTCCCGAATTCACACCCCAGAACACGCACCAGTGCGGCCCCGGCGTCACCGGCCCGGCCCGCGCACACCACGACCATGACCGCGGCGAGAACCTGCACGGGCGCCGCATACGGTCCAAGGGCGCCTTCGGCGCCTGTGCCCGACCTGAACAGCACGACCGTCCCGGTCCGCGAACCCCGCGCTTCAGCGGCGGACGGCCGTACGAGCAAGGATCCGCAGCTCCGCCCGAGGTTCGGGGCGAGGCCGATGAGCAGTCCCGATGCGGGCGTTCCTTCGCAGGCGCTCCTGCCGAGCACGGCGCAGACGCACAGCGGCCCGGCGATGGCTTCGGTCCTCGAGGGCGCCGAGGTGGCGGCCGCGGTCCGATGTCGCCCACCGGGCGCGGCAGGCGTGCCGGGCGGCCCTGCCAGACGGGCCATGACAGGAGCTTCCCGGGGCAGGGCCGGGCACGTCGCCGGCCCTGCGCTCGGCGGGAAGCCGTCCAGAGCGTGGCGAGCGGTCAGCGTGGCCGCGGTGGTCGCGCCACGCACCAGACCGGCCGAGGGCCGTGGGCGCGGCGAGATGCCGGTTCTTGCGAGCATGCGCCGTCTTCGTTCGGCGGGGCTGCGCGCAAGCGTGGTAGCGGGCCCTTCGCCGGTCTCTTCGGACCGGGCGGGCGCGGCCCGGCCGCGGCAGGCGGCTGCTTCGGTCGGCGCGGCCCGCGTCGCCACGGTGACGCAGGTCCGCTGTGCGCGGATCGGTGCACCGTGGGGTCGAACCGTCGCGTCGGGCGGGGCCGCGCGCGGCAGGCCGCCGGCGCGGTAGGCCCGGACCAGGGCCCCATCCAGGGCGGCTTGATGTCCTGGACCGAGGGCAGGCCGGATCGTGGTCCCTTCAGAAGCGTCGGCCGTGGACCGCGGCGTCGAGAGGGTTGCGCCCGCTAGCGACAGCCGCAGCCTCGCCTCTCCTTTCAGTGCCGCACCGAGCTCTGTCGGTGCGGCACTGCCATGTGTGAAGGCTGTCCCGACGAGAACGTCACCGGCGGCGTTGCGAGGAAACGGGTTTGATCGGAGCTCACTCGACGGGGACGCGCAGCACACGAACACTTCGCAAAAGCGGATGAAAGTGCACGTCCGGTGTCAGGATGCCGCGGGGTGCAACGTTCAAGCCCCGAGCCGGGTTCGTACGTCGAAGGAGAGTCGTCCCATGACCGCTGTATCGCCGCAGGACAGGCCCGAGCCTTTGCGGATCCTGGTGCTGAGCGCCTCCCTGCGCGCGGAGTCCTTGAACACCAGGCTGGCTCTGCTGGCCGAGCGGCTCATCACCGGCTCTGGTGCCGTCGTGGACCGCGCGTCCCTGCGCGACTTCCCTCTGCCGCCCTACGACGGCGATGTCGAGGACGCCGACGGCGTACCGGCCACGGCGGCCGATCTGGGCCGGCGCATCGCCGAGGCGCAGGCGTTCCTGATCGCCGCCCCGGAGTACAACGCTTCCATTCCTGGCGCCCTGAAGAATGCGCTGGACTGGGTCTCGCGGCTGCGGCCGCAGCCCTTCAAGGACCGGCACGCCCTTCTGCTGTCGGCCTCGCCGTCCCTGGTCGGCGGCAACCGGGGGCTGTGGGCGCTGCGGGTGCCGTTGGAGCACCTGGGTACCCGCGTCTACCCGGACATGTTCAGTCTCGCTGCCGCCCACCAGGGCTTCACCGACACCGGCGACCTCACCGATACCGGGCTGCAGGACCGGCTCGCCGAAACCCTGCAGACGTTCCTGGGACTGGTTGAGGCCGACACCCGCTACGTCTGCCTGGAACGCCGCTGGTACGAGTTCCTGGGCGACCGCACCGGAGCCCCGGTCACTCAGCGCGCCGAAGACTGACCTCCAGGCGCACCCTGCCACCCCGCATCCCCCGACGCGGTGTGCTGATGCGGGCCGCACCCCTGCCGGGGTACGCCCGTGATTACAGGAATGCCTTCCGCCGGGTGGTGCGGTTGGCGTTGTAGAGGGAGAGGGCCAGCAGCACGGTCATGAGTAGCCCGGTGGCCAGGTACGGCTCGGGGGTGAAGGGGGTGAGCAGGACCAGGAGGGCGACGGCGGGGTGCAGGAGGGAGCGGGCCGCCTTCGAGCCGTGGGGGCGTACATGGAGCAGCCAGGTCACCGTGACGAAGACGGCCACCGCGGTGGAGAAGACCCAGGCGCCGGCGAAGGCAGAAATGTGGCCGTGGCCGTCCAGGAGGGCTGCGCCGATCTCCAGTCCGGTGCCGACGGCGGCGGCGGAGCCGAGGACGAGGTAGTGGCCGTAGCCCCAGCGGAACGCCTGCCGGTTGTCGGTGACCAGGCCCTCATCGTTGGGGCGGGCGAAGTACATCCACCACATGGTGAAGACGGTCAGCAGGCCGCCGAGGGCGAGCAGGGACAGCTGCAGGAGGTGGGCCCCGTCCAGGGCGTGCTGGACGGCGATCGTCGCGGACTTCACGGTCTCCCCGAGCACGATGAGGGTGAACAGGCCGAAGCGTTCCGCGATGTGCTCGGGGTGCCAGGCGCTGGGGGCGTCCCGTTCGCTGATCACGGGCACCAGGAGTTCGCCGGCGACCAGGACGATGAAGAACCACAGCTGCCAGGCTTCCGGCATCCACAGCCGACCGATCCAGCCCGCCTGCAGCACGCTGATCCCGATCGCGTAGCGGCGTGCGACGCGGGCGCGGGCCGGGTCCGGGTCTTCTACGGCGGCGCGGATCCACTGGCTGACGGAGCTGATCCGCATGATCGCGTAGCCGATGGTGATGACGGTGAAGTCGCCTGCGAACGCCTCGGGTACGCCCGCGGCCAGGACCAGGGCGCCGGCCATCTGGACAAAGACGGCCAGGCGGTAGGGGACGTCGTCGGTGTCGTAGGCGGAGGCGAACCAGCTGAAGCCCATCCACGCCCACCAGATCGCGAAGAACACCGCCGCGTAGTAGGCCAGCCCATGGGCCGCATGGCCCTCCAGGACCTGCTCGGCGAACTGGATCGATGCCTGGGAGACCGCCACGACGAAGCACAGGTCGAAGAACAGCTCCAGCGTGGTTGCGGTGCGGTGCTCCTCCCCCGGATCGCGGCCCCGCATTGTACGACGCAGAACGTGCGCGGCAGGCTTGGGCAACGACATGAGCGGGCTCTCTCTCACGACAGGGGACGGCGGCAGCCCGGTCCGGTACCGGTGGGCTGCTTGCTCCTACCGAACAGGCCCAGGGCCATCGATCGGGACTGGCCACGCCGCAGGCCGACCGGCCGGCTGCGCACGTCAGCGGATGACCTTCTGCCGGGGGCTGGCCACGCGGTGGCCCGCCACGCCTGGTTCTGCCGCGCGAGCCGGCGCCCCCAGCGTGGTGACCGACTCCGAGGCGCTAGCACCCATGGGTGGGCGGCGACCGACGGCCGGGGGCCGTGCGTATCAGCCGAAGAACTGCATCAGTTCGCGGGTGAGGTCTTCGGGGCGTTCCTGGGAGAGGTAGTGTCCGGCGCCCTTGAACTCCACGTACCGCACGTCGGCGGCTTTGCCGTCGAGGAGGGCGGGGACGAAGCCGAAGTTCATCCCGCCCAGGCCCAGGACCGGCATGGTCAGCTGCTTGTAGGTGCGGGCGTCTTCGATGTCGCGCCCGAAGGTCTGGTACCAGGCGTTGGAGGCGCGGACCGCTCCCGGCTGCTCGTAGGCGGCGGCATAGATCTCGCGGCTGGTCTCCTCGATGGCGTCGGGGTCGAGGGCTTCGAGGCCGATGAGGTAGTCGATCAGGAGCCGGTAGCGGCCCGCCAGGAGCTTTTCGGGCAGGTCGTCGACCTGGTTGAAGGCGAACCACCACAGGTGCGGCTGTCCGGGCTGGGGCAGCATGCGCATCTCGTTGAAGACCTCACCGGGATGGCCGACCTCCCACAGGGCGAGCTTGCTGGTGGCTTCGGGGTGGTTGGCGGCGAAGGCGTAGGCGACCATCGAGCCGATGTCCTCGCCCGCGATGTTGACCTGTCCGTGCCCGAGGTGGCGGACCAGCTCGTAGATGTCACGGGCCATCGTCTTTTTGTCGTAGCCGCCTTCGGGCTTTGCCGAGTCGCCCATGCCGCGGTAGTCGACCGCGATGACCTCGTACCGCTCGGCGAGGGCGGGCATGACCTTGTGGAACTGCCACCAGGTCTGGGGCCAGCCGGGCAGCAGCACCAGTGGCTCCCCGCGGCCGCCGGTGACGTAGTGCAGGCGGGTGCCGTTGACGTCGGCATAGCGGTGCTCGAACCCTTCCAGAGCAGGTCCGGCCGGGGTAGGCGTGGGGGTGGGGGTGGTCATGTCGTGTCCTTGCCTTTGCCCGATCGGGGAGTCCGGGCGGTGTTGAACGTGGGGGGTGGGGGGCCGGGCCGCCCGCCGGGGGGAGGTCGGGCGGCCCGGCGGCTTGGGGGTGCCTACATCTTGTCGAGGTGGCTGATGACCTCTTCGAAGGTGATCTGGATGAGCTTGCCGCCGGCCTCGGTGGACCAGTCGACGCCGAGCTCGGCCACCAGCTGGTTGGTGGAGGTCGTCACGACGCCGTAGTTCTCCCAGCGTCGGCGTGCGGCGTCCTCGCCGATGGCGTTCGGGGAACCGCCGGCGTCCTGGACGACCTGCACGTTGAAGCCCTCCTCGACCATGCTGATCGAGGGGTAGACGATGCACACGTCATTCGTCAGGCCGGCCATGATGATGTTCTTGCGACCGCCGGCGGCCTTCAGAACCGCATTGCGGTAGTTCTCGTCGTGCCAGGCGTTGGCCATGCCCGAACGCTTGATCCGCGCTTCGTACGCCTCGGGCAGGATCTCCTGCATGTCGGGGATCAGCGGTCCCTGGGCGTGGTCCTCCTGGCTGGTGGTCAGGACCACCGGCATGTCGAGAGCCTTGGCGATCCGGGCCAGGGCGCGGGCGTTCTGCACGATGGTGGTGCGGGAGATGTTGCGGCAGAAGTCGAGCGTGCCCTGCTGGTGGTCGATCAGCAGCATGACCGAGTCCTGCGGCGTGAACGGCGTGAACTTCTCAGGCATGACAGTCACCTCTCATCCGGCTGACGGGCTTGTGGAAGGACCCGCCGGCAGTGCTTTTGCAGTGGCTAGGGCCGGGCCGGCGGTAAGGCTGTGACGCCCTTGGAAGCGCCGTGCGTATCGCGTCGATGACGTCCGTGGTCCGGCAGTCGGCAGCCTTGGCCACGCCACGTGGGGCAGCGTTTCTTCGGCGCGGCCTCAGGCCGGAGCGGGGCCTGTCATCTGCTGGAGGGCGCCGAAGAAATCCTCGACGTGCCAGGTGGTGCTGATGCGGTCGGCGGCGATGTGGTGGATCTCCATGGTCATCATCTCGATGTGCCGGCCGGTCGGGGGCACACCGAGAAACTCCCCGGTCTGACGGCCGGAAAGTCGGGCGCGGACGGCGGCGGTGTCGCCGGAGACGACCACCTCCTCGACCGTGTACCGGAGGTCCTCGAAGACACTGTGCAGCATGCGCAGAGTCTGCTTCTGACCTTCCGGGCCGCCGGGGTTGCCGGGGACGGGCGGCTGAGGAGTCCAGTTGGTGGCGAGTGTTTCGTCGAGGAGGTCGGGGTTGTCGGTGTCGAACGCCTCGTAGAAGCGGCGGGCAAGTTCTTCGGCGCGGGTCATGACGTGCTCCTTGTGCGGTATCGGTTTCGTGAGAGGCGAGGCCAGCCCGGCAGGCACTTTCGGCGGTAGGCGGCATGCCGGCGGCGGGGATCGGGTCAGGCCGTGGTGATCACGAGCTTTCCGCGGACGTGGCCGCTGGTGGAGGCCGTGTGGGCTTGGTCCATGGCGGTCAGCGGGAACGTGGTCGTCTCGGCCACGCACAGTGCGCCGGTGGAGACGAGTCGGCCCAGTTCGGCCATGTCCTCGTCGGTGGCCTGGTAGTTGAAGTTGACGGCGCGCACGCCCGCTTCGACGAGCGCGTCGGGGTCGGCGGCGAAGACGGTGCTGGCCAGGCGCCCGCCCTTGCGCAGTAGCGGGGCGATCTTCTGGGCCACCACCTCGCGGCCATCGACCAGGTCCAGGACCGCGTCGATGCCCTCCGGGTGTGCGGTGCGGACCGTGTCGGCGACGTCCGTGGTGCGGTAGTCGACGACCTCGGCTGCGCCGAGCCGGCGGGCGTAGTCGTGGTCCTCGGCGGCGGCGACCGCGATGACGCGGGCGCCGCGGGCTGCGGCCAGCTGCGTCACGTAGGAGCCGACCCCGCCGGTCGCGCCGACCAGCAGGAGCGTCTCGCCTTCCTGCAGGTCAAGCCAGCGGGTCAGGGCCAGGGCGGTTCCGCCGGTCATCGGCAGCGCCGCCGCCGCAACCGGGTCCAGGCCCTCGGGGCGCACAGCCAGAGCGGCGATGTCGGGGGATGCGGTCATGTACTGGGCGTAGGAGCCGTGCGGGTGCGCGGCCGCCGTGCCGGGACGGCGCATCCCGAAGACTTCCTGGCCCACCTCGAACGCCGCCCCGTCACCGGCGGCGCTGACGCGGCCGGCGACGTCGAAGCCGAGGGTCAGCGGGAAGGGGAACTCCGCGCCCGGGCGGGCGAAGGCCCCTCCCGCCAGTTTCCAGTCGATCGGGTTCACCGCTGCGGCGCGGACCTCGATCTGCACCTCACCCGGGCCCGGCTCGGGAACCGGCAGGTCCCGCACGGTGGGGGTCTGGCCGAAGGAATCGATCGCGAAGGCATACATGGTGATCCTTTCCGCCGTTCACGACGGCTGCGGATGCGACAGGCGACGGCCTTGAACAGGCACCCGACACAATCCATAGACGGCTATGCTTCTTTTATGAGCATAGGCGTCTATGGAATAGTGTCAAGTGCATCCCGATCATCACGCGAGGACACGAGGTGGCCATGGCGGCACGCACACCGGACCAGGCGGCTCCCACGCCCGGCCCACCGGCCCGCTCAGAGGCGGAGTCGATGGTCTGCTACACCGTGAACCACGCAGCGCGCCTCCTCGGCCAGGCCATCACCACACGCCTCGCGGCCCTCGGCGCCTCCCCGGGCCAGCTACCCACCCTCCTCGCCCTCTACGAGCGGGACGGGCTCACCCAAAGTGAGCTCGCCCGCCACACCGGCGTCGAGCAACCCACCATGGCCGTCAACCTCAAACGCATGGAACGCGACGGCCTGATCACCCGCCGCCCCGACCCCACCGACGCCCGCCGCGCCCTCGTCCACCTCACCGACCAGGCCAAAGCGGTACGCCCCGAGATCCAGGCCCTGCGCGCCGGAATCGACACCGAAGCCCTCACCGGCTTCACCCCCGACGAATACACCCAACTCGCGGGCCTCCTCGACCGCCTGGTAGCCAACCTCCACACCCTTACCAGCCAACCCGGCCAACAACCCGCCCCCTGAACCCGACCGCCCGCCCCCGGGCACCACAGCCCGGCGTCCGGCGGGTTGCGGGCGGCACCACCGCACCGGTGCTCCCGGCGAAAACGCCGGGAGCCGGAGGCGGCACGACCCGACCTCTGGAGAGGCGCTGCGGCGAGCCGAGAACGGCCTCCCTGCCCCGCGGTACGTGGGCTGCAACGCGCTGGTGCAACGCGGGCACCTGGGGTGACGTGGGCCGGGCCGGCGTCTGTCCAGGTCAGGGGTGCAGCTCGCAGGTGTTGCGCTGCGCGCGCTGCAGGTGTGTCGCAGCCCTCCGGCTAGCCGACGGCTACGTGCGCCGGGGGCATCGGGCTACACGGTGTCGTCGTCGCAGTCGTCGACCCAGCGGGCCAGAAGGCTGAGAGCGCCCAGGCGTTCCAGGGCATCCTGGGCGTCCATGGCGTCGGTGCCGTGGGCGGAGGTGTTGCGGATGGTCAGCTGCACGCCGGGGGCGAAGAGCCGCAGCCCCTCGTTCATCGCCTTCACCGTCTGGTTCACCGGATCCCCGGGCCACCGCAGCTTCGGGTCCCCGGCCTTCGGCGGCGCGGAGGAGAACACCTGCTGCCAGAGGCTGGTGGCGGGCACGTCATGGCGGCCGGTACGGGCCTGGACGTGCGCGACGAGCGCCTCCGCCGCCGAGGCGACGGCCTCGCGGTAGTGCTCGTTCCTCCAAAGGCGGGAGGCCGCACCCCACACCAAGGGGTGGAATTGCTCCACGCCGGAGACGGAAGGTGCCTCCGCTTCGGCTCTGCGCTCCATCGCCTCCAGGCGGCCCAGCATCTGATCGCACGCGCCCAGGACGTCGTCTGCCTCCAACACCGGCTTGGGCAAGGTCATGGACGCCCAGGTGGCGATGGGGTCGATCTTGCCGTGCCCTTCGACGTGGACGTACGCGTTCGTGAGGCCGGGGGCGTAGCTGGCGCGGCCGGCCGCCAGAGCCACCTTGGAGCGCAGTTCCTTGATCTCTATGGGGTCGGCGTCGTCCCGGGGGATCTCTGCCGGGGCCAGGCCGCGGGCGAAGTCCCGGTTGGTCACATGAAGGGAGAGGAACTCCTCCAACGCGCTCTTGAAATCGGCGACCGCTCGTGCGGTCGCCTTCAGGTACTCGGGGTCACGGACTGCATCCATGGCGCATCCTCACACGACGGCGTGCGGTGTGGCACCGCAATTCGAACACCTGATTGAATAAGTGGGTGATGTCCTTCCGTTTCCCCGACGACCTGATCAGCCTCAAGCGCCAGCAGATCCGCGCCTACAACCAGCTCGCCCTTCGCCCCACTGTGGGAGCGGCCGAGCTGCGACGGGAGCTGATCCGGTTGTCGTGCCTGATCAGCTCCCACCCGTACTGGGCGCAGCGCGGCTGGAGCACCGCAGGGCAGGTAGAGCTGTTCCGCGCGGCTGAGAGGGGGCCGGAGGGGGTGCGGGAGCTGAGCGTCCGCTGGAACGGTGAGGAGTTTGTCGTCACCGATCCCGGGCTGCGGTCCTCGTGAGCGACCTCGAGGCCCGCCTGGAGAGCTGGCGGGCTGTTCGGACGTGGCTGGGCTGGCAGCAGAAGCTGGCAGAGCGGGCGATCAGCGAGCTGGAGGCGGAGCTGGCCGCCGAGCCGGCCCGCCGGCCCCCGCCTCAGCCGCCGGACTGGAAGCTCGAATCCATCCGGACCGGATCCGGACCAAGGCGCTGCGCGTCCACGTTGGGGACTGCGCGATGAGCGGCGGCAAGCCCCTCGGCGGAGAGGAGGCCCGCCGGATGCTCGCCGAGGGCGTCGAGCCCTGCCCCTACTGCAGCCCCGAGAACGCACTCGGCATGACCGGCTGACCGCCAACCTCCAGGCTGCGGGTGCGTTCGGAGGTAAGGGGTGCGGCCTGAGGGCTGTCCCGCAATCCCCGGCGGGCGCACGACGCCGGCTACAGCGCCTCGCCGCGTTGTCGGAACGCCCCGATACGCCCAGTATGAGGGCGCCCCTCCGCCTTGCGATGCACCGCATCTGACGCCGTGCGCTGGTCTACCGGGGATTACGGGACAGCCCTTAGTAGCGGTAATCAGGGCCGTGGACGCCTGCCCCATGGGCCGGGCACGTCCGCCACCCGGAACATCGACAAAGTCGCCGCGACCTGCCGACGACTCTCCGACTCAGGACACTAGGGCCTGTGTGAGGTTGTGATCAGTCGGCGGCTTTCAGGAGGTCGTCGATCCAGATCATTGCGGCGCGGAGGTGGAGGCCGGCGAGGTAGCTTTCGGGTGCCTTGTCGTAGCGGGTGGCGATGCCGCGCCAGGCCTTCAGCTTGTTGATCACGTTCGACCGTGTTCCGTTCCTTGTAGAGATCGACGTCGTAACTGACGGGCCGGCCGCCTTTCGTGCCCTTCTTCTTCCGGTGGGCAGCCTGGTCCTTCTTCTCCGGGATGACTGCTTTGATTTTGCGTTTGCGCAGGTAGGCGCGGTTGCTGCGGGATGAGTAGGCCTTTGTCGCCGGCGACCGCGCCGGATCTGGTGCGGGGGCGGCCGGCCGGCAGACGAATCAGCACCTTCTCGAGCACGGGGATGAAATGCGGGCTGTCCGCGGCCTGTCCGGTGGTCAGGATGAACGCGAGCGGACGGCATCTGCGGTCCGAGGCGAGATGGATCTTGCTGGTCAGTCCGCCACGGGACCTGCCGAGCAGGGCTTGGTTCAGACGGAGCTGGCGTCGGCGTCGCACGCGTCGACGCTCGGCCTGTCCGTTCTGTTCCTCCGGGCCGCCCCTTTTTACCGGCCCTCTTCCTGTTCCCGCGCAGCCTCTTCCAGGGCCTCCCTGAGGCCCTTGCCGACGCGCATCCCGGCGGCGTCGTGGTGGGCGCGGACCGTTGTGGAACCCACGCTGACCAGCGACAAGTCGGTTCTCTCTGCGCGGGCGGCTTCGGCGATCACGCCTTCCAGCAGCGCGGAGAAGACGCCGGCGTGCCGCCAGACCCGGAAACGCCCGTAGACGGTGGCCCAGGGACCGAACTCGGCAGGCGTCTCCCGCCACCGGCCGCTGGAACGGAACCGCCAGATCACCCACCCCCTCGAACTGTTCCCGCAGCCGCTCGGGGTACGGGCCGTACCTGCCGATCAGCAGGTACGGCTCGATGAACTTCCACTGAGCATTGGTGAGTTGCCTACGCGTCACGACCAATGTCCTACCGGGTCCCGCCCCACCGAGAAGGCTAAACCCAGCAACTGATCACGACACCACACAGGGCCTAGGTCGCTCACCTGGGCATTTGCCGGACACGGGGGCGGCCTTCGTCTGATCATGTGCTCCGACCAAAGTGCACGTGACCAAGACGAAGGCCGTGAGAGTGAGTCTGCTGCCTGATGCTGTCCGGAGGGAAGCGTTCGCGGAAGCGTCACGCTCCCGGGCCGAGTTCTATGAGTGTCTGACCGCCCGGCGTGACGAACTGTTCGAGCTGACGGACGCGCCTGCTGTGCGTCGACGGGCCGGTGGGGTGTCGCCGGTGGACCTGACGCTGGTGCCCGAGCATCGGCGTGGGCACGGAGCGTTGTACGGAGCCCTCAACCATGGCCGGATCGACGTCGACAGGTTGCGGTCCCTGCTGGCCGACATGTCTATGCCGCGCTTCGATGGTGGTCGCCTTTCGCAGTCCGGGACGTCGCACCGCCGAAGGCGTAGGTCATCGCGTTGGCGACTTCTTGGTGCCCGTCGGTGAGGGCGATGTCGTGGAGCCGTTGGCCGATGCCGTCCATGGCTGCGGGGTCGGCGATCAGCCGCACGGAGCCGGCGACGTCCGCGCTCAGCAGCCGTTCTGGCTGCACTGGCACGACGGACAGCGTCCGCGTCGGCATGCACCGGACTACTTCGTACGCCTCGCGGACGGGCGGGCGCGTGTGGTCGACGTCCGGCCCGGTGACCAGATCGACGAGGCGTCTGCGGAGGCTTTCGCAGCGACGGAGCGGGCCTGCCGGGCGGTGGGCCGGCAGCGAACAGCGCAGCGCGCCCGTGCGCCCAGACGCTGGGTCGGTCAGGCCAGTATTCCCGGGCAATTAGGCATGCCCAGGCCGCGCAGATAGCCTACAAACGATCACAGACACGCCAAACTGAGGGGCTCCCCTTGCAAAACCTGGCTCGCACAGTCAGCACAGCCGGATTCGTCCTAGCTCTCTCCTTGGCCGCCCCCCTTCAGCCAGCCCAGGCTGCAAACGCCACCGCCATCCAGAATCTCAAGACGGGCCGCTGCCTAGACAGCAACGCAGCTGGCGAAGTTTACACTCTTCCCTGCCAAGGCGGCAACAACTACCAGCACTGGGATACCTACCAGGATGGGTCGGGGTGGTGGAAGCTGCGCAACACGGCGACCGGAAGGTGTCTCGACGCCAACGGGCGCGGACAGGTCTACACCTTGCCTTGCCAGAGCGGGAACGATTACCAACTCTGGGAATGGGACGGGCCGGACGGCAGCGGGGCCAGTATGCACCTACTGCACGTACAGGATGTTCGCTCTCTGGACGGCAACGCGCAAGGCGGTGTGTACACCTTGCCCACCCAATGGGACAACGGGTACCAAATCTGGAACCCAAGATGAGCAGTAGGCCCATCGCCGCGCACCATTAGTGAGGTTTTCAGGGTGGGATGGGTGGGTCCCGACGGACACCCAGACCTGGTAGGTGGGCTGCGCGGGCAGGAGCCGGTCCGGCTCCTCGGCTGTGCCGACGATGGGGACATTTGATGGTCAGGCCTGTGGCGGTGAGGCAGCCGCCGATCAGGTGGGGCCGGAGCTGGATCCTGCGTAACTCGCGGCGGAGTGTGCGGTCGAGGTCGTCGGGTGTGTCGAAGGCGATGTTGGCCATCGCTCTGCGCACGAGTGACCAGACCGCCTCGACGGGGTTCAAGTCCGGTGCATAGGGCGGGAGGCGGATGGTGGTGAGCCAGTCGTGTTCGGCCTCGTACTGCTTCAGTCCGGCGGCCAGGTGGGTGTTGAGGTTGTCCCAGACCACCACGATGGGGCCGTCGAGCTGGATGTGCGCGCGGACCAGGAGGTCGCGGTAGTCCTTCCAGGAGAAGCTCTTGCGGGCGCCCTTGAGGAGGAGAGGGGTGCGGGGCCGGTGGATGAGGCGGCTCTTCTCGCCGGGTTTGTAGCAGCACAGGGCGGCGACCGAGGTGCCGCGGCGGGAGCGGACGCGGATGACGGAGGTGTGTCCGCGCCACCCCAGGTACGGGCGACCGGCGGCGTCATCGAGAAGCCGGCCTCGTCCTCGAAGACGAGGCATGCCCCGGACGCCGCCGCGAGGCTTTTACCTTCGGCCACACCCTCCTTCTTCCATAGATCGACGGCGTGCTCGTCGCGTCCGAATGCCCGGCGGGCGGGTGCCTGCCAGGACTAGGGTCTGTCGTCAAAGTGATCTTGTGTTGTGGATCACGGTTGGGTGATACGTCGCCATGAACTGTCCGATGCCGAGTGGGAACTCATGCAGCCGTTGCTTCCTCAGCCCGCGCTGGGGCGGCCACGGCTGGACGACCGGACGGTCCTCAACGGGATCGTGTGGAAGTTCCGCACCGGGGTCGCCTGGCGGGACGTGCCCGAGCGATACGGCTCGTGGGCCAGCCTCCACACCCGGTTCCGCCGGTGGGCGGCGGACGGAACCTTTGACCGGATGCTCCAGGCCGCGCAGGCGCAAGCGGACGCGGCGGGAACCGTTGACTGGCTGGCGTCGGTGGACTCGACCGTCGTCCGGGCCCACCAACACGCGGCCGGGGCCCGAAAAGGGGGCTCCGCAGCCCGGCTCTCGGACGGTCCCGCGGCGGGCTGACCAGCAAGATTCACCTGGCCTGCGACGGATCGGGCCGTCCGCTCGCCTTTGATCTGACGGCGGGAACACCAACGAGTGCACCCAGTTCGCCGCCGTGATGGATGCGATACGGGTGCCCCGCCTCGGTCCGGGCCGACCCCGGACCCGGCCGGACCATGTCATCGGTGACAAGGGCTATAGCTCCATGGCGATCCGGACCTGGCTGCGGCGCCGCGGTATCACACACACGATCCCTGAGCGGTCGGACCAGGTCCGCAACCGTGCCCGGCGCGGCAGTCAAGTGGCCGCCCGCCGGCCTTCGACAAGCAGGTCTACAAGCATCGCAACGTCGTGGAACGCCTTCAACCGCCTCAAGCAGTGGCGCGGCATCGCCACTCGATACGACAAGGCCGCCCAGTCCTACCAAGCAGCCATCACCCTCGCATCGCTCCTCATGTGGGCATGACACTTTGACGACAACTCCTAGTACTCCCCCGGCGCATGATCTGCTGCAGCCGCTCCTCGTCGCACTCGGACGGGGTACGCCACCGCGCCTCCACCTGCCGGACCGGATGGCGCCCGACACCCAACCGGTTCGGCGGTCCTGACCGCGAGCAGCAAGCCGGTGAACCTTCCCGGTCACAGCATTGAGTGGCCTGACAACCGGGTACTCACCTGTTCTTCAGCGGGCCCTGACCCACGTCGCCTCGACGATAGGTCCGTGAGCATTGCCTACAGCCGGTCCAGCGCGATCAGGCGCTCGCGAGATCCAAGGGCTGGGCTCCTGGGATTCACGGTCCGCGCGGGGGTATCAGCCGGCCGTGGAGGCTGTGCCGAGGTCGGTCCAGCCTCCGGCGCCGTCGCCGCCGTTCCAGACCCGCACGGTCGAGGAACCGTCGGCCACGGTCCGGATGTAGTCGCTGTGTCCGTCGCCGTCGAAGTCTGCGAAGGCCACCTGCTGGTGCTCTGTCGTCGTACCCGCCGTGACGGGGCCCGCGGGGACGGACCAACCACCGTGATAGTCGCCGCCGCGGTTGAGGTAGGTGTCCACCGCGCCGTCGGCGCGGACAGCGGAGTAGTCGGCGTATCCGTCCCCGTCGAAGTCCGTCCACCGTACGCGGGTCGGGTCCGTCGTCCCGCCCGTGGCGATGGTGCCGCGGTCCTGCCAGCCTCCCCGGCCGTCGCCGCCCTTGTTGAGGTAGACGGTGACGGGGCCGTCGGGCCGGACCCACGCGTAGTCGGTGCGGCCGTCGCCGTCGAAGTCCACGAAGCGGACCTGGCCCGCGTCCCGGGTCAGGCCGGACGCCACCTTGTCGGCGAGGTCCCAGCCGCCGTGGCCGTCCCCGCCACGGTTGAGGTAGACCGACACCGAGCCCGTCTCCGAGATCAGGACGTAGTCGGCACGGCCGTCTCCGTCCCAGTCGGCGAAGCGCACCCGCGTGCGGTCAGTGGTCATCCCCGTCGCGATCTGTCCGAGGTCCTCCCAGCCGCCCCGGCCGTTACCGCCGCGGTTGAGCAGGACACGCACCGTGCCGTTGTCCTGGACCAGGACCCGGTCGGCGCGGCCGTCGCCGTCCCAGTCCGCCCAGCGCAGCCGGTCGGCGCCGCCCGACTCGGTCCCTGCCCGGCCTCGGTGGGTGCGGACTGCAGTGCCGTCCGCGACAGACCGGTCGATGCCTTCGAAGAACGCGTCGCCCATCTTCCGGTATCCGGCGTCGTTGGGGTGCAGGCCGTCGACCATCTCTCCGCGTACGAGGCCCGGGGCGTCGACGTAGCGGACCTTGGCCCCGGCCTGTGCCTTGGCCGAGACCCACTGCCGCACGGCGGTGTTGAACGCCGGTACTCCGGGCGGTCCGGAGATGGGGATCAGGCCCATTACTACGACGGTGACACCGGGGCGCGCGGCGAGGATCTCGTCGGTCACGGCTGCGAGCCGGGCAGGTGCGTTGGTCTTGTCGGTTCCGCGGTCCAGGTCGTTGATGCCGTGGTGCAGGAGGACGACGTCCGGTTCGGCGCCGCGCACCCAGTCGGTCACCTTGCCCCGGAAGTCGTTGATCATGGTGGCGCCGTGGGCTTCGTTGTCCGAGTCGGGCCCGGAACCAGACTGCCTTGACCCGACGAGATCCGCGCGGAAGCCGTTGTGCGTCTGGGACCTCTGCCACAGCTGTAGGCGGTAGCCGGAATTCGTCGAGCTCTGGTACCCGTCGGTGATCGAGTCGCCCAGCGGCATAACGCGCAGGACCGGGGGTGCGGGGTTGACGGCGGCGGCTGCGGGGGCTGCCGTCGTAATGGTCGCCCCGGCACCCAGGGCGGCGGCCATCGCGAGGGTGGTGATGGTCTGCGGCATGGATCGTTCTGCTTTCTGGTGGTGGTGACTGCGTCGGGCGGGATCGGCTGCGGGGGCGCCGGCGGATCAGGGGCGGTCGGGCAAGGTGCCGAGGTTGATCCAGCCGGCCGGGAAGGGGTCGCCACCGTCGAAGGCGTAGAGGACGGTACGGCCGTCGGCCTGTTGGAGGAGGTAGTCGGCGTGGTGGTCGGCGGTCAGGTCCGCGAGCTGGACTCGTGTGTGGTCGGTGGTCACTCCGGATGCGGTACGGCCGGCCGACTGCCACCCGCCGTGCTGGTCGCCGCCGCGGTTGACGTAGGTCGTCAGGCTGCCGTCGGGGTTGACGGTCCAGTAGTCGGCTCGTCCGTCACTGTCGTAGTCCGCGAGCCGGACGCGGGTGCGGTCGCCGGTGGTGCCCGTGGCGATCCGGCCGAGGTCCGTCCAGCCGCCGGCTCCGGACCGGTCACCGCCGCGGTTGAGGTGCACGTTGATGGCCCCTCCGTCGGCGATGGTCCAGTAGTCGGCCCGTCCGTCGCCGTCGAAATCGGCGAAGCGCACCTGCTGGTGGGCGGTGGTGGTGCCGCCCGCGATACGGCCGATGTGCTCCCAGCCGGCGGGACCGCTGATGTCTCCGCCGCGGTTGAGGTAGGCGGTGACGCTGCCGTCGGGGGCGATGTAGAGGTAGTCGGCGCGCCCGTCGCCGTCGAAGTCGGCGAAGCGGACGCGGGTGCGGTCGGTCGTGACTCCGGTGGCGAGAGGCCCTGTCTCCTGCCAGGTACCAGCTCCGGCGCCAGCGCGGTTGAGGCGGGCCCGGACTTCCCCCGAGTCGGCGATGGTCAGCTCGTCGGTGCGCCCGTCGCCGTCGAAGTCGGCCCAGCGCAGGCGGGCCGTCCCGCCCGACTCCGTGCCGGCCCGGGGGGCCTGCCCGGGCCGCGTCCAGCCGTCCGCGATCGCCGTACGCAAGGCCTCGTCGTAGGCGGTCGCCATTTTGCGGTACCCGCCGTCGCTGGGGTGGAGACCATCGGGCAGCTCGGTGGGTAGGTCAAGGCGCGGGGGCTCCGCATAACGCAAGTGCCTGCCGGATGCGGCGCGTGCGGCCACCGCTTCTTGCAGGGTGGCGTTGAAGACGCGTGTGCGTTCGGTTTGTCCGCGGGTGTCGGTGAGGAGTCCTTGGACGATGACGGTGACGCCGGGCCTGTTGGTGTCGATGCGGTCGATCAGCGCGGTCAGTTCGGCTGATGCAGCGGCGGGGTCAGCGCTGTGGGAGTTGAGGTCGTTGATGCCCAAGTGGAGAAGGACGACATCCGGCGCCGCTGCCGCCTGCCACCGGTCGATGCCGTCGCGGATGGCCTTGATGGTGTAGCCGCTGTGGCCTTCGTTGTCCGGGTCCCGGGTGGTGCCGGAGGAGACGGATCCGACAAAGTCGGGGGTGTAGCCATTCTGAGCCGTGATCAGGTCCCAGAGCGGGGCACGGTAGCCGGCCCGGCCGCTGCTGCCCTCGCCTGCGGTGATCGAGTCGCCGAGCGGCATGATCCGGATCAGCGGTGGCGCGGGCTGCGGCACGGCAGTGGCCGGTGCGGTGCTCAGGCCGAGTGCGGTGGTTGCCCCGAGGATGAGGGCGGTGGCCAGGGACATGCGGCGGTTCATCGCTGATGTGGTCTTCCGGGGGTTGCGGAACGGTGGGGCTCCGTGTGAAGGGTGTGGCAACGGGCGACCGCCTCCTGCTCTGCCGGCGGGCGGGCAGGAGGGGGTCGGTCCCTTCGTGCTGCGGAGGCTGGTGCGGGTCAGCTGCCGTTGATGACCTTGCCGAGGTCGATCCAGCCGTTGCCCTTGTCTCCGCCGTTCCAGGCGAACACCGTCGCACTGCCGCCGGCCCCGGCAAGCACGTAGTCGGCGTGGGTGTCGTTGTTGAAGTCGGCGAACTGCACCATGGTGTGGTCGGTGGTCAGACCGGTGGCGATCTGACCGACGACGCTCCAACCGCTGTTGGGAACGACGTCCCCGCCGCGGTTGAGGTAGAGGTCGACCTTGCCGTCGGGCTTGATGAGGAAGTAGTCGGTCTTGCCGTCACCGTCGCTGTCGGCGAAGCGGACGCGGGCGCGTTCGCTGGTAGACCCCGTGGTGACCTTGCCGGGCGAGGGCCAACCCTGGCCGCCGAGGACGTCGCCGCCGCGGTTGAGGTAGGCGGTCACACCGCCGTTGTTGTCGAAGGCAAGGTAGTCGCTGCGGCCGTCGCCGTCCCAGTCGGCGAATCGGACCTTGGTCGGGTCGTCGGTGACCCCGAGGGCGACCTTGCCGATGTGCTTCCAGCCGCCGCGTGTGTCGCCGCCCCGGTTTAGGTATACCTCGACCGAGCCGTCGGTGTTGATCAGGAAGTAGTCGGCCTTGGCGTCGCCGTCGAAGTCAGCGAACCGCACGCGGTTGCGGTCGTTTGTCAGGCCCGTGGCGACGGCGCCCAGAGACTGCCAGCCAGAGGGGCCGGCGGGGTTGCCTCCGCGGTTGAGCCAGACGGACACGGCGCCGCTGTCGGCGATGCTGAGATAGTCCGGCTTCCCGTC
The DNA here is from genome assembly GCF_001905445.1 of Streptomyces sp. CB00455. Taxonomy (GTDB): domain Bacteria; phylum Actinomycetota; class Actinomycetes; order Streptomycetales; family Streptomycetaceae; genus Streptomyces. Next base: position 428,144 of record NZ_LIVQ01000007.1, on the reverse strand, counting down.
GCCGTCGAAGTCGGCCCAGCGGATGCGGCCGTTGCCGCCCGTCTCGTTCACCGCGCCGCGGCGTGGGATTGTGACCTGTCCGATCCAGGTGCCGAGGCCGTCGACGCGTGCGGCGATCGCACCGGTGCGGGTCTCCGTCGACGGAGTTCCCAAGCAGCCGCCCTGCCAGGAGCGGCTGGCCACCGCGGAGACGGCCCCGGCGGCGGTCAGCAGCGGGCCGCCCGTATCGCCCTTGCAGATCGCGTCGGTACCCTTGCCGGTGACGGACAGGGTGGTGGCGGTCGTCGCGTTCACGGTGAACTGTCCGGTGTGAAGCTGGTCGGTTACCCACTCGGTCTTGGTACGCCCGAAGCCGGCCGCCGTCACATCCGTGTTGGCGACGGGAGCGGAAACGGCGATCTTGGCGGTGGTGATGCCGTCGGCGGGGGTGGCCAGACGGACCAGCGCGGCGTCACGGTCGTCGCGGGGGGCGATCTCCGTGATCTCGAGGACCCGGCCGTCGCTGAGCGTTGCGGCGGCGGCGAGAGCGGGCTTGCCTGCCGATACGGTGCTGCCGGGCGTGGCGGCGAAGCAACTCGTTGCGGTCAGGACCCAGGAGCGGTCGACGAGTACGCCGGTGCACCCCCGGCTGTTCGCCTCGTCGCCGAGACCGATCTGTACGGCGTAGGGGTGCTGGCTGGCGGCGACGCCGGGTCCGGTCACCGCCAGGGCGGGAGAGGCCGGGGTCATGGCCACCGAGGCCACGGCGGTGGCGGCGAGGAGGCCGGTGATGCACGCCGGGCGGGGACGGGGTACGGGCATGATATTCCTTCGGAGCTGGGCCCCGGCACGGGATGTGTACGGGGGTGCCGACCAGGGATCGGCGCGTGGTGTCTGAGGTACGGCCGCCACGGCCACAGGCGCGGCGCCGGGAAGGAAGGGCGGCGGCGGCGCGCCACCCCTTGCCGGCGGTCCGGCCGTCCATCGGGTCAGTGGGAGGCGCTGAGCCAACTGGTGATGGTCGTCGCGGCTTCGCTGCCCGCGTCGTAGAGGCCGTCGAAGCGGTCCCGGAGCCTGCTGGAAAGGACCTTGGTCGGCACGGAGTGCAGGGTCTTCTCGATCAGCCGGCCCTTGCCGAGGGTGATGACGCTGAGCCCCGTGAGGGCGAGGGATTTTTTGAACTCCGCGCTGTTCCATCCGTAGCCCATCCCGTAGCTGACGGTGGCCGCCACGTCGAGGGCGATTGTTGCGCCGCTGGCGTACCCGCTCGCAGCCAGGAGGAAGGGGGCGGCGGGAGCGGTGACCCCGGCGAGTGTGGCTCCCGCGCCGGCGAGGGAGAAGCCGATGCTGATCATCCCCCCCTTGATCGCCGCTTCGTGGAAGGCCTGGGCCCATACCTTCGCGGTATTGGTCTCTGCCGTCTTCACGGAGTCGTGCTCGGCCGCGTCCGCCAGGTTGATTCCGGCAGCCTTTGCCGTACGGATCTCCTCGGCCGCCTTCGCGGCAGCCGCGGCAACCTCCGCCTGCCGCTTCTCCAGCGCGATCTGCCGTGCGGAGCTCGCGGCGGCCGCTGCCGTACGGGCGTCCTGGCCGGCCTGGATGGCGGAGCCGCGCGCCGAGACGGCGGATGCCTGTGCGGAGGTGGCGGAGGCGACCGCGCTGCGCGCCGACTCGAACGCCCGGTTGGCGGAGTAGGTTGCCGAACGCGCCGCGCCGCGGGCGCCGGCAGCCGCCTGCTTGGCCTTGTCGGCCGATACCCGGGCGTTGTGGGCCGACTGCTCGGCCTGGTCGGCGAACCCGGCGGCCTGTCGGGCAGCGGTGGCGGCGTTCACGGCCGCCTGCTTGGCCTTGTCTGCCCACTTCACCGCGTCCGCGGCGGCGTCGCGGGCCTTGGCCGCTGCTTCCTGGGCGCGGGCGGCGTCCTCCTGGGCCTTGTTCGCGATCTTCGCGGCACCAGCGATGGTGCCCTGCATGGCCGCGATGTGCGTGGCAGAGTCGTGGTCGAGCTGCGCGGTCTTGTACTGGGCGTTGAGTATGAAGTTGCGTCGTGTCCAGGCGGGCCCCTCCATCGCCACCTGCGCGAAGGCCTGCGTGTAGGGGCCTGCGGTCCCCAGGAGGGTCGCCGTCGCGACACCGTCGTCCTCCCGCAGTGCCTTCTCGCAACCGCCGGAGAGGAATTCGTACACCGCCTCGGCCGACCCGTCGCTCAGCGCGGCGCTGGCTGCGCTGGCCACCGCGCGTCCGAGGTTCTCGTTCATGATGCGGGCGACGATGACCCGGTTGTCCGTCGCTGCGGCCTTGACCGCGCCGGTGGTGAGGAACTTCGCCCCAGCCTCCGGGTCCGAGCTCGCCAGTGCCGTGGTCGCGGCGGCGGCCACCGCTTCAGGTGAGGTCCTGGCAACGAAGAGGACGGATTCCCTGTCGTCCTGCCGTTGGGCGACCAGGCGGTCGGTCTCGATCCACGCGTGGACATCGGCGTCCCCGCCGGCGACTGCGAACCTCGCCGCCTCCTGCGACCAGGAGCCGCGTGAGCCCATAAGGACGACGGCGGCCTTCCGGCCGAGTGCCGCCGCTGTCGTGGTGTCTCCGGCCCTGAGAGCGGACTCTGCCTGGGCAATGAGGTTCTTTGTCTCCTGGGAGGTCTGCTCGGCCTGCGTCCGCTTGCGATCGGTCTCGGCCCGGTCCCGTGCTTCTTCCTGGAGGAGCTGGCGCATCTCCTCGATGGCCCGCTGCTTCTCCTGGTCGAGGCGCTGCCATTCGGCCTCGCGGGCGGTGCGCTCGACCGTGACAGCCTGTGCCACGGCCTCGGTGGCGAGGTCGGCCGCCTTGGTTGCCTCGTTGGCGAACTGGGTGGATTTGTTGGCGTGGTCCACCGCCTGGCCCGCGTACTGGGCGGCCCACTCAGCGGCGGCCGCGGCCTTGTCCGCATGTGCGGCAGCGCTGTTCGCGTGGTCGCGGGCAGTCCGCGCAGCTGCCGCGGAGGCGCTCGCCAGGCTCTGTGCGGTCCCTGCGGCGTTGGTGGCGATCGTGGCGTTCGCGCCGGCGATCTGCGCCTGGCGCTTGGCCTCGGCCGCCTGTCCCTGCGCCGCTCCTGCGGACGTTGCGGCGGATGCGGAAGCGCTCGCGGCTGCAGAGGCGTTGCGCGCGGCGGATGCGGCGGCGGCGCCGGCACCGGCCGCCCGGACCGAGGACTCGGCGGCGTAGCCGGCGGCCTGGGCCGCGTCGCGCGCCCTGGCCGCGGCGTTGCGAGCGGCCACCGCAGCGCTCTTGGCGGCGTCGGCCATGCCGGCGTCCTTGGACGCGGCGATCGCGGCGTTGTACGCAGCGGCTGCTGCGGAGCCGGCGCTCGCGGCCGCCTGGCTGGCGGCTGCGGCCGCGTTGGAGGCGCGGCGCGATGCCTGGACGGCGGCATGAGAAGCGTTGATGGCCACCCGGGCCGAGTTGGCGGCCCCCTTCGCCGCGTCCCCGGCCTTGCGGGCTGCCTGGCCGGCCTTCGCCACATCGTTCTGTGCGGCCTGGGCTTCGGCTGCGGCTTGTTCCGCGGCCTGCTTGGCCTTGGCGGAGGCTTCGATGGCGCGGGCGGAGGCTTCCTCTGCCTGTTTCGTCTTGTCCTCGGCCTGCTTGCCCTCCCGCTGGACGACGGCGACGAGTTCCTCGATCTTCGTCCGTTCCTGGTCCCGGGCTCGGGCGATGTGCTGGCCGGTCTCCAGGAACCACTCCATGTCCTCATCGGTACCGGACAGGGCCCGGTCACCGTACTTCTGCACTTCGGGGCCGGCGTTCGCCATGAGCGTGGTGACCTCGACGCGCATGTCCTGCAGCCACGCCGGGTACTGCTTCGTGTCGAGGAAGCTCTCCAGGCCGGCCTGGGATCCGTCGTTGAGGGCAGCGTTGCCCGCACGGTTGACGGCCTTGCCTCCCACCGCCATCACCATGGCAGCGCCCACGCGCAGGTCTTCCAGGAGGCCCTTACGGTAGCCGCCGGCGATGTACGCGGCGATCGCGGCGTCGCCGGCCTCGAACGCGGCGGCGGCATCCCGGCGGATGCCCTTGCCTCCTGCGGCGAGGGAGCTCATGAGGGCGACCCGGTTATCCTCCGCCGTCTCCACGGCGAGCTGGACATTCAGGAACCGCTGCACGTCGGCGTCCGTGCCGGTGAGCGCGGCCACGGCAGCGGCCCGTACAGCCTTGCCGCCCAGCATCCACGCCTTGACGACCTTGGCCCGCTCGGTGTCAGGCAGCAGGAACGGGTCAGGGGCATCGTCCTCGGGAGGTGTGTCCGCCCAGGCGGAGGAGGGATTGAGTACGAGGCTGGAAGTGGTGACTACGGCCGAGGTGGCCGCGATGGCGCCGAGAATGCGCCGCCTACTCCAATAGATGGTGTCCAAAACGGTCCTTCGCTATCGGCGCCTGGCGCGCCACAAAACAATGCAGTGCGGTCCAGAGCAGCAAGGAATGAAGCCGCGTCTTACGTGTCGGGATCCTGGTGATCGGACGGTGCCCGGCAGGCGCGCAGCATCACCCTACGCGACTCGACCATCTTTATCCATACGCGAGTTGAGTCGAAATCAACTGTGGTTGTTTGCGATGCTGCTGGATGCCGATTCGCCCCCCGCTCAGCACCGCAAATATGGACGTAACGACACTTATGGATAGAGTCCTGCCGCTTGAAGGGCACGCGATGTGATGCACACCACGCCTTTTTACTCTGTCTCGCGGTGGGGCGCCTCGGCCGATGCGTCGCGATCCCCCGTCATCCGCGTTTTATGAGCTTGCTTTATCTGCTGGCCGTCCGGTTAAGATCCCGTTGGAAGTGGGGGACTTCCACGAGGGAGCAGCCCGTGCAGCTACGTCCATTGGGATATGCAACGGGCCTTCACCTGTGCAGCACACACCTGTTCCGGCGAAGCCGGCAATCCATGCTTGGGGAAAAAATGAAGGAACGCAGGACATTCGTGCGCGTGATGGCCGTGGTTGCCGCGGCTGGCGCTCTGTCATGGCTGGCGGTCGATAGCTCGGCGGGCGGGGGAGGCGCGGCAGCGCACGCGATGCAGTCGGTAGCCGAGGAAGGCCCGGGCTTTGCCATCGAGGACTTCGGCTACCCCAACGCCGACAAGATCCTCGCCGAGAAGAAGATCGTCCTCAAGCGAGGTGACGGCCACATCGTCCTCGCGGAGTGCGGCACACCAGGGCTGTTCGAGGTCTGGTCACGCGACGTGGAACGGGTCTGCTTCAAGGTCTCCGGCTCCAAGGGGTACCTGGCTCTGGAGATCCCTTCCGTCTACACCGTCAAGAGCAGCGGATACTCCGCTCACATCGATATGACCACCGGCACGCAGGAGCAGTCCTTCGACATCCCGAAGGACGTCTGGACATCGGTGGGCGAGAGCACCGACCCGCAGACGCGCGACTTCACCCTCATGGAGATCCGGACCAGCAGGTAGGACGCCGGCATCGAGAAGGGCGGCGCACGCCAGGCAGACCTCGACAGGCGACGGACCCTGGTCCGTCGGTAGCGGTGCGCGGGGCAGGGCGTCCGCGAGCCGCTCCGCGGGGTCCCGGTACTCGGCCTTCGTATCCTGATACGCGGTCACTGCTCGCGCACTCTGCAAAGTCTCTGCCTTCGTGCCGCGGGCGCGGGGGCGCCGGATACGCGGGCCGAAACGCGCTCCGAACACAAAAAACAGGAACCTTGCGGTGAGGACGCAGGTGCCGGCGGCGTGCGAGCCGGTTGACGCCGAGCCGTTCCAACGCCTTCGCGCGGTCACCGAGGTCCAGGGCCTGGGGCGCGAACGGGCCGAAAAACCGGTAACGGATGTGGCGGGAGACAGGCCTCGGCCCGTCGTACGAGCCACCCGGCCGGTACGCGGCTTCGCCGCGGACGGCGTGGCGCCTGTCAGGCCGGCTGCTTTTCGCAGTAGGACTGCGACTTCAAGATGTGGCTCTCGCCTGCGCGCGGAAAACCTGCGCCCGGTGCCTGGCCGCGGCGGCCTCCACCGCGCTCCAGGAGCGCGAGGAGCAGTCGGCTTCACCACACACGACGGACGCGAAAGGACCCTACCGAACCCCCGGCACCGCACACCTGAGGCTACCCAGTTCAGCCGCCGCACGGCATCACAGGAGCAACACAGAGCCGTTCACTTCTACGCCGACGCCGCGGGCCCCGGCCAGGGTTGGCGGCCATCCGGGACCGCTGCCTCGTTACCGGGCTCCGGCCGGCCCCAGCGACGCGGAGGCGGGCCGCGGACTTCGCCACGTCTTCATGGCCCGGGACATCCGGGTCATGAGTTCGCGCTGCCCGGACTCGGCCGCCAGCAACGCGGCCGCCGCCCGGGTACTTTGCTCCCTTCCCACTGGTGTCCTGCGGGCACGGTCGGCAGCCGCGGCCTGGAACATGGCCGCGAGGCCGAGGACCACCGCATCCCCCTCGTCTGCGCCTCGCTCCGCCGCCTCACGCCGAGCGTCCTCGCGCACGTCATCGTCGCAGTAGGCACGCAGTCTCAGCATCTCGTCGCGGATGCCCGTCATGCGGTACACCAGCAACTGCTCGGGGCTGAAACGCCAAGGCGCGGCGGCAAGAGCGCGCCTCCCCTTGGCGTCGTCGGGCGACCGGACTGTTCGCCAGAGTGGTCCGAGGGACGCGAAGGCGCACCACGGGCGCCACACTCGCTCTATCAGCCACGGCGCGAACACCGGCAGCAGGAACCCGATCATGCTCGCAATGGCGTTGAAGGGGATGAAGCGTTGCGCGACCTCGTTCAGCGCGTCCCAGTCGCCTCCCGACCAGCGACGTAGGACGGCTCCGAGCTTGAGCACGCCGAAGGCGGTGTTGGCCAGGAACGCGAAAATCAGGAAGGACAGCCCGATCCGCAGGGATCGGACGGTCACGGACGCACGGGTATCCCGTGCTCCCCGAACCTGCTGGCGCATGCGCCGCGCCCATGTCCAGCACAGAACTGCCGTGGCGCAGGCCGTGACGGTGTGCGTGAGCAGGTACAGGACAATCATTTCGCGGATGTAGGGGGTGGTCGCATAGTAGGTGTCGAAGTCTTTGGTCCGCTCGACCGGTGCCTCCCCCAGGGAGAAGCAGACCACGATGGCCGCGGCAACCGGGCAGCAGGTCCACGTCCAGACGCGGATGCGGCGCCGCGTGCGGGTATCGGCTGTCGAGTCCGCGCGCCAGTTCTCCATCAGCACCAAGCTGGTGCATGAGTAGGCCGCCAGGATGCAGTACACCAGCGGCGCCGAAAAGTTGCTGATTCCGGTGAACCGGTTGAGCGCCACGATAGTGGGCGGCGCGGAGAACACGTGCGCGGCCCCGCCCAGGGCGAGCAACCCATTCACGCCGCGGACCATCGGCCTGCGCCACCCCCGCATCAGCGCGGGAAGTTTGGCCAGCAGGACCACACCGATAACGGCGGCCGCCATGTAGTTATTGACGCCCTCGTCCACGGTCATCCTTCCAGTGACGCCCAAATCCGGCCGGCTACACCGTCGGCGGGTCTGCCCCCGACACTGCCGTCAAGGTATGGCCGGAGCTTGGCGGCCAGCATGTGGCCGAACCTCTCAGCCCGCCGTTCCTCGTCCTGGTCGGGATTCGTTCGCGCGGCAACGTGGGCAACGGCGTCCTCGACCCTCCACCGATCGCCGAGCATGCGCGCGGCGGCTACCGCCCCCGCGGCGCTGCCGTGATGACCGCAACGTCCCTCCTTGCGGTGCCACAGTTCATGTCCCATGATCACGATCTGGTGCAGAGGCGAAGTGTTCGCCTCTACGACGATCAGGTCGTGGTCACCCATGTCGAGCCAGAGCCCGCTGACCGTGTCGGGGGGAAACGGCTCAAACATCAGTCGCACCTCCCGCCCCCCGCTATCGGTCAGGTACGAGCACATCCTCCGCAGCAGCGCGTCCGGTCCATCCTGGACCCGACCGTCCGCCCCCACGCCTACGGCGGCTACTAATTCGTCACGATGACGCTTCATGTCGCGGGAGATTCCCACCGCGTCCCCCCTGTCCCCTCCGTGGACGTACCGGCACCCCGAAACGTCCTTTCCCATACCAACAACAGGTGGCCGTAGTCTCCCCGAGGCCGTGACCCACACCGGTCAATCTGCCACGGGCAGCTAACTATCCGCGTCCGCCCGATTCTCCCGCGCGCGTTCCTCGCGCGAGCGCCTCGCGATGGACTCGATGAGCGCGATGATGGGCTGGGCGGTGTCCTCCGGCACATCTGCCAGAGCGCGCGCCGCGTAACCGACAATCCCAAGCTCGGACCTCAGGTACCCGGTGGGATCGGCCTCTTTGAGGGCCGCGAGGTCCTTGTCCTGGCGCTCCACCGTGCGCTCCAGGAGATCCATGTGAATCTGCTGTAGCACCCGGTCCAGGGCCCTCGCCGGCGGATCCACCAGGAATTCGATCCGCTCCCCGAAGAAGGCAGCGATCCCGGCCGCATGGTCGAGGTTCGGCGCCTTCCCCGTCTTGATCATCTTGTCGAGCCACTGCGCACTCGTACCTGCCCCCGCCGCGATCTCCGCGAGCGTGTAGCCAATGCGGCCGCCGCCCTCAAGCGTCCTCAGGCGAGTTCGTCTCAAGAACAGGATCCTTGCGACGATCTGCCGATGACGCTCCTCTACCGGATCCACGGGGCCACCCCCTGTCGCGGCGGACGGGAGCGGCTCACCGCGCAGCAACGCTTCGACGTCCTGGACCGGGAGCCCCGAGGCGTACGACAGCCCGCCCTCCCCCTCGATACGCAGTACGTCGGCCCGCTCGCGTCCGGCCCGTTCGGCCAGAGAGACGATCCGCTCGACCGTAGCCGCAAGATCGAGAGATGTGTCCTCACCCACGCTGACTCCCTCCCCTTGATCCCGCCTGGCGTACCGAAAGCGCGGCGCGACGGCATGCTCCGCTGATGTCAACCGAAGATTACCGGCATCAACGGGAACTCGGGCTTCACCTCACGGCTGACGACCACCAGGCCTCCCAGCACCTGCGGCGAGATGCCGTGCAAGCACACTCGATGGGGTAACGGGGGCGGGGCGGCTAGGCCGTTTCCTTTGGATCATCTCGCTGACCAGATGAAGATGGCGGCGAGGTGGAGTCCGGCGAGGTAGATGGTGGCGGTCTTGTCGTAGCGAGTGGCCAGGCCGCGCCATTGCTTGAGCTTGTTGATGCAGCGTTCGACGGTGTTCCGTTGCTTGTAGGCCTCGCGGTCGAAGGCCGGTGGCCTGCCGCCGCGGCTGCCGAGACGCTTGCGGTTGGCGGCCTGGTCGGAGGGCTGTGGGATCACCGCCCGGATCCCGCGCCGACGGTCGGCAACGGCTGTCGGCGGCCAGATGGATTTTCGTGGTCAGTCCGCCGCGGGACCGTCCGAGGGCATGGTCGGCGGGTCGCCGGCCGGAACCCCTTTTGACGGGCCCCGGCGGCGTGCTGATGAGCCCGGACGATGGTGGAATCGACGGCGACGACCCAGTCGAGGTCCCCTTCGATGTCGGCCTGGGCGATCAGCGCGGTGAAGACCTTTGCCCAGGTGCCGTCCGCGGCCCACATGCGCAGGCGGTTGTGGGCGCCCTTCCATGAGCCGAAGTGCTCGGGCAGGTCCATCCACGGAGTGCCGGTGCGGTACTTGAAGGCGATCGCGTCGATCACCTGCCGGTGATCCCGCCATCGCCCGCCCCGCCTCGGTGTCCGCTCCGGTAGCAACGGCTCGACCCGCGCCCACTGCGCGTCAGTCAACGACACACATCAACCAACGATCAGATGATCCGAAGGAAACGGCCTAGCAATCATCAGCAGGACGGATACAAGGCACACCTCGTAGTCGAGCCCGAGACCGGCCTGTTCACCGCCGTCGCGCTGCGTCCCGGCTCAGGGGCCGAAAATCAAGAGGCGGCCGTTGGCCTGGACCTGCTCGACGACGAAGAAACAGCCGGTTCACGCCTTCGGCGACACCGCCTACTCCACCGGCGACGCCTGCCGAGCGGGCCGGGCACCGGCTGTTCCTCAAGCCTGCCCCACTGCGGGCGGCCGTTCCCGGCGGTTTCACCCTCGACGACTTCGCCATCGACACCGCCTCGGCGACCGTGACCTGCCCCCAAGGGCACAACGTCACGCTCTCCGGTCCCGGCGGCCAGCACCATCAGCGCAGAGCCACCTTCAAGGGCCTGTGCACCGGATGCCCCCTGCGCGAGCGGTGCACCAAGGCCGCAGCGGGCCGGGTCCTGACCATCCGCCCCCACCAGACCAGCAGGCGGCCGCCCGCCAGCAGGCCGCCACCGACCCCGACTGGCAAGCCGACTACCGCCGCTTGGGGCCCCCGTCGAACGCGCAGTCGCCTGGATCGTCCACCCAGGCAACCGCAGGCTCCGATACATCGGCACCATCAAAAACGACACCTGGCTCCACACTCGAGCAGCCGCCCCTCAACCTCCGCCGACTGATCAACCTCGGACTCACCCACACCAACGGCACCTGGCACCTCGCCCCAGCCGGCACCTGAGCACGAGGGCCTGCCCGGACTCCGGCCGGACAGCCCCCCATCAAGATCTTCATCAGCCTTCTAGGTCTCGTGGCAGGTGAGCGGGATCGGCCCGACCGGGGCGGGATGGCGGGCGTGTTCACTCTCCACCCGCGCGAACCGGCCCGCTATCCGGCCCATCAAGAACTCGAACGCCTAAGCGAGCGGTAGCCGCAGCCTTCCCGCAGTCAGTCCACCAGCAGGAGCACGGTCTACCGCTGCAGTATCAAGTCGCGCTGATACCGCGGGCCTGTCTTACCACCGAGATCGGCCGGGTCGACCGGGTCAACCAGGACAAACCCGGCCTTGATCAGTACCCTCTGGGACGCGACATTCTCGTGGGAGGTGCCCGCCCAAAGGGTGCGCAACCCGTGCCGTGCCACCGCCAGCCGGCACAGTTCCCGGACGGTCGCGGTCGCCACGCCGCGGCCGGCGACGTGCTGCGCGACCCGGTAACCGACCTCAGCAGTGCCGTTCTCGAGGTCGTACAGGTTGAACCGGCCCAGAACCGAGCCGTCCTCGGCAACGAGCACGTAGAAGGCGCAGATGCCGGCTCCCTGCTCGGTCAGCAGGGCGCTGTACCGGTCGGTGAACCTGTCGAAGAAGTCCTTGCCGCGGTCGGGGACCGAGGCAGCGAAGTAGGCGCGGTTCGCCAGCTCGAAGGCCAGGACCGCCGGGGCATGGCCGGCATGCAGCCGCTTCAGCTTGGGCACTGCCCGACCCTAACCGGATGGTGCGATCAGATCATCTGAGTTTCCGCCGGCGGCAGACAATCCCAAGAGGTCGCCGCGGACGTCATCTACATCCCAGTTCGCTGAAAATCGCCTCCACGGGCTACGCCGGCGGTGTGTCTGGCGGCCCCCTCCTTCGCAACTTCGACGGCAAGCGCGGAGACGCGATCGGCGTCATCGGTGGATGGAAGACAGGCGGCACCATCGACGACGAGTCCTACTCCTCCCAGTTCGACGCGGACATCATCCGCGTCTACAACCAGGCAGTGAACGACTACGCGCCCGACAGCCGCAGCAGGCTTCGCGGCCGCGGCAAACGGCGCTGTCCGTCCGGACGACCCCTGTGCCAACGTGTGTGGACCAGAGCTGTACCGACGTAGCCACTAAATCCTCCTGACGGTGGGGGCTTCGCCTGGACCGGAGCCCCCCCACTGCACGAACCAAGGACACCGCCGTGCGCATACCGAAGCTCCTCGTCCTCCTGGCTGTCGCCACCGCTCTCGCCGGATGCACCGGGCAGGGGGTTGACCCAGCCCCCGAGGCGGTGTCGGAGCCGGACGACGCCCTGCAAAGTGCCCAAGCGGCCCTGAAGGACGATCACGCCTCAGCGCAACGTGTGCGGTTCGGTTCTCCCCACGTCGGTTCGGGCATGAACGAGAAACTGGAGACGAGCGGCGAGAAGCCCTACCGTCTCGATATCGTCTGCGACAGCACGGACGTGCGTAAGGTGACGGTCTCCATCACCCGGGAAGCTTCGAAGAAACAAGTCGACGTCACCTGCGCGGGTACCGCGCGCAAGCTCCCGGCACGCATCACCTTCCCCGCCGGCCCGCCCGTCACGATGACAGCCGCACCAGCGTCCGGCGACCCCATGGGCCTTATCGTCTGGGAGCTCAACACCCTCGACCCCACGAAGGTGCAGGGCTGTGCCAACGAGATCGTGGGCTGCTGACGAGCCCAAAGGAGCGGAGAGGCGTACCGCCGCATGTTCTGCGGAGCTGAAGCGTGAGCTACGAGCTCATCTGGACCTGAAGAATTCTCAAGCGCCCAGGACCTGCCCGGTACATCTCCACCGTGAGCATCGCCAAGCCACCCGTTCATGCTCATGCTCATGCTCATGCCGAGAGTCGTCCAACATGGGGTCCGCTCCGCTCCCCCACCCTGTCTTTTTGGGCATCCATCGATGTCTCCCTTTCGAAACTCGATCCGACTGGCTCATCTTGTCTGCACTCAAGGGTGAACTCTGCGCATGGCTGCTGAGCCTGTGGGCACCTCCCATCCATCCTGGCTACGGGTTAGCACCAAGAGCCAGCTCATGGGGACCACAGGCGCTCACGCTGTACTCGCCAGCGTCGAGATATCGGGATGCACTACGTCGCCGCAGCCCAGTACTTCGCCCGCGAGGGCCACCTCACGGTGCCCCGCAAGCACGTCGAGACCATCACCCTCGGCGGCGACGGCCAGGCCCAGCGGGACGTCCCGCTGAAACTCGGGACGTGGGTCGACAACCAGCGCCGCCGGGCCGCCACGCTGTCCCCGGAGCGGATGGAGCAACTCTCCTCGATCGGAATGCGCTGGGCTTAGTCGAGTGTCAGTAGGTTCCAGGGCTCGCGATCGAGTGGCGCGGCGCGGCGGCTCCGCCGGTGGACCCGCGCAGTGGTGGGCCGGCCCGGCCCACCAAAGGTCTCAGCGACGGGTGGTGTACATGTGCAGGATGTCGCCCATGGGCTCTTCCGTGCCGTCGGACTTCTTCCGGATGCCGGGGGCCGTGTTGAAGCGCAGCGTGGGCCCCCGCCTGCTCAGTTGGACCTTGTCGAGCGCGGTGTGCCGGTCCGGGTGCCCAACGATGACCTGCTCGCAGCTGTCCGTGAGGTCCTGGTTGCAACTGATCACTCGGCTGAGCTTGACCTCTTCCGCGGAGGTGCCTTGGCCGGGGATGAGCACGAGCTGGGCCGTGGGACTGACCGGGAACCTAATCTCATGAGCGCCCTCTAGGCCGAACCCTTGGTAGGTGTCACTCCGGGTTTCCGGGCGCCAGAGTACGAGCGGGGCGTCGGAGGTGAGGAAGTTCGGCTTGCGGCTGGTCTCGAGTCGCCAGTGCCGAGCGCGGTACTGCGGGAGGCACACCCGGACGGAGCCGAGCGTCACGGCAACCGCTTCGTCGTGAGTGGTGTCGTTGCCGTCGTTCATCGCTCGCGCACCGTGGTAGTAGTCCCAGGCGCCTTGGGCTTCGGCCGCCCGTGGTGGGTGACCGAGATGCTTGTGTGTGAGGTACTTGGTCATCAGCGCCAGGTCCACCTCGCGTCCGTTCGCGTAGGCGGTGACGTTGCGTCCGAAGAGCGGGCCCGTGCGCTGCCGCGGGGTCCGGGCCATCTGCACAGCCAGGTAGAGGCAGAGGAGCTCGCGGTCGTCGGTACCGACGGCCGGAGGCATGCCCGTCTCGTCTATTCGGCGCAGGGCGTCAAGGCCCTGCGCCTCCAGGCGGCTGAGCTCATGCTCGATGGCCGTGGAGGGCATGCCGTTCTCGTCGGTCATCGTGTAGAAGCCGGTCTCGGCTGCGACGTTCTTGACGTTGGCGAGGTGCGTCTTCGGCGGGCATCGGCGCCTCACCCTGACCATGTCGCCTCGCCCGAATCGTGCCAGGTAGCTCTGAGGCACATAGTGGTGGAGTTTCGGTGCAGACACGAGACTCAGCGTAAGCGGCCCGGCGGCGAGCAACCTCGGAATTTCCCGGCACGTAGACGACATAGCCGCATGACGTGGTCGTTCGCGAGCCGATGCTGACAGTGAACCGGAGGACATCCCGCCGGACGACCGTGGAATCGCGTGGGCCGCGCACGCGCCTCAGTCGGTCAACCTCAAGGCCCACGTCGACGGGCCGCACGAATTCCGCGCGGCCCGTCGTTGTGGCGCAGTCAGGCGATGACGCCCGCGATGAAGACGATGAACGCTCCCACGCCGAAGCAGACGAAGGAGCACTGCACGTAGCGGTGCTTGCGCCAGGCGATCTCGCTCATCTTGATGAGCTGCTGGCTGAGCACCGGCAGGACGTCGGTGTGCTGCAGGGCCGTCGCCAGTTCCGTGACCTCGCGGTGCCGGAGGTGCCCGAAGTAGATGAAGTGGTTGGGTGCTTCCGCTTCGAGGTCCTTCGACGAGCGGAGCCGGGGGACGACCACCAACATGGCCCAGACTCCGCCGACCAGGATGATGACTGTGCCGATCCACAGCGGCACACGGGCGCTCCAGCCGTGAAGATCAGCGAACAGGCGGTCGTCTGCCGACAGCGCGATGATCCCGGCCGTGGCGGCGGATTCGAGGGTAAGGGCGAAGGACGCCTTGGCATCGACCCGGGCCGTCCAGTCTCCGAGCGCGCCGTGGATCCGCCAGGCGGTGTCCACCGCCTCGGAGGGCGCGGTCATACGGACCACCAGTAGCTGGAGCGGTAGATCGTCATCCATTCACCACCGATCTGGGGCCTGTAGGAGTTCCACATGTCCACCCCTTTGCAGAGCTTGGAGTCCTCGTTGAGCCACCCGTAGACGTCGGCGGTGATGTACGTCCTGTATCCGTAGCCCGGCTCGCGGATGTCGCTGAGTTTGGCGGCCACGTTCGGAGCTCGGCCGATCGAGACGAGGTCGCTGCTGTCCCGGACACCGGCACGAGCGATGAACGCTTCGCCTGACGCGATGCCCACACACATCTCCGGGACGAAACCGCCGCTCTTCAGTTCCGGCAGCTCGGCGTACAGGGCTGACTTGACGATCTCGTCGATCGCGTAGTGGATCTGGAGCCCGACCTTCGCGACATCCGAGTTCTTCGAATTCCCGATGAAGATTCCCATGACGCGGTCACCGTCGTAGCTGCGGATCTCGCCGCCCTGCCGCTTGATGATCGTGGACGCTGTCCGCAGAGAGGCTCGGATGACCTTGCCGGCGATGTCGGCCTGGGCGCCGCCCTTGCCCGGCGCACCCCACGTGCCGGTAGCGGGCAGCGGGACCTCCGTCGCGTACGAGGCGATCGCGCCGATACCGGCCGGGGCGTCGACGGCGGCCTGCGCGGCCGCCTTGGCTTCGGCCGGCTCCCCGGTGAGCAGCCGGAGGTCGGGCTTGGGGCGGAGCATGGCGATGACGGTCTCGTTGACGGCCATGGGGTGGGTGGCCCCGCTGGAGCCCGCACCGCGAGCGGTGGAGCCCATCTCCGTGAGCGGGCGTCCGAGCTCGTAGGAGGCGGCTTCCAGGCCCTTGGTGGTCAGGTTGCGCAGCGTCTCCCCCACCCGGGTGGTGCCGCCGTTCTCGGCGAGACCATGCTTGCGCAGATCGGAGAGCGCACCCGCGTGCGAGGCGGTACGGGCAGTCTTGCGCTCGGAGGCGGTCGCCTTCATGGTGTGCCGGTAGGTCAGGTGCGGTGCAGCGATCCGCTGGATCTGATCGGCCGTAGCCACCTTCAGCACCCCCAGCACGCGCAGCACATCGCCCCGCAAGTCATTCGAGGATCCCGCCGGATTCGTCAGCCGCTTGCCTGCCATCAGCCCCGCCCCTTCGCCGTACGCGACCAGCTGCACCGGTCGGCCGCAAGCCGAACCTGCCTGGTCCGGGAGGGCGCCGGGCCCCCCTGGAACCCGATGATCTCCTCCCACACGGACAACAAGAGGGGAGAAGAGGGGTGTGACGTCGTAGTCTTCACGCTGATTCGCGTGCCCCAAGGAGGAACTGAAGTGCCCCCTCAAGGAGCCCACTTCCGCTTGCCCAACCAGTGCAGGGCTTGCCCGCGTCCAGCCCGGCGCCCGGCGGGGCCGGCGGCCGGGTGCCGTCTGCCGGGTGGCAGTGGATCGTCGCCATCGTCGTGTCTCCTTCTCGTCATTCACCGCCCCACACCGGGGCCGAGGAGGGAGAGCGTGCAGGGGGACCCCTTGACCGTTGTCTGACGGTCGCCCGTCGCAGGGCAGGTCAAGGGGAGATGCGGCGTTCGCGGCCGTGCGGTCGACCTGGTCAAGGGGGGCAGCGGGGGGAGCCAGCGTCGAGTGGGGCGCTGGTCAAGGGGGTCCGGTAAGGCCCCTTGTCCGCAGGGTCTGTCCATTTCCGAGGGGAGGAGAAATCTCGGGCCGCTGTCCACAGGCGGATTCCTTCAACCTCAGGGGGTCGCCGTGATGCCCACGGCGGCTGACAGTTGAGGAGACCTCCATGCCGTACCTGATACCAGGCCGCACCCCGCTCACTCCGGAGGAAGTTGACCGCGCTTTCGACTACCTCCTCGCTCTGCAGATGGGCGGCGGGAACTACGCCTCCGGCCGCACGCCGGCCACTCCGGAGCTGGCCTGCCTACTGCTGCGACTCGCCGAGAACATCGTCTTCCCCGGGCATAGCAAGGTGGCGGAGCAATTCTTGGGAGTATTCGTCGGGGGCAGTCCGTGATCAGCGGTGCAGGAAGCCGCCTACAACCGCCAGTGATGTGCCCAGGCCAAGGTGCGCGACGATCAGCAGCACCCACTCCATGGGGGGCATACGCCACCGGCTGCGGGCTGTCAGCCGCCACTCGTACGTCGCGGAGCCGATGGCAAGGCCGAGCAATGGAGCCCAGAGGAAGGCCCACCAGGACCAGGTGTCAGTGAGGCGGAGCAGCAGGGACAGTGCGCCGATGAGCGCCGCAGTCACGAACCAACCTGGCTTCTGCTCCCTTTCGCCGGCGTGCGGCACGGCTGAAGAGGTGTTCAACGTCGCATGTCCTCTCGGGTTCGCGGATGGGATGCCGCAAGAGGCGTGCTGCAACCGATCAATGAGAGATCAGTTTGTTTGTCAGTGGAACATTTCCCAGATGGTGTAGAGGTTGTTGGCGGCGTTCATGGCAGCCAGCGGAGCCTTCCAATACCAAGAGAGGCCGTTGTACCAGGCCTGGAATTCGCTGAACTTTCCGCCGACGGCCTTGGCGAAGCCGGGGACCTTCTTGAGCAGCTTGACAAGCCCGTCGAACTTGCCGGCGGTAGCGGCCTCGCCGTTCGCGATCGACTGCAGCTCGGCGCGCTCGGCCGCGGTGTACTCGACGGGGGAATTCAGTAGGGCGGCGGCCAGCGACTGGACCGCCTGCTGCTGCTCCGGCGTGGTCACCGAGATGGTGGGGGCAGGGGTGACAGAGGGAGCCGTGCTCGCCTGAGCGGCAGTGCCGCCGAGGCCCAGAGCAAGTGCCGCGAGTACTGCGACGCCCCCGATGCGTAACGTATTGCGCTTCACGTATTCTTCCTTTGCGTTATGCACAAAGGGGTGCGGAGATCAGGCGCCTGTTCGTGGAGCCGTCGGCTTGGACACTTTCGGCCCCGAACCGCGTCTGACTCCCCCCCCCCGTGCAAGTTGACTTTAACCGCGTCAGGTCGACCTGGTCCGGGTCAACTTGATGCGTTCATTGCGAACGTAACGCACCAGTCTGATCTTGCCCATATCGGCGTGACTCAAGTCACACGGCGCATTTCGGACGCGGCCCTCAGCTCGTGGATTTCTTCGTTCCGCCCGCGCCGGTGGTTGCTATCAGCGGCTTACTCCGGAGGACGAGCGGATTTCCGCTCCTCGGCGAATCGAGAGATGGCTTGAAACGCCGCGCCGTGTTCTCCGGTTTCTGACAGGAGCACTGCGCCCCTTCCATGCCGTCTGAGTACTCGCCGGAGCCGCGACAAGGGCGGACAAGTGCCTGGCGGGCGGGGCAGCCGTCAGCTTGCACGACCGCCGCGGGGGCCGAGGCCCTCTGGTCGGCGCGAAGCGACACCACGGGCACTGCTCAGCCGTGCCACCAGCAGGCAGTATGCCGGCGCGCTCACCAGCTCCAGGATCAGTGCCTCCCAAGGCGCGTCCGCCGCGGTGCCCGTCTCTGCCAACTGCCCCAGCGCCAGCGCCAGCCCATAGGACAAGATGTTGTTGGCCGCGTGCATGGCGATCACGGCCTCAAGCCCGCCGGTCCGGATGACGAGCCACCCCCACCACAGCGCCGAGTACAGCAGGAGAAAGAAGCCGCTCCAACTGCCGAACCCGTGGGCCAGGGCAAAAAACACCGAGGCAATGCACACCCCCGGCCACGGGGAGCGCAGGAACCCGCCGAAGAACTGCACGATCCAGCCCCGGAAGAAGAACTCCTCCGCGGCAGCCTGGAACGAGATGAGCACGGCGAGGAGTACCAGCCCGAACAGAAACCTGCCGAGCCCTGGGGCGTCCCCCTCGAAAACCTCGTCT
This sequence comes from Streptomyces sp. CB00455, assembly GCF_001905445.1. GTDB lineage: Bacteria > Actinomycetota > Actinomycetes > Streptomycetales > Streptomycetaceae > Streptomyces. Next base: position 409,707 of record NZ_LIVQ01000007.1, on the reverse strand, counting down.
CCCTCCTCCATCCAGCTCCACAGCGCCAGAACGCCCAATTCCAGGGCCATCAGAGGGAAGGCCACGCCGGCACAGATCCCGAACCAAGCCCACCGCACCCCACCCGTCACCGCCGCCACTGTCCCCGCCGGACGGTCGCCGCACCACCGCGCGGCCAGCAGCACCGCTGGTATACCGGTCGCCAGCGCGAACAGCCCCACGGCTTCGTCGGCCAAGGGGTTGACCAGCAGTCGGGTGCTGCCATCAGGGGCGAGGTCCAGGCCCACGACCGCGGCCACCTGCATGCTGACCCCGATAGCCACGACGAACCCTGCGACCAGCAGCCCGAACACCGCAAGGGCCTCGCCGAGCCGCCGCGGCCACCGTTGCCGACCATTCCTGGCCTGCTCGTGGTACTCCGTTCCGGCCGGCGCCGGAACGGGTCCCGGCCGCGGTCCATCGGGGTTCAGGGCCGAGCCATTTTGCCCTGGCCAGGACGAGTACGTCGACAGGCTGCCCCCCGGCGGGGTGCCGGGCTCGAAGTTCTGCGCCCGGTCTGGTTCCGGCATCTCCGACATGGCCGAAGCCACCATCCTCTCCTTTGCCTCCCCGGTGAAAGGGAGGTCCTGTGGCATAGCGCCGTTATCGAATCCTGCGCGATCACGTCCCGCTGTGGCGGTGGTTGCGGGACGAAGGCGGGCTCCTCGGACTCACATGGCTGCGTACCAGCGTGATCGGCGGACACGTGCAGGTTCTTGCCTGAGATGCGCACGACACTGGCAATGCAGTAGGTGCTGTCACCGCAGACCCCGGTCTCTTGGAAAGGACCGACCCACCGTGGGCAGGGCGTCGATTCGCATGGTCGCCGGTGTCCGCTGGCGCGGCTGCGCGGCATGTCGCCCAGGCCGGCGATCCGGTGCTCGACAAACCTGGCCCGCCAACGACCCGCCGACGACGCCCACCTGACGAGCTTGACAAAGGCACAGGGGCGCCTCCGGCCCTCTGCGATTGGACGCCTCCGTCGGTCGACAGCTTCAGGGAGGAGCTGCCAGACAACAAATGAACCGTTTGGCAACGGCTTTGCCCATGTCCCGAGGTCAGTTTGAGCATCCAAGCAGCCCGACCGGCCCGGGTCTGGGGTTCAAGTCATTTGTGGAATCGTTTCAGCCACGGTGAACGACGCACTTAAATCGCCGACTCGACTGCTCCCAGAAAAAGAACCGTGCCCCCTTCTCATGGCTTGGCAGGAATAACCGGAACGCGCACCCGACTCGTGCACCGCACCTACCACTCGTTTCCGAAGCGCGCGATACCGCAGCTACACAATCACGAAAGAGGATGGGCGCGCCGCCTCCGCTTCAGGGCATACGCCCCTACGGCAAGCGCGGCAGCACAGATGCCTGCCGCCAGCCAGGAAGCCGGGCGCTTGCCCAGGTCGGTCAGCGTAGGGGCAGGGTCATGGCAGTCAGGGGCCGCGGGTTCCACCCGCAGCCGGGCCCAGACCTTTGACGGCATCCCCTTCTCTCGCCAGACCACCTTGTACAGACCCGGCTTTGCGTCGCACCTGATACGGACGACGGCGGAGACCTTCTTCGCTCCGTACATGACCACTGGTCGCGTGAACGCCGACGAGGTCAACGTGACGCCTCCGTCGCCGCCCATCCCCAGGCCGTCGGTGGCCGTCATCTCGCCGCCGGCCCGCACCGACCGCACGTCCCAAGGGGTCGCGGGCCACTCCACATCCGCGGGCCAGTGCTCCTCCTGGGGCTCGGGCGGCAGCTCGGAGACCCGTCTCGCGCACGCCACGCGCTCCGTCTCTTCAGCCGGAGCCACCCGGACGCTTCCCCAGAGCCGCGTGACCTCGGAGGGGTTCCGGTCCCCGCCTGATCCGATGCGCACCTCGTAGGACCCGGGCGCAGCGGTGCAGGAGATCGTCATGACCGCGGTGACGTGTGGAGCGTTCATCCTCATCCGGCCATCGGCCGTGAATGCTTCGGAGAAGACCCTGTCGCCGTCGCCGGCGGCGTCCTGCAGGCCCACGGAGACACTGACCTGCTCTCCAGGCCGAACCGACTGGTCGGCGCCACTTGGAAGCGGCAGTGGCACATCTGTAAGCGGAGCGGCCTGCACGCCCTCCGCTCCGAGTGACATGAACAGCGGAATCGTCAGGATTGCCGCGCCGATCCATGCCCGTAATCGCTTCATTTGTCGCCTTTCTGGATTCGTTGACGATCTTTCACACCACTGCCTACTCTGCCCTCTTCGTCGAACTGACGCACCAACACACTGCGATGCCAGGCGTCATCACTCAGGAAGCAAGTCATTGAGATCAAAATGGTTGACCGCACTCGCGCTCGGCGCCAGCACCGTGCTGCTTACCGCCCCCGCCGCCCTGGCGGCGTCGGCCGCTCCCTCTCCGGTCGGCACGAGGCTCCCCTCACCCTCACCCTCGGCCTCATCCTCCACACCGAGCAGCCCTTCGGGCTTACCCCGCTCCACGCCCTCGCCCTCGGCCTCGGCCTCGCAGCTTCCCCTTCCGGCCGCACCACCGGTATCCGCTCCCCCCTCTCCCTCCGCGTCCACCCCCAAATCACCCCCTGCTTCACCGGCCTCAACCGCGGACGAGCAGTACTGGACGGCTGAGCGGATGGCCCAGGCCAAGCCCATCGACGCCGCCCGCGGCGCCGGGCCCACCAAAGCTCCATCAGCACCCGACTCGACAGGCGCTGCACGGGCGGACACGCCCCACGCCGCGCATTTCGACGGCCTCCCGATGGTGGGGACGTTCTTCTTCGACGGCACACCGGTCGGTGGAAACGCCACTTACTGCACCGGCAGCGTCGTGCGAAGCAAGGGAAAGAGCCTGGTGCTAACCGCGGGTCACTGTGCGAACGGCCTTAACGCGGCCAAGCACCGTGTCTTCGTGCCGCAGTACCAGTTCCTCAAGATCCCGGCCAACCAGCCGTGGGGACTCTTCGCGGTCGGCGATGTCTATAAGGACGACCGTTACCCCACCAGGGGCCAAACGAAGGCTGCCGAGTCGGACCTGGACTTCGCCTTCGTCACCGTCGCCCCAAATGGCAAGGGCGCGGTTGAGGACGTCGTCGGCGCCCTCACTTTCACCACCTCGACGTCGTACGACCACAACGTGACGGTCGTCGGCTACCCGGCCCAAGCCAGCGACAACAGCCAGCACAAGGCCATCCGCTGTGATGTGCCGACCCGTCGGCTGTACGGGTTCCGGCAGATGCAGATGGAGTGCGGCGGCTACTACGGCGGCGTCTCCGGCAGCCCGTGGATCAAGGGATACAACGCGGCTGCCCGCACCGGCCAGGTCGTCGGCAACATCGGCGGATACAACGGCGGCGGCAACGACGCCAACGTCGACTGGATCTCGTACTCGCCGCTCTACGGCAAGGATGCCCAGGACCTTTACAACGACGCCAACAACGGCATCGGACCGGAGAATGTCCATCGCAGTACCTACCAGCCTCCGACGGACGGCCCCGTCCTACCAGGCAGCGGCGACACCTGGAAGCACGCCAAGCAGATTTCCGCCGGAGACTTCTCCGGCACAGGTCACAGCGATCTGCTCGTCATCTGGACCGACGGCGAAGTCACGCTCTACCCCGGTGACGGCAACGGCGGCTTCCGCCCCGAACGGCAGCTCCTAGCGCCCAACGCAGGCTGGAAGCCGGTCGCAACCATAACCGCCGGCGACTTCACCGGCTCCAACCAGTTCGATCTCATGGTCCGCTGGGACGACGGCAGGATGACCCTGCACGGCGATGTCGGCTCCAACGGCCTTGGCGCCGGCGTCGAAATGGCTCCCTCAGGGTCCATCTGGAGCCACGCCACCCAGATAGCCGCCGGTCGCTTCAACGCCGCCACCTACGTGACCGACCTGATGGTGCGCTGGTCCGACGGCGAGCTCAGCCTGTTCACCAACGTGGGCGCCGGCAGCCTGGGCCAGGAATACAAGCTCAAGGACCCCAACAGCACCTGGAAGGACGCCACGCTGCTGACGTCCGGGCAGTTCGCCGGCAACCAGAAGTGGGACCTCATGGTCCGCTGGTCCAGCGGCGAGCTCGACAACTACGTCGGCACCACCACCGGCGGCCTCGGTGGCGAGCAGCGCATCCACGGCCCCAACAAGACGTGGACCCACAGCGTGATCATGACCACCGGGCAGTTCACCAGTGACGGCCTAACCAACGACCTCATGATCCGCTGGACCGACGGCGAAACCACCATGTACCAGGACACCCGCATGAACAGCCTCGGCACCGAGCGGATGATCTCCCCGCCGGCCTGACCCGCCCTGATTGCCCCTGCAAGCACACCAGGCACCACCGTGGGATCCAAACCCAACCGGATCACCGGCGCACCCCTTTGCATGCTGGTGGCTTCACAGCACAAGGAATGCAGCAACACTGCGATTACCCCGTGAGAGCGGCACGAGGAGTTGCTCGGGCGTCGCGGCATACTGGTGACCGAAACGTCGTACATCGCGCGGCCCGGGCGGAGGGTGGTGCGCACCACGACCCCGGGTGCGCTCAATGGTAAGGACGACGTCCCGATGGCCGGCGACTGGAACGGCCACGGTACCGACACCGTCGGGTACTACCGCCCCTCGAACGCCACGTTCTACCTCAGTGACTCCAACACCCAGGCCAACGTTGACCACCAGGTGAAGTTCGGCAACCCGAACGAGATACCGATCAAGGGCGACTGGAACGGCGACGGCACGGACAAGGTCGGCATCCATGCCCGGCCGAATCCAGCTTCTACGGCGCGGCCAAGGACTCCGACACCGTCCTCTACAGCGGCCGCTTCGGTGACCCCACCGACATCCCCCTCACCGGCCAGTGGTAACCACCACCCCCTGACAGGAACCACCGCCGGGCACCGTACCCGCCTGCAGCAGAGCGGCAAGTACGGTGTCCGGCCCAGGCCTCTGACCCTGCCGCTCGATGTCCTCGCCGGAGCCCACGGAGCTACCGAGCACACAGCCGAGACGGCCGCCCGGGCCGGCTGACCCGGATGATCACCAGCACCGTCGCCCCGCATCTGGCCCACCTCACCGAGGACGTCCCCTGGCCGCGCAGGTGATAGGCCGGAGGGTGCCCGCCGGACGTAGATCGGAACTTGCTGTCCAGCAGTCGGTCCCCCTGGACCGGCCGCGGCGACGTTGGACCCCTGCGGCGCGCAGGAGTGTGGACGACCGGCACGGGACCCGGGGGCTCCCGCCGTCCTGCCGCCGCGGCCCGCCGCCGCCGTTGCACCGGACAGCTGTCCGATGCGCCAGGTCAGCGCAGGCCCGCCAGGAAGCCGGTGATCGCTTCGTTGGTGGCTTCGGGTGCGGACATGTGCGGGCAGTGGCCGGTTGCATTGAGCGTGATCAGCGTCGAGCCTTCGATCGCCTGATGGACGAAGGCGCCGACCTCACGGGGAGCGATGACGTCCTGGGTGCAGTCCAGCACCAGCGTCGGCACGCTCACCTTTTTCAGGTCGTCTCGCGAATCCGACAGGAACGTGGTCCGGGCGAAGACGCGCGCCATGCCAGGATCCGTCGCGCAGAAGCTGTTGGTCAGTTCCTCACCGAGTTCCGGCCGCTCCGCGTTGCCCATGATCACCGGTGCCATCGTCGCCGACCAGCCCAGGTAGTTCGACTCCAAAGACTCCAGCAGCTCGTCGATGTCCTCGGCGTTGAACCCGCCGCGGTAGTCCTCGTCATCGATGTAACGGGGAGAGGGAGCGACCATCACCAGTGCGCCGATGCGCTCCGGGGCCGTGTTGGCGGCCAGCACGCCGATCATTGCGGAGACGGAGTGGCCGACGAACACCGCGTCGCGCAGGTCGAGCGCGGCACAGACGTCCAGTACATCCCGGGCATACCCGTCCAGCGAGGCGTAGCGGTCTTCCGAGAACGCGGACAGGTCCGAGCGGCCCGAGCCCACATAGTCGAAGAGGACCACCCGGTAGTCCCTGACCAGGGCAGGTACCGTGAGGCGCCACATGTTCTGGTCACAACCGAACCCGTGGGCCAGCACCACGGTCCGGCCCTGCGGGTTGCCGGTGACAACGACATTGTTCCTGCGCTCGATATCCATACCCAGCAGTCTCTCAAGCCCCGCCCACGGCTCCCACCAGCCCCCGCAACACGGTGTCCAAACGGCACCGGGCGCCCTCGCGGCCAAGGCGTCGATCAAGGCCCGGCAACGCCATTAGCGGTACCCGAGGCTGCGACGACCTGGAGGTGCGCTTGGCGACACCTGCTCACAGAGCCCTGACCGGCCGGGGTGCGGCCTCGGTAAGGCGGTCCAGATGTTCGTAGAGGACACGGACCAGGCGGGCGTAACCCTGGGCGCAGCGCACGGTTCCCTGGGGGCCGGCCGCAAGGCGGTGTCCGGCTTCGGCGAGGACAACGCATGCGAGGATGCGGGCGGTGTGGCCGTCGGTGAGCTGTTCGGCGGCGTGCCGGACGTCGGCGGCGACCGCGTGGGCGGCTCCGGTCAGCTGCAGCGCGATCTGCTCAACGCCCGCGGGGCGCAGATCGGGGTCGGCAGACCATCCCAGCACGGCTTTGATCGTGCACTCGTGCAACGCCCGGTCGAGGGGGATGTCCCCTCCGAGGCGCCCTCCGGGGTCGTAAAGGACGACCACATGTGTGCTGCTCGTCGGGGTCCCCGGCGTGGGCATCGCGGTGGGCCTGAGCGCACCCGGGCGTGTGCCCGTACCCGGGGGTAGTGCCGCCGCCGTCGCGTGTGGTCGCGTGCTGGGGTGGTCGCTCGCAGGTCATCGAAGAACTCCGACCGGTCCGCGCGAGGGATCTTTGCTCGCAGTGGGTAGTGGGGGCGGCCCGGTGGTACTGCCGCCAGAGCGCTCTGGTCACCGGGCCTCACCCGCGCACGCCCTGTCGGCGCGGACTGCCCCGACCATAGCGGCGGCCCGCCGGCACCCCGCGCCAGAAGCACGGTATTCGGCGCCCGTGACCAGCCGGCCCGTGTTGACCACCCACGCTGACTGATACCGGCCGGCTCCGGCGGGGCCGGGCCACTGCCTCAGAGGCCGCTGCTTCCGGATCCCCTCCCGGCCGGAGCCGGCTACTGGACGTCACGGCGGCCACGGTCGACGATCTGGGTCGAATTCAGGGGTGGTCTGCGTCGATGTACGCCTTGATGGCACCTGTGATCAACCGGCGGCCGTGGTCAGGGTCCAGGGCCCCGCCTGGAGGTGGCCGTAGAGGGGCTTTGGGACCTCGCACAGCGGGCCGAGCTGGCGCATCGTCAAGTTGGTCCGCCAGTAAGCCCCGCCTACTACCAGGGCCTGGAACCGTCCATCGGCCGTATGCTCGCCACCGCCGGCTACGGATGGCACTACGAGACCTCCCTGCACGCCCTGCGCCTCGCCCTGTCCGGCGCGTTCGACCGCAGGCCCCAGCTGAGGATCCTCCTCGGCCACCTCGGCGAAGGCATCCCTTCCACCTCGCCCGGCTCGACGACATGCTCAACCCCCTCGCCCACGACCTGTCCAAGCCCGTCAGCAGCTACTTCCACCAAGCCGTTGATCGACCAGATGCTGCGGGCGGACCTGGACGCGCCACGCAAGCAGCGGCACACGGTGAAGCGGATCTTCGAGCGGCTGCTGGATTAGCACGGTGCGGATGAGATCTCGTACCAGATGGTCCGCGGTTACGTGGCCACGCGGCGGGAGGAGATCCGGGTCCAGGCCGGTCGGGGTGTGGTGGAAGCGTTCGTCCCGCAGACCCACAAGCCCGGGGCGGAGGCGGAGGTCGACTTCGGGGACGTGACCCTGCGGTTGGCCGGTGAGCTGGTGACCTGCTGCCTGTTCGCGTTCCGCCTGTCCTACTCGGGCAAGGCAGTGCACCGGGTGTTCGTGTCGGCCGGGCAGGAGGCGTTCTTCGAGGGCCACGTCCACGCTCCGCCCCCGCCATCAGCTCGGCCGGGACGTCGTGCCCGAGGACGCCGCGCAAGTGGTCGGCCGACCAGCCCGGAGCCATCTTCTCCGTGTCCCCGCCGAGCTCCTCCCCAGCTGGCGAGGCGCTTCTGGGTGGCGCGGCGGACCGCGTCGGTGATGGTCATCACTATCGCGGCCGTCTGCGCCGCTTCCCCGAGCGCTGCGGCGAACGGCTCGGGCTGGGGCGGGTACGTCATCGGCAGCAAGCTCCGGTCTCGACGAGCTCCGGTTTCGTCGTGCAGCCGGAGGTGGTGGCCCACACCAGCAGGTGTCGGAGGTTCGGCAGCGGCCGAGGCGAGCCCTATCGGGTGACACTCGATGATTTCCCCGCTATTTCACCGGAAGCATTCGGAGCATTCACGGACGGGACACTGAAAGCGGAGACTAATCAACAATATACCAACCACATAGGGCTCCTAGCCCGAGAATCAGAACAATGACAGCGGATTTGGCAAATTTCACGATTCCTCCTAGCCTTGGAGTCCGACTTGGCGCTCTCACCGAAGCCATGAACGAGGGCGCCCAGTGGGTTCCGTGGGCTTAATCCGGATCAGTAATTTGTAGAGTTGTTGCGCACATTTGTCGGCCTTGATATCTTGACTTCTCGGTAGCGTTTGCCCGCGACCTCTTCGAAAAACCGACTTCGGGCATTCCGCTCGCTGCAACAAAAGCCAACCCCTTCGACCGGCCTCCGCAGGTAACCCAGTGGTGAGGCCGCCCCTCGGGTCCGCGATCGAGTCTCGGGTAAAGCCCTCCCCCCCAGGAGGTGACCGGAGACGGAGGCTCGTCGGCTCCGCTTGCCGAACGCGGATGGCCGAAGAGACGCACCCATGCCTGCTGCCGTGGCCACATAGAAGGCCCAGGGCGCCTCTCCGTGAAGCGCCCTGGGGTCTAGTCGAAAGCGTCGACGGCTGGCCGCCCCCAGGCGGCTATTTCCCCCTTCTGCCCATGTAAATTCCGACACATATCGCTATGAGAGCGATGACCAGCAGGATGATTCCAGTAGGTCCGCTGGGGAACCACAGGGCGGCAAGATCCATCGGGGCCTTCCTTTCACGTTGACCGATGGAGGCACTGGGGCCTCAGTTCACATATGCGTCTTTTGCCTGGTCTCCCACGTAGGAGCCGACCACGGCACAGCCGCCGGAGACGATCGCGCCGCCCACCCCTGCCGTCGCGGCTCCGAGCAGCCCCGCACCGAACATGCAGGCGACTTCAGTGCCGAGGCCGGCTGCGGTGCCGACGAGGTCTCCCTCCAGAGCTTCGCCGTCGCCGTTCGCCGCGTCGGTGCCCAGCTCTATGAGGTCCTTCGCCAGGAGCAGAGTGTCGATGATGGAGCGTCCGCTGGGGTCGATGTTGTTGATGGGGTCGTCGCCGGCGTAGGCGTAGCGGTTGCCCTGTGCGGGGTTGGCGAGGAAGGTCATCGGGTCTTGGGTGGTGAAGCGGCCGGTGGTGGGGTCGTACCAGCGCTGGCCGTACTTGAGGTAGCCGGTGGTGCGGTCGTAGGTGCCGCCGACGAACCGGTAGGGGTTCTCGGTGGCAGCCGTACCGGACTTGACGGTCTGGGCGGCGCCGTAGGGGTCGTACTCGTACACGCCGGACTGGACGGTGGACTGGTTGATGAACTGCACCGGGTTTCCGAGGCCGTCGACGATGTAGTAGGCCTCGTAGCCGTTGGTGGTGCGCAGGGCGAGGGGCTGGCCGGTGGTGGGGTCGTGTTCGATGTAGGCGGTGCCGGTGCTCAGCTTGACCTGTTCGATGACGGGCAGGCCGTACTGGTCGGTGCGGCCGTGGACGTAGTCGACGCTTTCGCCTTTGTCGGTGGTCTGGTGGACCAGTTCGTTGGCGTTGGTGCCGGCGTAGGTGTAGCTGCCGGTGCCGTTGCCGGTCTTGGCGGTGGTCATGCGGCCGGCGGCGTCGAACGTGGCCGCGGACAGGGCGGGGGTGGTGGTGAGGTTGCCCTGGCCGTCGTAGGTGTAGCCGGGGGTGGTGATCTGGTTGGCGGCGTCGTAGGCGAGGTTCTGGGTGGTGGTGCCGTCGGTGGACGTCTTGCGGTTTCCGCGCGCGTCGTAGGTGTAGGTGTACGTCTTGCCACCTCCCGAGGTCGCGACCTTCGTCAGCCGGTTGCCGCTGTCGTAGCTGTAGCTGGTCGTCTTACCCGTCAGGTTGTCTTTACTCCACTGCAGCAGGCTCCGGTCGTCGCCTTTTGCCGTGGAGCAGGTTCCGGGGGTGCCGATGGCGCGGCAGTAGGTGGTGTCGAACTGCCGGGTGGGGGTGTCGGCCGGGCCCTGGTCTGCCCAGACGCGGTTGATGCGGCCGGACTTGTCGTAGTCCTGGTGGACGCGGGCCTTGAAGAGGGTGCGGGCGTCGTTGGTGCCGTAGTAGGTGTCGGTGCGCCGGCCCCGGTCGTCGTAGCTGAAGCCGATCTTCGTCGACGTGGAGGGGGTGTTGGTGGTCACCTGGGTGAGCTTGTTGGCGTTGTCGTAGGTGTAGGCGGTGGTGCCGCGGGCGTCGGTGAGGGCGACCTGGTTGCCGTTCTTGTCGTACCGGTAGGCGAGGGTGCCTCCGCCGGACGTGGCGGTGCGGGAGGTCAGCCGGCCCAGGTCGTCGTATCCGTAGGTCGTGGTTCCCGAGGCGTCGGTGCGGGTCTTGACGCGGCCGAAGGCGTCGTAGGTGTAGGAGACGTCCGGGGTGGAGTCGGAGTAGTCGACCTTGCCGATCCGGTCACCGTCGTCGTAGGTGAAGGTTCTGGTGATGCCGCGCCCGTCCTTGGCGGTGGCCGGACGGCCGTAGGCGTCATAGGTGTACGACTTGGCTTTCAGCGTCCCGCCGGCCGGGTCCACCGAGGTGACCTGATGCGTTGAGTTGTCGTAGTTGTAGGTGGTGCTGGTGGTGTTGCCCGGGTCGGTGGAGGTCTTCACCGTTCCGTCGCTGTTGTAGTCGACCTTCGCGGTGGAGGCGTTCGCGTCGGTGGCCTCGGTGAGGTTGCCGGCTCCGTTGTAGGTGTAGGTCGACTTGTATCGTCGACGGTTGTCCGCGACCGACTGGACGGAAGCCGCGCTGACCGCCCTGGCCGAAGGCGGAGTCGCCGCAGTCGCGGTGGAACCGCTCGCGGCCCGGCTCGGCACCACCAAGGGCAGCTTCTACTGGCACTTCGCGAACCGCGAGGCACTCATCGAGGCAACGCTCTCACTGTGGGAACAGCGCTTCACCGAGGCGACCATCTCCGCCGTGGCCGACGAACCTGACCCGGCAGCCCGACTGCGGATGCTCTTCACCCGTGTGAGCAGGGACGCCGAACACAACCCCGTGGCGGTCAGCGTGCTCGCCTCGGCCGGGCACGAACTCGTCGCGCCCGTCGCGCGGCGCGTGATGGAACGACGCATGGCCTACGTGGTGAGCCTTTTCGAGGAGGTCGGCTTCCCGCCTGAGGTGGCGGTCCAGCGGGCCATTCTGGGGCTTACAGCGCATATCGGGAACAACCAGCTGGCCGTGCGGCTGCCCGGTCTGCTCCCCCTCGGCACGGACGACCGGCTGGACGGTTACCTCGACGCGGCGGTCGAACTGCTACTGCACGACGCACCCGGCCCGACCAGGTCCGCAACACCCTGAGAACCGCCCCTCTGACCGGCCCGATACGCGTGTACTGCATATGTCGGCGCGTTCGCCGGTCATCTCGCCCTGGCCATGCACACGCCAGTTGGATCTGGCTTCTCCCGCTGACGTCGCTGGGAGAGGGCGCTGCCGGCAGTTCAAGGACATCACGCACGCTCCAGCCACGTCGGGCAGTTCCGGCAGGGTAGCCCCCCGGCGGGTACGGCTGACGTCAGCTCGTGGACGAAGGCGGCCCTGCGGCCGTTCAGGCCCGTCATCAGAGCCCGCGACGTCATCAGCACGTCCCGTCGGCGCGGCGCTCCCGGTAGGTCAGGCTCAGCAGTCCCTCCCCAACGGGAAGTCGCCGGTGCAGGGATCGGTGGTGACACCGTGTGCCTCGCTGCGGAAGCCGCAGAAGCCGCGAAGCCGCGGAAGCCGGAGAGCCGCGGTCCCTCCAGCGCTCCGAGGTGGCGCAGGACCAGGCCGTCGCCGGCTCCGAGTGCTTGCCTGGGCATCAGGACGGGGATCCCGGGCGCGGTGACGGTGACCACGGCGGCGACCAGGTGCATCTCCTGGCACAGCGCCGCAGGGTCATACCGCTGTAGCGCTGCGCGTGGCATTCGACCAGGTGGGCACTACTTGCCGGGACTGAGCAAGGGACAGTGCCTGCTGAACCCCATCGAGATGACGCCGACCTGCCACGGCCGGTTCAGTCGGCGCGTCCGGTGAGGGCGACCGCGGCGCCGAGCCCGATCATGGCAAGTCCCCCTGTTCCGCCGAGCACCGACATCCCGCGAGAAGAACGGCACAGCCACGTTCGCGCGGCGGAGGCGGCAAGTCCCCAGACGCCGTCGGAGATCACTGCCAGCACGGCGCCGGCCAGACCCAGAAGGAGCATCTGGGTGACGACCTGACCAGCTTCCCGGTCGACGAACTGGGGCAGCACCGCAGTGAGGAAGACGATGCTCTTGGGGTTGGTCACTCCGACCGTGAAACCTGCCCGCACAGAGCGCCCACCTGCACCTGGCAATGCTTCTGGCATCGCCGTCTGTGATCGGCTTCCCCAGCCGGCGCGCAGCGCCTTCACCCCCAGAAAGACCAGATAGGCGGCACCGGCCAGCTTGACCGCATTGAAGAGCAACACTGATCGCTCCACCACGGCTCCGACCCCCAGCGCAACTGCGATGACAAGTACGTAGCCGCCCAGCGCGTTGCCCAGCACAGAGGCCAATGCCGCCCGGCGCCCGTATGTCAGCGCCCGCCCAATGACGAAGAGCACGCTGGGCCCCGGGATCGCGGAAAGGAGGAGGGACATCGCACAGAACGCAGCCAGTTGATGCAGATCGACCATGCGGAGATCATGACCCGCGGAAGTCAGAAATACGAGACGGACCTTCGACCTAGGTCCCGACACCCGGCCGGCCACGTCAAGACACCCGGCGCCTCCTGAGACCCAACATCCTGCGCTCCCCCACAAGGCCGCCGGGTGACACCCTCGCGTGCCCGCGTCTGGCACGCCGACCCGTCGGCGCACGCATCCGGCGCACGCATCCGGCGCGTGCTCACGGCACCAGGTACGGGCTCACGCGCGTCGCCCGGAGATCGGTGTGTCTGCCAGCCTGGTGTCTCCGTCTCTCTACACCGCGAACTCGCGCGAACACTGATCAATGACCAGGCGGCCGGACTCGGCGGCAAGGTGGTGGCCGGCACCCCGCGCGACTCGCTGTACGTGCTGGACGTCCTCTACGACCGCGACGGCGGCAAACGCCCCGACATGATCGTTACGGATACCGCCTCGTACTCCGACATTGTCTTCGGGCTCCTGACCTTGGCGGGGTTCACCTACGCGCCGCAGTTCGCCGACCTGCCGGACCAGAAGATGTGGCGCATCGACCGCTCGGCCGACTACGGCGCGTTCCAGGACGCGGCCCGCGGCCGGGTCGACCTGGTCCGGATCGAGCGGCACTGGGAGGACATTCTGCGGATCATCGGCTCGATCCACACCGGGGCCGTGCGGGCCTACGACGTGATCCGGATGCTGTCGCGTGACGGCCGGCCCACCCCGCTGGGCGACGCCATTGCGCACTACGGGCGCATCTCCAAGACCCTGCACATCCTGCGTCTGGCGGACGAGCCGGCCTACCGACGGAAGATCAAGGTGCAGGCCAACCTCCAGGAGGGCCGCCATGCGCTCGCCCGGAAGATCTTCCACGGCAAGGCCGGGCAGCTCTACCAGCGCTACCAGGACGGCATGGAGGACCAGATCGGCGCCCTCGGCCTTGTCCTCAACGCCCTGGTGCTCTTCAACACCCGCTGCATGGATGCCGCCGTCACCCAGCTCCGGGCCGACGGCTTCGATGTCCGCGACGAGGACGTGGCCCGCCTCTCGCCGTTCGTGCGACACCACATCAACATGCTCGGCCGGTACTCCTTCCAGCTCCCGGACCTGCCGGGTGGCCTGCGGTCACTGCGTGACCCCGATGTCGTCGATGAGGAATAACGGTCGTCAACTCGTCATCCTGGTCGCGGCCGCCTTGGCCGGGGTGTCCGTACCCCGGCAGTTGGCCGACCGGCCCTCTCACTGGTCGCGCCGTTGTGCGCTGGTGACGGCGAGCACGGCTGCGGTGAGCGCCCACACCGCGTAGACGGTCCAGGCTCCACCGGTCGTCCACGGGAAGTCGGTCTGGCGGGAGCCGACCTCGACGAGCCGCGACCACGCCTGATAGAGCGTGGCGTGCCCGGCGACCGCCGACCAGTGGCGGCCGTCGGTGAGGACGATGGGCAGGACGAGGATGACCACCACCGAGGCGGTCATGGTGGCCGAGGTGTGCCTGATGACGGCGCCGATGGCCAGGCCGGCGAGCGCGCACAGGGGCGCCAGGAAGGCGGACGCCACTACGAGACGCAGGGCGCCCGGGTAGCTGATCGAGATGCCTGCGTCCCGGCCGCCGAGGATCGCCTGCGTCAGGCCGAACGAGGCCCCCGCGACGATCGCGCCGAAGACGGTGGCGACCGCCGTGACGACCACCGCTTTTGCGGCCATCACCGAACGGCGGGCCGGAACGGCCGCGAACGTCGTACGGATGGTGCCCGTGCTGTACTCACCGATGATCGCGACGGCGCCGATGGCACCGAGGGCGAGCATCATGACCACGGCGGCGTTCGCCGTGAACGCCTCCTGCAACGGAATTCCGGCGCGGACGAAGTCGGCTTGGTCCGCCGGGCTCCGCGCCGGCCAGTAGTTGTAGGTGTCGTAGGCGGTGCCCGCGTTGAACGCGATGACGGCCAATGCGGTGGCCCCGTACGCGATCCACGTCGAGCGCAGCGATCGAAAACTGATCCACTCGGCGGCCACAAGGTCGCGGAAGCGGGCGCGGGGTTCGGCGGCCCCGAGTTCACTGGCCGAAGCGTATGTCGTGGTCACTGGGGGTCTCCTGCGAGGTATTGCACGCTGCCGGCGGTGAGCTCCATGAAGGCCTCTTCCAATGAGGCGGACTTGGCGCTGAGGTGATGCAACGGAATGCGGTGCTCCATGGCGATCTCACCGATCCGGACTGTGGTCACACCGGTCACGGTGAGCAGGTCACCCGCCGTGTTTACGGTTGCTCCCTCGGCCGTCAGCAGGTCTCTCAGGACGGCTGCGGCGGACGTGCCCACCGTGACGCTCTGCCGGGTGCTACGGGCGGAGAACTCCGTGAGGCTTTCCGCCGCGATCAGCTCGCCGCGGCCGATGACAATCAGCTGGTCGGCGGTGTGCTCCATCTCGGACATGAGATGGCTGGAGACGAACACCGTGCGGCCCTCGGCGGCGAGCCGCCTGAACAAGTCACGCACCCACTTCACGCCTTCCGGGTCGAGGCCGTTGAGCGGCTCGTCGAAGAGCATTACCGGTGGTTCGCCGAGCAGGGCGGAAGCGATGCCGAGCCGCTGCTTCATGCCGAGCGAGAATCCGCCGATGCGGCGCCGGGCCACCTCGGCGAGACCGACCTCCCGCAGCACCTCCTCCACCCGGCGCTGCGGAATGCGGTTGCTGCGGGCCAGGGCAGACAGCTGCGCCACCGCGCTGCGCCCGCCGTGCACATCGTGCGCGTCGAGAAGGGAGCCGACATGACGCAGGCCGCGGGGGCGGTCGCGAACGGAACGGCCGTCGACGGTGACGGTGCCGCTGGTGGGCTCATGCAAGCCGAGTATCATCCGCAGCGTGGTGCTCTTGCCGGCGCCGTTAGGACCGAGAAACCCAGTCACCTGGCCGGGTCGCACGGTGAAGGTCAGACCTTTGACGGCCGTCGTGCTGCCGTATCGCTTCGTGAGCTCGTTGACTTCGATCACGGGGACAACGGTGCCGGTAGGCGACCCCGCCCGTAATCGGGCCACCGATGACGATCGGAGGGCACGGGTGTCAACCCTGGTTGTACGGCCACAGTCAGATGTGCCGTCAGGTGCAGGTGCTTACGATCAAGGCATGTCCACCTCACCGCCGCTGCCGCTGCCGCTGCTCAAACGCCTACCGCCGGGCCTGTGGACGGCACTGGCGTGGTACACGGCAGCAGTGGAACCCATCGTCGAGTACGTAGTGATGCCACCGCGACGGTATTACTCGCTCAGCTACCCCCGGGACGGGCTCGACTCGCCCGGAGCCCAGGCGCTGCTCGCCGTCGCCTTCGTACTGGTCATGGCCGGCAGCGCGGTGCTACGCCGCAGGACCTCCGCGGCGTACGGCCTGGTGATCGTCGGTACGGTCATCTCGACGGTGGCCTGGCGTCAGGATGAGATTCCGCCCACGCAGTTCCTGGCCGTGGACATCGCCCTCTGCTACATCGCAGCCACCCGACCTCGACGGATCTCGCTCGCCGCGGCCGGCGCGGCGCTCGGCACACTCGCCGGCTACCTCGTCCTGCGGTCTATCGCGGGCGACGACTCCGGGATCGCCCCCGAGCCCTTCATGGCCCTGACCGTGGTCATCGCCTGGCTCATCGGCAACTCGGCGCATCAGGCCCGTGCCCACACCGCAGAGTTGCACGCCCGGGCCGCCGCCGAGGCCGTCACCGCCGAACGGCTGCGCATCGCCCGCGAGATGCACGACACGGTCGCCCACAGCATCGGCATCATCGCCTTGCAGGCCGGCGCCGCGGCCCGGGTCATCGAGACCCAGCCGGCCAGAGCCCGCGAGGCGATGCTCACCGTGGAGATGGCCGGCCGCGAGACGCTGTCCGGGCTGCGAAGGATGCTGGGCGCACTGCGCCAGGCCGACCAGGATGAGGAACACACCGGCCAAGGCCGTTCGCCCGCGCCTGCGCCCCTGCGACCGGCCGCCGGCCTGGCGAACGTGGAACAGCTCGCCGCGACGACCACGGCCGCCGGGGTCCGCGTGGAGGTGCGGTGGCAGGGCAGGCGACGCCCTCTGCCGGCCGACATCGACCTCGCGGCGTTCCGGATCGTCCAGGAGTCGGTGACCAACGCCGTACGGCATTCGGGTGCCGATTCCTGCCGGGTGCGCCTCGACTACCTCGATGACGAGCTCACCGTCGAGGTCTCGGACCGAGGCAGCGGCGGCGGCACCAGCACGGACACCGGGTACGGTCTGATCGGCATGCGGGAGCGGGTCGCCCTGCTGCACGGCAATTTCACTGCGGGGCCGCGCCCGGGGGGCGGTTTCCTCGTAGCGGCCAGACTCCCGGTACCGGCAGGAACCGAGGCAGAAGCGAAGGCGGCAGCCAGATGACCATCCGTGTCGTGCTCACCGACGACCAGCCCCTGGTCCGGGCCGCCCTGCAGATGGTCATCACCGACACCGCGGACATCGAGGTGGTGGGCGAGGCAGGAGACGGCGCGGAAGCGGTACGGCTGACGGAGGAGCTCGCCCCCGACGTCGTGGTGATGGACCTCCGGATGCCCGGCATGGACGGCATCGAGGCCACCCGGCTGATCACGACGGGCACCGGCTCCACACGCGTCGTCGTCCTGACGACCTTCGACGACGACGACTACGTCTACGGGGCGCTGCACGCCGGCGCCTCCGGGTTCCTCGTCAAGGACATGGCCCTGGACGACATCCTCGCCGCAGTCCGGATCGTTGCCGCCGGGGACGCTCTGATCGCACCTGCTGTCACACGCCGGCTGATCAAAGAGTTCACCGCCCGACCCGCAGCGTCACCGCCGCGGCGGGTGGAGCTCGGCGGCATCACCGACCGGGAACGCGAGGTGCTAACCCTGGTCGGCAGAGGCCTGTCCAATACGGAGATCGCGGGCGAGCTCTACATCAGCATCGCCACCGCCAAGACCTACCTGACCCGCCTGCTCGCCAAGCTCGATGCCCGCGACCGGGTGCAGCTGGTGATCCTGGCCTATGAGGCGGGCCTGGTGGCACCGTCCCAGTGAGCGGACGAAGTCCCTGAGCAGTGAGCACCGGCATGCGGTGCGCGATCCGCGCCGCACGGGTCCACTCCAACCCTGCCGTCAGTGCGCAGGTTGATCAAGGTTCTGGCTTCTGCCGAGACTTGGCCATCCGCATCAGCAGCGACGCACCTTACTCACCGAGGTGGGTCAGGGCAGAGACTGGGCCTTCGCGTGTCGCCTTTCGTCGGTGGCCGCGCTGGCTGCGGTAGCTCGTGCTGCTCGTTGCTTGCAACCTCAGCGGCATCGGCATCGGTGGTCTGGCCTGGGCCGTCGTGAAGACACCGGGCACCCGCCAAAGATGTCGTCCAGACCTCTGAGTCTGCCGGAACCGTCAGCCTCGCTGGTTGAGAGCTCGGGGCAGGCCGCGGTTGGCGGCTCGGGCTGCGTCGAGTTCGGTCTGCCATTCTTCCAGCGCGCGCGTCAGCTCGACGTTGCGTTGTTCGAGCCTGGTGACGCGGCCGGTGAGTTCCGCGATGTCGGAGGGCGGCCCGAGTCCGGAGGCCTTCCAGACCTCTTGGCTGAGGGCTTTCGACAGGCGTTCTTCGAGTTGATGGACGCGGGCGGCCAGGCGGGCGCTGCGCGCGCCCGCGTTGGCCAGGTCGGCCTGCAGGGAAGCGGAGGTGACGGCCAGCCCGGCCCCGGACTGCGTTGCGGGTTCGTGGGCGGCGGTGTGGAGGGCGTCGAGGAGGTCGCGGTGGCGATAGAGGAAGGTGCGGTCGACGCGGGGCGGTGCGGGCGATGGCCGAGGCGGTCAGCGAGGTCCCGTCGCGCCGGGCCGCGGTGATGGCCGTCTTCATCCGGGTGCGGCGCCGTTCGGTGTCGGCCTGGCGGCCGTGGTTCATGGCGGTGGTCACGGCTGGTGGGTCCTTGAGGGTCGGACGTCGGGCAGGGGCTGGCCGACGCGGGGCATGCCGAGGTGGACGGTGCGGGAGCGGCGCACGAGGGTGACGGCCTGTTCGATTTGCGCGCGGTCCTCGGCGGTCAGCTGGTCGAGGTCGGAGCTGACGCGGTCGATGAGCCGGCGGATCCGGCTGATCTCCTCCTGCGAGGGCATGGCCTGGGTGCGGGCCCACTCGTCGGCTTCGAACGCGGACATCAGCCGCTCCCGGCTGCGCAGAAGGTCGGCAAGGTGGGCCTGAAGGTCGGGGAGGTACGAGACGTCGGTGGAGAAGTGCTCGCAGCCCAGACACCGGAACCGCAGCGGACACGCGTGGCCGCCCGCGGCCACGTTGGACGGTTCGCGGCAGACCCCGTACGGGGTCGCGACCTCCCCGATGGCGCGACGGACGTGCTCGGATTCCAGCAAGCTCTGCGCCGCGCGCCAGACCCGGTTGCCGTGCCGGTCGAACTGCAGGGCCGTGACCCGGTCGACAGCCTCCCGGCGGCGTTCCGCTCCGACCCGGTAGTAGCCCTGGGTGGTGGTGATGAGCCGGTGGTCCATCAGCTCCTTGAGGACGTCCGGATGCACCCCGGCGTCGGCGTGACGCTGGGCGTAGCAGTGCCGGTAGGCGTAGGTGAAGATCCGGGCCCTGTCGAACGGCACCAGGGATGTGACCTGGGTGCCAGCCTCGGTGGTGATGAGCGGAACGACGAGGTCGGGC
Organism: Streptomyces sp. CB00455; assembly: GCF_001905445.1. Lineage (GTDB taxonomy): Bacteria > Actinomycetota > Actinomycetes > Streptomycetales > Streptomycetaceae > Streptomyces. The sequence goes on along the minus strand of NZ_LIVQ01000007.1, from coordinate 390,157 downwards.
AGCGAGTCCACCCATTTCCGGTGGGCGGTGGAGATGTCGTTGAGTGGCTTGGTGCCTTCGGGGTTCGTCCTCGCGCGGGGCAGCAGCTTGAGTCTTGCCGGCACGGTGGTCGGGAAGCGGTCGCGGACGCGTTGCTGCTGGCGGCGGATCACCTCGGCGGTCTCACCGCCGATGGGCAGGCGGCGGCCGAGCCGGTAGGCCTTGTGGTTGTCGTAGACGAGCACGGGTGATCCGTCTGGGTCGCCCTCCAAACAGTCCCAGGCCAGGGTGTAGATCTCGTCGGGGCGCGGGCCGGTGTCGATGAGCAGCTCGGTCGCCACCCTCGTCTCGGTGCTGCTTAGCTCTTCCAGGTGGTCGAGGTGGGCGCACAGGACGCGCATCACCGCTTCGGGCAGGTCGCGGCCGGCCTCGGCGTCCTCTGGCTCGTCGGGCATGTCCTCGGGCCAGATCGCGAAGTCGACCGGCATCCCCTCCAGCACGCCTCCGGGGCTGGCCAGGCCCAGGGTGCGGAAGCGGAGCAGGACCCGGCGGACGAACCGGGTGTAGGCCAGCCGGCGGGACGCGCTCTGCTTTCCCGTCTCGGTGAGGTGGCCCATGCGGCTGCAGTACGCCACGATGTCGCCTCGCCCCCACGCCGCCGGATCCTGTCCGCGGTCGGGACGCTGCAGGCGCAGGCTCTCCGAGAGCATGGCCAGGGCGGCGACGACGGCGCGGGCGTGGTGGACGGCGTTCTTGTTCCGCCGCCGGGGGAGGTCGTCGTAGACCCAGATCTTCATCGCTTCCCGCAACGGCGTCTGGGCGATCGAGGTGAACGGCACCACACCTGCGTGCCCGAAGACGGACATGTCCCAGACGTCCTTGACCCGCTCGGTCTCCGGTGTGTCTACGGCGAGGCCGGCAACGACACCAACTACGGCGAGACGCTCCTCGGCTCGCTGCTCTACCTCTTCGACAACGGCGACGACCACATCTACGGCGGACCCGGAAACGACGACCTCGACGGGCAGAACGGCAACGACACCCTCGTCGACACCTCCGGCACCGACACCATGAGCGGCAACCTCGGCAACGACATCATCAACGTGGCGGACGGCGCCGGCGGCGACACCGCCAACGGCGGCCTCGGCTCCGACACCTGCACTGCAGACGCCACAGACACCACCACCAGCTGCTGACCCTGACCCACGCGACACCGCAGGCCGGGCAGCCCGTCGACCGCCCGGCCTGCGGTGCGTAGCCCGTAGCCAGGCCCGCACGCAGCGGGCTGGTGGCGCGCGGTAGCGCCCTTGGCCTCCACCGGGGCGCGGCGTCTGGCGAGGTCCAGCTCCTCAATGTTGACGCCCAGGATTCCTCGGCGCGGGCGACGCTCCTATAAGAGCCTCCCCGGCGGGAGTGAGCCCAGAGCGCGGGCCGCCACCCGGTGGAGGCTTGTATGAAGAGGAGGGGGAACAGCTTCCACCGCGAGGACGGATCACCTTGTGACTGCGACGCATCAGTAATCGTTTGGCCAGCATGAACAACACCGCTCGGCGCACGCTCGCCGTCCTCACCCTTGCCGGGGCCGCACTCACCCTGCCCGGAACCGCCCACGCCGGCGACGACCAGTACCTCCTCACCGGCACCCGTCACATCAACATCGACGACTCGCTCAACAGCTACAACGTCACCCGCGGGGACAGCGTCAACCAGGGCATGGGCAACATCCTCCAGCCCCTCACCCAGACCGGAGCCCCCAACGCACGCCTCGTCTAGCCGGACACCGCGCTCGCGGCGTCCGGGCGTAGGTGCCAGCGCCGTCAGTCCCCGTGACGCCCCTGGAGAACTTACCCGGCGCGGCGGCGGGCGGCTGGATCGGCAGTCAGCCGGCCGCCGCAGCCGGCCCTTCCCCGAACCGCGGGACATCGTCCGCGGTCACGTCCAGGCGCAGCCGCTTGAAGCGGAGCGGGTGACGGAAAACGCCCCGGTCAACGGCCCGATCGACGCTGACCTCCGCCACCAGCTCGGGACAGGCCAGGGTGACGTCCAGGACGTCACGGCTCCCCCACGCCGAGGCGAACCACACCCCCTCGAAGGGGTGCCCGGGGCCGGCCGCCGCCAGATGGTCGCCGACCTGCCGGGACACTTCCGGGCGCAGCGTGACCGTCCGGCCCACCGCACGCAGCCGGCCCGCGGCGTCGTAGCCGGGGCCGTCATAGCGTGCTCAGTGAACAGCGACTCCAGGAGTGCGCGCCGCTCCTCGTACGGGCGCGTCAGGAGCTCCTGGCCGTCCAGCTGCAACACGTCGAACGCGACGAAGTAGGCCGGCAGGCCGGCTGCGAGGCCGGCGGCGCCGCGGGCGCGGGCGGCGGCCCGCCGCTGCAACGCCTCGAAAGACAGGCGTCCGTCTTCGGGGTCCCAGACGACCAATTCGCCGTCGAGGACCAGGCCGTGCGGCAACTGCGCCTCGGCGGCCGCCACCAGGTCCGGCCACCGATCCTGAACCAGCGACCCCCGGCGGGTCTGCACCAGCACCCGACCACCCGGCCCGGCCACGGTGAAGACGATCGCCCGGTGTCCGTCCACTCAAGCCGAGCGACTGGTGCAAGACCCGCTTGGAGGTCACCCCGGCCGAATCCGTCGAAGCGCCCCAGGTAGCGGCCGGCGCCGCTCGTGGACCATTTCCGCCGACTTCTGGCCGCCGAGAACAAGGTCGTGCGGCCTGCGTGAACCGGCCTGTGCTGTTGTCCAGCAGACGCCGTGAGGGGCCCGGGAACGCATCGGCGGCCCCTTCACAGTCCATGGCGCGGCGGACCGGGCGGCATGGTACGCGAGGGCCGGGGGCTGGTGGTCTCCCGGCCCTCGCGTGTCTCGGGTGCTACTTGAGCACGCCCGCCCCCGTGGTCGTCGCCAGCGACGTCGGCAGGTTGCTCGCCGAGGCCTCCAGGCCCGTCGTGAGGGTCGGGGTCCAGTTGACCGTGGTCTTCAGGTCCTTGGACGAGGCGGCGTTGTAGGCGGCGACGAGGTCGGTCACCGTGCCGTTGACGAGGTTGCCGGAGCCCTTGACCGAGCCGGTGCCGTCACCGCTGAGGAGCTTGGCGGCCTTCGCGCCGGACGGCAGCTTCCAGTAGTTGTTCTCCGCGACGACCTGAGCCTTGGCACGGGAGTTGATGCTGTACTGCGGCGTGTACCCGTTGAGGGGCGTGACGTCGTAGTAGTTGTTGTAGATGTGGATCTGGCCGATGCGGGCAAGGGGGGCGCGCTGCATGATGCCCTTCCACACGTTGTGGTGGATGGAGACGCGCAGCTTGCCGACGCTGTCGGTGTCGCTGCTACCGATCAGCATCGTCTTGTCGTGGTTGGTGAACTGGTTGCGCGAGGCGGTCACCAGGTCGGATCCCTTGGTGATGTCGAGGGCGCCGTCGTGGATCTGGTACTCGCGGCCGAAGTACTTGGGGTTGGCGCTGTCGAAGTGCGGCGCGTCGGTGAACGTGTTGTGGTCCGCCCACACGTGCGTCGCGCCACGCAGGGACACCGAGTCGTAGTTGGAGTTCCAGTTGCCGTCGTCGCCGTCGGTCGGGTCCCACTGCGGGAAGCAGTCCTCAGTGGCGGCGAAGGTCAGGTTGCGGACGATGACGTTGTCCACGTTCTGGATCTGGAGCATGGCCCCGGTGAGGCCCGCGTTCGTGCCAGGGGCGCCCACAATCGTCGTGTTGGCGGGGACCTTGAAGACGATGTTCTTGCCCTGCTTGGCCTGGGCGGCGGCGCGTGCCGCCTCCTGGGTGCCGGAGGGCAGCTTGGAGCGGCCGTAGGTGGCCGGGTCGTAGGCCTTGAGGTAGGCCGACAGCGAGTAGCCGGTGCCGAGGGCGTAGTCGGCGCAGGTCAGCTTCTTTCCGCTGTCGTCGGTGTTGGCGTCGATCACGCCGTTGATCTTGATGATGCGGGGCGTGGTGTCGGAGACCGAGCCCAGCGCCTTCACGAGCTGCGCACGGGTGGAGACGGTGAAGGTGTGGGCGGCGTCGGCCTTCGTGCCACCGGTGGTTCCCGTACCGGAGGATGCCCAGCCGTCCTTCGGGGTGAGCGTCTGGTGGTACAGGTCGACGGTCCCGGCGTTGGCGTTCATGATGACAGCACCAGAGCCGACGCATGCGGCCACGACGGCCGTGCAGATGACGGCGGCACGACGGGAGCGGAGGGACCGGCGGTGGGAGCGAGCAGCCACGGGGCTTCCTTACAGGGGGGAAGGAACAGGGTTACGCCTGTCAGTGGCCGCCGATCCGCAAAAGGTTGCCGCGTGCGGGGATTTTTTTCTGCGCCTTTCCCGCGACTCGATGTCGCCCGAGTCTGCCTTCTGCCTCCACGTCGCTTACCCGATCCGCTCAGCTTCGGCTCGCTGCGGGGAGAGTTGGGCTTACAGCAGCCAATACTCCAGCAGCGTTTCGCTATTTGGCCTGGTCAGGAGGACCGTCGGGAGCGTAGTGGGTTGGTGGGGCGTCGGTGGAGGACTTCGCCGAGTGCCCCACCAACGAGTGGAGTCGCCGACCGTCACCCGGACGGCCGTGCCCCATCGCCGCGCGGGGCGGGACGGGGCACGGCGGGACGGTGCAGGTACGGAGAGCCACCGCACCGACAGAACAGAGACGGGCGACCGTGAGCCGCCCGGCCGACGTCGGCAGCAGTGACTTCAGGGCTTCAGGGCTTCAGGGCTTCAGGATGTGTGCGGGCAGTTGCCCCGGTACTCCCGGATGGCCAGGCTCGGGCGCGGCAGCGGGCACAGGAACTGCTCGTAGCGGGTGTCGTCGTCGATGAACCGCTTGAGCCAGGCGATGCTGTACTTGGCGATAGTGGTGTCGGAGAGGTTCGGCGTGAGGTGCGTGGCGCCGTTCAGCTCCAGGTAAGCCCGGTCCAGCGAGGACGGCATGCTCTGGTAGAACGGCTCCGAGTGTGAGGACACCGGGGCTATGGTGTCGCCGTCCGCTCCGATGACCAGCGTCGGAGTCCGCAGCTCGGGCCAGGTCTTGTCGAGGTTCCATCCGGTCAGCGGGATGGCGGCCTTCAAGGAAGGCCGGCTCTTGGCAGCCTCGAGTGTTCCACCGCCGCCCATCGAGTGACCCATCACGCCGAGCCGGGTGGCGTCGACCCGGTCGCGGACGCTGCTGCGCTGCGTGAGGTAGTCCAGCGCCGCCAGCAGCTGGCGGCCGCGGCTGGCCGGCTGGTCGTAGGTACTGGTGGTGTCGATGGTGAAGACGACGAAGCCTTGAGAGGCCAGGCGCGGTCCGAGCCAGGCGATCGAGGATTGCCGTGCGGTGTAGCCGGGGGAGATGGCCACCGCCCCGAAGGTGCCCTCGCCGGTAGTGGTCGGGTAATAGATGGTGCCGCCGCCGAAGCCGGTGACGGAGAACGAGGAGACGAAAGCGCGCGAGACGGGGTACGGGCCGCTTGCCGCCTCGATGCTCGCGTGGGTGGGAGCGGGGCCGCGCTCGTAGGAGTACCCCGCGGCACTGGCGCCGGGTGACAGCAAGGTGGCGAGCCCGGCAACGGCCGCCACGCCGGCCAGAGCGGCCGTCAGCATGCCGAACCGGCGTCGCCGGTGCCGATGGCGCTGAGGGGTGGCAGTGATCGTCGGGGCCACGGATCTGCGGGCGAAGAGCTGCACAAGCATTCCTTTCGTCGCGGTGGACGGCAACAGCAGACGCAGTGACAGAACGTGAGGGACGGCGCCACGCCGTAAGCCCCGACGCGTACCACCAGCAGGCCGTCGTTCACCGGACCGGGAACATAGGCGGAAGAGGAAGCCAGGTCACGCGGCTGCGGGATTCCGCTCACCGTCTGAGACGGATGAGGCCTGAGACAAGCGACCCTACGGTCACAGAACGTGAATCAACAGGTCAAATGCGCGATGCACGGCCTCGGTTCACCCCGAAACCACCCTCCGGATCTGAAGAAACTCCTGGAATTCTGTGTGTTTCGTTTCACATGCAGCGTCTCACATATTGGACATCATGCGGTCGGCGTTACGCCCACAGGTCGCGGCAGGTGTAAGTGGAACCGGAGGCACACCCCATGCGGGATCAATGCGTCACCACCCGGAAGGCCGCAGCGCGTTGGCTCCACCGCACCGGCAGGCACCCAACGGCCTTGATACTGATCGGCAGGGACCAGCCGTTCCCGTCGGCCTCGGGTTCGGTGCCGGTGTTGGGGGCAGGGAATTCGCGCAATTCGTCGGCCTCCACCGGCGTCGATCCTTCGAGCGGGAACGCCCGTGATCCTACGAAGTCGCCCGGCAGGGACCGGCCGAACGTGAATCCGTTCGCTGACGTGTAGGGCGTGGACTCGGGCAGATACAGAAGGACGACGATCTCGTCGCCGTGGCTGACGGTCAGGTCGACCGGGTCGGTCCACCGCGATGTGCCGGCCGGGATCTCGATCGATGACTGCCCGTCGATGGAGCCCTCGATGAACCGTCCGCAGACTCCGATAGCGCTTCCTGCGATCCGAACGGCGCCTTCCCCGAAGAGATTGGACAGCTCTACCCGGACGCGGCTGCCGCCGATGCTCGCGGGCACGGACATGCGGACGGTGACATCTCGAAGGGCGGCTCGTCATCCCCACCGCGGAAGTCGGTCATGGCCTGGGTCCATGTCGGCGCCCAGCCCATGCCGCCATCGCTCTCGTGTGTGCTCAAGCTGGCCTCTTCTTTGGTCTGCTGTGGGTCGGCTGTCGGGTGTTGATGTCACTCGGCCTGGTCGGCGGCGGTGAAGAGGTCGAGGAATCCGGACGGTGCGTTGTCGCCGATCATGAGGTTCAGCATGTCGTGCGCCTCGGCGTAGAAGGGTTCGGTTCGAGGGAACAGCGCCACTTCGTAAGCGGTGAGAGCCGCCTCGACGTCGTTGGGGTGAGCGGCGATGGCCTTGCGCCCGACGAGAGCCAAGGCCACTTCGTGGGCCTGGAACAGGCCCAGTTCACCCGCCGGGCTCGGAAGCTCCTGGAGCCGGGCGCCGCAGTCGTCCTGGAGACCGAGACCATCAACCTCTACGGGCAGACGATCGAGCTCGCCGTCGTCGACGCGGCCACCGGCAAGGTGCTCCAGGACACCCTGGTGAAGCCCACGGGCCGATCACCAGCGGGGCCCGCCACGTGCACGGCACAGGGGCGCCGGCCTCCGACCCGGTTCGTGGATCGCAGTCCAGGGCCGGGTTCGTCAGCGGCTCAGGCCCCGGAAACGCTTCACTGCGAGAGGGAAGAACACCGCGATCAGCGCCACCGGCGAGGCCACAGCGAGGAGTTCGGCGTGCTGGGCGGCCCAGGAATCGCCGACCGCCCCAGGGTTGCCGAACAGGCCGCGTACCGCGGTGGCCGTCGCGGACATCGGGTTCCACTCGACGATCGCGCCGAGCCAGGAGGGCATCGATTCGGGTGAGGCGATGGCGTTGGAGAGGAAGCTGACGGGCCAGACCAGGATCTGCACGGCCTGCACGAGTTCCGGCTTGCCCGCGACCATCGCCAGATGGATGCCGATCCACAGCATCGCGAACCGCAGCAGCAACAGCAGGCCCACTGCACCGAGGAAAGAGGCGAAGCCGTCGTTCCAGCGCCAGCCGATCGCGTATCCGACCGCGATCATCACGGTCAGGCCGACTGCTGATTGCAGCATGTCGGCGACGCTGCGGCCGACCAGGACAGCGCCGGAGTTCATCGGCATCGAGCGGAACCGGTCGATGACTCCTTTGCCCAGGTCCTGGGTGACCGAGAGCATCGTCGCTTCGAGGCCGAAGGCCATGGTCATGGTGAGCATGCCGGGTACCAGGTATGCCTTGAAGTTGCCCTGGATGCCCTGTCCGCCGCCGGTCAGGTAGCTGAACATCAGCATCATCATCACGGGAAAGACCAGCCCGACGACGACCTGCACGGGCTGGCGGGCCCAGTGGGCCAGTTCACGCCGGGTCATCGTCCAGGAGTCGACGGCCGCCCAGCTGATCTTCGAGCCCGCGGCCTGCGGTGTGATCCCACTGTGGGTCGCGCTCATGCGGCGTCCTCCTTGGTCAGGTGCATGAAGACTTCATCGAGGGTGGGCCGGCGCACGGCGATGTCCTCCGCCTCGATGCCGGCCGCATCCAGCGCCCGGATGGTCTCGGTCAGCGCGGCCATCCGGTTGCTGACCGAGGCGCTGACCATCCGCCGGTCCTCGTCCACCGCCACTTCGCCGGGCAGGAGCGAGGCCGCGCGGGCCAGCTGGGCCGTGTCGTGGAGGACCACGTCGATGCGGTCGCCGCCCGTCTTGGTCTTCAGCTCGTCCGCCGTGCCCTCCGCGATGACCTTGCCGTGGTTGATCACCGCGATCTGGTCGGCCAGCTGGTCGGCTTCCTCCAGGTACTGCGTGGTCAGCAGGACGGTCGTGCCGTCGCCGACCAGGGAGCGCACGGCGTTCCACACCTCCGTGCGGCCGCGGGGGTCCAGCCCGGTGGTGGGCTCGTCCAGGAAGAGGACCTGCGGCTGGGAGATGAGCGAGGCCGCGAGGTCGAGCCTGCGCCGCATGCCGCCGCTGTACTGCTTGATGGCCTTGTTGCCGGTGTCCGTGAGCCCGAACCGGGTCAGGAGCTCATCGGCTCGGACTCCCGCGCGGCGTGCGCCGAGGTGGTAGAGCCGTCCGAACATCTCCAGGTTCTGGCGCCCGCTGAGCTCCTCGTCGACGGCGGCACTCTGGCCGAGCAGTCCGATCCGCGAGCGCACTTCGTCGGCCCGGGTCCTTGCGTCGATGCCCGCCACCGTCACCCGCCCCTCGTCGGGCCGCAGGAGCGTGGACATGATGCGTACGGCCGTGGTCTTCCCGGCGCCGTTCGGGCCGAGAATCCCCTGGACGGTCCCGGCTCGGACCGTGAGATCGAGGCCGTCGAGAGCCCGCTTCTCCCTGTACTTCTTCCGCAGACCTTCGACGACGATCGCCAGATCATAGTCGGACAAAGCATCCTCCTTCAGTCAGTGATCAAGCTTGACTAGATATGGCAAGATAGGGCACCTTGGCTCGTTAGTCAAACTTGATTAGGAGGGAAGCTGCAGGGCCGTGGGGCTAGTCAAGCTTGGAGACATGTAATCTAGTCAAAATTAACTAGGATGGAGAAGCCCTTGTCAGCGATCCGGCTACTGGTCCTCGGCGCGGTGCGCCAGCACGGACGGGCGCACGGCTACCAGGTACGAAACGACCTGGAATTCTGGGGCGCCCACGAGTGGTCCAACGCCAAGCCCGGCTCGATCTACCACGCGCTCAAGCAGATGGCCAAGCAGGGGCTCCTCGTCGAGCACGAGGTCGCACCGAGCACCGTCGGCGGCCCGCCCCGCGTCGAGTACGAGATCAACGACAAGGGCACCGAGGAGTTCTTCACCCTACTGCGCGAGGCGCTGAGCTCGTACGAGCAGAAGTCCGACGTCCTCTCTGCCGGCATCGGCTTCATCGTCTACCTGCCCAGGGACGAGGCCGTTGCCCTCCTCAAGCAGCGGATCACGGGACTCGAACGATGGCGGTCTGGGGTCACCGAGTACTACACGCCGGAGGACGGGCCCGAGCAGCTCGGGCACATCGGCGAGATCATGAACATGTGGGTGCACACAGCCGACAGCGGCGCAGAGTGGACACGCGGCCTGATCGAGCGGATCGAAGGCGGCGCGTACACCTTCGCGGGAGAGGGCGAACCCTTCGTGGGTGTGCTCGCGGAGGACGAGCCGAACCCGTACGCGACGGGACCGCACCCAGAGGACAACCGGTAGCCCTGCACCCTGGCGGCGGCACCGGCGCCGAGCTCTAAGACCTTCGGATTCAGCGAGTCGATGCTCGGGCTTACAGCGACCGCGGACTCCGTCTGGATCAGCCTCGCCTTCACCTCGGGGGTACCGATGACGATCCTCACCGCACTGGGGCTGGCCCGGGTGGCTGTCGCAGCGGCGCCGGTTGCTCGGGACTTGCTGCCTCGACTACAGCGTCCTTACGAGCACGTTCTCAATGATCTTGGTGCGAGCGCACGCTACATCGGTGAGGCAGTCCCCCGACTTCGATCTCTCTGGAGCGAACCAGCTGTCGGTGACTGGGACCATTTTCTAGATGGGCTCTCTCGACTTGGCCAATTGCGCTCCGCCTGAGAGGCAGGTATCAGTCCGCCTGTTGCAACGAATGGCGCCCGGTGACTCGCCGGTTAGTCACTGATGCAGTCTTAGAGATTGTTGTCTTTGCGGGCTTGAGGACTGCGTTCTCGCTGGTCAGGCATAGGGTCGGCGGTCTCGTGGAGTGGTGACGTGTCGTGTCGTTGCTTTGGTGGAGGTCGAGGATGCCGTCGGTCGTGGGACTGCTGGAACAGCGTGAGCTCACCGCTCGCCGTCGTGTCGACGGTCTGCGGGAGGAGGCCGACCGCCTCCAGGCGGAGCTGGCCTTGGCTGAGCGGGAGTGCCCGCCACCAGGCGGCGGAGCCGGCCGTGGAACTCGCGGACCAGATCGTGGTTGCGCCAGCGCCGGAAGAACGCGTAGACCCGGTCCCACGGTGGGAAGTCGGCAGGCATGGCCCGCCACTTCGTGCCGTTGTCGACCAGGTAGCGGATCGCGTCCAGCATCGCGCGGTGGCAATAAGCCTCCGGTTGCCCGCCCCGCCCCGGCCCCGCAGCCAGCCCGGCACCGGCAGCAGTGGCCGGACCACCGCCCACTCGGCCTCCGACATGTCGGTGGGATACCGACGCTCGCGCGCCCCGTGGTCTCTGGCGTTCCCGAACCTGTGAGCCAGACAGTCACACGCGAGAGTGGCTGAAGTGGACCGCACTCCCGCGTTGCCGTAGAAATGCGACAACAGGGCCTCCTGGAACGCACGTTGGCTTCGACACCCTTCGAGCTACCAAGAGGCCCTGCTCTCATGCACAGCAGCCGCCGCAGTCACCCGATCGACTGACTTCTCGACGAGATCGGGACGACGGCAGTCGCGTCGCTTCTCGTGATCGCTGGGACGGACAAATTCGCACTGCCATCCAGGTAGACGGCCGGCTTGGTGACGCCCCGAGGCCGCCTCGCGGGTTTGAGTCCGGTGCCGCGACTGACGAACCTGGCGAAGAGTCGTGTCTTATCGGCTCGAGGCGCGGCCAACAGCCCCCGCTACGTCCTACTTCTCCTCCGGCTCCCAGGCGCGGAGCAGGTTGAGCAGCCCTGCGTCTCCGTCAACGTGCAAGGAGTCGGCCTGGATCCGGTCGTACAGGTAGAGGACCAGCTCACTGGCCGTGCCGTGAACGGAGGCACCGGCTGCGTCCGAGCCTTCGCCGGTCGCGGCGGTGGGCGCGGGGATGCGGGTGGTGCGTGCCCCGTCGCCATCGACGGTGAGGCGCCAGGAGCGGCCCTCGGCGGCGTGGAAGTCGAAGGCCGTGGGCTTGTGCGGCCAGGCACTCGGCGTTGCGCAGACGGTGAACAGGAACTCCTCCACACCGTCGAGTGCAAGCTCGACCGGCAGCGGCTGCGGGGCGCCCCCGGCGAGCTGGGCGTCGTAGGTGTGCACCGCGGTCTCCTGGACCCGGTGCCGGGCGGTGCCGCCGGCGGTCTGCGGTGACTGCGACGCGGGCCACCACGTCCAGCAACCGCTCTCCGGTCCCGCCGCGCGCAGGGCGCCCAGCAGAAGCTGCGTCGATGCGTCCAGCCAGGCCAGCAGGGCCTCACGCTCCTGCGGCACTTCCAGCGCGGCGCGCGCGGCGACGGCCTCGGCCGGGGGAGCGTCGCCAGACCCCGCGCCGACGATGGCGGCCCAGAAACGGTCTCCCCCACCCAGGTGCTTCACCAGATCGAACAGCGTCCACCCGGGGCAAGTCGGCACCTGCGCGTCGAGACCGGGCGCGGCGGCGACCACGGCGCGGAAGGCGGTCGACCGTTCATCGATCAGTCGCAACAGGTCAGGGAACTCAAGATTCTTTTCCACGCCGGATGTCTATCACCGTGCTCCGGTGATCGGACAGCGATTTTCACAGTAGCCGCCGGTTGGCCATTGCGGACGTCCTCGCCTCCCACCGCTCGGGTGACAAGCTGCGCACTGCTGCGAGGACGCTGGTGGTGGCGGTACGCCAGGCGTCGTGCCTGTGGATGCTCTTGCCTCGCCGTGCGGCCAGGCACCTCGGCGACGTGACGTCCACCCGGCGCGCGCGTCATGCTGCCGCTCGATGTGATGGACGCGGAGGTCACGACGACGGGGGAGGACCGGTCGGGTCGGGAGTTCAGGGAACTCCCGTTCGACCAGCACTCCTCAAGTTCGAAACAACAACAGCGACTTACCCAACCCAGGTGACGGCCAGGCAAGTTGTCGTGCCAGGGAGGCGGGCCCTGTGTCCTATTTGGCACGAACATCATGGAGCTGCCGGTCAGGCAGACGGCGGCGAGCACCCCTCACACCACCCCGGAGCCGCCTCCGAAGTCGCCCGCGAGGCCGACCCGGCCTCGCGATGCGGTGGGCGGCGGCGGGTAGTCGTCGACGGCCATGGAGTTGTAGAGGCGTGCGCTCTTGGTGGTGAGGCGGAGGATGGCGCGGCTGGGCCCTGCGGGCAGGGCGGAAATCAGGCGGGCGCCCTGGGCCAGTCCCCGCACGCCGAGGTGCGAGGTGGGGATGAGCGTCTTCGCCGCACTGAGTGCGGCAGCGCGGCTGCCGGGCACGTGCTCCGCCATCGCGCGCTCGTAGGCGGGGAAGGCACGCTCGTGGTCACCGCCCGCCCGCGCCAACTCCCCGGCGAGGACGTACGCGCCGACGACGGCCAGGGTCGTGCTGCCGCCGACGGCCGGGCCGGGGCAGTAGCCCGCGTCGCCGACGAGTGTCACCCTCCCCCGCGACCAGGTGTCCATGCGGAGCTGGGTGATCGAGTCGAAATAGAACGCCGGGGTGCGGTCGAGCTCGTCCAGCCAACGGTCCACGTCAGGGTGCATGCCGGCGAACGCGCCGCGCAGCAGCTCCTTCTGCCGGGGCACGTCGCGGTGGTGATAGTCGAGCTCGCGCTCGCTCCGGAACAGGAACAACGCCCGCGCGTCGCCGAGGTGCCGCGCGCCGTACATGCCGGCAGTGCGGCCGACGCCGACGTGGATGAGGAGCTCGCCGTCGAGCCCCAAGACGTTCGGCAGGGTCAGCACCCCGAGGTAGGCCCCGATGAAGGCGCTGAACCGGGACTCGTCGCCGAAGGCGAGGCGGCGCACGTTGGAGTGCAGCCCGTCCGCGCCGACGACGAGGTCGAAGCGGCGCGGCTCGGCGTTCTCGAAGCGCACCTCGCCGTCGGGCGAGATCGCGGTGATCGAGTCGCCGAAGATGTACTCGACGTCGTCGCGCGCGGCGTCGTAATAGATCTCGCTCAGGTCGTCGCGCATGATCTCGACATGCCGGTCGGAGGTGGCACGGAAGATCTTGGAGAGGTCTACCCGGACGGGACGCCGTGCCTTCTCCCGGTGGACAGTCATCCGGTTGGTGCCGGTGGCCCGCTCCTCGATGCGCGGGAGCACGCCCATCTTCTCCGAGATGTTCATCGCGGGCCGGAACAGGTCGACCGCGTGGCCGCCGGTCTTGCGCAGAGTCGGCGCGCGCTCGACGACGGTGACGCAGAAGCCGTGTCTGGTGAGCCAGTACGCCAGCACCGGACCGGCGATGCTGGCGCCGGAGACGAGAATCCGCATGGGACACCTCCTTGTCATTCAGTCCACCCGTGCGGTGTGGATCGTGGTGAAGGCCAGCAGCGGGGCGGCGGTCCGCGGGGGATCCTCGAGTATGGGTGAGTGTCCGAGACCGGGCAGCAAATCGACTTTCGCGCCCGGAACGACGCGGTAGTCGGCGGCGGATGAGGATCGCCACCTGCGGTCGTCCTCGCCGAAAATCACCAGTAGCGGCTTGCCCAGGACCGTCAGCCGATCCGGCAGCGCCCGCTGCTCCATGTAGTCGCGGGTGGCCTGCATCGTTCTGGTGAGTGTGTGGTGGGTCATACAGCGCACCTCGTCCAGAAGCTCTGGTGGGATCTGGTAACCCGCTCGGCTGAAACCGGTGCTCGCGAACCGGCGGATCTGCTCGTCGGTCGGCGGCCACTGCGAGAGTCCGACTGCGGCGGACGGCGGTGCGATGAAGGCGTCCAGGCTGGGTCCGGTGTTGATGAGCGCGAGCGCGGTCACCAGGTCGGGCCGCTGTTCGGCGAGGGCGGTGGCGACCACGCCGCCGCTGGAGTGACCGACGACCACGGCGTGCTCGACGCCGAGCCGGTCCAGTGCCACGCCGACCCGGCATGCCTGGTCCGGGAGCGCGTAGCTGCGGTCGGCCGGTTTGGCCGACCGACCGTGCCCGAGCAGGTCGATCCGGATGACGCGGTGAGATCCGGACAGCAGCGGAACCATCGGGTTCCACGAGCGGGTCGACGACGCGGACCCGTGGATGAGCAGGAGTGCGGGGGCGTCGCGAGGGCCGTCCTGGCACACGTGGATGTCGCCGTCGTCCAGCAACAGGGTCGAACTCTCGGTGGCCTCGGCGCCGCCATTCACCTGCGGTCCGCCGTCAGAAACAGTCATGAGCCCACTATTGCCGCCGATACCGACCGGCGGATTGGATAAATGTTCCCCTCGCCGACTCACGTAGCATGGGTAGGTGCGGACTTTCATGCACGGTGCGGCTGTGTGGGACGTCGCATGCCCGCAGCGGCCCAGCCGGATGACCGGTCTCACCATGGCCGGGTTCCGTGTCCGTGACCTGGACGCGCTCCGGATGGTCCCGCACCCGGCCGTGACCCTGCTCCTGGAGTTCGGCGCCGGCTCGCCTGTCCTTGACTGTGCCTCCGGGCAGCAGCAGCGGGGAAGCATCGTCGCCGGGGCGGGGCTCGGGTCCGGCGGCGCGGTCCGGGCGCGGGGAGAGAACGTCGAGTGTGTGCAGGTACGCCTGTCCCCGGTGATCGCACGCGCGGTTCTGGGCGCCTCCCCCGCCGACCTCGACGGCGCCGTCGTGCCCTTGGGTGACCTGTGGGGCCGGGAGGCGTCCCGGATCCGCGAGCGACTCGGCGATCTCTCGTCGTGGCAGGATCGCTTCGCGTTGACGGACGCGATGCTCGCCCGCCGGCATGAGGCGGGGCCGCCGGTGGATCCGGAGGTGGCCTGGGCCTGGCACCGGATCGTCAGCAGCCGTGGCCTGACCCGGGTCGACGGACTCGCGGCCGAGGTCGGATGGAGCCGTAAGCGGCTGTGGTCCCGGTTCCGGTCGCAGCTCGGCCTGCCGCCCAAGCAGGCCGTAAAACTAGTCCGCTTCGACCATGCCGCCCACCGCCTGGTCGCGGGTGAGGGCGCGGCCCAGGTTGCGGCCGACACCGGCTACGCCGACCAATCCCACCTGCATCGGGACGTCATGGCGTTCACCGGGGCGACCCCCGCGGCCGTTGCTGGCGAGCCGTTTCTCGCCGTTGACGACATCGCATGGCCCAGCCGCGGAACAACCGCCACGCCTCACGTCTCCAGGGACCTCCGGCCCGGCCGCCCACCGGAGATGAGACGGCTACCGCTGTGAACGTCGCCGCGGTGACCTGCGCTGGACGGGGCCGGTGGCGCTCAGCGGTCAAGGGCGCCGGCCGTACCGGTAAGACCGCGATTTCCCGACCGCCTGGACGAGCAAGGGTTCGGCGAGTGGGAATCTGCCATGCGGCCTAGTACTGCAACGGCGTTTGGCGTGACTGGTGGCCAGGTTGGTCGTCCGGTGTGGGGGCGGCCCGGTACTGCTACTGCCAGAGCGCTCTGGTCACCGGGCCTCGCCCGCGCACGCCCTATCGGCGCGGACTGCGCCGGCGATAGCCACAGCTGGCCGGCGCCCCGCATCACCAGCACAGCGTTCGCCACCCTGGGTGACATCGAACGGGGTGCGTTGACACCGAAGCCGACACCTCCACTCCCCCGCCCCTTCGTATCCCGCCGCGCTCCGGGGCAGGCACCGCGGATGCGTAGCGGTCAGGGCTGAGCTCGTAAGCCACACGTATCAGGTCACCGATTCGGCCCAGTACCCGTGACGGACAGGCGCTCCGGCCGGTTGTGGGGTGCGTCGTCCGAGCTGGATTCCCCCGCAAACCGTGAGTCTTCCAGGAGAATTCCGATGTTCCGTATCGCCAAGGCCGTAGCCGCCACCGCCGCCGCGGGTGCCGTCCTGGCAGGCGGGGCCGGCATCGCCGCCGCCGACGCCACCGCCGAAGGCGCCGCCATCGGCTCCCCCGGCGTTCTGTCCGGCAACGTCGTCCAGGTCCCCATCCACATCCCCGTCAACCTCTGCGGCAACACCGTCAACATCGTCGGCCTCCTCAACCCCGCCTTCGGCAACACCTGCATCAACGCCAGCGGAAACAACGACGGCCATCACAAGGGACAGCAGCACGGCGACTACTGACAAACACCAGGCCCTGGCCCCGGCACACTTCTCGCCATCACCCCAGACCACCGTGTGAACCAGCCGCAGCGCACAGCCCGGTACCGAAATCGGCCTCCCCTTCCTTACCTAGGGGAAGCCGAAGCGTGCCGGGCTGTGCGCTGCAGTCTCCGTGGTACGAAACGGCTCCGCCGTTGGGGGGGAGCCGTTTGCGTATGGCTTTCGCTCAGTGGCGGTACATCACGTACAGGATGCCCTCGCTACCGAGGCAAACCCTGCCGCCGGGCACCGCACGGCGCAACTGCCGGACGCGACCGCACCGCAGACAGGCAGGCGCCCGAACCTCAGCAACACCGGCCGCAGTGAGGGTGCTGATGAGGGCCTGGACCGATCGCTGGGGCCAGGGACGCCCCGCTGACCAGGGCGTCGGGGTGAACTGCAAGGTGGGCCCGGATCCGGCGCCGGGCCGACGGGGTGGTACGCCAAGCCGGACCGCGGCCTGGTCGGGCCCCAGGGGGACGTGGCGGTCGAGCAGCGCCGGCAAGTCGCGGCGGCGGGCCAGGGCCGCCACGCGGTGCACTCCGCGTCCGCGGTCGGTGCGCACCGGTAGCCGCACCACGGTGAGAGCGCGCGCGACGGTCGGCGGCCAGCCCCAGTCGCTCAAGCCGGAACCGGCGGCCCTGAGCGAGAAGGCGAGGACTGGGCCGCTACGTCAACGCCAGCCAGAACCGGTCCGCCGGTGGCTCGCTACGGGGCAGGCACAGTGAGCCTCTCCTCGAGCGGACGGCAGAACGCCGCGATGCGAGGTTCGGTCGACGGGATCACGGGGACGAGGCTGCGGAGGGCAATGATCAGCACGCGCACCTGCCCCGGAGGCTGGGCGGCGTTCAGAAATTCCGCGAGGTGCTGCTCGGCCTGCTCCCAGCGCCCCCAAAGGCAGTAGGCCAGGACGAGGTTGTCCGCTTCGAAAGCATCGCGCTTCCCGGCGGCGGGAGAACCCAGAAGGTCCACTGCACGTGCGAGGTGGTGGTCGCCGTCCGGGTGACCGAGCGCGGACATGGCGACGGCCGTCTCGTAGTGAGTCCATGCGTCATCGGTGTCGAGCGCGATGGATCGGGTGAGGTCGGCGAGCGCTTCGGCGTAGTGGCCGAGCAGGCGGTGCGCTACACCGCGGGCGGTGAGCGTAGAGGCACTATCGGGGCGGAGTTCGACTGCGAGACGGTAATCGGTCAAGGCCTCCTCGTACGCGCCCAACATGCGATGGCAATCGCCCCTCCTCCTGACGGCCCAGCTGTTGTCGGGACTGATCTCGTGGAGTCGGACGAAGTCGGCAAGAGAGTCGGCGCGCCTCGCTCTCCGTGAAGACATCGAGGGGCCAGTCGGTGACCAGGTCGTGCCAGTCCTCCCAGGTACGGGCGGCCAGCCGGGACTGGCCGGCGAGGGTGACCAGTACGTTCGCGGGGAGTTCCCCGTACCGTTCGGTGCCCAGAACGCCGCGCAGCCACGCGTCGAGCATGGGGCCGGTGCGCTCGTAGGTGTCGAAGAACAGCGCGATCCAAGGATGCCGGCGTGCCACCTCGGTGAGTTCCGCGAGGAATACCGGGGTCAGCGCGTCAAGTGGGGACAGGACCAGCTCCACGTCGCCGTGGCTGCGTAGCCGGGTGCTGAGAAGGGCCTTGACGCGCTCCGCACCGGCGGCGACCTGGTTTGGGTTCACGGCTGCGGTGAAGGCGCCGACGCCGGGGATCATGCCAAGCCCAACCAGACCCACCTGCGAGGCGATCACGCTGGACGGGGAGGGGGACGCGGACGGGGCGGTGCCCACCGCCGGGTCCGAAGCTGCCGCGGCTGCCGCCAATCCTGCGTCGGCCTCGTGCCGGCGCTGGCGATAGGTGGCCAGCAGCTTGTCAAAGCCCTTCAGCGCCACGTCCTGCTGGGCAAACTGCGCGCTGATGACCTCCATCGTTTCGACTACGTCCGCGACAGACTCGTCCACGTACGCGGTGACCGCCCCGGCCTCGCGGGCGATGGTCTCCAGCTGCCGCACCAGGGTCGATTTGCCGACCCCCGCCGGGCCCCGCACATGGAAGAGAAACTGAGCCGCCTCCTCCGGGGACTGTCTGAGGGCCTCGCGGAACGCGCCGACCTCGCCCTGCCGCCCAACGAAGCCGACGGAACGCCGTCGCCGAATCAGTTCCTGCCTCGAAGGCCCCCGCCCCGCCATCTGTCAGACCCTTCGGTACGCCACCGGCTGTAGGGACATGCTGTCGTATGGAGGCGGATACCGTCTGGCGAGCACAGGAATCCCGTCGAAGAGCGAACGTTGAGCCGGAGCAGCAGTTCTGGCCTCAGGGGCCGGGGATGCCGGTCAAAACCGAGGAACGGCGTCGCACAGGGCTTGATCCCCCGCCGCCATCGACACCCTCGCCGACTGCTCATGGATCAAGAAGAGCCAGCCCCTCTACCTGATCGGCCGACTCCGGCACCGACAGGTCCCACATGCTCATCGCCTGGGCACCGAGGCCGCCATGAAGGGTTACCGCGTCCGCTACACCCTCGCGACGAAGCTGGTCAACGAGCTGGTCGTGGCCCCCGACGAGAAGCAGCTGAACAAGACGATGGCCCGCTGCGGCTGCGTCGACGTTCTCTGCATCGACGAACTCGGCTACATGGAACTCGGCCGCCACGGAGCCGAACCGAGACCGACACTGACTCCTATCGCCTCGCCGGCACCCGACCGGGCCGAGGAACCCGCCAAGGCCCGCTGAGTGCGATAACTGCCGATCTTGACGTCAGCGACGAGGGGGTTGAGGGACATCGGAACGAAGACCGGTGGATTGATGTATGTGGGTTCAACGAGTGATCGAACTGACCGGGTGGGAACCGATCGGAATCTCCGTCGACTGGGCAGCGATCGAGGAAGAGCGGGGGGTTCCGCTGCCAGCGGACTACAAGGAGCTCTACGAGGCGTTCGGCGGCGGCGTCTTCAGTGATTCCGTCTACTTTCTGGGGCTCGATGAGGGCCGCGCGTTCGACTTCCTGTCACAATGGCGGTAGTCCGAGCCGCACATCACCAAACGATGGGCACGTCCCGACGCGGAACCGCTCTCGTGAACCAGCGCTTCGTGTTCGGCCTGTCGTCGCACACGAAAAAGGCTCTGACTCCCCACCGAGATCAACACTCATGTCCATCGCGAGCGTCGCGAGCCCCCACCTACGTGCTCACGCAGAGAGTCGCCTAACACACGTCTCAGTCCATCTGGTCCGACCTCTCGTGCTGTGGGTGCTGCCTGATCTACTGCCTGGCGGCCAACTGGAAACTGGAGGGAAGGAAATGGGCGCTCTGACTGACTACTTCCGCGCGGTGGATGCAGCATCGGTTGTGGGGGTGCTTGAGCGGGCGGATGGTGGGTCCCCGCTCGGCGCAGGGCCCCCTGCCTTCGATGGGGTCGCGGCTAAGCATGTGGACCCGACTGTGGTCTTGGCGATGCTGATTGCTGCCATCCGGCAGGTTCCGTGGCGAGTGGACCTGGTCGAGGATGTGGCCGTGTGGCCGGTCTCCCCGGTGCCCGGCCCGGACGGCCCCGAGGACGAGGACGACCCATGGGTGACGGGAC
This sequence comes from Streptomyces sp. CB00455, assembly GCF_001905445.1. GTDB lineage: Bacteria > Actinomycetota > Actinomycetes > Streptomycetales > Streptomycetaceae > Streptomyces. The sequence continues at coordinate 370,203 of NZ_LIVQ01000007.1, read as the reverse complement.
CGTGGGTCGTCGAACTCAATCCCCAGGTACGGGACACCCTGGCCGCTGTGCGCGACTCCGAAGTGCCGACCATCGTCGCCAGGTGGGTGCAAGCGGAAGAGCTGCACGGAGCGCGCGTCGAAGACATGCAGCCGGTGGCTGAAGAGATCATCCTGCTCGCCAGGCGGGCTCTCGAGGCCGACGAGCAGCTCTACTGCTGGATGTGTCTGTGACGTGGCCCAGCCTGGAGGTCCGTGTCCCGTCTCATTAGATCTTACAGAGAGAGGGCCGCTGACCTGCGGGCTGACAGGTTGAGTCGAGACTCAGGGCAGGTGGAGCGAGGCGTCTCGGGAGAGTCGTGGACGGAGTCGAGTGCACGTCTCATCGATCACGGCGAGGGAGGGGAGTCCTGAGCTGGGCTCCGTCAGGATGGCGAGATTCCTGGCCCCATGATTCGCAGTGAAGGTGGCAGTTTCGGACCAAGCCGATGACCAACTTCGTGGCTGGGAGCTGGCAGCACCAATTCCGTCGAGACTGGTCAGGAAGGCGACGACTCGGGTTCGTCCCAGTTCCAGCCGGTTTCCGGGAACTGTTCGAGCAGGGCGAAGAGCGACATCGCCTGGTGAATGGCGGATGACCAGTCCTGAGCGGAGACGTCGAGCAGGACCAGCGGCGGGGGTGTCTGCCGGAAGTCGTGGGTGAGCATTTCGCGGCTTCCGTCCCCGCCGATGACGACGCTCCCGGGGAAGCGCTTCTGGAACTCGCCGGCCTCATTGACTTCGATGAGCTCCGCGATGGCATTGATCATCAGGAAGTCGTCCGCAGGAAGAACGAACTGGCTCATGCTCCCTTCCGTGGCCAGGAAGTGTCGATAGTCCGCGGGGAATCGAACGCCGAAGTGGCGCTCGGCCTGCACGACCCGGAAGCCGTCGTTCTCACCGGGGCCCGCAGGACCTCGGGCAGCCGTGTCAGGCGTGCTGTTCATCGCCGAGGAGCCAGCGGTGATGCCGGTGGCAGACGGCTTCGTGGTGCGGCGTGCTGCGGACGACGAGGCCGTGGATGTGCCGGCGGGCCATGCAGAGGCGGCAGGCCGGGCGGCGCCGCGGTTCGACGACCTCCGACGATGGTCGATGCGGGAGATGAATCACCTCTCCAAGCGAATCGTGGTCCGTAGCCTGTTCGGACACCAGCCAGGCACTTCGCACCACCAGGCACCCCCTTCCCACTCCACCCCTACGGCACTCAGAGGCCGCGGGCGCTCTGAGCTGCTCCTCCGAACCCCAGAGCACCCCCGGCCCCCATGTCCAGGTGCAGCTGCTGGAATCGCATCGGGCGCCGGAAGACGCCGCCCCGGTCGATCGAGGTTGGCTGATCGAGCGCGGAATCGGAAACGGCAGGCTTCCGGCTCGCGTACACACCGGCGACTGCTGGGACACCGGCAACCGCTGCGCCCCCGCCGACCCGGAGCAGATACGGTGCCTGCTGGCCGAGGGCGTGCCCGCCTGCATTCCACTGCCGAATCCGCTGCCGGCATCCAGGAGGGCCGCCAGCGGGGGGAAGAGCAGCCAACCGACGGGGCGGGAGCGGACAAAGAGCAGCAGTGCGCGGCCCCCGTTACCGCACCCGGCCGGTCTCCTTACGCGAGCACGTGCTGGCCGCCGGCCGCCAGGCGGGACGCACACTGACCTGGCGCAAGGGCTCGAAGGGGGCGATGAGCTCGCACTTCGTGCTCCTGCGGGCCCGCCTCGCGGGCCGCCGGCCCAAACCCGTCGCCGACGGCACCATCCCCCTCACCTGGCTGCTCGCCCAGTGGCCCGACGGCGAAACAGAGCCGGTGAAGTACTGGATCTCGAACCTGCCCGCCGACATTCCTGCCAAAGACCTCGTCCGCCTCGCGAAGGCCCGCTGGCGGATCGAGCACGACTACCGCGAACTGAAAACCGTCCTGGGCCTGGACCAGTTCGAGGGCCGCTCCTTCACCGGCTGGCACCGCCACGTCACCCTCGTCACCGCCGCCCATCTGTTCCTGACCGAGCAGCGGAGGGCCCCAAAAGTCCCTGCCAGGGCCTGACCCTCTACCAGGCCCTGGACCTCCTCCAACACCTCATCGCCACCTGGACGGGCACCTGCCCAACCTGCCGACAAACCACCAGACAGCCCTACGACAGCAGCTAACAAAGCACTACTAGGCGCTCGCGCCGACCCGCATCGCCGAACTACGCACTCACGCTCTCGGCCTCGGCTACCGGCACTCACGAACGGCCTCGGCGATCCGGTCGGCCGCCCACACCGCCCGGGACGGGGCGAGCCGGCCGTACCCGACGACGAGGGCAGGCGCCTGACGGCTGATCGTGTACCGGGCGAGCGGCACCACCGCGATGCCCAGCTCCCCCAGCCGTGCGACCACGGCATGCTCGTCGGTGCCCTGCGGCAACGGCACCGTCAGATGCAGACCGGCGGCGATGCCGTCGGCGCTGATCGCGGCGTGCCTGGTCAGGGCGGCGACCAGAGCGTCCCGGCGGGCGCGGTACGCCTTGCGGGCCCGCCGTAGATGCCGGTCGTAGCCGCCGGTCTCGACGAAATGCGCGAAGGTGAGTTGTTCGAGCGTGCTGGGTCCGCCGCCGGTCGCCTCCAGGGCCGAGAGCAGCGGCCTGCGCAGGCCGGCGGGCGGCACGAGCCATCCGAGCCGTAGGCCGGGGTGCAACGTCTTGCTGACCGAACCCAGATAGGCGACATGTTCGCGCCCGAGACCGGCCAACGCGCCGACCGGCCGGCCGTCGTAACGGAACTCGGCGTCGTAGTCGTCCTCCACGATCAGACCAGAACTCCGTGCAGCCCAGGCCAGCAGGGCCCGACGACGGTCCGGCGACAGCACCGCGCCGGTAGGGAACTGGTGGGCCGGCGCGCAGACCAGCGCGCCGACATCCGCCCGGCGCACGGCCTCGACGTCGACCCCTGACGAGTCCACGGTGACCGGCTCGATGCGCAAGCCCGCGGCGGCGGCCACCTCCCGCAGGCGGAACCAGCCGGGATCCTCAACTGCCATCCCGCAATCCGCCCTGGTGCTCAGCACGCGCGCGACAGCGGCCATGCCGTGCGAGGTGCCGCAGGTGATCAATACCTCCTCGCTCTCCACCGGGATGCCCCGAGCCCGCCTCAGGTAGCCGGCGACCACCTCCCGCAGGCGGGGTACTCCCTCTGCGGGCGGGAAGACCGGCGGCGACCAGTCGGCGACGGTGAGCACGTGCCGAAGGGACCGCATCCAGGCAGCGGCGGGGAATCCGTTGATGTCCGGGGCGCCGGGCCGAAGATCTGCCACACACGGCGGAGCATCCGGAGCCGCGCTCCGCTTCGGTGCCGGCTCGCTCCGGGTGGCGGCGACCCGGGTGCCCGAACCCCGCCGGGTCTGCAGGTGTCCCTCGGCGGTGAGTTGGACGTACGCCTCGTTGACGACCCACCGGGAACAGCCGAGTTCCGCCGCGAGCGTACGACTGGACGGAAGCAGATGCCCGGGCCCGAGCCGGCCCTGTCCGATGGCGATCCTGATCGCGCCGGTGAGGCGCTCGTGCATCGGGCGACCGTCGTCGGGGAGCTCGACGAGCAGGCAGGTTGCGCGATTGGTCCGGTCAACAGGCATGCGAGTGGACTGTACACCCGGACCGGTTCTTCCTAGCGTCAGTGTTCGCAAGCCCGGCGTTCATGCCAGGCCAGGAACCAGGAGCACCCACTGATGTCATCCGTGAATCACGAGAGCCTCACTGTCGTCGCCCGGCTGCGGGCGAGAGCCGGACGGGAACAGGAACTTCGGGAAACGTTGACTGCGCTCGTGCCGCACACGTTGAGTGAACCCGGCTGCATCAGCTACGACCTGCACGTCGACGTGAACGACCCAGCCTCGTTCCACTTCCACGAGGTGTGGCGCAGCGGGCAGGACCACGCAGCCAACCTCGAAAGGCCGCACCTCCAGGAGTTCCTCGCCCGTACGGACGACCTCCTCGACGGCGGCGTCCAGGCAGTTTTCATGCGACGTCTGGCACCCGTACCCACGGCTGCCTGATCATCGACAACGCGGTGCGTTTCGACGCGGCCCGGCTGCCGGCGCGGCAAGGACGCCGACCCGCTCAGCGTCCTCGCCTGCGAGGCCGCCGTGCGGCTCGAGCTACCGGCGCGGGTTCGGGCCGTGGGCGCGCGTCTGCCGTCCGGCCAAGGGCGGCTACCGCTTCGCGTAGTTGCAGACGGTCGCCCGGGAGACGCCGAGCGGGTCGGCGATGAGTTGTGCGGAGGCGCGGAGGCGCGGGTCTCTAAGAAGCCCTCGCGATGCAGCCCCGCACCAGCTCACGCTTCTGGTCCCGTCTGGGGCCATGCGGGGTGCTGGAGCGCTGCCCCGCGAAGGAGTCGATGGCCGAGCGGAGTTCGCGTCCGGTGCGGTCGCGCAGTGTCTCCAGGGCCTCAGCTTGGTGTTCGACATCGGTGGCGACGAGGTCGGCGAGGGCCAGGGCCAGCGGGGAGCGGGGAGCGGGGAGCGGGGAGCGGGGAGCGACCAAGCGTCGCCGACACCCTGATCGCGGTCTCGGCCGCCTCTGACCGGTCCGAGATCGACAAGGGCCCTGCCGAGTGGCGCTGCCCTCGGACGGCTCCTACCACTGCACCTACGCCGCGACCTGGGCTGGCACGAAGTTGCGCTGGCATCTGGCCGTCGACGAGAACGAACGCCAGGCACTCCTCGAGCTCGCCGAGGACTGCCCCGCCACCACCGTCATCTAGTGCTGTGACCGCATAGGTTCGCCAGGTTGTTCAGGCGGCAGCGGCGAGGGGGCGTCCGCCCCAGCGGATGCCTTTCTCGCTGCGGATGCGGGCGCGTTCTTGCGCTCGGCGGCCAGGACATCGCGGTGGCGGGCGTTGGCGTTGCGTCACCGCAGGTAGGCGTGCAGGGCCCGGGTCTGGACCGTGTGGTTCGAGTAATTCGAATTGGCGATGGTGAACTGCCTCAGCGGTCCGAAGTGGGCTTCGATCGGGTTCGCCCAAGAGGCGTAGGTCGGGGTGAAGCACAACTCGACCTTGTTCTTTCCTGCCCAGCGGCGGATGTCGCTGCCCTTGTGAGCGGACAGGTTGTCCATGATCACGTAGATCGGTGCTTCGTCGGGCCGGGCGGCGCGGATCGACTTCAAGGCGGCCAGCGTGTTCACGGCACCCTTCCTGCGGCGGTTGATACCCCACAAAGTGTCGCTCCCGACTGAGTAACAGCCGTGGAAGTAGCGCACCCCGTGGGTGCGGTGATAGGTGGCGGGCACCCGGTCGGGGTGCCCCTGGTTGGCCCAGCCCGAGCCTGCGGTGGGCCGGTTCACAGCCCTGTCGAACGCGCTGCCACGGCCCTGGGAGTAGCCGCAGCGGCAGGGCAGAGCAACCCTGCCCAGCCGCTGCCGCCAAACCGTGAAGGCTGAACCCGAGGCATGATCTACCCGTGGGTGCGCGCCGAGCGTCCCATGACCATGGGGAGGAACCAGATGTCAGATGTTCCCAGCGTCTACCAGTGGCCGACGTACTTTCACGAGGCGAACAGCTCAGCCGTTCTGTCCATGCAGGAGAACGGGCTGCTGAACCTTCCCGTCGGAACGGGGGTACTTCTGCGCGGCGACCGCTACCGGGTGGTGGACTCCTGGTTCAGCTACGACCACCATGGCATCTTCGATGACGGCCTGCACATCTTCCTCGAGTTGGTCACTGAGGAAGATGACCGTCTGCGGCACCTCGCCCCCGACTACTTCCGGCAAGACCCGTACGCCTGAGCGTCGCAACAAGGCCGCCCCCCAGCCGATCCGGGTTGGGGGGCGTTGTTGCGAGTCCAGCCCCGAGCCACCGCCGACAACGGGGGCTTGCCCAGGTCACCTATGGCTTGCCCACGCTGTCAGCGGGAGGCTTGCCCAGGGCGTCAGTGGGCTTGCCCCGGGCGGAAGCGGGAGCGCCAGCCGCGGGCCTTCTCGGCGGTCTCGGCGGCCTCCGCCTCCAGGCGGTCGCGTTCGGCCTGGTCCTCTGCCGCGACCGTTTTGCCCTCGCATGGCTCGCACAGTGTCGGGTGCCACCGGTGGCCAGGCGTCGGGGAGAGGAAACCCATCGATTCGAGCCGGCTGTCCCCCGTACGTAGACGCCCTTCGCGTACTTGTCCCTGGCGTGTTCGACCTCGGCGGCGAATTCGCGAGGAGCGGCCCTGGTGGGGTCCGAGGGGCGGCCATACCTGCGGTGACCGGGGCGGCGTGGCAACGGCATCAGGAAGCGGGGACGGGCTCCAACCGGTAGGCGTCCCCGTGGGCGGTCACGCGGCCGGCGGTGGGCGGTGCGAAGTGGGTGCCGAGGAGGAGGGTGTCCGTGCCGGCGAGGGAGCGGAGCAACTTGCGGCGGGTGGCCGCGGACTGCCGCGGGTCGATGTCGACGCAGGAGCCGATGACGGGGTGGGCGAGCTGGACGGGGTGGTGGACGCAGTCGCCGGAGATCAGTGCCGTCTCACCCTGGCTGGTCAGTTCCACGGCGACGTGTCCGGGGGTGTGGCCGGGTGTCGGGATCAAGCGCAGGCCGGGGGTGATCTCGGCCCCCTCGTGCGGGACGTCGACCGTGCTCAGCAGACCCGCCTGTTCGACCGGGATCACGGAGTCGCGGAACATCTGTTCGCGAGGTTCCTCCATGTCGTACGTGGCCCAGAACTCCCGCTCGGCGCGGGAGGTGAGGTAGCGGGCGTTGGGGAAGGTGGGGACCCATTCGCCGTTCACCTGCCGTGTGTTCCAGCCGACGTGATCGGCGTGCAGGTGGGTGAGGATCACCAGGTCGACGGAGTCCGGGGGGAAACCGGCGCCGGTGAGGTGCTCCAGGAAGTCGGTCCGCAGGTCGTGCCAGGCCGGGTTGGCCCGCTCCTTGCCGTTGCCGATGCCGGTGTCGACGAGAACGCGCAGCCCGTTCACGGCGAACGCGAAGCTGTGGCTGTCGATGTGCAGAATCCCGTCCTGGCCGGCGAAGTGTGGGTGCAGCCAGTCCTGGGCGGTCACCACCTCAGGGGTGGCGTCGGGCAGCAGCCAGGGTCCGGTCGCGGGCGGCAGGGCGACTTCGTCGATGCGGTGGACGGTGACGCCGCCCACGGTCCAGGAGGGGACGGGGGTGGCGGCGGGGGAAGTGTGCATGGTGTGTCGTTCCCTTTGGTTCTCTTCGGCGGAAGCGGTCGGTTGTTCTCTTCAGTGGGAGCGGTCGGCTTCGTGGCGGGCCGCCCCGTGTCGTGACGCGGTGAGTGCCGCCAGGGCCGCCAGAGCGAGGAGAGCGGCGGTGAGGGCGTAGGCGTGTGAGGTGGCCCCCAGCCCGTAGTGCTGGGTGGCGGCGCCCGCGGCGACGGCGGGCAGGCTCATGGAGAGGTAGCTGAGGATGTAGTAGGCGGCCAGTGTCGCGGCGCGGTCCCGCTCGTCGAGCGAGGCGAGGAGCATACGCAGCGCCCCCTGGGAAACGGCGCCGAAGGCGATGCCGGCCAGTACCGCGCCGCCGTAGACGGCGGGCAGCCCGGCGCCGTGCAGACCGCTCAGGGTCAGCGCCGCGGCGGGCAGGACGGACAGACAGCCGCCGATCACAGTGGCGCGGGGCGGCCTGCGCCGCAGCGCCCATACGGTGAGTGCGGCGGTGGCACTGAGGGTGAAGAAGACCATGCCACGGGCTGCTTGCGGGGCGTCGGGGGCCACCAGGCCTACGAGGGCCGGGCCGAGGGAGGAGTAGAAGCCGCCCAGCGCCCAGACGGTGCCGACAGCGGCGCCCGCGGCCAGCAGGGTGCGGCGGACCGGGGGCGGGACGCCGGCCCGCGGGCGCAGCGACCGCAGCGCTCCCGCGCGGCGGTGGGCCGTCTCCGTGGTGAAAGTGGCCGCGATCGCCTGGGCGAGGAACAGCGCCGCCAGCAGTACGTAGACGGTGACGGTGGGGGCGGGGGCGAAACGGACGAGCAGGGTGGAGAGGAGCACGCCGGTGGCCATACCGGCGACGGGGGTGACGGTGTTGGCCAGGGCGGACCGGCCCGGGCGCCGGGGGTTCTCCAGGTCGAGGAGCGCCGCGCCCGCGGCGCTGGTGGCCGCGCCGGTGGCCGCTCCCTGCAGGACCCGGGCGATGGTCAGGGAGCCCGCGCCGTCCGCTGAGGCCAGGAGGACCATGGAGGCGGCCGCCATGAGCAGGGTGCCTGCCAGGACGGGGCGTCGCCCCAGGTGGTCGGAGAGCGCTCCGGTGGTGAGCAGGGCCAGCAACAGGGCCAGGGCGTACGCGCTGAAGACCACGGTGACGGCGAGCGCGGAGAGGCCCCACTGGTCCTGGTAGAGAGGGTAGAGCGGGGTCGGAGCGCTGGACGCGGCCAGGAGGGCCGCGAGTATCGACACGTCGAGGGTGAAGGAAGCCGTGCGCCTCCTCGTACGGGCGCGGGCGGCCCGATGGGCGACGTGCGCGGGTGCGTCGGACATGACGCCGGGCATGGGACTCCTTCCGTAAAGGCAATGAATTTGCGTTAACCCGACAGTAGGACCTACGGTCGGGTTAACGCAAACCGTTGGCTTTTAGTGCGGGGGACTTCGTTGCCACGCCCCCTGATCAGGAGAAACCCGTGCCCTCCGTTGAACTCACGCCGCCCGAGGCCGCCCGCTGGGCCGCCCGTGCCGGACTTCCGCTGCCCGATGACCGCCACGCCGCGGTCGCCGCCACCGCCGACCACATCCACTCCGTCGTCTCGGTCCTGCGTGAGCTGGACTTCGGGGACACCCCGCCCGCCGGCGCCTACCGCGCCGGAAAGGAGAAGCACGATGCAGCCGTATGAGCTGACCCTCGCCGACGCCGCGCAGCAGATCCGGGCCCGCCGGCTGTCCCCCGTCGAGCTGGTGGACTCGGTCCTCGAACGCATCGACCAGGTGGACCCGCACGTCGAGGCGTACGTCGCGGTCACCGCTGAGCAGGCCCGCGGCGCGGCGCGGGAGGCCGAGCGGGAGGCGGCCCGCGGCATGTTCCGGGGGCCGCTGCACGGCGTCCCGGCCGGGCTCAAGGACCTGATCGACGTCGCCGGTTCGCCCACCAGCGCCAGTTCCCGGGTCCGGGCCGGCCACCGCGCCGCCGCCGACAGCACGGTCGCCGCCCGGCTGCGGGTCGCAGGCTCCGTCCTGGTCGGCAAGACCCACACCCACGAGTTCGCCTACGGCCTGACCACCCCGCAGACCGCCAACGCCTGGGACCGCGGCCGGGTCGCGGGAGGCTCCAGCGGCGGGTCCGCCGTCGCGGTGGCGGCCGGGGCGGCGACCTTCGCCCTCGGCACTGACACCGGCGGGTCGATCCGGGTTCCCGCCGCGCTGAACGGGGTCGTCGGCCTCAAGCCGACCTACGGGCTGGTGCCGCGCCACGGCGTCACATCGCTGTCCTGGTCGCTGGACCACGTCGGCCCGGTCACCCGCACCGTCGAGGACGCGGCCCTGGTCCTGAACGTCCTCGCCGGGCACGACCCGCGTGACCCCGCCTCGCTGGACGCCCCCGCCGTCGACCACCGGCCGGAACGGGAGCCGGACCTGGCGGGCGTGCGCGTCGGGGTACCGCGCAACTACTACTTCGACCATGTCGACGCGGAGGTGGAGACCGCCGTCCGCCGGGGCATCGCGCAGCTGGAGATGCTCGGCGCCCATCTCGTCGAGATCGACATCCCGATGACCCGGTACATCCAGGCCACGCAGTGGGGGCTGATGGTTCCGGAGGCCACCGCCTACCACGAGGGCACGCTGCGTACCGTCCCCGAGCTGTACGGGGCGGACGTCCGCATCCTCCTGGAGGCCGGTGAGCTGATGGGCGCGGGCGACTATCTGCGTGCCCAGCGCTCCCGGACGCTCATGCAGGAAGAATGGGCCCGCATTCTGGAGAAGGTCGACGTGATCGCCGCCCCGGCGGTCCCGACGACCGCGGTGAAGACCGGCCAGGAGAGCGTCACCTGGTCCGACGGCTCGACCGAGGCCGTCTCCGACGCCTACGTGCGTCTGTCCTCCCCGGCCAACATCACCGGAGTGCCCGCCCTGTCCGTCCCGGTGGGCCACGACACGGCAGGCATGCCGATCGGCATGCAGCTGCTCGGGCGACCCTTCGGCGAGCGGCAGCTGCTGCAGGTGGGCCACGCCTACGAGCGGACGCAGCCCGCCCGGTCGCTCGCGCCGGCCGCCTGAGAGCGGCCTGCGGGCCGGGCGGTTCCGGACCGGCCCTATGCCGTTCGGCTCCGGTCGGGATCAGGACCGGGTGCCCGCAGCGAGGAAACCGGCGAGGGAGCTCTGGCGCGGCCGTCGAGCCGACACACTCCGCCTAAACGCAATAACCGTGCTTTAAGGTGGAGTCATGAGTCGTAAGCCGATGGTGCGCCCCGGCGGGCGCAGTGCACGGGTCCAGGCTTCGGTGCACACCGCTGTCCGCGACATCCTGTCGGAGCGGGGCCGCGACGCGGTGACCGTCCCGCTGGTCGCCCAGCGCGCCGGAGTCACCCCCTCGACGATCTACCGCCGCTGGGGCGACCTTCAGGAGCTGCTGTCGGACGTCGCGGTGGAGCGCCTGCGGCCCGACACTGCGCCGGAGGACCACGGTGACCTGCTGTCCGACCTGACGGCCTGGGCCGAACAGTTCCTCGACGAGATGTCGTCCCCCTCCGGCCGCGCCTACATCCGTGACGCTCTGCTCGGCGACCCGGACGGCAGCAACGCCGGTCAGTGCTCGGCCTACGCGGCCGAACAGATCGACGTCATGCTCGCTCGCGCGATCGGCCGCGAGGAGAACACTCCCGACGTCGAGACGGCGATGGACCGCGTGGTCGCCCCCATGATGTACCGCATCCTCTTCCGCCCGGCCGGACTCGACGCCGCGTACGCCCGTCGGCTCGTGACCGACCTCCTCGACGCGGGCGAAGAACACCCCCTCCCATGATCCAGATTCCTCGCGGCCCGCGCAGGAGGCGCCCAGATTCACCGTTGCTCATGCCCGCGGGCTGCCGCGGCTCGGGCGAGACGAGGGCCTGACGGTCGCCGGTCCGCAAAACGGTGTCGTCAAGCGGATGATGCATCCGCCACGGGGAGCCGTTCCGTTCCGCCGCCGAAGGGGAGGAAGACAGTGCGGCTGGCGCGGAACCATGTGCCGTCCGATCTTCCGGAAGACGTCCTCGTAGTGACCGACGTTCGCCGGGAGCCTGGGCTTGACCATTCCACCTGACTAGCCATCGACCCGGTATGTCGTCAGATACGAGACGGCCCGCGCTGTCGCCTCGGACTCCACCGTGACCAGGATGTTCGTCATCAGACGACGCGACAGCCTGTCCGCCGGGCGAGAGGCGAAACAGGCGCGCAGAGCCTCGCGCCCCTCGATGCGCCGGTTCCCGGAAGGCCAGTGCCAGACACCATCGGGCGTGAACAGCTCGGCCACCGAACTCGGGTGGCCGAGATCAAGGCGGTGGACGAAGTCCGCAATGATGCGTTCGCAGGCGCGTTCCGCGAGCATCCGCTCGGCCGAGCGCATGACCTTGTCGTCCATATCCCTGTCTATCAGCCCCAACACGTCCCAGGGCAACGGCTTTTCCGCACCAGCACCGGCAGGGCGCGCTTTTCGTTCCGCACCCTCCCCACTCGATCTACCAGCGGACGAACTGAGGCGAAGATCGGCTGTCGCGATTTCGCGAAGCCTCATCACCGGCCGGCAACCAGACGCAGGTCAGCGGCGGGTGCTGAGGTGACGCACGTGCGGGCACCACCGGGTATGGACGGGTGCCGCGCACCACGGGCGCAGCGGCGTGCCGCTGTGCCCGCGCGCTGCCTCGGGGTTGTGGGGCCGTTCAGCCCTTGCGGGACGACATGGAGGTGACCACCTTGGAGCCGATCCGGCCCAGGAGCGCGGCCAGTTCGGTGGGCGCGGACAGGAATGGGGAGTGGCCGGTGTTCAGGCGCTCAACCTGTGTGGCGCGGGTGGACATCCGCTCCTGCAATGCGGGCGGGAGTGCCCTGTCGTCCTCGCAGAGCACATAGGTGGAGGGCACCGTCCGCCAGGCCGCCCGCGTCACCCGTTGCTGGAAGGAGCGCAGGCTCTGCGTGACGAGCCGGTTGACGGCGTCCTCGGCCTGCCCGTCGGGCAGGTCCCCGAACAGCGCGGTGCGGGGGTCGTCGAAGACGACGGGGGCTGTGCCGCGCAGATCCTCGGCCGCGTCACCGCCGTGACCGTGCACGCTGAGCAGGGACTCTCCCTCCTCGAGCAGATACGCCGCCAGGTAGACGAGGTGAGCGGCGGCAGGAAGGCCGGCGGCGGCCTGGGTAACCGGGAGGCCGCCGTAGGAATGGCCGACGACGATCACCGGACCGTCTGCCTGCCGAAGATGACCGGCTATCGCATCGGCGTCGTCGTACATCCCGGCGGCGGGTGTGCGCTGCGGTCCGGCACTGGGCAGGTCCACCGTCCGGGCCGTCCAGCCGTCGGCCGCAAGGGCCGTCCGCAGGAGGTCCCAGCACTCTGACCGGTGCCAGGCCCCGTGGACCAGGAGAAACGAGGGGCGCGGTGCGGTGGTGGGGAAGGCGTCGGCAGTGGCTGTTACATCGGTGGACATGATGAGACTCCTGAAGTGTTCGGTGAAACGCATGCCGGCGGAGGGGGGCCGGATGTGCGGTGCAGCCGTCGGCGGTTCGGCCGCGTGGGCGGCTCGCGGAGACGGGCTCTAGCTTTGCTGCGCCGTGCCCACCTCCAGCCACAGGCAGACCAGCACCAGGCAGCCGAAGGCGCCGCCCTGCAGCAGCAGCGCACCGCTCATCAAGGCCGCGAACGAGGGGCGGCGCAGCAGGGCGAGGTCCATCATCGGGACGCCCCCGCGTCGCGCCGTACGGTGCTCGATCACCACGAACGCGATGAGAGCCGAGGCGGTGACGGCGAAGGTTGTCAGGGTCTCGACCGAGGCCCAGCCCACCTCCCCGCCACGGATGAGCCCCCAGGTGAGTGTGGCCGCGGCGCTGGTGAAGGCCGTCGCACCGGGGATGTCGACGCGGGCCCGGGTCCCGCCGAGCCGCACACCGTAGCCGGAGCTCCCGACGAGCTGGTAGGAGGGTCGGTCGGCACGCACCACCCGCAGCGTCGTGGCGATGGCCACAGCGCCGATCGGAACGGCGACCCAGAAGATGGTCGGCCAGCTGAAGTGCTCGGTGAGCAGCCCGCCGAGCAGAGGTCCCGCGGCTGCGGCGGCTCCGTTGGCCGCGCCCCACACGCCGAAGGCCGTACCCCGGTCCCTGCCCTGGTAGGAAGTGAGCAGCAGGGCGGGAGCGGTGGCGAACATCGCGGCGCCGCCGACGCCCTGCACCACGCGGGCTGCGACCAGGACCTCCGCGTCGGGGGCGAGGCCGCACGCCAAAGAGGCCAGGCCGAAGACGCCCAGACCGCAGACGTGGGAACGCCGTTGGCCGAAGCGGTCCGCGAGGGAACCCGAGGCCAGCAGCAGGGCGGCGAGCGCCAGGGCATAGCCGTCGATCACCCATTGCAGAGAGGTGAAGGAAGCGCCGAGGTCGGCAGCCATGCTGGGCAGTGCGACGTTCACGATCGTCACATTCACCAGCAGGATGAAGGCGCCCAAGCAGACCGCCGTCAGGGGCCACCATTTGCGCATGTCGAACTCTCCGTTCGGATTGAGCAGGTGTTCCGGGACCGAGTCCCGACCGTGATCGGGCCGGAGCGAACTGCGGCGGGCCGAGCCGGCCGGCGGGTGATCACGCGAAACAGCTTCGAGCCCCCACAGGCGATATCGTGAGCCAGAATGCTTGTTGTGCGCGGATCCGACAGAATGAGCCTCATGGCGACCTATCTCGACACCCCGAGTCATGAGTACCGCAGTCTGTCGGAAGAAGACATGGAGCTCGTGCACGCGCTGCAGATCAACGGGCGGGCCTCGTTCCGGGAGATCGCCGACGTCCTCGGAATCTCGGACCAGACCGCTGCGCGCCGCTGGGCACGGCTGCGGTCCGCCGGGAAGCTCCGGGTCCTCGGCCTGACCGATCCCCTACGGTTGGGGGACTCTGTCTGGCTCGTGCGCGTACGGTGCACGCCGGATGCCGCGTCCCCCCTCGGGAAGGCGATGGCACGGCGCACGGACACCACCTGGGTCAACGTGGATTCGGGCGGCACCGAGATCTCCTGCTCGGTACGCACCCGCAGCGCCGGGCCAAAGGAGTCCCCGCTCCTACAGAAGCTGCCGCGCACACCACAAGTGGTGGACCTGTCCGCACACTGCTCACTGCACGTCTTCTTCGGCCGCGACCTCGGCCCGATCAACAAGCGCGGCCCGCTGACGGCCGCACAGGTCGCGGCGCTCACGCCCCCTGACACACCGGGCCGGGCCACGGACGCCACCCCGCCGGTGCCCCTGGACGACAGCGACCGGCAACTACTCGACCTGCTGGCCCGGGACGGGAGGGCCGCAACGGCGGACCTGGCTGCCGTGGTCGGTCTGTCCCCCTCCACCGTGCGCCGGCGCATCACCGAACTCCGATCGGCCGGCGCCCTGTACTTCGACATCGAGTACCACCCGGACATCCTCCAGCAGGACTTCCGGGCCGCCCTGTGGCTGGAGATCGACCCGTCCCGCCTCGCCGAGGCGGGAGCGGCACTCGCCGCACACCCCGAAGTCGCCTACGCCACCGCCACGACGGGCACGGCGAACCTCTACGCCAGCATCGACGTGGCGACCGCCCAGCTCTTCTACCGCTACCTCACCGAGTCGGTCGCGACCCTCCCCGGCCTCCGTCACACAGTGACCGCCCCCATCCAACACACCCTCAAAGGACCCGGTCCCTACCTCCCGACGACGGTGTGAACGACGACCGGCATTCGCCGTCTGGTCATGGATGGCGGAACGACACCGCGTCGAACGGGTGGCGGGGCGGTGCCCTCAGACCTGCGGCAGCGTGACCGGGGGCGGCATGACCCGGCTCTCGGCACAGCGCTGCCGGAAGCGCTCGTGGGCCGGCTGAGCCGAGTCGCTGGACTCGGGGAGAGCTGGACGAAGAGCTGGAACCGCGGTGGAGCGAGATACCGCTGAACGCAGACAGAAACCGCTGCGCTGCGCCCATGGAGTGAAAGCCCTTCATCGGGCGAGGTGGTAGCCGCTCGCGGCCGGCACCGCGGTAGGGAGCGGTGCCGCGGTTCGCCGAACTGAGCACGGGGTCGCGGGTGCGGGCCTCTGAGGCGCGATCAGGCCTGCGGCGTGCCACCGTCCGCTGTCAGGCGGGTGAGCCGCTCGCACAGCAGGTGTTGCTCGGCGTCGCTGAGGACATCGGCACCGTCGGGGAGGGCGGCGCGCAGCGCGCGGGCCGCCGCGGCAGAGCCTGTCTCCGCGCGAGGGACCGCCGGTTCGGCGCGGGTGATGGCGGTGACCATGGCCTCGCGGAGGGCCGTCAGCAGCGCCGGGTTGCGGTGTTCGGGCGGTGGCAGGCCAGCGCCTTGGCCTCGGCGACCTGCACGGGGGTGAAACGGGCGGGGCGCCCGGAGCAGAAATGGATCACGACGGGTCGAAACCTGCCGCAACCGGTGCCGGGACGATCCGGCAGGTTGGCCTCATGCCCACACGCCTACACCGTGGCTGACGCCTCGTCGGCGCGGTCCTGGGCCTCCAGGACGCGAGGGCCGTGTTCCGCCGACCACGCGCCCATCGCGCGGATCGGGACCATGAAGCTGTGGCCCAGGTCGGTCAGTTCGTACTCGACGCGCGGGGGCGCCTCCGCGTAGGCCCGCCGCGTGACGAGCCCGTTGTACTCCAGGCGGCGCACCGTCTCATTGAGTACCTTGGCGCTGATCCCGCCGATGGCCGCGCGCAGTCGCCCGGGCCGCATCGGGCCGTCCACGAGCGCGAACACGACCACGCTGTTCCACCGATTGGTCAACAGGTCGAAGCCCACACGCGCCCGACAGTCCGCCAGATACTCGCCGTTGCTCCCCATCACTCCCCCAATTATGGTCCCCCGGCGAGAACCGAACGGTTCCTTTCGGCCGGCCTAGATTCACTCGAACGAACAGGCAGGTCAAGCAAAGGGGATCGATATGCGGATCGGAATTATGGGTGCGGGCGCCATGGCCGAGGCCCTCGGCACGGGCTGGGCGAAGGCCGGGCACGACATTGTGGTCGCAGCGCGCGACGCGGACAAGGCGACGGATCTCGCGGCCCGGCTCGGGGCCCGCGCGGGCACTTTCGCCGAGGCCGCCGCACACGGGGACGCGGTGCTCGCCGCGCTTCCGCACACCGCGATGCTCGACGTGGTCGCGCCGCTGGCCGACACACTCGCGGGGCGGGCCGTGATCGACTGCTCGAACCCGATCGTGCCAGGGCCAGGCGGGCTCATGCTCACCACCGACGGCGGCCCGTCCGCCGCCCGTGTGATCGCGGACGCGGCGCCAGACGCGCACGTGATCAAGGCGTTCAACGTGTGTGCCGCCGAGGTGTGGGCCCGGTACCCGGACGGCCTGGCGGTACCGCTGTGCGGGGAAGACGCCGGCGCCCTGGATCTGGTACGCGCGCTGGCCCGCCGCTCGGCGTACGGGCGCGCGAGGAGCTCCTGGCCGTCCTGCTGCAAGAGGTCGAAGGCGACCAGGCAGGCCAACAGTCCGCTCGACCACGTCGCCACGGCCCTTCTGACTGCCGCCGTCATGGACGTGATCGGCGGCGTTGTCAACGCCGAACTAAGGCAGGACCAGGTGCCCATCGTGGCTGACCTCTCCGGCATCATCGCAATGGTGACCGATCCATGGCCCACTGCGTACGGTTCGGCGGAGTTCCTCAGGGCATGGGCTCAGCAGCCCGGCTTCCAGCTGCTGAAGTAGCCGGAACTCGGCCAGCTGGCTCAGGCGAGTAGTACCCGCTTGCGTAAGAGCCTGAAGCCCGCGCGGCCGAACATCTGGCGTCTGAGCATCTTGATCCGGTTGACGTGCCCTTCAACTACGCCGGAGCTCCAGGGCAGGGTCAAGCCGGCGATGACGGCGTCGCGGTCGCGGTCGATGCCTGCGGCGAGGGTGTGAAGGCTGGGCAGGTCGTCCTGCCGGACGGCGTCGAGCCAGTCGGGCACGTGCTCGCCCTGGCGCTCGGTGAGCATGGTCGCGAAGGAGCGGACGTGCCCGGTGAGGGCGTCGAGTTCGGAGCAGTGCGTCCGGACGGCCTTGAGTTGGAGTTGCTCGGTTTCGGTGAGAGTTTCCGGACGCCGGAGGATCCATCCCGCGACGGCCCGGGGCGAGGGCGGCCGGGCAGTCACCGGCCGCGGCGAGGTGCGCTTTTCGTGCAGGTAGGCGCGAACGCGCTGGTAGCTGCCCTTGTAGCCGAGCGGCACGATCTCCTCCCACAGCTTCCAAGCGTTGGTGCAGCCCTCGTTCCAGCGGTCGTCCAGGTAGGGCTTGTAGTCGTCGAGGACGGAAGTCCGGTTCTGCCACTGACCAGTGAACAGCTCCTCCGGCGTTGCGGCGTCGGCGAACTGCTTGACGGTGCGGTAGGTCATCCCAAGCTGCCGCTGGACCGAGCGCCGACTGTGTCCCGCCGTCAGCAGGGCATGTACGGCGGCATGCCGGGCCCGGGTCAGATCGGCGAATCGGTGCCCTCGCAACCGGTGGAGTTGGCGTCGGCGACCATGATGACCCGGTAGCCGAGGGTCCAGGCGTCGCGGGCTGATGATTCGCAGCACACGTTCGTGGCGGTGCCGGTGATCAGAACGGTATCGATGCCGCGCTCTTGGAGCAGCTCGGGCAGCGGGGAGTGGCCGGGGAAGAACGCGCTGAGAGCCGACTTCTCCACCAGGAGGCTGTCCGGACCGATGGTGAGCGCGTGCCACAGCCGGTCTCGCAGGGGGCCGGTGCCGCCAGCGTTGCGCAACATCCCGGCGGCCTTGGGCCCATGGAACTCATCCCCGACAGGAGTGCGGTCGACACGGACTGGAAGGACCCAGGCAACTATCCCTCCAGCAGCCCGGAGGCGCTGGGCGAGGCGCTGGGTGTTCGGGACGATGCCGCGGCCGTAGGGGTTGGCGTTGATGAAGAGCGGCACCATGTCGGTGACCACCGAAAGCGGTTCGGGCGACGGGACGCCTGTGAAGCCGCAACCCGTCTGGGTGCGACGGGTTCCACCTGAGTTCAGCTCCTGTTGCGAGGTCGCGATGGGGTACTCGTCGCAGGACTTCGCGGTGAGGCTCGGGGCGCTGCCGCATGCCCGCGTGCGTTTGTTGCTGATGACCGAAGCGTTCTCGGTTCGCGTGAGCGGGTTGGCGAAAGTCGCACCCGGGGGTCCGGATGCCTGGGCCTTGGTGTACGTCAGCTCGGAGGCCCAGGGGACCACGCAACCCACGACGGGGCGCCCGGCCGTCGCGTTGTCGCACCGGATCTCGTTCATGGAGACGCTGGTGACGGCGGCGCTGTACGGAACATCAGGTGAAGGTGAGGTATCACGCCGTCTGGCCCTGCCCACGGCGCCCGCTGCCATGACGGTGGTGTCCCGGAAGGACTCGCCCTGCTGCCACGAGCTGACCGGCGAGAGCGGCTTCTTCGGGAAGGTTGCGCTCTTGCGAGTGCACGAGCCACACAGCGTCGCCTGTCCGTCGATCGAGGTCTTCGGGGCATCGTCCCCAACCGGCGTGCATGGGCGTGTCCATCTGGTGGGCATACCGGCCGAAGTCAGTGGCCGTGTAGTTGCCCTGCATGACGATCAGCTCAGCCTGACCGGTCTCGTCGTGGTTCCGTTGACGACGCGCTGCGTGGTGTACGTGACCGTCGTCCAGGTACAAGCTGCGGTGCGAGTTGCGTAGACACCATTGTTGGCCTGGTCGCACCATGTCGGGGGCGTCTTGGCCGCCGCGGCCGTGGGACCGCGGTCGAGCGCGGCCTTGGCCGGCGGGGTCCCGGGCTTGACCTCGATACAGCTACGGGCTCCACTCGCATTCGGCACCGAGCACGTCTCTCCATCCGGCGCGGCGAGAGATTGCACCCCCTGCCTGGAGGTGGGTTCGTTGCCGAGGGATATGGACCTTGCGGAAGGCGAGGCTTCGTGACGAGGGGGTACGAGTGGCCGGTGCGTCCTGCCGTTCCATTTGGGGCGCAGAGTCGCGTGTGGAAGCACTACGACCCGGCTGCCGAATAGTTACCCAGGCCTGCCCTTTCGGGCATGTGTGGCGTCCGCACGTATGACAGGGCTGTTCCGAAGCGGAGGGCGCCAGCCCGGCGGCCTGCCTCATTGACCTGCTCCTCAAGGACATCACGCACCCCGCACCCGGCTACGGGCCGAGCGGCCGGGAGCTGGACTAGACCAGGCCACCCAGGAAGGTTGGAAGCGCGAAGCCCCGCCAGATGCCCGGCGGGGCTTCGTCGGTCACCGCGACTCGTGGAAGCGGAGGCTACGGGGCGGGGTCGGGGCAGTCGTGGTGGATGTATTGGTCGATGTCGAGAGAGGCGTGGGAGGTGGCGAGCCAGGAGAGGAGGGCGGGGCTCAGGGCGATGCCCGTTTGTTGGGGGTCGTCGGGGTCTCGGATCTCCTGGACGATTTCCAGGCAGACGGCGGCCTCGCCGGAGAGGGCGAGGCGACCGAGGGACGCGGCGAGGTCCGGGCCCCAGGCGAGGATCACCGGTTCCAGGTCTTCCGGTCGGGCGCGGCCGGCGTGGCGGATCCAGGTGGAGTGGGAGCGCGGGGGGGACTGGGGGCGCCGGCGACTGCCGATCGCCGTCGTCTCGTCGGGTTCCGCTCCCAGCCGTTCGGAGATTTCCTCCGGCTGCAAGGTCTCGCTGACCACGCGCAGGTACATGCGGAACGCGCTCATGGCCGGAACCTGTAATTCGTCGGAACCAAGATCCTGCCGTCCTTGCTCACGAGGATGATCCGGCTGTCACCGTCGCGCATGGCGTCGAACCGGGAGACCATGTTCTTTCCGACCCAGTCGGCCTTGAACCCGTGCGGGTCCTCGCCGAGGGTCTTGAGGGCCTTCTCGAACTGCTTCTCCTTGAGCTTCACCAGCGAACCGCGGTCGATGGCCGCGGCGTCGGGGATCTCGCCGGGGATGAAGTCGCACGAAGCGTTGTGCACGAGCACCGGCGTCTGTCCGGCCAGCACATAGTAGGTGTGGAGGTCGTTGACAGTCAGGTTGTACGCCGGCTGGAGGGTCTTCCAGTGCGTGACCTGGCCGATCCGTGCAGGGGCGCCGTCGGCGGTGCGGAGGATGTCGCCCGCGTTGAGGTCGCCGGCATCGGTCCACTGCTCGTGGTTCTGCGACCAGAAGGGGTGGTGGTCCGTCGTGGTGAGGGAGCCTGCGCCTACTGCGGCGTCGAGTGTGATGCCGGTGAAGTCGCGGTCGTCGGGGGTGTAGATCGTGTCATCGACGCTCCGCGGGCCGGTGGTTCCCGATGCGGGGTCCGTGGCGAGGACCGTGTCGCCCACCCGTACGTTCTCGATCGGCTTGTGGGAGCCGTCCGCCATCAGTACGGGTGTGCCGGCCGGGAAGCTGTTGCACGGGCGTCCGCGCCGCTGGGCCTTGCGGATGTCTTCGGGGTCGAGTTTGCCGCCGACCTTGAGCCAGCGCAGCACGACGACCGCGCCCAGGGCCCGGTCTACGGGGCTCAGGTGCTCGCCGGTGGCGAGGTCCTTGGCGGTGATGGCCTGCAGAACGCCCTTGCCGTCGCCGACGCCGGGGAGCAGGTCGAGCACGAGGCCCATGCGGCGGTCCTGGGCGGCGAGCACTTCGGCCGGGGTGTGGTTCGCGCCGACGCTCTCGGCGACGTGCGAGAAGTCGAAGTCGAACTCCGGCACCTCGTGAATGCGCTCCGCGGCCTTGTTCATGCCCTTTACGGCATTGTTCGTCTGCCCCAGGGCGTCGTTCATCTCACGGACGCCCTCGTTGAGCTTGTCCATGCCCCGGTTGGCCTGGGCGATGCCCTTGTTCATCCCGTCGATGCTGTCGTTGACCTCGACCATGGTGGCGTTCATGTCGTCGAGGGCCGCGTTCATCTTGTCGAAGCCGGCGTTGATCTGGTCGAGGGCCTTGCCCATGTCCTTGAGGTCCGCCCAGATGTCCCAGGTCGGGCCGCTCGGCGACGGCTCGATCGGCTTCGGCTCCGGGAAGTAGTCCCCCATGATCACCGTGAGCATGGTGAGGATCTCGGCCGACTCGTTCGCGGTGCCGAGGACGCGCGACGCCTTGACGAGGTTGGTGCGGAGCTTGTCCAGGTGCGGCTGCGCGGCCTTGTACGTCGTGACGAACTGTTTGAACAGCGCCCGCCTGCGCCCGGGGTCCGCCTCCTCGTTCGCGTGCAGCAGGATGGGCCTGAGCTGGTCGCCGAGCGTCCCGAGCTCCTTGTTCACCTCGACGAAGGACGCGCCGCCGTCCTTCATCGCCGCTTGCGAGATGTAGAGGTAGACGCCCACGGCGAGACCGAGCTTGGCGGACTTGAGGGCGAACTCCTTGCGGCACTTCGGCCGCTCCAGCAGCGGCAACTGCCGGCACTTCGAGTACTGCTCCACCCGGGCCGCTATCTCCAGCAGCGAGGGATCCCGCTCGGCCGGCTCGGCCGCCACGGCCGAGCCGGCGCCCGCGCCCACGGTCAGGCACAGGACCGTAAGCAGGGTGAAAATCTTCTGTTTGACGTGCTGATACATGCGTTCCTCACGGTGCGGACCCGCGAAGGGCCCGCTCCCCCTGGCGGCAACTGCCGTGTGTTACTTGCGCGTAGCGCGCGTGGTCACGACAAACCGTAAGCCGTTACCGCAAGTCATGATCATTTCGTTATGGCTGGCATCGACGAGAGCGGGAGCCGACCGGGCCCTGCACGCACCGGGACCTCGAACCGCTGGTGCGGTTCGAGGTCCCGGTGCGTGGCGGGTCAGAGGTCGATCCGGATGTCCTGGAGGTCGGTGGACTCCACCTTCAGGCCGTGGGCGCGGCGGCCGTGGTGTCGTCGGCGGTGTAGCAGAACCGGGCCGTGGTGGTCAGCACGATGCCGTCGGTGGAGACGGCCTTCTGCTTGGCCTTGGCCCTCAGCTGGGGCGGCCCGCACTTCTCCACCTCGCGCACTGCGGGGGCGGCGCATCGGCACCCATCCGTTCCATCCACTCGCGCACGGTCACTGCTCGCTCGATGCGGCTACGGCGGCCTCCTGGGCCAGGTCCAGGAGACGAGCTGCGTCGACGGCTCGGACAGTGCGGGGAAGCGTCGGGGTCATGTCGCGATGATGCCAAGAAGCCTGTGCGGCGCCGAGAGGTCAGCTGGGCCGGGAAGCCATCTGCTGACGGGCAGGACCCCAGATTTCCTCGAACTCCTCGGAGGTGAGTTGTTCGGGGTCGTGGCCCTCCCATTCCGAGACGGGCAGCTCGGCTGTGATCCCGAACTTGCTGTCGTACTCATCGAGGCGGCCTGCGTCGCGGGCCTCCTGCCACTCGGCGAGGGAGGCAGCTGCGATCGGGGTCAGCTCAGGCCCTTGGAGTTCAACCTGCCGGATCACCCAGCCTTCGGCGTCGACCTCGAAGTAGAACCAGGTGTCTTCCTCGTCCCAGTAGCAGCGCATCCGTGTGGTCACCAGTCCATGATGCCGGGCCAGATGCGCCGCCTGCTCCGCTGTGTCTCATAACTGGGCGGAGAATGTGGTGGATCGGCCGAGCTGGAAAGGAGAACCGCCGGATTGGCTCCCAGCCCAGCCTTGATCCCGTGCCTGTCAAATGCTGGCAGCAACATGAGCTGGGCGAATGGGCGCCGTCTCGACGCCCACCCAGTTACTGGGATGGGCCTGGGCGGTGGGGACGATCAAGTTGCGCCCGGTTGACTGCCGCTGGCCGCTTCGACCCCGTAGTCATCGGTGTCCAGCAGAGTCCCTGCATGGAGGAAGGCTTTCTGAGGAGCCGCCAGCGGTACTCGGTCCCGTCAACGGTTACTGAGGATTTCGGGTTGTCGTCGGGTGGGGGCTTGACCGCTGAGTCGGGCGTTTCGTGAGGGGATCCGGCTTCAGGCCGGCGTGCGTGCACGGCCGCCCTCGCGCCAGGCACGGCGCCATCGTTCCACCGACGGCACACTCACGCCGCAAGTCCTTCGCGACCGCAGCGGCCTTCTCACCCGCCTCCGCTTGTGGAGCGCAACCCGCGAGCAGGCCCCACGCACCGCCGCAGCCCTTGAGCTCGTCCCCCGTACAGAGAGCGAGCTCGCCATCCACGCCGCGCGTTCCACCAGACCGTGATCGGACCTTGGAGGGACGGGTTGCGGCGGAAAGCACGGTCGGCAGGCCGCGGGAGAGGCTACCGGTCCCCGCACGGCGCTGCTGCTCGGCGCCGGACCGGCGCGGAAGCTGCGCGCCGAGGCCGCCGCGTACACCGCACGCACCCTCCCCACCGAGGAAGGCGGCCGCTGAACCCGACGGGTTCGCCGTACGGGTTCGCCGGCCGGCCACGGGAAGGAACCCGGGACCGGCCACCCGGCCCCGGAAGCGGCGGCCGCCCGGGCGCAGCCGGCGCGGACTTGCCGGGCCGACCGGCGGTGTAGAGGGCGTGAGCGTCGTCGTACCCGCCGCCGTCCAGCTCCCCGGCCGTCGGCCGCGCGCCGGCGGCTCAGGTGAGTCCGTGCCTCGTACAGCGGCTAAGGGCTTCATCGGGCCCGGCAGGTACGGCCCAGCAGCGTGGCCGGCGCCGCGCGGGACGCGGCGCCGGGCAAGTTCCTAGGCGGACCTGCGACGCAGCGCTCGGCGGACCAGGTACAGGACCACGATCAGCACGATGACGAGAACCACGACGATGAGGAGGGTCTTGAAGAACCCGCCCTTCTTCTTGCTCTTCTTTTTCTTCTTGATACCGGCGGTGACCCGTACCTGGGCCGACGTCGGTGCCTGGAGGCCGGTCACCACGCCGGCCCCGGCCGGAAGGGCGCTCTGAGGGGCCGCCGGCGCCGCCGCCGCCGCAGGAGCCTGTCGGACGGACGGCACGGCCGCCGTGGCAGCCGCTGCGGAGCCCAACACCAGCCCGACGACTACCAGGAACGGTACAAGTGCAGATGCGGCGCCTCCGAGACGCTTCCTCGGAGTGTGGTGGTTGGTCATTGTCTCCCCCTGTTTCTTCGATGCCCCACGGTCCCGGTGGAGTCCGGGTTACCGGGGCTTTGCAGCATCGTCGGCGAGTTCGACCACCCCGGCAAGGAGATGAGCCCGAGAACACCCCGCCGACCGCCTCCGGGCCCAGCATACGGACCCGTCGGGAAGGACGAGCATGACAGCAGCGCCGCCGCCCGACTGACCACGACCCCAGCCCGCCCACGGATGGCCGCCGGGGTCCCGCCGTCCCCTCGACCGCCCTGCCCGGCACCGCACGGCGACCGAGGGCAGCGCACAACGGGCTTTACGTCGAGGTCTCCTCCCGGCCCGCGGGAGGGGGCGGTCCTGACCAGAGCTTCCGCCAGCTCAGCATCGACGCGGCCATCCGCGGTTCGGACGGCACCCTGCTCCTGTTCCAGAGCCGGCGACCCGGTGCCCCGCCGCCGGGCGTCAGCCAGGACGGCTCCGTCGCCAGCCATCCCCTGAACCTGGCCGATCGGTCGGCTGCGATCTCGGCGTAGCACCCGCGGTCGCTGACCGACCAGCGGCCCCGGCTGCTTCAGATGCTGCAGGCCCTCGTCTTCGCGGATCACCACTGGCAGAATCCCGGGCCGTCTCCCCGCCCGCACCCGCGGGCACCAGGCACTGCCGGCCAGCGACCTCATCAGCTGGCGGACGTTGCCGAGTCGGTGGGACAGGGAGAACCGCAGTTGGCTGCGTGTCCTGCGCTGGACGCACTCCGCAGGAGGACGCGCAGCTCGAGAACTTCGAGAGTCCCCTCGTCGGCGTCCGCCCGCTTGCCGGGCCGCCCGGACAGTACTACGCCGAGGACGCCCGGCTGGCAGCACTCCCCTCGCCCAGGTCAGCCCCTCCCACTGCGGGCCCCGTACCCGCAGCCGATAGCGGCCGGGAGCGCCCGGGGAAGGCGGAATGCAACCCGTCGGACGGCTGAACCCCGGACGCGGAGAAAGCAGAGAAAGCAGAGGACGTGGACGTGGACTGGCAGACTCCCGCGCGCGGCTGGCCGACACCGTCGTCCGGCCGGAGTCCAAGTGGTGGAAGCCGATCGCCTCAACGCCTCGCCACCTCTTCGTCCCACGCTGGTGGGAGCGAGCGGCCGGCGGACGTGTAGCCCGCGACGGGGCGGCCGACACCGGCGCGTGGCTGGCCACCGCCTACGCCGATGACACCGTGGTGACACGCGTCGGCCCCGCACACGCCGACCACGCCGCCCCCGGCACGACCGCCCCCTCCGGCATCCCGACGTCGTCCTGGACCCTGCCGATGCTGGTTGTCACCATGTACCGGCACGCGGTGCTCGCCGACGGCTGCACCACGCTGGTGACGACCGGCACCGGCGACGGCACCGCGCTGGCCTGCCACCGGCTCGGCTCACGGCTGGTGACCAGCGTGGACGTGGACCCGTACCTGGTGCAGGCCGTCAACGAGCGCCTGGACACCATCGGTCTGCACCCGCACATCGCAGTCCACGACCTCACCCGGGCGCCGCTGCCCGGGCACTTCGACCGCGTCGTGTCCACCGCGTCGGTACGGCCCGTGCCAGCCGCGTGGCGGAGGCACTGCGTCCGGGCGGCCGGCTGGTCACCACCATCACCGGCACCGGCACCGGCACCGGCACCGGGCTGATCCTCGTCGCCGACAAGATCCCCGACGGCGGCGGGCGGCGCGGGCGACCTGCGGGCGGCCGGGGGTCGGGCTACTACCGTCTGCGCAGGTACTCCACACCCTCACGCTTGAGCTTGCGGCGTACCCTCTCCCCCATCGCCTCTTCCTGCCCGGCCTTCATCGCGGCCTGCTTCCAGGTGAGCCCCGTCTCCGCGTAGCAGCGGGCGGCCCCTCAGCTCGTCGGGCGAGAGCTTGGCCAGTACGAGGTCGGCCTCCTCTTTCGGTCCCAGGTCCTCATCGACAGCGCCACCGTCCGCGATGAGGTCGACATCGTCCAGCGGCATCACCCGCTGCTGGCGGACGGTGCGCTCCCAGAGCAGATCGTCGGGACATCTCCGCTCGCGCTGAGACCACGTACCGTCGGGAGGCGGCGTCATCTTGTGCTCCGGGACACCTTCGCTCGAGCAGAGGTGAGCCGTCCACCCTGCAACCTCGGCGTCGGCGTCGGCGTAGTCCGTCCTCTCCGCGAGAGCGGAGGTGAACCGCAGGCGTCAGCGCGGGTCTGCGTGCCGATGTAGTCCTCTCCGCGCGAGCAGAGGTAAGCCGTGTGTCGTACATCGGTTCTCCCAGCTGGGTTAGGTGGTGTCCGGTGGCTCTTTGATGAGGTGGTGGAGCCAGATCACGTGGCCGCTGTGGCCAGGGTGCCGTTGAAGATGTAGTCGCGTTTGTCGTCTCGAGTCGCGACCGCCCCAGCGGTTCCCGGCCCCCACGGCGCGGTCTACTCGGGGCGGACCTGTGCGGCCTGCATGCCCTTCTGGCCCTGCTCAGCCACGAAGCTGACGGTCTGGCCTTCCTTGAGGCTCTTGAAGCCGTCGGCCTCGATCGCCTTGAAGTGGACGAACAGGTCGTCGCCACCGCCCTGCGGGGTGATGAACCCGAAGCCCTTCTCGTCGTTGAACCACTTCACCGTGCCGGTCTGTCGATTGCTCACGCGGCTTCCGTCCTTGCTTCATGATGTTGACCAACCGATGGAGATCACTCCCCCGCCGCCGTGGGGGGTAACCCTCCCCCGCCCCAGCCCTGGACGGCCCAGCCGGGAACGAGAGTGAGCAACCCGGCCTTGGCGCTCAAGGACCGAATCCGGGAACCTGCGCCGTCACCGCGTACGCCCCACGCCCCTGGCCGGTGCGGCCTGCTGCCGGTGGGCGGGGACGGCGGCTTCCGTCGGGGCCGGCTGTCAGGCGGTAGGCCATCGCGGCGGTCTGTGCCGCTTCCCCGAGCGCTTCGGCAAATGGTTCGGGCCGGGGCGGGTACGTCATCGGCAGCAAGCTCCGGCCTCGACGAGCTCCGGCTTCGTCGTGCAGCCGGAGGTGGTGGCCCACACCGGCAGGTGCCGCAGGTTCGGCAGCGGCCGAGGCGAGCCGCATGGGGTAGCACTCGACGATTTCCCCGCTCATTCGCCCGGAATCGTTCGGAGCATTCACGGACGGGACACCGGGGGCGGAGGCTAATCAGCAATACACCAACCATAGAAGGCCCCCAGCCCGAGAATCAGAACAATGGCAGCGAATTTGGCAAATTTCACGGTTCCTCCTAGATTTGGAGCCCGGCTTGGCACCTCTCGCCGCAGTCATCGACGAGGGGCGCCCACTGGGTTCTGTGGGCTTCATATGGATCAGCGATTTCGTCTGCTGTGGCCGCTGGTGCGCCGCAAGTTCGAACGGTCACCGTCCGGCCCGGCGTCCGCGGCAGCCAGGCCGTCGATCGTCGCCGCCACCGACGACGTGCTGACCGGGCGGACGGGCGTCGTCATCGGTCCCCGAGCGCGTCCGGTCGCCCCGTTCCGCCCGGCCACCGACCGTCGCGTCGCCGAGGCCGTACGCCGGCTCAGCAACGTTCACGCTCCCCTCGCGGTCAGGTAGGCAGTGCGCCCGCTCCGGGGGACCTCGGCCAGCCCGCCTCAACTCCGCGATGCGGGCCCAGCGCCACCGGTGAACAGCGCCGGGCTCTCGCGCAGCCTTGTCGTTCCACGCCCCGCACGCCGCCGCGCAGACGCGCACGGCCAGCCGCGGCGGTCATCGAAGAACTGAACGCCGCACATCGCTACTCCTGCACGCTTTCGCCAGATGAGGACACCTCCATGAGCGCCCCATTCCCGAACACCCACACCCGCCTCATCCGCGGATCCGGCCCCGGCCTCCTCCCCGCCCACGGCGCGGGCGGCGGGATCGAGGCCAACTACGGGCCGATCATGGAGGGGCTCGCCGCGCAGCGCACCGTCGTCGGGGTCGACTACTCGGGCTCACGAAGGATTCCCGCCACGTCCACGCCCCTGGAACTCGACGTGCTGGCGGACCAGCTCGTCGCCGCGGCGGACGTCGAGGGGCTCGACACATTCGCCGTCTGCGGCTAGTCGTGGGCGGCCTGGTCGCGATCCGTGCCGCGGGCCGCCACCCGGAACGCGTCACCTCCCTCATCCTGACCACCGCGTTCGCCCGTCTGGACACCCGTACCGAGCTGGCCGCCGCGGTCTGGCACCAGCTCTACGAGTCCGGATAGCACGTACTGCTCGCCCCGTATCTGACCCAGCTGACCGTGAGCGCGCTGGTGCTGAACTCCCTCACCCCAGAGCAGGTGGGCGCGGCCGCCGAGCAGGCCGCCCCTGCACTGCCGCCGGGCACCGGGGACCAGGTCGATCTGGTTCGCCGCGCCGACGTGCGCGCAGACCTCGCGCTGATCGGCGTCCCGCCCCCGTCGTCGTCACCATCGCCGACAACCTGATACCCCCTGCCCTCCAGCACCAGCTGTCCGAGGCCATCCCTGGCGCGCGGACCGCCGAACTCGCCACCGGGCACCTGCCCTTCCTGGAGCAGCCCTAGGAGTGGCTGGAGATCATCACTGGCTTCCTCGGCCGGCAGCCGGGCCAGGGCTGACGTCGCGGGCGGGTGGGTCACGCGGCCCGCCCGCCACAGCGCCGACCTCCCAGCCGGGAACGGCTGCGTATGATCGAACGCCGTACATGCATGGTGGGACACGCGACAGGGACTGGCCAGATATGACGACCACGCGGCTACGCAAAGACGCTGCCCGCAACTGGGACCGGATCGTCGCCATCGCCCGCGCCCCGGTCGACCAGGGCGTCACGCTGCAGCTCAACGATGTCGCCCGCCGGGCCGGACTCGGAGTGGGCACCGTCTAACGGCACTTCGCCACCCCCGAGGCGCTGCTGGAGACCGTGGCTACCCCCTGCCTGGAAGGCCTGGCCGCCCACGGCGAACAGGCGCTGGCTGACACGGACCCCTGGCGCCACCCTCAAGGGCTTCCTGACGCGGACCCTCGACGCCCAGATCACTGACGCCTCCCTGGCCCTGGTCACCGCCGCACCTACCGACTCCCTCCCCCGCACCACGGAGCTCAGGCAGTCACTGGCATCGATCGGAACCGACCTCCTCAACCGGGCCCGCGAGGCCGCAGTGGTCCGCCCCGATCTGTCGGTCGCCGATCTCGTCCCGCTGATGTGTGGCATCGCCCACGCCGTGAACGTCTACAACGGCACTCCTGCCGACCGAATCGACACGGCACACCGCTACCTCGCCACCCCGCTCGGCGGTCTGCGAGCCGCCCCGTCGGACAGGTGATGCGCAGTACTACCTGCCCGTGGCGGCGCTCCTTCTGTCACACCTTCGGTCGGGGCCTGGGCAAACATCAGATGGTCCCCGGCTGGCCGTACTCGATCGTCGCCGCGCTGGAGCCGGGCCGGACTTCGTGGACGGCCCGGCTGGACGTGATCCGGCTGGGAGCCGGGCGCCGACTTGGCTGCGGTCACCGCCGACCAGATCCGCGACGTCGTCGAACGCCTCGTGGAAGCCTGCCAGTGGCAGGCAGGGGCGCCGAACATCTTGGTGGTCCTCGACGCCGGCTACGACGCACCCCGCATCGCCCACTCCTGAGTGATCTGCCGGTCGAGGTGCTGGGCCGACTGCGCTCGGACCAGGTGATGCGCAAGCCGGTCCCGGTGCCATGGATCTGCCCGTCTCAGGGCGGACGCACGCCCAAGCACGGCGGTGAGTTCGTCTTTGGCCGGCCTGAGACCTGGGGCGAGGTCACCGCGGTGACCGTCACCAGCACCGACAGATACGGGACGGTGACCGCACAGGCGTGGGACCGCCTCCATCCCCCGCTGACCCGCCGGGTCGCGTGGCTCGACCACAAGGGCCCATTGCCGATCATCGCGGGCACCGTGATCCGGCTGACGGTCGAGAAGCTTCCCAGTGGCGGGGTGAACAAGCCCGTCCGGCTGTGGTGGTCGGGCACCGACGCCGTTCCGGACGACGTCGACCGTTGCTGGCAGGCGTTTCTCCGCCGCTTCGAGGCGGTGCCCGGTGGCTGGCACCGATGCAGGCAGGGGCAGGAAGTGGCGCGGTCTCCCTCCCCGCCGAAGAGCGACCTGATGGGGAGGGAGACCGCGGTGGTGATCGGGTGCAAGCTGCTGATCGACGGCTGGCTCTTGCTGGTCTCGATCTGCGTGATCAGATTCGTGGACACCCGATCTCCCGCGCGAGCCCGCGCAGGCTCATCCCCTGTGCCGTGAGCGCGCGCCGGACGTGTGTGCCGACGGTAAACACCACTACACGCGGGGCGTCACCCGAAGGGGCCCGGGGGGAGCGCCGGATCTTGGGTCTCAGGAGGCGCTGGGTGTCCAGTTGCCCAGCCAGTCGGCGATCTCCTGGCCGGCGGCCTGGGCGTCGGTCAGCTGTGGGCGGTCGCCGCTTGCGCTGCCGGCGCCGGGCCCGGTGTTCTTGTACTCGGCGAACCGGTCCTTCTTCCAGGAGAAGCCGCCCATGTCGCTCCACGGGGTAGTGGTCTTGATGGCGCTGGGGAGGTAGGTGTTGCGCACGGTGGCCTGCGGGCGGAGGCCCGCGTCACCACCCCCGTGCCAGTTGCGGCCGAGGTAGAAACTCCCGTCGGACACGTCACCGTTCACGGTCGAGTTGATGACCAGGAAGCCCTTGCGGTCCGGCGGGGTGCCAGGCGCGAGGATGTAACCGCCCGAGGCGCCGTTCCAGCGCTTCTTCAAGGTGATCACGGACTTGTCCACCACAGCGGTCGCGCGGCCGTAAATGAAGTCGACGCTGCCCACGATGTAGGAGTTGGTCACGTAGACCCGGCTGAGCTTGTCCTCGCCGGCGAAGTCCATCAGCAACGTGTCCTGGTCGCCGTTGAGGATGAGACTGTCGAGAACGACCTTGTCGGCGGCAGTGCGCAGGGCCAGCGCCTGCTGTCCCCCCTTGCCCTGATTCGCGTCCTCGTCGAAGTCGTTGGTGATGGTGAGGTTGCGGGCCTGGAACTCGTCGGCCAGTGCTATGACTGCGGCGCAGTCGGTGCCGTAGTCGCCCGAACCGTCGGGCTTGGGGGTGCCGGTGGATGCGTTGGAGATGATGACGGTGTCGTGGCGGCTGGGGCCCGAACCCTGGATGGTGACGAACGGCTTGTTCGCCGGAATCTTGACATGCTCGCGATAGGTGCCGGGGGCGACCATGATGACGATTCGTGAGGTGTTGTTGGCCGGGACGGCGTTCACCGCTGCCTGCACGGTGGTGTACCGGGCGGAGCCGTCCTGGGCCACGGTGAGGGTGGCTGCGGCGCCTGCCCCTGCGGAGGCGCCGGCCGGCTTACCGAACATGGTCTGGGGCCCGGAACCGGACTTCACGCGTGCGGGCACGTCGGCAGCCGCGTCGAGGGTGTACTTGTAGTACTTCTTCGGATCGAATGCCTCGCCTCCGTGCTCGTTGCGGCCGGTGGTGCCGACGAAGACGTTGCCGCGCTGGACGAGGGCGGCGGTGTCGTCCTTGATGACCGGGTTCCTGAACCCTTCGAAGTAGCTGTTCTCCAGCACCATCTTGGTTTTACCCCGGGCGTAGTTGCCGTAGGACGAGGTGATGGCCGTGCCCGGATCGTCCTGGAGGTAGTTGTTGTAGAGGTGCGCGTGCGCGACGTTGTCGGCGGACGGATTGCGCTGCTCGGTCTCGTGGAACCAGTTGTGGTGAATCGTGATGTCGGCGGTGGTGTTGGGCGTCCAGCCGATGCCGAACGCCTTGTTGTGGGTCCGCAGCCGGTTCCAGGACACCGTCAGGTACGTCGTGTCCTTACGGCTGTCGATCAGGCCATCCGCCATGTGGCTCAGATCGTTGTGGTCGATCCACACATGGTGGGCGCCATCCATCTGGATCGCGTCGAAGTCGTCAACCTTGTCGCTCCAGCGGCCCTGATAGGAGTCACGGATCGTCAGATTGCGGATGATGACATTGTGCACGCCCTGGCCGAGGAAGAACCCGCCGCCGACGATGTGGCCCGAGGTCCCCGAGCCGACGATCGTCTTGTCCGAGGCGACCTTGATCTCCTTGCCCTTGGGATTCATGGTGATCTCCGCCGCCACGACGATGACGTACGGCTTCGTCGCGGTGGCGTACTTCTCCAGGTCGGCGAGGGTCTTCACGGTGACGGTCTCGCCGTCCCGTCCGCCGTACGTGCCCTTCTGACCCATCGCGGTCACGGAGGCGAACCCATCGGCGACCTCGCTCGCCCATGTCGCCGGCTTCGCCGCCTTCGCCGCCGACGCCTGCGGCTGGGCGTCCTTGCCGAACAACCCTGCCGCTCCGCCGTACGCCATACCAGCCGCCAGGACCACCGCCGTGGGGATCCCCACCGCCATGCGGAGCCCGCGCCTGCGGTGCCGCGCCTTGTACTGGATCGTTTCCATCGTCTTGCCCGCCTTGGTGACCGAACTTGAAATCATTGCCTCGGCTAGTTGCCACTGCGGGCGGAAAGGTTGCCGTCGGTTGCGCATCGGTCGGGGAAAACCACTGCTCGGGTGCTGGTGGCGGTGACAGTGGTTCGAGCTGCTGCCACATAGTCGTCGCGTTCGCCGAGCCGCGAGGCGTTCTCTCCATGCGACCGGCACGGTTCGTCCTCGTTCAGCACCGTCCAGTACCGGCCGCCGAAGGCATCCGTACCAAGAAGGGTCGCATCCGTAGCTGCCTGTTTTCCATCACGGGTGCATCTCAGCAACACCTGCGACGTCCGCGACACCGGTTGGGGAACTGTCGGGCACAGGTTCACCGCGTGGAGTGACGCGACAGTGCGCGACCCCTATTGGAACCCAAGGGAACGTTGCCCAGTACCACCTGGTGATGGCCGTGATGCTGGGCCTGGTCTGGGCTGTCCTCCCGCTTCAATGTCCTTCACCGGCCTGGCGGCGGGGCTGGCTGTCTCGGCGGTGACGCATGCGTTCTTCGATCGCCGGTGGCCTGTCCGCTGGCTGCTGGAGCACATCGGCTCCAAGGGGTTCGCGAAGCTAATTGGTCGTTTTCACCTGTGATGCCCGATTATCGGCGGAGTCTCTAGGCGGTGGATGATGGTACGGGTGAGGTCGTGGAGACCGTCGATGTCAGCGGGGCATGGGAGGTAGCGGATGGGGCGGAAAGTGACGTAATCCTGTCTCATCCCAAGATGCCCGGCCTTCGAGGTCGTGTGCTTCGGCCGCCGCTGCCGTGCGCCTGGGCGCCTTCGGCCGCCACCTCGGCGACCCCGTACACCAGGGCCAGCACGACCAGCAGTGCGACACTCGTCAAGTCTGCAACCGTCACGGCCAGGAGGGTGAAGGTCGCGAGCACGCGTATCGCGTTCGCCGCGCGGATGATGGTGGACCGGTTCATCCGGTCGACGAAGACACCGATGAGCAGGCTTCCGAACAACCATGGCAGGTAGCTCGACGCGACAACGAGAGACACCTCGAAGCCGGAGGCACCCCAGGCCAGGGCCAGGAGCGGCAGCAGGATACGGAGCAGCCCGTCTCCGAAATTCGAGGACGCGGTGGATACCCAGAGGCGGTAGAACTTGATCACGTTCGACTCTCTGAAAGGTGTCGCCAGCCGTCGGCAGGAGGGAGCGCGAGGGCAGTCAGAGGGTCACGCGTGGGCGAGGCGGCCCTGCCAGTCCTGGACGAGCTCGTACAGCCCGGCGAGGGAGAACGTCCGGCGGGATTTTTCCAGCGCGGCCGTCCACTCCCCCTCGAAGGCCGGCGCCCACTAGGGGGCGCGCTGGTCGGCGCGCAGCTGGGCGAGGAGTTCGGCTGGGGTGCCGGGTGCGGGCGTGTAGGACGGAGTGGGCGTGTGCTCGGGCGGGGCGTTCACGGGCTCCTCCAGGCGGTTCTCACCGCTACGGTAGTCGTCGCCGTGGCGGCCGAGGAGGGGTTGGCGGTCATTCGCCCTCCCCGGGCAGCGGGTAGCTGGCCACCATGCGGCAGGCGGGCCGGTTGGCGTGGAATTGCGGGACGAGTTCTGGGTCCTGGCCCGGCACGGGCGGCACGGGCGCGAGCCAGGTAGCCGCTGCCGGTGATGCGGTCTGCGCAGTGGGGACTGCCAGCGCGCGGCGGGGAGCGCGAAGGAGGCTTCGCGCCGGGTGAGTTCCGCCCTCAGCTCGTCGGCGGCCTCCTGCTCCTGGCGGTCGTTCGGCGGCGCGGCGGTTCGCTTCGTACTCGGCCTCGGTCTGCGGCGCGGCCTCAAGGGCATCCACGACGTGTGGCCGAATCGGTGGCATCGTCAGCAATCAGCAATTGTGACGGAGCATGGTTTCCTGGCGTTGGCGCCGCAGTACACCGCGCTTCGGCTCAAACGGATGAGCCGAAGCGCGGTAGTTGTCACCGGCAGGGCCACTTGAGCTGGTGGATCAGCCCGGGCGAAGCAAGCTGGTTGTCACCAGTGAGGCACGCGGCTTGCCACTCTGCGGGAGCGGTCGGCGGCTATCGCTCCCGACACGGCTGCTGCTGACCGCCGTAACCGCCTGGCCTGCCTCCCAAGCCCGCTCGATCGCGCCGTGCGGCCGATGAGCTTTCCCGGACCCCAGTCGGACGGGCGGATCAGCGCAGTCCGGCGAAGAGATCGTTCTCGGGTACGGCCGCGCCGGTGGAGTCCTTCACACGTACGAAGGTCTCCATGCCCATCAACTCGCCGAACCTCTCCGTGCCCATCTTGAGGAAGAAGATGTTCTCGCCCTGGCTGGCGTGCGCGGCCAGCGCATCGAACTTCTGACCGCTGAACGCGGTGGTGTCCACCCACGTGGTGATCTCATCGTCGGGGAGACCGATCTCGGCCATCGCGGCGGCCTCGGCGGGATCCGGCTCCGGCATGTCCTCATGAAACTCGCGCATGATCTCCCCGAACCGCTGCATCCCTGAGCGGGGCATCGTCGTCCAGTACACCTTCGGGGTCAGGGCGGTCATCTCCAGCGCCGCCATCGTAATGCGGTGCGCCTGGATATGGTCGGGATGTCCGTAGAAGCCGTTCTCGTCGTAGGTGACGACCACATCGGGCCGGTAGTGCCGCATCAGTTCCGCAAGTCGGGCGGCTCCTTCCTCTACGGGGGTCTGCCAGAAGGATCCGGGGACGTCGTTGCTCGGCCAGCCCATCATCCCGGAGTCGGCATAGTCCAGCGTCTCCAGATCGCTGACCTCCAGGACATCACAGCTCGCCTGGAGTTCTTGCTGGCGCATCAAGGCGACGGCCGCCGGATCGTGCTCGGGATCGCCCGGCTTGACACCCCCCGGTCCGTCACCACAACGGCCGTCGGTACACGTCACCAGAACCGTGCGGATGCCTTCCGCCGCGTACCGCGCGAGGACCCCTCCGGTTCCGGTTGCCTCGTCGTCGGGGTGGGCGTGCACTGCCATGAGCGTCAAAGGCCGGTCGGTCATGAAACAGTCCTCCTGCATAAATACGTCTTGGTCCGATTGGTCCGAGCGCGCGGCGGGCGTACCGCATCCTTTTAGGCCGGATCCTGGTGGGGCGGACGACCATGTGGCCTCCGTGTTCCCCGCCCGTGCGGAGCCGGGCCCTCGGTCGATGCAACCGCGCCGACCGGACCATCTGTTCCCGGCACGGCCGCTTGGCCTACCAGACCGCATGCGTCCTGGCCCGCCTGGCTGGCCCTTTGTGCGGGACGGCCTCTCGTGCCGCGATGAGACGACACCCCCAGTCGGAGTCAGCAGCCCTGTCGATCGTCCAGGGCAGGGCCGGAAACGCCGTGTCGACTGAGCTGCTTATAGGGAGATTCGAGCGGTCCAGCAACTGAACGAAGTCAGGGAGTCACGTGGGGTGGAAACGCGCGTTTCGATGATGAGGCGATGGGGGTACTGAAGGAGGTACGCACGCAGCTGGCGCGCCTGGACGACCCGACAGTGGCGGCGCGGAAGTCGGTGTTCATGGAGACCCGGATGGCGTCCGCGTCCAGCCGCGCCCAGTGCGGGAACGATCCAGGCGCCGGGGTGCGGCCTCCAAGGTTGCGCCGCACGACCAGGAGCAGCAGCACGGCGGCCGCCGCGAGAGCGAGGCCGGCGCGCCCGGCGGGCCCAGATCCACCCCGATGAGTTGGGGGCCAGGGGCAGCTTCTTGTCGGCGAGGCTGGCCGGGCCGGCTACTCGGTCTACTTCACCAGCCTCGACGACATGGTCCGCAACTCAAAGCCGCCGAGGCAGTCGGCCGCCTGGCCAACAAGCTCTGCACCTGCCTGCGGCCGGGGCTCCTCGTCGTCGACGAGGTGGGCTGCGAGATTCTCGAGCGCGGAGAAGCGAACACCCTGCAGGCTGACCAGTAGGTCGCGCGCGAGCGTCCGAACCTGACGCCACCCGACGTCGGTGGCCAGCGCTTCCCTTGACCAACGCTCGGCGTGCTCTATGCCGCTCATCTCCCCGAGCACCGCGTCAATCAGCTGGAGCTCGCCCAAGGCTTCGCGTGGTGGAGCAGGGCGGCGAGGACGCGCTCGCGCTGGGCGAGGGCGTTGGGGCCGACGGGGACGTGGTCCATGAGGCGCCGTACCTCACCGAGCACGTCCGCCGCTTCGGCGAGTACTCCGCCCGCGAACTCGGCATCCAGCCCGAGGGATACGCCCCGCACCTCGACGTCGCCTTCAGTCCGCTGCGCGGCGATGGCCCCGGCGCGGACGGCCATGGCCAGGAGGCCTGACCACCCATGCCATGCAAGGGGGAAGACTCCTGACACCTACTCCCTGATCATCCCGTCACTTCCACGGCAACGCCCTGCTGCGGCCGGGTCCGCATGCCCCAGCGGGCAAGAGGGGGGCCGGCAGCGCCCAGCGTCGCGAAGAACAGCGCCAGCAGCAGCCAGCCCGTCGTGCCGAGGCCGAGCACCACCGTGGTGAGGATCGCGGGGGCAAGGGCCTGGCCCGCGCTGAAGCCGAGGCCGAAGAGACCTTGGTACTGGCCCTGGGCATGGTCGGGGGCGAGACCGAAGCCCAGGGCGAAGCCCGCCGAGGACTCCCAGACCTCTCCCAGGCTATGGACGAAGATCGCGGCCAGGACCAGTCCCGCTGCCGCCCAGACCGGGGTGTACGCCGCCAGCGCCATCATCGGGCAGCTGACGAGGAAGAGCAGCCCCGCCGTGCGAAACGCCCTGCCACCGTCGTGCGGGGTTTCGATACGGGAGCCGATCCTGGTCTGCATCAGCACGCAGAAGGCGGCATTGACGGCGAACAATGCCGCCACCGTCCAGCGCGGCGCTTCGGTGTGTTCGGAGATCCAGATCGGCAGGAGCAGGGAGACCACCGGGTATTGCAGTCCCATGGCCCCGTAGAGGGCGGTGAACGTCAGGAACGGACGGTCTGTGAAGGCGACCCAGCGACGCTGCTGCGGCGGCGCTGGCAGCACCGGGTAGCGGGGCAACAGGAGCAGAAGCACCGCGCACAGGGCGAAGCTCGCCGCATTGCCGAGGATCAGCGTGACATAGGCGCCGCGGGTGTCCGCGGCCAGCGCCAGCCCGGCACCCACCGTTCCGAGAATGACGCCCAGGTTGACGAAGGTGCGCAGCTTCGCCCGGAACAGGGCCGGGCGATCACCCCCGACCCGGACCACCAGAACGCCCCAGGCCGCCCCACCCACCGCCGCGGCGATCTGGTCGACCGTTGCGATGACAGTGAGCGCGGCCCAGCTCTCGACGAGGACGAGGGCCGCCATCGAGATCGCCTGGACGGCGAGGGCCAGCATCATGATCGTGCGCGCCCCGCGCCGGTCGGCGAGATGCCCTCCGGGTACCCCCGCGCACAAGCCGATCACTCCGGCGATGGTGAGCGCGGCGCCGACCTGCACCGCGGGCAGGCCCACGACCGAGGTGAAATAGAGCGCCGACGCCGCGTTGAACAGACCGTTGCCGACCCGGTTGGTGAAACTGGCGGCGATCAGCACGCGCTCCGGCCTGCTGTCCCCCGCCATGCGGCCTATTCGGCCTCCCAGGCCACCCTTGATCATGGACGGCAGGCTAGCAGCGGTCATAGAACCCGCCGCAGTTGCACCACTGTCCGGGGTGCAGCGGTGCCGGGGTCAGGCCGGGTGGGGGGTGTCCTGGCCGGCCGGGCGGACGCGGAGCGCTGCCGGGCGGACCAGGAGGCAGGCCAGGGCGCCCAGGACGAATCCGTACACGGACACGAGGCCGTGTCCGTTGGCCTGGGTGAACCACATGGCCAGGCCGAGTACGGGCACACCGGCCGCGAGCAGGGCTTCCGTGCGCCGCCCTCTGGTCAGGCCCGTGCGCAGGACGCGCAGGAGGAGGGCGGCGGCGAGGGTGGCGCCGAGGAAGTAGGTGGCTCCTGAACTGCCCGCGAAGTTGCGGGGGTCGGTGCTGTGGTGGCCGCCCGCGCCGACGAGTGTGTCGATGTGTTCGGGCAGCACGATCCCGGCGAGGAACAGGCCCAGGGTGAGCGGGGTGCCCCAGAACCAGTCGGCCAGGGCCGCGATGACGGCGAGCGTAATGATGTTCCAGGTCCCGCCGAACAGGCCGCCGTTCTGCATGAACACCGAGGTCAGGACCCGCCACCAGCCCGGCCTGGCCGGGTCGGCGTCCAGGGCGTCCATCGCCCCGGACCAGCACATCTGGAGCGCCGCACCCGCCAGGGCGAGGCCGGTCAGGGTCACAGCGGCCCAGGGGATGCGCCGGCTGCGCAGTGTGCCCTCGCCGAGCAAGGCCAGTCCGCCTTTGAACATCAAAACCATCAGTGCTGCCGTGGTCACGTTGAACACCAGCGCATCCACCGCCACCACCCCCCTTCGATCCCCGGTCGTGTACTTCGGGAACGTCAGTAGCCCGGACTGCCCCAGAATTCAAACACTGTTAGAAAATGCGCGTAGAGTGCCTCCCATGAAGCTGACGCGAGAGCGGATCATCGACGCGGGCATGGCCGAGTTCGCCGTGTCCGGATATCACGGCCTGTCCATGCGCAAGGTCGCGCAGCGCCTGGACGCGCAGGCCGGGAGCCTCTATTACCACGTGCCGAACAAGAGCACCCTGATCCAGCTGATGGCGGACCGCGTCGCGCGCCGGGCCTACGAGGCCGGCACCGCGGCCCTGTCCGCACTGGATGCGGCAGCGGGCTGGCAGGACAGAGTTGAGGCGCAGCTCGTCACCCTCCGCGAGAGCATCCGCCTCCACCCTGGCGGCGCGGTGATGCTGGCCGACAGCCCCCGGGTTCTCAGCACCGGCGCCCTGTCCCTGATGGAACGACTCCTGGAAACCTTGCGCGATGCAGGCATCTCCGCCGAGCACGCAGCGATCGGCGCCGACGCACTCCTGAGCCACACCACCGGCTTCGTCCTGCAGGAACAGAGCGAATCCCCCACCGTGGACGTCAGCGCCGAGGAAGCAGCGTCCCTGCACGCACGCTTCCCCCTCACCGTGGCCGCCGCCTCCGCCTTCAGCGAGGACGACAAGTTTGCCCGCGGCGTGCGGCTCCTGTGCGCCGGCCTCGGAAGCCCCAATCCCGCCGACCCCGCCATGAAAGGCGCAGCCGACGCGTGACCGGGGCGGGGAGACCTCGGCCGGGTGCAGACGGGCGCCGAAGAACCGTAAGCCTGCTCGGCGTCTCGCCTTCAGCGGACGCGTTCCGTGTGGGCGACGGGGCCGTCACCGAGCGGGAGTTCCGCCGTTTTCTGGGCACGTAGGGAAGCCAGGCGTGCCCTGCGACCTGCGGTGCCGTTCGCGCAGTCGGGCCGGCAGCGTCTGCCCCGCGTCCCGGTCGGTGACCGATGCCGCCCATCACCGTCAGCAGCAGCCCGAGGGTGTCCACCACGATGTGCCGCTTACGGCCGTTGACCTTCTTCCCGCCGTCGAATCCCCCGCGACGCGGCCGGCACCGATGCGGCGCCCTTCACCGACTGCGCATCGATGATCCCCGCGGTCGGCTCCCGATCACGGCCCGCCTCCTCGCGGACCCGCGCCCGCAGGCGGTCATGGAACTCGGCGACCAGCCCCCTTCTCCCGCCAGCGCCGGAAGAACGCGTAGACGCGCTCCCGTGCGGGGAACCACCGCCGTCACCCGGGGCTGGGCTCACGGACACCAGGAGCCGCCGCTCTGGCTCGCCCGGGCCTCCACCAGGTAGCCCTGCTCCCCCTCGAATGCCCAGGACACGGCGAGATGGGAGGTGGCGCCGTCGATCTGCTTGGTGAAGCAGAGGCCGATCCGTTCGCCGGCCGGGTCATAGCGCCAGGCGGGCTCGTCCGGCTCGGGCGGGGTGGGCAGCCAGCCGTTGCGGGCGGCGGCCGCCCGGTAGTAGGCGACGACGTCCGCTCGGCGGGCGGGCTCGGTGTACCCCCGGCCGAAATACGCGAAGCGGTCGTCGTCGTCGCAGCCGGAGTAAGGCCCGTCGTCGGCCTGCGCTCCTTGCGGGGTGCCGAGCATCCGGACCTGGTCAGCTACCTGGTCCTGCAGTGCCGCGTCCGCTTCGGTGCAGCCGTAGATCCCGCCGTTGAGGGCCCACCATCCACCCATGACGGTGAGTGCGCCCAAGACCATTCCGCCCGCAACGACGGAC
Organism: Streptomyces sp. CB00455; assembly: GCF_001905445.1. GTDB lineage: Bacteria > Actinomycetota > Actinomycetes > Streptomycetales > Streptomycetaceae > Streptomyces. The sequence goes on along the minus strand of NZ_LIVQ01000007.1, from coordinate 329,672 downwards.
ACTCCCACCCGAAGATCGTTCACGGGCGGGAGCGTACCGGTGGGCAGCGGCGGGGAGTACCCGGGCACCCGCACCATGAGCAACAAGGCTGCCCCGGCCCCTCAGGCGGATTCCACGCTCACCAGCAGCAACTCAAGGATCTTGTTCGGTACGGCAACGGCTTCTCAGCTCAGGTCAGCTCAGGGGCTGGCGCGGGGCAGCGCTGTGGGAGCCGGCACTGGTGGCTTCGCGGCGGGCGCGCGGCAGTCACTACGCCGATGGCGGCATCTCCCCCTCCATCGGATTCACGCTGGATCCATTGGCGGGCGGTAGGCCCGCCCTGGCCCTGATCATGTCGGCCCGCGCCTCAATCAGCAGAGCGTACGCCTTCAAGATCGCGGCGATCCCTGCCCCGACCGCCGTAGCCAGAGCGCTTACAGACGTGATGACCTGCGCGGTGTCTGAGACTTGGAACCCGTGGTCCGGCACTCGTGCGATCAGCCCTCGTGCCGCCAGGTACGCGATTACATAGCCCAACGCGGCGACTGTGACGAGCCCCAGGACGAACCATGCCCTGACCCGGCGCGGGCGCGGAACTGAGGCTCAAGCTGCGCGGGAGGGGCCGGACACGGGCTGCCTGGAATGGTGCAGCCCACACGGCCTGTGCCCAGCGGCTCTGCGGCCAGACATGTCACCCCCTGCTCTGTCCGGGCACTGTGGTCGGGCCGCCCGTTTGACCGGATGCCCCCTCCGTTTTATTTTCGAATGTGTACGGAGGCAGCATCCGTTTTGATGCGGCCGCACGATCACGCCAGGCAGGAGGGCGCATGAGCGCCGGTGAACTGCGGGGACGCAAGCCCCGCGCGGACGTCCAGCGCAACCGCGCAGCCCTCTTGGAGACCGCGCAGCGTCACTTCCTGCAGCACGGGGTCGGCACCTCCCTTGAGGCGGTGGCCAAAGATGCGGGCCTCGGGCCCGCCACCCTGTACCGGCACTTCCCCACCCGGGAGGCGCTGCTGGCGGCTGTGCTGCAGACGCGTTCCGAGGAGCTGGCGGCCCGCCAGGCGGACATCGAGCAGCTCGGCGACCCGGCCGAGGCGCTGGAGCAGTGGCTGCGGGCGATGGAGGAGTACTTCAGCGCCTTCAGCGGGCTGCCGGACCCGCTCATGGCCGCGGCCAGGGCGCAGGAGCCGGACAACCCGCTCACGATTCCCTGCCACATCCTCATCTCCGCCACCGATCAGTACGTGCGAGCCGCGCAGCTCGCGGGGCACGTGCGGGCGTCGGTGCGGGGGCGCGACCTGTTCCTCGCGGCCTGTTCCGTTGCCTGGATCAAGGGCACCGGCACCGAGGAGGAGTCGCTCGACCGGCTCCGCACGCTCATCGCGAGCGGCTACCGCCAGCAGGACACCCAGGCGTAGACCGCCAGACACCCCGCCCCGCCCCTTAGCGCAGCGCCAGGCGGGACTACACCACCCAGCCATCACATCGCGCGCTGCCCCCAGGGGCGGCACAACCTCTGAAGGAACACATCATGAAAATTACTGTCATAGGCACCGGCGCCATCGGCGGGAACCTCGCTGCCAGGCTCAGCACGGCGGGCCACGACGTCCAGGTGGCGGATGCCCGCGGCCCCGAGGCCATCCGGGCCTGGTGGACGACACCGGCTTCGACCCCTACGACGCCGGCACGCTGGCCGACTCCTGGCGCCAGCAGCCGAACAGTCCCGCCTACTGCACCGAGCTGACCCTCGACGAGCTGCCGGCGGCTCTGGCCGCGGCCGACCGCGTCAAGGACGCGACCATCCGTGACAGCCTCCCGGAACGCTTCGCCGTCCTCGGTGCCGATCCCACCGTCGACGACGTCGTCGAGATGAACCGCGCCGCCCACCGCTGAGTCACCCGGTGCGATTCTCACGCACGCATCGGCACGAGGCGGCAGCGCTGGTACGCCGCGAACACAGACGACGAACACGAAGAGCGGCGCTCGCTTCGGCAAGGTCGTCATCACTCACCTACACCACCGCGTCCGCGGTCGGCTTCAGCCCCGGTCGCGCCGCTGACCAAAGGGAGCCGTGGTTCGCAATCCCTGAGCGGCAGACGCCCACCATCTGCCAGGACTCGGTACGGGCATGGCCGGGGGCCTGCTCCATGCCGAGCCCCTCACGTCGAGGCGCTGTACGGTCTTCGCCGCGCTGGCGGAGTTCATCGGCGTTCCCCAGGACAGGTGCGAGGCTCGCTGACGCTTCCACGCAACCTGGCGGCTGCTGTCACGTGCATCGCGCCAAAGTGACCAAGGGGGAGCCGAAGTCACGAACCGGAAGGAGGGAAAGTCCTCCCCCGTCGGCGCCGGACTCCGTCGACAGGGCCGCACGCCCCACATCGGGACAGGAGGCCGGCGCGCGAGGGGCTCACACCAGCAGCGGGCCGCCGCAGCGCTCCGCGCCGTCCTTCATTGCGATCAAATTGGCCTGCACGTAGGAGATGTGGTTTCTGGAGTGCCAGTCCGTCGGGTAGTAGGTGACCAGCCGCGAGCTCTGGAACCGGGCCTGGATCTCCGGTACGAAGGCGCGGTACTGGTTGTCGGTGTAGTACCAGAAGGAGTTCTCGTTGTAGTAGGCGACATGTGTCGGGTCCTGGTACGCGCCCCGGCCGTCGGAGCTGGGAGTCTGGCTGAGGAGCATGCCTCCCGGTGCCAGCAGCCGGTACAGCTCGTTGATCAGGGGAATCTTCGCGGGCACGTGCTCCAGAAAGTCCACCGCTCGGAGCAGGCCGACCGAGCCGTCCGGAAGGTCCAGCGGATCGGGCAGCGTCGCGACGATGTCGACGCCGTCCTTCGGGTACTGGTCCACGCCCAGGTACCCGGACGGCTTGCGGTGCGCGGCGCCGAGGTCCAGCGCGAGCAGCCCGCGCCGCCTGGTCCAGGCGAGCGCCGCGTCCTCGATGTATTTGTCGTACAGGGCGACGGTCTCGCGCTGGATGTGGGCGTTGACTTCCGTGTCGCGCTGGGTGTTGTCGGGGTGCATCCGCTGCAGATACAGGCATCGGGGGATGCGGTGGAAGTCACCGGCCTGGAAGAGACGGCACATCAGGTCCTGGTCGTCCAGCACCGTGCGCGTGGCGTCGTACCCGCCGACCTGCTCGTAGGTGTCCTTACGGAATGCCCGGACGTGGTTGGGGGCGTACCAGATGTAGGAGACGTTGTGCGGCGTCGGTGCCATGGAGATGGCTTGCAGGAGCCGGCGGCCGTCGACGTCCACTTCCTCGTACTGCCAGCCGTGCGCCTCATTGAACCGCGTGTCGTCCCGGCTTCCGTTCTCGGTGATCTGGGCGGTATGGCTGTAGACGAAGACCGTGTCGGGATTCTCGTCGAACGCCGTCGCCAGTTCCGCCAGGCAGTCCTTCGCCAGCAGGTCGTCGTGGTCGAGTTCGACGAGGATCTCACCGCGTGCCAGTTCGCAGGCGCGACGCTTGGCGGCTCCGACGCCCCGGAGGTCATCCGCGACCTCCAGCCTGACCCGGTCGTCGGGGTGTTCGGGCCGCCAGCGTGCACCGTTGTTGAGGAGGACGATCCACTCCCAGTCGGAGCGGGTCTGCGCTTGCAGGGTCGTGAGGCATTCGTCCAGGAAACGCGGTCGGTGGCTGGGGGTGAAGACAGAGAACTTCGGGGTCGGGGAAGATGTCATCTCGTGGTACCTGTCTCAGTGGCCGTCGATGCTGTGCTCGCGGCGTCCCGGAAGTCATCCGGGACGAACCGCAGGAGCGATGGGTCGGCGCGGACGGCGAGGGCGAAGGCGTCCTCCGCCTCGCCGTCACGGTCCTTCTTCGCCAGGGCCTGTCCAAGGTGCAGATAGGCCGTGGCGGCCTTGGGGTCGGCGCGCACGATGCGCCGCAGGATTGCGATCGTCTGATCGGGGTGGCTCGATTCGATCAGGAGCGCCTTGTTGTAGAGGGCGGATGCGAAATTCGGGTCGATCTTGAGGGCGTGGTCGTAAGCCGTGCGGGCGTCGGTTGTCCTGTTGTCGTGCTGGGCGATGACGCCGAGGTTGTACCAGGCGAGTTTGGTGGCGGGGTTCAGGTCCAGGACCTGCCGGAAGCTACGCGTCGCTCCGGCGAAGTCCTTGTTCTCGCCCTGCTTGATGCCCACTTGGAGCAGTGCCTCCGCCCGCGCTGCACGCTTGTCCGCGGGCGCCTGGGGTCCGGAGACAGATGGAGGAGTGGGCTCGGGGCCCCCTGTGAACAGCTGAACCCAACCGGTCGCCGCATTGGCGAGCACGACTGCTGCGGCGAGTCCGGTCCACAGTACGATCCGCTTTTTCACAGGGGTCTACCTCTACCTCGCCGATGGGGTAACGCGACTGAGCGGGCCGCCGGCAGAGACAGCGGGGAACTCACGGCTTGGGCTTACGGTGTGCATACCGCGTATACGGTGATCGTCCGCACGGTATTCGCGGTGGCCTGCCAGCCGATGGCCGGTGAACCGCCGACAGGGCCGTCGAAGTTGATTTTGGAGCTGCCTCCTCCTGCCGGGTCCGAGTAGCCGCCACCGACGGCGAAGGTTCCTGCGGGGCACAAGGCAACGGCGTTGCCTGTGTCGCTGGCGGCCGTAACGACCGTGCTCTGCGCTCCGGCCCTCGTGCCCTGGGTGCCCTGGGCGCCTTGGGCCCCCTGGAAACCCTGGCTGCCCTGCACGCCGGCGCCGCCCTGACTGCCCTGCACGCCGGCGTTGCCCTGGAAACCCTGGCTTCCCTGCACGCCTGCGATGCCTTGGCTGCCCTGCGCGCCGGTACCACCTTGAACGCCCTGGGCGCCGGCAGCTCCCTGGCCGCCCTGGGCCCCGGTGCCACCCTGGAATCCCTGCGTGCCCTGGAACCCCTGGGCGCCGCGGGCCCCTTGTGCACCGGTGGCCCCTTGGTTGCCCTGGCTGCCCTGCGCGCCGATGCCGCCTTGGACACCCTGCGCGCCGGTAGCCCCTAGGCCGCCCTGGGCCCCGGTGCCGCCCTGCGCACCTTGGGTTCCGGAGCCTCCCTGGAACCCTTGCTCGCCCTGCAACCCCTGCGCGCCCTGGCTCCCTTGTGAACCGGTGGCCCCTTGGTTGCCCTGCATGCCCTGCGCGCCGATGCCGCCTTGGACACCCTGCGCGCCGGTAGCTCCTTGGCCGCCCTGGGCCCCGGCGCCACCTTGGGTTCCGGTGTCGCCCTGGAATCCCTGGGTGCCCTGCAGCCCCTGGGCTCCCTGCGTTCCCTGCGTGCCGGTCTCGCCCTGGGACCCCTGACTGCCCTGGGTTCCCTGCGTGCCGGCGCCACCCTGGAACCCCTGACTGCCTTGAGCGCCTGTGTCACCTTGGCTGCCCTGGTTGCCTTGCGGGCCATTACCGCCCTGGCTGCCCTGGCTGCCGATGTCACCCTGGCTCCCCTGGACTCCGGCCCCGCCTTGGAATCCCTGGCCGCCCTGGAACCCCTGGGTGCCTTGGGCCCCTTGCACGCCGGTGTTGCCCTGGCTGCCCTGGCTGCCCTGGAACCCCTGAGTGCCGGGGCTGCCCTGACTGCCCTGCGGACCGGCTCCTGAGCCCCCCGGGCTGCCCTGCGCACCTTGGGAGCCCTGCGGGCCGATACCACCCTGACTGCCCTGCACACCAGGGCCCCCCTGGACACCAGGACCGCCCTGGAAGCCCTGGCCGCCCTGGGTGCCCGGCGTGCCCGTGTCGCCCTGGGTTCCCTGACTTCCCTGGGTGCCCAGACCCCCCTGGCTGCCCTGGGCCCCGGTATCGCCCTCGCCTCCCTGGCTGCCCTGGAAGCCGGTACCGCCCTGGCTCCCCTGGGTTCCGCTACCGCCCTGGGTTCCCTGCACACCCGTGTCGCCCTGGAACCCCTGGCTGCCCTGGGCCCCTTGCGTACCGGTGCCGCCCTGGAATCCCTGACTGCCCTGCGCGCCTTCGTCGCCTTGGCTGCCCTGCGCGCCGAGACCGCCTTGGCTGCCCTGGGCTCCGGTACCGCCCTGGCTGCCCTGACTGCCCTGCGTTCCCGAGCCGCCCTGACTTCCCTGGGCTCCGGTTCCGCCCTGGCTGCCCTGGGCTCCGGTATCGCCCGGGGTGCCCTGCACGCCTTCGTCGCCTTGGCTGCCTTGGCTGCCCTGACTGCCGGTCCCGCCTTGCACGCCCTGGGCCCCGGTGCCGCCCTGGCTGCCCTGGAAGCCCTGCGTCCCCATGTCGCCCTGGCCACCCTGGACTCCCACACCACCCTGGCTGCCTTGCGGCCCGGTGCCGCCTTGGGTGCCCTGCGCCCCGGCCTCGCCCTGGCTGCCCTGGCTGCCCTGACTGCCGGTCCCGCCTTGCACGCCCTGGGCCCCGATGCCGCCCTGGCTGCCCTGGAAGCCCTGCGTCCCCATGTCGCCCTGGCCACCCTGGACTCCCACACCACCCTGGCTGCCTTGGCTGCCCTGCATGCCGATCCCGCCCTGCACGCCCTGGGCTCCGGTGCCGCCCTGGGCACCCTGAGTTCCGCTGCCGCCCTGGAACCCCTGGCTGCCCTGGAACCCCTGGCTGCCCTGGTCACCTTGCACACCGGTGTTGCCCTGGTTGCCCTGGCTGCCCTGGAACCCCTGAGTGCCTGGACTGCCCTGACTGCCCTGCGGGCCCGCTCCGGAACCACCCGGGCTGCCCTGCGCACCTTGGGAGCCCTGCGGGCCGATACCACCCTGACTGCCCTGGACACCCGCACCCCCCTGCACACCAGGACCGCCCTGGAAGCCCTGACTGCCCTGGGTGCCCGGCGTGCCCATGCCGCCCTGGGTTCCCTGACTTCCCTGGTTGCCCAGACCACCCTGACTGCCCTGGGCCCCGGTACCGCCCTCGCCGCCCTGGCTTCCCTGAACGCCGGTACCGCCCTGGTTACCCTGACTGCCGACAGCGCCCTGACTGCCCTGGCTGCCGGTGCCGCCCTCGGTGCCCTGAGTTCCCTGCGCTCCTGAACCGCCCTGACTGCCCTGGCTGCCGACGACGCCCTGGAAGCCCTGGCTGCCCTGCGTGCCTTCGCCGCCCTGACTGCCCTGCGCTCCGATGTCACCCTGACTGCCCTGGGCTCCGAGACTGCCCTGACTGCCCTGGGCCCCGGTACCGCCCTGGCCGCCCTGGCTTCCCTGCGTCCCCGCGTCACCCTGACTGCCCTGGACACCGGCGCCACCCTGACTGCCCTGGCTGCCGGTGTCGCCCTGACTGCCCTGGCTTCCCTGCGTCCCCGCATCACCCTGACTGCCCTGGACACCGGCATCACCCTGACTGCCCTGGCTGCCGACACCACCCTGACTGCCTTGGTCGCCCTGCGCGCCGATACCGCCCTGGCTGCCCTGCGTGCCCTCACCGCCTTGGCTTCCCTGGGCCCCCGTGCCGCCCTGCACTCCCTGGCTCCCCTGGAATCCCTGGGTGCCCTGATCCCCTTGTGCGCCAGTGTTGCCCTGGACCCCCTGGCTGCCTTGACTGCCCTGGAATCCCTGGCTACCGGGGCTGCCCTGACTGCCCTGCGGGCCGGCTCCGGAACCACCCGGACTGCCCTGCGCGCCTTGGGAGCCCTGCGGGCCGATACCACCCTGACTGCCCTGGACACCCGCACCCCCCTGAACACCGGGACCGCCCTGGACACCTGGACCCCCCTGGGACCCCGGCGTACCGGTGCCACCCTGAAAACCCTGACTGCCCTGGCTGCCCTGGGATCCGGTCCCGCCCTGACTGCCCTGATCACCCTGGCTGCCGGCGCCGCCCTGAGTGCCCTGCGGCCCGGCGCCGCCCTGACTCCCCTGAGAGCCGTCACCGCCCTGATTGCCCTGGCTGCCCTGCGCACCGGATCCGCCCTGACTGCCCTGCGTTCCTAGACCGCCCTGACTGCCCTGACTGCCCATACCCCCCTGAGTGCCCTGACTGCCCTGTGCACCCGCATCCCCCTGACCGCCCTGCGCTCCCGTACCGCCCTGGCTCCCCTGCGCGCCGAGACCACCCTGACTGCCTTGGCTGCCCTGCGTTCCCGCGTCACCCTGACTGCCCTGCGCTCCCGCGTCACCCTGACTGCCCTGTGTTCCCGTGCCGCCCTGACTGCCCTGGCTGCCCTGCGCTCCCGCGTCACCCTGACTGCCCTGCGCTCCCGTACCGCCCTGACTGCCCTGCGCGCCGAGACCACCCTGACTGCCCTGCGCACCGGCGTCACCCTGACTGCCCTGCGGGCCCCTACCACCCTGGCTGCCCTGGCTTCCCTGGCTGCCCGTACCACCCTGGCTGCCCTGGAACCCCTGGCTGCCCGCACCACCCTGACTGCCCTGACTGCCGGTACCGCCCTGACTGCCCTGGCTGCCCTGGAACCCCTGACTGCCCGTGCCTTGAGACCCCTGACTGCCCTGACTGCCTTGGGGTCCTTGCGGGCCTTGGGGGCCCTGCTGGTGAGGCGGGCGTGGGTGCTGATGAGGGTTGCCGCCGCCCTCTTCATGGCCGCCCGATGCGTCATCGTCGTCATCGTCGTCATGGGCCGCCTGCGGTGGGAAAGGCTTGAAATCGGCGCTCACAGCACCGTTCGGGCCTGGCACACGGACGGAGTAAAGGACAGACTCCGCCGCCGGGCTGGCCGGAGCGGGCGTCGATGAAGCAACACTTGCAAACAGGCCGAAAGTACCCGCCGCCGAGAGCATCGTGACGGCCCGGACCCACGCCCCACGAAGAGACTGACGCCTCATTAAGGAACCTTCCTGTCCCAGGGAAGCGAATAAACGGAGAGCAGTCACTTGGCGTGTCGCGCGGGTAGACCCGGCTGGCCGGACAGCAAGAACGCACGCACACTTTGCGCAGCCATACCGGCTTCAGCGCGCAGCGTCCGGATTGCACCGTAACAACGTGGAATTCCGTGCCGTGGTTCATGGCAACGTCTAACAGTGAATATCGCCGCGCTTCACGCGCTTGGCTTACATGCCCGCCTCTGGACCGCTCGGCCGCAGGCATGCGGAGCACGACGGCAACGTCCCCCTCTCCGCCACCTCGGCTACGCACCGAAGGCGCCGCCGCAACCTTGGCGGAGAGCAGGGCGCCCTTCGGCCGGCCCCGCGACGCCAGGTCCGCATCGAGGAGGTGGATCGCGTGCTCACCGGTCGGCCCCCGTACGCAGTTCTACGGACAACAGAAAGGCCGGCGCGGTACCTGCGGGCCGACGGCAGCTGGTGTAGCAGATCCTTCGGTACCCGGGCTCTGAGGCCGACGGCAGCGAGGGAGGGCAGAGACACTCCCCGATCCGGGGCCGGGCGGCCGTCGATCGTTGGAGGTGAGCAGGTTCCCTGCCGCGTCACGGCGACTCACCGCGACCGCCGCGGGCGAGGGCGGCCTGCGCGAACGCGTCCGCTGCCACCTGCACCGCGTCCGCACGAGGGCCGGAGCCTCCGCGGCGCGGGCGGCCAAGAGGGCGCCGAGGGGGGCGGCGTCCCCGGCACCTTCGTCCTGCACGGCGCGGCCCGAAAGCGGGATGCTTCCCGGATCCAAGCCTCGTCCAGCGCCCAGTCGGCCAGGGCGGCGACCGGTTCGCAGAAGCTGTTGGTCAGTTCCTCGCCGAGTTCCGGCCGCTCCGCGTTGCCCACGATCACCAGTGCCATCGCCGCCGACCAGCCCAGGTAGTTCGGCTCCAAAGACTCCAGCAGCTCGTCGATGTCCTCGGCGCTGAACCCGCCGCGGTAGTCCTCGTCATCGACGTAACGGGGAGAGCGGGCACTGCCGGGCATAAGAGCAGGGCCTGGCGGTATACGGGGAGAATCCAGAGGAGCGGACGGCCGCGCGCTGCTACGGTCGGGCGCTATGAGCTGGCTCCCCGACAACTTCGTCCATCCCGTCCTGGTACCGCTGCCGGGCAGTGGTCATCACCTGCGGCCGATACGGGAGGCGGACACCCCGCTCGACTATCCGGCCGTGATGGGTTCGCGCGAGCGGCTGTGGACCATCTACGGCCCAGCCTGGGGCTGGCCCGCGGCCACCATGACCTACGAGGCCGACCAGGCCGACCTGTTGCGGCACGAGAAGGAGATCGCCGCACACCAGTCTTTCAACTACGCGCTGTTCGACGCGGCGGAGACAGCTCTGCTCGGCTGCGTCTACATCGACCCACCGGAGAGGGCCGGCGCGGACGGCGAGATCTCCTGGTGGGTGGTGGACGAGCTGGTGGGCAGCAAGGTCGAGCAGGCCCTCGACGAGCTGGTGCCGCAGTGGATCGCCGCCGACTGGCCGTTCGAGCAGCCGCGCTTCCTCGGCCGAGAGGTCTCCTGGTCGGACTGGCTCGCCCTGCCGGAGCACCCCGACGCGTAAGTGGCTCTTATCGTAATGCTCTGGGGACTGGTGCTCGAACGGCCGTCTCGATTGGGTGGTCGTCGGGTGCTCGGCGCATGCGAAGACGGCCTCCTGAACAGCTCGCTGGTGCCGAATCACCGAGCATCAGGAGGCACTGGTGTCGCAGTCTTGCGTGCCGATGCCCGTGCAGTCCACCGCCGGTACTCGGGAGCGTGACTGTCTGGCTCACCGGGGCGCGGGGGCGCGGTCCTTTCGATCGTCGACCGCAGCGATGACATGCGCGGTTTCGTGGTGCTGCCCAAGCAGTGGATCGTCGAGCGGTTCTTCGCCCACCTGATGGGAACTCGCCGCAGCCCGCTACGCCGGGCTGCGCATGGTCGGCCGCGTGATCCGCACCGTCCACCTGCTGACGTATTCCTCCGACGCGTCCATGCGTCGGCGGGTGACCGCCGGCCCGAACGAGGTTGAGGCGGACAACGGGTTCTCCGAGTGGTTGCACTTCGGCAACCGCGAGGTCGTCGCCGACAATGACCCCATCGAGCAGGAGAAAGCCATCAAACTCCCTGTTCACGAACAGGGCCATCTTTCATAACATTGAAGGTCCCCAAGAAGCCTTCGCCCCACCGGGGGTAATTCGTAGGCGGCCATGGTCCACGGCCGCCTACGCTCCCCCCATGCCGAACTCAGAGCTTCAGCGGGTCAACTCCTTCCTGTCGGCCTTCGCTCGCCGCCAGGCCGCGCGCACCGTCGACCTCCCGGGCGGGTTCGCCGTATATGACGACGCCTTCGCGCATTCCCGCGCGAACAACCAGGTCATCATCGACACGGTCAGCGACTCCGAGGCGGTGCCCGCCATCGCGGAGGAGGCACTGGGGCATCTGCCTCACCGACGGATCTCCGTCCTTGACGACGAAGTCGCAATGGCCTGCGCAGAACCGCTGATCCGGGCTGGATACACCCACTCCACCTATCTGGTCATGCTGCACGCAGGCCCGCTGCCGGCCGCCGGGCCCGCGGAGGAGGTGGACCTCGACGCGATACGCATCCCACTCGCCCGGCGTTGGCAGGGCCTTCTTCCGGATGTCGACGACGAGGTCATACGCCACCTCGTCGAGCGACGCGAGGCCCGCCGCCGCGGGGCCGACGTCGTTCGCTTCCTCGGTGCCCGCACGGAGGAGGGCGAGGTCGCCTCATGGGCCGACCTCTATATGGACCCGGCAACTGGCACAGCCCAGGTCGAGGACCTGATCACCTCGGAGGCCCACCTCAGGCGCGGTTACGCCGATGCCGTACTGACCGCCGCCTTGCGCCTGGCCGCCGACAAGGACTGCGATACCCGGTTTCTGATCGCTGATGCGACGGACTGGCCACGGCACTGGTACGAGCGCCGCGGCTTCTCCGTCATCGGCCACTCCCACTGCTTCGAACGGGGCTGATTGCGAGACACCGGGTGCCGGTGACAGGACGCCCGTGGTCCTCGGCTGCGCGAGCGCGGTGTCGGCTTCACCTCGCTCCGCGAAAACCTGGACACCCGCCCGGTGGGCGTCTGCGCCCTGGACGCCGGTCCCCTCGCGTTCGGCCGACGCCTCTACGACGAGAGCCGCGTCTCCTGCCTTCCCCCGGGCCCGACCCACCGTCGACATCGAGCCGGCCGCGGTCCAGAGCCCCGCAGGTGCGCACTGGCTGCGGATCGCCTTCCGCCAGCGACCGGCCCGTCTTCAAGGCCCGGACCAAGCACTGCGCACGTTCCTGGCGGACCATGCCTGAGGCGTACGCGGACCACGCCTGGGGCGTGCGGCGGCGGGCCGGACAGTTTGGCGACAGAAGAACAGGAACGGACGGACGTAACCATGGCAACTGAGGACCCCACGTCGGTGGCGGAGCCGGCGCCGGCCACGACGCCCGAGCGCCGTTGGCGCGGGCTGCTGACGAACCGTGACTTCATGATCGTCTGGGGCGGGTTCACCGTCTCCTCGGTGGGCACAGCGCTCTCCAACCTGGCCGTGCCGATCCTCGCGCTCGGGCTCTCCGGCTCACCGACCGTGGCCGGCCTCGTGGGAGCCGCCCGACTCGCCCCCTACCTGTTGCTGAACCTCCTGGCCGGGGTGTTCATCGACCGCTGGGACCGCCGCCGCGTCATGATCGTCGCGGACCTGGGCCGCTTCGCCGCGCTGACAACGATCCCGGTCGCCTACGCCTTCGACAGCCTGACCATCGCGCATCTGGCAGCGGTCGCCTTCCTGGAGGGCGTCGGGCACGTCTTCTCGGCCGTCTCCCACCTGTCCGCCCTGTCGAAGCTGGTGCCCCAGGAGCAGCTGGCCTCCGCCAACGCCCTCAACGAGGTGGCCGACTCCGCGGCCGGCGTGGGTGGATCCGCCCTCTCCGGGGCTCTGATCGGCCTGGCCAGGAACTCCACGCTCGGCGCTGTCTACAGCTACGCCGCCGACGCCGTCACCTACCTGCTCTCGGGCGCCTCGCTGCTGTTCGTACGGAAGTCGTTCCAGGAGGAGCGGCCGGCCGACGAACAGCGCTCCGTGATGGCCGACCTCAAGGAGGGGATGTCGTTCCTCTGGCGGCAGCGCCTACTGCGCCTGCTCATGGTGATGGTCACCTTGATCAACTTTCTTCAGGCGCCGCTCAGTCTGGCCACCATCGTCCTCGCCACCGACAACCTCGACATCAACGCCGGACTGATCGGCCTCATCCTCGCCGTAGTCGGCCTCGGTACGGTGGGCAACGCGTTCGCCGCGTCATGGCTGCGTGAGCGCATCAGCCTGCGCACCATGGCACTCGGCTCCGTCGCCCTGTGGGCCGTTGCGGCAGCCATGATGGCCGCCGCACCGTCGATCGTCCTCCTCGCCGCCGGCGTCCTGATCACGAACCTGCTGTGGCCGATCTTCGCAGTGTCGCTGGTGACCTACCGGCTGACGGCCACACCGGACCACCTCCAAGGCCGCGTCAACAGCGCCTTCCGCACCCTGTCGTTCGGCGTGGAACCCCTGGGACTGGCCATCGGTGGTGCCCTGATCGCCTCCCAGGGCCCACGCTTCCTGTTCTGGGGAGCCGCGGCGGGCCTGTTCGCGATCTTCCTGGGCAGCCTCGCCACGTGGCGGCAGACACTGACGCCGGAAACGGCTGCGGCCGCCCTGCCCGAGGATGCCAGAGGGGGCTGAAGGGCCCACACCGGATGAGAGAGGGGGCCTCGGGGGCCCTGTTCGCGGGTAGCGGCGCCGCACCTTGCCGACCACAGCAGGGTGCACCCCGCTGAGGTCTTGAGCCGGGGCGGCTCGTCCAATACCAGACGACTGAGCCCGCTTCCCGATGGCCCGAAGCAGGCACCACGGGCTTCGACCCGTGGCGGATACTGTCACGGTGACCGCCGTGGGGATGCCTCGACGGCGGTACAGCGTCAAGGTCTGCACCGGCAACGACCGCGACACCCACCGCGACGTCTACCAGGACCGCCACCAGTGCCTCTGGGACGAGCGCCACACCACCACGCTCCGCTGCAACCACGGCACCGTCACCGACACCGAAGGCTGGGGCCACCGCCGCCGATACCAGGCAGCACCCACGCGCCTGGCGGCAGCAGCACGCTGCGGGCAGCGCCCGGGGGTTTACGGGCGGCGCTTGCGAGCAGGAGAGCGGCACGACCAATCCGGTACTTCACGAGGAGGTCCCCATGTCGGGCACCGAAAAGAGCAAGGCGCACGCCGAGCAGGTCAAGGGCAAGGTCAAGGAGACCGTCGGCCGCGCCGTCGGCAACGACCGTATGACGGCCGAAGGCCGCGCCGACCAGGCCAAGGGCAGCGCCCGCCAGGCCAAGGAAGACACCAAGGACGCCTTCCGCCACTGACCGCCCGCAACACACTGCGCGCCGCAGACCACTGTATGACGCCGGACCCCGACCCTCCCCCGGGTCGGGGTCCGGTGATGTCCGAGGTACCTGCGCGTGCGCGTTTTTGCCACGTCGTGTATCGAAAGTAGATCTCGAGCTGTAGATGATCTCGGCTCATGGGGCGGGGAGATCTCACGGATGAGCAATGGGCGCTGCTGGAGCCGTCGTTGCCGAGGAGGAGTCAGGTGGGGCGGCCGCCGGTCTGGTCTCGGCGGCAGTTGATCGACGGCATGCGGTTCCGGTTCCGGTTCCGCACCGGGGTGCAACGGCGGGCGTGCCCGTCAAGTACGGGCCGTGGGGCAAAAAGAAACCACCGGGAGGTGCCTTCGGCGAGCCCGGTGGGCATGGGCTGGGGCGTTCGCGTGGGGGGTTCACGACCGAGCTGCACTTGGCTGTCGAGCAGGGACAGAAGCCCATGTCGATCGTGGTGACGCCAGGGCGACGGGGGGACTCGCCGCAGCGAACGGGTGCTGGACGAGGTCCGTGTGCCCCGCATGGGGCCGGATCGGCCTCGCGCCTGCCCCGACCGCGTGCGGACTGACATGGCGTAGGCCTGTCGGAAGAACCGCGCCTGCCTGCGCCGCCGGGGAATCCGCTGCACCATTCCGGACAAGGCCGGCCTGGTCCGCAACCGCAAGGAGCGCGGGCCCAGCGGTGGCCGGCCACCGAAGTCCGACCCAAATGACTACGCGGCCCGGCACGCGGTCGAGTGCGGCATCCATCGCCTCAAGAGGCATCGAGCCGTGGCCACCAGGTACGACAGACTCGCGGTCCGCTACGAGGCTACCGTCCTCGTTGCCGCCATCAACGAGTGAGTGTGGCGTACTCGTCTGACGACAAGTCGAACACCCGGACTCGCCGACCGCCGGTGGGATTGACGGTCTCACGGACCGGATGCATTCCCAGTTTGGTCATGACCCGTTCGGAGGCGTCATTGCCCACTTGAGTGATGCTGACGATCCGCTCCAGCCCCCGCTCCTCGAACCCGAACCGTACAGCGGCCGCAGCGGCCTCGGTGGCCAAGCCCTGCCCCCAGTGGGGACGTCCCAGCCGCCAGCCGATCTCAACCGCCGGCAGCACCTCCGGCAAGAAGTTGGGCACCGAAAGGCCAGTGAACCCGGCAAGCTCGCCGGTGGACCGGATCTCCACAGCGAACAGGCCGAAGCCCTGTGACTCCCACTCGCTCTCCCATGCCTGGATCCCGCCGCGGGTCTGCTGTTCGTCACGGATGCTGCCGTCACGGATCCACCGCATGACCTCGGGGTCGGCATTGATGGCAGCCATGGGCGCAACGTCGTCCTCGCGCCAGCGACGCAGGATCAGTCGGGAAGTCTCGAGCGTGACCATCCCATCATTCTGGATCACAAAATGGGCTCCCCGCCATCCTCACCAGGCACTTTTAATGCAGGGCATGTGGAGTTTCTGGGGATGGGCAGACTGCCTTCGCTTGATCCTGTGTTCCGACCAAAGAGGTACCTGCCCAGCACGAAGGCCGTGGGAAAATGAGGTGACCGGAGGCCGAGGCTCGCCTGCTCCGCTTGCCGAACGCGGCTGGCCGAAGAGACCGCACCCATGCTTGCTTGCCAAGCCACAGAAGACCCAGGGCGCCTCTCCGCGAGGCGCCCTGGGGTCTGTTCAACGCAGAATGGGCCGACGTCCGTGCCGCTCTGTCGGCTCCGGGCCGGCTGGAGGGCCGGGGCCGCCAGTCGGAGGGCTATTACAATGGCAGATGGTCGACGCGATCCGCTAGCGGTCGCGGGCGGTATCACCTGGCGGCCGATGCCAGCAGACTTCCCCGCGCCGGACCACGTCTACGCGCCGTCACCGACCGGGACGCCGGGCAGACCCTGCCGGCCCGGCTGCGTGAGCGGCACTGACGCATCACGCGGTTCTGGGCGGACGGTGGCTACACCGGCCAGCTCGTCGACTTCGCCCGCAGCAAGCTGCGGATGGTGCTGACGGTGGTCAAACGCAGCGACCACGCGATCGGCGTCTCCCGTTGTCCATGACCATGGTCATCAGCCGCAGCCTCGCCCGGCGACGGCACTGAACACTCCCGGACGCCCTCGACGGACAGGCACTCGTTGAGGCCGTCGCTGTGCAGGGCGACCTGGACGTCGTGTGATCTGCGCCGTCACTCCCCTACGCCGTCACCCCCCTCGTCGTGGAGGTCCTCGACCGCGTCCTCACCGGCCGCACCCGTACGGCCGGCATGGCGTGTCCGGGAGGGATCTTCGGCGCCCCGACTTCCCGGGTGCCTTCTCCCCTCACATCGGCCTGGGACCCGCCGGCCGTTGAGGAGCGCGGGGCCGGTCCGGGCGAGCCGCGGAGGTGTACGTTACTGGGCGGCTGCTTCCCGGCGCAGCCTCGCGTGGGCTGCCGCGAGCCGCCCGCCGGTCTCGGCCGTGCTGATCAGAACCGCCATGTTCGCCTGCGAGGTCCGCCCCCCGGTCGTCCTGTCGATCGCCCGCATCAGGTATTTGGTGAGTGCGTTGCCCCGGACCCCGTCCCGCTCGGCGTCCGCCAGGGCTTCTCGCAGGGCCGCCTCGGCAACCTCGCTGTCCACCGCGTCCTGGGGGCGCGGCGGTGTCGTGATGACGACGGAGCTGTTGCTCCCGGTCGCCCAGTGGTTCTCGATCACGCGCGCGATGACCTCCTCGTCATCGATCCGGTGCGGGCTCCGGATGCCGCTCGACGCGCAGTAGAACGCCGGGAAGTCGTCCGAGCGGTACGACAGGAGCGGCACGCACTGGGTCTCCAGATACTCCATCGTCAGCCCCAGGTCGAGGATGTTCTTCGCTCCGGCACAGACCACCGCCACCTTGCTACGGGTGAACTGCACCAGGTCGGAGGAGATGTCCATCGTCGTCTGGGCGCCCCGGTGCACCCCGCCGATCCCCGCGGAGGCGAAGAACGGGATGCCCGCCAGCTCTGCCGCGACCAGCGAGGAGGCCACCGTGGTGGCGCCCTTACCGCCCCGGGCGAGGACTACCGGCAGGTCACGGCTGCTCACTTTGGGAATGCCGGGCGTGGACGCGAAACGCTCGATGTCGTCCTCGCTCAGCCCGATGAGGAGGCGCCCGTCGTCCACGCCGATGGTCGCGGGGACGGCGCCGCCCGTGCGGACGGCGGCCTCGACCTTGCGGGCGGTGGCGGCGTTGTCGGGGTAGGGAAGGCCGTGGGTGATGACGTTGGACTCCAGGGCCACCACCGGGTCACCCGCGTGGAGGGCTTCGGCGACCTCGTCGGAGTAGATCAGCGGGATGGGGGTGTGCGGGGCGGAGAGGGGCGGGAGGGAGGGGCTCGGCGACATCTGTTTTCTCGTCACTTCTGTTCGTAGTCCGGGTACTTCAGGAGCGTCGAGCTCCGGCCCTCGATCTCGGGCGTGTAGACGGAGGTCTGCCACTCCTTCGGATCGACGGCTTCCAGGGAGATGGACACGGCCCCGGAGGACGTGCCGAAGCGCTCCGCGATCAGCGTGGTGAGCGCGTCGGCAAGCTCGCGTTCCTGCGCTGGGGTGAAGTCCTTCGGAAAGTGTTTGATGGAGAGGTGGGGCATGGCGAGACCTTTCGTCAGCCTGTGGAGTGCGCCAGGCCCGTGGAGTGCGTCAGGCCGGTGGAGTCCGTCGAACCTGCGGAGGTGGAACGGATGGCTTGCGCCAGCTCGGCGACCCCCGACTCCTTGAGCACTTCGTAGTGATCTCCGGCGAGGTCCACCACCACCGGAGGCGCGGCGGCGTAGCCGGAGCTGGAATCGATGAAGGAGTAGTCGTCGCCCCGAGCTCGGAAGAGGGTTACCGGAGCCCTTAGCCGGCGCTCGGCCAGTTCGCGGAAGCTGTACTCGAACTCGTAAGTGGCGCCGACGAGCTTGGTGATCCTGCGGATCATTTCCGGGTCCAGCTCGGGGACCGCCGTCCGTACGCAGTCGGTGAAGCTCTCCTCGTCACGCGTCCGGCTCAGGCAGCGTTCCAGTTCGGGTCCGCTGATGGTGCCGGTGAAGACGGAGAAGAGGATGGTGACGTACGCCGGATCGGTGAACGCCGCAGTACGGCCGTGCGCCGCCGCCCCGGCCGGGCGGACCTTGGGATTGCCCGGGCAGATGAGCAGAAGCTGCGCCACCTCCTCGCCCGCCTGCTCCAGCTGCCAGGCGGCCTCGAAGGCGACCCGGGCGCCGAAGGAGTAACCCCACAGGGTGTACGGGCCGTGCGGCTGGGTCCGCCGGATCTCCGCGAGGTCGGCGGCGGCCGTTTCCCGGACCGTGGCATACGGGTCCTCCCCGGGGTTGAGGCCGTGGGCCTGCACACCGTAGAAGGAGCGGCCCTGTGCCGCCTCGCGGGCGAGGTGGCGAAGGTTCATCGGATAGCCGCCGAGCCCCGGCCAGCAGAACACCGGGCTGCTCGCGTCACCCCGGTGCAGCGGCACCAGCCGGCCGACAAGGGTATCGGCGTCACCGTCGACCCGGGCGGCGAGCTCCGACAGGCGCGGGCACTCGAAGATCACCTGGAACGGCAGCCGGGTGCCGTACCTGCGGTTGACCGCGTTGACGAGCGCGACCGCGGAGAGGGAGTTGCCGCCGGAGGCGAAGAAGTCGTCGTGCGCCGAGACCCGTTCGCACTTCAGCACCTTCTGCCACTTCTCGGCGAGCCAGCGCTCGGTCGGGGTGGAGGGCTCGGAGTACGGTCTGTCCGGAGCGGGTGCGCGCACCTTCTCCGAGGCCGCGAGCGCCCGCGTGTCGATCTTGCCGTTGGCGGTGAGCGGCAGGGCGTCCAGGACGAGGACCCGGCTCGGGAGCATGTACTCCGGCAGCAGCTGCCCGAGCTCTTCCTTGATGAGCTCGGTGGGGCCCTTCATGTGGACGGTGTCCTCGTACATGCCTTCGCTGAGGATCTGCTCCTCGCTGACCCGGCCGCCGACGAAGAAGTACGAGGCATCGGCGGGGGCGTGTCCGGCATCGGCGAGGATCGTGTCCAGGCGCCGTGCCGTTGGCAGCGGGTGGCCGGACCGGGAGCTGTAGCCGGAGGACATGAAGCCGATGCCGATGTCGTTGCGCTGGAGCCGGTGGAGGGCCGCACCGAGTTCCACGTAGGCGAGCCAGGGCGCGCCGCCCCGGCTCACCGCGGTGATGCCGAAGGAGGCCCGGTCGTACACCCGCTGGTTGATGGCGATGACGTGCTTGCGCAGGATCAGCTCGCCGCAGACCCGTTCCAGCGAACCGCCGCGGCGGTAGCGGTACTGCCCGGCGGCGAGTCCTGTCACCCCTCCCGGGTGCACCTGGAGGTAGAACTCCACGGAGTCGGGGTGGGCGGCATCACGGGGGGCGCCGTCGTGCGGGGCACTGGCGCGGGAGGGGGCGTCGTAATGCGGGACAAGTGCGAACGTCCCGACGTAGTGGTCGTCGTCGGCGACGTCCAGGAGGGCCTTGGTGGCCGGGGCACGGCCGACGGGCCGGACGTCGAGGCCGTACTCGGGAAGGACTTCCCTGAGCACTCCGAGCATGTGCCCGGCCTCGAACTCGACGACCTCGTCGATGTTGTTGCGGTACACCGGTTCGATGGCGCTCCTGCGCCCGCAGAAGTGCACCAGCGGAGCGGCGTCAGGAGCCAGAGCGCTGTCGCCCACGCGTACCAGGGTGTGCGTGAGGGGGTGGTGGTAGTAGACCCCCGCGGCGAGGCCCGCGATCGCACCCCCGGTCTCCAGGTAGAGCTGGGTGGCGTACAGGGCGCCCGGCGAGGCGTACACGTACTTCGGCAGCAGCCGCCCCGTGCTGTGGAACTGACCGAACCAGCGCAGCATTTCGCCGAGCCCGGCCAGGTCGAGCGTCTCGCTCCCGTGGCCGGTGACGGTGGTCGGCGCGAGCAGTTCCAGCAGGTCGTCCTTGTCGACCGGACCGCCCTCGTAGAAGCGGTACGTCTTGCGGGCGAAGGCTGCCGCGCGCTGGCGCCCAGTGGCTCCGGAGCCCGCGAGCGCCACAACGGTACGCCCGGCCAGCTCGTCGGCGCGGCGCAGCCCGGCATCGGCGAGCTGCGCCTTGACCTGGTGCTTTCCTGACTTGGAGCGGTGGTGGCCGGCGTCGTGCCCCTGGTCCATCAGGGCGGCTTCCTTCGGATCGAGCTCCACACAGGCGACCATCTGCTGGTGTCCGGTGCGCTCGTCGTCGACCACGACCGCGGCAGCCCTGCGGACCCAGGAGTGCTGCTCGATGGCGGTGGCCACTTCCTCCAGCTCGATGCGGTGACCGCGGAGCTTGACCTGGTTGTCGGCGCGGCCCGCGAACTGGATGGTGCCGTCCGGATTCCAGTGGGCGAGGTCCCCCGTGCGGTACAGGCGCTGCGTCGGGTTGAACGGGGACGGAACGAACCGCGCGCGGGTCTGCTCGGCCTTGTGCAGATATCCCCGGGCCAGCTGGGTGCCGCCGATGTACAGCTCCCCGGTCTCACCGATGCCTGTCGGGGCGAGGTTCTCGTCCAGGATGAAGCAGGGGGTGTTGTCGACGGGGGTGCCGATGGGCAGGGTGCCGGCGCCCTCAGGTATCGCCTCGGGGTCGACCACGTGGGCGGTGGCGTTGATGGTCGTTTCGGTGGGCCCGTACAGGTTGACCAGCGAGGCGCCGGGCAGTTCGGCGAAGAAGGCCCGGGCGAGCTGCCTGGTCAGCGCCTCCCCGCCGGAGAACAGCCGGGTCAGGGTGGTGCACCGGCGCAGGCCCTCGGTGTCGATGAGTGCCTGGAGGAGGGTCGGGACGCACTGGAGGGTGGTGACCTCGTGGGCGATGACGGCGGACAGCAGGGCCTGGGGGTCCCGGTGGCTGCCGGGAGCGGCGGTGACGGTGCGGCCGCCGAGCGCGGGGGCGAGGATCTCCCACTGGGCGGCGTCGAAACTCATCGGGGTCTTCTGCAGGACCGCCGTGCCCTCGCCCAGGTGACCGTGGGTGTGCATCCAGCGCAGCTGGGAGACGACGGCCCGGTGCTCGACCATCACGCCCTTGGGTCTGCCCGTACTGCCCGACGTGTAGATGACGTAGGCGAGGGAATCGGGCCGCCAGCCGGCGGACGGCAGCTCGTCGGTGGGGACCGCGTCCGCGAGCGACACGATCCGGGTACCGGGCGGGGCGAGCCGCGCGAGGTCACCGGCGAGGTGCTCCTGGGTCACCACGACCCGGGTGCGGCTGTCCTCGATCATGTAGCGCAGCCGGTCGTCCGGGTACTCGGGGGAGAGCGGAAGGTAGGCGCCTCCCGCGAAGAGGATGCCCCACACCCCGGTGACCAGGTCCGGGGAGGGCTCGGCGTAGAGGCCCACGACGTCGTCGGGGCCGATGCCGAGCCCGGCCAGGCGGGCGGCGAGCCCACTGGCGCCGCGCACCAGTTCCCGGAACGTCAGGCCCCGGGCGGACCCGGTGACGGCGACCGCTTCGGGGCGGCATCTGGCGCGGTCGATGAGGAGGTCCGGCAGTCCGGCGTGGACACCGGTTCGCAGGGGGGTGCCCGCCAGCGCGATTTCCTGGTAGACGGTGCTCATCGCACCACCCCGGCGTCCGGGGTGCCGAAGTAGCGGTCCCCGAAGTCCCCGATGCCCGGGATCATGAACGCGTGCTCGTTGAGCCGCTCCTCGATGGAGGAGGTGACGATCTGGACCAGGGGGTGTGCCTCGTGGACGGCCCGGATGCCCTCGGGGGCGGCGAGGAAGTCGACGAGGACGATGTTCTCCTCGGGTACGCCCGCTTTCAGCAGCACCCCGATGGCCGCCTTGGCGGATCCTCCGGTGGCGAGCATCGGCTCCAGGAGCAGCACATGGCGCTCGGCTATGTCGGAGGGGAGGTGGGAGTAGAACAGCTGGGGCAGTTTCGTCTGCTTGTCGCGCTGGATGAGTACCTTGCCGATGCGTATGGAGGGGTGGAGCTCGCGCAGCTCGGCCTCCATGCTCTCCCCGGCCCTGATGACGGGGACCGCGCACAGCTTCGATGTGAACTTCAGACCCGGGTAGCTCTCGCCGACCGGAGTGCGTACCTGGTGCTCCTCGAACGGGAGCTGGTCCAGCGCGTGCTCCAGGAGGAGGCGGATGATCCTGCGTGCGTACCGTACGAAGTCCTCGCGACGGGCGTCACGGTCGCGTATGACGGTGTGCAGGGCGCGCAGCTGACGGGTCTGGGGCAGCAAGTGCACCCGATCGCGGCCGGGCTCGGCGGGTAACGCGGCAGCGGTAGTCGGATTGACTGACATGTGAGGGGTTTCTCCTGTCACCATGCGGCTTTTCAGTCGGCGGGGGGCGCTTCGAAGGTGTGGGGGAGTTCGGGGGTCGCGGTGAACTGGGCGGCCGCGACCCGGTAGAGGGACCGGCGGTCGCCGCGCTGCCACACCTGGCGCAACGCGTGGACGAGCTTGGGGTTGTGCTCTTCTTCCTCCAGCACCGCGCGGGCTACGGTCTGTCGCCAGTCCTGCTCCAGATACGCGTCGGGCGCGGTGTCGCGGGCGTCGGCGAACAGCTCGTGCAGGGCGGCGAGTTTGTGGCGCTCGGGGAAGTCGCCGCCGGAGAAGACGATGCCGAGCAGCCCGGTCCAGAAGCACCGCACGGCGAACTGCCTCTGTCCGGCGGGGAGTGCGGCGCAGATGTGCTCGACTGCGTACAGCGAGGTGATCAGGTGGAGCAGGATGAAGTCACCGGGGCGCGCCAGATAGAGCAGCGTCGCCGCGTAGTACAGCTCCTCCCACTCGACCGGGGCGGCCTCGTCGGCCGCCCACGCCTCGGCGGGGCGGATCAGCGCAGGGCCCGCATCCAGGGTCCGGGCGATACGGAACTGCAGTCCGGAGCGCAGGAGTTCGGGGTGGATACGGCCGTCGTCGACCGGGCGCGTGTCGGCGATCAGTTCGGCGACCGACCGCTTCAGCTCCTCACGCCGCTCGTCCCAGGCGCCGGCGACGCGCAGCAGCGAATCGATCGGCGTGGCCTCCTCGTACCGGTCCACGATCCGTTCGGGGTGACAGTCGACGTAGGTGAAGGCCATGTAGGCCAGCCCTTCGATCGCCATCCAGCGGCTGCCGTACTCCAGTGCCCAGCCGAGGTGGATGGTGGCGTGGGTGAAGGCCCCCGCCCAGCCGGGCAGCAGCGCGGGCACGTAGCGGCGGACCACCTCGTCCAGCCCGAGTTCCTGGACGCGCCCGTCGAAGAAGGCGGTGTACGACCAGAAACTGGAACGCTGCCCCAGGTGGGTGCGCCAGTTCTCCTCGGTGATGGTGACCCGGTCGGGTTTGGGCGGCTCCAGGCCGAAACCGTACGTGGTGAGCTTCGCGTAGTTCTCGTAGTACGCCTTGATCCGGGGCGCGGGCACGCCGAGCCCGGCGAGCGCGACGACCGCGTGCTTGGAGTGGTTGGTGAGATGTCCGTTGAACTCGATGTGGTACGTACGGTCGTCGAGGAGTTGGTCGATCAGTTCTCGGTCAGACATTGGGTGGAATCCTTGTCCCGGCTGGTGCGGTAATGGGCTTTGATCCGGGGCAGGCCCAGGCCCAGGAGGACGAGCGCGACACCCAGGAGGCGCAGCGCCGAAGGGAGTGACCGCTGCTGGACGCAGTCGATGGCGACGGCGGAGAGCACCTGGCCGCTGATGACCAGCAGCGAGGCGTTCATCGCGCCGAGCCGGGGGAAGACGTGGCTGTTGACGGCGACGAAGAGCGCGCCGACCACTCCTCCCAGATACGCGGTGAGGGGAACGGCTCCCAGATCTGGCCAGCGGAAGAACGCGAACAGGACCACAGTGAGGAAGGCGAAGCCGACCACGTGGTTCCACACGGATGCCCGGAAGGGGCCCACACGTGTGGAGAGCTGGCCGTTGACGGCCCTGCTGGTGGCGATGAGGACACCGTTGAGGAGCGCGAGAAGAACATAGAAGATCACGGATCAGGCTCCTACGACGATCAGCACACTGCCGGCGAGCACGCATCCGGCGACCGTCAGGTCCATGCGGGTGATGGGCCTTCGGGGGGTGCGCAGCAGGCCCCAGCGGTCGGAGACGACGCCGAAGAGGATCTGCCCGGTGAGCATGAGGGCGACCGTCCCGGCCAGTTCCAGAGCGCTGTTGACGCTGATCGCGGAGAGCATCACCACGACCGCGCCGGCGATGCCGCCGAAGTAGAACCAGAGCGGCGCCCTGCCCGGCGCCGGTCCGTCGGCCGGCAGCTCCGGGCGGCGCAGCGGGCGGACGAACAGGGCCACCAGCACGAGCGCCACCGCCGCGCCGAGGCCGTGCGCCGCCCACGAGGCGAACACGGGGCCGGTGTGGTGGGCCAGGTCACCGTTGAACTGGGTCATCAGCGTGAGCAGCACGCCGCCGCTGACGGCCAGCAGCCAGTCGGCGGCGCGCCCGGTCATGTCGCGGCCCCCTCGGGTGCCAGGGTGAGTGCCGCCTCGGGTGCCCGGGGCAGTGCGGGCTCGGAGGCCGGTAGCAGTGCGGCCTCGGAGGCCGGGAGCAGTGCGGCCTCAAGGTGGGCGACCACCTCGTCGAAGGTGTGGGCGGTCCAGGTCGGCGCGGCGGTGGCGAGCTCTTCGGGGCTGTGAATCCCGTAGGTGACGGCGACGGACCTGAGCCCGGCGGCGTTCGCCATCAGCAGGTCGTGTGTGGTGTCGCCGACCATGACGGCCCGGTCGGCCGGGACGTCGAGGGTGCGCAGGATCAGCAGACCTGATTCCGGGTGCGGTTTGTGGTTGCTGACGTCGTCGGCGCCGACCACCTGGGCGAAGAGTTCGCGCAGCCCGGCTGCGCGCAGCAGCGCGTCGGCGCTGGCGTGGAACTTGTTCGTCGCGACGGCGAGCCCGATGCCCTGCGCGTGCAGCCTCCGCAGGCCCGACTCGACACCCGGGTAAAGGAGTTGGGCGGCGCGGGGTAGAATGAGCTCCCGGAAGTGGAGCTGGTACTGCTCGACGCCGCGCCGCACGTACGGGTCTTCGGGATCGACACCCAACAGGCTGCCGAAGGCCCGCTCCAGGGGGATGCCGATGGTCGCGCGGATGGCGGCGGGGTCGGGAACGGGCTCACCCAGCGAGGCGAAGGCCGCACTGAAGGTCTCGACGATGGCTCGGGGCGTGTCCACTAAGGTTCCGTCGAGGTCGAACACGGCCAGGTGGCGCATGGGGGGTCCTTTCGGCGTTACGGGTGGAGCGACAGGGGCCCGTGTGACGACAGTGCGCCACTTCTGCTCCGCGACCGACCACAGTCGGCCGTTGCTGGGGCGTTCACTGCGGACATCACGGGACAGCGGTGCCCCCGTCCACGCCGGGGCCCCGGCCCGCGGACTTGTGCAGCGGTTCTGAACCAGCCGACAGATCCGAGGACGTGGCATCGCTTCAGGGGGCTGATCTTCATCGCCCGCCCCAGTACGTGTCAAGGCCAGCCATCAGCACTGATGACCGGTTGGACGGCACGTCCGGCCGCCTGATTGGCTCGTTGTCGGGGGTCGCTCGCATCACTTCTCATTCTTCGGCCGAGAGTGACGGCGGGGCGCCTCGCGGCTGTACGCCGGTGGGACATGGAGTCAACATCCCGGGACCGCCCCGATCGTGACGGAACGGCCTCCGGAATGGAACTTCCCCTTCCGGTAACCCAGTTGGCTGATTCGCGGCGGCGCGGGTGAGAGACAGAACACGTCACGCACCCGCGTCGGCGACGGCTGCCGCAAGTCCGGGGTGTCTCAAAGCCACGTGCTCCCGGGGTACGTGCTGCCAGGGCGCGGGCTCTCGGGGTGCGTCGACCAGCCGTCGGCGGAACCGGAGGTAGGCAAGCCAGGCGCTTTACGTGTCAAGGCCAGCAAGTGCCCGTCGCGCGGCCTTCAGGGCGCCCTCAAGCAGTCCCACGGCCTCGTCCATCGACGGTCCCCGTGTCATGACCGCGTACCGGCTGCGCCGGACACCGGCTCGTGGACGAGAACCGTCCGCCGGGGCTGGGTTCGTGGCCGGGAGGGCGCAGTCCGACGGCCTCCGACGGACGCGCGGAGTACCCGCAGCGGCCGTCCGGCCGTCGATCACGGAACTCCGATCCACCCCGCTCTGCATCAAGCCAGCCTTAAGAGAGTGTTAAGCCGAAGGCCACGAGAGAAAACCGCAGCTCAGAGGCGGATAAGGAGTGACGCCTGACGTTGCCATGGCATTTACCCTTCCGTAATACTCACTGCCTCGGGGTGACATCGCGTCACGTTTGAGAGCGCTCTCGGACCACAACCCCATGACTCGCCCTGCCCGGCCGCCTCTTCCCCCCAGACAAGGAAGCATGCCCATGGCTGCTGCTCATCACGCACGTCGCCGCTCCTTCGGCGGAGTGGTGCTCCTCGTCACCACCGCCCTGGTCGCGGCGGTGCTCATATCCTTCACCGGCTCGGTCGCCCCACTGGCCGGTGCCGCAGTCGCCGCACAGACGTGGTCCGACGAGTTCGACGGCCCGGTCGGCCGCGCTCCCGACGCCGCCAAGTGGACCCTGGAGAGCGGCGGGTCGGGCTTCGGCAACCACGAGCTGCAGTACTACACCGACAGCACCTCGAACGCGGCGCTCGACGGCCAGGGCCACCTGGTCATCACTGCGAGAAAGAACATCGACGCCGGCCTCGGCTGCTGGTACGGGCAGTGCCAGTACACCTCGGCCCGGCTGAACACCGCCAAGACCTTCACCCAGGCTTACGGCCGCTTCGAGGCCCGCATCAAAATCCCGCGCGGCCAGGGCATCTGGCCCGCCTTCTGGATGCTCGGCAACGACCTCGGCACCGTGGGCTGGCCCAACAGCGGCGAGATCGACATCATGGAGAACATCGGCCGCGAACCCCATACCGTGCACGGCACGGTGCACGGCCCCGGCTACTCCGGAGCGGGCGGCCTCGGCGCCGCGTACGACCTCCCCGGAGGCCGCGCCTTCGCCGACGACTTCCACGTGTTCGCCGTCGACTGGAGCCCGAACTCCCTCGTCTGGTCGGTGGACGGCACCACGTTCAAGACCCTCACGCCGGCCGACACCGGCGGCAACAAGTGGGTTTTCGACCACCCGTTCTTCGTCATCCTCAACCTGGCGGTCGGTGGGGACTGGCCCGGCAGCCCGGACACCTCCACGTTCTTCCCGCAGACGATGACCGTCGACTACGTCCGCGCCTCCTCCGGCAGCGCCCCCGCCGCACGCCCGATCCGTGGCATCGGCGGCATGTGCCTCGACGTCGCCGGCGGCTCCGACGCCGACCGCACCCCCATCCAGCTGCACGACTGCACCGGCAGCGCTGCCCAGCAGTGGACCATCGGCGGCGACGGCACCGTCCGCGCCCTCGGCAAGTGCCTGGACGTGGCGGGCGGCTCCACCGCGGACGGCGCCGTCGTCCAGCTCTACACCTGCAACGGCACCAACGCCCAGAAGTGGGCGTACACCGCCGCCCACGACCTCACCAACACCGGCGCCGGCACATGCCTGGACGCCAAGGGCAACTCCTCTGCCGACGGCACCCGGATGCAGACCTGGACCTGCACCGGCGCCGCCAACCAGAAGTGGACGGTCGGCTGACCGACCAGCCCCGCCGCCCTCCCTCCTCCCCCGTCCTTGTGTCCGACCGCTCCCCCCACCCGACCTCACGAAGAACGGACTCCACCGTGACGGCTCGCCATCAGCGAACGATGCCCCGCAGAAAACTCCTCGCCGCGACAGCGGGCCTGGCCCTGGCAGTACCCGCCGCGGCCACCTGGTTCGAGGTGAGCGCCAACGCGTCCACCACCGCCACGCTCCCCCTCGACCTGGTCAACACCACCGGCAACAACACGGTGTACGCCTACGTGCTCGGCCGCGACCCCGCGGCCGGCGGCAACTGGGCCTTCATCCAGACCAACGGCTCCAGCCTGTACCACCCGCCGGCCCCGGCCAACGATCAGACCCCGCTCGGGGTCGACTGCGCCATCCCGCTCAACGCGTCCGGCGCCGGGGCACGAAGGGTGACGCTGCCGCGCCTGGACAGCGGCCGCATCTACTTCTCCGTCGGCACGAAGCTCACCTTCCTGATGAACCGCGGCGGCGGCCTGGCCCTGCCGTCGGTGAGCAACCCCACCGACCCCAACGCGAACGTCCCCCACGACTTCTGCGAATTCACCTTCAACAGGGACCAGTTGTACGCCAACATCACATTCGTCGACATGGTCTCGCTGCCGATCGCCTTCCAGCTGGAGACCGGGCAGGGCACCCAGACGGTGCGCGGGCTGCCCGCCGACGGACTGTCCCGGGTCGCCGCCGCGCTGCGGGCCCAGTCCGCCGCCGACGGCAGCGACTGGAGCAGGCTGATCGTCGCCGCGGGCGGCCGCGACCTGCGCGTACTCAGCCCCAACCTGGCGATTCGCGGCAACAGCGCCTTGTTCCGCGGCTACTTCGACGGCTACGTCGACGAGGTGTGGAACAAGTACCGCTCCACCGACCTGCGCATCGACACCCAGTTCACCTGGGGAACCGTCACCGGCCGGGTGAACGGTGACATCCTCGCCTTCCCCGGAGTCGGCAGCTTCGCCAAGCCGTCGACCCTGTCGATCTTCTCCTGCAGCGACGCGCCCTTCACCACGGGCAACGACCTGATGGGCAATCTCAGCGCACGGCTCGCCGCTGCCTTCAACCGCACCACCCTGCTGGACAATCCCCGCCAGCCGACCGCCGAGAACCCCGCCGCCTTCTACACTCGGCCGCGCACCAACCACTACGCCCGTATCCTGCACCAGACCACCCCCGACCACCTCGGGTACGCCTTCCCGTACGACGACGTGCACCCGGCCGGAGTCGACTTCGAGGGCAAGGTGCAGTCCGGCAGCCCCGGCCGCTGGACCATCACGGTCGGCGGTGTGGCCGGCGGCGGCACACCGACCCCGACGCCGACCGCCACCGCCACGGGTGGCGGAGTCAGCGCCTTCACCACCATCCAGGCCGAGGCGTTCAACGCCCAGTCCGGAGCGCAGGTCGAGGCCTGCTCCGACAGCGGCGGCGGATCCGACGTGGGCCATCTCTCCACCGGCGACTGGCTCAAGTTCTCGGCCGTGGCCTTCGGCTCCACCGGCGCCACCCGTTTCGACGCCCGCGTCGCTTCCGGCGCCGCCGGCGGAGTCAGCGGCCTGGTCCAAGTCCGCCTCGACAGCCCTACGGCCACCCCGGTCGGCGGCTTCGCCGTCGCCAACACCGGAGGCTGGCAGGCCTGGCGCACGGTCCCGGCCGACATCGGCCGCACCACCGGCACCCACGACGTCTATCTGACCTTCGACAGCGGCCAGCCCGCCGACTTCGTCAACATCAACTATTTCTCCTTCGCCTAAGGACTGTCCCGTAAATGATCTCCGAGGCGCCTCGGGCGAGGCCGGTCATCGTGCGAGTCCGCCGGCCTGCCCGGCGAGGGGGAGGTCGTGCATCCGGGTGATGCCGAGCATGGTGTCTGGTAGCTGCCGTCGGCGATCGTGGTCGTGTTGCCGGCGGCGGCCTTGGCACCGGATTCCTCCCAGCCGCGGGAGTCGTGCGGGTAGCTCGACCGGTGGGCCTGTATCCAACGCATTGGGATCGACGCCGTGAGCTCCGGCTTGCGGCTGGTATCGAGGGCCACCGCGATCGGCGTCTCCGCTCTGTCGCCGTGCTCGGCCAGAAGGTCCAGCAGCAGCCGGCAGCCGTCCAGGTCGTCGTAGATCCGGCACCTTCAGGTGCAACCCTGCTGCGGCTCCTACCGGCTGCCGCGGTGCTCGTAGACCGATGCTTTCGCCATCGCAGACGATCGGGCAGAACGGCCGGCTCTTCTCGATCCACTTGTTGGGCATCGGGTCACGCTTCAAAGGGGCTGCGCTGCCCATCGGGCCAATCCAGGCGCCCCCTTCACTCCTGATCGCTGCTGAGTTCAGAAGTCTTTGAGTGGCCCGGCCCGGTCCCATCCAGGCGCTCTCACGTCGATCGTGAGACTTCCCGACCCGACCTCCTCCCCGCAGGTCCGGCATGTCGATGCCAGATCGAGGTCGTGCTCGGAGCCGGGGCCGCCGCGATGCCGGAAGGCGACCGGCGGCGTGTCCACCGCCCAGCGGTCGCCCCAGGTCAGCAGTGCGCGCATCACCGGTGCGAGATCGCGGCCGGCTTCCGTGAGGTGGTATTCGAAGCGCAATGGGCGCTCGCTGTAGGCGCGGCGCTCGACCACGCCTGCCTCTGCCAGCGCGCGCAGTCTGGCGGCGAGACGGTCGCGGGGGGCGCCGGTGTTGCGGACGATCTGGTCGAAGCGCTGGTTGCCGTAGAAGATCTCGCGGATCGCCAGGAGGGCCCAACGTTCGCCGACGAGTTGCAGCGCGGCGGCCACCGAGCACGGGCGACCGGGCAGTTCGGGGTGCGGAACCGAGTTCTCGTCCTGCTTCGCGTTCGAGGTCACGCCCCCATCCTCTCCCGAGTCCGTTGTGTTTTCAAACTCGTGTGGCTAGCCTTCGATCATGAGAGTTGGTATTTCAAACCCACAAAGGGCGTCGCGAGCCGTGTTCGCGACGGTCGCGGCCGCGGTCTTCATGTCGAACCTCGACCTCTTCATCGTCAACGCGGCCCTCCCGGCGATCGGCCGCTCGTTCGGTGGCAGCGGCCTCGGCTCCCTGTCCTGGGTCCTCAACGGCTACGCGATCGTCTTCGCGGCGCTCCTCGTGGTCGCCGGCCGTGTCGCCGACCGCTCCGGCCACAAGCCGGTCTTCCTTACCGGATTGGCGCTGTTCACCCTCGCCTCCGTCGGCTGCGCACTCGCTCCCGACGTCGCAACGCTGGTCGCGGCACGGCTCGTTCAGGCAGCCGGGGCCGCATTGCTGATGCCTACGTCGCTCGCGCTGCTGCTCGACACGACGGCGCCCGAGAAGCGCGCCGGGGCTGTGCGGGCCTGGGCCTCGATCGGCGGGATCGCCGCCGGACTCGGCCCGGTGGCCGGCGGCCTGCTGGTCGAGGCCGGATGGCCCTGGGTGTTCATCGTCAACCTGCCCGTGGGGATCGCGGCGTTCACGCTCGGCGTCAAGGTGCTGCCGTCGCCCGCTGGGGCGGAGAAGAGTCCGCTGCCCGACCTGTTCGGCGCCGCCCTTCTCACCGCATCGATCGCAACGCTCGCGCTCGGTCTGATCAAGGCTCCCGACCGGGGTTGGACGAGCACCGGGACCCTCGGCGGCCTGGCTGCCGCGGTGCTGCTCGGAGTCTGGTTCGTCCTGCGCTCGGCCCGCCACCCCGCTCCGATCGTCGAGCTGCCGCTGCTCCGGGTTCCGGCGTTCGCATCAGCCGCGGCCTCCCTGACGCTGTTCACCGTCGCGTTCGCCGGAATGCTGCTCGGCACGGTGCTGTGGTGTCAGGGCGTGTGGGGCTACTCGGCTCTGCGCACCGGTTTCGCCATCGCGCCGGGACCATTGCTGGTGCCGCCGGTCGCGTTGCGGATCGGACCCGCCGTCGCCAGATTCGGTGCGGGCCGCATCGCGCTGGCGGGAACCGTCCTGTTCGCGGCCGGCATCCTGTGGTGGGCCGCCACGCTCGACACCGGCTCGGCCTACGCGACCTCGCTCCTGCCCGGCATGATGCTGACCGGCCTCGGCGTCGGCATGACGCTCCCGGTCCTGACCGGGGCGTCGGCGGCCGCCCTGCCACCGGCCCGCTTCGCCACCGGCTCGGCCATCACCTCGATGGGCCGCCAGATCGGCGCCGTCCTCGGCGTCGCGATCCTGGTGGGCATCCTCGGCACCCCGGCCCCCGGAGACGCTGTCGCCGCGTTCCAGCACTGCTGGTACGCGGTCGCCGCAGCGTCCCTGCTCGCCGCGTGCGCGACGGTCCCGCTCGTCCGCAAGCCACAACCGGCCGCCACCAAGGCGGCCGACGTCATAAAGGCCGCAGAGGCCGGCGCCGCCTGAGAATCATGTCCCGTCCGTCGATGGACGGAACCTCCCCATGCAGGGCAGCCGGTACGCCGCACGATGAGGTGGTGCGGTGATCGGGAGCGCGGCGCACCACCGAAGCGCACCGGTGGGGTGGGGCGGGAGTGCACGACATCGTCGGCGCGCGCACGGTGCGCACGATGCTGCGCATCGTCACCACCCGGTGCGCACTGGATGCCGGGATGTCGTGCACTCCCCCACCGGCCGATGTCCATCGGGTGGAGAAAGCCCCCTTCCACCCGATGGACATCGCGGTGGACCCCGCCCCCACCGGGGTGCTCGCCACGGGGGGCTCCCCTCTCCACTCGATGCAGCCCGAACACGTGCGGTTGGGATCCCTCACCGGGCGCGGCCGGGTCCCGTGCCCTGGTCAGGCCGGGCGGTGTGGTGCTGCTGCTGAGCGGTAGGGCGGACCGCTGCCGTGGCCGGTTGCCCGGTCTGCTGGAGATGCCCGGGGACGGCCCGGCGGCGGGTGGCGGCGTCTTGGCTGCGCGCGGCGGGGCGGGCGATGTCCTCCGGGGTGCGGGCGGCGGGGCGGGCGATGTCCTCCGGGGTGCGCAGCCATGTGCCGGGTCGCCTCGTGCGGCCCCAGGTACTCCTCGGCATCGCGGCCTGCTGGTGGGCAGCTCAAGGGCACTGTTGCTTGCCGGTGGGTCCGGCTGCCGAGAAGCGGCCGTTCAGATCGCGCGGCAGTGTCCGGGGCGCGATGTTGCTCGTCGGGATCAGGTCGCCTGGGATCGCTGGAGTCCCTGGAGGAGGAGGGCGATCAGGCGTCGGGGGTCGTAGCGGGGGTCGTTGTCGCGTCCGATACAGAGGTTGCCGATGCCGCGCATCAGCTCGTAGGGGTGCGTGCCGGGCCTGATGTCGCCGGCCTCGACCGCGGCGTCGAGCAGCTGGGCGCAGACGGGCAGCAGGCGGTCGAGGAAGTAGGCGTGCAGCGCGGCGAAGCGGTCGCTGTCGGACTGCAGGGCGTCGGCGAGGCCGTGCTTGGTGACCAGGAAGTCGACGAAGAGGTCGATCCATTGGCGCAGTGCGTCGAGCGGGGAATCGGCGCCGGCCAGCAGGTTCGGGCCGGCTTCGGCGCATGCCTCGATCTGGTGCTGGTACACGGCGGTGACGAGGTCCGCCCGGGTCGGGAAGTGGCGGTAGATCGTGGCCATCCCGACGCCCGCCTGGGCCGCGATCTGGCGGATCGGGGCGTCGACGCCGGAGGTGACGAACACCTCGGCTGCGGCAGTGAGCACCGTCTCCCGGTTGCGCTGAGCATCGGCACGCTTGCTTCGGGACGGCGAATCGCCTGCAGGACCCTCGGCGGCCATCACATTCTCCTTCGACACCGGTTGACAAAACGGAGCGACGCTCCGGATACTAAGTGGAGCATGGTTCCGTTTCAGCTTAGCCGAAACGGGACACCCCTGACCGCCTTGTCCGCCCGCCGACCGCAGTAGACCGGCGGACGGCAGGCGCCACCGAAAGGGAACCCACACCGTGAGCACATCCACCGCCGCCGGGGCCCTGGGCGCGCCCGTCCCGGTCCTGTCCTTCAGCCCCGTGGTCCTGTCCGTGCCCGGACGTCCCGTGGATCTCCAGGTGCGCGTCTCCGCACCCTTTACCGGCACCGGCCTCCCCGTCATCCTCCTCTCCCACGGCCACGGCCCCTCGAACAACCTCTCCTCGCTCAACGGCTACGCGCCGCTCGCCAACTTCTGGGCAGCACACGGATTCGTCGTCGTCCAGCCCACCCACCTCACCTCCAGGACACTGACCGACCTGGTCGCGGACGCCGCCGGAGCACCTGACTTCTGGCGCTCCCGCGCCGAGGACATGACCCACATCCTCGACCGGCTCGAGGTGATCGAGAACGCCGTGCCGCAGCTCGCCGGGCGGATAGACCCCGCCAAGGTCGCCCTCGCCGGACACTCGCTCGGCGGCTTCACCGCCGCCCTCCTGCTGGGCGCCGGACTCACCGACCCCGACACCGGGAACCTGGTACACCTCCTCGAGCCCCGCATCAAGGCGGGTGTACTGCTCGCCCCGCCGGGCAGGGGCGGCGATGTCTTCAACGGACCCATGGCCGAGCACTGGCCGGTCATCGGGGCCGTCGACTTCTCCACCATGACCGCACCCGCGCTGGTCGTCACCGGCGACAAGGACAACCCCCGGCACTTCACCGACATGGGCCCGGACTGGCACGCCGACCCCTACACGCTCGCCCCCGGCCCCAAAACCCTGCTCACCCTGTTCGACGCGGAGCACGGACTCGGCGGGATCGCCGGATACGACGCCGCCGAGACCACCGACGAAAACCCCGGCCGAGTCGCCGCCCTCGCCCAGCTCACCGCGGCATATCTCCGCACCCAGCTCCACCCCGGCGACAACGCCTGGCAGACAACCTACGAGGCACTGACGACCGGACCCAACCCGGCAGGACGAGTCGAATCCAAGTAGGCCCCTGCCGCGTCGGCCTGAGGGGATGAATTGGGGTCACTCAGTGGGCTGGTACTCGACGACGGTGTCCGGGCAGCGAGCCGCCACGGCGTGAAGTCCACCGCCGATCAGGGCCATCGCGACGAGCAGGTGGATCCCGGCGACGCCGAAGGTCCTTGAGGGTGTCGCCCACCCGGTCGGCAAGCTACCCGAACCGCTAGGTTCTGCCCCGCCGATCGTGGACCGCGAAAGGATGCCGTCCACGATGTGCATCTGGAGGAGCCGTGCCGCCAGGCACTACTCACTGGTCACTACGTCCCGCTGCCGTCGGGCGCGGGTATAGGGCCTCCGCCACTGCGCCGGTACGCCTGCGGGCCGGCGCCGCGGCGAGGCCTCCCGGAGCCTGCGCCAAGAGCAGGCTGCCAGGGCACGCGGCATCGCGAAGGGCCGCCCCCGACGAGATGGGGGCCCTCGGCCTGCGCAGCCCTGCGGGGCGGGGGTGAACTCCACGTCGTACCGCCGCAGCCGGCTGGGATGTCCAGCAGCCGGTCCCGCTCCGCATCGTCGACCGCGAGCCCCCACCGGAGCTTCGTCGGCGTGCACTCGCCGCGTCCGAGCAGGGCCGTGCATCATGCCTGAGCCGCCTGGCGCCGCGCGCGCCCTTCCCCAACGGGTGACGCCGCCCTAACGTTGTGTCATGAACAGCGTGCGGATCGACCGTTCGAACCCCGACGTGGTCGACCTGGTGCTTCGCGAGGAAGTCGGGCCGCTCGTGTTCGCCGCCAAGCGTTGGCCCGGGGAGGTAATCGGGTCGCTCGCAGCCGGCGCCCTCTACGGCACCCCGGTCTATGCGGTCATGGCAATGGTCCTCAGTCAAGGGCCCGGCCGGATCTGGGCTGCGGTCGGGATCGCCGCCGCGGTGGGACTCGTCGTCAACACGTTCGTGATCTTGTACGGGGCCTTCCGGAGCGTAACCCGGTTGCGGTTCTCGCCCGTAGCCGCCCCGGAGACCATGACCCTCGTCCGGGGCTCCCGTACGGACCGGCCGCGGCCCCTTACCGACGTACAGCAGATCTGGATCGACCATTCCATCATCGAGTCGCACGATGGGGACCGGAAGCCGGTGTCCGCCAAGATCACCCTGTACGTGCTCCTGAAGAACAGCCGCCTGATCCGGCCTATGCCAGTCCTCCCGTGGACAACCGACACCACGGCCCTCCACCAGCAACTGCAACAGACACTCGCCCCCGCCGCCGTCCAGGTGGACCTGGTCGTCCAACGCCGCGTGCAGTCCCCTCCGTGGATGGTCGCAGGCCACGGCGGCTCGACCGGCAGCGGAGGCTGACAAGCTGTAGCTCCGCTGCACACCTGGGTGCGCGTGATCACCCAGATCTACGTCCTGTTTGCGCCGCAGGCCACGGCCTCAGGCGGCGAACGGGTGCGCGTGGCCGGGCAGCTGCTGCCCCGGGCGCAGGAACCGCTGGTCGCCTTGTTCGTCGCGTACCGCGAGGAACCCGGCGTCCGTCAGCCGCTGTGCGATCTTCCCGCGGCGGATCGCGCCCACCTTGAACGCCACGGTGATGAGCAGCGCGACCGCCGCGCCGGAGGCGACCGCTTCGACCGGCGATCTGTCGATGAGCAGGAGGACGGTCAGGACCGCGCAGGCGAGGTAGCCCATCACCTTCTGGCTCCGGTCGGCGACGTACAGGGCCATGACGTCGAAGGTGATGAGGTCCTTCAGCACACCCACGGCACCGACCGCTTCGGGGAGCGGCTTCAGCGAGCCCTGCTCCAGCCCCGGTGCTGTCCCGCCGTTGCCCGCCTGCGGATGGGCGGTGATGGTGGCCGCCTCGCGGACACGGGCGTCGGGCTGGGGGTCCCGGTACATCCGGACCTGGACGAGCGAGTTCTTGAACCCGGTCCTGTACGCCATGCCGTACGTGTAGCCGTACTGCTCCGCCACGTGCGCCAGGGCCGCTGCCTTCGGCGTGGAGCCCTGGGGGGCGATCTCGACGATGTCCTGCTGACGGGCGATCTGCTGGAGCATTCCCGCTATGTGACGTTCTACGGACATCCTGTTCCCCGCCAACTGGGACCCCGCGCCTGGGGCCGGCCGGCGCACAGCCTAGGGGGTGCGCCGCCGATCGGAACACGCGCGGTCCTCCGGCCGTGGACCGGGAGACCTCGCGTCCGGCGGGGTAAGGCCCCTACGGGGTTGCGGGCCGTGACGATGAGCTGCACCTGGTTCGTGCCCTTGGCTCCGGCCGCAGGATTTCGGGGAGCCGTCCCAGAAGACCCTTGGGCAGGCCCGGGTGTGGACGATCGCGTTGTTCCCCAGAGGTAAGGTCACGTAATTCCCCGGGTCCTGGCGGGGGAGGGCTAGGTTGCGCCGGGCAGCCCCAGGGCGACGATGAGGGCTGAGGCGAGCTCTTCCGCGAATAGGGCCGACCCGGTGAGCGTCTGCCGGATGGCTTCCTCGTCGGGCGTCAGTCCGGAAGCGGCCGCCCAGGCGAGTGCGCCGGCCACGGCGGGCTCGACGGGGAACTGCTCCAGAGGTATCTCATAGCTCATCGCCTTCTCGCGGTTCAGCAGGCCTTCCCAGCTGTTGCCGCCGGGCGTGAGGGCCTCGATGAACCCCACGTCGCTGTCAAGGAAGGACACCATGACGGCTGGTGTCTCGGTTTTCTGGACGAGGGCTGGCAGGCTGCGCCGTCCGGCGTCGGCGAAATGCGTCGTCTGCCAGCCCTCCGCCAACGCCTCTGTGTCGTCAATGCCCGTGAAGCCGGCTGCCCGCATGAGCTGGTGCAGTTCGCCCGTGGACCGGGTCGTCAATGATCCGCCTGAGTTTCCCATGGTCCGCAAGCTAACCGATGCCTCTGACAGGCCGGTTTGCGCCCCTGCGAAGCCAGCGGCAGCAGCCGCGAAGACTGGCCTGGTGACCTGAGTCCGAGATTCGATTGCAGTAGGCGGCCGCGGGAGCAGGCGGCCATGGGGCCGATCGGGCGGCCTCGGACGTGGTCGCCGGTTCGATCCGATCGGCCACGCGCCGCCATTGTCGCTCGCACCTGGAAGGCGACCAGCGTGTAGCCCGGCCCACCAGCCTTCTGCGGAGTCGGCAGGTGCGCGGTCAAAACCATTGCAGACAGTGCGGGGAGCGTTCGGCGCGGAAGAGAGCGTCGGCGAGCGCGGGCGCGCCCGGGCGGTGGGCCCGGATGTGGCCGGCGCGCACGAGCGTGCTCGGGGCGGTGCCGCCGAGGTAGACCGAGCCCAGGTCCCTCACGTCCAGGGACAGGTCGGGCTCCCGTTCCGTCGGGACGCAGTCGGCCTTGCCGTTCCGGACGGTCAGCAGATAGCGGTCGCGCTCGCCCAGGAACGGGTCGTCGACGTCGAGAACGAGCTCGCCGTCCGTGAACCAGCCGCGTGCGGTCAGCGCACCCGGGACGTCCAGCAGCCGCACCCAGAGCCAGTCGGTGTCGCCGCTCAGCTGACTGGCGTTGAAGTCCGCGAGCTGCCAGCGCAGCGGGTGGTCGGGCGGGAAGTGCTTGAACACGACCTGATCGACGAGGTCGTGTACCAGTACGAACCGGGCCAGGGCCGAGGAGACGGCGTCGTCGATGGCGATGGTCTCGTCGACCGTCAAGGTGTCGGACTCGCCGAGCGAGTAGCTGGCGTATCCGTCCGGGACACCCTCCGCGTCGCGGTGGACGGCGACGTAGCGCGGTGCCGGAGAGACCGGGGGCTGCCCCGCGCCCAGGGCCCACCAGCGGTGCGGCCGGGACAGTGCGCCGGGCTGGGCGCGGCGGTACCGGTCGTAGACCTCCTCCAGGATGCCGCCGCACTCGGCACGCCGCAGCACCTCGACCGAGCCGGTGGCCGGGGCGTCGGCCCCTGCGCGCGCCCGGGGGCGGGCGAGGGCGGCCCGGTGGCGCGGCACCGTCAGCCGCCGCGTGTAGGTCGCCGGACCGTAGCCGAACCTGCCGTAGATCAGGGCCTCGGAGGCCAGCAGCACGGAGAGGAACTCCCCTCGGGCGCGCAGCGCGGCGAGCTGATGCCGCATCATCGCGCTGAGTACGCCCTGGCGTCGGTGCGAGGGCAGGACGCAGACGCCGGTCACCCCGGTGACCGGGACGAGGGCCCCGCCGGGCAGGGTGAGCTCGAAGGAGTACGCACCTGCCGTGCCGACGGGCCGCCCGTCCGCTGCAACGGCGAGCAGGTTGCGGTCCATTTCGTACGCCGACCACAACAGCCCCGCGCCCTCGGCCGGAGATTCCCGCAGGCGCCCGAACGCGGCAAGGATCGTGTCGACGAAGACCTCGCGGTCCTGGTCGGTCGTGGGACGGATCTCCATCACCGCTACTGCCTTTCCGGGGTGCCGGCACCACTGCTGTGGCGCCTGGCCACAGTGCGGCGTCGATCACTTGAGGGTGCTACCACGTGCCGAACGCGGCTGCCGCCACCACCTCGCGCCCGAACCGCCTTCAGGACGCATCCGCTTCCCCGGGTACCGGGCGCACGAGGTGGCGCATCGTCGCGTCCTACTCCTCGGGGTCCCAGGCTATGAGCTGGTCGAAGAGGCTTCGGTCGCCGTCGAGCTCCAGGGAGTCCAACGCGATACGGCCGTAGAAGACGAGGACCAGCTCACCGGCCGTGCCCCGGAGGGAGGCGCCCGCCGCTGCCGGGGCCTCGCCGACAGCGGTGCCGGGCGTGGGGATGCGGGCGGCGCCACATCCCTGAGCCCCCGGCCAGGGTCTGTTGTGAAGGTGCTGGTCACAGCCATTCATTGATGGCTGTGACCAGCGCGGTCACCGCGTGGCTACTCAGTCTTCGGCCACTCCTATCCAAACTGGAGCAAGAGACCGAGGCGGTCACTCACGGCACGGATCTCGATGATCTTGCCCTCGGCCAGGGTGAAGATCCAGATCGCCTCGTTCTCGAAGCTCCGGCAGTTGGCTCGGGCATGCACGGGTGGGTCCCACGCGTCGAACGGGGCAGCCAATCGCCGAGTTGCCACCACGCGAGGTCTTGGCGCTCGCGGTCGAGGGGGACCAGCTGGTGGGCGAGGTAGCCGAGCGGGCTTTCGCCCCGCGCCGGGTCCGAGCACGGCGCCCTGGGCTGTGGGCCGACAGCGTCCCGTTCCGGGGCGCGGCGCCGGTAGACCGCAGGCACGAAACCCGCCGGCAGGTGTTCGTCCAGGCTCTTCACCGAGGGGAACCGGGTGGCCTCCAGGAGGTCGGCGGGATTCCGGTCGGGTGGTCTGGCTGCACAGGCCGTTCCACCCCTGCCCCGACCGCCGCGGCGGCGCCGGGCGCCGGGGCAGGCGGCTCCGGTCGGGGCGGCGGTCCTCTCCACTCGCTCACCGGCAATCCGCCGCCCATCAGGGGGGCGGGTGCATGGGGCGGCCGGCAGCCACCCCGGACCCGCACGCACCGTAGTCGGCGCCTCGGAACACGACGGACATCGGCTCACCCTGGTGAGGTGAAGCGCCTGTGCGGGGCCCTCGCAAGGCTCCTTACCGGACGTCTCGAAGATTGCCGTAGCGTGATCACCGGCTGCATGGAGTGTCCATGCGTCCGGCTGGTCCGTACGACGGCTGTCCGGCGGCGAGGGATGGGCCAACCGCAATGGGTGAACTGACGAAGCCTGAGATCGATGTTCCGGAGGGTGATGCCCCCACCGAGCTGACGACCCGGGACCTCGTGGTCGGGGACGGGGCTGAGGCCAAGCCGGGCCGGGTCGTCCAGGTTCACTACGTCGGGGTCACGTTCGAGACGGGGAGGGAGTTCGACTCCTCCTGGGACCGGGCCCAGCCGTTCAAGTTCGCCGTGGGCGGGGGCAAGGTCATCAAGGGCTGGGACCGGGGCGTGAGGGGAATGAAGGTCGGCGGTCGGCGGGAGATCATCGTTCCCCCGCGTCTGGGCTACGGGAAACAATCGCCCTCCCCGTTGATCCCGGTGGGCTCGACACTGATCTTCGTCGTGGACCTGCTCTGCGTCTGGGGCGGGCCCACCAGTGGGACATCGGGATCGACTCGCTCGGCCTGACCTGGGGCAAGCTCGCAGTCACGGCCGGCGGGGGTGAAGAGGATCGCGCGGTGGCCGTCGAACTTCTGTTGAACAGTCCGCGAGTACTGTCCGGGGCCATGCGGATCACGGGCTGGCGGGGCCCTTCACTCGCCGCGAACGCGACGTGGCCCCCGGTGGCCACGCCGTTGACCAAATGATCAAGGAGTTCAACGGCCTGTTCACGCGGCTGACAAGGGCTGGACGACCACCGTGTACCCGAGGGCGAGCCGTTCCTGCTCGCCCCGGGAGGCCGCCCGCCGTATGGACCATCACCAGCACGTACTGCCCGAGCGGCTGCCGCAACTCCGCAGTGCCCAGCTTCAGCCCCAACGCATGCACCCTGAAGCGCACTTCCTGACGACCGCGACCACCAGGGCAGCGAGGCCGAAGGCCCGGATCGGCGGCAACCCGCCCGGGCATGCGGGGACGGAGGAGGGGTACTCGACCTCAAAATCCCCTGTGCAGTCCGGGAGTTGATGGCGTATGAGAGCAGTGAACGTGTGGCTTGCCGAGCATGTGTGGGCTCAGGTCCTGCTGACCGTGGCCCTGTCCACGACGGTCATCATGGTGATCAGCCCCGGCCGTTCCCCCCTCGAGGTCCTCCTGCCCGTGGCCACGGCGTCACTGGGCGGCCTGGGCATCTTCCTGGCCCGGCGGCGCAAAGAACAGCGTGCGGCCCGCACCTCCACCCGGGAGTGGGCCTCGCTGGACGACCGGCTCCGGCACGGGGAGGTACCGCAGGAGGCGGACGAGCGCGCGTCCATGCGGCGGCTGGTCCAGCAGCGAGCGCACACGACCCGGCACCGCCGGCTCGCCCTGGCTTTCCTGTACGTGCTGTTCCTCGGCATCACGGTCCTCGTGGGCGCCTCCTCCGGCATCCGCCAGAGCCTGGCCTTCGGCCTGTTCTCCCTGGTCTTCCTCACCTGGGCAACCTGGCAGAGCCTGCGGCAGCGCCGTGTCCTGCAGGAGATGACCCGGGCTCTCGGGGCGGCCCCGGACCCCGGTCCGGCCCCGCACTGAGCTTGCGCGCCGAAGCGAGCAATCCCCGGGACCGGGCAGGGCCACCACTCCGCTTGACCGTGACAGCGGTGGGGTGCTGGTCAGGCTACTTGCGTGACCTCGGCGGGACTCCGCCACCAGCCCCGGGCGCAACAAACACCACGTCCAGGGCATCACGGCTCCCCCACGCCGATGCAAACCGCACACCCTCCCACGGATGCCCGGGCATCGGGCCCCGATGCCCGGGCCCGATGCCCGCCCCCTGCTGAGCCTGCGCCGGGCGCCGCCGCGGTACCGGCCGGCCGACCACGCCCAGGCGTCCGGGTGGTAGCGGCCGAGGACGCGGATCTGCGGGCGGGCGAGGGTGCCCGCGATGACGCCGGTGACCGCTTCGGTGATGTCTCTGCGGGTCACACTGAGTCAGGCCGCCAAAGCTGAGCGGGCGAAAGTTGCTGCCAGCCCGACTCCCAGCAAGCTGCCGACGAGGAGGCCTACTCCGTGGTTGTTGGAGAGGAGACAAAGGACAAGACCTGCGGCGGGGATGAGGCAAGCCACTCGCCGCACGGCGACGGCGCTGCCACGTACCGCGTACCACGTGGCCAGTGCGCCCACGAGGCCGCAGATCGCCACCGAGTCGCCGCCGCCTTGGCGGCTCCAGCCGGCCATGCTCACCGCCTGCGCCGTCACACCGCTTGTCGCGAAGACCAGCAACATCCGCCAGGATCCGAACCGCCGCTCGGTGATCGGAGCGACAACGGCCAGCGAGACGAGGTTGAACAGGAGTTGCAACCATCCCGACGACTGCACCGTCAACGCAGTCACAGCTCGCCACCACGCACCACCGGGGTGCCGCTCCAGCGCATCGATCATGGCGGGGACAGCCAACTGGGCCACACCGAGCGCCGCCATGATGCCCACCAGCGCCGCGGCGGCTCTCGGGACCGGCCGCCGCCACGCCCGCAGCAAGGCCAGCGGAGCAGGCGCCTCCTCACAGTCCTCCAGGGCGAGCGTCACCAAGAGCCGGATGCCCACCGTGACGACGATTGCCGCACACCCGTAGAGCAACACACTGTGCATGTTCATGATCGAATCCTGTCAGACACTGCGACGCCTGCAAGCGTCCGCAGTCGCACCCCCGGCCCGTCAAAGACGCCGAAACCACCGGTCGCCAGCCAAAATCTACGCACGCGCGCATGAGCCGAGCATCCCGGCGGATCCGGCGCGGTCGCGACAGGTTTCCGGCCTCTCGGTGGGTGGCCGTCTCGGACAGCGGGCCCCGAAGCCCTGTCAGGATCGCGTGGCAGAAACCTGCTGCCATCGAGATCACTTGGCGATCGGTCAAGATCACCTGTCGGAGGACACCGCCGGCCGATGGGGGGTCTAGCAGCTGGGAAGGGCGTGACGCGGTGGCCGGTTTTCGGGCACCTGCGTGCGGAGGCCGGCGCGCGTGGGGCTCACACCAGCAGCGGGCCGCCGCAGCGCTCCGCGCCGTCCTTCGTTGCGATCAGATTGGCCCGGGGCGGCCACGGACGCACAGAAGTCGACGGGCATCCCGGCCAACCGTGGATCGGTGGTCGCCGCGATGGAGGCCTCCTGGCGCACCCTTCGCCAGGTCGCGTCCACCCCCTGCAGGGCCGGGGTGACCATCCCCAGTCCGATGACGGCGATCTGCGCGCCGCTCACCCACCGACAGCCACGGGGACGCCACCTGGCATCGATTGCCGCTGCCACCTCGACGAGCGTGGCGTCCTTCCCACGTCCTCGCCGCTCACCTGGCCCGACCCCCTCCTGCACGATCGCGGCGAGCTCGGCCACCGCCAGGGAGTCCAGCTCCAGATCGGCCAGGCTGACACCGGCCCGCACATCGGCCACACACGAGACGTTTCACCAAGATCTGTGCCGCACCCCGCAGTGGGCGCGAGAGGAGCCGGAACCCTGCCCTCACCAAAGGGGGGATGGTCGGCGGATACCCGCTCATCCGCGACGGGACCCGCGCCCGCTCCCCCGATGCCCGTGGTCCTCGTCGCGGTTCGGCAGCTGAGCCAGGCCCTCGCGCAACAGCATTACAATCACCATTTTCTGATCAAGTGTCTGACGGGGGATGGGCATGCAGTTCACGCATCGGGTGTCGGCCTTCGCAGCGGCAGTGCTCGCGCTGCCGCTGCTGGCGGCCTGCGCCAGCAGCGGCACGACAGGGACGACGGGGGCGACCGGGACCGTGCCGCCGGGCAGCGGGGCACCGGCAGCCCCGAACGCGGCCGGCGGGAGCACCGGCGACGCGACGTTCCGTGGCAAGGACCTGGTGATCAGCGCTGGCTGCACCGTGCCCGCCTCCCGGCCCGCCACGGTGTGGGTCCAGGGATTCGACCCGTCCACCTGGAAGAAGGTGGCCTCGGTGGAGTTCACACTGCCCGCTCAGGCGGTGATCGACAAGCGGGACGGGGAGGAACTCAGCGCCCTCTACTCCTTGTGCGCGGAGAACCTCCCACACGAGGAGCCGGCCGTCGGCCTCGCAGCCTCCGACATGGCCTTCGGCCCGCGGGTCCGGCAGCTCTTCGACCGCGACTTCACCAAACTCGCGGTCGTCACCGCCGACGACAAGGCAGGCGCACGCCACGTCGGATACGTCGACCGCACGGGCAAGTTCACCGACCTCACCGGGGACGGCAGTGGCTTCTCCACCACCCCGAAGGAGCAGGACGCCCTCTTCGCCCCCGACGGCGAAAGCGTCTGGTTCACCCACCTCGACGCCACCCGCCAACAGCACATCGCCAGCCGCTCCACCTCCGGGACCCACCAGCTCACTGAACAGTGGGCCAGCGAGAAGCCCGCCACCGTCGACAGCATCCTGATGCTCGGGGGCACTCCGCTGCGGGGCGTACTCGGCGAGAGCCCGCGCTTCAGCCCTGACGGCAAGCGCGTCGCCGATTTCATCCTCGGGCGCGGCCGCAGCATCGCTCCCGTCACCGCGAACGGCCCGTTGCCGACCAACAGCGCCGTCCCCCTGCCCGACTTCGAGTGCCAGCCGTCCGGGTGGCTCGACGACCACACCCTGCTCTGCGCGCACGACGCGTCAGGTCGTGACCTCAAGCACGTCAACAATTTCTGGACGGTCGACGTCG
The DNA here is from genome assembly GCF_001905445.1 of Streptomyces sp. CB00455. Lineage (GTDB taxonomy): Bacteria > Actinomycetota > Actinomycetes > Streptomycetales > Streptomycetaceae > Streptomyces. The sequence goes on along the minus strand of NZ_LIVQ01000007.1, from coordinate 284,995 downwards.
ACCGGCTGCGCCCCGAGAACTCCAGCCAGGCCACGGACGGCGCGGGCCCCGACCTGCTCCCGGTGACCGACCGCAAGAACCTCCCCCTCGCCGTCTCATCGGACGGCAAGCGCCTGCTCTTCCGCTCCGTCCAGGGCAAGGTCGAGCAGCCGTACGTCACCGCCCTGACCCCGGGGGCCCAACCCCAGCAGATCAGCGCTCAGGACGCCGCCACCGCACTCGGGTACGGCGACGTCGTCCTTGAATGGCGTTGAAGCCACGACGCCGAAGATCAGATTGAACAACTACACCACGAAGATCCTTGGGATCTGGGTCGAGCCATGGGGCGAGGACTACTGGATGCGCCTCGACGAGCAGTTGACGGCGCATGACTCCGGATAGGTGCTCGGTCATTCGTCCCGGCGGCCGGCGGCTCCGCCGGAGCCGGCTGCGGCGGAACCAGCTCCGGGCCCAGTGCCTGCACTGGGTCTTCGGCGCGTGGTCAGGTGGCCGGGTGGGAGTTGTCCCTTCGTTCGGTGAGTAGGTCGCGGACGTGGGGCCAGTCGTCGCGGGTGACGGAGTACAGGGCGGAGTCGCGTCAATTCCGCAATCTGGTGCCGGTTCCGGCTTGCGGTTTCCGCTGCGTCAACTTCTACCGTCTTCGGTGTGGCCGGAGAGACCGGCCCGGTGATGGGAGGCGGGGCAATGGCCTGGTCGATCGCGGATGTGGCCCGGATGTCCGGGGTGACGTCCCGGACGATGCGGCATTACGACGACATCGGTCTGCTGCCGCCGGCGTGGATCGGGAGCAACGGGCACCGCTACTACGAGGAGGCCGATCTGCTGCGACTGCAGCAGATCCTGCTGATGCGGGAGCTGGGCCTGGGACTGCGCGAGATCCAGGGGGTCCTGGACAGCCAGGTCGATCAGCTGGCCGCGCTCCGCGCGCACCACCGACGGCTGCTTGCGGAACGCGACCGGTTGGAGACGCTCGCCCGCACGGTCGGCCGCACCATCGCCGAACTGGAGGAAGGGAAGGACGACAGCGACATGGCAAAGATCAACAGGCCGGAGAACCTGTTCGAGGGCTTCGAGCCCGGTCGCCACGAGGCGGAGGCGCGAGAGCGGTGGCCGGAGCAGTGGGAGCAGTCCCAGCGAGCCATCGCGGGGATGACCCCCGAGGATATGGAACGGTGGCAGCGTGAGGTGACGGCGCAGATGATCCGCATGGCGGCGTTCATGGTGGCCGGCACACCCGTCGCCGATCCCGCGGTGCAGGCCGAGGTGGACACCCACTACCAGGGCGTGTGCCGGTTCTGGACCCCGTGCGCGGCCGCGTACAAGGGACTGGGCCAGACCTACGTCGACGACCCTCAGTTCCGTACGAATTTCGACAGGATCACCGACGGACTGGCGCTCTACCAGCGCGACGCGATGGCCGTCTACGCCGATGCACGGCTGAGCTGACCAACGGCTCACACGGCCGGGGGGGCTGCAGACCCCTGGCGGCAAGCATCGGCGGATACCACCAGAACGACCGGACCACCACAGGCCACCCGGCACGGAGCCGAGAAGAGTTCAGGGTGACCCGGTGCGGAGACACCACGGGGGTGTGGGTCCGCACCGGGCATCACCGACACCCTCTCGTGGGCTCCCTGCCGGTGCCGGTGCCGGTGTCACCACCGGTCGCTTTCCCCGAACCGACCTCGCCCCTCCCAGCAGGTTGAAGAACAAGCCAGGCGGGCGGGGCCTGGGCGCCTGCGGGATGAGCCGTCCTAGTCCCGCAGGACCTTCACGGCCCGGTCGAAGGCCGAGTCCTTGTTCTGGTCGAACTCCTCCGTGGTGAAGACCGGCTCGGTGAGGTGCGGCGGGATGCCCGTGCCGTCGAAGGTCCTGCCCGACCGGGTCAGCATCTCCTCGTTCGGCAGCCAGACCGACATGCCGTTGGGGAGCTTGCGCACCATGACGTCCGAGAAGACGCCCTGCGTGGGCTGCCCGATCCGCACAGTCCGGCCGGGCCGGTCCATGAGGGCCTGGGTGAAGGTCTCTCCCGCGCTGACCGTCGAGCCGCCGGTCAGCACGGCGACCGGTCCGACGTAGCGCGGGACCTGGGCGGGCGTGACGTACAGGGGTTGGGGACGGGTGTGCCGGGTGGGGTCCGCGGGATCGTTGCGGGCCCGCTTGGAGTAGGCGAGGTAGGGGGTGTCGGTCAGCCGCCCGGCGATGTGGAGCCCCATGGCGTCGGAGCCGCCGCCGTTGACCCGCAGGTCGATGACCAGGCCCTTCAGGTACCGGGTGCGCTCCTGACCGAGGACCGTGTCCAGCGCCTTGTCGAGCTCGGCCAGCTCGGCGGCGTAGGAGGCCTTGCCGCCCGCGTAGCCGCCGAAGCCGGAGATCCGCAGGTAGCCCTGCCCGCCGGGGAGGTCGGCGTAGGTGATCCGCCCGGCGGCGAAGTCCTGGATGTTCCGGGCGTTCTTGAGGTCGCGCTCCACGACGAACTTCTTGACCTCGGCGTCGAGCTTCCCGTCGGGCCGGACGGTGCCTGGGCGGACCTGCGCGAAGGCCCGGTCGGGGTCGCCGTCGCCGTCGCCGTCGACGTCCCAGACCGCGATGTGGGCGTCGTGGAGCGGCTCGACCATCTTGCTGAAGACGGCGAAAAGTTCGTCCGGGGTCGTCCCTTCGTGGACCGTGGGCCGGTACCGGTCTCGTACGGCGTGCCAGTCGATGCCCTTGGCGGCGAAGAAGGGGTAGTTCTCCTCGAAGGTCTGCCAGAAGACGTCGAAGGAGGCGACGGGACCCCCGGGGGCGGAACGCGTGCAGGCGTCGGGCAGTTCCGTCATCCGGCGCACATTCCGCTCGCCGACGTCGCCGTCGAGCCGTACGGAAGCGCGGTCGCGGTCCCCGCGGGTGCCCACGGTGAGGACGGTGCCTCCTGGCATGGTGTAGGCGCCGGGGCCGGTCTGCCGCGCGGTGTCGCCCGCGATACAGCTGACGGCGGTGGTCTGGTACTCATGGAGGGTTCCGTTCCGGATGGACAGCACGGTGCCGTAGCCGTCGGTGCGCCAGATTCCGTCGGTGGCCGGCTGGTGGGCGGTGGCGGCCGGCGCGGCTGCGCCGACGAGGGCCAGGACGACGGCGGTGGCCGTGACGATGCGCACGATCTTGCCTTCTCTGTAGGCGAACTTGCCGGGTACCGCCCCACCGTCGCCGACACGGCACCCACCGGGCCATCCGGCTGTCCGGACGATCGGGGGTGGGGCCAGCCCCCGCTACTCGCGGTATCCCGGGGCCACACACCTGGCAACCGGCGCGCCACAGCGGGCGTTCCGCGCCTCCCTGTGCTTCCTCGTCGAGGGCCTCGACATCACCGGCGAGCGGGGCGTGGAGGCGATCTGCTTCACCGACACCCCCGGCTCACCCAGCCCGGCACCCTAGGCCACGTCCCACCCGTCGAGTACGAGACATTCAGAGGCCCTCTCGGGCTGGAGGTTCCACTTCGATGTGTCGTAGATGTGTGGGAGGTGACGCCTGGCATCGATCCGCGACCGAGGTGGTTGTCCAGTCGGACGTGATCAGCGGCTGGGCAGGCGTGTGGCCTTGAGGCCGTCGAGGGGGTACTCCTGGGGCAGGTGAGCCGGGTCGCCCGGGACGGTGATCTGTACGGTGATCGGCCGGGACGTGCCCGCGGCAAGGAACTGGTCGTTCTGGGACTGCAGGTATGCCTTGCCGTCCTGGGCGATGACATCGACGCCGGATGCTTCGGCTTTCGCGCCCTTCACCGTGGGCAGGTCGAAGGAGATCCGGAACCTTTTGACGTCCTCGGCTTCGCCGCTGTCTTTGGTGACGGCGGTGAGCGTGAGATCGAAGCTGTACACCCTGCCCCGGGGCTCGCTGCTCTCCCACGTCCGGTTGAACTTCTTGGACACGGCGATCTCGTCATAGCTGGGCGGGACCGGCAGGGGGGTGATACGCCCGGCCCCGTTCACGATCTCAAGGTCGCCGACGGGCACCCTTCCCCGCCCGATGCGCTGCGAATGGTTGGGGGTCGCGGCCGTGGTCAAGTCGAGGTGGTTGACGTTGCCCGCGGAGTCGACCGCGTAGAAGTTGCCGTCCTGGTCGAAGAAGGTGGCCGAGTAGGACTTGCGCGAACCTGTCGCGGCGCTGGCTTCCGCCGGCGGGAAGACCCGCTCCTTGAGGACGGTCTTCATGGGCTGCCGGCTCGGATCGACGAGCAGCAGGTCGCCGTTGTCGCCCTCCACCGAGATCAGCCGCCCGTCCCTGGGGTGGTAAGCGAAGTCATCCCACCGGCCGCTTCCCGGTGCGTTCCGAGGCATGGCCTTCCGGGCCGCCACGTCGATGGCATAGCTGGGTGCGTCAGGGTTGCCGACGGCGAAGAGGATCTTGCCGTCGGGATCCATGTCACCGTCGAACCAGGGTCCGTTCGGCAGCCCGTCGATGACCTGGTCCTTCAGGGTGCCGGCCGCCACGTCGATGGTGATGAGCTTGTTGTGGCTCACCGCCAGCAGCAGCGGTTCCTTGTCATCGCCGCGGTACTGCGCGCCCATGGCGGTGTAGCCGGGCTCGTAGGGCGGGACATTGTCGACGACGCGGGTGTCACCGTCGATGGGGTCGAAGCGGTAGATCCGGGTGTTGGTCCTGCCGACGGCGAGATACACCTTGCGGTGAGCCATGACCTGGGCGTCCTTCCACGAGACTGAGGGACCACTCATGATCCGCTCACGCTCACGAACATCGCAAGCACCCTACGTGTCCGTTCGAACACAATGAGCCACCACTGAGGGCATCTGGGCAGCGGGAGATCACCATCGGGAGGCGGTGGTCGTGATGGGCAGGGTGGATAGCCATGACCGCGGCCTTTGCCGTCATCGGTGCCGGGTTCGCCGCGGTGGTGGTCACAGCCACCGGGACCGTCGTCGGCGATGCGCCGACCGGATACGCCGGGGTCCTCGGTGGGCCCAAGCAGACTGCCAAGGTTCGCCTCGTACCCGGCCTCGGTCTGCGGATTCGGGAACGGCGTGCCGACGCAAGACGGCTGTCACCAAGATCGGTAGCGGCCTGCGGGATCCGCGTAGCTGAAGCGCAGCAGTTGTCCCGGAGCGGCACGGCACTGGGCGCCGAGCCTCGGGGCGGCACGGTTGTTGTCACTGGTCACACCGGCATCTCAGCCGGCGAGGTGAGCGTCCTCGATGTTCTGGCAGAACCGGCGGTCTCGCTCCGCCATCTGTGCCCGCGGACCAGCTGAGCGCAGGACGACGTCCAGTACCCGGTCAGGATCCGCGGCATAGCAGTTGCTGAACCACGCCATGTTCGCCTCGACCACCGCCCACTGGTCGGCGGCGCCGTGCTCGGGTGCGGCCAGGAGCCCGACGTCCACCACCACCGCGCTGGGCAGGCCATCGCCGCATGTGGCGAGGAGATCATCCGCGAACTCCAGGACAGCGTCTTCGTAGCGGTGCCCGTCCAGCCGCTCGGCGTCGAGACGGCCGAAGGTGGCGTACTGCGAACCAGTGCGGACCTCGCCGTCCAGGAGGTACAAGCGAAACTCCGCCGCCCAGGTCACCACGTCGCTGATCTGTACCGGCACGTCCAGTGACAGCTCCGGCCGTGTCGGGAGGCAACTGCCGCTGGCGTAGACGGCGGCCGGGAAGCTCTTGTCACTCGGCGGCTTGACGAACGCCGGCCGGGACAGACAGCACGCCTCGCCCAGGGTCGCCATGGCGATGCGCCGTCCGGTGTACTCGCGGGGCAATGTGGCCAGCCAGTCGTCAGACGGCTCCAAGAGTGCGACCTCAAGGGCATCCACGACGCGTGTCGCGAAAGCGGGGCCGCCATAGTAGTGGCCACCGCGCCTGCCCATGGCGGTGCCCACACCGCCATGGGCGGGAAGTACGTCTACATCCATCCCCCGCCGATGCGCCGACATCGAGAGCAGCTCGGATGTCGTGGTGTACTGCGGCGCCAACGCCAGGAAATCATGCTCCGTCACAATTGCTGACGATGCCACCGATTGGGCCGAACAGTCCACAGCAGTCCGGCTGCCTTCGTGACGCTCGGCGGGGCCGCCCTCTACATCAGAGCGCAGACGTGGCGCGGAAGGACCTGTTCGACGACCTGCCCACGGCGCGGCTGATCGTACAGTCCACTCTGACAGAGCCCAGGTCTCCGCGGTCACCGGCGCGCTGGGCGCTCAGCTTGATCGTGGGTCGCACTCATCAGGGCTCGCCAGCGCGGTAGCTCGGTAAACGGCACGACCAGGCACAGGACGGTCACCGTTGCGGCGATCCACGTCCCCCACAGCGCCCACGCAGACGCTGCCGCCGCCACCAGATGGAGCACGACCAGCAAGATGGTGACGATGCCCGGCACCGCAACGGGGGCGTCTGCGCCGGGCCGGTCGCCCGGGGTGCTGAAGACGGCAGGCAGCCCGATCAGCAGCAGGACGGCGCCGATCGCCAGCGGGATGGAGTGCGGCCACAGGGCCCAGGGGGTGCACACCCAAGCGGTCAACTCGCCGGCGAAGCGCATGCCGCCTCGGACGTAGTCGTGCCCCGGCGGTTGCGTCCTGGTCCTCACGGTGCTGACGGCGGCCTCCCGACCCCGGTCGGCGAAGGGCGCCTCGGACAACGGTTCGGCCGGAGTCTTCCCGTTCACAGGTATCTGTGGGGCGGACAGGGAGGGATCGGTGGCGGCCATGTCATCCTTCGGAGGCGTGATCAGGAGGGTCGGCCTGGAAGCCGGCGATCAGGGTGTCGACGAGGAAGTGGAAACTCCGCGTGGCGTCGCGGGCCATCCGGAAGCCGCCGGCGCCCTCAAGGGTGACGAACCCGTGAAGTGCTGACCGCAGCGCCCGTGCGGAGTCCACTACCCGCTCGTCGGGCAGGCCGAAACCGGCGAGGACGTCGAGCAGGACCTGCAACGCCGCTTCGCTGACGCGGCGGTCCTCCTCGTCACCGGCCGCCGGAGCGGGGATGGTGGCGGCGTAGCGGCCGGGATGCTCCAGGGCCCAGTGACGGTAGCTGTCGGCGAACGCCCGGACCGCGTCCGGGCCGGAACGGCCGACGGACTTCCGGGCCAGCTGATGGGCGAATTCACGCTTGGCCTGGACGGAGATGCCGTGCCGCAGTTCGTGCAGGGAGCCGACGTGCTTGTACAGGGACGGCGGCCGTACGCCGAGCCTGTCGGCCAGCAGACCCATGGTCAGGCCCGCCAGACCGACCTCGTCGGCGAGCGCCGCTCCCGCCGCGACGACGGCGCTCGTATCGAGGCCCGCCCTAGGCACGGGCGTGTGCTTTCAGGAAGGCCAGCATCAGGGACGCCGTCTCCTCGGGGTACTGGTCGTGCGGGTAGTGGCCGGCTCCCTCGATCACGGCGAGCTCTCCGAGACCGGCCGGCATCGCAGCCACGATCGCTTCGCCCTCGGCGCGCGGATCGACCCAGTCGGGGTCGAGCGAACCCTGCACGATCAGGGCAGGGCACCGTACGTTGCCCAACTGGGCGCCGGCGTCGGTCGGCGCCGACTGCCCCATCTTCTGCATCGCCCGCATCCGGCCGGGCTCGCCCAGCATCGCTTCTATGCGGGCCAGGCGGTCGGTCCAGTCGGCCGGCTTGCGGCCCGGGTAGGCGTGGTCGAGATAACGGGACCACAGTCCCACGCTGCCGAACAGGCTGGCGCCGAGCAGCCGGAAGGCACCCTTGCGGTAGCTCTTCGAGCGGAAGTCGCCGAGCTTGATCGACTGCGCGCGCGTGAAGGGGCCCAGCTCGATGATGCCCCTGACCAGGCCGGAATCCTGGGCGGCTGCGATGGTGGCGGCGCCGCCGGAGATCGAGTGGCCGACCAGGACGGCCGGGCCGCCGTCGATGTGGCGGATCACCGCGAGCAGATCGCCCGCGATGTCGGTGCGCGAGTAGGAAGGCCACTGCGCGCTCGACTCGCCGCAGCCCCGCAGGTCGACCGCGGCCACTCGATACCCCGCCGCCGCCAGACGCGGCAGGACGAACCTGTACGCCGCGCGGCTGTCCCCCATGCCGTGGGCCAGGACGACCAACGGGCCTTCTCCAGCGACCTCGTAGGCGATGGTGCCGCCCGGGACGGAGACGAACTCAGCCATGACATCTCCCTGCTCGTTAAGCGCAATAGCTATAAGCTAATGCGACTAGCTAGAAGCTAATGCCAGTAGCCAAGAGAGTCAACCCCGGCCGGGTGCCAGGCGAGGGCGAGGGGGGAAAGTCCGGCTCAGTCCGGGGTGGAGCGGTAGGGGAATGAGCTGACGCGCAGCTCGGCCGGGTCCGCGTCGTCGTCATTGCGGTGATCCCCGTTCGGGAGGCGCCTTCCCGATCCCCCGAGGGCCTCTGCGTGCGCGGGGCAGGCATGCCCGCTCAGCAGCCGGTGCTGAAGCCGGCCAGTACTTGCCCACTCCTCGCGCTCCGGCGGCGAACCGGAAACGGACGGGATCAGTCGAACTGGCGCTGACAGTTGGGCCGTTACCCCTGAGCAGCCCACCGCTGCGGCCGGGACATCACGCCTGAGACGATCAGTTAGGGCGTTTCTTCCAACAGGTCCGTGAAAGACCGGGCCGCGCCGGTCAGGGGCTGCCGGGAGAAGACCGCCAGGGGGCGGTGCCACGGCGGGTCGACCGGGAGCAGGACACAGTCCTCGCCGATCGCGCTGCGGGCCAGGTGGGCGGGGGCCGCCACGATGCCGATGCCCGCGGCGGCCATCCGTACGGCGGTGGAGGTGTGTTCCGTATGCACCGCGGTGCGCGGGGTGAACCCCGCCAGGCCGCACACCCGGTCCAGGAAGGGTTCGCCCTGGACCCGCGGTTCCATGGCGCAGCGGATCCAGTCGCGGTCGGCGAGTTCGGCCAGGCGGACCGCGGCGCGCCCCGCGAGCGGGTCGTCGAAGGGGACGACCAGGACGATCTCCTCCCGGCCCGCCGGGATCAGCGGGCCCGTCCAGTCCTTCGGCTCCGGGCCCACGGCGAGGTCCGCCGCGCCGCGCTCCAGCTGTTCCTCCAGGGTTTCGGTGGAGGCGTACTCGCGCAGCACCAGCCGGACCCCCGGGTGCAGGGCGCGCCAGCGGGCGACCACGCCGGGCAGCAGGCCGACGGCCAGCGCGTGGACGGTGGCAACGTGCAGTTCGCCCCCGGCCGCCCCGGTGGCGGCGCGGGCCGCGCGTTCGGCCTGGCGGGCGCTGCGTACGGCGAGTTGCGCGTGCGGCAGGTAGGCCCGGCCCATGGCGGTGAGCCGGACGCCGCGCGGCATCCGTTCGAGCAGGTCACCGCCAAGGGCTCGTTCCAGCGCCTTGATCTGGTGGGACAGGGCGGGCTGGGTGACGTACAGGATCTCGGCGGCCCGGGTGAAGGAGGACTCCTCCACGACGGCGAGGAAGTACTCCATCTGGCGCAGGCTCATGATGGGCCATCATGCGCTACGAGCCATGAGGGACGTACATGGAACCTACAAGATCATTGACTTGGACTCCCCGCGGCCCGGCGCCGCACGCTGGAGCCATGAACACAGATGGCGTGACCGGAGCGACCGTGACCGAAGCAACCGTGACCGAAGCAACCGTGACCGACGTGATCGTGATCGGCGGCGGAACCGGCGGGTACAGCACCGCCCTGCGCGCCGCGGCCCTCGGCCTGAAGGTCGTCGTCGCGGAGCGCGACAAGCTCGGCGGCACCTGCCTGCACCGCGGCTGCATCCCCAGCAAGGCGATGCTGCACGCGGCGGAACTCGTCGACGGGATCGGCGAGGCGCGCGAACGGTGGGGTGTGAAGGCGACCTTGGACTCGGTGGACTGGTCCGCGCTGACCGCCACCCGCGACGACATAGTCGGGCGCAACCACAAGGGCGTCGAGAGCCACCTGAGCCGTGCCGGGGTCACCGTGGTCCGCGCCGCCGCGCGGCTGACCGGGCCGCGTTCGGTACGGACCGAGGACGGCAGGGAGTTCACCGCCACCCGGGGGATCGTGCTCGCGACTGGATCGCGGCCGCGGCTCCTGCCCGGTCTGGAGCCGGACGGCAGGACCGTCGTGACCAGTGACGACGCGCTCTTCGCCCCCGGTCTCCCCGAGTCGGTGCTGGTGCTGGGCGGCGGGGCGATCGGAGTCGAGTACGCCTCCTTCCACCGCTCGATGGGCGCGGAGGTCACCCTCGTCGAGGCGGCCGGCCGGCTGGTCCCGCTGGAGGACGTGGACGTGTCCCGCCACCTGGCGCGGGGGTTGAGGAACCGCGGGATCGACATTCAGACGGGGGCCAAGCTGGAGGGCGCCGTGCGCACGGCCGACGGGACCGGGGTGCGCGCCACCGTCCGCACCGCCCGCGGCGAGCTGCGTGAGATGACCGCCGAGCGGCTGCTCGTGGCGGTCGGCCGGGTGCCGGTGACGGACGGGCTGGACCTGGAGGCGGCCGGAGTGGCGTTGGACGAGCGGGGGTTCGTGGCCCCCGCCGACTGGTCGCGGCTGGAGACAGCGGTGCCCGGCGTCCACGTGGTCGGCGATCTGCTGCCGCCGCCCTCTCTCGGGCTGGCGCACGCCTCGTTCGCGGAGGGGCTGCTCGTCGCGGAGACCCTGGCGGGGGTGGTGTCGGCCCCGGTGGACTACGCGGCGGTGCCGCGGGTGACCTACTCCTCCCCGCAGACGGCCGCCGTCGGACTCACCGAGGCGCAGGCACGGGAGCGGTCCTACGACGTGGTGGTCAACTCGATGCCGCTGACGGCCGTGGCCAAGGGCATGGTGCACGGGCAGGGCGGCGTGGTGAAGGTGGTCGCCGAACGGGACGGGCGGGTGCTCGGGGTACACCTGGTCGGGCCGCACGTGTCGGAAATGATCTCGGAGAGCCAGCTCATCGTGGGCTGGGACGCCGAACCGGCCGATGTGGCCCGGCACGTCCACGCCCACCCGACCCTCTCGGAAGCCGTCGGCGAGGCCTTCCTGAGCCTGGCGGGCCGCGGCCTGCACCAGCAGTAGATCCGGTCGGACCGGGGAGACCTGGGTGTATGCGGTCAGCCGGTGGCGCGCAGCAGCAGCTTGCCGGTGGAGGTGCGCCCGCCCATCAGCCTGTGGGCGCCGGCGGCGTCGGAGAGGGGGAATTCGGCGGTGACAGGCAGGGACACCGTGCCTTCGGCGACTGCGCGCAGGGCGGCTTCGGTCAGGGCGCGCACGGCGCCGGGTGCGCTCTGGGCGAGCGCCAGCACGGAAAAGCCGCTGATGGAGCGGCCCTGCGCGTACAGTTCGGGCTGCCCGACCTGCCATGGCGCGGCGCCGCTGGCGTTGCCGAACGACACCAGGCGCCCGAAGACGGCCAGTGCGCCCAGCCCGCGGCGCAGCGTGTCACCGCCCACCGGGTCGAGGATCAGGTCGACCCCCCTGCCGCCGGTCGCGCGACGGACGTCCTCGGCGAAGGTGTCGGCCCGGAACACTTCGTCGTAGCCGTGCCGGAGGGCGTAGTCGGCCTTGGTGTCGGTGGAGACCACGCCGTACACCGCGCCGGCGCCCGCCGCCCGCGCGAGCTGCCCGACCGCCGTGCCGATGCCGCCCGCCGCGCCGTGCACCAAAACACTCTCCCCGGCGCGCAGCCGCCCTACCTCATGGATGAGGGCGTGCGCGGTCGGCAGCACGGTCGGCACTGTGGCCGCGATCCGCAGGCCGAGTCCGTCGGGCAGTGCGAACACGGACGCGGCCTCGGCGACGACCACCTCGGCGTAACCGCCCCCGTTGACGAGCGCGGCCACCTCCTGCCCCGCCCGCAGCGCCTCGACGCCCGCGCCGACCGCCCTGATGCGCCCGGAGACCTCCAAGCCGGGCCGGTGGGGCAGCGACGTGACCCGGTAGCCCTCGGCGCGCGCTTTGATGTCCGCGAAGTTCACCCCCGCCCAGGCGGTATCGATGGTCACCTGGCCCGGTCCGGGCTCGGGAACTTCGGCCTGCACGACCTGTAGTACCTCGGGGCCGCCGTAGGTCTGGAACTCGACCGCACGCATGCGTGAACCACCCTTCCATCAATGTTCAACGGGAAGCGAACATCGCCCAATGTAAGATGGATATCGAACATTGCACAAGCAGGTGTGACCGCCACGAAGGAGCGAGAGGCATGTCGGACCAGGCTCCACCCACGGGACACAGACCGGCGCCCGTACACACCCACCCCGACAACGTCCCCCTCCTCTCTGCGCTCTCGGCTCTCGCCGACCCCGTACGCATCCAGTTGGTCCGCGACCTGGCCGGCCACGCAGACTGGACCCTCAGTTGCAGCGACTTCGACGTCCCCGTCGGCCGGGCGGCCAAGAGCCACCACTTCGGCGTCCTGCGCGACGCCGGCCTCGTAGAGCAGCGCGACCAGGGCACCAAGCGCTTCAACCGGCTGCGCCGCGAAGAATTCGATGCACGCTTCCCCGGCCTCCTCGACCTCACCCTTCGCACCGACGACACCGCCCGAACAGCGACCAACCCTGTGCTCAACCCTTCCGGGACGGCCCTGAGCTGACTCCCCCGGCATGCAGCGCTTGGGTCACCGCGGCCGGCGACTCGGACATCGGCGGGATCCACCCGTAGGTGGCCGGGTTCTGGGCAGGCCATCCCCCGTAGAGGTACAGGTCAACAGCTCGCCGTCGAGGACCAGGCCGTCGGGAAGCTGCTGCTCCACGGCCACCGGATCAGGGAAACGCTTGGTGTCGGTCCGTCGTGATCGTCGCAGTGCGCGGTCTGCCGGGCAGCGGCCGCTCCCGCCGGCGCAGGCACGCGTCGCAGACCAAGCCCGGCCGGCGACCGGCGGGGACCGGCGACCAGGGGCCGGGAGGAGGGCCGTCCCTACGGTGACCCCCCTGCCTGCACCCTCGTCCTGCGGGACCACGGGGAGCGGGAAGGGCGGTGAGTGTGGAGGACGAGGAGCGCCAGGGTGCCGGTCGCAGCGGACCAGGTGAGGGAGAGCAGGCCGTGGGACCAGGGGGCGTGCGGGGTGAGGGCTGCACTCAGCGCGAGCTGGTTCACGCCGTACAGAGGAAGGGCGGACACGCCTGCCACATCCATGAGCGTGTTGAAGACGGGATTCTGCAGGCCGGTGTCGACCAGGCTGAGCATGATGATGAGGAAGAAGCCCTCCAACTCGCCGTGGACCAGAGAGCCGAGCAGAAGGCCGATGCCGCCGTAGGCGAGGCCGGCGCCTGCAAGGGCCAGCGCCAGGGGGCCCGGATGGCGTACAGGCAGGGAGATCCACAGCAGGATCGTGGTGTAGCACGCCAGCAGAGCGGCGGTGAGGGCGACGGCAGCAAGTTTCGCCAGCAGTATCGGCAGCCGGGGGTAGCCGGCCAGCAGCAGGCGGCGGTCCATCTGCCGGGACTGAAAGGTCTCTGTGAAGGTGATGAAGCCTGCGACCAGAGTGACGGCGCCCAGCGCGCTGGCCACCTGGCCCACCTGGCTGGCCCGGGCGGAGACGGAGGCGCTGATGGCGGCCAGCCAGATACGCACCACTTCGTCGGACGTGCACAGGCGTGCCACGGTGATCCAGACCGGAATGAACGCGACCGCCAGAGCCAACGCCAACCGGTTGCGCAGATGGCCCAGCAGAGTGCAGCGCAGCAGTTCGGTGAAGGCCATCCAGAAGAGTTTCAACGGTTGGTCTCCTCGAAGTGCAGACGCCCCTGGCGCAGATGAGCGATCGCGTCGAAATGGTGCAGGTCGTGCAGCAGGTGCGACACCACGATGATCGACCGGCCCTGATCACGGAGATCGGCGGCCAGGGCCCAGAACCGCTGATGGGTGTCCCAGTCGAAGCCCTGGTAAGGCTCGTCCAATACCAGCACCTGCGGATCGTGCATGAGAGCGATCAGCAGGTTCAGCTTCTGCCGCGTTCCGCCGCTGAGCTCGCCGACCTGCTGTCGCCGGCAGCCGGTCAGTGCCAGCAGCTCCGTCAATTCGCCGGCGCGCTCCAGCGTCGGCAGCCGGTAGGCCATTTGGAACAACCGCAGATGCTGTCCGACGGTGAACGCATCGTTCAACACCGCTCGCTGTGGGCAGTACCCCACTGACCCGGTCCGCGTCACTGTCCCGCGGTCGGGTGCAAGGTGTCCTACGGCGATTTGCAGCAGAGTGCTCTTCCCCGCCCCGTTCTCGCCGACGATTCCCACCAGCGTCCCGGCGGGCACATCAAGGTCGACGTCGCGCAGCACCTGCCTGCCGCCGTACTCCTTGCACACTGCGTTGATCTGCAGCCGTGGCGGGTGGCACGTCGTCACTGCCTGCACATGAGCCCCTCGAAAGATCGGACAGTCGCAGCGAGCCAGCCCCGAGGACGAGGCGGCCCCAGAAGCCCGGGCCGAACAGGCTCATGCCCCCGGCCCGCGAGGTGAGGCGCTACCGCTCGGTGTCAACGAGTCCGTGCCGCCGGTGTAACGGCAGCCACCCGCTGCTGCGGTGAACAGCCGGCACCGCCAACCCACAGGCTGTATGCCTCCCCGTTGAGCGTGACGTGAGCCGCGGTCCGCCGTTGTAGGAGGCGATGCCACCGACACCACAGCGAGACTTCGGCGCTCCCACGATCGTGATCGGAGCCGGCCCCCACGGCCTTGCTGCGGCCGCACTGCTGCGCCGCTCCGGAGTGCCGGCCGTGATCCTGGAACGGTCGGACCGCGTGGGAGCGAGCTGGACGCAGCGCTATGACCATCTACGCCTGCACACCACCCCCGGCGCCTCGAAACTCCCCGGCCTGTCGGTGCCGCGCCAGGCGGGCCCGTGGGTGAGCCGGGACGAGTACGTGCGATACCTGGAGCGTTACGTCGTCCATCACCGACTCGATGTCCGGGTGGCCACCCCGGTGCAGCGCATCGAACGGGCCGAGCCGGGTCGGGGCACACAGTGGCTGGTCCACAGCTCCGACGGCCCGGTGCCAGCTGGTGCGGTCGTGGTGGCCACCGGCCGCTGCCATACCCCGAACCTCCCCCACTGGCCCGGGCGTTCGACCTTCACCGGCACGCTGCTGCACTCGGCCCACTACCGCTCACCGGCCCTCTACCGCGGGCAGCACGTCCTGGTGGTCGGCGCCGGCAACAGCGGTACCGAGATCGCGAGCGTCCTGGCCGGAGCCGGTGCCGGACGGGTACGGATCGCAGTCCGTACCCCACCTAATATCCTGCCCCGCTCCAGCGCCCGATGGCATGCGGTCGGCCGGCTGACGGAGGCCCTCCCGCTCGCGTGGCGCGACCGCACCTCCCTGCTCACACAGCGTCTCGCGGTGCCCGACCTGACATCACGGGGACTGCCGCGGCCCCGCGCCGGCCTGTACACCCGCAATGTCCGCGAAGGGGTCAACCCGGTGCTCGACCATGGCTTCGTGGACGCTGTGCGGTCCGGGCGGGTCGAGCCGGTCGAGGCCGTCCAGGCGTTCGACGGCCCCGACGTGTTACTGGCCGACGGCACCCGGCTGCGACCCGACACGGTCATCGCCGCCACCGGGTACCGGCCCAACCTGCACGACCTGGTCGGGTCCCTGGGCGTACTCGACGAGGCCGGACAACCCCTCGCCGTCGGGGCACGGACCCATCCCGAAGCCCCGCGCTTGTACTTCGCCGGATACACCAATCCCCTCACGGGTGTCCTTCGCCAGGCGGGCATCGAGGCGCGCGCCATCGCCCACGCATTCCGAGGCGAGACGGCGCGGTCACCCCTTCCCGCCCCCAGGTCGGCGACCGCATAGCCGGCACGGCCGAGAGCCAGGATGCGCTCCGCGGTCTCCTCTCACGACACAGCACATCATCGCCGGTCGGACAGGCCCGCGAAAGCATGATCCGATGGGACGGGACATCAGCGGGTGCGTTCGTAGTGGCGGCGCGCCTTTTCGCGGTTACCGCAGACGGCCATCGAGCACCAGCGGGCACGGTTGGCGCGGCTGCGGTCGAGCAGGAACAGCCGGCACTCGTCGTTGGCGCAGGGGCGCAGCCGGCCGGGCAGTTGCTGCTCGGTGGCGGCCCAGGCGAGAACCACCTCGACGGCCAGCCGGGCGTGCGGAGGAGTCTTGATCATCCACTGAAGACCATCCGACGTGACCTCCGGGATTTGGTGGACCCCTTCGAGTAGCGGGCTCAAGGCGGCGGGCGAGCCTTCTCCGCGCACTATGTCCCGCAGGATGTCCCGCGTCTCGCGCAGCAGCGCCAGTTCCGCGGGGCTGCCTTCGCCGCCGTGCTCCCGCGCCCAGCGCCTGCCCCCGGCCGGGTCGCCGAGCGCGTCCTGCTCCTCGCCGTTGACCAGTGGCCTGCTGTTGAGCAGGTCCAGCAGCGTGTCCATCGGATCCCACTCCCTTTCTAACCTGATTGAGTCGCTTGACAGGTTAGCTCATGCCGTGCTTGCATGACGAGGAACTAACCGGATAAAACATTCGAAGGGGTTAGACATGAGCTCGGTGCACCACCGGACCGCCACCGTCGACGGCCACGAGATCTTCTACCGTGAAGCCGGCCCCGCCGACGCCCCCGCGATCGTCCTGCTGCACGGCTACCCGACCAGCTCGTTCATGTTCCGCGGACTCATCCCGCTGCTGGCCGACGACTACCACGTCATCGCCCCGGACCATCTCGGCTTCGGCCACTCCGACGCTCCCCCCGCAGGGGAGTTCGCCTACACCTTCGACGCCCTCGCCGAACTCACCTCCGGACTGCTCGACCAACTGGGCCTGGACCGCTACGCGCTCTACGTCCAGGACTACGGCGCCCCCATCGGATGGCGCCTCGCGCTCAAGCACCCCGAACGCATCTCCGCCCTCGTCACCCAGAACGGCAACGGCTACGAGGACGGTTTCGTCGAGTCGTTCTGGACCGACGTCTGGGCCTACGCGGCGAACCCCGGCCCCGACACCGAACCCGCCGTCCGCGCCGCACTGAGCGTCGACGCCATCCGCTGGCAGTACGTGCACGGCGTGCCCGACCCGAGCCTGGTCAACCCGGACACCTGGGAGCACGACTTCGCCCTCGTCTCCCGCGAGGGCAACGACGAGGTCCAGCTGGCCCTGTTCCGCGACTACCCGAACAATCGCCCGCTGTACCCGCTGCTACACGAATTCCTACGCACCAGCGAGGTCCCGGTGCTCGCCGTATGGGGCCGCAACGACGAAATCTTCGGCCCGGCCGGCGCGCGAGCCTTCGCCCGCGACGCCAAGGACGCGGAGGTGCACCTGGTAAATGGCGGTCACTTCCTGTTGGAGAGCCACCTGGACGTCGTCTCGGGTTACCTGCGCGGCTTCCTCGGGCGGGTGCTGGGTTGACCGGGCTGCGCCGAGGGGCATCGTCCACGTGCTCTGCAAGAGCGTGCGCTGGCAAGGCTCTGGTCTGGGCAGAACCCGCTGGGTCGTCGAGCAGACCCTCGCCTGGCTCCACCGCCAGTTCACGAGCTTCGGACCGCTGCCAGATACGTGCAGACCTTCACCTCGCACTGCTCAGCAGGCGTAGAGCACAGCCGAGGAAGGGCGGCCTCGCCCGGCCGCGTAACCGCAGTACCCCCGGCAGGACGCACGCGATGACACGGGAGTCGGGAAGTTCGCGCAAGATGGCGGGGGTGGCTCCGGCTGCGGCAGCCTGCTGCTCGGTGACCATGTCGTCGCCCTGTCCCCCTGCAAATCGGGGACAGTTCCGATGATCTTTGACATGCGGCGAGCCCATAGCCGGACTCTGAGACTGCCTCCAGAAGCTCGCGGTTCTCCTGATATCCATGGGGCATGGGTCACTGGACAGATGATCGGTTGGGCGCCGCCGAACGAGGCGAGAACCCGACGGTGCTGGCGCGTATGCAGACCGGCTGGGCCGTGATCGGCGACATCCAGCACCTGCCTGGATATTGCCTGCTGTTGTACGCCGGCCAGGCGAACCACCTCACGGATCTGCCCCGCGCCGAGCGGGCCCGCTTCCTGCGCGACCTCTCTTTGCTCGGCGAGGCCGTCGAGACCGTGTGCAGCGAGCGGGACCCGGACTTCCGCCGGCTCAACTACGAGGTGTTGGGCAACTCCTGGGAGCACCTGCACGGCCACATCCATGCGCGCTACCACTGGGAGCCGCCGCACCTTCTGCACGGCCCCGTATGGCGCTACGGGGAGCAGCGGACCGCTCCCGAGCACCGTCTCGGGCCGCGCCACGAAGAGCTGCAGGCGGAGATCACACGCGCGTTGACGAGCGTTCTCGCCGAGGCGTACGAGCAGGACTGAGACCGTCCAGCCTGGCAAGCCCAACGACGGATCAGCGCCTGCAGAGGGTCATTGCCGGGGCGGCGGTCCATGACCCTGGCGGCTCCGTTCTCGAGGCGCTGCCGTCGATGCCACCGCGGTCGCGGTTGACGTCGCGGCTGCGTCCTCGGTCGGGAAGCGGTCGCCGACCGCGGACGGACGGTGGTGCAGGCCGCGCGCGACTTCTAGGTGTCGTGGCCGGTGGCGAACACCGCGTTCACGGCCGCGGCCGAGGCTGCGCTGCCGAAGGACCCGCCGCCGGTGACGCACCTGGGGATCGACGAGACCCGACGCGGGAAGGCGAAGTTCCGCCTGGGCAAAGTGCCCGACGGCGGTGAGACCTGGGAAGTCGTCGCCGACCGGTGGCACGTCGGGCTGGTTGACCTGGTCGGCGGTGCCGGTCTGCCGGGGCAGGTCGAGGGCTGCACACATAAAGGATTCATATAAAATTGCTATGCTTCAGGCATGAGTCACCGAGACGCCGCGCACGGCGCTTCCGATGCCATCGGGTCAGCCCTCTACGGTCTGGCCACCAGGGCTGTGAGACACCTTCCCCGCGACATGAGCCTGACGTCCGCCGCCACCTTGGCCACCCTGGACAAGACCGGCCCGCGACGGATCACCGATCTGGCGGTGGCCGAGGGCGTCACCCAGCCCGCGATGACCGTCCTGGTCCGGGTGATGGAGAAGTCCGGGCTGGTCGAGCGGAAGGGCGATCCGTCCGACAAGCGCGTCACGCTGGTGTGCCTGACCGAGGCCGGCGCGTCGTACGTCCGGACGCGACGCCAGGCGGGCGTCGACGCGTACGCGCGGTTGATCGACGAACTCACCGGTGACGAGGTCGAGGCCTTGGCGGCGGCCCTTCCGGCGCTGCTGCATCTGGCGGAGCTCGAAAGCCACGCCCGAGAGGAGTCGGACCGGTGACCGCGGTCCAGGCTCATGACCAGCCTATGAGCACTGCCCTGATACGTGCCGAGGCACGTCTGCTGGTCCCCGCCCTGGCGTTCATCGCCCTGGTCGTGGCGGCGGTCGCCAGCCTCGGGACGCCGCTCATCACCAGCGTGGCGACCACGTTCCACGTCTCCCTCGACAGCGCGCAGTGGACGCTGACCATCGCCCTGCTCAGCGGCGCCGTCGCCACACCCGTCCTCGGCCGGCTCGGAGCCGGTCCGCACCGGCGTGCCACGGTTCTCGCCACGCTGGCGGTCGTCGTCGGCGGCAGCGTGCTCACCGTGCTGCCGCTGCCGCTGCCGCTGCCGTTCGCCTGGCTGCTCGTGGGCAGAGCGGCCCAAGGCGTCGGACTCGGTCTCACGGCGCTGATGATGGGCGTGGCCCGCGACCATCTTCCCGAGGAGCGCAGCGCGGCCACGATCGCCCTGCTCTCGGTGGTCTCCATCATCGGAGCCGGCGTCGGCTACCCGCTGGCCGCGCTGCTCGCCGAGTTCGGCGGACTGCGGGCCGCCTACGGCCTCGGCCTGCTCGTCACCGCCATCGCCTTCGTGACCGCGTGGCGCTCCATGCCCGCAGCTCCCGAGGGCCGCTCCGCTCACGTGAACGTGGCCGGTGCGCTCGCCCTGGCGGGTGGACTGCTCCTCGTCCTGTTCCTGGCCGGCGAGAGGAACCTGTGGAGCCGACACCTCGCCGTGGCGGTGACCCTTGGCGTCGCCGCCGTACTCCTGCTCTGCGTCTGGACCGTTTCCGAACTGCGAACCAAGACGCCCCTGGTCGACGTCCGGGCGGTACGGCACCCGGCCGTCGCCGGGGCGAACCTCGCCATGTTCGTCGGCGGGAGCGGCATGTACCTCCTGCTCACGCTCATCACCCGCTACGCGCAGACGCCGCACGGCGCCGGCTACGGCTTCGGACTGACCACCTTCGTGGCGGGGCTGATCCTCATCCCGTTCTCCGTGCTGGGGTTCGTCGCCGGCAAGATCACGCCGCGGGTCCGGACGCGGATCGACGGCCCCCTGCTCCTGGCCGGCAGCGCCGCCGTCGTCGGCGGCGGGTTCGTCCTGTTCGCCACCGCCCGGTCCAACCTGGCCGAACTGCTCGCGGCCATGGGCGTGCTGGGCTTCGGCGTCGGCAGCTTCTCGGCCGCCATGCCCGGCGTCATCCTGTCCGTCACCCCCAGGAGCGAGACGTCGAGCGCCATGAGCTTCAACTACGTCGTCCGCAGCGTCGGGTACTCCGTGGGCAGCGCCATCGGCGGTCTGGTCCTGGCCGCCGGCACCGCCACGGGCCGCCTCTTCCCGAACGACGACGCCTACACGAGCGCGGCGCTGGTCGGCGTCGCCGCGATGGCGGTCACGACGATGGCCAGCCTCGCCCTCGCCCTCGTCCTCGCCCGCCGGCGCTCACCCGAGACCAATCCGATCACAGCCGCAGTCGGTGTGCCGGACCTGGGTCGGTCGAATCGACCCGGAAGCTGAGGACCGAAGCCGTCCGACTTCGACGCCGTCTCCGTCGGCTCGCTGACCCCCAGCGCGCCGGCCATTCATCTGAGCATGCTTCCGAGCAGCAATTCCCAACACAGGAGGTACCGTGGTCAAGGGCTATTGGGTCAGCGCCTACCGCATCATTGCGGACCCCGAGAAGCTGGCTGCCTACAACAAGCTGGCTGGTCCAGCCGTCGAGGCCGCGGGCGGGAGGCTGCTCGCCCGCGGCAGCCGGGTCGTCGCACACGACGCCGGAATCGCCGAGCGCACCGTCCTGATCGAGTTCGACAGCTTCGAACAGGCGGTCGCCGCACATGCGAGTGCGGCCTACCAGGAGGCGCTGGCCGCGCTTGCCGACGGCGTCGAGCGCGACTTCCGCATCGTCGAAGGCCTCGACTGACGATCGAGGCTGCGTCGGCGACGAACACGAAGCCGACTGCCTGGGTCATGCCCCCAGGTCCTCCCTCACAGGCAGGCACTCGGCGAGCAGGTCGACGACGTCACGCCAGGCTCGCTGCGCGTGCTGTGGGTGGTAGCCGACGCCGGGGACCACGGGGTGGTCGACCGGCGGGTGGTGGAAGGCGTGCAAGGCTCCGCCGTACACCGCGAGGCGCCAGTCGACGCCCGCGGCCTGCATCTCAGCGGTGAACGCGTTTCGTTGCGCGGGCGGCATGATCGGGTCTTCCGACCCGACCCCGGCCCACACCGGGCAGCGAATGCGCGCCGCCTCGCCCGGTCGGCCCGTGGTAGTTGCGTTGACTGTCCCGATCGCCCGCAGGTTGACGCCGGCGCGCCCGAGTTCCAGCCCGACGGCGCCCCCGGTTCCGTAGCCGACGGTGGCGATCCGGTCGGGGTCGGTCCGGGGCTCGGTGCGCAACACGTCGAGCGCCGCATGGCCGATCCCCCGCATCCGGTCGGGATCAGCAAGCAGTGGCATGCAACGGGCCAGCATCTCCTCGGGGTCACTCAGATAGCGCCCGCCGTGAAGGTCGAAGGCCAGCACTACGTATCCCAGCTCGGCGAGAGCATCGGCCCGGCGGCGCTCGACGTCGCTGAGCCCCATGCCCTCCGGTCCGAGCAGCACCGCGGGCCGGCGGTCGACACCGGCCGGGAGCGCGAGGTGCCCGATCATCGTCAAACCGTCGGCCGGGTACTCGACCGTACGCGTCGTGATCTTCGTCATGGGACTGGACTGTAGTGATCGTCGAGCCCGGTCCGGCCGGTGTTCTGCCGCTGGCAGAACTGCGCGGGTGTCCCTCTGAAATACGGGGGGTCGGAGCCAGTCCCTTGTGCGACGCGCACAAAGCCGCGCGCCGGGCGCAGTACAGGGGCTGAAGCCGTGTCCGTCCTGCCGGTCCCCCTGCCTCGACTGCGGACGCCTCTCACCTACCTGCGCGTCGAACTCGGCCGGGCCGAGAAGGCCCTGGCCGCCGCCGAGGAACAGGAGAATCTCGCCGCGTCCAGACGGCCGCCACAGGAGCCGCCCGCGTGGCCGGCCGAGCGCGGGATCGCAGACGGCCGACTCCCGGCCGATCTCCCCACCACGGACAACGGCAGGGAAGAAGAGGGTGGTGACGGTGCGCAATTCGATGCGAGGCGCCTCCCCGCGGGCGCTGCCGCTGCGGCCGGAGCTGACCGCCGGAACGACCCTTGCGGTCAACGGTGACGGTCGGCGACGAACGAACCCCTTCGTTGCCCCCTCGCCGCCCACGACATGCCGGCCCTTACCGGCGGCCTGGACACAGACGCGGGAGACGGGTCCGGGACCGTCCGGCCTCGAGTGCGTTTACGCTGTCCTCATATGCGCGGCCGTCGAGGTGGCCTTGGAGGTACTCCCGGGCATCCCCGCCGGCACCAGAATCCGGAGCGACGGGACCTCATGAAGCCGAAACGGGTGGTCCTCTCCGGTAGCACTCAGCCCCATCGCCGTGGAGGAGTGACTAGTTGCGGGTGCACAGGACGGTCTCCCCGACCGGCACAGCACGGCCACGGAACGTCCTGATCCGGCCATGACACTGGGAGCAAAGGCGTGACCTCGGACTCACATGGGCCTGTCGGGCAGGTGCGCGGCCACCTGTGCGATGTCTACAACGACGACCAAGAATGGGCGCGTATCGCGACCGGATTCGTCCGGGAAGGCTTGGCCTACGGGCAGCGCGTCATGTACATCACCGACGACCACTCGCCGCAGGCCGTTTTTGACGCCCTGCGCGATCGAGGGGTCGACGTGGAGGCGTTCGTCGGCCGGGGCCAGCTCCTCGTCGAGGAGGCCGCTCGATCGTATCTGCAGGAGCTCCCGTTCGATCCGGACAGAGTCCTGGCGGGAATGCGGTCGGCGTGCGAGGAAGCGCTGGGGCTGGGGTTTCCGGGCCTGTGGATCGCGGGTGAAATGAACTGGTGCGCCCGCCAGGTGGCCGGTGCTGAGAGGATCCTGGAGTACGAGCTGCGCCTTGACAGGGAGGTCTTTGCTGATCTTCCGCTGACGGGCCTGTGCTTGTTCGGCAGTGAGTCCGCCCCTGATGCCGCGTTGGCCGTCGCCTCCCACCATCAATTCGTGCCCGCCCCTGGCGTCCCGCAAGGCTTTGCGGCGCAGGATCTGCCGCTGTCCGTCAGGCCAGCCCCCGACGGTCGCGGTGTGAGGCTGCGGGGGCACGCGGACCTCGATACCCGGTCCGCTCTCGCGCTGGTTCTGCAGAATGTCGCCCAGATGCCCGGCCCCGTGGTGCACCTGGATCTGGCCGCTATGGATTTCCTGGACGTCGAAGCTCTCGCGCAGCTGGTGTCCACGACGGAGTCCCTCCAGGAGCAGGGCCGACGCCTGGTACTGCAGAGCCCGCCGGCAAGCCTGGTGCGCGCCGCTGCGATGTTCCCCGACGAGTGCGATGTCCTGGAGTTTGCCGCATGACGACCACCGTAACCACGTCCCCCGATTCCGGAACGTTCGTCCACCCGGCCTTGTTCTACAGCACCCAGGACGAGTACGTGCGCGAAGTGGGAGGCTTCGTGCGTACCGCGGTGGAGGCCGGTGAGCCCACTTTCGTCGCTGTTCCCGGGGACAGGCTCGCTCTCCTGCGCGACACGCTGGGAGATATTGCCGCAGCGGTGGATTTCGCGGACATGACGGTATTGGGCCGCAACCCGGGCCGGATCCTGTCCGCCCTCCAGGCCTTCGCCGACAAGGCTGCCGGGCGGGCGGCGCGTATCGTCGGAGAGCCGATCTGGCCTGCCCGTACCCCTGCGGAAATGCTGGAAGCCACCCGCCACGAGGCTCTGATCAACACGGCGTTCGCCCACCGCGACGCCACGATCCTGTGCCCCTACTTCGTGCCCGGTCTGCCGGAACACGTGCTTGCGGATGCCCGGCGCACCCATCCGACTCTCATCGTTGACGGCCACGACCACATGAGCGAGGTCTACGTCGACGCCTCGGTGGTCTGTACTGACTGCGACCAGCCCCTGCCGCCTCCGCCGGCTCACGCGCTGATCATGGCCTACACCACCGGGCAACTCGGGGAGGTACGCGACCGGGTCACCGGCTGGACAGCGCACACCGCCCTGGACCCGGCCAGAGCCGGCGATCTGGTCCTGGCGGTCAGCGAAGCGACCACCAACTCCCTGCGGCACGGCGGCGGCGCCGGCACCCTGCAGCTGTGGACGACGCCCGACGGCACCGTCATAGCGGAGATCCAGGACGCCGGACACCTCCGCGACCCCCTCAAGGGCCGCAGCCGGCCCACTCTGACCTCCACCAACGGCGGCCGCGGCCTGTGGATGATCCACCACCTGTGCGACCTCGTCGAGATCCGCGCCACCCCCACCGGCCTGACCCTGCGCCTCCACCTCATCCCCTGAAGGCAAAGGGCGCGGAGGCGGCCTCCGTCACCTCCCTGGCCCGCTGAACGCCACCGGCACAGCGCTCACCGCTCACCGCTCACCGCTCACCGTGGCCACACTGAGCGGGCCGTTGGTGTTCTGGAGGGCCAGGTGCAGGTCACAGGTGAATTGCACGGCTGTTCTGCAAGCTCGGGCTCAGACCCGGTTCATCGGCATGGAGCCATCGGTGTGACTGTGGAGCATGCCGCAGCTTGCCGGTGCGGTGGCTTCCTGAGGGAGGTTCGGGTCGAGTTCACTCTTGCCCTTGCCGAAGTCGTACTTGCCGTTGCCGTTGGGGTCGATCCCGTGCTGCACCACATGCAGGTTGGCGATGTGGTCGGCCACGGCCTGGGAGACCTGGATGGTGCGCGTGTAGGACACGTTCCCGTTGTGGTCCGCGACAGGCATCCGGGCGACGGCGAGTCCGCTGGCCTTGGAGGTGTCGCCCGACGTGGTCAGCGAGATGTTGATGTCTCCGTACGCGGGCAGTCCCTCTGCGGTGGTGACGATGCCGTCGCCGTTCTTGTCCGCGCTCGCGTCGGGGCAGCGGAAGTCGTGGCCGGTGGTGGAGCCGTGGATGTGCTGGGCGTGCGGCTGTCCGGGGACCAGGCCATGGGCGTTGATTTTCACGGTGAGCTGGCGTCCGTGGAGACTGAGGAGCGCTGTGCCGCTCGCGCCCGAGTGGTTCAGCGGGCGCAGACTGACCTGGTAGTCCTGGCTGTGCCTGGAGTGGGAGCCGCTGCTGTGTCCGCCGGCCAGGGCTGGGGCCGCGAGGGCCACGGTGAGGGCCGCAGGAACGGCCATGAGGGCGATCAGACGGGTTGAATGCTTGGCTGTCATGGCAACGCATCTCTTCCGGGGAGGTTTCACCGGCTTGAGGCCGGTATCCATGTTTGGGCGTTTAATCCCTTTCGGGTGCTATTCGTTGCCGCCGACGAGAAGGATTGCCCGGGATGCCGCTGGGACTCGGGCCGGGAAGGTGACGCTGGCTTGAGCCGGACGTCGCGGGTTGTCGGCGGCTGCTGTGGGCTGGAGCCCCACCGGAGTCGTCAGCCGGCGGGGACGAGTCCTTTCACCGTGGGGGCCAGTCCGACGATGATGAACAGGCGAGGTCGCCCCAGGACGGCTTGGCTGGGAGAGCTTGCGAAGCGCCTGCTCATGTCGTGCTTGGGGGATGGTGCGCGGGTTTCGTCGCGCAGCGGGCGAATCCGGCGAGGGTGAGGTCAGACAATGCCGAGGCCGTGATTGGCGACAGGGCGTATCCGCAATGCTTCTGACGTTCGCTCTGTCGTGACTGCCCGTCCGGCGGGCTACGGTTCTGGAGCACGTGCGTAGCCTCGATGGCCCCCAGAAGCACCCCCGTGCGCCTCCGCCGGCGGCTTGTACCGCGCGTCTTGGGTCCGCCGTGAAGCCCTCAGTGGGCTGACGCTCCGAATTCCGCGTGCTGCGGATGAAAGGCGTACTCCGCATCGTCGTCGCAGGAGGGCGGAGGAAACGAGATGCGGTGTACCTCCACCCGCGCTTCCGCCATGAGATGTTCGAACTCTTCGTCAGCCACGTACCTCACCTCGCACATTCTCCTACAGGTGATTCGCGGCATGACCTCTGCCGGATTGGCCCGGTGCACAAGCGGGGAGGGCGCACACGGCGGATCTCCCGCCACCGCACCGGTCGGCTCACCAGTGCCTGAACCCGAGTAGGACGCCGGACATCAACTGCATCACCACCCTGTCGGCGGCCGCCCCTGCAGAGCCCTTTTGCGATCGCCAGAGCGTGATCAAGCAGGCTTCGCCGACCCGCATGCCGTCGGCGTGCAGGGTGCTCTTCGGCGCCCCTGACCTGGTGTAGGCACAGTTGGGCTCCGCTGTGTGACCTCGGGACGCTCCCGAGTCGCGTCGTGCACTCCGTGTACCCTCCCTTGACCTGTACACATCCCAGGGGGATCCCTTGTCCACTCGTCTTTCCGCTGTGCCCATCGGCCTGTGCATCGCTGCCCTCAGCCTCGCTGCCTGCGGGCCCCCAGAGTCGGCCTCAGGCGGTAGCAGTCGTGCTGCATCCACGTCTATGCCAAGCGGGACGCCGAAGCATTGCGGTCTGCCCTGAAGGGGACGAAAGAGCAGGAGGACGCGGCGGTCGAGCGGGTCGCCGGCCGCTGGATCAAGCTGGGCGCCGATCAGTCGGAGGCCAAGGGCCTCGCTTACGGGTGCCAACTCGCGCATCCCACCGTCCTTTTGGGCGAGGTCGGGGAAGCACCCGAGGTGTCCAGGGGTGCTTCCGCCCCTGTCGACGGCTAATACTCCAGTGCGGTTTCGTAATCCACCCAACGACTCGTGGCTGAGCACCGCATTGGCTGGTGGGCATGGGGTGCCGGTGCCCCGGTGATGGCGCACTCAGCTGACGGCAGGGAGCTGCCGAGCGAAGCGGCGAACGGCATCGGTGAAGGCGTCTGGGTCGTCGAAGTTCGCGAGATGTCTTGCGCGCGGGATCAACTCGACGCGAGCGTGGGGATGTGCGCGGGCGAAGTCCGCCTCGCCGCCCCGGAAGACGGCGTCCTTCTCGCCGTTCAGGATCAGTACCGGAGCCTCCACAAAACGCATCGCACCCGCGTCGAAGCGTCCCAGTACCTCGCCCCAGGCTGCTGGCAGGGTATGGAAGGCGTAGCCGGAATGGATGGTCGCCTCCACCACTTCTGACGGGTAGAGCCGCCGCAGTAACCGGTCGTTCCACTGGGCAAGCCAATCCGCCGGTATGTGAGGGACCAGCCTGGCTACCCACCGATATGGCGCTGCCCAGATGCCGCGGGTGGAGGCGCTGGCTCCCGCGAGGATCAGCCCGCGCAGTTGTTCTGGACGACGCCGCGCGAACTCCAGCGAGGCGTATCCGCCGAGCGAGTGCCCGACGACCAGGGCTGGCCCACGGTCGAGCGAGTCCACCGCGGAAGCGATGATCTCTGTCGCACTGCTCAGGCTCCAGGCTTGAGCCGAGCGCTCCCCATGGCCGGGCAGGTCGACGGCGGCTACCGGGAACTCGTCCCGGAGTTCAGCAATCTGCACGCTCCACTGCCCCGCGCTGAAGCGCGTCCCGTGAACGAAGACTATGGGCACTGCATCCGCTGCCGTCATCAGTTCCCCCAGGGTGGTACCGTCCAGACGACTCTACCGGCGCGGTCTCCCTCGCAATCAAGGGAGCTAGGAGTGCTTAACCAGTCAACTGTGCTGGCTGGTCACTCGTGTTCATCGGTACACCGTCGTCGGTAGTGGCTGCGACGGGCTGTTGCCTGGTGCGTCTGCGCCAGGTGGACCAGTGCAGCAGTCTGGCCGCGGTCACGGCCGGTGGGTCGAAAAAGGCAGCGAGCAGATGGCGGATCTCGGGGACAGTCAAGGTGATCAGGTCGTTGTTGCTGGCTGAGTGGTGCGGGTCGGCAGGCCGGTTCGGAGCCGCGCTGGCGGCGACGGCGGTCAGGAAGGCGAGGGCGAACATGGCGAGCGTGATATGCCGGTGCCATGAGGTCCAGTGCCGGACCTGGTAGTGGTCGAGGCCGACCTGGCTCTTGGCGGCCTGGAAGCACTCCTCGACGCTCCAGCGTGCACCGGCGACGCGGACAAGTTCGGACAGCGTCACCGTGGTGGGTGACCAGCACAGGTAGAAGGCGAGTTCACCACTGGTGCGGTTGCGGCGAATCAGCAGATGGCGGTGGCTGTCGCTGCCGATGTGGATTCAGGCCCAGTCGTAGTAGCGCGGGCCCTTCGCCCCGGGACCGGCGCTGTGCCGCTACCAGGCCGTGGCGGGTAGACGCGGGGCGAGGACACCGGCGCGGGCAGGAGTGCGGCCGTGATTGATGCGGACCCGAGTGGAGCAGGCCACGGCCAGCACGTAGCCGATGCCGCAAGCCTCCAGGGCAGTCCGCAATCGCGAGTCCTGGCCGTAAGCCTCGTCGCCGGTCACCCAGGAGGCGGTGATGCCAGCGTCCAGCGCGGCGATGATCATCTCCTCGGCCAGGCGGGGCTTGGTCGCGAACTGCACCGTCTGGGGTATCCCGGCCGCGTGGCGACGCTCGTCATCGGTACACCACGAGTGCTCGGGCAGGTAGAGCCGGCGGTCGATCAGGGCCCGCCCCCGGCTGGTGGCCAGGGCGAGGAACACGCCGACCTGGGAGTTCTCGATGCGTCCCGCCGTCCCGGTGTACTGCCGCTGCACCCCCGCCGAGGTGCGACCCTTCTTCACAAAGCCGGTCTCGCCCACGATCAACACACCGCCCTCGGTGCCGAGGTGGTCGGCAACGTAGGTGCGCAGGTCATCACGAACGGCATCAGCGTCCCAGCGGGCGTAGCGCAGCAGGCGCTGCATCGGCCCGGGTCGGACGTGGCCAGCCTGCTCGGCCAACTGCCAGCAGTTCTTGCGCTCGACATCCGACAACAGCCCGAGCAGATAGGCGCGGGCCGTGGCCCGAGGCTCAACTCGGCCGAAGCGGCCCGCGATCCGGGCCATGACTTGGTCGAACATCGCCCGCCAACGGACAGGGTCTACGCTATGGCCCGCGGCCACCGCACGATCTTCGTTTGTCCACACACCAACCGATGATCATGCGGTGGCCGTACCCGTTCCCAGCCGGGTCCGCCGCAAGATCGCGAAACCAGACTGGAGTACTAACCGTGTGCCTCAGGCCTTCGACTTGGCGTCGATCTCGGCGATCAGGCCTTCGATGAGGCCCTTGATCTCGTCACGGATGGGGCGGACGGCCTCGACGCCCTGGCCGGCCGGGTCCGCGAGCTGCCAATCGAGGTAGGTCTTGCCGGGGAAGTACGGGCAGGCGTCGCCGCAGCCCATGGTGATGATGTAGTCGGATGCCTGGGCGGCCTCGGGGGTGAGGACCTTGGGCTTCTGATCGGAGATGTCGATGCCCAGCTCGGCCATGGCGGCGACGGCGGAGGGGTTGATCTGCTCCCCCGGCATGGAGCCGGCGGAGCGGACCTCGACGCGGTCACCGGCGAGGTGGCGCAGGAACCCGGCCGCCATCTGGGAGCGGCCCGCGTTGTGGATGCAGACGAACAGGACGGAGGCGGCAGAGGCGGAGGCGGCAGGAGCGGAGGACATCTGTTCTTCCCTTGGGTGAGGCGACCGCGGTGGGGATCTGTGGGCTTTCAGGGGGCGAGCTGGGTGAGGAGCTCGGCGCATGGGGCGTCGATGGCGTCTCGGATGTCGCGGACGGCGGCGATCGGCGCTCCGTCAGGGTCCGCCCGGTGGGCGAGGAGGGCGGCCGCCATCTGGGAGCGGCCGGTGTTCTGGCTGCACACGAACAGCACCCGGGCCGGTCCGCTCGCCAGCCCTTGGGCGCGGGCGAGGGCGTTCAGGGGTTCGGCGGTCAGCCGTTCCGCCGCCACGACCAGGTGCGTACGGAGCCTGCTCGGTATGACGCGTGCAGGAGTCGGCGAGCAGACCCGGCACGGTTTCCGGCGCGAAGTGGCCGACATAGCGAGTGGCGAGGCGAGTGGCCCCCGCGGCCAGGCGGTCGTCCGACAGGAGGGGCGAGGAGGGCGAGGGCATGGCGATCCCGTTCAAGGAGCCAATGAGGTCAGTGCGGGCTGGTGTCAGCCCCAACTGATGTGACAGTATCAGTCCATGATGACGTCAGTCGACACTGAGCTGATCCGGGTTCTGGCCGACCCGCTCAGGCTCCGGATCGTGATCCTGCTCGCCCGCGAGACGCTCTGCACCACCCACCTCGTGAAAGAGACGGGCGCCAAGCAGACGAACCTCTCCAACCACATGAAGGTGCTGCGGGAGGCGGGGGTCGTGGAGACGGAGCCATGCGGAAGGTACATCTACTACCGACTGCGTCCGGAAGTCATCGAAGCCCTCGCCGGTCAGTTCGCCGACCTCGCCCAGACCGCGCGTGCCACCGCCGAAGCCAACCTCAAGCGGTCCTGCCCGTAGCCTTCCGTGCTTTGCCTCACCTGCCCGAGGAGAACCAGCCGTGACCGCCACCGAGCCCGTCGGCACATCGATACCTGCCGACGTGCCCCAGCCCGCCCCCGGCGCGATCCCGCCCCGCACCCCGCTGATCGCCCGCGCCGCCGCCGAGCTGCTCGGCAGCGCAGCCCTCGTCGCGGTCGTCGTCGGCTCGGGCATCCAGGCAACGAAGCTCACCCAGGACATGGCCCTGCAGCTGCTGGCCAACTCCACCGCCACGGTCTTCGGGCTCGGCGTGCTGATTGCCCTCCTCGGCCCCGTTTCGGGCGCCCACTTCAACCCGGCCGTCACGTTGGCCGAGTGGTGGACCGCCCGCCGCGGCGGCGCAGGAGTCAGCGCCGGCGAGGTCGCCGTCTACGTGCCCTCGCAGATCGCCGGTGCCATTGCGGGCGCGATCCTCGCGGACGCGATGTTCGGCGAGCCGCTGGTCAAGTGGTCCACCCACGACCGCTCCGCCGGGAACCTGCTGCTGGGCGAGGTCGTGGCGACCGCGGGCCTGATCCTGCTGATCTTCGGCCTGGCCCGCACCGACCGCCTCCGCTTCACCCCCGTCGCCGTCGCCTCCTACATCGGCGCCGCGTACTGGTTCACCTCCTCCACCTCCTTCGCCAACCCGGCCGTCACCATCGGACGCGCCTTCACCGACACCTTCGCGGGCATCTCCCCGGCTTCGGTACCTGGCTTCATCTGCATGCAGCTTGTCGGTGCCGTGGTGGGCCTGGCCCTGGTGGCGGTCGTCTTCATGCGCGGAAAGACGGACAGCGGGACACCTTCGGCATGACGGCGCGCACCGAGGTAGTGGTGATCGGCGGCCAGTCCGGGCTCGCCGCCGGCTGCCAACTGCGCCGCTGGGCATCGAATTCTTCATCCTCGACGCGACCCTCGGAGTGCTGCTCACCCCCCGCTCCGAAGGCGGTCGGTCCGGGGACGCCAGCACCCTGCCCATCCACGGAGACCTCGAAATCCCGCCGGAGGACCTGGAAAGCTACAGCGACGTGTGGAACCGCGCCTTCGAAGGTGGCGATGTGGTCGACCACGACCCAGCCGAAGGACCCACTGCACCGACTGCGGGGTGAAGCCGGCTTGCCCTGACCGCTCTCACCCGACGTTCGGGCTGCGGCGCTCCAACAGGACGACGTCCCGCCAAACGCCGTGGTGACGGCCGATCCGCTCGCGGGTGCCGATGACGCGGAAACCGGCCCGTACGTGGACGGTGAGGCTGGCGGTGTTCTCGGGGAAGATCCCGGACTGGATGGTCCAGGTGCCCGCGGCCTCGGTCGAGGAGATCAGGGCGTCCAGGAGCGCGCGGGCGACGCCGCGGCCGCGCGCGTCGGGGTGGACGTAGACGGAGTGCTCGATCACACCCGCGTAGGCGCACCGGTCCGAGACCGCGCTCGCCGCGACCCAGCCCACGACCCGGCCGTCGTCGCCGACGGCGACAAAGCGGTGGTCGGGCAGCTTGGCCTTGTCGAACGCGGCCCAGTCGGGGGCCTGCGTCTCGAAGGTCGCATCGCCCTCGGCGATTCCCGCCTGGTAGATGCCCAGCACCTGCTCGGCATGCTCGGGCAGGAGCTCCTCGATCCGCACGTCGGTCATGCCGCCTTCCCGGCGCCGGCCAACAGCGCGCCCATGGCGGCGAGTACGGACGGCTCGACCCGGTAGTACACCCACGTCCCGCGGCGCTCGGAGGACAGCAGGCCCGCCTCCTTGAGCTTCTTCAGGTGGTGGGAGACGGTGGGCTGGGAGACGCCGACGTCGGAGATGTCGCACACGCACGCTTCTCCGCCCTCGTGCGAGGCGACGGCGGAGAACAGCCGTAGCCGCACGGGGTCGCCGAGGGCCTTGAACATCTTCGCGGCGACCTCGGCCTCCTCGGCCGACATGGGGCGCTCGTTCAGCGGCGGGCAGCAGGCCGCGGCGGGGTCGGGTTCCAGGAGCGGCAGAACCTTCGTATTCGACATATGTCTATGTTGACATACATCGAACTAGTGCGGCGGGGGGTCAGCTGCGGGCCAAGCGCGCGGGCAGGCGGCGGACCGCTCGGGCCGCGCCCGACAAGGTTACTTCGACAAATGTCTATGTTGACGGACATCGAAACAGGTGGGATGCTGGCAGCGCAAGCCATCGACAGACATCGAAACAACCAGGGAGCCGACCGTGAACGCGCCAGCCATCACCGACCTGCCCGTCGTCGTCATCGGAGCCGGCCCGGCCGGTCTCGCGGCCGCCGCCCACCTCACCGGCCGCGGCATCGAACCCCTCGTCCTGGAAGCCGGCCCGGTGGCCGGAGCCGCGGTCCGAGAGTGGGCGCACGTACGGCTGTTCTCCCGCTGGGGCGAGCTCGTCGACCCCGCCGCCGAGAAGCTCCTTGCCCCCACCGGCTGGGTCAAGCCCGCCGGGGACACCTACCCCTCCGGCGGGGACTGGGCCGACCTCTACCTCCAGCCCCTCGCAGACGTCCTCGGTGAGCAGGTGCGCTACGGCGCGACCGTCACCGGCGTCTCGCGCACCGGCCGCGACCGCGTCGTCGACGCCGACCGCGAGGCCCAGCCCTTCGTCGTCCACTACGAGAGTGTCGACGGCCGCGAGCAGCGGGTCCTGGCCCGCGCCGTCATCGACGCCTCCGGCACCTGGTCCGCCCCCGGCCCGGCCGGGGGCAGCGGCCTCGCCGCTCTTGGCGAGAAGGCCGCCGCGGACCGGATCACCTACCGGGTACCGGACCTGAAGGATCCCGCCGTCCGAGCCCGGTACGCGGGCAAGCGGATCGCGGTCATCGGCTCCGGCGCCTCCGCCTTCACCGCACTCGCCTACCTCGCCGATCTCGCCACGTCCGAGGACGGCAAGGGAACGCACGCCACATGGATCCTGCGCCGAGGGATCTCCGGCTCCACTTTCGGCGGCGGCGAGGCCGACCAGCTCCCCGCCCGCGGCGCGCTCGGCCTCGCCGCCAAGGCAGCCGTCGACGGCGGGTACGCCGACGCGGTCACCGGTTTCCGCACCGACACCTTCGAACGCGATGGTGACGGCCGCCTTGGCCTCGTCGGTGAGGACGGCCGCCGCCTGGGCCCGGTCGACGAGGTCGTCGTCCTCACCGGCTTCCGTCCCGACCTGGCCTTCCTGGACGAGCTCCGCCTCGGTCTCGACGAGCGCCTGCAGGCCCCGAGCGCGCTCGCCCCGCTGATCGACCCCAACCAGCACTCCTGCGGCACCGTCTACCCTCACGGCCAGGCAGAGCTCTCCCACCCGGAGAAGGACGTCTACCTGGTCGGCATGAAGTCCTACGGCCGCGCCCCCACCTTCCTCGCCATGACCGGCTACGAGCAGGTGCGTTCCATCGCCGCCGCCCTCGCCGGCGACCGTGAGGCCGCGGAGCGGGTCGAACTCACCCTCCCCGAGACCGGCGTCTGCGGCGGCGCCGGCCTCTTCGACGAGCCGGCGGCCGCGGAAGCGACCGGTGGCGGCTGCTGCGCCGCGCCGGCCACCCTCACCATCGGCAGTGCGCCCGCCTCCTCCGGCGGCTGCTGAACGTGCCCGACACCCAGGCCGGCGTGGCCGCGACCGGAACAGGGGACCGGTCGCGGCCACGCGCCGTCCTGCCATCGGCGCCAACATCCGCTTCACCATGACCATGGCCGCAGGCTCGATCCTCGGCGCAGTGCTGGGCGGACTACGGCTGGGAGTCTTCCCGGACCTCATCCTCATCCCCCTGCTGACCGTGATCCTGCTCGTCTCCGCGATCAAGCTCGCCCGCCACGACTGACACCGCCGAAACGATGTGTCGTGACTCGCGGCTATCGCGAGGAAGGGCACCTCATGCAGTTGAGCCGTCAAGCGGAGGCCAGTCCCTGGCGGAAGTCGGGTACTCGCCGCGGATACGGCCTGAGAGGCTGTGGGGGTGGCTGAGACGACCCCCTACGACGCCGACCGTGCCCGATGCACCCGTCAGGCGCTGGCGCGTCTCGTCCTGTGCTGGTTGAACAGGTGCCGCAGAGGCTGCATGTGCCAGCCCCCACCGGCCCGGTGGAGTCCGCGCCGGATGAACCGCTCAGGGAGGCAAAGGCCCACACGTGGCCGACCTGGTTGAGCCAGTTGTTCCTCACGAAGCGGCGCCCGACGTGACGGCGTTTACCGGAGGCCCGCGTGATCGGGGCCGAGCCGGCGTGGGCCTTCAACCCTCCGGCCGTGGCGAACCGGATCCTGTCGTCCAGGGACGGCCTCGCCGCGTAGCCCCCAGGCGGGCCGTGGCCGCCGTCGAGTTGGACGCCCACGTGCCGAGCGGGATGCTCGCGACCGTGCTGCCGCCGAGGGGCGCACCGACTTGGACGAGGGGCGTCGCAGCGAGGCCGCCACGGAGGACGCCCGGCTGCGCGCAGAGTTCGTCGCTCATAATCCGGAGCTTGGAGCTTGCCGCCGTCAGCCCGACGGTCCCGTTCTGACCCTGAGGGCTGGATTCGTCCGGATCTTGCCCTCAACTGTCGTTGCGACCGCCAGGATGTCCGCATGCTGAAGAGACGCAGTCCGCGCGCGCAGCCCGTCCTCTCGAACCCGAAGCCCTCGATGCCGGCCTGTCGCTGTATGACCTCGGCTTGTATGTGCAGGTCAGCGAGTGGCTCCCGGACGTCGACGACGACGTCAGCGCCGACGACTTCATTACTTGACGACCAGAGGGATGGCCCACTCGCCCATCTTCTGGCCGAGCGGATCAAGAACCTCCCGCCGTACTCCCCGCCTTCCCAGCAGCTCTCATAAGGAGATCGATCCATGTCTGTCGACCAGGACACGAACCGGGACAGCGACGGTCACCTGGCCCTGCACAACGGCTGGTTCCCCAGCGGATGGCCGAACTACCTGCCGCAGCACCAGGCGATGATGCTCTGCATGGTCTTCGGCACAGCCGCAGTCCGCGGACTGCGGGGCAGCCTCGATGAGGTCACCCAGCAACTCTTCAACGGCGAGCCCGGCGCCTTCTTCGGCCGGCCCGGAGGCACTCTCGACTCCCCCGTCGTGTGGAGGGACGACGACGAACTGGAGTACCTCGAGACCGACGAGGACAAGGACCAGTTCCGTACGGATGCCGCAGAGCACCAAGCCAGGTGCGAGGGCCTGTTGCGCGCCGCAGGCGTGGCGGTTCCGACGACCGTCCGTGAACTCGCGGACACCATGCTCGCGCTGGGCATCGCCACGGTGCAGGACGGCGTGTGGTCCATGCAGGACCCCATCCCGGGACCCGAGACGATCCTCGACCTGACGGACGCCGAGCTGGCTCGGATCGCCGACATGCGTCGCGTCTGGGAAAGCGGCCCCGCAGAGAGCACGCTGCTCAACTACCTCACGGACGTCCTGGGCCAGCCGGACGAGGTCTTCACCTCTGTCGACCGGCTGGCCCAGGCGTCGAAGCTCAGGGAGGACGACGTCCGGTACGTGCTCGGCCGAATGATCCAGGAGAACGAGGCCCGGGTCGAGCGCGGCACCCCCCGCAAGCAGGTGAACCTCGACGACCTGAAGAACCACGAACGGTTCCACCTCGTGGCGGACTGGCAGCACTTCAACGAGAACCGCATCATGATCATGCGGGACTGACCCGCAACCTCCCGACGCTGGGGCGCCCCGACCAGGCCCGCCCCGGCAAAACACTCAACTCGGAGGAGCGTGGCCGGCCTCGGTGGCCTCCATCAGGTCTGCCCGCTCTCCGTTCGCCGGGTGGACAATCCGGATGAGACCGCGGTCGTGGATGAGACGGCGGTCGTGCAGATCGATGCGATCAGGCACAGCACCAGTGCGGTCGGCGCCGACGGGCCTCCGGCAGTGCCAGAAGCCGCGTCCGCCATTCGGCGGCGCGGGAGGCGGCCGGGCGGCGGGCGGCGCGGACGGACCGCCGGCGCGAGGTGGAGCAGCGCGGCGGCCCAGCGGCGGGACGGGTCCGCAGGGTCGTGATACACGCCGACTGCCGGCTTGCAGATCACGCGGCCGTGCCCCGGCGATCCCCAGGGGCAGGTGAATCCCAGCCGGCAGGGAGAAGCGAAGTGGCCGGGCGGGATCGTACGATGACCGCGTGACCAGCACGATGCAGCCGTCGACCCGTCGCCCTGCCGGGCGTGGGTTCGTGCTGCTGGTGCTGGCGGTGCTGGCCGGTGTGCTGGCGATGCACGGCCTCGGGCCGGGCCCCGCTCCCGCGAAGGCGCCGACGGCCGCCGGTGGCCACGTCGTCGCGATGGTCCACGAAGAAGCCGACCAGCAGGTGGCGGGTCACTGCTCGCACACTGATGGCGGGATGGGCCACGCGGACCATGCGGATGCCACGTGTGCGGCGGCCGGTGTCGGCGCCGCGTACGCGCCTCCCGTCCTGGCCGCAGCTCTCGATGCCGGGCCCGTGCCTGTGGCGCTGCCCGGCAGGGCGGCAGGGATCCCGGAGGGCGGGCGGGCGCCGCCCGATCTCGCCGAGCTGCAACTCCTGCGGATATAGGACCGCCCGCGCGGCACCTCCTCGCCCCGGCTTGGCCGGCGGGGGCTGCCGTGCTCCGGCACGTCCCCCTTTCTGTATCGGCGCCTGCCCGCTCGGGCCGGCGCATCAAGGAGTCGCACCACCATGCACAAGAACCTCATCCACCGGACCGCCCTCGTCGTCGCCGCGGGCGCCGCATCCCTCGTGCTCGCCGCGTGCGGGTCGAGCGACGACACCTCCGCCGGGCACAGCGGTCACGGTCCGTCGTCGCCGTCGGCGTCCCCGTCCGCTCCGACCTCCCAGGGGCAGCACAACGCGGCCGACGTCGCGTTCGCCAAGGGCATGATTCCCCACCACCATCAGGCCGTGGAGATGGCCGGCCTCGCTCCTACCAGGGCAGAGTCCGCTGAGGTCAAGAAGCTCGCCGAGGAGATCGAGAAGGCCCAGGACCCGGAGATCAAGACCCTCTCCGGCTGGCTGACCTCCTGGGGTGAGCAGGTTGCCGCCGAGGACGCCATGGACCACTCCATGCACGGGGCCGACGGCGCAATGATGACGCCCGAGGAGATGGACAACCTGAGGAAGACGTCCGGCAAGGCCTTCGACACCGCCTTCATGCAGCTCATGATCAAGCACCACACGGGCGCGGTGGCGATGGCGAAGACGGAGAAGGCCGACGGTTCTTTCCCTGAGGCCAAGACGATGGCGGCCGCGATCATCACTTCGCAGACCGCCGAGATCACCCGGATGAACGACCTGCTCGGCAAGAGCTGACCCAGCCGGCCGGAGGGGGGTGGGCGGGCTGAATGCCCGCCCACCCCCCTCCGCTTTCTGCCGGGCTCAACACCTCGCGGAATACCCTGGGGGGGTATAAGGTTGTGATGTGGGTCCGCTGGAGCGGAGTCACACTGGACGGGATTGGGGATGACGGGCATGGACCACAGCGCACACCACACAGCCGCCGCGAACGACCACAGCGCGCACCAGGCGCACGCGGGACACGGCGGGCACCAGACGGGCCAGGTGACCTGGGGGGCAGCCGCGAAGGCGACGCTGCACTGCCTGACCGGTTGCGCCATCGGCGAGATTCTCGGCATGGCTATCGGCACTGCCCTGATGTGGGGCAACGTCCAGACGATGGTCCTGGCGATCGTCCTGGCGTTCGTCTTCGGCTATTCGCTGACCCTCTTCGCGGTCCGCAAGGCCGGCCTGGACTTCAAGACCGCGGTCAAGGTGGCCCTGGCCGCCGACACCGTCTCCATCATCGTCATGGAGCTCGTCGACAACGGCATCATCGCCCTGGTCCCCGGTGCGATGGACGCACACCTGAACGAGACCCTGTTCTGGACGTCGCTGCTCGGCGGCTTCGTGATCGCCTTCCTGCTCACGACCCCGGTCAACAAGTGGATGATCGGCCGCGGCAAGGGCCACGCCGTCGTCCACGCCTACCACTGAGCGCCCGCGATCACCGCGCCCGGCCGCACCCCTGGGGGTGCGGCACCATCGGCGACGGCAGCGGCTTCCCCAGTGCCGCCGACCTCGCCTGCTGGAGTGAACGCCTGGCGCCGAGCCGGCGGTCCGCGGCATCCCGCCGGACAGCTTCTTCCTGGTATCTGCACGCAATCCGGCTCGGCGGCCTCACCGCGCTCGCCGGAGAGATCAATCAAGCGACAGCCCTAAGCAGGCCGGAACGCGTAGACGTACATCCCCCGCTCCCCGCCGATAGCGAGTCCACCGCCGTCGGGGCGCCAGCTGCACGTGTGCAGCGCGCCCTCCGTCCGCTGCGCGGCCACCAGTTGTCCCCCTGTCCGGTCCCAGATCCGCACCGTGGCGTCGTCACCCACCGAGGCGATCCAACGCCCGTCCGGGGAGATGGCCACCGACCGCACGGGCCGGGCATTGCCGGTGCTCAGTCCCCGGTACGCACCCCTGCGCGCGTCCCAGAGGCGTACGGTCCCGTCGTGTCCCGCACCGAACAGCCAGCGGCCGTCCGAGGTCATGGACAGCGCCCACACCGCCCCGCGGCCGCCCCTGAGCCGCGCGGTCCGGCTCCGGCTGAACAGGTCCCAGATCCACACGTCGCCGTTCTCCTCACCGGTCACCAGGCAGGACCCGTCCGGGGAGAACAGGACCGCGTGCACCTGGCTGAGGGTGTCGAGCATCTCCGGCGGCTCCCCCGAGACGGGATCCCACAGCCGTACCCCCCGGTTCGTGCCTGCCGCCAGCAGGCTGCCGTCGGGTGCGCTGGCCACCGCATGGACGACGGCGTGCCCGTAGTGGTCAGTCTGAGCCCTTCGGCTTCCGGATACCGGGTCCCATATCGCCAGCGTGTCACCCCTGCCGCCACACGCCAGCCAGGACCCGTCCGGGGCGAAGCAGATCGGCGCTGCTGTATAGCCGTCGTCGGCGAGTCTCGCCGCCACCACGCCGTCCTCCGCCCGGTGCAGCAGCACCGCACCGTCGTAGTGCGCCACCGAGGCGACGCGGGCGCCGTCCGGTGCGTAGGCGACGGCGGTCACCTTCCGGTTCTGGTGGCCGTCGGCCCCGGTCACCGGCCGCCCGTCCGTCGTCTCCCACACCCGCAGTCCGCCGAACTGCCCCACGGCGGCGAGCCAGGAGCCGTCGGGTGAGATCGCGAGGGCGCGGACGGTGTTGGTGTGGCCCGTCAGTACCGCGCGGGGGCGGCCGTCGGGCAGGTCCCACAGGCGCACCGGCCCGTCGCTGCCGGCGGTCGCGCACCAGGAGCCGTCCGGTGCGACGGCCAGCCGTCGCACCGGACCGGCGGCGCGGGTGACGAGGTGGGAGGCGTCTACGCCGAGCTCCCCGGGGAGTTGACCGGAGACCGGCCACCGGCGGACGACGCCCCGCTCGTCCGCGGAGACCAGGAAGGCCCCGTCCGGAGAGAAGGCCGCGGTGCACGGGGACGTGCGGCTCGCCTGGATACGCGTCACGGGCCGGGGTGATCCCGTGTCCCACAGCGTCATCCGTCCGCCCGCGTCGGACGCCGCCAGCAGTCGGCCGTCCGACGAGGCGGCGAGCGTGTCTTTCAGGCTGACGCCAGCCGATCTACCGGAAGTCAGGCGAGTCGCCGGATCCTGATCCTCCACGCGCACATGTCCGTTGGACGCCTGCTCGGCGTACCAGCTGCCGTCCGGGGCCACCGCCACGAGGTTCACTCCTTCGGCGGCGGTGACGAGGGGCACGGCGTCTTGCGGGCGCAGCGGGTCCACCCGCAGCACCGTCCGGCCCGAAGCGACGATGAGCGACCCGCCGGCCGGATCGGTCACCACGGCCGACACGCCGCCGGGGTACCGATGGCGGGCCAGTACGGTTCCCGTGCGGGGCTCCCGGACGACCAGCTCGCCCGTGATGTCGCCCGTGGCCACCCAGGCTCCGCCCGGTCCTGCCGCCATCGTGAGCACGGCGTGGGCGGGATCTTCCGGCCCGGTGAGGCTGCGCAGCAGCGCGGGGTCCGGTGTGTCGGGCAGCGGCCAGTGGTTGGTGAGCAGCGGGCGCAGGCCGGGGTCGGTGGCCTGGCGTACGGATATCTGCCGGTCCCAGTGGGCGAGGCCGGCCAGGCGGCTGTGCAGCACGGCGGTCAGGATCCGGGCGGGCTCGACGGGGGTGAGCAGGTGGGCGATCCGGCTGAGGTCACGGGCCAGGGTGGCGGCGCCCTCCGTGGGGATGCGGGCGAGGTCGTTCCAGGGCGCGGACGGACCGCGCTGGTGGAGGCGGGTCTCCACCCACCGGAGGTCCCCCGCGATCCGTTCGGCCCGGGCGCTCTCCCCCGCCGCCATGAGGTGCTCGATCAGGTGGTCCAGCAGGTAACCGTCCGCGGCCGCAACCCGAAGCGTCCCGGCCACGTCGGCGGCGGGGAGGGCGGCGGTCCCCAGGGCCGACTCCACCAGGGCGGCGTTCAGCTCGCGCAGCGCGGTGGCGCCCAGTTCGCCGCGCAGGTAGTCGCGCAGCACGTCGTGGAGGGTGATCCGGCCGCCGTCCCCGGACGACAGCGTCACGAGGGAGAGCCGGTCGAGATCCGCGCACAGGTCCCGGGAGCGTGCCTCGGCAAGGCCGGCGGTGGCCTCCCACAGCCGCACCACGAGCGGTACGGGGATGGACTCGTCCTCCACGAAGACGCCCAGTTCGGCGAGCCGTCGGGCTCCGCCGGCCGGGAGCAGGGTCGTCGCCGCCTCGACGGTCGCCCGTACGGCCCGGGAACGGCGGACGGGTTCATCCAGGTCGAGTTGCCCGGCCTGGGTCTCGCCGACGGCCGGGCCCCCGGTTCGCAGATCCTCCAGTGCCTCGGCGGCCGCCGTCGCCGGGTCGGCGCCGGTCGAAGTGCGGCGGACGATCAGACGATTCGTCAGCCGCAGCAGGAGCGCCCACCGGCCGGTGGCGCGCAGCAGCCCGCCGACCGTCTCCTCCGGCAGGTCGGGCAGATCCCTGGTCAGGACCGCACGGGCCTGGTCCGAGGTCATCTCGTCCACCCGCAGCCGCGCGGCGCCATCGGGCAGGACGGCCGGCACGCGGGTCGTGACGAGCCGTACGCAGTTCCGCCCGCCGCGCAGGAAGGGGGCCAGTTGTTCCGGTTCCCACACGTCGTCCAGGACCAGCAGCGTGCGCGGCCGGTGGTCCAACAACCGCCCCAGGTGGTCGCCGGCGCGGTCGGGGTCTTCGAAGGCCGTGGAGTCGCCGGTGATGAAGGCCGTGGTCTCCACGACCTTGGCCGCGATCGCGGCGCGGGCGCGCACGTCCCGTCCGATGGTGACGGTGTAGACGCGGCCGCGGAAACGGCGACGGACCCGCCGGTTGGCGCATACGAGCGTGGCGAGGGTCGTCTTGCCGAAGCCGCCGGCCCCTTCGAGGGCGGTCGTGATCCCCACCGCGCCGGCGCCGCGCCCGCAGACGGCGGCGACGGCCAGGCGGGTCTCCGCGCGTCCCACCACCCAGGCCGGGACAGCGGGCGGGCCGGGCGGCGGCGGGTCCTGGGCGCCCCCAGAGGGCTCACGGCCGAGCAGGGCGGCGGTCACGGCCAGGGCCACCGCCCCGGCTCCGAGCCAGCCGACCCAGGGCCAGGGAGCGGCACGGACGTTGTCGAGCACGCCAGGCCAACGGTCCTGCGCGGTCGCGGCGTTGGCCGCGAGCGAAGCCAGCACGGCGACCACGGCTGTCACCGCCGCCGCCAGGCAGATCGCCACCGTTCTTCCCACGTGCCGCATCCCCCAGCACCCCCTTGCAGCGGAGGCTACCGCCACGTGATGCCTGCGGCCGGAGTTTCGCGGAGCAAACGGTGGCCGACGGCAGTTTGCGGGGGTTTCAGTCCTTGCGCGTGGCGATGTATTGCGTGAGCGCCGTGAACGCGGCAAGGACGACGGCGGAGACGACGAGCATGCGGCCGGCGGGTGCGAGGAGGTCTCCGGAGTTCGACGACGTCGCCATGAGTCGGAACAGCTGGTTCACCGGCGGCAGGTTCTTGGTGAAG
Source organism: Streptomyces sp. CB00455 (assembly GCF_001905445.1). Classification (GTDB taxonomy): domain Bacteria; phylum Actinomycetota; class Actinomycetes; order Streptomycetales; family Streptomycetaceae; genus Streptomyces. Next base: position 242,592 of record NZ_LIVQ01000007.1, on the reverse strand, counting down.
ACGGTGACCATCACCAGGGCGATCGCCGCGGCCAGGGCGTACCCCTGGCGCCTGAAGACCAGCCGGGAACACAGCACGCCGATCGCGATGCCGGCGAGTGCGCAGGTGAGCTGGGCCTCCGTGCCCAGCAGGAAGTCGACCGGCCGCACGTCGTAACTGCCCATCCACAAAGGGAAGAACAGGCCGAAGACCATCAGGACGAGGCAGCTCAGGAGAGTTGTGCCAATGGCCGCGAGGAGAACGCTGAGGGATCGGCCCGCGGCGACCACCATGATCGCCCGTTGTGCCGTGTCATCGAGACTCATCAGCGCGACGGTCAGCCAGGTCGAGCAGACGAACAGGGCTCCGGCGGAAGAGGCGTAGGCCGGGGGGAGCGAGCCACTGCCGTTGACGGTCAGCACACCCATGAGTCCCGTGAACAACAGCACCGGTGCGAGATAGCGCTGGGTGTGGAGCGCAGTGGCGAACGTGTAGCGGATGAGCGCGATCAATGCCCGTCCCCGTCCGTGACGGTGTGCGTTCGATAGCCGGCCACGGATGCCTCGGCCACCCTTACGACGGACCAGCCGTACTTCAGGGCGGTGAACAGCACGGAGTCCACCCACTCCCGGTCGACCCGCAAAGTGACTCCTGTGGACTCCGGGTGCACGGAGAGCACGCCGTCCAATTCCTCCCAGGCCAGGGCGCCGGGCCCGGGCCCCCGGGCGGGAACGGCAAGAACGACGTCGGCCATGGGACGGAGCGCCGGCGGCGCCTCAGCCTTGGCCGCACCCAGCGTCACCCGCCCGCGGTCGACGGCATAGGTCCGCGTGGCGCGTGCGCGGGTGACCGATTCCCGGTGATCGGTGAACAGTACGGTGCCGCCGGCGCCCGCCACCTCGGACATGATCTCGGCCAGGACCCCGTGAGCATCGGCGTCCAGGCCCGACCACGGCTCGTCGAGAACGAGCAGGCCCGGATCAACCATCACGGCCTGGGCGAGCGCGACTTTCTGCGCGTTGCCCTTGGACAGGCTGCGCAGCGGGGCGGCTTTGCCCCCGATGAGGGAGAGTCGGTCCAGCAAGGCATGCGCACACCGCACTGCGGCCGGCGTGGCCAGCCCGCGCACCCTGCCCATGTGCGTCAGGTACGCCACCGCGGACATGCTCTCGTTGGGAGAGAAACGGTCCGGGACGTAGCCGACGGCCGCGGGCCTCCCGGTCACGGTGCCGCGCGTCGGCCGGGACAGCCCCACCGCGATCCTCAGCAATGTCGATTTCCCGGACCCGTTCCCGCCCGTGAAGGCCACGATCTCACCTGGGGAAGCTAGCACGTCAACATCCTGGAGGATCCAGCGCCCTCTGCCGTAGCGCTTCCCGACGGCCTCAAGTCGTAACAAAACTGCTCCTCTTCGGCACCTGCTACTTCGGATGAGCGCAGGCTACAGGCACCATGCTCCAGGATCTGGGGGACCAGCTCGCTGCGAAGCCCCCGACCCGGTTGCACGTCACCGGCATGCCCAACGGTCGTATGGCGCACGAGTCGGCAGCCACTCGCATCCTGTACGCCGGGAATCGGAGCGTTGAAGCGGCAACCTTTCGCGCCGCCGCGGCAACCAGCTGGTGTCACTGCCACCGATCTGTGAGGTCCCGCTGTCCCCTGCCCATCCCGCAACGCACCGTCGCCGCAGGGGCCGCCTCCTCACGGGGGCTCTCGTCGACGTGCTACCCGCACCCGCCAACAAAGAGACGAAGGCCTTGGCCGCCGCCCGGATCGGGGAGCGCCTCGACCGCGGGCTGGTCGCGGTACTCACGGACGGCGGAACGCTCGTCACCTGGCGTTGTTCGGCGTCGACCCGGAAAAGCGTCTCCTTCAGGGTCTACCGGGGCGGGAAAGCCATCGAGACGACACAGAAGGTCATGTCCATCTCTACTCGAAGGAGAAGCGCGTGAGCCGCACTCTGCGCAGATCTTCGTTCCTCGCCCTGCCCGCCGCCGTCATGCTGGCCCTCATGCCGTCGACCGCGTCCGCCTACCCCGGACCCGGGAGGGTCACCGGCGACGTCATCGTCCACGACCCGACCATGCTCCGCGCGCCGGACGGGCGTTACCTGCTCCATTCCACCCACGGCTACCTGGAGTTCCGCACCTCCACCGACCGTGTCGCCTTCAGCCGGAACGGCAACGCGTTCTCCTCGCCGCCCCGTTGGTGGTCTCGCTACTCGCCCGAGAACGATCCGTGGGCACCCGACGTCTCCTATCACGGCGGCCGGTACCTGATGTACTACGCCGTTTCCGGATTCGGAACCACCAACTCGGCCATCGGCCTCGCCACCTCCACGACCGGGACGCCGGGCAGCTGGAAGGACCAGGGCATCGTCTACTCCTCCACGTCCAGGAGCGACTACAACGCCATCGACCCCGACCTGTTCGTCGACGACGACGGCAAGTGGTGGCTGGCCTTCGGTTCCTGGTGGAGCGGTATCAAGATGATCCGGCTCGACCCGGCGACCGGCAAGCAGTACTCCGGGGACACCACCCGCCACTCGCTCGCCTCGCGTCCCACGGGGACGAAGGCGGTCGAGGGCCCGACCGTGGTCAAACGAAACGGGTACTACTACCTCTTCGCCTCGTACGACACCTGCTGCAGCGGTACCGCCTCCACCTACAAGATCAAGGTTGGCCGGGCCACCAGCCCCACCGGGCCCTACTACGACCGCAACGGCGTCGCGATGAACAACAACGGCGGCACCGTGGTCATGGCGTCACAGGGATCCGTCATCGGCCCCGGCGGGCAGGACATCATGCCCGACACCGACGGGGACCTGATCGTCTACCACTACTACGACGGCAGTGACAACGGCGCGCCCAAGCTCGGTATCAACCGGCTGAATTGGAGCGGCGGCTGGCCCACCGCGTACTGACCGGGGCTCGGTAACAAGGCGCAGGCGGTTCGCGTGAGGACCGCCTGCGCCAGGATTCCGCGCGGGATGGGCGCGTGCGGCCTGCGTGCCGTGCCGCGGTGTTCCGCCGTGCCGCAGTGTCCCGCCGTCCCGCGCCCCACTGCACGGGCCCTGCCGGTTCCTGGTATGCCTTCGGCGTTCCGCCGGTGCGTGGTACGCCGCGCTGCCGGGCCATCCGGCCTGGTGCTCAGGCCCGGTTGCGGCCTTCTGCGTCCGTGACTCGGTCTCGACGCTCTCGGACAAGGAGTTCAGTATCTCGCCGTGTGCAGACTTCCAGGTAGTGGGTGTGTAGCTGTGCACTCCGGGATGGCAGGCCGGGTGGGCTCTTGACGGACCATTTGGATCAGCTTAAGTTCGGCCCATTCCATGTGAGCGCTAACATCCACCCCACTGTGAGGCGCAGATGGCCCGTTCTGGACTGGTATCGAACAGTTCCCGCTTAACCCGTAGCCGAACGGGACGGGTCAGCTCAGCTCGGTGTCGAGAGCGAGCGGGGTGAGGTGGGCCCGGTAGGGGTTGCGGAGGAGACCACGGCCGAGAAGACCGCTTCGCCTGGTCGGAGGCAGTGATCGTCTCGGCGCTGCGGCACGGTGATGATGCCGGCCGTGGCGGCGGGGATGCCGGGCTCGTTGCGGGCCTTGTCGGCGAGAACACCCGGTAGTCCGGCCCGGTGGCGACCTCGGCGCCGCGGACCATGTCGCTTGTGGAGACGTCGAGGAGGTCGAGGAGGTCGACGCCGTGGGCGCGAAGTTCCCTGGCGAGGCGGACGGTGTCGTCACCGGTCCAGCCCTTTCGCCGCCCTCGGGTTCTCGGGGTTCTCGGTCAGCCATCTTCCCCGCCGGCGCCACGGGCACCATCCCCCGGCCGTGGCCCGACTCCACCACTGACGCGCCCTCGACCCAGCGTCTGTCATGCGCACGCCATTCACAAACGGCCGTCCGTCCGGCGCAACGCCCGCAACCACCACACAGGCATGGAGGAACAGGACGATGCACCCGAGCATCACCGGCGTCCCGGCGTCCGGCGGCGCCGCCACCCGCCCGCCGAGATCCAGCAGGAGGAGCGGAAGGAGCAGGACGGTCACGTTGAAGGCGGCCGTGGTCGCGGCCGTGACCGGCCTGCTCACCGCACTGGTGGCGATCCAGCCGGCGCCGGCCCAATCATCGTCGGCCGCGGCCAACCCGTACGAGCGGGGTCCCGCTCCCACGGTGAGCAGTGTCGCGGCCCAGCGGGGCACGTTCGCGACGGCGGAGGTGACCGTGCCGCCCGGCAACGGCTTCAACGGCGGGAAGATCTACTACCCGACGGACACCTCTCTGGGCACGTGGGGTGCGGTCGCAGCCGTGCCCGGTTACACCGCCCGGTGGTCTGCCGAAGGCGCGTGGATGGGGCCATGGCTCGCGTCCTTCGGGTTCGTCGTCATCGGCATCGACACCAACAGCCCCAACGACTACGACACCGCCCGCGGCACCCAGCTGCTCGCCGCGCTGGATTACCTCACCCGAAAGAGCCCGGTGCACGACCGCGTCGACCCCAACCGGCTGGGTGTAATAGGCCATTCCATGGGCGGTGGCGGCGCCATCAGCGCGGCCGAACGGCGGCCCTCACTGAAGGCCGCGGTGCCTCTCGCTCCCTTCTCCCCCTCGCAGAACCTGTCCAGCCTGCGCGTGCCCACGATGATCATGGGCGCGCGGGACGACGGTACGGTCACCCCCTCCTACCTCGACGGGCTCTACAGCGGCATGCCGGCCGCCACGCAGAGCGCCTACATCGAGCTCACCAGCGGCGGCCACGGCTTCCCCACCTGGGGCAATTCCCACGTGACGCGCCGCGCGATCCCCTGGCTCAAGATCTTCCTCGACAATGACACGCGCTATACCCAGTTCCTGTGCCCGTCGCCGGCGGACAGCAGAGAAGTCTCCCGGTCCCAGACCAAGTGCCCGTACGTGCCGCCCGGCGGCACGACCACTCCGCCGAGCGGCGAGCAGATCGTCGGCGCCGCCTCCGGCCGCTGCCTGGACGTGGTGAACTCGTCGCAGACCAGCGGCGCCCAGGCCCATCCGTGGGACTGCGCCGACCGGCCCGGTCAGAAGTGGGCGCGCACCGACGCCGGCGAACTGCGCGTGTACAGCAACAAGTGCCTGGACGCCGAGGCCTCGGGAACGTCCGCCGGCACCCGGGTCGTCATCTGGGCCTGCCACGGCCGGCAGAACCAGCGCTGGAACGTCAACGCCAACGGCACCATCACCAGCGTCCCGTCCGGCCTGTGCCTCGACACGTACAACGGCGGCACCGGGAACGGCGCCCAGAGCGTCCTGGGGAACTGCAACGGCGCGTCCACCCAGCGCTGGACCCTCCGGTGACGAGGACTCCCTTGTCCTCGCGCGGCCGCGCCGTGCGGCCGCCCCTGGCCCGCCCGCACGGACAGGCGGGCCCTCGCCTGAACGGCGGAGATGCGGTCACGACGGAGTGGTCCGCCCCGCGCCGCAGTCACACACATCCACCGTGAAACGCCAGAACCGTTCGACCAACGTTGTCCCACTTCTCGCTCCTGACCGAATCACCGAACCCCGTCCGATACGCCGAACGCGCAGCGGTCCTCGTCCGCCGCGCACTTCTTCCTTGGAGAGCAGATGAACACAGGTTCCCCGACTGGCTTTCGGCCGTCACGCCGACGGTTCCTCGGCATGGCCGGCGGCATCCCGCTGGCGGCGATGACCGCCAATCTGACCTTGGGGGCAGGCGCTGCCCACGCTGCGGACTCTGCTTACGTCATGGCCTACTTCACAGAATCCACCACCATGCTGGAGGCCAACTACGGACTCCACCTGGCAGTCAGCCGGGACGGTCTGCAGTGGATGCCGCTGAACCAGAACAACCCCGTGGTCACTCCCACCGAAGGCTCGCTCGGACTGCGCGACCCGTTCATCCTGCGCAAGCAGGACGGCACCTTCGTCGTGCTGGCCACCGACCTCATGGGGACCGACTGGAACTACGTCAGCCAGTACGTCCACGTGTGGAACTCCACCGATCTGCGCACCTTCACCGGCTATCACCGGCTGAAGCTGCACGACATGAACACCCACAGCTGGGCGCCCGAGGCGTTCTGGGATGCGAGCCGCGGTCAGTACGCGCTCATCTACTCCGCCGTCAACGCCAGCGGCCACAACGTCATCATGGTCAACTACACGACTGACTTCATCACCGCCTCCGGCCCCCAGGTCTTCTTCGATCCCGGGTACGACGTGATCGACGGCGACATGGCCGTCGGCGTGAACGGTGTCAACTACCTGTACTTCAAGAAGAACGGGACCCTTGTCGGCGCCAGGTCCACCTCGCTGAACCCGGGCAGCTTCACGCCGTTCAGCACCGCCGTCTCACACGGCGGAACCGAGGCCCCGACGCTGGTCAAGTCCAACACGTCCACCGCCTGGTACCTGTGGGGCGACACCTACACCCCCAACGGCGTCTTCTACGCCTGGCGGTCCACGGACCTGTCGGCAGGCACCTGGACCGCGCTCGACCAGCGCCTCTACACCCAGCCGCTCAATTCCAAGCACTGCGGCATCCAGCCGATCACCTCGACCGTGTACGAGAACCTGGTCGCGAAGTGGGGCGCCCCGGTCTGGAACAGGATCAAGTCCTACAACCACCCGGGGCGTTTCGTCCGGCACTCCGACTCCATCGGCCGCATCGACCCGTACCCCTTCGACCCGTACACCGACTCCCAGTGGAGGATCGTGCCCGGTCTCGCCGACCGCTCCGGGGTGTCCTTCCAGTCGGTCAACCAGCCGACACGCTACCTGCGGCATTACAGCTACCAACTGAGGCTGGACGCGAACAACGGCACCAGCACGTTCGCCCAGGACGCCACCTTCCACAAGGAGGCCGGCCTGGCCGACTCCGCCTGGACGTCCTTCCGTTCCCACAACGTGCCGACCCGCTACATCAGGCATTCCGGCTACGTCCTGCGCATCGACCCGATCGCCACCCCCACCGACCGAGCGGACGCGACGTTCTCCATCGTCTACTGACGCTCCACAGCTGATCAGTACTCTTCCCCCTCCCCCTCTGGAGAGCCGCATGCCCCACACCGCTCCCCGACAATGGATCAGACGCATCACCGCCCAGACCCTTGCCTTCGGACTCGCCGTCGTGGGTCTGGCGACCGTCGACCGGCAGGAGCCGACTCCCCTGCCCGCCGCGTCGGCCGCCGTGAGCACCAGCCAGATCGACGTCACACCCCCGCCGATGGGCTGGGCATCCTGGAACACCTTCTTCAGCAGCATGGATTCCAGCGTGGTCAAGCAGCAGGCCGATGCTCTGCTCTCCTCCGGCATGGCGGCGGCCGGCTACAAGTACGTCAACCTCGACGACGGCTGGTGGCAAGGCGCCCGCGACACGAACGGCAACATCGTCGTGGACGAGAAACTGTGGCCGGGCGGCATGAAGGCGACCGCCGACTACATCCACAGCAAGGGACTGAAGGCCGGCATCTACACGGACGCCGGGAAGCAGGGCTGCGGCTACTACTACCCCACCACCAGGCCGGCCGCCCCCAACACCGGTATGGAGGGCCACTACCGGCAGGACCTGGAGACCTTCCAGCGCTGGGGCTTCGACTACGTGAAGATCGACTGGTGCGGCGGCCGTGTGGAGGGCCTGGACCAGGAGACCCAGTACAAGCAGATCGCCGCCGCGAATGACGCCGCGTCGGCGGTCACCGGCCGCAAGCTGGTGCTGTCCTTCTGCGAGTGGGGCACCGGACTGTCCTGGAACTGGGCGAGCGGCCACGGCGACCTGTGGCGCACGAGCGACGACCTTCTCTTCTACAAGGAGACGCCGGGGCTGACGAAGATGTACCGCAACTTCGACCAGGCCCTGCACCCCGCCGCCCAGCACACCGGCTACTACAACGACCCCGACATGCTGATGGTCGGCTTGAACGGCATGACCGCCCAGCGCAGCCGGCTGCACATGAGCCTGTGGTCGATCGCCGGCGCCCCGCTGCTGGCCGGCAACAACCTGGCCACGATGAGCGCCGAGACGCGTGACATCCTCACCAGCCCCGAGGTCCTCGCCATCGACCAGGACCCGCGCGGACTGCAGGGCGTGAAGGTCTCCGAAGACACGCGCAATCTACAGGTGTACGGGAAGGTGCTCTCCGGCTCCGGCAAGCGGGCAGTGATGCTGCTCAACCGCACCGCTTCCGCCGCGAACATCACCGTCCGATGGGCCGACCTCGGCCTGACGCCGGCCTCCGCCACCGTGCGCAACGCCTGGACCCGCACCGATGCCGGTACGTTCGCCACCGGCTACACCACCTCCGTGCCGGCCAACGACGCGGTGCTGCTGACCGTCTCCGGCACCGAGGCCTCCGCAAGGACCTACGAGGACACCACTCCCGCCACCACCCCGACCTTCGCCGGCGTCACCGCCGCCACGGCGGGCACCAAACTGGTCGACATCACCTACGCCAACGGCGGCAGCACGGCCCGCAGGGCCACCTTCCAGGTCAACGGCCAGTTCACCTACGTCGTGGCCTTCCCGCCGACCGGCTCGGCCACCACCTACCGCACCGTCTCCGTGCTGGCACACCTGGCCAAGGGCACCAACACGGCCGGATTCGCCACCGTATCCGGCAGCGCGGCACCCGACATCGACGCCGTGCGGGTCCAGGACATCCCCGGCACCGACGGCGCCGCCCTCGTCGGCTCCGCCTCGCGCCGCTGCGTGGACATGGACAAGAACACCTACATCACCGGCACCCAGGCGCAGATCTGGGACTGCTCCGGCGGCCACAACCAGACCTTCACGAGGACCTCGCGCGGCGAGCTGCTCGTCTACGGCAACAAGTGCCTGGACGCCGACAACAGCGGCACCACCGACGGCACCAAGGTCATCATCTGGGACTGCACAGGCGGCAGCAACCAGAAGTGGACCGCCAGCTCCGACGGCACCCTCACCAACGGCCTCTCCCACCTCTGCCTCGACGCCTCCCACGCGGCAACCGCCAACGGCACCAAGCTGATCCTGTGGACCTGTACCGGAGGAGCCAACCAGCGGTGGACCCTCGGCTGAGCCCGTCACACGTGTGAACACCACCGGCGAGGGTGCGTCAGCGCCCCCGCCGGCCGGCCGGGGACCGCCGGCTCCACCGGGGCTCGTGTACAAGATCGGCGGAGGTTCTCCCCCGGGTCTGTCAGCGTGTGGCCATGTCAGCTGCGGGTCCGAGGACTGCGTTCTTCTTGGGCATGGCTGCTCCCGGCGCTCAGGATCGCGCTCGCGACGACATCGAAGAGGCGGTCGGCGCGTGGCGCGAGCGAGGGTTGATCGCCGAGCCAGGCGAGCATGGCTATCAGCGCAAACACATCGGTGCCGTCGATATCGCTGCGCGCCACGCCCGCGGCCTGGGCGCGGGTGAGGAGCCGCGCACCGGCTGCGCGCAGGGTGACGCACGAAGCGTGGAGTGCGGATTCGGGGTCCTCGATGGCGGCTGCCATCAGCACGGTCACGCCCCGGTATTCGGTCGTCCACGCGACGCAGTCGCGTAGCCACGATACGAGAGCGTCTTCGGGCGAGCTCGCTGTCTCGGCCTGGCCTGCCCTTGCCGTCAGTTCGTCGAAGCTCGTGCGGAGCAGAGCCTCGAGCAGCGCCTCGCGCGTCGGGAAGTGACGCAGCAGCGTCGCGAGCCCGACATCGGCCCTGCGCGCGATGTCGCGCAGTGACACGTCGACGCCTTGCTCGGTGATGGCGGTGCCCGCGACTGCGAGCACGTGGTCGCGGTTCTTCCTGGCGTCGGCCCGCATCGGTTCCCCTTGACTATCCGGATCAGTGGTCCATATATTCGGATCAGTGGTCCACTTATATGGACCGCTGATCCGGATAAGGCTATCCCGCAACGGGGGCAGGAGAAGACGATGCCGTTACCCACGATGAGGGCGGTCCGGCTCCATGAGCACGGCGGCCCTGACGTTCTGCGTTACGACGAGGTGCCGGTCCCCGAGCCGGGGCCGGGCGAGGTGCTCGTTCGCGTGCACGCGGCCGGCATCAATCCTCCGGACTGGTACCTGCGCGGCGGGCTGACCAGGATGCCCGGGGAGACGGAATCGACGGTCAGCCTGCCATTGATTCCGGGGACGGACGTGTCGGGCGTCGTCGAGGCCGTCGCGGCGGACGTGGACAGCCTCGCCGTAGGGGATGAAGTCTTCGGTCTTCTGCGTTTTCCCGGCTTCGACGGCAGCGCATATGCCGAGTACGTGGCCGCGCCCGCGCCGGACCTCGCACGCAAGCCGGCCGGCCTCGACCACGTGCACGCCGCCGGGGCGCCCATGGCCGGGCTCACCGCGTGGCAGTTCTTGATCGAGGCCGGACACGATCACCCCTCACCCTTCCAGGAGGCGCGGCATCGTCCGACGGCACTCGACGCCGAAACGACGGTGCTCATCAACGGCGCCGCGGGCGGCGTGGGGCACTTCGCACTGCAACTGGCGAAGTGGAAGGGTGCGCGAGTCATCGCGGTGGCATCGGGCGCGCATGAATCGTTCCTGCGCGAGCTCGGCGCCGACCGGTTCATCGACTACACCAAGAGTCGTCCCGAGGAACTCGTACGCGACGCCGACCTTGTTCTCGACACCGTGGGGGGCCCCGACAGCAAACGCTTCCTGCGTACGCTGAGGCGCGGCGGCGCCCAGTTCGCCGTCCTCCCCGGCGACTTCGATGAAGGAGAGACCGCGAAGCTGGGCGTCACGGTCTCGAGCGCCCAGGTCCGCTCGAACGGCGCGCAGCTTGCCGAACTGGGGCGCCTGCTCGACGCGGGTACGGTCAGCGTCGCGATCGACAGCACGTTCCCGCTCGCGGATGCCCGAGCCGCGCACGAACGCGCCGCCCGAGGACACATCCAGGGCAAGATCGTGCTCACGGTCACTTAGAGGTGAGCCGTTTCAACGACGCGTCCGGCGACCTTCCGCAGGGCGCCGGTGGCCATCATCACGCCGATGCGGAGAGCTTGAGGCCAGTCTGGTGACCAGGCGATCGCGACACTCGTTCCGCTGGACCGAGCCGGCCCCGCGCGGGGCCGGCTCGGTTACCGCGGGAGATCGCCGAGACGGTCGCATTCCTGACGCCGGTGGAAGGGCAACATCGCCGGCCGGCACATCACCGTCGCCGACAGCAGCGGTCCGGCGTCCGGATGGTGAAGCGGTCGGTCGCAAGGCTCGTCACTGACACCGCCCACAACGATGTGCCTTCACCAGCTGCGGTGTCCCCCGGGTTGGGCACGGGGAAGGCGCTGGTGGTGACGCTCTTGCTGCCGCTCGGGGTGGTGTAGGTGACGGGGCTGCTGAATGTGCGGCTGCTCCGGGTGGTCGGCTGAGACGCGGGGGGGCGACCGAGAGCTGAGCGGGACCGGCCGCGCCCGGTGCGACAGCAGAGGCCCGGTACGGCAGCAGGGCCCGGTACGGCAGCAGGGCCCGGTACGGCAGCAGGGCCCGGACCACGCGTCGCCGCGCCTCGTGGTCCGGGCCCTGCCCCGTGCGGTGCCGCCCTGCGGCGGCGGTGCGTCAGCTCTGTGCGCTGTCGTCGCCCGCCTGCCCGGCGCCCTCAGCTGCGCCTGCCTTCTCGCGCATCTTGCGCACCAGCTCCGCCTTCTGGTCGGCCGCACCCTGGCGGTCGAGGTTGCGGTGCGGACCGTTGTTCTGCCGCTCGGCGCGGGACAGCTTCTTGCGCTGGCCGCCGCCCATGCCCACGGGATTGTCGATGTTCTTGCTCACGGTCACGGGTTCTCCCGGTAATGAAAGTGGTCTACGGAGTCATCAGTGGGGGGACGGGCGGCGACGTCGAAGGACGTCAGCAGGGGCCCATCACGCTCTCACTCGTCAATCGGCGTCTGGAAGAACATGACAAAGACGTTACCCGGTTCCGTCGGCCCCGCCCACCAACCTTTTCGCCGCCCGGCGTCGGACGGGCCTTCGGCGAGCGCCCGGGAGCGTTTCCGCAGGTAGCGGCGGTTGCTGAGGGAGCGGGACGGCCTTGTCAGCGCTGACACCGCCGGGTCGGGTGCGGCGTCTGCCCGGGCGGGCGCAGGGTACCGAGACTCTCCGCACCACCGCCTCGAACTGCCCTGTCCCCGCAAACTCCGGGTGTGAGGACCGGTGAGAGAGGGCGGCACCGGCCGTCGGCGGACAGGGTGATCTTCGTGGTGGAGCCGCCACGCGAGCGCCCTGAGCTCTCGCCTGCCGCACCCCCTCCCTCAGTCCCCCACTCCCCCAGGCGAACAGGGTCGTCACTGGGCGGTGTAGCCGCCGTCGACGGGGAGGGCGATGCCGGTGACGAAGCTGGCGCCGGGGCTGCACAACCACAGGACGGCTTGGGCGATCTCATCTGCGGTGCCGAGCCGGTCGATGGCCTGGCCCGCCGCGGCCTGGGCGCGGTCGAGTTCATCCTTGCCGACCATGGTGTCGACCATGGGGGTGCTGATGGTGCCGGGGCAGACGGCGTTGATGCGCACGCCCCGGGATCCGTATTCGAGGGCGGCGCTCTTGGTCAGGCCGATCACGCCGTGCTTGGAGGCGTGGTAGGCGGCGCGGCCGGGGTTGCCGACGAGCCCGCCGAGGGAGGAGCAGTTGACGATCGCGCCGCTTTCCCGGGTGCGCATGTGGCGCAGTTCGTGCTTCATGCTCGCCCAGATGCCGCGCAGGTTGATGGCCTGGACCCGGTCGAACTGGTCGGCGCTCTCGTCGGCGGCGTCGGTGGGCGGAGGCATGATGCCGGCGTTGTTGTAGGACATGTCGAGGCGGCCGAAGGTTTCCACGGTGTGGTCGACGGCGGCGGCGACCTGGTCCTCGTCGGTGACGTCGCAGATGACCGCGATGGCCCGGTGGCCATCGTCGGTGAGCTGCTTGATGGCGGCCGTGAGGGCGGTCTCGTCGATGTCGGCGAGGGCGACGGCAGCGCCGGCCTGGGCGAAGGCGCGGGCGGTGGCCAGGCCCATGCCGGAGGAGGCTCCGGTGACGAAGGCGGCCTGGCCGGTGAAATCGTAGGTGGGGTTCACGGGTGCGGCTCCTTGTACGGTCCGGGTGGTCAGACGGTCTGGGCGGTCAGACGGTCCGGGTGGTCAGACGGTCTGGCCGCCGTCGACGACTAGCGCGGTGCCGGTGGTGAAGGCGGCGTCGTCGGAACACAGCCACAGCACGGCGGAGGCGATCTCCTCGGGCTTGCCGAGCCGGCCGACGGGTTCGTCGGCGATGAGCCCTTCGCGTCCACCGGGGCGGGTGTCGCCGAAGCGGCGGATCATCTCGGTGTCGATGATCCCGGGGCAGACGGCGTTGAGGCGGATGCCGTCGGCGGCGTGGTCGAGGGCCGCGGAGCGGGTGAAGCCGATGATCCCGTGTTTGGCGGCGGCGTAGGCGGCCTGGCCCTTGAAGCCCTTGACCCCGGCGCCCGAGGACACGTTGACGATGGCGCCGCCGCCGTCCTGCCGGAGCATCTGCCGGATCTCGGCGCGGGTGCACAGGAACGCCCCGGTGAGGCTGACGCCGAGGATGCGGTCCCAGTCGTCCTTGGCGGTGTCGGCGGCGGGCTGGACGGGCTGTTCGACGCCGGCGTTGTTGAAGGCCGCGTCCAGGCTTCCGAAGCGTTCGACGGTCCGGTCTACTGCGGCCTGGACGTCTTCTTCACTGGTGACGTCACAGGTGAGGGTGAGCGCTTCGCCGCTGGCCGCGTCGATGAGGCGGGCGGTCTCCTGCAGGCCGTCGCCGGCCAGGTCGGCGAGGGCGACCCGGGCGCCCGCGCGGGCGAAGGCGAGGGCGGTGGCACGGCCGATACCGCCGGCGGCGCCGGTGACGAAGGCGGTCTTGTCGTGAAAGTCGTAGGTGATGTTCACGCGTGTTCTCCCAGCGATTCGCGGGGATGTGGTCAGGGCCGAGGTGCGGGTTCTCCTTTTGCTGAGGGCTATTTCTCCTTCTGCTGAGGGCTGCCGGGCTCAGCGGGCGGCTTCGATGGTGATGCGTTCGCCCCGGCCGAGCTGGTCGGCGTTGACGTCGAGGTGGCCGAGGACGAGCAGGTCGGCGGAGGCGGCGGGCCCGTCCTGGTAGAAGAGGGCCAGGTTGCCCCAGGGCGCGTAATAGGCGATGTCACCGGCCTTGGCCGCGGCCGGTCCGGGGGCGCCGGCGGTGTCCAGCTTGCGCGGCAGGTCGGCTACCCGCTCCGTGTTGTGGAAGTCCTCCAGGTCCAGGGTGAGCGGGAGCAGCTCGGCGAAGTCGAGGGCCGCGGGACTGTCGTTCAAGCGGGCCGCGACAGAGCGGCCGTCGAGCGTGACCCGGATGTCCATGGGAGTACTCCTTTCGGAGGCGGATGGCGTGGTGGAGGCCGTCGTCTCCTGCCTCGGGGAAGCGGAGGCGGAAGATGCAGAGGGCGGGGTGGCTTCCGGTGAGTCGCTGGAGCAGGCGGTCACGGCCAGCAGCTGTGCGGCTGCCGGAGCGGCACGGACCAGACCAGGGCGGACTGCGGAATTCACGAGAGGTATCCGGAGGGTCGTCATGCGGGCATGGGCTCGGCGTAGTGCCGAAACCCGCCGCGCTCGGTGTGGATCGCGTACAGCCGCTCGGCGAGGGCCCGGGGGCTGGAGTGTTCGGCGTCCGACCGGATCGCGCCGGGGACGATCAACTGGGCGACGTGAATGTTCTCGCCGGCGAGGGCGTCGTGGAGCATCGCTGCGTAGGCGCTTTCGGCGGCGAACGCGATCGAGGTGCCGGCCACATTGGGGTTCGGGCGCACGGCACTGGAGCCGTTGACGAACAGCAAGGTGCCCCGGCCCAGCTCCCGCATCCCCGGCAGGACGGCGTTCACGCAGGTCACGGGACCTTTGACGGAGAAAGCCAGCGGGTCATCCAGGTCAGTGGCGGCGGTGTCCAGGACCGGCTTCATGAAGTCGCCGCGGGGGACGGGACTGAACTGGAGGATCTCGACGGGCCCCAGCGTGTCCGCGGCTTCGCGCAGGGCCGCGGTGAGAGAGGCGGGATCGAGGACGTCGGCGTTGAAGCCGCGGGCGTGGATGTTTTCCCGGGCCAGTTCGGCCGCCAGGTTGTCCTGGTGCTGGGCGCTGCGCGAGACGAGGGCGACGCGATGGCCGGCGGCACCGAAGCGGCGGGCGGCGGCCAGTCCCAGGCCGGGGCCGGCGCCGATGAGGGCGAAGGTGGTCACGGTGGTTCTCCTCAAGTACGGCGTAGGCGGGGTGGACCGTTTCCGGGCCCGCCCGAGGAAAGAGCGGGGTGGTTCGGGGGCGAGGGGGGTCTTGATGCCCCGGCGCTCGTCCATGGCCCTGTGGCCCTCGGCGACCCGGTCCTGGGGCAGGGTGAGGTCGAAGGTCAGGGTGAGGTCGAAGGGCATGGAGGGGTCGAAGAACTTGCCAGGGTTTCAGCCGATGGCCGGGGCTGTGGCGTACTCCTCGACGGTCACGGGGTTCAGCCAGTGCACGACATCGTGGTCGTCGTCGCCTTCGTTGATGGCGAGGTGAACCATCAGCCGGTTCGGGGCGGCGCCGTGCCAGTGCTCCTCGTCGGCCTCGAACAGGACGCGGTCACCGGGCCGGATGACTTCCACCGGTCCGCCGCGGCGCTGGCACAGGCCGATTCCTTCGGTGACGAAGACGGTCTGGCCCAGCGGGTGGCGGTGCCAGTGGGTGCGGGCGCCGGGCATGAAGTGCACCAGGGAGGCGGTGACCCGGGAGGGGGCCGGGGCGCTGGCGACGGCGTCGATGTAGACGTCGCCGGTGAACCAGTCGGCCGGGCCTTTTGCCGTGTCGATCGAGCTGCGGGTGATCTGCATGATCGCTCCTTGGACAGTAGGCGGCTCAGGGCTTGAGGAGGGCCTTGACGGCGCGGCGCTCGTCCATGGCCTTGTAGCCCTCCGCGACCTGTTCCAGGGGCAGGGTGAGGTCGAAGACCTTGCCGGGCTCGATCCGGCCCGACAGGACCCGGTCGATCAGGTCGGGCAGGTAGCGGCGTACGGGGGCGGGGCCGCCGCGCAGGCCGACGTGGGAGAAGAACAGCTCCTGCCCGTCGATCGCGACCTCGTGGGGGACGCCGACGAAGCCGACGTTGCCGCCGGGCCGGGCCGAGTGCAGGGCCTGCCGCATGGCCTCGGCGGTGCCCACGCACTCCAGGACGCTGTCGGCGCCGATCCCGCCGGTCAGCTCCTTGATCCGGGCCACGCCCTCCTCGCCGCGCTCGGTGACGATGTCGGTGGCGCCGAACTCCCGGGCGAGCTCCTGCCGGGATGCGTGCCGCGACATGGCGATGATCCGCTCAGCGCCCATCTCCTTCGCCGCGATCACTCCGCACAGGCCCACCGCGCCGTCGCCGACGACCACGGCGGTCGAACCGGGCTCGACCTCGGCGGCGTCGGCCGCCCACCAGCCGGTACCCATCACGTCGGACACGGCGAGGAGACCGGGCCACAGCTCCTCGCCGGGCACCTCGTCGGTGGCGACCAGGGTGCCCTGGGCGTTCGGGATGCGCACGTAGTCGGCCTGACAAGTTGACATGAACTCACGGTGCAGGCAGTTCGACTGGAAGCCGTTGCGGCAGTTGGCGCAGGTGTTGTCGGAGGTGGCGAAGGAGCCGACGACGAACTGGCCCGGCTTGACCGATGTGACCTCGGATCCGACCTCCTCCACGAAACCGACGTACTCGTGACCCATCGGATGGGGGTCGCCGATCGGCTCCAGGCCGCGGTAGGGCCACAGGTCCGAGCCGCACACGCAGGTTGCGGCCGTACGGATGACGGCGTCCGTGGGGTGCAGGATCCCGGGGTCGTCCAGCGTTTCGAAACGGATGTCACGGGGAGAGTGGATCACTGTGCCGCGCATGAGGGTGACTCCTTCGCGTGCCGGGGCGTGGGGTACGAGGTGCACCGGCTGCCGCCGAGGGCAGGGGCAGGTGCAGGTGCAGGTGCCCGCCCGCCCGGCCTTCGAGGCCGGGCGGAAGGCACCACCTCATCCAGGTAACCCGCACTTCGGGCGGGCAGCGAGTCACTGACAAGGGGCGTACCAGCAGTACACCCCTGCGACGGAGCATGGCACTGCCTTGCTGCTCCGCGGCTGCTCCGCGCACTTGAACTGCTCGAACCAGCTGTACTCCGCCCCCGTGCCACACCCTCTGTCTCAGAGGAACGCCGTGTCCGGGTCGGGGCCGATGGCGCCGGCCGAGCGCAGCGAACACCCGAGGTCCCCGACGCGCCGGCGGGCTCGGTACGGGGCGCCGCCTCCGGCCGCGCCTGACGAGTCCGTCGAACCGGCCGTGCGGCGGTGTTCGGCGTTGATGGGCTGGGCTGCTTGGCGCTGGTCTTCCAGGATCACCGGTCCGGCAGGCCGGCTCCGCCGGACTGCCCTGGTGGATGAGCTGCCGGGCGGGGGCCGTGATCCGCAGCTAGAGCAGGCTCAGCACCGTCAGGAGGACGCCGACCAGCCCGAGGGCCACCAGAAAGAGGAGGGTCAGCACCGTGCGCACGGTGCCCCGGCCCGCTTCGAGGAGGACTGCTCGTTCCGGGCTCGTCGGGAGGTAGCGCAGTCGCACCCGCGCCCCCAGGGGCCGTCGTCGATCGGTGTCGAGGTCGAGCCGGTACTCGCGCCCGTCGGCCGCGCGGAAGCCCACGATGGCGTGCTGGAGGCCCGCCCGGCCCTGGTCTCCCGGCAGCACATAGGCATCCACCACTGTGGCGTCGGCGGGCAGCCCTTCGTTGAACGTCCTGCGGGCGAGCAGCCATCGGCTGCAAGTCCGCACCGCGAGCGCGACGGACACCGAGAGGGCGAGGAGCCCGAAAGCGGCAAGCAACAGCCGGTGGCCGTCCTCGCGTAGGAATTCCATGGCGCCCTTCCCCCTCGACCTCCCGCCAGGCCAGCGTCCGTGGCGCGGCCGGACGAAATCTACCGGCTCTTGCTGCCGCCAAGGCGCGGGCAGCGCCAGCGCGGACCGCACTGGCGGCGCCCGCCCGGACCGGGCGGCCCTGGACGGCGAAACGGACGGCGAAACCGGCTCATGGAACAGGCCGGCTCGGCGTTCTTCCTCGAACCTGGATCGATGCCCGCCTTCGCCGCCGCCTTGTAGACATCGGCCTTCGCCACATATGCGGCATGGGCGTCCTTCACGGCCTTGACCGCTTTCCTGTACAGGTCGATGGCCTGCTGCGCCTGCTGTTGCGACCAGGTGTGCTGTGCAGAACGTCCCCTGTACCGCGCTCCGGCCCGGTCAGCCGTCCATCGCCACGCGGTACAGGGTCGCGAGCGCGTTGTCGATGGGATGCGGTTGCGGCCTGCCGGAGGAGTCGAGCTTGTTCCACCTCTGCATGTTGACCGCGACCGTCATCTGCCGCTTGCCGTCGGCGCGGGTCATGGCCAGCGCTCCACCACCCCAGACAGTGCCGCCATGGCCCCAGAAAGTGCTCTGACCGGGACTCTGGCCGGGACTCTGTATCGGGTGCAGGCCGAGGCCGTAGTCGATGGTCCTTCCCTCCTGGGAGATGACGGGGACGGTGCGCTGCATCTGCGCCAGCGATGACGGGCTGACGATGTCTCCGGCCAGCAGCGTGCCGAAGAAATGGTTGATGTCGGTGACGGTCGAGATCAGCGAGGCCGCGGGCCCCACCCACGACATGTCGTAGACGCTGTAGTCGCGCGGCGGGTCGATCATGCCGAACCATGACTCGTAGAGCTTCGCGTGCGGCCCCGTGACGTGCGGTCCGGCGGGGAATTCGGTGTCCCGGAGCCCGGCGCGCTCGATGATGTCGTGGGTGATGCATCGCTCGGCCGTAGTGCCGGTCGTCCGTTCCAAAAGCTGGCCGAGAAGCAGGTAGTTGGTGTTCGAGTACACCCCCGGTGTACCGCCCGGGGTGCCGACAGCAGGTGCGGTGACACCCATCTGGATCAGCTCAGTGGGATCGAACCGCGTGAACCGGTGGTCCTCCAGACTCTGGGGGCCGGTGGCTGCCAGGGCGGGGAACGCCCTGAGGGAGGGGTAGGCGTAGGGGAGGTATTCGGCGAGGCCGCTGGTGTGGTTGAGCAGCATCCGGATGGTGATCTCGTCACCGCGTTCGCCGGGGACCAGTTTCGGAAGGTACCGGCCGATCGGGGTATCGAGGCCGATCTGACCGCTCTCGACCTGCTGCAGGACTGCTGCGGCGGTGAAGGTCTTGGTGATGCTGCCGACTCGGTGCCGCATGCCGGCGGTGACGGGGCGGCCGGTGGCGACATCGGCCACCCCGGCGGCGCCGCGCCAGATTTGATCTCCCACTCGCACCTCGGCGAACAGGCCCGGTATGCCGGCACGGTGGACGTCTTCAACGGCGGCGTCCAGCGCCGCGGAATCCAGCGGGTCCTTCACGTCTTGCGTCCTTTCGTCTGCTCCCCGGACGGCACGGCACGAGCGGCATGCCGACCAGCCCGGGCAGGCCCATGACCCCATTATGCACGCGGTGCGTGCAACACCAAGTGCACAGGTAGGCTGGTTTCCTGGCGAGAGGAGCCACATGGCAGGCCGAAGGCGTTGGTCAACCGAAGAAATCCTGAATGCGGCGGCGGAACTGCTGCGCACGAGCGACGCGGACTCGTTCAGCGTGCGCAAGCTGGCTGCGGCCCTCGGGACCGATTCCTCGAGCCTCTACCGGCACTTCCGCAGCAAGACGGAATTGCTGCGCGCGGTTGCCGACCGGATTCTCCTGGCCGCGATGGACGGCTACCGCCCGGAGGGCGACTGGAAGCAGCGCCTCACGTCCCTGGCCCTGCGCGTGAGGGAAGCCTTCGAACAGCAGCCCCAGCTCGCCGCGATATGGGGACGCTACGCATCCAGCGGCACCGGTTCCCGCCTGGTCATGGAAGAGGTGCTGCAGGCTCTGCGCGCCTCGGGGCTGCCCGACGAGGAGGTCCCGGCGCGCTACCACCGGATCGCGGTACTTCTCGCCGCGCTGATCGCCTCCGACGCCGGGGTCAGCACCGTCTCCCCGGACGAGTACGAACAGGGCATGGAACTGTTCCGCGTGGCGGTTCTGGGCGCTGATCCCGAACGCTTCCCGGCCCTGGCCCACTTCGCCCGCGACGTCCGCCCCCTCGGAGTGGAACGCCGTGCCGCGTTCGAGGAGATCCTCGCCGCCCAGCTCGCCCACATCGAAGCCGCGATCCGCCCGAGCTCGTCCGCTTCGCGGGGTGAAAAGCCGTAGGAATGGGTCGTGAAGCGCAGGCACGTCACCAATGCCGAGTGAAGTGGCTGGAGTCGTACCTGCCGATCGGTAGGTACGACCCGTACCCGGAGCGGTTCAGCGTGGACTCCCCCCAGGTCCGCGCCCCCCATGACGCCACAGGGATGCGCGTCGACAAGGACGCCACAGGGATGCGCGTCGGCAAGGACCGCATGGCCGCCCTGGAAGAAGCCGCGCAGGAGCAGGATGCGGCCTGACACAAAGGGGTGGCTGGGCAGGCCCCGGAACCGGACCGACCGGCAGGATTCACCTAGCCTCGGACCGCAGGTGCCGCCCGCTCGCACGGGTGCTGACCGCCGGCCGGGCCGGGGACGCCCGCAGTTCATCCCCCGACTCGACAAGGTGGGCGTGGGCGTGGGGGTCCGCCTGCCGGTCGGCCGTCCCCGCAGCCACGCCCGGCGCGGTCCCGGCGGACGATGCCTACTCGTCCCGCGGGATGCCGGCACGACCGGGCACCCGCACCCCGGCGCCGCGCCGTCCGGGCGGCGGGGCCGAGTCCGGGGCGGCTGAGTCCGGGTCGGGCCAAGGCCGGGGCGGGGGTCGACGTACGTGTCAGGAGGCTGCGGCAGCCTTCTGGATACGGGGAACGAAGATCCGGGCCAGGGAGTGGGCGGTGGCGGGATTCAGAGAACTGCCTCCCCCTTCCAGCCTCACCTGGGCGATGACCGTACCCAGGCACATGGTGAGGTCCAGGCCGTCCAAGTTCCCGGCGTTGCGGTAGTAGGCGTGGCTCGCGGCCCCGGGGACGGGTGGCACCTCCGCCTTTCCGTAGGTCGCCGACCAGTCCTTCTCCCTGCCGCACGCGGCTGCGGCGGCCTTTTTGTCGGCATAGGCCTGGATGGTGAAGTAGGCGGTCTCGCCTACTGCCTCGAATTTCGTCACCCCATTCGCGAGGGCGGTGCAGTCCCAGTGCGCATCCGGACCGCACTGCTCCGCGGACTTGGGCTGCTCCTCGACCTCCGCGCGGCCGGTCTTCGGTGTCCAGCCCTTCATCGATGCCGGATCCGGCAGTGCCTGCTTGATCCGGTCCTCGGTGTTGAACACGGTGTCGAAGTCCGTGTTACCGCCTTTCGGCGTGTCCGATCCACTCCCCGTGCCTGCGTTCGCCCCTGATGCCGACTCTTTCGTCACCTGCGGCTTCCCTCCGGCCGCGTCGGAGCCGCCGCCACAGGCGACAGCGAAGGCCGCCAGCGCCATCAGGACCGCCGTCTTCGAAGCCACACCAGACCTCAACTGCATTCCGGTTCCCCCTAGCTCGTCTAACCGACCCGACAGTCTGTCGAATCGTCAGATGATCCTGGCAGTCGACGTCATCGTGATCAAATGCCATGGACGTTGGACCAACACAACGTTCGTGCCAGCGAACCTAGTCGACGACTGGCAACGCCTGCTTGCTTTGGAGCCCGTCAGCTGTGGTGCCAGACGAGTGTGTAGCGCCAGAACAGACGTCGGCGTGGCCGAACGCCGGGCAGAACACCCCGAGCCCCACCGAGGATCTCGGCGAAGCTCATGGTCGCTGGCCGGGTGGGCGCCGTCATCGAAACCGGCCGTGGCGCCCTACGTCCCTTGCTCTTGATCCAGGCCATGGCGACATTCATCGGGATGGCGGCAGCACCGAGGAGGTGATCGCTGCGTGACTGCGCACGCGCGACCCCTACGACGACCAGGATCCCACCTGGTGTCAGGTGCCGGCGAAGGTGGGTGAGAGCGTCGGAGAACGGCAGATGGTGGAGGGTGGCGACACACGTGATGACGTCATAGGAACCGGGCGGTATCTCGGTCAGGGCGTCTCCGGCAGTGAACCGCACTGGAAGGGCGGCGCCGGTGAGCTCCCGTGCCCGAGCAACCATCGCAGGGTCGGCGTCCAGACCCTGCACGGATGTGGCACGCGAGGCCAGAAGTCGGGCCAGATCACCGCTGCCCGACCCGACGTCCAACGCCCTTTCGAAGTGTCGGGGGAGCTGCCGCATGATCCAGCGGTGGTAGTGGGCGTTGTGGTCCCACGGGTGGAGGGCATGGAAGCGGTCAAGCGCCCGAAAAAGGCGCGGCAGCAGTGTCGTCATCCCGCCAGTCCATCATGATCAATCTTCCAGGGACACCATCACGTACTTCTCAGCCAGAGACCCCGACCAGGGCGGTCCCCGTTCGTCGGCACAAACCTTGCGGTGGTCCAGCTTCAGTGGCCGTCGTCACGGTTCGTTGTCACAGGACAGGCGGCACCAACCGTGTGAGTGCTCTGGCCGTGGGCCATGCCGTTGCGAAGCCTGCGTCCATCGTGGTGGAACCCCGCCTGCCGGACCGTCAGGAGTTGCAAGGCGGCGCCCGGCTCGATGGGCTGGTGCAGCGGCAGATGGCGACAGCGCACCACGACGGTATCCGGTCCGGCCGCCAGCACATCGAGGATGCGGGAAACGCAGTCCTCCCGGGCGGACGACTTAGGGGTCACGCTCCTCCTCCGTGCTCCGGTGTCCGGGCCCTTCGGCGACCGGGGCCGCCGGAGGGACAGGGAGGGTCGTTGTTCGATCAGCAGCAGGACGAGGAAGGGAGGGTTTTCCATCATTCCGAATGCTGCCCTTATTCGGACCGGCGAGTTGATGGCGCAACAGCGGCCGGCCCGGCCGAAACGAGCGGGAAGGTTTTTCTGACATTGCTCACGACTTGCATGACAAACGTCATGGAAATCCTCCCCGAAGTCCTTTTCTGAGGCAGGGGAGCACGGCCGGCGGCCTTAGAGTGACGCGCAGACCCGTGAACAGGAGGCCCCATGGACCTGATTTCCCGCACCGGACGCGCTCCCCGCGGCGTGACGGGTGCACCGGCCCGGCGAGACCCCGGAGCGGGCCGCGGCCCGCTGATCGGGGCGGCCTTCGGAGGGGTGTGGTTCCTCATAGGCCTCGGCGCGCTGCACGGCGGCCCCCGCCGAGCCGCGGCCGTGGCGGGGGCCGTGCTCGCCGTCGCCGTGACCTTCGCCGTACTGCGTGCCCGCAGCAGGCCGGTCGCCCTTCAGGCCGCAGCCCCGCAGCCACGCGGGCGCGCGTTCGTCCGGCTGATCGTGATCCAGGCCGTACTGCTCGGCGTGGGCGCCGGGCTGGTGAACAGTCGGCTCGACAAACCCCAACTGGCTTTCTGCTGGGCCGCTCTCGTCGTCGGCGGCCACTTCTTCCCGCTGGCCCGCGTGCTCGATGCCCCCCTCCTGCGCGTGCTGGGCGCGGTGATGGTCGCGGTGGTCGCCGCGACCGCCGCAGTGGCCCTGGCGGCTCCGGGCACCACCCCGTGGATCTGGCAGGCACTGCCCGGCTTCGGTTGCGCGTGCGCGCTGTGGGCAGCCGTCCTCGCCACCGGGCTGCGGGCACCGTCCCGCCGGCAGGGGTGACCGGCCGCCCCTGCTGGCACGTCGACCGCGGATGGCACTTGTCACGCCCTCCGTGCCAAGTGTGAGGAACATCCCGGCCGGGCCGCACCTGCCTTCTTCCGGCGGACAGCATGCCGCCGTGAAAGAGCGAGGCGTGACGGTGAACCTGGAAGACGGTGCCGAAGGCCTCGTATAAATTCGCGCATTGAGTAGGGTTCCGATGGCCCCGAGATGGGTTGAGGTCGTGCCGCTGCGCGAGCCGGCCGTGTCGCGGATGACGGCGCCCGCGGTGCACTGCCTGGAGTCATTGTCCCCGGACCCCGGGAACGCGCTGCTGCGGATGGCGGAGGCGTTCACCGCGCTCGCCTC
Organism: Streptomyces sp. CB00455; assembly: GCF_001905445.1. GTDB lineage: Bacteria > Actinomycetota > Actinomycetes > Streptomycetales > Streptomycetaceae > Streptomyces. Next base: position 218,683 of record NZ_LIVQ01000007.1, on the reverse strand, counting down.
GGTACACCTCTTCAGAGCGCCGCACGGCATGTTCTCCCTCCGTTTCCACGCGGAGGCCTTCTTCATCCGGGTCGGCCCCGGCAGCCGCCGATGCGGACCCGCCTCCACGAGCCACCCTGTTGCAGAGCGCCCGTGGGCCGGAGTGGCGGACCAGGAAACCCCCTGGCCCGCCGCTGCGTCACGAAGCCGTGGGGGTCTGCTCGTGGCTGCCGTAGGGCCGCGTGATGATCTCCATGCCGTGCCCGGCCGGATCCATGAAGTACAGTCCGCGCCCGCCGTGGTGGTGGTTGATCTCTCCGGGCTGCTTCAGATGCGGATCGGCGTAGTAGGCGATCCCGGCCTGCTGGAGTCGCGCGAAGGCTGCATCGAACTCCTCGTCGGAGACGAGGAACGCGTAGTGCTGCGCGGTGATCGACTCGGCCGGGATGGCGGCGAAGTCCAGGGTCACCCCGTTGCCGGTGAGCACGGGAACGAACGGGCCCCACTCGGTCCCGACCTCAAGCCCCAGGATGTGTGCGAGGAACTCGGCCGACTCCCGGTTGTTCCGGGCATGGACGATGGTGTGATTCAACTCGACTGACATGTGTGGAATGCCTCCGTAAGGCAATCTCACGGGCACCTCCATGCCTCACCCGGCCGGTGACCGACACGCGATGCCGTGCCCGTGATTGTAAGCAACACCGGTCCGGGCGTCGAGGCCGCACCCGGGACGAAAGGCCTCGACAGCGATCACCAGCCATCCGGCCGCGTTTGCGGAGGCGGATCGTACCTGGCCCCGGCGGGCTCGGTGGACTCGGACGACGGGTGACCGACATCCGCGCAGGGCCTGGCTGACCTCCCCCTCGTGGCGGCGGTCAGCACCACGGCCCGCGTCGATGCACCCCGGCCGGCCTCAGACCATGCGGGGCAGGGGCGGTACGGCCGGTGCGGCTTGATCCGCGGCACGCAGGGCTCGCGCCAGCCACTCCAGCTCCTCGGACGCGTCGGGAGATGCATACTGTCCGCGCACGCGGGCGACGAGCCCGCGGTAGCGCTCCGCCCCTGCCTCGATCCCGGCCTCCAGGCTGCGCAGCACGGCGGCCCGATCGGCGTCGCCGAACAGATCGGACAGCACTTCGGCCGCTGCCGGTCCCTCAGGGGTGATCCCGCGCCCTCTGACCTCCGCGACGGTCTGCACGACCTGCCTGGCCCACCAGATGGTTGCCCCGGGGGGACGGCCCTGCCCCGGTGCAGGCGTGTTGAGCTCCATCCATGTGCGCATCCGGCCGCGGAAGCCGGAGTCCCGCACCAGCTCGGCCAGTTCGATCCAGGCGTCGACCTGTTCGGGTGTGGGGTCGTCGGGCAGGTCGATACTGAAGGTGCGCATGCGGTCGCGCAGATGCGGGTCGACGTCGAGACCGCCGAACACCTCCTCCTTGAACTCGTCGATGATCTGCTTGCGTTCGGCGGCGGAAAGCCGTGCCAACCGGTTCATCAGTGCTGTCTCCTGAGCGGTCGAACCACGTTTCGATACGGTGGACAGGACGGCCCGGCTCACCTTGAGTGAGCGGATCTGCGCGTCGAGCGCGGCCACGTGCGCGTCGGCGACTTCGGCGACCGTGGTGCGGCCGCTCAGGACGCGGCACACGTCGTCGAGCCCGAGGCCCAGCTCCCGCAGAGTGCGGACCAGTTCGACGCGGGCCACGGACTCGGCGTCGTACAGCCGGTAGCCGCTCGCGGAGCGATCCACGGGCGGCACCGCTCCCTCGTCCGACCAGAAGCGCAGAGTGCGCACCGGAAGCCCGGTGCGGTGCGCGAGCTGGCCGATGGTGAGCACGTCGGGGTGTTCGTCTTCCATGGGCGAGATCCTGGACCCTCCAGCCGCTGGAGACTCAAGCGCCCGGGCGCGCGAGCCAGTGGATCTTGACGGCGAGGGGCACGTGCGCCGCTCGCCGTGGCGGTCAGGCGGTCCGCATGAGCCCGTAAGGGCCCGGCATACTGCGGGGCTCATCGAAGGCGCATCAGTCCTGGCAACACCACCTGCCGTGGATGCGCACCCCGGAAGACGACGGACCGCCCGCTGCTCGACACCCTCGCAAGCGGGGGATCCAGCACCCGATTCGCGGTTCCTAAGGGCTGTCCCGCAATCCCCGGTGGACCAGCGCACGGCGTCAGATGCGGTGCATCGCAAGGCGGAGGGGCGCCCTCATACTGGGCGTATCGGGGCGTTCCGACAACGCCGCGAGGCGCCGTAGCTGGCGTCGTGCGCCCGCCGGGGATTGCGGGACAGCCCTTAGCGCCGGGTCCGCTCGATCGCGGCGATCTCCGCTGCCGTCGCGGTGGCCCGCCGGCCCGCCTGGACCTGCTGGAGTCGTTTGAAGGTGGCAGCCAGCACGTCGTGCGCGTCCGTGGGATCCGCGCTCGCGTCGTCGACGCGGACTCGGGCGATGACGGTGCCGGACCGGCTGTAGGCGTCAACGGTGCCGGTTTCACTGTGCGTGAGGAAGGCCGATTCCTCTCCCACCCGAGAGGACACCTCGACGGGAGTCCACCCTTCCTTCTCCAGCCATTGGTCATACGCCGTCTTCGCGTGCGCGGCATTGTCGAACTGGCAGACCTTGAGCTGGATGCCTCGTGAGCTGGTCGACCCCTGGTAGTCGTAGTCGCCCCTGCCCGCCTGCTGCCAACCGGCCGACGCGGAACCATCCTGACGGGAGCAGTCGTCGGGGTCTCCTGGCGTTCTCTTGTGCAGGCTGCCCGGGTAGTAGCCGGGGACCACGTCCTTGGCATCGGGAATTGCCTGGGTGAGCTCGCCCCGGGTGAGTTGCTTGGTCAGCGGTACGTCGGTGTCGTCCCGGAAAGGCTGCACCTCGCCTGCTCCGCTCGCGGCGGGCGCTCCGACCGGTGATGGCGCTCCTTCCGACACCTTGTCCGACGAACAGGCGGTCAGGGTGAGACAGGCCATGAGGGCTGCGGCGATGCCGAAGTGACTGCGTGTCATGTGATCAACTTAGTCCGCGTCGCAGCCACCCGGATACCTGGAGTCCGGCCATCCTCGCGTCACAGCCCGATTACGTCGGTGGCGGTGTTGTCGAACAGCTCGCCCTCGGCGACGTAGACGACATCCTGGTGCGTACTGATGCTGCGTCGGTGGAGCAGTGCCTCGAAGCCTGCCTGCCGCGCCTGCGTGAACTGGGCTTCTCTTTTCCCGGGTGACGAGGCATGCCGGCTGGAGTGGAGCGACAACTCACCGTGCGAGGCGGTCCACCAGTAGCTCCACCCTCCGCTCGGCGTCCCCCGGCGGCAGCCGTCCCGCGCGGTTCAGGGTCGCCAGCCCGTGCAGGGCCGCCCAGAACACCTCGGTGAACAGCTCCGGATGGACCCCGTCCCCGGCGACCTCGCTGAGGCTCTCCAGCAGGGCGGCGAAGGCGTCTTTCAGCGGCTCCGGGGTGTCCTCGCTCGCGAACGCCAGGCCGCCGTCGAGCTGGAACACGGCGTCGTAGACCGCCGGGTTGCGCTCGGCGAAGTCGAGGTAGGCGCGGGCCAGGGCGGCGGCCCGGGCGCGCGGGCCGTCCGCGGCGGAGGCCGCGGCCCGCAGCGCTGCGGCCATCTCGGCGGCACCTTCGAGGGCGACGGCCCCGATGATCTCTCGCTTCCCGCGGAAATGGCTGTAGAGGACGGGCTGGCTGTACTCGATGCGCTCGGCGAGCCGACGGGTGGTGACCGCGTCCCAGCCCTGTTGCTCGGCGAGTTCGCGGGCCGTCGCCACGATGAGGCGCTCGCGGCCCGCCCGTTCGCGTTCCTTGCGTTCTTGTACCGACATGATGCGATCCTAGCATCGCTAGACAATCGAGCGGCAGCAGGGCTAGCGTTGCCTCATCATCTAGCGACGCTAGGTCGATCTCAGGAGGGGTCATCATGCTCAGTGCACTCGAGGTCTTCACCACCGTGGTCGTCGGCGTGATGGTGGGGGTGGAGTTCTCCGTCGCCTTCTTCGTCAATCCGATCCTGAACGGCCTCCCCGGCGACAACGGCCTGCGCGGCCGCACGCACGGGGCCCGGCTGCTCGGCGCCGTGATGCCAGTCTGGTACATCGGCTCGCTCGCCCTCAGCGCGGTCTGGGCCATTGCCGGATGGCACCACCACGGCGCCGGCCTCGTCGCCACCGCCGCCGCGCTACTGATCCTCAGCGTGGTCATGTCGATCCTGCTGCTCGTCCCGATCAACAACCGGGTCAAGACGTGGACCGCCGACGGCCTGCCCGCCGACTGGAAGCAGCAGATGAACCGCTGGGACCGCTTCCACTACGTCCGCGTCGCCGTCATCATCGCCGCCTTCGCCCTGATGGTCGCCGCCCTCGCCTGAGCCTGCGGGCATTGTCAAGACGGTCCGTCGCTTCTACCGGACCGGCGCGCTGGAGCCGCCGTCACCGGGGCGCCGCAGACGCAGGATGACGGCGGCAGTGCCCCCGAACAGCTCGATGATGCCGAACACCGGCAGGTCGGCGAGGGCGAGGCCGGTCGCCAGGATCATGATGATGACGACGACAAGGATTTCTCCGCCGGTGAGCGGGCGGCTGCGGGGGTGAGGGGACCCCGATGGGGCGATGATGCGCATGAGGGCTTCCCTGGGTAGTCGATCAGCACCAGCCGCGCCTCCGCCTGAGGATGCGCGACTGATGTTCGGCTGCACCGAACAGGTCCGGCGGGGGCTTCCAGACCCTGAGCACCGGACCGGTGGGATCTTCTCACCAGTAATCCTTCGATCACCAGCTGTTCCCCTCCCGGGGGCGGAGTTGCTACACAGCCGACCCGGCAGGGAGAGCCCCACGGGGGTGAACTGATGGCCGGAAGAAGCGGAAGTCAATCCGAAAGCGCTGCTCAGGCCCCGCAGGCCCGGGGTGTTGGTTGACTTTCGGCCAGATCGGCGTCCTCTTGAAGGGGCTCCACGGGATCATTCCCCGGGGCCGACTCACGGGCGGTCCGCGTCGATGTACGACTTGATGGCCTCGGTGATGAACCGGTGGCTGCCGTCAGGGTCCAGGGCGCGGGCCTGGAGGTGGTCGTAGATCTGGCGGTAGCGCTGCACGTCGGATGGCTTCTCCAGGTGGACATCGCTGGTGAACCGCTCCAGATGCACTACCCCCGCCACACCCGCCCCGGGGCCCTCAGCGGACCTCAGGAGGGAGAACTGCCCTGACAGCCCCGGGTGAGCCCCTGCCGTATGGGGAAGGACCTGCACGGTGATGTGCGGCTCGCCGCCGAGCGTGTTCAGGTGCTCCAGTTGCTCGCGCATGACGTCCGGGCCACCGACGACACGGCGCAAGGCCGACTCGTCCAGGACCACCCACAGGCACAGCGGGCGTCCCGGGTCGTAGATGCGGTGCTGACGGCGCAGCCGGACCTTCAGGCGCACGCCTTCCTGTTCGACGGTGAGCGGGGGGATCGTTTCACCGATGACGGCCTGGGCGTAAGCGGGGGTCTGCAGCAGGCCGGGGATCATCAGGGGCTCGTAGGTGTGGATCGAGGCGGCGTCGCTTTCCAGGGCGATGTGGACGCTGTCGGGGAGGTCGCCGTAGCGGTTCCACCAGCCCTGCCCGCCGGATTCCCTTGCCATCTGCATGAGCGAGTTGATGACCTGCCGGTCCGTCACTCCGTACATCGCGCACAGATCCAGCACATCGCGGGGGTGGATGGCGCGGCGGCCGTTCTCCAAGTGGCTGATCTTGGGCTGCGAGACCATGAGCCGCTCGGCCACCTCGATGCTCTTGAGCCCACACTCCTGACGCAGCCGGCGCAGCTCGGCTCCCAGACGCCGTCTCCCGACGGTGGGATTACTGATCGCCACCACGGGCGGACAACCTCCAGTCTCACTGCACTGTCCTGACCCGCAGATTGCCACGGGAAGAGACTTATCGATCACGTGCCATGCCGTCGAGCCCGGAAGCATCCGGAGGGGGCTCAGCGTGTGACTCCCCGGCAAGGGCGCCGGGACCGTCCGGAGCCACCAGGTCTGCGCGAAGCCGGGCTGCCCCTGACGGTTTTGAGGGGCCATCCTCGTGTCTGCTCCTCCTGCCGTCCGCCGCATGCCCCGCCGCGGTCCTCGCTGTCGGCGCTCTGCACGCACACCGGGGCGTGCGCCCGGGGGTTTACGGGCGGCGCTTGCGAGCAGGAGAGCGGCACGACCAATCCGGTACTTCACGAGGAGGTCCCCATGTCGGGCACCGAAAAGAGCAAGGCGCACGCCGAGCAGGTCAAGGGCAAGGTCAAGGAGACCGTCGGCCGCGCCGTCGGCAACGACCGTATGACGGCCGAAGGCCGCGCCGACCAGGCCAAGGGCAGCGCCCGCCAGGCCAAGGAAGACACCAAGGACGCCTTCCGCCACTGACCGCCCGCAACAGACCGCTGTGCACACGGGGCCCCGACCCTTCCCCCAGGGTCGGGGCCCAGTCATGTCCGGATAAGGGCAGCGGCGCGTCCGCGTCTTGGCGAGGGCGGTGCAGGAGGACGAGGGCACTACGGGAGGAAGGCCCGCTCGGGGCGTCGTGCTGAGCCTGCGGCTGCGTGGGAACCGGGGCAGGCGTTGGAGCGGCGGGCGTCGTTCTCCGGACTGGGGACGTCGACCCCCAGTTCAGGGATCCCGGGGCAGAGAGACGGCCCACACGCTTGCCGAAGAACGCGGCGCCGTCCCCCCGGTGACGGGTGCTGTGGATCCTCGCCTGCCAGGATCAGTGGCATGTCTTCGTCTTCCAGCCCTGCCCCTTGGCCCGTTTCGCTGAGCACGGACCGACTTGTCCTGCGCCCGATCGAGCGCGGTGACGTCGCTGCCCTGTCGCGGCTCTGGACCGACTCTCAGGTGCGCCGCCATCTCGGTGGGCCCGTGGCCGGGGAGACGCTCCGTGCCCGCGAGGAGGGGTGTGTCGCTGCCTTCGGTGCGTTCACCGTGGTCCTGACCACGGACATGTCCGTGGTCGGTCTGGTGTCGGTCGAACCATGCTCGCGCCGGGAAGGCCGGACAGAGGTGTCGTATCAGCTGCTGCCAGAGCACTGGGGCTGCGGATACGGCCGCGAGGCGGTCGTCGCCGCGGTGTCCTGGGCCCTGGACACCGTCACATCCCAGCGGCCTGAGGTGGTCGCCGTCACCCAGAAGAGCAACGAGCGTTCGCGTCGGCTGCTTGAGTCCATCGGGATGCGCCCGATCGACACCTTCGTGGAGTGGGACGCAGAGCAGGTCATGTACTCCACCGACCGAGCAACATGGGTTCGGGGCACGTGCGGTGATGAGCGACGTGTCACATCCGAGCCGCACCCATGACCGGCCGTGACCGGCCGTGACCGGCCCTGCGGAAGTACTCCGCTCGTGGCGGCGAACATCCCGTCCGCCCGAGGCCGCCGCGTCGAAGGAAGGGCGGCTCGCCGACCGGTCCGATCCGGGGGATCGACCCGGCCGGCCATTGGCATGGAGCCGCACGTCAGGTAATTCTTGATCTTCATCTTCACTTGTCCGGCATCTGCCATCGGAGGGGCCCGTGTTCGAAAAGTCGTTGAGCCGTCGAGGACTACTGCGCGCGGGTGGAGGTCTCGGCCTGGCTTCGCTGGGGCTGGGGCTGGGAGCGGGGCCCGCGTCGGCCGCGGTGCCGGCCTCGAAGCGCTTCGACCTGACCCAGCCTTCACACGACCTCTTCCGCAGCAAGGCGCTGCACGATGACACCGTCCAGCAGGGCTTCGCCTTCGACAGCGTCAACCGGCGGTTGTTCGTCGCCCAGCGTCGCAACGGCACAGCCGAGAACGCCGGCGACTTGTGCATCACCCAACTCGACTTCGACGGCGACCAGGTCGGCTCGACAGGCAGCGCGTACGGCCACATGCACCTCACCGGCTTCGGCCACGGTGTCTCGTTCGGCGCCCAGGCCGTGGGCACCTCCACGTACCTGTGGACGGAGGTCGAGGCCAACGACAACGGCTACGGAGCGCGCCTCGCACGCTTCAAGTTCACCAAGGGAACGACCCTGTCGAACACGTCGTCAGCGCTCACCAAGTTCACCCCGGTGGCAGGTGCCTCGGAGCACACGTGCGCCATCGACCCGGTCCACCAGCGCCTGATCGTCCGCTACCACCGCAGCGGAGCGAAACACCTGGCCGTGTACGACCTCGCAGAGGCCGCGAAGGGGAACTTCACCAGCCCCCTCGCCGACTTCGCACAGCCGGATCTCGGAACGCGGAAGTTCCAGGGCTACGCCGCTTACGGCAGCTACCTCTACCTCCTGACCGGACACTCGTACCTGGAATCCGGCAACGTGGTGGACTCCGAGATCACCAGCGTCAGCATGAACACCGGCGCCGTCATCCAAGGCCCGGTGATCACCAACGCCGGGTCCACCCTGGTCTTCCGCGAGCCGGAAGGCCTGGCCGTCTACAAGACCGCGGACGGAGAGACCCGTCTCTTCCTCGGCTTCGCCTCCGGGCTGGAAGGTGACCGCCGTTCCAACCTCTTCTACAAGAACATCCTGGTCTGACCAACCCGACAGGACGCCGTGGGGCCGTTCCAGGACTCAGGCGGCACCGGCAGGTCGTGCTCGCGTCGGCGCCCGGCTCCTTGGGCAACTGCTCCCACCGGATGCCGGTGTGCAGCACGAACGGGATGCCGCACAGCCCTCCGGCCCCTTCGACAACGGCCTCGGCGAACCCTGTCGCCCGTCGCCGTCAGTGGGTGAAACTGAGGCGTGCGTGATGTCACTGATCCCCGGCTGCTGCGGGCTTTCCTTGTTGTGGCGGAGGAGCTGCACTTCACTCGCGCCGCTGCCCGGTTGTTCGTCGCACAGCAGACGCTCAGCCGCGACATTCAGCGGCTGGAGCAGGCGTGGGGGCGTGTCTTGTTCGTGCGGGACACCCGGCACGTCACCCTCACCGCCGAGGGGAGCCGCCTGCTGCCGACCGTCCGCCGTGTCCTGGCAGCCCATGGCGAGTTGAGCCGAGAGCTACGCACCACGCCGGGGTCCGGCAGCGACCGGCCGCTGGTCGTCGATGTCGCCAACAGCACGTCGACCGGCACCCGGGTGCTCGATCTGGCCCGCAGGGACGCTCCGGGGCTGGACTTCGTCCTCCACACCCGCAGCGGACTGACCCGGGCCGTGGCGGAGATGGCGGACGGACACCTCGACGTCTCCTTCGGTCGTGTCGCCGGAATCCCGCACGGGCCCCGGGGCACACTGGAGCACCGGCTCATCCGCTTCGACCAGCTGGCGGTGATGGTGCCGACCGATCACCGGCTCGCCGCCTTGCCCCGGGTGCCGCTGGCCGCGCTGGCCGGCGAGACCCTCTACGCCGCGGCCGGCAACGAGGACACCGCCGAGTGGACGGACTACGCGCGCTCCTTGTGTGCGGGGCGCGCCATCGAGCTGGCGCCGCCCTACCCCAAGATCGAGGGTGAAGTGGAATTCAGCCGGACCATGCGCAGAAACCGTTGGCTTGTCCTCACCAGCCTCAGCTTCATGACCGTTCCTGAGATGGTCCTGCGCCCCCTGACCGATCCGGTGCCCCTCACTGCGGTGTCCATGGTCTGGCGCCGCAGTCTGCGCCACCCAGGAGTGAAGGCCCTGGCCGACGCCGCGCGGACCCTCGGTGCTGCCGAAGGCTGGCTGGAACGCCCACCGGGCTCCTGGCTTCCCGAGACGGACCTGCGTGTCGTAGAACGGCCTCACGACAGCGCGGGAGCCGTCGAGGGGCCGGATGCCCGCCGGCCCCGGTAGCCTCCCATGGCGCGTGCGGCGGCTGGTGTGGCGTAGTAGTCCTGGAGGTCCTGGAGGTCCTGGAGTGGCAGGCATGTCTGTTCTCACGTGGAGTTGCCGATGACCGTTCGTCGTGTCGTACCCAATGTCCAGTCCCAGGCCCTGCAGGAGAACCGGGAGTTCTACGGCCTGCTCGGACTGGAGGAGGTCATGAATCACGGCTGGATCATGACGCTCGCCTCCCCCTCCAGTCCGGCGGCGCAGATCAGCTTCATGGCCCGCGACAAGACCGCACCGGTCCCGCCCGACATGAGCGTCGAGGTGGACGATGTGGACGCGGTCTACGCCGTCATCCGGGACAGCGGGGCGGAGATCGTGCACCCCTTGCAGGACGAGGAGTGGGGAGTGCGCCGGTTCTTCGTCCGTGACCCGAGTGGCCACGTCATCAACGTGCTGGGCCACCGCTGACCGCGGTCCCGGCCCACGGAGGGATCGGGCTGCGCGCCGGCGGCCAATACGGGCGATCGCACGGAATCTCGATACGGTCCCGCCGATGGTCTGATGTCGCCGGTTCATCGGCGACCGCGTCGGACGACTCACGTGGCGGCCGGCGCAGCCGGTACGTCCGCGCAGCTCAGGGCGTGTCACATCTCGTCGGTGGGTGGCACGGCCGATCGCCCGCTCGGCGTGGTGGCCGCGTGAAGATCTCGTCGCATGCGGACGGGGGAGCAGAAGACGGGGAGGAAGGCGCCGGCCAGACAGATCGCGCCCACCCAGACCGCCGCCCGTACGCCTGCCGCCTCTGCCACGAGGCCACCGAGGGCGGAGCCTATGGCCAGAGCCCCGGTGAGCAGGAAGCGGAACGTGGCGTTCATGCGACCGAGCAGCGGGCCCGGGGTCAGGTGCTGTCGCAGGGTGACCCCGAGGACGTTGTCGATGCCGGTCTTGGTCATGACCGCGAGCCACCCGGCGCCGGCTACCCATAGCCACGGCCCGTTGCCGAGCAGCGTGACGGCGAGTGCGGCGGGTGCGAACCAGAGCCCTGCCAACCCCAGGGTGCGACCATGCCCCAAGCGCGAGGCGAGGCGTGGGGCGAGACGGGCGCCGAGCAGGATGCCCAGGCCGCCTGCCGCCCAGTACGCCCCGAGCGCCCCGGCGGGCAGGTGCAGTTCCTGGGTGAACAGCACGGGCAGCACGGCGTTGATCATCTGTGCGCCGAGGTTGGCGAGGCTCGCGGTGAGCGCCAGTGCGCGCAGCTCGCGATGGGCCAGGACGTGTCGCAGCCCTTCCGCCATGTCGGCACGCAGCCGTCGCCGGTCGGCCGGCTCCCGGGAAGGGACGTGGCGGCGGCCGATTCCCGTGAGGCCGGCGGCGGAGGCGAGATATGCGACGGATCCGCTGAGGATCGCCAGTGGAGCGGTGAGGAACTGGACCAGGAAGCCGCCGGCTCCGCGGCCGGCGATGTTGGCGCCGGCCATCAGGCTCACGAGGGCGGCGTTCGCCGGAACCAGGTGCTCGCGTCCTGCCAGTTCGGGCAGGACGCTCTGCGAGCCGACGTCGAAGAACACCGTGGCGCAGCCGTTCAGCAGCACCACCGCGTACAGGTGCGGCAGCGAGAGCGTACCCAGCCACCAGCTGACCGGGATCGAGGCGAACAGCAGGGCTCGGGCGGCGTCGGCAGCCACCAGCACCCGGTGGGTGGGCAGGCGGTCCACCCAGGCGCCCGCGGGCAGGCCGATGAGGAGGAAGGCGGCGGTGGACAGTGCGGCCAGCGCACCGGCCTGGCCGGGGCCCGCGTCGAGGGCGGTGACCGCGAGCAGCGGGATCGCCACGTAGCCGATGTTGCTGCCGAGGTGGCTGAGGGCGCTTGAGGCGAACAGGACGCGGAAGTCGCGCAGGCACCAGGGGGAACGGGGGTTTTCGGTCATGCGCGGTACGGTGCGCGACCGCTCGCGGCTCCACCTATTGATTTATTCTGGGCTGAATGATTGCGATCGAACTGGGCTTGGAAGACGTGGCCCGGACGCGCTTCGCGATCTCCCCGCTGTGGGAGGTGGTGGCCAGCGTCCGGGTGCTCAAGGGCGCGGACGAACACGGCCTGCATCGCATCTGGGCGGAAAGGGTGCGCCCGCGGCTGGCGGCCTCAGGCCTCGACTTCAGCCCATTGTTCGACCTCGTTCCCGTGCCCGCGCGCTCGCCTTGGGCCGGCCGCGTTCCGGGGTTCATCTGCCCGCCGCCCACGACGCCGTTGCCTTCGCTGGATGTGGAACTGGCCACGGTCCGGGCCACCCCTCCGGCGCTGCTGCACACGACGGCCGAGGTGCCGCGGGCGCGGATGGCGGCACTGCGCGCCGACCCGGCAGCCGAACTCGGACGGCTGGCCGAAGTGCTGGAAGCGTACTGGGAGCTGGCCCTGGCTCCGTACTGGTCGCGGATCCTCACCTTGCTGGAGGAAGACATTCGCTACCGCGCCGGCCGCCTGGTCGAAGGCGGCACCCAGCAGCTGTTCGCGGATCTCGACCCGCAGGTCACCTGGGCCGGTGGCACGCTCCAGCTGGAGCACCGCACCGTGCGCGGAGCACGGCGGCTCGACGGCCGGGGCCTGTTGCTGGTCCCGTCCGCTTTCGTGTGGCCGCGCGTCTTCTCCGTGCTCAACGAACCGTGGCAGCCCTCGCTGCGCTACCCGCCGCGCGCCATCGGAACGCTCTGGCACGCGCGACCCGCGACCGTCTCCGACGCCCTGGCGGGTGTGCTGGGCCGATCCCGCGCGACCCTCTTGAGCGAGCTGAACTCCCCCGCCTCGACCACCGTCCTCGCCCGCCGCACCGGGCTGACCGCCGGCGGCGTCTCCCAGCATCTGACCGCCCTGCGCACCGCGGGTCTCGTCAGCGCCCACCGTGCAGGCAGAGAGGTGTTGTACGCACGCACCCGGGTCGGCGAGAGCGTCGTGGAGGCCGCAGGCGGAGGGCCGGTCCCCTTTGCGGGCCGTGTGTGACCTGGCATCCGCGCCTGCGGGATCAAGGTGGACACCGAAACCGGGGCCTGCGCACTCGCCCCGGCAGGAGCCCGCCTGTCCTCACCCCTCACGCCGGTAACGCCGCGCTTCCGGCTGCGCTTTCGCCTGAGCTTCCGGCATGTTGGCGCCACATTCCGGCTGCCACATTCCGGCACCGCCCGGTGCTGGGCCGATGCGTTCGAGCTTGGTCCAGCCGGTCCAGCCGCGCTTCTTCATCAGCTCGACCAGATGACGGGCCGATGGCATGGCCTGGAACGCCTGGGTGTCCAGCAACTCGGCGAACGCAGGATCGACGTCGACATCGTCGACGTAGTCCTCGCCCAGCTCGTCGGCCATCCGCGTGATGTAAGCCGCCACCTCGTCGGCCAGCTCGACCAGCCGGGGGTCGTCGTCGGCCCGGTCGAGCGCCCGGCCCAGGTCGAGGTAGAAGGTGATGAGCTGCGGGTCGGCGATCTGCTCCCGTTTGCGCGCCATCCACTGCGGGACTCGCCCGGGTGAGTGCGCGGCGAGCGCGATCCAGCCGTCGCGTTCGGCCCGGACGATCCGCTCGTCGATCCCCAGCGCCCGCAGCTGTTCGAGGAACACGACCACCTCCGCGGGCAGCGCCAGGTGGTCCCCGGCAGCGAGGCGGGTGACCCGCTCCCGGTGCCGCTGCCGCTCCCGGATCTCCGCCTGCAGCCGCTTGTCGATGTCCGCCACCGCCGCGGTGAATTCCTCCTCGTCGGCCTGCAGCAGTTCCCGCACGCGTGCCAGCGGGACTCCGGCTCCGGCGAGGGTCCGGATTCTGATCAGCTCGACCACGGCGCCGGCGTCGTACCTGCGATAGCCCGAGTGGTCCCGCTCCGGCTCCGGCAGCAGCCCCTTGGCGTGATAGTGCCTCACCGCACGGACCGTGACTCCGGCGTACGACGCGAGCCTGCCGATGGTCAGCATGGGAACAGTCTCCCGGAAGCCGCTCACGAAGTTGGCCGGTCCGCTGGATGGTGTGCGCTCCTGATGACCTCCGCGATTTCCGGGGCGTGGGTGAAGACCAGCCTGTGGTCGGTGGGGAGCCAGGACGTGGAGATGTGCGGCCGCGCGCGGACGAGCCGTTCGACGCCGGCACGCCAGAGCTGGTTGTGGCGTGGCGCCCGCCCTTCGGTGCTGTCGCCGGCGATGGCGGTCGACATGATCATGCTGATCGGGTGGTCGATCCTCCGGTACCGGTCGAGGATGCCGGACCGCACCACGTCGAGTTCGAGTTGCAGGTCGAGTACGTCCTGGGCGGTGAGCAGGACTTGACGCGCAGTACCCTTCGCCGCCTCGGTCTCTCGACGCGCCGCCGGGTCCTTCAGCATGGCGTGGAACTCCGCCCGGTCGGCGTCGGTGATGAACGGTTCGGGCAACGGGTTCGCCCCGTCGACCAGGACGAGCCCGGCGATGGTTTCAGGACACTGGGAGGCATAGTGCACGGCCAGGTCCGCGCCCAGCGAGTAGCCCACGAGTACGGGAACCAAGGGCAGGTCCAGGCGTCCCAGCTCCGCCATCACCGCTGTGAGATCGCTCAAGAACGCGTCGAAACGATACCCGGCGCCGGCCGTGGCGGGCGAGGCGTAGCCGTGTCCCCTCAGATCGAAGGTCACCACGTCGTAGTCGCGTCGGAGCAACCCGGTCAGCTCGTGCAGGTCAGCCTGGGTCGAGTGCAGTCCGGGACACAGGACCAGCGGCCGTCCCCGGCCGCCGCGGGATACCGGGATCGTGATGCCGTCGTGCCGGACCGTGAAGTGCCGGACCGTGAAGTGCCGGACCGTGAAGTGCCGCACCATCGTGTCGCCCCTCTCACTGCGCGCCCCGTCGTTGCCGGTCGGCGGCATGTCGGTGATCGTCCCTCGGCGAGGTCGCTGATCGGATCCTGCCGCGACCTCGTGGTCGCCGTACGGCTTGCCCAGGCGGGCGGTCGCGATCGGAGCGGTTTTCCCCGTCCTGCCGACCATGGTGAGAGGTTGCCCTTGCGTCAGGGTCAACCATCGCGGAGACGTCACCTCCTCACCGGCGCGGCCTCCGTCCTTTGCCCACACCGACGCGGGGGTTTGTCGAGGCCGGCGCCCGGCCCATCGAGGCGTTTCGCGACGGTAGAGACGTCTCAGGCCGCGCAGGGGCTCGCCACCCGGCCATACAGGAGGCTCCGGGCCGCCGAAGGCCGGTGGCGCGGCCCCCGCCCCCACCTCCAGGCCGCAGGTCGCCACCGGCTCGCCCCGCAGACCGGCCCCTTCCGGTCAGCGGCCACAGACAGCCGCCGGTCCCACCCTGTACGCTCGCTCACCCAGAAGGTGCACCTGTTCTTGCGGCGGATCCGACCTAGACACTCGGATCCTCCCAGCTCAGGGGCACCTTCTTCTGACGTGACGTCAGATTACCAAGACCGGTTGATACACGAGGGCAAGGTGTGGCGCCGTACTCGGCAGATCGCTCCCCTCCGGGAGGTGGGAATGGGGCTCATGGATGCGGACCACGCGGGGCTGGTCGTCGCGGCGCAGGCCGGTGACGACCGGGCGCGGGAGAAGCTGATCGCCGCGTACCTGCCGTTGCTCTACAACATCGTGGGGCGAGCGCTGAGCGGACATGCGGACGTCGACGACGTCGTCCAGGAAACCCTGCTGCGCGTGGTGCGCGACCTGCCTGCCCTGCGTGCCCCGGAGAGCTTCCGGTCCTGGCTGGTCTCGATCACGCTCCGTCAGATCAACACCCACTGGCACCGGCAACGCACCCTCGCCGGCCGGACCACGATCATCGACGAGGCACTCCAGATACCGGACGCCGGCGCCGAAATCGAGGACGTGACGATCCTGCGTCTGCACGTGTCGGACGAGCGCCGTCAGGTTGCCGAAGCCGGACTGTGGCTCGATGCGGACCATCGGGTGCTGCTGTCGCTGTGGTGGCAGGAATGCGCCGGCTCGCTGAGCCGTGACGACATCGCCGCCGCGGCGGGGCTCACCGTCGCCCACGTGGGAGTACGCCTGCAACGCATGCGCGAGCAGCTGGAACTGAGCCGGACGATCGTCGCCGCGCTGGAGGCCGATCCGCGCTGCCCGCAGTTGGACGAGACCGTCGCCGGCTGGGACGGTCTTCGTACATCGGTGTGGCGCAAGCGGATCGCGCGGCACACCCGCGGCTGCCCGGTCTGCATGGCGACGACGACAGGACGGGTTCCGGCCGAAGCACTGCTCCTCAGCCTCGCTCCGCTGGCCGTCCCGGCCGGACTCATCGCCGCGCTGGCCGCCAAGGGGGTGCTGTCGGGTACGGCCGTGAGCGCCGCCGGGCTGGCCACGGCACCCGTCGCCGTCGCCGCGGCGACGGGGGGAGGCGGTCTGCACGGCGCGCTGATCGGCAAACTCCACGCGGTGACCGCCCATCCGCTGGTGGGCCTCGCCACCGGCGCGGTGCTCGTCGCCGGGACCGCCACCTACGCGACCTGGCCCGAACCGGCGCATCGGGTGCCCGGCGTCATCTCCGCTCCCACGGTCGGCAGCCCCACGCCGATCCCGTCGAGCACCACCACCTCGGCCGGACCGTCCCCGGTGGATCCGTCCGCCGTCGCAGGCACTGTTCCGCTGGGCGCACAGTCGCTGGAGTCCGTGGACGACCCCGCCCTGTACCTCACGTATGCCGACGACTTCGCGACGCTCGGCCGGGTCTCCGCGTCCAGCAGCGCTCAGGCACGGCAGCGGGTCACCTTCGTGGTCGTCCAGGGGCTGGCCGACACACGGTGCGTCACCTTCCGCGCCGCCGACGGCCGCTACCTGCGCCATCGTGAGCTGCGACTACGGCTGAGCACCCATGACGGCAGCCAACTGTTCCGTGAAGACGCCACCTTCTGTCCGCGCCCCGGGGCGGTCGCCGGGTCGGTGACCCTGCACGCGCACAACTATCCCGGCTCGGTCCTGCGTCACCGCGACGGTGGCATCTGGCTCGACGGCTCCGACGGTACCCGGGCTTTCGCCGGCCAGGCTTCCTTCATCGTGCGCAGGGCCTGGGCTACCGCTCCTTGAGCATGTCGGACCGCGTCGCGCAGTGACAGCCGGTGACCGTGCGCCGCGAACTGAAGACTGATCAGCGCGACCGCGACCGCCACGGGTCCCATTGAAGGGACCTTCACTGATGGCCAGTGCGGCGCGCCCTTCCACAGGGACGACCAGACCGCGGGGCCTGGCGTAACACTTTTTGCCGGCGAGATGCATCACTGCGCAATCGTCGGGGCGGCGCGACTTTTTTCGTTACGAGACCGCGAGTGCGGAGGCCTCCATTGCATGGGGTGCTCTTCCCGCCGCTCACCATGACGGGCCGGCGTGGGAGGTTCCCCGACTTGCTCCGTTGACGTATCTCCTGAAGAAAGCCCTTCCCATGACGCGACCCACTCACGAACCCCGGGCGACCGGTAGGCAGGAACGGCGCCACGTCCTGCACCGCACCCACTCCGCGGCGGACCAGGCCGCACCGGCCGGTGCGCGCACGATCTCGGCACCCAGGGTGACCCGCGACCACCTAGGAGAATCATGAAGGGCCTGCACCGGCTCGGCCGGCGTCGCCGGACACTGACGATAGGGCTGTCGGCCGCGGCGCTGGTGGCCGGCGTCGTGACGCTCCTCCCCAGCTCCGCCGGAGCCGCGAACCTCGGTACGCAGGCGGCCCCTTCGGGCAGGTACTTCGGCACCGCTGTGGCCTCCGGCAGGCTCGGCGACCCGAAGTACGCCGCGATCGCGGACCGGGAGTTCAACATGATCACCCCGGAGAACGAGATGAAGTGGGACGCCATCGAACCGTCCCGCGGCAATTTCAACTTCGGCCCCGCCGACCAGATCGTCAACCGTGCCATGGCACACGGCCAGCGCATGCGCGGCCACACCACGGTGTGGCACTCGCAGCTCCCGTCCTGGGTCAGCTCCATCGGCGACGCCAACACGCTGCGCAGCGTGATGAACCATCACATCACCACCGAGATGACCCACTACAAGGGCAAGGTCTACGCCTGGGACGTGGTCAACGAGGCGTTCGCCGACGGCTCTTCGCAGCACCGCAGCTCCGTGTTCCAGAACGTGCTGGGCAACGGCTTCATCGAGGAAGCGTTCCGCACCGCCCGGGCGGCCGACTCCTCGGCCAAGCTCTGCTACAACGACTACAACATCGAGAACTGGTCGGACGCCAAGACCCAGGGCGTCTACAGCATGGTCAAGGACTTCAAGTCCCGCGGCGTGCCGATCGACTGCGTCGGGTTCCAGAGCCACTTCGGCCCCGGGGGCCCGCCGGCCAGCTTCCAGACCACCTTGTCCAATTTCGCCGCCCTGGGCGTTGACGTCCAGATCACCGAGCTGGACATCGCCCAGGCTTCGCCCACCCACTACGCCAACACGGTCAAGGCCTGCCTTTCCGTGGCCCGGTGCACCGGCATCACGGTATGGGGCATCCGTGACAGCGACTCCTGGCGCAGCGGCGAAAGCCCCCTGCTGTTCGACAACAACGGCAACCCCAAGGCCGCCTACACCGCCGTCGTGAACGCCCTCAAGGCCGCCCCCGGGACCACCGGCGGGACGGGTACCGGGGCGATCAAGGGCGTCCCCTCCGGTCGTTGTATCGACATCAACGGCTCCACCAGGGCCAACGGCACCCAGGCGCAGCTGTGGGACTGCAACGGACAGGCCAACCAGCGCTGGACCTACACCTCCGGCAAGCAGCTGATGATCTACGGCAACAAGTGCCTGGACGGCGTGTCCAAGGGCACCGGCAACGGCGCCGCGGTGGTCATCGAGGACTGCAACGGCGGCGCCGGCCAGCAGTGGAACATCAACACCGACGGCACGATCGCCGGTGTCCGGTCCGGGCTGTGCCTCGACGCCGTCGGCGCGGCCACCGCCAACCGCACCAAGATCCAGCTGTACTCCTGCTGGTCCGGCACCAACCAGAAGTGGACCGGCCCGTCCGGGACGCCGACCCCGACGACGCCCGCGCCGACGGGCGGCACGTGTGCGCTTCCGTCCACGTACAAGTGGACGTCGACAGGTGCGTTGGCGCAGCCGGCGAACGGGTGGGGCTCGCTGAAGGACTTCACCAGCGTGGTGTACAACGGCAAGCACCTGGTCTACGGGTCGAACGTGTCGGGATCGTCGTACGGCTCGATGATGTTCAGCCCCTTCGCGAACTGGCCGGACATGGCGTCGGCCGGCCAGACCGGGATGAGCCAGCCCGCGGTGGCGCCCACGCTGTTCTACTTCGCGCCCAAGAAGATCTGGGTGCTGGCGTACCAGTGGGGTGCGTGGCCCTTCATCTACCGCACGTCGAGCGACCCCGCCAACCCCAACGGCTGGTCCGCGCCGCAGCCGCTGTTCACCGGCAGCATCCCGGGCGCCGCACCGATCGACCAGACCCTGATCGCCGACGACCAGAACATGTACCTGTTCTTCGCCGGTGACAACGGCAGCATCTACCGGGCGAGCATGCCGATCGGGAACTTCCCGGGCAACTTCGGCTCGGCGTACACGACGGTCATGAGCGACACGGTGAAGAACCTGTTCGAGGCGCCGCAGGTGTACAAGGTCCAGGGCCAGAACCAGTACCTCATGATCGTTGAGGCTCGGGGTGCCAATGAGCAGCGCTACTTCCGCTCGTTCACGGCCTCCAGCCTGAGCGGTTCGTGGACCCCGCAGGCCGCCAGCGAAAGCAACCCCTTCGCGGGCAAGGCCAACAGCGGTGCCACGTGGACCAACGACATCAGCCACGGTGACCTGGTCCGCAGCAACCCCGACCAGACCATGACCATCGACCCCTGCAACCTGCAGTTCCTCTACCAGGGCAAGTCCCCCACCGCGGGCGGCCCCTACGACCAACTGCCGTACCGGCCGGGTGTCCTCACCCTGCAGCGCTGACCTGCCCGGTCCGCGGTGATCGCGATCGGGGGCGGCCTGCCGGCGCGGAGGCGAGCGGTGTGCGGCACCGGCGCCTCCGTCTGCTGACCGGTACCCACCACTTCGAGGAACCCCAGCCGTTCGTCGGCTGGGGTTCCTTTCCGCGACGGTCGTCTCGGCCTCCGGCCGCCCCGGCACCGTTACCCCGATGGCCCCTGTACTCCACCGGCTGGGCATGCTCCCGGCACATCATCGTCAGGCCGGCGCATGGACGACGAGCCGGTTCTGCTCCCCATCGGGGACTGTCGACCACCTCCGCGATGCCGTGCGGCCTGCTGGTGTCTGACCACGCGTCGAGGTTCCTGCCAAATCCTGGGGCCTGTCCCGCGATGATCGCGGATTCGAGCCCGGAGCTGCCCGAAGGCCGGGCGCCTGCTCAGTCGGTGGCTCGTGGCGTGTCCGTAGATCCGGCGAAGTCGGCGAGCGCGTGGAAGTCGTCCTCGCGCAGACCGTGCTCGCCCGGGCGAACCTGATGGCGCTCGGCCCCTCCGTTCTTCCCTCTGCGTCACTCACTCATTTTCGGTGTCCGGAGAAGGGGGTTTCTACCGCCGCAGCCCTCACCGTCTCGCTCGGAGCGAGAAGCGGGACAAGCCGACCGACGTCGCTGCCGGGTTTCACGGGAGGGTGAAGCGCCAGTGGTTGCTGGGGTGGTGTTGGCCTGGGGGGTATTCGTGCACCAGTTCGGCGAGGAGGGTGAAGCCCATCGCACGGCAGACCGCGTTCGAGGCCGTTTTTGTCACACGGGGAAAAGCGTCAATCGCCGTGCGACGGTGCGCCGAAGGGAGGGCAGCCAGGTGGGCAAGGAGGGCTCGGACGGAGACCGTCGCCCAGCCTTGGCGTTGGTATTCGGGCAGGACGCCCCAGCCCACCTCAAAGATCGACTCTCCCTCATGCTCCTTGGGTGTGAAAGAGACCGTACCCACGGTTTCCCCCGTCGGGGATTCCACGCGGAACACCCGGCCCTGGTGCGGAGCGTTCGCGCTCATAGCCGTCCACCGACGGTGGCGGGCGAGGAGGGCAGTGTCCGGTTCGGGTCCGCCGAGGTGGGTCGTCATCTCCGGGGTATTGCGGCGCCTGAGCAGCCAGAGGTCGTTGTCCGCCCAAGGCCGCAGACGCACCAGTCTGGTCGTGTGCATGAGGTGAGGAAACAGTCTCGGGCCAGCGACCCGCACCCATTTTTCGACCTTGGACGGCAGGAGACGGTCCGCGTCGGCGGGGCGAACGCTCCAGTCGGCCTCGCTACCGGCAGCGTCATCCACGCCGGCCCGCACCCGTCCCGCCACCGCCGAAAGCAAGGTCCTCGACGAACAGGGCAAACTCATCGCCCACGCGACCACCACCTGCATGATCCTGCAGGTCGCCCGGCCGGAGGCGCGGTCTGCAAGCTGCCGGCGCAGCATCCGGTCCTCGACCGTGCCTCCGAGACCCGGCGAGCGCGAGTTGACCCTCCCCTTGAGGTCCCTCACCGCCGAACGGCTTGCCGACTCAACCGACCACGATCTGATCCAGCAGGACAGGGATCAGTCCGGGCGTAATGGAGCATTGAGCCGGTCATCGATTCCCGAGGGGCAGCCCGGGCGACGTAAGGCGAAGCGAAGGCGCGCAGACCGGCCCCTTGATGCGAAGTGCCGTGCTCCCCCGCGCCGTGACGGGGTCAGGGCCGGCCCCGTTCCGCCGGGTGGTGGACCGGTTGTGGTGCGATGTCGGATGACGGACGGTCGTTGACCGTCTGGGACTCGTTCTCGGGGGTGTGGCTCTGCGGCGGGTTGCTGCACGACTCGATGCAGGAGGCGGCGGTCCTGGATGCGCCGGCGGGGCGCGTGCGAGCCGACACCTCCGTCGTACTGGTTGACCGCCGCGCCCGGCGGGTCGTGCGTCCGCCGCCCCGGGCGGCTGGGACGATGCCCGCCATGGCACCGGGAACAGGCACTGCCGAAGGATCTGCGAAGGCGCGACTCGTCCTGCTGGCACTGGCGGCCGGCCAGTTCCTGATGGCGCTCGACAGCTCTGTCATGAACGTCTCGATCGCCACGGTGGCCGAGGACGTCGGCACGACGGTCGCCGGAATCCAGGGAGCCATCACGGCCTACACCCTGGTGATGGCGATGTTCATGATCCCCGGCGGCAAGGTCGGGGCATTGATCGGCCGCAAGCGCGCGTTCATGATCGGCTGCGTCGTCTACGGTTGCGGCTCCCTGACCACCGCTCTCGCCCCGAACCTGCCCGTGCTGCTGATCGGCTGGGCGTTCCTGGAGGGGATCGGGGCCGCGCTGATCCTGCCGGCGATCGTGGCACTGGTGGCGGGCAACTTCCCCCCGGAGCGCCGTCCCGCCGCCTACGGGCTGGTCGCCGCGGCCGGCGCGGTGGCCATCGCGGTCGGGCCTCTCATCGGTGGTCTCGCAACCACGTACTTCTCCTGGCGATGGGTGTTTGCCGGGGAGGTCCTCGTCGTACTGGGCATCCTCGTGCTCGCCCGTCCGATCACCGATGCGGTCAGCGAGGAACGGTCGCGTATCGACCTCATCGGTACCGTGCTCTCGGCCCTCGGGCTCGGGAGCTTCGTCTACGGTGTGCTCCGCTCGGACGAGTGGGGCTGGTTCCAGCCCAAGCCCGATGCACCCGCGCTGCTCGGGATCTCCCTGACCGTGTGGCTGATGCTCCTGGGCATCGGGCTCACGTGGCTGTTCCTCCGGTGGGAGGTTCGCCTCGTCCGGCAGCACAAGGAGCCCCTCCTCGACCCCGCCATGCTGCAGAACAAGCAGCTGACCGGCGGGCTGACGATGTTCTTCTTCCAATACCTCGTCCAGATGGGCGTCTTCTTCGTCGTCCCCCTCTACCTCTCCGTCGCCCTGGGCCTGTCCGCGCTCGCCACCGGCGCCCGCCTCCTCCCGCTCTCGGTGACCCTGCTCGCCGCCGCCGTCCTCATTCCGCGCCTCCTCCCGGACGTCTCGCCGCGACGAGTGGTACGGATCGGGATCACCGCGCTGCTCGTCGGTGCGGTGATCCTGATGGCCGCGCTCGACGCGGACGCCGGAGCGGAAGTGGTCACGGTCCCCATGCTGCTGATCGGGTTCGGGATGGGCGCACTTGCCTCGCAGCTGGGATCGGTCACCGTCTCCGCGGTGGCGGAGGAAAAGAGCGCGGAGGTCGGCGGTATCCAGAACGCCGTCAACAACCTCGGGGCCTCGATCGGTACCGCACTCGCCGGATCGATCCTGATCGCCTCCCTCACGTCGTCCTTCCTGGCGAGCGTGGAGCAAAATCCGGCGGTCCCCGCCAGTGTGAAGAGCCAGTCGGCCGCCGAACTCCAAAGCGGCGTGCCGTTCCTCTCCGACGCCCAGCTGCAGAGCGCCCTCGACGAAGCGGGCACCAGCGAAAAGCTGACGCAGGACGCACTGGACGCGAACGCGGCCGCGCGACTCGACGGACTGCGTGCCGCACTCGCCATCCTCGCCTTCGCCGCACTCATCGCCCTGTTCTTCACCCATCGCATCCCCACGACCCAGCCCCGCTCGACCGAGCCATGACCAGACCCAAGGTGCTCGCTTCCCCCTGCGGGCGCGGGCCGTGGAAGAAGTCGCCGGAGGGTCGGCCGTCCAGATCCTTGAAGTCCTCGCCCGTGCGCTGAGCTGACGAACCGCCTCGGCGATCAGCGGGTCGTCGAAGTCGATCGGCACCACGTCGCCGGAGCGCCGGCGCTCCATCGTCCGCTCTTCCCGGGTCCACGGGCCGGACAGGGATGACCCGGCAGACGCCTGGCGCGTCATCCATCCGAGGGGCCGGCCGGGGCCGTCTGGCGAGCGGGAGGGCCTCGGTGCGGCAGGGTGGCGGCATGCGCCGCTGGTCTCTGCCCCTGCTCCTCGCCGCCCTCCTCGCCGCCTCCGGATGCGTCACCGTCCACCCCACCTCGCTCCCGCCCGCCGGCGCCCGCGCGGCGGTGGCGGCCGACCACAAGATCCCGGCCGCCTCCCGGCCCCTACGGCCCGGAACCGAGGTGGCACTGCCGCTCTCTCCCCTGCCCGCGTCATCCTCCACCGCCCCGGCCGGTCAGGCTCCCGAGCAGGACCGTGCGCCCGGCCCCCACAAGCCGGCCGAAGCGGACCGCGAAAACACCGGGAGGGCGCGGCACACCGGACCCGCGCTCCGCCCGACGGCCGGACCAGGAACGGCGCGGCCCCGCGGGGCCACCGCAGTGAAGCGGACCACACACCCCACAGCACGACCGAAGGCCAAGGCGAAGGCGCGGCCGAAGACCCCGGCGCCGCACCGCCGGGCCCGGCCCACGGGACCCTGGCACATGAAGGACATGAAGGACATGAAGGAACTGTGCCGGGTGGCCGACGGCGTCACCAGCCCCGCCATCACGTCGCTGTGCCACCAGACCTACCGCTGACCCTGTTTTCCGGGCGGGTGAGGCGGACCATGGCGCGTTAAAGGGCGGCCGGTGCGGGAGCCTCGGGCATGTGGAGGCAGCGGGGCTTCCGCATTGGCGCAGGAACGGAGCATGGGCAAGACGGGGGCGTTGCCTGACGTCGGGACGGCCTCGGCGCCACTCGTGTGGACCGGCTTGCCGACCGCCCCGCGGGCGGCCGTCAGTTCCCCGGCGAGCTCGACGGCGCGCCCATGGCTGCCGACATTGACGAGCAGTCTGCGTGGGCGGCCTGTGGGTGCGCCGGACACCCGCATCCTCGTACCGTCCGCCCCGCAGACTCACCCCGAGAGCTCAGCCCGCCACTGCCGTGGCCACTGCCCCGATGGCGGCGGAGCCCCTTCGATTCCGAGATCACGCCGCGCACTCTCGTAGAGGGCATCCCGCGCGGCACTCACCAGTCGGTGGGCCCTGGTCCACGTTTCGGCATCGCCCGGTGCTTCCCGTACGAGGAGCTCGACGGTCCAGATCGTCTCGTGCCAGCGTCGCGCCGCCGCGATCGTCGTCGCGTCCCCGACGAGCAGGACGGACTCCCACTCGGTGGCACGGCGGGACTCCGCCTCGGCGAGCAGAGGCAGACCGTCGGCCGG
The DNA here is from genome assembly GCF_001905445.1 of Streptomyces sp. CB00455. GTDB lineage: Bacteria > Actinomycetota > Actinomycetes > Streptomycetales > Streptomycetaceae > Streptomyces. The sequence continues at coordinate 194,007 of NZ_LIVQ01000007.1, read as the reverse complement.
ATCCAACGGGTCGGCCACGTCCGTGAATCCGCGCCCGCCTGCCGCTCGGCGGCCGCCATCCCCGTAGCCATCTTCGGCACCTGTCCTGTCGCAGGTACCCCGGTCGCCGAAGCGGGCTTCTGATCGGTCCGGGGTCACGGTCGTTCTCCAGCCCACCGTGCGGGCAGTTTTGCTTTCACTTCCATTCATTGCAATGGACCATTGCATTCGGCCTCAGCCCATTGCATCAATTTGCGGGGCTTGACCAGCATCGACAACATTCAATGGATTGACGACATCTCGAACGCAACGTAGCTTTCAACCAAAGCCGAACGCGTAATATCGCGAAATGAGGAAAGTCATGAGCGGATCCCTGCACACCGTCACGACACCGCCCACGGCGCGTCAGCCCGGCTGTCCGTTCGACCCTCCGGCAGAACTGACCGAGGCCCGCCGTCACGGCCCCATCAGCCGCTACATCCACCCCGGTGGCATCGACGGTTGGCTGATCACCGGATACGACCTGGTCAGATCGGTCCTGGCCGACTCGCGGTTCAGCTCGCGCAAAGAGCTCCTGAACGTGGTCGACTTCAAGCTCCCTCCGGCGCCGCCCGGCGAGTTCCTCCTCATGGACGAGCCCCAGCACTCGCGCTACCGCAAACCCCTGGTCGGCAAATTCACCGCCCGGCGCATGCGACTGCTGACCGAACGCATCGAGCAGATCACCGCCGACTGCCTGGACGCCATGGAGCAGGCCGGACCGTCGGCCGACCTGGTGAGCGCATTCGCCAAGCCCATCCCCACCATGGTCATCTGCGAGCTGCTGGGAGTCCCGTATCAGGACCGGGAATCCTTCCAGGAACAGATCGACATGTTCATGAACGGGGAAACGAGCGACGAGGACCTGATCGCGGCCTACACCGCGACCCAGGACTACCTCGCGCAACTGGTCGCCGCCAAGCGCGCGAACCCCACCGACGACGTCCTCAGCGAACTCACCGACAGCGACCTGACCGATGAGGAGCTGAAGGGGATCAGCCTGATCCTGCTGGCAGCCGGTTTCGACACCACCGCGAACATGCTGTCCCTGGGCACCTTCGCCCTGTTGCAGAACCCCGCGCAACTGGCCGCGCTGCGGGCCGACCCCGCGCTGATCGACGGGGCCGTGGAGGAGCTGCTGCGGTATCTGAGCGTCGCCAAGTCGTTCATGAGGACCGCCCTGGTAGACGTCGAGGTCGGCGGCCAGACCATCAAGGCCGGCACGACCGTCGTCCTCTCCTACCACACCGCCAACCACGACACCGAGCGCTTCACCGATCCCCACGTACTCGACCTCCACCGCCAAGACGGCGGCCACCTGGCCTTCGGTCACGGCATCCACCTGTGCCTGGGCCACCAACTGGCCCGCATCGAGATGCGGCTCGCGCTGTCCGCACTGATCGACCGCTTCCCCACGCTGCGCCTCGCCGTACCGGCCGAAGAGGTGGCCCTGCGCCCGGAAACCGCCGACATCTACGGGGTGAAGAGCCTTCCCGTCACCTGGGACGCCTGAGGAAAATCGTCCCGCCGGAGAGGGGGTACCGGTGGCAGCGGCAGCGGCCCGAACTCCACCTTCCTGCGTGACTCGCCTCGTCCGGGGGCTACCTCCGATGTGGCGGGCGGTCCGCGGTGACATCGCCCCTCCGGTCCTCCCCTCTCGGGGGCAGCCATGAATCGATCGTGACGGCGAAGCCGGGCTGGGCCGGGGACAGGCCGGGCCGGGCCGGGCCGGGGACGGGTTTGCCCGCAACCGGACGGCACAAGCCCGTGGGCCGGACTCCCTGCGAAGGGAATCCGGCCCACGAAGCGCTGTCCAGCCGTCGGGCCCGGGTGTTACTTGGGCATCAGGACGGTGTCGACGATGTAGACGTTGGCATTGGCGGTTTTGACGTTGCCGCAGACGACGTTGGAGGAGTCGTTGACCTTGTAGGACTGGCCCGAGCCGCTGGTGGTGAGCTTGCTCTTCTCCAGGGTGTCGAAGGAGCCGTTCTCCAGCTGCTGGGGGGTGAGCTTCTGGCCTACGACGTGGTAGGTGAGGATCTTGGTGAGGGTGGCCTTGTCGGCGAGGACCTTGTCGAGGTCGGCCTTCGGGATCTTGGCGAAGGCGTCGTTGGTCGGGGCGAAGACGGTGATGTCCTTCGCGTTGTTGAGGGTGTCGACGAGGCCGGCCTGCTTGACGGCGGCGACCAGGGTGGACAGGGCCGGGTTGTTGGAGGCTGCCGTCGCGACCGGGTCCTTGGCCATGCCGTCGAAGGAACCGGCGCCGTCGGCAGGAACACCGGCGCAGGCGGGGCCGAACGGCTTGTCCATCGCCATCGAAGTGTCCGGGGTCGCGGGCTGGGAGGCGGCGGGGGCCCCGCTGCTCTTGTCCGCGGTGGATCCGGAGGCGGAGTCGCTGCCGGAATCCGAGCAGGCGGCCAGCGCGAAGGGCAGGACGGCGGCCGCGGCGACGGCGAGGGCGGTACGGCGGAAACGGAGCGTGCTGGACATGAGGTATCTCCTGTTGTTGTGAAACGGTTCACTGGGGATGGAAGGTCTTGGGGGGCCGGTTCGGGGCCGGTCGCCGCGGGCTGTCCGGCCGCGGGCTATCCGGCGGTGACGAAGACGCTGTGCCAGCCGCTGGCACCGTCGGGGATGGTCCGCGTGCGTTCCTCTCTCTGCACCTGGCCGGTGCCGTCGGTGGCGCGGACGGTGAGGGTGTGGCCGCCGGGGGTGGTCTTCCAGGGGTAGGACCACTGGCGCCAGGTGTCGGCGGTGGCCTGGGGGGCGAGGTCCGCGTCCTGCCAGGGCCCGTCGTCGATGCGGACTTCGACGCGCTGGATGCCGCGGTGCTGCGCCCATGCCACGCCGGCGACGATGACCACCTCTCCGGTCGGCCGCCCGAAGGGCTTGGGGGTGTCGATGCGGGCCTGGGTCTTGATGGGGGCCTTGCGAGCCCACTTGCGTGCGACCCAGTACGGGTCGTAGGCGTCGAAGGTGGTGAGCTCGATCTCCTCGATCCACTTGCAGGCCGACACGTAGCCGTACAGACCGGGGACGAGCATGCGTACCGGGAAGCCGTGCTCGAAGGGCAGGGGTTCGCCGTTCATCCCGACCGCCAGGATCGCGTCGCGGCCGTCCATCACGTCCTCGACGGGCGAGCCCAGCGTCATGCCGTCGACCGAGCGGGCGACCAGCTGGTCGGCCTCGCCGCCCTTGGACGGCGGTGTGACCCCGCATTCGTGCAGCAGGTCGGCCAGGGGAACGCCGAGCCAGCGGGCGTGACCGATGTAGGGGCCGCCCACCTCGTTGGAGACGCAGGTCAAGGTGATGTCCCGCTCGATGAGCGGACGCTTCAGCAGCTCCTGGAAGGTGTAGGTGCGGGGACGGGTGACGCCCTTGCCGCGGATGCGCAGCCGCCAGGTGTCCGCCTCGATCCTGGGGACGACCAGGGCGGTGTCCACGCGGTAGAAATCCTTGTTCGGGGTGGTGAAGGAGCTGATGCCCTCCGCATGCAGCTGGACCCCCTTGGGGAGCGGCTGGGCCGGGGAGGCGGGTGCGGGCAGCTTGACCGCGGTCCGGGAGGCGACGGCGCCCTGTCCGCGGCGGCCGGTCAGGGTTCGGCCCACGGCGCCCGCTCCCGTCGCGGCGACCGCCGTAACCGATGCGGTCAGCAGGAAACCGCGCCGTGACCAGCCGTCCGTGCCGGCTTCGGAGGCTGGGCCGGACGACAGTTTCCCGGCCAGGAAGTACAGGATCGCGGCGCCCGCGGCAGCGCCGGCCATCGAGGGCAGAGCGTCCGCGGCTCCCTGGGTGTCGGGGCGGGTGAGCGCGGCTGCCGCGCCGATCACCCCGAACAGGAGGACACCTGCCGCGCCGGCGCGCCGGTAGCGCAAGGAGACGATCCCGAGGACGGCGCCCAGGAGCGCGAGGGCGGCGAGGATGCCGAGCTGGAGGACGAGTTTGTCGTTCTCGCCGAAGGTGCGGATCGCGAAGTCCTTGACCGCAGGGGGTGTCCGGTCGATGGCGGCGCCGCCCACGACGGTGACCGGTCCGGCCTGCGGCCGCACCAGCGAGGCCGTCAGCTCGGCCACTGCCAGCGCCGTGTATCCGGCCAGCAGGCCGGACACGGCCCCCAGGGCAGTGCGGGTGAAGGACTTGCGGGAGGTGCTCACACTGGCCATTCGCTGTGCTCCGTCCTGCGGATTGGTCCTTCTTTCGAAGCGCGCCTCTTCTTCTGTCCGAAGCGGGCGGGCACCGCGGGTGGCGGTCTTGACCGCCACCCGCGGCGGATCCCCCTCAGATGCGCTCACCCGTCGGGGCGCAGGAGCGCACCGGGCGCTCCTGAGCGTGTCGAGGGGGATCGTCCGGCCCGTGACTCCCCGTTGTAGGCAACGGGCCGGAGCCGGAAGGGGGATCAGGCGTTGATGCAGGTGTTGCCGAAGGCGGGGTTCAGCAGTCCGATGACGCTGACGGAGTTGCCGCAGGCGTTGACCGGGATGTGGATCGGGATCTGGATCAGGTTGCCGGAGCCGACGCCCGGCGAGTAGGCGGCGACGCCCTGGGCGCCGGCGTCGGCGGAAGCCGCCGATCCGGCACTGAGCACGGCCGCTGCGGCGGTGAGGGCCAGCGCAGCACTCTTGAGAACACGGGACATGACTGCCTCCAAAGGTCGGTGACGAAAGCCCGGAACCCGTCTTGGGCCCCGGCGAGGCGCTGCCATCGGGCCTCAATGCTGGTTTCGGTGCCGTGGGGGCAGCGGCTGGGCGGGAGCGGCCCGTTTCGCTCGATCGGGTGACTACCGGGGTGCGGCGTTGCCTGCCGCTGAGCAATCCGCACGGGTGGCCGCTACGAAGAACGCACGTGCAAGACCAGCAGGACCCATACGGCCGGCCCCGGACATGGACAGGGGCCGGTCCTTCTCTCGGCGAAAGAGCGGTTGATGGCATCGAGGCGCAAGGGGTGGCCGGGTATGCGCGGCGCGGGGCCGCGGCACGGCGTGCGGCGGCATGGGACGGGGTGGCAGTGACACAGCCGCTGCAGTCCGGGAACGCCGGGGCGGGCGGTCCGCGGCTGGAGGAGGTGATGGAGCGGGTGAGTCACGGGGACGAGGACGCCTTTGCCGTCCTCTACGACGCGGTCGCCTCTACGGTGTTCGGGATCGCCGTCAAGGTCGTCCGGGACCGGTCCCAGTCGGAGGAGGTGGCCCAGGAGGTGATGATCGACGTCTGGCGTCAGGCCGCCCGCTACCGCCCGGAACAGGGGTCCGTCATGACGTGGGTGGCGACGATCGCCCACCGACGGGCCGTGGACCGCGTCCGGTCCGCGCAGGCTGCCGCCAACCGTGAGCACGCAAACGCCGTACGGGACCAGGAGACGCCCTTCGACGACGTCGCCGAGCAGGTCGAGACCCGGCTGGACAGCGAGCAGGTACGCCGCTGCCTGCGGGGCCTGACCGAACTCCAGCGCCAGGCCGTGACCCTGGCCTACTACCAGGGCCTGACCTACCGCGAGGTCGCAGAAACACTGCGGTCTCCGCTTGCGACCATCAAGACCCGGATGCGCGACGGACTGATCCGGCTGCGCGACTGCATGGGGGTGACCACATGAGGCACGACGAACACCTGCACACCCTCACCGGCGCGTACGCACTTCACGCGCTCACCGGCGAGGAACACCATGCCTTCACCGCCCACCTGCGGCACTGCGAAGCGTGCCGCAGGGAAGTCGGCGAGTTCGAAGCGACGGCCGCGCGTCTGGCCGCTGCGGCCGGTCTGTCCCCGCCCGCCCCGATGAGACAAGCGGTCCTGCGCCATATCGACGACGTCCGCCAGACGCCCCCTCGTACCCAGCTCCAGGCCCGGGCCCGGCTGACCACCGTCCTGACACGCAAGGCCGGCCCCTACGTGGTCGCGGCGAGCATCGCGGCGGCCGCGGCCTTCGGCGGACTGGCAGCCTGGCAGCACCGGCAGACCGAGCAAGCTCATACCCAGGCTCAGCGTCTCGCCCGGCAGGCCCAGGACCTGGCCGCCGTCCTGACAGCGCCCGACGCCCGGACCGTGCAGGGGCGCACCACGGGCGGAGCCGCCACCACGGTGGTCACCTCCACCCAGCGCGACCGGGCCGTCTTCGTCAGCAACGGCCTGCCCACCCCTCCCGACGGCAAGACCTACCAGCTGTGGTTCGCCGACCACGGCGCCATGCGCCCCGCCGGCCTCCTCCCCCGCGACGGCGCCACCGTCATGCAGGGCGCCCTGGCGGACGCCCAAGCCGTCGGCCTCACCCTGGAACCCGCAGGCGGCTCCCCCCAGCCCACCACCGACCCCCTACTCCTCCTCACCCTCCCCGCCTGACGACCCCTCAGCCGCCGGCGACACGACCGGACTGCGCGGAGCGATGGCCCTACAGGTGGGAAAGCGCAAAAGCGGACAGGAACCCGACCACGGTGACGAGCCCGGTCAGAAGGTGCACCTTGCTATAGGCCTCGGGGATCATCGTGTCCGCGATCATCGCGAGGATCGCACCACCCGCCACTGCCGTGATCACGGCCATCACCGACTCGGACGCCCCACCCAGCAACGCGTACCCGGCAAGCGCGGCCAGACCGCTGATCACGGCGATGCCTCCCCACAGGGTGAAGACATACCGCCGGCTGCGCCCGGCACTGCGCATCCCCGCGGAACTGGCCAGGCCCTCGGGAAGGTTGCTGATGAACACCGCCCCCACCGTCGCCACCCCGATCTGTCCACCGCCCAGCAGACTCGTACCGATGACAACGGACTCCGGGATACCGTCCAGCAATGCCCCGAGCGCGATGGCATTCCCGGAACCCGGAGACTGGGCCTCGGACGGCTGCTGCTCGCCCGAGCGCTTGCGGTGCTGGGCTCCACGGCGGGCCAGTAGGGCATTGGCACCCGAGTACAGGGCGGCACCACCGATCGCTCCAGCCACCACGGGGGCCAGACCGGAGCGTTCGTACGCTTCGGCGATCAGCTCGAATGACACCGCGGACATGAGCACACCGCTGCCGAACGCCATGACCAGGGCGATGAGCCGAGGTGGAACCCGCACCAGTGAGCCGACGGCCGCGCCCACCAGCAAAGCCGCGCCCGCGAACAATCCCCACCCGCCTGCAACCAACGCTCCGGCCACGATCGCCCCTTCCAACGCTGCTGATAGATGCACAGCACCTACCCGCCAGAGACGAAATGAGCCCGGTCCGGAGGTCGCCTCACCGGTCGGCGACGGATGACAGGGTTCACGCCGACGCGCTCGGCGCCCAGTACCACCGCGGCACTGGCGTATGCCCGGACCACGCCGATCTGGCCCACGGCGCTCATGGCTCACCACCGGTTTGATTGCGGATTGACGAAACCGGAATTGTGGATCCTATAATTGCGGATATGGAATCGGTGGAAGCGCGGTCCAGCTGGACGTTCGTCACGAACCATGCCCGGATCCTGGCGATGCTCCTGCGGAATCCGGAACTGCGGATGCGGGACATGGCCGACGCCTGTCAGATCACCGAACGCGCCGTCAGGGCCGTGGTGACCGACCTGGTGAGCGCCGGCTACCTGACCCGGGTCCGCCATGGTCGGCGCAACCACTACCAGGTCACCAGCGGCACCGTCTTCCGCCACCCGGCGGAAGGACCTCACGAGGTCGCCCGCCTTCTCGAACTGCTCGCCGACCTCCAGCCGGCACGGCCCCCACGACCAGGGCCGCCCGCCCACGGCCCGGCCGCGGCCCGGCCCTCGCCGGACAGCCAAGCCGCCGGCCAGGGCGAGAGTCAGCACCGCCCGACCGCCACCGCCGCACACCGCACGGTGATCGAGAAGGGAGAACGGCCATGACGCACCCCGACCACGGCGCCGCTCCCGGCGGCGGCACAGCGCCTCGCGTCACCGTCGAGATCACGCCCGGCCCCCGGCGGGCCACCGCGCGGGTCGGCGGAGAGATCGATGCGGACAACGCTCACGAAGTCCGGGCGGACCTCACCGCAGCCATCGATGCCAGCGAGGCCGGCATCGACCTCGATCTGGCTTCGCTGAGTTTCTGCGACAGCTCCAGCCTCCACCTCCTGCTCGACCTCAGTCACCTGGCCACCGTTACCGGCAAGACACTTGTCCTGGAATCGGTCCCCCCGCACCTCTCCCGGCTCCTCGACATCACCGGCACCGCCCGCGCCTTCACCATCCGCACGTCACCCGGCGACCGCGAACACCCCCTCGCCAACCGCCCAGGCAGTCGCGGCGAGGCCGGGGCGGTGGGAACGGAGGCCCCCCGACTCCCCCACAGGGTCGACCCCGCGATCGCGTACGGCGACGAACCCTGACCAACCCCTCCTGCTTCGCCCCCTCCGCACGGACGCCCTTCCACCCGCAGCGGCCCATGCGCCCAGCCCCGGACCCGGGTGAGCAGGGATGCAGGGGTGCAGGATGCAGGGATGCAGGGGGCGGCGCCCGCAGATGTTCACCAGCGGGCCGCGCAGTCGGCGGACCGACCCAGGCGAAGGTTTCCCCCGGAAGGCCGGAAGGCCGCGCAGACCGGGACCGGTGATGCTCGCTCCGGCGGCCTGGGACTGAGAGCCCTCCCGCACTACGCTGCGGCCATGATGTCCCCCTCCCGCCCCGAGCGTGCGCCCCACGTCGCACTGGCCGCGGCCGCCATTGGGGTCGCCGCCCTCGCCTTCTGGCTGTACCAGGACCGCACGCAGCAGGGCGACTTCGCCGCGGACCCGCGTCCCTGCACACTCGTCTCGGCGGAGACGGCCGGGCGGCTGCTGGCCGGGCCGACGGACGCCGTGGAGGCGTTGCCGTACTGCAACTGGGCGGTTCCCGGTCTCGGCAGCGACGCACAGCCGGTCCTGCAGATACAGGTGAGCCGCTCGGGCCTGGACGAGGCGCGGGTCAGCTTCCAGCGCACGAAGGAGGAGCCGGAGGGGAAGATGGGCCCGATGACGACGGACCTGTCGGACTTCGGCGACGAGGCGTTCTCCCGCGTCCGGTATCCCGGCGGGGGCCGGGTGACCAACGAGGTCTTCTTCCGCCGGAGCAATGTGGTGGTGGCCGTCCGGTACGCACCCGTCGGCGACGACATCGACCATGCCCAGGCAGGTGCCTACGACGTGGCCGCGGAGGCGGCTGCCACGCTCGGCAAGGGATAGTGACGACCCCGGATCGTTCACACGCTCCAGCCACGCCCGCCACATCGGCGCGGGCAGCCGCACGCAATCACCGAGGCCCTCGGCCCATGTGATCGGAGAAACCCAACGCTCCGCGGGCTGCCGGGGCCGGGGGCAGCCGCCGACCGCCCCCGCCGGCGTCAGGCAGGGGCGGCCGGCCCCGTGTCAGGCGGCGTGACCGCCGTCGACGGAGAATTCGGAGCCGGTGATGTAGGTGGCTCCGTCGTCGGCGAGGAAGGTGACCATGGCGGCGATCTCCTGCGGACGGCCGAACCGGCCCAGGGCCGTCATCGCGGCCTGGGTGCCCGCGTAGGGTCCGTCGGCGGGGTTCATATCGGTGTCCACCGGCCCGGGGTGGACGATGTTGGCGGTGATGCCCCGCCCTCCGAGCTCGCGGGCGAGGGCTTTGGTGAGTCCGGTGAGCGCGGACTTGCTCATCGTGTAGAGGGTTCCCCCGGGGCCCAGCACCCGCTGGGACATACAGGTGCCGATGGTGATGATCCGGCCTCCCTGGCCCATATGGGCCGCCGCCGCCTGAGCGGCGAGGAAGACACCCCGTACGTTGACCGCGAGCACGCGGTCGACCTCGGCCAGGGTGAGCCCCTCCAGCGGACCGATGACCCCCACGCCCGCATTGTTGACCAGTACATCGAGCCGGCCCAGTGACTGCGCCGCCCAGTCCACAGCGCCCGCCGCGTCGGCGACGTCGCCCGCGTCCGCCCTGACCGCGATGCCCCGGCGGCCGAACGCCTCCACCTTGCCGACCACTTCCTGCGCCGCCACTTCATTGGCCGTGTAGGTGATGGCCACATCGGCTCCCGCCTCGGCCAGCGCCAGCGCGATCGCCGCACCGATCCCCCGGCTGCCACCCGTCACCAGTACCGCCTTGCCGTCCATGTGTCCTCCTCGTCGTTGGTTGCTGATTCAAGGAAACGAGAAAGCGGCCCTACGCGCTGGCGGGAATCCGACCTGGCATTCGTACCGCTGCGCCTTCCCCGTGCGCCGCGGCCACCGTCGGCGACGTGGCGGTACTGGTTCGTGGGCAAGCGGAACGGCTCCACCCTCGGGAGGAGGGGGAGCCGTTTCCGTCTGGGGTCGTTCTGGGGTGGGACTGTGTCAGGCGTGGCTGTGGTGACGCTTGTTGCCGGTGACCAGTCGGTAGACGGCGAGGAGGATGACCGAGCCGATGATGGCGGCGATCCAGGTGGAGAGGTCGAAGAAGCCGTCGATGGAGTCGACGCCGAAGATGACCTTGCCGAGCCAGCCGCCGAGCAGACCACCCGCGATGCCGATGAGCATCGTGATGATGACGCCACCGGGGTCCTTGCCCGGCATCAGGGCCTTCGCTATGAAGCCCGCGAGCAGTCCGATCAGGATCCAGGCAATGATGCCCATGCGCTTCTCCTACCTCGATGAATGAAGCCGGTGAATAAAGCCGGTGTCAACGATCGTCTGCACCGCGCCGAGGTTTCCAAACGTCCCGATCCTTCGATCGTCGCGTTGGCGGGGGGTGGTGGATGGATGCTCGGAGTGGATTGACGTCCCCGCCGCGGCCTGCAGGCGGTAGAGTTGAGCAACAGTTGCCTGATGGCAACCTTTTGGGCGATGAAGAGCGGTCTGCGGTCGGAGACGGCTCCACAAGCCCGCTTCTCGGAGAAATGACGCTCACGATGACGAATTTCCTGGCTGTGGAGCGCGCCCTGCGCACGGCCGCGCCGCATGACCTTCTCCACGCGGTCCGTGCCGCGCTGATGGCGCACTATGACGCTCTTGCAGTCGACCTCCTGATGGCCGACTACAGCCTGAGCGTCCTCCAGCAGGTCACTGCCCTTCCGCATACGGCTGAGCCCCTGCCGGTGCAGACCACGCCGGAGGGCCGCGCTTTCGGCAGCCAGGAGCCCTATGGCCAGTACTCCGCCCAGAACAACGCCCTGGATCTTCATCTGCCGGTGACCGTACGAGGAGACCGGCTCGGGATTCTCACGGTGCGCATGCCTGAGCACCTGTGCACGCGGGAGACCGTCGCAGAGCTGACTGACCTGGCAGAGCTCCTGGGGCATGAAATCGTCGTGGCGGAACGGGATACCGACCTGTATCTGCAGGCCCGGCGCGCGAGCCGGCTGACGCTGGCCGCCGAGATGCAGTGGCAGCTGCTGCCCGGGAGGGCGTGCGCCCGGCCGGAGTATGCCATCGGAGCCCAGCTGGAGCCCGCCTACGACATCCACGGCGACAACTTCGACTGGTCCACCACCGCGGAGACCCTGACCATGACGGTCACCAACGGGATGGGTGAGGGGATCCAGGCCTCCCTGCTCACCAACCTGGCCGTCAACGCCCTGCGCAATGCCCGCAGGGCCGGGATCGGCATCGAGGACCAGGCAGCGCTGGCCGATCAGGCTGTCTACGGCCAGTACCGGGGGCGGGAGTACGTCTCGACCCTCCTGCTGTCCTTGGAGCTGGCTACGGGACGCGGCCAGGTCGTGGATGCCGGCTCTCCGCAGCTGTGGCGCTACCGGGACGGATCCGTGGAGAAGGTCGAGTTCGAGGCGCAGTTCCCGCTGGGCATGTTCGAGGAGTCGCACTATGCGGCGCAGGCCTTCGACGCCCTTCCGGGGGACCGTCTGGTCTTCGTCAGTGATGGGGTGTACGGGGCCGCGGGCGAAGGCGGGGAAACGTACAGCGCGCGTGCCCTGGCCCGCGCCATCCACGCCACCGCTCTCCTCCCGGCCGCCGCGGTACCTCGCGCAATCTTGCAGGAGCTGGCGGCCTACCGTGACGCCGCCGCCGAGGACGACGCCCTGGTGACGTGTCTGGACTGGTTCGGTCGGACGCCGACGGCTTGATCCCGCTATCCCACCTTCACCGGGCAAAAATGCCGCCTGCCGGGGATACTTTCGCCACACAGGGCAGACGACGCGTGTCCCCTCCAGTCGGAGAACCGTCACCGGCGGCGTGACCTGGAAAGGGACGCACCACCTGCTTATTGGGGAGTGACGGCCACCATGGACCGTGCGGGACTACCCGAAGAGGACCCTCTGTGTGCTGTGGCGCGGGAGGTGACCGCCGCCGCGGCGGGCCTGGTCGACTGCTGGAACCGCATCGCACACACGGCCTCCCCGCGGCTGTCGAGCCTGCAACTGCGGGCCCTGAACGCCATACACCGCAGCCCCGGCATCAACCTCACCCGGTTGGCCGAGGAAGTCGGTGCGGGAGCGCCTGCCGCCAGCCGACTGTGTGACCGGCTAGAGGCCGCTGGTCTGCTGCGTCGCAGGCGCAGCCCGGACAATCGACGCGAAGTCGGACTGGTCTTGACACACCACGGCCACGAGGCGTTGGACGTCCTGTACGAGCGGCGCTCCGAGGCGTTGCGTGAGGTGCTGCGCCGCATGCCCGCAGCTCAACGCCGCTGCTTGCTGGACGGCCTGCGCGCTTTCACCGAGGCCACGGACACCACGCCCGACGCCCCGCACTGAGCAACGCCCGGTGAAGCGCCTACGCGGGCCCGCGGTGCTCCCGCAGCGCAAGCGCGGGGGCTCACCGTGCCGTCGTGCTCGTCCCCGGCGCCCGGGTCGGGGGTCAGCCCGCAGCGGTGCGCCGGCCTCGCCAGTCCATGCAGACGACGGCCGCGTCCACGGGAAGTTCACCGCCGCCGTGGTACTGCGTGAGGGCGTCGACGAGCGCGTGGGCGGTCTCGTGAGCGGAGGACCTGCCGGTGGCGGCGATGGTCTCCTTCAAGGCGCGCTCGCCGAAGGCGCTGCCGTCCTTTGACGGGGAGCCGTGGACCCCGCTGCTGACGATCACCAGGCGGTCGCCGGGGACGACGGTGAACGGCTGCCCGCGGTAGTCGGTCTCCTCGAACATGCCCAGCGGCGTCTGAGCCTCGAACGTCACGCGCTGCACGATGCCGTCGCGCAGCCGGAACAGCTGGGGCGACCCGGCCTCCACCGCCTGCGCTTGTCCGGTGGCCAGGTCGAAGCGCAGCAGGAGGGACGGCGCATAGCGTTCTCCGCCGTATTCGGCGTAGATCGCCTGGTCGGCCAGGCAGGCTTGGTCTTCGAGGGAGATATCCGCACGGCGGGCGTTGCGCAGGGCGCTGACGGCGAGGTTCGTCAGCAGGGCCGCGTTGATGCCGTGGCCCTGTCCGTCGGTGACGGTGATGGTCAGGGAGTCGTCGGTGGTGCTCCAGTCGAAGTTGTCGCCGCCGATGGCGTAGGCCGGCTCCAGGTGGCCGCCGAGGGTGTACTCCTCGCGGCTGAATCCGCGTCCCGGCAGCAGCTGCCACTGCATTTCGGCGGCCAGGGTGAGGCGTCTGCGGCGCCGGGCCTGAAGGTACAGGTCGGTGTCCCGGTCGGCGACGACCAGTTCATGCCCGAGCGCGGTGGCGAAGGCCGCCAGCTCCAGCACGCCCGGGGCGCCCTCGGCGGGTTCGGGCAGGCGTACGGAGAGAACGCCCAGCCGGTCGCCCCGTACGGTGATCGGAAGGTGGGCGACGACGGTGCCCGGGTCGGCGGTGACTTCGACGACGGGCGCTTCGGCGGAGAACGCGCGCCCGGCTGGAGCGCCGTCGCGGACAGGCACCTGTGTCCCGGTGTGGGGCAGGTGCGTGACCGGTTGCAGCACGGACAGCCCGTAGTCCGCCAGCAGCAGCGTCACCTCGCTTGCCTGGACGTAGGCGGCGAGCAGTTCGCGGGCCGCTGACAGCAGAGCGGTGGGCGGTGCCGCTCGAAGGGCGCTTTCCGCAGCACCGAGCCAGGCTTGGGAGTGGTTGCGCATGGCCTCTTCCCTCGTTGCCCCGGTTCGGTTCGGCTGGCACCGGCCGGAGGAGTTCCAGGCCCGCCTCACAGAGGGCATGACCATATCCTCCCCCCTCCGGCGCTCGCGCGGCCAGGTCGGGAGGTCAGGGTTCGACGGTTGGGCTGCGGGGCCTGCGCGGGCTGCGAGGCCTGCCTGCACGGCGGTGCGCCGGCGGCCGGGGCCGTCGGGGGTGACCTTGCGCCGGGTTCAGGCGGTGTCCGGCAGGTCGTCCTCTGCCCCGTCGCTCCTGTCCCCGTCCCTTTCCTCGTCCCCGTCTTCGACCCTGTCGTCCCTGGCGTCGAGGCGGACGTGGGTGAGAGCGGCATCGCGGAACGCGCTCAGGCCTTCCCCCAGCGCCTGCCTGCGCCGGGGTGACATCCGCTGCAGCACTTCTGCGATGCTCTGCGCCCTGCGGGCCCGCGTCTGCGCCAGCACGGCGCGGCCTCGTCGGCTCAGGCTCAGCTCGACTTCCCGCCGGTTCGTCCGGACGCGGGAGCGCTGCACCAGGCCGGCTGCTTCCAGGCGGTCGCACAGCCGGCTGATCGACGGCGGAGTCGACCCGAGGGCTTCTCCGAGGTCGCGCAGGTTGATCCCCGGCCGCCGTTCCAGGATGGTCAGGGCGCGTAGCTGCGAGGGCGGCAGTCCCTCGCCGGGGGCTTCCTGGTGACGCCCCCACAGGACCTCGAGCATCTCGGCGACGGCGCACGCGTCAAAAGCCTCCTGCTCCTGGGTGAGGGAGTGGAAGGCTTTGGGCATTGCACCACTGTGTCACCCGGGCGCCCGTTTGTCAGGCGCGGTGCCACGCCGCCCTTCCCGTCCCGCCCGTCTCTCAGGTGCTTTCGGCAGCCGCACGGCGGTGTCCCATGATGCGGCAGACACGCGCATGGTTCGCCATGGCTTCGGGCATCCCGACGCCGCGACCGGGCCAAGGACTGCCCCTCTCTCTTCCTGTGCGCCACCCCGTAGGCAATACTTGTCGCAAGACAACAGTTGCCTCCCGTGGAGTCGACCTCAACGTATCCGCTGATCTGCGGCGCGGAGCAGTGGGAGATGCGTACAGATGGCCACGCCCGGCAACGAGACCGACAGTGCCGCCCAGCTCCGGGCAGCGTCCTGCGACCCGCCCACAGACATGCTCGCCGAAGTGTTCGAGTGCCTGCCCGACGCCGTCACGGTCGCCGTGGCCGTACGGGACGCCGCCGGCGCGGCGGTGGACATGCGGCTGGAGTACATGAACGCGGCCGCCCGGGCCGGCCGGCCCGGGGGTATCGCGCCCCTGGGAGAGCTGTGCAGCCAATCTGTGGCCGCAGGAGGTACAAAGCGGCTCCTTCGCGGCATGCATGCGCGTACTGGACACCGGAAGGCCGGAGCAGGGGGCGTTCCTCTGGACCCGGTCCGGTACCGGCCGGGCGGCCGACTACGAGTACCAGGCCACGCGCGTCGGCACGGACCGGCTCGTGTGGGTGCTGCGCGACAACAGCGAGCGCGTACTGAGGGCGGAACTGCTGGCCCAGGTCACGGCCGCTTTGGCCACGGCCGGCACACTCGCCTGCGTCATGTCGATCCTCACCGAGCAGATCATGCCCGCCGTCGGGGCGACGGTCGGCGCCGCGGTCCTCAACGAGCCGGGCAGCGACCACTACACCGTGCGCCACATCCACGACCGGGAACGAGGGCCCCAGACCCCCGCACCCTTCAGTGTCAGCGCGCCCTACCCCACGGCCCACACCGCCAGAACCGGCCGGGCCCTGTTCTTCGCCGACCCGGCCGAGAGAACCGAGGCGTTCCCCGCGGCCGCTCCCTTCTTCACCGACCGGTACCACTCCACCGCCGTCCTGCCCCTCGCCCTCGAGGCACGGCTCTTCGGCGCGGTCAGCTTCCACTTCGACGAGGGCCACGAATTCACCGACTCCGAGCGCAGCTTTCTGACCGCACTGGCCGGGCAGTGCGCACTGGCCATCGAACGCGCACGGCTGCACCAGGAAGCCGCCTGCAAGCAGGCCCAGCTCGAAGCCCTCGCCGCGCCACCGGGCCCACCACCTGGACCCTGACCATCGGCGACGTCTGCGGCAAGGGACCGGAGGCCGCTGCTCTCACCGGGCTGGTGCGGCATACCGCACGCGCCGCAGGACGATGGGACAGCGATCCGCGCACCGTCCTGCAGGCCGTCAACACCGCGATCATCGCCGACCGCCCCGCCCGCCCCTTCTGCACCGCCGCCTACGCCGAACTGGACCTGGCCACCTCACCCGTGCGACTGCGCCTGGCTCTGGGCGGGCACCCCCACCCCCTGCTGCGCCGGGCCGACGGAACGATCGTGCGCCTGGGCAGAGCAGGCACCTTCCTGGGCATCCTCGACAACCCCCCGCTGCACACCACCGAGGACGAACTGCACCCCGGCGACCTCATCCTGCTCTTCACCGACGGCGTCACCGAACGACGATCGGGCACCACCATGCTCGGCGAACAAGGCGTTCGGGACCTCCTCGGCCACGCACCGCACGCATCGGCCGCCGAGACCGTAGCCGCTCTCGAAGAGCACATCATCGCCTACAGCCCGACGCCCCCGGGCGACGACATCGCCATCCTTGCCGTGCGCCTCACCTGAGCATCGCCTCACCTGAGCACCGGGCCGACCGGCTTCAGGCATACGGGGTCCGGCCGGGGAACAGCCCGCAGTCACGGGCCCTGCTCGCTGCCCTCACGAGCCGCACTTACCGGTCGAAGGCCCGTAACGGAGAGTGACTGCATCAGTTGTAACATGATCGTTTGCTCATAGTCGGCATGAATGTCAGTAAGGTCCGGGGTGGCTTCGTCTACTGGAGACGGAGCCGTCAGGAATCAGGACGGGCCGACCCCATGGATGAGACAGGCGAAGAGATCGGTCTGCGCCCCCCGGCGCCCCGTTCCATGGAGCTCTCCGCCATGTTCGACGGCAGCGAGGTGATCGCCGAGGCCCGCCGTCTGGCCCGCTCGTTCCTGAACGAGGTGCAAGGCGTGTACGGCCTTCGGGTCTCCGAGCGCGCCCTGAGCGTGGTCGAGTTGATCGTCAGCGAGCTGTTCACCAACACCCGCAAATACGCGCCGGGCCCCTGCCGGATCACGCTCAGGGTCCACGACGGCTGCGTCGAGGTATCCATTTGGGACAGCAACCCGAACCCACCGGCCATCCTGCCGGCCGACCCCCTGCGGATCGGCCAGCACGGCCTGGAGATCGTCGTCGCCGCCTCCCGGTCCTTCCACATCCGGCCAGAACACGCCGGCAAACGCATCACGGCATCCATCGCACTGGATGACGACCCGGACCCAGACCTCGCAAGCCGGCGCCACTGACGGACCCGGCACCCCGGCCGGGCCGCCTGCGTCGATCGGCGCCCCCGGGGCCCTGCCCGGCCTCGGCGTGCGGACGGCGATGAGCCCCTCTGCGCAAGGGGCGCGCTCTTCGACGGTCGTGGGGTGGTGTGTGAGGATTCAGAGCGGGGCAGCTCGTAATCCATCCCAGCCGGGAAGGGCCGAAGCCGGCCCCCGAATGTGAGGGAGACAGCCATCGACGGCGACCGCGTAGAGGTACTGCCCGACGAGGACGGTACGCGCGTGATCGTGTGCCGGGGTGCCTTCGACATGGACACCCTCGCCCCGCTGACCGAGGCCACGCACGCCGCCACGGCCGATCCCACCGTCCGCCGGATCATTCTCGACATGGCGCAGGTGACCTTCGTCGACTCCTACATGCTCAACCTCCTCGTCAGAGCCCACCGCACCGGACGCCTCGTCCTGGCCGGCCCCCTCCCCGAGCAGGTCACCCAGCTCCTGCGGCTCACCGGCGCGGACGCGGTCTTCACCATCTGCGACAACCTCCCCCACGCCCGGAACCTCCCCCTCCCCTGACCGCCCGCCTCCGGGCCGAGGCGCGCACGGCCGGGCGTCCTTGAGACCGCTCCGGCCAAGGCCGCAAGCACCGTGCTGCCGGATGCTCCGGCTCGTGGCAGCGTTGAACGCAAGACCCTTCCTTACGTGAGGAGCCACCCCATGGGCGGTACACAGGACAAGCGGCCCTGGTCCGGCAAGGGACCCGACGAGATACGGCCGGAGTCGGAGGTCCCCGAAGGGCAGGACCCGGCCCACCCCCGGAAGCCCGTCCGGCCCGGCAGCAAGGAGAGCGACGCCAAGCGCCGCCGCGAGGAGGACATGCGGGGCGAGGACGACGTCCTCGGCGGCTACGACGAGCTGTGACACCACCCAAGGCCGGCCCGTCCGGCCGTCGGCTTCGGCGTGTGGCGTGTGGTGTGTTCTCGGGCTGCGTGCAACGGCGTCGGGTGCCGTGGTCCTGTCCGGTCCGACCGGGCCGCCGGCGGTCCGGGAGGACGCCGCCCCAGGGGGCCAGGGGTCTCCCACCGCGCCAGGTCAAGAGGCGCGGCGCGGCACCGCTGCGCAGGAGAGGGCCGCAGGTCACTGCTTTGGCCCAGTCCCCGTAACCGGCGCCGCGTTCCTCCTGTTGGACGGACTCCATGCCGCAATCCGTGCGGCAGACCCCTCCACAAGGAGACATGCATGTCCCGTATCGCAAAGGCCCTGGCCGCGACCGCCGCAGCCGCTGCTGTCCTGGTCGGTGGCGCCGGCGTGGCCGCCGCGGACGCCACTGCCGAGGGCGCTGCCATCGGCTCCCCCGGCGTCCTGTCCGGCAACGTCCTCCAGGTGCCCGTCCACGTCCCGGTCAACCTCTGCGGCAACAGCATCAACATCGTCGGCCTCCTCAACCCCGCCTTCGGCAATACCTGCATCAACGCCAGCGGTGACAACGGCGGCCACCACAAGGGCGACCACCACAAGGCCGACCACCACGGCGAGCACTGAGCACCACACGGCTGAGCCGCGAGCAGGCACGACCGTGCTGAAACGCGCAGATCACCCCCCGCTCTGAACCAGCCGCAGGGCGCACGCCCTGAGCGGTCCGGCCCCCCGGCTCGGGGGGCCGGACCGCCACGCCACGCCACGCCACGTCACGCCACGCCACGCCACGCCACGCCACGGCAGCGTCAGCACCGGCGCCGGAACGTGCCCCCGCACCGGGGGGCAGGAGTTGCCCGGAGATCCCGCCCCCGGCGGCCCGTCCCTCCGCATGCCGAACGAGCCGGATCCTTGCAGGCTGGCTTCATGCCGGATCAGACCGAAATCGTCATCCATCCCGTGTCGCCGCAGGGCGGTCGCAAGGTCACCATGCACGCATTGGGCGTGGACACCGACCTCGGCCGCGCCCACTCCCCCGCCGACGTCTCGGAACTCCTGCGCCGGACCGGCCTGGAGGACGTGGACCTTGCCGTAGGCGGGCCCGTCCGCTGGGAGGGCGGCGGTCCCGAAGTATGGACGGCTGACATCTGATGCCACCCGCGCGACGGCCTTCCGGCCTGCCTTGCGGGCGTCGCCCCGAAGAGTCGCCGGGGTAGGCCCCCACCCGCGCGTCCCCCGGCCGCGGGGGTGTGTGAGGATCAACGCGGGAGCATCATGTGGTGGCTCCGACTCGGGGGCTCACTGCAACACGCGCGTGAAGGGGCATACGAGTATGGACAACGACGGCGTGCGGGTGCTGCCCGATGAAGATGACGCGCGGGTGATCGTGTGCCGGGGCGAGCTCGACATGGACACCCTCGCCCCTCTTACCGCGGCCGTCCAGAGGGCTGTAGCCCATCCGGACAGCAGGCGGATCATCATCGACGTGGCCGATGTGAGCTTCGCCGACTCCTCCATGCTCAACCTCCTGCTGGCCGCCCATCGCAGTGCACGCCTGGTCCTCGCAGGGCCTTTGCAGAAACAGTTCGTCCGGCTGTTGGAGACGACCGGCGCGAACAGCATCCTGACCATCGCAGACAGCCTCCCCACCGCCCGCACCCTGCCCCTCGGCTGACCGCGAACCGGCGTCACCGAGCTGGCAGGCGGATCCACTTGGCCCTGCCCCGGATCACAAGCGTCGCACCCGACGGCGGTCCGGATTCGGGGAGAGCTGGACTGCTCAGCAGCCCCGTCCGTGACGCACTTCACACGATCCCGAACCTCCTCAAATAGTCGTGTCATATGCGCCTTTGCTAGCTTCCAGCTGTGAGGCTGACGAAATTCACCGACCTGGCACTGCGCTCCGTGATGCGCCTGGCGGTCTCCGGAGAAGGCGCCGACCCGCTGACCACGCGCGAGGTGGCGGAGGCCATGGAGGTGCCCTACACGCATGTGGCGAAGGCGGTCTCACGCTTGCAGCACATGGGTGTCGTCGAGGCCCGGCGAGGCCGCGGCGGCGGACTGGAGCTGACCCACCTCGGCCGACGGGCATCCGTCGGCTGGCTGGTACGGGAGCTCGAAGGCGAAGGTGAGGTCGTCGCCTGCGAGGGCGACTCCCCGTGCCCCCTGCGCGGAGCCTGCCGGCTGCGGAGGGCGCTGCGCGACGCGCAGGAGGCGTTCTACGCCACGCTCGAACCGCTGACCGTCGCCGACCTCGTCAGCTCGCCGACCGGGCCGGTACTGATGGCACTGGCCGCCCCACCCGCGCGGTAGCCCGCACCCTCACGCGCACAGCCGCGCGTCGCGTACGGGTGCCGCAGTGCCCCACACCTCAAAATACGAAGATCAACTACCAATAAGGAGCAGGAGTGCTCTCCGATCAGTCCGCCCCGGTCGTCCGGGCCACCCTTCCCGCGGTCGGAGCCGCCATCGGCGACATCACCGAGCTGTTCTACCGGAAGCTGTTCGACGCCCATCCCGAGCTGCTGCGTGATGTGTTCAACCGCGGCAATCAGGCCGGCGGGGAGCAGCAGAAAGCTCTGGCCGGCTCCATCGCGGCGTTCGCCGGCCTGCTCCTGGACAAGCCGGACGCCCGCCCTGATGCCATGCTGGCCCGGATCGCGCACAAGCACGCCTCGCTGGGAGTCACCTCCGCCCAGTACAAGGTCGTCCACCGCCACCTCTTCGCGGCGATGGCCGAGGTACTCGGCGACGCGGTGACGGTTGAGGTCGCCGCGGCCTGGGACGAGGTCTACTGGCTGATGGCCAACGCCCTGATCGCCATCGAGGCCGGCCTCTACCAGGAGGCGGGCGCGGCCGAGGGTGAGGTCTGGCACCGCATGGAGATCACCGAGCGGCGTCAGGAGACGCCTGACGTCGTCTCGTTCCTCCTGCGGCCCGGCGATGGCCACCCGGCTGCGTCCTTCCGGCCCGGTCAGTACGTCAGCGTCCAGGTCGAACTGCCCGACGGCGCCCGGCAGATACGCCAGTACAGCCTGTCCGCCGCTCCCGGACAGCAGTTCTGGCGGATCAGTGTCAAGCGTGCCCACGACGCGACGAAGCCGGACGGCGAGGTTTCGTCCTGGCTGCACGAGCACGCGCAGCCGGGTGACGTTCTGACCGTGTCGGCGCCGTTCGGTGACCTGGTCCTGCCGGAGGGCGAAGGTCCGCTGCTGCTGGCGTCCGCGGGGATCGGCAACACACCCATGCTTGCCATGCTCGACCACCTGCTCTGCACGGGATCGGCCCGCCGGGTCATCGCGGTCCACGCCGACCGCTCCCCCGCCGACCACGCACACCGCGACGA
Organism: Streptomyces sp. CB00455; assembly: GCF_001905445.1. GTDB lineage: Bacteria > Actinomycetota > Actinomycetes > Streptomycetales > Streptomycetaceae > Streptomyces. The sequence continues at coordinate 172,459 of NZ_LIVQ01000007.1, read as the reverse complement.
GCAGCTCGCACTGGTGCGGGCGCTGCCGGACGGACGTCTGCACCTGTGGTACGAGGTGGCCGGGGAGCAGGCGCCGAAGGCGGCGACCGGCCGGGCCGATGTGAGCGGCCTGGACCTCCCCGAGGACGTGAGCGCCTACTTGTGCGGCCCGCTGCCGTTCATGCGGGCACTTCGCGGCGACCTGCTGCGGCGCGGTGTACCCGCGGAGAGGATCCACTACGAGGTCTTCGGCCCGGACCTCTGGCTGGGCCAGTAGGAGCCGACGGCCGGGGCGGTACGCACCACGGGCGCACGTGACGAGCGCGCGCGACGGGCGCACCGCCATCGGCCTGGGGCATCGATGTGAGACCGGCTCACAGTCCGCACGGGACGCCGTAGAAGGAGAGACACGCATGGATGCCACGTCAGCGGCTGTGGCCGCCGCGGCTGTCTTCGTCTGGCTCGGGATGGTGCTGGCCATCTCCTTCCTGGAGGCGCCGCTGAAGTTCCGGGCCCCCGGGGTGACGGTGCGGATCGGCCTCGGCATCGGACGTCTGGTATTTCGCGCGCTCAATCGCGTCGAGGCCGTCCTGGCCGTCGTAGTGATCGCGGCCGTCGCCGCGGGCGACCCGCCAGCGGCCGTTACGGTCCTGACGGCCCTCGTCGCCGCGCTGTTGGTGATCCAGCTCGTGGGCGTCCGGCCCGCCCTCAACCGCCGGTCCGACCGAATCCTGTCCGGGGAGGAAGTCCCCCGGTCGCGAGCACATCTGCTCTACGTGGCCGGCGAGGTGGCCAAGGCCGTCGCCCTGTTCGCACTGGGCACGACCCTGCTCGCGAGCTGAACGTCATCACCTCCCATCCCGTGGGCAACAGCATCGCGGTGCGCGGCACCGATGACCTCGGGAGCGACCGTCGGCGCTCTGGTAGTCGCCCAGCGACGCCGACGCGTGGCCGTCTCCCGTCCTTGTGGGGCGGCGGTCGGCGAGCGGCTCGACGACCGGGCGGCGCCCCGCGATACGGGATCCGAGCGGTCACCGTGGCAGGTCATGCCGACGTGCGCGCGACCCCTCGGCGAATCCTTTCCCCGGTATGACTGTTCCACCCGGGCGGGTGGACGCGCCGGTGCGAGGGCCGCCCGGGAGGAGGCGTGCGCCTATAAAGAGCCCGTCATGTTGCTCAACTGATGGGTACTCACCGTGTTGCAGGCAGCTCTCCGGGTCCTCGCCGCCGTCTCCCTCGCCTCCGTCGCCGGCATCACCCCGGCAACCGCCGCTCCCGTCGCGCTCGACGACGAATCGACCAAGCCCTGCGGACCGACCGTCGAGTACCGACCCTGGGACTGGTACCGCACGACGACCGACAAGGCCATCGACCTCGACGTCGCGGCCGGTGCGGCCGACGAGCACTGGCAGTGGCGCAACGACACCAACGTCCTGTGGCGCGGTGACACCAGGGAGAGCGTCGAGGAGATCTTCAAGTCCGGCTTCACCCCGCGCGGCAAGGAACTGACCCCGCTCGCCGAGTACATCGTCAAGGGCGGGGGCCAGAACAGCGCGCACCTGAGCACCAGCTGTGAGAAGTGGGTGGCCCAGAAGTTCGCGACCTACGGGGCCGCGAAGACGGGCTGGGTCTACGAAATCTACGCGCCGGGCGGGATCGACGTGAACGCCACGGCACACCTGAACACCTACAACTCGCCCTATCTGTGGAACAAGGAGATCGACTTTCCCGGCGGCGTCAAGGGCCAGTACATCAAGGGCGCCTGTAAGTACCACCTGACGTACACCGACCCGGAGACCAAGGTCAGTACCTGGGAGGAGCTCGGCTGCAAGAGCAACGCCGGCTTCGCGCCGTACAAGATCGACGTGGCCGCGCTCGCCGCCGCGCGCTGAGAGCGCACACCCAGGCCGATCGCCGACGGATCACCCACCGGTCACCGACGGATGACCGACCGGGCGACGGGTGGGCCGGCCAGACCCTGAGCGCCTTGACCAGCGTCCTGCACGGCGTCCTCGGCCGCCGCGGATTCTGCTCCGTGACGGCCGGGGACGGTGAGCACGCTCGGTGTGAGGTTCCCGAGCAGGACCGCACCCACCGGTGACCTCACTCCGCGATGATGGGGGGCTCGGCCAGGAACGGGCGCAGCTCCAGCCACTCGTGGATCGGCTTGCCGCCCGCCCCGGGGGCGGCCGACAGTTCCCCGGCCAGCTCGACGGCACGCTCGTGGCTGTCGACGTCGATGATCATCCAGCCGGCGATCAGGTCCTTGGTCTCGGCGAACGGTCCGTCGGTGACCGGCGGGCGGCCCTCACCGTCGTAGCGGACCCACGTTCCCCCGGGGGAGAGCGCCTGGCTGTCGACGAACTCGCCTGTCGTCTCCAGGCGGGCCGCGAAGTCGTTCATGTACCGCATGTGGGCTGAGATCTCCTCCGGGCTCCACTGGTCCATCGGCGCGTCATTGACCGAAGCCGGGGCGCCACGGTAGTGCTTCAGCAGCAGGTACTTGGCCATGGTGGTTCTCCTCAGTGCTCGTGCGACCCACTCTGGCCGCGTTCACTGCGGGGACGGAGCCGGAGGCGGGTTCTCGACATCGCCGTCCGCTATTTTTTTGGGTTCTCGTGGATGAGCCGGGCGGAGCCGTCTCGCGGTGTCCGACCGCGGTGCCGTTCCCACACTTCGCAAGGTACTAACTCGGCGCCGGTGTCTCACCGGACATCTCGATGCCTGCCTGCCGGAAGTCGTCCAGGGTGGAGGCGATGGTCTCCGGGGCGACGCCGACCGAGTAGTCCAGGCGTACCCGGGTGCTGAACCCCGCCGCAGCGGCGTCCAGTGCGGTGGCGCGCACGCAGTGGTCGGTCGCGATGCCCACCACGTCGACGTCCCTCACCCCCCGGGCGCGCAGCCAGTCGGCGAGAGAGGTCCCGTCGGCGTCCGCGCCCTCGAAACCGCTCTTGGAGGCGCTGTGGGCGCCCTTGAAGAAGACGGCGTGGACCTTGCCGTCGGCGACGGTGGGGGCGAAGTTCGGATGGAACTCGCCGCCTTCGCCTCCGGCCACGCAGTGGACGGGGAAGCTGTCCTTGAAGTCCGGGTTCGAGGAGAAGTGGCTTCCCGGATCGATGTGGTGGTCCCGGGTGGCCACGATGAACTGGTAGTCACCACCCGCGCTCTGATCCACCAAGTCGGCGATCGCCGTGGCGATCCGAGCGCCTCCCGCGACGGGAACGCTCCCTCCCTCACAGAAGTCGTTCTGCACATCCACGACGATCAAGCCTCGGCTCATCACGAACACCCTTCAGTACGACGCGACTGTCCCGGCGTTCTACAGGCCTCCTCACCTGCGCCGCAGACACAGCGTGCTGCGCTGGCCCACACGGCCGATGACATTCACCGCAGGAACGATTCGCGCCGCCGCAGACCCTGCCGGGCTCGGGGCCGTTGCCGTCCGCCTGTGGGCGCATGCGGCTCCCCCTCCCGGGGGAGCCCTGGTGCGGATGACGCGACTGCAAGCCGACGTGCGACGGGGGGCCTGCCTCTAGCGTTCTGAGTGTCGATCTTTCCGAGGAGGCTGCCCGATGGTCCGCGTACCCGACACAGGCATACCCAGGGCCGGATCCGGACGACCGATGTGGGTCGTGCCCGCCGCCTACGCCTGGGTGGCGGGGTTCGCGCTGATCCATGCCTTCGCGATCGTCTCCAACGGTGGGCACGGCATCGGCGTCGACCCGGGCGAAGGCGACAGCGGCCTCGACTGCGTGCTCCCGAACGCGGTCGTCATCGCGATCTGCCTCGTCGCCGTAGGCGTGGTCCACCGCACGACGGGTCCGCCGCGCCCGCTCGTGCCGGGCTGGACGGTCTTTGCAGGGGCGTGGATCGGCATGCCGCTCTTGGTGTTGCGCGGCGCGGCGACCGCCGTCGACGAATGCCTGAGGCTGACGGGGGTGATGCCGTACGGAATCTTCGACCAGCACGAGGACGCCACTTCGGGCTGGGCGCAGTGGTCGGGGCGCGCTGTCGACGTCTACTTCATACTGGGCGCGGTCGTCCTCGCCATGGCGCTCGGCCCCTGGCTGAAGGAGTCCCGCAAGCGGCGGTTGCCGTAGGCAGGCGCCGTACGGGTGCCCTACGGAAGGTGCGGGCCACCCCAGAGCAGGGGTGGGCCTTGCACGGTGCGGACCCTGATCCAGGGGCGGGGCGGGGTGGAAGGGCTTGCCGTGATCGGCCGCCCCACGCGGCCCCTGTGTGTCCGCCGCAGCGGAACGGCTCCGCCCTCGGAAGGAGGGGGAGCCGTTTCCGTCTGGGGTCGTTCTGGGGTGGGACTGTGTCAGGCGTGGCTGTGGTGACGCTTGTTGCCGGTGACCAGTCGGTAGACGGCAAGGAGGATGACCGAGCCGATGATGGCGGCGATCCAGGTGGAAAGGTCGAAGAAGCCGTCGATGGAGTCGACGCCGAAGATGACCTTGCCGAGCCAGCCGCCGAGCAGACCACCCGCGATGCCGATGAGCATCGTGATGATGACGCCACCGGGGTCCTTGCCCGGCATCAGCGCCTTCGCTATGAAGCCCGCGAGCAGTCCGATCAGGATCCAGGCAATGATGCCCATGCGCTTCTCCTACCTCGATGAATAAAGCCGGTGTCAACGATCGTCTGTACCGCGCCGAGGTTTTCAAACGTCCCGAGTCCTTGATCGTTGCGCGCATGCCGGGCCAGGCAGGGGGACTTCAGTCGCCCAGGTGGTGCCAGTGGTCCGCGTACGGCAGGTGCGGAGACAGGCAACGGGCGCGCTGCCACATGCCCTGTGCCTGCTCGGCCGGACGCTGCTGCTCCCCGTGCAGGGCATTGAGGACCAACAGGCCACCGGTCACCGCCGGAACCACCCACTGCGCGTAGGACAGCTGCCGTTCCGCTTTGCCCATGTCGAAGGAACCGGCCGCCTCCTCCGCGTCCTGCGGGTCCCGTGACGAGGCGAGTTCGATCTTCTTGCCCAGCATCCGGGCGTATGCCGTGGCAGCCAGGGCGACGCCGGTCAGCAAAGTTTTGGCCACCGTGGAAGCGGCCACCCCCTGCTGAGTGGCGACCCGGGCGGCATTGGCCGCGAGCAGCCCGCTGCCGCCGACCAGGTGCGCGCCGATCGCGACCGCGCTGACCGGCGTCCACTTCGCCCAGCCGGCGCTGGCGATCCGCGCGTTGTCGCGCCAGCTTTCGCTGTGACCCTTGGCGGCGCCGTTGAGGCCGACCGCGCCCATCAGCGATCCGCCGAACCAAGCGGCCAGGCCTACATCGTGCATGCTGCGAAAGACGGTGTTGCGTTCGGACATGGCAGGGGCTCCTCACCGGGCACGTCGCAGGCCGGCGCAGGTGCCGGTGCTGCACTCAGCGTCGCCCACGGCCTGGTCCGCCGCCATACCGGCTGCTCCGAACGGCCGACCGATGACCGTTCACCGGCCGTTTCCACAGGGGGCTGCGCCACTGTTCAGGCGGCTGGGCCGTTCGCGTGACGGCTGCCTGTTCACGGGCCGTGCCGGTCCAGGGGGAGTGCCGGTCCGGGGGGAGGACGATCGCGCCGCCTCCCCCGGGGCGGCGCCGACATCCAGCAGCTCGCCGTACCGCCCCGGGGTCGGCCCGCCGGTATCCGGGGCGCCGTGTCAGGTCTCGCGCGGCCCGGGTTGCGTCGCGTCCCGGTCGGCTTGTCCGCCGGCGCCCAGCAGGCCGGTGGGCTCCACCTGGCCGCGCTCGGCCAGCCGCGGAAGTGCCCGGCGGGAGACCGCGGTCACCGCCATGGGGAGGAGGGGCCGCAATGGCTGGACCCAGCGCAGCCGGGGCGGTGCGTACACGGTTGCCGAACGGTGGTCGACGCCCCGGACGACCCAGCCCGCCACCCGGGACACCGGGTAGGTGCGGCGGGCACCCGGCGGCATGTGCGCGCGCAGTTCCCGCAGCACGGTGTGCTCGTCGGCGTCACGGATCATGTCCGTGTCCGTCCAGTGCACGTAGGCGATCCCGACGGCAACGCGCTGGTGGGCGAGTTCGGCGCGCAGGGACTGGGCGAACGACTCCGCGCCGGCTTTCGAAGCGCAGTAGGCGCTCATCAGCGGTGCCGAGCCGAACGCCGCGGTGGAGGCGATCTGAAGGAAGTAGCCGCGCGAGGCGAGCAGGCCCGGGAGGAAGGCGCGGGCGGTGACGGCGCTGCCGACCAGGTTGACCTCGATGACCCGTCTCCACGTGGCCGCGGGCGAGGTGGCGAAGGGGCCGCCCTCGGCGATCCCGGCATTCGCGATCACGACGGAGGGCGGGCCCAGCGTGTCCGAGACTGCCCGGGCGACGTGGTCCATCGCCTCGTCGTCGGTGACGTCGACCGCGTAGCAGCGGGTTTCGACCGGCAGGGTGCGGGCGACGTCCTCCAGACGCGCGCACTCCCGCCCCAGCAGCGCGACCCGCATCCCGCGAGCGGCCAGCTCAGAGACCAGGCCCGCGCCCAGGCCGCGGGCGGCGCCGGTGACCACAGCCGTACGGCCCCGCAGAACGTGTTGCCGGCTCATGGAGATCCTTCCCTTGGAACGCACTCCTGGTCGGTATCAGCAGATGGACTCATACGATCACAAACCTGCACGTAACAGGCGCACGGCACAACCAGCAACGCCTACGGGACACCCCGCGTCTGCGGTACGACCGCCGGGGCCGGCTCCGGCGCCTGACCGATACGGTGCTCGTCCTCGACTCCCCCGCAGCCCGTCGTCCTCATCCGCCTGTCTGCCGGGCCCGCTCCGGGCGCAGCGGTACCGGCCGACCGCACGCAGCCGGCACCCGCGGTGGCCTGTCGGGCCTACACGCGGATGACGATCTTGCCGCGTGCCCGGCCGGCCCGCAGGCGGTCTATGGCCAACGGGACTTCGGCCAGGGGGTAGGTACGGTCGAGGGCCGGGGTGAGGGCTCCGGATTCGATCAGTTCCCCGAGGGTGCCCAGGTCCTCGGGCCGCGGAGTGGAGGCCAGTCCCCGCAACCGGTGAGGGACGAAGGGGGACAGCAGGAGCGCGCAGAGCTGTCGTTGACCGCCGCCGATCCAGCGGCCCCCGGTTTCGCCCCCGACGATGACCAGGCTCCCCCGCGGTGTCAGGATGCGACGGAGCCGGGCCAGCGGGCGGTTGCCCGCAGTGTCCAGGACGAGGTCGTACCGGTGGCCGCTGTCGGCGGGGTCCTGAAGGGTGTAGTCGATGACCGCGTCGGCGCCGAGGGAGTGGACCAGGTCCGCTTTGGCGCCGCTGCAGACGCCGGTGACGTGAGCCGCTCCGAGGGCCTTGGCGATCTGCACGGCGTAGGTTCCGACCCCGCCGGCGGCTCCGATCACCAGCACGCGGTGGCCGGGCTCCAGTCGGCCGAGGCGCAGCGCCTGGAGCGCGGTGCTCGCGGAGACGGTGACGGCCGCCGCCTGTTCGGGCGTGAGACGGGCCGGCCGCGGAGCCAGCTCGTCCTCTTTCGCGCACGCGTACTCCGCGAAGGAGCCGGCGCAAGTGCCGTACACCTCGTCGCCCGGCCGCAAGCGGGTGACGCCGGGGCCGACGGCCTCGACGCGGCCGGCGACGTCCATGCCCCGCACGCGCCGCTTGGGCGTGCGCAGGCCGAAGCCCGCCGCGCGGATCGCGTAGGGCTTGCCCGCCATCAGGTGCCAGACACCCTGGTCGACGCCGGCCGCGTGCACGCGCAACAGCACCTCGCCCCGGCCGGGGACGGGCTGGTCGATCTCTTCGAGGCGCAGGACGCCGGTCGGTCCGTAGACGTCCTGGACGATGGCTTTCACGGAGTGTCTCCCTCGTTGCCGGTTCCGGCCGGGCTGGTGGGGTGCGCCGCGTACCGGAAGACGCTTTCCAGGGGAACCCCGAACGCCTGGGCGATCTGGAAGGCCATCTCCAACGACGGTGAGTAGCGGCCCTGTTCGATGGCGATCACCGTCTGGCGGCTGACGCCGATGCGGCGGGCGAGTTCTGCCTGGGTCATCTCGCCGTGGGCGAACCGCTGGGCCCGGATGGTGTTGGTGACCCTCGTCGCCTTCACCACGGGTGGAAACCGAACCGGTAGGAGACGATCTTGACCGCCGAGCCGAGCACCGACGACAGGACGAAGGCGAGGAAGATGGCGTTGGCGATCCAGAAGGGCGCGGCCCCGGCCATCGCCAGGACCAGGCCGGCGATCCCGCCGACGACGACGAACGACTGTCCCACGTACTCGCCGAAGCGGTGGATCTCCCGGTCCCGCTGGTCCTTCGCGGTCGCCTCGCGCGGTGTGAAGGCGGCGATCGCGGTGTGCGCGGCGATCGACGCGACGACGGACAGCCCGACCGTCCACAGCAGGGCTCCGGCGTAGGGCGTACGGGACAGCGGGACCGCGGCGGGGCGCCCCAGGACCACGCACAGGTACACCGCGTACGAGCCTGCCGCGATCATCAGCATGCTCCAGGCGCGTTTCTCTTCGACTGCCACTCCCGCTCCTCGTGTCAAGAAAACCAGACATCTGGAGTGTCAAGCAGAGACGACACGATGTCAAACATTCTCGACTTCCCAGCCGCCCCGGACGAAGATCGCGTCGTGGTGACGAGGCCTCCCGTCGCCGCCGGCGTCCTGCGCCGCGTGGCTGGTTTCTCCCCCGCCTTCTTCCGTACTCCCCGGGGGCTGCCGACTCTGGTCGGGAAGCGGACCCGAACCCCGAGGGGAACAACCATGAGCGGTATGCCGAACAGGGAATCCGGGGACATCGCCGCGGGCGGCTCGGCGGCGCCGCAGGCGCCCCTCCCGGGCGGCATGACACCATTCGACGACATCTACGATCAGCCGGATCCCCGGGGCTACTTCCGGGCACTGGGCGCACTGGACTACCAGGCACCTCATCACGGACAGAGCGTCTTCCGGCGGGCGGTTGCGGCCCTCACACCGACAGCCCGCGCGGGGGAACCGGTGACCGTACTGGACATCTGCTGCTCCTACGGCATCAATGCCGCCCTCCTCAACCATGAGGTGACGCTGGACGACCTCTACGCCCACTACACCTCGCCGCAGGCCACCGCCCTCACCACGGCCGACCTGATCGAATGGGACCGCAGTTATTACGCGGCTCGACGGCGCCGTGACCCGGCCCGGGTGCTCGGACTGGACATGGCCGTGAACGCCATCTCCTACGCGTGCGAGGTCGGCCTGTTGGAGCAGGGCTTCGCCGAGAACCTCGAAGCCGCGGCGCCCTCCGCCTCGCTGCTCCGCGCCGCGGAGCACGTCCGCCTGATCACGATCACCGGAGGGGCCACCTTCCTGTCCCCCCGTACCTTCCAGCCGATCCTGACATGCGCCGAGGGGCCGGTGTGGGTCGCGGCCCTGGTGCTGCGCACCACCTCCTACGAACCGATCGCCGCATGCCTGGCTTCAAACGGCCTGGTCACCGAGACGGCCACCACGCGCACGTTCCGGCAACGACGCTTCACGGACGCCGACGAACAGCGCTACGCCGTCCAAGCGGTGACCGCGGCCGGCCATGACCCGCACGGCAAGGAGACCGACGGCTACTTCCACACCGTGCTGCACCTGTCACGCCCGCCACACGACACGACGGCATTCCCGCCGGCCGGTCTGACGCCGAACCCGTGAAGCCCTGAAGCCGTGAAGCCGTGAACCCGTGAATCCACAACGGTGCGCGGGGTGCGGGAACCGGGGCCCCGGACTCGCTGCCACCCGCGCCGGTCAGCCGTCCTGCCCTTCACCCTGCGCGATCTCCACGTCGTGGTGCAGGCTCACGAGCCCGGTGGCGGCTCCCGCACCCGTCGCGGCCGAGCAGGCGAGCAGCAGGCAGGCCACCGCGAGGGCCAGGCCGTGGTGGGTGGCCGCCGGCTGGAGCAGGGCTTTGACGCGTTGCGGTACGGGGCCGCCCGCGGCTCCCGCGGTGAAGGAAGGACGGGCGGACACGCCGGCGTTCCCGGCGAGGGCCGCGCGACCGATGGCCCGTGCTGTCAGGTTGCGGTCGCCGACCACCGTCGCGGCGGCTTCGTCGGCGACGCGCTCGACGGCCAGCCCGATGGCGTCGCGCAGTCCGCTCATGGCGGGATGGCAGCGGGCGGCGAGCTCGGAGGCGTGCCAGGGGGGACACGGTGAGTGTGCCGGCGAGGAGGAGGGCGCCGAGTGCTGCCAGCCAGCCGCCTGCCAGCACACATGCCGTGGCGGTCAGTGCCCACATCGCGGCCGCGGGTCGCAGGCGTGGAGCGGCCCACCGCGCGAGCGCCGGCGCCGTGAACGGCATCAGCAGGGGTCGTGGTGCGCACGGTCCTGAACCCGCTCGCCGGGGCGCTCGACGTCCCGGCCCGGGTCTTCACCCTCTGGCAGGTCGCCGGTGGCCTGCTCTGGACCTTCGCCCTGGTGCTGGCCGGGTACGCCCTCGGCTCTTCCGTCCCCGATGTCGACCGTTACCTGCTGCCGATCATCGCCCTGCTCGTCGCCGTGTCCCTGCTGCCGCCGGCAGCCGAACTCCTCCGCTCCCGGCGGGCCGCCGCACGCCGCAATGAGGCCCCTTGATGAATCCCGCATACGACGGCTCGGCGATCGACGGCCCGGCCTATCTCGACATCGTCGGCCTCGCCCACCGGGCCCCCGGCTGGGTCGACAGTCTGATCGCCGGGTGGTCGGCCTACGGGCTGGGGGTGTTCGCACTGCTGATGCTCGTCGCCTGGTGGCAGGCCCGCCGCGCGGGCACCCCGGCCGCGGTCACCGCGCTGGCGGCCCCCGTGGTCACCGTTCTCGCCTTCGGCGTCGACTCCCTGCTGAAGCTGGCCGTCCGCGAGGACCGGCCCTGCCGGCAACTGCACGTGCTCACCCTCGAAGCGTGCCCCGCACCCGGTGACTGGTCCTTCCCCAGCAACCACGCCGCCCTCGCCTCGGCCTCTGCCTTCGCGCTGCTCCTCGTGTCGCGCCGGCTGGGCGTCATCGCCCTGTCGGCAGCGGCCTTGATGGCCGCCTCACGGGTGTGGGTGGGTGTGCACTACCCGCACGACGTCATCATCGGGTTCGCCGTCGGCGCCCTCGTCGCGGTCCTCGCCACCGGCGCGGTGCGCCGCAAGGAGAGCGAGCTCGCCACCCGCTTCAAGGAAGGCCGGCTGCGGCCCCTGCTGGCCGCGACGTGAGCCCGGCACTGGCGACGAGGACGGGCCGCTCCAGCGCGTGGTCCGCCACGGGCGCCTGCCGAGTGCACTCACGCTGGGCTCCGCTGCTTCACGCCCCCGCTCACGCCCTCCCCACCGGTCGGCATCGGGCGGACAGTGTCGCCTTCTGGATCCGAGCAGAGCGGAGAGGGGCAGGCGTGTCACCCTGCGGCGTCGTGAAGTGGTTCGACCCTGACCGGGGCATCGGTGTCATCAGCCAGGAGGGCGCCGGACCTGACGTTCAGGCAGAAGCCCTGGCGATCCGTGACAAGGACGGCCATCTGCGCCAGGGCGAGGAAGTCCTGTTCGACGTCACCTTGGACAGTGCGGGCCTGCGAGCCGACGACATCCACCGGCCGGTCCGGGGTGAGACCCGGCCCGAACGGATCGAACACGGCGGACAGGGGGTCTGCCGAACGTGGCCGTGTCCGTACCGAGCGGCTGTATCCGCACCTCGCCGCCAGGCGCGGTTTCCCTGTTGTTGACGTCGCGGCTTCAGCGAAGAACCGCGAGGTGGTCGCCGGCGCCGCCGCGCCATTCGATCATGAAGAGGGTGGCGTCGTCGCTCGTGCGTCCGCCGCGTTCCCTCTTCAGCGTGTGGGAGAGCCGGCGCAGGTCCGCCCGCATCCCACCGGACGGGTCGGCGCCCAGGCGGTTGACGCAACGGATGAGGCGTTCCTCCCCGAACTGCTCTCCGCCGGCGACGTACTCCTCGATGATGCCGTCGGTGTAGCACAGCACCCGGTCGCCCTGCTGCAGCAGATGCTTCCTGATCTGGGGCATCTCACCGCCGAAGCCGACGGGCAACGTCGTCGCGCTCTCCAGCTGCCGCACGACCTTGCCGCCGCGGATCAGCAAGGGCGCGGGGTGGCCCGCATTGACCAGCTCCAACTCGCCGGTGGCGATGTTCACGTGCATCAGCTGCGCCGTGACGAAGTGGTCGGGACCGAACTGCCGGGATACGGCGTCGTCCATGAACACGTACTTCTCGGCCAGGCTGATGAACACGCGCCGGGCGTGCCGGTAGGCACCGATGGCCACGGTTGCCATGGCGGCGGCGTCCAGACCGTGGCCCATCGCGTCGATCACGGCCGCGTGCAGGATGTTGTCGTTGAGGGCGTAGTCGAAACTGTCACCGGCAACGCGGTAGGCGGGTTCCAGGGTGCCGGCCACCGCTACCTGCGGCACGGTCATCGTCAGCGGCGGCAGCAGGCCCCACTGGATCTCCGCGGACACGCTCATCACCTCCCGACGCCGGGTCTGGAAGAACTGGTCGGTGTAGGCGTTCTTGACGACCAGTGTGTCCGCGACCAGGCCGGCCAGCCGGCGCAGCATCCGCCGGTCGTCGTCGCTGACGGTGTCGAGGGTCAGGGCCAGCACACCCACCTGGTCGCCGCCGTCCAGCAGCGGCAGGTACATCCGCACGCCGTGCTCTTGCGGCACCTCGACGACGTCCGCGCTCAGGAAGGCCTGGCCGGCTGGGGAGTCGTCCACCGGCTCGGGCCGGCCGACGTGCAGCTTTTCACCCCGAAGCGGCACCAGCAGCTCCTGCGCGTAATCCTGGAGCAGGAGGGAGACATCACGGCCACCGATCATGGCCACCCCCTCCGCGATCAACGGGGCGATCAGTTGCGGTGGCATCAGCTGCGCCCGGTCCAGCAGCAGGCCGAGCAGCCGCTCGCCGAACCCCTCCGACCGGTTCTCGCTCTCCTCACCCATGACGCGGTGTGTCACCTCCTCCCTGCCTGCCCACGCCGGTCACCGCTTCCGCACACCGTGGCCCGGAAAGCCGTCGGAGCGGCTCATTACGCCCATGCGCGGCATGTCGGCCCGTGCACTCCGCGGCGGAACACCGGGCCGCACGGCCGGTACCGGAACGCCGTTGACGGATGCGCCCCGCCAGGTCATGGATGGGGCGGGAGCAACGGGTCGTGGGACGTGGGGAATTGCGTGTCGCCGTACGCCTCGATGCTTGCGGTGATGAACCGCGTGGTGCTGTCCGGGCTCAGCGCGCGGGCCTGCAGGTGGGCGTACATATCGCCGTAGAGCCGCACATCGGAACGTTTCTCCAGATAGAGGTCACTGGTGAACCTCTCCAGATACACCACGCTCGCATCGGTGGCGTCGGCGAATTCGAGCAGTGTGAACTGTCCCGAGGCACCGGGGTGGGCCCCCACCTCGTGGGGGAGGACCTGAACGGTGATGTGCGGCTGGGCGCCCAGGTGGGTCAGATGTTCGAGCTGTTCGCGCATGACGTCCCGGCTTCCTACGACGCGCCGCAGAGCGGATTCGTCCAGCACGGTCCATAAGCGCAGCGGGTCGAGGGCATTGAGCCGGTCCTGGCGCCGCATGCGTACCGTGAGGCACATGGCGGCCTGGCCGGCGGGGGCGTGAGGGATCGTTCCTGCGATGACCGCCCGGGCGTAGGCGGGGGTTTGCAGCAGGCCCGGGATCAGCATGGGCTCGTAGGTCCGGATCGTGGCGGCCTCGGCCTCCAGGCCGATGTAGGCGCCGTAGGGGACGTCGCCGTACGCGTTCCACCAGCCCTGCCGGCCCGATTCCCGGGCGAGCTGCATCAGGTCGTCGACGAGTTGTCGGTCCTGAATTCCGTACAGCCCGCAGAGATCTCGTACGTCGCGCGGCTTGACGAGGCGGCGGCCGTTCTCCATGAGACTGATCTTGGGCTGGGAGATCAGAAGTCGTTGGGCCACTTGCTGCGTTGTCATACCGCTCGCCTGCCGGAGCCGGCGTAGCTCCGACCCCAGCCGACGCCTGCTGACGGTGGGATTGATGTCGACGCCCACAGAGTGCGTTCCTCCGCTCCGAAAAACCTTGTTCTGATGACCAGAATGGCACGCCCCAGGGGTAGTTGGATTCCCCCTCCGTACCGTGTCGCGCCGACGGGGCAACCGTTTCTCCGCCGCCGCCGCCGCGCCCCTTCCCGCCGTCCCGACCGCGACGCCACACGAATGTCCACTTACTGCACAAGGCTCATCGGATCCATTTAATTCTTTATATGATTTCCTGTCGGCGCAAATGGTGAATTTCGAGAAACCGCCCGATGAATGCGGGCCGGTGCGAGTTTCTCCGTAATATGCCATCGACAAAGACGGTCCTGTGTGTGTCCGGGACCGTCGATGACGCGACCATCCACTCACAGGAGTTGGCCCCTCGATGACGCTGAAAATCTCCGGCGCGGCGCTACGGCGCACCACGCCCCTCTGGATCGCGACGGCTCTCGCCACGGTGATCGCCTCGGCTGTGGTTGCGGTGACGCCGACCCCCGCGGAAGCGATCGCATCGCCTGTACCCCTGGGCACAGCCACCAGCTTCGCCGTGCTGGCCGGCTCGGAGATCACCAATACCGGCCCCACGGTGATCACCGGTGACCTCGGAGTGAGCCCGGGAACTGCCATCAGCGGATTCCCGCCCGGCACCGTGATGGGCACCCTGCACTCGGGGCCGGTCGACCCGGTGGGCCTCCAGGCCAAGAGCGACCTGGTCGTGGCCTACAACAACGCCGCCGGACAGGCCTCGGACGCGATCCTTCCCCCGGACGTCGGGGGCCTGACGCTGGTCCCGGGCGTGTACACCGCCCCCTCCACCCTCGGACTCACCGGCACCCTCACCCTGGACGCCCAGAACAACCCGAACGCGGTGTGGGTCTTCCAGGTCGGTTCGAGTCTGACGACGGCATCCTCCAGCAGCGTCTCCCTCATCAACGGGGCCTCACCCTGCAATGTGTTCTGGCAGATCGGGAGTTCGGCCACGCTCGGCACCGACACCGACTTCATCGGCACCATCATGGCCCTGACCTCCATCTCTCTTACCACGGGGGCGGACCTCGACGGACGGGCGCTGGCCCGTAACGGCGCGGTGACGATGGACACCAACGTGATCAACCGCGGGACGTGTGCCGCAGGCACCACCGGCGGGACCACCGGCGGGACCACGACCACGGGCGGTCTGGTCACGGGTGGTGTCATCGCCGGCACCACGAGCGGGACCACGGGCGGGACCACGGGCGGCACTGCGACCGGTGGTACGACCGCCGGCACTGCCACGGGAGGTGTGCTCGGCGGCGTGCTGGGCGGCGCGACGACGGGCGGCGGCGTGCTCGGCGGCGTGCTCGGCGGCTCGACGACGGGCGGCGGCGTGCTAGGGGGCGTGCTCGGCGGCTCGACGGCCGGTACCGTCGCGGGCACCACGACGGGCGGCACCGCGGGCCCGACCACGGGTGGAACGCTCGGTGGCACGACAGGAGGCGGCTACCCCAAGCCGCCCGGCAAGCCCGGTCACCACACCCCGGGCTTCCCGGGTCACGGCATTCCGGGGATCCCCGGTCACGAGATGCCCGGCAAGCCTGGACACGGCGGCCACGACGAGCACGGCGGACGCGGGGAGCACGAGGGACCCGGCGGGCACGACGAGCACGGTGAGCACGGCGATCACGGTGAGCACGGCGGCCACGACGAACACGGCGGGGACGACGAGCACGGCGGCCACGACGAGCACGGCGGACGCGGGGAGCACGAGGGACCCGGCGGGCACGACGAGCATGGCGGGCACGGCGAGCACGACGGCCACGACGGCCACGACGCGCGGGCGTAAGTCGCAAGGCGGGCTGGCTGCCTGGGCAGTCAGCCCGCCTCGTGCGGCTGGGACGGACGGCGCCCGGAAGCCGGAAGGAACGCAAACATGAACAGTCGAGACGGGAAGGCCGGGTGGGGCCGTGCTGGGTGGTGTGACATCAGCCGACGTGAAGGAACCGAGGCGCTGCGAGGCCGGGGCGGGGGCCGATGGGCGGGGCGGTGAGCCGCAGGCGTACGGGGGTGAGCGCAGACCGCGCAGTCCGCTCACGGCGGGTACCGCGGCCGTGGTCGTCCTGTGTCTGGCCACGGCGCTGGTCCATGTCCTCCTGGTGTTTCTGCACGTGGCGCCGCCGAACGCGGTGTCGCAGCTGTACAGCCGGCCGATCAACGCGTGGGTCCATCCCCTGTTCGAGCAGAACTGGCGACTGTTCGCCCCGGACCCGGAATCGGTCAACCGGCAGATCTCCGCGCGGACGAGGAGGACGGCCGCCGACGGCACCACGGAGGTCAGCGGCTGGTTCGACCTGAGTGCCGTGGACACCTCCGCCGTCGAGCACAATCCCTTCCCGAGTCACACGGAGCAGAACATGCTGCGGCGGGCCTGGAGTTCGTACCTCGAAGCGTTCGGTGGTGACGACCAGCCGCGTTCGGAGCGGGCCGTGATGATGCAGACGTACCTGCGCAACATCGCGGCGGATCGCGTCGCCGCCCACCGGCGCGGCTCGTTCGACTCCATCCAGCTGCGGGTCATCACGCTCCCCGTCACCACCCCGGACCCCGCAGGCGGCGCTCGCCAGGCCGCGGCGGGCCCCAAGCCCCTGGAGACCCGTTACCTGCCCTGGTGGAAGGTGGCCTCCCATGCCGCAGACTGACCCGACACCGACACCGGCAGCCGCCTCCGCCCGCCCCCCGGCTCAGCGCGTGCTCGACCGCATGGGCGCGCTGCTGTCCCTGCTGGTGGAGCGGCCGGTCTCCCTGTACGCCGCAGCGGTCCTGCGCATCGGATACGGGCTGCTCTACCTCGTCTTCCTGTTGCGGGAGTTCCCGCACCGCGACGAGATCTGGGGCCCGGGCTCGCCGTGGACACCCGCGCTGGCGGAGCAGCTCTTCGACCAGACGGGGTGGGCCAGTGTCCTCACCCTGTCCGACAGCCGGGCCTATTTCGAGGTCTGTTACGCGGCCGCCGTGCTCACGTCCGCACTCTTCATGCTGGGCTGGCGTACCAGGGCCGTGTCCGTCCTGTTCGCGGTGGTGGTGGCGTCCTTCCACGCACGGGCGATCTTCATGACGGACGGAGGCGACAACCTCATCCTCCTCATGTCCGTGTATCTCGTCTTCACCGCGTGCGGCCGGCACTGGTCCCTCGACGCGCACCGCAATCGCGGTCCGGCAGCGGACGGCGGCCGTCCGGGCAGCCGGTTCCACGACTTCCGCCGGACGGCGGGCACCGTGCTCCACAACTGCGCCATGCTCGTCATCGCCGCACAGGTCTGCTTCCTCTACGGATCCGCCGGCCTGTACAAGGTGCAGGGCAGCTCCTGGAGCAACGGGACCGCCCTGCACTACGTGCTGAACCTCGAACTGTTCCGGCCGTGGCCCGCACTGTCGCTCATGCTGGACGAACACCCGGTCGTGATCGCCATCGCCGGCTACCTGACGGTGCTGCTCCAGGTCGCCTTCCCGTTCGTCCTGTTCGGCAGGCTGAAATACCCTGTGCTGACGATGCTGTTGGGACTGCACGTGGCCATCGCGGTCCTGCTGGGACTGCCTCTCTTCTCCGCCGTCATGATCGTCGCGGATGCCGTTTTCCTCCCGGACCGCTTCTACCGGTCCCTGGGCCGACTGCGACCGCGCACCCTCCGGGCGGCAGGCTCGGGGAAGAGACCGGATCCGGCCCGGAGGCAATCCGCACTCGTACCGGCGCAGACCCACCCTGGCGGCTGAGCGCCCGGGCCCGGGCATGACGCCGACGAACCCGCTGGTACGCGCAGAAGGCCCGACCGGCATCCGGTCGGGCCTTCTCACTGTGCGGGTGTCGACGCGTGCGGGTGTCGACGCACACCATGCCGTCGGTCAGACGGTCAGACGGCCACCGGGATGCCGAGCATCGCGGAGGCCTGCTGGAGCGGGCTGAGGACGCGCGCGGGCGCGGCGACCCGGGGAAGGCCACGGCAGGTGAAACCGAGCTGGGTCATGGCCCGCAGGACTTCCCCGATGCTGAAGTCGCGGCGGTCCTGACGTGTGATGACCTGCCCCACCTGCTTGACGGGGTAGGTACGACGACCGATGATCACGGACTCGCCGATGACCGGCTCGGGCTTGACGCCCTTCATCGATTCCAGGACGCCGCTCTTGGTCAGGTCGAACGGGAAGCGGGCGATGACGCAGCGCATGATGCCTCACAAGGAGAGGGGGTGAATGGTCCGACCGCGGTGAGGTGGTTCAGCGTGCGAGCGCGAGGACGCCCAGCGCGCTGCCTTGTTCGTCGACGACGGGCAGCGCGACGAGCCGGCGGTAGTGCATGGCATGTTCGGCTTCGGCCATGCTGGTCAGGGGCGAGGTGAACGGTCCGCGCTCGCCGAGGACGTCCCGCAGCCGGATCCGGTCGCTGTACGCCTCGCTGTCACGGACGGCGACGAGCCGGGTCTGGGTGACCAGTCCGGTGCACAGACCGTCCTCGTCGCAGACGAGCAGATGGCCCGCCCGGGCACTGGCCATGACGGACAGGGCCACCTCGACCGTCATGTCGTCGCAGACCTGTGGACCGGCCGCCTCCATGGCGTCGTCCACCGTCCGGAGCACGGGGTTGGCATTCACCGAGCGGGGCTGCATCTGGACCAGCGTCAAAACATGCCTCCTGCAGAGATGGGTCAGTTTCCTCAGCACGTGGTGCTCAGGCCGCCGCGTCAAAGGCGGACTGGCGCACACTCACGCGCCGGGCTGCCGACGCGGGACTGCGCCGGCCCCGGGAGGCCGCGCTCCGCCTGGGCCGCTCGGACACCGGTGCGGTGATGGTGACGGGGATACCGGAGGGGGCCTGGGCGCCGGTGATGCGGTGGAGGGCTTCATCGCCCGCGCGGACCTGGGTGGTCTGCGGGGTGATACCGGCGGCGGCCATGAGGCGGGTCATGTCACGGCGCTGGTTGGGGGTGACCAGGGTGACCACGCTGCCCGACTCGCCGGCGCGGGCGGTGCGGCCGCCGCGGTGCAGGTAGTCCTTGGGGTCGGTGGGCGGGTCCACGTTCACGACGAGGTCGAGGTTGTCGACGTGGATGCCGCGCGCCGCGACGTTGGTCGCCACCAGGACGGTGACGTGCCCGGACTTGAACTGGGTCAGGGTCCGGGTCCGCTGAGGCTGCGACTTGCCCCCGTGCAGGGCTGCGGCTCGGACCCCGCTGTCGAGGAGGTCCTGGGTGAGGCGGTCGACGGCGTGCTTGGTGTCCAGGAACATGATCACCCGGCCCTCGCGGGCGGCGATCTCGGTGGTCGCCGCGTGCTTGTCCGCGCCGTGGACGTGCAGCACGTGGTGCTCCATGGTGGTGACCGCGCCGGCCGAGGGGTCGACGGAGTGCACGACCGGGTCGGTCAGGTAGCGGCGCACGAGCAGGTCGACGTTGCGGTCGAGGGTGGCGGAGAACAGCATCCGCTGGCCCTCGGGGCGCACCTGGTCGAGCAGGGCGGTGACCTGCGGCATGAAGCCCATGTCGGCCATCTGGTCGGCCTCGTCCAGCACCGTGATGCCGACCTGGTTCAGCCGGCAGTCGCCCCGGTCGATGAGGTCCTTGAGGCGTCCGGGGGTGGCGACGACGATCTCGGCGCCGTTCCTGAGCGCGTTGGCCTGGCGGCCGATGGGCATGCCGCCGACCACGGTCGCCAGACGCAGCTGCACGGCGCGGGCGTAGGGCGTCAGCGCGTCGGTGACCTGCTGAGCGAGTTCCCGGGTCGGCACCAGGATCAGCGCCAGGGGCTGGCGGGGCTCGGCGCGTCGTCCGGCGGTGCGGGCCAGCAGGGCCAGGCCGAAGGCGAGGGTCTTGCCGGAGCCGGTGCGTCCGCGGCCCAGTACGTCGCGGCCGGCGAGGGTGTTGGGCAGGGTCGCGGCCTGGATCGGGAACGGCACCGACACGCCCTGGGCGCCGAGCGCGGCCAGCAGCTCCGCGGGCATGTCGAGGTCGGCGAAGGCTTCGACGGCCGGCAGGGCGGGAGTGATGGTCTTGGGCGGGGCGAATTCACCCTGCACCGCGGCGGGTCGCCTGCCGTAGCCGCCGGAGCGGCCTGCGCCGCCCGAGCGGCTCGGGGCGGGGGAGCCGAAGCGGCTTCCCCGACCCGAACCGGATCCGGAATCGAGAGCAGGACCGCCAGTGCGGCTGCGAGTACGGGCAGAGCGGTCGTTCGTACGTGTGGGGTTCATGCAGAACCTTCCTTGATACGGCACGTATCAAGGAATTCCCGCAGCGGCAATGCAGCGCGGGGAATCACAAGAACGGGCCGGTGGAATGCGAAAGCGGAACTGGCGCACGGAAGATCCGTGTCGGCGCAGGCGCTGAAAATGGGGGTGATGCGGCAGGTACGTACATGCAGGACATCGCCATGGGGAGCGGCGCCGAGGAGGCCCGTGATCAGGTGAGAGGTCCGTGGGGGGCGGTCATCCCGCGGGCGAAATCACCGCGGAAAAGTCCCGCAGCAGCGGGGATCCGCACCTCGAAGGGTGCGGGCCCCGGCTACGACGTCAGGTGTCGGGCGTCAGGCGGGAACGATGTTCTCGGCCATCGGGCCCCTCTGGCCCTGCGCGATGTCGAAGATGACCTTCTGGCCTTCGAGGAGCTCGCGGAAGCCCTGGGCGGCGATGTTCGAGAAGTGGGCGAACACGTCAGCGCCGCCACCGTCCTGCTCGATGAAGCCGAAGCCCTTCGCCGCGTTGAACCACTTCACAGTGCCGGCAGCCATGTCATATCTCCTTTGGGGCAGTACGCCGGCATCCGTGAGGTACGGCTGCCGGGTCGCCGCGATGATGCCCCGCCCGGAAAACCGAGATGTAAAGCGCTTTCAGCGACCGGAACATACGGGTGAAAACGCTTGAAATTTTGGGAACCACGACTGCAACTGAGATCGACAGTAGCATGTCGTAGCGGTCCGAGTACGTTAAATCATTCCCCTTTGTTTACTACGCCAAAAACCCTTCCCGCGCAGAACGCCAAACCCTCATCTCGCGGTCACAGATATTGGCCCACTCGAAGCACAGCATCCTGGAGAACGCGCGCACCTCCCCGGCGGATCAGCACGAGGCCGCCTCCCGGCGTCGTGCGGGTGCGCACCGACGCGACGTCGCTTTCCTGCCAGCAGGTCCACGGGCGTCGGACCAGCATGGACGCATGACCAGGTACACCGTGCTCCCCATCGACGCAGCCGCCCTCAGGGAACTGCGGACCGCCGACGACGCAGGCCGTTCCTGCGTCCCGTACACCGCGACCCGCGACGACACCGGCTCCCCGCTGCGCTGTTGCCTGAGCCCCATCGGGCTCGGTGAGCGCATTGCCCTCGTTTCGTATGCTCCGTTGCGACGCTGGGCCGCCGCGGAGGGTGCGCTCCCGGGCGCGTACGACGAACAGGGTCCCGTCTTCATCCACGCCGAAGACTGCGGCGGGTTCACCTCGGGCGAGAACTACCCCTTCGACCGGCCGGGCGCCCTGCGTACCGTGCGCCGCTATGACGCCCGGGGCCGTATCGCCGGTGGCCGCCTGCTGGAGATCCCGGTCGACACCACCGCCGGCTTCGAGACGGCCTTCGACGATGCGTTCGGCGACCCGGACGTGGCGCTCGTGCACGTCCGGGCCGTGGAATACGGATGCTTCCACTTCGAGGTGCGCCGTCCGGCCGCCGGGGGACGCGGATGAAGGGGGTCTCCCGGCGCCGCCCCTCGGGTCAGGGAGTGTCGCCGTCCCAGAGGAACGGTCCCTCACGGTCGTCGGCCGCCGCGGGACTGTAGAGGGCGCGCCCACCGGGCCCGAACAGGCCCCGGTCGGTGACCAGGAGCACACCCTCCACCCGTTCCTGTTCCGGCAAGTTGGTGACGTCGAGCAGCTGGCCGTCGAGAGGACCGCCCACCAGCCGCACGTACGCCCGCCCGGGAGCAGGCCGCACCCAGTAGCCCTCGTCGCCGCAGTACACCCGCTCATCCATCGTGCCCATCCCGCCCGACTGCCCTCCCCAGGGTCCCGACCCCCTCCCCGAACGGGTCGACCCGCGCATGCCCGCTCTCAGGCAAACGCCGTCCGGGTGGCGGCGGCCCCACTACCGGGACCATCTTCCCTCACTCGTCCACACGGGGCGGGCGCGGGCAGCCGGCCGACCCGCTTGCGACCCATCGGCGGGGAGGGGAGGGGCCGTCAGCGGTCACCCGGTCGTGACGGAGCCGGTACTCGTCCGGCGCAGGTGGGCTTCGATCAGGGCGAAGGTGGCTTCCGGTTGTTCGATCTGCGGAAGGTGGCCTGCCTCCGGGATGACCTCCAGCCGGCCGTTGCCGAAGGCTGCGCTGTACGCGGCGCCGTAGGCGGGCGTGACGATGCGGTCGCTCTCCCCCCAGAGCAGGAGGGCGGGCACCTGGACACGTCCGAGCCGGCACAACAGTTCCGGGTCGTGCATGGAGGGGTCGCCCGCGAGGGTTCGCATGGTGGCCATGTTGCTCTGCCGGATTGCGAGCTGGTCGGCCGGGATGTCCGCGGGGTCGAGGTAGTAGCGGTCCGGGTCGTGCCAGGAGTGTTCCGCTACGCCACGGGCGTCGAGGGCGAAGAAGTCCGTGATGGGTTCCGTGGCGATGTGCACGCCGACGGGGTCGATCAGGACGAGACCGGTGATGACTCCCGCGGTGTCGCGCACGGCCATCTCGGCGGCCGTCCAGCCGCCGAGCGAGGATCCGACGACGAGGACGTCGCGCAGCCGGCGCTCGTGCAGGAGGCGCAGGTAGGCGAGGGCGAGGTCGTCGATGCCGGTGAGCCAGTCGGGGCGGTGGGTGCCGTCCCAGCCGGGGTGCACGGGGGTGATGGTGTGCGCGTTTCGGGAGAGGCGCCCGGCGAGGCCGGAGACCGTCGCCGGGCCCCCGCCGCCGTGCAGGATCAGGACGGGCCTGCCGGCTCCGGCCTCGGACAAGGTGAGGGACAGGTCGCCGTGGACGGCTGTGGTGAGGTCTGCAAGCATGCCCCCACCCTAACTAAAGATGTTTAATTAAACTAGCTGGCATCGGGCGTAGAATCGGTCCATGCATGGCGAACTGCAAGAACTAGGCCGAGCGGTCAAGCAAGTCCAGTACCGGCAGCACCGTGCGCTCGACGGCGCCCTGTCGGCCGTCGGCACGACGCTGGCGCAATGGGACGCCCTGCGCGCCATCAGCCGCTCACCCGGGGCATCGGGCCGCGCCCTGGCCGCGGCGACGTTCCAGACCGAACAGGCCTTCGGGGCGCTCGTCGGCCGCCTGACGGCCAAGCGTCTGGTCGAGCGCCGGCCGGGACACGGGCGGCGCATCGAGCACCACCTGACGCCCGCGGGCGAACAGATCCTGGCGGCCGGCCACAAGGTCGCCGACGAGGTGCTCGCCCGCTGTTTCGCCGCCTTGTCCGCCACCGATCGCGCGGCCCTGCTCGACCTGCTCCAGCACCTCATCACGGAACCGGACGCATAGGCCGGAGGGCCGGCCGGACCCACCCGATGGGCGCAGGTCAGGAGCGGAGGGTTCCGACCACCCCGGCCCTGGCCCCCGAGGCCGCCAGATCGCATACTCCTCCCATGAGGGGGATGGACGACAAGCCGCGCAGCAGCCCGTTGGTACCCGACGCGGTGGCGGCGGAGATCGCACGACACGACTGGGAGTCGGTGGAGTGCGGGTGCGGGCGTTCCGCCCTGCACCTGGAGGACACGTTGTGGGCGGCGGCCGAGGGGCATCCGGCGGCGTTCCGCGCGCTGGAGGGGCACGCCTTCGCGGGGAAGCGGCTGGCTCCGCCCGCCCCGGCGGTGTCGGGGGTGCTGATGGCCGTGTGGGAGGCGGGACCCCCGCGCCGGGCGACCCGCGAGGCACTGCTGTGGACGGTGCTGGCACTGCTGGGCACGGAGGACGACGGGAGCTCCCACGAGGCGGGCCTGTACGGGCAGTCCACCGCGTTCGTCCGCCGAGGGCTCCCGGCGATCCACCGGGAGGCGGCGCACGCCCCGGGCACGGTGTCCGCCGCCTACGCCGGGGGCATCGTGGACATCCTCGGTCTGCGGGCGTGAGCGCCTGCGGCGCGAGGGGGGGCCGCGCGGCCGTCACCCGCCGGTTGCGCGGGACGGTAGCCCCTCCCCCTCCCCCCTCTCTCCCCTCACGCCGACAGGTCGACGCCGATGGCGTAGCCGATGCTCGCGGCTTCGTCCGCGACAGTTGCGAAGGGCACCGTGCTGTTGAGAGCGCGGACCGTCTTCCGGCTGAGTGGCCTGAGGGCATACACCTCGCGTACCGCCTCGATGTCGACCGTGGTTTCGTAGTAGGCCTCGGCGAACCGCTGGAACGCCTCCGGCGCCGGGTCGAGCAGCAACTGGAAGAGCCAGCCGGAACCGTCGGGATCCGCGTGGCCTTCCGGGAAGTCGATCTCGCCTGCCTGCCACCGCTCGCTGCCCGCCTCCCGCCATATGCAGGCGGTCACGCGCGGGACGCCGTCGTCCGTGAAGGCCGGCTCCTCGACGCAGCCCTGGAACACCTCGGGGACCGAGTCCACCACCCCGGGCCATGGCACGTCGTTGACGTAGGGGCTCATCGGTGACTCGTGGTCGAAGCCCCGGAGATACGCACCCGCTTCGCAGAAGACGATGTCGAACTCATCGCCCGCGCCATTGCGCATCGAGGCGGTCTCCTCCGTCTGCGACCGCGTCGCGCTGAACGAGTAGTACCGCTCACCATCCGGGTTCAGTACCGCCTCCACCATGGCCATGGACCGGCAGAGGTCCCGGAGCACCGGGACGTCGGGGAGCGCGCGGGCGACATCATGAGCAGTCATGCGGACATCCAAGCGGACGCCACTGACAGGGCCAGCGTGCGTCGGCTCGAGGACAACCCGCTTGCGGCGGGCCGACCTCGTGCTGTGCCGGAGAAACTCATGTAGATCTCGTCCGAGCGAAGTGGCCCTTCCCGCCTCGATGAGGAGACCTCGTGGATCACAGGACCAGCCGGATTCTGGTGACGGGTTCCGCCGACGGACTGGGGCGGGCCGCAGCCCACTCCTTGCTGTCCGCGGGACACGAGGTAGTGGTGCACGCCCGCAGCCACGAGCGCGCGGCCGGCCTCGCCCCTCTGCTGGAACGTGGAGCAGGCATCGTGGTGGGCGACTTCACCGACCGCGCCGCCGTACGGCGCATCGCGGCGGAGCTGAACGACGCGAAGCCGCTGGATGCGGTCATCCACAACGCCGGCGTGTGGAGCGGCCCCGCGGTCATGCCGGTCAACATCATCGCGCCGTACCTGCTCACGGCCCTGCTGCGCGCACCACGACGGCTCGTGTACCTGAGCAGCGGTTCGCACTTCGAGGGTCGCGCCCACCCCTCTCTGGCCGGCATCGACTGGCAGGGTGAGCACGCGGGCTCCTACGCGGACAGCAAACTGTTCGTCACGGCGCTCGCGGCCGCTGTGTCCCGCCTGCGCCCTCGGGTGCTGAGCAATGCGGTGGATCCGGGCTGGGTGCCGACGAAGATGGGCGGCTCCCAGGCGCCGGACGATCTCGAACTCGGCCACCGGACGCAGGAGTGGCTGGCGACGAGCGACGATGCCCAGGCCATGACGAGCGGCGGGTACTGGTACCACCGCCGGCGCCGGCAACCGCACCGCGCGGTCCACGACCGGGCGTTCCAGGACCGCCTGGTGCAGGCGCTGGCCGACGAAACGGGCGCCTCCCTCTGACCGTGTGCGGTACGCACCCTCGTGCCCGCGGACGCCTCCCGCCCGGCGCCCGAGACGTTGGGCGGAAGGACCGGCGTCCCGTCCACAGGCGCCCTGTGCGCAGCCCTCCCCGACGGACCGTGCCCGGTCCCGACAGACGGTCACGGTACTGTCGTGTCTTGGGTGTCGATCGCTCTGGAGGGGGACACACGACATGGAGCTGACGGCCGAGATAGCCGCCTACCGGGCGGGGACGGGCGATCCGGGGCGCCTGGTGGGTGAGTTCCGGCGGGCTGTGCTGCTCGTTCCGCTCGCCGAGGGGTCCACGGATCCGGAGGGCGGGCTGATGTCGGCCGTCTCGGGCGGGATCCGCTGGCTGTACGCGTTCACGGACGAGGAGGCCCTCGCCCGCTTCGCCGGGGCCCGCGGGGAGGCCGACCGGGAGTGGCCCTACCTGGCGGTCCTCGGTGCGCGTCTGACAGATGCGGTCGTTCCGGAGGCGGACGGGCCCGCGGGAATCGCGGTGAACGTGGCGGATGCGGACGGGTCGATGCTGTTCCCGCCCGTCGCCGGGATCGTCCCCGATGCGTGTGCCGTGGACGTCGAGGGCGGCCTCGGGGACGTGGCCTGATGTCCGGCGACGGTGACCTGGAGGTCTCGCCGCAGGCGGTGGCCGCGGTGCAGAAGGGGTTGCGGGCGGCGATCTCGGAGCTGCGCGAGTCGGGGGACGCAGCCGGCGCCTCGCAGGGCGCGGGTTTCGAGAACCTGTCGATGACCGCGATGGAGACGGGGCACGGCGGGCTGTCGAAGGACTTCGAGGACTTCTGCGAACGCTGGGAGTGGGGCGTGCGCAGCCTGGTGCAGAACGCCAGCACGCTGGCCCGCTCCCTCGGTATCGCGGCCGGCACCGTGTGGGAGGAGGACCACTACGTGCAGGGTGCGTTCAAGGTGGCCGCGAACGCCGCGTACGGCAATCCGCATGCCAGTGAGGACGAGATCGAGGAGAAGTCCTGGGGCGACATCTTCCGTGCGGACGTCTACAAGCCGGATTACAGCAAGGAGTCGTTCGACAAGAGCGCCGAGGACATCGAGAAGACCTGGTCCGACACCAAGGACAAGGTGACCTCGACGGGGAAGATCGGGTCGCTGAAGGATCTGCTGGATCAGACGAAGGGCAACGGGGGCTGAGGGCTGATGGCAACGGGGGTTGAGAGCTGATGGGCTGGCGGGATTTCGTACCGGACTCGGTCGAGGACGTCGTCGAGGACGGCGCGGAGAAGGTCGGCGACTTCGTCGAGTGGGGCGGGGACAAGGTCGCCGACCTGGCCGATGACGTCGGGCTGGAGGACGCCGGCGACTGGGTCCGCGACAAGAGCCGCTCGGCCGCCAACCAGCTCGGCGCCGACGTCTCCGAGCTCGAACTGGGCCAGAGCGACGACCCCCGGAAGCTGGTGTACGGCAGCGTCTCCAAGATCCGTGCGCAGGTGTCGCACCTGAACGACTTCAAGGCGGCCTTCGAGTCGGTCGGCAACGGCCTGAAGAGCATGACCCAGCCCGAGGGCCTCAAGGGCAAGACCGCGGACACCTTCCGCGAGACCGTCGCCAAGGAGCCGCCGCGCTGGTTCAAGGCTGCCGACGCGTTCGGGAAGGCCGCCGACGCCATGGGACGGTTCGCCGAGACCGTCGAGTGGGCCCAGGGCCAGGCCAAGGAGGCCTTGGAGGACTACAACAAGGCCAAGAAGGCCTCCCAGGACGCCTACGACGCGCACAAGAAGCTCGTCGACACCTACAACGACGCCGCCAGGGCCAAGAGCGAGCACCTGCCGCCCCGCCCCTCGGAGACCTACGACGACCCCGGCAAGGCCATGGCCTGCGCCGCACAGGACAAGCTCGACACCGCCCGCAAGCAGCGCAACGAAGTCGCCGAGAGTGCCGCGACCGCGGTGCGCGCGGCCCGTGACGCCGCTCCGCCCAAGCCTTCCTACACCGAGCAGCTCGGCGACGGCCTGGACTACCTCGAACTCGCCAAGACGCACCTGGCCGGCGGTGTCGTCAAGGGCACGGCCGGCATCGTCGACTTCGCCCGCGCCCTCAACCCCACCGACCCCTACAACCTGACCCACCCGGCCGAGTACCTGACCCATCTGAACTCGACCGCGGCGGGCCTGGTCACCATGGCCAACGACCCCTGGGGCGCGGGCAGGCAGATGCTCGACGAGTTAATGAAGGACCCCTCCGAGGGCGTCGGCAAGATGCTGCCCGAACTCATCGGCTCCAAGGGCCTCGGCTCCCTCAAGAAGGTCGGCTCCGCCGCCAAACACCTCGACGACGTGCCGAGCGGCAAGGGCCGCAGCGGCCACAACGGCGATCCCGAGGGCACGGGGCGCCGGGGCAAGGAAGTCGTCTGCGACGGGGACCCCGTCGACATGGCCACCGGCCGGATGGTCCTGCCGCAGACCGACATCGCGCTGGCGGGCTCGTTCCCCATGGTCTTCACCCGGACCTTCGAGTCGTCCTACCGGGCGGGCCGGTGGTT
The DNA here is from genome assembly GCF_001905445.1 of Streptomyces sp. CB00455. Taxonomy (GTDB): domain Bacteria; phylum Actinomycetota; class Actinomycetes; order Streptomycetales; family Streptomycetaceae; genus Streptomyces. The sequence continues at coordinate 144,296 of NZ_LIVQ01000007.1, read as the reverse complement.
CGGGCCGTCCTGGTCCTCGACCGTCGACCAGCGGCTGGAGATCGATTCCGAAGGCGTCGTCTTCGTGTGCGAGGACGGCAGCCTGCTTGCCTACCCGCACCCGGCGCCGGGCGTACCCGTGCTGCCGGCGCACGGCCGCCCGTGGCCCCTGGACCGCGACCGCGACACGTACACGGTCACCGACCCGGAGACCGGCTGCGTCCGCCACTTCACCCGGCACGACGGGGAGCTGGCGCTCCTGACGCAGATCGACGACCGCAACGGCCGGTGGATCGCGTTCGAGTACGACGGGGCGGGGGCACCGCAGGCCGTCGTCCACCACGGCGGCTATCACCTGAAGCTCACCACCGCCGGCGACCGCGTCACCGCCCTGCACCTTGCCGGAGCGGCGAAGGACGGCGCCGACCAGGAGATCCTCCGGTACGGCTACACCGACGGTCACCTCAGCGACGTCACCAACTCGTCCGGCCGCCCCCTGCGCTTCGGTTACGACATGCACGGGCGGATCACCTCGTGGACGGACACCAACGGCGGCCGGTTCGACTACGTCTACGACGAACGCCACCGCTGCACGGCCCAGGCCGGAGGCAACGGCCACATGGCGGCCCGGTTCACATGGGACGACACCGACCCGGAAACCGGCCTGCGCATGACGTCCATCACCGACGGGCTGGGAAACACCACCCGGTACCTCGTGAACGACCGTGTCCAGGTCGTCGGGCAGATCGACCCGACCGGAGCGGTCACCCGTTCCACATACGACCGCCACCACCGCCTGCTCTCCCGGACCGACCCCCTCGGCCACGTCACCGTCTGCGCGTACGACGACGAGGGCCGGCTGAAGGAGGTCGTGCGCCCCGACGGCCGGCGGACGCGCGCGGAGCACGACGGCATCGGCCTGCCCGTGCGCCTCACCCATGCCGACGGCACCGTCGTGCGTCAGAGCTACGACGAGCGGGGCAACCGCACCTCCTACACGGACGTCACCGGGGCGACCACCCGCTACACCTACGACGAAGCGGGACACCTCACCTCGGTGACCGACGCGCTCGGCGCCACCACGACCCTGCGGTGCAACGCGGCCGGCCTGCCGGTCGAGATCACCGACCCGTTGGGCGCCGTCACACGCTACGAACGCGACGCGTTCGGCAGGCCGACGGCCATCACCGACCCGCTGGGAGCGGTCACCCGCTTCGAGTGGACGGTCGAGAGCCTGATCGCGGCATGCACCGAGGCGGACGGTGCGCGTCGGACGTGGACGTACGACGGCGAAGGCAACTGCCGCAGGCACACCGACGCCCTGGGCCGGGCCACCGAATACGCATACACGGACTTCGACCTGCTGGTGGCCCGGACCGACCCGGACGGGGCACGCTACGAGTTCCGGCACAACGTCAACCTGCAGCTCACCTGCGTCACCAACCCCCAGGGCCTGACGTGGGAGTACGAGTACGACGCCGCGGGCCGCACCGTGTCCGAGACCGACTTCGACGACCGCTCGCTGCGCTACCGGTACGACACGGCCGGACGGCTGACCGAGCGGGTGAACGGGCTCGGTCAGACGACCCGCTTCGAACGCAACGCACTGGGCCAGGTCCTGCGCAAGGACAGCGAGGGCGCCGTCACCACCTATGAGTACGACGTCTTCGACGAACTCGCGGTGGCGGCCAACGCCGACGTCACCCTGGTACGCCTGCGCGACCGCTACGGACGGCTGACGTCGGAGACGGTCGACGGCCGCGAGCTGACGTACGACTACGACGCACTGGGCCGGCTCACGCAGCGGACGACGCCCAGCGGCGCCGTCACCACGCGAACCTACGACGCGGCCGGCCGCCCCGCCGAAGTCACCGCCTGCGGCCGCACGCTCGCCTTCGAGCGCGACGCGGCCGGCCGCGAGCTCGTCCGGCGCATCGGCGGGACGGTGACCCTGGCCCACCGCTTCGACGTGAGCGGACGCCTCGCCGAACAGCAGGTCACGGGTGGTGGCCGCACCCTGCAGCGCCGGGCGTACTCCTACCGCGCCGACGGGCACCTGGCCGCCGTCGAGGACCGGCTTTCCGGGACACGTTGCTTCGACCTGGATGCGGTGGGCCGGGTGACCGCCGTGCACGCGCCCGGCTGGTCGGAGACGTACGCCTACGACGCGGCGGGCAACCAGAGCGCCGCGGCCTGGCCCGCGAACCATCCTGGACAGGAGGCGACCGGCCCCCGCGCGTTCGAGGGCACCCGCATCACCCGGGCCGGTGACGTCCGCTACGAGCACGACGTGCAGGGCCGCACCGTCGTGCGACGGAAGACGAGGCTGTCGCGCAAGCCGGACACCTGGCACTACACGTGGGACTCGGAGGACCGGCTGATCTCCACCGTCACCCCGGACGGCACGGTGTGGCGCTACCGCTACGATCCCCTGGGCCGCCGCACCGCCAAGCAGCGGCTCGCCGACGACGGCAGCGCCGTCCTCGAGGAGACCCTTTTCACCTGGGACGGCGCCACGCTGTGCGAACAGGTCAGCCAGGGCGCCGCGCTGCCCCTGCCCGTCGCCCTCACCTGGGACCACCTGGGCCTGCGCCCGGTCGCCCAGACCGAGCGCAGGCTCGGCGGGGACACGCCGCAGGAGGCCGTGGACGCACGGTTCTACGCGATGGTGACCGACCTCGTCGGCGCCCCCACCGAACTCGTCGACGAGTCGGGCGACCTCGCCTGGCGGACCCGCAGCACGCTGTGGGGTACGACGACGTGGGCGAGCGGGAGCACGGCGTACACGCCCCTGCGCTTCCCCGGCCAGTACTTCGACCCCGAGACCGGCCTGCACTACAACCTGCACCGGCACTACGACCCCGAGACGGCCCGCTATCTCAGCACCGACCCCCTCGGGCTCGACCCCGCCCCCAATCCGGCGACCTACGTACACAACCCGCACACCTGGTCCGACCCCCTCGGTCTGAAGCCCTGCAAGATCCGGGTGTCCCCGGTCGCCTCCGACTGGGCGACGAAGGGCGCGCACATCCACATCCCGCTGAAGAAGGGGAAGGAGCACGAGGTCAGCATCACCGTGGACAAGGACGGCAACATCCAGGGCGCCCCCATCCGGCTGGAGGACGGCTGGGCGTCCGACAAGAGCGTCCAGCAGGCCGTGGACGCGGTGAACAACGACCCCAAGCTGCGCGCCGACCTCCTGGCCAAGGCCAAATCGGCCAAGGAACACATGGACACCCACAACTGGGGCAACTCGCAGAACCGTTCCGCGGAGATGCAGGCCCTCATCGACAAACTGGAGAACTGGCCGTGACCGGCATCGAATTCCTCGCTTCCTTCCTCACGACCGGGCGCCTGCACGGCATCGGCATCGGTTCCACCCTCGGCGAGGTCGACCGCGCCCTGCCGCACCGCTGCGTCGATGTCACCGGCGAGGGCGGCGCCTCGCTGCGCCGCGACTACGGGTTCGTCGAGTTCTACTTCAACCCCGGGGAGGAGTGGGTGATGTCCGGCGGGTCGATCGAGCTGCACCGCCTCGCGAACGCCCCCGAGCTGGCGGCGCGGTGGGCCGGGAGCACGGGTGTCGACTTCACCCCGTACACCGCCTGGGCCGACGTACGGGAGGCGCTCGGCGCCGCGGTCCCGGAGTTCACCGTCACCGACCAGGGCGGCTTCGTGGAGTACCGGGCGGAGGCCTCCTGTGTCTCCGTCCTCGTGGTGGACGACGAGGAGGAGGAGAGGGGCTACCACGCGGGCCACGGGGACGTGTGGAGCGTCAGCCTGTGGGCGCCCGTACGGGCGAACTGACACCGGAGCCGGCGCCGGACGTGCTGCCCCCTGACCCGCAGAAGCCGGCCCGGAGCCCCGCCATCCGTGCAGCCCCAAGCCTTCACCGGAGAAGCGGCACTCCGACCGTCACGACCCGCACCCCGGTCCCGGACGGGCCGGCGGCCGGGCGGGCGGCGGCGGGGCCCTCAAGGGCTCGTGGTGCAATGTGACCGGTGCGGTGCTGGACCGGCACGGGCCTTTCGCGCATCCGGGACATGTCCTGGCCGTCGTCGAGCAGTGAGGTGTGAGTCGCTGTGACCGCAGAAGAGTCGAACGGCGGACGGGCCCCTCGTCCCGCTGGGGGCGAGAGCAGCCGGGGCAGGGCGATGACCTTGGCGGGGACGCTGGAGGCGGCGGAGGCCGCGGCGCCCGTGGAGTCGCTCGACGTGGTGGCGCGCATGCTCAAGGAGCAGCTCGGGGCCGCGTCGGTGTCCTTCCTGATCACGGACTTCACCGGCAGTTCGGTCGTTCGGCTGGGGGCCGCGGGCAGTGTGGAGACCGGTGAGCCGGCCCGGCGCATCTCGCTGCGGGGCACCCTGTACGACGACGTGATCCGCACCCAGCAGCCGAGGGTGGAGGACGGCGGCGGGGGTGCGCTGGTGCGGGTCGTCGTCCCGGTGACCAACCGGGGGGACGCCATCGGGCTCCTCGAACTGTTCCTACCGACGGCGCCGGGCGAGGAGGTGCTGCGGGAGATCGGCGAGACCGCGCACGCGCTGGCGTACATCGTCATCGCCAACCGGTCCTACACCGATGTGTACCAGTGGGGCCGCCGCACCAGCCCGCTGAGCCTGGCCGCGGAGATCCAGCACCGGCTGCTGCCGGCGTCGCTGGCGTGTGAGGCGGCACAGTTCGCGGTTGCCGGGGCGCTGGAGCCCGCCGCCCACGTGGGGGGTGACACCTTCGATTACGTGATCGACCGGGACACGGTCCAGCTCTCGGTGACCGACGCCATGGGTCACGACGTCGGCGCCGCACTGCTGGCCACCCTGGTGATGGGCGCCCTGCGGCGGGCGCGGCGGGCGGGCGCCGGCCTCGCGGAACAGGCCCGCCAGGCTGACCAGGCCATGCGGGAGCACGGCGGCCGGGGATACGTCACCGGCCAGCTGTTGCGCATCAGCCTGATCGACGGCCGGACCGAGTTCGTCAACGCCGGGCACCCCTGGCCGCTGCGGATGCGGGACGGGGAGGTACACGAGATCGTTCCGAAGGTGGATCTGCCGTTCGGTCTCAGCTACCAGGTCTCGAACGCCAACACCTACCGGGTTCAGGCGCTGGACCTGCGGCCGGGTGACCGGCTGGTGATGGTGACGGACGGCATGCTGGAGCGCAACGCCGAGAGCCTCGATCTGCCGGATCTGATCATCCGCACCCGCGCGCTGCATCCCCGCGAGGCCGCCCGCACCCTCATCGGGGCGATCGTCGACGCCGGGCAAGGCCATCTGGACGACGACGCGACCGTCATGTGTCTGGACTGGCACGGCATCGCCAACTCCGAGCGTGACGCGGCCACCGGCGCCGACCTCACGGACGCCTCACGACCGTCGAGGACGGGACGGCTCTCTCCCGGGTGACGGCTCCGGACGGGTGACGGCTCCGGACGGGTGCCTCCGGATGTGGGGACGGGCCCGTGCTGCGGGGCCGCCGGGGGCGCCAGGGGTACACCCCGTGACAGGTGCGTGGGATCAGTCGGTGTCGAGTCCGTCGACCAAGCGGTTGAGGAACCGTGCGAAGGTGGCTTCTGGGGTGAGGGTGCGTCCGGGGGCACTGAGCGCTTCGGCGAGTTCTGGGTGGCATCCGTCGGCGGCGACAGCGGCGAAGTAGCGCGCCTCGGCGGCGGCCCGCTCCGGGGAGCGTGAGGCTGCGGCGTGCCCGATCTCGTAGGTGACGTGTCCGGCCACGAATGCGGTGAGCTGGGCGAAGACCTCCAGTTTCGCCGCGCCGTCCAGTCCGGTGGGCCGCAAGACGGCGAGCGCCTGTTCCAGGAAGGCCAGCGTGCGCGGGCCCGGCACGCGGCGGGTGGACAGGGCGGCGGGCAGCCAGGGGTGGCGCAGCATGTGGGCGCGCTGGAGGTGGGCGACGGTCTTCAGGTCGGCACGCCAGTCACCGGTGGGTGGATCCGTGAGGGTCAGTTCGCCGCTGACGTGATCGACCATCAGTTCCAGCAGGGTCTCCTTGTCGGGGGCGTAGCTGTAGAGCGACATGACACCGGCTCCGACGTGGGCGGCCACTCGCCGCATGGTGACCGCGTCGAGTCCTTCGGCGTCCGCCAGGGTGACGGCTGCCACGGTGATCGCCTCGCGGCTGAAGGAGGGCCTGCGGCCCCTTCGGGGCTCGGCGGGACGCAGCCAGAGCTGTTCGGGGTCGACGCCGGCGGCGCCGGGCCCTGCGTCACGGGACACGGTCTCGCGCTCCTTGTCTTGATCTTCATTGCCGGGGCGGCTTGCGAAGACCATCCAAGCATCCTCTATTCTCGTACAACGTACGGAATGAAAGAGAGGGAACGATGCACCCCTACACGCCCGAGACCGAAGCCGGATCCACATGGGTGCCGCCTGTCGGGAAGCCGCCGCTGTCCTCCCGGATCATGAGGGCCACCTGGCGGGGCCTGCCGGCGAAACGGCACGAGGTCGGATGGGAACCGGGCCTGGTGGTACCGGCCGCCGACGGGAGCCCGTTGATCACGGACCATTACTTCCCGCGTGCGGAGGGCGATTTCCCCACCCTTCTGGTCCGCTCCCCCTATGGGCGCGGCCTGCCGTGGTCTCCCCAGTACGGCCTGCTCTTCGCCGAACAGGGCTTTCACGTGGTCCTGCAGAGCTGCCGCGGCACCGGCGGCTCGGGAGGCGCCTTCCACCTGTGGCGCAACGAGGCCGCCGACGGGCGGGCCACGGTGTCCTGGCTGCGCGAGCAGTCCTGGTTCAGCGGAACACTGGGGACCGTGGGCCCCAGTTACCTGGGCTACGTGCAGTGGGCGCTCGCTCTGGACCCGCCGCCGGAGCTCAAAGCCATGGTGGTGCAGGTAGGGCTGCACGATCCTCACGCCCTGTTCCACACGGACGGTGCGCTCCGCCTGGAGAACGCCCTCGCCGTCGGCGCGGGCATGACCTACCAGCACCAGGGCATGGCACCGTTCCTGAAGGCGACGCTCCGCCTGCAGCGCCGCCTGGGCGCCGTCACCTCCGCACAGCCCCTGCGTGGTGCGTACGTGTCCGCCCTCGGGGCCGAAGTGCCCTGGCTGGACGAGGTGATGACACACCCGGACGCCACGGACTCCTTCTGGCGTGGCGCATCGCTGGCTCAGTCGGCGCAGCGGCTCGGCGTGCCCACAGCGCTGATCACCGGATGGCATGACGCGCTGGTCGACCAGACCTTCGAGCAGTACGACCGGCTGCGGCAGGCGGGATGCGAGACCGCCCTGCTCGTCGGCCCCTGGACCCATACCTCGGCCTTGCAGCAGGGCTGGCCCCAGGTGTTCGCCGATAGCCTCGCCTGGTTGCGCGCCCACCTGTGCGACGACCCCTCCGGCCTGCGCCCCAGCGCGGTGCGCGTGCACATCGGCGGCGAGAACGCCTGGCGGGACCTCGACGACTGGCCGCCGCCCGGCCCCGGTGCCATCTCGTGGCACCCGGCCCCGGGCGGGCACCTCACCCGGCAGACCCCCGTGGACTGCGTGCCGCTGACGGCGTTCCGCTACGATCCGGCCGACCCGACGCCGTCCCTCGGGGGCCCGCTGCTCTCCCGCACCGCCGGCCCGCGCGACAACAGCACCCTGGAAGCCCGTGACGACGTCCTGACCTTCACCGGCCCGGCCCTGACCGAGGCCGTGGACGTCCTGGGACCGGTCTTCGCCCGGCTGACCATGTCCACGGACTCCGGGTACGCCGATGTCTTCACCCGCTTGTGCGACGTGGACGCACGAGGCCGGTCCGTCAACGTGTGTGACGGGCTCGGCCGGCTGCGAACGACTGGAGGTGAGCCCTCACAGACCACCGTGGCCATGAGCTCCACTGCCCATCGCTTCGCCGTCGGGCACCGCATACGCTGGCAGATCAGCGCGGGCGCCCATCCGCGCTACGCCCGCAATCCCGGCACCGGGCAGTCGCCGGTGGACGCGACCACCTTCACACCGGTGCGCATCACGCTCCACACGGACTCGGCACTGCTGCTCCCCCACAGCTCCGGAGGCTCCGGAGGTCCCCTTCCCACCACTGCCACCGCGGGCTGAGAGCAGGGCCTGCTCAGGACGCCGGTGGGGCCGATCGTTTCGCGACCTTACCGCCGGCGGTGCCCGTTCTGCGGCCGGGCTTGGACGCCACCCTCTTGCGTCTCGGGGCCTCCTCCGTGCCTGCGCCGGCCTGTGAGGGCGTTGTCTGTGCGGCGGCGGTCGGCCACTTGAACTCGATCTCCAGCTCGATCTGCCCGTCGCCGATCTCGACTTCTATCTCGCAGCGAAGGTCGTCGGGGACCCGCAGGCTCAGCGTCGCGGTGCCCAGTTTCAGTGCGGCGTCTGCGCCCTCCCTCAGCGCGTTGGCGATTGCCGTGAGCTGGTCGGCCGCCTCCAGGCGTGACAGCGAGCGCTTCTGCTCGAACTTGAGGTCTTTCATGCAAGTCTCCGATCTGGCAGAGAGAGCGCATAACACCGATTCTGAGGCCATACGGAGGATCGGACATCTTCACGGGCGGACAGGACGCAAGAGCCGCCACCCGTGCCGCCCGGCCGCAGTGCGACGGGCGGGTGCGGAGTCTCAGTGTCCTGCGCCGTCCCCTTCGGCGCGGTGCAGCAGCCGGGAGAGCTCCGTCCGCGAGCGCACCCCGAGCAGGGCGAAGACGTTGCGCAGGTGGTGGTCGACGGTGCGGGGGCTGACCGAGAGGCTCAGCGCCACCTCACGGTTGGTGGCGCCCTCGGCGACACACCGCGCGATGCGCAACTGCTGCGGTGTCAGCCGGGCCAGAGCGCCCGCCGGTGCGGGGGCGGATGCGTCACCGGTGGCCCGCAGCTCGCCGCGGGTCTGCTCGGCCCAGGCCGGGGCGCCGCAGCGCTCGAAGGCGACGAGGGCGTCCCGCAGCCGGCTCTTCGCCTCCGCCGGACGGCGTCGGCGGCGCAGCCACTTCCCGTACAGCAGCAGGGTGCGGGCCCGCTCGAAGTCTCCGTGCGCCGTTTCGTGCCGGGCCAGGGCCAGGGAGGCGTCCGCGCCGCCCGCGCCGGGGTCGGGTTCGTGGGCGGCCGCCGCCAAGAGGAGGAGCTGTCGCGTGGGGTTGGGCAGCGGGGCGAGGCGGCTGCCGAAGGTGGCCCACAGGGCGCCGCCGTCCAGGAGCGGGCGGGGCAGCGGGCGGTGGCCGCCGAGCTCGTCCGGCGTCAGGCGCTGGGCGAGGGCTGCCAGGACGGCGGGGTTTCCTTCGGCCTCGGACAGCAGCTCCGACCGTACGCAGGGGTCCACGCCCGCTCCGGCGAGGTCGTGGAGCAGGGCGGTCGCCGCGGCGTCGTCGAGGGGGCCGAGGCGGACCACGGGAAGCCCGGTGAATTCGGGTTCGTCCGCGCGGTGCTCCGCTGTGGTGAGCAGGAGTCCGATCGGGCGCTCGGGGTCGGGGTGACGTGCGGCCGAGGTGAGGACGGCCCGCGAGGGCGCGTCCCACAGATGTACGTCGTCCACGCAGAGGAGCAGCGGTTCTTCCCCGGGGCAGAACCGTCGCAGCAGCCCGGGCAGATCGGCGGCGGGAGGCGGGCCCACGCCGGACGCGGATCGCGGGGGCGCCGCGACCCTGCCCTCCGTCCGTGCCGCCCTGCTGAGCCTGAAGTCCTACGACAACGGCTTCGGGATCACCCATGACTTCTCGGACCCCGAGGCGCCCTCCACCCGGCAGAGCGTGATCATGAAGCCCGACGCTGCGGTCCCCGGTGGCATGAGGGTGGTGAAGGAGGCCGCCGCGGCGCCCGCCGCGACGACGTTCACGCCCGCGCCCTGACCCCGGGGGACCGTGATGCGGCGCCGGTGGCGGAGGCGGCCGGCGGCCGGGGTGGCCGTCACGGGGTGAAGGCCCGTCGGCTGTGGGTGAGCATCGCGCGCACTGCGGGGTGGGGCGCGCCTTTCCAGACCAGGGCGAGCAGGGCGGGGGTTTCCAAGTCGTCGATGGCGCGGGCCGTGAGGCGGTCGCGATAGGCCGCGGCCATGGATTCGCTGAGGACCGCGACACCGAGCCCACGGGCGGCGAGGTCGGCGATGGCGTCCGCGGCGCTGGCCTGCAGCGCGATCGCGGGCCGCAGGCCCTGTGCTCGGCATGCACTGTCGAAGACCGTACGCAGGCCGGTGCCGGGCGGCATGCACACCAGGGGATGGCCCGCCAGGTCGCGCAGGGTGAGCGCGCGCCGCTCCAGCAGGCAATGCCCCGTCGGCACCGCCGCGACGAGGCGTTCACTGATGATGGTCAGAGCCTCCAGGCCTTCGGGGGCGGCGCTCGCCGTCCCGACGAGGGCCACGTCGACGGCGCCGGTGCGCACCCCCTCGACGAGACGGTCGGAATGGTCCTCCAGCAAGGAGATCTCGACCCCGGGGTGCGCCCGGTGGAACGCGGCGAGGGCGTCGAACAGCGGGGTCACGGTGCAGCCGATGACCATCCCGACGGTGAGGCGCCCCCGGATCAGGTCGGTCACCTCCCCCACCGCCTGGCCCACCGCCCCGGCGGCGGCGAGCGCGGAGCGGGCGTGTTCCAGTGCGGCCTTGCCCGCCACGGTGAGGGTGGCGGTGCGCGCCGACCGGTCGAACAGCTCCGCGCCGAGCTCCCGTTCCAACTGGCGGATCTGCGCGCTGACGCCGGACTGGCTGATGTGCACCCGCTCCGCGGCCCGGGTGAAGTTCCGCTCCTCGGCGACGGCGACGAAGTACTCCAGCTGCCTCAGTTCCATAACCCCTGATTCTAGCTCTCAGCAATACCATCTGTTGGACTACTGATCGGAGGGCGGGCAGGCTGGGTGTGGAAGTGAAACCTGACGCACGGAGGAACAGTGACCGCCTACGAGAAGGCCATGCGGCCCGAGGACATCACGCGTCTGTTCGTCGAGCGTTCCAACGCCGGTGACGCCACCGGTGTGGCCGCGCTCTACGAGGAGGAGGCGGTCATGGCCTACCCGCCCGGCGAGCTGACGGTGGGCCGGGAGGCCATCCGTGAGCTGTGGGCGAAGGTGCTGGTCCACCGCCCCCGCTTCGAGCCGGAGCAGCCCCTGCCGACGCTGGTCAGCGGTGGCATCGCCCTCACCTCGACCCCTCCCCGGGACGGGTCCGGCGCCCGGGCCCAAGTCGTACGCCGCCAGCCGGACGGAAGCTGGCTGCGCCTGCTGGACCAGCCGGAGTTCGCCCCGCCCGCCGGCTGACCCGCGCCCCTCACGCTGTCCACCGGCCGGGGGCGTATCCGGAACGCGGGCCGGGCGAACCACCGCACCGATCTGTGGGCGGAGGGGAAGAACGGCTGCCTCAGGCTTCCTCGGGTCTGTGTACGGGCCGGGGGCCGCGCCAGTCCAGGCACAGGACCGTGGCGTCGTCTCGCGGCGGCCGGCCGTCGTAGGCGTCACCGACCGCGGCGACCAGGGTGCGCACGACCTCGCGGGGGTGCTCGGACGCGGTCTTGCGCAGGAGGCCGGGCAGATCGACCGCCGCCGCTTCGCGTTCCTGCATGCCGTCGGTGTACAGCAGCAGGCGGTCACCGGGGCGCAGGTCGAGGTCCTGGACCCGGTAGGCACCCTGGAGGGCGACGCCGAAGGGCATGTTCACCGCCAGGCGGAGTACCTCGACCGCGCCGTCACGCAGGCGCAGGGGCCAGGGGTGGCCGGCGTTGACGAGCCGGGCGCCGCTGCCGTCGAGGGCGATGCGCAGGAGCTGGCCGGTGGCGAAGGTGCGCCGCCCGTGGTCGAGGAGGGCCTGGTGGGTCTGGCGGGCCTGCTCGGCGAGGTCCTCTCCGGCACGGCGTGCGCCGCGGGAGGCGTTGACGAGCAGGGTGGCCATGAGGGAGGCACTGACGTCATGCCCCATGGCGTCGGTGACGGACAGGTGCAGGGTGCCGTTGTCGAGGCTGTAGTCGTAGGTGTCACCGGCGATGTCGGAGGCCGGGACGAGGGCCCCGGCGAGCATGAACTCGGGTGCTTCGCAGGACGAGGCCGAGGGCAGGAGCTGGCGCTGGATCTCCGCGGCCAGGCTGACCGAGGTGGTCCGGTTGCCCCAGTGGTAGAGGTCGGTGAAGCGGCGGTCGGTGACGATGATGTACGCCAGTGCGTGAGCGGCCTCCTCGACCTGCTCCAGCACATCCGGTGTGACCTCGGTGAGGAAGAGTTCCAGGACGCCGATGGTGTCGCCGCGGTTGGTGACCGGGGCGAGAACCCGGTGCCCTCGGCCGTGATCTGCTGCCAGCACCGGCTTCTGGGTACGCAGGACCTCGTCGTAGACGCCGCTGCCGGCGAGGGGAACCTGCTCGGCACGCTGTTCCTTGTGGGCGGCCTCCGTGTCGTTGACCCGGAGCAGCCGGCGGCCTACGACGTCGACGAAGAGGAACGACACGTAGCGCGCACCGAACCGGTCGCGCAGATTGCGCGCGACGACATCGAGGGAGTCCACGGGTGCGGCAGCCTCCGCCGCCGCCAGCACCTCGGCCAGTCCGATCCGATCATCCGCCACATCAGCCTCCAGGGGTTGCGGACTCTCCTGCCCGCGAATCGACAGATTCACAACTTCGACAGCCGCCTTGCGCACCGTGGCAAGAGACATGATCTTCGTGGCATGACCCGCGGATTCGCTGTCGCGCCAGGGTGGTCGCCATGCCGCAGCGGGGAACTGTCCCCTGCCCCTCCCCGGTTCCGGATTTCACCCGGCGCCGGTCGGGTACGGCATCGGACAAGGCGACATGGCGGTGGCCCGCACCCCTGGGACAGGGGGCAGGCCACCGCCATGCAGTACCGGGACCGCGCTGTTGTCGTACGGCTGGTTGTACGGCTGGTACCGCTACCAGCGGTACCAGCGGCCGCTGCTGCCCTTCGGGCGGGCAACGAAGCCGATCAGCCACAGGATCAGCACCGCGATCGCGACCCACCAAAGGATCTTCACCGCGAAACCGGCACCGAAAAGGATCAGGGCGAGCAGAAGAACAAGAAGCAGGGGAACCATGATTATCAACCTCCGAGGCACCTAGTGCCCCGCCATTCCGCTCCCATGCATTCGATTTTCCCGCGCGTTTCCTCCTCCTGCGGACGGGCAGGAGAATGCGCCCGATTCCGCAGAATCCCCACAGAAAGCCATTCAGTGAGGAGCATCCCATTCCGTCATCCGGTGTTCCGTCGTCCGGGCCGCTTCGGCGTATCGGCCGTGCGTCACCGGGTCGGCCGGTGCCGTGCGGGAGCCCGTGAAGTAGTCCGCGTCCTTCGGGCGGTCGGCGCGATGGCCGGAGCGGGCGCCCGGCACCAGGTGCGGTATGTACTTGGAGCAGTGGATGTAGGCCTCTTCGACGGTCAGGTGAACCCACATCTCGGGTCCGCGCCCCGGTGCGACGTCCATGGGCAGGCCGGGCTGCGCGGAGCGGAGTTCTGCGTCGTGGTAAAGCCGGGCGACACCGTTGACGTGCAGACCCACGTGGTGGTGGGTGAAGTCGACGAAGAGCATGCCGAGGTGGGGGTTCTCCGTCATGTTGCCCGCGCTGGCGAGCACACCGTTGCCCCGGAACTCGGGGTAGGCGAGGGTGTGTTCGTCCAGCACGTGCACGAAGCCGGGCGGCCCTGCCCGGAAGCTGGCGTCACATTCCCCGCGGGAGTCTGCGGTGGCCAGGAAGACCATGCTCTGGCGGCCTATGAACTCCTGCATCTCGGCCGTGAGGCAGGGGCGCACCTGCTGGTCGTAGAACCGGGCGGCGCGATCGGCGCTGCCCATGTGCTGCTGCAGTCGGCGTTCGCCCGCTGATCCGAAAGACGGTGGGGGCAAGGTCACGGGGCGTTCTCCTGGCTGGATCGGCAAACGGGTGGCTCAAGGAGCGGACAGGACGGGCGTCTCGAACGGGTCGTGGTGGATGCGGTCGGGCAGGGTGCCGTGCTGCGTGAGGGTCTCGCTGGCGGAGACCACCATCGGGGCCGGTCCGCTGAGGTAGACGTCGTGCTGGTACCACGGCCCGTACTCGGCCAGGACCTGCGGCAGGGATCCACGGATGCCGGGGATGTACTCGTGGGAGACGGCGCCCCTGATGGACAGCCAGTGGTACTGCTGCGCCATCCGCAGCATGTCGTCGACCCCGTACAGCTCGGCGCCGGTCCGGGCCCCGAGGAACAGGTCGACCTGGTGCCGTCCGCCCCGGCGGGCCACCTCCTCGACGAGGGCGCGGATCGGTGCGAGACCGGTGCCGCCCGCCACGCAGAGCAGGTCGCTGTGGACGGCGGCGTCCAGCACCATGTCGCCCATGGGCGGGCCGAGTTGGAGCACGTCGCCCACGGCGGAACGGTGGACGAGCGCGTCACTCACCGAGCCGCCGGTCACCGCGCGCACGTGGAAGGTGAGGGTGCCGTCCCGGCGGGGTGCGTTGGCGGGCGAATAGTAGCGCCACTGCTTGGGCCACCACGGCGTCTCGAGACTGACGTACTGCCCGGCCGCGTACAGGTACGGCATGTGGGGCCGTACGGTGATCTCGGCGATGCCGTGTCCGCGCAGGACTTTGTGCACCACCGTGGCGGGCCAGACCGCTGGCCGCTGCGCCTCGTCCTGCTCGGCGGCGCTGATCATGACGTCGGCGACCACACCGTACGCCTTGGTCCAGGCCGCGGCGATCTCTTCGGTCCAGGCGGGACCGGCGTAGCGGGCCAGGGAGGCGAGGAGGCACTCTCCCACGGCGGGGAAGTGCGCGCTGAGGGTGCCGAACTTGCGGTGGTCGCGGCCGAGGTGACTGCAGAAGCGGACCAGGCTCTCCGGGTCGTCGACCAGGTCCACGATGCGCAGCAGTGCGCGCAGCAGGCGGCCTCGCTGGGCGTCCATTCCCGCGGGGAACATCGGACGGACCTCGGGGTAGCGGGCGAAGAGGACCGCGTAGAAGTAGACCGTCATGTCCGCGGCGAACGGTTCGACTACGGAGACGGAAGCCCGGATGAGGGCTGTCTCGTGGGGCGAGAGCGGCGGTTCGGCGGTGGCCGGCTCGCCACTGGAGGCGCCTCGGGCGGGAGCCTCGTGGGAAGCGGAGTCCTGCGGGTACGGGTGGGCGGGCGGGTGTGTGGGCGGGTGTGTGGGGCGTCCGATCCGGAACCTCAAGGGACCAGTACTCCTCCCGTCGCTATGCAGCGTGGACGCGATCGTCCGGCGGCGGTGCCATGCAGGAGGCCGTTGTCCGTCGACAGCGTGCCGGGGGCGGAGCGCTCGCCCGATCTGCCTCTCTGGAGGGCGGCGGTCGTGACGGCGAGGGGGGCGGACATGGGGCTCCTGGTGGGGCGTGGGCATCGAAACGGACCAAACGGTTCCGGAGGCTACATGATCGCGCGTGTGACTCAGAAGTAGTAAGGGACCGGGATAACCGGCGCGGCCGATTCCGCGCTCGACAATTGGTCTCATAAGAGACATTTCAGAACGGCTTCGTGACGTGCGTCCGGAAACAGGACGTGTGCGCGACCCGGGCGGGAGCAGGCGGCCCGCCCTGACCGGCCCGGCCCAGGGGGCCGGCCGGGCCCGGCTCCCGGAGGAGGCCGGCCAGGCGGGCCATGTGGGCCTGACGGCCAAGCGGGCCTGGTGGGACTGGCGGGCCAAGCGGGCCTGGAAAGAAATCGGCGTGGTAGCGGCAACCTTTTCGTCTTCCGCGGCCACCAAGCAGTGCAACCGACGTCGACTTGATCTACCGAATGGATGGGCATGAGGGCAACGAAACACGCCGCCCCGCGACCGTGGCGCAGACGCGGGCTGGTCGCGGGCGTACCCTTCGCGCTGGCGACCGTCACCCTGGTGGCGTTCCTCGCCGAATCGCCGCTTCCCGGGAGCGGAGCCGGTGGCGGACGACCCGCTGCCGCGTCCATCGCGGCCACCGCGCCCACCGCGCCCACCGCGGCGACCCAAACGAGCGTGCCCCCCACCGCCGGCGTCCCGGCTGGTGCCACGCCCCCGACGGCGCAGCCCGGGCCGACGCCCCCCTCGCCGTCTTCACCCTCCGGGACGCCCTCTGTCACCGCCTCGGCCGGGAGCGGCATGCGCACGACCTCCGCCCCGGCTTCCCGGGCCGGCCGGATCAAGCCCTCGGTGACCTACCAGGGTGTCGCGACTTCGTACGCCGCGGGGGACGGCGGCGGCGCCTGCCTCTACGGCCCCTCGGGTGATCTCATGATCGCGGCGATGAACCACACCGACTACGAGTCGGCCAGGGCATGCGGGGCGTACGTCCTCGTCCGCGCCGCCAACGGGGCCAGCATCACGGTGCGGATCGTCAACGAGTGTCCGCTGCCGTGCGCACCCGGACAGCTCGACCTCAGCCACGAGGCCTTCGCCAAGCTCGCCGATCCGTCGCTGGGCCGCCTCCCGATCACCTGGAAGCTGGTCAGCCCCGACGCACCCGATGCGATCTCGGTCCGGTACAAGACGGGGTCGAGCCGGTCATGGTGCGGGATCCAGGTGATCGGCCACCGGAACCCGGTGGCGGCGCTCGAAGTGCGGACCGCGAACGGCTGGCGGCAGCTCTCCCGCACCGAATACAACTACTTTCTCTCCCCCGACGGCAGCGGGTGCGGTGGGGCGATCAGGGTCACCGACATCTACGGGGAACAACTGACGGTCGACGGGGTGGCGTTGCGGCCGGACGTCGTGCAGCCGGCCCGCGTCCAGTTCGCGCGGCATTGACCGCGCCGCTCATCCACCGGCCGTCGCGGGCCCGCCCGAGGGCCGACCGCCATCCCGGTCCGGTGGAGGACACTGTTACGCTCACGCTGGCTGTTAACGCTCACACTGCAGGGAGAGGGCGACCGGGGGACATGCTCGTCGATGACACCTCCGCGGAGTTCCACGAATTCTTCGAACGCCACTACACCGAACTCGCCCGTCTCGCGTACCTCCTGACCGGCGAGACGGACGCGGCCGACGACCTAGCCGCGGACGCCCTGATCGCCCTGTGGCAACGCTGGGACCGGCTCCGCGCCGCCGACCACCCCCTCGCCTACGCCCGTGGGGTGGTCGCCAACATGGCCCGGGAACGCATCCGCAGCGCGGTGCGCGAGCGGCGCCGGATCGCGCTCTTCTGGTCCCGCGATCCGGAGAAGACCGACGGCCCCGACGTGGCGGCCGTGCTGGACGTCCGAGCAGCGCTGGCCCGGCTGCCGTTCCGCAAGCGGGCGTGCGTGGTGCTGCGCCACGCCTTCGACCTGTCGGAAAAGGACACCGCACGGGCTCTGGGCATATCGGTCGGTACGGTGAAGAGCCAGACCTCGAAGGGAATGGCCGAGCTGGAACGGGTACTGGACGCCCGCGAGGTCGGAGAACTGGTGACAGGGAGGAGGAATCGGTGAACGAGGACATCAGCCGACGGCTGCGTGAGGCCGCCGCGGCCCACCAACCGGACCGCGCGAGGATGCTCGCCCGCGTCGAGCTCGCGCGCGACGCACACGGCGCGTCTCGTTCCACGGCACCTCACCGCACGCTGCCGCTCCTGCGATCCTGGCCCAAGGCCGCGCTCGCCTGCCTCGCCACGGCCGGGATCCTCGCGACAGGTGGATTCGCCGTCGCCGGCATCGTCCGGACCCCGCCGCCGTCGGACGCCCCCACCGCTCCCGCCGCGCCCTCCCCTACGGGTACCTCCCCCTCTGCGTCCCCTGCCACCGCTCCTCCCCCCAGGACGTCGGCTCCTTCCCCCTCCGACGGCCCGGCCCCTGCCGCTCCCACCCCGGGCGGCTCGCGTCCGACCCCGTCGGCGAACAGCCGGGTCCAGAGCGGGCCGCTGTGGTCGGACGGCTCGATCGACCCGCACAGCTCCGTCTACTGGGCCCAGAGCAACGTCACCCTCAGGACCGCTCAACCGCTCACCTCCCTCACCGTGGAGGTCCGCATCGCGCAGACGGGCGGCGTACGGGACACCGGGAACTGGCGCACGCTGCCGAGCGACGACTTCAGCGTCACGGTGCAGGAGACCGGCAGCGCGCTGGTTTACCGCTGGGTCCTCAAGCCGGGCCGTACGGTGCCGACCGGGCAGCACATGTTCGCCGCGCAGTACAACCACGCCACCGGCGTGCGCAGCGCCGCGGACGACAGCTACCGCGTCGACGCGCAGAGTGCGGACAGTGCTGTCGGGGTCTGGGGAGGATTTTCGCGAGCCGGGTAGGGAGCGGCAAGCACTGTCGGGGATACCGGCTGGGGGCTGCCGTCCGACCGGGCGGCAGCCCCCAGCCGGTGCGAACGCGCAAGCTTCTCCGGGAGCCGCGGCCCTGCGGACCACGAGTGCGCCATCCATATCACTCGGTCAGCGGCGCACCCGCGCGGCCATCGACGCGTCACGGCCTGCTCGGGCGGGGAGGTCAGACCCGGTCGAGGGGCCGATGCGGGCCGGCCGGGAGCTCCACTGTGATCGTGTCACCGGGACGGACCTCGCCGCCTGCCTGGACGACGCCCATGATTCCTGCCTTGCGCACGATGTTCCCGGCCTCGTCGCGGCCGACGACCTTCTTCAGCAGCCCGTCCTGGAAGTGGTCGATCTGCAGACAGGGATTGCGCAGGCCGGTGACCTCCACGATCGCCTCGTCGCCGATGCGCAGCCGCGTCCCGACGGGCAGGCAGAGCAGATCGATGCCGCTCGTGGTGATGTTCTCGCCGAGATCGCCCGGCATCACGTTGAACCCCTCTTTGCCGACTTCGGTCAAGAGCTCCTCGTGAATGAGATGGACCTGGCGCAGGTTCGGCTGGGTGGGGTCCTGCGCGACACGCGAGCGGTGCTTGACCGTGACACCGGCGTGCACGTCTCCCTCCACACCGAGCCCGGTGAGCAACGTGATGCCGGCCCGGTTGGGCTTGGTGAACGAGTACTCGCTGTTGCTGCTGACTGCCATGACCGTCCCGCTCATCCGGCGGACCCCCTGTTCGATAGCGATGACTCGCCACGAGCCTAGCCCGCAGCCCCAGCGCACGGCACCCTGCGATCAATCGCGGGTCGACCCGTGACCCGGGGCCCGGCCGGCCGGAGGCCGTCAGCCGGCCGTCCCGACCGCCCGCGCGACGAGGTCCACCAGCGTGTCCACGAAAGGGCGTCGGGCATCTCCTGCTCGCCGATCAGCCGGAAGATCGGCGGCGCCGCCACCAGGGTGGCAGCGGCCCGCACATCGGTGCCGGGCGCCACGTCACCGCGGGCGATGCCCCGTTCGAGGATGTTCCTCGTCTCGCACGTGGTCCGCGCCGTGTACTGCGCGTACTGGCCCCCTACCGCGCCCGTCTCGGCCGCCGCCCCGATGAGGCCCGCGATCAGCCGGCCGGAGCCGGGCAGCCGGGGAGGCCTTCAGACGAGCGGTGAGTACGAAACGGAGCTCGGCGCGGAAGTCCCCGGGGTCCGGCACCGAGAGGACTCCGATGCGGGTCTCGGCGGCAGCGATGATCAGACCCTGTTTGGTGGGCCAACGCCGGTGGACCGCGGGATTGCTCACCCCGGCCCGCGCCGCGACGGCGTCCAGCGTGACCGCACCCCGATGCCCTCTTCCGTGACCAGGTCGACGACCGCGTCGAGGACGGCTCGGGTGACCCGCCCCTCCCTCGGCCGTCCCCGCCCCCGTACCGGCACACCCACCTGCGCTCCCACCACGCCCAGAGCCTACGTCTGCCGCGGACCCGGCGCAGCACGGTGTGCCCGGCAGTCGCCGGCCACCAACTACCAACTACCAACTACCGGCTACCGGCTACCGGCTACCGGCAAGAACTTGCGGAAAATTGCGTCCGCCCTCTGGCGGACGCGCGTAGACCTGGGCCACCATCCTCCTTGCCCGGTCAGCGCACCGGGCAACGCCCAGCACTGCCGTCCCGTCCGTCACGGTCATCAGCAGGAGGCAATCCCGATGAAACTCCGCTCGGTACTCACCGCGCTCGCCCTCGTCCTCGGCGCGCTGCTCGCCCCCGGAGTGGGCGTACTCGGCGGCGCCACCGCCGCGCACGCAGCGACCAAGATCAGCCACGCCACCGCGACGTCGATGTTCCGCAGCTCCGCCATCACCTGGTCCTCGTCCGGCGGCTGCTCGGACCGCAACAACTCGACCTGCACGTCCTTCGAGCAGCTGAACCTCGCCAGCGCGCAGGGCGCCCAGACCCTCAGGAGTGCCAGCGGCTGCGCCCTCAACATCACCGGAGGTACCGAGACCGGCCACGCCTCGGGCACCTACTCGCACTGGAACGGCTACAAGCTCGACTTCGGCAAGAGCACCTGCGTCACCAACTACGTGAAGAACACGTTCAGCTACATCGGTGTGCGCGGGGACGGCGCCCCGCAGTGGAAGTCCGGCGCCGGCAACGTCTACGCCGACGAGGGCAGCCACTGGGACGTGACGTTCTACAACTGCGGCGGCTGCTGACCCCCTGCACTCCCCCGCGTCACGCCACCGCGCACACGCTCGGGCGACGCTCCTCTCCGCGCGGCCGGGGCCGTGCGGAGAGGATCCGTCCGCCGAGACCACGCCAGGTGCCGCATGTGCGGCGCGACGCATCTGGCCAACGGGCAGGCGTTCGACGCACACCGTGCTCTTGGACCTGCGCGTCTACCCCGACGAGGCCACGCCCGACGTGGCCCGCTCGACCCGGGTGGGGCCGGGCCTGATCGCGAACGGGGCGCAGGCCGGTGGCCGATCCGGCGCTGGTGCGTACGGGAAGACGGCCGGCCCGGCCGTGCGCGAGGGCCGTCGTCGCATCGCCCGTCGTACCCGGCTCGCCGCCACCACCCGCACCTCAGAGCGATGACAGGCGGTTCCGTGCGAAGAAACGGCAGAAATGCCGTTACAGAGCGCTGGACCCGTTCGGCTCACAGCGCACTGCGTGGCGGAAATCAGCGGCTTATGTGACCGAAACGCCGCTGCACCGACACGACACGGGGCGCCCCCGCCCCCACCCTGCCGCGCGTCAATCGCATCTTGACGCGTGCATCCTGCATGGGAGAGTTACGGATATGTCCGCATCCGGCAACGCACGTCCAGGGTTGTGGCGGTTGAGGGCGGGTGCGGACCAGAGTGTGGCTCCTCGGCAAGGACGCCGGGAACCGTCCGGAACCACCCCGCTTGCACGAAGCCGGGCCGGCTGACCGTTCAAGGAGCCAACTGCATGACTGCTTCCCTCACCACCCGCCGCCTCCTCGCCGCGGTCCTCGCCGCCGGCGCTCTGGTCGGCGCGGCCGCCATCCCGGCGGCCGCACACGACGACGACCGCCGCGACCACGGGGGCCGGCGCTCCCAGGTCGTCATCGGCGACGTCCAGCATGACAGCCGCGGACGCGACAACCGCTCCCTGAACCGCGAATGGGTCGAGGTGACCAACACCGGACGCCACTCCGTCGACCTCGGCGGCTACACCCTCACCGACCGCGACGGCAACCGCTACCGCTTCAACCACCTGCGCCTGGACGGCCGCTCCAGCGTCAAGGTCCACACCGGCCAGGGCCGCGACACCCACCGCGACGTCTACCAGGACCGCCGCCACCAGATCTGGGACGAGCGCGACACCGCCACCCTCCGCGACAACCGAGGCAACGTCATCGACACCGAGAGCTGGGGCCGCCGCCGCTNAACCGCTCCCTGAACCGCGAATGGGTCGAGGTGACCAACACCGGACGCCACTCCGTCGACCTCGGCGGCTACACCCTCACCGACCGCGACGGCAACCGCTACCGCTTCAACCACCTGCGCCTGGACGGCCGCTCCAGCGTCAAGGTCCACACCGGCCAGGGCCGCGACACCCACCGCGACGTCTACCAGGACCGCCGCCACCAGATCTGGGACGAGCGCGACACCGCCACCCTCCGCGACAACCGAGGCAACGTCATCGACACCGAGAGCTGGGGCCGCCGCCGCTGACACCGGACGACCCGGCCATCACAAGTGGCGTGCCGCGGCAACCAGCCGCGGCACGCCGCACCCCGTCCACCCCGTCCGCCCCGTCCACCCCGTCCGCCTCGCCCGCGTCGTCCGCCTCGCCCGCCGACCGACCGACGGCCGCTGAACCCCCACGACGGCCCCGGCGGCACCGGCAGGTCCGCTCAGTCCTTGTAGTAGTCCGTGAGGACGCAGCCCTTGACCAGTGCCGGTTCCTTGCGGAAGCCGCTCGGCGGCTTGAAGTCCGGGTGGCAGTTGAGCATGAGCAGTCCGGCCTGCGGCTTCAACAGTGCGCTCATGGCGTCCGAGCTCTCGGACCCCATGGCGAAGTCCTGGCCGAGGACGATGCCGCTGTTGGGGTTCCCGCTGTCCTTCTTGGCATCCACCCGGGCCTTGAAGGCCGTCTGGAAGGCTTTGGGGTCCTTGATCAGGACGATGGTGGTGACGCTCCGCCTGCCGCAGTAGCCGCGCTCGGTGACGGAGAAGGCCGGCCCGAACTCGGTGTCCGGGCCTTCGCTCGGTCCGTTCTCTCCGTCCGCGGGGCTGACCGGGTCGCACGGGGTGTACACATTGATGAAGCGGGCGGCGGCGGCCATGGTGCCCGCCTTGGGCAGCTTCTGGAAAGCGGTCCCGTCCTTGGGCGCGTTCCCGTTGACCCCGCCGTTCTTCGTCGGGTTCTCCAGGGTGCCCTCATGAGGACCGCCGTCGGCCCCGGCGCCGGTTCCGGCGTCGGCGCCCGAGCCGACACCGCCGACTGCCGGATTCCCGCCGCCACCGCAGACGCTGAGCGTGAGCAGGGCGGCGACGGCCGCGGCCGCCGCCATGATCGATGTATTGCGCATGTCTGTGCTCGTCCCCGTGTGATTGACCTCGAAGTGACCTTGAACGGCGGCGACTTTATGGCCGTGATCATGTCCACGGCAAACCGCTCTGCGGGGCGGCTACCACTGGTGACCCCAACGTCACGACGCGCACCCCGCCGGTCGCTCAGGCGCTGGGAGCGAAGTCGCCCCAAACAGACGGTTTCCCCTCCGCCGTAGCCGCGTCCGCCCGGTAGGTGTCACCCCCGGCGTCCCGGCCACCCGCCACGTGGTCGTACTGGCCGGCGAAGACGTGCTGCCCCACGGGGACCGTCCTGCCGGGTTTGAGTGTCCAGCGGTAGACGAGCACGCCGTCGTACTCCCCCACCGCGAGGGCGAAATCGTCGCCGGGCAGGGTCTGCCAGCTCCCCGTGCGCCTGACGCCGCCCGTCTGGCGGACGCGCAGTTCCAAGGTCAGTGCGGTGAGGGGCTGTCGCGTCTTGACGGTGACGTTGCTCTGGGCCCAGAAACGGTTGCTGTGGCCATCGACGGACCCGTCCGCCCACAGTGGCCCGTCCTGGGTGTGCGTGCGGGCCGGATGGGCCGTCGTCGGCGGTGCGGACGTTGGGGACGGTAGGGACTGCAGGGACGGCCGCACGGTCTCGGAGGGCCGTGGTGTGCTGCTCGGCTGCGGGGGCTGCGGCACGTGGGGGGCGGGGGAAGGCGAGGACCGGTGGGAAGGGGACGAGGATGCGGCGGGGCGGGGGGCCGCCGCCTGTGGTCGTTCGTGGTCCTGGATGACGGCGCCCACGGCGAGGCCGCTGACCGCCAAGGTGGCGGCGGTCACGAGCGTGGCGAGTGCAATCCTCGGTCCGGACGAGACGGCCTTGCCGCGGCGCACTTCGCGGACGCGGGCGGGACCGGCGGTGGAGCCGGTGGGGACGGCGGACGAGGTCATGCCCTGTTCCACCCGGGCGAGGATGCGGGCCCGGCTCGGCTGGTGGGCGGTGGCGGCCTGGCGTAGCTGCGCGGGCAGCTCGTCCATCAACTCCTCCTCTCCACCGGCTCCCCGAAGACACCTGCGCCCAGCAGGCGTTCGAGCTCCGCCAAGCCTTTGGAGGTCCGTCTCCTCACCGTACCGGGCGATATTCCGAGGGCCAGCGCGGTGTCCTCCTCCGAGAGGTCGAAGGCGCACCGCAGCACGACGCACGTACGCCGGCGGAAGGGGAGCCGGCCCAGAGCGGTCCGGACGTCCATGACGCACGTGACGTCCGGACCTCCCCCGCGTTCGGCGCTCTCGGCCCGGAACGAGGCGACGCGGCGGCGCTCGCGGGCCGTGCCGCGGACGCTCTTGCGCGCCATGTCGGCGACCACGCCCCGGGCGCAGGCGAGCGGATCTCCCGCGCGCCGCAATCGGTCCCAGCGGTGCCGGATAGCGACCAATGCGTCCGCGGCCAGATCGTCGGCGGCAGCCGCGTCGCCCGTCAAGAGGTAGGCGAGGCGGGCCAGTTCGGCACAGTGGCGCTCGAAGAAGCCGTGGAACTCCGCGGAGGCGCCTTCGAGGAACATGCCCGGGGTGCACCTCTCCTTCATGTGAGCGCTAACAAGGCGAATGGCGGGTCAGCATAGCAACCGGTGAACGGGGCCCGGCGAGACCCCGTCGACCTGGCCGACGAACTGCCGGACCGGCAACGAGCATCGTTCCCGCGCCACCCCCCGCGCGGGCGCGCCGCCGGTCGCGCTGCGCCTTCGACGGCTCCGACAAGGCCGCTCCGCCAAGACCGCCCCGCCCCGGCCTGCCCAAGCGTGGTGAACGCGTCCGTCGCGCCGCTCCTGCGCCTCAGGAAGCGGGCCCGATACGACACGTGCCGTCAGGCGACCAGCTCGTGGATGCCCCGCGCCGTCAGCCACAGGCCGATGAGCAGCGAGAGGGTGACCAGCAGTTGTTCCTGGTGCTGCTCCAGCCAGGTCCGCAGGGCGTTGAGCCTGACGCCGGCGGCCGCCGGTGCCCGGACCGTGTACATCTCCATGACGATGAGGCTGACCGTGGCCAGCAGGCAGAAGCCGACCAGTGCGACCCAGTTGGTGAGGGAGGAGAGGTCTGCCGCCACGACGGTGGCGGCGCCCGCACCGACCAGCGCCCAGGGCTGCAGCAGCCAGGCCAGCCCGGCGGCCGTGGGCAGAGAGGCGCCGTCCACGCGGGCGGTCCAGTGGGGCGGCTCGTGCGGGCGGGGCGGCCGACGGCGTCGGTGCGCGCCGAACAGCACCAGGCCCAGGCCGATGGCGAGTTTCGCACACGCCGCGGCGGTCGAAGGTGCGGTGTGGCGGGCGGGGGGCTGACCACCGGTCAGCAGCACCACACACGCGATCACCACGACCAGGTTGGCGAGCCACGACAACAGGAACGCCAGGCCCTTGCGGACGCCGCGCCGCGAGGCGAGCAGGAGGATGTAGGCGCTGTTGTGCAAGGGCCCCAGGGTGATGGCCACACCGATCACGACCAGGTCGAGGACCATCTGCGCAGTCACTCCTGGAAGTCGAGGCCGTCTGCCGCCTTGGGACGGGCGCACCGGTGAGCAGGGTCGGGCGGCGCTGTCACGGCCGCCGCATCCCGACTGTGCGGGTGGCGCCTCGACTGGTCAAGCGTGCCACGCGCCCGTCCCCGAACGCCGTACGCCGCGTCGGGAGGAGCACCGCCCGCCCGCCACCGCGCGCCTTGCGGCGAGGGACATCGCGGTACCCGCCGCGGCGCTCTCCGCGAGCCGTGTCCGGGCGGGGCGCGGTCACGAACCAGACGCGGGCCGGTCGCCCCGTGCGCGCAGGGCGGCCTCCAGACGGGCGATGTCCTCGGCGTCCTTGGACCGCCGGGGCCGGGAGGGGTCCCAGACGGGCATCATCCGTTTGATCTCGATCTGGGCCTGCGGGCCGACGATCGCGCAGTGCAGGTGGCCGATACGACCCGTCCCGGCATCGAGCATTCCCTCGGGCCAGGGCGTGCCGGCCCACGGGCCCCCGGCGACCACCACACGGCCGGCCGTGTCCCGGTCCACGAGGGTGAAACTGCTGTCCAGCCCGTCCTTGGCGACATCGCGTTGCAGCTCCGGAGGCGGCCCGGGGACCGGCTGACAGCCGTGCAGCAGCAGGCCTTCCGCCAGGGCTTCCGCATCATCCGCCCGGGCGAACCAGTCGATGTCCTCATGGTCTCGCGTGACCTCGCCGAGGAAGAAGTCCATGGCCCATCCCCCGCGAAGCCACACCGGGACGCCGAGAGCTCCGGCAACCTGCACGGTTTCAGCGATCAGGCGCAGCTGCTGCTCGGCACGTTCCATGTCCACAGCCCGGCAGGTTACGCGGCAACCACGTGGCCCAGCACGTCATTTTCTCGCCCGCAGGGCGGGCGAAAATTATCCAGTGCGGTACTAGCCCGTGCGGCCGGCAGCGGAGGCGAAGCCCAGCCAGGTGTGGCGGTTGCCCCACCAGCACCAGCCGACCTTCGGGGCGTTGCGTCGCTCCCGGCCGTCCCGCCCCGTGCCGTTGCTGATCCAGATCGCCGGGGTACGGGCGTCCAGGGCGCCGTTCGCCTTGCGCAGGCGGGACCCGATGGTCATGAAGCAGCGGTTGCGCTCGAGGACCGCCGGCTGCTGGAGGACCCAGTGGATGCCTTCGGTGAGCAGCAACGGGGTGCGGTCCTCCCCGATGAGGGCAGGCAGTGCCTCATCCGGGCTCCAGTTGGCCATGTGGTCGCCGCGGTCGGGACCGGTGACGAGGTAGAGGGAGGCGTCGTCGGGCAATTCGACGCCGGAGGGGGTGAAGCGGTCGACGTCGGCCATGTCGCCGACGACGAAACCGGGCTTGCCGTCGCGGCGGAGCAGCGGTGCGAGGGCGGAGGCGGGGATGCGGTCCGGATGGATGGCGAGCAGGGCGTGGCCGTCTGCGCGACCGGCATTCTCGGCGAAGGCGCGCAGGTCCCGGGCAGGTATCCGCGCGAGCTCGTGCGCGCCGAGATCGATCAGGCGTTCGGCTTGGGTGGCGAGCGGCGGGAGGGGCGGCGCGGTGACGGCGGCGGACGAGGTATCGGGCAAGGTGTTCCCCCGGTTCGCGGTGGCGGGCGGTAGACCGGAGGTCGAACGAGCGGGCTGACCGAAGCGTTCCCGACACGGTCGGCGGCTGTTGTCGCACGTCTCCGCCGAAAAACAGGGAGGGGGCCCCGGTGCCATTGGCACCAAGGCCCCGAAGGAACTGCTACACCATCTGCCGGCCTTGATACTGCGCCGGCTCTCTGTTTCCGCCGGCCCGACCTGGATGCTGTCGGGCGTGCGGGGATCGCGGTTGCGTGACCGGAGACCACCTCACTATCGATGTCCTGCGGTACCCGGGCTCCATACGTGCTCGCCCGGGCGATCCTGATGGCGCGCGGTTCCTCCGTTCTTCCCTCTGAATCACTCACTCACGTGCCAACTACCTGTACTGCGGGTACTGCTGCCCGGCAGTTCGTCTCTGCCGGGCCCTGCTGTCTCTCTTGGGTATGAGAGAAACCATAGCCAGAGACGTCCGCAATGTCTACTCCAGTCAGCACAGATTTTGCTGCTCGCCTTGGACAGGTAATCAGGCGCGGCCGGTGACGTGGCCGCCGTTCACGCGCAGGGCGTGGCCCGTCACGAAGCCGGCGCCTGCGAGGTACAGCACCGCCTCGGCGATCTCGGACGCCTCCCCGACCCGGTCGAGCAGGGCGAGCCCGCCGAAGCCGTCCACGTCGGCCCCCTCGTGGAGCGGGGTGCGGATGATGCCGGGCGCGACGAGGTTGACGCGGATGCCGTCGGCCGCGAGCTCGGCGGCCAGGCTCGTGGTCAGCCCGTGCACGCCGGCCTTGCTGACCACCGGCGCGCTGGCCGGCAGGCCGGCCAGCCCGTGGTCCACCAGGACGGTGCCGATGTTGACGATGCTGCCGCCCTGGCCCTGCGCGCGCAGCGCCCGCACCACGGCCTGCGTGGTGAGGTAGGTGCCCTTGAGGTTGCCCGTCAGGAAGCCGTCGAGTTCGTCCTCCGTGACCTCGGTGAACGGCTTGGGGGCGAAGGTGCCGGCGTTGTTGACCAGGACGTCAATGCGGCCGAAGCGCTCCAGTGCCGTGCGGACGAGGGACTCGCCGGTCTCCCGCTCGGCGATGCTGCCCGCGGCCCACGCGGTCCGCTCCGGCCGGCCGAGGCCGGCGGCGGCCTTGGCGAGGCGGTCGGCGTCACGGCCGTTCAGGACGACGTCGGCGCCGCTCGCCAGGAACGGCTCCACGTCAGCCAGCCGGCCCTCAGTCAGCGGCTCACCCGGCTTGAGGCGGGCCTCGGCATGCAGCTCTTCGACCGCAAGGGCCGCCGCCTGGTGCCCAACGCGGCGGGGCGCCGGCTGCTGGTCGCCGCCCGCCATGTCCTCGGCGAACTGGCGTCGGCCTCGCGCGACCTGCGGGAGATCCGCGACGGGCACGGCCGGCGCGTCCGCTTCACCGCCCAGTGCAGCACCACCTTGCCGTGGCTGCCCCCCGTCCTGCGCGCCTTCCGCGAGCGCGAGCCGGAGATCGACGTGCGCATCGAGGCCGTTTCCGACGACGCCCCGATCCCGGCGCTGCTCGCGGACCTGGTCGACGTCGCGCTGGTCACGAAGCCGGACCTGCAGATGGACCGGGTGTCACTGACCGAGCTGTTCGACGACGAGATGATGGCCGTGGTGCCCGCCGCACACCCCTGGGCGTCGCGCGGGCACCTGACCGCCCGTGACTTCGACGGGGTCGACCTGGTCCTCTACGACGGCTACGACCAGAACCGCACCCGTCGGTGCCGCTGCCGGTCCCGGCCGGGGCCCGGCCCGGCAGGATCACCACCATGCCGGTGGTGACCGATCTGGTGATCGAGATGGTGGCGGGAGGGCAGGGTGTGACCGTGCTCCCCAACTGGGTGGGCGCCCCGTACGTGTCCTCGCACGGCCTCGCGCTGGTCCGCATGGGCGAGCAGCCCATGACCCGTACGTGGTTCTGCGCCACCCGGACCGGCCCGCGCCCGCCCCATATCGAGGCGTTCGTCGAAGAACTGGCCACGCGCCTCACGGCCCCGGTCGGCCCATCGCCGGGCCTGCTCCCCGAGCCGCACCGGGTGAGCACCTTCCCCGGCCGGTCCCCGGAGAGGAGCGGCTCGGCGGGCTCGACGCCGTTGCGCTCGTAGTACGCGACCAGTTCACCCCCGGCCAGTGCACCCCCGCCTCCGGTCGGACACCAGGACCGTGACGAACCGCTCCGGCTCCCCCGCCGGCGCGATCGGCATCTGCGGACTCGGCCCGCAGTCCCGTACCAGTACCCCGGCGGCCGCACCCTCCGGCTCTGCCCCGTACGGAACTTTTCGCGTCACGCAGCACCTCAGGTGAGACGCGGGACCCTGCGAGGACCGCGCGGCGGCGCAAGGAACGCGAAGCGGTCCGCGGCGCACAGGAAGGCGTCGTTCTCCTCCGGCAGGCCCACCGTGATCCGGACACCGTCGCCGGGGAAGGCGCGCACCAGGACGCCGTGCCGGGCGCAGAAGTCCGCGAAGGCGACGGAGCGTTCCCCCAGCGGCAGCCAGAGGAAGTTGGCGTGCGAGGGCGGTACCGCCCGGTGGCCGGGACACGACAGCAGCTTCGTGAGCCCGGCGTGCAGGCGCTCCCGCTCGCGGACCACCGTCCCGATCCGGTCGCGGACCTCACCGGGATGGTCCAGCACGGCCATGGCGGCGGCCTGCGCGAGACTGCTCACCGCGAAGGGGACGGAGACCTTGTTGGCGGCGGCGACCACGGCGGGCGGCGCCACGCAGTAACCGACACGGATCCCGGCCAGCCCGTAGGCCTTGGAGAACGTGCGCAGCACGGCCACGTTCTGCCGCCGGAGGGCCAGCGCGATGCCGTCGGGTACATCGGGGCTGGTGACGAACTCCCGGTAGGCCTCGTCCAGGACGACGAGGACGTTGTCGGGTACCCGGTCGAGGAACTCGCCCAGTTCTTGGGTGCGCACCGCGGTACCGGTGGGGTTGTTGGGGTTGCAGACAAAGACGAGCCGGGTCGCCGGGGTGATCGCGTCGAGCATCGCCGGCAGGTCGTGCCGGTGTTCCGAGTCGAGCGGGACGGTACGCACCGCCACGCCGGCGATCCGGCCGAGGACCGGATAGGCGTCGAACGACCGCCAGGCACAGACGATGTCGTCGCCGGGGCCGCAGTAGGCCTGGATCAGCTGCTGGCACAGGCTCACCGAGCCGCAGCCGACGCCGATCCAGGGCTCGGGCACGCCGAGGACCTCCGCCAGCCGGCTCACCAGGGTGTCGGAGAACCACTGGGGGTAGCGGTGCCCCTCGACCGCGGCCCTGGCGATGGCTTCGACCACCGCGGGCGACGGGGGCACGGGAACTTCGTTGGCGTTCAGCAGGACGGCGTCGGGCGTCTGCCGCGGGATGTTGTAGTCG
Source organism: Streptomyces sp. CB00455 (assembly GCF_001905445.1). Classification (GTDB taxonomy): domain Bacteria; phylum Actinomycetota; class Actinomycetes; order Streptomycetales; family Streptomycetaceae; genus Streptomyces. The sequence continues at coordinate 114,192 of NZ_LIVQ01000007.1, read as the reverse complement.
GGTACATCGGCCAGGTCGGCCCGGATGGCCACAGCCATGGCACTCCTCGCATGGTTCTTGTCGGCAGGGCGGGTCACCGGGGGATGAGCCGGAAGACGTCGTCGCCCAGCGTCCGGATGCGGCGGTGGTCGGCGAGCAGCTGTTGCGGGGTGTCGGCGCTCAGGAAGACGCGGAGCGGGCTGGACAGCAGATCGGTGGTGGGCCGCATGCGGTCGCCGGGTGCCAGGCGGGGCGCCGCGAGGTGGACGGTGGCCAGTGCGGAGATCCGCGCGAGGGCTTCTTGGTCGACCGCCTCGACGACACCGCTGCGGGTGGTCTGCAGGTGCACGACCATCCCTTCGCGGTGTTTGCGGTACATGGTCTTGCCGCGGAAGCGGCGGGCGTACTCGTCGGGGCGTACGCAGGCCAGCGCGAGGAGGTCGGCCTGGTTGCCGTCCAGACAGGTGTCGTGGAAGCCGGGGTCCATCAGGCCGTTGAGGCGGGCCCCCACCTCCACCAGGGCCGGCCCGCCGGGGGTCATCATGATCTCGGCGTGGGCGGCGCCGAAGCGGATGCCGAGGGCGTCGAGAACCTCGTCCAGGTAGTCCACGAGCTCGGCGACCGGCGGGCTGTCGGGGTCGAGGAGGATGTCCTTGTCGTAGACGCGCCGAGGGCCGATGTCGGTCTTCTCGTACCGCCAGACCCCGCAGACGTGCCGTCCTCCGCCGGGGCCGCGGATGATGTCGACGATGTACTCGGTGCCGTCGAGGTGGGACTGGGCGAGCACCTCGGTGTTGTGACGTCCGAATATGTCGTGGCTGCCGAGGACGGAGGTGACCGCCGTGCGGACTTCGGCGGGACCTCGGCAGATGAAGACCCCGTCGGTGGATGCCGAGCTCAGCGGTTTGACGACGACCGGGTATCCCGTCGCGTCGGCCCATGCCACCGTCTCGTCTGCGTCGGCCGACTTCAGCTGGTCGGCGCAGCGGATTCCGGCCGCGCGCAGGGCTTCGATCATCTGGTACTTGTCGCGGCGCAGCGCCGAGGTGGCCCAGTGGTTGCCGGGCAGGCCCAGGCGTTCGGCCATCCGGTCGGCCGGCGGGACGCCGGTCTCCTGGCCGGGCAGTACGCAGCAGGGGTCGTACGCGGCCAGTTCCGCGGCGGTGTGTTCGGGGTCGTCGGCGCGGTGGACGACGTTGGCGAGGTAGGGGCCGAGGTCGGGTGGCGGTACGGAGGCCAGGAACCGCGGGGTGCTCTGGAGGTGGACGACATCGGCGCCGAGGCGCCGGAAGGCGGCGGGCAGGTACTTGCCGACCGAGTAGCCGTCGACGATCACACCGACGGGGGGCCGGTGACGGGTGTCGTGCATCAGGTCTCCCTCGGGACGTGCGGGCGAAGTGTCATGCGGCGGCGACGCTGATCCGGTGCACGGTCCGGGAGACGCCGGGGGCCAGATCGGTTGCCACGTGGTAGGTCGTGGCGGTCTTCCACAGCAGCAGGTCGTTCGGGGTCCAGCGGTGGGTGTAGGTGTGCGCCGGATCCCGCAGGAGGTTGTCGACGAGGTCGAAGAACGCCTCGTTCTCGTTGGCGTCGAGGCCGCTGACGCGCTCCATGTACGCGCGGGCCGCGTAGAGGTAGCGGCGGCCGGTGTGCGGGTCCCGGCGGACGACGGGGTGTTCGACGGCGGGATGCTGCCGCGCGATGAGGGCCTGCGCCTCCGCGACGGACAGGCCCACGTGCTCGGGGCCGATGCGCTGCTGCTTGGTGAGGGTGTGCACCCCGGTGAGGCCTTCGAGCCGGGCCTTCCACGCGGCGGGCAGCCGGTCGTACACATCGGCGGCGCCGGCGAAGTGGGTGTGGCCGCAGTCCTGCGGCACGTTGACACCGTGGAGCACCGTGTAGGCGGGAGGCCGGGCGTTGAAGGACGAGTCCTGGTGCCAGAAGTGGCCCACGCGTTCGATGCCGACGGGCCGGCCGCCGCGGTGTTCGTTGGAGGAGACGAGGATCTCGGCGAATTCGGGGTGGCGCCAGTCCGCGAGCAGGAAGGGCACCGGGCTGCCGAACCGGGAGGCCAGCGCGATCTGCTGGGGCGGGGTCAGGTCGATGCCGCGGACGACGACGAGGTCGCGCTGGTGGAGGGCGTCGACGAGGTCCGCGAAGACCTCGGGGCGGTCCAGGTCGGTGTGGGTCAGGCCGCTGTATTCGACCCCCATGAAGGGGGTCAGGTCGCGCTTGTGCATGGTTCCTCCTTGTGCCAGGCGTACGGGTGGGTGCGGGCGGCCACGAGCAGCAGGCCCGCCGCGCAGACGGCGGCTCCGGCGACGGCCCACGGCGCGCCCGCGTGGCCGGGGCCGGACAGCAGCAGGGCCAGTTGGGGCGCCAGGATGAAGGCCACGTTGACGCCGCCGGAGAACAGGCTCATGTTCCGGTCGGCGGCGGGGCCGGAGAGCCGGCTGACGTAGCCGAGCAGTCCGGGGAAGACGACGATCTCTCCGGCGGTCCAGACGAGGGTGGCGAGGACCAGGGTGGGCCCGGATCCGGCTCGGGCCATGAGCAGGAAGCCTGCGCCCGCCAGGGTGTATCCGGTCAGCAACGTCGGCAGGCTGCCGACGCGGGCCATGCGGACGTTGAGCGGGACTTCGAACAGGACGATGACGACGGCGTTGACGGTGAAGACGACGCCGGCCCAGTATCCGGGCAGGCCGAGCCCGACGATCACGTAGGTGCTGACGAAGACGGACGGCAGTGCGTAGGCGAGCTGGATGGGCAGGGAGAGCCCGAATACGGTCCAGAACCGCGTGCGTTCGGCTCTCGTGGCCCGCGGACGGGCCGAGCGCGGGCGCGGCGCGCCGGCTGTGTCCGGCGCGGGCGGCCGTCCGCGGTGGGTGTAGAGGTGTCCGGTGGCGGCGAGGACGCACAGGGCATTGACCCAGAACACCGCGTCCGGGTCGGCGGCGAAGACGAGGGCGCCGATCATGGGGCCGACGGCAGTGCCGAGGTTGACGGCGAGCCGGTAGCAGGCGAAGGCGACCTTGCGCTCTTCGGGCCGGGTCGCCGCGATGGTGGCCGAGTACGCGGCGGGTGTGACGATCTCGTAGGCGAAGCCCCAGACGAGCACGGCCGCCGCCAGGGCGGCCCGCCCGTGGAGCGCCGGGACGCAGGCGAGCACGGCGGCGTTCAGCAGGAAGCCGCTCAGCATCAGTGAGTGCGGGCGCCAGCGGATCAGGAGCGGGCCGGCGGCCAGGTCGGCGGCGAGCGCGCCGACGCCGAAGCCGGCGACGGTCATACCGGCCGCGGTCGCGTCGACGCCGCCGGAGAGGAGGAGGTGGGGGGCGAGGAACGGGTACGCCATGGTTCCGGCGCGGAAGATCAGGACGGTGAGGAAGAGCGTGCGCAGGGGGGCGGCCAGCCCGGCCAGTGCCCGCCGGGTCTCGGTGATCACGGCCTGCCCCGGCCGTCTTCCCTCCGGGCGAACATGCTGCCCGGGTTGAAGAGACCTGCCGGGTCGAGCGCGTCCTTGACCTGGCGGTGGACCCGCAGGGCCACCGGGCCCATTTCCCGCTCCAACCAGTGCTGTTTGAGCTTGCCCACCCCGTGTTCGCCGGTGATGGTGCCGCCGAGGGCGAGGGCCAGGGCCAGGATCGCGTCGAACGCCTCGCGCGCCCGGGTGTACTCGTCGGGCGAGGCCTGGTCGTAGAGCACGGTGGGGTGCATGTTCCCGTCGCCCGCGTGTCCCACGACGGCGACGGCCAGACCCGTCTCGTCTCCGATCCCGGCGCAGCCCGCGATCAGTTCGGCGATCCGGGTGCGGGGTACCGCCACGTCCTCGGTCAGACAGGCGCCCCGGGCTTCGAGGGCGGTCAGGGACACCCGGCGGGCGCGCAGCAGCAGGCCGCCCTCGGCGGGGTCGCTCGTGGTGTACGTGGAGGCGGCCCCGGATTGCCGGAACAGCGAGTCCAGCAGCTCCAGTTCCCGTGCGCCCTGCTCGCCGCCCGCGTCGGACTGGCACAGCAGGAGCGCCTGGTCGCCGTCGCCCGGCACCTCGGTGCCGAGGTAGTCGGCCGAGGCGCGCAGGGAGGTCGCGTCCATGATTTCCAGGAGGGAGGGGATGAGGCCCGCCCGGACCACCCTGTTGACGCTGTCCCCCGCCTTCTCCACGGAGTCGAAGGCGGCGACGACGGTGCCGGGCGCGGCCGGCAGCGGGCGCAGGGCGAGGGTGGCCCGCGTGATGATGCCCAGGGTGCCTTCGCTGCCGACGAGGAGCCGGGTGAGGTCGTAGCCGGCGACGCCCTTGACGGTACGGCGGCCCGTCCGCAGCAGTGACCCGTCGGCGAGGACCGCTTCCAGTCCGAGTACGTAGTCAGCGGTGACCCCGTACTTGCCACAGCACAGGCCGCCCGCGTTGGTGGCGAGGTTCCCGCCCAGGGTGCATGTGTCGAGGCTGGACGGGTCGGGCGGGTAGAACAGGCCGCGGGCAGCCGCGACCGTCCGCAGGTCCTGGTTGACCACACCGGGCTCGACGACCGCGAGCCGGTTGTCCGCGTCGAGTTCCAGGATCCGGTTCATCCGGGTGGTGACGAGGACGACGCAGCCGTCGACGGCGTTGGCGGCGCCGGTCAGCCCGGTTCCCGCGCCGCGCGGCACGATGGGGACTGCGGCGTCGGCGCAGGCGCGTACGCAGGCCTGGACCTGGGCGGTGTCGGCGGGCAGGACGGCCGCCAGCGGCTGCCCGTACGGCGCGAGGGGCATCATGTCGTGGGCGTATCCGCCGGTCGCGGCGGGGCCGGTGAGCAGGGCGGCGGGGCCGACGGCTGATCGCAGCGCGTCCAGCAGGGCCGCGGTCATGCCGGCAGTCCGTCCGCCGGGCCCACGAGAATCGCCTGCGCGGGACAGAGGTCGGCGGCCTCGTGGACGGCGTCCGCGAGGGCCGCGTCCGGGTCCGCGTCGAGCAGCAGGACGACGCCGTCGGTCTCGTCCTGGTCGAAGACCTGGGGTGCGGACAGGACGCAGTGGCCGGCGCCGACGCAGCGCTCGGGTTCGAGGGTGACCTTCACGGTCTGCTCCTTCGGAGGGGGCGGGGAGGGAATCACCAGGTCACGGGCAGGGCGTGGACGCCGTAGACCGCCATGTCGGACTTGAAGCGGATCTCCTCGACGGGCAGCGTGGTGCGCAGCGTGGGAATCCGGCGGGCGAGCGCGGCGTACACCTCCTGGAGTTCGACGCGGGCCAGTGACTGCCCCAGGCACTGGTGGGGGCCGTACCCGAAGGCGAGGTGCCCGTGGGCGCGCACCGTGGGATCGAACGCCTGCCCGGAGGGGAAGCGGCGGGGGTCTCGGTTGGCGACGTTGACGGCGGCGACGACCCCCTCCCCGGCCCGGACCGGGTGGCCGCCGACCTCCACGTCCTCGACGGCTATCCGGCGGATGCCGCGCTGGACGACGGTGAGATGGCGCAGCATCTCCTCGACGGTGTCGGCGAGCAGTGCGGGGTCGTCGCCCGCGCCGAGCGCGGCGAAGTGCCGCGGATGGCGCAGCAGGGTGAGTACGCCGAGGGCGATCATGTTGGCGGTCGTGTCGTGGCCCGCGGTGAGCAGCAGCAGGGCCATCGCGGCGAGCTGGGGGCGGCTCATCTCTCCGGTGGGCAGGTGCCGGACGGCCATGCGGCTGATGAAGTCGTCCTGTGGGTCCTTCTCCCGTAGGGAGACCAGGCGCTCCAGGTAGTCCTGGAGGCACTGGCGGGCCTCGGCGGCGCTCTCGGTGGTGCCGGCGACGACGTTCATGGTGTGCGTGAGGCCGCGGAAGACCTCGCGGTCTTCGAACGGCACGCCGAGGAACTCACAGATGACGGTGAGGGCCACGGGCAGTGCGAGGTCGGACACCAGCTCCGCCCCGGAGCCCCGGAGCATCCGGTCGATGAGGTTGCCGACGACCGCCCGCACGGCGGGGCGCCAGGACTCGGCCCGCTTGACGGTGAACTCGCCGAGCACCAGGCGGCGTACGGCGTCGTGCCGGGGGTTGTCCATGACGAGCAGGGTCGGTTCCACGGCGGTCTCGGCCAGTGCCACGGCGCTGGAGAGGGGATAGCCGGGGCGGCTCTTGTCGGCGCTGAAGCGCGGGTCGGACAGGACGGTGCGGGCGTCGTCGAAGCGGGTGAAGAGCCAGGGCCGCACTCCGTTCCAGAGCGCCACGCGCGGCACCTCCCCGGCGTCGCGGACGCGAGTGACCTCCTGGGGCGGGGCGAAGGGGCACTGCCTGTCCATGGGGTAGTGCGGTGCGGTCGGTTCAGTCGTCACGGGTGCTCCGGTCGAGGTACTCCCACCAGCGCCCCACGAGTGCGTCGTCGAGGTCGGGCGGGATGACGCCGAGGGGCCGCAAGGCGGCCATGGTGGCGTCGTTGCGGTGGTCAAGACGGCCCGCGGCCGGGTTGTCGCTCAGCTCCCGCAGGTGTTCGCGGTAGGCGAGGGCGGGCAGGGCGGTGCCGGCGTCCTCGGCGTCCGTCAGGCGGCGCAGCCAGGTGGCGAGGCCTACGGGTACGGTCGTCGCGCCGGTCTGCCGGTCGCGTACGGACAGGAGCGCGCCGAGGCCGGTCCGCCGGGGGTGGTGGATGTGGTGGACGGTGCCCGGCCCGGGGCCGGTGCGCGCCCGGTGGACGGTGGCCGTCCGCTGGCCGGTGCCCGCCCCGTGGCCGGCCAGGGCCAGCGCCACGACGGCTCGGGCCATGGTGTCGACCGGCAGCGCGTCGGTGGCGAGCCGGGGGTCGTCCGGGTAGCAGCCGAGCGCGGCGGAACTGGTCAGCAGGCGTGTGAGGAAGTCATCGGGGCTGATCACTCCCGCGGTGCTTCCCCCGGCCCGGCCCAGACGGTAGACGTGGGCGTCGGCGCCGCGTCCGACTGCCTGGGCGACGAGTTGTTCGGCCGCCCACTTGGCCGCCGCGTAGCCGCGGCCGAGCGGGTGCCTTTCACCTTCGGTGCCGGTGGCCTCGGTGATGGTGCGCGGCCCTGCGGCGTCGTCCTTGAACACGCCGAGGGTGGATATGTGGTGGAAGCGGGCGGCCCGGCCGGCCGCCGCGATCCGGAGCAGTTCGGCGGTGCCCTGGACGTTGGCCGCCGCGAGGTGCTGGAAGCCGGAGACGTGGTGGACCTCCGCGCCCAGGTGGAAGACGGCCCGTGCCTCCCGGACCGTCCGTTCCCACCGGGTGCCGGTCAGGCCCAGCCCCGGCAGGGCCAGGTCGCCGGGCACCGGCGTGATGCGCGGGTCGGACGGGTCGCAGCGCAGTCCGTAGCGGCGGACCGCCGTGGCGATGCGCCGGCGGGCCGCATCGGGGGACGCGGCCCGCACCAGGCACAGGACCGTGCCGCGGGTGCGCTCCAGCAGTTCCTGCAGGACGTGGGCGCCCACGAATCCGGTGGCGCCGGTGAGCAGGACCGTGTCGTGCGGCCGCGCGGGGGCGGGCCGGCCGGTGAAGACGACGTCGGGGTCGAGCCGTGCGTGCTCCGGTCCCGCCACCGCGCTCGCCGGGCGGGACCCGTCCTGGCCGGCCTCGCCGAGTCGGCGGGCCACCGCTCGTACGGTCGGGGCCGCCAGGAAGTCGTGGACGGGGATCCGGGTTCCGTACTCGCGCTCGATCCGGCCGAGCAGCCGGATGACGCGCAGCGAATGGCCGCCGAGTGCGAAGAAGTCGTCGTCCGGGGAGTCCGGTCGGCGGCCCAGCACCTCGTGCCACAGGGTGAGCAGCCGTCGCTCGGCAGGGCCGGCTCCGGCCGCCGCGTCGGAGGGCGCGCCGGAGGGGGGCGACGGCGGTTGCCGGTGGGCGGCCAGCAGCCCGGCGAGCGCCCGGCGGTCCGCCTTGCCGTGGCTGCTGGTGGGGATGGCCGCCACGGGGACGATCAGGCGGGGCACCATGTGGGCCGGCAGCAGCCGCAGGAGGTGCTCACGTGCCTCGCGCTCGGTGGCCCGGCCGAGGTAGCCGACGGCCAGGTCGGCATCGGCTCCGGACCCGAGCAGGACGGCAGCGGCCGCCCGGACCGCCGGGTGCTCCGCCAGCGCGGCCTCGATCTCGCCGAGCTCGATGCGAAATCCGCGGAGCTTGATCTGACCGTCGAGCCGTCCGAGGTAGTCGATGCTCCCGTCGGGCAGCCGGCGCACCCGGTCGCCGGTCCGGTAGAAGCGGCCGGCTCGGCCGGTCGTAGCGGGGCCGGTCGCAACGGGGCCGGTCGCGGGCACGGCGGTGGCAGGCACAGCGGTGGCGGGCAGCGCAGTGGTGGGCAGGGCGGTGGCGGGCAGGGCGGTGGCGGGCAGGGCGGTGGCGGGCAGGGCGGTGAAGAGGCGGGCGCTCAGCTCGGGATCCTTCCAGTACCCCTCCCCCAGCCCGGCTCCGCCCAGCCACAGTTCGCCGGGTACGCCGGTGGCGGCGAGGCGGCCGTGACGGTCCACGATGTGCGTACTCGTCCCGGGCAGGGGGCGGCCGACGGGGACCCGCGCGCTCCGGTCGTCCGGATCGGCCCGGTGGGTGGTGGCGAGGATCGCCGCCTCGGTCGGGCCGTAGCCGTTGATCACCACACGGTCCCGGGCGAAGTGCCGGGTGTCGTGGACGTCCGCCGGTTCACCCGCCACGAGCAGGACGCGCACGCCGGCCAGATCGGGGCGGTCCAGGGCGCGCAGCAGGGAGGGGACGGTGACCATGACGGTCACCCCGGCGGCGCGCAGGCGGCGGGTGAGGGCCGGACCGTCGCCGCGGGTGGCGTCGTCCGCGTACACCAGGGTGGCGCCGGACACGAGCGGCATGAACTGCTCGAAGGCCGCCACGTCGAAGCCGGGTGAGGTGAGCTGCAGCCAGACGTCGTCGGGTGTGAAGGGGTGGCGGGCGAGGCTTCCGTACAGGGTGTTGGCGACCGCGCGGTGGGAGACGACCACGCCGCGCGGACGGCCGGTGCTCCCGGACGTGTAGATGATGTACGCCGGATCGCCGGGCGACGCCGTCCCGGCGTCCGGGCCGGGGCCGCGGGCGGGCGGGCCGTCCTCGTCCGCCGGGACGGTGAGCGCGTCGATGTCCAGGACCGGCGGGCCCGGCGCCCCTCCTGCGGCCGGCGGGAACAGGGCGTCGGAGATCTCCTTGGCGGACACCAGCGCGCGGACCTGCGCGTCCTCGGTGGTGTGCCGCAGGCGCTGCGCCGGGTAGGCCGGGTCGAGCGGGACGTATGCCGCTCCGGTCTTGAGCACGCCGAGGATGGCCGTGATCAGCCGGGGTGAGCGGTCGAGGCAGACCGCGACGCGGTCACCGGCCCGGATGCCGTACCCGGCGAGCCGGGCGGCCACGGCGTCGCTGAGTCGGTCGAGTTCGCGGTAGGTGAGGGTGATGTCGGCGCCGATCACGGCGGTCTTGCCGGGGTGGGCCGCGGCCTGCCGGGCGACGAGCGCGTGCAGGGTGGCGTCCGGGCCGGTGGATGCCGCCACCGTTTCCGGGACGGCGAGCAGCCGCTCGCGCTCACCCGGTTCGAACAGCTCCGCGTCGCGCAGTGCCGGCGCGTCCACCAGGCGTTGCAAGACCGCTGCCAGCTGGGCGGCGAGCCGCTCGACGGTTGCCCGGCTGTAGAGGTCCGTGCTGAACTCGACCTCCAGGTCGAGCCCGTCCCCGGCCTCCTGGAAATGGAAGGCCAGTTCGAACTTCGCGGTGCTCCGGTCGCCGGACGGCCAGGGATCCGCCTCGGCGTCTCCCGGTTCCAGGGAACGCGGCTGCCGCGGCTGGTAGTTGACGACCGCCTGGAACGGGACGGCCGGGCGCGCCGCCGTGGGCGAGTCCAGCTCCCGTACCACGGACTGGAGGGGTACCTCCTGGTGGCGCAGGGCCAGGACGCAGGCGGCCCTGATCCGCGCCAGCAGTTCCGGGACGGGCGTGTCTGCGGTCGCCTCGATCCGCACCGGCAGCAGGTTGGCGAAATAGCCGATGAGGTCGTGCGTACCGGCGCGGTCGCGCCCTGTGGCCAGGGTGCCGAGGCAGAGCACGTCCCGTTCGGCGTGCGCCGCGAGCACGGTGTACACACCGGCCAGGCAGAACATGTACGGGCTCACGCCGTGCCGGCGGGCCGCGGCGCCCTGCCGGGCGGCCTGGTCCGCTGCGATCCGCAGTCGGACCCGGTCGCCGGAGCCGCTGAGCACGGCGGGCCGCGGGAAGTCGGTGACGAGGCCGATGGCGGCGGCCCCGCCGTCGAGGGCGCCCCGCCAGAAGTCCCGTGCGGCGGCGACGCGCTCGGGCCGCGGCCGCAGCGCCCGGCGCAGGTGGTCGGCGTACCGCAGCCGGAGGGGCGGGAGGGCGGCGGTGGCCGTCGCGGTCGCGGTCGCCCGGTACAGGGCGGAGAGTTCGGTGAGGAAGATGTCGAGGGACCAGTCGTCCGCGACGGTGTGGTGGATGTCGAAGTGCACGACGGTACGGTCGGGGCCGAGGGTGATCACGAGGGTGCGGACGAGTGCCACGTGCCCGGTGCCCGGATCGGTCTGCGTCTGCTCGCGGACGAGGGACCTGGCCCGCTCTTCGCGCCCGTCCACCGGCGTCCGTGTGAGGTCGACGTGGCGCAGGGCTGCGCCCGGGTCCGCCGTGAGGGTTTGCCACCAGCCTTCGCCGTCCTGCCGGATGGCCGTGCGCAGGGCGCTCTGCCGCTCTGCCAGCCGGGTCAGCGCGGTCCGCAGGGACCCCACCCGCAGCGGGCCGCGAACCAGGAAGGTGCGGGGGATCGTGTAGCGCTCGCCCGGTGCGGCCTGCTGCTCGAACCAGATGCCCTGCTGGCCGGGGAGCAGGGGGATGCGGCCCGGGTCCGGCGCACTCGTGGCGCCGGTGGCATCGACGGGGGCCGCCGCCGGGCGGGAGGCGGGGGCCGGGCCGGTGGCGGCCGCGTCCACGAGGGCGGCCAGGCCGCGGACGGTCGGTGCCTCCAGGAAGTCGGCGATGGCCGGCGCGGCCCCCCGGCCGCGCTCCAGCCGGGCGAGGACGGCCATGGCGGTGAGCGAGTCGCCCCCCGCGGCGAAGAAGTCGGTGTCCAGGTCCGGCGGCGGCTGCCCCAGTACGGCCTCCCAGTGGGCGGCGACGGCGCGTTCACCGGCGCTTCGGCCGTCGGCCTCCTGCTGCGGACCGGAGTCGTGGCCGCAGCCGTGCGGGGCGGGAACTGCGGCGCGTTCGGCCCGCTCTGCGAGCCGGCGCCGGTCCGCCTTGCCGTTCGCCGTCACCGGCAGCTCCGGCAGTACGGTCACCCGCGAAGGCACGGCGGGCGCGGGAAGCAACCGAAGGGCGTGGGCGGTGAGTTCCGCGTGCGGGGCCCGGTGCCCGGGTGCCAGAACCACGAAGGCCGCCAACCGGCGCGACCCGGTGCCCGCACCGTAGGGCACCACGACCGCTTCGCGGACGGCCGGGTGAGCCAGCAGGGCCGCTTCCGTTTCGGCGGGTTCGACCCGGTGGCCGCGGATCTTCACCTGGTCGTCGGACCGCCCGAGGAAGGCGAGGTTGCCGTCCGGCAGCTGCCGGACCCGGTCCCCGGTGAGGTAGGCCGTGCGGCCGGGCCGGCCGGGCTCCGGGATGAAGCGTTCGGCGGTGAGCTCGGGCTGTCCCAGGTAGCCACGGGCCACGCCGGTGCCGCCGATGCACAGCTCGCCCTCCTCGCCCGGTGCGGCAGGTGTGCGGTCGGGGCGCAGCACATGGACGGTGGCTCCGGCGAAGGGCCGCCCGATCGGGACGTCCGGCCAGCCGTCGTCGTACTGTTCCGGCCCGTCCAGCACCTGCCAGCAGGCGTAGACGGTCGTCTCGGTCGGCCCGTACCCGTTGACGACGCGGCAGCCGGGAAGCTCCCGCAGCGCCGTCCGCATCGCCTCCGTCCCGGGACGGTCCCCGCCGCAGACGCACAGGCGCAGCCCGCGCAGGTCGGCGGTTATGTACTCCATGGCGAGCCGGAACAGGGGCGCGGCCAGCCGCAGCACGGTCACGCCGTGCCGCACGGCCTCCCGGCCGATCTCGTACACGCCGGGCCGGTCCGTCTCGGGCAGTACGAGGCGGGCGCCGTTGAGCAGCGCCCCCCAGATCTCGAAGACGGAGGGGTCCACGTGGAGCGGGGCGAGCTGCAGCACGACGTCGTCGGGCCGCAGGCCCGCCTCGGGTGCGTGGGCCAGTGCGAGGACCGCATCGTGTCCGACCTGGACGCCCTTGGGCCGGCCGGTGCTGCCCGAGGTATGGATGACGTAGGCGAGGGCGTCTGTCCCGTTGGGGCCGGGCTGCGGCAGCGCGTCCGCAACGGGCCCGGAGACGGCGTCGTCGAGCGGCAGAACGTCCACCCGGGCCGGGAGCGCGGCGCGCAGGGCGGTCAGGTCGTGGCGGTCCGCAAACACCGTGCGGACACCGCTGTCCTCGACCAGGGCCCGCGTCCGGCGCTCGGGGGCTTGCGGGTCCAGGGGCAGGTACGCGCCCCCGGCCAGCACGGTGCCGAGGAGGGCGGCGATCGTTTCGGGCGAGCGCCGGGCGTGGATCCCGACGAGCTCCCCGGGTCCGATCCGTGCGGCGAGCCGGGCGGCAACCGCGCCGGCCCGGCCGGCCAGTTCGCCGTAGCTGATCCGCAGGTCGCGGTGGACGAGCGCGGTGCGGTGCGGGTGGGCGCGCGCGACGGCGGTGAAGGCGGCGCCCAGGGGGGTGGTGGCGGGAGTCTTCACGGCGCCGGTGTCACCTCCCGCGGCCGGGTCAGGGCTTCGACGACGCTGGCGGTGTCGAAGAGGTCGAGGTACCGGGAGATCAGGCCGTCGCGGACGGTGAAGACGTTCATCCATGGGGCCTCGTAGCGGGCGTCGTTGGCGAGGACGCGGGTCCGGCTGAAGCCGAGCACGACGACCCGGTCCCCGGCGTCGAGGTAGTCGTACGCCTGGCACTCCTGCACCTGGATCAGTTCGCGGACGATGGCGAAGAACTCCCGGAAGCCGGTGACTCCGCTGTAGGTGCCCGCCCAGGGCAGGGATCGGGGGCCGTAATAGACCCATTCGAAGTCCGGGGCGAGCAGCGGTTCGATGTCGGCCAGCCGGCCCTCCTCGAACAGCTGGAAGAAGCGGCGCACCACTTCCACGTTGTCGTGGCTCATGTCGTACTCCTTCGGGTTGCGGGCTCGGGTTTCCGTGCCCGGCGCGGCCCGGGGCTCAGCGCCTGGCGCAGCCTCTCGCCGAGGTGGAAGCGCGCCACCTGGGCCAGGAGCCGCAGGGGTCCGGTCCTGGACAGTCGGCGGGCCCCTCGCATCACGTGGCGGATCTCGCGCTCGGTGGCGTTCAGCGGCAGGAGGAAGACGTCGTAGACGACGAACGCCCTGGCGCGTGTGATCCACCAGAGGATCAGGGCGTAGGTCATGAGCTCGCCCTGCGGGTCCACGAACCGGCCGAGCGGTCCTGGCACCCTGGGTTCGAAGCGCCCGAGCAGCCCTTCGCTGAAGCGGCGGCCGACGACGCCCCCCGGGCCGGTGTCCATGGCGGCGAGGCCCGAGCGCACCACCTCGGACAGGGTCCGGACGCGGTCGTCGAGCCCGAGCGCGTCGACCTGGGCGATGGCGTGCAGGGCGAAGTGGGCGCCGAGCCCGTGGGCGTGCTGGCCGCGCAGTTCCCCGACCAGCTGGGGATGGGCCGCGCGGGCGGCTTCGTACACGGCTTCGGAGACGAGGGCCGCGCCGGTGGGGAAGCATCCGTAGCTGAGCGCCTTGGACAGGCTCATCAGGTCGACGGACGGCAGCCGGCCGTGGTGGGCGAAACGGGTGCCGCAGCGGTAGTAGGAGGTCAGCACCTCGTCGACGCCGACGAGATAGCCCTGTGCGGTGCGGCCCTCGGTGACCGCCTCCAGGAGGTCGGCGGGGATCGGGGCGTAGGCGTCGGAGCTGCCGTGGACCAGCTCGATCCAGACCAGCGCGACCTCGCCGTCGGCGGTTGCCGCGCGGAACTCGTCGACCGCGTGCGGGGTGAAGGGGTCGATGTAGCGGATGTCCTCGTAGAGCGGCCCGAACGGCGCCCGGGTCCGGTCGGCCGCGGTCGCCAGGAGCGAGACGAGGGTCTTGCCGCCGTAGTTGTGCCGGAAGACGATGATCCGCCTCTGGTGGGGGCGGGCGAGCCGGGCCAGGGTGAACGCGCTCTCCACGGCCGAGGCACCGCTGACCGCGGGGAACGTGCGGGGCAGTCCGGTCTCCGCGGCCAGTACCCGCTCCAGTTCGCCGACGTGGTCGCGGGCCGGATCGTGGCTGCGCACCACCTCGGTGAGCGCGTCGGCGGGGCTGTGGCCCGCCACTCCGAGGCCCGCCCCGCAGAGCCCGTCGACCAGCTCCAGGGTGCGGCCGGAATCGAGCCGGACGGTGAGCCGGGACCCCTTGGCCCGCACGACGTTGAGCGCTCCGCGCAGCTTGCGGTGCATGCGTACCGTCATGGGGTTGACGTGCCGGGCGTAGAGGTCGAGCGTGCGCTGGCGGTCGTCGGCGGCCGCGGCGAGGGCCCGGTGCACCGGGGCGTTTGCGTCCCAGCGCGGCAACAGCCGGCCGATGACGGCGCGCATCGCGACGGTGTTGCCGCCGTAGGTGTTGGAATGCAGGAAGGCGGCCTGCGGGGTGCTCCACGGGGCGAACATGTCGTGGCTGCCGGTGAAGGCGCCGAAGGGGACCTCGTAGCCGGTGAGGGATTCACCGAGGACGACGAGGTCGGGCCGCAGGGCGGTGACGGCGGCGTCGCTCTGGCGGCCCGGGTCGATGTCGCAGAGGTCGACGGCGATCCGCGCACCGGCGGCCCTGGCCGCGGCGGCCAGGGCGACGAGCTCGGCGAGTCCTTCGGCGTCGAGCAGTTCCGGGCGGCGCACGACGAGGCCGCACAGGGCGGTTCCGGGCAGGGCGGTTCCGGGCAGGGCGGCGGACAGTTCACGGAGCGTGGTGTACGCCACGAGCCCGGGGACGAGGGCCCGCTCGGGTCCCTCTCCGAGGGGGTCGGCGCGCCGGGCCAGGGTGCCGTCCGGGTCCAGGACCAGGACGCGGCCGCGGTGGGCTGAGGCGGTCGCCGCCGCCCGGTGGCGCAGTAGTTTGACCGCGCCGTGCAGGGCCTCGTAGCGCGAGTTGGCGAAGAAGCTGCGGAAGTCGGTGCCGGGCGGTCGGCCGCCCAGCTCCCTGACGAACTCGCTGATGAGGTGGCCCGCCTGGGCGGATTCGGTGGTGACGAACCAGGAGGGCATCGCGAAGATCGGCTGCTCCTTCCCGATGAGGTCGGTCAGGATGCCGAGGGTCCGCGGGCCGGCGGGCAGCAGGTGGCGCCCGGGGCCCGACGAGGGGCGGGGGGCCGGGTGGGGTTCGGGGTGTTCCTTCGGGGGCATGGCGGCATCTCGCTCGTAGGAGGGCTGCTCGTCGGCGCTTCCCACCGGGCGGGTGCCCGCTCGGGCGGGTGCCCGCTCCGGGCGGGCGGGCACCGGGGGAAGGCGCACGGGTACCCGCGCAGGGCAGGCGGGTGTTCCGCCGCAGGGACTGCGGGGGAAGGGGGAAAGGGGCGGACGGCGGGGTGCGC
Organism: Streptomyces sp. CB00455; assembly: GCF_001905445.1. Lineage (GTDB taxonomy): Bacteria > Actinomycetota > Actinomycetes > Streptomycetales > Streptomycetaceae > Streptomyces. The sequence continues at coordinate 98,680 of NZ_LIVQ01000007.1, read as the reverse complement.
GCTGTCAGGTACGCTGCCCCGCCGCCCGCGTTCTCAGGAGGCCGCGACGCGCAGTGCGTCGGCCTTCTCGCCGGCCCAGGTGAGGGCGGCGGGTGCGGCGGCCTGCGGGGCCGGCGTCGCCGCCCAGCCCAGGAGGGTCCCGCCACGGGTGACGGCGACGGCGGCGGAGCCCGCCGGGAGGTCCAGCTCCCAGGCTCCTTCGGGGCCGGTGACCCGGTCGTCGCCGTCGGTGGGGTTGAAGCCGCCGATGATCCGTACGTCCTCGGGACCGGTGCGGCTCAGCACGACCGCGCGGCGGTGCTCGGACGTCCAGCGCGCCGCGCCGCCCGATGCCAGGTCCGCGACGAAGGCGGCGACCGCGCCGTCGGCCGGGGCGCCGGCGGCGAGACTCAGCTCGCCGGTGGTCCGGGGGCCGTCCGGGTGCCCGGCGCGCAGGACCCCCACGGGTACGGCGGGGCCGGCCGCGGCCGGCCGGGGGTGCTCGTCGAGCCATCCCAGGCCGATCAGCCGCCCACGGTCGCGCAGCTGCTCCTGCACGGCGTCGGCGAGTTCCCGGAGCGGGGTCCGGCCCTCGCGCTGCCAGGCACCGGCCTCGGGCAGGGCCCGGTCGAGGAGGACCAGTGCGTCCCGTTCCAGCTCGGTGTCCAGGAGCAGGCCGCCGAAGCGGTCGAGGAAGGCGGCCAGCAGGCGCAGGCCCTGGGCGTTGGGGTTGTGCGTGCCGCTCTCGCCGAGAGGCGCCCCGGGGCAGTAGGGCGGTGCGTGCAGGGCCGGGTCCACGCCTTCCGCGCGGAGTCCCTCGGGGTCCATGTCCACCAGGGGACCCCAGCTGCCCGCGGCGCACGCCGTGTAGACGCTGACCGTGGTGGAGCCGAGGAGCAGCGCCAGGAGCGCGTTGAACACGGGGGTGCGCGGCTGGGCGAAGGTTTCGTCGGTCCAGGTGAAGCCCCAGTTGGCCTCCGCCACATCGGTGCCGCCGAGCAGCATCCCGGTCAGGTGGGAGGAGAAGGCGGCGCTGTCGCGTGCCGGGTTCCCGACCCACTCGGTGTGGCCGGGCAGGTGCCGGGAGCCCCTGACGGCCCGTTGCCGGGCGGCCCACGCGTCCAGGGCCGCCCCCGGCCCCGTGGTGCTCGCCAGCGGCACGTTGGCCATGCGGACGGGGCCGGCCGGGAAGAGGTCGGAGATCCGGTCCCACATGCCGACGATGGCGTGCCCGCACCACTGCGACCACAGCAGCCGAAGGCCACTGGTCCACCGGTCGAGTTCCTCTGCCGCCAGGGCGGCTTCGTCCGTCAGCCCGCGTCCGGTCAGCCAGTGCGCGAAGGCCTCGCGGGCGGCCGGGGAGGCGTCCTGGGCGTCGACGGGGAGATTGGCCTCGCCGGCCATGCCCTCGTTGCCGAGCTGGAGTGCGACCACCGGGCCGTGGGGGGCGGCGGCCTTGGCCACGACCTCGTCGGCGACGGCGCGCAGCCAGACCTCGCTTTCGGCCCGGACCGCCGGGTCCAGCAGGCTGGGCAGCGGCTTGTCCTGCGAGGTGAGGACCGTGCCGCCCAACCCGCGGTACGGGGTGTGCGCGGGCCCGCAGAGCCGGTCGGGCAGCCCGCCGAGCTGGACCTCGGCGTGGATGAAGGGGCCGGGCTTGAGCAGTACGGCCAGTCCTGCCTGCGCCGCCAGTTCGAGGAGCCCGGTCACGTCGCGCTGGGGGTCGGTCCGGCCGGTGAAGTCGAAGGTCCGCCGGGCGCCTTCGCCGGTCTCGTGGAACCGCCAGGGCAGGTAGCAGGAGACGACGTCGACACCGAGCCGGCGCAGCTCGCGGAGGTTGGAGGCCCAGTTGGCGGGGTCGGCACGGTAGTACGGGTACTCGCCGACGATCACGGGGCGGCCGGCGTCCGGGACCAGCGCGTCGCCCATGCGACCGCGGGCCGGGGCGCTCACGCCTCCGCCCCGGCGTGCGGCGGTACGAGGACGACCTTCAGCGCGCTGTACTCGGCGTCGGGGACGGCGGCGAGGGCCTTGAACGCCTGCTCGTGGTCCGCCAGGGCGAAGCGGTGGGTGACCACGCGTTCCAGCGGGAGGGTCCGGGCGAGTTCGATGGCCCTGGGGAAGATCTGGCTGTTGTAGTCGCCCGCGCCGATGATCTGCAGGCCCCGTTGGAGGAGGGCCAGGGGGCGCACCGTGGCGGAGGCGTTGCTGTTGAAGCCCATGATGACGATCCGGCCGCGCACCGCGGCGTAGCCGATGCTCTGCTCCAGGAGGTTGCCGACGGAGTCGACGACCAGGTCGCCCCGCTCGGTGAGTTCGTCGTCATCGGGAGCGTGGACGCTGACGCGGCCGCCGAACTCGGGGGTGTCGAACACCTCGCGGTCCAGCTGCTGGCGGACCGGGTCGGGTTCGACGAGCAGCACCCGGGCCCCGTACAGCTGGGCGGCCATGGCGGTGACCACGCCCATGGGACCGCCGCCCACGACGATCACGGTCTCGCCCGCGGCGAGCCGGCCGGCCTCGATGTTGTTCAGGGCGCAGGCGAGCGGCTCGACCACGACGGCGCGGTCGAAGCTCATGCCGTCCGGTATGGCGTGGCAGAAGAGTTCGGGGAGGCGGATGAACTCCGCGAAGGACCCGTCGTAGTCGAGGCCGACCTCGGTGCCGGCCTTGTGGCCGCAGAAGTTCCAGTGGCCTTCGAGGCAGGCCGGGCAGTTGCCGCAGTACAGGGTGGGGTTGACGATCACGCGGTCCCCCACGGCGAAGCGGGTGACGCCGGGACCGGTGGAGTCGACGACGCCGACGGCCTCGTGTCCCATCACCACACCGGTCTCGGCGGGGAATTTGCCGACGAGCACACTGCGGTCGGTGCCGCAGATCCCGCTCTGGGCGACGCGGATGACGACGTCGTCGGCGCGGCTGGGCTCCGGTTTGGGGTGGTCGACGAGGGCGAGCGTGCGGTCCGCGGTGAGCGTCAGCGCCTTCATGATGCCTCCGTCGTGTGGGGGGTGGGGGTGGAGCCGAGGTTCCAGTGGACGGACTCCAGCAGTTGCTTGTGCAGTTCGGGGGTGGAGGCCGCGATGCACGACTTCTGGTTCATGGGACCGAGGTCCACGAGGGAGGTGCTGCCGAGGTCGTCGCCGTAGGCGTCGGTGATCACCACGCCGGCGAGGCGGGCGAGGTAGACGGCGGCGGCGATGTCGTAGGGGAAGAGGTGCAGGATCGAGCCGCGGCCCACGCGCAGGAAGTCGGCCTCCGTCTGCGGGTGGTCGCGCAGGACCCGGTTGCCGATGTCGACGAAGGCGTCGAGCTGGCCGGTGATGATGCGCGAGATGGAGAAGGTGCTGCTGTTGAAGACGAAGATGCCGCCGGTGTTGGCCGAGCGGTCGACCAGGTGGGCGTAGGCGTCGGACATGAGCCGCATCGGGTGGCCGTTGAACTCGATCGACCAGAACATCTTGGCCAGGTCGGTGTTGCGGCTCAGGCGCGGCACCGGGGTGCTGAACCCGCCGCTGGTCAGGCCCTCCTCCTCGTCCCCGTACAACCAGGCGCCGCTCTTGATCTCCACCAGGCAGGCGGCGGTGACGTCGGCGAGGGTGGGCGCGCCGTCGCCGTAGGGTGCGGCGGCGATGGACACCATGCCCATCTCCAGGCCGGCCGAGGTGGGCCGGGTGCCGTCGATGGGGTCGACGACGAGCAGCACCTGGGGATCGGGCGCGAGCTCTACGTAGGACCCGTCCTCGGTGTAGAGGGCGAGCGGGATGTCGGCGTGTGCGCGCAGGTAGTCCAGTACGGCCTGCTCGGCCACCTCGTCCACGTCGAACTGTGCGTCGCCGCCGGGCGAGTCGCCGTGGACCTGGCGGGCCAGGCCGCGGTCGGCGTAGGCCAGGAGTTCGGACCGGACGTGGGCGCCGAGGCCCGTCAGCAGCTGCTTCATCGGGCCAGCTCCGCGAGGAAGAGGTTCTCCAGCTTGTCGCAGATCTCCTCGGCCTGGTCCATCGTGAGGATCAGCGGCGGGCGGATCTTGAGGACGTTGCCGTAGCCGTAGCGCGAGGTGCGCAGGATCAGACCGTGCTCCATGGCCTTTGCGGCCAGGTGGTTGGTGAGCTTGACGGCCGGTTTGCCGTCGAGTTCCGCCATCTCGAAGCCGATCATGAGGCCGACGCCGCGGACGTCCACGATGGCCTGGTAGCGGGTCTGCATGTCGCGGAGGCGTTCCATGATGTAGTCACCGGTCCTGGTGACGTTCGCGAGGAACTCCGGCTGCCGCACGATGTCCAGGGTGACGTTCGCGGCCGCGGCGGCGAGCAGGTTGGAGCCGTACGTGAAGGAATGGTGATTCGCGGGAAGTCCGGCGAGCCGCTCGTTGGTGATGATGGCGGCCACCTGGGCACCCGATCCGCCGAGGCCCTTGGCAGTGGTGATGGCGTCCGGCTCCACATCGAAGTACTGCGCGGCGAACATATGGCCGGTGCGGCCGATTCCGGTCTGGATCTCGTCGAAGATCAGGGCGATGTTCTGCTCGTCGCAGAAGGCACGCAGTTTCTGCATGTAGCCGTCGGGCGGGACGATGTTCCCGCCGTTCCCGGATATCGGCTCGATCAGGACGGCGGCGACGCGGCCGCTGCTGGCGTAGTCGACGAAGTCCTCCAGGCGGTCGACGCACATCAGCCCGCAGGTCTCCCTCTGCTGCCCGTAGAAGCAGCGGAAGCAGTAGGGGTCGGGCACCTGGAGGCTGCCGGGGAAGAGATTGGGGAAGGGCTCGCGGCGGAAGGCGTTGCCGGACATCGAGGTCATCATCATCGTTTGCCCGACGTGGCTGCGGAACAGCGTGATGACGTCGGACTTGCCCGTGGCGAGCTGGGCCATTTTGATGGCGCCCTCATTGGCCGCCGAGCCGCCGGACACCTTGGGGTGCACCTTCGTCAGGCCCGACGGGGAGGTCTCCACCAGCCGCTGGACCAGGCCGTTGATCGGGTCGCTCTGGTACGAGGAGGTCATGTGGACCACCTTGTCGAGCTGGTCCTTCATGGCGGCGATGACGGCCGGGTGCGAGTAGCCGAGGCTCAGGTTGAACGTCGCCGATGCGCAGTCGAGGAAGCAATTGCCGTCCTCGTCGTACAGGTAGACACCTTCGCCCCGTTCCATTTTGCGCTCGCTGACGGGGTAATAGAGGTGATCGGTAACATCCTTGGTGTCCATTTTTCCTTCTCACGCGGGTAACGGGTAACCGGAAAACGTCAGGGTTCGGACGAACAGGTGTGACTCACGTCCAGAGAAACGAAGGGCGGGCGGCTCTTTCACCAGGGAGGGCCTGCGGCCCGCGGGGCGCTGCGCCCATGACGGCGACTCGGATTCTTCACCCGATGCATATCGGGGTCTCGGCGCCTGCTCATTCATACGATCACATTCAAACCGGTCATGACAAGTGCCCTTTGGGGAAATATCGATGTCTTGACGGGACCGGATTGCTATCCGGAAAACGTCAGGGCGGCCCTGGCGGACGAGAGGGTTTCGGACACCGTCGCAGAAATGCGGGCCACGGGCTCCCCGGCGGGCCCGAGGCCGGCCACGGCCCGGGCCGTACGCCGGCCGGCGGACGCGGCGGACATCTCCGGCCAGCCGATCCGGGCGAGCCCGGCGGCGGTCAGCAGCTCGGCTGCCGCGACCGCCGGGACACCGAGGCGCGCGGGGTGCTCCACCGCCTCCCGCACCAACCGCCATGCCTGGTCCGGTAGCAGGGCACCGGCAGCCGGCCGACCGTCGAGTCCGGTCCGCAGCCGTTCCAGCGCCCACGGACCCAGCCGCTCCACCCACGCGGCAGGCGCCCGCTCCCGGGCGGCGGCGCCCATGCGCTGAAGTGCCTCGTCCAGGACCGCGTCGCCCGTGCCCTCGCCCCGCAGCACCAGGACCCGGTCCCGCGACAGCTCCAGCCGTCCCGCCAGCGCGCCCTGCAGCAGCAGTGCGCCGACCAGGCCCAGCCCCGTCTCGGTCTCCCGGCGGCGCGGTGGGAACGGACCCCGGGCGGTGGCGCACAGTGCGAACAGCAGGGGTGTGGAGGTCACACCGACAGGCCCTCCAGTGCGGTTTCCAGGGCGTCCGGTGAGGTGAAGACGTGCCCCAGCAGGCCGAGTTCGCGGGCCGCCGCGACGTTGTCCGCCCGGTCGTCCACGAAGAGGATCTCCCCGGCGGGCAGCCCCAGTTCCCGTACGCACCACTCGTAGGCGGCGGGATCCGGCTTGGCACTGCCGATCCGGCAGGAGAAGCCGACGACGGCGAACCGGTCCAGCCAGGGCTCGGAGGTCTCGTACCGGACGGCCAGCTCCTCGGGGATGTTGGACAGCAGTCCGAGGATGAAGCCCCGGCCCGCGAGGGTGTCGAGCAGCTCCACGGCGCGCGGATCGACCTCGCTCCAGCTGGCGAGGTCGGCCGCGATCAGGTCGGCGGTCAGGCGCGCGTCGAGCGGAATGCCCAGGGTCTCGCAGACCCCCTCCCAATAGGCGGGCCCGGCCACCTCGCCGCGGTCGTACGGGGCGCGCTGCGACCAGTACGCCGCCCAGAACTGCTCGCGGTCCACCCCGGCCGTGCTTTCCAGCACGGCCTGGGACGCGGGTGACTGGAGGCGCGCGAGGACGCCGAACATATCGAAGAGTACGGCTTTCATCCTTGGATTCCTTGGGTCGGGACAGCGTCCGGGAGGGCTTCGGGGCGGGGGGCCGCCGCGCCGTCGGGGTCGGGGGCGTGCTTGCGCAGCCACAGGCTGAGCCCCACGCAGATGACGGCGAGGGCGAACAGCACCAGAGGGGCCGCCCGCACGTCCATGGTGTCGATCACCCCGCCCAGCAGCGGCGGGAAGGCCACTCCGCCGATCATGGAGGCGGCGATCACGTAGGCCCCGGCCGCGGCGACGCTCGGTACGGCCCGGTTCAGCCAGGGCAGGCAGGTGGGGAAGATGGGCGCGATCATCAGCCCGACGCCGAAGTAGGCGTACGGGGCGACGGCGGGAATGGTCGCGAGCACGAGGAAGGCGGCCATGCCGGCGCAGCAGACCGTCAGGATCGACGGCGCGGACCAGCGAAGGCTCAGGGGGACGATGACGAAGCGGCCGATGGTCATGGCGGCCCAGTACGCGGAGGTCGCGGTGGCGGCGGTGGCGGCGCCGTAGCCGACGGCCTCCAGGTGGGTGGGCTCCCAGCCGCCGACACCGGTCTCGATGGCCACGTGCAGGACGTAGATGCCGATGAACGCGGCGATGACCGGCAGGACGCGGGCTCCGCGGGCCTCTTCGCCCTCGGTGACGTCCGGCTCCGGCTCCCGGGCGGCGACTCCCCCCAGGGTGAGCAGGATGAGCAGGCAGACGATGCCGATACCGACGAAGATCTCCGGGTAGCTGTCCGCGCCGAGCCAGCCGATCAGGGCGGGACCGGCGATCGCGCCCACACCGAAGTGGCCGTTGAGCAGGTTCAGCATGGCGGTGCTGCGGCGTCCGAACCCGATGGCGAACAGCTGGTTGAGGCCGTAGTCGATGCCGCCGAAGCCCAGCCCGATGACGAAGGTGCCGGTGAGCGCCAGGATCCAGCTCGGCGAGAACGCGAAGAGCGCCGCGCCCGCCGCCATGAGCAGGTACGAGCCACCGAGCAGCGTGCGGTTGCTGCGCCGGCCCCTCAGGACGTGGTAGATCAGCACGCCCAGGAGGGCCCCGATGAAGTGGGCGCTGAGGCTCAGCCCGGCAACGGCGGGGCTGATGCCGAACTCCTCCCGCAGCGCCGGGATGGCGGGACCGTACAGCGCCTGCAGGGCGCCGATCACCACGAACGCCACGCAGGAGGCGACGATGGCGACGGTGGTGAGCAGGGGCCTCGCCGTCTTGGACGGGTCGGCCTCACTGGTGGCGGACATCGCTCTCCTCATCGTTCGTTGATAAATGAACATCATCCGCGTTCATTACAGCGCGTAATTCACACTCCGCTTGGCACACTACTCACGGTCGATGTTCATTTCAACAGCCATCATGCGCACTCCGGCCCTTGGCGCGGCTTTTCTGTGCTAGAAGCAGACGTATGAACGTGATGGACAGACACAAGTTCGTGGTCGCGCTGCTCATGAAGGAGAACCGCGCGACCGTCGCGGAGTTGGCCCTGGCCACCGGCGCCTCCGAGATGACGATCCGCCGGGACCTGGAGGTACTGGAGTCACGCGGCGCCCTGCGCAGGGTGCGCGGCGGCGCCGTGAGCAATCTCCCGGGTGGCGTCGAACCCCCTTACGCCATCCGCGCCATGTCGGGCGCGCAGGCGAAGGAGCGGCTCGCGAACGCGGTGCTGGAGCTGCTCACCGACGGCGAGACGGTCGCCCTGGACACCGGGACCACCGCCGTGGCCATCGCCAAGGCGATGGCCGACCGCCAGTTCACCGTCACCCCCCTCTCCTTGCACGCCGCCTTCGCCCTGTCGGCACACCCGGGTATCCAGCTCCTGCTCCCCGGCGGCCAGGTGCGCCCCGAAGAGCTCTCCTTCTACGGCCACACCCCGGTCCAGACGTTCCGTGATCTGTGCTTCGACACGTTCATCCTGGGCTGCTGCGGCGTCGACCCGGTTCAGGGCGCCACCGCCTACAACCTCGACGACGTACAGGTGAAGCGGGCGGCGGTGGCCTCCGCGCAACGGGTCATCCTGGTGGCGACCGCCGACAAACTCGGCCGGGCGGCACTCGGGCGGATCTGCCCCATGGAGCAGATCGACCTCATCGTCACGGACGCGCCGGAGAGCTCACCGGTGGTCGAGGAGCTGCGGGCACAGGGAGTGGAGGTGGTCCACCCGTCGGACGGCTGAGCCGTACGACCCCCGCCGCCGGCGGGGACGTTCGTTTCATACCTCGCCCTTCTGCGCATCGCGTCCTTCTGCGCATCGCACCGACACCGTCCGGCACGCACCGGGACCGGTGCGTGCGTTTCAAGACTCCACCGGAGCCCGCCTCTCACCAACAGACCCGGACCGTCCTGTTCACGACTGTCGCGAACACGCCAGCAAGCCATTTCAGCAACTTTCAGCCGCCTCGGGCGCCCCTCGCGGGCGCCCCGGCGCGCTCAGATACCGGACGAATCTCCGCGGCGGGACGCCCGTGTCCGGTCGCGCCAAGGCCTCCGGCGTTTGGCGCCACCGGGTCCGACCCGATCCAAAAGGTGTCCGATACATGCGCCTGCGCGGGGCGCCCGTGGGGTGATCGCCCTAGCATCGCGATCGCGACTGACGCGAACGAGAAGGTGTCGAGAGTGGAATTACCGATACAGAGGTCACCGGAGGACCGGGACCCGCCCACGGAACTCAAACCCGCGGAGATTGATCTTTACCGGGAATTCGCTGAACAGGGACCCTTACGGCTGGAGCAGTTAATGAGCCGGCCGGACCGCTCCTCGGTGGTCAGGATCCTTGACACCCTTATGGCAGCCGGCCTGGTACGCCAGGCCGGAACCAACCGGTTTGCGGCAGCCAACCCGACCGATGTGTCGGGCAAGCTGCTCAAACGCTGGGAGGACCGGCTCCAGGGCGCCCAGCTCGACCTGCTGCGCATGCGCGGGCAACTCGCAGAACTCGCCCTCATCCACGCCACCCAGCAGCGGACGCTCCACGGACCGCCCCTGGAACGCATCGAATCCCCGGCGGAGGTCGACCGCATCCTCGACCTGGCCGTCGGCGAGTGCAGCGTGGAGGTCCTCAGCGCCCAGCCGGGCGGTCCGCGTCCGGCCCAGGAACTGAAGGGCGCCCACGAACGCGACCGGGACCTGCTCCAGCGCGGGGTCCGCCTGCGGACGCTCTACCAGCACTCCGCCCGCTTCGATCCCCCGACCGTGCGCTACGCCGCGGAGATGGCGGAGCTGGGGGGCGAGGTCAGGACCGTCACCAGTGGTCTTCCCCGGTGCCTCGTCCTCGACCGGACCCTGCTGGTCGTGCCCCTCCAGGACGCTCCGGGCGGCGCTCTGATCGTCCGCAGCCCGGACCTCGTCGACTTCGCCGCCGAGACGTTCGAAGTCCTCTGGACGGGCGGCGAGGTCATCAACAAGGCGCGCGAGAAGGTGTTCATCCAGGACATCGCGGATCAGACGAAGCGCTCCATCCTCCAACACCTGCTCCAGGGGGAGGACGACCGGGCCACCGCGCGGGCCCTGGGCATCTCGGTGCGCACCTGCCAGCGCCATGTCTCGGACATGATGCGCCGCCTGGGCGCGACCAGCCGCCTGCAGCTGGGCTACCTGGTCGACCGGCACGGCCTGCTGGACGCCGAGACGCCCGACTCCGAGAGAGCCGGGGCCGTCGTCATCGCGCCCGGCGCGACCCCGCCCACCCGATCGCACCGCCGTTCAGGAGAACCGACATGAGTGACACCGGCTGGGGCCCCCGCCCGACCACAGTGACATAGATATCCGAGCCCGCCCGCGGTGTGGGCGGGCGATCTAGGAACTCGGGCGGGCGGTGCGGACGGCGTTCATCTGCGACTACCTCGCCGGCGCGGACCTGCGCCGGGAGATCAACGACGGGGTCCAGGTCGTGGAGAACTGGAACTCCGCGAACCACGACCTGTTCTACGGAAAGGACGGCGCCCTGACCGGCTCCGACAAGGAGTCTCAGGAGGTGTCCATGCTCGCCCTGCACCTGCTCCAGTCGGCGCTGGTGCACGTCAACGCTCTGCTGCTTCAGGGCATCCTGAGCGAGGAGAAGTGGCAGAGGCGGCTCACCGACGCCGACCGGCGGGCCCTGTCCCCGATGTTCTGGACCCATGTGAACCCCTACGGCCGGTTCGAGCTGGATATGAACTCGCACCTCGATCTCGCCGCCGCGCGGGCGGCCATGGTGCCCGGGCCCCGCAGCGCGCCCGAGTCGGAAGCCGCCGGCTCGGCGGCGGACGGGTGGGCCGGGGTGGCATCTTGAAGGCCTGCCCCGCCCGGCGGCAGATGCCGGCCGGGCACGGAGGTCGGGCGTTCTACTTGAGGTTGGTCGTGAAGATCTCGTCGAGACGGTCGACGGTGATGAGGTCCTTGCGGTCGTACAGGTCGACGTGGTCCGCGTCCGGGACGATGACGAGTTCGACGTTGTCGGGTGCCATCGCCTGGATGTCCTCGGAGTAGTAGCGGGAGTGCGCGTCGGCACGGGCCACCAGGAGGGCGGGACGGGGCGCGAACATGTCGATGTTGGCCATCATGGGGAACGCCAAGAACGCCATGGGCGTGGTCGCGGTCCACCAGGTGGTGGAGTTGACCGACCGCGGGTGGAATCCGCGTTCGGTCCGGTAGTAGTCGAAAAAGCGAGCCACGATCGGGTGGGCGTCCTCGGGGAGGGTCTCGGGCAGTACGCGGTCGACCGGGGCCGGGTTGCCGTCCGCCCCGAGAACCGCGACCGCTACCCGGCCAACTGGCCGGAGATCAGCGAGGCGATCAAGAACCGTGCCGGGTGGCAGTGTGAGTGTGAAGGCGAGTGCGGACGCGGCAGCCACACCGGCCGGTGCCCCAAACGGCACAGACAGCCCGCGTACGGCGACATCTGTCGCCGAATTCGCATCGTTCCTGACGTGATCCGCACTCTTCGCAGGCAAGTTGTCGTCCGGACCGTGCTGCCGGTAGGCGACGCCCCCGCCGTGCACGGACACGGCGCGGGCCGGCGCTTTCTTGTACGACGACGGGGTGGGCATGGGGGAGCTGGACGGTGCGTTCGTGATCGGGTCCTGGTGTGGCACAAAGGAGCGTGGGGCGGGATCTTCTCGATGTGGCGGGCGGCGTTCTCGGCGTCCGGCAGGGCCGTTGCCCTGGGTTCACGTCATGGAGACGACGACCTTGCCGGCCTTCGCGCGGCCCTTTTCGACGTACTCCATGGCCTGAAGGGTCTCGTCGAAGGGGAAGACCCGGTCGACGACGGGGCGGATCTTCCCGGCGTCGATGAGGGGGGTGAGTTCGCGCAGCTGGTTGCCACTGGCCTTCATGAACAGGAAGGAGTACGTGACACCGAGACGCTTGGCCTGGCGCCGGATCTTGGCGCTGAGCGCGGCGATGCCCAGGCGGAGCACCAGGTTCGAGCCGAGCTCGCGGGCGGTGGCCGGGTCGGGCGGGCCCACGACGGAGATGGCCAGGCCGCGGGGCTTGAGGACGCGCAGGGACTTGGCGAGGTTCTCGCCGCCGAGGGAGTCCAGGACGAGGTCGTAGCCGGTGAGGAGTTCGGAGAAGTCCTGGGTGCGGTAATCGATGACCTCGTCCGCGCCGAGGTCCTTGACGAGGCCGACCTTGGCGGTGCTCGCGGTGGCGGCCACGTGCGCGCCCAGTGCCTTGGCCAGTTGGATGGTGATGGATCCCAGGCCGCCGGCGCCCGCGTGGATGAGGACCTTCTGGCCCGGCTGGACGTTCGCCCGCTCGACCAGGGCCTGCCACGCGGTCAGCGCGACCAGGGGGAGGGAGGCGGCCTCGGTCATGGTGAGCGTGGCGGGCTTGGCCGCCAGGTCGTCCTGGTGGACGGCGAGGAGTTCGGCGAAGGTGCCGATGCGGTCCTGGTGGGGCCGCGCGTAGACCTCGTCGCCCACCGCGAAGCGGGTGACGGACGATCCGACGCGGACGACGGTCCCGGCGAGGTCGTTGCCCAGGACGAGCGGGAGACGGTAGGGCAGGATCTGCTTGAGGTCACCGTCGCGGATCTTCATGTCCAGTGGGTTGACACTCGCCGCGTCGATCCTGACCAGGACGTCGTCGGCGCCCACCTGGGGGTCGGGTATCTCGGCGGCACGCATGTTGGACGCGTCACCGTACTTCTCGATCATGAAAGCCTTCATCGTCATCTCCGTTCGTGTGGTCTCCCGTCCAAGTGGGAGGGGTGTTCTGTCCGTGAGGGGTTTGTCTCGTTACGAGAAAGTTTGTGGTGCCTTCTGGTCCGTGCGCTCCGCGTCGGCACGGCGGTGGCCAGTGCCTGCGCGGAGAGCTCTGCGGCGGCCGTGTTTCCGGGCTCAGGCCATCGGCACGACCGGGGCGATGACGCTGCTCGCATCGCCGCCCCGGAGGCGGCCCAGCGAGCCCGCGACGCCCTCGGGCGGTACGCCGAGCGGCATGGCGCTGACCTTGCCGAGGCGCGCGTACTGCTCGTCGGTGGGCTGGACGTCGAAGGCTGCGAGGTAGCTGTCGGCGCTGTCGAGGAAGGTGCCGCCGGCCTCGGCGAACCGGTCGAAGATCCGGCGGGCCTCGTCGGGCTCGGCGCCGGCGCCCCAGCCGGTGCCGAAGTTCGCGGTGCCGAGCGCGTACTCGGAGACGCGCAGTCCGGTCCTGTGGCCGAAGGCCGTGTAACGCGTGAGAAGTCCTTGCACAAGGGGGCCTGGAAGGCCGTCGTGCCGTGGTGGAGGGGGTGAGCGTCAGCCCGCGTTCGGCTGGGGCGCCGCGGACAGGCTCTGCTTGACGTACCGGCTGGTCTCGTCGGCGAGGATCTCCTGCAGGCCGGTCTCGATGCCGGAAAGGGCCTGGGCCGCGACGTCGGCGGCGGCGACCTTCTGATCGGCGGGCACGCCGGCGGCCATGTCGGTGTCCATGTAGCCGACGTGCAGCGCCGAGACGGTGATCCCGCGCGGTGCCAGCTCCTCACGGGTCGCGTCGCTCAGCGCCCAGGCGGCGGCCTTGGAGGCCGCATAGGAGCCGAGGCCGGCCGGGTGGAACCAGGACAGGGCGGACAGGACGTTGAGTACGGCGCCGCCGCCGTTGCCCTCGATGACAGGGGCGAAGGCCCGGGTCGCGGCGAGCGGGCCGAAGAAGTTGGTCTCCATCTCGCGACGTACCTCGTCCAGGTCGCCGCCCACCAGCGTCGCGCCGGTGGAGACGCCCGCATTGTTGATCAGAAGCGTCGCGTCCGATGCGATGCGGGCGGCCTCCCGTATCGACTCCTGGTCCGTCACGTCGAGGCGCAGCGGGGTGACACCCGGCAGGTCGACCGTCTCGGGACGCCGGGCCGCCGCGTAGACCTTGGCGCCATGCTCCACGAGCTGAGCGGCCAGGTGCCGCCCGAGGCCCCGGTTGGCGCCGGTGACCACCGCGACCGCGTTCTTGAGTTCCATGCTCGCTCCTGTCCTTCGCAGGCGCCGTCGGAGCACCCGCGTCAATTAGATTGCAACCACAATCTAAACACGTGACTAGGATAGATGCCAATCGACATCCAAACTGGTTCGTGCAGGAGGTGGCCATGGGCCGCGTATCGCAGGCGCAGGCGGAGGAAAATCGCAGGCGGGTGGTGGACACCGCGTCGCGGCTGTTCCGGGAGCAGGGCACCCACGTCAGCGTCGCCGATCTCATGAAGGCGGCCGGCCTCACCCACGGCGCCTTCTACAAGCAGTTCGCCTCCAAGGAAACGCTCGTCGATGAGGTCACCGCCCACGTCTTCGATGAGATCGCACGGCGCAATGCGGCCGGGCTCGAGCGGCACGACGGGCAGCGGGATGCCGCTCAGCGGGCCCTGATCGACGCCTACCTCTCCGTCGAACACCGTGACAACGCGGCGGACGGCTGCCCGGTCTCGGCTCTCGCCATCGACGTCGCGCGCGGACCCGAAGGCCGCGAGGCGCGCCGTACCTACGCGGAGGGCGTGGCCGACTTCGCCGCGTTCCTCGCCCCCGCCGAGGGCGTCGGGGGCGGCGAGGGCATCGGGGGCGTCGGGGGCGTCGAGGGCGGCCTCGCCCGCCTGTGCACCCTGGTCGGTGCTCTGGTCCTGTCCCGGGCCACCCAGGGCTCCCCGCTCTCCGAGGAGATCCTCGCCGCCGCGCACGCGGCCCTGACGGAAGCCGGCTGACCGGGGGCCCGGCACCGGGCGCCGCGCGGCGTGTGTGCACCGGCCACACCCGAGGTGACGCGGGGTCCGAGGCTTCCGTGCTCGCGGCCTGATCGGTCTGGCGTAGTTCCGCGCTCCCTGCGGCAGTTGTCGTGCAAAATGCGACACCTATCGTGCTCAGGCTCCCTCCCGCGTCATCCTGACGACCGCTCACCTCGACCACACGCCCGAACACTGCGAGCCCGACAATCTCCGCGCGAAGGGCTGCCACCTGCACTACGACCAGGACCACCATGCCCGCACCCGGGCCGAAGCCCGCCTGGCTCAGCCGCGACGCCGCCGAACTGACTGGGCTCGCCGACCACCTCACCGCTCACGGCCTGGTCCTGGAGATGCTCGCCGGGCCGCTGCCCGGTATCTACGACCCCACCGGGCCGGGGAAACTGCTGTTCGCGTTCTTCGCGGCGATGGCGGAGACGAAGCGGGAGAACATCCGGGAATCGACGCTGGAGGGGCTCGACACCGCGGCCCGCAAGGGCAAGCACGGCGGCCGGCCCCCCGTCATCACCGACGACATGCCCCACACCGTGCTGCGGCGCCGCGCGGGCGGCGAGTCCGTCGAGCAGATCCAGCCCGACCTGATCATCCCCACCGGCAAACGCAAGGGCCAGAACCCCTCCGTCGCCAGCATCTACCGAGCGCTCGCCGAACACGCCAAGCGCCAGGCGTACCCCGAAGCCGTCGACCAGGCCCACGCCGACTTCGCCGCCCTCCAGCTCGGAGAAGTCCCCGGACCCCGCCCCGCTCTCCCCGACCGAGTACCACGCTGATTACAGAGAGCTACTTGTCACTTCGCCGTAGCTTCGGGAGAACAGGGCCGTGTGTACGCGCCCTGGCGCGCAGGCCTCCCCCGGTGACCCGGCACCGTGCTGGGGCGCGTCCCCGGCGGACTTCGCCCGGCCTTCCTCCGCGACATGCGGCGGCCACGGCTCCGGACCCGGCCGTTCCCTCCTCCCGCCGTGCAACCGGCAGGGCGGTGACGGATCGGCCCCCGGCGCTTGACGCCGGGGGCCGGGGGCCGTGGTGGCTGCCTTAGGGGTCAGCGCTCGGGCGTGCCGTCGCTGCCGTAGGAACGCCGGACCGCGTCGGCGGCCTTGTCGGTCTGGGCGTCGTACTTGTCGCCCGTACGCTCGTCGACCAGCCGTTCGGCGCCGGCGACACCCTTGTCGGCCTGGTCCGGGTGGCCCTTGGCCATCTCCTTGGCCTTGTTCGCCATGTCTCCCAGCTTGCCCATGAGTACCTCCAGCGATAGCGCCTTTGTCGTACGCACCCCGGCTACCCCCCGAGCCCGCGTCCATGCCGGACCGAGGGGACGGCCCGCTCAGAACCGCCCCTCCGGCTCGCCCCACGGCCGCCGCGCGGACGACTTTCGCGTCGACACCGCCGCGCCCTGGCGGTTGTCTCACGTGCGGAGGTAGGAGGCGCCGTTGAGGTCCAGAACCGTTCCCGAGGCCCATTCGGCCGCCGGGGAGGCCAGCCATAGCACGGCCGCCGCGATCTCGTCCGCCGACGCCACCCGTCCGAAGGGGCTCTGGCCGCGGATCGCCTCGCCCTGCGCGCCGCTCAGCCTGTGTGCGACCCGCTCCGTCTCGAAGAACCCCGGTGCGACGGAGGCGACGCCGATCGCGTACTCCGCGAGGTGCACGGCCAGGGACTGGCCGAGCGCGTGCACCGCCGCTTTCGTCGCGCCGTACGCCGGGTGGTCGGGCTCGCCGCGGAAGGCTCCGCGCGAGCCGACGTTGACGATGCGGCCGCCGCCGCCCTGCGCGATCATCCGGCGGGCCGCGAGATGGCTGAGGTTCGCCGTCGCGAGGAGGTTGACGCAGACGTGACTCTGCCAGGCCGCGGCCCAGTCCTCGTAGGAGGTGGTGGCGAGCGGGTGCGCCACGTTCACCGCGGCGTTGTTGACGAGCACGTCCAGCCCGCCCAGTCCGGCGGCCGCCGCCTCGGCGACGGCGTGCGCACCGTCCGGGGTGGACAGGTCGCCACCGGCGAGCACGTGCTCCGTACCGGAGAGGGAGCCGAGGGTTTCCTCGGCTTCCGCACGCCGCGAGCCGAAATGGACGGCCACCCGGTCGCCATTGGCGGCGAATGCCCGAGCGAGCGCACGGCCGAGCCCGCGCGAGGCACCGCTGACGAGCACGCGACGGCCGGTGGGCGGAAAAGGGCGTGCCGAGGGGGACGTGCCGGTGGCAGGGAAGACTTCCGTGGAGGGATTGGCGGAGGCGCTGGTGGAGGCGCTGGGCGCTGCGTCAGTCATGTGGATCATGATGCCTCTCCGTCCTCGCGACGGCCCCGGTCGAGGCGGCCCGGGAGGGCAGCCGGTGTGTCCAGCGCTGCTGCCGGCGGCGGCCGGACACACGGCCGACGTACGCGGAAGCCGTGGGCGCGGCCGCGGAGGGCGCCGAGGCCGTCGCGCTGACCTGTCGCCCACCGCCCGTCCGCCTACTTGGCGGTCCACTCCCAGGAGGCGCCCCGCATGTAGTCCTCGTCGGTCGTCACGTCCGTGGCCCAGGCGAGCCGGGCAGGCGGGTTGGACCGGTCGCCGGCGAAGACCGTGCAGAGGGTGCGGGTTTCGCCGATGTCCCAGCCCATGTAGACGGGCGGGACCGTGCAGCCGCCCTCGACGTAGCCCGTGTGGACGGTCGGCCGCTCCGCGACGTGCACGCCGTTCATGTCGAGGGCCGCGGCGTGGGCTCCGAGGTCGGGATTGGCGACTCCCGGCTTCCCTTCCTTCAGTGTGTAGGTGATGTACACGAAGTACGGTGTGTCACCCTTCGGCTCGCCCGGGAGGCGCTTGTCCCAGTGCAGGGACTTCGCCTGCTCGGCGGTGCCCTTCACGATCTTCGTTGCCGTCACCTCGAACTTCCCGCCCGCGGTGTTCTTCGGTTCGTACAGCTTCGGGGCCGGCCGGCCCATGGCCAACGCGGGCCCCCATTGCGGCTTGTCGGACGGACTCGCGGAAGGACTGGCGGAAGGTCCCGGCTGCCCGGCCGCGTCCTTCGCCGTGCGGCCCTCGGGAACGCCGGACTTCCCGCCTTCTGCGTCAGCGCCGCCGCAGGCGGTGAGCGAGACTCCGAGGACGGCGGCCAGGACCCCGTACAGGGCCTTGGATCGGCGGTGCATGCGTTCTTCTTTCCTGGCAGAGAGTCCGGAACCGGGGAGAACGGGAACCTGGGCCTGCCGCCCCCCTTCCGGCCGCGCCACACGCGCGACATGTACATGCTATGCACCTTGCGGGGCCTGTCCGACGCGTGATGCCCACGGGCCGGCCACAGCGGCCCGGGAAGCGCCGCGGAGGGCGCCCGCCCCTCAGGCGCACACGGCAGGCACGGCAGGCACGGAAACCGGACAGGACGCCAGAAGGGCCCTGGTGCCGCCGCGTTGCACAATGGGCCTACTGACCAGTACTTTCCAGGTCCTCGCGCGGCCGCACGTCCATCGAATTCGCGCCTTTCATTCCTCGTCGCGCATGACGTGACGGACATCGGTTTCCGGAATGCACCGCCCTCCGGTAGCGCTCCGGCGCCCTGTAGCCCCCTGCGGATCAGGGCCGCAGCGTTGACCCTTCAGTAACTTGCCGCTAGTTTCGCTACGTCCACCGAACGGCCCGAATTCCTGTTTCGGGCCCGCGCGACCCCATGCCTTCCTTCGGCTCTTTCGTCTCGACCGAAATCCCCCCGGGTAATGCATCGCACATTCGGAGAATTATGACGTCGGCAGAGCACGTCCTGGACCTGGTCATCGGATTGACTCCATTCGGCGAGCCCGACGCGCGGCTCGCGGCCGCCGTCACGCGCGGCGGGGGACTCGGCGTGCTGGACCTCGGAACCGGGGACCGGGCGGCCCGGACGGCCTGGAATGACCTGCGCAGGTGGCTCCCCGGCCGGCACGGGGTCCGCATCGGGCCGCGGTGCCGGTTACCCGTCGACCAACTCGTCCGCGACGGCGTGTTCCCGCACACCGTGGTGCTCGGCGCCGGAGCCGTCTGCCGGCCCGGCGCGCTGCCCCGCGGCGTGCGCGTCCTGGCCGAGGTGACCGGTGCGGACGAGGCCCGGGCCGCCCTGGAAGCAGGTGCCCACGGTCTGATCGCCCGGGGCAGCGAGTGCGGGGGGAGGATCGGAGAACTCGGCACGTTCGTCCTGCTCCAGCAGCTCCTGGACGCGGTCGGCCCCGATGGTCCGCCGGTGTGGGCCTGCGGGGGCATGGCGCCGGGCACGGCCGCCGCCGCCGTGGTGGGCGGGGCCGCGGGGGTGGTGCTCGACACCCAGCTCGCGCTCTTGGCGGAGTCCGCGGTTCCCGCGTCCGTCGCGTCCGTCCTGCGCGGCATGGACGGCTCCGAGACCACCGTCCATGCCGGCCACCGCTTCCTGCACCGGCGCGCCCCCCAGGTCCCGCCCGTGGGCGACCTGCCCGGCGATCCGGAGCGGCTGGCGGCCCTGCTCGGCGGCCGGGACCGGGAGGGACAGCTGCTTCCCGTGGGCCAGGACGGATTCCTTGCGGCCCGTTTCGCCGACCGCTTCCGCGACGCCGCGGGCGCGGTCCGCGCCGTCACCGGTGCGGTACTGGACGCGGTCCAGGGGGACCGCGCGGCCGGCGTCCTGCTTCCGGGATCGCCCATGAGCCGCGCCCTGGGCACGCGCCTGCCGATCGCCCAGGGCCCCATGACCCGCGTCAGCGACGGCGCGGACTTCGCCGAGGCGGTGGCCGACGGCGGGGCCCTGCCCTTCCTCGCCCTGGCGCTCGCCGGCCGCGACCAGGCCCGTGCCCTGCTGGCCGGGGCGGGGGCCGCGCTGGCCGGCCGGCCCTGGGGGGTCGGTGTGCTCGGCTTCGCCCCCGAGGAGACCCGCGCCGCCCAGCTGGAGGCCGTACGCGCCCACCGGCCCACCCACGTGATCATCGCCGGGGGCCGGCCCTCGCAGGCGCGGGCCCTGGAAGCCGACGGCATCAAGGCCTTCCTGCACGTACCCTCGCCCGGACTGCTGCGCCAGTACCTCGAACAGGGCGCCAGGCGGTTCGTCTTCGAGGGCGCCGAATGCGGTGGGCACGTCGGACCGCGCAACAGCTTCCCGCTCTGGGAGGCCCAACTGGCCGTGATCTGCGACTGGATGGACCGGGGCCAGGACCGGGATCAGGGCCGGGGCCAGGACCGGGATCAGGGCCGGGGCCAGGACCGGGGCCAGGACCGGGCCCCGATCCGGGACCGGGACCCGGACGGCGTGCCCGGCGTCGAGGTGTTCTTCGCCGGCGGCATCCACGACGCCCGCTCCGCTGCCATGGTCGCCGCCCTCGCCGCCCCGCTCACCGCCCGCGGCTGCGCGGTGGGCCTCCTGATGGGCACCGCCTACCTTTTCACCGAGGAAGCCGTCGCGTGCGGGGCCGTGCAGCCGCTCTTCCAGCGGCAGGTCCTCGCCGCCGGGCGGACGGCGCTGCTGCGCACCGCGCCCGGCCACGCCACCCGCTGCGTCCCCAGCCCGTTCAGCGACGGCTTTCGCGAGGTGGAGGCGGGGCTGCGCGCCGAGGGCCTGCCCGGACGTGAGGTGTGGGAGCGGCTGGAACGCCTCAACGTCGGCCGGCTGCGCATCGCCAGCAAGGGCGTCGAACGCACCACCGCCGGAGTCCTGGCGCCGGTGGACGAGGCCCGCCAGTACGCCGAGGGGATGTTCATGGCCGGTGAGGTGGCGGCGCTGCGCACCGCGACCACCACCGTCGCCGCGCTGCACGCGTCCGTCACCGAGGAGGCCGCCGGCTTCCTCGCCCGGCGCTCCGCCGACCTGCGCGGCGGCCTCGCACCCGGTGCGGACCGCGCCGCGGGCGCGGCGGATGCCGAGCCCGCGCCCGCACCACTGGACGTGGCCGTCGTCGGCATGGCCTGCATGTTCCCGCAGGCGCCGGACCTGGCCGCCTTCTGGGCCCTCGTCCTCGACGGGCACGACGCCGTCACCGAAGTACCGCCGGAGCGCTGGGACGCCGCCGTACACCACTCCCCCGGACCGGGGGCCACAAGCGCCTCCAAGTGGGGTGGCTTCCTGCCCCGGATCCCCTTCGACCCGCTGGGCTACGGAATCCCGCCGGCCTCGCTGGGCAGCATCGAGCCCGTACAGCTCCTGGCCCTCGAAGCCGCCCGGCGCGCCCTGGAGGACGCCGGGTACGGGGAGGAGGGACGGGCCTTCGACCGCATGCGGACGGGCGTCGTCTTCGGCGCCGAGGCGGGCAGCGACCTGTCCAACGCCACCACCCTGCGGGCGGTGCTCCCCTCCTACTACGGGCACGTCCCCGCCGAGTTGGACGAGCAGCTGCCGCGGCTCACCGAGGACACCTTCCCCGGCATGCTCGCCAACGTGATCTCCGGACGGGTCGCCAACCGGCTCGACCTGCGCGGCCCCAACTACACGGTCGACGCCGCCTGCGCGTCCTCCCTGGCCGCCCTGGACGTCGCCTGCAAGGAACTGGTGCTCGGCACCAGCGACGTGATGCTGTGCGGGGGCGCCGACCTGCACAACGGCATCAACGACTACGCGCTGTTCACCTCCGTGCACGCGCTCTCCCCCACCGGCCGCTCCCGGCCCTTCGACGACGCCGCCGACGGCATCGTCCTCGGTGAGGGCGTCGCCTGCGTCGTCCTCAAACGCCTCGCGGACGCCGAGCGCGACGGCGACCGCGTGTACGGCGTCATCAAGGGGGTCGGCAGTTCCAGCGACGGCCGCTCCCTCGGCCTGACCGCCCCGCGTCCGGGGGGCCAGCGCGCCGCCCTGGAGCGCGCCTACCGCAATGCCGGGGTCTCCCCCGCGCAGGTCGCCCTCCTGGAGGCCCACGGCACCGGCACCGTCGTGGGTGACCGCACCGAACTG
Source organism: Streptomyces sp. CB00455 (assembly GCF_001905445.1). Classification (GTDB taxonomy): domain Bacteria; phylum Actinomycetota; class Actinomycetes; order Streptomycetales; family Streptomycetaceae; genus Streptomyces. Next base: position 77,016 of record NZ_LIVQ01000007.1, on the reverse strand, counting down.
GGCGTGCTCACCGAGGTGTTCACCGAGGCGGGCGCGGAAAGCGGCGCGTGCGTCCTGGGCTCGGTGAAGTCGCAGATCGGACACACCAAGTGCGCCGCGGGAATGGCGGGGCTCATCAAGACCGCGCTCGCCCTGCACACCGGCGTACGGCCCCCGACGCTGCACCTGGAGCGTCCTGTCTCCGCGTGGAAGGACGGCGAGAGCCCGTTCGTCTTCCACCGGGAGGCGCTGCCGTGGCCCGCCCCGCCCGAGCGGCGGCTCGCGGGCGTGAGCGCCTTCGGTTTCGGTGGCACCAACTTCCACGTCGTCCTCGCCGCGCACGGCGGTGACGGACCGCCGCCGGTCCACGCCCGGGACGCCTGGCCGGCGGAGCTGTTCACCTTCCGGGGCGCCACTGCGGCGGCGGCCCGCGGCGCCGCCGCCGAGCTGTTGGACCTCGCGGTCGCGGCCGAGGCGGGGACCGCTCCGTGGCGGCTGCGCGACCTGGCCGCCACGGCCTCGCGCCGCGCGGGCCGGGCTCAGGGCCCCGTACGGGCCGCCTTCGTCGCGCACGATCCGGCCGGCCTGTGCCTGCGGCTGCGGCACACGCTCGACGCCCTCGACACGCTCGACGCGCTCGACGCGGTGCCGTCGCAAGGGCGGCCGGCCCCGGCCCCGGCGCGGGTCCGCCTCGCCGCAGAGCACGAGCGCGCCGCGCAAGGCCCGCCGGCGGGTGTCCCCGGTGCGGGACCGGCGGGTGCGCCGGCGTTCGGGGTCCACCTCGCGCAGGAGGACATCGGCCCCGGCCTCACGGCGTTCCTGTTCCCCGGGCAGGGCAGCCAGCGCCCGGGCATGTCCGCCCACCTGCTCACCACCTTCCCGGAGCTGGGCCGGCTGCTGTACACCGGTGGCGGCGCCCACGACCCTCGCGCCCACGACCCTCGCGCCGACGACCCCAGCGCCGACGACTCCCGGGCCCAGGCCCCCGGCGCCCACGTCCCGGGCGCCCACGTCGCCGGCGCCCTCTACCCGCCCGCCGCGTTCGACGACGCCGGCCGGGAGCGCGCCCGGCGGGCCCTGACCGACACCCGGGCCGCCCAGCCGGCCCTCGGGATCGTCGAACTCGCCGCGTACGACGTCCTCACCCGCGCCGGTGTCCACCCCGACCTGGCCGCCGGTCACAGCTACGGCGAGCTGGTCGCCCTGTGCGCCGCGGGCGCCATCGAGCCCGACGCCCTGCCCGGCCTCAGTGCCGCGCGCGCGGCGGCCGTCCTCGCCGCGGCCGGCGACGATCCCGGCGCGATGGCAGCCGTCGCCGCCACCCCCGAGGAGATCGAGCGGGCCCTCGGCCGGCCCCTGCCGGACGGCCTCGTCCTCGCCAACCACAACGCTCCCCGCCAGAGCGTCCTCTCCGGCGGGTCGGCCGCCGTCGAGGCGGCGCTGCGGACGCTGCGCGACGCCGGTCACGGCGCCAAGCGGCTGCCGGTCGCGTGTGCCTTCCACAGTCCGCTGCTCGCGGGCGCCGGTCCCGTCTTCCGCCGGACGCTCGACCAACAACCTCTGCACACACCGGAGTTCCCGGTCTGGGCGAACCGCACCGCCCGCCCCTACGGGCTCGATCCCGACGCGGTACGCGACGAACTCGCCGCCCAGATCGGCGCCCCGGTGCGCTTCGTGGCGCAGGTCGAGGCGATGTACGAGGCCGGCGCGCGCACCTTCGTCGAGGTGGGACCCGGCCGCGTGCTGACGCGGCTGGTCGCCGACATCCTCGGCGGGCGCCCCCACCGCGTCGTCGTCTGCGAGCCGCTGGCCGACAGCGGCCTGGCGGACCTCCTGGACGCGCTCGCCCGGCTCGCCGCCGCCGGGCTGCCGGTCCTCACGGATTGGATGTTCCAGGGCCGGGACGCCGTCGACATCGACCGGACACCCGCACCGCGCCGCCCCGGCTGGACGGTGGACGGACACCTCGTCCGCACCGCCTCCGGCGAGCCGCTCCCCGGCGCCCTCGCGCCGGCCCGACGAGTCGTGGAGAGCCCCGTGACAGCGAATCCCGGTCAGCCGCAGGCCGGTGCGGCCGACGCCCTCATCGCCGAATTCCTCCGGACCAGCCGGGACATGGTCTCCGCACAACGCGACGTCCTGCTCGCCTACTTCGGCGCCGCCCCGGAGGCCGGGTCCCTCCCGGATCATGCGGCGCCGCCACGCGAGCCGGAGCGGCCGGCGCAGCTCCCGGTCGCGGGGGCCCCGTACGCCGTGCCCGCGGTGTCCGGCCCCGTCCCGCCGCAGGTCCCCGCGCCGGTTGCCGCGCCCGGACCGGAGGGGACCGGGGCCCTCACCGAGGAAGCGGTGCTGCGCACGGTCCTGGAGCTCATCAGCGAGCGCACCGGCTACCCCCTGGACATGGTGGAACCCGACCTCGACCTGGAAGCCGACCTCAGTGTCGACTCCATCAAGCGCGCCGAGATCGCCGGTGAGCTGGCGCGGCGTCTGGGCGCCTTCGACGGCTCCGCCCCGCTCGCCTTGGACGACGCGGAGCTGGAGGAGCTCACCCGCGCCCGGACGGCCTCGGCTATCGCACACTGGATGGCCGCCCGCGCTGCCGGTCCCTCCGGCGGCGAAACGGCCACCCCGGCCGCCCCGGCCGCCGGTCCGGCCCCGGGAAACGTTTCATCACCCGTACCCGTACCCGTACCCGAACCCGTACGAGTACCCGCACCCGCACCCGCACCCGCACCCGCACCCGACGACGCCCCCGCAGACCGGCCCCTCGTCGCCGCCCCCCGCCGCCTGCGGATGCTGCCGGTGCCCCTGCCCGCCCCGGAGCCCGACCCCGGACCGGCCGGGCTCGCCGGAGCACGCTACGCCCTGGTCGGCGACGGCACCGACGTCTTCCGCGGCGTCGCGGCAGAACTGTCAGCCCGCCTCACCCGGCTCGGCGCCGACCCGGTCCTCCTCGGGGCTGGGCAGGCTCCGCGCGGAGCGGACGGGCCCCTGGACGGCGTCGTCCTGCTCACGGCGCTCGGAGAAGACGGTGCGCCGTTCCTGCCGGACGGGTTCGCGCTCGTACGGGACGTCCTGCGGCACGGGCCCCGGCGGCTCCTCCTCGCCCGCGCGGCGGCCGGGGTCCGCGCCGCGGGGGTGGACGGGCTGGTGCGGACCGCCGCCCGGGAGTACCCGGCCGTGCGCGTGCGCTGCATCGGACTGGACCTGGGCACGGCCGCGCCACCCGCACGGGCGGCGGACGCACTGGTGGCCGAACTCCTCGCCGACGACGCCGTGCCCGTCGTCCTGCGGACCGCGGGCGGACGGTTCGCTCCCGAGCTGACCGCGGCGCCGCTCGGGCCGCTCGGCGCCGCAGGAGCGGGGCCCGCGGGCGAGGGCGCCGCCGAGGCGGCGGCCCTGGGCCTGGACCGGGACAGTGTCGTGGTCGTCGTCGGCGGTGCCCGCGGGATCACCGCGCGTTGCGTGGGGGCCCTCGCGACCGCCTCCCGGTGCCGGGTCGAGCTCCTCGGGCGCACGCCGGCGCCGGACGGGCCCGAGGACCCGGAGACCGCGGGCGCCCCCGACCGGGCGGCCCTGCGGACGGTGCTCGCGGGCACCGGCCGCTACGGCACCCCCGCCGAGATCGACCGGGCCGCCGACCTGGTCCTGGCCCGGCGCGAGGTGACCGCGACACTGGACGCGCTGAGCGCGGTCGGCAGTCGCGCGCGCTACCGCAGCGTGGACTGCCGGGAGGCGCCCTCCGTGCTCCAGGCGGTCAAGGAGATCCACTCCGAGCACGGCCGCATCGACGGGGTGGTCCACGCCGCCGGCATCATCGAGGACCGGCTGATGGAGGAGAAGTCGGCCGAGTCCTTCGGGCAGGTCTACGGCACCAAGACCGAGAGCGCCGCGGCGCTGCTCGCCGCGGTGGAACAGCTCCCCCAACCACCCTCCTTCGTCGTGCTGTTCGGCAGCATCGCGGCCGTACTCGGCAACCGCGGCCAGGCCGACTACGCGGCGGCCAACGACGCGCTGGACACGCTCGGCGCCGCCTGGGCCGCGCGGACCGGCCGGCGCGCGCTGACCGTCCACTGGGGTCCGTGGGCGCCGTCCGAGGACCACGCCGGCATGGTCGGCCCCGAGCTCGCCCGCCACTACGCGCAGCGCGGGGTCACGCTCATCGACCCCGAGGAGGGCGCCCTGGCCCTGCTGCGGGAACTGGCCTGGGGCGAGGAGACGGTCCGCTCCGTAGTCCACACCGCCTCGGAGTGGTGAGATGGCCCTCTCCGCCCCCGGGGGCGCCGCCCACGCCCCCGTCGCCATCACCGGCATGGCGGTGCTGCTGCCGGGCGCGCCCGACCTGGCGGCGTACTGGCACAACCTCACCGCCGGTGTCGACGTGATCGGCGAGGTGCCGCCGGGACGCTGGGACCGCGACTACTACTACCCGGGCAGCGCCTCGGAACCGGCCGCCGCCGACCGGGTGTACTGCCGGCGGGGCGGCTTCGTCGACGCCGCCCTGGAGGTCGACGTCACCCGGTTCGGCATCATGCCGCACTCGGTGCCGGGCACCGAGCCGGACCAGCTGATCGCGCTGCACGTCGCCGCGAGCGCCCTCGCGGACGCGGGCGGCACCGAGCGGCTGCCCGACCGCGACCGGGTCGGGATCGTGCTCGGCCGGGGTGGCTACCTGACGCCTGGGCTGGTCCGGCTCGACCAGCGGGTCCGTACGGCACGACAGCTCGTACGCACGCTCGGCGACCTCGTCCCCGGTCTGGACGCGGAGCAACTGGAGCGCGTCAGGGCGGCGTTCACGGAGCGTCTCGGGCCCGACCGGCCGCAGGACGCCATCGGCCTGGTGCCCAACCTCGCCGCGTCCCGGGTCGCCAACCGTCTCGACCTGCGGGGCCCGGCCTACACCGTCGACGCCGCGTGCGCCTCGTCGCTGCTCGCCGTGGACCAGGCGGTGGCCGCGCTCGCTTCCGGACGCTGCGACGTGATGCTGGCCGGGGGTGTGCACCACTGCCACGACATCACGCTGTGGAGCGTCTTCTCGCAGTTGCGCGCGCTCTCCCCCAGCGAGCGCATCCGGCCCTTCCACCGGGGTGCCGACGGCATCCTCATCGGGGAGGGCACCGGGGTGGTGGTCCTCAAGCGGCTCGCCGACGCCGAGCGCGACGGTGACCGCGTCTACGCCGTGATCAGGGGGACCGGCGTCAGCAGCGACGGCCGCGCCTCGGGGCTGGTCAATCCCGACCCTGCCGGGCAGACCCGGGCGGTCCGGGCGGCGTGGCGCGCTGCCGGCCTCGATCCGGCCGAGCCGGGCTCCCTCGGGCTCCTGGAGGCCCACGGTACCGCCACTCCGGCCGGTGACGCCGCCGAACTGGCCACGCTCCGGGCGGTGTTCGGACCGCCCCGGCCGACCGGGACCGACCCGGCCGGCCGGCCCGTCATCGGCTCGGTGAAGTCCATGATCGGGCACGCCATGCCGGCGGCCGGCGTCGCGGGACTGGTCAAGGCCGCCCTCGCCGTCCACCACGGCACGCTGTTGCCCACCTTGCACTGCGAGGACCCGCACCCGGCCCTCGCCGCCACCCGCTTCCGCCCCCTGGCCGAGGCGGCTCCCTGGGTGACCGGGCCCGGGCGGCCGCGCCGGGCCGCCGTGAACGCGTTCGGCTTCGGCGGCATCAACGCGCACGTCGTCCTCGAAGAAGCACCCGGCGCCTTGGGCGCCCCCTCCCCCGCGGCGGCGCCCACCCCCGCCCGCCGCGCCGCGGTCCTCGAGGCGGACGGCGAAAGCGAACGCGTGCTGCTCCTGAGCGCGGCGACGCCCGAGGCGCTCGGCGCGCTGCTGGACGCCCCCGGCCCGCAAACCGCACCCGGCGCCGTCGCCGCCGGGCCCGTACGGCTGGGGATCGTCGGTCCCACGCCCAAGCGGCTCGCACTGGCCCGCCGGATCGTCGCCAAGGGCGAGGCGTGGCAGGGACGCGGCGACGTCTGGTTCAGTCCCCGACCGCTCCTCGGCGGCGGCGGGCGGGGCCGGACCGCGTTCCTCTTCCCCGGTCTGGAAGGGGAGTTCACACCCAGGGTCGAGGACATCGCCGACCACTTCGGACTGCCCCGGCCACCGCTGGAAGCGCCACCACCCGGCGACGGCCGGGTGCGGGAGCCGGGCGGCGGCCTCGGCCGGCACGGGCTCGGTGTCGTCGCCGTCGGCAGGCTGCTCGACACGGCGCTGCGCCGCATCGGTGTCGTCCCCGACGCCGTCGCCGGGCACAGCGTCGGCGAATGGACCGCGATGGCCGTCGGCGGGATGTACGAGGAGGCGGCCGTCGACGCCTTCATGGCCGCCCTCGACCCCGAGACGGTACGGGCTGCCGACCTCGCGTACGCCGCCGTGGGCGCGCCCGCGGACCGGGTGACCCGTGTCCTGGCCGGCGGCGGCCACCCGACCGTCGTCCTGTCCCACGACAACGCCCCGAACCAGTCGATGGTGTGCGGGCCGCCGGAAGCCGTGGAGACGTTCGCGGCCGGCTTGCGCGCCGAGGGCGTCCTGGTGCGCGTCCTGCCGTTCCGGTCCGGTTTCCACACCCCGATGCTCGAACCGTGCCTGGGTCCCTTCAAGGAGGCTGCCGACGGCATGCGGCTGCGGGCCCCGCACGTCCCCGTCTGGTCGGGGACCACCGCGGCGCCCTTTCCCGCGGACGAGGCCGCCGTCCGCGCCCTGTTCGTCCGCCACCTCCTCGAACCGGTCCGCTTCCGCGCCCTCACCGAGGCGCTGTACGGGGCCGGATTCCGCGCCTTCGTCCAGGCCGGTCCGGGGCAACTCGGCTCCCTCGTCGGTGACACCCTGGCCGGACGCGACCACCTGGTCGTCGCCGCCAACTCCCCGCACCGGGGCGGCCTGGCGCAGCTGCGACGGGTGGCCACCGCGCTGTGGACGGTCGGGGCGGAGGTGGACCCCCACGTCCTGGACGCGCCCCGGACCGGCGCCGTTCCCGTCCCCTCGTCCGTGGCCGCGTCCCTCCCCTCCACGGGCGCGGCCCACCGGCGCGTCCGCCTCGACCTGGGCAGCGCCCTGGTGGACCTGCCGCCGGACCCCGCACTCACGACCGCGCTGACCCGCGATCCGGCAGCGGCCCCCGCACCCGCCCACGATCCGGCAGCGGTCCTCGCACCGGCCGCGTCCGCGTCACCCGTGGCGGCCGAACTGACGGCCCTGCTGCGCGAAACCGCGCAGACGGCCGCGACCCTGATCGCCGCGGCGGCCGCGCCCCGGCCGGCCGGTCCGGTACGCCGCCCGGCTCCGGTCGTACCGCACGGCGCCGGGTCCGCGGGGCCGTCACCGCGCCCCGCCACGCCCACGAGGCCGCTCACCGCAGCGCCCGCGACCGCGCCGCCCGGGTCCGCAGGGCCGGCGACCGCAGCGCCCGGGTCCGCAGCGCCCGCGGCCGCACCGGCCGCCGCCGGCTCCTGCGCCGTCGTGCGGCACGAGAGCGTACGGGTGGGCGTGGACCGGATGCCGTACCTGCTCGACCACTGCTTCTTCCCGCAGCGCGCCGACTGGCCGGACGTCGCCGACCGGTGGCCCGTGGTGCCGGCCACCACCATCGTGGCGCACTTGATGGCGGCCGCCGAGCGCTCCGTACCGGGCCGCGTGGCCGTGGCGGTGCACGACGCGTGCTTCGACCGGTGGCTCACGGCCGCCGACCCCGTGGACGTGCCGGTCACCGTGACGCAGCAGGGACCGGACCGGGTCGCGGTGTCGTTCGGCCCCGACGCCCGCGCGGTGGTGGAACTCGCCGCCCGCCACCCGCAGGCGCCCCCCGCGCCGGAGCCTCCCGACCCGGGCTCCGAGCGCGTGCCCGCGCACACCGCCGAGCAGGTCTACCGTGAGCGGTGGATGTTCCACGGCCCGTCCTACCAGGGCATGTCCCGGCTCTGCGCGATCGGCGACCGGCACGTCCGCGCCACGCTGACCACCCCGCCCGCGCCGGGCGCCCTGCTGGACAACGTGGGACAGGTACTCGGCTACTGGATCATGGCGACGCACACCGAGCGCACCGTGGTCTTCCCGGTGCGGATGCGCCACATGCGCTTCTACGGCCCCCATCCGGCCCCCGGCACACCGGTGGAGTGCGTGATCCGGATCGTGTCCCTCACGGACACGGTGCTCGAAGCGGACGCGGTGCTCACCGTCTCCGGCCGGGTGTGGGCGAAGCTCGGCGGCTGGCAGGACCGCCGCTTCGACAACGACCCGCACACCCGGCCCGTCGAGCGGTTCCCGGACCGCAACACCCTCTCCGCCGCCCGCCCCGGCGGCTGGTCGCTGGTGTACGAGCGCTGGCCCGACCTCGCCTCACGGGAGCTGATCATGCGCAACGCGCTGGGCGGCCCGGAACGCTCGGCGTACGCCGAGCGGCCGCCCCGGGGCCGCCGGCAGTGGCTGCTCGGCCGGATCGCGGCCAAGGACGCCGTACGCCGCCTGCTCTGGGAGGGCGGCGCGGGTCCCGTCTACCCCGCCGAACTCGTCGTCCGCAACGACGCGTCGGGCCGGCCGTACGTCACCGGCCGCCACGGCCGGGAACTCCCGCCGCTGGAGGTGTCCATCGCGCACCGCGCCGAGGCCGGCGTCGCCGTCGCCCGGCACCGGCCGCCGTACGCGGACGGGAACCCCGGCGCCCGAGCGGGCGGCCCGGGCATCGACATCGAGGAGATCACCGAGCCCGCCGAAGCGACCGTCACCACGGTGCTCACGCCGGCCGAACGGGAACTGCTGGCGGCCCGGCAGGCCGCCGGCCAGGAGCTGCCGGGGCTGTGGTTCACCCGCTTCTGGGCGGCGAAGGAAGCCGTGGCCAAGGCCGAAGGCACCGGTTTCGGCGGACGGCCGCGCGACTTCGAGGTGACCGGCGCGCGAGCGGACCGGCTGACCGTGGCCGTGCGCCCGCCGGGCCCACCCGGCGGCCCGGGCGCGCCCGCCCGTACGTACCGGGTGAGCTGTGAGCGGGTCGCCAATCCGCCCGGGCTTGCGCCGCGCGCGTACGTCGTGGCCTGGACCGACGGCCCCGCCCCGGATCAGCCGGGGCGGGAAACCATCCGTGACGAAAGGGACCAGACGTGACCACCACCCGGCCCACCGGCCCCGTGCCCGACGGCTCCGTGCGTGCCGACGAGGCAGCGGTCCTCGCCGATCTGACGGGCATGATCGAACAGGTCCTGGGGGAGTACGGGCTCGACGACACCGGGATCGCGATGGAGACCCGGTTCGGCCGCGACCTGGAACTGGAGAGCATCGACCTGGTGACGCTCGCCGGTCTGCTGGAGGAGCGCTACGGCCGCACGGTCAACTTCGCCGAGTTCGTGGCCTCCATGGAGCTGGAGGAGATCATCGAACTCAGCGTGGGCCGGCTCGTCGAGTACGTCTGCCTGTGCCTGAAGGCCGCGGGACGGGACTGAGCCATGGCAATCGTCGACACCGGCGACGTCCGGCTGCACGTCCAGCGCCTGGCCGCCCGCCCCGCCGCCACCGGCGCGCCTGCGCACGCCACCGTCGTACTGCTCCACGGCCTGCTCACCGACAGCCTGGCCAGCTACTACTTCACCGTCGCCCCGGCCTTCGCGGCGGCCGGGCTGGACGTGCTCATGTACGACCACCGGGGCCACGGCCGCAGCGGGCGTCCGGAGCGGGGCTACACGCTCGGCGCGTTCACCGACGACCTGGACGCGCTCCTGGACCGGCTCGACGTCCCGGGCCCGGTGCACCTGGTCGGCAACTCCTACGGCGGCACGGTCGCGTTCACCCACGCACTGCGCCGGCCTGAGCGGGTCGCCAGCATGGTCGTGATCGAGTCGGAACCGGCCACCGCGGCCTGGGCGGCCAAGCTCGCCGGGCTGTTGGAGCGGGTCCGCCACGAGATGAGCGTGAACGAGGGCGCCGCCCTCGACTGGATCGCCGCCCACCACGGCGGCCACACCGCCCGGTTGGCGAAGTCGGCGGGCCGGCTCGTCCGCGACACCACCCTCGCCCACGACATCCCGGCGAGCACGGTACTGGGCGACGACGACATCCGCGCGATCCGCTGTCCGGTCCTCGCCCTCTACGGCGCCGACTCCGACCTGGCCGCGCAGGCACCCCGCATGCGGTCGCTGCTGCCGCGGTGCGTGACCGAATCGCTCCCCGGCCACCGGCACTCGGTCCTGGTGGAGGCGCCCGGCCGGGTGCGCGACCTCGTGCTGGACTGGATCGGCCGGCACTCGCGCACCCCCGTGGGCACCCGGGTGCGTACCCGGTGAGCCGCTTCCTGTTCGTGGTGCCGCCGCTGGTGGGACACATCAACCCGGCCGTGGGGGTGGCGGCCGCGCTCGTCGCCCGGGGCCACCGGGTGGCGTGGGCGGGCGAGCCCGCCCTCGTACACCGCCTCGCGGGACGGGACGCGACCGTCCACCCGTGCCCGCAGCCCGGGGCGGGCCGGGGACCGGCAACGGAGCCGGACGCCGCCCGGCCCGCCGACATCCGGGGGCCGGAGGCCTTGCGGTTCCTGTGGGAGCGCTTTCTCGTCCCGCTCGCCGAGGCGATGGCCCCGGGCGTACGGCAGGCGGTCGGCGCCTTCCGGCCGGACGTGGTCGTCGCCGACCAACAGGCACTGGCCGGCGCCCTCGTCGCCGAGGACCTGCGACTGCCGTGGGCCACCTCGGCGACCACCTCGGCCGAATTCACGGACGCCCTGGCGTCCATGCCCCGGGTCGCCGCGTGGAACGAGGCCCTGTTGCGCGACCTGCGCGCCCGGATCGGCGATCCGGCGGGCAGCGGCGACCCGCGCTTCTCCCCGCACCTCGTCCTCGCCTTCAGCACGCCGGAGCTGGCGGGTCCGGCCGTGCGGGGCGGGGACCGGGTGCGGTGGGTCGGGCCGTCCCTGACCGCCCGGCCCTCCACCGCCGCCTTCCCCTGGGAGCGGCTCGATCCGGGGCGCTCACTGGTCCTGGTCACCCTCGGCACCGCCAACACCGATGTGGGGGCGCGCTTCCTGGACCAGGCGGCCCGGGCGCTGCGGGCCCGGGCCGACCGGGTGCAGGCCGTCGTCGTGGACCCGGAGGGCACGCTCGGCCCCGGTCCCGGCTCCGGACCGGGCTCCGGACCGGGCTCCGGACCGGGCTCCGGACCGGGCTGCTCAGGTACCGACGGCTCGGGTACCGGCTCCGGGGACCGGGATGTCATCGCCCTGCCGGTGGTCCCCCAGCTGGAACTGCTCGCACGCGCTGACGCCGTCGTCTGCCACGCGGGGCACAACACCGTGTGCGAGGCGCTGTGGCACGGCGTCCCCCTGGTGGTCGCTCCCATCCGCGACGACCAGCCGGTGGTCGCCGCGCAGGTGGCGGGAGCCGGGGCCGGCGTACGGATCCGCTTCGGTCGGGCCGGCGCCGACACGATCGGCGCGGCGCTCGACACCGTCCTGCACGACCCCCGGCCCCGGGCCGCCGCCCGTACGATCGCGCGGTCCTTCCGCGGCGCCGGCGGCGCCCCGGCGGCCGCCCTCCACCTGGAACGACTGGCCGACGGCCGGAAGGACGAGGCATGAGCTCCGCATCCCGAAAGGCCCGTACGCTCCGGGTGGCCGCGCTGCGCACCGCCTACCGGGAGGAGCTTGCCGAGGGCACCGGCGTCTTCTTCTCACCACGCGCCCACTCGTGCCCCTGGTGCGGCTCGGCCCGCCTCGGCGGGTACCTGCACACCACGGACCTGTTCCAGCACAAGCCCGGCGTCTTCACCCTCGACCGCTGCCACGACTGCGGGCACCTCTTCCAGAACCCCCGGCTGAACGAGCGCGGGCTCGCCTTCTACTACCGCGACTTCTACGACGGCCTCGGTGAGGAGCGACTCGGCGGCGTGTTCGGCGGACGCACCGCGTCCTACCGCTCCCGGGCACGGTCCGTGCGGCCGCACCTGCCGGGAGCCGCCGAGTGGCTGGACGTCGGCACGGGCCACGGGCACTTCTGCGAGAGCGCCCGCGCCGTGCTCCCGGCGGTGGCCTTCGACGGGCTGGACCGCTCCGACGGCGCGGAGCTCGCCGAACGGGCCGGCCGGGTGCGCCGGGGCCGCCGGGGGTCGTTCCCCGATCTGGCCGAGCGGCTGCCCGGCTCGTACGACGTGGTGAGCATGTTCCACTACCTGGAGCACTGCGCCGCTCCCCAGCGCGAACTGGAGGCCGCCCGAGCCGTGTTGCGGCCGGGTGGACTGCTGGTGATCGACGTACCGGATCCCGGGAGCCGGTTCGCGCGGTGGCTGGGCCGCTGGTGGCTGCCGTGGCTCCAGCCCCAGCACCTGCACCTCGCGCCGGCGGCCAACCTGCGCCGCCGGCTGGCCGAGAGCGGCTTCACGGTCCTGGCCGAGGAACACACCGAGGCGCACGACCCGGTCGACCTGCTGGCCGCCGTGTGGGTCGCGCTGGATGCGGTGGCACCGCGGGAGGACCTGCCGTGGCTGTCCTCACCGCCCGGGGCCTGGCGCCGGGCGCTGCGCTCCGCCGTGTTCCTCGCCGGGGTGCCGCTGCTGGTGGCGGCGACCGTGCTGGACCGGCTGGCCGTGGGGCCGCTGGCCGGCCGGCTGCGGCTGGCGAACGCGTACCGCCTGATCGCCAGGCGGGAAGCGGATGACGGCGCGCGGACACCCCCGGCCTGACGACACCCCCCGGCCTGACGGACACCCCCGGCCTGCCGGATCGCCCCGGTCCACGGGCCATGCGGGCGAGGCAGCGCACCCCGTCCCTGCCCCGGGTGGCGCCGGGAGCGCACCGCACGTGCGACGGCCCGGCCCGGGCCGGGTGGGGCACCATGGGGTCATGAGAATGCGTCCGGTGCTCGTCTACGACGGGGACTGCGGTTTCTGTACGGCTTCGGCCCGGGCGGCCCGGCGCCGGCTCGACCCCTCCTGCGAGTTCACCCCGTGGCAACGCGCAGACCTGCACTCCCTGGGTGTCTCCCAGGCGCGGGCCGAGTACGAGGCGCTGTGGGTGACCCCCGGTGGGCAGGTGTACGGCGGCGCGCAGGCGGTGGCGAAGCTCCTGCTGCGCACCGGCGGGGCCTGGGCGGTCGTGGGTGCGGTGCTCACCCTGGCACCGGTCCGCTGGATCGCCCACGGCGTCTACCGGATCATCGCGGTCAACCGGCAGCGGTTGCCGGGCGGCACGCCGGCTTGCGCCACTCCCCCACAACGGCCACCCCTCGGGTGACCCGTCCCCCCGACGGGGACGGGCGGGCGCAGGTGTCAGCGTCGCAGAGCCGTACGGAGGGTGAGGCCGTGGTGGCGCCGCAGCCGGTACAGCTCCCAACAGGACAGGGCCGTCACGGTGAGGGGGGCGCCGAGGATGAAGACCACGCGGGCACCCGCCGGGACCTGGCCGTAGGCGCCGGTGATCACGTCCAGGAGCGCCATCTCCCACACCAGGACGCCGGCGAGGATCGGCGGCAGCACTTCGTGGATGTCGGCGGTGCGGAAGACGTGCACGAGCGACAGTCCGATGCCGTAGAGGGCGAAGACGACCGCCCACAGGCACATCACGACGATGGCGATCTTTCCTGGCAGCCCCACGGCGTCCCGCACCCCCGCCAGCTCCGGCGCCATGGCGAGGGCGGCGGTGCCCATGGACACCATGATGGCCACCACCGAGCCGAGCGGGCGCAGGGCCCGGCGCAGGTACACCCTGCGCAGCCCGTCCCGGGCGGCTGCCACGAAGGCGCCGACCACCACGGGGAAGGTACAGACGAGCACCAGGACGCTGGACCAGCTCTGGTCGAGGCGTTCGTTCGCCACGCCCTGGACGTCGGCGGCGCTCGCGACGGCGTTGTAGGTGACCATCAGGCCCACCCAGGCGACGAGTCCGAGGCCGGTCCGCCACAACTGGAGCCTGCGGACCTCCCGGTCGTCGATGATCCCGGGGCGTGCGGGGCGGAAGGTCCGCCGGGCGGCGTACAGGGGGTTGTAGAGGCCGCGCAGGATCCTCCGGGCCCGCGACGGCTCCAGGTGCGGGGGCGGGAGCGGCGGGTAGGGCGCCGCGTAGGGGTATCCCGGCGGCGGACCGGGCTGAACGTACGGGTATCCAGGCGGCAGACCGGGCTGGGCGTACGGGGACCCCTGCGGGGGGACCGGCGGGGCGTAGGGGTGTGCCGGCGGCGGGTTCGCGGCGCCGCCGCCCGCCGGGTCACCGTACCCGCCACTGCCGAAACCACCGCCGCCGTACCCGCCGCCGCCGTAACCGCTCATGCCACGCACCCCCGATGTCCTGCCGGTCGAACCCAGGCATCCTAGTAGGGCTTCGTCCACCCGCCGCGGTGCCGGCGTTCGCCCTCGCCCGGGGCTCGTGGCAGTGGTTCGCCACCTTCTACAGACCCAGCGGACGGGCTTCCGTGATGCTCGCCCAGTCGTTCTCCGGGTTGGCCCAGAAGGAGATCTTCAGGTAGCGCGCGTCCGTGGATCCCTGGCCGAAGAGCACGGTCTCGGGCAGAAGGGTCGTGCCGGAGCTGCGGCCTTCCCAGACCTTGGTGTACGAGACTCCGTCCTGCGAGGCGTGGATCGTGTAGTCGTTCCACCGGACGTCGCCGCGGTGCCAGGCCGTGGAGGCGCCGCACAGCCGGCGGACCGCGCCGGTGTCGATGGTCAGCGCTGCCCCGAAGCCCTGGCCGGACCAGCGTGTCACCAGGTCGCCGTCGACCGCGTTGGCCGGCGGGTTGGCCGGCTCGTAGGTGGTGGCCGAGGCGCCCGCCACCGCGGCCGGCCGCGCGCAGGACCGCTGCGGGGTGACGTCCTGGTGGGCGGCGCGCTCGTCACCCAGACGCAGGGAGTCGAAGTACATGACGCGCTCGGTGGTGCCGGAGGGAGCACCGGTGTTCCAGTCCCACTTGTAGATCCCGAACTTGAAGTAGGGCGAGCGCGGTCCGCCTCCGTGCGTCGCGCCGGTGCGGTGCACGACCCGCTCGCCGTTCCTCCACACCTCCAGCAGGCCCGTGCTGTCCGTACGCCAGGTCACGTGGAAGACCCAGTCGGTCCACGCTCCCGTGGAGTACGGGCCCAAGTCGATGCTCTCGCCCCGGAAATCGATCTTCCACCGGCCTTCGTCGGTGAGGAGCGCCAAGGGGGGCGAGCCGCCGGGGCAGCCCGCATCGCACTGGTGCCACTGGCTGACGATCTCGGCCGAGCTGTCGGCCACCCAGGTCGACGGCAGGTTGATGCCGAAGCCGTACCAGCGTTCGGCGCCGGCTGGTTGCTCGTCGCGCTGGGACACTTCCGCGCGCTTGCTCGCCGAGACGACCGGGTCGGATTTGCGCAGCTCGAAGCGGGCGGCGTAGGAGCCGTCACGGGCGGGGGCCGTGACGTTGGTGGCGCCGTACGCTGTTCCCCACTGCTTGTTGAGACCGGCGGGCGCCGTGGCGGGGAGGGTGCGGTCTGCGGACTGCTCCCAGTCAAGGGTTCGCAGTACACCTGCGGGGTCGGCCTGCGCCGTCTGTACGGGCGCCAGCGCCAGGCCTGCGGCAGCCACGGCCGAGGCCAGGGCGCAGAGCCACACCCTGGCATGCGATCGGTTCATACTCGTGCTCCTCCGGGGACGCTACGCGGACTGTTCCGATGACGCTCTGCGGTGCTGGGCACGGACTCTTCTCCCTGCGCCGGAGCCGGGCAAGGGTCGGGGCCCCGGCGCGCGGTGGCACTCGGGAAGGCCGAATGCGCCACTGCCGGAGCGCAGACCTCCCCCGCCTGAGGCCAGCCGCCGAACGGGCCGGGTTCGAAGGCAGGCGCGCGCATCGGTGGGAAGCCACAGGGGCCTGCGGCCGTCTACTCGGACCGCGCCCTGCAGATACGGTTCCGCCTCGGCGGAAGCGACTCCAGCAGCGGTCCCGGTGTCCCGGCACGTGTCCTCACCGGGGCCCGGGACGCGAAGGACAGCGGCGACTCCTTCGACGTGACCGTCTGGCGCTGGACCCCGGACGGCCACGGCCGGACCGGGCCGGCGAGGTTCCCCGGGCCGAAGGCGACCGGATCCGGGACGGAGGAAGCGCCGGTGAACACGCTCGGCATCCGCCGCCGCATCCTGCTCGCCGTCGAAGACATCGAGGACGTCGTCGCCCGCCCGCGCGCCTTCGGCGCGGAACTCGTCGCCGGGCCGGCCCCGTTACCTGGACACCTTGACTCCGCCGTGACGTCAGGCCGCCACGCCGTCCCGGTGCGCCGGAAGCACCCCCTGCGCCGGCGGTGCGACCGGCGGCTCGAGCCTTGTGGAATAGGTCATCCGGCTGAGGGACAGTGAGCCCTTGCCGCCGAACTCACTGCGTTCCAGGATGTACGGCTTGCCCTTGGCCGATACGGATTCCGTGACGGTGCCGCCCCCGGGCCCGGGTGTCTTGAAGACCGCGACCGGCTGCGTGTCGATGTACGAAGCGGAATCCAGGACGGTGGCCGAACGGTCGAGACGGAACGGGGTCATCGGACGAGCCGCCTCGCACACGGCGGTGATCGGCTGCACCAAAGGGTCGGAGACGTCGAAGTCCGCCCAGCTGCCGCGCAACCTGTCCCGCTCCCCCTCCGCGAACAGGCTTTCCAGATAGCCGTCGTCGCCCTTGACGTACACGCGTGCCCCGACCACGAGCACCGTGGCCGTTCCCGCCCTGGGGAACGTGAGGTCCCCTTCACAGCTGCCGTGGTCGTCGACGAACAGTCCGCCCATGACGGAACGGCCGTCCTCAAGGGTCAGGTGCGCCGACACCGACGAGGAACGCACGCGCTCGGCGGCCTTGCGGGACTTGGCGAAGACGTCGGCGGCCGTCGGCGTGGAAGAGCCGCACGCCGTGAGGACGAGCATTGTGGTGCAGACGAGCACGGGCAAGGTGAAGCGGTCCGTACGGATGGTGTCCCCCGATACGCATGTTCGATTTCTGTCCGGAGGGTATACACACCGGATCCCCTCCGCCATCAAGTTCTCCCGGCATCCCGTGTGCCCTGTACCGCCTGGAGCGAAGGCCCCCTCCCGTCCGCTCCCCACGGCGCCGGTGAGGGTCACGCTCGCGGCGCTGTCGGCGGCTGCCGGGGTGGGGGCGTGATGCCGGTAGAGTCACCCACCTGTACCAGGGAACTTGCCGACTGGGGGACACGTGAAGCGGCCGACGATCGCGGACATCGCGCGGCGTGCCGGGCTGTCCAAGGTGGCCGTCTCCTACGCGCTGAACGACCGGCCCGGTGTGTCCGCCGCGACCCGCGCGTCCGTCAAGGCGATCGCGGAGGAGCTCGGCTGGCGCCCCAACAGCGCCGCCCGCGCGCTCAGCGGGGCCAATGCCCAGGCCGTGGGCCTCGTCGTGCGCAGGCCCGCGCGCACACTCGGCGTCGAGCCGTTCTTCATGGAGTTCATCAGCGGCATCGAGAGCGTCCTCTACGAGCGGTCGTACGCGTTGATGCTCCAGATGGTGGATACGCACGAGCAGGAACTCGAGGTCCACCGGCGCTGGTGGGGCGAGGGCCGGGTGGACGGGGTGCTCCTCGTGGACATGCACGCCGGCGACCCGCGCGTACCCGCGGTCGAGGCGCTCGGTCTGCCCGCCGTCGTGATCGGACCGCCCGAGACCTCCGGCAGCCTGCCCGCCGTGTGGTCCGACGACGGCGAGAGCGTCCGCGAGATCGTGCGGTACCTGGCCGCGCTCGGTCACCGGCGTATCGCCAGGATCGCGGGCCCCCCGGATCTCGCGCACACCGAGGTGCGGGACGGCGCCATGCGTAGCGCTTCGCAGGAGGCAGGTCTGGCCGAGCCCACCGTCGTCCACACCGACTACTCCGGCGACGAAGGCGCCCGCGCCGCCCGGCGTCTGCTGATCGCGTCCGAGCGTCCCACCGCGATGGTCTTCGACAACGACATCATGGCGGTGGCGGCGCTGTCGGTGGCCCAGGAGCTCGGTCTCGACGTGCCCGGCGACCTTTCGATCGTCGCGTGGGACGAGTCCCCGCTGACGCAGGTCGTCCGCCCCGCGCTCTCCGCGGTCGTGCGGGACATCCCCGCCTACGGGGCGCACGCGGCCGAGGCCCTGCTCGCACGCGTGGCAGGTGAGACCGTCCTCGATGTGCGGGAGGGGTACGCCCGGTTCGTGCCCCGGGGAAGCACCTGCCCGCCGCGCGCCTGACGGAGCCCTCCCCCGCCTGCGTGCCCGTCCCGCTTCGGCCGGGCTACTTCGTGGCGCCCTGCGCGAACCCGTTGTAGATCCATCGCTGGAGCAGCAGGAAGACGGCCAGGGTCGGAAGGATGACGAGGATCGCGCCGGCCGAGATCGCCTCCCAGTGCGCTCCGAACGGCCCCTTGAACCGGAACAGCGCGGTGGAGATCGTGCCGAGGTCCGCGGAGTGCATGTAGAGGAAGGGGATGTAGAAGTCGTTGTAGGTGGTGATCCCCTTGATGATGACGACGGTGGCGATCGCAGGTTTGAGCAGGGGAAAGATGATCTTCCGGTAGATCGTGAAGGTGTTGGCGCCGTCCAGACGGGCCGCCTCGTCCAGTGAGGTGGGGATGCCCCGGATGAACTGCAGGAAGATGTACACGGAGACGATGTCCGTGCCCATGTAGAGCAGGATCGGGGCCCAGCGGGTGTCCACCAGGCCGAAGCTGTTGATCACCTGGAAGGTCGCGACCTGGGTCGTCACCCCCGGAACGAGGGTCGCGACGAGGAACAGCCCCATCACGGACTTCCTCGCCCGGAAGTCGAAGCGGTCGATGGCGTAGGCCGTCATCGACCCGATGATGACGGTCCCGCCGATGGAGGAGAACAGGATGAAGGCGGTGTTGGCGAAGGCCGCGAGCATGTCGCCGTCGGTGAACGCGGTGACGTAGTTGTCCAGGTTCAGCCAGTTGCCCGGAAGCGAGAGCGCTCCGCCGTCCGCGACCTCCCCGGACGTCTTGAGGGAGGTGAGGAAGACGACGGCCAGGGGCAGCAGGACCACCACGGCCGCGGCGAGCAGCGACAGGTAGGCCAGCGCGGTCCCGAACGGGAGTCGGCGGCGGGTCTTCGTGGCCGGACTCATACGAGGTCCACCTTGTCGTCGGGCACGAGTCGGCGCTGGACCCACGTGCTCAGGAGGATGATCGCCAGCAGCACCACGGCCGCGGCCGAGGCCAGGCCGGTCTTGTTGAACTGGAAGGCGAGCTTGACCGTCTGGATGACGAACGTCGAAGTACCGCTCGCGCCGCCGGTCATGATGTACGGGATCTCGAACACGGAGAGGGAACCGGAGACCGCCAGGACGGTGCTGAGGCTGAGCACGGGCTTGATGCCCGGGGCGATGATGTGGCGGAACTGCTGCCACTTGCCGGCCCCGTCCAGCTGAGCCGCCTCGTAGAGCTCGCCCGGGATGGACTGGATGGCGCCGAGGAAAAGGACGAAGTTCAGCCCGGAGAAGCGCCAGACGGACACGCCGGCGAGGGAGAGGTTGGCCGACGTGGGATCTGCGAGCCAGGCGTGGTCGGTCGTGACGCCGAGCCAGGACAGCACGGAGTCGAGGGTGCCGCCGTCCTGGAAGAAGTAGAGGAAGACGAAGCCGATCGCCACACCGTTGACGAGGTAGGGGAAGAACAGGATCCCCTTGAAGACATTGCGGAACCTGAGGTCGAAGCTCAGGAGGGTCGCGAAGTAGAGCGCGACCACGATCTGGACGACGGACGCGGCCAGGTAGTAGCCGCTGACGAAGAAGACCCGGAACAGCTCGGGGCGGGTGAAGATCTGCACGTAGTTGTCGACGCCCGTGAAACGGCGGTCCGGGCTGACCCCGTCCCAGTCGGTGAAGCTGTAGAAGACCATGTTGGCTACGGGGACGTAGGTGAACGTGATCAGCAGGACGAGGGGCAGCGCCAGGAACAGCCACGGCGTCACCCGCCGGAGGGGGTCGTGGCGCCAGGGACGCCCCGGCGCGCCCGGGCCGCCACCGGGGGGTCGCGCCGGCGTGGGATCCGAACCGTGCGCCGTCCTGCGGGCTTTCGCACCCGGGTGCTTCGGGCGCGGGACGGTCCCGGAGCCGGTGTGGGTTGTCTCGGTCATGTCAGCCTTTCGTATCCGCGTCCGCGCTCGCTTCCGCGTCCGCATCCGCGTCCGCGCTCGCAGAAGGACAGGGGTCCCCGGACGGCCGGTGCCGGACGGCCGGGGCCCGGGCCCGGGACCGCCGGAGTCAGGAGCCGGCGGTCTTCGCCGCCTCGTCCCACCTCTTGTCGAGATCGGCGAAGAAGTCCTCCAGGCTTCCCTTCTGGACTCCGCGCGCCGTGTCGATCAACTTCTGCCGGTAGTCGGGCTTGTTCAGACCGATCTCGGCCGCGTTGTCGATCGCGTTGACCCTTCCGGTCTCCGCCTCGGAGCGCTCCACGAACATGACATCGTTGTCAACGAACTCCGCGAGGGTGCTCGGCATGGGTGCGGCCTTCACGGCCGATACCGCACCCTCGCGCTCCGAGTAGCCGGACTTCTCCGTGAACCAGTCGATCCAGGCCCGGGCCGCCGCCTTGTTCCGGGAGTGGGCGCTGACGGCCTGCTGGTAGTCCGAGACCAGCGTGGCGCAGAACTTTCCGTCCTTCTGGACGGGGAACGGCATGAAGCCTATGTCCGAGGCGGCGCCGCCGGCTTCCCCGGCCGCCGCGTGCATCTGCGTGAGTGACCAGGAGCCCAGCATCATCGTGCCGATCCCGCCCCGGGCGAGCAGCCCCTTGGAGGTTTCCCAGTTCGTGGTGGTGGGGTCCTTCTCCGACAGCCCCTGCTTGACCACGTCGTACAACAGCGCGTCGCTCGTATGGAGTTCGCTTCCCGCCGTCCAGGGGGAGACCGGACCGGCCAGCTTGTCGCCCGCCTTCGCGTCACAGGTCACCGACCCGATGTTCGACGTCCACTGGACCATCGGCCAGCCGTCCTTGAAGTTCGTGTAGTACGGGACGGCTTCCGTCTTGTCCTTGATCGCCGCCAGCGCGGCGGTGAACTCCTGGGGGGTCTTCGGCCACGCGCTGATCCCGGCCTTCTTCCACACCGCCTTGTTGTAGACGAAGCCGTTGGCCGTGCCGAACTGGGCGATGCCGTAGACCTTGCCCCCCACCTCGCTCTTGTCGCTGAACCGGTACTTCTCCGACAGCCGGTCGGCCGTCCCGAGCGGGGCGAAGAACTTCGGGTAGTCGTTCTTGGCGACGGCGCCGGGAATCATCAGGACGTCACCGTAGGCGGTGGTGTTCATGCGGATCTTCACCTCCCCCTCGTAGTCGGTGAGGCCCTCGAACGAGACCTGCACCTTGGGGTAGATCCTGTGGAAGGCCGCCGCGTACTGCTCCAGCGCCCCGTTGTGGACGAGGTCCGTGCGGTGGGTCAGAACCTTGATCTTGCCCGATACGGCGCTCGGGTCCGCGGGGGCCGCCGCCGTCTCGCCGGAGGCGCTGCCGCCTCCGGCGCATCCCGCCACGGTCAGTACCGCGACGGTGAGAAGCGTGCCCGTGAACGCCTTCGTCTTCCCCATGCGCCCAACTCCTTCTGGGTTACGGCTCAGGTCTGCGGGTGGGATGTCGGCACTATGCCAGGGACTTGGTGAACCGGTAAAGTGGAGGTTCCCGGCACGATGCATAATCGTTACCGCATCCGCCACCCGATCGCCCAACTCAGTGAGCGATTCCCTTTCTTCACATGGCGTCGGATGTCATCCGGTCGAGCTTTACCGGTTCATGGACAGTGCTCTCCGGCGCGGCTAAGTTGTCCCGCGTCGTTCACCCGCACCCCCGCCTTGGGCGATTGGAGCCGCACACCATGAAGGACGTCACCGAGCTGACCGAGGGCTGGCGCCTGCGCCACGGCGAGGCGCTGCTCCCGGCCCGCGTGCCCGGCTGTGTCCACGGCGACCTGCTCACCGCCGAGGTCATACCCGACCCGTTCCTCGGCCGGAACGAGACCGAGACCGCCTGGGTCGGCAGGCGGGCCTGGACCTACCTCACCGAACTGCCCCGGTTCGACGGCCCGCACGAACGGACCGACCTGGTCTTCGACGGCCTGGACACCGCCGCCGAGATCACCCTCGCCGGCCGGGTCCTCGGCACGACGCGCAACATGCACCGCGTCCACCGCTTCGACGTCACGGGGCTCACCGGCGCGCTCGAAGTCCGCTTCGGCTCCGCGTACGAGGAGGCGGACCGTGTCCGCGCCCTGACCGGTGCACGGCCCAACGTCTATCCCGGACCGTTCCAGTACATCCGCAAGATGGCCAGCAGTTTCGGGTGGGACTGGGGCCCCACCGTGGTCACTGCTGGCATGTGGCGCCCGGTCCGCCTGGAGCGCTGGTCGACCGCGCGGCTCGCCCGCGTCCGCCCCCTGGTCACCGTCGAGGGGACGACCGGTCACGTCGAACTGCGGGTGGTCGTCGACCGTACCGAGACGGGTGCGGACCGCCCCCTGGTCCTGCGCGCGAGCACGGCGGGCACGAGTGCCGAGGTCACCTTCGAAGGCGACGAGGCCGTACTGCGGTGGGACGTGCCGGACCCGGCCCTGTGGTGGCCCCGCGGCTACGGCGACCAGCCGCTGCACGACCTCGACCTGACTCTGCTGGACGGCGGCGGGCACGGAGAGGGAGCCGGGCACGCGGGCGGGCACGCGGACGGGCACGGGGGCATCCCGCTCGACATGTGGCATCGCCGGATCGGCTTCCGTACGGTCGAGCTGGACCGTTCCCCGGACGAGCACGGCACCGGCTGCACCTTCGTCGTCAACGGCGTACGGATCTTCGCGCGCGGGGTCAACTGGATCCCCGGCGACGTCCTGCCCGCCCGGATGACGCCCGAACGCTACCGGACCCGGCTGGCGCAGGCGGCCGATGCCAATGTCGACCTGCTCCGCGTGTGGGGCGGCGGCATCTACGAGGACGACGTCTTCTACGACATCTGCGACGAGCTCGGCCTGATGGTGTGGCAGGACTTCCTCTTCGCCTGCGCCGCCTACCCGGAGGAACAGCCGCTGCGCGGTGAGGTCGAGGCAGAGGCACGCGACAACGTCGTGCGTCTGATGCCTCACCCCAGCCTGGTCCTGTGGAACGGCAACAACGAGACCCTGTGGGGCTTCCGGGACTGGGACTGGGAGGGGCCGCTCGCCGGCGATTCCTGGGGGGAGGGGTACTACCTGGGGGTGCTGCCGCGGATCGTCGCCGAACTGGACCCCACCCGCCCGTACACGGCGGGCAGCCCCTGGTCGGGTTCCTGGGACCACCACCCCAACGACCCGCGCCACGGCACGCACCACTCGTGGGAGGTGTGGAACCGTCAGGACTACGCCGACTACCGGGCGAGCGTGCCGCGCTTCGTCGCCGAGTTCGGCTGGCAGGCCCCGCCCGCCCTCGCGACGCTGCGCCGCGCCCTGCCCGGCGAGGAACTCGCGCCGGACTCCCCCGGCATGCTGCACCACCAGAAGGCCGAGGACGGCAACGGCAAGCTGAACCGGGGCATCGCCCGCCACTTCCCGCTGCCCGAGGGCGACTTCGACCGGTGGCACTACCTCGCCCAAGTCGTCCAGGCGCGGGCCGTGGCGGCCGGGATCGAACACTGGCGGGCCAACTGGCCGGTGTGCGCCGGCACGGTGGTGTGGCAGCTCAACGACTGCTGGCCGGTCAGTTCCTGGGCCGCGATCGACGGCGACGGCCGCCCCAAGCCGCTCTACCACGAGCTGCGGCGGGTGTACGCCGACCGGCTGCTGAGCCTGGTGCCCGGCGCGGACGGGCCGCTGCTCGCGGTCGACAACCAGTCCGGCACGACCTGGCGCACGGAAGTCACCCTGCGCCGGATCGCTGCGGACGGCCGTGTCCTGCGCGGAGCCGTCGTCGAGGTCGAGGCCGCAGCGCGGTCCGTCGTCAGGCCCGCGCTGCCGGCCGGCCTGGTGCCCGCGCCGGGATCGGTCAAGGAGTTCCTCGTCGCCGACGCCGACGGGCTGCGCGCGGTCCACTTCCCGGTGACCGACGCGGAATTCGCCTACCCGTCGGCCGACTACGACGTCCGTCTGGCGACCTGCGCCGACAGCGGCGCCGTGCAGGTGGTGGTCACGGCCCGGAGCCTGGTGCGCGACCTCCTCCTGCAACCCGACCGGCTGGATCCCGAGGCGCACGCGGACCGCGGTCTGCTGACCCTGCTCCCCGGCGAGGAGGCGCGGATCCGGGTGACGGGCTGGGCGGGCTGGGCGGACGCGGGTGTGTCCGCCGTGCGGGACGCGCTGTTCAGCGTGGCACCGGCGTGAGCACCCCCGCTGCCCGCGTCACCATCAACGACGTCGCCGCGCGGGCCGGAGTCTCCAAAGGCGCCGTCTCGATGGCCTTCAACGACCGGCCGGGGGTCTCGCAGAGGACCCGCGAGCGGATCTTCGAGGTCGCCCGTGAGCTGGGCTGGAGTCCGCACCAGACCGCGCGGAGCCTGTCCAGCCGCCGGGTCGCCATCGTGGGCCTGGCGATCTGCCGTCCGGCGCGGATGCTCGGCCTCGAACCCTTCTACATGGAGTTCATCTCGGGCATCGAGAGCGTCCTGGCACAGCGGTCGTGCTCCTTGTTGCTGCGTCTGGTGCGGGACCTCGACGAGGAGATCTCGCTCTACGAGGGGTGGTGGCGCGGCACCGTGATCGGCGGCGCCATCCTCGTCGACTTCCACGAGGACGACCCCCGCGTCCCGGCGCTCCGCGCCATCGGGCTGCCGGCGGTCGCGGTGGGGCACCCGTCGCTGACCGGCGGCTTCCCCTCGGTGTGGACGGACGACGGCACGGCGGCAGCCGACGCCGTGCGCTACTTGGCAGCGCTCGGCCACCGGCGCATCGCGCGGGTGGGCGGCCCCGCCGGCCTCGGGCACAGCGGCATCCGGGCCGCGGCCTTCGAGGCCACCATGGCCGAACTCGGTCTCAGCGGCCACCGCCAGGTCTCGACCGGGTTCGCCGGCGAGGAGGGGGCCCGGGCGACACGCGGCCTGCTGATGGCTCCTGACCGGCCGACCGCGATCGTGTACGACAACGACATCATGGCGGTCGCGGGCGCCGCTGTGGCGCAGGAGATGGGCCTCGGGGTGCCGCACGACGTGTCGCTCCTCGCGTGGGACGACTCCCAGCTGTGCCGGCTCACCCACCCGCCCCTTTCGGCCATGAGCCACGACGTGCACCGGTTCGGTGAGCAGGTCGCGCGCGCCTTGTTCGGGGTGATCGCGGGGACGCACAGCGGGGCACTGCAGGTGCCGACGCCCTCCCTCACCATCCGGGGGTCCACGGGACCTCCGGGGCGCGGGTAGCGGGCGCGAGAGCCCGGGCACGGAGCCAGTGCAGGTGCTCGACGCCCGTCGCCCCCTGCCCTCCGGCGTGGTCGGCGAAGGGCCACTCCGTGACGGCCTTGTCCCCCGCGTAACGGTGGTAGGCGGCGTAGACGGTGGAGGGCGGGCAGACCGGGTCCATCAGGCCCAGGCTGAAGAGCGCGGGGGCGGTGGCCCGGCGGGCGAAGTGCACGCCGTCGAAGTAGCCGAGCGTGGCGAAGACCCGGTCGGGATCACGGCGCGCGTGGTGGCGCACGTGGTCGGTCAGCTCCGTGTACGGCCCCTCGGTCGCGGTCTCGGCCCCGCGCCGGATGTGGCAGAGGAAGGGGACGTCGGGCAGGGCCGCCGCGACGGCCCTGCCCGCCAGGCCGGCGACGGCGAGGACGAGTCCGCCGCCCTGGCTCGCGCCCTGGACGACGATCCGGTCGGCGTCGACGTGCGGCAGGGATGCGGCCGTGTCCACCGAGCGGACGCAGTCGGTGATCAGCCGACGGTAGTAGTGGTGGTGCGGATCCTCGATGCCGCGGGTCATGAAGCCGTGGACCCACTGGGTGCCGGTGCCTTCGTGCGGGTCGGGGGTGTCGTGGCCCTGGCCCCGGTTGTCGACGACGAGGTGGGCGTATCCGGCGGAGGCGTACAGCAGGTGGTCGGTGGGCAGTCCCCGTCCGCCGCTGTAGCCGATGAACGTGATCACCGTCGGCAGGGGCCCCTCGGCCGCGGTGGGCACCAGGAACCAGGCGGCGACGGGCTGGCCCCGCCAGCCGGGAAACCGGACGTCGTACACGTCCACGCTGGTCAGTGGCCAGTCCGCGGCGGGGCGCAGGCGCACCTCCCCGCCGGCGTCGCGGGAGAGACGCAGGCTCTGCGCCCAGAAGGCGTCGAAGTCCGCCGGCTCCTCGGGGAGGGGGGTGCGGGCGGCCGGATGGCCGGCGGGCAGATCGGTGTACGGCATGGTCGGCTCTCTCGTGCGGGTGCGGAGGGGGGCGCGGGCGATGCACGGCGCGTGGCGTGTCATGCGGGGCGTGCGGCGCATGGCGTACGGCCGGCCGCGCCGGATCGGATGCGGGGCGCGGCCGGACGGGGGTGGGCGCGGCTCGTTCAGCCCTTGGTGCAGGGCGTGCCGTTGAGGCTGAAGGTGGCGGGGACCCCGTTGGCGCCGGTGGACGAAGCGCCGATGCCGAAGTCCACGGCGCCGCCTGCGGGAATGGTCTCGGTCCAGGGCTCGTGAGTGACACGTACCCGGTCGTCCTGCTGGAGGACCTTGGCGTTCCACGCGGAGGTGACCCTTTGGCCGCCGGGGAAGGAGAAGTCGAGCTGCCAGCCCTTCACGTCCTGGCCGGCGGTGTTGCGGATGGTCACGTAGGCGTTGAAGCCGCTCCCCCAGTCCTGAAGCCGGTAGTCGACGGTGCAGCTGCCGGTGGCGGGCCCGGCGGGGGTGGTGACGGTGACGGCCGCCGAGCGCGGGGAGCGGTTCCCGGCGGCGTCGCGGGCGTAGACGGCGAAGCCGTAGGACGTGCCCGGAGCGAGCCCGGTGAGAACGGCGGTCGTGGTGGGGGTGGTGGCGAGCGGCGCCTCCTGGGCGCCACTGACCCGGACGACGTCGTAGCCGGTGACTCCGGTGTCGTCCGTGGCGGCGGGCCAGCTCAGCCGGGCCCCGGTGGAGGTCACGGCGGATGCGGTGGGCGCGCCCGGGGCGGAGGGCGCGTGGGTGTCGCCTCCGCCGGTACCGCCGTAGACGCTTGCCTCGCGGGAGGTCTGCCGGATGCCGTCGGCGCCGTTGAAGAGGCGCTGACCCCAAGGGGTGAGCCGGCCCGCGTCGAAGCCGCCGGCCAGGTCCAGGTATTCGACGCCGCCGCCGTTTCCGCTCCAGGACCAGCCCAGGTAGCCGAGGTGCAGCTGCTGGGCGGTCTCCATGATGGCGTCCTCGTCGGGGTTGCCGTCCGAGTGGTCGTTGCCGAACTCGCCGACCACGACCGGCAGTCCGCGGGCCACGAAGCTGTTCAGGTAGGACCGCACCCCGGTCGCCGTGTCGTAGACGCCGTACATGTGGATGGAGAACACGGTGTTGCGCCGGGGGTCGACCGCGAGGACGGCCGGCGCGTTGTCCCGCATGGTGTTCGACCAGTCCTGACCCCAGTTGGGGGCGTCGACCATGAGCGTGTGCTCGAAGCCGGCTGCGCGCAGTCGCGTGAGCGCGTCCTTGGTGTCCTGCGTCCAGGCGGTGTAGCCGGAGTTGCCGTACGGCTCGTTGCCGAGGTTGATGACGATGTAATTTTCCTGCCCCTTGACGGCGTCGGCGACCTCCAGCCAGTAGGCGACCGCTTCGGAGAGGGAGACGGCGCCGCTCTGCTCGCCGTAGCCGGTGGTGTCGTGGGCCTCCAGGACGCAGACGAGTCTGTTCGCCTTGCACTGCGCGACGATGTCCGCGACGTCGGCGGCGCTGTTCTTCGTCCAGCGGTGGCCCGTGCTGAGCACGACCCGCGCGGAATTCGCGCCGAGCGCCTTGGTGTCGGCGAGCGCCTTCGCGGTCC
Organism: Streptomyces sp. CB00455; assembly: GCF_001905445.1. Lineage (GTDB taxonomy): Bacteria > Actinomycetota > Actinomycetes > Streptomycetales > Streptomycetaceae > Streptomyces. The sequence goes on along the minus strand of NZ_LIVQ01000007.1, from coordinate 49,229 downwards.
TGGACGGGTACCAGGTGTGTGCGTGGTTCACGCCGCGGAAGACGAAGTCCTGGCCGTTGGCGTCCTGGAGCCGGCCGTCGACCACGTGGAAGCCTGGGGCGGCTTCCCGGTCGGCTGCGTCGGCGGCGACGGGTCCGGTCGCCATCGTCGCGGCGGCGATCGCCAGCAGCGTCCCCGCCGCGGTGGCTGTTCTCCTCATGTGGTGCTCCCAACTCGCTCGTGCCTGCGCCACGGCCGCCGGCGCGCCGGCCTACGGCTCTCGGCAGGAAATCGGATGGTGCCGCAAGTGCCCGATACATTTCCGTTTCCCCAGCGAATCGGGCAGGGGAATACCGATCCGTTTTAGCCCTACCGATGCCTCGGGATTCATACGGATTCCTATGCGCGCACCGGTAGGGCGACAGGAAGCGGTCGGGCACTGGATACGACGCTAAGGGGGTGAGGAAGCCCGGACAATAGTCCGTACGGAACCGATTAAGTTCAGTGGGCGGTTCTGCTTCCCCGGCTCCCCCGGCGCGCTGCCGGGCCGTCGCCGGACGCGATGGTGGCCCGGAAGGCCGTTCCGTCACCCGTTACCGCCACCCGTTCGCGGGCGGGGACGTAGACGGAGCGGCCGGGCCCGATCCGCAGGGAGGCGCCGTCGCCGTGCAGGCGGATCTCCCCCTCGGTGCACAGGATGATCTGCGGGGCGCCGGCTCCCAGCGTCCTTGGGACCTCACCGGCGCGCGAGTGCAGCTTCGAGAGGCGGAAGTCGGCGACGGGTGCGGGGTAGAGCAGTTCGCCCCGGTCCTCGCCCGGGCGGGGGGTCAGGACGGGAGTCGCCGACGAGGTGAAGCGGACCACCTTCAGCAGCTCGGGGAGGTCGACGTGCTTGTCCGTCAGTCCGCACCGCAGGACGTTGTCGGAGCACGCCATGACCTCCACGCCGAGCCCGGAGAGGTAGGCGTGCGGGATCCCGGCGCCGAGGAAGAGCGCTTCACCGGGTGCGAGCCGGACGTGTCGCAGCATCAGCGCGGGCAGGAGTCCCCGATCGCCCGGGTGCGCCGTGGCGATCGCTTCGTATGCGGCGAAGTCCGCACGGTGCGGGCCCTCGCGCCGCGCCTGGCGACGGACGGCGGCGCCGACGGCGCCGAGCAGGCCGGGCGGTGGGGACAGGAGCGCGGTGAAGACGTCCCTGAGGCCCCCTCCGTCGGCACGGGTGCGCAGGACACCGGCCAAGGGGTCCAGGCCGGGCACGGCCAGGGCCTCCAGGAGCTCGGCACACCGGTCGGGCGGCCGGAATCCGCACAGGCCGTGGAAGCCGGTGAGGGCGACGATCATCTCGGGCTTGTGGTGGCTGTCCCGGTAGCTGCGGTGCCGGGCGTCCAGGGGGATGCCCAGGGCGTTCTCCCTCGCGTAGCCCGCCGCGGCCTGGAACCGGTCGGGGTGTACCTGGACGGAGAGGGGGGCGTCGGCCGCGAGCAGCTTCAGCAGGAAGGGCAGGCGGGGGCCGAAATGGCGGACGGCGGACGGCCCGAGTTCGGCGGTCGGGTCGGCGGCTATGACCGCGTCGAGCGGCACAGGGCCGCCGCCGCGGTCGACGTGTGACGGCGCGGCCGGGTGGGCCCCCATCCACAGCTCGGCCTGGGGGCGGCCGGTGGGTGGTGTGCCCAGCAGTCGGGGCAGCGCGGTGACGGAGCCCCACGCGTAGGGCTGGACGGTGTTGAGGAGAAGATCCACGACTTCGGTTCCGGTTCGTCGGAGCTCAGGGGCGGGAGGCGAAGGGCCCGGTCGCACCGTGGCCGGCCGGGGGACCGGCCGGTGCCGGTGCGGCTGTCGCTCCGCCGCCGCGGGACGAGCCGCCGCCTCCGGACGAGCCGCCCCCTCCGGACGAGCCGCCCCCTCCGGACGATCCGCCCCCTCCGGACGATCCGCCGCCTCCGTACGATCCGGCCCCGTCGGCCGATCCGGGCCCTCCAGCCACTGCGGATGCCCCGGCTGCCCCAGCGGCCCCGGCCGCCGCGGCGCCGATCAGCCCGGCGTCCAGGGCGAGCGCTGCGGGCACGACGCGTACCTCTCGGGTGAAGTCCAGGACGGCATAGGCGGCCAGATGGTGCCGGAGCGGATCGAAGAGCACCTCCCCCGCCTGGGCGACGCCTCCGCCGATGACGACGAGGTCGAGTTCGACGAGGGCGGTCGTCGCCGCGATGGCCGCGGCCAGGGCGCGCCCGGCCCGGTCGAAGGCGGCGAGGGCGATCAGGTCGCCGCGGCGGGCCGCGGCCTCCACGCCGACGGTGCTCGGAGCCTGACCGGGCGGCGGGGCCCAGCCGGACTCCAGGGCGAATGCGGTGATGGCGGTTCCGCTGGCGAAGCGCTCCACGCACCCGCGCGCTCCGCACGGACAGAGGGGACCGTTCTGGTCCACGGTGATGTGACCGATGTGGCCGGCGTTCCCCGACTTTCCGGTGTGCAGGGCGCCGCCGAGGACGAGGCCGCCGCCGACTCCCGTCGAGACCACCATGCACAGCGCGTTGGCCACCCCCTTGGCCGCACCCAGCCAGTGCTCGGCCGCTGTCATCGCGACCGCGTCACCGACCAGGACGGGCCGCATGCCGGGCGGCATCCCGGGGTGGGCGCGGACCCGGTCGACGAGCGGAAAGGCGCGCCAGGCCGGGATGTTGACGGGGCTCACCGTGCCGGCGCGCGTGTCGACGGGGCCGGCGCTGCCGATTCCGAGGCAGGAGAGCGAGGTCCACGCGGGATGGGCCGACAACTCGTCCAGGACGGCGCTCACCGCGGACATGAGTTCCTGCGCCGTCCCTCCGGCCGGGGTGGCCCGCTGCGTCCGGGCCACCAGCCGCCCGCCGGCGTCGACGAGAGCGCCGGCGATCTTCGTGCCGCCGATGTCGAGTGCTCCGTACACCATCCTTGTCCGCCTCTCCTCGAACTGGCATTGGGTTCAGGACACTGTGCCGCCCCTTGACAACGTTGTCCAGTAAACCGGTTAAGTTAAGCATTGGTTCAGTAAAGTCTGGTGACGTGCGGCAAGAACGGCCCGTTCGCGTCCATGGATTGCCCGGCACGTCCCGCGCAATGGGTGCGGCTCGTCATGGCGTTCGTCCCGGCGCCCGGGTTCATGCGCCGGACACGTTCCCGCCATTTCCCCTTGGCCGTTGGTACCAGCGGGTAGCCGACGTTTGATCTCGCCTTCCGAACCCACCCGGCCGGTGCTCTCCCCCTGCACCGCCTCGACATCCCAGGAGCCCTCGTGCGCCCCCTTTCCCACCGCGGTCCGGCCGTGGCAGCCGCCCTTGCCGTGATCCTCGGGACGACAACCCTGCCCGCGTACGCCTCGGGCGACCCGCGGCCCCGGACGGGCCCGCTGCCCACGGTCACCGCCACGACCGAGACGCCCTCGCTCTTCGACGACAAGGCGGGCGGCAACGCCAACGCCGACGACCCGGCCATCTGGCGCAACGACCGCGACCCCGACGCCAGCCTGGTCATCGCCACCGCGAAGCAGGGCGGCCTGCGCGTGTACGACCTGGACGGACACGAGGTGCAGGCGCTGCCGGCGCCCGCGGCGCCCCGCGCCGGCGGCAAGCCGGGACGCTTCAACAACGTCGACCTGGTCACCGGACTGCGCTTCCCCGACGGCCGCCGCTACGACGTCGCCGTCGCCTCGGACCGCGGCCGCGACCAGCTGCGCATCTACCGGATCGACCCGGCCCGCCCCTCCGCACCCTTGGTCGACGTCACGGACGAATCGGCCGCGCCGCTGGTCTTCTCGGCCGACCAGGCGGAGGTCGACGACCAGCACACCGCCTACGGGCTGGCCACCTGGACCGACCCGAAGACCGGCCGCGCGTACGCCGTCGCGAGCCGCCGGCACACCACCACGCTCGCGCTGACCGAGCTGACCCCCTCGGCGTCCGGCAAGGTCGGCTACCGCCTCGTCCGCACCGCCTCCCTGCCTTCCCGGTTCACCCTGCCGAACGGCAGCACGTGGACTCCGTGCGCCGCGCCCGGTGAACTGCCGCAGGTCGAGGGCATGGTGATCGACCCGGACAGCGGTGACCTGTACGCCGGTCAGGAGGACGTGGGGATCTGGAAGCTCGACGCCGACCTGCGCGACGGCGCCGAGCTGATCGAAAAGGTGCGCTCCTACGGAGTTCCCGGCACCTACGACGCGCAGAGCGACGCGTGCACGGCCGGCGCGGACCCCGGTTACGGCGGCCGGCACATCGCCGCCGATGTGGAGGGTCTGACGATCTGGCGCGACCCCGAGGACACCGAGGACGACGGCTATCTGATCGCCTCCAGCCAGGGCGACAACACCTTCGCCGTCTTCGACCGTGACGACGACAACGACTTCGTCCGGAGTCTGCGCATCGGTAACGGCGCCGCGGCGGGCGCGCCGGACGGGTCCGAACAGTGTGACGGCGCGGCGGTGACCAGCGCGCCGCTGGGCAAGCGTTTCCCGAAGGGGCTCCTGGTCGTGCAGGACGGCGCGAACACGCCCGGCAGCACGGACACGGACGGGGAGGCCCGCACCGACACGAACTTCAAGTTCGTGGACTGGCGCAAGGTCGCGCACGCCGCCGGCCTCTGATCCACGAACGGGCCGCGGCCGCCGGCCGGTGCGGGCACGCCGGGAGCGTGCCCGCACCGGCGCGCGCGCCGGCACGGGACGGCTCCACCGCGGGACGGACCCACCGAGGGACCGACCCACCGCGGGACGGCGCTACTGCGGAACGTCCGTGTGGAGGCGGATGGTGGTGCCCCGGTCGCGGGTGGAGCGGATCTCGACGAGGTCACACAGCTGGTGCGCGAGCCACAGGCCTCGGCCGCCGAGCTGGCCGACGGTCGGGCGGGTACGGCCCGCCATCACGTCCCGGATGTAGCCGGCGTCACGGAACTCGCAGAGGAACGTCGAGTCCTGCGCCCAGGTGCGCAGGGTCCCCCCGCCCCCGCCGTGGCGGATGCTGTTCGTCGCGATCTCCGTGACGGCCACGGCCAGCCTGGGCAGGCGATCTTGCGCGACGCCCGCGTCGGAGGCGCACTGGGCGACCTTCGAGCGGACCGCGCCGAGGTCACCGTGCGTGTAGCTCAGCTCCTGGTACGGATCGCAAGGGCCGGCCAGGGCCTCGAAGGGGTACTCCTGCGCGGTGAGGTAGTCGGCGTTGCGCTCGTACTGGCCGTCCTGGCGGATCAGCGGGTGGCAGCGGGAGAGGGACTGCAGGGCGTCCTTGTCCTCATCTGCCGCGTCGTAGGGGCACAGCATCGACCAGGCCGGGCTCTGCGCGAAGGCCCGGTTCAAGAGCCACTCGTGGTAGCGCAGTTCGGTCAGGTGCGCCGCGCTGCGGGTCCGGCGCCAGTCGGTCTCGCCGATGCCGCGTACCGGCCTGCCTCCTTCTCCCCTCTCGGCCAGCCAGGCCGCCCAGGCGGCGACGAGCCGGCCGGGGTTGGGTCCGGCCGTCGTCGTGTCGACGAAGGTGACGGCCGACTTGTCGGTCAGCTCGTCCCGCAGGAGGGACGCCTTGTCGGAAGGGACGGCGACGACCACCGCCTCATCGGCTTCCAGTGCGTCGTGGATGAAGCCCAGCGTGCCGTTGAGGAACTGCTCGTCCCCGCGGTAGGGGTAGAGCTCGTGGCGGAACGCCGTTCCGTCCCGGCCGCACGTCTTCGGGGGCAGGGGCGCGCTCATGCGGCCATCACCACCGGCACACCGGCGGTCTCGTAGCCCGCGAGTTCCCAGCACAGGCGTACGGTCTCGCTGGCGCCTTCCACCACGATCCGGCGATCCGGCAGGTGGCGGGCAGCGTCGACGAGCGCGTGCATGCCCGCGGCGTCGATCATGTCGAGGGTGTCGAAGCGCAGCTTCACCTCGGGCGTGCGTCGTATCGCCGCGCGCAGCGCGCCGTTGAAGGCGGGCGCGCACTCCGAGTCGATCACTCCGTCCACGCTCCAGCTGTCGGCGCCCGTACTGAACATCCGAAAGGCCGGACGCTCAGCACGTGTGCCCATCTCGTGCGGATGCACACATGCCACGTCGTCCAGCGTAGTCGCCGGCCAGCGCGCCGGTTCGAAGGCGCACACCACGATGGCGCCGGTCTCCGAGGCGAACTCGTCGAGCTTCAGCTCCTGGGCCAGCAGCTCCTCGGCGCCGCCGGGTGCCGTCGCGGGCGTCCGTTCGGCGAGGACACGGACGGACCGGTAGCCCTCGCGGACCGCGGTACGGGCCTCTCGTCGTACGGCGGCCAGGACGGAATCGGTGTCGGTGGCGGCCGGGAAGTCGAGGATCACCGAAGCCGGCGGCACCGCGTGACGCGGGGCGGGCGTGGAGCCGACGACCACGATCTTGTCCCCGTACAGGGCGCCGTCGGCCACATAGCCGCGCGCGTCTCCGGCGAACGCCGAAGCCGGGTTCATGCGCCAGCAGACGTGGTCACCGAGCTCGACCTCGTCCAGCGTCGCCAACGTCCGTGCCGCTCGCACCTGGCCCCCTTCCGGCTTTCCATCTCGTCCTGCGGATACTGCAGCGTACTGACCCGGGCCGGACCGTCGTGCGCCGAACCGGCGACCGGTCCGGACACGCCGGGAAGCGGGCCGGGTGAACACGCTCTGCGCCTGCCCCGCCCCCGGGGGCTCAAGCGGCGGCCGGTGTGCGGCGAAGCGGGGGGACGGGTGGACGGCGCGGCTCAGTAGGCGACGCTGATGCGCGCGTGCGGGTGGCTGCCCTGTTCGAGTTCGTTGACGAAGGCGACGGCATAGTCTTCGGCGCTGATGGCGCTGTTGCCGTCCCGGTCGGTGAGGAGGGTGTCGCCGCCGACGCGGAAGAGGCCCGTCCGCTCGCCGGGGGCGATCATCGCCGCAGGGGAGACGGAGGTCCAGGTCAGGTCGTCGACGTCCCGGAGGGCGGCCAGCAGGCCGGCGTGGGCGAGCGCTTCGGGCTTGTAGTCGGCGGGGAAGCCCGGGGTGTCCATGAGGGGCGTGCCGCCGTCCACGGTCAGCGATCCGGCGCCTCCGACCACGACCACCCGCGGTCCCCCGCCGCCCCGGATCCCGGTGAGGAAGGCGCGGTACAGCGACAGGAAGGGTTCCCGCGGGTCGGTGCCGTCCCGGAGGGGCACGAGTGCGGACGCCACTACGTCCGCATCCCTGACGACCTCGGCGACCTGCTCCTGCGCGCCCGCGTCCGCGGCGACTGCGGTCAGCAGGCCGTCGGTCAGGGGCGCCTTCCCCGACCGGGAGGCGGCCACCACGTGGTGGCCGCGGTGGACGGCTTCGGCGGCGATGCGCCGGCCGACCATGCCGGTGGCACCGAAAAGGGCGATCTTCATGGGGACTCCTCGCTCGACGGATCCGCCGGCGTGCGGATCCACGGTGTGGTGGCCGGTGAACCGGCCCGTCGCACGGCGGTCCGGGCATCCGGCGTCAGGGCCCCGCCCCGCTCCTTTCCGTAACCGGACGGGAGCCGCGATCGGGGCACACACCCAAACTACGAGCTCATCCACGGGTGCGCCCGGGTAGGCGATCCGCGCGAGCGCCGCGGCCCGTCAAAGCAGCGGCTTTGCACATCTCCGGGTCGCTCACCACCGGTCAGGTCCGCGCGACCCCGGCCTCGCGCACCTTCGGCGAGAGCCGAGCGTCACGCCGGCGGCCGGGTGAGTTTGGCGGCCACGGCGTCCAGGACCCAGTCCAGACCGGTCGCGAAGGATGTCTCGGCTTCCACGTCCGTGCCGTCGTACACGGCCTTGGCCAGCGCCGGGAAGTGCCCCGTGGCAAGCATTCTCGTCACATGCGGGCCGGAGGCGCGCTGCCAGTCTCGCTTGGACAGGCCGGTGGCGCGCTCGGCCCGCAGGTTCGCGATCTCGCGCCTGATCGCGCCGGTGTAGTAGGCGCTGACGGTCTCCACGGCGCGCAGGACGGTGTCGATGTCGGTGAGGCCCTCGAGGGGAGCCAGCATGGCCTCGGTCACGGCGAGGCCGTTCGGGCCCAGGGTCGGGCGGCCGCCGAGCAGGTCGGCCAGCCATTCATGACGAAGAGCGGCCTGCCTGGTGCGGTGGGCGAGGATGCGCAGCGCCTCCCGCCAGTCACCGGGCTGCTCCTCGGGGAGAATCTCGGCCTGGACCTCGTCCACCATGAGGTCGAACAGCTCCGGCTTGGTGGAGATGTATCCGTACAGCCGCATCGGGCCGGCGTTCAGGCGGGCGGCGACCTTGCGCAACGACACCGCTTCCAGCCCGCCCTCGTCGGCCAGGGCGATGGCGGCGGCGACAATCCGCTCGCGGTCGAGCGGCACGGGGCGAGTCGGCGGCTCCGGCCGGTCCCACAGAGTCATGGTCACACCGTTCTCTTGCGATGCATCGTAGGGGGGAAATACAGTGTATCGATATGAGACGTCGTATCGCCGTGGTCGGCAGTGGCCCCGCCGGCCTTACCTTCGCCCGTGTTATGCACCGCCACGGCTACCCCGTCGCCGTCCTCGAACGTGATCCCGCTCCCGACGCGCGCCCCCCGGGCGGCACGCTGGACCTGCAGGAAAGGCTGGGCCAGCTCGCGCTGGACAAGGCGGGACTGCTGGCGGAGTTCCAGGCGCTGTCCCGCCCGGAGGGGCAGGCCATGCGCATCCTGGACACGGACGGGACCGTCCTGCGCGACTGGCGACCCCGCCCGGATGACCGGGCCAATCCCGAGATCGACCGCGGGCAACTCCGTGACCTGCTGCTCGGCCCTCTCGACGTCCAGTGGGGCCGGGCCGTGACGCAGGTGGAGCCGGGGACCCGGGATGGCGTACTGGTCCATTTCGCGGACGGGCGGCAGGAGACGTTCGACCTCGTGGTCGGCGCGGACGGCGCCTGGTCCCGGGTCCGCCCGGCACTCTCGCCGGTGACACCGCACTACACCGGCGTCACCTTCCTGGAGACCTCCCTGGACGACGTCGACACCCGCCACCCCGCCCTCGGCCGGTTGATCGGCGACGGTTCCGTGGGCGTGTACGGCGTGAACCGAGCTCTCGTCGCCCAGCGCAACAGCGGCGGCCACATCAAGGTGTACGCCCAGTTCCGCGCGCCGCTGGACTGGCATGCGAACCTGGATCTGGCCGACGCCCGGGCCGTGCGATCGAGCCTGCTGGCTCTGTTCGACGGCTGGGCCGCTCCCGTCCTCGACCTCCTCCGCCACGGCACCGGTTTCGTCCACCGCCCCCTCTACGTCCTGCCCGCGTCCCACACCTGGACCCACGTCTCGGGGGTGACGCTGCTGGGCGACGCCGCCCATCTGATGGCCCCGTTGGGGGCGGGCGCGAACCTCGCGATGCTGGAAGGCGCCGAACTCGCCGAGTCCATCGCCACCGGCCCGGGGGATCTGGACGAGGCCGTCCGCGCCTTCGAGGAACGGATGTGGGCACGGGCCGGCAGGTGGGCGAAGATCACGATGGCCGGTCTGGAACGCCTTGTGAGCCCGGACCCCGCCGAAGCCCTCGCCCTCTTCGACCAAGTCCAGCCATCCTGACCTGCCGCACGCCGTGCCCGGGACCGTCCGGGCGCGGCGTACGTGCGCGGTCTTCCCCGGGCGCGGCCGGGCCGCGCGGGTGTCGCGGCGTCAGGCGGAGCGGGCTTCCCGGATCGGGGCGCCGGCGTCGTGGAGGCTGGCGAGCGTCTGCCGGTAGGAGTTGATCAGGCTGGTCTCCAGATAGCTGATTCCGAGCTCCTGGCAGTGGCTGCGCACGATGGCCTGGGCCCTGCGCAGGTGCGGGCTGGGCATGCTCGGGAAGAGGTGGTGCTCGATCTGGTAGTTCAGGCCGCCGAGAACGATGTCGGTGACGATGCCGCCGCGCACGTCGCGGGAGGTCAGCACCTGGCGGCGGAGGAAGTCGGGTCGGTCCGCGCCCCGCAGGATCGGCATGCCCTTGTGGTTCGGAGCGAAGATGGAGCCCAGGTAGACACCGAAGAGGCACTGGTGGACGACCAGGAAGGCGATCGCCTTGCCGGGCGGAAGCACCAGGAACAGGGCACCGAGGTAGGCCGCGATGTGCGCGAAGAGGAGGCTGCCCTCCGCCGCCCGGTTCCCCAGCGACTTGTCCGCCAGCGAGCGGATCCCGGACACGTGCAGGTTGAACCCTTCGAGCGTGAGCAGCGGGAAGAACAGGAACGCCTGCGAGCGGCCCAGGAGGCGCGGTAGTCCTTTCGCGGCGCGGGCCTGGTCCTGCGTCCAGACGAGGATGTCCGGATCGAGATCGGGATCGAGGTCCTCGTGGTTGGGGTTGGCGTGGTGCCGGGTGTGCTTGTCCTGCCACCAGCCGTATCCCATGCCGATGCCGAGGTTTCCCGCGAGCCGCCCGGACAGTGCGCTGGCCCTGCGCAGGCGGAAGACCTGGCGGTGCGCCACGTCGTGCGCCAGCAGTGCGACCTGCCCGAAGACGAAGGCGAGGAACACCGCGGCGAGCAGCGTCCACCAGCTGTCGCCGATCAGCGCGAACGCCGCCCAGCCCATGGCATAGAGACCCGTGACGGCGGTGATGCGGCACGCGTAGTAGCCGGGACGCCGGGCCATCAGTCCGGCTGCCTGGATCTTCTTGGAGAGCCTGGCGAAGTCGCTGCCCGCTTCCGCCCGTGCGGGAGGGGGACGCACCTTCTGCAAAGGGTTCATGATCAGAATCGCTTTCCGTAGTCCGCCTGAAAAGGGCAGGCGGCGATCGTGCACGTACTGCGCATACCCGTTTTCGAGACATTGACGTGCGCGGACCCGGGCGGCACCAGGCTTGTCCGCGCCTTGTCTCCCGCTCGTGGACGGGGCGCCGGCCACCTGCCGCGGACACCGCCTTGCCCGAGGCCGCCACGTTCGGCGTGGTCAGCTGAGCAGCGGGGGGCCGCCGAGCCGGGCGAGTTCGGGCAGGGGACGGGCGGCGGCCCGCCGCACCCCGGTCACGACGGCGCAGGTGGCCAGGCAGTACAGGAACGCCACCCCCGAGACGATCAGACTCGCGAAGACGGCCCCCGCGTTGGCGTTCGGCACGGCGGCCGCCGCGAGGGCCATGGCCGCGTTGCTGTTGCGCAGGAAGCGGAGCGGCTTGCTGGTGTAAACATGCAGCGGCTCGCTGCCGTGGTGGTGGATCCTGTCCCGCGAGAAATCGACCAGCAGCCCGATGGAGGCGACGACCGTCGCGATCACGGTCCACATCGCGGTTCCCCGGAGGATGAACAGCAGGCCCAGGGCAGCCACCGAGATCAGCATGCACAGCATGCTGGTGCGCAGTACGTCACGGAACTCCTGGTCCGTAGGCCGGAACCCCAGGTCCACCTCGATCCGGGCCAGGCCCTCGTCGTCATCGACCCCCTCCGGCGCCTCGGATCGTTCGACGTCGAACCGTTGCGGCGCGCGGGCCCCCCTCTCGCTGTGGACCGGTACGAGCCGGTCGCCCGACCGCTGGCGGAAGCCGGCGGGTTCGAGGCCGTCGGGAGTGAGGAACTCCACCCGGTTGCGGACCTCGCGCGGGAGCGTCAGGGAGAGCGACACGGCGGCGCGGCCCCAGCCCACACGCCGCGTGGTGCAGTCCTCCTGGTACTCGTACGTCACCTCGCAGGACAGGCCCGGATAGACGTCGAGCAGGGCCACCACCGGCATGTGGCGCATCAGGCCGCCGACGCGCTGCCGCAGGTGCTGGTCCACGTCCTGCGCCTGCCGGGTCCGCTCCAGGAGGGCCGTGAGCTCGTCCGTCCCGCTGCGCCAGCCCAGGGTGCCCAGCCGCCGGACCAGCTCGGCACGGGTCGAGCTGCCGGCCGGTTCCTCGCCGGTGTCCAGGAGGCGGTGGACGCCCCGCGCGACGGCACGGACCATCTCGTTCGGTCCCAGCACGTTCACCGGCCGCGAACCGCGTTCGCTCAGGTGCATCCCTTCGAGACGGTCCTCGTGGTCCCACGGCAGGAGGTCCGCGAGGACCATGGTCCGTCCGGCACGGTCCTCGGTCGCCAGTTTCGTCGTGACCTGGTGCAGGACGGTGGTGGTGGAATCCAGTGCCACCCGTTGGGTGCGGGCCGTGATGGCCCTGGACGGGGCGGCGATGTCCTGCAGCAGACGCAGCTCGCCCCCGAGTACCGGCATGCCGCGCGGGTCGACCGTGGCGTTCGCCCCCGGGAGCGTCAGGGCCGTCAGCGAGGTGACCGGTTCCGGGCGCTCGGTGTAGTACGTGACGAGGTCGCGCGCGAGCAGCACGAGACGGGTGGCAGCCGGATCGGAGGGGACCCTGTAGCGGGCGATGAGACCGTCCAGTGCCACGACCGTGCCGTGCTCGACCCTGGTCGGCGCGTTGAGGATCTCGGCCAGGGCCTTGATGACCCCCGCCAGTAACCGGTCGTCGGGCACCGGGGAGGCGTCGGCCACCACGGTCGCGGCTCGGCCGGCTGCCTCCGCGTACCCGGCGATCAGGGCGGCGTGGGCGAATGCGGCCAGCCGCTCCGACGCCAGCTCGGCCCGCACGGCCGCCAAGTGCCGCAACTCGTGCACGTACCAGGTGAGACGGTCGGCGCGAAGTGCGCCCAGCGGTTGGTGGTAGTAGGACGCGGCGATCCGGTGGGCCTGCCCGTACGCGGCCGGCCGGTCCGCGCGCATGCGCTCGTAGAGCGCGGTCCGCAGGACGGGGCGGACGCCGTACTGCTCACCGATGTCGCCGGCGGGGGCTGACGCGCCGAACGGAACCCGGTCCGCAACGACGAAAGCGGAGGTGTACATCGCGGGCGGCACGCCGACGTCGAGATCCGCTGCGGTGTACGCCGCGAGGTCCGCGGTGAACCACGTGTGCACGGTCAGCGCTTCGAGCAGCCGTGCCTCGTCCGCCGGGAGCTGGTCGAAGCGGGCCAGGGCCTGCTGGACCACGGACTGCGTCATGTCGTCACCCGTCCCGGCCGCCGTCCGGATGCCCCTGAGTCTGTTCCTGTTCCTGTTCCCGCGTCTGCCCCCGCTCCCGCTCCGACGCGGCCTCGACCGGCTCGATGTGCAGCTTGAAGAACTCGTCGAGCAACTCCGGGACACCCCCGTGCACCTGGTGGATCGCCGCCGCCTCCCCCTTGAGGCTGGCGAACCCGAGCCCCTCGATCCACTCCCGTACGGCCTGCACGTCGAACGGCGGCAGCACCATCGTGTGCACGGCGCCGGCATACGGGCGGCCCAGGCTCGGCAGCTGACGTCCGGCCACGAATACGCTGACCACCCTCCTGGACAGCAGGTTCGGCAGCAGACTCCGGCCGAGCCAGTCCCGCATGGGCTGAGCGCAGGCCTCGAAGCCGTCGAGGCAGATCACCGGTCTCCGGGCGTCGGCGACCAGGTTGTCCAGCAGGGCGTCGCTGAGCGAGGCGGTCCGCAGGGTGCGGTCCTCGGCCGCGGCAAGCAACTGGAACGTTCCGTTCCGGAGTCGGACGTTGGTGAAGTCCACCTGCGTCTGCGCGGACTGCTCGGCGAACCGCGTGCGCGTGTTCTCGTAGCTCGGCACCGCGACGTCCTGCCCGCGCGCCTGCATCGCCAGATGCTCGAGGACGTGGTTCTCCGCGGGCATCCGGGGCAGGTCGAGGAAGTAGGCGCCGTCCGCGGCATGCCTCTCGTAGATCTCCCAGAGCAACGACGACTTCCCGATGCCCTGCGGCCCTTGGAAGAACAGCGCCTGGCGATCCCTTCGCCCGGCCCCCTCCCCTTCCCCGTCCCGAGCCGTGAGACGTGCCGCGCTCTCCAGCTGCTCGGCACGGTCGACGTGCCGACGCCGGCCTGCTGATCCGGGCACCCGTTCCCCCCGCCCCCTCTGGCCCTCCTGCATGCCTGCGCCGCGTCAGCGCGGGTCCCGGCCCGATGCGGGACCGGGCGGTTCCGGTGGGGCCGGGTGCCCGGTGCCGGCGTCGTCGGGCACGATCTCCACCAAGCTGTTCTTGAAGCTCGACCTCCTGAAGGAGGTCTTCGCACCGAGCATGATCCTGAACCGCGACGACCTGGCCTTGACCTCGTCCGTCTGCACCGTCTGGTCGGCCAGCGGCCGGGACTCCGGCGCGCCTTCGATACGGGCCCCCATGCCCATCCCCCTGACGCTGGCGCTCCGGAGCGAACCGCGCCGCAGCCCCCACACCAGAAGGGCGACGACGACCAGCACGACGCCACCGATGATCAGCAACTGCGTGGGACTGAGATCCACCATGAATGCCGCGCCTCCCCCGGCCCGCTTCCCCATCGGGCTGTAGAGACCATCGCACAACAGCGTTTGCGCCATCAGGCATTGCCGACGACTACCCGCCGGTAGCGTTCCGCCCCGGCAGGAACGGGTGAGCATCAAGGGCGTCACATGGAAGGAACTCCCCGCAGAGCCGGCGGCTCACGAGCTTGCCCGCGCCGGGCTGCGGCCAGTGCTGAACTGCACCTCCTGGTCCTTCTCGGTGGCAACGGCGGACGCGGAAAGGAGCGTCGCCGAGGCGAGGGTGCCCCAGAGGGCGGCCGGGCCGTGGGGGGCGAGAGCGGTGATGGCCGCCGGGGAGACGGCGAGGCCGAAGCCCGTCGAGAGCTCGAAGCGGGCGAGGACGCGTCCGAGGACATGGGCCGGCGCGAGCGCGGTGACGAGCGCGGTGGCGCTGCCGGCGTAGATGATCTCGCCGATGGTGCAGAGCACGGACACCACGGCGACGGCCGGGGCGCCCCAGCCGTGTCGCAGGGAGGCGGCCGCGAGGAAGCCGAGGTAGGACGCGGTGAGCACGACGCCGGCGAGGGCCAGCACGCTCCGGCGGGAGAAGCGGGACATCAGGACGGTGACCGGGACCTGCAGAGCGCTGAGGATCTGCGGTCTGCCCGGAGACGGGCGGCGGGAGACGGGAGACGGGCGGCAGGCGGCAGGCGGCGGGCTGCGGGCTGCGGGCTGCGGGCTGCGGGCTGCGGGCTGCGGCCACTGTCCAGCAGGGCGGAGGCCGGAGCGCCGCGTCGTGGAGGGGGCCGTGACGCGGCGCTCGGTCATGCGCGGGCGTGGCGGGGCAGGCGTACGGACAGGCCCAGCGCCGCCGCCAGCAGGGCGACCGTCACCAGGGCGGTGCCGGCGAGGGCGGTTGCGGGGGTGCGGCCGTGGTCGGTGAAGGCCGACCAGACGGTGACCAGCAGCGCCACACCGACCGCGTTGGCCAGTTGCTGTACGGCGTTCAGCACGCCGGAGGCGGAGCCCACTTCGGTTTCGGTCACGTCCGCCAGGATCACGTCGAACAGCGGCGGGATCACCAGCCCCATCCCCAGCCCGGTCACCAGCGTGCCGGGCAGCAGCCGCCAGCCGTCCACCGCGCCCTCGGTGAGGACGGCCAGCAGGCACAGGCCGCCGGCCGTCAGGACGATGCCGGCCTGGATCACGACCCGGCCGTGCCGGCGGGCGAGCGCTCCGGCCGGGCCGGCGCTGACCGCGATGCCCAGGGCCAGCGGTGCGATGGCGTAGCCGGCGCCTTGCGGGGAGAGGCCCAACGGCCCCTGTAGGAAGAGGGAGAGCACCAGCATCAGCCCGGTGAAGGCGGCGAAGAAGGCGACGGCGACCAGGATGCCGCTGGTATAGCCGCGGCGGGCGAGCAGGCCGGGGGCGACCAGCGGGGCCGGCCGGCGGTGCTGGAGCCGGGCCAGCAGCCAGAAGGCCGGCGGTGCGGCGGCCAGGAGGACGAAGCTCCAAGCGGGCCAGCCCAGTTCGGGCCCCTGGACCAGGGGGTAGACCAGGGCCGCGGAGGCCGCCCCCGCGAGCAGCATGCTCGGTACGTCCAGGCCCGGGCCGGGGTCGGGGGCGGTGCGCGGGATCCAGCGGGCGGCCCCGAGCAGGGCGGCGAGGCCGAGCGGCAGGTTGACGAGGAAGACCGCCCGCCACCCGGTCCCGAACAGGTCGGCGCCCGCGAGCAGTCCGCCGAGGACGGGCCCGCCGACCGCGCACAGGCCCATCACGGGTCCGAACAGGCCGAAGGCCTTGGCCACTTCGTGGCCCTGGAAGGTCTCCTTGACGATGCCGAATCCCTGCGGCAGGAGCAGGGCGCCGAAGGCACCCTGGACGGCGCGGGCCGCGAGGAGCGTGGTGGGGTCGGGGGCCAGCGCGCAGAGGGCGGAGGCCAGGGTGAAACCTGTGGCGCCGATGAGGAAGAGGCGGCGGCGGCCGAACCGGTCGCCGAGCCGGCCCGCGGTGATCAGCAGGACGGCGAAGGGCAGGGTGTAGGCGGCCTGGAGCCATTGCGCGGTCTCCCGGCCGCCGCCGAGGGCGGCGGTGACGGCCGGGGCGGCCACGCCGGTGATGGTGGCATCGAGCAGGTCCATCACCTCGGCGGCGAGGACCACCGCGAGGACGGCCCAACGGTGTGGATAGGGGTGGCGCAGCGGCTGCTGCGGCGTGCGGATCATGAGCGGTGTCCCCCCAGGGGCAGTCGGTCGCACGGGCATGACGGAGAAGCAGCACGGACGAACGACGTTCGCCACGAACGCTGTTCGTCAGGAACAACGTTCGCTACGAACACCGTTCGCTGTCAAGTGCTAACCTGCCGGGCATGCAGACCGCACCCCGCAAGAGCACCCGCTCCCGCCCCGCCAAGCCCGCACTCAGCGAGACGGCCGTCGTCGAGGCGGGACT
This sequence comes from Streptomyces sp. CB00455, assembly GCF_001905445.1. Classification (GTDB taxonomy): domain Bacteria; phylum Actinomycetota; class Actinomycetes; order Streptomycetales; family Streptomycetaceae; genus Streptomyces. Next base: position 32,644 of record NZ_LIVQ01000007.1, on the reverse strand, counting down.
GCGCGTCCTGCGCCGCGAAGGGGTGGACGCGGTGACGATGCGCAAGGTGGCCGCGGAGCTCGACACCGGCCCCGCTTCGCTCTACGTCTACGTCTCCCACCGTGATGAGCTGCTGCGCCTGATGCTCGACGCCGTCGTCGCGACCGTCCCGCTGCCGGACGTGCCGGCCCCACCCGCGCCCGCCGGCCCCGTGACGGGCGGGGAGGACTGGAGCGACCGGCTGGTCACGCTCGTCATCGACGTGGTGCACGCGCTCAACGGCCATCCCGGCATCGGCCGCGTCTCGCTCGGGGACATCCCGACCACCCCGGCCTGGCTCGACCTCTTCGACCGGATCCTCGGCCTCCTGCTGGCAGGCGGGATCCCCCGGCAGCGCGCCGCCTGGGGCTGCGACCTGATCGCCCTGCACATCGGCGCGGTGACCTACGAGGTCGGCGCCGCCGCCGTCGGGGGCGACGGCCCGGGTGCCCTCCAGGAGGCCCTGGACGCACGGCACGCCCGCAGCGCGATCACGGACCGACTCGCCACACTGGACCCGGCCCGCCATCCGCACCTCGCGGCGAGCACGGCCGAACTGGCCGCCGGACCGGCCGCCGCCCGCCTCGCGCTCGGGATCGAAGTACTGATCAGCGGCCTGGCCCGGCCCGCCGCAGGTGGTCCGTGACCCCCTGCGTCGACATCGGCATGGACAGCTACGACCAGCCGCCCGGCGCCACCTTCGACGAGCAGGTCTCCCAGCCCTACGGCCTCCAGCAGCAGGTCGACTTCGCGCAGTCACACGGCAAGCGGATCTCCTACCCCGAGTGGGGACTGTTCCGCAACGGCAACAACCCCGCGTACATGCGGCGCATGCTGGAGTGGATCGCCGAGCACGAGCCGCTGTACCACAGCATCACCGACTACTGTCCGCACGGCGTGTGGCAGTGCGGCAAGAACCCGCGCTCCGCACGCGTGTTCCGGGAGTTCCTGTCCGCCCGGCACGGCCCCGCGGGGCCGCCGCGGCCGGCCTGCCCGAGATGCGGCCCCCGCTGCCGCAGGCTCCCTTACCCGCCCCCGCCAGGGGTCGCGGCTGCGAGGGGCGCGGCTTCGGAGGCAGCCGCCCGGCGGTCGGCGCGCACCACCAGCAACGAGATCGCCGAGGTCGTCACGAGGATGATGCCGACGGTGATGTCGAGGATGCGGTTGCCGTTGTCCACGGCGGTCTTCTGCAGCCCCAGCACGAAGGGCGACGCGATCAGCCACAGGCCCACGACACCGACCAGCACGTCGGAGCGCCAGGTGCTGCCCCGGTACAGCCTCATCCCGACGACGAACAGCAGGACCATGCCGATCATCGCCTCGTTGACCTGCGCGTCCTTCGACCCGTCGTGAGTCGCCATCGGGAACACCCACAGCGCCAGGGAGGCGGCGAACATGATCAGCCCGAGGACCTGGTCGTGGATGCCCTGCCGGAAGGCGTGCTCCTGGCCCGGCGGAACGGATGGCCGGTGATGGGCGAGGGATGCTCGGTGATGGGAGTGGACAGCCATGGAATCCTCCTGGGCCCCCCTGCCTGACATCTCACCCGCCGCCTGCCCCGTCAGCGGGCGGGCACGCGCGGCAGCGCCGTACTCCTCGGTCGCGCCCCCGGTTCCCACCGGTGCGGGCGTCGGCGAATAGGCGCGGGCCGCGGTAGGCCAACCGGGCTATCACGCGTCAGCGACCTCGCATTCGGTCACTTTCCGTAGTAGAAAAGGCAACTGGGCGTAACCCCCCTGCGAGGGGGTCCGGCACGTCCGTTCGTGTGTTCCGACGCAAAGGAATCGTCCATGGTGACGTCGACCGAGCCCGTCACGCCGATCCCGGTGCCGGGGCGCAAGAGGGGCAGTGTGCTCGTGTCGTGGCTGACGACCACGGACCACAAGAAGATCGGGCACTTGTATCTGATCGCGTCGTTCGCGTTCTTCGTGATCGGTGGTGTGCTGGCGCTGCTGCTGCGGGCGGAGCTGGCCCGGCCGGGTATGCAGATCGTTTCCAACGAGCAGTACAACCAGGTGTTCACGCTGCACGGCACGGTGATGCTGCTGTTCTTCGCGACGCCGACCTTCGCCGGTTTCGCCAATGCCATCATGCCATTGCAGATCGGCGCGCCCGATGTGGCGTTCCCCCGGCTGAACATGCTGTCGTTCTGGCTGTTCCTGTTCGGTGGGCTGATCGTGGTGTGCAGCCTGTTCACGCCGCAAGGCACGGCCGACTTCGGCTGGACCGCCTACACGCCGCTCTCCGGTGGTGAGCGCACCCCGTACGTGGGCGGGGACATGTGGGTCATGGGGCTGGCGCTGGCCGGCTTCGGCACGATCCTGGGTTCGGTGAACTTCGTGACCACGATCGTGTGCATGCGCGCGCCGGGGATGACCATGTTCCGGATGCCGATCTTCACCTGGAACATCCTGCTGACGTCGATCCTCGTGCTGTTCGCCTTCCCCGTCCTGGCGGCGGCGCTGCTGGTGCTGGAAGCGGACCGGCGCTTCGGTGCGCAGGTCTTCAACCCGGAGAACGGCGGCGCCATCCTCTGGCAGCACCTGTTCTGGTTCTTCGGGCACCCGGAGGTCTACATCATCGCGCTGCCGTTCTTCGGGATCATCACCGAGATCATTCCGGTGTTCTCCCGCAAGCCCATCTTCGGATACCTCGGTCTGATCGGTGCCACGGTCTCCATCGCCGGCCTGTCCCTGACCGTGTGGGCCCACCACATGTTCGCGACGGGGGCGGTGCTGCTGCCGTTCTTCTCCTTCATGACGTTCCTGATCGCGGTGCCGACAGGGGTGAAGTTCTTCAACTGGATCGGCACGATGTGGAAGGGGTCCCTCTCCTTCGAGACACCGATGCTCTGGTCCATCGGCTTCCTCGTCACCTTCCTCTTCGGCGGTCTGACCGGCATCATCCTGGCCTCGCCCCCGATGGACTTCCACGTCACCGACTCCTACTTCGTCGTCGCGCACTTCCACTACGTGGTCTTCGGGACGGTCGTCTTCGCCATGTTCGCCGGGTTCTACTTCTGGTGGCCCAAGATGACCGGCACGATGCTCGACGAGCGCCTCGGGAAGATCCACTTCTGGACCCTCTTCGTGGGCTTCCACATGACCTTCCTGGTCCAGCACTGGCTCGGCGCCGAGGGCATGCCCCGCCGCTACGCCGACTACCTCGCCGCCGACGGCTTCACCGCGCTGAACTCCTTCTCCTCCATCGGCGCGTTCCTGCTCGGCGCCTCCACACTGCCGTTCTTCTACAACGTGTGGAAGACGGCGAAGTTCGCGCCCCGCGTCCAGGTCGACGACCCGTGGGGCTACGGACGATCGCTCGAATGGGCCACCTCGTGCCCCCCGCCCCGGCACAACTTCGTCACCCTTCCCCGGGTGCGCTCCGAATCGCCTGCCTTCGACCTCCACCACCCCGACATCGCGGCCTTCGACTACGCCGACGGCCACAAGCGCGACGTCATCGACCAGGACAAGGCCTCCGCACCCCGCGGTGCGGTTTCCGGCCAGGACCCCGACCAGCCCAAGTAGCCGGGGACCGTGCTGATGAGCGAGCGCTCGGACGAAACGGCGGCGGGGCTGGCCCGGATCGAGGGATACCTGATCAGCCAGGCCGCCCTGGGCGAGGCACGTAAGGAAGGACAGGCGTTCGCCCGCGCCCTGACCTGGCTCGGCCCCGGCGAGCAGGACGAGATCGGCGACCGCTTCGCCCAGTACCACCTGCGCCTGCGCCGGGACATGCTCGCGGCCACGGTGGCACGGTCCGCGGAACTCAAAGAGGAATACACCCGCCGCTACGTCCGGCTGCGCCGGCGCGTGACCGGCCTGGCACTGGCGGCGTTCGGGCTCTGTACCGCCGCCGTGGTGCTCCTCTGCCGGCTTTGAGCGGACCGGAGGGGGGAGCCGGCTGCCACGGGATGTCGTGGGGGGTGGCGCCCTCAGACCTGGTCCCGCCCTTCAGACCTGTACGTGTCCGTCGGACGCGGAGGTTTCCTCGACGACGCTCGCGAGCCTCTTGAGCATGTCGCGGTGGCGCAGCTGGATCAGTGCGTCGAGCGCCGCGTTGTGGAGCGTTCCGCCTATGCCCCGCAGCGGGTGTTCGTCCACGATGGCCAGGGATTCGCGGCCCCAGGAGCGGACCTCGATCGCCACCCGGGCCGTCCCGAGGGGGCCGCTGTCGACTTCCAGCTCGAGTTCGCCGGGCGCGTCCACCCGTCGTACGACGGTGAGGCCGGAAGCCGTCCATGGTCCGATCCGGACGGTGTACTCCAGAGCGGATCCGAGCTCGGGCCACAAGCCGCGCGCGACGCGCGATTCGCTGGTGCCCACCACCCAGTCCGCGTAGCGCGAGGCGTCGGCCAGCACGGCCCACACCTGGTGCGGCGTGGCATGGATCAGTTGGTGGCGTACGGCCATGGTTCCTCCCCGGAACGGTGGTGTCGATGTCGGTCGGTCACGCGGAGGTCCGGCGGTGACCACGGCGACGCGGCCGTCCGACGGGCCCGGGTCCGCGTGCGGGCGGGCGGCTGCGGGTCCTCATGGCAGGCCCCTGCCCGGCCGGCTTCGCTTCCATACGCGGGCGCTGGCCGGGCATGCCCCGGCCGCCCTGTGCAGGCGTGTGCGGGCCGCCTCCGGGTAGGCGTCCGGCAGCATCCGTGGTGCCGCACGGTCCACGAGGACGGGAACGATTGCCCGAGCGGGCGGAACGAGGCATGTAGATGGGGACACTTCAAGGTCTGCGGTCCCACACCGGGCACCTTGGCGCGGTGGCCGGGTTCGCCGGTTACGCGGCCGGCTGGGCGGTGCTGCGGCGCCGGGCCGGGCAGCCGCTGCCGGCCTCCCCCGGGCCCTGGGACCTGTTGCTCACCGCGACGGCCACCTTCCGGCTCAGCCGGCTCATCGGCAAGGCGACGGTGACCCGCCCGCTGCGCGCCCCCTTCACCCGGGTGGACGGCGCCGGCGCTCCGGCGGAACTCAACGAGACGCCGCGCGAGGAGCCGGGTCGCACCACGCTGGGCGAGCTGATCAGTTGCCCGTTCTGCCTGAGCGTGTGGGTCGTGACCACCTTCACCGGGGCGCGGGCGATCTGGCCGGAGGCCACCCGCACGGTGACCGGGGCCCTCACCGCCCTGGCCGTGTCGGATGCCCTGCAGCTCGGTTACACGGCGCTGTCGGAGCGTACGGAACACTGAGCCTGGTGGACCGGCCGTAGGCGGCGGACAACACGGGTGGGCGCTCGCGAGGGGGTGTGCAGGTCCCAGGAGGTGTCGAAGGCCGCCCTTCGCGAACCGCCCTCCGCGATCGGCCGCCCGGGTGGGTCCGCGCCTCTCCCGAACGACCGACCGCGTAACAAGCCGGGTCAGCTCAGGGTGGGGAAGCGTTCCCAGACGCGGTGCGCGGCGAGCAGTTCGGTGACCTGTCGCAGGGCGTCCGGAGCGCTTTGCGCGACGACGACGCCGGGTTCGCCGGCACTGATGCCCGCGGATTCGAAGAGGCCCTCGGCGCCGTTCCAGCCGGCCAGCGCCTTGCCGTGGCGGTACGCCTCGGCGAGCAGCAGCAGGACGCGCGGGTCGCCGGCCGCGGGCCGGGGGTCGCCGGCTTTGGCGTCGCGGGCGCCGTGGGCGTCCGCGCCGGGCGCGGGGACTCCGGCGAAGAGCAGGGCGTCGTACTCCACCGAGCGTGCGGTGGCGAAGGTGCGCTGGACGGTGACCGGTCCGCCGTCGGCGCCGCCCAGTACGCCACCCGCCGGCGCGATGACGAGGGGCACCATACCGGCGTCGAGGACGCTCTGGCGGACCTCGCTCACGCCCGCAAGATCACCGCCCTCACCGGTGACGATGCCGATGACGCGGCCGTCGAGCGGCCAGCCGGCGCGTACCTGGGACAGGGCGGGACTGGGGCGGACGTCCGCGAGTGGCTCGGTGGCGGCGGGCACCGGAAGTCCCAGCCCCGTCGCGACCTGGGCGCACAGCTCGCCGTCGATGTTGGCCAGTACGGCCAGCGTGCGTTCCTTGACGGCCTGCTCATAGCACTTGGCCAGTTCGAAGGTGTAGGCGGCGATGATGTGCTCGCGTTCGACGGGGCTCATGCTGAGCCAGAACATCCGCGGCTGGGAGAAGTGGTCGGCGTAGGAGGCGGGCGCGTCGCGGACCTTGCGCCCGGCCGGGACCTCCACCGGGACCTCGATGAACGCGCCGGCGTCGGCGCCTGCGAAGAAGGGGCAGCCGCCGTCGAGGCTGTTGGGCTTGTAGGGCGCGACGCCGCGGTGCACGGCGGTCTGGTGCATGCCGTCGCGGAGCATGTCGTTGACGGGTGCGTGGGTGCGGTTGATGGGCAGTTGCGGGAAGTTCGGGCCGCCGAGCCGGGTGATCTGGGTGTCCAGGTAGGAGAAGTTCCGTCCGGCGAGCAGCGGGTCGTCGGTGGCGTCGATGCCGGGGACCAGGTGGCCGGTGTGGAAGGCGACCTGCTCGGTCTCGGCGAAGAAGTTCGACGTGTTGGCGTTCAGTGTCAGCAGCCCGACCGGTTGCACGGGCGCCAGTTCCTCGGGGACGATCTTCGTGGAGTCGAGGAGGTCGATGCCCTCGAAGGTCTGGTCGGGGGTGTCGGGGAAGGTCTGGATGCCCAGTTCCCACTGCGGGTAGGCGCCGGTCTCGATGGCGTCGAAGAGGTCCCGGCGGTGGAAGTCGGGATCGACGCCCGCGAGGATCTGCGCCTCTTCCCACACCAGCGAGTGCACCCCGAGCCTGGGCTTCCAGTGGAACTTGACCAGCGTCGTGGCGCCTTCGGTGTTGACCAGGCGGAAGGTGTGGACGCCGAAGCCCTCCATCATCCGGTAGGAGCGGGGGATGCCCCGGTCGGACATGTTCCACAGGGTGTGGTGGGTGGCCTCGGTGTGCAGGGACACGAAGTCCCAGAACGTGTCGTGCGCGCTCTGGGCCTGCGGGATCTCCCGGTCGGGGTGGGGTTTGCCGGCGTGGATGATGTCGGGGAACTTGATCGCGTCCTGGATGAAGAACACCGGGATGTTGTTCCCGACGAGGTCGAAGACGCCCTCGTCGGTGTAGAACTTCGTGGCGAAGCCGCGCGTGTCACGCACCGTGTCGGCGGAGCCGCGCGAGCCGAGCACCGTGGAGAAGCGCACGAAGACCGGGGTCTCCGCGTCGGGTGCCAGGAACGCGGCCTTCGACACGCCCGACGCCGTGCCGTACGACTGGAAGACGCCGTGGGCGGCGGCGCCGCGGGCGTGGACCACGCGCTCCGGGATCCGCTCGTGGTCGAAGTGCATGAGCTTCTCGCGCAGGTGGTGGTCCTGCAGCAGCACCGGTCCCCGCGGGCCCGCCTTGAGCGAGTGGTCCGTGTCGGGCAGGCGGGTGCCCTGCGCGGTGGTCAGGTACGCGCCGCTCTGCGCGAGCCTGGCCTGTTCCGCGCCGGTGGGCTGGCCGGTCGGGCTGACCGTCTCCGGACCGCTCTGGTCCGCCTTCGGCGGCAGCGGCTCGACCGGCTCCTCCGGCTCACTCGGCTGCGGGGAGAACGGACCGGGCTTGCCCGGGATCCCTTCCTCGGGCCCCTCGGCCACCGCCGCGCCACCGTGCACGATCCCGGAGATCTTCTCGGTGACCGCCTGCACCGGGTTCTTATCGGGCATGACTTCTCCAGTTGTAGGGGCTGGGCCGTACAGATGTCACCCGAAACCGTGCGTCCCAAACGGGGGATTGACCCGTCTGCCCGATCACGCCGCGGGAGCGCCCGCGGGTGCTCCCGCGGGCGGGGTCGAGTCCCGCTGCGGTCCATGCGCCGCGGCAGGACGCTCGCCGCAAACAGGCTTGCCGTCCGGGAACGGAGCAGGCGTACCGGGCAACAGCCGCAGGCCCGGGCGGAAAGGCGGCGTCCACCGGCAGCGGCGCCCGGCAGCCGCCGCTCCCGCTCGTCGTCGCCGCGCATGGGCCCACCGGTGCCCGGGCAGGCGTCGTGTACCGAATCAACCGTTTCGAGCATTTTGGAGGCCGATTCCCCATGGCTACCGCACGCGAGATCATGACCTCCGACGTCACCTGCATCGGCGCCCAGGACAGTGTTCTGGACGCGGCGAAGAAGATGACCGAGCTGGGCGTCGGCGCCCTGCCCATCTGCGGGACCGACGACAAGCTCAAGGGCATGCTGACCGACCGCGACATCGTCGTGAAGGTCCTGGGCGCCGGGAAGGACCCGGCCGAATGCCGGGCGGGCGACCTCGCCCAGGGAGAAGCCGTCACCATCGGCGCCGACGACGACGCCGCAGAGATCCTGCGCACGATGACCGAGCACCGGGTCCGGCGCCTGCCCGTGATCGACGGGCACACCCTCGTCGGCATCGTCGCCCAGGCGGACGTCGCCCGCGCCCTGCCCGACCCGCAGGTCGGCGACCTCCTCCAGGCCCTGTCCACCGACTGAACCAGGCACGCACCGGGCGCCCTGCGCGGACGGACCGGCAGCACCGCGGAAGGCGGGTACCTCCATGACGGGTACGGCAGTCATCGTGATCGACATGCTCAACACCTACGAGCATGAGGACGCCGACGCCCTCGTCCCGGCCGTGCGCGAGATGCTGCCGGCCGTACAGAAACTGCTCGAACGCGCCCGGAGCGCCTCGGTGCCGGTCATCTACGTGAACGACAACTTCGGTCAGTGGCGCTCCCACCACGGCGAACTCGTCGAGGCGGCCCTGGCCGGCCGACACCCCGAACTCGTCGAGCCCATCACGCCGGACGAGGACTCGCTCTTCATCGTCAAGGCCCGGCACTCCATCTTCTTCGAAACCCCCTTGGCCTACCTGCTGGGACAGCTCGGAGCCCAACGGCTCGTCATGTGCGGGCAGGTCACCGAACAGTGCGTCCTCTACTCCGCGCTGGACGCGCACATCCGCCATTTCGACGTCACCGTGCCCCGGGAGGCCCTCGCCCACATCGACGTGGAGCTGGCCCGGGCCGCCTTGCGCATGATGGAGACCAACATGTCCGCCACCATCTGCTCTCTGGACGCCGTCACCCTCGAAGAACCGGCGGATTCCTGACGGCCGGGGTCAGGTGCGCGGCGCGGGCGGACATCCCGCCGACAGCGCCGGTGCGAAAGGGGGTTTTCGACCACGGGAGGGGGCAGGCGGGATACGAGCCCACCGGGCGGAAGGAGGCTCAATGGCCACACCCGTCCTCGACACGCCTCTGCCGCGCGCCGGTCAGCCCACGACATCGGCCCGCGACGCGACCCGCGCCTTCCTCCACCGCGCCGCGCAGGTCAGGCCCCCCGCCCGGCCCGAGAACGCCGACGGCGTACTCCTGGTCGTCGCGGAGCTCGTCACCAACGCGATCCGCCACACCAGCGGGCCCTGCACCCTCCACCTGGAACTGCACCGTGATCACGTCGCGGTCCGCGTCACCGACACGAGCCCGCGCCCGCCGCAGCCCCGGCCGCCCCACACGGACGGCACCGGCGGCTGGGGCTGGCTCCTGATCGACCACCTCACCACGTACGTCCACATCGACCCCACCGCCGACGGCGGCAAGACCATCTGCGCCCACACCCCGTGGTAGCCGTACGGCTCGGTCTGCCGCGGTCCCGGCCCTGACCACGTCCTGCGGCCCGGCACGCCCGCCTCGCCGACCGGCACTTCCACGTAATACGTCACGTCTCCCGCTCTGCGTGTCGTGGTCGTAGACTGCCGCTCGCCACGCGGCGACCGTGCATCACAGGCCCGCTTCGCGAGTGGCGCGATCCGGCGTGGAGTTCCCCCTCCAGGACTGGAATTTTTTCCGGAAATAGATCCAAAAACGGTGTCCTAGGCTTTAGGCGACGAGGACCGCGAAGATCCACCGATACAAAACCGAGGACGCCTCCCCCGATGAGCCCGAAGCAGCAACGCGGCGAAGCCACCGTCGAACAGGTCCTGGACGCGGCGCTCCGCCTCTATGCCGAGTCGGGAGAGGCCGGTCTCACGCTCGGCACCATCACCAAAGCCAGCGGGGTCAGTTCCGGAAGCATCTACCACCACTTCGGGAGTCTGGACGGCGTGGTCTCCGCTCTCGCTCAGCGCTCCCTGGGAAAAATGCTGCAGACACTCGTGTCGGCGTTGGTCCGGGCGACCGACGCCCGTTCCGGTATCCAGGCCGTTGTCCTGGCCTACCTGGACCACGCCCAGGCCCACCCGGACGCGGCCCGTCTCATGCACTCCGTCACCGCGGATCGGGAATCCATGGCCCACGCGGGGCAGCTCCGGGACTCCCAGGAAGCCCGGCTGACACCGATCGCCCACTGGATCCACGCACACCGGGAATCCGGGGAACTCGCCGAACTCTCGACCCCGATGATCGAATCCCTCGTCATGGGGCCGGTCGTCGGCGCCGTCCGCCGCTGGCTGACCGTAGGGGACCTCGATCTGAACGAAGCGGCCGACGCGCTGCCCGAACACATCTGGCGGTCGGTCCGCCGCTAGCCCGTGCCGATGCCCGATGCCGATGCCGATGCCACTGCCACTGGCACCGGCGCCGGCACCACCGCCGGCCGGGACCTTGCGACCGCTGTCGCCACCGACCCGCCTCGCGTTGCGGAGAGGCCCGCTGCCGCGGCCGGTCGGCTCACGCCTGCGGCGGGCCCTCGGGGATCGGGTGCACCTCGACCGGGTCGCTGCCGGGCTTTCCGCCGGGGCCGGGGCACGCCGACGCCCGTGCGGCGATCTCCAGGGCCCGCTCCTCGCTCTTGACGTCGACCACCCAGTACCCGGCCAGGATGTGTCCCGCCTGGGCCGGCCCCTCCGTCACGTGTGGCCGTCCGTCGCTGCCGGCCCGCACCGTTTTGACCAGGGCGGGACCGCCGAGGCCCTGCCCCTCCACCCATTCGCCGGCGGCGGTGAGGTCGTCGTTGAGCGCGCTCATGTGGGCGAACACGGCCTCCATGTCGTCCTGGGAGTACGAGGACATGACGGCGTCCCACTGGGCGGCCGGCACGTTCATCTGGATCATGTACTTCACGCTTCTCACCCTTTCCGGGGCGGCCGCGGACTTTCCGGGCCTACGAGGAGGCAGACGGCCGGGCGCCGGAGAACTCATCGGTGTCCTCGCCCCGGCCGACGGCGGCGGCCGCGCTGCGGAGGTACGCCGCCTCCACGGGGGTGGCAGCCCAGCCCGTGGCCCGCGCCGCGGCCACCTCGGCAACGGACAGGCCGTACAGCTCGCGCAGCAGGCGAAGCGGAATGCCGTGGGCCCCGCCGACCGGCAGCGCCACCGTGCCCTCGTCGGCGATGATCAGCCCACGCACGTCCTGCGGCGGCACGCCCCAGCCACCGCGGCAGGCCTGGAAGACGTAGCGGGAACATGAGGACGACGAGTCCCAGCGCAGCCGTCCCCCGGTGACGCGCTGCACCACCTCGCTGACACAGTCCTCGCAGGGCTCGCAGTGCAGCATCACGTGGTCGTCTGCCATGTGCGCATCATGCGGCACGACCTGCGGAGCCGTCGACCGACATGGCCGCCGAGCACCGGGCCGGTGATCGAACGGGGCCGCGGCCACGGGGCGGGTCTTCCACAGTTCCCGGGCGGAGCCCTGGAATATTCCTCGCCGTTCCGGGCGGCAGACGGGCAGACTCGCTGCATGGCGGACATGCGCGCGTTCCGGGAAGCGGTCGGCCGCTGGGCCGTCGGGGGCCCTGGCGGGCCGGCGAGCGAGCTCGCCGTGCACCTGGGGCTGCGGACGGCGGTCCTGCTGGAAGGGCCGAGCGACCTGGCGGCCGTCGAGGCACTGGCCGCACGGCGTGGCCGGGACCTGGCCGCCGAAGGGGTGTGCGTCGTCCCGATGGGCGGGGCGATGAGTGTCGGTCGCTATGCCGGCCTCCTCGGACCGCCCGGCCTCGGCCTGCGCCTGACGGGGCTGTGCGACGAAGGCGAACGGCGCTTCTACGACCGCGCACTGGAGCGGGCCCGGGCGCCGCTGCCGGGCTTCTTCGTGTGCGTGGCGGACCTGGAGGACGAACTCATCCGCACGCTGGGCACACCGCGGGTGGAGGAGATCATCGAGGGCGAGGACGACCGGCGCGCCTGGCAGACCTTTCTGCGCCAGCCCGCCCAGCACGGCCGGCCCCGGCAGCAGCAGTTGCGCCGCTTCCTCGGCACGAAGAAGGGTCGAAAGATCCGCTACGGCCGTCTCCTGGTGGAGGCGCTCGACCCCGGGCAGGTACCGGCTCCGCTCGGCGGCCTCCTCACGAGCGTGTGACCGGCGCGCGCCGCGGCGCAGGCACCGCCCCTGACCGCTGACCCGGCAGGCACTGCGTGGTACGCGCTCCAGCTGCCGCGTGGGGTGCACGAGCAGACTGCGCCTGCCCATGATCAGGTGGAACGGCGTCCGGATCGAGCCCAGTTTGTCGTCCGCGAGCGGCAGCGGCGCGGGACGGCGGATCCGGAAGGCGTGCACGCCGCCCTGGATCCACGCGTGCAGCTCGGGAACGACGATGACGGGCTGTACCAGCCAGGCGGCGAGCCGCGGGCGCAGCGCTCGGGGCACATGGGTGGCGAAGAGACGGGCGAAGATCCAGACGAAGAACCGCGGCCATGCCCGACCCCGGGCACTGGCCGGGACCGACGCGCACCGTCCATGTCACGGCGGTCACCACCCGATCGGCATGACGCGCGGCCCGCGCACCAGCATCTGCGTCTTCCACGTGACGTCGCCGACGACTTTGAGACCGGGAAAGCGCAGGAGGAGGGCGCCGAGGGCTTCCTGGAGTTCCATGCGGGCCAGCTGCGCCCCCAGGCAGTGGTGGACGCCGTGGCCGAAACCGAGGTGCTGGTTGGCCGGGCGTTCGACGTCGAGGACCCCGGGGGCGGTGAAGCGCAGTGCGTCGCGGTTGGCGGCGCCGGTCGCGACCAGCAGCGGGTCCCCGGCCCTGACGAGGGTGCCGCCGACCTCGATGTCCTCGGTGGCGTACCGGGCCTGCCCGGCCCCGCTGCCGAGCGGCACGAAACGCAGCAGCTCCTCCACCGCCCGTCCGATCAGGCCGGGGTTCTGCCGCAGCAGCGCGAGCTGGTCCGGGTGGTCGAGGAGGGTGAGGACGAAGTTGGGGATCTGGGACGCCGTCGTCTCGTGCCCGGCCACCAGGACCGCCACGCACAGGTCGATGAGCTCCAGCTCGGAAAGCCGGTCGTCGTCGCCGTCCCGGGCCTCGATGAGCGCCGTCATCAGGTCGTCCTGCGGGTCCCGGCGGTGCAGTTCGATCAACTCCGCCATGTAGGAACGCAGTTCCTCGCGGCTGGCGTGGAACTCCTCGGCCGTGAGGGAGCTGGTCGACAGCGCGGCGTCGCTCCACACCCGAAAGCGCGGGCGGTCCGCCACCGGCACCCCCAGCAGCCGGCAGATCACGGCCACCGGGATGGGCAGCGCGTAGCGGTCGACGAGGTCGACCGGTGGCCCGGCCGCCTCCAGCTCGTCGAGCAGCCCGGCGGTGAGCGCGCGTACCCGGGGCCGCAGCTTCTCGACCTGGCGAACGGTGAACGCCTTGGCCACCAGGGACCGGAGCCTGGTGTGGTCGGGCGGGTCCATGCCGAGGATCCCGCTGTCGGTACGGCCCTCGGACTGGCGGGGCTCGTCGCGGGTGCTGCCCGCCGCACGGCTGAAACGCGCGTCGCCCAGCACGAGGCGGGCGTCCGCGTAGCGGGTGACCAGCCAGGCCGGCTCACCGTACGGCATCTGCACGCGCAAGAGGCCGGGCCGGTCGCGCACACGCTCGTACTCCTCGGCGAGCCCGAGTCCCTCGGCGGTGTTGAAGGGGTAGGCGAGGGGGGTGGTGCCGGTGGTCGTCATTGCGGCCTCCCTGGATGTAAGCAGCTGCTTGCAACGTAGGACCAGCCATCCGGCCGGTCAACGACGCCTCGTGGCGGTTATCCTGACGGACCGTCGGAGAGGACCATGAGCGTGGACGAATCCCCCCGCCCCCCGCAGCCCGCGGAGCGGCCGAGGAACGCCGCGGGCACGCGTCTCAGGCTGCTCGAAGCCGCCGCTGACCTGTTCGCCGAAAGGGGCTACGAACGCACCACGGTCCGGGCGATAGCCGAGCGCGTCGGGGCCAACCAGGCGCTTCTCTTCCGCTACTTCGGCTCCAAGCACAGGCTCCTGACCGAGGTCGTCGCCCGGGGCGATCTGGAGCAGCTGCGCGCGACCGCGCCGCAGGACCTCTTCGAGACCGCGCTGCGCTCGCTGCTCACGCGCAGCGCGGCGGGAGCCGACCGCTCGCAGGAGGTGTACCTGAGGTCCGTCGGGCGTGGGGACGAGGCGAGCGGGACCTTGCGGGAGCTGGGCGGGGAGTACCAGAAGGTGCTGGCCGGCCTGTCCCCCTCCGGCGACGGCGCCCTGCGAGCCGACCTGGCCATGGCCTGGCTGCTGGGCATCGGCCTGATGCGGACGGTCGCCGCCCGCGAACCCCTCGCCGGCGCCGACCCGGAGACGGTCTGCCGGCTGGTGCTGGCCACCCTCGACGGTTTCTGGACCATGCCGGTGGACGGACCGCGAGACCGGTCGGCGGGCGGCGGCGCCGGAGGGCCGGACGGACCGGAGACGGACTGAAGGGGGTTGGCGCGGCCTCCTGGTGCGCTCCGAGGCCCGCCGGTCGCCGTGGCGTCGGACCGGCAGCCGCGGGGGCGCCGCGGCGAACCAGGCGGCCGCCGTTGTGGCGGCGGCGCCCGGCGCACACTTCGCGGCACCACCCGATGCCATCGCGATGACGGCCACGGTCTCGGCAGTCAGCCGGGCCGGCTGGCGGGTGAGCTGGTCAACCGGTCAACCGGTCAGGGCGACGAGCCGTCGGTAAGCCAGCTCCTCCTTCGCCTTGGCCGTGTGGTGGACGTGCACGCCCGTGAGGAACGCCTTCAGGTCGCGGAAGCCGAGTGTGTAGGGCTCCTCTTGTCCGTCCGCCGCCGGTGGCACCCACAGGATCAGCAACCGCTCGTGCCTGCGCATGCCCTCCCGGGTCGCGAAGGACAGCTCGTGCACGATCAGGCGCGGCTCGTCCGGGGGCAGGGCCTCCAGCAGCTCGTCATGGGTCAGGTTCCCCTCCAACTCCACGGCCAGGACGCGGGGTGTGTCTGCGTGACGGAGGATCACGGTGTTGACCTCCCGCCTGTCCTTCAGGCGCTGGAGGGCGCCGGCACCTTCCTCAGACAGGCCGATCGGGCTGCTCACGTAGGTCTCGCTTTCGGTTGCGGGCCGGGACCTGAAATCAACGACGCAGACCTGCCGAGGATGCGACGCGCGTACCGGACCCACTGCCGGCTTCGGATGCCGGACGGCGACGGTTCGCCCCGGGCGCCGACGGCGTGGTCCGGGGCGAACCGTTTGCCTTCCCGTGTCAGGGCACGGGAGCTCGCACCTCCTGGAACGGAGGCTCCGGGAAAGGAAGTACCGGACGAAGCATGGTGGGAGCGCTCCCACCATGCTCCTGGAGGGGGCGAGAGGTCAAGATGCGCGGGCCGGGGAAGCAGGGCGAGGCGGCCCCGGGGCGGAGCGTCCTCATCCCCCTGCACCGGCGGCCAGGTTGTCCTCGGCCGGGTTGGTCCGCCCGGCCGGCCCCCGTGCGAACGCCCGCAGGACGTTGGCGGTGACCGTGCGCGTGAACTGCCCGGCCCGGGCGTCCAGGCCGTGGTTGGCCTTGCCGCCACCGGGCCCGCTCGCGTCCAGGGCCTCGACCCAGCGCATGGTGCCCGTCGCGAAGACCGCGGCGCCGCCCGGCAGGGACAGGTAGGCCGTGTCCGCGTACGAGGCCCGGCCCTTGCAGACCACCGGGGAATGCGCGAGGACCTCGATCGGGCGCGGCGTCGGGAAGGCCGGGTTCACGCGGTCGAACTCGACCCCCACCAGGTGCGGGAAGGAGTCACCGGCCCGCGCCCCGGTACCGGCCAGGAGCCAGTGGTCCGGGTGGGTCACCACATAGGGGGCGTCGACCGGGTAGCCGTCGTACATCACGCCGAGCAGCGAGCTCTCCGGGTCGGGGGCGGGCGCGCGCCGGAAGTCGTTCGTGGGCGCGGAGCCCTGCTGGAAGCCGGGGTCCTGGGCGTAGTCGCCCTTGTAGCAGACGACGATGCGGTCCGGCCCCGCCGGGGAGGCGGCGAAGCGGACCCGGCGGTAGCAGCAGTTGGCGCCGAGCACGGCCAGGTTCGTCCCCGCGTCGCGCGCCCGGGTGACGTGGCGGCGCTGCTCGGGACTCCAGTACTCGTCGTGGCCCGGTGAGACCAGCGCGGCGGCCCCGCTCAGGAAGCCCGGGTCGCGGGCCACGTCCAGCCCCGTCGCGTACGCCAGGGGGAGGCCCAGACGCTCGGCGAGGGCGATCAGGGGCGCCTCGAACACCAGGAACTGCCCGGCCCCCCGTCTGTTGGCGTACGGGCGGTCGAAGGAGACCTGGAGGGAGCGCGATCCGCTCCTGCCCGTCGGCCCCCGGTAGAGGTCGGCGCCGCCCCACCGGTTGTACGCCTGCCAGGTGGCCACGGCGTTGACCAGGACCGTGCGGCCGGCGGCCGAGGAGGACCGGACGGTGACCGGCACGTAGCGCTGGGCCTGCCCGTCCCGGGTGTCCAGGCGCAGCAGGTAACAACCCTCCGGCCACCCGGAGGTGTCCACCCGCGCCGTCGGCTCCCAGGCGGCGTGCGCCATGCGGGTGCCGGGATCGATCCTGGCCGGCGGTTGCCGCATGCCGGGCAGGGCGGCCGACCGCCAGACCAGTCGGGCCCGGGCGCCGCCGTACCAGCCCATCCGGTAGGCCGAGACGGTGTAGGACGGCGAGGTCGTGGAGACCCGCAGGGCGAGCGGCTCGCCGGCGCGGACGCTGACCCGGTCGGCGTAGCCCTCGACGGCGCGCGCCGGACCGGTCCGGGTGATCCGCCAGTCGGGAGAGCCGGGCAGCGCGTTCTCCGCGCGTACGTCGAGCCCGCCGCTCCCCCCGGGTCCGGAGCCTGAGGCGTCCCCGCCGCTGGGGCCTGAGGCGGTTTCCGCCGCCGCGGCCGTCTTCAAACCGGAGGGCCACGAGGCGAGCGCGGCGGCGGCAATCCCCAGCACCACCCGGCGGCGCCCGGGCCCTTTGCGGCATCCTCCGGTCCCGCTCGGCTCGCCCGTCTGCGCCACGACATCACCCCGGAAGTCCGAACCGTCTGGGTGCCCGTTCTACCCGTGACAGCCGGCACTCCCCCGCGCGCCACGGCGGGGCAGCGGCCCAGGTGGCGCCAGAAGAGCGACCGGGAGGGTTCCTTCACCCGTCCGGCGCGGCGGCGGCCGGCGAGCGGGCCGGGCCTTCCCACAGGCCCCCCGCGGCAGAGGAACGCCCGGCCGGGGGCAGAAGCCGCCGGCCGGGCGCGGGAGGGGCTGTGTCGCGTCAGCGGCGGGGGGCCTTCCGGCCCTCACCGCGGCGGGAGTCCTTGCCCTCCTCGTAGCGGACCTGTTCCTTGCGGATGGTGTCCGAGACTTCCTGCTGCTCCGTGACCTTGTCCGTCTCCATGCGCACGCGCTCGACGGGCACGGCCTCCTTGCGCGTCACCGCGCGCTCGGCGTGGAGGGTCACCTCCGTCTGCGCCCCGCCGATGCCGCCCCGTACGCGCTCGCCCTCGCGGACGGGCTCGCGCACGACCCGGACCTCCTCGTGGCTGACGGGGACGGTGGTGGTGACGTTCTCGGTGACGACGACCTTCTTCAGGCGGGCGCGGCCGACTTCCTCGGTGGTGGTGCCCGCGTGCAGCCGCTCCTCCGAGCGGATCAGCTCGTCCTTGCCGCGGCCTTCACTCCGCTCGTCGACGTACGTCCCCGTGGCGATGCCGGGTGCGTCCACGGCGGTGCGGTGCCCCTTGCCGTTGCCATTGCCATTCCCCTTGGCCTTGCCGTTGCCCTTGGCCTTGCCGTTGCCGTCGGAACCGGCCAGGCCGTAGTGCTGGTAGAGCCTGTGCTCCTCGGCGGCGTCCAGGTGCTGGTCGGCGTCGACGCGCGGGGCGTCCTTGACGACGTCCTTGACGTGCGGGACGTGCAGGGCCCGGCCGTCGCTGCGGGCACCCGCGAGGGGGACGAAGGACTCCTTCATCCCGAACCAGCCGGTCTTGACGGTGACCCACTCGGGCCGCCCGGTCGCGTCGTCGCGGTACACCTGCCCGATGCTGCCGATCTTCTCGCCCTCGGCGTCGTAGGCCGTCAGGGTCATCAGCTGCTCGGTGTTCAGGAAACCGTTTCCAGCGCTCATCGGTGAATCCTCCAGTGCGGTACGGCACGCGACGCGCGGCGACCTCGATGTCCCGCGCTCATCCCGTGCCCCTCCCCAACACCGCGCCCCGATCGGGTCCGCCGCAACTCGACGGCGGGCCCGGGGAGGGCGCACCGGCC
Organism: Streptomyces sp. CB00455; assembly: GCF_001905445.1. Classification (GTDB taxonomy): domain Bacteria; phylum Actinomycetota; class Actinomycetes; order Streptomycetales; family Streptomycetaceae; genus Streptomyces. Next base: position 14,261 of record NZ_LIVQ01000007.1, on the reverse strand, counting down.
GCCCCGGGACCGTGCTGCCGTGGCGTACCGGCAGGATGACGCCCTGCTACGGCATTGCTCCGAACGGGGCCCGTGGCGGCAGGCTTTCCCAGAGGAAAGCGAGAGGGCGCCGCTCGTGCTGTGAACCTTTCCGGTCACATCACTGAGCGCGCAGTTCGCCGATGTGCCGCTGGAGCGTCAGGATGTCCGTCATCGTGTAGAGCCCCTGCGCGGGACCGGGTTCGCCGCCGCGGGGCCCTTGTCCGTGCGCGGCCGCCACCGCCCGCACCTGGTGGGCCGGGTCGGGGAGGTACGTCAGCCCGTCGACCAGGAAACGTGCGCGGCCGCCCGGCCGGGCCGCCTCGCGGCCCGCCAGGTCCGCGAGCGCGGGCGGACGGGTGAAGGTGCCGCAGTAGAACTCGATCACCGGTGCCTCGTTCAGCCCGGTCACCTGCCACACGTACGCGGCGTGGAACGCGCCGTCCAGCTCGATCGACAGGACGTCGCCGACGCGCAGGAACGTGAGGGACCGGGCTGAGGCCGGGCGCCGGGACAGCGGGGCGGGCGGCGTGCCCAGCAGCTGCTTGATGTCCTCGGACCGGCGCTCGAACGCGTCGGAGAGCACCACTGCGCGGTTCAGCGCGTCCACCGCCGCGACCGCCTGGGCGGTGACGGCGGCGTCCTGGAAGCCGTACTTGTGCAGCAGCGTCGCGAGCGCCACCCGGACCACGTCCTTGGTGGCGGGGCGCACCTCCTCGGAGTCGAGCAGGCAGCGCCACCGGGCGAGCACCGGGGGGATCACCCTATGGGCGAGTTCCTCGTGCGAGAGGCCCGGCAGGAGCATCTGCCCGCCCACCCAGCGCGCCAGTTCCTCGTCCAGCGCCCGGACGTGCCCGCGCGCCGCCAGTTTGTCCAACACCTGCTGGTGCCGCATGCCGCTCCCCGCCCCGCCCGCCCCGTCGTTTCGATGACGACCAGGCTACTCACCGCCCGTCCCGTCCCCGGCGGGGTGGGGGCCGCTCACCGCAGGAGAGCGGGCAGTGGGCCGGTGGACCTGCCGTTCGGGCGTTCGTGGCGCGTGCACGGCGTCAGGTCGCGGGCGCGGGGAAGGAGATGCGCCATGAGTGCATCCCGCCCCACCGCCCACCGTGCGGACCCCGCCGAACTGCTCCCCCTCCTGACGCCCTCGGCCGATGCCGTGCTGCGCACCGCGGGCGCCCTGACCGACCCTCAGGTGCACGCACCCAGTGCGCTCCCCGGCTGGACCCGCGCGCACGTGCTGACCCACCTCGCGCGCGCCGCCGATTCCCGCGTACGGCTGCTGACCGCCGCCCGCACCGGCGCCGACCTGGAGCAGTACCCGGACGAGGCGACCCGGGACCGTGAGATCGAAGAAGGTGCGCGCCGCGGCGCCGGGGCCATCCGCAGCGACCTGGACGCCTCGCTGCGGCGGGTCCTGGGGGCGATCGCCGATCACCCGGGAGACAAGTGGGACGTGGAGGTCAGTTGGCTCGGCGGGGGCCTGCGGCCGGCGCGGGGCGTCCTGTGGAGCCTGCTGCGGGAGCTGGAGGTCCACCACGTCGACCTGGCCGCCGGTCACACCCCGGCGCAGTGGCCGGACGCCTTCGTGGCCCGGGAGACGCGCCGGACGCTCGGGCGGCTGCTGCACGACCCGGCGATGCCGCCGCTGCGGCTGCGGGTGGAGGGGGATCCGGCGGTCCATTCCTTCGGTGACGGCCGCGGTCCGCTGGTGAGCGGCCCGGCGGCCGAGGTCCTGGCCTGGCTGGCCGGTCGCACGGACGGGAGCGCCCTCACGGTCGAGCCGCCCGGCGACCTGCCCCCGCTTCCGGACTGGAAGCGGTGAAGCGTGCCGGGACCGGGCGGCGCGGCGCCACCGGGCTCGGGTCGCCGGCGCCCGCGCCGTGCAGGACCGCTCCGGGAGGAACACGCGCTGCCCGGCCGCGTCGATGATGTGGCGCGCGTCACCGGTGCGTGAGGATGGGAATCTCGCCGGCCGTCCGGTCTCGCGTTGCTGCCGCGGTTCTGGGAAGGCGTATCGAGTCGGCGGGCTCCAGGGCGTGCCACGAGTGCGGTCCCCGCGCTCGGTGCCACCAAGGCGACCGGCGTCAGGAGAAGGCAGCCGACAGCAGGAAGCACCGAGACAGGAAGAAGGACTGACGTGTCCGGCAGCGACAGCGAGAACCCGGTAATCCCCTCCCCGACCCCCACGTCGACCCGGCCAAGGACGAACCGGGACTGGTGGCCGAACCAACTGGACCTGCAGGTTCTTCACCAGCACTCGCCCCGCTCCAATCCGATGGACGAGCACTTCGACTACGCCGAGCAGTTCGCGTCGCTCGATGTCGACGCGCTGAAGCGGGACGTCTTCGAGGTGATGACGGCCTCTCAGGACTGGTGGCCGGCCGACTACGGCCACTACGGGCCGCTTTTCATCCGGATGAGCTGGCATTCCGCCGGGACGTACCGCATCGCCGACGGCCGGGGTGGCGGCGGCAGCGGCGCCCAGCGCTTCGCGCCCCTCAACAGCTGGCCGGACAACGCGAGCCTCGACAAGGCGCGCCGCCTGCTGTGGCCGGTCAAGCAGAAGTACGGCTCGAAGATCTCCTGGGCCGACCTCCTGGTGTTCGCCGGCAACTGCGCCATGGAGTCGATGGGGTTCAAGACGTTCGGGTTCGGCTTCGGCCGTGAGGACATCTGGGAGCCCGAGGAGATCTTCTGGGGGCCGGAGGACACCTGGCTCGGCGATGAGCGCTACAGCGGCGACGACCGGGAACTGACGGGCCCGTTCGGTGCCGTGCAGATGGGCCTGATCTACGTCAATCCCGAGGGGCCCAACGGCAATCCGGATCCGCTGGCCGCCGCCAGGGACATCCGCGAGACCTTCGGGCGCATGGCGATGAACGACGAGGAGACGGCCGCACTCATCGTCGGCGGGCACACCTTCGGCAAGTGCCACGGCGCCGTCGGTCCCGAGTACATCGGTCCGGAGCCCGAGGCCTGTCCCGTCGAGCAGCAGGGCCTCGGCTGGCGCAACACCTGCGGCAGCGGCGCGGGTGTCCACACGCTCACCAGCGGGCTGGAGGGGGCGTGGACCTCCGAGCCGACGAAGTGGGACAACGGGTACCTGGACAACCTCTTCAGGTACGACTGGGAGCTGACGACGAGCCCGGCGGGCGCCAAGCAGTGGACCCCCAAGGACCCGTCGGCGCAGGGCACCGTGCCGGACGCCCATGATCCGTCGAAGAGGCACGCTCCCATGATGCTGACGACCGACCTGGCGCTGCGGGTGGACCCGGTCTACGGGCCGAT
>NZ_LIVQ01000007.1:0-10929 GCF_001905445.1 Streptomyces sp. CB00455 | reverse complement strand
TGAAGAGCTTCCACGAGAACCCGGACAAGCTCGCGGAGGCGTTCGCCAAGGCCTGGTACAAGTTGCTGCACCGCGACATGGGGCCCCTCTCGCGCTACCTCGGCCCGTGGGTTCCCGAGCCGCAGCTGTGGCAGGACCCCGTCCCGGCGGTCGATCACGAGCTGGTCGGGGAGGAGGACGTCGCCGCCCTGAAGGCCAGGGTCCTCGCTTCGGGACTGTCCGTGTCCCAGCTGGTCACCACCGCCTGGGCGTCGGCGGCGAGCTTCCGCGGCACCGACAAGCGCGGCGGGGCCAACGGGGCACGGCTGCGGCTCCTGCCGCAGAGGGACTGGGAGGTCAACGACGCGCCCGAGGTGGCCGAGACGCTGCGGACCCTCGAACAGGTCCAGCAGGAGTTCAACGGGTCCCGGTCCGACGGTGTGAAGATCTCGCTCGCCGACCTGATCGTCCTCGGTGGGTGCGCGGCGGTCGAGCAGGCCGCCGAGCGGGCCGGGCAGGACATCACGGTGCCTTTCGCACCGGGGCGCACGGACGCCTCGCAGGAGCAGACCGACGTGGAGACCTTCGCGGTGCTCGAACCCCGGGCGGACGCGTTCCGCAACTACGTCCAGGCGGACGAGAAGCTGTCGCCCGAGACGCTCATGCTGGACCGCGCCAACCTGTTGACGCTGACCGCTCCCGAGATGACGGTCCTGATGGGCGGCATGCGTGCCCTGGGCACCAACTTCAACGGCTCCGCCCACGGTGTCTTCACCGACCGGCCGGGAATTCTGACCAATGACTTCTTCGTCAACCTGCTCGACATGGGCACGCAATGGAAGGTGTCCGCCGCGGCGGAGAACGTCTTCGAAGGCCGCGACCGCGCGACGGGGGAGGTGAGGTGGACCGCCTCCGCCGTCGACCTCGTCTTCGGTTCGCACGCCCAGCTCCGGGCCATCTCGGAGGTCTACGCGTCGCGGGACGCGGAAGGAAAGTTCGTGCGTGACTTCGTGGCGGCGTGGAACAAGGTCATGAACCTCGACCGCTTCGACCTGGTCTGAGGCCGCTGTCCGGGACGGCCGGCCGGCCGCCCCGGACAGCCAGGCGAAGGGGCGCCGCAGATCCCCCTCGGCGAGAGCGGTGATGCGGACCGTCCCGGCGGCTGGAGCGGGGCGCGGGCCACGGCCGCTGACCGGGCCCGGTCCCGCAATGCGGCCGGTCGGCGGGTGTGCGTGGACTGCGGCGCCCGGGGCAGTGGCACGGCATGAAAATCCTGACCGTACTGCGTGAGCACGAGCGCCGGCTGACCCGGCACATGGCCGCCTGGGACTCTCCCTGGGCACGTCGGGTCCTGCCTCCCGTCGAGGACGCGGCCCAGCACACCAAGCTGTGGTGGGCGGCGGCCGTCACCATGGCCGCCGGCGGCGGCCGCAGGGGGCGGCGGGCCGCGGCCGCCGGCATCGGCGGCATGGCCCTGGCGGAACTGCTGTCCAACGGGGTCGCCAAGCAGCTCGTCGACCGGCGGCGTCCGCCCAAGGAATGGATCCCCCATGACGACGTCGAGGACAGGCCCGACAGTTCTTCCTTCCCTTCCGGGCACACGGCAGCCGCCGTGGCCTTCACCACCGCCGTCGCGCCGGCCTGGCCCGTGGCCGCGGCCGTCTGCGCCGTCCCCGCCCTCTTGGTGGGGATCGAGCGGATCCACAGCGGCGCGCACTACCCGTCCGACGTCGCGGCGGGCGCCGCGGTCGGCCTGACCGCCGCCGCCCTCGTCCGGGCCTCTCCCCGCCTGCCCCGTCTGCTCCTGCGCCGCCGGATGAGGACCCTGGGCTGACCCGGCGCGGGTGCGGCCGGGGTGGCACGCTGCCGAGTGGGCGTCAAAGTGCCACCGAGTGGGCACACGAGGTCCATGCCAGGAGAACACGCACGTCCGACGAGCACACTGTTCCGCTCGACGCCCGGCACCGGGGCTCCCCCGGCTCACGGGAAGCACTCCCGCCGGGGCTCCTTCGCCGGCCGGCTGCGCCGCAGGATCCTGGCGTACCGCGACATCGAGTTCCTGTCCTCCCGCATACCGGGTGACGGCGGCGCGGCCGAGGAGGAGTGCCTGCTCCTGGTGCACACGCGCAGGGTCGTCGGCCAGGTCCACTACCGGATCTGTGCCGTCTGCGCCGAGGGTGTGATCACCGGCGTCGACATCGAGGAACGCCTGCGCTCCAGCGGTCTCGGTACGCGTGCGCTGTCGCACCTGCGCTCGCGCCACCCCGGCATCGCCTGGCGGAGCACTCTGACCCGGCGCACCACACAGGAGCTGCTGCGCCGGATGCGCATCCCCACCGCCCCGTCCGCCGCCGCCCTGTGCGTGCACGTACAGGTGGCGCCCCGCGCGGTGGGGCCGGCCGGGGCGCACCCGCTGGGCCCACGACGGCCCGGACGTCCCGGGGCCGGGCGGTAGAGTGGTGCGATCTGCGGTCTGCGACCTGGTTCGAGCGGGTGACGGGGGCATGCCAGGGGCGTGTATCGGAAGAGGACTGTGAGGTAGCGGTGAGGGCACCGGGCAGTGAGCTGCCGGTCCAGGGGCTGGGGCACGGTGATCATGTGTGCTTGGCGTTCGCCGATGACGCCGAGCAGCGCCGGGTGGTCACGGCGTACCTGTCGCAGGGTCTGGCGCGTGGGGAGCGGGTGCTCTACTTCGCCGACCGGCAGGATCCTGCCACGGTGCTCGACTGGCTGCGTTCGGCCGGGGCGCGCCCCGAGGCCGCGCAGGCCAGTGGGCAGTTGCGGGTCCTGACCGCCGGTGCCGGCTACTTCCCGTCGGGCCGTTTCGAGGGCGAGCCGATGGTCGTGACGCTGCGGCGAGAGGTCCAGGAGAGCCTCCAGGCGGGTTATACGGGCTTCCGCGTCAGCGGAGAGATGAGCTGGAGCCTGCGCGGTGTCCCCGGCACCGAGCAGCTGTCCTGGTACGAGCGGGAAGTCACCGAACTGTTCGCGGGACAGCCGGCGTCGGCGCTCTGCCAGTACGACGCCCGCCTGTTCGACCCTGAGCAGTTGGACACCTTCGAGCGGTGTCACCGCGGCACGGTGGAAGCGGATCCCCTGTACGAGGACGCACTGCTGCGGATCGTGCCCTCCTTCCTCGAAGGGCGGCGGACGGTGCGCGTCGTCGGCACGGTGGACTACCGCACCACCGGTGCACTGGCCGAGGCCCTGGACACGGTACTGGGCTGGACGGGAGACGTACGGGTGGACATGGGCGCTCTGGAATTCATCGACCTGGCGGGTCTGCGCGCCCTGGCCGACAGCGCCGGGCGGTTCGAGCCGGGGCGCCACCTGCGCGTGGAAGGGCTGGCGCCGCTGATGTGCCAGGTGATTAGCGTGGCCGGCTTCGACCAGCAGCCGGGCTTGGTCGTCATTCCCGCGGGGGGCCCGGCATGAGCGGTGTGAGCGACGTGCTCGGCGCGGCGCAGGAGCGGGCACCGCGCCTCGTCCACCAGGGGCTGGTGTACGGATCCGATCAGGAGTTCCTGGCCGCCACCGTCCCGTTCTGCCTGGACGGCCTGGAGGAGGACGATGCGGTGCTGGCCGTCACCACGAAGGCCAACATCGACCTGCTGCGCCAGCAGTTGGGCAGTTCCGCCCGGGACGTGGAGTTCATAGTGGCCGACGAGTGGTACCGGGCGCCGGGGCGGACCCTGGCCGCCTACTACCGTTACGTCGACGAGCGCACCGGCGCCGGACCCCATCAGCGGGTGCGGGTGATCGGAGAACCGGTCTGGCACGGCCGTGACGTGCTGGAGACCGATGAGTGGACGCGGTACGAGTCGGCCATCAACGTCGCCTTCGCCGACTGCCCGGCGTGGATCGTGTGTCCCTATGACACCCGGGTGCTGCCGGCCTCGGTGGTCGCCGATGCCCGGCGCACCCATCCGCAGCTGGTGTCGGGCGCTGCCGCACGGGCCAGTGGGCACTACGCCGCCCCCCTGGACGGCGCCTGGGGCCGAACTCTTTCACCGGTTCCCTCGGACGGAAGGGCCGTCCTGCGCTTCGACGCCGACCTGAGCGCCGTGCGGCCGTTCGTCGCGCGCGCGGCCACCTCGTTGGGGATGTCGAGCGCCGGGGCGGACCGGCTGGTCTTCGCCGTCAACGAGGTGGCCACCAATGCCGTTCAGCACGGCGGCGGCGCCGGCGAGGTCGCGCTCTGGCGCAGCGGCCACCGGGTCGTGTGCGACGTCAGGGACTCCGGGGGGCGGGGCGGCTCCGTCGACGGCCACTGGATGCTGGGGTACATGCCGCCGGAGTCGGGGCGGGCCCGCGGCCATGGTCTGTGGACGGTACGGCAGCTGTGCGACGTGGTGGAGGTCGAGCCCGGGATCGCCGGCACCACCGGCACCACCGTCCGTCTGCACCTGAACCTCGCCTGACCGCCGCCCGTCCCCCGTCCCCCGTCCCCCAGCGCACAGGCCCGGCGCCCCGGCGGTTCCCTCCGGAAACCGTGACATACGTCACGACACCTCATGCCGGGCCGGGCGACCCTGGAGACTTCGCCGCCCAGTGACATTTCGATATTTGCACCTTTTTGGCAATGACATGCCCGACTCGACCAGAAACGGAATCAGGGGCTCTCATTTCCGCTTCCGCAACGTCGCCGATGGCAGCTGGTTCTAGCGACGCGTCAGGTGGTACCCGCAGTGTCCGCGGTGCAGGTATGCACGACCGCCCGGTCGTTTCAAGCCCGGCGGCGCCACGCCGGAGCGGCCGGGCGGCACGGGCTTGCCAGGCCGATGCCGCCCTTCTAAGAATGGCGGCTCCTCCGGCGCCCCGCGGTCCGGCGCCGGGAGCTTCGGGATCACCGAGTGAGGTCACGCATGAAGAAGCACCGTAGGAAGACGCACCACCGGAAAATAGCCGTGGCGGTCGGGGCACTGGCCATCGTGGGCGTCCCCACCGCCGCCATGGCATGCCTGGGCCCCCAGGGCGCCGGGCCGACGCGGCCCGCGGCGGCCCGTCACGAGGCCCGTCCCTGGCACGACGCCCACCGTGGGGCACCGGGCACGCAGCAGCCCGTGGAGGCCCCCGTCGAGGCCGAGGCCCCCGTGGCCCCCGCCCCCGACACCGTCCCGGCGGCGCCGGCGGAGCCGGCCGGACAGCCTGTGGGCGAACCGCCCGCGCAGCCGGCCACCGGGGACACCCCGCAGCCGGCGCCGGCGCCGGCGAAGCAGGCCAAGCCGGTTCGGCCTCCGGCCGCGCCTGCCGCCCCGACGGGCTCCGCGGCGCCCACCGGCGCCCAGGCCGAGGTGCTCGCGCTCGTCAACCAGGAGCGTGCCGCGGTCGGGTGCCCGGCGCTCACCGTCAACGCGAAGCTGACGAAGGCCGCACAGGACCACAGCGCGGACATGGCCGCGCACGGCAACATGTCGCACGTCGGCTCCGACGGTTCCGACCCGGGCGGGCGCATCACCCGGGCGGGTTACGCCTGGAGGACGTACGGCGAGAACGTCGCCTACGGCTACAGCACCGCGGCGAAGGTCATGGAGGGCTGGATGAACAGCCCCGGCCACAAGCGGAACATCCTCGACTGCTCCTACAAGGAGATCGGCATCGGCCTCGCCGAGCCCGGCCACTACTGGACGCAGGACTTCGGCGCCACGCGCTGACGCCTCGTGGTCCCGGCCCCTCGCAGCCCCGGCCCCTCCCCTCGGGGGGCCAGGGCTGCCGGCCGTCCCGGTCGGGCGGAGCACGGCGAGCGCGGCGGCGTCGGGGCCGTGTCCGCTGACGTCGCCGACGACGGCGTGGAGCAGCCCGTCGTCATCCTCGACGACATCGAGGAAGTCGCCCCCGAGCATGGCCCCTTCGGCGCCGGGCAGGTAACGGGCGGTGACCGTCACGGTGGAGGTGTCGAGGATGGACTGCGGCAGCAGTCCGCGTTCCAGTCGGGCGTTCCCCTTCCCCGCCGGCGGCCGGCCCCGCGGCTCCGCGGTCCGCGATCGACTGAACCGTCGCTATCCGGTCAGCCTGGGTGGACGTTCGGTGAACCGCACGCGGCCGACAGCAGGTCAACGGCCCCCGGGCGACCGCGCCGACCCCTGTGACCCTCCGTTCGCGCGCGACCGCGAAGGGCACACGCACCGCCTGAGCTGCCAGAACGATCGTTCGGTCGCCGATAATCGAACGGGTTGTCTGTAAATCGGTGATCGATGTGCGCACCCCCTTCACACCCGACAGACTCAGCGACGTCCGGTTGGCATATCGAAGCCAACTACGCCACCTATCCTTCGAATTGAAAGTGAGTCCGTCGTGCGTCACCGCATCGCTGCCGTCTCCGCCGCCGCCCTGCTGACCCTGGCCGGAGCCACCGGCATCGCGGGGGCACAGCCCAGCAGCCTGTACGCCCCGTCCGCCTTGGTCCTGACGGTTGCCCAGGGAGAGGACCCGGGCACCGTCGTGCGTGCGTCCACTCTCAGCTGCGCACCCACCGCCCAGGGAACGCACCCCGACCCCCAGGCCGCCTGTACGGCCCTCGCCGCCGCCGCCGGCACCCTCGACACGCTCCTGGCCGCCCCGGACGCGAACCGCGCCTGCCCGATGCACTATGCCCCGGTGACCGTGACCGCGGACGGAGTCTGGCGGGGCAGCCGCGTCTCGTGGAAGCACACCTTCTCCAACTCGTGCGTCATGTCCGCGAGCTTCAACGGAAACGCCGTCTTCGCGTTCTGACCGCCCGGCACGAAGCCGGACCGGCCCCTCCCCGCGCGCACGTCCGCCCCCGCCCCTCCCGGGCGGGGGCGGACGTGCGTCCCGGCCTGCGGGACACGACCGTCAGGCGGCGCTGGGGGTGTGCCGGGCGCGGTAGCGCTTCATGAAGGCGAACATCTGCTGGACGGCGACGATGGGGACGATCCAGTTGCAGACGACGTCCAGGCCCGTGCTGTGCGGGGCCGCCGAGGCGACCAGGTGGGCGAGGGTCATCAGGGCGAAGACGCCGCCCCACGCCGCGGAGAAGAGACGGTTGGTCCTCTTGAAGACGGGCGATCCCCAGGCAGCCCGCGGCACCTCCTCGCGGGCGTACTGCTCGGTGAAGGGCATGACGGGCAGAGTGAGGAGGATCAGCACGGCCAGGGCGCCGGTGGCGACGGTGCGGCCGTAGTCCGTGACGAAGTCCTGGGCTCCGTGGCCACCGGCGAATGCGAGGGCGGAGAGGGCGGCGAAGGTCACGATTCCCATGGCATCCAGCAGCTTGGGCCGCCGGGCCGCTATCGAGGGAACGGCAGCGGCGAGTGCCACCAGGGCGGCCAGGGCCGCGGACCACTGGGCGGCGATGCCGTTCCCGGCGGCCAGGGTGAAGACGATCCAGGGGGCAAGGCTCAGGAGGGGGTTCGACTTCATGTCGTGTGCCGTCTCTCGTCGAAGGGGCGGGACGGCCGACGCCGGCGCCACATTCCAGTGTTGACATGTCGAAGTTAGAACGTCTGCTTGTGACCTGTCAATAGTGGAAGGTACGATGGCACTCATGAGCCTTCGCCACGCACTCCTCGGCCTGCTGTCCGACCGCCCGTCCAGCGGCTACGACCTGATGAAGCTGTTCGACACCACGCTCTCCAACGTGTGGCGCGCCACCCAGAGCCAGGTCTACGGGGAGCTGACCCGGATGACCGACGCCGGTCTCGTCGACGTCTCCGCCGAAGGCCCCCGGGGCCGCAAGGAGTACAGCCTCCGCCCGGAAGGGCGAGCCGAGCTGCAGCACTGGCTGACCACGCCCGCCCAGCCCCAGCCGCTGCGCAGCGAATGGATGCTGCGGGTCTTCTTCCTCGGCTTCCTCCCGTCCGAGCAGGCGCGCGAGCAGCTGGCCCGGCTCGCCGAGGAGGAGGACCGCCAGATCGCGGAGCTGGAACGACTCCTCGGTTCGCGCGAGTGGACGGGTGACCCCCTCTCCGTCTCGGGACGCCTCGTTCTGGAGTACGGCCTGCGGGGCAGCGCGATGAAGCGCGAGTGGGCCCGCTGGGCCCTGGACCAGATCACGGCGGCGCGGTAGCGGGAGGGCTGCGCTGCCGGCGGCGCCGTCAGTCGGGCAGGGGGGTGCCGCACCGGCCGCAGTAGCGGGCGTCGCGCTCGGTGGCGAGCCGTCCGCATGCGGCGCAGACCCGGTCCAGGAGGCACGCCGGCTCTCCCGCGTCGGCGTGCGGCGCCGTCGGGATGGCCAGAGGCGGCCGGCGGCGGTGTGCGGTGGTGTAGGTGAGACCTTCGGCGCCGGCGCGCACGGAGCGCGTGGTGCCGACGGGCAGCCAGGCCACGGATCCGGGCGCGAGTGGGTGCGCGGAGTCCCGGGTGCGGAGCTCACCACTGCCCGAGACGACCACGAGCAGGACGCCGAGAACCGTCTCGGTGTGCTCGCCGATGGCGGCCCACGGGCCCAGTCGGACCAGGTTCGCGTCCAGGTCGCGGGCGCGGTCCTCCAGCGCCCACACGACGCGGATCCGCCCGTCGCCGACGGGGTCCCCGTGCGGCGGGACGAGGAGGACGGGCGGGCCCGGGGCGGGCGTATGCATGGCGGCTCCCGGTACGGAGGGGGTGGGATCAAGGGAACCATCCCACAGCCGGGGCGGGGCGTCCCGCCCGCGCGCGGCCGCCGCGGCCTCGGCCGGGGAGGCTGCGGGAGGGACCTGCCCGCCACGCGGTTTGTCGGGCTTCGTATGATCCAGGGGAGTTCACGGCCGCCCCGACCCGGGGCCTCCGCAGTGTGCCCGGCCCTGCCGATCGCAGGGGGGTCGTCACAGTGGTACGAGCCGAAGCAGCTCCCGCCCCTGCCGATCACCGCCGTCGGACGCACGCCCGTCGGCCCGTTTCCCGAAGCTGCCATCCTTTGAGCCCCGACCCGACCGCCACACTTCCGCCGCCGTCAGCGTCCCCGTCAGCATCGCCCCCGTCCGAGTCCCAGCCCGAGTCCCAGTCCCAGTCCGTGTCACGCTCGTCGGCCCTGGCGCCGTCGGGGTCGGGCCCCGGGGCCGGCCGGCCGCCCCTGCGGGTACTGCCCCGTCTGGCGGGGCGTGCGCCCGCTCCACCGGCGCCGGGCGCCGCCCTGCACAGCGTCAGCGGCGCCACCGCCGTCATGCTGGCACTCGTGGCCATCGGCGCCGTGGTCCACGAGCCGGTCCTGATACCGCCGCTGGCCGCGTCCGCGGCGATCGTCCACAGCGTTCCCGCCCTGCCGCTGGCCCAGCCCCGCAGCGTCATCGCCGGGCACCTGATGTGCTCCGCCGTCGGTTACGGGGCCCTGGCCGCTCTGGGCAGCGCCCCTTGGGTGGCGGCCGTCGCCGCCGGGATCGGCCTGGCCCTGATGACCGTGGCCCGCACCCCGCACTCCCCGGCGTGCGCGACCGCCGTGGTCATCGTCCTGAGCGCACCCGACCCCAGGACCTTCCTGCCGCTGCTGGCCGGATCGACGCTCCTCCTCGTCCTCGCGGGCTGCGCCCTTTCCCGCGCCCGCACGGGCAGCCTCCGCTACCCCGTGTACTGGTGGTGAGCACCGCCCGGCGCACCTCGGACCGCCGGGCCGTCCCGGTCCTCCCGCGCCGGCCGTCCTGACCCTCCCACGCCGGGCCGACCGGGAGGGCCCGGGGGCGCGGCACGGGCGCTGGGCCGCGCGGCGGGCCCGTGCGACGAACGCCGTCAGCAGACACCGGCTCCCAACCCCACGATCATCTTAGGTTAGGCTGACCTAATATCAGACTGCAGGGGAAGGGGCGGGCATGGCGGTCGGCAAGGGTTGGGAGGGCGTGGTCCTCAAGCTGTTCCGGGGCAAGGACTTCACGTTCACGGTCACGGGCGCGGAGCAGGTCACGCCGGACTACCGCAGGATCACCTTCACCGACGGCGGTCTGCTCGAGGCGGCCGGCGAGTCCCTGCACCCGACGATGTGGGTCCGGCTCTGGTTCAGCAACCACGGCAAGCCCCATCAGCGTGCCTACACCCTCGTCGACCCCGACCCCGAAGCGGGCACCTTTGCCCTGGAGTTCGCCCTGCACGAAGGCGTCGCCAGCGACTGGGCCCGGTCCGCCGCCCCCGGCGACACGGTGGACGCCACCGTGCAGGGCACCGGCTTCGCCGTCCCCGCCCCGGCCCCGCAGCGGCTGCTGGTCATCGGCGACCCCGCCTCGCTGCCCGCCATCAACTCCTTGCTGGACGCCTTTCCCCGGACCCCCGCCACCATCTGGTTCGAGACCCGGCACGACTCCGACGCGGACCTCCCCGTACGGCTCGACCCGGACCTGCACGAGATACGGCGCGTGCCCCGCTCCGGCGACGGCGCCGCGCTCGTGGAGCGGGTCCGCGCCGAATTGCCGCAGCTGGCGCCCGACGTGGAGTCGGCGTACGTCTGGCTGGCCTGCGACACGGTGACCACGCGCACCCTGAGCGGCTACCTGCGCAAGGACCTCGGCCTGCCCAGGCAGCGTCTGAACAGCCTGGGCTATTGGCGGCCCGCCGCCTGAAAGGGCGTGACCTCCCAGGGTCTACGCCGTTAGGGAATCGCCGGAGCAGCGCACCTACCCGGGCCGTCCTGCTCCGGCGACCTCGCCCCCCCCCCGGCGCTGCACGGCGAAGCACGGACGATCTTCGCGATCGATCACCAGGCGTACCGGCGGCGCGGCACGGGCGGCCGCGCACCGACTCACGTGCCCCAGGCCGCCGTGCCGACTGCCACCCGGACTGCCGCCGCACCCTTTGCCCGGTTCAAGAGACAGTTACGGATATGTCTGGATTGGGCAATGCGAGGCGATTGAGCGGCTTTCAGGCGCCGAGAGGGGCCAGAGTGTGGCTCCCCGGCAGCACGCCGGGAACTGTTCGGAGCCCGCCGGCTTGCACGAGGCCGGGCAGGGCTGACCTCTGAAGGGGCCTTCTCCATGTCTGCTTCTCTCGCCACCCGACGTGCTCTCGCCGCCCTGCTGGCCGCCGGCG
>NZ_LIVQ01000006.1 GCF_001905445.1 Streptomyces sp. CB00455 | reverse complement strand
CATGGCCCGCCGCCTCACCAGCGAGAACACCATTTCCTGGCGCGACCCGACACCACAGACCAAACAACCGATCCCGGGATAAAACAACGGGACGAAACGACCTCTAACTGATCGCTTCAGAATGAGGTTCGAGGACGTCCCCGCCGACCCCGAATCGGCGGAACGGCGTCCAGCAGCGGCAGGAGCTGGGTGACGTCGTGCCGGTTCCCGCCGGTCAGCGTCACGGCGAGCGGGGTTCCGTGGCGGTCGACGATCAGGTGCTGCTTGGAGCCGGAACGGGCGCGGTCGACGGGCGAGGGACCGACGTGATCCCCCCTTTGAGGGCCCGGACGTGCGACCCGTCCACGGAGCAGTCGTCCAGGTCCAGCAGGTCGGCGCGCCGAAGCTCGGCCAGCAGGGCAGCGTGCAGGCGTGACCAGACGCCGGCCCCGGTCCAGTCCCGCAGCCGACGCCAGGCCGTCACACCAGAACAGCCCACGGTCTCCGCGGGGACATCGCGCCACGCGACACCGGTCCGCAGCACGTACATGACGCCCGCGAGCGCCACTCGGTCGGGAACACGCAGCCGACCGGGGTAGCAGCGGCGCCGTTCGGGAGCGGGCGGCAGCAGCGGGGCCACCCGCTCCCACAGGTCGTCAGGAACAAGATCAGCACGCATTCCTGACACCCTGCCGACAAGATCACTGAGCACAAGACCCGCGACTCAACGCACTGAAGCGATCAGTAAGAGGCACGGCCCGTGGCACCCACGCTGTTCGCGCCGCCGCCACGAATGCTGCGATCGCCGGGTGGGTGCCGCCGCCCGCACGGAAGGCGACCTTCGAGCGGCGGAAGAGGGGCAGCCGGGTCAGGACCACGTCCTCGGGGGCGTGTGCGGTGGCCATCTCCGGTACGAATCCGGCGCCTTGCCCGATGGCGGCCAGTGCCAGGACCGTCCGAAAGTCGTTGACCTGATGGCGGATGCGCGGCTGGAAACCGGCCGCCTGACAGGCGCGTACCGCCATCGCGTGACCGGTCGTGCCGTCCCGGGCCGTGATCCATGGAGACGTGGCCCACGGTCCGAGCAGCTCGGCCAGCGTTTCGCCGCGGGTGACGCGACCGGTGGCGGCAGCGCCGCCGGTGGCCAGGTACATCGGCTCCTCCAACAGGGGCACCTGGTCGACCGTGGTGTCCGGGGAGGCGGGCACGAAGTCGTAGTCGTGGACGAGGGCCACGTCGAGTTCGCCGGCGCGTAGGCCGTCGGAGACCCGCGCCGAGTCGATCTCCTGCACCATCGGTTCCAGCGCGGGATGCCGCTGGGCCAATTCGGCCAGCGTGGCGGGCACGATCGCGGGGCCGCCAGAGGGAAACGTCCCGATCCGCAGCGGCCCGCCGATGCCCTCGCGTGCCCCGGCCAGCTCGGAGACCGCCAGCTCGAGGCGTTCGAGGACGGCATCGGCGTGGGTGACGAGGGTGCGGCCCGCGGGGGTGAGCACCACCCGTCTGCCACTTCGTTCCAGCAGGGGTACGCCCGCCTCGCGCTCAAGCACGCTCAGCTGCTGGGAGACGGCCGAGGCGGTGAAGGTCAGCGCCTCGGCGACGGCCGCGATGGTGCCGCGTCGGTCCAGTTCGCGCAGCAGGTGGAGACGTCGAACATCGAGCATAAGGTCAGCTTATGTATAAGCGAAGAAAGATGAACTGGATCTACTTGTTTATGTCGGTCAGGCTGGGCGCATGAAGCCCGAAGCCAACCTCACCGGCCTGTTTGTCCCCTTGGTAACCCCGTTCACCGACGACCTGCGCCTCGCCCCGGACGCGCTCGCCCGCCTCGCCGACGAGGCGCTGTCGGCCGGCGGCGCTCGCGGACTCGTTGCCCTGGGCACCACCGCAGAGGCCGCCACGCTGACCACCGAGGAGAAGCGGGCCGTGGTCCGCATCTGTTCGGCCGCCTGCCGGGCACACGGAGCTCCCCTGATCGTCGGCGTCGGCACCAACGACACCGCCGCCGCCATCACGACACTGCGGGAGCTCGCTCAGAGCCGTGACGTCGCCGCGGCACTGGTTCCCACACCGCCCTACACCCGGCCAGGCGAGGCGGGAACGCTGGCGCACTTCACGGCACTCGCCGAACACGGGGGCCTGCCGCTGGTCGTCTACGACATCCCGTACCGCACCGGTCAGCCCCTCAGCACCAGCACGCTGAACGCGCTCAGGCACCTACCGCAGATCGTCGGGGTCAAGTACGCAACCGGTGCGATCGACGCAGCCGCGATGGACCTGCTCGGCTCGTCGACACCGGGCTTCGCGGTGCTCGGCGGCGATGACGCCGTCATCTCGCCGCTGCTCGCGGCGGGCGCCCGCGGCGGCATCCTGGCGTCGGCCAACGTCCGCACCGCTGACTTCGCCGAGCTGATCTCGCTGTGGCAGCGCGACGCCACCGGACCGGCCCGCAGGCTGGGAGCCGAGCTGGCCCGGCTGTCCGCCGCGCTCTTCGCCGAGCCGAACCCGACTGTGATCAAGGGGGTGTTGCACGCCCAGGGCCGTATTCCCAGCCCGGCCGTCCGGCTGCCGCTGCTGGCCGCCTCCGCTGATTCGGTCCGGCGAGCGGCGGACCTATCCGCCACCAGGACCCACCAAGCCCACCAATGGACCGCGGCCTGAGACAGACCCGCTCCCGTGCCACCACACTCCCCACATGGGCGAGCTGTCCAGGCGGCCAAGGCGGCGGGTCGATCCACAACGTGGACCTGTCAGCAGCTGTGACGATGAGATTGCGACGATGCCCGAGTGACTGATGAGATCCGGAAGACCTACCTGCAGGCTGCCGAGAAGGCGGTGCACCTGCTGGCCACAGAGCATGTAGCCCGATGCTGGGAGACCGAATCCGTGCTCCCCGGGATGTCAGTGGGTGGGCTGGCCGGCCACCTTGCGCGTAGCGTCCTACAGGTCGAGTGGTTCCTCGACGGTCAGGGAATCGGCGCAGAACCGGTGTCACCGGTTCGGTACTACGCGCGGCTCGCCGATACGTCGTTGCCGGACTCTGCGCTGAACGTCGGGGTGCGTGCCCGCAGCGAGGAAACTGCCGCAGCCGGCCCCGCAGTCGTGGCTGACCAGGCCCGGGCAGCGTGGGTGCGGCTGGCGCAGCGGCTGGGCATGGAGTCGGCCGATCGGCGGGTGGCTGTCCTTCGCCGGCCGGGAGAGGAGATGTTGCTCGACGGATACCTGCAGACCCGTTGCGTCGAGCTGGCGGTTCACCTCGATGACCTCGCGCTCAGTGTCGACGCGCCATGCCGAGTGCCCGATGCTGCGCTCGCCGTCGCGGTGGACGTGCTATTTGCCGCCGCCCGGGACCGGCACGGCGACCAAGCCGTGCTGCATGCGCTCTCCAGGCGTGAGCGCGACGTCGACCAGGCCCTACGTGTGTTGTAGGTATACGAACGACGCGCCGTTCTCCACCAGGGGCTGCTCGAATTGGCCTGCAGCCTCTTATGCTTCCGCCGCCTGCGAACCTCATTCTGAAACGATCAGTAAGAGAGCATCTGATCAGTGTTCACGCGGATATGAGTGGGATGTCCGTTTCGATTCGCCAGGTTGGTACGGATTCTCCGGTCAGTTCGCGGGACATTTTGTTAGCCATGGCCCAATGGATCACCGCTCGTGATCGTTGGGGCAGGGCTTCGTAATCCCGGGTGAGGCGGCGGTGCTGCATCAGCCAGCCGAAGGTCCGCTCGATAACCCACCGTTTCGGCAGCGGCTCGAATCCCTTGGCTCGTGGCCGCTGCACCACCTCGACATCGATGCCCAGATCGGCGCCGTGGTTGAAGATGCTGTTCTGGTAGCCGCCGTCGGCCCAGACCTTGGACACGCTGGGATGTGCCGCGGCCAGGTCGTTGAGCAGGAGCTTGCCGCCGGTGGTGTCGTGCACGTTGGCGGCGGTGACGAGGACGGCCAGCACCAGGCCGAGAGTGTCGGTGATCAGGTGGCGCTTGCGTCCTTTGATCTTCTTGCCGGCGTCGATGCCTTGGCTGGTCTCGGCGACGTTTGCTGAAGTCTTCACGCTCTGCGCGTCCACCACGGCCGCAGCCGGCTCCGCCTGGCGGCCGTGGAATCGGCGGGTCTTGTCGCGTAGCAGGTCGTGGGCCTGCTGGGTGGTGCCGTCGGCTTCCCACTTCGCGTAGTAGTCGTAGACGGTCTTGTACGGCGGAAAGTCGTGCGGCAGGTACTCCCACGGGATGCCGGTGCGGTTGACGTAGAGGATCGCGTTGACGATCTCTCGCAGGTCGTGCACCCGGGCTGCCGTTCCGGGTCCGGTCCGTCTCGCCCGCCAGGCGTCAAAGATCGGTTCGATCAAGGCCCAGCGGGCGTCGGACACATCACTGCGGTACGGACGACGAACACTCACGCCTCATCCAACGACCGCCAACGACGCCAGTCACAAAACCATCCCAGAACACCAACTACCTGGATCAGATGGCCTCTTATGGCCGTCCAGGTCGTGGAAGCGTGCCTGCCGCCGGAGCGTTCTCAGGATGAGGCACTTAGTCGCGGCCGCAGTTCGGCGATCCGCACGTCCGCCGACGACCTCTGTGCGGACCTCGGCCCCACCGGGCCGGGCTGTGTGCCGCGGGAATCGAAGTCCTACCCAACCTTCCCGCGGCGCAGGTCCGCCTTGTCGAAGGCGACCACGCCGCGCTCGGAACCCCGCATGTCGTGCGTCCCGGAGTGACGGCAGCTAGGGTGACGTGATCAGACCAGGTCGGGGGAAGAAGACCGCCCCCGGAAACGCAACAGACCCCGAAGCGGGACCTGTCGGACGGTGTAACGAGAGGCAACTCGCTACGCCGAACGCACACACGAAGATGTGAGGAGGTGCGTGATCAGTGAGCAGCGTACGGGCTCGGGAAGCCGTAGGCTTCACTGCCCCCAACTCCAGCCTCTAGATCTCCCGGCGTCCTGACACAACAGCACGTTTCCTCTTGCGACAGGGGCAACGTGCACACCACATCTGACTCGCCCAGTCAACGCGCTACCAAAACCGAATCCACCCGAGGGTGCTCCAGCAGGCGTTATGCGACCGCGCCGGCCTACCGCCAGGAACCTGTTCACACGGTCTTGGACCTCTGTCCGTGTTCGCCGCAACGTCAGGGGCCCCTCTCTTGCCCGGAGGGGGCTGCCACGTGATCAGAATTTCCCGTCCGTCGCCGGAGGCCGGACCGTCGGACGCGCGGATGCGCGCAGTTGCTGCGATGCTTGCCGCCGTCCGGGCCCAGGACTCCGATCCGTTCGAGGTCGAAGCCGAAGACGAGCTTCCCTACGTCCAGCTTGGCCACTGGATCGGCCTCGCCAACATCGATGCGAAGGCCAAGGAGCTGTACTGGCTCCTGGCTCTCCACCTCAACCGCCGCCGCGGCGACCGCTACGTATGGCCGACCACTGAAATCCTCGCCCTGATGATGGGCTACTCCCGAGGCGACAAGATCACAAAGTTCGTGCGAGAACTCGAAGGGATCGGTGCCCTTACCGTCATCAAAGTCCCCGACGGTCGTGGTCCGCAGCAGAAGAATGTCTACAAGCTGCGCAGGACCCCGCCTGCCGGCTACAACGGTCCCCGCTCTTTGGACCAGTTCTACGACCGGCTTGGTCAGGCCTACGAAGAGGCCGCACTAGAAGGCATCGAGGCGGCCAACTCAAGCAAAAATGTAGATCAGCCTGCATCCCCTCAAATGGGGGGAGACGTAAGTGTCGCGTCCCCTGAGTTAGGGGGCCACGTACTCCCTCAGTGGGGGGCGGACGTCCCCCCTGAGTCCGGGGCGGTAACTACAAGAAGCTTTAACAAGAAGAAAGAGAACGAGAACCAAGCGCCTTCGGCGCGTAGCGCCTGTGACGCCCGGAGGGCTACTACAGGTAGTAGGGCGCGCACGACGAGCGGCTCCGCCGCGACGAACGGCGCCAAGGCGTCCAGGAAGTGGTCTGGGGTCGGTAAGGGCCAGGTCCGTATGACGCAGGTCCAGGCCCGTGCCGTGCGTACGGTCGAGGGCGGCTATCCGCCGGAGCTGGCGGGCGCCATGCCCGGCTACCGTCCGACGGTGGTCCGGGACATGATCCTGAGTCTCCTCGGCGCCAACCCCGAGCAACGCACGGCGGAACAACTCGCCAGCCGGGTCTCGCGGCGCTGGCATGCATGGGGATACGCGCAGAAGCATCGCAACGGCGAGATCGCCAGCTACCCGGCTGTCGTCAGCGAACTGCTGAGGATCAATCACTGCGGGAATCCGCGCTGCGAAGATGGTGAGGATGTAGACGACGGCCATCCGTGCGGCGCGTGCCCCGAACGGCACCGGATCCGGCGCAGCCGTGGACGCGCGGTGCCTGCTGCGCGCCAGTTAGTGGACCAGCCTGGCCGCTGGGAGTGCGTGGAGCCTTCCTGCCGCCAGCCCGGCCGGGGTGAAGAGCCGCCCAGCGGACTGTGCCCGCAGTGCCTGAAGCGGGCTGCTGAGGCGCAGGAAGCCGTACGGCGCCGTGCTGCTGAGTTCGCCCTCGAGGTGGATACCGTGCAGGAGCAGGCGCAGCGTGAGCGGCGCGGGATC
Organism: Streptomyces sp. CB00455; assembly: GCF_001905445.1. GTDB lineage: Bacteria > Actinomycetota > Actinomycetes > Streptomycetales > Streptomycetaceae > Streptomyces. Next base: position 385,052 of record NZ_LIVQ01000006.1, on the reverse strand, counting down.
CTGGACCTGGCATACGCGGAGCATGCCCGGCGCGGGGAGCTTCGGGTCCAGCAGGAAACACAGGAGGAAGCGGCCGCAGAGGAGCGGCAGCGGTTCCAGGACCAGATGCTCCGCAATCACCCCGAGCTGGCCCGATTTTCGCAGTCTTGACCACTCGGGGCCCTCTGACTGCCGCTCCTGCGCGGCCGACCTGGCTCCACGAAGGGCTCCACGATCGGTCTGCCGGGGCGTAGCCTCGGCAGCACCCACTGACCGGGAGGTAACGACCATGAGTACCGCCGCAGAGAGTAGCTTTCCGCACCCGCCGCCGATGAGTACTCTGCCCGAGCTGCGTCGAGCCCTAGCGGCGCTGGGCCCCTTGGGTATCCCGACTGAGCTGGACCACTTCGAGGCCGAGCTTGCCGAGACCCCTCTCGACCGGGTTCCCGAACTCGCCGAGCGCTACCGCTCATACGTGCTGCGAAACAGCAGCCCCGATGCGGTGGCCGCGCTCACCATGAGCAGCGCGGACACCGCGGCTATCCTGCGACGCAAACTCGCGGAGGCGCAGAAGTGACGGAGGTGTTCTTCTCCGACGAGGCCGAGAAGATGCGTGCGGAACTGACGGCGGGCGAGGGCCTGGCGGTCTCCGGCATCCGTACGGCCCTGATGCTCGAACCCCGACAGGGGGAGCGCCGGGCAGGGTATGACCCGGCTGTCGAGGACTACGTGGTCCGCCTTGCCGAGGAGACGACTCGGGGCCGCGGAATCTCTGTCCTGTACCGGTATCACCACACCATGGACGCAGTTTTGATCACTTGGCTGGTGGTCGGTCCATAGCGCCACCGAGCGCAGGATGGTCCCATCCCGCGGGTATCGGGATGGGACCATCCTGCGCCCGGTGAGGGTACCGGAGCTGGGCGCCGTTCGAGGGCGGCTGGCACCGCGCGTTAGAGGTTTGTCGGCTGTGCCGCCCGCCGGGGTTCGCGGTCGAGGATGCTCTGCTCCCTGGGGGTCAGCTGTGGCCCGTCGAGCAGGGGCCGGCGGAGACCTCGGGCTGCGGCGAGCAGGACGTCGGGGTTGCCCAGGACAGTGGCGGGCTTTTTCATCGTCATCACGTCAGTCAGTGCCTTGACGACGAGGAAGTTGCCGATTGCGGTGTGGCTGAGCCGGTGCACGTACCGGGCTGCGAGCTTGTCGGCGAGGCTGGGGGCCTTGCCGGTGGCGCCCGGATAGAACCGGTCCTGGCCGACTGCGAGCAGCCAGGCCGCGGCGGCCGGGCGGGCTATGGCCCTCTGTGCCTGGGCGGCGAACTTCGGGGCGGTCACGGGAATGTTGGCGGCTGTGTCGCGCAGGGCCACGGCGCCCAGCGCGGCAGCGGACATGCCGTGGCCGTAGACCGGGTTGAGACTGGTGGCGGCGTCGCCGATGGCGACGAATCCCGCCGCAATCGCTGCCTTCTCGAATCGGCGCTGCCGGTTGGCGGTACGGCCATAGACGACGACGTCGCTGATTGGCTCGGCGCGGGCCAGGAACTCTGCAGCCAGCGGATGGCGGACCCCGCGGGCGAATTCCTCGAAGAGGGCCTCGTCGGCGCTGGGCTCGCCGCCGCGCGTGCCGGAGAGACTGACGTGCCACTGTCCGTCCTCGATCGAGATGATCGAGACGACCTGGCCGGGTCTGCCTTTCCGCGGATCAGCCTGAATGTGGATCACCGGCCAGCCCGACTCAGCGCCCTCCGGGGCCCGGTAGCGGCGGCTGGCGTACCGCACGCCGGCGTCCACGACCGTTTCGGGGACATCGGGGGCGCCGATGGCCGTGAGCCACTCAGGGGCCTTGGAGTCGCGACCGGTGGCGTCGATGACCAGGTCGGCCGTGAGCTCGCTCTCTTCGTGGTTCTCGTCCCGGACCCGTACACCGCTCACCTTGGACGCATTGCCCACAAGGGCGGTGGCCGTGATGCCGGTGCGTACCGCGACATTCGGGATCGCCAGGACAGCGGTGCGAACGCCCCAGTCGATCAGGTCCCGGCTGGCACCGATGAGGTAGTGCGTCTCGGTCCATCGCCGGTACCAGCCCGCGGCGGAGAAGGAGACCATGCCGGTGGGGATCGGTATGCGGTGGGCACCGGCCTTGAGCCATGTGTCGGTCATACCGGGCAGGAGTTGTTCTATGGCGTCAGCGCCTCCCGACCACAGCATGTGAGCGTGGGCGGCCTGAGGAAGTCTTGGGCGCGGTGCCGCGGAGTCGGGGAGGGATTTGTCCCGCTCCAGGATGAGGACTTCGGCGACGTGCGGTGCCAGTGCGGCGGCCGCGAGGGTACCGGCGAGGCTGCCGCCGAGGATGAGTACTCGGGCGGTGCCGGTGGGCTGCTGAGTCATCGGTTGCTGCTTTCTAGGACCGCCGCCTCGCGGGTGGCTCGGACGATGGGGGACTTCGAGAGCGCTTTGGACAGGCGCACGAGGCCGGCGACGCCTCCGGCGGAGACGAGCAGCGGGCCGTCGTCGGTCTGCTCGTGGGCGCTGCTCTGGCGGGGTGTCTTCCTGGTCCACATGACGATGGCGTGAGCCAAGGCGGCGGCGTCTGCGACGGCGTGCGCGTCCTCGTCCGTCCGCGCTGTTTTGAGGGCCTCACGCAGAGAGGCGGCGCGGACCTCGGGGTCCAGGCACGGGTGGACGGTGAGGATCCCGTCGTAGATGTCTGATTCGAGCTGGCAGACCCGTACCTCAATCGGGGTCCACAGGCCGCTGGCCAGGTTGATGCTGTGCTGTGTGGCCACCCGCAGCTCGCGCCAGGCCGGTTGCAGCTGGTAGTACCGGAGCCAGGGGCTCACGATGTTCATGAGTCGCTGTGACAGCAGGGGCAGGACGAAGCCGATACCGATCAACAGGGCGGAAACCGCCGCGATCGGCGGCGCGACGGGCCAGCTGAGGTGGTCCAGATTGCGGCCGGTCCAGCGTGCGCCGATCGCCGTGAATTTCAGCGCGTCGTAGACCAGGTTGAGGACGTAGCCGGTGACGATCAGGACGAGTCCGGCGCGCAGCGGCCCGTGGACCACCCTTGCCCAGCGGGTGCACAGGACCGTCATCATGACCGCGGCTGTGGTGTGCGCGACCAGGTACAGGACGATCATTTCGCGGATGTACGGGGTGTTCACGTAGAACGTGTCCAGGTCGACCAGCCGCTCCACCGGGGCGTTGCCCAGGGCGAACAGGGTGAAGAGCGTGGTGATGACCGTGATCGTGGCCAGGTTGCACCGGCGGGACCGGCGGGCCGCCTGCTCGGCTTCTTCGGGGCCGCTGCTCCAGCGGATGATGAGCACCAGGTTGGACCCGGAGAACGCCGTGAGGATCGCGTACACGACCGGGGCGGCAAAGTTCGGGAGGCCGCTGATCCGGTTGATCGCAGCGATGGAAGGCACCGCGGCGACGGCAAAAACCCCGGCGGCGACGAAGAGCAGCATGCAGACCGATCGCAGCAACTCATCCTTGGGGTTGCGCCACACTGGGGGCAGCTTCAGGCAGCCGGCGACGAAGAGAAGGACGCCGGGTATGTAGAACGCCACGCCGTTGGGGTTGCTCACGAAGCAACCTGCTGACCGGGGTCGTCCGGAAGCGCGTTCTGAGCGGCAGACCAGAGAGGGGCGCACCGGGGGGCGGAGGATGAGACGTTCCGTGCCTGGGGGAGGCGAGGGCCATTCATGTGGGGTGTCTTTCTCATCAGGCAGCCACGGTGTGGTGCCGAAGGGCGTCGTACTGGCGGGAGATGTGTGCGATCCCCCGCGTCCCGGTACTGAGCAGAGCGCCGAGGGCAGCAGTGCCCGACGCCTGGGATTCCTCGCCCATCTCGGCTGCAGACTCCTTGGCCGCGATGGCGTGCGCGATCATGGTGGCTGCGGCTACGGCCCATGCGTCGTCGGGGCTGACTCCTTCGGCGAGTGCCCGGTCGCGACATGTCGTCATGGTCTGCGCGTCGCAGTACGGGGCCAGGGCCAGCAGGTCATCGTGGATGTCCGTCTCGCGGTCGAAGAGCCGAGACTCAAGAGGGGCCCACCAGATGGTGGTGACGGGCAGGCCCGCGAGCGTGCGGAGCCGACGCCACAGAGGCCCCATCCGCCGGTAGGTCTGCCAGGCCTCCCAGGCCGCCGTCGCTCGCTGGCCCTGCGGCAGGAGGAACCCGGCGGTCGTCAGGACGGCGCCCACGCCGGCCAGTGGCGGCGCGAGGTCAGTGCTAAGGAAGTCCAGGTCACCGCCGGTCCAACGGGCGACGACAGCGGCGGCCTTGGCCACACCGAAGTCGGCACTGAAGGCGAACCCGACGACGAGCGTCAACAAGCCTGCCCGCAGCCACCCGTCCACCGTGCGCGACCACTTCCAGCACATCGTCGTCACGACCACGCCGACCACGATGTGCCAGGAGAGATAGACCACGATCATTTCGCGGATCCACGGTGTGGTCGCGTAATGGGTGTCCAGATCCCGCAGCCGCTCTACCGGGGCGTCGCCCAAGGCGAAGGCCACTGCGATCAGGATGCTGACGGCGCCGCAGGCGGCGACCCACCTCCGGACTCGGCGCTGGACGTCCCTGCCGAGGCCCTCACGCCAGTACGCGAGCAGCACAATGCAGCAGGTGTTGAAGACACTGAGGATCGTGTAGACCAGCGGCGCGGAAATGTTCGGCATCCCCACGATGCGGTTCACCACGACGATCGTGGGGGGTGCGGCGAAGGCGAATCCGGCGCTGGCCATCAAGAGCAGGCCAGCGACCGCCCGGACCATGGGGTTACGGCGCCGCCGGATGAGCCCGGGCAGTTTCGAGAGGAAGCCCAAAGCCAGGGCGGCCGCCGGTATGTAGTAGTCCGAGCCGTCCATCAGGCATCGCCGAGAGAGGCCTGGATCCTGGCTGCCGGACCCTCCAGGATCCGCTGCGTGGGGTCGAATTCGACCAGGTGCCGAAAGCGTCGACCCATCATGCGGCCGTACTGCTCGGCCTCGGCCTCGTCGCCGGGCACGGCGTGGGTCCGCGCGGCGACCAGGCGCAGCGCTTCGTCGAGGTCGGCGGCGTTCAGCAGGTCGTCTCCGAGCAGGCGCGTGGCGACCTGCGTACCCAGGACGTGGGTGCCGCAGTGACCGCGGATCATGTGCCAGATCTCGTGACCCAGGATGACCAGGGCGTGGAAGGCGCTGGTGCTCTTGGCGACGACGATGACGTCCTCGGTCTCACGGTCGAGCCACAGACCCGACACCGGGCCAAGGCCCTGCGGAAAGTCCCGGCGCACGATGCGCACGGGACGAGCCGGGTCACCGCGGTACTCGCTGAGGTACACGGCGATGCGGCCGATCAGCTCATCGATGTCACTGGGGGTGGGCTCACCCAGGCCCGCGTACAATTCATCGCACAGCCGGACCATTTCATCTTCCAGCTGCGCATCTTTCCGGCGCTTCCTCACGATCCCCACCCTTGGCTCCTCACCCGCGCACCGCGTGCCGTGCAGCACCGATCCGTAACCTCCTGCGAACCCTTTCGGCGCAGGCTCATGGCGTCTTCTGCTGATCGTCCACGATGAGATTCAAGAGGTCCTGCATCGCGGCCAAGGTCTCTGGGGCGCCACGAAAAGCCACCGACCGGAGTTTGAATTTCTCCTTGAGCTCGCGCAGATCGGTGAGCTGCTGTGCCTGCTCGTACGCCAGCTTCTCCTCGAGGGCGCGATTGAGCGCCTGTGACGGCGTCGCGGTCAGGAAGCCCCTGGGAACCTTGAAGAGGTCCTCGATCCGGGAAGCCAGCTCCAGGCTGGGCACCTTGCGGCCCTTGAGGAGCTCACCGACCCACTGCGGGGTCACGTCGGCTCCGGCGGCGATCTCGGCCTGCGAATACTGGCCGCCATCCGGTCGCAAGCGAGTCTCGCGGAGGAACGCCAGCCGCTGCGCCACCTGTTGCTGGAAATCGGTATGGGGCATGGGCCGGCGGGACAGGCCTGCCCGCACCACCCCCACCGGCAGGCCGGTGCTCATCGACAGCGGGACCGGGTCAAGGACCGTGGCCCAGTCGAGGTCGGCTTCCTCAATCAGCTGCTCCAGGAGACTGAGGCTCTTCAGATGCGGGTCACCCTCGTCGGTCACGGTGTCTCCTGGCGGGGTTGGTAGCTGTACGGCGACTGGAGGATAGCGGCCCGACCTGCGGAACTACTAGATCAGAGCGACGATCGATTCCACAACTGAAACGATCCTCGATTTTCTCCGCTGCAATGGAGACATCCGGGCTTCCGGAGGGACGAGGGGTGCCAACCGCCACCAACCAGCAAGTTTGGTCCGGTTCGTCCGTCGCCTCGGGGTTCACTGCTGACGTGCGGCTACAAGACGTAGCGCAATGATCGTTTCAGACGGTGAATTGATCGTTGACAGGACCGTGTTCTGCGTAGCAGGATCCTGACTCGTGATTCAAACGATCACAAGCAGGGCCTTTGCGACGGGCCGTGTTCACACCTGACTGATCGACACCCGACCGATGCCGAAGCCTTCAACCGAACAGCCGTTGCTGACCGGCCGCATGTACCGCCGTGAACGGACGATGGCCGCCCCTCCTGCGACGGAGGAACGGCCATCCAGTTGACTCGCCCGAGTCATTGCACCACCAGGTCGCGGACCTGAATCCATTCCCGGGGGTGTGGCATGCGTGTGCGACCACGCATGCTCCCGAGTAGCATACCCGCGGCCACTGCCCGTTGCACGGGTTGGCTGGCGAAGAGCGACTTCGTACTGCCGCGATGCGAGCACGCCAGTCCGGGCGGGTCGCCGCCTGCGCATGATCAGCGGTACGGGCCCCAGCGTCCGAAGCGGGCCATCAGCTTGCGGGCGGCGTCTTCGTTGACGCCGAATTGGACGGTAGCCTCTTCCGTGTTCGAGTCATCGGCGGTGCCGTGGGCCGCCCAGTAGCCGACCCGCTCCGCGGTGACCTCCAAGCGGCGGGCCGCCGGTGAGGCCGCGACTGGGGAGACCTTCGTCAGCTTGTCAGCTTGTCGATCTCCTCCTCTACTGATTCCCAATGGGGTTGTCAACCGGGGTCGGTGACGCGCCGTGAGCCTGTCAGCCGAGCGCAACCGGGGGCGGTGGTGGGGTGATCTTGAAGGTGCGGCCGTCGCGTATGAGGGCCCACAGGACGTTCAGGCGACGTCGTGCGAGCGCGATGATGGCCTGCTTGTGGTTCTTCCCCTCGGCCTTCTTGCGTTCGTAGAAGGCCTTCGAGGTGGGGCAGCATCGGGCAGCGACCATAGAGGACATGTAGAAGACNTTCCGTGTTCGAGTCATCGGCGGTGCCGTGGGCCGCCCAGTAGCCGACCCGCTCCGCGGTGACCTCCAAGCGGCGGGCCGCCGGTGAGGCCGCGACTGGGGAGACCTTCGTCAGCTTGTCAGCTTGTCGATCTCCTCCTCTACTGATTCCCAATGGGGTTGTCAACCGGGGTCGGTGACGCGCCGTGAGCCTGTCAGCCGAGCGCAACCGGGGGCGGTGGTGGGGTGATCTTGAAGGTGCGGCCGTCGCGTATGAGGGCCCACAGGACGTTCAGGCGACGTCGTGCGAGCGCGATGATGGCCTGCTTGTGGTTCTTCCCCTCGGCCTTCTTGCGTTCGTAGAAGGCCTTCGAGGTGGGGCAGCATCGGGCAGCGACCATAGAGGACATGTAGAAGACCCGCAGCAGCCGTCGGCAGTAACGTCGTGGCCGGCGCATGTTGCCGCTGATTCGTCCCGAGTCCTTCGGGACGGGCGCCAGGCCTGCGACGCCGGCGAGCCGGTCGGAGGTGCCATAGATGCTCATGTCGCCGCCGGTGTGCGCGATGAACTCGGCGCCGAGGACTGGGCCGATGCCGGGCATGCTCAGGATGACCTCGGCGTGAGGGTGGTCGCGAAACCGGCCCTCGATCAGGACGTCAGTCTCAGCGATCTCCTCATCGAGGGCCATCACCTCCCTGGCTAGCTTGGCCACCACTGCGCCGGCCAGCTTCTCCCCGGGAACGGCGGTGTGCTGGGCTTCGGCTGCCTCGATCGCGGTGGCCGCGACGAGGGTGAAGTTGCGGACCTTGCGGTTCTTCAGCCAGACCGCGAGCCGGTTCTTGCCGATCCGGCGCAGGGCGCCGGGAGTCTGGTAGCCGGTCAGCAGCACCAGAGATCCCTTGGAAGTGCTGTAGTCGAAGGCTCGCTCCAAAGCGGGGAAGTACTCGAGCATCTGGGCCCGCAGCCGGTTGATCGCCCTCGTGCGGTCGGCGGCCAGGTCCAGGCGGCGCGAAGTGAGGATGCGCAGGTCGACGGCGATGTCGTCGCCCCGGTGCATGCTCTGGAGGTCCCGGCGCATGCGGGCCTGGTCCGCGATGACGAAGGCGTCCTTCGCGTCCGTTTTCCCGTCGCCCCGGTAGGAGCCGGAGGCGTGGTGGACGGTGCGGCCAGGGATGTAGAGGACTCTCTGCCCGTTGTCGGTGAGAAGGGCGATCATCAACGCGGCTCCGCCAGCGTTGAGGTCGATAGCCCAGGTCACTGGCTCGCCCTCACTCAACGCGAGAACATCTGCGATCAGCTGGAGCAGTGTGTTCTCGTCGTTGGCGACCCGCCTCGACAGCCTCCGCTTGCCCTCGGTGTCGATCACCGTGCAGTGATGCTCGGCTTTGCCCGCGTCCGTTCCGGCCCAGAGTTCGGGCACGCTCACCTCCGAAGTTCCGGTACTGGTCCCAGCAGACGACCTCGCCAGCGTGTCCTTACCAAGCGATCTCCGCGCGCATCCCAATCAGTGGCCGAGTCGTCGCGGGGCACCGGGCGGCCAATCAGTAGAAGCCACACGTGCGGCATGAGCTTGACAGCCACACCCAGTGCCCCAGGGCCTTCCGATCCTACGAGTGAGCGGAATCGACCCACCAACAACGTAAGGAACTTGATCGGGTGATGTCGGAGCTGTTCGCCTGACAGTTGGGTGTCGGCACCGGTAACCCTGAGGTGTGAGGTACGCGCAGGGCGGCGGGCTTACCGACGCCGAGAGAGCTACGCGGGAGCGGTTACGGCTCCAGGCCGTGAAGCGTTTCGAGGGCGGGCAGAAGAACCCGGAAATCGCCGCCTCCCTGCGGATCAGCGTGCGGTCGGTCGAGCGGTGGCGCCGGGCCTGGCGCGAGCTGGGCAAGATGGGAGTTCTGTCGAAGGGATCCCCGGGAAGAGCTCGGCTCAGTGAAGCCCAGATGGCTAGGCTGGCTCGGGAGTTGGAGCGTGGCCCGCTTGCCCACGGCTGGGCAGACCAGCGGTGGACGCTCGCACGGATCAAATCGCTGATCGGTCGGCTGTTCCATGTCTCCTACACGGTCGAGGGCACCTGGCGACTGCTGAAGCGGCACGGCTGGAGCTGGCAGCAGCCCGCTCGGCGGGCAATTGAGCGCGACGACGCTGCGGTCGAGGTGTGGAAGAAGGAGACCTGGCCGCGGGTAAGAGGACCGCGGCGGAGCGCGGTGCCTGGATCGTCTTCGAGGACGAGGCTGGGCAATCGATGACTCCGCCGCGTGCCAGGACCTGGGGGCGGATCGGACAGACCCCGGTCGTGAGAGTCCGGGGCCGGGGCTCGGGGCGGGTGTCGATGGCGGGCATGGCCTGCTACAAGCCGAGCGAACGGTCCCGGCTGATCTACGCGATCCGCGAGTACCGGGGCCGCAAAGACGAACCGAAAGGCTTCAGCTGGCGTGACTTCCGCGACCTGATCGTCCGCGCCCGCATCAAGCTCGGCGGCCCGATCGTGCTCGTGTGGGACAACGTCCGCCTGCACCTGACTGCGGGCATGCGGGAGTTTATTGCCGCGAGCGCCGATTGGCTCACCGTGTTCCAGTTGCCCACCTACGCGCCGGACCTCAACCCGACCGAGGGCGTCTGGTCGCTGGTCAAGCGCGACATCGGCAACCTCGCCGCGGCCGACCTCGGCCAGATCACCCGCGCGGTGAAGCGCAGGCTGAAGATGCTGCAGTATCGACCAGAAATCATCGACGGCTGCCTCGCCGGCGCCTGTCTGCCTCTCAACACGTGATCGGCAAGAAGATGCCGTGCCCTTGGCCGTACCTTGGAATTCGATTGCCGCCGGCCCATCGAGTGCGCAGATACTTCGGCATGAGCAGACTCGCTGAGGTCATGGTGCTGGCACGGTTCGCGGACGAGGTGATGGAACCCCTGACACGGCCGGACGACTCGCGCGAGTGGGGAGGCTGCTTCGAGCGGCTCTACCAGGTCGACGGGTGGGTGAAGGAGTTCAACCGTTCGCGATCCGGCCTGTTTCGACACCTGGAGTCCCTGGCGTGGCCGGACCCGGCGAGCGTGCAGGTACTCATCCATGACGAGGAAGACGACTGCTTCGGGCTGTGGATGATCCAAAACGGCGTGCTGACCGAGGTGCCACTTCCTGGCCATAGGCGTCTACACCGTCCCGCGCGGACCGCTGAGGACCCACCCGAGCCGGGCGTCCTGTGGCGAACGGAAACGACCGTTCCGCCCGGCTTCTCCACCGAGCGCCAGGATCCACGCCCGGCCTGGTAGGGCTCACTCATCCACCCAGATCTCCGGTCATGACCCGAAGACAGCCGACATCACGGATTCAAGTTCAGTAGCCAGCGGGGCGGGGCCGCGCGAATGGTTTCCGGCGCCGCCGGCCGCCCCCGGCAGGGGCCTCCGTACGGGTGGTGGCACGGGGTCGTCAGACCTCGGGCACAGAGAGCGGGCAGCGGCATGGGCCGGGAGTCGTACGCGGGGGAGGCGGGTTTGCGCCCCTGGGCCGATGTGGAACGCGGGCCGCGAACGCACCATGGATACATGAGCACCGCAACCCTCACCCCGATCCAGGGCGGCCGCCCTAGCGGCGCCACCGCCACCTCCGACTCCCGTCACCGGCACATGCTCGGCAGCGTGCTGCGGGCCGCGAAGGTCTTCGCGTCGGCCGCCGTCAGCGTGGTCGTCCTCGGCGAATACGCCGAGGACGCGGGCGTGACCCGCCGCTGACCGTCCGCGGACCCACCGGCCGGTTCGCCCCTCCGGCCGTGCCTTCGGCCGCGCCCGCGCCGGGCTTACGGCACCACCGGCCGGTTCGTCCCTCCGGCGGCGCCTCCGGCCGCGCCCGCGCCGGGCTCACGGCACTGGCCGCCCTCGCCGGGACGGTCGTCCTGGGCCTGGCGGCCCTCCCGGAGGCCTCCGCCGCGTTCTGGGGGCGGCACCTGAGCGCCCCCGGCCGGACCCCGTCGGCGGACTGGCCGGCCCTGTGGGCGGGCCCGGGGGCGGGCGTCCCTGTGGGTGTGGTGCGTGCCCCTGCTGGTCCTCGCCGCGGCCCGGGGCCGGCTGCGCTGCCGGCGGGCCGGCTGCCGGACCGCGCGGCCGGGGCGGCCGTGCCGCTCCCGGCCCCGCGTCACGCCGAGGTCAGTCGCTCGCCAGCAGCTCGTCGGCGTCCATGATCCGGTAGGCGTAGCCCTGCTCGGCGAGGAAGCGCTGGCGGTGCGCCGCGAAGTCCTGGTCGATGGTGTCGCGCGCCACCACCGAGTAGAACCGCGCCTCGTGGCCGTCCGCCTTCGGCCGCAGCACGCGGCCCAGGCGCTGGGCCTCCTCCTGGCGGGAACCGAAGGTGCCGGACACCTGGATGGCGACGGTGGCCTCGGGCAGGTCGATGGAGAAGTTCGCGACCTTCGACACGACCAGCACGCTGATCTCGCCCTCGCGGAAGGCGTTGAAGAGCTTCTCGCGCTGCGCGTTGGAGGTCTCGCCCTTGATGACGGGGGCGTCCAGGTGCTCGCCGAGCTCGTCGAGCTGGTCGATGTACTGGCCGATGACCAGGGTCTGCTCGCCCTGGTGCTTGCGTACGAGCGCCTCGGTGACCTTCCGCTTCGTCGCCGTCGTCGCGCAGAAGCGGTACTTCTCCTCGGTCTCGGCGGTCGCGTACGCGAGGCGCTCCGACTCCGTCAGGTTGACCCGGACCTCGACGCAGTCGGCGGGCGCGATGTAGCCCTGCGCCTCGATCTCCTTCCACGGCGCGTCGAACCGCTTCGGCCCGATCAGCGAGAAGACGTCCGATTCGCGGCCGTCCTCGCGCACCAGCGTCGCGGTCAGACCGAGCCGGCGCCGCGCCTGGAGATCGGCGGTGAACTTGAAGACCGGCGCCGGCAGCAGGTGCACCTCGTCGTAGACGATGAGGCCCCAGTCGCGGGAGTCGAAGAGCTCCAGGTGCGGGTAGACGCCCTTCCGCTTCGTCGTCAGGACCTGGTAGGTGGCGATCGTGACGGGGCGGATCTCCTTGCGCGTGCCGGAGTACTCGCCGATCTCCTCCTCGGTCAGCGAGGTCCGCTTCACCAGCTCGTGCTTCCACTGGCGGGCCGAGACGGTGTTGGTGACCAGGATCAGCGTGGTCGCCTTGGCCTGCGCCATGGCCCCGGCGCCGACCAGGGTCTTGCCGGCGCCGCAGGGCAGCACGACCACACCCGAGCCGCCGTGCCAGAAGCCCTCGACCGCCTGCTGCTGGTACGGGCGCAGGGCCCAGCCGTCCTCCGCCAGGTCGATCTGGTGCGCCTCGCCGTCCACGTATCCGGCGAGGTCCTCGGCCGGCCAGCCCAGCTTGAGCAGCGTCTGCTTGATCTGCCCGCGCTCGGAGGGGTGCACGGCCACGGTGTCCGCGTCGAGCCGCGCGCCGACGAGCGGGATGATCCGCTTGGACCGCAGGATCTCCTCCAGCACGGGCCGGTCGGTGCTGGTCAGGACCAGTCCGTGCACGGGGTGCTTGGAGAGGGTGAGGCGGCCGTAGCGGGCCATCGTCTCGGCGACGTCGACGAGCAGCGCGTGCGGGACCGGGTAGCGGGAGAACTCGACGAGGGCGTCGACGACCTGCTCGGCGTCGTGTCCGGCCGCGCGGGCGTTCCACAGGCCGAGGGGGGTGATGCGGTAGGTGTGGATGTGCTCGGGGGCCCGCTCCAGCTCGGCGAAGGGGGCGATCGCGCGGCGCGCGGCTCCGGCGAGCTCGTGGTCGACCTCGAGAAGAAGGGTTTTGTCGCTTTGGACGATGAGAGGCCCGTTCACCTACGTCCCTTTCCGGCGTGGGGTGGCCGCCCGGGCGCGGACGGCCAAACCTCCAGTCTGCCGCATGGCTCCCCCGGAGAGGCGGTTCCGGGCGCGCGGCCGCCAGCCCTGACGGGAACCGACCGCCCGGCCCCGGCCGCCCGGCGTGGTCCGGCCCGCCCGCCCCCGCTCCGGTGGCTAGGCCCCGAGGTGGGGCAGCGGGCCCGCCGGGTAGGGGGGTTCCGCGGGCAGCAGGGCGCGCGCCGACGCCTCGTCCCCCGAGCGCAGCAGGCCGTGGACCTCGCGGGCGAGCGGGGTGACGTCGCGGATGGCGACCGTCCACTCGTCGGCGTACGCCCGCGCGGCCGTCCCCGACAGGCCCAGCTGGAGCGAGCGGTAGGGCAGCGGGTTCAGCCGGGCGTCCCGTTCGGGGTCCCACTGGACCCGGGCGGGCGCTTCGCGCAGTGCTGCCCGCCAAGCGGCGCGGTCGGTGTGCACGCCAGGCGCGTAGTGCGAGAGGCAGGCCCCGGCCAGCGCCAGGTCGAAGCCGGCGCGGGTGATCTCCACCGCGAGCACGGTCTCCTGGTCGGCCTTCGAGGCCCAGCCGCAGCGGTACATCATCCACAGGAACGACGGCTTGATCCAGGTCATCCGCTCCCGCTTCCAGGCCGGCGGGAAGCGGCCGTCGCGGGCCGCCGGCACCCCGATGCGGGGGGAGTACGCCTGGTAGACGGTGATCGTGGTGCCGGTGTGCGCCGCGCGGATCTGGTGGTTCGGTACATCGGACATGCACCGAGGGTGCGGGGCCCGGCCCCGGTCCTGCCAGCCTTTTTCGATTCGACGCCCCTTCCGGTGCGCACAGGCCCCCGCGGCGGCCGCCCCGCTACACCTGGTCCTCCTCCAGCTCGGCGACCCCCGTGATCCGGTGCAGCGCGTACGTCCGCACCTCGTCCGCCGTGTGGTCGTAGCCGGTGACGAAGCCGCCCTCCACCCGGACCGGCGCGATGACCCGCTGGCTCGCCGCCCCGTCCGCGTTCACGTACCCGATCCACACCGCCGAACCGGTCAGGGCGGCCGCCTGCACGGTCGCGAGCGTCTCCGCCGCGCTCGTGCGCGGCAGTTCGCCCGGCGCGCCCGCCGGCCCCGCGGACGAGCCGGCCGGCTCCTTGCGGACCGCCGTCGCCGCCAGGTCGCCCGCACGGATCGCCCGCACGGCCGCCCCCAGCAGCGTCGCGTCCGGGACCGGCGGACCGTCCGGCACCGGTACGGGCGCCGAGCGCGCCGGGGTGCGGTGGGCGTGGGCCCGGGCCACCAGCACGTCGCCGCTGCGGGACTCGGCGGCCGGCGCGTACCCCATCGCCCGCAACCCGTCCAGCAGGGCCGTGGGTTCGGCCTGCGCGGCCAGGACCGTCGGCGCCAGGCGGCGCAGGCCCAGCGAGGCCGAGCGCTTGTCGGCGAGGATCTCGTCGAGCATCGCGTCGTCGTCGCAGCGCACATACGAGGACGCCGAGCCGACCCGCAGGTGCCCGTGCCGCCGGGCGACGTCGTCGATCAGGTAGGACAGCGGCTGCGGCACCGGGGTGCGGCTGTGCTCCTTGAGGAAGGCGTGCAGGTCGGCGGCGGCGTGCCCGGCGTCCAGGGCGCGCCGCACCGAGCCGGGCGTGAAGCGGTACACCGTGGCACCGCCCTTGGACTCCACGTCGGCGAGCACCCCGAGGGTGTCGCCGAGCGGGCGGCGCAGCGGGCCGGGGGCCACCGCCGTCAAGTCGGCCTGGAGCAGCACGTGGTCCACCGGCTCGGGCAGCAGCGGGCCCAGCAGGGGCGCCGGGTCGCGGTGCTCCAGCAGGGCCCGGCCGAACGCGCTGAGCGCACCGCGGCCGGTGACGCCGAGGACTTCCGCCTCGGTCAGCGTCCAGTGCGCGAGCCGGGCGCGCAGATCGCTCGTACCCCGTACGGGGCGCTCCCACGCGAGCCGTTCCCGCAGCGCTTCCGGGTCGGCGGAGGCGCCTTCGGGCAGGTCGGCGAGGAGTTCCAGGACGCGGCGGCGTACCTCGGGGGCGGCGGAGCGGTCCAGGTCGGGTCCGAGCACCGAGAGGGTGCGGCCCTTGCCGTCCTGCTCACCGGCGAGGCCCGCCGTGCGGGTGGCGGGCAGCCAGGCCGCCACGAGCGCCGACCACCGCCCGGGGGGCGGCAGTTCGCACCACTCGTCGAAGGCGGGGGTGGGCGCGAAACGTTCGTCCGCCTCCCCGTCACTGGCCAGCAGCCCGGCCGCGTAGGCCAGTTCGATCCAGAACGCCGCCGCGGACTCGGTGGTGTCCACGGTGGCCGCGGCCCGTTTCAGGTCCCGCACGGCCAGGCCGCCCGCCCGCAGCACCGGCGGACCGGCGTGCTCCCAGGACTTCACCAGTTCCTCGACGGTGGACACCGCGGCCAGCGCCTGCCCGGCGGCGTTGGCGTCCACAAGCTGTGGACGGTGCTCGCGGTGCGGCGGCACCGGCGGGGCCACCGGCGCGGTGTTCCGGTGCGCCAGGCCGCCGCGCAGGTGGAGCGCCACCTCGCGGGGCAGGACGACGGTCCGCGCGGAGGCGGGCAGCAGCAGCCCGCGGTCGCGCAGCCAGCGCACCGGCGCGGTCGGATTCGGGGTCACCTCCCCGTACGGCGGCCCCCATACGAGCCGGCCCAGCACCTGGTGCGCCTCTGCCGGGGCCTCGTCCAGCAGCGCCGACATCCGTTCGGGGTCGGTGAACAGAGCGGTCAGCGCCGCCACCGCCGACACCGCGTCGTGGGTCGGGGGCAGGCCGGCGGCCGCCACGATCTCCTGGATCCGGGTCGGCGACATGCCGGAGGTGGCCTCGGCCACGGCGGGCCCGAGCCCGGTCGGGGAGGGGCGCTGGGCGGAGGGCGCGAGCAGCTCGCGGGCGGTCCGCACCAGGCGCAGCCGGTCCTCGCCGCCCCACACCAGGGCCTGGTCGCGCAGGGTGCCGAGCGCCCGGGGAAGCGCGGCGCGCGCCCCGTTGTCCTCGCCGGTGGTGCCCTCCTCGCCGGTCAGCAGCGACTCCAGCACCCGATACGGGCACGGGTCGGGGGCCACCGCCAGCGCCTCGGCGGTCTGCAGTGCGAACCGGTCCAGGCGGTCCAGCGCCCGCACCACCGAGGCGCGGGTGCCGGCGCGGGTGGCCAGCTGGGTCACGTCGCCGGGCACCGGGCTGAGCAGGTCCGGGCGGGCGTGCAGCAGCGCGGCCAGCCCCGCGTCGTCACGGGCCCGCAGCGCCTCGGCGAGGGAACGCGGGGCGCCCGCCGCCGAGCGCCCTCCAGAGCTGCCGGCAGCCTCTCCCCTCGCGGTGCTTGCCTCGGGCACAGTCGCCTCCTGGTCGCGTCGGCCGGTCAGTCGGCCGGTCCCCATCCGGCCAACGGTATCCGCTGTGCCCCCGGCCGCTCCACGGACGCACGCGCTACCTTTCGGGCAGGCGGTACGGGAGGAGCCGGGGCATGGGAATCGAGAGCGACCATCTGGTCTACGAATATCTGAGCCGCGTCGGGGACTTGGCGCAGCAGCGGCAGCTGTCCTCCGGCGACCGGATGCGGCTGGTGTCGGGGCTGCGGGACGAGATCGACCGTCGGCGCGCCAAGTACGACCCGGACACCCCGGCCGCCGTGCGCCGCATCCTGGAGCGGATCGGCACGCCCGAGGAAGTCCTGGACACGCTCGGCGCCCGCTCGGCGCCGGCCTCCTCCGCCGGCTCTTCCACGGGCTCCTCCACGGGTCTGTCCCCGGCAGCGCAGCCCGCGGACGCCGCGCCCGCCGTACCCGTCCAGCGGGGCCCGGGCCGGATGCGCCGCACGGGCGTGCCCGCGCCGCGCCCGGTGCAGGAGGAGCCGCGGAACGTGCCCCCGCACCTGGCCGGGCTCGACGAACTCGGCCCCTCCGGCGGGGAGCCCGACTGGTGGCGCGTCACCCCGGGCGCGTACGGCGCGGGCCCGCAGGTCGAGGGCTTCGCGGGCGGCATCGAGTTCCCGGCCCTGTTCGAGGACGGCCCCGAGGAGGAGGACCGGGACGCCGGGCCGCCGCAGCCCCCGCCCGGGCCGCCGCAGACGCGCGCGCGGACCCTCGTACGGTCCCTGCGCGAGCGGCGGCGTGCCAGGAAGTCGGCGAAGGAGGCGGCCGGGGAGGCGGCGAAGGGGCCCGCTCCGGCGGCCGTGGTGGTCCCGGCCGCCCGTCCCCGGCCCCACGCCTTCCTGCTGCTGGCAGCGGCCGTGCTGGCCGTCGGTGTGGTGAGCGGGTACTGGCTGCTGCTGGTCGTCGGCTGGCTGCTGCCGTACGCCTCGCGGGTGTTGCGGCCCGCCGAGCGCAAGTGGGCCGTCTTCGGGCCGCCCGGCGCGGTCCTCGCGGGGGCGGCGGTGTGGCTGTGGGGCCGGATGAACGGCCGCTGGGGCGAGGAACTGGCCGACGACCAGCTGAGCGGGACCCTGCAGGGGATGTGGCCGTGGCTGCTGCGGGCCGCCGCCCTCGCCTCGGTGCTGTACCTGGTGTGGCGCTCGCGCCGCCGCTGAGGTCCGCGGCCGGCGGCGGGGCGGGGCAGGCCCGGACACCCCTGCGTCACGCACCGGTAAGGCGAGCTCACGCAGCCGTTCTTCCGCCGTCGGCCCGTCTCGGCACAATGGCGGCATGAACCTCACCGTCGGCTTCGACCTCGACATGACCCTCATCGACTCCCGCCCGGGCATCAAGGCGACCTACCAGGCCCTGTCGGCGGAGACGGGCACGTACATCGATGCCGACGCGGCGGTCACCCGGCTCGGACCGCCGCTGGACCAGGAGCTCGCGCACTGGTTCCCGCAGGCCGAGATCCCGGCCGTGGCGGACCGCTACCGGGAGATCTATCCCACATACGCCATCGGCCCGACCCCGGCGATGCCCGGCGCCCGCGAGGCGGTCGAGGCCGTCCAGGGACTCGGCGGCCGCGCCATCGTCGTCACTGCCAAGCACGAGCCCAACGCCCGCCTGCACCTGACGCACCTGGGCATCGAGCCGGACGCCGTGATCGGCTGGCTCTGGGCCGAGGCCAAGGCCGGGGCGCTGCGCGAGTACGGGGCGCAGGTCTACGTCGGCGACCACGTGGGCGACGTGCGCGGGGCGCAGGCGGCCGGCGCGCTGTCGGTGGTGGTGCCCACCGGGCCGTGCCCGGAGCCGGAACTGCGGGCGGCGGGCGCCGATGTGGTCCTCGCCGACCTCACGGCGCTGCCGCAGTGGCTCGCGCAGTACGTCGCCGCTCAGCCCGTCTAGTGCCGTGACCGGCCCGGTCCGCCGGCGGACCCCACCGGCCGGGCTCCGGCCCGGCTAGGCCTGCGAGGCGCGGGCCGCCCGGCGCTGCGCGGCGGCCGAGCGCAGGACGCCCGCCGCGGAGACGGCGAACCCGACGCCCATCAGCATGCAGACGGCCCACGCGTACGACGGGAAGGGGTCGACGTCGAGGAACAGCGGGGCCATCGTCGCGAGGGTCGCCACGGCGCCCACGATGAACACGATGCCGCCGGCCTTCACGAGCGCGTCGCCGGGCCGCGCTTCGTCGGAACGAGGAGTAACAGTCACCCCACCAGGGTAGTTCCCTGGCCGAAGCGCCCGACGTCGAAGGACCGGGGAACGTCTTGTCACCCGGCCCCCGGCCATTAGCCTTGGGGTGGCGGGTCACCCATGACCCGCTGCGCTGTTATCCGGAGCCGTTCCGCGGACGTCCGGACCCCGACGAGCACAAGGACAGAGGACGGACGTGCCTACCGGCAAGGTCAAGTGGTTCAACAGTGAGAAGGGCTTCGGCTTTCTCTCCCGCGACGACGGCGGCGACGTCTTCGTCCACTCGTCGGTGCTCCCTGCCGGGGTCGACTCCCTCAAGCCCGGCCAGCGCGTCGAGTTCGGTGTCGTCGCCGGCCAGCGCGGTGACCAGGCGCTTTCGGTGACGGTGCTGGATCCGGCGCCGTCCGTCGCGGCCGCCCAGCGCCGCAAGCCCGACGAGCTCGCCTCGATCGTGCAGGACCTCACCACCCTGCTGGAGAACATCACCCCGATGCTGGAGCGGGGCCGCTACCCCGACAGGGTGCACGGCACCAAGATCGCCGGCCTGCTGCGCGCGGTGGCCGACCAGCTCGACGTCTGACGCCCCGCGGCCGCGTCCGCCAACCCGCGTCCGCGAACCCGCGCCCCGCCCCTCGCACGAGCGGCGGGGCGCGGTCGTCCGGGCGCTACGGGAAAGCCAGCGCCCCGGCGGCGATGGCCGGTACCAGCCCCTCGGCCGCCGCCCGGGTCAACAGCCCGCGCACCGCCGCGTAACCGTCCTCACCGAGGTCGGCGGTGAACTCGTTGACGTAGAGTCCGATGTGCTGGTCGGCGACCGCCGGGTCCAGCTCCTGCGCGTGGGCCCGCACGTAGGGGCGGGACGCCTCCGGGTCCTCCCAGGCCATCCGGACCGACGTACGGGCGGCCTCGGCCAGCGCGCGCAGCCGTCCCCCGCCCAGCGAGCGCCTGGCGATGATCGCGCCGAGCGGGATCGGCAGACCCGTCGTGGACTCCCAGTGCTCGCCCATGTCGGCCAGGCAGTGCAGCCCGTAGTCCTGGTAGGTGAACCGGGCCTCGTGGATGACCAGTCCGGCGTCCACCCGCCCGTCGCGCACCGCCGGCATGATCTCGTTGAAGGGCAGCACGACCACCTTGCCCACGCCCTCGGGCAGCACCTCGGCCGCCCACAGCCGGAACAGCAGGTAGGCGGTGGAGCGTTCGCTCGGCACCGCGACCGTGGCGCCCGAGAGGTCCGCGCCGGGCCCGCGGGTGAGGACCAGCGGGCCGCAGCCGCGCCCGAGCGCCCCGCCGCAGGGCAGCAGCGCGTACTCCTCCAGCACCCAGGGCAGCACGGCGTACGACACCTTCAGCACGTCCAGCTCGCCGCGTTCGGCCATGCCGTTGGTGATGTCGATGTCCGCGAAGGTCACGTCGAGGGCGGGCGCGCCCGGGACCCGGCCGTGCGCCCAGGCGTCGAAGACGAAGGTGTCGTTCGGGCACGGCGAATACGCGATCCGCACGGCCCCGTCGTCACCGGTGCTCATGGCGTTCTCCCCAGTTCGCGAGTACGGGTCCCAGCGCGCGGAAGCCGTCGCAGAGGGCGGCGAGGGCGTCGCCGATCCGCCAGGCGGCGCGGTCACGGGGGCCCACGGCGTTGGACACGGCGCGGATCTCCAGTACGGACAGCCCGTGCGCGGCGGCCGCCTCCGCGACTCCGAAACCCTCCATGGCCTCGGCTCCGGCCATCGGGTGCCGGGCGGCGAGTGCGGCCGCCCGGGCTGCGGTCCCGGTGACGGTGGAGACGGTCAGGACGGGCGCGAGGAGCGCCCCGGTCGCCTCGGCGGCGAGGGCGGCGAGCTCGGCGGGCGGCAGGTGCACGCTGTGCCCGAAGCCCAGGGCCGCTACGTCGAGGAAGCCCTCGGGGGTCTCGGCCCCCAGGTCGGCGGCGACGATCGCGTCCGCCACCACCAGGGAGCCGGGCGGGGCGGCGGGCAGGAACCCGCCGCCGATGCCGGCGGACACGACGAGGTCGTACGCGGCGAGGGCCAGGGCGGTGGCGGCGGCGGCGGCGGCCGCCGCCGGCCCGACGCCCGCGACGAGCGTGTCGAAGGCGATGCCCGGCAGGTCCCGGCGCAGGACGGGGAAACCCCCGGGCAGGGTGCGCGGCTCAGGACCGGGGGTGTCCGGATGAGGGGTCAGCCCGGCGACGACGGAGTCTGCCTCCGCCGCCACCGCGGTCACGACGAGCACGCGCACCGGTGCCGTCCGGTTACTTGAGCTTCAGGTTGAAGGTCCAGACGGACAGCGGCTTGCCGTCCTCGCCCACCTGGACGAAGGCCAGCTTCTTGGAGGCCGGGGCCTCGCCCTGTCCGCCGGTCGCGAAGACGTCGGCGCCCGGGAAGCTGCGGTAGGTGTTCGCGGACGGCTCGGTGATGGGCTGGCCGTCCAGGACCGCCTGCCACTTCCTGCCGTCCTCGACGACCTCCGGCTCGACCCCCAGGCGCAGGGTGTCGCCGCGGGCGTACTCGACGGTCTTGGCGTCCTTCAGGTTGGTGAGGCACTCCTGGACCTTGTCCATGGAGAGCGGCGCCTTGCCGTCGTGGCAGGCGGACTCGGCGGACACCGACGTGGTGCCGACCGTCACGGTCGCCAGCGGTGTCGGCTTGTCGCAGGCCGAGAGGAGGAGGAGGCCGGCGGACACGGCTCCGAGGGCCGCGACGCTGCGGCGGGCCCTACCCGAGAAAAGCGGTGCGGTCATGAGCCGAAGGCTATCGGGCCGGTCGGCCGAGCCGCTGCACGGGGGTCTCCGGGTGCGGCGCCGACCGGCCGCACCGGTGCCCCGCGGAGCGGCGGTGCGGCGCGGAGCGGCGGCGCGGCGCCGTTGCCCGGGGCTACGCCACGCGGGGGCGGGACGTGCCCGGCTGGTGGCCGCCCGGGTGGTGGCCGGGCGACGTGAGGAGGCCGCGGACGGCCATCACCGCGCCCAGGGCGACCACGACCGCGGCCACGGACATGCCGAGGACGCCGTTCAGCGGCAGCGCGATGCCGATCGCACCGCCCAGCACCCACGCCACCTGGAGCAGCGTCTCCGAACGGGCGAAGGCGGAGGTGCGCACCGCCTCCGGCACGTCCCGCTGGATCATCGCGTCCAGCGAGAGCTTCGCCAGTGCCTGGCAGAAGCCCGCCGTCGCGCCCAGCACGGCCACGAACACCCCGCTGTAGAAGATCGCGGCCAGCACCGCCACCCCCAGCGTCAGGCACAGCACCGCCGCAATGATGGCCTCCGGGGCCCGCGCCCGCAGCCACGCGCCCACCGCCGTGCCGCACGCGTTGCCCACGCCCGCCGAGACGCCCACGATGCCCAGCGACACCGCCGCGCTCTGCCCCGCCAGCGGATGCTCCCGCAGCAGGAACGCCAGGAAGAAGATCAGGAAGCCGGACAGGGCGCGCATCGACGCGTTCGCCAGCAGCCCGCACAGGACCGAGCGGCTGACCGTCCGCAATCCCGGCCGGCGCGAGTGCGCCTCGTGCGTGGAGAGCCGCGCCCGCCGCTCCCCCTTCGCCTCGTCCACCTTGTGCGGCAGCGTGAACGCCGCGAAGGTGCCCCAGATGAAGATCACGCAGGCCCCGTACAGCGGCCACGGCGGCCCCACCGTCTGCAACAAGGCGCCCACCGGCGCCGCGGCGCCCGTGGCCAGCAGGCCGGCCAGTGTGACCCGGGAGTTCGCCTTGACGAGCGAGAACTTCGGCGGCAGCAGCCGGGGCACGACCGCGCTGCGGACCACCCCGTAGGCCTTGGACGCTACGAGGACCCCCAGCGCCGCCGGATACAGCTCCAGCCCGCCCGTGGCCACCGCGCCCGACATCATCAGCGCCAGCAGTGCCCGGGCGAGCATCGCGGCGGCCATCGCGGCCCGCCGGCCGTGCGGCAGCCGGTCCAGCAGCGGCCCGATCACCGGGGCCAGCAGGGTGAAGGGAGCCATCGTGATCGCCAGGTACAGGGCCACCCGGCCGCGTGCCTCGTCCGTGGGCACCGAGAAGAACACCGTCGAGGCCAGCGCCACGGTGATCATCACATCGCCGGCGCCGTTGATGGCGTGCAGCTCGATCAGCTTGCCGAGGCCCGACTCGCCGGCCCCGTGCGCGTGCGTGGCCCGCCGGATCCCGCGCGCCGTACCGGTGATCGGCAGGTGCAGGGCACGCCCCAGAGCCCGGCCGGCCCGCCTGGCCGGTCCCGAGCCGTCGCCGGACGACCGTGCGGATGCCACCTCGCCATAGTGCCCCAAAGGGCCGTGGCGGATGCGTCCCGGCGTGTCGCCGATGCCGTCGCCCCCGCCGTCGGGCCGGTGGCTTGTCCGCGAATCGGACTCTGCATGTGGGCCCCGGGCGTCTGAGGAGGTAGCGTGCGTAGCGCGCCACCGGCGGTTGCTCTTGGCCGCGCGCCTCTTCGCGATCCCGCAGAATGGATCGCAGTGAGGTGCGCCCGGAGTCCGATCGGGTGCGGACGTCGACGCGGCCCTCTGGTCCGCTCCGCCCGCGCCACGTACGGACAGCACCGGCGGGTCGTTGTGGACGACAGTACGGACGGCGCACTCGTGAGACGGCGTAGGAGAGAACGAGACCAGTGAGTGCTGCGACGACGCGAAGCCGTACCCCGCGTACCCCCGACCGCCTGTGCGTCGAGGCGGTAGAGCTCGCCCGTGCGGCGGCCGAGGAGGCCGCCTACCCCGGTGTGGTGGGTGAACACGTCTCCGCCGTCGCGGAGGGCGACCGGGTCGTCACCCACTTCTTCGAGTGCAAGGAACCGGGCTACCGCGGCTGGCGCTGGGCCGTCACCGTGGCGCGTGCCTCCCGCGCGAAGAACGTCACCCTCGACGAAACGGTGCTGCTGCCGGGCGACGACGCCCTGCTCGCACCCGAGTGGGTGCCGTGGAGCGAGCGGCTGCGCCCCGGCGACATGGGCCCCGGCGACCTGCTGCCCACCGACGCCGAGGACCTGCGCCTGGAGCAGGGCTGGTCCGGCGAGGACGCCCCGCCGCCGAATTCGGTGGTCTCCAGCGAGATGGCCGAACTCGTCGAGGCGGAGGACGCCGACGTCACCGACCGCGCGGTGGTCCCGGTCCGCGGCTCCATCACCTCGGTCGCCGAGGAACTGGGCATGCGGCGCGCGCGGGTGCTGTCCCGCTACGGGCTGCACAGCGCGGCCGACCGCTGGGACGAATCGTTCGGCGCGAAGACCCCCATGGCGCAGGCCGCCCCCGCCTCGTGCGTGTCGTGCGGCTTCCTCGTCGCGATCGGCGGCTCGCTCGGCCAGGCCTTCGGCGTCTGCGCGAACGAGTTCGGCCCCGCCGACGGACGCCTGGTGTCCCTGTCGTACGGCTGCGGGGGCCACTCGGAGGCCGCCGTCATGCCCAAGCCGCTGCGGCCCGCACCGCCGGTCCTCGACTCGATGGCCTCGGACGAGTTCCTCCTGCGCCCCGCGCCGGACACGGGCTCGGTGCCGGTCTCGGACCTGCCCGCGGCGGACCTCGGCCACTCGTAGGGGTACGGAGCCGGAAGCACCCCGCAGCGCCCCGCAGCACCCGTTGCGGCCCGCAGCACCCGTTGCGGCCCGCGCCGGGGGTCCCCCTTCCGGTCGCCCGGCGTACCCTCGGGCCATGGGGGACGACGTGGACATGATCGGCATGACCGGGCGGGTGACCGGGACGGTCGGGCCGGGGCTGGTGGGCGAGGTCATCGTCCGGATCAGGGGCGGGGCCGAGCACTTCCTCGCGCACCCCGTCCAGGGGACCGGGCGGCTCCCCGTCGGGACCGTGGTGACGGTGGTCGAGCACCTGCCGCCGCGCACGGTGTACGTGATGGCGGCCTACGGGAGCTGAGCCGGCGGGCGGCGTTGCGTATCAAGATGGCGACAAGACTGATCCGCCCACTTCACCGCGGGGCGCGACCGGCGCAGACTCGACCCCGTCGGCGCCGAACGGCGCCGCGCTAAGGGGGCGTTGCCGGTGGCTGTCGGCGTCGTGGCGGGAATCGTTCTCGCCTCAGTGGTGGTCGTGATCGGCCTGTTCAAACTCATGTGGCGGGTGGCCGAACCCAACGAGGCACTCGTCATCTCCGGGTCCAGGCACAAGACCGAAGGCCTCGGCGAAGGCATGGGGTTCCGGATCGTCACGGGGCGCGGAACCCTCGTACTGCCCGGTGTCCAGGCGGTGCGGAAACTGTCCCTGGACCTCAACGAGACCCAGCTGTCGGTGGACTGCGTCACCCACCAGGGCATCCCGCTGCGCGTCAAGGGCGTGGTCATCTTCAAGGTCGGCGACGACCTCGTCTCGATCGCCAACGCGGCGCGCCGCTTCCTGGACCAGCAGAAGATGATGCCGGAGCGGGTGCACATCGTCTTCGCCGGCCATCTGCGGTCGATCGTGGGCGGCCTGACGGTCGAGGACATGATCCGCGACCGCGAGAAGCTGACGGGGCAGACCCGGATGGCCTGCGGTACGGAGATGGAGAAGCTCGGCCTGATCGTCGACTCGCTGCAGATCCACGAGATCGAGGACCCGACGGGCTACATCAAGAACCTGGCGATGCCGCACGCGGCCGCCGTGCAGCGGGACGCGCGGATCGCGCAGGCCGAGGCGAACCGGCTGGCGACGGAGGCCGAGCAGGCCGCCTCCGCGCGGATGGCGCAGGCCACCCGCGACAGCGAGATCCTCCAGGCCGGCTACCAGGCGGAACGCGACAAGGCCGCGGCCACCGCCCGGCAGGCGGGCCCGCTGTCGGAGGCGGCGGCGCGTCAGGAGGTCGTCGTCCAGGAGACGCGCGTGGCGGAGCTGGAGGCGCACCGGCGCGAGCAGCAGCTCCAGGCGGACGTACGCAAGCCCGCGGACGCGGCGGCCTACGAGACGCGGACGCGGGCGGAGGCCGAGCGCGACGCCCGGATCTCGGCGGCGCAGGCCAAGGCGAAGGAGACGGAGCTGGCGGCGGCCGCGGAGGCCACGCGGGTGACGACGGCGGCCGCCGCGGACGCGAAGGCGACGGAGGCGCGCGGCCTGGCGGCGGCGACGGCCACCCGGGCCACGGGCGAGGCGGAAGCGGCGGCCACGCAGGCGCGGGGCCTCGCCGAGGCCGAGTCGGCGAAGGCGAAGGGGCTCGCCGAGGCGGAGGGCATCAAGGCACGGGCCGCGGCGCTGGCGGAGAACCAGGAGGCC
Source organism: Streptomyces sp. CB00455 (assembly GCF_001905445.1). Lineage (GTDB taxonomy): Bacteria > Actinomycetota > Actinomycetes > Streptomycetales > Streptomycetaceae > Streptomyces. The sequence continues at coordinate 359,276 of NZ_LIVQ01000006.1, read as the reverse complement.
GTGGTCGCGCAGCAGCTGGCCGAGAACTGGCCGGCGATCGTGGAGGCGGGCGCGGGGGCCTTCGGCAACGTGGAGCACATGGTCCTGCTGAACGGGGCCGAGGGCATGTCGGAGATGTTCGCGAAGGCGCTGACGATGGGCGGGACCGGCCTCGGCGTGGCCCGCCAGCTGCTGGCGTCCATGGCCCCACCGCACCCCGCGGGCAGCGCGGCTCCCCCCGCTCCGCCCGCACCGCCGAACGGCCGCATCCCCGTCCAGGACGCCTGACCCCCGGGGCGCCATGGCGGGCGGGGTGCGGGCGCAAGGGCCGGCCCCTTCCGCGGACGCGGGCTACGCGGAGGGGCCGCGCCGGCGCACGAGGCGCCTGGCACCGAAGACCAGGACCAGGCCGCCCGCCAGGACGAGGGCCCCCTTGCCGAAGCTGCCCGCGGGCCCCGCCGGGGGCGCGGCCCCCGGCGGGGCCCCCGGCTGCGGGGAGGCGGAGGCCCCCGGCCCGGCGGAGGCCCCCGGCCCGGCGGAGGCCGGGGCCACCGGCACGGCGACGACCCGGCTGCCCGCGCCCTCCGCGCCGAACATCAGCGTCGAGCCGTCCGCCGTGTACGTCACCGACTCCGCCTGCCCCTGCCACGGCGCGTCCACCTTCTCCCCCTGGCCCTGCGGCCGGCCGTCCTTCCACGGGTAGGTACGGGCCGCGAAGTAGCCCCGCAGGGTCAGCCGGCCACCGTCGGGGGAGAACGCCCCGTCCGTCACCCACGGCACCTCGGCGACCCGCCGGAACACGTTCTCCCCGGCGGTGGACAGCTGCTCCGGGCCCTCGTACAGCCCGCCCCCGTTCTCGTTCTTGCTCGCGATGTAGACCCGCCCCGTCACCGGATGCACCATCAGCGCCTCCGCGTTCCGCGGCCCGTCGGCGTACCGCACCGTGAACTGCGCGGCCTTGACGGTGACGTCGCCCAGCTCCTTGGGCTCCGGGAAACGGTAGATCCACACGTGGTCCCAGGTGCCGTCGCGGTTGTCCCCGATGTCGCCCACGTACAGCTGCCCGTCCGGCCCCAGCGAGATCGCCTCGACGTCCCGCGGCCGGCCGATCCCCGTCAGCGTCACCCGGGCCACCGTCCTGCCGGTCGCCGAGTCCACCGCGTAGACGTACGGCCCGTCGTCGCTGTCGTTGTGCGTCCAGTACACGCCGGGGTGGATCCGGCTGGCCGCAAGTCCGCTCGACTCAGTGATCCGCGGATCGGTGATGGTGAAGGAAGCCGCCCCCGGAACCTCCGCCGCCGGCGCGGCGCCCGGCAGCAGGACGACGGCTGCCAAGGCGCAGGCGGTGAGGGCCGAGGCGGTGAGTGCGGAGGCGAGGACGGCGGACGACGGCAGGAGGCGCATTCCCCCAGCCTGCCAGCCCGCGCGGGGTGTCCGGCATCACAGGGGCGCCCGTCGTGCGATCCGCGATGATGACCGGATGCGTTTCATGTTCGTCGGTGACTCCATGACCATCGGACGCGCCGGCGACTACACCTGGCGCTACCGCATGTGGCAGCACCTGAACGCCACCTTCGGCGGTCCCTTCTCCATCGTCGGCCCGCGCAGCGCGCTGTACGACGCCGCCGCCGACGCGCCCACCAGCCACGCCTACGCCGACCCCGCCTTCCCCGAGGAGGCCCGCCGCCACCTGGCCGGCTGGGGCGAGGGCTGGCAGCACATGGCGCCCTGCATAGGCCCCGCCGTCCGCGACGGGCGGGCCGACGTCCTGCTCGTCTCCCTCGGTCTGATCGACCTCGGCTTCTACACCGGCGCCGAGGACACCGCGGCCAACGCCCGCCGCTTCGTCGCGGCCGCCCGCGAGGCCCGCCCCGCCGTCCGGATGGTGCTGCTGCCGGTGATCCCGAACGTCCGGGCCGAGCAGGACGCCGCCTTCGCCGCCGAGGTGGCCCGCTTCAACGAGCTGCTGGCGAAGGCCGTCGCCGATCTGACCACCGCCGCCTCGCCGGTCCTGCTGGCCGCGCGCCCCGAGGCGTACGAGATCCACCGGGACACCTACGACGGCACGCACCCCAACGCGTCGGGCGAGCACCGGCTGGCGGGCGAGTTCGCGGCGGCCCTGCACCAGGCGTGGGGCATGGGCGGCCCCTACCGCCGGACGCAGGACCTGTAACACGCCTTTCACCGCGGGGCCTTGCCTGGAGTCCACTCCACGCAGTTGGCTGGTGACCCATGAAGTACACACAGCTCGGACGCACCGGTCTCAAGGTCAGCCGACTCGTACTCGGCACCATGAACTTCGGCCCCCAGACAGGGGAGTCCGAAAGCCACTCCCTCATGGACTCCGCCCACGACGCGGGCATCAACTTCTTCGATACCGCCAACGTCTACGGATGGGGCGAGAACAAGGGCCGCACCGAGGAGATCATCGGTACCTGGTTCGCCCAGGGCGGCAACCGCCGCGAGAAGACGGTGCTCGCCACCAAGGTCTACGGCTCCATGGCCGCCGAGGGCGACACCTGGCCCAACTACGACCGCCTGTCGGCGCTGAACATCCGCCGGGCCGTCGAGGCCAGCCTCAAGCGGCTCCAGACCGACTACATCGACCTCTACCAGTTCCATCACGTCGACCGGCGGACCCCCTTCGAGGAGATCTGGCAGGCCGTCGAGGTCCTGGTCCAGCAGGGCAAGATCCTCTACGCGGGCTCCTCCAACTTCCCGGGCTGGAAGATCGCCCAGGCCAACGAGACCGCGGCGCGCACCGGCCGGCTCGGCCTGGTCAGCGAGCAGTGCCTCTACAACCTGGCCGAACGGCGCGCCGAGATGGAGGTCATCCCGGCCGCCGAGGCGTACGGGCTCGGCGTCATCCCGTGGTCCCCGCTCCACGGGGGCCTGCTGGGCGGCGCCATCCGCAAGGCCGCGCAGTCGGGGCGCAGCGCCTCGGGCCGCTCGGCGGACGCGCTGGCCAACAGCTCGGTGCGCGCGCAGGTGCAGGCGTACGAGGACCTGCTGGACAAGCACGGCCTGGAGCCGGGCGAGACCGCCCTGGCCTGGCTGCTGACCCGTCCCGGGGTCACGGGGCCGATCGTCGGCCCGCGGACGCAGGAACAGCTCGACTCGGCGCTGCGCGCGGTCGAGCTGGAGCTGTCGGCGGAGGTGCTGGAGGGCCTGGACGCGGTCTTCCCGGGGCCGGGTGCGGCGCCGGAGGCCTTCGCCTGGTAGCGGCGAGCGGTTACTGCCCGACGGCGGCCGCCACCGCGACCACGACGAACATCAGCACGAGCACACCGGCCATCACACGGTTTCTGGTCTTGGGATCCACCCGTCGAGCGTAACGCGGCAGCCCCTGTGTCAGGGACGCAGGGGCTCTGCCGTGCCCGGGGACCGGGCGCGGCCGGGGCGCGGTCAGCCGCCGAGCGGCCAGGAGGCGGTGGTCTCGTACCGGGGCCGCTCGCCGGGGACGCCGCTGACGGGCAGGTTGCTGCGGACCAGGCTGAGGGTGTCGACGCGCCAGGCAGTGCCCTCGAAGCCCGAGAGGGCCTCCAGATAGGGATCCAGGGCGGCGCCGTCGCGGGAGCGGCCCAGGGTCAGGTGCGGGGTGTACCGGCGGTGCCGGTCCATCGGTACCCCGGCCCGCCGGGCTGCGGCGTCGGCCCGCTCGGCGAGCAGCCGCATCGCGTCGAGGTCCCCGGCCGCGCCCGCCCACAGGGCGTGCGCGCCGAAGTGGCCGGCGCCGTGCAGCCGCAGCCCGAAAGGCGCCGTCCGGTGGGCGGCCCGGGCGAGGCGGGCGTGCAGCTCGGGGAGCACCTCGTCGCGCACCTCGCCCAGGAAGGCGAGCGTGAAGTGCCAGCCCGCCCGCCCGGTCCACTTCAGCCGGTCGTCGCGCAGCGGGTCCACCGCCTCGGCCAGCTCGGCGACGGCGGCCTCGGGCGGCAGGACGGCGGCGAACAGTCTCATGTGCCGAGCTTAGGGGGCACCCGGCCGGCCCACCGGGCGCGGCGGCCCCCCGGGCCGGGGAGGACCGCAGGGGCCGGGCCGGCCCGGGGCCTGAGCTGCGGCGTCAGGCCGCCGCGACCAGTTCGCGGGTGTGGGCCCGGGGGGACGGGACGAAGGCCACGCCGCGCCGGCTCACGTGCAGGCGGAGGTTGCCCACGCGGGCCAGGACGACCGCGATCGCGACGGAGGCGAGCAGTGAGATCGCACCTCCCGCGGCCATGCCGATCCGGGCGCCGTAGGTGTCGGTGATCCAGCCGAGCAGCGGGGCGCCCAGCGGGGTGCCGCCGGTGAACACCATCATGAACAGGGCCATGACCCGTCCCCGCATCTCGGGGTCGGTCGCCATCTGCACGCTGGAGTTCGCGGTCACGTTGACCGTGAGGCCGAAGACCCCGATGGGCACGAGCAGCGCGGCGAACAGCCACAGGCCGGGCGCGAAGGCGGTCACGAGCAGCAGGGCGGAGAACAGCACCGCCGCGGCCACCAGCAGGCGCAGGCGGGAGTGCCCGCGCCGGGCCGCGAGCAGGGCGCCCACCAGGGAGCCGGCCGCGATCAGGGTGTTGAAGAGCCCGTAGGTGCCCGCGTCGCCGTGGAAGACGTCACTGACGTAGGCCGACAGCCAGATCGGGAAGTTGAACCCGAAGGTGCCGATGAAGCCCACGAGGACGATCGGCCAGATCAGCTCGGGGCGGCCGGCGACGTAGCGCAGGCCCTCGCGCAGCTGTCCCTTGGCGCGGGGCTGCGGCTCGACGGGGTGCAGTTCGTGCGCCCGCATCATCAGCAGGCCGGCGATGGGCGCGGCGAAGGACAGTCCGTTCAGCAGGAAGGCCCAGCCGGAGCCGACGGCGGTGATCAGCACACCGGCGATCGCCGGGCCGACCAGCCGCGCGGACTGGAAGTTGGCCGAGTTCAGGCTGACGGCGTTGGCGACCTGGTCCTTGCCGACCATCTCGGGGACGAAGGTCTGGCGGGCGGGGTTGTCGACGACGGTGACGAGGCCGAGCAGGAAGGCGGCGAGGTAGACGTGCCAGACCTGGACGTGTCCGGCCAGGGTGAGCACGGCGAGGGCGATGCCGGTCAGGCCCATGGCGCCCTGGGTGGCGATCAGCAGCGGCCGCTTGGGCAGCCGGTCCGCTAGTACGCCTCCGTAGAGGCCGAACATCAGCATCGGCAGGAACTGCAGGGCGATGGTGATGCCGACGGCGGAGGCGGAGCCGGTCAGGGAGAGGACCAGCCAGTCCTGGGCGATGCGCTGCATCCAGGTGCCGGTGTTCGAGACGACCTGTCCGGTCGCGAAGAGCCGGTAGTTCCTGATCCTGAGCGAGCTGAACATCGAGTTCGTGCCCGCGGGTGCGGCGGTGGTGGTGGATGTGTGGCCGGGTGCGGAATCTGCTCCGGTTCCCGTACTCAAAAGCGTTCGCCTCCTGGCGTCGTTCCTTACAAGTGGGCGAGCTTCTCCAGGACGGGGGCGGCCTCGCGCAGCTTGGCCCACTCGTCCTCGGTCAGCTCGGCCGCGAGACCGGCCAGGAAGGCGTTGCGCTTGCGGCGGCTCTCTTCGAGCATCGCCTCGGCTTCCTCCGTCTGGCGGACCACCTTCTGGCGGCGGTCGTCCGGGTGCGGCTCCAGCGTGACCAGTCCCTTGGCTTCCAGCAGCGCGACGATGCGTGTCATCGACGGCGGCTGGACGTGCTCCCGCCGGGCCAGCTCGCCGGGCGTGGCGTGGCCGCAGCGGGCGAGCGTGCCGAGGACCGACATCTCGGTCGGGCTCAGCGATTCGTCGACGCGCTGGTGCTTCAGGCGCCGGCCCAGCCGCATGACGGCGGAGCGGAGGTCGTTCACGGCGGCAGCGTCGTCGCCATGGGAGAGGTCGTGCATGTCCTTAGAGTAACTCATTACTTTCTCTAAGGAACACCGTTTCCCGCGTGTGCCCCATCACTCGTACGGGTGAGACGGCGGCGAAAAGCGGCTCGCGTCCACGCTCCGTGCCCCGACTCTTTCGGCATGGGGACACATGTGCTCAGCATGCGCATAGACGGGGAGCTCCTCGACAGGCTCCGGATTCATGCCGCAAAACGCGGAATGAGCGTCCAGGACTATGTGGTCCGGACGCTCATCCGCGATGACTTCGACGAGCGCTTCAAGGCGGCCGTCGACGAGACAGAGAAGTTCTACGGGCTGACGTGAGCCGGCGGGAGCCGGTGTGAGCCCGGGGCGGGCTACGTGAGGCCGAGCGCCGGCATCGCGTAGTAGAAGACGAACACCGCCGCCACGACGTACATCGCCACCGGGACCCCCCGGCCCCGGCCGGTCGCCAGGCGCAGCGCGCAGAAGCTCACGAAGCCGATGCCGATGCCGTTGGTGATCGAGTAGGTGAAGGGCATCATCACCATGGCCAGGAAGGCCGGGACGGCGATGGTGAAGTCGCTCCAGTCGATGTCCCTGACCGACCCCGCCGTGATCAGGAAGCCGACCGCCACCAGGGCGGGGGTGGCCGCCTGCGAGGGGACCATCGTGGCGAGCGGGGTGAGGAACAGCGCCACCGCGAAGAGGGCGCCCGTCACCACGTTGGCCAGGCCCGTACGGGCGCCCTCGCCGACCCCGGCCGTGGACTCCACGAAGCAGGTGGTGGCCGAGGAGGAGGTCGCGCCGCCGGAGGCGACGGCCAGGCCGTCGATCAGCAGGACCTTGTTGATGCCGGGGAAGTTGCCGTCCCGGTCGATCAGCTTCGCCTCGTCGCCGACACCGAGGATCGTGCCCATGGCGTCGAAGAAGCAGGACAGCAGCACGGTGAAGACGAACAGGACGCCGGTCAGTACGCCGACCTTGCCGAAGCCGCCGAACAGGCTGACCTGGCCGACGAGACCGAAATCGGGGGCGGCCACCGGGTTGCCCGGCCACTCGGGGACGGTGAGGCCCCAGGCCTCGGCGGGCATCCGGGTGATCAGCTGGACGGCCACGGCGACGACGGTCATCGCGATGATCGAGATCAGGATCGCGCCCGGCACCTTGCGGATCATCAGGGCCAGGGTCAGCAGCACGCCGATCACGAAGATCAGTACGGGCCAGCCGTCCAGGTGGCCGTTGAGGCCGAGCTGGAGCGGGACCGTGGTGTGCGCGGCGTCGGGGATGCGGGAGACGAAGCCGGAGTCGACCAGGCCGATCAGCAGGATGAACAGGCCGATGCCGATGGCGATGCCCTTGCGCAGGCCCAGCGGGACGGCGTTCATGACCCGCTCGCGCAGGCCGGTGGCGACCAGCAGCATGACCACGAAGCCGGCCAGGACCACCATGCCCATGGCGTCGGGCCAGCTCATGCGGGGGGCGAGCTGGAGGGCCACGACCGTGTTGACGCCGAGGCCGGCCGCCAGCGCGATCGGGACGTTGCCGATGACGCCCATGAGGAGCGTGGAGAAGGCGGCCGTCAGGACGGTGGCGGTGACCAGCTGGCCGCCGTCGAGCTGGTGCCCGTACATGTCCTTCGCGCTGCCCAGGATGATCGGGTTCAGCACGATGATGTAGGCCATCGCGAAGAAGGTCGCGAGGCCGCCGCGGATCTCGCGGGACACGGTCGAGCCGCGCTCGGAGATCTTGAAGTAGCCGTCCATGCCCGAGCTCTCCCGGGAAGGCTGCTCCGGGTTCGTGGGCGCGGGGGCGGGGGCCGGGCTGCTCATACGGTCCTCATTGGGTGGTTCATACGAAGAAAATGGGCCACGCCCAAACCGTTTCAGTATGAACACATGAACGAAGGGCCGTCCATCTCCGCGCGTAGAACCCGCACGGGCGCACCTAGACTGGCCGCATGGCGAAATGGACTGCGCAACACGAGGCTCCGGAGCCCCTGGAGGGGCCGGTCGTCGCGACCGTCACCGGCGGCACGATCCTCTGGTTCGCCCTCTTCGTCGTGCAGCTCCCCTTCTACGGATGGTTCTCCGACCGCGGCCAGCTCTGGTGGGTCTGGACGTGCGCGGCCGGCGGCTTCCTCGGCCTGATCGGCATCTGGTACGTCCGCGGCCGCGACGCGGCGCTCAAGCGGCATGCCGCCGAGCAGGCCGGCGGCCCGGACGTGCCGGAAGCGGCCGGACCGGCTCCGCAGCCGGGCCTGCCGGGCCGGCCCGACCAGCAGGACCAGCAGGACCAGCAGGACCAGCAGGACCAGCAGGGTCACCAGGGTCAGCAGGGCCAGGCGGGCTAGCGGCGGGCTGGAATCGCCAGACCTGCGCCAGACCCTGGGTCAACCCTGCGACAGGGCGGGGTCCCGTGGTCGATCCGGTGGACTGCCGGGGGACCCCCCGGGGGACGGTCCCGGTCCTCCCGACGCCGGAACGTCCGGGTCCTCGGCGGGTGAACCGTTCGGACCGCGCTTAACGTCGAAAGCATGACGCAGCGGGCGAAGACCGAATCCGAGGGGCCGGAGCCGGGCGGCGGGGCCGCCGGTCCCGGCGTCGACGCGGGCTCGGAGCCGGATCCCGCACACCCCGTGCGGCCGCCCGCTCCGCGGTTCGAGCCGGGCGGTCTGAGCACCGCCGAGGTCGCCGAACGCGTCGCCCGCGGGGACGTCAACGATGTCCCCGCACGCTCCTCGCGGTCCGCCACCGACATCGTCCGGGGCAACGTCTTCACCCGCTTCAACGCGATCATCGGCGTGCTCTGGGTGGTCATGATCTTCGTCGCGCCGATCCAGGACAGCCTCTTCGGCTTCGTGATCATCGCGAACACCGGCATCGGCATCGTCCAGGAACTGCGCGCCAAGAAGACCCTCGACGGCCTCGCCGTCATCGGCGAGGCCAGACCGAGCGTGCGCCGCGACGGCCGCACCGCGGAGATCTCCACCTCCGAAATCGTCCTCGGCGACGTCATCGAACTGGGTCCCGGCGACAAGGTCGTCGTCGACGGAACGGCCGGGGAGGCCGACGGACTGGAGATCGACGAGTCCCTGCTCACCGGCGAGGCCGACCCCGTCCTGAAGAAACCCGGCGACCCGGTCATGTCCGGCTCCTTCGTCGTGGCCGGCGGCGGCGCCTTCACCGCCACCAAGGTCGGCCGCGAGGCCTACGCCGCCCAGTTGGCCGAAGAGGCCTCCCGTTTCACGCTCGTCCACTCCGAGCTGCGCTCCGGCATCTCCACCGTCCTCAAGTACGTCACCTGGATGATGATCCCGACCTCGATCGGCCTGGTCATCAGCCAGCTGGTGGTCAAGGACGACGACCTGAAGGACGCCATCGCCCGGGCCGTCGGCGGCATCGTCCCGATGATCCCCGAGGGGCTCGTCCTGCTCACCTCCGTGGCCTTCGCGATCGGCGTCATCCGGCTCGGCCGCAAACAGTGCCTGGTCCAGGAGCTGCCCGCCATCGAGGGTCTCGCCCGCGTGGACGTGGTCTGCCTCGACAAGACCGGCACCCTCACCGAGGGCGGCATGGACGTCACCGAGCTCCGCCCGCTCGCAGGCGCGGAGCCCGGTTACGTCAAGAAGGTGCTCGGCGCCCTCGGCGAGTCCGACCCGCGACCCAACGCCAGCCTCCAGGCGATCATCGACGCCTACCCGGACAGCGCGGAGTGGCGCTGCACCGAGTCCCTCCCCTTCTCCTCCGCCCGCAAGTACAGCGGCGCCAGCTTCAGCGAGGGCGACGGCGAGAACAACACCTGGCTGCTCGGCGCCCCCGACGTCCTGCTGCCCGCCGGGGACCCGGCGCTCGACGAGACCGACGCGCTGAACGCCCGGGGCCTGCGGGTCCTCCTGCTCGCCCGCTCCGCCCGCGAACTGGACGACCCGGCCGTCACCCGCGGCGTCCGCCCGACCGCCCTGGTCGTCCTGGAGCAGCGGCTGCGCCCCGACGCCGCCGACACCCTGCGCTACTTCGAGGACCAGGACGTCACGGCGAAGGTCATCTCCGGCGACAACGCCGTCTCCGTCGGCGCGGTCGCCGGCAAGCTGGGGCTGCCCGGCGCGGAGCACACCGTCGACGCCCGGGAACTCCCGGCCGAGCGGGCGGAGATGGCCGCGGCCCTCGACGGCAGCGCCGTCTTCGGGCGCGTCACCCCGCAGCAGAAGCGGGACATGGTCGCCGCCCTCCAGTCCAGGGGCCACACGGTCGCCATGACGGGCGACGGCGTCAACGACGTCCTGGCCCTGAAGGACGCGGACATCGGCGTCTCGATGGGATCGGGCTCGGAGGCCACCCGCGCCGTCGCCCAGATCGTGCTCCTGAACAACAGCTTCTCGACCCTCCCCGCGGTGGTCGCCGAAGGGCGCCGGGTCATCGGCAACATCACCCGGGTGGCCACCCTCTTCCTCACCAAGACGGTCTACTCGGTGCTGCTGGCCGTCCTCGTGGTCTGCTCACAGGTCGAATACCCCTTCCTGCCCCGCCACCTGACGCTGCTGTCCACGCTCACCATCGGCATCCCCGCCTTCTTCCTGGCCCTGGCGCCGAACAAGGAGCGCGCCAGGCCGCACTTCGTGAAACGGGTGATGCGCTACGCCATCCCGGGCGGTGTGATCGCCGCAACGGCCACCTTCGTGACCTACCTCGCCGCCCGCCACCACTACGGCGGCCCCGACGCACTGAAGCCCGAGACCAGCGCGGCGACCCTCACCCTGTTCCTGACCTCGATGTGGGTGCTGGCGATCATCGCCCGCCCGTACACGTGGTGGCGGGTGGGGCTGGTGGGCGCCATGGCGGGTGCCTTCCTGATCGTGCTGGCGGTCCCGTGGCTCCAGACCTTCTTCCAGCTCAAGCTGGAGGGCGTGACGATGCCGTGGGTCGCGGTGGCCGTCGCCGCGGCCGCCGCGACCCTGATCGAGTTCACCTTCCGGTGGGTCGACCGCAGGTTCCCCGCCTGAACCCTTCCGGTCACAGCACTAGTCGAACCAGCGGTCGCGGGCCAGTTCCGCCGTGCGGGTGGGGTCCTCCAGGAGGGCCGCCACCTCGAAGCGGCGCGGCCACTGGCCCGCCGACCAGGCCAGGCCGGCGGCCACGCCCTCCAGGGTGGAGGCGTGCAGGGTGCCGTCGGGGGTGAGGCGCCAGTCCAGCTCGACGCCGCCCGCGACCAGCTCCTCGTGCTCGACGTACGTGGCCGGGGTGGCCGGGCCCAGCAGGGCGCGGACCGGCTCGGGGACCTCGTGCTCCTCGCCCGGGGTGGTCACCTCCGCCGGGACCGTCTGCGACAGGCGCCGGACCTGGAGCAGCTCCGCCAGGTCGGCCGCGCGGGACGGCGCCACCGGCAGCAGCGGGAGGCCCCGCGTGAGGGGCAGCAGGTCGGGGGCGTCGGCGATGACCGCCTCGGTCGCGTCCACGACGCGGACCTCGCCGTCCACCACCGCGCGCAGCTCGTCGGGGAGGGTGACCTGCTCGGGGTCCAGGCCGGACAGGGCCGCGTACAGACCGTGCAGGCGGTGGCCGGTCACCTCCCGGTCCGGGTCGGCGAGGCGGCCCAGCAGTTCGGCCGCGCCGCCGGGCTCGTCCAGCAGGGCGCGCACCGTGGTCCGTACGCCCAGCGCCCGCAGGACCTGCTCGTCCTCGAAGCCGGTCGCGTCCGCCGGGGTGTACAGGCCCTCCAGCAGCGGGTCGCCGCCCGCCGCGCGCAGGCCGGCCGGGCGCCGGCCGTCGAGCACCGGGTGGTCACGCAGCCACCAGGCCGTGTACGGGCGCACGGACTGCGTGGTCCCGTCCGGGAGCAGCACCCGCACGGGCTGGGTGAGCGCGTCGCGCAGCGGGGGCTGCGCGAGCATGGCCAGGGCCTGCGGCCAGCAGTCGTCGTCGACGAGGTCGAGGTCGCGCACGGCGACGAGTTCGGTCGCCACCGGCGGCACGGGGGTGTCCGGCAGCTGGTCGAGCACGTCCTCGCACCACACGTCCACGGCGTCCAGCAGGCCGGCGTCGTCGGGCTCGGCGAAGTCGCCCTCGCGCGGCTCCAGTTCGTCCGGGTCCAGGACCACGTCGGTGGCGCGGACCAGCTGGAAGGCGGCCAGCACCCCGCAGGCGGTGAGGGTGTCGGCGTCCCACCGGGAAGCCAGCTCGGCGTCGAGGTAGGGGATCTCGTCCTCGCGGATCACCGAGGCGAGGGGCGAGCCCGGCAGCAGCAGCTCGCCGGCCGGGGTGAGTTCGCCGTCCTCGTCGGGCAGGGCCAGGGCGGCCAGCCAGGGCTCGTCGCCCGGCGCCAGGCCGGCGTCGCGGACCAGGCCCAGGACGACCTCGGCCAGTTCGTCGGCGTCCAGGGCGTCGGCGTCCTCGTCCCAGATCTCCCCGGCGTCGAGGGAGGCGGCGACGGCGGCCCGCACCTGCGGCGTGGTCAGCACGGCCCGCGCGGTGGCCGGGAGGGCGCCGAGCTTCTCCAGCAGCGGGTGCGCGGCGTCCGGGTGGGCCACCTTCAGGCCCAGCCGGGCCAGGTCCGTCGTCGCGCCCGGGGACGTGTCCGCGCCGGGCAGCAGGATGTGCCGGGGGCCGATCGCGGTGCGGCCGTCGGCGAGCGGCACGGGCAGCCCGGACAGCCGGTCGGGGTCCACCCCGGCCAGGCTGTCGTAGAGCCGGTGCCACCAGTCGGGGGTCCGCTCGATGCCGGCGATCCGCTCGATGGCGTCGCCGAGCGGGAGCCGGCCCACGCCCAGGGCTCGCAGCTCGGAGCGGCGCTCCAGGCCGGCGGGGAGCAGGGTCGGCAGGACCTCGGCGAGGACCCGTACGGTCTCGGCGCCCGCGCCCTCCACGACCTCGGCTTCGAAGGGGCGCAGCGCCTCGCGGGCCCCGGCGTCGTCGGGCCGCTCCATGACCGCGGCGGGCGCCAGGAAGGCGGTACGGGGGAGCCGGCGCAGGATGGCGGCCCGCAGGGCGCCGTCCAGTTCGCCCTTGCCGAGCGGGCCGGGGACCAGGTCGACCAGGGCGGTGGTCACCGGGTCCCAGGCGCCGAGGAGTTCGGCGTAGGCGTCGGCGGCGCGCTCCACGAGGAAGTCGGTCAGCGGGCCCGGCGCGGGGTGTCGGCGGGTGGTGTCCAGCGGCAGGGTGGCGATGAGCAGGGCCGGGATGCCCAGGGGCTCGTCGGTGGGGGTCGGCGCGTGCACGACGGGCGCGGTCGCCGGGCGCAGCGGGGCGCCTTCGGTGTCGACGGGCACGGCCCAGGACAGCGACCAGGCGGGCCGCAGCCGCTCCTCGACGGGCCGGTCGGCGAGCAGGGCCCGCTCGATGGGGCCGCCGTGGTGGACGGTGCGCCAGCGGTTGGTGCCGGTCAGGGAGTCCTCGACGACCGTGTAGGGGCCTTCGTCGCGGCGGTGCAGGGCGCGGGTGCCGGCCGGGGTCTCCACGACGACCTCGCGCAGCCCGGGCAGGGTGAGCAGCAGGGCGTCGTCGATGGAGGCGAGGAGGCGTTCCACCAGGTCCTCGGCGGCGGTGTCGCGCAGCGGGAGGACCACGACGGTGTCGTAGCCCTCGGGGGCGGTGCCCTCGGCGGGCAGCGGGAGCCGCAGCAGCGGGACGTGGCCGTCGCGGCGGCGCAGTTCGTCGCCGAGGCCGGGGCTGCCCACGGCGGCGCCCCGGGCGAGTTCGCGGGCCTCGGCCAGGGACCAGCGGACGCCGCCGTGGCGGCCGAGGACGGCGGGTTCGTCGCAGACGGCGAGGACGGCGGCGAAGCCGACGCCGAAGCGGCCGACGGTGTCGCCGGAGCCGGTGGACTCCCGTTTGGCGGAGGCGCGCAGGGTGCTCAGCGACTCCACGCCGGTGGCGTCCAGCGGGGCGCCGGTGTTGGCGACGGCGAGCACCGCGGGGCCGTCCTCGCCGGGGTGCAGGGTGAGCCGCAGCCGGCCGGGCACCCGGGCGCGGGCCGCGGCGTCGGCGGCGTTCTGCGCGAGCTCGACGACGAGCCGGTCGCGGTACCCGCCGAGCGCCAGGTCCTCCTCGGCGTTGGCGTCCTCGCGGAACCGGGCAGGGCCGGCGCCCCACGCGTCGAGCACTCCGCGCCGCAGCCGGGCCGTGCCGAAGGGGTCCACGCCGCTCTGGGCCGCCGTCACTCGCACGCTCACGCCGCTGCCTCCAAGAATTGCCGTACCGCGAACTCCTGAAGGTAGCGCGTACGGTCCTGCCCTCCGGTCGTGAGGTGGGCGAAGACCACGACGCCGGCGTCCGGGTGGCGGTCGGCGGTGAGCCCCCGCCCCAGGTGATCAGGCGCAGCCCGGCCCCGCCGTGGACGCCGGAGCCCCCGGTGACGACACGTCACCGGGGGCTCCCGCGTGCTGCACGCGGTCCGTTACAGCTTCTCGATCACGTAGTCGATGCACGCCGTGAGCGCCTGCACGTCCGCCGGGTCGATCGCCGGGAACATCGCCACACGGAGCTGGTTGCGGCCGAGCTTGCGGTACGGCTCGGTGTCCACGATGCCGTTCGCACGCAGCACCTTGGCGACGGCCGCGGCGTCGATGTCGTCCGAGAAGTCGATCGTGCCGATGACCGCGGAACGCTTGTCGGCGTCCGCGACGAACGGGGTCGCGTACTTGGACGCCTCGGCCCAGCCGTACAGGTTGCGCGCGCTGGCCGCCGTACGGCCGGTCGTGAATTCGAGGCCGCCCTGGCCGTTCATCCACTCCAGCTGCTGGTCCAGCAGGAAGAGGGTGGACAGCGCCGGGGTGTTGTACGTCTGGTTCTTCAGCGAGTTGTCGATCGCCGTCGGCAGCGAGAAGAACTCCGGGACGTGCCGGCCGGAGTCGTGCACGCGCTGCGCCCGCTCCAGGGCGGCCGGGGAGAACGCGGCCAGCCACAGGCCGCCGTCCGAGGCGAAGGACTTCTGCGGGGCGAAGTAGTAGACGTCGGTCTCGGTGATGTCGACCGGCAGACCGCCGGCGCCGGAGGTGGCGTCCACCAGGACGAGTGACCCCGCGTCGGCGCCCGCGACGCGCCGGACCGGAGCCGCGACGCCCGTGGAGGTCTCGTTGTGCGTGAAGGCGTACACGTCCACACCGGCCTCGGCGGACGGCTCGGGGTGCGTGCCCGGCTCCGAGGAGATCACGGACGGGGCGTCCAGCCACGGCGCCAGCTTCGCGGCCTTGGCGAACTTGGAGGAGAACTCGCCGAAGGTGAGGTGCTGGGACTTCCGCTCGATCAGTCCGTGGGTCGCGATGTCCCAGAAGGCGGTGGAGCCGCCGTTGCCCAGGATCACCTCGTAGCCCTCGGGGAGGGAGAAGAGGTCCCGGAGTCCCTGACGCACCGAGCCGACCAGGTTCTTGACCGGGGCCTGGCGGTGCGAGGTTCCGAGCAGGGAGGTTCCGGTGGCGGCGAGGGCGTCCAGCGCCTCGGTCCGCACCTTGGAGGGGCCCGCGCCGAAGCGTCCGTCGGCGGGCTTGATGTCAGCGGGAATCTGGATCTCAGCCACGAGCGGAGCGTATCGGGTCCGGGTGCGGCGTTCCGAAGCGCGTCCACCCGGTGAGACGCGGGCGGACGGTGGGAGGCTGGACGCCGTGACGTCACCCGGGGAACTCGAACGGACATTGCGGGCGGAGCTGCGGGGGGAGGTGGACTTCGGTGCCGCGGCGCGGGCGCTGGTGACCATGGACGCCTCGAACTACCGGCGCGTCCCGCTGGGCGTGGTCGCCCCGCGCGACGCCGAGGACGTGGCGGCCGCGCTGCGCGTGTGCGCGGCGGCCGGCGTCCCGGTCGTCCCGCGCGGCGGCGGGACCTCCATCGCGGGCCAGGCCACGGGGACGGGCGTCGTGCTCGACTTCACCCGGCACATGAACGCCGTGTTGTCGGTGGACCCGGCGGCCCGCACCGCCGTGGTGCAGCCCGGCCTGGTGCTCGACCGGCTGCGCGACGCGGTGCGCCCGTACGGCCTGACCTTCGGCCCGGACCCTTCCACCCGCTCCCGCTGCACCCTCGGCGGCATGATCGGCAACAACGCGTGCGGCGCCCACTCCGTGGCCTGGGGGACCACCGCCGACAACGTGGCCGAGCTGGCGGTGGCGGCCTACGGCGGCGCCGCACACCGGATCTCCACCGGCTGGGCCGGCGCGCCCGCCGGGCTGAGTGAGCTGGTCGACGGGCACCTGGGCCTGCTGCGGACCGGCATGCCGCCGGAGTTCTCCCGGCGGATCTCCGGCTACGACCTCCAGTCCCTGCTGCCCGAGCGCGGCGTGCGGCTCGCGCGGGCGTTCTGCGGCAGCGAGGGCACGCTCGGGGTGGTCACCGAGGCCGTGGTCCGCCTGGTGGAGGCGCCGCGCGCGCCGGTGCTCGCGGTGCTCGGCTACGCCGACGAGACCGCGGCGGCGGACGCCGCCGCCGGGCTGCTGCCGTACGGGCCCCTGACGGTGGAGGGCATGGCGCGGGATCTCGTCGGGGACGCGGCCGGACTGCCGCGCGGCGGCGCGTGGCTGTTCGTGGAGATGCCGGACGCGGGCGCGGCCCTCCCGCTGGTCCGCGGCGCCGACGCCCTCGACGCGCTGGTCGTCGCGGACCCGGCGCGGCAGCGGGCGCTGTGGCGGATCCGCGAGGACGCGGCCGGGACGGCGACCCGGATGCCGGGGGGCGCGGCCGGGGCCGGCCCCGGAGCGGAGTCCGGAGCGGGGGCGATGGCCTGGCCGGGATGGGAGGACTGCGCGGTACCGCCGGCCCGGCTGGGGGCGTACCTGCGGGCGTTCCGCGCCCTGCTGGCGGAGCACGGCCTGCACGGCTCCCCGTACGGGCACTTCGGTGAGGGCTGCGTGCACGTACGGATCGACTTCGACCTGGTCACGCGCGAGGGAGTCGCACGCTTCCGGACGTTCTCGCAGGAGCTGGCCGCCCTCGTCGTCGACCACGGGGGATCGCTGTCCGGGGAGCACGGGGACGGGCAGGCACGGGCGGAGCTGCTGCCCCGGATGTACGGGGCGCGGGTGGTCCGGCTGTTCGGCGCGTACAAGGACGTCTGGGATCCGGCGGGCGGGATGAACCCGGGGATCCTGGCCCGGCCCGCGCGCCTCGACGAGAACCTGCGCTTCGCCGTGCTGCCGCGGACGCCGTTCGCGCAGGACGTCGCCCGCTGCGTGGGCGTCGCGAAGTGCCGGTCGCACGAGTCCGGCACGGCGGCGGTGATGTGCCCGTCCTACCGGGTGACGGGGGAGGAGCGGCACTCCACGCGGGGCCGGGCCCGGCTGCTGCACGAGATGCTGGCGGGGGAGGTCGTCACCGACGGCTGGCGTTCCTCCGAGGTCGCCGGTGCGCTGGACCTGTGCCTGGGCTGCAAGGGCTGCCTCAGTGACTGCCCGGTGGGCGTGGACATGGCCGCGCACAAGGCGGAGTTCCTGCACCGCCACTGGGCGGGCCGGCTCCGGCCCCTCGCCCACTACACCCTGGGCGGGCTCCCGGCCTGGCTCCACCTGATCGCCCGCCTCCGGGCGGCCCGCCCCGTCAACGCACTGGCCCGGCTGTTCCCGGCCCCCGGCCTGACCCGCGAGAGGCCCTTGCCGCAACTGGCCCGCGAACCGTTCTCGCACTGGTGGCGCACCCGCCCGGCGGCGCCGGGGCCGTCCGTGCCGGGCCGGGTTTCCGGCGGGGCGGGGGCTGCGGACCGGGCGGGGGCCGTGGGTCCGGGAGAGGCTGCGGGGCGGGGGCCGGGGGAGGCTGCGGTGCTGGGTTCGGGGCCGGCGGCCGGGAATGCTCCCGTCGTCACCCTCTGGCCGGACACCTTCACCGAGTACCTGGCCCCCGAGGCGGGCCGGGCGGCGGTACGGGTGCTGGAGGACGCGGGGCTGAGGGTGGCCGTCCCCCGGGGCCCGGTGTGCTGCGGACTGACCTACGTCTCCACCGGCCGCCTGGACCGGGCCCGCACGGTCCTGCGCCGCACCCTGGACGCCGTGGACGCCCAGGCCGGCACGCCCGGTCCCGTGCTCGTCCTGGAACCCAGCTGCGCCGCGGCCCTGCGCGGCGACCTGCCCGCCCTGCTGCCCGACGACCCCCGGGCCCGCCGGCTCGCGTCGGCCGTCCGGACCTTCGCCGAGACCCTGGAGGAGTACGCCCCGCAGTGGCGCCCGCCCCGTCTCGACCGGTCGGTGGCCGGCCAGACCCACTGCCACCAGCACGCCGTCCTCGGCGACGCCGCCGACCGCCGGCTGCGCGAGCGCGCGGGCCTGGTGGGCGACCTCAGCGGCGGCTGCTGCGGCCTGGCCGGCAACTTCGGCTTCGAGCCGGGCCACCACGAGGTCTCGGTGGCGTGCGCCGAGGAGCAGCTCCTGCCGTCCCTGCGCGCCGCCCCGGGCGATGCACTCGTCCAGGCCGACGGGTACTCCTGCCGCACCCAGATCGCCCAGCTCGGCGGGGTCCGCGCCCGGCACCTGGCCGAGATCCTGGCCGACGGCCTGTAAGGCAAGGCTTGCACCGGCACTCCTTACGGCTACTCCCGGCGACCCTCTAACCTGGAGAGATGCCCGCACCCTCCTCCCCCTCCCCGGCCGCCGCGGCACCGGAGGCAGCCGCAGCCGCAGCCGCAGCCGCCGCACCGGCCGCCGGGACCGCCGCAGCCGCCGCCGTCCCGCCGCCCGCCAGGGGCGGCCGCTTCGGACCCGTCGCGCTGGTGATCTCGGCGGGGATCTCGGTGCAGTTCGGCGCCGCCCTCGCGGTCATGATCATGCCGAGGGCCGGGGCGGCCGGCGTGGTCACGCTGCGGCTCGCGGCCGCCGCGATCGTGTTGCTGGCCCTGTGCCGGCCCACGCTGCGCGGCTACTCGCGCGCCGACTGGGGCACGGTGCTCGCCTTCGGCGTGACCATGGCCGGCATGAACGGCCTCTTCTACCAGGCCGTGGACCGGATCCCGCTCGGCCCGGCCGTCACCCTGGAGGTGCTGGGTCCGCTCGCCCTCTCCGTGGTCGTCTCGCGGCGCCTGGTGAACCTGCTGTGGGCCGCTCTCGCCCTCGGCGGCGTGGCCCTGCTCTCCGGCAACGGTGGCGGCTTCGGCGACCTCGACCCGGCGGGCGCGGCCTTCGCCCTCGGAGCGGGCGGGATGTGGGCGGCGTACATCGTCTTCAGCGCGCGGACCGGCCGCCGCTTCCCGCAGGCGGACGGCCTGGCCCTGGCGATGGCGGTAGCCGCGGTCATCTCGCTGCCGCTCGGCGTCGTCCAGGCCGGCTCCGACCTGCTGGTCCCCGGCACCCTCGCGCTGGGCGTCGGCGTGGCCGTCCTGTCCTCGGTGCTCCCGTACACCCTGGAACTGCTGGCCCTGCGACGCCTCCCCGCCCCCACCTTCGCGATCCTGATGAGCCTGGAGCCGGCCATCGCGGCCACCGCGGGCTTCCTCGTGCTGGACCAGGCGCTGTCCGCCCTGGACGCGCTGGCGATCGCCCTGGTGATCGCGGCCAGCATGGGCGCGGTCCGCTCCCAGACCCGCCGCACGTCCGTCTGAGAGACCGGGCCCGCCCCGGCGGGGCCCGCCAGGTCCGCCGGGCCCCGCCGATCGGACGGGCCGGGCGCCGTCGCCATGCCCCGCCCCGCCGGCACGGAGGACGGGCGGTGCGGGCGGTGCGGTGCGGGCGGCGGGGGCGGATGCGGCCGGCGGACGGGTCCGCTAGCCCAGGGGCAGGTCCAGGTAGGAGGGCGTCGCGTCCGGCGAGGTGAAGGCGAGCGTCGCCCGCGGCAGGTTGGCGTCCCCGTAGAAGGGGTCCCGGGCGTCGATCACCAGCACCAGCCGGTGGCCGCGCGGGACGTCGTACGCCGTGGCCTGGAGCTCGACGTCCGCGCTGACCAGGCTGTCGGGCGCCGAGTCGAGGTCGGTGTACGGGGCGTGCGTGACGAGGTGCGCCGTGTCGTCGGGCGCCACGTCGAGCAGGTACGCGACGAAGGTCGACTTGGAGTTGGCCGCACGGTAGGTGACGCGCAGCTTCGGCGTGCCCCGGAGCCGGACGCTCTCCCCGGCCGGCGCCGCGGCCCACACCGCGGCCACGGAGCGGTCGATGTCGCCCATCCGGTAGACCTTGGGGCGGCCGGCGATCTCCGCGTACCCGGAGGTGACGACCGTGTCGGCGACGGTGGCCGGGGTGTCCACCCCGCACAGCACGGACGCGGTCCAGCCGGCCTCCGGCTCCTCGGCCAGTTCCCCGCTGCCCGCCAGGTGCAGCCGGTGTACGTGCTCGGTGAGGGAGAGCCAGTTGGGGCGCGGTTCGAGGGTCTTGCTCCACATGACCTCGCCGATCACCTGGTCCTCGGCGTCGATGCCGTTCTCCAGCCCCTTGAGGTGGTGGTCGAACCAGCGGTGGGCGTCCGTCCAGATGCGGTTGGGCAGGCCGAGCATGCCGGACGCCTCGGGGCCGGAGTGGTCGCCGATGGACAGGACGAGGCGCTTGGGCCCGGTCAGCTCGTTGAACATCTTCAGCGTCTGGTTGACCGGGAAGAGCGTCTCGTGCCAGGCGTGCGCGTAGAGGACCGGCACCTGGCGCCGGTTGAGTTCCTTGACGTGCGTGAAGGGCGAGCGGGCGTCCGCCCAGCGCAGCGTGCCCTGGATGTCGCGGCCGGCGAGGACGTCGTCGAAGACGCTCTGCGTCTGCGGGCTCAGCCGCGCCTTCGAGGCCGCTGCGAGCAGCGCCCGTACGGCCTCGACGTGGCGGGTGGAGTTCTCGTAGAACGCTTCCCCCAGATCGCCCCAGCTGCTGAGGGCGACCACCGCGTCGACGCGGGTGTCGTGTGCGGCGACCAGCTGGCCGATGCCCGAACCGTAGGAGTCCCCGAGGAAGCCGATCTTCGTCACCGGGCCGGCCGTGCGCTCGACGATGTGGTCCAGGGCCCGGCTGCCGTCGGCGACGTCGAGCGGACCCGCCACCTCCACCTGGCCCTCCGAGCCCGCGAAGCCGCGGGTGGTGTAGGCGAGGACGTCGTAGCCGCGGGCCGCGAACAGGCCGGCCTGGACGGCGTACGCGAGCCAGCCCAGGTTCGTCCAGGGCGAGGGCATCACGATCACCGGGCGGGCCCGGTCCCCGGTGTGGCGCCACATCGCTGCGTCCAGGAGGTCGCCGCCGGCGCCGGTCACCCGGGCGCGGCTGAAGACGGCCACGGAGCGGACCCGGGCGACCTCGGCCGCCCGGGCGGGGGCGAGGCCGGTGACGTCGCCGCTCTCCAGGGCGGCGACGTAGGCGCCGAGGGCGGTCGCGTCGAGTTCGGGGTAGAGGGAGAAGGGGGCAGGGGCGGCTGGAGTCACGTCAGTTCATCCTCTTCGTCATCGTCGTCGAGTGGCATGAACGTGCTGCGCCCGCCCGGGCCCGGGACGGAACGGCCAGTATCGACGGGACATCCGGTGACGTATCGCGAGTTTCCGGCTTACGGCCGAAATCGCCCGCGCGTGCCCGGCGTGCCCGGCGCGCACGGGGTCGCAGGACCTGCTGCCATGTGACGCCCGGATCAACTTGCCCTCCGCGGGCCTGGGTTGAGGACCGTGGCGGGATCGCGCCGCCCTCCGGCAAAATCATGCAAGCGTGCTTGATTGTTTTGCGGGCACCTGCCAGTCTTCCCCTCACGCCCAGAGGGGAGCGCACCGTGCCCGATCCGTCCGCCGACGCCGCCAGCGCCGCCAGCGCCGCAACCACTGCCGCCGCCGCCAGCGCCGCCGCCGTCTTCGACGATGTGCGGGAGGAGGGCCGGGAACTGGACTCCCTGGTGGCGCGGCTGCCCGCCGCGGACTGGGCCCGGCCCACGCCCGCGCCCGGCTGGAGCATCGCCCACCAGATCGCCCACCTGCACTGGACGGACCGGGCGGCGCTGCTCTCGCTCACGGACCCCGCGGGTTTCGGCCGCATGGTCGAGGAGGCGGTGAAGGCCCCCGACTCCTTCGTCGACGAGGGGGCGCGGGAAGGCGCGGCGCTACCGCCCGCCGAACTGCTCGCCCGCTGGCGCGCCGGGCGCACCGCCCTCGGCGAGGCCCTCGCCAAGGCTTCGCCCGACACCCGTTTCCCCTGGTACGGGCCGCCGATGAAGGCCCCCTCGATGGCGAGCGCCCGGCTCATGGAGACCTGGGCGCACGGCCAGGACGTCGCCGACGCGCTGGGTGTCCGCCGTACGCCGACCGCACGGCTGCGGCACGTGGCCCGGATCGGCGTGCGGGCCCGCGACTACGCCTACGCCGTACGGGCGCTGCCCGCTCCCGCCGAGGAGTTCCGGGTGGAGCTGACGGCGCCCGACGGCCGGGGGGTGTGGGCCTACGGTCCGGCCGGCGCCCCGCAGCGGATCACCGGCCCGGCGCTCGACTTCTGCCTCCTGGTGACCCAGCGCGCCCACCGGGCGGACCTGGCCCTGACGGCGACCGGCGCCGACGCGGACCACTGGCTCGACATCGCCCAGGCGTTCGCGGGACCGGCGGGCCCGGGGCGCGCTCCCGGAGGCTCCCGATGACGGCGTCCCGCCGGCGGCCGCTGCGCATCGGCAACGCGTCGGGTTTCTACGGGGACCGCTCGGGCGCCCTGCGCGAGATGCTGACCGGTGGTCCGCTGGACGTGCTGACCGGCGACTACCTCGCCGAGCTGACCATGCTGATCCTGGGACGCGACCGCCTGAAGGACCCGGGCCTCGGTTACGCCAAGACCTTCCTGCGCGAGCTGGAGGAAGGGCTCGGGCTCGCCCACGACCGCGGCGTGCGGATCGTGACCAACGCGGGCGGCCTCAATCCGGCCGGACTGGCCGCAGCCGTCCGGGCCCTGGCGGCCGAGGTGGGCATACCCCTCTCGGTCGCACACGTCGAGGGCGACGACCTGATGCCGTACGCGCAGGGGGCGCTGACGGCCAACGCCTACCTCGGCGGAGCCGGGATCACGGCCTGCCTGCGGGCGGGCGCGGACGTGGTGGTGACCGGCAGGGTCACGGACGCGGCCCTGGTCAGCGGCCCGGCCGCCTGGTGGTTCAACTGGGCGGCGGACGACCACGACCGGCTGGCGGGAGCGGTGGTCGCGGGTCACGTCCTGGAGTGCGGCACCCAGGCCACCGGCGGCAACTACTCCTTCTTCACCGCGCACGACGTGCGCCGGCCCGGTTTCCCCCTCGCGGAGATATCCGAGGACGGCTCGTCGGTGATCACCAAACACCCGGGCACGGGCGGGGCCGTCACCACCGGCACGGTCACCGCCCAGCTCCTCTACGAGACCCAGGGGACCCGCTACCTCGGCCCGGACGTGACGGCCCGCCTGGACACGGTCCGGCTGAGCGGGGACGGCCCCGACCGCGTGCGCGTCCGGGGGGTGCGCGGAGAAGCCCCGCCGCCCACCCTCAAGGTCGGCGTCACGCGGATCGGCGGCTGGCGCAACGAGGTGGTCTTCGTCCTGACCGGCCTGGACGTCGAGGCGAAGGCGGCCCTGGTCCGCGCGCAGCTCGCCGAGGCCCTGGAAGGCGTGGCCGACGCCACCTGGACCCTGTCCCGCACGGACCACGAGGACGCCGCGACGCAGGAGACGGCGAGCGCGCTGCTGCGCCTCGTGGTCCGCGACCCGTCCCCGGAGCGCGTGGGCCGGGGCCTGACCTCGGCGGCGATCGAACTCGCCCTGGCCAGCTATCCGGGCTTCCACGTGACGGCTCCGCCGGGCCCTGCGCAGCCGTACGGCGTCTTCACGTCCTCCCAGATCCCGGCAGCCGCGGTCCCCCACACGGCCGTCCTCCCCAACGGCACCCGCACTCCGATCCCACCCCCGCCGGCCCAGCCGCTCCCCGCCCCGCCGGCGGATGCCCACGCCGACGCCACCGGGCCCCCGCCGGCCCCGGTCCCCGGCACCTCGCCGGCAAAGCCGCCGCCCCGTCCGGTCCCGCCGGCGTCCGGGGCGGGGAGGTCCGGACGCGGAGCCGGCGAGGTGTCCGGGGCGCAGCCCCGGGGCGGGTCGGCGGTGGACAGCCCCGCGGGGGCCACCCGCCGCGCCCCCTTGGGGGCGGTGGCGGGCGCCCGCAGCGGCGACAAGGGGGGCGACGCCAACGTCGGCCTCTGGGCGGAGACCGACGCCGCCTGGGACTGGCTGCACCGCACCCTCACGGTGACCGCCTTCCGGGACCTGCTCCCCGAGACCCGCGACCTCCCGGTCGTCCGGCACGAGCTGCCGCTCCTGCGGGCGTTGAATTTCACTGTCACCGGCATCCTCGGCGGCGGCGTCGCCTCCGGCCACCGCTTCGACCCGCAGGCCAAGGCCTTGGGCGAATGGCTCCGCTCCCGCCACCTCGACATCCCGGCCCATCTCCTCCCACCCCCGACACCCACCCCGGCCGGCCACCCGCCCACAGCCCCGCCCTCGGCTCCGGCCATGGCCCCGGCTCCGGCCGTGGCCACGCTCCCGTTCCCGTCCGGGCCCCCGGCGCGGGGCCCCGTTCCCGACGCGGAGGTCGGATCATGACCCGCCTCACCACCACCGTGGACCCGCTCGCCCCCGAACACGGCCGGGCCCGCAGCGCCGCGCTGGAGCGCCTCGCCGCCCTCGACGCCGAACACGCCAAAGCCCTTCAAGGCGGCGGCGAGAAGTACACCGCCCGCCACAAGGCCCGCGGCAAGCTCCTGGCCCGCGAACGCATCGAGCTGCTCCTCGACCCGGACACCCCGTTCCTGGAGCTCTCCCCGCTCGCCGCCTGGGGCAGTGACTACCCCGTGGGCGCCTCCATGGTCACCGGCATCGGCACCGTCGAGGGCGTGGAGTGCCTGGTCACCGCCAACGACCCCACCGTCCGCGGCGGAGCCAGCAACCCCTGGACCCTCAGGAAGGCCCTGCGCGCCAACGAGATCGCCCGCCAGAACCGGCTCCCCTGCATCAGCCTGGTCGAGTCCGGCGGCGCCGATCTCCCCTCGCAGAAGGAGATCTTCATCCCGGGCGGGGCGATCTTCCGCGACATCACCAGGCTCTCGGCCGAGGGGATCCCGACCATCGCCGTCGTCTTCGGCAACTCCACCGCCGGAGGCGCGTACGTCCCCGGCATGTCCGACCACACCATCATGATCAAGGACCGCTCCAAGGTGTTCCTCGGCGGTCCGCCGCTGGTCAAGATGGCCACCGGCGAAGAGAGCGACGACGAGTCCCTCGGCGGCGCCGACATGCACGCCCGCACCTCCGGCCTCGCCGACCACTACGCCCTCGACGAGCACGACGCGATCCGCCAGGCCCGCCGCGTCGTCGCCCGTCTGAACCACCGCAAGCCCTACCAGGACCCCCCGCAGGCCGAGGAACCCCTCCACGATCCCGAGGAGCTGCTCGGGATCGTCCCACCCGACCTCAAGACACCCTTCGACCCGCGCGAGGTCATCGCCCGCATCGTCGACGCCTCCGATTTCGACGAGTTCAAGCCCCTCTACGGGACCAGCCTCGTCACCGGCTGGGCCACGCTGCACGGCTATCCCCTCGGCATCCTCGCCAACGCCCGGGGCGTGCTGTTCAGCGCCGAGTCGCAGAAGGCCGCGCAGTTCATCCAGCTCGCCAACCAGCGCGACATCCCGCTGCTGTTCCTCCACAACACCACCGGCTACATGGTCGGCAAGGAGTACGAGCAGAACGGCATCATCAAGCACGGCTCGATGATGATCAACGCGGTCTCCAACTCCCGCGTCCCGCACCTCTCCGTCCTCATCGGCGCGAGCTACGGCGCCGGCCACTACGGCATGTGCGGCCGCGCCTACGAGCCCCGGTTCCTGTTCGCCTGGCCCAGCGCCAAGTCCGCCGTCATGGGCCCCCAGCAGCTCGCGGGCGTGCTGTCCATCGTGTCCCGGCAGTCCGCCGCCGCCAAGGGACAGGCGTATGACGAGGAGGCCGACGCCGGCATGCGTGCCTTCGTCGAGGCGCAGATCGAGTCCGAGTCCCTGCCCATGTTCCTGTCCGGACGGCTCTACGACGACGGGGTGATCGACCCGCGCGACACCCGCACCGTCCTCGGACTGTGCCTGTCCGCCGTCCACAACGCCCCCGTCGAGGGCGCCCGCGGCGGCTTCGGCGTCTTCCGGATGTGAGCCCGCACATGACCCGTACACCCTTGAACTCCGTCCTCGTCGCCAACCGCGGTGAGATCGCCGTCCGCGTCTTCCGCACCGCCCGCGCCCTCGGCCTGGCCACCGTCGCCGTCCACTCCGACCCCGACGAGAACGCCCTGCACGTACGCGACGCCGACGCGGCCGTACGCCTGCCGGGAGCCGCTCCCGCCGACACCTACCTGCGCGGCGACCTGATCATCAAGGCCGCGCTGGCCGCCGGGGCCGATGCCGTCCACCCCGGCTACGGCTTCCTCTCCGAGAACGCCGGCTTCGCCCGCGAGGTCCGGGCCGCCGGCCTGACCTGGATCGGCCCGCCCCCCGAAGCCATCGAGGCCATGGCCTCCAAGACCCGCGCCAAGGAGCTGATGCGGGCCGCCGGAGTCCCGCTCCTGGAACCCGTCGACCCGGCCACCGCCACCACCGCCGACTTCCCCCTCCTCCTCAAGGCCGCCGCCGGCGGCGGCGGACGCGGCATGCGCGTGGTCCGCGACCTCGGCTCCCTGGAGCAGGAGTGGCGAGCCGCCTCCGCCGAGGCCCGTTCCGCCTTCGGCGACGGCGAGGTCTTCGCCGAGCCCTACGTGGAACGCGGCCGCCACGTCGAGGTGCAGATC
Organism: Streptomyces sp. CB00455; assembly: GCF_001905445.1. GTDB lineage: Bacteria > Actinomycetota > Actinomycetes > Streptomycetales > Streptomycetaceae > Streptomyces. The sequence goes on along the minus strand of NZ_LIVQ01000006.1, from coordinate 332,784 downwards.
CTCGCCGACGCCCACGGCACCGTCTGGGCGCTGGGCACCCGCGACTGCTCCCTCCAGCGGCGCCACCAGAAGGTCATCGAGGAGTCCCCGGCCCCCGGCCTCCCCGCTGCCCTGCGCACCACCCTGCACGAGGCCGCCGTCGCCGCCGCCCGCGCCGTGTCGTACGAGGGCGCGGGCACCGTGGAGTTCCTCGTCACCGCCGACGGGCGCGCCCGCTTCCTGGAGATGAACACCCGACTCCAGGTCGAACACCCGGTCACCGAAGCCGTCTTCGGCCTCGACCTCGTCGCCCTGCAACTGCGCGTCGCCGAGGGCGCGGCCCTGCCCCCGCTACCCCCGGAGCCCGTCGGCCACGCCGTCGAAGCCCGCCTCTACGCCGAGGACCCCGCCCGGGACTGGCGTCCCCAGACGGGCGTCCTGCACACCCTCGCCGTCCCCGGCGGCGTTCGCGTGGACACCGGCTTCACCGACGGGGACACCGTCGGCATCCACTACGACCCCATGCTCGCCAAGGTCGTCGCCCACGCCCCGACCCGGACCGAGGCCGTGCGCGTCCTCGCGGCCGCCCTCGCCGGAGCCCGCATCCACGGGCTCACCACCAACCGTGAGCTCCTCGTACGGTCGCTGCGCCACCCGGACTTCGTGGCCGCGCAACTCGACACCGGCTTCTACGAGCGCCACCTCGAAGCCCTGACCGCCGGCGCACCGGACGCCACCCTGGCCGCCCTCGCCGCCGCCCTCGCGGAGGCGGCCCCGGCCCCGGGCGCCCCCCTCGCCGCCCGTCTCGGCGGCTGGCGCAACGTCCGCTCGCAGCCGCAGACCCGCCGCTACACCGCCGCGGGGACCGAGTACGAGGTCCGCCACCAGCCGGTGGACCACCCCGGTGTCCGGGTCCTGTCCGCCGGGCGGGAGCGCGTCCTTCTCGAAGTGGACGGCGTCCGGCGCGTGTTTCACGTGAAACACCCTGCGAACAAGACGGAGGTCTACGTCGACTCGGCCTTCGGCGGCTCCCACACCCTGACCCCCGTGCCCCGGTTCACCGACCCCGAGGACCGCACCGCACCGGGCTCGCTGCTCGCTCCCATGCCCGGCACCGTCGTCCGCGTCGCCGAGGGCCTCGCCCCCGGCAGCCCCGTCACCGCCGGGCAGCCGCTGCTGTGGCTGGAGGCCATGAAGATGGAGCACCGCATCCTCGCTCCCGCCTCCGGCACGCTCACCGCGCTCCACGCCGCGACCGGCCAACAGGTCGAATTCGGCGCCCTGCTCGCCGTGGTCCAGGAAGCACAGGAGGAAACGCAAGCATGAGCTCCACCACCGGCACCACCGTTTCAGAGACCCGGGAACACCAGGACCTGCGCAAGGCGGTCGCCGCCCTGGGCCGGCGCTACGGTCGCGAGTACCTCGCCCGCCTCGCCCGCGAGGGCGGCCACCCCGACGAGCTGTGGGCCGATGCCGCCGAGCTGGGCTACCTCGGCGTCAACCTGCCCGAGGAGTACGGCGGCGGGGGCGGCGGCATCACCGAACTGTCCATCGTCCTCGAAGAACTCGGGGCCGCCGGCTGCCCGCTCCTGATGATGGTCGTCTCACCGGCCATCTGCGGCACGGTGATCGCCCGCTTCGGCACCGACGCGCAGAAGCGGGCATGGCTCCCCGGGCTCGCCGACGGCACCCGCACCATGGCCTTCGGCATCACCGAACCCGACGCCGGGTCCAACTCCCACCGGATCACCACCACGGCCCGCCGCGACGGCGACGCGTGGGTGCTGACCGGCCGGAAGGTCTTCATTTCCGGCGTCGACATCGCCGACGCCACCCTGATCGTGGGCCGTACCGAGGACGCGCGGAGCGGCCGCCTGAAGCCCTGCCTGTTCATCGTCCCGAGGGACACGCCGGGCTTCTCGCGCACGCTCATCGAGATGGAGCTGCAGGCCGCCGAGAAGCAGTGGGAACTGGTCCTGGACGATGTGCGGCTGCCCGCCGACGCCCTCGTCGGGGACGAGGACGCCGGCCTGCTCCAGCTGTTCGCAGGCCTCAACCCCGAGCGGATCATGACGGCCGCCTTCGCCATCGGGATGGGCCGGTACGCCGTCGCCAAGGCCGTCGACTACGCCAGGACCCGCCAGGTGTGGAAGGAACCCATCGGCGCCCACCAGGCCGTGGCCCACCCCCTCGCGGCCGCCCACATCGAGCTGGAACTGGCCCGGCTGATGATGCAGAAGGCGGCCCGACTCTACGACGAGGGCGACGACATGGGGGCGGGGGAGGCCGCGAACATGGCCAAGTACGCGGCCGCGGAGGCCTGTGTGCGGGCGGTGGACCAGTCGGTCCACACTCTGGGCGGTAACGGCCTCACCCGGGAGTACGGCCTCGCCTCCCTCATCACTGCCTCCCGCGTTGCCCGCATCGCCCCCGTCAGCCGCGAGATGATCCTCAACTTCGTCTCCCACCAGACCCTGGGGCTCCCCAAGTCCTACTGACCACGCCGCCCGGGGACGTCTCGCCGATCAGCCCGGTCCCGGCGTTCGAGGCCACCGCCGGCTCCGATCCCCCAGGGCCCCCGACACGGAACCGGCCCCGGGACCCGGCTCTCCCAGGACCGCCGAGCCCCCCGCAGGGGCTCCGGCGCGGGACGTGGCCCCGAACCGGCCCCGGGACCCGGCTCACCCAGGCCCGCCGAGCCCCCACGCAGGGGCTCCGGCGCGGGACGTGGTGCCTGACCGGCCCCGGGACCCGGCTCACCCAGGACCGCCGAGCCCCCCGCAGGGGCCCCGGCATACCCTCCCTGGGGAGGAACCGCCCCACCCGCCCACCCCCTCCGGAGGAGACATGGCCCTACTCGTGCACGCCGCCCACACCACCGGCGTCACCACCCTCACCCTGGACTCCCCGGCCAACCGCAACGCCCTCTCCGCGGACCTCGTCGCCGGGCTGCGCGCGGCCCTCGCCGAGACCGGGGCTGACCCCGCCGTCCGGGCCGTCGTCCTCACCCACACCGGCACCACCTTCTGCGCCGGCGCCGACCTCAAGGCCCCCTGCGATCCGGCCGACTTCCTCGCCCTGCTCCGTGAGGTCGCCGGCCTGCCCAAGCCGGTCCTCGCCCGCGTCACCGGCCACGTCCGCGCCGGCGGCCTCGGCCTGCTCGGCGTCTGCGACGTCGCCGCCGCCGGGCCGCAGTCCTCCTACGCCTTCACCGAGACCCACCTGGGCCTGGCCCCCGCCGTGATCTCCATGCCGCTGCTCCCGCGCCTCGACCCGCGCGCCGCCGCCCGCTACTTCCTGACCGCCGAGCGCTTCGATGCCGCCGAGGCGGCCCGGATCGGCCTGCTCACCCTCCACGCCGACGACGTCGACGCGGCCCTGGAGCCCGTCCTCGCGGGCCTGCGCAAGGCATCCCTGCAGGGCCTGGCCGCCACCAAGGCGCTGACCGCCGCCGCCGTCCGCGAGGCCCTGGACCGCGACGGCGCCCGCCTGACGGAGCTGTCCGCCGGACTCTTCGCCTCCGCCGAGGCCCGCGAGGGCATCACCGCCCGCTTCGAGCGCCGGGACCCGTCATGGTCGCTGTGACCGGCCCCGCGCAGGACGCCGGGCAGGACGCCGGGCAGGGCCCCCCGCAGGACGCCGCGCAGAGCCCCGCGCAGGGTGCCAGGCAGAGCCCCGCACAGGGCCCCAAGCAGGCGCGCAGCCGCGTGACCCGCCGCCACCTCCTGGAGGCGGCCGTCTCCTGCCTGGCCGAACACGGCTGGGCGGGCTCGACCGTCGCCGTCGTCGCCGAGCGGGCCGGCGTGTCCCGGGGCGCGGCCCAGCACCACTTCCCCACCCGTGAGGACCTGTTCACCGCGGCCGTCGCGTACGTGGCGGAGGAGCGGTCCACCGCGCTGCGCGAACTGTTCCATGCCGGGCCGGCCGCCCGCACCGCCGTCGTGGAAGCCCTCGTGGACCTGTACACCGGCACCCTCTTCCGGGCCGCGCTCCAGCTGTGGGTCGCCGCCTCCAACGAGGAGCAGCTGCGCCCCCAGGTCACCGAGCTGGAGGGCCGCGTGGGCCGCGAGACGCACCGCATCGCGGTGGAGCTGCTGAACGCGGACGAGTCCGTCCCGGGCGTCCGGGAGACCGTGCAGGGGCTCCTCGACATGGCCCGCGGCCTGGGGCTGGCCAACGTCCTCACCGACGACACGGGCCGCCGCGCCCGCGTCGTCGCGCAGTGGGCGCGCATCCTGGACGCCGCCCTGGACCGGGGGGCGCCGTGACCGGCCGCGGCGCCCGACGCCGAGGGCGGCGCGCCCCGGCAGGGGACACGGCGCCCTCGGCGTGCGCGCGCAACGCGGACTCGCGCCCTTTTCGGCGCGCGGGTCAGGCCGTCTCGGCCATGTCGGCGTAGCCCTCGATGTCCCGCGGGTCGCGCCGGCCGGGACCGGTGTAGCGGGCCGAGGGGCGCACCAGGCGGCCGGTGCGCTTCTGCTCCAGGATGTGGGCCGACCACCCGGCGGTGCGGGCGCAGCTGAACATGGAGGTGAACATGTGCGCCGGGACCTCCGCGAAGTCCAGCATGATCGCCGCCCAGAACTCCACGTTGGTGGCCAGCACCCGGTCGGGGCGGCGCGCGTGCAGTTCCTCCAGCGCGGCCTTCTCCAGCGCCGCGGCCACCTCGTAGCGCGGGGCGTCGAGCTCCTTGGCGGTGCGCCGCAGCACGCGCGCGCGGGGGTCCTCGGCGCGGTAGACGCGGTGCCCGAAGCCCATCAGCCGCTCGCCCTTGTCCAGGGCCTTCTTCACGTACGCCACGGCGTCGCCGGTGCGCTCGATCTCCTCGATCATGCCGAGCACGCGGGAGGGCGCCCCGCCGTGCAGGGGGCCCGACATGGCGCCGACCGCGCCCGAGAGCGCCGCCGCGACGTCCGCGCCGGTCGAGGCGATCACCCGGGCGGTGAAGGTGGAGGCGTTCATGCCGTGTTCGGCGGCCGAGGTCCAGTAGGCGTCGACGGCCTTCACGTGCCGGGGATCCGGCTCGCCCCGCCAGCGGATCATGAACCGTTCGACCACGGACTCGGCCTTGTCGATCTCCCGCTGCGGCACCATCGGCATGCCCTGGCCGCGCGCGGACTGCGCGACGTACGACAGGGCCATGACGGCGGCCCGGGCGAGGTCGTCGCGCGCGGTGCGCTCGTCGATGTCCAGGAGCGGTTTCAGACCCCACACGGGGGCCAGCATGGCGAGCGCGGACTGCACGTCGACCCGGATGTCGCCGGAGTGGACCGGGATCGGGAAGGGCTCCGCGGCCGGCAGCCCGGGGTTGAACGCGCCGTCGACCAGCAGACCCCACACGTTCCCGAAGGAGACGTGCCCGACGAGGTCTTCGATGTCGACGCCGCGGTAGCGGAGCGAACCGCCTTCCTTGTCCGGTTCGGCGATCTCGGTCTCGAACGCGACGACCCCTTCGAGCCCGGGTACGAAGTCGGACATCAGGCGGCTCCTCAGATAGTGCGAACACGCGCGGCTTCCGGCGTGATTCGCGGTCCGGCGCGGTCATCCCCGTTGATGCCCGGCGCGGCCGATGGTCACCCGTGCGGGGCCGTCGGACCGGCCCCAAGATTTTGTCCGTTCCGGCTGGCCTGCGGAAGCGTGACATACGGCACACCCCCGGCGGCGCTCCTGGGGCAGGATGGCCGACGTGACCGATCAGGACCTTGACCCCGCGACCATGCGCGAGCAGTACCGCTCGGAGATCGTCGCCGAGGAGAGCCTCGCCGCAGACCCGATGCGGCAGTTCGCCCGGTGGTTCCAGCAGGCCGCCGACGCGCACGTCTTCGAACCGAACGCGATGATCGTGTCGACGGCGACCCCGGACGGCCGGCCCAGCTCCCGCACGGTGCTGCTCAAGCAGTTCGACGAGGGCGGCTTCGTGTTCTTCACGAACTACGGGTCCCGCAAGGGCCGCGAACTCGCCGAGAACCCGCACATCGCCCTGCTGTTCCCCTGGCACCCCATCGCCCGTCAGGTGGCCGTCACCGGCACGGCCTCCCCCATCGGCCGGGACGAGACGGCGGCCTACTTCCGCTCCCGCCCGCACGGCTCGCAGCTGGGCGCGTGGGCGAGCGAGCAGTCCACGGTGATCGGCTCCCGCGACGAGCTGGACCGCCGCTACGCCGAGCTGGCCGCCCGCTACCCGCAGGGCGAACAGGTCCCCGTGCCGCCGCAATGGGGCGGGCTGCGGGTGACCCCGCGGGAGGTGGAGTTCTGGCAGGGCCACGAGAACCGTCTCCACGACCGCCTGCGCTACACGCGCGAGGCGTCGGGCTGGCGGATCGAACGCCTCTGCCCGTGACCGGGCGGCGCCGTCCTGCCCGCCCCGCGGTGGTGGACCGGCGGGGCGCCGGGGGGCGCAGACGCAGGCGACCCGCGGGCTCTGGTTCCTCTCCTGCAGTGAGAGGAGCCGGCCGGACGTACCGGCGAGCCCGCGGGTCGGGTGACTGCTTGGGATTGGCGCCTGGCGTTCCCGCCGGGCACCGCACTGGGTGCGTGCGACGACGGGCGCTTTAGCCCGCAGCCACCTCACGCGTCCGGTTTCCGTACATTTCGGGAACCACCTCCCTTCTCGTGTACCGCCGAGCCTAGAAGCCTCTCCGGCGGCGCACAACCCATTTCTCTTCCGGAACGCCCCGCCGGGCGAACCGGATCATTCCGGGGCATTCGGGGGAACCGGGTGTGGGCTGCGTCACGTTCCAGTTCAATGATCTGACGTGCCGCACACGCGAACACCTGCTGGGGGTGCCAGGTGACTGCTTCCGGACGTGAGACCACCGACGACGACCTGCTCGCCGCGCTGCTGGACGGAATGGACGCCGCCCTGTGCGCCTTCGACACCGACGGCGTGATCACCCACTGGAACCGCGAGGCCGAACGGATCCTCGGCTGGACCGCGACCGAGGCCGTGGGCCGCAAGGGCTTCGAGGGATGGGCGGTGCGGGCCGCCGACGCTCAGGACGTCCAGGACAGGCTCATGGCCGCCCGGGACGTGCCGGGCCGCCACGTGCACGAGTTCGCCCTGCTGACCAAGGACGGCGGGCGCGTCCTCGTCCGCACCCAGTCCGCCTGCGTACCGGGCGAGGACGGCAGACCCGCCGGGGTGTACTGCGCCTTCGGCGAGGTCCACGCCCAGATCGACCTGGAACGCTCCATCGCCCTGAGCGAGGCCCTGCTGGAGGACGCCGCGTGGGGTGTCGTCCTCGTCGACGTCGACCTGCGCCCCGCCGTCGTCAACGCGCACGCCGCACGCGCCCTCGGCACCGGCCGCACCGCACTGCTCGGCCGTCCCGTCGGCGAGTTGCTCGTCCAGGGCGTCGAGGACCTGGAGGGAGCCCTCCGGCACGTGCTCGCCGAAGGCGCGCCGCCCGGGCCGGTGGAGCTGTGGGTGTCGGTACGGACCCCGGAAGGGGTGCGGCGGCGCTGCCTGCGCAGCGGGTTCCTGCGGCTGGCCTCGCCGCTCGCCGAGGAGCCCGTACCGCTCGGGGTGGGCTGGCTGTTCCAGGACGTCACCGAGGCCCGCCAGGATCAGCTGGACACCGCGCAACTGCGCTTCCGCGCCCACCAGCTGCACCGCGCGGGCCGCGCCGCCGCCGAGTGCGAGGACCCGGCCGAGGCGGCGGCCGTACGCCTGGACTTCGCCCTCGCGGGCTTCGCCGAACACGCGCTGCTCGACGTGCTGGACCCCTCCTCCGGCACCGAGCGGCGCCGCCTCGTCCGCTCCGCCGTCTCACCGCCGGCGCTGACCGGCCCCGGCGCGATCCCCGTCCGGTACGAGACCGGGCACCCGGCGCTGCAGGCCCTGGACCGGGTCGGCTCGGTCCGCACCAGCGCCCCGGGCGGTGAGAGCGACGCGCGGTGGGCGCGCTCCCGCCAGTGGCCCGAGGGTGCGGCGCACGCGCTGTGCACGGTGCTGCGCAGCCGGGGGCGGACCCTGGGGGTGCTCACCTTCGTCCGCGGCCCCTCGCGGCCGGCCTTCGAACGCGCGGACGCCGCGTACGCGGAGGAGGTGGCGGCCCGCATCGCCGCCGACCTGGACCTGGCTGCCGCGACCGCCGGACCGGGCCGCCCGCACCTGCCGTGACACCGGCCGGCGCCGGTCCTCGCCGGCCTGGGCGGGGGAGGGCGGCCCGCGGTGGCCGGCGGTGACGGGCCCGGCGGCGGCCGGGCGGGCTCAGTGGCGGAAGAAGATCCGGTCGCCGTACTCCCGCATGACGCGGCCGTTCCACTCGTGGCCTCCGTCGACGTTCCCGGAGCGCAGCAGCGGGGGCTCCACCCCGCGGGCGGCCAGCTCGCCCGCGGCGGCCGCCATGACCGCCTGCATGATCGCGCAGGTCACCACCGTGGAGGCGGGGGCGAAGGGCGCGTCGATGCCGTCGAGGCTCAGCTCCGCGTCCCCGACCGCGATCTTGCTGTCGAGGACCACGTCGCAGTGGTCCTTGAGGAAGGTGCCGGAGACGTGCCGCGACGTGGTCTCGGTCGCGTACGCCACCGACGTCACCCCGACCACCTTGAGGCCGATGGCGCGGGCGTTCATGGCCATCTCCACCGGCAGGGCGTTGCGCCCGGAGAGGGAGATGACCACGAGGACGTCGCCGTCCGAGGCGGGGCTGCTGTCCAGGACGGCGCCCGCGAGTCCGTCGACCCGCTCCAGCGCGGAGCCCAGTGTCGCGGGCATGACGTCGATGCCGGCCGTGCCCGGTACGGCGAGGAAGTTCATCAGGGCCAGACCCCCGGCCCGGTAGACCACGTCCTGGGCGGGCAGCGAGGAGTGCCCGGCGCCGAAGGCGAAGAGCCGGTTCCCGGCGGCCACGGCGTCGGCGACGAGGGAGCCGGCCTCGGCGATCCGCGAAGCCTCCTCGTCCCGTACCCGCTCCAGCAGGCCGATGGCGGCGTCGAAGAACTGACCGGCCAGCTTGCTCTCGCTCATACGCCGTTGGCCTTCCGGGGGAGGGATGGGTCCGTGTCCGCCGCTCACCGTGCGGTCTGGACCAAGAGTGTGTCAATACGGTCGTCAATCCGTGGACGCGCGGTCCGCGGGGATGTCCGGGGATGTCCGGAGAGGAGCGCGCGGCAGTTGTCCTGGAGAGGGCTTGACGCCCGGCACGGGACGGTTGTCGGCCCGATGCGTCAGAATTGGGGGCAGGGCCAGCGCACGCAATCCGAGGGGCACGAATGTCCGGACTGATCGACACCACGGAGATGTATCTCCGCACCATCCTTGAGCTGGAAGAAGAAGGTGTGGTCCCCATGCGCGCCCGGATCGCCGAGCGGCTCGACCAGAGCGGCCCGACGGTGAGCCAGACGGTGGCGCGGATGGAACGCGACGGCCTGGTGGCCGTCGCCAGCGACCGGCACCTGGAGCTGACGGAGGAGGGCCGGCGCCTCGCCACGCGCGTGATGCGCAAGCACCGCCTCGCGGAGTGCCTCCTCGTCGACGTCATCGGCCTGGAGTGGGAGCAGGTGCACGCGGAAGCCTGCCGCTGGGAGCACGTGATGAGCGAGGCGGTGGAGCGCCGCGTACTGGAGCTGCTGCGCCACCCGACCGAGTCGCCGTACGGCAACCCGATCCCGGGGCTGGAGGAGCTCGGCGAGAAGGCCGAGGCGGACCCGTTCCTGGCGGACGGCATGATCAGCCTGTCCGAGCTGGATCCGGGCACCGAGGGCAAGACCGTGGTCGTGCGGCGGATCGGGGAGCCGATCCAGACGGACGCCCAGCTGATGTACACGCTGCGGCGGGCGGGCGTACAGCCCGGCTCGGTGGTGAGCGTGACGGAGTCCCCGGGGGGCGTGCTCGTCGGCAGTGGCGGTGAGGCCGCCGAGCTGGACTCGGATGTCGCCTCGCACGTCTTCGTCGCGAAGCGCTGAGGATCGTGGGGGCCGGCGTGGTCCGTCCCGTCCGGCTCCGGTGATCCGCCCGTACGGGCGGCCGGGCCGGTTCGGCCCCTGACGTGAGTCGGTCCCGGCGCCTCGCGGCGCCGGGACCGGTCCTCCCCCGGTGACCTGGAGCCCCGAGCTCTCAAGGTCATCCCCTCGGACCGTCTTCCCCGAGCGGTCCGCCTCCCTGTTGAAAGGATCTCCATCGGCAGCGGCTGTCAATCCTTGAGCAAGGTCACTCGAAAGAGCGGTGTTGTCGGCGAGACGCCCGTTTTCGAATGCGGGTTCGATAGTCTGGCCGGGAGCGAAGGGGGTGCATCAGCGGTGGTACAGCGCATCGATGTGACAGGAGCCGACGGCGTACGCCTGGCCGCCTGGGAGTTCCGGGAACCGGCCGCCGGCCCGCCGGCCCCGCCTCCGCCCCGCTCGGGGAGCGGACCATCGGCCACCCCGCGAGCGGGGGCGGACCCGGATCCGCAGCCGGGTGCGGACCCCCGCCCGGCGGCGCTCTTACTCCACGGCCTCATGGGGCGCGCCTCCCACTGGGCCGGTACCGCCCGCTGGCTCGCCGAGCACCGCCGCGTCATCGCCCTGGACCAGCGAGGCCACGGCCGGAGCGAGAGCCCCCCGGCCGGCCCGTACACCCGCGAGGCCTTCGTGGCCGATGCCGAGGCCGTCGTCGAACAGCTCGGCCTCGCCCCCGTGACCCTGATCGGCCACTCCATGGGTGCCCTCACCGCCTGGCAGCTCGCGGCCCGCCGCCCGGATCTGGTCGCGGCCCTGGTCATCTGCGACATGCGCGCCTCGGCCCTCGGCGAAGCCTCGCAAAAGGAGTGGCAGGAGTGGTTCCACCGCTGGCCGCTGCCCTTCCCCACCCAGGACGCCGCCCGCCGCTGGTTCGGCGAGGACGACCCCCGCGTGGAGCGGCCCGACCCCGGCCGGGGCGCGTTCTTCGCCGAAGTCATGCACGAAGCCCCGGACGGCTGGCGCCCGGTCTTCTCCCGCAGCCAGATGCTGACGGCCCGGGAGACCTGGGTTCACGACGCGCACTGGGAGGAGCTGGCCCAGGTCTGCTGCCCCACCCTGGTGGTCCGCGGCCTGGACGGCGAACTGGGCCGGGCCGAGGCCCAGGAAATGGTCCGCGTCCTCCCCGCGGGGCAGTACGCCGAGATCCCGGATGCGGGCCACTACCTCCACTACGACCACCCCACGGCCTGGCGCGCCGCGGTCGAGCCCTTCCTGGCCGCCGTCAAGACCCCCGCCGCCGACCAGGAACGCGCGAGCCCCGGACCGGTCTGACGCCGCCGCGGACGAACTCCCGCCCGCGGCGGCCCGGTCGGGCCGGATCCCCCGGCTCGCGCCCGCGGCCGGCCGGCTTCAGCCCTTGCTCACCGCCAGCAGGATCTCCGGCAGCCGCCGGGTCACCACCGGGGCCGACAGGCGCAGGCCCGCCCAGGTGGCCAGGGCGCCCCAGGCCACGCCCAGGGGCAACAGCATCCAGGTCAGGGACTGGTGGTCCGCCACGTTCAGGTAGATCGTCAGGGCGATGAGCGGCGCGCACAGGACCGCGGAGAAGAGCATGCCGCCGAAGATGCCGATCCAGGCCAGCCCGCCCTGCCCCGGCGCGACGTTCTTGAAGGCGCCGTCCGTGGGGATGGAGTACGGGAAGCGCGCCGAAGCCAGTGCCCCGGTGCAGAGCATCGCGCCCAGCAGGGCCAGCGCCAGCCCCAGCGCCGCCGGGAAGGATGACCAGTTGCCGACGAGGGCGGCGGTGACCACCGTGACGAAGACCGTGTACGGGACGGTGACCATCGCCAGCGCGGCGGCGCGGGCGCGGAGTTCCGCGTAGGCGTCGCGCGGCGTGGAGATGGTCTGCGCGACCATCCAGAAGGCCGAGGTGTCCTGGCCGAACTGGTTGTACATCTGGATGCCGAGCATCCCCGAGCCGAAGCAGGCCAGGTACACCGAACCCGTGCCCTGCAGGGCGTTGAAGACCGGGACGATCAGGCCGATCGCCAGCGCGGTCACCCAGGCGGACTTCGTCTTGGGGTCGCGGACGGCGTAGCGCAGGGTCCGCTGCATCACCGCGCCGCTGCGCCCCTCCGGCAGCAGCGACCAGAAGCCGCCCGCGCCGCGGTCCTTGGCGGGCCCGGCGGCCGCGATGGTCGAACCGTCCGGCGTGACCATCAGCCTGGTCAGGCTCCGCTCCCAGTACCAGAGCAGCAGGGCCAGTGCGCCGACCGTCAGCACGAGTTGGGCCGCCGCGATCCCGTACGCGCCCTCGCTCGCCGAGTCCACCATGCCGACGGCGGTCGCCGGCGGCAGCCACCGCACCACCGCCTCGGCGGGCTCCAGCCGGGACAGGCCGCCCGCCTGGAACAGCCGCTGGCCGGCGAAGTTGGCCAGCTGCGCGCCCACCGCGACCACCAGACCGCTGAGCAGCGCCAGGTCGCGCCCCCTGCGGCTGGTCAGCAGCCGTACGTTGGCCGTGGCCACGGCCCGGGCGAGGGCCACGCAGCCCAGGAGCAGCAGCGGGACGGCCACCACCGCGGCTGCGGCGCCCGCCGCGCCCCGCGCGACGGCCAGGACCGAGCCGACGGCCAGGCACAGCGTGAACAGCGGTCCGATGCCGACCAGCGAGGAAGCGAGGAGGGCCCGTACGAGCGGCTGCGGGCGCAGCGGCAGCATGACCAGCCGGCTCGGGTCGAGGGTCTCGTCCCCGGAGGGGAAGAACAGCGGCATGAAGGTCCAGCCGAGCGCCAGGATCGCGGCCAGCAGCACGACGACGGTGCCCGCGTGGGCGCTGCCGTGCAGCATGGCGAGGCCGAGCACGGCGAAGAAGCCGACCAGCAGGGCGAAGACCAGCGAGGTGATCCAGGCGGCCTTGCGCTTGGAGGATCCCTTCAGCCCGTTGCGCAGCAGCGACAGCTTCAGCCGCACCAGCACCGCGGTCAGGGAGGCGGGAGCGGTCGCGGTGGCAGGAGGGGCGGGAGCGGCGGTCGCGGTCATCGCGCGGCCGCCGTTCCGGAGCCGCCGCCCAGCCAGTCGAGGGAGTCCCCGGCCGCGTCGCGGCCGTGCGCGCCGACCAGTTCCAGGAAGGCGGCCTGCAGGGAGGGCGCGTCGCCCCGTACGTCGGCCAGCGGGCCCGCGGCGCGGATCCGGCCGGCGGCCATGACGGCCACCCAGTCGCACAGCGACTCGACGAGTTCCATCACGTGGGACGAGAAGACGACCGTGGCTCCGGAGGCGGTGTAACGCTCCAGCACTCCGCGGATGGTCTGCGCCGACACCGGGTCGACACCCTCGAAGGGCTCGTCGAGGAACAGCACTTCGGGATTGTGCAGCAGGGCGGCCGCCAGTCCGATCTTCTTGCGCATGCCCGTCGAGTAGTCCACGACGAGTTTGTGCTGGGAGCCCGCGAGGTCCAGGACGTCCAGCAGCTGCGTGGCCCGCTTGTCGGTCTCCTCGCCCGGCAGACCGCGCAGGCGGCCCATGTAGCCGAGCAGTTCGCGCCCGGAGAGCCGCTCGAAGAGCCGCAGCCCCTCCGGCAGCACGCCGATCCGCGATTTGACCTCGACCGGGTCGGCCCACACGTCGTGGCCGGCGACCACGACCCGCCCCATGTCCGGGCGCAGCAGTCCGGTCACCATCGACAGCGTCGTGGTCTTGCCCGCGCCGTTGGGGCCGACCAGCCCGATGAACCTGCCCGCGGGCAGCTCCAGATCGATCCCGGCGACGGCCACCTGCTCGCCGAACCGCTTCCACAGACCTTCCACGCGCACGGCGGACGGCGCGGATCGCGCGCCACCCGTCCCGTACGTCCCACCCGTCGCATCAGCCTGGTCCGGCATGCGCCTGCCTCTCGTCACACGTCCCCGTTGGTCGTTCGTTCCTCACCATAGGAGGAGGGGGACAGGCGCGAGCAGTTACGTATGTCATCAGTTCCGGGTCAGGAACGTCCCAGGTCGCGGGTGGGGCGTCAGGTCTGGCGCCGCTTGCGTTCCGCTGCCGCTTCGCTCCCGCACGCGTAGGCCAAGGCGTCGATCAGCTCCTCCGTGTCCGGCAGCCACCGGTTCGCCGCGGTGGGCCGCCGGGCCCACTGCACCGGGCCGCGGCCGCCGAAGCGGGTCGGCGGTGCGGCCACGTACTCGCCCTCGCCACGGGCCACGAGGTCGAGCGACGACGGCGACCAGCCCAGCTTGGGCACCAGGTCCGCCACTTTCGCCCCGGCGCCGGGCAGGACGAAGAACAGCATGCGGTGGTCGGGCGTGCGCGTGACCGGACCGAGCGTGCGCTGCATCCGCTCCAGCCTCGCCAGCGCCAGGAAACCGGCGGCGTCCGGCACGTCCAGCGCGTCGAAGGTCCGGCCCGTCGGCATGAGGATCGACGCCCGGGGGTGCTTCGCCCAGATCCGCCGGACCTGGACGGCGCTGCCGGTCGCGTGCGCCGCCCAGTCCTCCACCGCCGCGTGGCCGCCGGGCGCCGGGCAGTCCTGCGCCCCACAGGAACACACCTCGCGCCCGTCCACCGCCTCCAGCCAGGTGCCGGCGAAGACGTCCCAGTGCCGTTCTTCCGCGTACCGCACGGCATGGTCCGGCAACTGCCCGCCGCGCTGCTCGGGGACGGGTGCGCTCTCCGTGACTGTGATGGTCTCTTCCACGCCCATCACAACTGCCCCGGTCACCTCCGGTTACGGGCGCCAACGAGTCGGCGGGCGGAGCATCGATCCTGCATACGGGGCGCACCGGTGCACACGTGGGGGCGCGTAGGAGCCCGGGACACCGGAGTTGGGTAGCGACACGACGCAGAGCGGAAGATTCCCCGCACATCAGGCGGGAAGTGATCAATCCAGCGATCACCCGCGGCTTCAGGGGGTTTTCATGGCAGCCAGGCCTCTCGTCGCCCGCCAGCCGAACGAACGGCTGCAGGCGCTCATCCAGGAAGCCGGGTGCTCCAACGCCGGGCTCGCCCGGCGCGTGAACATGTGCGGGGCGGAGCACGGGCTCGACCTCCGCTACGACAAGACCTCCGTGGCCCGCTGGCTGCGCGGCCAGCAGCCGCGCGGCCGGGCCCCCGGCATCATCGCCGAGGCGCTCGGGCGCAAACTCGGCCGGACCGTCACCATCGACGAGATCGGCATGGCCAACGGCAAGAACCTCGCTTCCGGCGTCGGGCTGCAGTTCTCCCCGACCGTCGTCGGCGCCATCGAGCAGGTCTGCGAACTGTGGCGCAGCGACGTGGGCCGCCGCGACTTCCTGGCCGGCTCCAGCGTGGCCGCCTCCGCGCTCGTGGAGCCGAGCCGCGACTGGCTGATCACCGGGGCCGACACGCAGGTCGCCCGCAGCGGCGGCTCGCGGGTCGGCATGTCCGACGTGGAGGCGGTCCGGGCCACCACGGAGGCCCTCACCGAACTCGACCACCGCTTCGGCAGCGGGCACGTGCGGCCGGTGGTCGTGCACTACCTCAACTCCGTGGTGTCCGGGCTGATCGGGGGCTCGTACCGGGAGCCGGTCGGCCGGGCGCTGTTCGCCGCCGTGGCCCGACTGACCGAGCTCGCCGGCTACATGGCGGTGGACACGGGCCAGCCGGGCCTGGCGCAGCGCTACTACATCCAGGCCCTGCGCCTGGCCCAGGCCGCCGGGGACCGCGCCTACGGGGGGTACGTGCTCGCGGCGTCCATGAGCCACCTCGCCGCCGAGCTGGGCAATCCGCGGGAGATCGCGCAGCTGGCCAGGGCGGCCCAGGAGGGCACGCGGGGGCAGGTCACGCCACGGGTGGAGGCGATGTTCTACGCCGCCGAGGCGCGCGGGCACGCACTGCTCGGGGACGCCCGGGCGACCGGGGTGCTGTCCTCGCGGGCCGTCACCGCGCTGGAGCGGGCGGAGCCGGAGTCCGGCGACGACCCGGTGTGGATCCGCCATTTCGGCCAGGCGTACCTCGCGGACGAGCTGGCCCACTGCCACCGGGACCTGGGGCAGGCGGACGCGGCGGCCGCACGCGCGCAGGAGGCCCTGCGCGGTCTCCCGGCGGGCAAGGCGCGCCGCCGGGCCATCGGGCTGCTCCTGCTGGCGGCGGCGCAGGTCCAGCAACGGGAGGTGGAGCAGGCCTGCCAGACGGCCACGACGGCGGCGGAGCTGCTGGAGGGGCTCCGTACGAACCGGGGCGCGGAGTACCTGGACGACTTCCGCACCCGCCTGGAACCGTTCCGCGAGGAGGCGGCGGTCCGCGAGTTCGGTGCCCGGCTGGATGCGAGGGTCGCCTGAGGGTTGTCCCGGGCGCCGCGACCCGGTGAACCCTTCCGGCCACAGCACCAGTGCTGTGGCCGGGCCGGGATGCGGGTGGCCTCACCGTTGCGGTGCGTGACCGGGTAGCGTGAGCCGACGGTTCCGTAGGTTCGGGCGAGTCGGAGAGGGAGTCCCGGTGACGGAGAACGGACAGGGGAGCGGACAGGGGAGCGGCCCGCGGTCGGGCGCCCCGTGGGGTCCGGACCCGGCGTCCGGCTACCCGGAGCACCCCGGCGAGCAGCAGGCGGAGCAGCAGCAGGGCGACCCCGTCGCGCAGGATCCGTACGGCTACCCGGGCGGATCGGCGCCCGGCGCCGCCTACGGCTACCCGCCGCAGCAGCCGTACCCCGGGTCCGGGGCCGGGCATGTCGTGGGGCCCGGTTACGAGGGCGCCGGGCAGCCGCACGGCTACGGCTACCCGCCGCTGCCCGAGGCGGTCACCCAGTACATCCCGCCCGTTCCGCCGGCCGGAGTGGGCCAGGGGCACGACGAGGCGGCGACCCAGTACCTCCCGCCCGTCCCGGCGGCTCCGGCGGGCCAGGGGCACGACGAGGCGGCCACTCAGTACCTCCCGCCCGTCCCGGGCGGTCCGGCGGCCCCGGCGCACCACGAGGCGGCGACCCAGTACATCCCGCCCGTCCCGGCGGCTCCGGCAGCCCCGGCGCACCACGAGGCGGCGACCCAGTACATCCCGCCCGTCCCGGGCGGTCCGGCGGCCCCGGCGCACGGGGAGGCCGCGACCCAGTACATCCCGCCGGTCCCCGCGACCGACGGCTTCGACGGGCTGTTCCGCAGCGATGATCCGGCCGGGGAGACCCGGCAGCTGCCGCCGGTCCAGGAGCCGGTGCTGCGCCCGCCGCCGCAGCGGCCCTATCCGCCGCGGCGCACCCAGGGCCCCGTACCGCCTCAGCACCTCCAGCAGCAGCCGCACCACCCGCACCACCCGCAGCCTCACCCGCAGTTCGCGCCGCCCCCGCCGCCGCCCCCGGAGGCCGGCCGCAAGGTCTCGCCCGGGATCATCGCCGCGGTGGTCATCGGCCTGGCCGTCGTCGGGCTCGGCGTCGGCTCCCTGCTCGGCGACGGCAAGCCGCAGAACAACGACCCGGGCGCCGTGCCTCCGACGTCCAGCGCGAGCAACGGTTCGGCGGCGCCCGCCGGCGAGGCGCCCGTCGATCCGGGCCGCCCGCAGGCCGTGCAGCTGGACAAGCTCCTCGCGGACAGCAACGACAGCCGGGCCGCGGTGATCAAGGCCGTGGACGACATCAAGAGCTGCAAGAACCTCGACCAGGCGGCCGGTGACCTGCGCGACGCGGCCCGCCAGCGCGAGGAGCTCGTCACCCGCCTCCAGGAGCTGAAGGTGGACCAGCTCCCGGACAACCAGCAGCTCACCGCCGCGCTCACCAGGGCGTGGAAGTCCTCGGCCGCGGCCGACAACAGCTACGCGGCCTGGGCCGACGACGTGGACGACGACAAGGGCTGCAAGGACGGAAAGGCCAAGAACTCCGAGAACGCCTCCGCCGCCAACAAGGCGAGCGGCGAGGCGACGAAGGCGAAGGAGTCGGCCGCGACCTTCTGGAACGCCATCGCGAACAAGTACAGCCTCACCAAGCGGGACAAGAGCCAGCTGTGAGCCGGACGGCCCGGCCCGTCGGCGGCCCCCGGCGGGGCGGGACGGGCCGAGCCGTCGGGCCTCGGGCTGTCAGGCGGTCGGACGCTCGGGTGGTCAGGCGGGTGTGCGCCCGGGCGGGCGTGCTCAGGCGGGCGTGAGCCCAGGCGGTCAGGCGGCCCGGGGCGCCTCTTCCAGCGTCGCCGTCATGTCCATGGGCTGCTCTCCCTCCTGGGCGACGAGCCGGCCGGACTGGACGATCTGGAAGGTGACGCGGCCGTTGACGATGCGGGGAAAACCGGCGACGGCGCGCATGTCCTGGTAGCGCCAGCTCAGCTCCGGCGTGAGGCCGCCGGTCTTGACCCCCTGCGCCTGGTTGAGGGCCCGCGCGACCTTGCGGGCGGTGACCTCCTGCCCTGGCTCGAAGCGGTGCAGGATCTCGCTCAGCACGGTGTACGCGATCCAGGTGGTCTGCGTCCCGCTGTCGTCCGGGTCGACGCGGTCGTCCCCGAAGGCGTACTCCGAGATCACCTTGCGCATCGGCTCCCAGAGGGGGTCGGCGGCCACCGGATACCAACTGGTCAGGAACGCCCCCTCGAAGGGGCTCTCCTTGCCACCGGTGCGGTCCACCACGGACTGGCTGACGCTGCCCAGGACGGAGGAGATCTGCGGCTTCCTCTGCTGCGCGTCGGCCCGGCGGAACGCGTCGAAGAAGGTCTCGGTCCGCTCGCCGAGCACCGCGGTCACGCACCCCTTGCCCTTGTCCTTCTCCCTGTCCTTCTCCTTGCTGCTCGCCGCCCCGCCGCCCGTGCCGCCCGTCGTGTCGGTGAGCGCCTCGCGGGCTTGGGGTGCGAAGTCGGCGGAGTCCTCGGCCGCCCGGATGTCGGCGGCTTCCGGCATCTTGTTCGCCTTCAGGCCGGAGTTCAGCAGCACCGGCATGGAGTCACCCGCCAGGGTGTCGGGCCGGACGATGGCGACCTGGGTGCAGACGCGGCCCAGCTGGTGGCCGGCACCGGCGAGGAGGACGGGCTGGCCGCCGTTGACGGGGTAGGAGAGCGTGGACTGGAACTCCTCCGAGGAGACCCCGTAGCCGCCGACGAAGGGGATGCCCTCGGCCTCCAGCGGAGCCATGAAGGCGCGCCCGTGCTGGCTGTAGGAGCCGACGACGGCGATCGCCTTCTCGGCCACGGCCTTGCGGGCGCAGTCAGCCGCGCCCGTGGGGGTGTTGCGCTCGTTGCAGGTCAGGACGCGCAGCTTGTGGCCGTTGACGCCGCCCTTGGCGTTCACCCAGTGCTCGTACGCCTTGGCCATGCCCGGCATTCCGGGCATGTTGGTCGCGTTGGTGCCCTCGGGGGCGAAGGTCATGACGGTGAGGGTGTCCCCGGAGCCCCCCGTGCCTCCGGGGATCGCCCCGCACCCGGCGACGAGACACGCACCCATCGCCGTGGCCACGAAGGTGCGGGAGAGGGCTGCTGCGCGTCGCCGATCGGTCATGTCCATGCACCCTTCCCTCCTGCGGGTAACTCGAGAGTGAGGTGACCGCAACACCGGGTGACGGCCGGGTGAATTGACGGGGGGAAGCACTCCCTCCGTTTGTTCACACGCGCCTCAAGATCGAGGAGGGCGGGAACGTACGATCGAACGCGTGACATTCGCCCAAGGTTCGAAGAACCCTTCCCGCCGTGGTGGCCGCTCCTCCACCATGGGCGGCATGCCCCTCAACGACATGCCGTGGTGGCGCTGGCGCACCAACGTGCGCTCGGCGCTGCACATGCTCTCCGATCCGGCCTTCCACGAGGACACGTGGCTGGCCGGCGCCGAAGGGTACGGGGACGTCACCGACGCCGTGTACCGGCTCGTCGAGGACACCTGGCTCGACAGCTGGTCGGCGGAGAAGTACGTCGGCACGATCTTCCGCGACTCGCAGGAGGCGGCCCTGGTCGACCTGGCCGTGCTGCGGGTGCTGCGCATCCTGCACCAGGTCGGGCCGGACGCCCCCGTCTCCGTCTACCTGGAGCACCACGCCTGGCCCGAGGCCGTCCGCGCCGCCCGCGAGGCACACGTACGGCTGGCCACGGCGGACGGGGAGGACCCGGACCAGCGGCCGCGGTCGCTGGAGCTGCTGAGGATCCTCACCCGCGCAGTGTGAAAGGGTATGCGGTCATGAGCGACCCGCAGCCCCAGGCACCTGCCCAGCCCCAGCAGTACGTCCTTACCGTGTCCTGCCCCGACAAGCAGGGCATCGTGCACGCCGTGTCGAGTTACCTCTTCATGACCGGCTGCAACATCGTGGACAGCCAGCAGTTCGGAGACCGGGAGACCGGACTCTTCTTCATGCGGGTGCACTTCGAGGCCGAGCCGGCGGTCACGGTGGAGAAGCTGCGTGCGAGCTTCGCCGCGATCGGCGAGTCGTTCAAGATGGACTGGCAGATCCACCGCTCGGACGAGCGCATGCGGATCGTGCTGATGGTGTCGAAGTTCGGCCACTGCCTCAACGACCTGCTGTTCCGCCACCGGATCGGCGCACTGCCGGTCGAGATCGCGGCCGTGGTCTCCAACCACACCGACTTCGCGGAGCTGGTGGGCTCCTACGACGTCCCGTTCGTGCACATCCCGGTGACGAAGGACACGAAGGTGGCGGCCGAGGCGGAGCTGCTGGAGCTCGTGCGCTCCGAGAACGTCGAGCTGGTGGTGCTCGCGCGGTACATGCAGGTGCTGTCGGACACGCTGTGCAAGGAGCTGAGCGGGCGGATCATCAACATCCACCACTCCTTCCTGCCGAGCTTCAAGGGTGCGAAGCCGTACCACCAGGCGCACGCGCGGGGCGTGAAGCTGATCGGCGCGACCGCGCACTACGTGACGGCCGACCTGGACGAGGGGCCGATCATCGAGCAGGAGGTCGAGCGGGTGGGCCACGAGGTGACCCCCGACCAGCTGGTGGCGGTCGGGCGGGACGTGGAGTGCCAGGCGCTGGCGCGCGCCGTGAAGTGGCACAGCGAGCACCGCGTCCTGCTGAACGGCTCCCGCACGGTGGTCTTCGCCTGACGCCTGACGCCTGACGCCTGACGCCTGACGCCTGGGGCTCCGCCCCGGATCGCGTGCCGGGGGACGCCCCCGGCACGCAATCCGCCGGGGGCCGGGGGCCGGGGCCGCGGTGGCTCCGGAAGGCCGGGGCCGTGGCTCCGGGGCCGGCCGGGCGCGCCGCGGGCGTCACGCGTCGGGGGCCTCCACACCGCAGTACCCCGCGAAAGCCTTCAGGACCTCGTCCTCCGAGATGCGGCCGTCGCCGTCGGCGTCCAGGGCCGTCGCCACCTGTGTGGCCAGCTCGGGCGGAGTCCCCAGCACGCGCAGCACCCGCGCCGCCGCCGCGGGAGTCGTTCCCGTCCCGCCCGTCCCGCCCTCGCCGGCCACCGCGATCACCGCCCGCAGGAACGGCCGCGCGATCTCCGCGAACCGCTCCGGGCTGTCCCGCAGGCGCTTCGCCGCCCCGGTGATGAACTCCTCGCGGGACACCCGCTGGTCCCCGTCGACGTCCGCGATCCCGGCCATCCCCTGCCAGAAGGCCTCGGCACCACCGAAGACGGCCTGGCCCTTGTCCGACCGTGCGGTCGTACCGAATTCGGCCAGGACGGCCTTCGCGGCCGTGCTGAAGTCCTCCCGGTCGATATACCCGGACCCGTCCTGGTCGAAGGTGGCGAATCGGGCGGCGATCTTGCGCTCGTACTCTGCGCTGTCCATGTTCGGCGTTCCGCCTTCACGTGTGCGGTGGGGTTCAGATCAAGACAAGGCAGGAGCGTAAGGCCTTCGTGGCCTGCGCGTTAAGCGAAGTGGTCAAGGAGGTGGCCGCATCGAACCCGCGCACGGGGAGCGCGGCGGGGCGCGTACACCTGTACCCATGTGCCGCCGCCCGCACGAGGTTTCACGGACCGCCATGCGCCTACCACGCAGCGCTCACCTCCTGAACGAGCTTCGCTCAAAACGCGCGCACCAGGCCATGTGCCCATTACATTCGATGTGTCGACACACGGCTGGGGGCATCATGCCTAAGGACGTACCACCGCGCTGGGACCGCCGCATGCAGCAGCGACTCGCCCGTGGTGAGGCCGCCGCGCTCGGGGAGCTGTACGACCGTTTCGCCTCGCTCGTGCACAGCCTGGCCCACCGTGTGCTGGGTGACGAGACGGACGCCGACCGGATCACCCGCGAGGTCTTCGGCTACATCTGGGAAAATCCGGACGCCTACGACCCGAAGCAGGGCTCCATGCGCTCCTGGGTCGCCCGGGTCACCCAGGGCCAGGCCGTGGCCCGGCTGCGCCAGAGCGAAGTGGGCCGGGGATCGCGCGAGGAGCTGGAGCAGAAGGTGCGCAGCGCCAACGCCGCCGCCCGCGCGGACTACATCGTCACCTCCATGCCCGCGCCGCTGCGTGCCGCGCTCGAACTCGCCTACTTCAAGCGGCGCGACTACCGCCAGGCCGCCGCCGACCTCCGGATCAGCGAGGACGAGGCGCGCCGCCGGCTCAGGCTCGGGCTGCAGTTGCTGTCGACCGCCAACGCCCTCCCGCAGGAGGACACCGCCCGGCCCGGATACGGCCCGCCCGGATATGGAACGCCCCGATGAACGGCCCCGCCGAGTCGCCCGACGACGGACACCGCCTTCCGGGGGGCCAGGCGCGGATACCGGGCCCGCGCGGGCCCGCCGACGACCTCGACCCGCGACACGCGCCGCAGCAACCGCCTCGGGAACCGTCGCAGCAAGCCCCCGAGCAGCACGTGCAGCCCGTGGAGCCGGCGCGCGCGGAGCCGCCGAGGCCCTCGCACGCCGTGCTGAAGTCCCTGCTCGGCGCGTGGGCGCTGGCCGCGTGCTCCGCCGAGGAGACCCAGGCGGTGGAGGACCACCTCACCGAGTGCGCGCCCTGCGCGGAAGAGGCGCTGCGGCTGCGCGACGCCGTGGGGCTGCTGCACCCGGAGGAGAACCTCGACCTGGGTCCCCTGCTGCGCTCACGGGTGCTGGAGGACTGCCTGGGCAGGCGCCCGGCCCGCATTCCGGTGCCGGTGTGGGCGAACCCGTACGACACGGAGACCGCGCGGCTCGACGCGCTGCTCCAGGACTTCGGGGACTCGGAGTGGCACACCCCGGTCCGGCTGAAGTGGTTCGAGGAGGAGCGGGGCAGGTCGCAGCGGACCACGGTGGCGGGGGTGATCGGGCACCTGCTGACGGTGGACGGGCTGGTGGCCGCCGCGCTCGGGCTGGACGACCCGCTGGGCGGGGAGGTGCCGCCGGGCTGTGGTCCGGCGGAGCGCACGGAGTACTTCTGGAAGGCGTCGGCCCATCCGGTCAGCCGGGCCGTCCGCACGCCGTGGCGGGAGCAGGGGCACACGCTGGTGCGGACGGTGTCCTTCGCCGGCCGGGGCGTGTCGGAGCTGGCCGTGGACTACGGGGGCTTCGCGCTGCCGCTCGCGGACGCGTTCCTGGAGCGGGCCTTCGAGTGCTGGGTGCACGCGGGGGACATCGCGGACGCCGTGGACTACCCGTACGAGCCGCCGGCCGGGCCGCACCTGCACGGCATGATCGACCTTGCGGCGCGGCTGCTGCCGGGGGTGCTGGCGCAGCGCCGGCGGGCGGGACTGGCGGCACCGCCGCAGGGGCTCGTCGCGGCCGGGGCGCCGGGGCGGACGCTGCGCCTGGAGATCGAGGGCGCGGGCGGGGGCGGCTGGGACATCGCGCTGGACTCGCCGGCGGCGGCGCCGTCGGCGGAGCGGACGGTGGCGGAGGTCGCGCTGGACGGCGTCGAATTCTGCCAGTTGGCCGCGGGCCACGTCTCGCCGGAGGAGGCGGCGGCGGGGCAGCACGGCGACCGCGAGGCGATCCGGGACGTCCTGTTCGCGGCGGCGTCCCTGAGCCGGATGTAGCCTCCCGGCGGGGTCGGGTCGGGTCCCGTGCCGGCGGCTCGGCGGGGTCCGGCCGGGGTCCGGCCGGGCCGGGTCGTCAGGAGTAGCGGGCGCGGAGGCGGTATTTCAGTACCTTGCGCAGGGCCTCGTTGCGCGGCAGCGCGTCCGGGAGTTCCAGCTGCTCCGGGAGCTTGTGCGTCGCCAGACCCTGGGCCCGGAGGTACGCCGACACCTGCGCCAGCGTCAGCGGTTCGGTGCCCCGCGTCTGTTCCACCACCGCGCAGACCCGCTCGCCCCGCTCCGGGTCCGGCAGGCCGATGACGGCGACGTCGGCGACGCCCGGGAGCCGGTGGAGCAGGTCCTCGATCTCCTTCGCCGAGATGTTCTCGCCCTTGCGGATGATGACGTCCTTGCTGCGCCCGGTCAGGACCAGGTAGCCGTCCCCGGTGAGGTGGCCGAGGTCGCCGGTGATCAGGTAGCCGTCGCGGTCGAAGACCTCGGCGGACAGGTCGCGGTCCAGGTAGCCCCGGCAGACGGCCTCACCCCGCAGGCGGACCTCCCCGTCCGTGTCCGGGGGCAGCGGGGTGCCGTCGGGGGTGGTGATGCGGATGGACATGCCCTCCGGGGGGCGGCCCTCGGTGGTCGCCAGGTGGTCCGGGGTGTCGTCCGGCGCGCCCATGGTGATCATCGGGACCTCGGTCATGCCGTAGCCGTGGGTCAGCTGGCAGCCCAGTTCGCGGACGACGGCGTGGTAGATCTCCGGCGGCTTCGGGGCGCCGCCGCCCGCCAGGAGGCGGAGGGTGGGGATGAGCTTCGTGCCGGGGTCTTTGCGCTGCTCCGTCAGGAACATGGAGTAGAAGGCCGTCGAGCCGCCGGCCACCGTGACCCCGTGGCGCCGGTAGCCGGCCAGGGCGTCCGGCATCGCGAACTTCTCGAACAGGACCGCGGGAAAGCCGTACAGGAGCAGCATCACCAGATAGTCCGGGCCGCCTATGTGCGCGTACGGGAAGGCCACCGAGCCGATGTCGGCCGCGGTCGGGCGCAGGGCGTGCGCGAGGCAGGATCCGCCCGCGATGAGGGAGCGGTCGGTGTGCAGGACGCCTTTGGGGTCGGAGGTGGTGCCGGAGGTCCAGTAGATCCACCGGACGCCGGTGCCGGAGGCGGGTGGCGCGGGCAGGTCGCGCGGGTCGCCGTCCGGGAGGACGTCGTACGCCTCGAAGACGCCGCGCGCCCCGAGCCGCCGGGCCATCGCCGGGTGGTCGAATCCCCGCCACACGCCCGGCACGGCGAAGTACTCGGCCCGGGACTCGCGCAGCGCGAATCCGGCCTCCCGGTCCCGGTAGAAGGGGATGACGGGGGACTGGACGGCTCCGATGCGGGCGAGGGCGGCCGAGAGCAGCACGGTTTCGATGCGGGTGGGGAGCTGCCAGGCGACGACCGTGCCGGGCCGCACGCCCATGCCGTGGAGGCCGGCCGCCACGCGCTCGGCACGGTCGCGCAGCTCCCCGAAGGTCAGGCGTCGGTCCGCCGCGGGGTCCTCGGCCGCCTGGATCAGGACGGTGGCGTCCGGGGTGAGCGCGGCGCGGCGGGCGATCAGTTCCCAGAAGGTCGCGGAGCGGCTCAGTTCTGTCGCGGTGTCCGTCATCCGGGAGCTCCCTCGGGCGGTGTAGCTGACGGTCAGTCAGGTCAGGCCGAGAGCGTAGGGCGCCGGCGCTTGTCGGTCCAGGGGTGGCGGGGCTAGCTTGTTTCTGACGATCCATCAGATTTGGGAGACGGTCATGGAACTGGAACTGCCTCGGATCATCAGCGTCGACGACCACGTGATCGAGCCCGCCCACCTCTTCGAGGTGTGGCTGCCCGCCAGGTACCGCGACCGGGGCCCCAAGGCACTGACGGCCGGGATCGGCGAGCTGGAGTACACGGGCGGCAGGTACGTGATCTCCATGGACCCCGACGGGCCGCCGACCGACTGGTGGATCTACGAGGACCTGAAGTTCCCGTACAAGCGCAACATCGCCGCCGTCGGCTTCGACCGCGACGACATGACCCTGGAGGGGATCACCCGCGAGGAGATGCGGCGCGGCTGCTGGGACCCGGGGGCGCGGCTGGCCGACATGGACCTCAACCACGTCGAGGCGTCCCTGTGCTTCCCCACCTTCCCGCGCTTTTGCGGTCAGACCTTCGCCGAGGCCCACGACAAGGAGGTCGCGCTCGCCTGCGTGCGCGCCTACAACGACTGGATGGTCGAGGAGTGGTGCGGCGACAGCGGTGGCCGGCTGATCCCGCTGTGCATCATCCCGCTGTGGGACATCGGCCTCGCGGTCGCGGAGGTCCGGCGCAACGCCGCCCGCGGGGTGCGCGCGGTGACCTTCTCGGAGATCCCCACCTACCTGGGGCTGCCCTCGATCCACTCCGGCTACTGGGACCCCTTCTTCGCCGTCTGCCAGGAGACCGGCACGGTCGTCAACATGCACATCGGGTCCAGCTCCCAGATGCCGGCGGCCTCACCGGACGCGCCGCCCGCCGTCCAGGCCTCGCTCAGCTTCAACAACGCGATGGCCTCGATGATGGACTTCCTGTTCAGCGGGGTGCTGGTGCGGTTCCCCGCGCTCAAGCTGGCCTACAGCGAGGGCCAGATGGGGTGGATCCCGTACGCCCTGGAGCGCGCCGACGACGTCTGGCGGGAGCACCGCGCCTGGGGCGGGGTCCGCGGCCTGATCCCCGAGCCGCCCTCGACGTACTACTACCGGCAGATGTACTGCTGCTTCTTCCGCGACAAGCACGGCATCGCCTCCCTGGACGTGGTCGGCCGCGACAACGCCACCTTCGAGACGGACTACCCGCACGTGGACTCGACCTTCCCGCACACCAGGGAGGTCGCCCTCGACCACGTGAAGGGGCTGGACGACGAGACCGTCTACAAGCTGATGCGCGGCAACGCCATCCGCATGCTCGGCCTCGACCTGGAGCGCTGATGGACCTGACCTACACCGAGGAGGAACAGGAATTCCGGGCGCGGCTGCGCGCATGGCTCGCCACGACACTGCCCGAACTGCCCCCCAGGCCTTCCCCGGACGACTGGCCCGGACGGCGCGCCCACGACCTCGGCTGGCAGCGCCGGCTGTACGAGGCCGGCTACGCGGGCCTGCACTGGCCGCTGGACGCGGGCGGCCGCGGGGCCACCCCGACCCAGCACCTGATCTTCCTGGAGGAGACCGAGCGCGCCGGAGCCCCGTACGTCGGCGCCAACTTCGTCGGGCTGCTGCACGCGGGGCCGACCATCGCCGCGGAGGGCACCGCCGGGCAGCGGGCGCGCTGGCTGCCGCCCGTGCTGCGGGGCGAGGAGGTGTGGTGCCAGGGGTTCAGCGAGCCGGACGCGGGCTCCGACCTGGCCTCCCTGCGGACGCGGGCGGAGCGCGACGGTGACGCCTACGTCGTCACCGGCTCGAAGATCTGGACCTCGCACGCCGAGGTCGCCGACTGGTGCGAACTGCTCGTGCGGACGGACGCGCGGGCGCCGAAGCACCGCGGCATCTCCTGGCTGGCCATGCCGATGGACGCGCCCGGGGTGACGGTCCGGCCGCTGCGCACGCTCGCCGGATCCACCGAGTTCGCGCAGATGTTCCTCGACGAGGTGCGCGTCCCCGTCTCCCACCGGGTCGGGGCGGAGAACGACGGGTGGCGCGTCACCATGGTCACGCTGTCCTTCGAGCGCGGCACCGCCTTCGTCGGCGAGGTCGTCGCCTGCCGCCGGACGCTGGGCGAGCTGGCGCGCGCGGCCAGGGCCAACGGCCGCTGGGACGACCCCGTGCTGCGGCGCAGGCTGGGCCGGCTGTGGGGGGAGTTCGGCGCGCTGTGGCGGCTGACGCAGTGGAACGTCAGCGAGTCGCAGCGTTCCGGCGGGATTCCGGGCACCGGTGGCTCCGTCTTCAAGCTCGCCTACTCGCACGCGCGCCAGGAGCTGTACGACACGGCCGCCGAGGTGCTGGGCGCGCGGTCCCTGGGGCTGGACGAGGAGTGGACCCTGGACCGCCTCTCCTCGCTCTCGTACACGATCGCGGCGGGCACCTCGCAGATCCAGCGCAACATCGTCGCCGAGCGGATCCTCGGCCTCCCGAAGGGCCGGTGAGGGCCGTGGACTTCCAGCCGACCGAGGACCAGCGGGCCCTGCGCGCGGGCGTACGGGACCTGCTGGAGGGGCGGTACGGCCGCGAGGTGCTGCGGGCGGACCTCGACGGCGGGGCGGGGATCGACCGCGCGGTGTGGCGGGAGCTCGGCCGGGCGGGATTCTTCGCGCTGCGGCTTGCGGAGGCCGGGGGCGGGGTCGGCCTCGGCCTGCCGGAGGCGGCGCTCGTCTTCGAGGAGGCCGGACGGGTCCTGCTGCCGGGGCCACTGGTGGCCACGCACCTGGCCGCCGGGACGGTTCCCGGCGCGGCGGAGGGCGAGGCGGTGGTGACGGCCCTCGACCTGGGCGACGGACTGGTGACCCACCTGGACGACGCGGACGCGGTCCTGGGCCTGCCGGGGACGCCGCCGCGGGGCGAGCCGGTGCGCTCGGCGGACCCGATGACGCCTCTGCACCGGGTGGCGGGATGCGGCCCGGACCTGTCGGCGTACCGGGAGACGGGGGCGCTGCTGACGGCCGCGCTCCAGACCGGGAGCGCGCTGCGGACGGTGGAGCTCGCGGTGCGCTACGCCGGGGAGCGCGAGCAGTTCGGGCAGCCGGTCGGGGCGTTCCAGGCGGTCAAGCACCTGTGCGCGGGCATGCTGGTGCGCGCGGAGGTGGCCCGTACGGCGGTCTATGCGGCGGCGGTGACGGCGGACGGCGCGGAGATCGCCGCGGCCAAGCTCCTCGCGGACGGGGCTGCGGTGGGCAATGCGCGGGACTGCCTGCAGGTGCACGGCGGGATGGGCTTCACATGGGAGTCGGACGTGCACCTGCACCTGAAGCGGGCCTGGCTGCGGGCCGAACAGTGGCGGACGGCGGCGGAGGCGGAGGAGCTGCTGGCCGCGGACCTGATGGGCTCGGCGCGGTAGCGGCGGGGCGGGACCGGGGCGGGGCGGGGGGATGGCGCAGTGGGTGGCGCCCGGCTGCGTGGGAGCAGCCGGCGCGGGGCAGGAGAGGGGGATGGCTGGTACAGGAGCGCAGGAAGGGCAGCAGAAGCACCCAAGGTACGGGTGGCAGACGAGGCACGGGAAGGACGGTGCGGGACTCATGTCCGATTACAGAGAGTTGATATCGGTTTGTGTCCTTCACTCGACTCGTTACGGACCGGAGTCGGGGGGCCGCTCCGGTACGCTCCCACGAATGCGAGCGGTTGAGCGGCGCAGGCGTCGCACAGTATGCACCACGCCCCCTGCTTCGCGCGGGAATATGCCCGAAGCGCTTGTTGTGGTGACTGTATGTCAACCATGCTGCTCCGCAAGGGGATCACGCTGGGTGATCCCGTCGCGTCGCGAGGCGAAGTGTCCGCCGGTTCGGATGGTGTGAGCGGTGCAGGTGCTTCAGGTTCAGCTCGAAGTAGGACCGGACCCCGCCGAGGTGGGCCGGGCGCGCCGATGGGCGCGGTCGAGGCTGGCCGGGTCGGGCATAGGGGACGACGAGCCGCTCGCGGAGACGCTGATCCTGCTGATCTCCGAACTGGTCACGAACGCGGTCGTGCACACGGGTTGTCCGGCCGTACTGCGGATGCTGTTCGGCGGGCCGGGAGTGCGGGTCGAGGTCGCCGACGCGAGCGACCGGGCGCCGGCCCGCCGGCAGGCCGCCGGGGACGACACGGGCGGCCGCGGCCTGGAGCTGGTGGACGGCCTCGCGGACCGCTGGGGCTGGCAGCGCGAGGGCGGGGGCAAGCGGATCTGGTGCGAGATCGACCGCGCGCAGAAGGCCGCCTCGGACTGTGCGGCGGACGGCCCGGACCGCGGGCCCGAACCGTACGCGCCGACGCGGGAACCGCGCGTGTACCTCTAACGAGGTGTTGACGGTTCGTCACCTGTTGATCACCCTGGTGTGGAGCGATTCGACGCGAGGGGACGCCAAGGACAGGCCTTGACGAGTGCGGGTCGCGGGGTGGCGGCTGCCGTGCCGCGCTCGGGGCGTGCACGCGCACCGCCGCCACCCGCAGGTCCTTCCGCGATGCCCGTCCGCCGGTCCCCGGTGGGGGCCCGGGGATCAGGGGTCGTGGGCGGTCAGGGGCCGGGGGGTCAGGAGGCCGGGGGTCAGAAGAGTGCCACCGGGGACACCGGGGTGCCCACCGCCCCCGTGAAGGGTTCCGGCATGGCGGACAGGAGGAACGTGTAGCGGTTCTCCTCTGCACAGGCTGTGGACAACTTTTCGAGGTCCCAGTTCTGCCCCTGGTGCATGCCCATCTCCACCAGGTCCAGCGCGTGCACCGCGAGCCACAGGTCCTCGATCTCCGGCGGGAAGATCTCGAAGGTCAGGGTGTCGTTCGCCACCGCCGCCACGTCCCGGGCGTGGAACCACTCCGGGGTGCGGACGGACAGCCCCGGGGACGGAAAGCCGTAGCCGTGCTTGTCGCCCGCCAGGTAGAGCTGGATCTGACCGGTGCGGACCAGGACGATGTCGCCGGGGCGGACGGTGACCCCCGCGAACTCCTCGGCTTCGGCCAGGTCCTGGGGGGTGACGGCGTGGCCCCCCACCAGCCGGTCCAGCCCCTTGGCGCGCGCCACGTCCAGCAGGACGCCGCGCGAGACGATGGGCCCCGCCTTGTCGATGCCGCTGAACCGCGCGCGGCCGTGCGCGGTGATCGTGTCCGCCGGGCGGCCGTTGTAGATCGTTCCCGAGTGCGAGACGTGCGTCAGGGCGTCCCAGTGGGTGCCCGCCTGCAGCCCCATGGTCACGGCGTCGTCGCTGCACGCCACCGTCCCCGGCCCGAAGATCTCCTGGTTGATCTGCACCATCGTGTGCAGCGGGTTGACCCGGCCGGGGATCATGCCGACCTGCACGCCGTCCTCCTTGAGGGGAAGGGCCAGCGGGATGCGGCGTCCGCTGCGGACCTCCGCCGCGGCGGTCCGCACGACCTCGTCGGTGACGAGGTTCAAGGTGCCCCTCTCGTCTTCGGCTCCCCAGCGGCCCCAGTTGTTGACGCGTTCGGCGATGTCGTGGAACTCGGCGGGCAGTGGCATGGGCCTCAACAGCTCCTTGCGTGGAAACGGCAACGAGGGCTTGTGCAGGTGCATCGAGGTGCCCCTAGAATCTAACGGTCCGTCAGAAAACGCGGGAAGGGGCCGGACGTGGGGAACTTCTTGGCAGGCAAGGTCGTCGCCGTCACCGGCGCCGGCCGGGGCATCGGACGGGCCGTGGCACGCGCCGCGGCCGCCGAGGGTGCCGAGGTCGTGGTCAACGACTACGGCGTCGGCATCGGGGGCGGCGAACCCACCAGTGAGATCGCCGAGGCCGTGGTGAAGGAGATAACCGCTGCGGGCGGGGAAGCCGTCGCCGTCGCCGACGACATCTCCACCATGGCGGGCGGCCGGCGCGTCGTCGACACCGCGCTCGCCCGGTACGGACGCATCGACGGAGTGGTCTGCGTCGCCGGGATCCTGCGCGAGCGGATGCTCTTCAACATGTCCGAAGAGGAGTGGGACCCGGTGGTGGCCACCCACCTCAAGGGCACCTTCACCCTCTTCCGCGCCGCCTCCGCCGTCATGCGCAGACAGGGCTCCGGCACCCTCATCGGCTTCACCAGCGGCAACCACCAGGGCTCCGTCGCGCAGGCCAACTACAGCGCGGCCAAGGGCGGCATCATCTCCCTCGTCCGCTCCGCCGCGCTCGGGCTGGCCAAGTACGGGGTCACGGCCAACGCCGTCGCACCCGTCGCCCGCACCCGCATGTCCGCCAACGTCCCCATGGAGCTCAAGGAGATCGGCGAACCCGAGGA
Organism: Streptomyces sp. CB00455; assembly: GCF_001905445.1. Classification (GTDB taxonomy): domain Bacteria; phylum Actinomycetota; class Actinomycetes; order Streptomycetales; family Streptomycetaceae; genus Streptomyces. The sequence goes on along the minus strand of NZ_LIVQ01000006.1, from coordinate 301,213 downwards.
CGTGGCGGCCCTCGTGACCTACCTGCTCTCCGACCGGGCCGTGGCCGCCGGCGGCGAGAAGATCACCGGGCAGGTCTACACGATCGCCGGCCCGAAGATCGCCGTCTGGGCGCAGCCGCGCGAGCTGCGCGCCGCCTACGCCGAGGGCTCCTGGACCCCGGAGAAGATCGCCGGCTTCCTGCCCGGGACGGTGGGCACCGACCCGATGCCGATGCTCGCGCAGCTGGAGGCCATGGCCAGGGCGGCGGCCGCCGAGGACCGCCCCAACGCGCAGCGCCCGGAGTGAAGGGCCGGCAGGAGCGAGGGGGAGCGGCGTGGACTTCAGCTTCGGGGACGAGGACGAGGAGCTGCGCGGGCGCGCCCGTACGTGGCTGACGGAGCACCTCGCGGGACCGTACGCGCGGGCCCGCGGGCTCGGCGGCCCGGGCAGCGGGCACGAGGAGGTCGAGGTCCGGCGCGCGTGGGAGCGCGAGCTGGGACGCGGCGGCTGGATCGGGCAGGGCTGGGAGGTCCCGGCCGGGACCTACGGGCAGCAGCGGCTCTCGCTGACCGGGCAGGTGGTGTGGGCCGAGGAGTACGCGGCGCTGCGCGCGCCCGGCCGGGCCGGCCACATCGGCGAGAACCTCCTCGCGCCCACGCTCGTCGCCCACGGCACCCGCGAGCAGCGGGACCGCTTCCTGCCCGGGATCGCGCGGGGCGAGGAGCTGTGGTGCCAGGGCTACAGCGAGCCGGGCGCCGGATCCGACCTCGCGGACATCCGGACGGCCGCCGTCCGGGACCGGGCGGACGGGCGGTACCGCGTGACCGGCCAGAAGATCTGGACCTCCCTGGCCCGGGACGCCGACTGGTGCTTCGTCCTGGCCCGTACCGAGCCCGGCTCCCGGCGCCAGAGGGGGCTGTCCTTCCTGCTCGTACGGATGGACCAGCCGGGCCGCGTCGAGGTCCGGCCGATCCGGCAGATGTCCGGGACCTCGGAGTTCAACGAGGTGTTCTTCGACGGGGCGGTGGCGGCCGAGGCCGTCGGCGCGGAGGGTGACGGCTGGACGGTGGCCATGGGCCTGCTCGCCCTGGAGCGGGGGGTGTCCACGCTGGTCCAGCAGATCGGCTTCGCGGCCGAACTGGAGCGCGTCCTGGCGGCGTACGCGGCCTGCGCGGCCCCGGCAACGGCGACGGCAACGGCAACGGTCCCGGCCTCGGCAACTGCCTCGGCCTCGGCAACTGCCTCGGCCACCGGCTCCGCCCCCGCCGCGAGCCCCGCCTCCGGGCCGGCCCCGGACGGTGCCACGGCCGCCGCCCGGGCCCACGATCCCGTCCTGCGCGAGCGCCTCGTACGGCAGTGGGCCGAGCTGCGCACCATGCGGTGGAACGCGCTGCGGACCCTGGGCGCGGCGGGCGGCCCGGGGGCGCCGAACGTGGCCAAGCTGCTGTGGGGCGGCTGGCACCGGCGGCTCGGTGAGCTGGCGGTGGAGGTCCGCGGTGCGGCGGCCTCGGCCGGAGGGGCGGCCTGGGCGCCGGGGCTGCCGTACGAGCTCGGACTCGACGAAGGGCAGCGGCTCTTCCTGTTCACCCGCGCCGACACCATCTACGGCGGCTCGGACGAGATCCAGCGGAACATCATCGCCGAGCGCGTGCTCGGCCTGCCCAAGGAGCCCAGGTGAGAGGCGTCGTGTTCGACGGCAAGCAGGTCCAGGTGGTCGACGACCTGGAGATCCGCGATCCGGGGCCGGGGGAGGTGCTGGTCGCGATCGCGGCGGCCGGGCTCTGCCACAGCGACCTGTCGGTGATCGACGGCACGATCCCCTTCCCGCTGCCCGTGGTGCTCGGGCACGAGGGCGCCGGCGTGGTCGAGGCGGTCGGTTCGGGAGTCACGCACGTGGCGCCCGGGGACCACGTGGCGCTGTCCACCCTGGCGAACTGCGGGGCGTGCGCGGACTGCGACCGGGGCCGGCCGACGATGTGCCGCAAGGCGATCGGGAGGCCCGGTCAGCCCTTCTCGCGGGGCGCCAGGCCGCTGTTCCAGTTCGCCTCGAACTCGGCCTTCGCCGAGCGGACGATCGTCAAGGCGGTACAGGCCGTGAAGATCCCGCCCGACATCCCGCTGACCTCGGCCGCCCTGATCGGCTGCGGGGTGCTGACCGGGGTCGGCGCGGTCCTGAACCGGGCGAGGGTCGACCGGGGGGAGTCCGTGCTCGTCATCGGCGCCGGCGGGATCGGGCTGAACGTGCTCCAGGGCGCCGGGATCGCGGGGGCCACGACCATCGTGGCGGTCGACGCGAACCCCGCGAAGGAGGCGGTGGCCCGGCAGTTCGGGGCCACGCACTTCATCGACGCCTCAGCGGTCGCCGACTCCTCGGCGGCCGTGCGGGAGATCCTGCCGACCGGCGCCGACCACGCCTTCGAGTGCGTGGGCAGTGTGAAACTGATCCGCCAGGCCGTCGACCTCCTCGACCGGCACGGACAGGCGGTCCTGCTCGGCGTGCCGGGGTTCAAGGAGGAGGCGTCGTTCCTCGTCTCGTCGGTGTACCTGGACAAGACGATCATGGGGTGCCGGTACGGGTCCTCGCGGCCGCAGCGCGACATCGCGCTGTACGCCGACCTCTACCGGCAGGGCCGGCTGCTGCTGGACGAGCTGGTGAGCGAGGTCTACCCGGTCGAGGACTTCGCCCGGGCCGCCGACGACGCCCACCACGGACGGGTGGCGCGGGGGGTCCTGACCTTCTGACCCTGTCGCGCGCTGTGCCCTGGACTGCCGCCCTTGGACTGCTGCTCTTGGGCTGCCGCTCTTGGACTGCTGCCCGCCGCCAGGGCCGGGGCCCGCGGCGGGCGCCCGCGGTGACGGGCCGGCGCCGGGGGCCCCGGCGGCGGCCCGCGTCACCGCGGACACCGGCACCGTCAGTCGAGGACGTCGGGGATCGGGTCGGTGTTGCTGCGCTGGAGCGCGGTCTTGGAGCCGGCGGCCGCGCCGAGGGCCCAGTCCGAGAGCGCCATCGCGTCCGCGTAGCGCTCCTCGTCGTTCAGCAGGACGCCGATGACGGTCTTGCCGTTACGGGTCACGGAGAAGACGAGGCACTTGCCCGCGGCGGTGCCGGTGCCCGTCTTGACACCGATCGCCCCCGGGAAGGCGTACCCGGTGGGGCGGGGCTGGATCAGCAGGTTGCTGTTGTTCCAGGTGGCCAGCGCGGAGGTGCCGCCGGTGCTGTACGACGTCGTCTTCACGATCGTCTGGAACTTGACGCTGGTCATCGCGTACTTGGTCAGGGTCGCCATGTCGCGCGGGGTCGTGAGGTTGTTGCCGGTCGGCGAGATGCCGTCGAAGGTGTCGTAGACCGTGTTGGTCATGCCCAGGTACTTGGCCTTGGCGTTCATCTTCGCGATGAAGTCCGCCGTGCGGGCCTCGCGGGTCGCGCCCGAACCGAAGGTGTCCGCGAGCGCGTACGCCGCGTCGCAGCCCGACGGCAGCATCAGGCCGAACAGCAGCTGGCGGACGGTCGGGGTGGCGCCCGCCTTGAACTGGGCGGTGCTCGCGCCCTCGCGGACGACGTAGTCCAGGTACTCCTGCTGGATGGTGACCTTCTTGTCGAGGTCCATGCCCGGCGAGGTGATGACCACCATGGCGGTCATGATCTTCGTGGTGCTCGCCATCTGACGCTTGGTGTCGGCGTCCTTGGAGGCGAGGGTGGCACCGGTGGTGCCGTCGATCAGGACCGCGCCGGCGGCCGTGAGGGGCGGCGCGGCGACGGCCTGGGCCGGCGCGGCGACCGTGAGCAATGCTCCGGCCGCGACGGTCACGGCGAGCGCGCCGCGGGCGCGGCGCATCAGGTTCGATATCAAGGTCAATCCCCGTGTCTGCTGGTGAATTTCGAGAGGGCGCAGACGCAGAGGTGTCCCCGCCCCGAGGGGAGCTTACGTAGTCGGACGGCGACACGGGCACCCGATCGGCCGATGAAGGCCGGTATAGGTGATTCATCCGATCGGCGGGGTACCTCAATCGGCCAGACGGCCGAAACGGCCCTTGTGGAAGAGGAGTGGCTCGCCCTCGCCGGCCGCGCCCATCGCCACGACCCGCCCCACGACGATGAGGTGGTCACCGCCGGTGTGCACCGCGTGGATCCGGCAGTCGATCCAGGCGGGCACGGCGTCGAGCTGCGGCGACCCCGTGACGGGCGCGGGCGTGTGGGTCACCCCGGCGAACTTGTCCGCGCCGCTGACCGCGAAGGACCGGCACAGCGCGCCCTGTTCGGCGCCCAGGATGTTGACGCAGAACACCCCGGCGCGGGCGATCCGGGGCCAAGTGGCCGACGTACGGGCGACCATGAAGGTGACCAGGGGCGGGTCCAGGGACAGCGCGGCGAAGGACTGGCAGGCGAAACCGGCCGGACCGGCTCCGTCCGCGCCGGACGGCGCCGTGATGACCGTGACGCCGCTGGCGAAGTTCCCGAGCACGGCCCGGAACTCGGCGGGGCCGACCGGTGCGCGCTCGTCCGCGCCGACGGCCCGCAGGTCGGGGCGCGGCAGGGCGTCGACGGGCCCGGGTCGCTTCCCGGTCCCGGCCCCCGGCCCCGCCTCCGGCGGGGCGGAGGTGGGGGATCCGACCGACCTGAGGTATCGGACGACGGTGGCCGCCATCCCTGCATGTCCCATCACACGTCGATTGAAGCTGACGGTACGTCAGATAGGAACCCCGAAGCGTCGGCGGAACCCGACGTTATCCAGGCGCAGCGCGCCGACAACGCCGTAGGACGACCGACCTGACGTTACGTCACCCCCGATGCGCGCCGTGCGCACAGTCTGGCCCACGACAGCGGAGCCGGGGGCCGGAAGAGGGCTGGGGGAGCGCGCATGGGGAACGGTTTTCAAGAGAGTGCTGCGAGCAGCGGCTTAACGGGTGCTCTTCCCCCACCCACGTCTAGCGGTGATCAGCTGCACGCCTTCTCGATGGCCTCGAAGATGTCGGCGTCGGTCTCCTGTTGCCAGGACGGCAGGTCAGGCCAGTCCGCCACGTAGCCCGGCTTCGGCTCCTCGAAGTGCTTGAACATCTGTGCCGTCCAGCACGTCGCGATGAACCGGCTCTTCTGCTCGCGGGACAACCTCGACGTGTGGCCACCGCTGATCTCAATGAACTGCCGGACCTGGTCGTAGACCGAGCCTGCAGCCTCGCGCTCCCACTGCGGGGTGTCTTCCCAGGGGGTGACGTAGCCGGCCTTCGGCTCCCCGGGGAAGTGCTGGTGCACTCCCGCGATCCAGGTTTCCCGGAACAGTCGTGCACCTTCGGTCTGTGGTCCTCGTGGCCCTAGCAGGGGACCCCGGCCACTGACCCCCAGATCTCGACCTCGCTCTTCGTGAGCCCGCCCGGGTCCGATGCACCAACCGCGAGTGGTGCCAGCCCCGCTTACTTGGTCATCTCTTCCTTATGGAGCCCCTTCGTGGAAAGCGCATCACACACGCCGTTCCGGCACCGTCGCCCCCCTGTCAACGAGCGCTGCGCGAACTGCGGCGGTAGCGGCGCCGACTCATCCGGCAAGAGCTGTGGCACCTGCAACGGGCTCGGCGAGATCTACTGCCGCGCTGGCCGCCAGGGCTTGCGCGCGGCGTCGCGTTCCGTGATCTGGAAGGAAGGGCACTGATGGCCCACGCTCTGATCGCCTCCCCGTTCCTCGACGGGCACCTACTCCTCAAGCCCGGGGCTCGGTCCGGGGCCCGGATCCCCGCCGCCGAGTACAACGAGCTGCGTAACGCCGCCGCCGACGGCCAGGCGCTGCCCGCATGGGCGGTCCAAACCGCCGCCGAGGTGTGGGGCCTGGATCTCATCGGCCGACGCGTGCAGGGCACGGTGCTGGTGCGCGAGCGGTCCCCATACGGCTACTGCCGCGCCTCCTGGGAGATCAACCTCGGCTGCAACTTCGGCTGCAAGCACTGCTACCTCGGGGAGCGGCCCTTCTCCGGCCTCGGCTGGGCGGACAAGGTGCGGCTGCTGGACATCATGCGCGAGGCCGGTGTCCTCTGGCTCCAGATCACTGGCGGCGAGCCCACCATGGACCCGGACTTTCAGGGCGCTTACCGGTACGCCTGGCAGGCCGGGATGATGCTCACCATCTCCACCAACGGCTCGCTGCTCTGGCGGCCGGACCTCCTCAAGCTCTTTCGGGACTGCCCGCCCTACCGGTTGGTCGTCAGCATGTACGGGGCGAGCGAGGAGTCCTTCGACGCGCTCACCCAGCGCCGTGGTGCGTGGAAGGCGTTCCGGCGCGGCATGGACGCCGCACGCGAGGCGGGCCTGCCCCTGCGGATCAACGTCGTGGTGACCGAGGACAACGCCTCGGAGGCGGATGAGATGGCCGCCCTCGCCGAGGAGTGGAATGTCGAGAACCACGCGTATACGAACATGACGCCCACGATCTATGGCGGTGGTGAGCCTCTGCTCGCCCAGTCCGCCGCGCACCTGCGGCAGCGCAAGCCGTTCGCCGGATGCAACGCGGGACACACCTTCTTCCACGCCGACCCGCACGCCAAAGTGTCGATCTGCAAGGTCGGCCGGGACGACCAGATCGACCTCATGTCTGAAGGCGTCGACGGCCTCACCCGGCTCGGCGCCATCGCTGACCGCCTCATGCTTCGCACCGGAGGGTGCGAGGGCTGCGCCCTGTCCGGCACCTGCCGGGTCTGCCGCCCCCTGGCCAAGCATTACCAGCAAGCCAAGGCACCGCTGCACAGCTACTGCCAACACGGCGACAAGGAGAACGCATCATGACCCCGCCCGTACTGGTGAACCTTCTGCCGGGCCCGCCGACCTCAGCCCGCCGCGCGGCACCCCCCGTCGCCGCCCTTGCGGTGACCACCGTCCTGGACCTGGACGACGTCGTGGAGAGCGCGGAGTGCTCCTGCGACGCCGGCGACGACAACCCCCACTGACCCACAGATCCAGTCGGTTCCGCTCAGGCCCTGACGTGTTCGCGTCGGGGCCTGAGCCCTGACCGGCCGACCGCTAGGGTGCCGCTCATGCTCTTCCGTTGGGATTGGCTCCAGCCTGTGTTGACCGCGCCGATCGTGCCGACGCTCGGTCCCGTCCACCCCAAAGCCCTAACCCTCGACATCTTCGAAGACACCCTGCGAGTGGCCGCCACCGGGGGCTTCCTCCTCTACGACAAGGACCGGCGCTGGGGCGCAGAGAAGGATGAGGCGGTCCTCCGTGATGACGTGGTGCACCAGCCGGATCACACCCTCATCCCCACCCTGAACCGGCGCGGACGCGGCACCGTCAAAGTGTTCGCCTATGGGCACTGCGGCAGTGTCGTGGACCAGGCAGCAAAACTGGCTGCCAAACTCGCCGCGGTGCACGACGCGGTCAACGGTCGAGTCGTGCGCCCGCTCGGCCCCGAGGCCGACTCCCCCCGCGGCACCCGCATCCAGCTCATGGACTTCACCGCCTGCCCATGCCCCGACCCCGGCGGCCCGGTCCGCCCCGTGACCGACTGGCCAACGACGGTCCAGGAGACCTTCGCGCCGTTCGCCACAGCCATGGCCGCCGATGGACTGGCCTTTCTCCACGCCCAGATGCAGGCCGGCCGGTGCGGTCCGGTCCTCTCCGCCGTCGTGCAGGGCCGAATCGTGGGCGCGATCGGCCCCATGGAGGTACGCCCCGACGCGATCGGATGCCCCCAGCTCCTGCCCCAGTACTTCGCCGTCCTGCCCGAGGCGCGAGGGCAGGGCCTGGGCCGCGCCCTGTGGCGGGCCGCGATGCACTGGGGCCAGTCCCAGGGTGCCGCCTACCAGCTCCTTCAGACCGAGGTCGGTGGCCCTTCCGACAGGCTGTGCCAAGCCGAAGGTCTGACCTCCCTCGGCTTAAGCCACACCACACGGGCTTAGCGATTCAGCGCCTTTACGCTCGCACGCCAACTACCGCCCACGCTTTGACCGCTCGCCCGTACTGGCGCAGCATGCAGCGCGGTCGGCCGGAGCGGATCTGGCCGGTGTTGGAGGACATCCCGTCCAATACGCCACGGAGTCGTTCGCCCCGTGCCTGCCGGCATCGCCTCCGGAAAACGGGTGGTCGGCAATCTCCCGGGCCAGTTGCCGAGCTTCGGAGAAGTACGCGCGAGCCGGGTGGCTACAAGGACATGGAGGAGCGCTCCCTGCAGCTCAAGACGGACTTCTACGACCAGTTCCTGCCCGCCCTGGAACGCGTCCGCGGCTGAGGCGCGAGCGGCCCCCGCTGCCTCCGCACGGGTGAAACCCCCCGCCCCTTCGGGTCCGCAGGCCCGGCCCGGGGCGGGGGATCGGCATCGTGGCAGCGACTCCGTACGAGTCCGCAGCACCGGTCGTACGGGTCGTGGCACCCCGCACGACCCCGCACACCGCCGTACGGCCGCCGCACTCCCGGGAGGACCCCCATGCTCGGCACCGACTTCACCACCGGATCGCCCAACTGGCTCGACCTCGGCAGCCCCGACATCGACACCGCGACACGCTTCTACCGCGCCGTCTTCGGCTGGGACTTCGTCTCCGCCGGGCCCGAGGCGGGCGGGTACGGCTTCTTCCAGCTGGAGGGCAAGACCGTCGCGGCCATCGGCCCCCTCACCGAGGCGGGGGCGACGTCGGCCTGGATGATCCACTTCATGAGCTCCGACGCCCGGGCCACCGCCGAGGCAGTCACGGCGGGTGGCGGGCGGGTGCGCACGGAGCCCATGGACGTCATGGGCCAGGGTCTGCTGGCACAGTTCACCGACCCGCAGGGCGCCGAGTTCGCCTGCTGGCAGCCCGCCGGGACCGGCGGCCTGGAGCTGACCTCCGCCGACAACACCCTCGTGTGGGCGGAGCTCCACGTGCCGGACCCCCTCGCCGGCATCGCCTTCTACTCCGCGCTGTTCGGCTGGCGCCACGCCGAGATGCAGGCGCCCGGCATGACGTACCGGGTCCTCAGCACCGCCGGCGGGGACCAGCAGGACGCCTCCTTCGGCGGGGTCGCGCCGCTCGGCGACGGTGCGGGCGGCGAGAGCGCGGCCGAGGAGGCGCGCTGGGTGCCGTACTTCAACGTGCCGGACGTGGACGCCACCACCGCGGCGGTCCGGGACAACGGCGGATCCGTCCTCATGCCGGCGGCGGACGTGCCGCAGGTCGGCCGGATCGCCTGGGCCACGGACCCGGGCGGCGCGGTGTTCGCCCTGCTGAGGCCCGACCCCCGCATGTAGCGCTCAGCGGCCGAGGTACTTGGGTGTGCGGCGCTCCACGAAGCTCGCCACGCCCTCGTTCGCGTCGGCCGTGGTCATGTTGATCTCCTGAGCGGTGGCCTCGGCGGCCAGTGCGGCCGCCCGGTCGCCGTCCAGGGAGGCGTTGACCAGCTGCTTCGCCAGGGCGAGGGCGCGCGTCGGGCCCTGCGCGAGGCGCTCCGCCCACTCCCGGGCGGCCGGTTCCAGCTCCCGCGCCGGGACGACCCTGTTGACCAGGCCGAGCCGCGCCGCCTCGGCGGCCGGGACGGCCTCGCCGAAGAACATCAGCTCCTTGGCCTTCTGGGGGCCGATCAGCCGCGGGAGCAGGTACGCGCCCCCTCCGTCCGGGACCAGTCCGCGGCGCACGAACACCTCGATGAACCGCGCCCCTTCGGCGGCGATGACGAGGTCGCAGGCGAGGGCGAGGTGCGCGCCGATGCCGGCGGCCGTGCCGTTCACGGCCGCGACGACCGGCTTCTCGCAGTCGAGTACGGCCGTGACGAGCCGTTGCGCGCCGAGCCGGACCATGCGGGCGACGTCACCGGCGACCCTCTCACCACCGGCGGCGGACGCTGCGCGCAGGTCGGCCCCCGCGCAGAAGCCCTTGCCGGTGGCGGTGATCACTACGGCGCGCACCGCCGGGTCGGCGGACGCCCCGGCGAGCAGCGCGATGATCCGCTCGCGCTGGTCCCAGGTGACGGCGTTCATGGCCGCGGGGCGGTTGAGGGTGATCCACGAGACGCCGTTCTCGACGCGGTGGAGCACTTCGTCCTCTGAGGTGTCGCTCATGCGTGGAACTCCCGTTCGGGCGGAGGCGACCCACCGGCCGCTGCTCGGGGATGCGGGCCCCGGGAGCGTCCCCGGGGGGCCGCGGGACCGTCCCCGCGGGGCCACGGGCGGTCCGCAGGGCGGGCGTCAGCGGCAGATGGCCAGTGCGTCCAGCGCCACCGCCCCCTGCCCGCGCGGGAGCACCATCAGCGGATTGATGTCCAGTTCCGAGAGCTGGCCGCCGAGTTCCAGGGCCATCCGCTGGATCCGCAGGATCACCTCCACCAGGGCGTCGACATCCGCCGGAGGGGCTCCCCGTACGCCCTCCAGCAGCGCGTGCCCGCGCAGCTCGGTGAGCATCGCGCGGGCCTGGTCCTCGCCGAAGGGCGGCACGCGGACCGCCGCGTCGTGCAGGACCTCCACGAGGACGCCCCCGAGCCCCGCCGTCACCGTGGGCCCGAAGAGGTCGTCCTGGGTGACGCCGACGACCATCTCCACGCCGCGCTCCACCATCTGGCAGACGAGGATCCCGTCGAGCGGGACGCTCTCGTAGCGCGCGGTGTCCGTGAGCTCCCGGTAGGCGTCGCGGATCTGGCTCGCCGAGGTCAGGCCGATCTTGACCAGGCCCAGTTCCGTCTTGTGGCCGAGCTGGGGACCCGACGCCTTCATGACGACGGGGTACCCGACCAGACCCGCCGCACGCACGGCGGCCGCCGCGCTCGTCACGAGCTGCTCCCGGGGCACGCGGATCCCGTACGCCCGCAGCAGCTGTTTCGCCGCGTGCTCGCTGAGCTGCTGCCCGGGCCGCATGAGCGCCTGCGCCTTGCGGTACGAGGGCGAGGGCGTGCGAGGCGCGTCCGCGAAGGGCGAGCGGTAGCCGGCGGTGAAGCGGTGGTGGCCGAGGTAGGCGCGTACCGCGGTGATGCAGTTGCCGAAGGTGCGGAAGGTGGCCACGCGGGAGGAGCCGAGGAGGGTGGTGCGGTAGGCATCCTCGGTGCCGAGGGGGGAGCCCCAGATCACGCAGACGAGTTTGTCGCTGGCCTCCGCCGCCTCGACCAGGTCCCGTGCGAGCCGGTCGCTCATCGGCGGGAAGGGGCCGGTGATGGGGCAGATCAGGACCCCCACCGAGGGGTCGGCGAGGATCGCGTCGATGATCTTGCGGCCACGCCAGTCACCGACGGGGTGGCCGCCGTTGTCCACGGGGTTGGCGACGTTCAGGTACGGCGGGATCCACTGGTGGAGTTCGTCCTGCTTCGCCCGGGAGAGGGTGGGCAGGGGGAGCCCGGCCTCCGTGGCCAGGTCCGAGAAGTGGGCGCCGGTGCCACCGGAGATGGAGTAGACGACGACCCCCTCGGCCTGCGGCCTGCGGGCGCGGGCGAGGAGGGCGGCCGTGTCCTGGAGCTCGTCCAGGCCGTCGACGCGGATGACGCCGAACTGGCGCATGGCGGCGTCCACGACGGCGTCCGCGCCGGTCAGCTTCCCGGTGTGGGAGGCGGCGGTCCGGGCGCCGGTCTCGGTGCGGCCGACCTTGACGGCGACGACCGGGACGCCGCGCCGCGCGGCCCGGTCGGCGGCGAGCAGGAAGGACCGGCCGTCCTTCAGGCCCTCCAGGTAGCAGGCGATGGCCCCCACCTCGGGCTGCTCGGCGAAGTAGGAGATGAAGTCGGCGCTCTCCAGGTCCGCCTCGTTGCCGGTCGGCGCCCAGTGGGAGAGGCGTATGCCCAGCTCCTGGAGGGTGTAGAGGGGCCTGCCCTGGTGGCCGGACTGCGTGATCAGGGCGATCGCCGGGCCGTCGAGGTCCTCGCGGAACTCCTCGAAGGCGTTGAGGTTGGTGTTGGGTCCCAGCAGCCGCAGGCCCGAGCGGCGCACGGCCGCCGCGAGTCGCACCTGGGCGGCGGCGCCCGCGTCGCCGGTCTCGGCGAAGCCGGAGGCGAAGGCGACGGCGAACCTCACCTTGGTGGCGGCGAGCTCCTCGATGACGGGGAGCGGGTCGGCCACGAGGAGGACGGCGAGGTCCACCTGTTCGGGCAGGTCGGCGACGGAGGCGTGGCAGGGCAGACCGAAGACGCTGGGGCGGGTGGGGTGAACGGGGTGGATCCTGGCGCCGACGCGCTCCGCCCAGGTGATCAGCCGGCGCGTGATGCCGGTGTGGGGTCTGCCGTCGGCGTCGGAGGCGCCGATGACGGCGACGGACTCGGGCCGGAAGAACCGGTCCAGGTCAGGTACCTCGGAGTGCAGGGGCCGTCCGCTGACGTCCACGGCCACCGCGTCCTCGGCGGACGGCGGCGCCGAGGAGTGGACGGCCGTCCTGGGGGACTCCCCGCAGGCCTCGACACGTGCGCGGAAGTCGGTGGTGAGGGTGCCGTGAGTAGATCCAAGCATCGTTCCGCCCGCTCCTGCTCGATGAACATCGATGGAACCTCAATAACTGACGTCTAGTCAGATTACTGAACTGACATGTCGTCAGGAACAGGCCTGCGCAGGAAAGCTGGTGGAGGTGGTGTGTGGAACGGTGGCAGATCCCCGCCGTCCGGGTCCAGAGTGCCTTTCCGGCCCGGCCGGCGGGGGCGCGGCCCTAAGCGCACAGGTGCCCGCGCACCGCCTTGGCGATCTTCTCCGCGTCCCGGGCCATCTCCCGGAACATCCCGCTGATCGGGTTGGTGAAGCCGGTGAAGTACAGGCCGGGGGCCTGGGCGGGGGCGCGGCCGCCGCAGGCGCGGGGCCGCCCGCGCTCGTCGAGCACCCCGTCGAGGTGGCCCACCAGGCCCTCCAGCGCACGGCGGTATCCGGTCGCCGCGATCACCGCGTCCGGACGGATGCGCGAGCCGTCGGCGAGCACCGCCTCCGCGCCGTCGAAGGACTCCAGGGCCGCGACCGGCTCGACCCGCCCGGCGCGGACCGCGTCGATCAGGCCGACGTCCTGGACCGGGATCGCCCCCTCCCTGACCCTGCTGTACAGACCGGAGGCCGGACGGGGGAGCCCGTACGCCGACAGGTCCGGGACGGACGCCTTCGCGACGAGCGCGCCCAGCCGGTCCACGAGACGCACGGGCAGCCGGCGTACGAGGATCCCCGTGCGCTGGGCCGGCCAGCCGGCGGTGGAGCGGCGCACGATGTGCGGGGCGGTGCGCACCGCGAGCCGGACCCGGGCGGCCCCGCCCTCGGCGAGGTCCACGGCTATCTCGGCGCCGGTGTTGCCGACGCCGACGACCAGCACGTCCTGGCCCGCGTACGGAGCGGGCGCGCGGTAGTCGGCGGCGTGCAGCAGGCGCCCGGTGTAGGTGTCGCGGCCCGGCCAGTCGGGCAGCGCCGGCGTGTGGTTGAACCCGGTGGCGACGACCACGGCCCGGGCGGTGAGCACGCGGCCGCCGCTGGCGTGCAGGGTCCAGCCCCCGTCCCCGTCCGGTTCGAGACGGGTCACCTCGACGCCGGTGACGATCTCCAGCTCGTGGAACTCGGCGTACTTCTCCAGGTAGCGCACCACGTCGGCGCGCGATACCCACCGCCCGAAGCGGCGCGGCATGGCCAGGCCGGGCAGGGCCGAGAGCCGGCGCGTGGTGTGCAGGCGGAGCCGGTCGTAGTGCCGCCGCCAGGAGGCGCCCACCTCGTCGGACTTCTCGATGACCACCGCGCGGACGCCGCGGGCGCGCAGCGCGGCGGCTGCGGCGAGGCCGCCGGGACCGCCGCCGATGACGTACACGGGGCGGGGCTGGGTGGTCATGTCGGGTGCTGCGCTGACTCCGGGCATGAGGTGTGATCGTATCGCCACACTGGGTTGATGGGTCTCGGACGAGCGGGGAATCGATTGCGGATCGATCACGACGGCGCGCGCAGCGCCCGGGGCGGCCGGACCCTTGCGGGATCGCCGCCGATCCGCTGAACTGACGTACCGTCAGGTCGGGGACGATGGGGAGAGGGGTGGGCTGCCGATGCAGACCATCTGGCTCAGCGGGGCCGAATGGGCGGCCGTGCTCCGGACAGGCCTCGGCCTGTGGTGGCTGGAGAGCTGGCGCCACAAGGACAAGAAGGGCTGGTTCGAACGCGGCACCGGCATCGCCTGGGCCGCCGACGTCGCCGGCAAACACCGCTGGGCCTTCGTCAAGGGCGGCTTCGAACGGGTCGTGACACCGCGGCCCAGGCTGATGGCGTACGTCGTCGTCTACGCCGAACTCGCCCTGGGAATAGGTTTGGTCGCCGGCTTCCTCACCCCGGTCGCCCTCGTGGGCGGCCTGCTCCTGAACCTGCTCTACCTGGTGCTGATGATCCACGACTGGGCCGAGCAGGGGCAGAACGCGATGATGGCGCTCATCTCGCTCGTCGCGTTCTTCACCATGGCCTGGCAGACCTGGTCCCTCGACGCGGCGATCGGCCTCTTCCCGTGAGCGGCCCCGCACGCCACGACCTCCCGGAGGCGGACGATTTCACCCGCCCCTACTGGGACGCGGCGGCCGAGGGCCGCCTCCTGCTGCGCCGCTGCGCGCAGTGCGGGCGGGCGCACCACTACCCGCGGGAGTTCTGCCCGCACTGCTGGGCCGGCGAGGACCGGGTCCTGTGGGAGACGGCGAGCGGGCGCGCGACCCTCTACACCTGGTCGGTCGTCCACCGCAACGACCTCCCGCCGTTCGGTGCGCGCGTCCCCTACACCGCGGCGGTCGTCGACCTGGCCGAGGGCCCCCGGATGATGACGCAGGTCGTCGACTGCCCGGCCCCGCAGCTGCGCATCGGCATGCCCCTGGAGGTCGGCTTCGGGCAGCTCGCCGACGGGGTGTGGATCCCGGTCTTCCGGCCCGCGTCTCAGGGCCAGAGCAGCTCACGGACCCAGGAGCCGTTGGCGCGGCGGCGGTAACGCAGCCGGACGTGGCGGCGCGCGGCGTCGCCCTGGAAGAACTCCACCTCCACGGGGTCGAGCACGTACCGCGTCCACGTCGGCGCCGGAGCCTGCGGCTCGGCCCCGGCCCGCTCCCAGGCGGCCGCCGAAGCGCGCGCCAGCTCCTCCACCGAGCCCAGCACCTCGCTCTGCCGGCCGGTGAGCGCGGCGGCCAGCGCCCCGCGGGAACGCACGGCCAGATCGGCCCGGCTCTCCTCGGCGCCGCAGGCGGTGACGGACCCGCGGACGCGTACCTGCCGGCCCACCGACGGCCAGTAGAAGCCGAGCGCGGCCTGCGGCCGGCCGGCCAGCTGCGCGCCCTTGGCGCTGGTGGCGTGGGAGGCGAAGTGCCAGCCGCGCTCGTCGGCGTCGTGCAGCAGCAGCACGCGCACGTCGGGCCGCCCCTCGCCGTCCACCGTCGCCAAGCTCATGGCGTGCGGCTCGGGCTGCCCGGCCGCCGCAGCGTGAACGAACCACTCCCGGAACAGCGCGAGCGGCTCCCCGGGGGCGTCCCCGGTATCGAAGCCGGGAAGCGGCGAGTCCCACACGCGCAGGGCATGCAGGACCTCACGGAACTGGGGGGCGCGGATCTCACGGGTCATGGGGGCCAGGGTAGGGGGCGGGGGCTTCGGGGGGCGGGGGTGGTGCTGGGCGGGTCCGTGACCCCGACCGGCACCACCCCCGCCCCCCGAAGCCCCGCCCCGCCACCCGATCCCGACCACCACAGCCCCCGCCCCCCGAAGCCACCCCAAGCCTCACGTGATGCCGACCGCCGTAGCCCCCGCCCCCTCACCCCCGCCCCCCTCACCCCCGCCCCAGGATCACCGTTCCCGATGAGCAGAACCAGCCGCCCGTGCCCGAGGCCAGGGCTACCTCCGGGAGGCGGCCGCCGGGTTTGGTGACCTGCCCCGGGCCTGCCTCGCCCCGTAGCTGGCGGACGGCCTCGACCAGGAGGAACAGGCCCCGCATTCCGGGATGGCAGGCCGAGAGGCCGCCGCCGTCGGTGTTGACCGGGAGTTCCCCCTCGCGCAACAGGCGGCCCTTCTCCACGAAGGCGCCGCCTTCGCCCTTGGCGCAGAAACCGAGGTCCTCCAGGGTCACCAGGGTCATGTAGGTGAAGGCGTCGTAGATCTCCGCCAGGTCCACGTCCGCCGGGCCCAGGCCCGCCCGCTCGAAGGCCAGGCGGCCCGAGACGGCCGCCGGGGAGACCGTGAAGTCCTCCCACTCCGACATGGTGGTGTGGGAGACGGACGTACCTGCCCCCAGGACCCACACCGGGGTCTTGGCGGTGTCGGGGACGTAGTCCTGCGCCGCCAGGAGGACCGCGCAGCCGCCGTCCGAGCGGATGCAGCAGTGCAGCTTCGTGAAGGGGTCCGCGATCATCTCGGAGGACAGCACCTCCTCCACGGTCAGCGGATCGCGGAACATCGCGCCGGGGTTGGTGGCCGCGTTCGCCCGGGCCTGTACGGCCACCGAGGCGAGCTGCTCCAGGGTCGTCCCGTACTCGTGCATGTGGCGGCGGGCGGCCATGGCGTACTTGGCGATCAGTGTGTGCCCGTAGGGGACTTCGAACTGCAACGGCCCGCGCGCCCCGAAGGAGAGGTTCGAGGTCCGGCGGCGCGCCTTGATGTCCGCACGGGCCGTGGATCCGTAGACCAGCAGCACGGCGTTGGCGTGCCCGGCAGCGATCGCGTCCGCCGCGTGGGCGGCCATGACCTCCCAGGTCGAGCCGCCCACGGAGGTGGAGTCGACCCAGGTGGGGCGCAGCCCCAGGTACTCGGCCACCTCGGCCGGCGCCAGCGTGCCGAGGCCGGCCGAGGCGAAGCCGTCGATGACCGCGCGGTCGAGGCCGGAGTCGGCCAGGGCGCGCCGGGCGGCCTGCGCATGCAGCGCGTAGGGGGTGGGGCCGTCGACCCAGCCGCAGTCCGAGAGCGCGACGCCGACCACCGCGACCTTCCGGCGGGGGGCGGGTGGGCGTGTGGGCGCGGGTGTGGGTGCGGGTCCGGGCGTGAGTCCAGGTCCAGGCATGAGGGGACGGTACATCTGACGTTACGTCAGATGCTAGCCCCTCCGGTAGCGCCCTCCCGCAGCTCCCGCAGCTCCCGCAGGCGCGCTCCGTCGGCGCTCCCGCCGGGCGCCCGCCCGCGCCCCCGCCCGCCAAGCCCCCCGGCCCGCCCCCTGGGCATCTGGTGTCCCCGGCCCTAACATGACGCCCCGTCAGATACGGGGAGGAGCCCGACGATGGATGCCGCCTTCACCACGGAGCAGGACGAGATGCGCCGTACCCTGCGCGAGATCCTGGGCAAACGCTGCGGTCCGGACCAGGTCAAGGCCGCCGTCCGTACCGAGGCCGGGTACGACCGCGAGCTGTGGCAGCAGCTCGCCCAGCGGCTGGGGCTGCCCGGACTCGCCGTCGCCGAGGAGTACGGCGGTGTCGGCTGCGCCTCCGCCGATCTGGCCCTCGCCTGCGAAGAGACCGGGCGGGCGTTGCTGCCCTCGCCGCTGCTGGCCACCGCCGCGCTGTGCGTGCCCCTCATCACCGCCCTCGGTACCCCCGCCCAGCGCGCGGCCCTGCTTCCGCCGCTGGCCGCCGGAGGGCTCACCGCCGCCCTGGCCGTCCCCGGCCCCGCCCTGGCCACCGCCCTTGCGCTGACCGGCCACGACACCGCCGGGCAATGGTCCGGCGGCGGCCGTGCGGGCGGGGTGCAGGCCCGCGGCGACGGGGCCGGCGGCTGGCGGCTGTACGGCGAGGCCGCCCAGGTGCTCGACGGGCACAGCGCCTCGCTGCTGCTGGTCGCCGCCCACACCGGCGGCTTCGCCCGCAGCCGTACCCTGCTGTTCCTCGTGCGCGAGGACGCGCCCGGGCTCGTCCGGTCACGGCAGGCCGTACTGGACGAGACCCGTCCGCAGGCCAGGGTCCAGCTGCGCGACGTGCCCGCGGAGCTGCTGGGCGACGGGACCACGGCCGCCCCGGAAGGTGCGGGGGAGGCGGGAGGCGCGACTGCCCCGGAAGGGGCGGCGGGAGCGGACGGCGCCGCGGAGGGCTCCGGCGCCCACCGGACCCACCGGACCCACCGGGCGCACCCGGCCGGACCGCCCGGCGGCGACGCCGTGCCGGCCGCCCTCGCCGCCGCCGGCCGCACCGCCGCCACCGTGCTCGCGGCCGAGGCGGTCGGCGCGGCCGACCAGGCGCTCGCCCGCACCGTGCAGTACGTGCGCCAGCGCGAGCAGTTCGGCCGGACGATCGGTTCCTTCCAGGCGGTCAAGCACCGCCTCGCCGACCTGTACGTGCAGGTACAGGCGGCCCGCTCGGCGGCCTACTACGCCGCCTGGGACCCGCGCCAGGGCGGCCTCGCCCTCGCCCAGGCCCTGGAGGCCCTGCGGGTGACCGCCGGGGAGGCCATCCAGCTGCACGGCGGCATCGGCTTCACCTGGGAGCACGACGCGCACCTCTACTTCAAACGGGCGGCGGCCGACGAGCTGCTGTTCGGGCCGGTCCACCGGCTGCGGGCGCACGCCGCCGACGGCGCGGGCCTGTTCACCTCGCCCATACAGAGCCGGAAGGTGGCCGTCTGATGACTCGCGAGGCCCGGGAGAATCCCGAGGAGCATGTGGCCCGTGTGCCTCCGGTATCCCCTGCATCCCCTGCATCCCCCGCATCTCCTGCATGTCCCGCATCCCCAGCGTCCCGTGCGCCCCGTCCCGCTCCCGGCGTGAAGCTGATGCAAAAGGTCTCCTCGACCATGCTCTTCGCCAAGATCGCCCCGCATGTCATCCCCGCCCTGGACAAGGCGGTGCACAAGCTGACCCGCGGCAAGGTCATCCTCAGTGCCCGGATGCTGCCGGGCGTGATCCTCACCGCCAAGGGCGCCAAGACCGGCGCACCGCGCACCACCCCGCTCGCCTGCATGCCGGAGGGCGGCGGGGCGAGCTGGCTGCTGATCGGCTCCAACTTCGGCCGGCCCGGGCACCCGGCATGGACCGGGAACCTGCTCAAGCACCCGGACGCGTCCGTCAGTTGGAAAGGCCAGGACATCGCCGTACGCGCCCGTCTGCTGGCGGGGGAGGAGCGTGCGGCGGCGTGGCGGGCGGCGCTGGAGTTCTGGCCGCCGTACGCGGCGTACCAGGCGCGCATCGAGCGCG
Source organism: Streptomyces sp. CB00455 (assembly GCF_001905445.1). Taxonomy (GTDB): domain Bacteria; phylum Actinomycetota; class Actinomycetes; order Streptomycetales; family Streptomycetaceae; genus Streptomyces. The sequence goes on along the minus strand of NZ_LIVQ01000006.1, from coordinate 282,232 downwards.
AGATCCGGTTGTTCCGCCTGGAGCGTCGCTGATCGCAGGCGCGCGAGGCGGGGGAGGCGTGAGGGCGCGAAGGCGCCCGGGGCGGCGGACCCTGGAAGGGTCCGCCGCTACTTGGACGGCTTCTTGCCGGTGATGCCGAGGTGGACGAGCAGCGCCAGGTTCGGCTTGAGCTCGGCCTGCTTGACGCCCCAGGTCTGGAAGCCCTTCTGGTGCGAGGCGACCGCGGCCAGCATGGCGACCAGCGATCCGGCGACCGCGGCAGGGCTGACGTCCTTGTCGACCTTGCCCTTGGTCTGGAGCTCCTTCATCGACTCCGTGAGGGAGTTGGTGACCGAGTTCAGGATCTTCATGCGGATCTTGTAGAAGCGCTTGTCGCCCTCGGCGGCGCCGAGGTCGACGACCCGCAGGATCGCGTCGTTGCGCCGCCAGAAGTCCAGGAAGCCCTCGACGAGTTCCTCGGCGGTGGCCCAGGCGGACTTGCCGACCCAGGTGCGGCCCTCGACGAGCGAGGTCAACTGCGCCCCCTCGGTGGCCATGTGTTCGGCGATCTCCAGGACGGCGCCCTCGACGTCCGGGAAGTACTGGTAGAAGGTCGCGGGGGAGGTCCCGGCCTTGCGGGCGACGTCGATCACCTTCACGTCGCGGTACGGCGAGGAGCTCAGCATCTCGCCGAGGCAGTCGAGCAGCTTCTGCCGCGTCGCCTGGCCGCGCCGGCCGGCGACACGCCCGTCGACGGTGCGTACTTGTCCTGTCATGCCGTCAGCTTACCGAGGGGTGATGGGCGCGCTATTCGGCCGCCTGCAAATGGGGTTACGGGGCCGCCGGCCTGGGCGGAAGCGGGTCCCGGAGGCCCGTGACGGCGGAATCCAGCCGCTCACCGGCCCCCGCCCGGCCCGGCCGCCGACCCGGCCCCGACCCCGGCCCCGACCCCGGCCCTGACCCCGACCTCGGCCGTCGCCCCCGGCCGACCCTCGCCTCCGGCCCCGGCCCGGTCGCCGCCTGACGTCCCGGTCGGTCGGCCGGCGTCCCGGGCGTCCGGCCGGCGGCGGTTCGGGCCGCCGGGCCGCCGGGCCGCTGGGCGGCCTGCCCCCGGTCCGCCGGGCCGTCCCGGGCGCGTCGCCCGGTTCCTCGGACTTTCCCCCGAATAGTCTTATCAACAGGCTGTGGACAAGTTTTCGGGCGGACTATGGCTGGGAGAGGTGGGAAGGCGCATATTCCCGCACAACGGAAGGAACCGGGCTCATGGCCGCATTCGCGGAAGGCGCACCCTGCTGGGTGGACGCCCAGCTTCCGGACGTCGAGGCGGGCAAGCGCTTCTACGGTGAGCTCTTCGGGTGGACCTTCGCGGCCGGCGCGGGCGCCGAGTACGGGCACTACACGCAGGCCTACGGCCCCGGCGGCCGCAACGTCGCCGCCCTCGCCCCCAAGCCCGACGGCCGGATGCCCACCGTCTGGGGGGTCTACCTCTACACGACCGACGCCTACGCCTGCGCCCAGCGCATCCGCGCCGCCGGCGGCCAGATGGTGATGGACCCGATGCCCGTCGGCCCGTACGGAACCGCCGCCATGGCCGCCGACCCGGGCGGCGCCGTCTTCGGCCTGTGGCAACCGGGCACCCACCACGGCTTCGAGGCCCAGCAGGAGCCGTACGCCTACTGCTGGACCGAGGTCTACACGCGCGCCCGCGACGCCGTGGACGCCTTCTACGCCAAGGTCTTCGGCTACGTCCCGCAGGACCAGGACGACGCGGGCGTCGAGTACCGCACCTGGTCCCCGCCCGGCAGCGCGCCCGGCACCGCCACCGCCGTCCTGGGCCGCAGCCTGATCACCGACGCCTTCCCGGAGATCATGCCCGCGCACTTCCTCGTCTACTTCGCCGTTCCCGACTGCGACCGGTCCGCCGCCACGGTCCGGCGCCTGGGCGGCCGGGTGACCGCCGACCCCTTCGACACGCCGTACGGCAGGATCGCCGTCGTCGCCGACAACCAGGGAGCGGTCTTCGGACTGCTCTCGGAAGCCCGGACGGAGCCCGCCGGCTAGCCCTCGCGACGGCCGCCCCCGCTTCCCGGAGATCCGTACCGGTCTGCGGGCCCTGCGCCGTGCCGGGGCCGGACCGGGCGCGGGCCTGACAGAATCGGGGTTGCGCGACCCGGGCGGCCCCCGGAATGAGACGCTGCGCGGGGCAGGGCCCCGCGCCGGCTCGCACGCGCTGGCGGAAGCGGGTCCGGACGAGGACCCGTACGGGGAGGTGTGGAGGCGAGTGGTGGAGCAGCTGACGCAGCACGACCCGAGACGGATCGGCCCCTTCGAGGTGCTGGGACGGCTCGGCGCCGGCGGCATGGGGCTGGTCTATCTCGCGCGGTCCGCGTCCGGACGGCGGGTCGCGATCAAGACGGTGCGCACCGAGCTCGCCGAGGACCAGCTCTTCCGGGTCCGCTTCACCCGTGAGGTGGAGGCGGCCCGCGCCGTGTCCGGCTTCTACACCGCGGCCGTCGTCGATGCCGACCCGCGCGCCGCGGTGCCGTGGCTGGCCACCGCGTACGTCCCCGCGCCCTCCCTGGAGGAGATCGTCAACGAGTGCGGGCCCATGCCCGCCCAGGCCGTACGGTGGCTCGCGGCCGGGATCGCCGAGGCGCTGCAGTCCATCCACGGCGCCGGCCTCGTCCACCGCGACCTGAAGCCCTCCAACGTCCTCGTCGTCGAGGACGGTCCGCGCGTGATCGACTTCGGTATCGCCAGCGGCGTCTCCAACACCCGGCTGACCATGACGAACGTGGCCGTCGGCACGCCCGCGTACATGTCACCGGAGCAGGCGAAGGACTCGCGCAGCGTCAAGGGCGCCAGCGACGTCTTCTCCCTCGGCTCGACGCTGGTCTTCGCGGCGACCGGGCATCCGCCGTTCCACGGGGCCAACCCGGTGGAGACGGTCTTCATGCTGCTGCGCGAAGGCCCCAACCTGGAGGGGCTGCCCGAGGAGCTGCGGCCGCTCATCGAGTCCTGCATGCAGATGGACGCCACCCAGCGGCCGACCCCGGCCGACCTCCAGGCGCAACTGGCCCCTCACCTCTTCGACGGCGGGGACGACAGCGGCACCGCCTCGGCGTGGCTGCCCGGGCGGGCCGTCGCGATGATCGAGACCCGGCGCGCGGGGACCCGTACGCCCTCCGCGGCCGTGGTGCCCGCGCCGGGCGCCGGCCGGGACGGCGCCGCCGCCGCCCGCCGCGGGCCCGTCTCCGGTCCGGTCTCCGGGCCCGCCACGCACCGCCGCCAGCGCGGCGCGGACTCCTGGGTCGACCCGCGCACCGGACAGGCCGTGCCGCAGCGCCCGCACCACCCGCCGATGGCCCAGGTGCCCCCGGGGGAACCGGTCCGCCTGGGCGGCTCCGCCGTGCCCATCGGGCCCGGCCCGCGGGCCGCGGCCCCGGCTCCCGCCGCGCACGCCTCCGCGGACTCGGCGACCGGCTGGGTCCGGCCGCCCGGCGGGTCGGCGGTCGCGCCCCCGGTGGCGGGCACCGTGCCGGCGCCCGCCCCGGCCCCCGACAGCGGCCGCTGGCGCCCGTGGCGCTTCCGCATGTCGAACGAGGTCTGGGGCACCCCCTCCGTCGCCGGAGACCTGCTCTACGTCACCTCCTTCGAGGTCCACGCCCTGGACGTGGCGAGCGGCCGCCGCCAGTTCAAGACCCGCGACGTCGCCTGGTCCATGGCCGTCGCCGACGGCCGGATCCACGCCTCCGACGGCCCGTCCCTCTACGCACTGGACGCCACCGACGGCTCAGAGCGGTGGCGGCTGTCCGCCGACGCCTGGGTGTACGCGCTGCGCGCGGAGCACGGCACCGTCGTCTCCGCCACCCGTGGCGGCGGCGTACAGGGCTGGGAGGCGTCGAACGGCCAGAAGCTGTGGGAGCTGACCGGCGCCCAGACCGACTTCGAGACCCCGGAGGCGGCTCCCGTCCTGCACGACGGCACGGTGTACGTGTGGCAGGACGCCCGGCTGCGCGCGCTCGACGCCCGCAGCGGCCGCGAGGCCTGGTCCTACCCGGTCGGCGACGCGGCCTCCTGCGGCAATGTCCCCGTGCGCGTCACCCCGGCTCCGGACGGGAACGTCTACGTCTCGGCCGGCACCCGGGTGCTGTCGGTGGACCGGGCCTCGGGCCGGGTCCGCTGGCACTTCGAGGCCCCCGCGGTCTTCCTGGCGCCGCCGGCCTTCGCCCCGGGCGCCGCGGTCACCGGCGGCGGGGTCTACCTCGCGGACTACCTGGGGACCGTCTACGCCCTCGACGCGGCCACCGGCCAGGACCGCTGGCGGATCGCGACCGAGGCCAGGTCCTCCTCGGACCCGGTGCTGGTCGCGAACGGCAACGTCCACCTGGGCGCGGGCAGCGCGCTGTACACGCTCGACGCCGTCACCGGCACCCCGAAGTGGCGGTTCGCGGCGGGCGGCGAGATCACGGGCCTGCCCGCGGTCGCGGACGGCCGGGTGCACTTCGGCTCGGCCGACCACTGCCTCTACACGCTGGACGCGGCGGGTGGCCAGCTGCGCTGGAAGCTGGCCACGGGCGGCGAGATCACGGGCGCCCCGGTGGCGGAGGCGGGCGTGGTCTACGCGTGCAGCAAGGACCGCTGCGTGTACGCCCTGGACGCGGCCAAGGGGACGGGCACCCGGACGAGCGGCTGACCTGCCGGTAGGCGGGGCTGCGGCCCCGCCTGGCAGCGCACCGCACCGGGAGTGACAGGATGGACCCCATGAGCAACGTCTACTTCGACATCACCATCAACGACGAGCCCGCGGGCCGCATCGTCTTCAAGCTCTTCGACGACGTCGTCCCGAAGACCACGCAGAACTTCCGCGAGCTCGCCACCGGCGTGCACGGCTTCGGCTACGCGGGCTCGCCGTTCCACCGCGTCATCCCGCAGTTCATGCTGCAGGGTGGCGACTTCACCAACCAGAACGGCACCGGCGGCAAGAGCATCTACGGCGAGAAGTTCGCCGACGAGAACTTCCAGCTCAAGCACGACCGCCCGTTCCTGCTGTCGATGGCGAACGCCGGCCGCAACACCAACGGCTCGCAGTTCTTCATCACCACCGTCGCGACCCCGTGGCTGGACGGCAAGCACGTCGTCTTCGGCGAGGTCGTCGAGGGCTCGGACCTCGTCACCAAGATCGAGTCCCTGGGCTCCCAGTCCGGCGCCACCCGCGCCAAGATCGCCATCGCGGCCTCGGGCGTAGTCGACGCCGCCTGATACCCCACCGGCCGGCCGGCCCCGCCCCCACCGTGGGCCGGGGCCGCCGCCATGCGGGGCCGCGCCGCGGCGCGGCCCCGTGCGGTCAGAGGTCGTCCGGGGTCCCGTCAACGGCGGGCCCGCAGCCCTCGGGGAGGGTAGCGGCGATCAGCTGATAGGCCTCGTCGAGGGTTTCCGTCACACCGAGGAGCGTGTTGTCGGACTGCCGGCGCACTCGGTAGCCGCCGCTCGTTTGCGGGAACGCGGTGCCGACATCGTGGGTCCACGGATACCGGGTGCACCTGCTCAGGTACAGCACGCCGTGGCTGACCGCGGGAAACAGTTCCCTCAGGGCCGGGTGGTTGTACGCGGCCCGCGGCACGGCGGGGTCAACCCGCTCGGGACCGTAGGCCAGGATGGTTTGCCATTCCTTCGCCACGATCTCAGAGGCGGTCTGGGGAGTCTCGGCGTTCGTCATGTGGTGATGTCACCTCTTTTTCGGCAGGTTCGAAAGATCCGGCTGGATCTCCGGGATATCCGGCTTGGGGACGTGGATTCGCTGGTTCTCGGAATACCAGTGGATCTCCTCCCAGGGCCGTCCCGGACGCTCGTGGTCAGGATCGCCCCAGGCAGCGGCCCCGTCGTACTGGGTAACGGCCGCGGCCACCCGGCTCATCTCCCAGGCCGTGCCGTCACCGCGGCGCGGGTAATTGTCCTCGTGCAGCGTATTGAACGGGGCGCCGTGCCTGGCTGCCGTCTGGAACGCGTCAACGATGTCCTCCGGGGTGTTCCAATTGCCCACATGGCCGCTGCTGTTCGGCATGCCGTCCAAGGTGATCGACAAAGTTGTCCCCCGGTCGCCGATGGCGTCCATGACGTTGGTCATCCATACCGGACCGCCCGCCTCCTGCCCCGCGTAGGCAGGACCGTTGTATGTGTGGGCGCCGGGATCTCGCGGTCTGGTCGGGTCGTGGTAGTCCGGGTCGCCGGGATCGTTGCGCAGGTACCGCGCCAGCGTCTCGGAGGCATGCTGGGGAGCCACGTCGACTCCCAGCACCACGCTGTGCCGGTGCTCGCCGTTCTGGCGGTGCGGGCACATGGCCAGGCCCAGCGGGTCGGTCCACCGCGTCGGGTTGTCGACGTACGCGAACGCGTTCGGGGCCGGGGCCAGGCCCAGCGGGTCCGGCGAGACGTAGCGGCCCGAGGACGGGTCGTAGTGGCGGTGGCGGTTGTAATGGAGCCCCGACTCCGGGTCGAAGTACTGTCCGGGGAAGCGCAGGGGCGTGTAGGCGCCCGCGTCGCGGTTCCAGGTGGTGGAGCCCCAGAGCGTGGCCCGGGTGTACCAGGCCACCTCCCCCTGCTCGTCGACGAGCTCGCGCGGGGTCCCGATCAGGTCCGTGGCGATCGCGAAGAAGCGGCTGTCGACCTCCGACCGGCCCAGGAACCGCCGCTCCACCTGGGTGACCGGCGTCATGCCGTCGTGGTCCCACGTCAGCGCGACCGATTCCGGTGAGCCGGGTGTGCGGGTCACCTGTTCGACGAGGACGTCGCCGTCCCAGGTGAAGGACACCTCCTCGGCGACCGATGTCCCGTCCGCCGCCAGGCGCTGCTTGGCGATGCGGCGGCCCAGGGCGTCGTACAGGTACCGCCAGCGGGTGCCGTCCGGGGTCGTGACCGCCACCAGGCGGTCCTCCACGTCCCACTCGTACCGCCATGTGTCCGGCTTGCGCGAGAGACGCTGCTTCTGGCGGAGTACCACGCGGCCCTGTACGTCGTGCTCGTAGCGGACGGAGCCCGCTTGCGTCAGCCGGGTGCCCGCATAGGACCGCGCGCCCGTGGCGGAGTCGTCGTCCGCCGGCCAGACGGCCTCCGTCTGGTTGCCGGCGGCGTCGTAGGCGTACCGCTCGGTCCACTGCGCGGCGGACACGCCCGTGACGCGGCCCCCCGGCGTCAGGTCGAACCGGCGCCGTCCGGTGAGGCGGTCGCCGACCTCGGTGAGGTGTCCGTCCGGCCGGTAGGTGTACGAGCGCTCTTGGACGGTCCGGTCATCGGCCGCCCGGATCAGCTGACCGGTGAGGCGCCCCTGCTCGTCGTAGGCGTGGTCGATCGTCAGGGCTTCGCCGATGCGCCGCGTCGTCTCGCGGCCCGACTCGTCGAACCGGAACGTCACCTGCCGGCCCGAGGCATCGAGGCGCGCGCTGCGGTCACCGGGGAAGGCCCAGGTGCTGACGGCTCCGGTCGGCGTGACGCGACGCGTGCGCCGTCCGGCCTCGTCGTGGGTGTGGACGAGTTGCCGACCGTTGCACAGCTCGCGAAGAACCCGGCCCGAGGCGTCCCGTACGTAGGTGAGCTCCGCGTCGGGGCTCACGGCGCGGGTCAGGCGTCCGGAGTCGTCGTAGGTGAAGTGGGTGAGTGCGCCCCCGGCGTCCTTGACGACCACCCGTCCGGCGCTGTCGCGCTCGTAGCGGATCGTCTGGCCGAGCCCGTTGGTACGGCTGGTCAGCCGGCCGGACAGGTCGTGCGTGTAGTGCAGGCTGCGGCCGTCGAAGTCGGTCTCCGAAGTACGGCGGCCGACCGCGTCATAGGTGTAGCTCCACGTCTGGCCGGACGGGTTCGTGACCAGGGTGAGGCGCAGCTCGGTGTCGTAGGCGAAGGAGTGGCGGGCGCCCTCGGGCGTGGTGCGTGCTGCGATCAGGTCGAAGTGGGTGTACTCGAAGCGGGACTGCCCGCCTGCCGCATCCGTGTGCGTCAGGCAGTTCCCCTCGCCGTCATAGGTCCAGGCCTGCGTGGAGCCGCCCGGATCCGCCCGGCGGGCCAGCTTGCCCTCGACCGTCCACTCCAGCTCCGTGGCCCGCCCGTGCGGGTCGGTGATCAGGGTCGGGCGGCCGAAGGCGTCCCGCACGTAGCGGGTGACGCCGCCTTGTGCGGTGCGGATCGCGAGGGGCAGGCCCGCCGGGTCGCAGTGGATGCGTTCCGGTCCGTCGAGGGAGTCGTCCACACCCGTCAGGTGTCCCTGAGCGTCGTGGAAGAGCCGTGTCGTCGTGCCGTTCGGCCGGGTGAACAGGGTCGGATTGCCCCGCTCGTCGTATTCCTGCCGCGACGTCGCGCCGTCAGGGGTGCTGACGGCGGTGAGCTGGTGCCTGTCGTTGTACGCGACGGTGACCGCGCTGCCGTCCGGGTGGACGATGCCGACGAGGTCGCCGCTCCCGTCGTAGGTGTAGGTCGTGGTCCGGCCCTGGGGGTCGGTGTGCGCGAGCAACCGGTCGTACGGGTCCCAGAGCCGGCTGACCGTGTGCCCCAGCGGGTCGGTCTCGGAGATGACCTGGAGGTGGTCGTTGAACCGGAAAACGGTGGTCGCGCCCGTGGAGTCGGTGTAACGGGTGGTCCCGGCCGCCGTGTCGTAATCGAAGGTCGAGGAGAGGAAGCCGTCCGGACCGATCGTGCGCACGACGCGGCCGGCGGTGTCGTAGACATAGCGAAAGGTGGAGTTGTTGCGGTCGGTCCAGGACGTGACGCGGGCGTGCTCGTCATAGGTGAGGAGCTGTGGCAGGCCGGAGGAATTGGTGAGGGCGGTCAGGTTGCCGGGCTCGTCGTAGCCGTACGACATGACCGGGACGGGCCCGTCGGCAGCGCGGACCGCGAGCTCCGCGACCCGCTGGTCGCCTGTGGCGACGTCGACGGTGTAGCCGCCGCTGTGGGTGACGCCGGTGGGCGCGCCGTCGGCGGCCCGGGCGAAGGTGATGGCGTTGGCGTTGCGGTCTTCGATCGCGGTCAGCCAGTATGCCGTCGAGGCGCGGTAGGGGCTGCCCGTGAAGGACCTCTTCAGCCCGGTGCGGTCGTCGGTGACGGTGTACGTCGTCTCGCCGCCGTCGTCGCCGGCGTGAGCCAGGGCGAGCCGGGGGCCCTCGAGCGGCAGCACGGGCTCGTCGCCGGTGCGCGGCAGGCGCGGGTAGACGAGGAGGGAGCCGTCCTCGCGGGCCCAGACGGCGCCGAACCCGACCGGATCGGGCTCCAGGCGCTCGTCGAGGGTGGAGGCCCAGCTGCGGCCGAACCACTTGCCGTAGCGGTACCCGGACAGATGGGTACGCCTGAGGACCAGGGGCAGGGTGCCGGGCAGGGCGAGGTCGGTCTGCGGCAGGGTCATTTCGCCGGTGACCACGTCGATCGGGTCGTTTTCGCAGCGCTTCTTGTCCAGCGAGATGGCGTTGCGGCGCGGTTCGTCCTTGGCCCCGTGCAGGGCATCGGGCCTGGTGCGGCTGCTCGCCCCGCCGTTTCCGGCACTGCGGTCCGCCTTGCCGCTCCCGTCGCCGCCGTTCTTCTTCAGGCGGTTGAAGTCGTCGTGGATCGCCTGATCGTTCTTCTTGTGGTCCGTGGAGATCTGCTTGACGGCCTTGGGGAGGGTCTTTCCGACGTGGTCGCCCATGGCTTTGGTGGCTTTGGTGAGGGCGGCCATGGCCTTGTCGGCGACCGGGTCGATGGCCTGGGCGATGGAGTCGCGGCCGCGGGTGCGGCCGTGGTGGTGTTTGGCCTTGGCCAGTTTCGCGGTGGTCTTGCCGTGGATGCCGGTGCTGACGTGGGTCAGGTTGGTGCCCGCGCGGGTGTGCTCGGAGTGCTCGATGTGGAGGTCGACCAGGCCGGTCCCGCCGCCGGTCCCACCGCCGGCGCCCGCCGAGGCCAGGTGCAGGGATTCCTTGCCGGACTGGACGCCGTCGTGGAAGCCGTCCTTGCCGGCGGTCTTGGCCTGGTCGAGGTCGACGCCGTCCTGGAGACCCAGCGCCATCGAGCCGAGCTGGACGACGAGGTCGGCGGCCATGCCCTCCAGCGCGGCGACGGCGGGCTCGGTCATCGCCGAGACGATGTAGCCGACGGCCTCTTCGACGCACTCCTTGATGAGGCGCTTGATGACCTCCTGGGTCGCGCGCATGGCACCGGCGCCGATCAGCATCGACAGGCCGCCGGTGACCGGTATGAGGGAGAGCGCGATCCCCGCTTCGCTGGCGAGGTAGCCGAGCTGGACGAGGGCCGCGGTCTTCATGCCGACCACGGCTCCGGCGGCCAGGTCCATGGCTCCGGCGATGGTGCGCGCCGCGCTCGCGATGTCCTTGAAGTGGCGGCCCTTGACCTTGTTCCAGTGCTGGTTCAGCGCCTCGATCGACTCGCCCTTGCTGGCCGACAGCAGGCGCTCGACATGGTTGTTGGCGAGCTGGCCGTCATCCAGCAGGTCATCGGCGAATTCGCGGAGCGAGTCGGCCATCTCCCGGTAGGCGTCCTCGTCGACATTGGGCCAGGCCACGCCGATCAGGTCCAGCAGTGTGTCCGCCCAGTCGGGCACCGTGACCGACATGCCCCCACCCCCCGTACCTGTGAACGTTCCCCCGATGCTTGTGCGAACCCATCTTTCCATGACGGTCTGACAGTGCCGCTACGCAGGAGGGAAGTTGGCCGACACGCCCCTCGTGGTGGGCAGGAACCGGTGCCGGGGTGTGTTTGCGGGGGCGACCCAGGGGGTGGTGCGCAGGAAGACGGGGTCCGGGGGCGAGGGCGTGCGGGTGGGGGAGGGGGCTGGTAGCGTGACGCGCCGTTCGTCCGAGGGGGAGTGGTCGGTCATGGTGGCTGGACGTCGTATCAGGTTCACCGCGGTGCTGGTCGCCGTCGTCTTCGCGCTGACCGGGTTCTCGTCCACGGGCGGCAGCGGGAAGAGCAAGAGCAGCAGCAGTAGCGGAGGCGGCTGTTCCAGCTCCAAGTCCAAGAGGAAGAAGAGCCACAGCGGCAGCAGCGGCAGCACGGCGTCGTCCTCGCCGTCCGCGAGCCCGAGCGGCGACCCCGCCACGGCCGTGGTGGTCACCTGCACCAGCGGCGCCTCGCCCGTCACCACCGTCAGGGTCACCTCCCGGCTGAGCCGCAAGGCGACCTTCGAGGTCTCCCTCTCCCGGGAGGCGGCATCGGCCGCCGTCGTCGAAGCGTCCACCCTGGAGGTGACCCTCGACGCCCGCGAGTCCCGTTCGGTGGACGTGCCCCTCAAGGACCCCGTGCGCGCCGCGGACGTCCGGACCTGCCGGATAGGCGACGTCAGGCTCACCTCCGGCTCCGCCCCGGCGGCGAGCTCGCCCCCGACCGGCGGCTCCGGCTCCACGGGCGGCGGCTCCTCGGGCGGCTCCACGGGCGGCTCCACGTCGAAGCCCCTTCCGAAGCCCGCCAAGACCCGCTAGGCAGGCAGGCCCGGCCGAGGCCGGGCGTGACCTCTGGCCAGGCCGGCGCCGCGCCTATCCAGGCCCCGCGCCGCCCCCACGCAGGCCCCGCGCCGCCCCCACGCAGGCCCCGCGCCGCCCCTGCGCAGGCCCGGCCCAGGCTCCTGGCCGCCGCCCCCCGCGCCGCCCCCCGCCGGCCCGGCGTGACTCCCGCCAGAGCCCCGCGCCGGCTCAGCGCAGCCGGAAGTCCGTGCCCGGCCGGCGGGCACCGAACAGTTCCGCCTGGCGTTCCGGCGCCGCGTTGCCCAGCGCGATCAGCGCCGGGGCCTGCGCCAGCGCCTGCTGCAGGGCCGCCTGCTTCGCCGACCACAGGGCCCGTACGGTGCCCTGCACCGCCTCCGTCGGGAAGCCCGCCAGCGTCCGCGCCGCGCGCAGCGCCGCCGGCAGCAGCTGCGCGGGCTCGGCCAGCTCCGAGACGAGCCCGATCTCGTAGGCCCGCTGCGCGGAGAGCCGCTCCGCCGTGCCCATCAGGGACATCCGCGCGGCCTCCCCGAAGGGAATCCGCTGCGCCATGTAGACGGCTTCGTAGGCGCTGACCATGCCGTAGGCGGTGTGCGGGTCGAAGTACGTCGCCGCCGACGAGGAGATGATGAACTCCGCCTCGCCCAGCAGGTAGAACGCACCGCCGCACGCCATGCCGTTGACGGCGGCGACCACCGGCTTCCACAGGTCGCCCGCCTTGGGGCCGATCGCGGCCAGCGGATCGTCCACCGAGTACGGGGACGGCGGCTGCGGCACCTGCACGCCGCGGTCGATGCCGGTGCAGAAGGCTGCCGTACCGGAGCCCGTCAGCACCACCGCCCGGACGTCCGGGGCGGTGCGGAACTCCCGCCACACCGCTGTCAGCTCGCCGGCCGTCGCCAGGTCGATGGCGTTGTGCCGGTGCTCCCGGTCCAGTGTGACGACGGCGACCCCGCTGTCCCCGTCCCGCTCCACCCGCAGCGTCATGCCTTCTCCAGCGTCCAGCGCGGCACGGCCATCCCGCCCGTGTCGGTGAAGACCACCTGCACCCGTGCGCCGATGCGCAGCCGGGCCGGGTCCACCGAGTTCAGCGGGGCGTCGGCCGAGGTCACCAGGTTCCCGGCCAGCCGGATGTGCGGGGCTTCGGCGAGTTCCACGAGGATGACGTTGTACGGGGCCTGCGCCGCGTACGCGGGGAGCAGCGGCGGGTGGGGCAGGACGTAGGACCAGATGCGGCCGCGACCGCTCACCGGGCGCCACTCGCTGTCGAAGGACTGGCAGTGCGGGCAGCAGGGCCGGGGCGGGAAGCGCAGCCGGCCGCAGGCGGTGCAGGCCTGGATGCGCAGTTCGCCCCGGGCCGCGTGCTTCCAGAAGGGGGCGCCGTCCTCGTCGGGGACGGGCAGCAGGAGCGCTTCTGCGGCGGCGGCGTGCGCGGCGGTCGTCGTCATGGCGCGGTTCTCCTCAGGCTCGAAGCAGGATCGCGGACGTCGGGACGCCTTCGCCCGCCGTCACCAGGCAGGTCGCGGCGTCCGGCACCTGGGCGGTGGAGGTCCCCCGCAGCTGCTTGACCCCCTCGTTGATCAGGTTGAAACCGTGTACGTACGCCTCGCTCAGTCCGCCGCCCCCGGTGTTGATCGGGAGCCGGCCGCCCATCTCCAGGGCGCCGCCCTCGGTGAAGGCGGCGCCCTCGCCGCGGTCGCAGAAGCCGTAGCCCTCCAGCGAGAGCGGGATCAGCGGGGTGAAGGCGTCGTAGATCTGGGCGACGTCCACGTCCGGGGGGCCGAAGTCGGCCTGCTTCCACAGATGGCGGGCGGCCGTCCAGGCCGGCCCGGACAGCGGGTCGTCGTTCCAGTAGTTGACCATGCCGTGGTGCTGGGCGGGCAGGCCCTGGGCGACGGAGTGCACGTAGACGGGGCGTTGGCGGCAGTCCCGGGCCCGCTCGGCGGACACGATCACGCAGGCCAGGGCGCCGTCGGTCTCCAGGCAGTTGTCGAACAGGCAGAGCGGGTCGCTGATCATGCGGGAGGTCATGTACATCTCGCGGGTCAGCGGGCGCTCGTACATCATCGCGGCGGGGTTCTCGTTGGCCCGGTTGCGGCAGGCCATCGCCACGTTGAAGAGGTGGTCGCGCGTGGCGCCGTACTCGTGCATGTAGCGGCGGGCCAGCATGCCGATCTCATCGGCGGGTCGCAGCAGGCCGAAGGGGCGGGTCCACTGGCCGGGGGTGGGGAGCTGGACGGCGGTGTTCTTCCAGGGGCGCGGCCCGGACCCGCGTTTGCGCGAGCGCCACGCGACGCCAGCGGTGGCCTGGCCGGTGGCGACGGCGGCCGCGAGGTGGCCGACGGTGGCGCAGGAACCGCCACCGCCGTAGCCGACCTTGGAGAAGAAGGTCACGTCCCCGGCGCCCACGGCCTTGGCGACCTCGACCTCGTCGGTCTCCTCCATGGTGTAGGAGGCGAAGGCGTCGACCTCGCAGGGCTGGATGCCGGCGTCGGCGAGCGCCGCCAGGATGGCCCGGCAGGCCAGTTCCTTCTCGGACTGGGGGAGTCGTTTGGCGAAGGCGGTCTGCCCGATGCCGACTATCGCCGTAGCGTCTTTGAGCGTTGCCACCATCGCCCACCTCCGGTGTGCACCAGTGCTGACAGCCGCGAAGGGTACAGCTAATCTGACGGATAGTCAGCTACTGCGGTACCGGGTACGGGGGAGGAACGGGCCATGGACGAGGACGGACGCGGGGAGCCGGCCGGGAACGGGGACGGGGGCGGATCCCGGCACGGGGGCGGGGGCGCGGGACCGGGCGGGGGCGGGGGCGGGGGCGCGGGACCCGGCGGAGGCGGATACGGGGACGCGGGCCCCTGCCGGGACGAGCCCGCAGCCGGCCTCGCAGCCGGCCCCGCAGCCGGCCCCGCGGCCGGCCCCGGAGTCGATACCGGAGCCGGAGCCGGCGCCGACACCCCCGAGGACCCCCGGGGCGACCTCCGCTGGGGCAGCCTCGCCGGACTCGTCAGGGACGCGGCGGCCCGGTACGCGGAGCGCGAGGCCGTCGTCGACGGCCGCGTCCGCATCGACTACGCCCAGCTCGGCGCGCGCGTCGAGCGCGCCGCCGCCGCCTGCATCGCCGCCGGGATCGAACCGGGCGACCGGGTCGCCGTCTGGGCCCCCAACACCCTGGAGTGGATCGTCTCCGCCCTCGGTGCCGTCTCCGCCGGCGCGGTCCTGGTCCCCCTCAACACCCGCTTCAAGGGCGCCGAAGCCGTCTATGTCCTCCAGCGCAGCCGAGCCAGACTGCTCTTCGTCACCGGCACCTTCCTCGGCGCCTCCTACGTCGCCTCCCTGCGCCGCGCGGCCGCCGAAGGCCCCGGCTCCGGGCCGCTGCCGGGGCTCCCGTACCTGGAACACGTCGTCGTGCTCGCCGAGGACGCCCCCCACTCCTTCCGCACCTGGAAGGACTTCCTCGCGGGCGGGGACCGGATACCGGCCCGGACCGTCCGCGAACGGGCCGGGGCGATCCCCTCCGACGCCCCCTCCGACATCGTCTTCACCTCCGGCACCACCGGCAGCCCCAAGGGCGCCGTCATCACCCACGCCCAGTCCCTGCGCTGCTACGCCGTCTGGAGCGAGCTCGCCGGCCTGCGCGAAGGCGACCGCTACCTGATCGTGAACCCCTTCTTCCACACCTTCGGCTACAAGGCCGGGATCATCGCCTGCCTGATGCGCGGGGCCACGATGGTCCCCCAGCCCGTCTTCGACGTGGACACCGTCCTCGCGAACGTCGCCGCCGAACGGATCTCCGTCCTCCCCGGGCCGCCCACCCTCCACCAGTCCCTCCTCGACCATCCCCACCGCGACCACCACGACCTGTCCGCCCTGCGCCTGGTCGTCACCGGTGCGGCGATCGTCCCGCTGCGGCTCGTCGAACGGCTGCGCGGCGAGCTGCGCGTCGCCACCGTCCTCACCGCCTACGGCCTCTCCGAGGCCAGCGGCATCGTCACCATGTGCCGCCGCGGCGACCCGGCCGAGGTCATCGCGGCGACTTCGGGGCGCCCCGTACCCGGTACGGAGCTGCGCATCGCCGGCCCCGACGGGAACGCCCGGCCCGCCGGCACGGCCGGCGAGGTCTGGGTCCGCGGCCACCACGTCATGCAGGGCTACTTCGAGGACCCGGCCGAGACCGCCGCGGCCGTCACCCCCGAGGGCTGGCTGCGCACCGGGGACGTCGGGGTCCTCGACAGCGGCGGCAACCTGCGCATCACCGACCGGATCAAGGACATGTTCATCGTCGGCGGGTTCAACGCCTACCCCGCCGAGATCGAGCAGCTCCTCGGCCTCCACCCGGACGTCGCGGACGTGGCGGTCGTCGGCGTTCCCGACCCGCGCCTCGGAGAGGTCGGCAAGGCGTACGCCGTCCGGCGGCCCGGTTCCACCCTCACCGCCGACGGCCTGATCGCCTGGTCCCGCCGGGAGATGGCCAACTACAAGGTGCCGCGCGCGGTCGAGTTCGTCCCCGAGCTGCCGCGCAACGCGAGTGGAAAGGTGCTCAAACGCGAACTGCGGGCCCGCCCGGCGGCCCTGCCCTAGGGAGTGTCGGCCGGACGCTGCCCACCTGTGTCCGGGCAGTCGGCGTCGGGGCCTCCGGTGTCGGGGCCGCCTGCGTCCGGGCCGCCGGTCTTGCGGGCCAGGACCAGCCGCCAGCGCGGCGCGCCCCCGGGCAGCCGCCCGAAGTGCTCCAGCGCCACGGTCGTCACCGCGAAACCGGCGGCCCGCAGGTCGTCGCGGACCCCGCCCAGCGGGAAGGTCCGGTAGTACATGACGAAGGGAGGCCGCCACACCGCGTTGCGCACCCGCATCGCCGCGTCGAATCCGGCCAGCGCCCACCACACCGGGGCGGACGGCGAGAGCGGGGCGCCGATCGGGAAGGCGAAGAGGCCGCCCTCGCGCAGCGCGCAGTGCACGCCGCCGAAGACGGCAGGCCGCTCGGCCGGCAGGAAGTGGCCGAAGGCACCGAAGCTGACGGCCAGGTCGTAGGAGTCGCGCAGTGCCGACGGCAGGGCGCGCGCGTCGGCCCGTACGAAGTCCACCGGCGGCGAGCCGGGACCGTGCGCCCGCGCGGCCCGGGCCAGCATGCCCGCGCTGAGGTCCACCCCGGTCACGCGCTCCCGGCACAGCCGCCGCAGCATTCCGGTCGCGGCGCCCGTGCCGCAGCACAGGTCCAGGCCGGCTCCGAAGGAACCCTCCCGCTGGGCGAGGGTCTCCTCGACGGCGTCGAGGATGCGGTCCGGAGTGCGGAAGGGCGTGTGGTCGAACTTCGGCGCGAGCAGGTCGTAACCGCGCTCGACGGAGGAGAGGGCCTGCACGGCGAGTTCGCGGACGCTCGGCCCGTGGGAGGAGAACACGACCCCAGACTAGTGACCGGGCCGGCCCCGGCGGCGGGATCACGACGGCCGCACCTGCCGGAGCCGGAAGGACGGCGGCGCCCGACCCCCGCTGCCTGCGGGAGACCGCGGGCAGCGGACACACGGCGGCGGCCGCGGTGGCTTCCCCTCCAGGCCACCGCGGCCGCCGTTCCCCCGTACGTTCCCCCGTACGTTCCCCCGTACGTTCCCCCGTACGTTCCCCCGTACGTTCCCCCGTACGTTTCCCCCGTACGTTCGTGTACTGCGCCCGCTGCTACGGACGCGGGCCGGACGCGTGGTTGTCCAGCGTCTGGATCTCCTCGTCCGCCGCGTTGGTGTCCAGCGGCTTGATCCCGATGCCCGACGCGTGGTTGTCCAGCGTCTCGATCTCGACCCCCGAAGCGTGGTTGTCGAGCGGCCCGAGCGGGCTGTCGGTCGGCAGGGTGTTCTCGTTCGTCGTCATCGGTTCTCCTGATGGATGGGTAGGGCCCGTTCGGCGATTCCCCCGCGGACCGCCGAACGGGTAGTCCTCCAACCGACCCGGATGCCCCCCCGGCGCACCGGGTCGATGTCCTTATGGTGCCGCGAGACGATAAACGAACGATGAACGCCTCGTTCATCGCGCACCCGGCCGGGGCTCAGGCGGCGATTTCCGTGGCCAGCAGGGCCCGGACCTCGGCCAGTTCCGACGATCCCAGCTGCGCGAACACCGTCTCCGCGTCCCGCCAGCACGCCCGCGCCCGGTCCGTCTGGCCCAGCCGCCGCAGCGCCTTCCCCAGCACGGTCAGCACCGTCGCCCGGCGCCACTCGCCGCCGATGCCGCGCAGCGCGATGGCCTGCTCGGCGTGCGAGGCGGCCAGCGTGGGACGGCGCGCCGCCAGATGGGCCTCGGCGAGCCGGAAGTGGGTCACGCCCTCCCACAGGCGCTGGCGGTTGTCGTGGAACAGCGACAGCGCCTCGGCGAGCTGCGACAGCGCCTCGCCGAGCCGGCCCGCCTGGGTGAGGGCGATGCCCAGCGCGTAGCGGCCGTTGGCCAGGCGCAGGGTCAGCCCCATCCGGTCGTAGATGGCGATGCCCTGCTGGGCGAGGTCGATGGCGCTGGTGAGGCGGCCCAGCTCCACGTGGATGCGGGAGAGGTTGCACAGCGCGCTGGCCTCGCCGACGTTGTTGCCGTCGGCGCGGAAGTTGTCGATCGCCTCCAGCAGGTAGCGCTCGCCGTCCGTGTGGCGCCCCTGGTAGAGGGCGATGATGCCGCGGTCGTTGGGGGCCCAGCAGCTGGGCAGCGGGTCGGCGGCCGCGCGGGCGAGCGCCATGGCCTGGCGGGCCTCGTCGTCGGCTTCCGTGAAGCGGCCCGTGAAGAGGTGGACCATGGTCAGGGTGGTGCGCGCCCGGCCCTCGGCGCGGGGGTCCTCGGCGGCCCGGGCCGCGTCGCGCAGTGCCATCGCGGCCGACTCGTACTGCTTGGAGTTGGCCCCCGACTCGGCGAGGTCCTTCGCCGCCCACAGCAGGTCGACCGCCCGGCGCAGGACGTTCGTCCCGCCGGTGCCTTCGCCGATGCTGTCGCCGGTGCCCGTGCTGTCGTCGGGGCCGGTGCCCGTGCTGTCGTCGGTGCGGGCGGCTGCCTGCCGGACGCAGGCCAGCAAGGGGTCGGCCTCCGCGTACAGCCAGTCCAGGGCGGCCCGCGGATCGGCGAAGGCCAGCCCCGGGTAGTGGGTGTCGGACAGGTGCGCGGGGAGCCGGTCGCCGGGGCGCTCCAGGGCGTAGACCCCGGAGGCGGTGGCCAGGTAGAAGTCCAGCAGCCGGTCCAGGGCCGCGCCGCGCCGGCTCGGCGGCTGCTCGTCGCGCTCCGCGCACGCACGCGCGTAGAGGCGTACGAGGTCGTGGAAGCGGTAGCGGCCGGGGGCGGCGGATTCGAGGAGGGAGCAGTCGACCAGGGCCTCCAGGAGGTCCTCCGTGTCGTGCTCGGCTAGGTCGAGCACGGCGGCCGCCGCGGCCAGCGAGATGTCGGGGCCGTCGGCGAGGCCCAGCAGGCGGAAGGCGCGCTGCTGGGCAGGCTCCAGCTGCCCGTAGCCGAGCTCGAAGGTGGCCTTGACGGCGAGGTCGCCGGCCTGGAGCTCGTCCAGGCGGCGGCGCTCGTCGGCGAGCTTCGCGGCGAGGACGGAGACGGTCCAGGTGCGGCGCGCGGCGAGGCGGGAGGCGGCGATGCGGATGGCGAGCGGCAGGAAGCCGCAGGCGCCGACCACGTCGAGTGCGGCCTGGCGTTCGGCTCCGACCCGCTCGGCCCCGACGATCCGGGTGAAGAGCTGGAGGGCCTCCTCGGGGCTCATCACGTCGAGGTCGACGAGATGGGCGCCGGCCAGACCCGCCATGCGGACGCGGCTGGTGACCAGGGCGGCGCAGCCGGCGGTGCCCGGCAGCAGCGGGCGCACCTGGGCGGCGTCGCGGGCGTTGTCGAGCAGGACCAGGACGCGGCGGCCGTCCAAGGTGGAACGGTAGAGCGCGGCGCGGTCGGCGGGGGAGTCCGGGATGGCGCTGTCGGGGGTGCCGAGGGCGCGCAGGAAGGAGCCGAGGACGGCCTCGGGTTCGGCGGAGCCGGCGCCGGTGCCCTGGAGGTCGACGTAGAGCTGGCCGTCGGGGAAGTAGGGACGGGCTGCGTGCGCGACGTGCACGGCGAGGGTGGTCTTGCCGACGCCGCCGATGCCGGCCAGCGCGGAGACGGCCATGACCTGGCCCTCGGCGCCGCCGGAGAGGATGGCGCCGAGCTCGTCGACGAAGCCGGCGCGTCCCGTGAAGTCGGGCACGGTAGCGGGGAGTTGTGCGGGGCGCACGTGGACGGCGGCGGCTGCCGGCGCCGGGTCCTCGGCGCGGGCCAGGTCCGCGTCGGCGTTGAGGATGCGCTGCTGGAGGGCGGAGAGCTCGGGGCGCGGATCGACGCCGAGCTCGTCGGCCAGGAGCCGGCGGGTGTCGGCGTAGACGGCGAGCGCCTCTGCCTGCCGGCCGCTGCGGTAGAGGGCGAGCATCAGCAGCTCGCGCAGGCGCTCGCGCAGGGGGTGGGCGGCGGTGAGGGCCGTGAGTTCGGAGACGGCCTCGGCGTGGTGGCCGACCTCCAGGTCGAGGTCGAGGCGGGTCTCCAGCAGCTGCAGGCGCCACTCGTCGAGCCGGGTGCGCTCGGTGGCGGCGGCGGGTCCGGGGACTCCGGCGAGGGACTCGCCGTCCCACAGGTCCAGGGCGCGGGCCAGCAGCGTACGGGCGAGGGCGCGGTCGCCGGCTGCCCGGGCGGCCTCGGCGTCGGCGGCGAGGCTGCGGGCGACCCCGAGGTCGAGGGTGGCGGCGCTGCGCAGGCGGATGGCGTAACCGCCGGACTCGGTGACGAGCATCCCGGCGTCGAGGACCTTGCGCAGGCGGGAGGCGTAGGTGCGGATGGTGGCCAGCGCCTGCTGCGGCGGGTCCTCGCCCCAGATGGCGTCGATGAGTTCGGGCGCGGTGGCGGTGCGGCCGTCGCGCAGCAGGAGCGTGGCGAGCAGGGCGCGCTGCTGGGGGGTGCCGGAGGGCAGCGCGTCGGCGCCGCGCCAGGCGCGGATGGGTCCGAGGACGGCGAAACGGGACCCGCCGGAGGCGGCCGGCGCGGGAGCGGACGCGCTCGCGCGCTCGGAGTGGCTCCGGGATGCCTCGGGGTGGTTTCGCGGGTGCGGGATGGCCGGTACGCCGTCCATCTGTCGTCCCCCCTGCCTTCCGTCGGTGTCGTGGTCAGTCTGCCCTGTCTTGCGCGTACACGTCAGCCTGTCACGGACCGATCGATCCGCAACTAGCTGACGATGCGTCAGATCAGCGCTACCGTAAGGGCCATGGAGACCTTCCCGAAGATCATCTCGGTTGACGACCACACGGTGGAGCCCCCTCACGTCTGGCGGGACCGGCTCCCGTCCAAGTACAAGGACACCGGCCCCCGGGTCGTCCGCGCCCCCTTGAAGGAAATGACCTTCCTCGGCGGCAAGTTCGCCCCCGTCATGGGGGCCAAGGGCGACGACGGCCCGATCGGGGACTGGTGGGTGTACGAGGACCTGCACCGGCCGCTCACCCGGCTCGACACGGCTGTCGGGTACGACCGCGACGAGATCAAACTGGAAGTCATCACCTACGAGCAGATGCGCCCGGGGTCCTTCTCGGTTCCCGAGCGGCTCGCGGACATGGACGTCAACCACGTCCAGTCCGCCCTCTGCTTCCCCACCTTCCCGCGCTTCTGCGGCCAGACCTTCACCGAGGCGACGGACCGCGAGCTGGGGCTGCTGTGCGTACGGGCCTACAACGACTGGATGGTGGAGGAGTGGTGCGGCCCGGACGCCCGCGGCCGGCTGATCCCCCTGACCCTCATACCGCTGTGGGACGCCCAGCTGGCCGCAGCCGAGGTCCGGCGCAACGCGGCGCGCGGCGTCCGCGCCGTCGCCTTCTCGGAGATACCCCCGCACCTGGGCCTGCCGTCCATCCACACCGACGCGTGGGACCCCTTCCTCCAGGCGTGCGACGAGACCGGCACGGTCATCGCCATGCACATCGGCTCCTCGTCCCGCATGCCGTCCACCTCGGCGGACGCCCCGCCGGCGGTCGGCTCCACCATCACCTTCGCCAACTGCTGCTTCTCGATGGTCGACTGGCTCATGAGCGGCAAGTTCGAGCGCTTCCCCGCCCTGAAAATCATGTACGCGGAAGGCCAGATCGGCTGGATCCCGTACATCCTGGAGCGCGCCGACGTGGTCTGGGAGGAGAACCGCGGTTGGGGCGGCGTGGCGGACAAGGTCCACCGCCCGCCGTCGGAACTCTTCGCGGAGCACGTCTTCGGCTGCTTCTTCGACGACGCCTTCGGCCTGAGGAACCTGGACGCGATCGGCGCGGGCAACGTCCTCTACGAAACGGACTACCCCCACTCGGACTCGACCTGGCCCAAATCCCGCGAGGTCGGCGAAGCCCAGATGGGCCACCTCCCCCCGGACACGGTGGACCGCATAGTCCGCGCCAACGCGATCGCCTTGCTGGAGCTGACGGGGACGGGGCTGTGGGCGGGGTCGGGGTCGGGGTCGGGGGGCGGATCGGGGTCGGGGTCGGAGGGTGGGAGCCGGGCGGGCGGCATCACGTGAGGTGAAAAGTGAGGCACGTTGATGTCCCGATCGCCGACCGCCTGCGAGGTCCGTAGAGTGCGGACAGGCCGCCCCAGGTTGAGTGGGGCGGCCCGTCTTGTTGGTTGTGTGGTCAGTGGAGGTCGGTCTGTTAGAGGGCGCCGCGTGGCGGCCTGAGGCTGCTGAACGTCGCCCCGGCAACCAGGACCGCGACGCCCGCCAGGAGAGCGGGCATGCTGAGTGCGGGGTGCAGGACGACGGCCCATGGCTGCGCTCCGCGGCCGCCGCTCTTCCATCCTCCGACGGCGAGGACCAGGGGTATGGCGGTGACGACGGGGGCTGCGATCCGGGCGCCGGTGAGGGGGTTCAGGATGAGCGCCAGGCCTAGGTAAAAAGCAGTGTTCCGGCCGATCGCCAGGGCCACGGCGTCGGCGCCCGCGAAGTGTCCGAGAACGGCCATGCTCAGGGCGAGGGTCGCGCAGGCGGCGGCGAGGGCGGTATCGAAGCGGTGGACGGCCCGCACAGCGACCGTTTCAGTGGCATCGCGGGCGCGGCCGGTGAAGGCGAGCCATGTCACGGCGGGGATGACGGTGATCAGCGCGGCGAGAAGGAACTGTCCGGCCCCGCCGACCATCGCGGGTACGGGGATGCGGCTTTGTCCGAATGCCAGGCCTGCGCCGGCCGTCACTACGGTGACGGCGGCGAGGGTGAGGACGTTGCGAGATGCGGCCCACCAGTTCACCGACCTGCTCCTTCAGGGTTCAGGCTCGGCTTCTGGTCGCAGCCTGTGAGCGCGGCCCGGTTTGTTTCGTACCAGGCGTGCTGACGGTCGGAGGGCAGCGTGAGAACCTTCTGGGCGAGTTTCGCGTCGTCGGGTGAGACGCGACCCTGGACCGCCGCAGGGGGAGCTTCGGTGGTTATGGCGGTCAACCATGCGGTGAGCGGTCCCCGGGCGGGGAACGCCGGGTACTTGTGGCTGGTTCGGGCGCACTCGGGGATGGGGGGCAGAAGTGTGTTGGTGAGGTTGGCAGCGATGTCCTGCTCGCGGACCCGGCCTTTGCCTCCGAAGCCGGCCTGTCCGGGCCTGAGGTCACTGTTTTGGGTGAGGGAGGCGAGCACGGGAAGCCCGGCGTCCTTCAGGCGGCCGCTGTAGGTGCGGGTGGTCGCCACGATCCGGGAGCGTCCCGGGGTCTCGGGCCACAGGCACACTTCCGGTACGCCGGCGTTGTCGCAGACCAGAGCGTCGGGGTTCCGGTCGGCTACCGGGTCATAGCCCATGTCCACTACCAGGAACACCGAGGCTACAGACGCGGCAACCAGGGCGGCCAAAGGCTTCCAGCGGCCGGCCTGGGCGATCGCGAGGAGGCATGCGGTGATGATCCCGCCTGTGAACAGGAGCGGCGCCCACACGGCCACGGGGTCGATGACCGATCCGACCGAGCAGCAGCTGTCGTAGGCGCCGGCGACCAGGTGGCGGGGCCACGGGGTGTCCCAGGATCCGGGGAACGCGGTCAGGCAGAACCCGGCGACCATTGCCAACGGTGCGGCCGCAAGGTGCGGAAGACGGCCGCCCAGGAGGTATCCGGCCAGCGTGGCGGCCGCCATCAGCAGTGCGTACACCACGAACATGCCCAGGTGGGAGAACGGCGGAAGTGTTCCCGCGGCCGAGACCGCGACACCGACCGCTATGAGCATCCCGGCAACGCCCATCGCCCACACCGGGACCAGCAGCGGTAGCGCGATGGCGAGCCGGCTGCGGGAAGGAGCCTGCCCGAACACATTGCCCCGGCGCAATCGTGAGCTTTCCCACGCTCCGCTCGCCGCGCACGCGGCGGCGGCGAAGGGGATCGTGTAGGAGGCGTTGCCGAGGGCGGACGGCCCGTAACCGGGGACGGTGCCCGTGGTGATCGGTTCCGACAGGAGCAGTAGGACGTAGCCGGCGAGGAAGACGAGCATGAATCCGGCGGAGGAGGACCGCAGGAGGGTGGCGGTACGCATCGGTCAGATCTCCCGTCCGACGAGCATCACGTAGGCGGCTTCTGCCTGCTCGCGTCCGCGTGTGGCGGACGGTGCCAGGGCGTGGAAGTCGGCGGGGCTGCCCTGGAAGCAGATCTTGCCGTGGGCGAGGACCGCCACGTGCGTATACAGGTCGGCGAGGTCTTCGGTCTGGTGGGTGGAGACGATCACTTGCACGCTGCCGGCGAGGTCGGCGAGGAGCTCACGGAACACCAGGCGCTGTGTGGGGTCGAGGCCGGCGGTCGGCTCGTCCATCAAGATCAGCTCGCTGCGGTGGGTCAGTGCCCCGGCGATCCCCATGCGGCGGAGCTGCCCTCCGGACACCTGGTGGCTCTTACGCTCCGCGAGGCGGGTGAGGTCGACGCGGCGCAGCGCGTCCTCGGACGCTTTCCACGCCAAGTCTTTCGGCATCCCCTTGAGCCATCCTGCGTAGGCGACCTGTTCGCGCACGGTCAGCCCGGGCATGGGGGTGATCTGCTGGGGGATCCACGCCACGCCTTTGCGATAGGAGGCCAGTTGGCGGCCCTTTGCGGTGCCTCCGTTGAAGGTGACCGATCCGGAGGAGGGGGGCAGGTGGGAGGCGGCGATGGCCATCAGTGTGGACTTGCCGGCTCCGTTCGGGCCGAGGAGGACGGTCGCCCGCGCGTCAATCCGGAGACTGAAGTCATGGAAAACGGGTGTCTTCCGCCCGTACCGAAACGAAACATGATCAAAAATCAGAGCCATGGAGGAACGCACAATCCGCCACCCCACCGCCAGTGGGATGGCTTTGGTTGTGGGACAGTGGACAGGAGAGGGTCCCGGTGCTGAATCCACCGGGACCCTCGTATTACTTGTTCAACAACGGTACTACCAGGCGACCTTCACGTAATCGACGGAGATTATCGTGCCGTGAGACACGTCCGTCAGCGCGAAGTAGTAGTTACCCGCGTCGTTCGGGTCGCCGTAGTCCACCCACCCGCAGTAGTTCGTCCGGGTCCCCTTGGAACGGTCTGGGGAGGCAGGGACGTCCTTCCACAACTGCAGCCCGGCGAAGTTGAAGCCGCCACCGCCGTCCGCCTCACAGCCCGAGAAGTAGATACCCGTGTAGTCCGAGGTGTCGTTGTTGTCCCACCAGCGGCGGGACTCGTTACCCGCGCGCCACCCGCTGATGTGCGACTCGAACTGACCCTCCGCCGTCACGCCGGCGTGCGCCGGAATCACCGACACCGCACTCAGCAGGGCGGCTCCGGCCATCGTCCCGGACCACGACTTCAAACCGATCTTCACTTGATCCCTCTTCCGTGTTTCCGGCGCCGCCTCTGCCGGGCGGCACCCTCGCGGGTCGGAAGTCCGACCCATGATCCGGATTGCGACTACCAGGCGACCTTGACGTAGTCGATGTTGATGTAGTCGCCGTTACCGACGTCCGTCAGCGCGAAGTAGTAGTTACCCGCGTCGTTCGGATCGCCGTAGTCAACCCACCCGCAGTAGTTTTTCCGAGTGCCCTTGCTGCGGTCCGGGGCGCTGGAGATGTCCTTCCACAGAGTCAGTGACGCGTAGTCGTAGCCGTAGCGGTCGTCATCCGACTTGCATCCCTGGAAGTAGATGCCGGTGTAGTCCGAGGTGTCGTTGTTATCCCACCAGCGGCGGGACTCCGTCGGAGCCGTCCACCACGAGATGTGAGACTCGAACTGGCCTTCCGCGGTGACGCCCGCGTTCGCTGGCGTGATGCCGCCGATCCCGAGGAGCGCAACACCTGCCATCAGAGCGGCCGCTTGCTTGCGCCGTGTACTCATCGATTTCTCCTTCCCTTGCTCATTAGCCCTGGTGAGGGCATGACGGAGGGAAGAGACGTTGTATGCGGCCTCCCCCCCGAGGCGAACTGAACGCTAACCGCGGAACACTCCATTCTGCGAAAAATTTTTCAGGTATGGCTCAAATGCGCACCCACCTCTACTCCGCAAGGACAAGCCACATCCCTAGATCATCACTCATTCCGCCCCTCCCAGCCCCTGTGCAGCTTTGGCCGAGACTGATTGCCTCCTGGAACCCGTCTGCACCGCCGCCGACGAGACCCAAGCCCTCGGGACTGGCCGACTTCAGCGAGAAAGGGCAGGCCAATTACCCGGCGACAGTACGGGCATCGGAACGTGCCTGGAGCGAGACGGTGCCCGTCCTCGGCTTCCGCCCCGATCGGGATGATCATCTCGACCACCAACGCGGTCGAGCCCTTGAACACTGGCTACCACTGCTCGACCAACGCTTGCGGGCATTTCCTCAACGAGACCGCCGCTCTCAAGCTGCCTCTACCGGGCCACGCTCGCCAAACGTGCCTCGGCTCACATCGACGGCGGCCGTGATCCTTGAAGTAGATCTCTTGGACGCCCTCGGCGGCGATGTCGAGGAGCTGCTGCTCGGTGGCGCCCTGTTTCTGGGCTTCGAAGAGGCGGGCGGCGTAGGCCGGGGGCAGGGCCTGGGAGAGGTGGCGCATGCGGTCGTCGTCGGTGGTGCCGGTGGCGGTGTAGCCGAAACGGGCGCGGGTTTCGATGAGGAGACTGCCGACGGTGTCAGACGATCACCGACGCGGCGGCCGGTCCTGTCGCCGGGTCGGCCGCATCTGGGCCATTGCCGGATGACACCACCACGGCGCCGGTCTCGTCGGCGTGGCAGGCGGCGTATGGGCGAAGCCCGGATGTGGCGCGCGCGTACAGCGAGTCCATCAAGGCGGTCGAGTCCGCGGCGCATGCCGTTATACGGCCGAACAACGCGAAGGCGACCCGCGGCACGATGCTCGGGGAGATCGGGAACACTCGGCGCAAGCTGAGCACCACGATCTCCACGACGAGCGGTGACCCCATCGCCCCGGTGGAGGCGATGATGCGCATGCTGTGGGTGGGGCAGACCTCACGCTACGGCGCCCAGAGCGCGACCGTGCCCGAGACCCTGGAAGCCGCCAGGGCGGGAGTCCACCTTGCCGCTGCCCGGGCGCAGTGGTTCTTCTCAGGAGCAGTGATCCGCACGCCCTGAGCTGGTGCTCCCTGGCACAGTCATCGGCCCCGCCCGCCACCTCCAATAGAGGCAGGGCCACGCGTGAGCGGATGCGGAAGCGCAGCTCCCAGGCCGCGTGGCGGATGTCCTCGGCCTGCTCGGTGTCGTCGAGCAGCCCAAGGAGCATCATCATGGCCCGCGGCTCGTTTTCGCTGATCAGCTTCAGGCGCGGCTCGGCGGCCCCGTCGAGGAGCACGTCCAGCAAGTCGTCGTCCATGCCCGGAACAACGCCGGAGCTGACCCGAGCCTTGAACCACCGCGAATTACCATACGGGGCGAGGATATTTCCGTCGTGGCCACAACTAGCTCTGCACCTGTTCCCGGACACCTTCCGCGAGACACGCAGAGAGAGATGATTGACCCGTTCGGTATCACATGGGACCGAAAGGCCCTTGTCAGGAAACCGTAGCGGGAGAAATGGGGGTCGTGGGCCTAGGGCCGCACCCTGTCGGGATCGGCGCTGAAGTCGTAACCCTTTCAGTAGATGAGGCTTGGAGAGGCAAAAGCGCATCCGCATCCAGTGCAAGCAACACGCGCTCACGGAGTCATCATGACTCCCACGGCCCGGGGGCGAATCCCCCGGCTTATCTGCGCTTCCTGCATCAGCAGCGCACTACTCATATCCGCAGGCGCCACCACAGCCGTAGGGAAGCCGCCGGGGCCGTCGTACTCGTTTGCCACGGCTCTCATGCAGTCTCTGCCAATCCAGCACCGGCTGCAGCAGTCGCCCTTTCCTTTGCCTTCCTGACCCAACAACCCGCTGCCGGTAGAGGGATAGGTAAGGGCCGTGGGCGACTTGTGACGTTTATGTCCAGCCCCGAGCGAGTGGTAGTCGCTGAGCTGAGAGCAAGTGTGTAGTGATCTGATGCGCCTCCCGACCCGGAGCGTGCTTGCCTATGAGCCCCTGACGGGAATGTGCCCGCCGAAGCGGGCAGTCGCCTCCCTGATGCCCTGTGTCTATGTCTTACAGCCGGCCCGTTCCTTTGGGGGGTTCCCGGCAGTCTTCGTATGTCCGGGGCGGGACGGGCGGTCAAGGGTGGCCGAAGGCCATCGCGAAGCGACGCGACCGCAGGGAGCGCCCTTGAGGGCCCGGCCCGACACGGAGAGACGATGAGACTGACGGGAAACCCCCAACCCACCCCTCCCAGCCCCGCCCCCGGCCTTGCACCCGCCCCCGTGCCCGGGGCATGCTTCGCCGGGGCAAAGCGGAGGGGTGATCATGCCGGTGGACAAGCGGACCCTGGTGACGGTGGTGCTGTGTGCTGCGGCGGCTCTGGGGGCTTCCGCCGCCGTGGCCGAGCTGGTGCCGCCGCCAGAGGGGGCTCCGCCCGCGCGGGCGAAGGCCGCGCCGACGGGTTCGCCGGCCGGGCCGTCGCGTTCGCAAGCGGCGAAGCCTCAGCCCTCCACCCCGCCCGGCGGTACGCTGCCGCCCGCCGTGACCCCCAAGCCCGGCGGCCCCGCCGCCTTCACCGGGGCCCTCTTCACGAACGGTCTGGACAGTGACCACTTCTGCACCGCCACCGTCGTGCACAGCCCCGGCCGCAACCTGATCGTCACCGCCGGGCACTGTCTGCTCGAAGGGGATCGCGGCGGCGGCACTGCCGTCTTCGCTCCTGCATACGCCAATGGCGTCGCCCCGTACGGCACCTGGAAGATCGAGGAGGTCTTCGAGGACGACCGGTGGGCCGAAGGGACCGACGACGACTACGACCTCGCCTTCGCCCGCCTGGCCCCCGACGCGAAGGGCCGGGGCGCCGAGGACGTGACGGGCGCGGCCGTACTGGACACCACCGGCCGCGCGGGCGAGGAGGTCACCGTCACCGGCTACCCCGCGGACCGCAAGGTTCCGCGTACCTGCACGGCGGTCGCCGTCCGCGAGAGCGCGACCCGGCAGCGCTTCGACTGCGCCGACTTCCCCGGCGGCACCAGCGGAAGCGCCTGGATCGCCAAAGACGGGAAGATCGTCGGCATCCTCACGGGCGGCGATACGGACGACGTGTCGACCAGCACCGTCCTCGGCGACTACGCGGCCTCGCTGTACGCGAAGGCGACCGCCAAGCGGTAGGAGCCGGGCGCGCCGCGCCCGGCGCGTGCTGCGCCTGCCTACGCCAGCAGCCCCAAGTGCACCGGCTCCACCGGGGCGTTCGCCAGGAGGTCCGGCAGGCGCGGTGGCCACAGGGGCTCGCCGAGGGTGGCCAGGCGTTGCGGGGAGAGCCACTGCCAGTGGATGCCGGGGTACTCCAGCACGGGCTCGCGGCGGGGGCCGGTGGTGAGGTAGATGTGCTCGTGCTGGCGGACCGGGATCCCCTGGTGCGTGAAGTCGTGCTCCCAGGTGCACAGCAGCCGCCCGGGGTCCAGGTCGGTCCATCCCGTCTCCTCGCGCAGCTCGCGCCGGACGCAATCCTCGGGGCTCTCGCCGGGGTCCATGCCGCCGCCGGGCGGCAACCAGTGGATGCCCACCTCGACGTTGTTCTCGCGGAAGAGGAACACCGATCCGGAAGGGGACACGATGACAACGCGCGCTGCGTGACGTGGAGTTCGCATCGACTCAGCGTACGCCGGTGATCCCCGCCGGGGGATGGCCCGCACCTGGCCTTTCGCCGGGGGCCGGGAGCCGGGGGCAGGTCCCGGGGGCCGGGTCGGGCTCGCCTCCGGTGCCTGGCCCTCCGGTGCCTGGCCCCCGGCGCCCGGCTCCGGCACCTGGCGACCGCCGCCGCCACCCCTCGCCTCCGGCGCCTGGCCCCCGGCGCCCTGGCCCTCCGGTGCCTGCCCCCCCCCGGCGCCCGGCGCCCTGGCCCTCCGGTGCCTGCCCCCCCGGCGCCCGGCGCCCTGGCCCCCGGCGACCGCCGCCGCCACCCGCCGCCACTCGCAACCGTCCGTAGCCCGTCCCTGCTCTCGCACCCCGCACCCGCACCCCGCACCCTCGCCCGCCGCACCCCGCACGCGCACCCTCGCACCCCGCACGCGCACCCTCGCCCGCCGCACCCTCGCCCGCCGCACCTCGCCCGCCGCACCTCGCCCGCCGCACCCCCGCACCCCGCACCCTCGCCCGCCGCCCGCTACCGGCCACAGGCCGCCCGCCCCGGGCCGCCGCCCCGCGCCGCCGTCAGCGAGAGTCGGGCCGTGTGGGCCGCCGGGGGGATCGGTCGGCCGTCGTGCCGATCGCCGTCGTCACCGCATGGCGCGCTGCCCGCCAACGGCGAGCCCGGGCGGGGGAGGAGCCCCCTCACGGCCTCCGGTTGAACATGCCGTCGCGGGGGTCGACCGGTCGGGAACGGGGGCAGCGTCCAGCGGTGGTTCGCCGCCGACATGGTGCGCGAGTGGCCCCCGTACGTGTTGCGCACACGGTCCGGCCGCCGACCGGCCGCCGACCGGCCGCCGGTCGGCGGCCAGGGACCACTCTGGCCGGTCACCCGCCGCCGGAGCAGGGCCCGGATCCTCCGGATCCGGGCCCGCACTGCGTCGTCGCCGACACCCGCGAACACCTCATCGAGTCGCTATTGCTACTGCCGCTGCTGTTCGCGGTCCCGGATGCCAGGCCGGCATCGGCTCGCCCACAGCCCGCCACCGGCTGGCGGCGCCCGAGCCGGCAACCGGACCCGACGGCGAGCCCCGGACCGCCACCAGGGCCACGCCGGAACACGGCCTCGCTCCACCCGCCGTGACGGGTAATCGGACACTGACGGACACCACCGGAGCACCTCGTCCGGATCCCGCCGGGCCATGCCGTACGTCACAACCGACCAGCGGCCCGATCCACCCGGTCGCCGGCACCAGCACGACCACCACCGTGTGGGAACCCATGGGGTCGAACACCGGGCCGCCGGCCGACGCGGCGGATGTGCCGCGGCTCCCGCGGCCCTTCGGCGACGTGTCGGACCGAGCCACACCGCAGGTGAGGGCGCCGCGCCGAACCTCTCCACCGTCGCTCCCGGTCGCCCCCGGCGGCCCCCATCTCCCGCGCTCGCGGGCGCCGGCCCGGCGGCCTGCGTCAACCCGGCGCCGGACGGCGGCCTGACCGTACCCCTCCGCTTTTCCGCCGCGGACACCCGGCACCAGACCGGCGCTCAGCCGGACTGAAGACCGGCTGCTGTACGGTCGCTTCAATGAGCAAGCACGCCCGAGCCCGCTCCCGCACGCCCCGTACGTCCGCTCGCACGTCCGCGCGGCCCACGCGTCGTGTGGCCCTCGCCGCCACCCTCGGCCTGCTGACCTTCACGGCCGGCTGGGTGTACGTCGTCGACGAGAAGGCCTCCGGTACGGCGGCGCAGGCCCGGGCGGACTCCCGGCCGCCGGCCGCCGCCCGCGCCGCGCGCGATGCGCGGCGCGACGACCTCCAGGGCCTGCCCGGCATCAGTGAGCAGACGCGGGCGAAGATCCCGGCCGAATCCCGCCAGCTCATCCTGGTCACGGGCAAGGCGGCGGATTCCTCGGAGTCCACCGCCACGCTCTACACCCGGCCCGCCCCCGGAGCCGATTGGGTCCGGGCCGAGAGCTGGCCCGCGCGCAACGGCGCGAAGGGGTGGTCCACGGAGCGCACCTACGGGGACCTCACCTCCCCTCAGGGCGTCTTCGCGCTCACCGACGCGGGCGGTCTGCTGCCGAAGCCGCCCGGCACCCGCTTCCCGTACGACAAGGACCCCGCCTTCGTCGCCGGCGGGCGCGGGGTGAACGGCGAGTCCCTGGCCGGTTCCTTCGACTATGTCGTCGCCATCGACTTCAACCGCACGCCCGGCACCTCGCCGCTGGACCCGACGAAGCCGGAGGGCGAGGAGAAGGGCGGCAACATCTGGCTCCACGTGGACCACGACGGCCCCTCGCAGGGCTGCGTCGGCATCCCCAAGGAAGCGATGAAGAAGGTCCTGGAGACCCTCGACCCGGCGGCGAAGCCGGTCATCGTGATGGGTCCGGAGGGCTTCTGACGGGGGCCGGCGCCCCGCCCCCTCCACCGGCCTCGCCCCCTCCACCGGCCCCGCCCCCTCCACCGGCCCCGTCCGTGCCCCCGCTCCCGCCCCCGGCCCGGTTCCCGCTCCCGTCCGCGCCGCCGGAGCGTTCCAGGTCGCGACCCAGGCCCCGGCCCCCGGCCAGCAGCAGTCCGATGTAGACGAGATCGAAGACGCTGCACAGGACCCCGAGTCCGAGAATGAAGGGCGACTCCCCCAGCACTCCGAACAGCACCGTCGGCGCCAGCGTGCCCAGCCATTTGGCGACGGCGAGGGACAGCGACTGCCCGCGCGCTCCCCGCCGGGCCGCGTACATGCCGATGAACAGGCCGGACATCAGCAGGTTCTGCAGGAAGGCCGAGTAGCGGCTGGCGTCGTGCGCCCCGAAGTGGGCCAGGAACAGTCCCTGCACCGCGAACCCGGTGCCGAGCAGCAGCGCGGACCAGGCGGCGAAGAGCGGACGGGTCACGAACGACGGCAGCTCGGCCCGCCCGAAGCGCAGGTAGGTGGAGATGATCAGCACGTCGGCGGCCGCCCACACCACGTTCACCACGCCCTGGACGGAGAAGCCGGCCGTCACCTCGCGGACGGCGTAGAGCGATTCCCAGGCGAAGTTCAGCGCGAGCGCGGCGACCGGCATGGCGTACGTCCGGTCGCGCAGCCCGACGCGCACCGCCTCCACGTACACGACCGTCCAGGCGAGCCCGCTGATCAGCGTGAGCGTCAGGTCCATCCGCGCAGGCTAGCGACCGGCCGGGGAGCCGCCCACCCCCCGGACCCACCGGGATCCCCCTCGCTGCGGCGTCCCTTCGCCGGGACCCCGCATGGTGTCCCGCCCCTTGCCTGACGTACCGTCAGCTACGACGATGGCCCGGCACCGCTACGACGAACCGGGGGCGGGCCGACACCCAGCCCGGGGGCGCTCCCCGACCCCGGCAGACGAACCGCCCCGGCGAGTCGCCCTCCGGCACCGCCACACGGCATCGGCACCGCCAATATGCACCGCCGCACGGCACCGGCAACACGGCGCCGGCACCGCCCCACGGCACCGGCAACACAGGACCGGCACCCCCGCACGGCACCGGCAACACGGCACCGGCACACACATCGGCAGGCGAAAGCGAGGCGGACCCGTATGGCGCGCGTCTTTCCCGAAGGTCGGCTGGTTTACGGGATGCAGCTCCCGGTCCAGTCCCAGAGCACCATCTACGCCGAACCATGGGAGGCCTCGGGCGGCCCCGCCGATCTCGCCGAGATCGCCCGTACGGCCGACCGGGCCGGCTTCGGGTACGTCGCCACCTGCGACCACGTGGCGATCCCGCGGCGCCTCGCCGGCCCCATGAGCACGGTCTGGTACGACCCCGTGGCCACCCTGTCCTTCCTCGCCGGCACCACCGAACACGTGCGGCTGCTCAGCCACGTGGCCGTCCTCGGGCTGCGCCACCCGCTGATCAGCGCCAAGCAGTACGCCACGGTCGACCACCTCTCCGGCGGCCGGCTGGTCCTCGGCGTCGGTGCCGGGCACGTCCAGGAGGAGTTCGAGGTCCTCGGTGTGGACTTCGCCCGCCGCGGGGCCGTGCTCGACGAGACCCTCGACGCGCTGCGTGCGGCCCTCGGGCCCGAGGAGTACCCGGAGCACGAGGGGGAACTGTTCTCCTTCAAGGACCTCGGCCAGCTGCCCAGGCCCGTACAGGAGCGGATCCCCGTCTGGGTGGGCGGCTCCTCGCCCGCCGGCCTGCGCCGCGCGGCCCTGCGCGGGGACGGTTGGCTGCCGCAGGGCGACCCGCGCCACGAGCTCGCCGGGCAGATCACCCGCCTCCGGGAGCTGCGCGCCGCGGCCGGGATCGAGGAGCCGCTGGAGATCGGCGCGATCACCGAGCCGCTGTACGTCGGCGAGCCGGGCTGGGACACCGGCCGCCGCGCCCTCACCGGCAAGGCGGAGGTGCTCGCCGGGTCCCTGCGCGCGTACAAGGCGCTCGGCGTCGACCAGATCCAGGTCCGCTTCCGCAGTCGCGACCGGGCCGAACTCGTGGACCAGATGGCCGCTTTCGGGGCCGAGGTGGCCCCGCTTCTCAACGACTAGGAGCACGGGCATGGGCAAGCTGGACGGACGCGTGGTGATCATCACGGGCGCGGCACGCGGGCAGGGCGAGCAGGAGGCGCGCCTCTTCGCCGCCGAGGGCGCCCGGGTGCTCCTCGGTGACGTGCTGGACGAGCAGGGCGTCGCGGTGGCGAAGGAGATCGGCGAGGACCGCGCCCGGTACGTGCGGCTCGACGTGAGCCGCGAGGAGGACTGGGCGGCCGCGATCTCCGCGGCCAAGGAGGCGTTCGGGCCCGTCGACGGGCTGGTCAACAACGCGGGCATCCTGCGCTTCAACGAGCTGACCGCGACCCCGCTGGAGGAGTTCCAGCAGGTGGTCCAGGTCAACCAGGTGGGCGCCTTCCTCGGCATCAAGTCGGTGGCCCCCGAGATCGAGGCGGCCGGCGGCGGCACCATCGTCAACACCTCCTCCTACACGGGGCTGACGGGCATGGCGTACGTGGGCACCTACGCCGCCACCAAGGCGGCGATCCTCGGGCTGACCCGGGTGGCCGCGCTGGAGCTGGCGGCCAAGGGGATCCGGGTCAACGCGATGTGTCCGGGCGCGGTGGACACCCCGATGGCCAATCCCGGGCTGCTGGATCCGGCCGGGATCACGGACGAGGCCAGGGAGGCGATGGCCGAGCTGTACAGGCGGGTCGTGCCGATGGGGCGGGTGGGGCGGCCGGAGGAGATCGCCAGGCTGGCGCTCTTCCTGACCGGCGAGGACTCCTCCTACATCACCGGCCAGCCGTTCGTGATCGACGGCGGCTGGATGGCGGGCGTCAGCATCCTCTGACCCGATCTGATGACGCGTCAGGTGGTACCGCTCCGGGGCTTGACGCTCGCGGTCCGGCGGTGGAACAGTCGGGACATCGAATCTGACGGAACGTCAGAAATAGAAGGACGGTGAATCCCCTTGGAATTCGGGCTCTTTGTGCAGGGATACGTGGCCGAGTCTCGGTCCAAGGTCGACCCCGAGGCAGAGCACAAGGCGCTGATCGAGGAGACCGAGTACGTCATCCAGGCCGACAGGTCGGGCTTCAAGTACGCCTGGGCCTCCGAGCACCACTTCCTGGAGGAGTACTCGCACCTGTCGGCGAACGAGGTCTTCCTCGGCTACCTCGCGCACGCCACCGAGCGCATCCACCTCGGCTCCGGCATCTTCAACCCGCTCGCCCCGGTGAACCACCCGGTCAAGGTGGCCGAGAAGGTCGCCATGCTGGACCACCTCTCCAAGGGCCGCTTCGAATTCGGCACCGGTCGCGGCGCCGGCAGCCACGAGATCCTCGGGTTCCTGCCCGGCATCGAGGACATGAACGGCACCAAGGAGATCTGGGAGGAGACCATCGCCGAGTTCCCCAAGATGTTCCTCCAGGAGGAGTACGAAGGGTTCCAGGGCAAACACTGGTCGCTGCCGCCCCGCAAGATCTTCCCCAAGCCGTACGGCAAGGCGCACCCGGCCATGTGGTACGCCGCGGGCTCGCCCTCCTCGTACGCGATGGCGGCGAAGAAAGGGCTCGGGGTCCTCGGCTTCAGCGTCCAGAAGGTCGCGGACATGGAGTGGGTCCTCGAGCAGTACAAGACGGCGATCCAGGAGGCGAAGGCGATCGGCGCCTTCGTCAACGACAACGTCATGGTCACCTCGACCGCGATCTGTGCCGAGACGCACGACAAGGCAGTCGAGATCGCCGTCAACGCCAACCTGAACCGCTTCCAGTCGCTGGTCTTCCGCTACCACGACACCTTCCCGCGGCCGGAGGCGATCCCGCAGTGGCCGGAGCTGCTGCCGGAGTACAACGCGGAGATCATCGAGCTGCTGATCGCCGAGGAGCTGATGATCTGCGGGGACCCGTCGGAGGTGCGGGCCCAGTGCGAGCGGTGGGAACGGGCGGGCGCCGACCAGCTCTCCTTCGGCCTGCCGACGGGGGTGTCGTACGAGGACACGATGACCACGATCAGGTTGATCGGCGAGCACGTGATCCCGCACATCGACACGGACCCGGTCCACCGAACGACGCGCTTCCGCGAAGCCGCCTGACCTCCGGTCCGGACCGCCCGGATCGCATGGATCGCACGGACCGTGCGGACCGTACGGCTCCCCGTGCGGGAGCGGCGTCTTCCCGGACCGCCGCGTCCGCAGGGGGTACGGGGTCCCGCGGGACCCGGCGCCGACGGCCGGAGCGCGCGGCAGCGGCCTGCCGTCCGCTCCGGCCGCCCGTCCCCGCGGGCCACACAGCCGGTCCCCCCGGGTGGCTCCGCCCCGAGCCGGTCGCCCGGACGGTACGGCCCCGGGCTCCCGCCGACCGCCGACCGCCGACCGCCGACTGCCGACGGCGACCGCCGACCGTCGACCGCCGGCCGGGGCGGTCCGGGGGCGGTCCGGGGGCGGAGGTCACCGCCCCGGGACGTCGCCCCGCCCCGCCCGGCCGGCCGGAAGGGCGGGAACGGCGAGAACGGGGTTGCGTCCCGCCCCGCCCCGCCCCGCCCCGCCCCGTCCCGTCCCGTCCCGCCCGGTCCGGCCGGGTACGCCCGAGACCCCGCCCGGGGTACGGCAGATGATCTGGAGGGAACCGTCATGCTCGACCACCTCATCCGCGGGGCGACCGTCGTCGACGGGACCGGTGCGCCCGCCCGCGTCGCAGACGTCGGCATCCGCGAGGGGCGGATCGCCGTCATCGCCGCCCCCGGAAGCGTCACCGAGGACGCCCGCACCACCGAGGACGCCGCCGGCCTCGTCCTGACCCCCGGCTTCATCGACCCCCACACGCACTACGACGCCCAGCTCTTCTGGGACCCCTACGCCACCCCCTCCATGAACCACGGCGTCACCACCGTCGCCGGAGGCAACTGCGGCTTCACCCTGGCCCCCCTCAACCCGGCCCGCCCGGAAGACGCCGACTACACCCGCCGCATGATGAGCAAGGTGGAGGGCATGGCCCTCAAGGCCCTGGAGGAGGGCGTCGAGTGGACCTGGTCCACCTTCGGCGAGTACCTCGACGCCCTCGAAGGCCGGATCGCCGTCAACGCCGGCTTCATGGTCGGCCACTGCGCCCTGCGACGCCACGTCATGGGCGAGGACGCCGTCGGCGGCCGGCCCACGCCGGAGCAGATGCGGCAGATGCTCGACCTCCTGCACGACGCCATGAACGCCGGCGCCTGGGGCCTGTCCACCACCCAGTCCTCCACCCACTCCGACGGCGCGGGCGCCCCCGTCGCCTCCCGGCACGCCGAGCCGGCGGAGCTCCTCGCGCTCTCCCGGGCGGTCGGCGAACACGAGGGCACCCAGCTGGAGGCGATCGTCGCGGGCTGCCTCGACCAGTTCTCCGACGAGGAGATCGACCTCTTCGTGGAGATGAGCGCCGCCGCCGGGCGCCCGCTGAACTGGAACGTGCTGACCATCGACGCCTCCGTCCCCGAACGGGTCCCGCGCCAGCTCGTCCCCAGCGAACGCGCCCGCAAGGCCGGCGGCCGGATCGTCGCGCTCACGATGCCGATCCTCACCCCCATGAACATGTCGCTCGGCACCTTCTGCGCGCTCAACCTCATCCCCGGCTGGGGCGAGGTCCTCGGCCTGCCGGTCCCCGAGCGCATCGCGGAACTGCGCGACCCCGCCGTACGCGCCGAGATGCTGCGCCGCGCCGGCAGCAAGGAGGCCGGCGTCTTCCGGCGCCTGGCCGACTTCGGGCGCTACGTCATCGGCGACACGTACAGCGAGGAGAACGAGGGCCTCTCCGGCCGGGTCGTGGGCGACATCGCGGCCGAGCGCGGCCAGGACGCCTTCCACTGCCTGGTGGAGATCTGCGCCCACGACGACCTGCGGACGGTGCTCTGGCCGATGCCGACCGACAACGACCCGGCCAGCTGGGCGTTGCGCCAGGAGACCTGGCAGCACGAGGACGTCATGCTGGGCGGCTCCGACGCGGGCGCGCACCTGGACCGCATGTGCGGCGCCCCCTACACGACCCGCTTCCTCGGCGACTGCCTGCGCGGCCGCCGGCTGGTCCCGCTGGAGCAGGCGGTACGGATGCTCACCGACGACCCGGCGCAGCTGTTCGGGCTGCGCGAGCGCGGCCGGATCGCCGAGGGCTTCCACGCGGACCTGGTCCTCTTCGACCCGGAACGCATCGAGGCGGCCCCCGCGACGCTCGTCCACGACCTGCCCGGGAACAGTCCGCGGCTGGACGCGCGCGCCGTCGGGATCGTCTCGGTGCGGGTCAACGGGGTGGAGACCATCCGCGACGACGAGGTGACGGGCGCGGTGCCGGGCATCGTGCTCCGGTCCGGCCGGGACACGAGGACGGTGAGCACCCGATGAACAGCGGCGGCGGTACCCGCCCCGAGCGGGCGCAGCGGCTCTACATCGGCGGCGAGTGGGTGGAGCCGGCCGGCGGCCACTACGAGGTGGTCAACCCGGCGGACGAATCGGTGGTGGGCCTGGCCCCCGAGGCGTCGCCCGCCCAGGTCGAGGAGGCGGCGCGGGCCGCGGCCGCGGCGTTCGGGGCCTGGTCCCGTACGGAGCCGCGGGAGCGGGCGGCGATCCTGGACCGGGCCGCGGACATCATCCAGCGGGAATGCGAGCCGTGGGCGGCCCTGGCCCGCGCCGAGACGGGCGCCCCGACCGGGATCGCGCGCGGCATGCAGGTCGGCGTCGGGGTCTCGCGCTTCAGGCGGTACGCGACGGGCGCCCTGGAGCCGGTGGAGCGGGGCCTGCCGCCGCAGGTGACGGAGGCCGGCCCGATGGGGAGGGCCGCCGTGCTGGGCGCGCTGGAAGTGCGCCAGCCGGTCGGGGTGGTCACCTGCATCACCTCCTACAACAATCCGTGGGCGAACCCGGCGGGCAAGGTGGCCCCGGCCCTCGCCATGGGCAACACGGTGGTGGTCAAGCCGGCCCCGCAGGACCCGCTGTCGGTGTTCAAGATGGCGCAGGCGCTGGCGGAGGCCGGCGTCCCGGCGGGCGTGGTCAACGTCGTGGGCGGGCAGTCGGCCGGGGTCGGCGAGGCGGCGGTGGCCTCGCCCCACGTGGACATGGTCTCCTTCACCGGCTCCACGGCCGTCGGCCAGCGCATCGCGGAGGTCTGCGGCCGGACGATGAAGCGGCAGCTGATGGAGCTGGGCGGCAAGGGCGCGGCGGTCGTCCTGGAGGACGCCGACCTGGACGCGGCGGTGCTGGGGATCGGCACCACCTTCTCCTTCTACTCGGGACAGATCTGCACGGCTCCGACGCGGGTGATCGTGCACCGGTCGGTCTACGGGGAGCTGGTCGGGAAGCTCACCGGCTACCTGGCGCACATGAGGGTCGGTGATCCGGCGGAGCGGGGCACGGTGGTGGGTCCGGTGATCTCGGCGGCGCACCGGGACCGCGTCGAGTCGTACATCGAGCTGGGCCGCAAGGAGGGGGCGCGGATCGCGTACGGCGGCGAGCGCCCGGTGGTCGGCGGGTCGGGCAAGGGCTTCTACGTGGCACCGACGCTGCTCGTGGACTGCACGAACGACATGCGCGTGGTCCGGGAGGAGATCTTCGGCCCGGTGGTGGTGGTCGTCCCCTTCGACGGGGGCGAGGAGGAGGCGGTCGCGCTGGCGAACGACAGCGACTTCGGGCTGCTCAGCTACGTGTGGTCCGGGGACGTGGCGCGCGCGTTCCGGGTGGCGCGGCGGCTGCGGGCGGGCGGGGTCGGGGTCAACACGATCGGCCGGAACATGGAGGCGCCGTTCGGCGGTTTCAAGCGGTCGGGGGTGGGGCGGGACGTCGGGTCGTACGCGCTGCACGCCTACAGCGAGGTGCAGTCGATCGTCTGGCCGGGCTGAGCGGCAGGGGCAGCGCGGACAGGGCGAGGGGACGTGCCGCGGGGGAGTGACCGCCGTCACACGGGAAAGTTCATATCGGATCAAACCGGGCAACGCTGCGGTTTCCGCATAACGGAACCCTCTGTCCGACTCCTCCTGAACTACGGCCGCTCGGCAAAGTGAGCCTTGCATTGCGAGGTCGTGCACCATTTCGACCTCACCATTCGAAGGGATTTCCCGGTCACGATATCCGGACTGAAAGCCTCCAGATGTGGAAAACGCGGCGTCTAACGTCCTGACCCATGACACAGCTGGACGTCCGGCCGCGGGTCGGAGACACGGTAAGCGGCGTCGCCGAGGGCGATGTTCGCGGCAAAGGACTCGGCAAGGGGTCCGTCGGACTCGTGGGCAGCGCCGTCATCGGCATCTCCACCGTCGCCCCGGTCTACTGCCTCACCTCGACCCTCGGCTCCACCGCCGGCGAGGTCGGCGTCCAGATGCCCGCCGTCTTCCTGGCCGGCTTCCTGCCGATGCTCCTCGTCGCCTTCGCCTACCGCGAGCTCAACAAGGCCGTACCGGACTGCGGCACCTCCTTCACCTGGACCGTCAAGGCCTTCGGCCCGCGGATCGGCTGGATGTGCGGCTGGGGTCTGGTCATCGCCACGATCATCGTGCTCTCCAACCTGGCCGGCGTCGCCACCTCCTACTTCTGGCTGCTGGCCGGCGAGATCACGGGCAGTCCCGCGATCGCCGCCCTGGACGACCACAAGGCCGTCCACCTCGTCACCTGCCTCACCCTCATCGCCGCGGCCACCGCCATCAGCTACCGCGGCATGACCGCCACCAAGGGCGTCCAGTACGCCCTGGTCGGCCTCCAGCTCGCCGTCCTCGCCGTCTTCGTGACCATGGCCCTCCAGAAGGCGGCCGCCGGCACCTTCGACACCGGCCTGGACTTCTCCTGGTCCTGGATGAACCCCTTCGCGGTCGGGTCCATGGCGTCCTTCACCGCCGGACTCTCGCTCTCGATCTTCATGTACTGGGGCTGGGACGCCTGCCTGGCCACCAACGAGGAGACCACCGGCTCCGCCAAGACCCCCGGCCGCGCCTCGCTCATCGCCATGGCCGTCCTGGTCGGCTCCTACCTGGCCACCGGCGTCGCCGCCCAGCTGGCCGTCGGCTCCGGCGGCGAGGGCCCCGGCCTCGCCAACGAGGAGACCTCCGGCAACGTCTTCGCCGCCCTCGCCGGCCCCGTCATGGGCCCCGCGCTCGGCATCCTGCTGTTCGTCGCCGTCCTGGCCTCGGCCGCCGCCTCCCTGCAGACCACCTTCATCCCGGTGGCCCGCACGGTCCTCGCCATGTCGACCTACCAGGCGCTCCCGGCCTCCTACGCCAAGGTCCACGAGCGCTTCAAGACCCCCGGCCGCGCCACCGTCGTGGCGGGCGTCGCCACCGGCGCCTTCTACACGGTGATGACCCTGGTCAGCGAGAACGTCCTCACCGACACGATCTTCGCGCTCGGCCTGATGATCTGCTTCTACTACTCGCTGACGGCCTTCGCCTGCGCCTGGTACTTCCGGAGCGAGCTGCGCCGCTCCGCCCGCGACCTGCTGTTCAAGGGCCTCTTCCCCGTCCTGGGCGGCCTGCTGCTCGCCGCGGTCTTCTTCAAGACCCTGTACGACGCGTGGGACCCCGGCTACGGCTCCGGCTCCGGCATCCCCGGCCTCGGCGTCGGCAACGTCTTCGTCATCGGCGTCGGCCTGCTCCTCCTCGGGCTGGTCGTCATGTTCGTCACCGAACGCCGCAGCCCGGCCTTCTTCCGGGGCGAGGTCCTGACCAAGGCCACCCCGGCCCTGGTCGTCGAGGACTGACCCCGCGCCGCCTCCCCGCGCCTTCCACCCGCCCTTCCCCGCCTTCCACCCGCCCTTCCGCGGTGCCACCGCCCGCGACCCCGCAGCGTCCCCCGGTCCGGGTCCGCGGGCGCTTCGGCCGGCGCCGCAGTGACCCGGGCGGCGCCGGGGTCGTTGGGCGGGACATGAACGCCATGAAGCGCAGCCTTTCCGCCCTGGTCCTCACCGGCGGCGCCGCCCTCGCACTCACCCCCGTCGCCGCGCACGCGGACGAGTCCGCGGTCCAGGGCCCCCCGATCACCCAGCGCATCGGCGACATCGTCGACCACCCGGGCCAGGCCGTCCAGGACACCAAGACGGCGGTCGGCGTGACCGCATCGGCCGCCGGCTCCGCCACCAAGGCCACCGACGCCTCCCTCGCCAGCGCGGGCACGGCCCTGGCCGCCGGTCTGCCCAAGCCCCCGAAGGTCGGCTGACCCCGCCGGTACGCAAACACGGCGCCGGCCCTGCTACCGAGCTGCGGTAGCAGGGCACGAACCGGTCCGCCGGTGCGGACCTGCGGGGTTCAGCAGAACTTGTCGATCGCGGCCCTGAACGCGGTTTCGAAGGCCTTGTCGAAAGCGAGCTGGGCCTCCTGCTTGGCCGTCAGATTCCTGTTGTTTTTCTGCGGCGGCGCGGAGTCGCAGTTGTTGTCGCGAGCCGCCTGCGCTCCTGCCGCGAAGCCCTCCTTGGCGCCCCGCGCGCGCTCCTGGTCGACCAGCTTCTTCGTGGCGGCGTCCGTCGCCTCCTGACCGCCGAGGCAGGTGGCGCTCGCGCCGCCCTCGGCCTGCTGGAAGGCCTGCCACTTGCCGGCCGGGACGTCCCCGCTGGCGAACTTCCCGTCGGGACCCGCGATGGCGCTGCCCGCCCCCGCACCGTCCGTCTGGTCGAGGATCACCTTGAGGCCCGGCTTGTAGCCCTCGCCGGTGATCTTCACCTTGGTCGCGTCCGCAGGGTTCCCCTGCGCCAGACATGAGGCGGCGGCGGGCGCCGCGGGCGCCGTGGGCGCCGTGGCCCATGCGGCGGCTGAGGGGCCGAGGATGAAGGAGCCGGCCATGAGCGGGAGCACACAGAGGCGGGTGGTGCGTCGGTTCATTGGGTTTCACTCCCAGAGAAGGGGAGACAGGGGAAAGCGCGGATCACGGGTCCGTGGCAACGCCCGGGCATGGAATGCCCGGCCGGAGCCGGCTCGCGGTGGCGCTCACCGCCATCGGCGGCGGCGCATCGACACCGCCGTACGTGCGCCGCGGGCCCAGGGCCTCGCGTTCTCCGTTCCACCAGCCGTCAGGCAGGCGGCGGTCGGGGGACGCAGGGGTGTCCGTCGCTCCCATCGTCCCCCGCCCCGACCCCCGTGTCGACCGGACGCCCGCTCAGCGCCGGGGGACGACCCCGCCCAGGAAACCGGCCCAGGCGGCGGGCGCTACGGTCAGCTCGGGACCGGCCGTCACCTTCGAGTCCCTGATGTGGACGGAGTCGGCGCAGGCGGCCACCTCGACGCAGCTGTCGCCCTGGCTACCGCTGTAGGTGGACTTGTGCCAGGAGAGGGCGACCTCGACGCAGTCGTCGCCCTGGCTGCCGCTGTAGCTGCTCTTGAACCACCGCAACGGGGAGCTGTTCACAACGAACCTCGCATTCGCATCAACAGGCCCGCGCTGTCCGCAGGGTTGAGGGCCTGGATGCGAAGTTTGGCATACCGCTGGTGCAGCAGGCTGATGTCTTTCGGGTCGGAGATGACCTGACCCGTCTGCTGTCCCTCGCTGTACCCAAGCCACTCGTGTTCCTCGGTTTCCAGAAGCTGGAAGGGGCCGTCGGTGCCCGCGTGCACCGGCTGGACCGTCGGCATGATCTGGATGTCGACATTGGGCAGCTCCGCGCATTCCAGGAGTCGGTCGACCAGCTCCCGGGTCACCTCCAGGCCCCCCGTCCGCCGCTCGACCAGTGCCTGCTCGATGATGAAGCTGAACAGGATGTACGGGGTCCGGTGGAGCAGCTTCTGCCGTTCCGTCCGCGCCGAGACGCGGGCCTCGGCCTCCTCCGGGGTCACCACGGGCGGGACGTTGTCGATGAGCGCCCGGGCGTAGCACTCGGGCTGCAGCAGACCCGGTACGGACCGGCACTCGTACGTGTTGAGGGTGACCGCCCCCTCCTCCAGTTCCGCCCACCGGCGGAACCAGGACGCCAGCCCGCGCCGCCGTGTCAGCTGCTTCGCCGCGATGTCGATGACGCCGAAGGTGTCCAGTACGGACTCGGTCTTGTGGACGAACTTCTGCGAGGGGTGGCGGCGGCCCTGTTCCACCGAGCCGACGTACTGGACCGAGTACCCGATCAGCGGTGCCAGTTGCTCCTGGGTCAGGCCGGCCCGCTTGCGGGACGCCTTGACCGTCTCGCCGAAACTGCGCAGGTTGTCATCGGGCTCCACCTCGTCGTCACCACTGTCCCCGGCACTCGCCATGGCGGTCACCTCCCCGACAGGAATGTTCACGCGCCGTGACTCCGCGTGTCCAGGGCGGCCACTCGTACAGTTGGTTTGTACGAGTCGCGGTGTTGTCGAACTGCCCAGGCCGCGCGGGACGTTAGGTGCATGACCACATCCTCCGGGCCCGCCCCGGACCTCGTACGCGTGTTCACTCAGCGTTTCACCTCTACCCGGCGCGGCGCCCGCCTCGCCCGGCAGCTGGCCCTCGTGGAGCTGCACGACTGGGGCATCCCCGAATCCACCGCGCTCTCCGCCGACGCCGGCATCCTCGTCGCCGAACTCGCCGCCAACGCCGTCACCCACGGCCATCTCCCCGGGCGGGACTTCGAGCTCCGGATGACGCTGCTCGGCGCCGTCCTGCGCGTGGAGGTGTCCGACGCCCGCCGGGACCGCCGGCCAGTCCCGCGGCCGCACGGCGACCAGGCGGAATCCGGCAACGGACTGCGCATCGTCGAGGCCGTCGCCGCCGACTGGGGAGTCCGCGACCGGCTGGTCGGCAAGACCGTCTGGGCGGAGCTCCCGGCCGGCGGGTGACCGGTCAGAGGTACTGCGCGTACACGTCCAGGGCGCGCAGGATCTCCGCCTCCGGGGCCGACGGGAGCTGGAGGACGACCTCCTCGATACCGAGGTCGGCGTAGTGGCTCATCTTGCCCGGCGTGGGCTGGACGGCGTACGG
This sequence comes from Streptomyces sp. CB00455, assembly GCF_001905445.1. Taxonomy (GTDB): domain Bacteria; phylum Actinomycetota; class Actinomycetes; order Streptomycetales; family Streptomycetaceae; genus Streptomyces. The sequence goes on along the minus strand of NZ_LIVQ01000006.1, from coordinate 237,405 downwards.
GACCACCTGGAGGGCCTTCGGGTCGCGCCCGGCGGTCTCCCAGAGCCGGCGCAGCACCGGCAGGGACTCGGTGAGCCCGCCGCCGCCGATCGGGAGCCAGCCATCGGCGTGGTCGGCGATGGCGGTGAAGAGCTTCGGGCCGGCCGCCCCGCCGATGAGGGTGCGCGGGCCGTGCAGCGGGACGCCGGGGGCCAGCTCGCGCGGCGCCTGGACCGGCTTCGGGTGGGCCGAGCTGGCCTGGACGCAGGAGAACTCGCCGACGTACGCCACGGGCTCCGGGGCCCACAGGGCGCGCATCAGCGCCATCCGGTCGCGGACGAGCTCCCGGCGGGTGCGCCACTCGACGCCGTGGTCGGCGGCCTCCTCGACGTTCCAGCCGTAGCCGATGCCCAGGGTGAAGCGGCCTCCGGAGAGGTGGTCCAGAGTGGCGACCTGCTTCGCGAGGCCGATCGGGTCGTGCTGGGCGACGAGGGTGATGCCGGTGCCGAGGTGCAGCCGCCCGGTCACGGCGGCGGCCTGGGCGAGGGCCACGAAGGGGTCGAGGGTGCGCCCGTACATCTCCGGGAGTTCGCCCCCCATGGGAGCGGCGGTCTCGCGCGCGACGGGGATGTGGGTGTGCTCCGGCAGGTAGAGGCCGGCGAACCCCCGCTCCTCCAGGCTGCGGGCAAGACGCACGGGCGAGACGGTGCGGTCGGTGAGGAAGACGGTCGTGGCGATCCGCATGGCTTCTGGCACCTCCGAGACGTGGGACCCGCAAGATTACGGTCCGCGCGTCCGGATGGTGAGGGGATGTCAGGCCGATGGCGGCGGGCTGCCCGCGGCAGGCAGTCAGCCGCGCGGGTAGCGGGCCAGCCAGCCCGGGGAGGTGACGGCCGAACCGTGCAGGGTCGGCCCCTGGGTCATCTCCAGGGCGAAGTCGTCGCACAGCTCCAGCAGCGTGGCGCGGCCCTCCAGGTCGGCGAGCCAGGCGGCCGGCAGCGCCGTCTCGCCGTGGAGGGCGCCCAGCAGCGCCCCGCACAGCGCCCCGGCGGCGGCCGAGTCCCCGCCCTGGTTGACGGCCAGGCGCAGGCCGTGCGCGATGTCCTCGGCGACCAGGGCGCAGTACACGGCGGCCCCGAGGACGTCCTCCGCGCTGTGGCCCGCGCCGGGCGCCAGGCCCTCCACGGCCTCGGGGCCGGGCGCGCCCCGGGTGACGGCCGCGAGGGCCCGCTGGAGGGCGTCGGTGACGGGCTGGTGGCCGGGGCGGGCCCCCAGCAGCCCGAGGGCGCGCTGGACGGCGGAGTCGAGGGCGTCGCCGCGCGTCACGCCGTGGACGATGACGGCGAAGGCCCCGGCGGACAGGTAGGCGGCCGGGTGGCCGTGGCTCTGCGTGGCGCATTCCACGGCGAGTTGCAGCACCAGGGCGGGCTCCCAGCCGACCAGCAGCCCGAAGGGCGCCGAGCGGGCGGTGGCGGCCGCGTCGCGTGCGGCCGGGTTCTTCGGGTGGGCGAGGGTGCCGAGGACGTCGTCGGCGAAGCCGGTCATGCTGGCGCGGTCCGGGTCGCGGCGGGCGTAGAGCCACTCCTGCTGCGCCAGCCAGCCGTTGTCCGCGCGGCGCTCGTCGGGGCCCCAGTCGTACTGCGTGGCCGCCCAGCGCAGGTAGGCACGGTGGACGTCGGTCGGCGGGTGCCAGGCGCCGGTGTCCCGGCGTACGTGGGCCCGTATCAAACCGTCCACGGTGAAGAGGGTGAGCTGGGTGACGGCGGTGACCGCGCCGCGGCGGCCGTGGGCCGGAGCGGGGCCGGTCAGGCCGGCGCGGCCGTGGGCCTCGCGGATGGCGTCGAGGGACAGGCCGGTCAGGGGCGCGCCGAGGGCGTCGCCGAGGGCGCAGCCCAGCAGGGTGCCGCGGACGCGGCTGCGGAAGTCCTGCTGCTCGGTGCGGCCCCACAGGCCGGTCGTGGCGGAGGCCGTGCGCATGCCGCGGCCGTCGGTCGGCCCCGAGGGGCCCGACCGCCCGGCCGGGCTCACGACTCCCGCAGCTCTCGACGCGTCGGACGCGTCCGACGCTCCCGGCGGGAGGGGGGAGCGCAGGAGGCCGCCCGCGGAGCGGCCGTCGGGTGCGCCCGAACCGGCCACCGTGCCCTGAATGACCACTGCGCCCGAACCGGTTGTCGCGTCCACCGTGTCCACCGTCCCCCGCCCGTGCCTGCCGTCGCCCCCGCGACAGCGCTGGCGCGCACTGTAGTGGACAGCATCGATCGAATCCGGAAGCAGTCTGTCAGGCGGCCCGTTACCGGGCGCAGAACGGCCGGAACCCGAACAGTTCCAGCCGCGGGGCAGGCCGATGACCCGCTGTGCCGGTTGCCTCGCGTGCCCGTGCCCGTGTCCGTGTGCACGTCCGCGTCGGCCTCCCGGCTCAGTCCACTACGGGCAGCAGCTGTGGCAGGTGCCCGTCCGAGGCGCGGGCTGCCTCCTGGCGTTCCCGCGGCACCTCCCCGTACAGCGTCGTACGGGCCTTCGCCGGGCGCCCCGCCGCCTCCGCGACCGCGACCAGGTCCCGGACCGACTTGTACGAGCCGTAACTCGAACCGGCCATCCGCGAGATGGTCTCCTCCATCAGCGTCCCGCCCAGGTCGTTCGCCCCCGACCGGAGCATCTCGGCCGCACCCTGCGAGCCGAGCTTGACCCAGCTCGTCTGGATGTTCGGGATGTGCGGGTGCAGCAGGATCCGGGCCATCGCGGTGACCGCCCGGTTGTCGCGGACCGTCGGGCCCGGCCGGGCGATGCCCGCCAGGTACACGGGCGCGTTCGTGTGGATGAACGGCAGCGTCACGAACTCCGTGAAACCCGCCACGCCCTTCTCCAGCGCCGCCTGCTGGATCCGCACCAGCGTGCGGAAATGGCCGAGCCAGTGCCGCGGCTGGTCCACGTGCCCGTACATCATCGTGGACGAGGAACGGATCCCCAGCTCGTGCGCGGCGGTGATGACCTCGATCCAGTCCGCCGCCGGCAGCTTGCCCTTCGTCAGGATCCAGCGCACCTCGTCGTCCAGGATCTCCGCCGCCGTACCGGGGACGGAGTCCAGCCCCGCCTCCTTGGCCGCCGTCAGCCAGTCCCGTACGGACATCCCCGTGCGCGTCGCCCCGTTGACGACCTCCATCGGGGAGAAGGCGTGCACGTGCATGCCGGGGACGCGCTGCTTCACCGCGCGCGCGATGTCGAAGTACGCCGTCCCGGGCAGGTCGGGGTGGATGCCGCCCTGCATGCACACCTCCACCGCGCCCACCTCCCACGCCTGGGCCGCGCGGTCGGCGACCTGGTCCAGCGACAGCGTGTAGGCGTCGGCGTCCGTGCGTCGCTGCGCGAAGGCGCAGAAACGGCAGCCGGTGTAACAGACGTTCGTGAAATTGATGTTGCGGGTGACGATGTAGGTGACCTCGTCCCCGACGGCCGACTTCCGCAGGTCGTCCGCGATCCGGCAGAGCGCGTCCAGGGCCGGGCCGTCCGCGTGGAGCAGCGCGAGGGCCTGTGCGTCCGTGAGCCGCGTCGGGTCGTCGGCGGCCTGCGCCAGCGCCTCCCGCACGTCCGTGTCGATGCGCTCCGGCAGCATTCCGGGCGCGGCCGCCTCGCGCAGCGCCTCCCAGTCGCCGTAGACGAGGTCGAAGTCCCCGCGGCGGTCCCCGGTGCGGCCCTCGGTGTCGATGGCGGCGTGCAGATCGGTGCGGCCGTACGCCGTCGCCGTGAAGCCCTCGTCCGGCTCCTGCCACGGACGTCCCTCGACGCGCGCCGACACGTCCGCCAGCCCCGTCAGCGGATCGGCGAGCGCGCGCACGTGCGGCAGCAGCCGCGGATCGAGCCACGGCTCACCGCGCTGGACGAACTCCGGATACACGCACAGCCGCTCGCGCAGCTCGAAACCGGCCGCCGCGGACTGCTCGGCCAGCGCCTCGATCTGGGGCCAGGGGCGCTCGGGATTGACGTGGTCCGGGGTCAGCGGCGAGACGCCGCCCCAGTCGTCGATCCCGGCGCCGATCAGCCGGGCGTACTCCCCGTCGACGAGGTTCGGCGGCGCCTGGAGGCAGGCCGAGGGTCCCATGATGTGCCGGGCGACGGCGACCGTGGCCACGAGGTCGTCCAGCTCGGCATCCGGCATGCCGCGCATCGCCGTGTCCGGCTTGGCACGGAAGTTCTGGATGATCAGTTCCTGGATGCCGTGGTAGCTGCGCGCGACACGGCGCAGCGCGAAGAGCGACTCCGCGCGCTCCTCGTACGTCTCGCCGATGCCGATGAGCAGGCCGGAAGTGAAGGGGACGGAGGAGCGCCCGGCGTCCTCCAGGACGCGCAGCCGGACGGCCGGCTCCTTGTCGGGGGAGCCGTGGTGCGGGCCGCCCGGCTCGGACCACAGGCGGGTGGCCGTCGTCTCCAGCATCATGCCCATGGACGGGGCGACCGGCTTGAGCCGCTGGAAGTCGGCCCAGGACAGCACGCCCGGGTTGAGGTGCGGCAGGAGACCGGTCTCCTCGAGGATCCGGATGGAGATGGCCCGTACGTAGGAGATCGTGTCGTCGTAGCCGTGGGCCTCCAGCCACTCGCGCGCCTGCGGCCAGCGGTCCTCGGGCTTGTCGCCGAGGGTGATGAGCGCTTCCTTGCAGCCGAGCGCCGCGCCGCGGCGGGCGATGTCCAGGACCTCGTCCGGGGACATGTACATCCCGTGGCCGGCGCGGCGGAGCTTGCCGGGGACGGTGACGAAGGTGCAGTAGTGGCACTTGTCGCGGCACAGGCGGGTGAGGGGTATGAACACGCTCTTCGAGTAGGTGATGACACCGGGCCGGCCGGCGGCGGCGAGCCCGGAGTCCCTCACGCGCGCCGCGGACGCGGCGAGGTCCTCCAGGGCCTGTCCGCGCGCCTGGAGAAGTACGGCCGCCTCGGTCGCGTCGAGCGCGACGCCGTCGCGGGCCCGCCGGAGCGCACGGCGCATCGCGTTGTCGGTCGGGACGTCACTCGGAGTGGTCATGCCGTGAGCATACGATCCGCTCCCGGTGCGGCGGAGGACGTCATCGCATAAGCTCACCGGCGTTGACCAGCAGTGACTGGCCGGTTATCGACCGCGCCCGGTCGGAGGCGAGGAAGGCGGCGGCGTCGGCGACGTCCCCGTCGGTGGCGAGGTCGGGCAGCGCCATCCGCTCGGTGAGGCGGGCGCGGACTTCGGCTTCGGAGACGTTCTCGGTGTGCGCGGTGAAGGTGACGAAGGCCTGCACCGGCGGTCCCCACATCCAGCCCGGGAGCACGGTGTTGACCCGGATCCGATGCGGTCCGAGCTCGCGGGCCATCGAGTACATGGCGGAGGTCAGGGCCCCTTTGGAGGCGGCGTAGCCGGCCTGCTGGACCTCGTTGGGCGCGGCCACGGCGGACTGCGTCCCGATGATGACGACGGAGCCGCCGCGCTCCTTGAGGGCGGGCAGGCAGGCGCGGGTCATGCGCAGGGTCCCGAGCAGGTTCACGTCGAGGATCTGCCGCCAGGTGTCGAAGTCGGCGTCCTCTAGGCCGCCGAAGTAGGAGTCCCAGGCGGCGACGTGCACGACGGCGTCCACACCGCCGAAGCGCTCCTGCGCGAGCGCGGCGAGGGCCCGGCACTGCGCCTCGTCGCCGATGTCGGTGGGCAGGTAGGCGGTGTGCCCGCCGCCGGGATCGATCTCGGCGGCGGACTTCGCCAGATTGGCCTCGGTCCGCGCCCCGAGAACGGCGTTCCCGCCGTCCCGCACGACGGTGGCGGCCACCTGATGCCCGAGCCCGGCCCCGACGCCGGAGACGATGACGGTCTTCCCAAGCAGCAGCACGACGGCCTCCGGGGGGTGGGGGGGGTGGGTTGGGCTGGTGGGGTGTGGGGGTGTGCGGGTGATGGGGGTGGTCCGTACGGCGGAGATTGACGGTGCGTCAGGTTAGGGGAGCCGGGCGGGGTTGGGAAGGGGGGCGGGGCGGGGCGGGGGCTTCGGGGGTCGGGGTCTGCGCTGGTCGGTATCGGGGGTGGGTTGGGGGGTTCCCGTCAGTCTCATCGTCTCTCCGTGTCGGGCCGGGCCCTCAAGGGCGCTCCCTGCGGTCGCGTCGCTTCGCGATGGCCTTCGGCCACCCTTGACCGCCCGTCCCGCCCCGGACATACGAAGACTGCCGGGAACCCCCCAAAGGAACGGGCCGGGGGACAGAGAGACATTCGGGGAGATCAGAGAGCGGACTGTCCGCTTCGGCGGCCATGTTCCGGCCCGGGCCCGTAGGCAGGCACGTCCGGGTCGGGGGGCGCATCAGATCGCTACACAGTTCTCTCGCATGGCGGCTGCCACTCGCTTGTGCGCCGCCCGCCGTCTTCGACGACGTCTCCGACGCCTTGGCCCTCCCCGGGCCTAGGAGCAGGCCGGCAATGAGGCGGGGAGGAGCGGCAAGGGCGGAAGGGGGCGCTTGAGCGTCCTTCGGGCGGCTCAGCCAGCCCTTATCGGAGCCTGACGCTGAACTTTCCGCCGCCACACTCCGTCAGGCGGCTTTCCCGACCCCACTTGGGCGCCAAATGCAGACAAGCTGCCCACATTCGCCGTCCCGGAGACGTGTGCAGCGACCTGAGGCGGCTTACGTCCGGCCGCAAGCAAGTGGCAGCCGCCGAACAGGAGACGTGTGTAGGAATCTGTGGCGGCTTACACCCAGCCAAAGATGCAGACGACATCTATGTGTCACATGCTGAACCCGTCCCACCCCTCCCGATCTGACGTCACATCAGCTAGACCGGTGCCATGACGACAGGAGAGCAGGACCAGCAGCCGGACACCCGCGCGGCGGACTACGCCGAGCTCGCGGCCGTCGGCCCCTACGGTGTCCGCCCCGGCCATGCGCTGATCACCATGGTGGAGCCCCACCCGGGGCACGAGTACGCCTACAACCGCTGGTACGAGGACGACCACTACTACGCGGGCGCCATGGCCATGCCCTGGATGTACGCCGGCCGCCGCTGGGTCGCCACCCGGGAGCTCCAGGAGCTTCGCTACCCCGAGAAGTCGGCCGTCGCCCAGCCCGTCACCGCCGGCTGCTACCTGTCGACCTACTGGGTCACCCAGGGCCGCTACGACGAGCACATGAAGTGGACGGTCGGCATCAACAAGCGGCTGAACCGCGACGGGCGCGTCTACCAGGACCGCACCCACGTCTTCACGGCCTTCCAGGACCACGTCGCCACCGTCTACCGCGACGGTGCGGCCGGTCCGCGGGACTTCCACGCCCTCGACCACCCGTACGCCGGTCTCGTCCTTCAGGTCGTCGACGCCGAGGAGGCCGGGCAGCGGGCCGGACTGCTGGAGTGGCTGCGCACGCGCGCCCTGCCGAAGCGGCTGCACGGTTCTCCGTCGGCGATGGTCACCGTCTTCCGCCCCACCCCGCTCCCGGGCGACCGGATGACCTACGTCAAGCAGGTCGAGGGGGTCGAGACCCGTCTCACGCTGCTGTGGTTCCTGGAGCAGGACCCGAGGGAGTGCTGGGACCGTTTCCAGGGGATGGACACCGAGGTCGCGCAGGCGGGACTCGGGCGGGTCGAGCTCGTGGCGCCCTTCGTCCCCACGGTCCCGGGGACCGACCGGTACGTCGACCAGCTGCGGCACTGAGCGGGCCCGATCCGTGTGCCCGATCCGTGTGCCGGATCCGTAGGTCCGAGCCGTACGCGGACACGGCCGAGCCCCCTCGGCCAGGACGGCGGGCCGGACGAGAGGGCTCCAGTCAGTGGTGCTGATCGTGCGGGTCCTGCTGTTCGTACGAGTGCTGCTGTTCGCACGAGTACTGCTGTTCGTACGAGTACTGCGTCTGCGTCCTCGCATGCGAGTTGACCGGGGCGCATGCCGTGACGCTCAGGCGAGACGTCCCAGCCGGCCCTCGGTGACACCGTCGACGAAAGAGGTCCAGGAGCCGGGCGCGAAGGTGAGGGACGGGCCGTCCTGCACCTTCGAGTCGCGGACCGCGATGGCCTCCACGACGGGGGACTTGACCTCGACGCAGGCACCGTTGGCGGAATAGGAAGACTTGGTCCAGTTGTCCGTGGCGCCCTGACGAATAGCCATGTGTTTCTCCGGTTCGGGAGTAGTTCGTTGTCGTGTCGGCCACTTCTCCGGCTGACCTGATCGACGCTACCCGCAGCTCCCGACGGCTGAAGGAACCATTCACCCGACCGGGTGGCATATTCCATTGAGGGCTTCTGCGGCCGGGGAGTGACGGTGTACCGTACCGGCCCGCTCCGTCAAGCCCTCCGGATTCCGGAGTGTTTAACGGCTCTTGCCTGCATATTGGTCGATGATCTCGGAAATGAACTGCTGTGTCTGGTCGACATTGAGGGCCTGGGCGCGCAGGTGCTCGTACATCACGCTGTACTTCTGCACGTCGTTGGCCTTCTCCAGGTACAGGTCGCTCGTGACGCCCTCGATGTAGACCACGGTCGAGTCCGAGGCGTCCGGGAATTCGAGAATGGCGTACTGCCCGTTCACACCGGGGTGCGCCCCGAGCGCGAACGGCATCACCTGGACCGTGACGTGCGGCTGCTGGGACTGCTCTATCAAGTACTCCAGCTGCCGGATCATCAGTTCCGCATCGCCCACGCGCCGGCGCAGTGCGGCCTCGTCGATGACCGCCCACAGGCGCAGCGGCCCGAGTTCCGGGTTGTTGTTGTCCGTCTCGGAAAGCCGCTTCTGGCGGTGCATCCGGACCTGGACGCGCTTCTCCACGTCGGCCGGAGCCGTCTCGGGCCAGGCGCCGCGGACGAGCGACTGGGCGTACTCCGTGGTCTGGAGCAGCCCCGGGATCACCAGTGGCTCGTAGGTGCGCAGGCTGGCGGCGTCCGTTTCCAGACCGATGTAGACGCTGTACGGGATGTCGCCGAAGGCGTGCCACCAGCCCTGCTGGCGGGAGTCCTTCGCCATCTGCATGAGCGAGTCCACGAGCCGGGGGTCCTCCACCTCGTACACCTCGCACAGGTCGCGGACGTCGCGCTGGCTGATGGAGCGGCGGCCGTTCTCCAGCCTGCTGATCTTGGACTGGGAAACGAGAAGGCGCTCTGCGACCTGTTCGGCCGTCATGCCCTTGTCCTCGCGGAGCTTGCGCAACTCCATGCCCAGTCGGCGGCGTCGGACGGTGGGATTGACATTGGACGCCACGTGAACGGCACCTCCGCCTTCTTCTGTTGCTGTCTCTCCGCGTGTCTGATGTTGAGCAGACTGCCACCGAAATGTGCGGTGCCGCTGGGGAACGGCCCGGAAAAACAGACGCGCGGGGTGTCGGGACCGGCGGACCGGCCTCGTCACCCCGCGCGCTGGCGGATGGCCGGCCGCGCCTTCAGGGGCGTCGGTCGCGGCACTGGCGGTGCGTGGGCACCGTGTTGACGGGCACCGGCACTGCGCCGGCGTTGCGCACGCACTGCGTGGCGCTCGTGGAACTGATGGCGCTCGTGAAGCAGATGGAGCTGGTGGAGCTGGTGGAACGGTGGAACTGGTGGAGCGGTCGATCAGTGCGCGGCCGCGCGGGCCATCGCGCCCGTCCGGCGCGGCTGCAGCGGAAGGCTGCCGGCCGTGGCCCGGACCGGTGGTGCCGGTGCGCGGTCGCGGCGCGGCTGTGCAGCCACACCGTTCTGGACGTCCATCACGGCGTGCGCCACGAGTCCGCCCATCGGGTCGTGCCGGATCAGGTCCCTCAGCCGGGACCTGGACGACCGCCCCTCGTTGCCGGGGTACAGGTGCTTGCCGAGTCCGACCGCGTGGGCCAGTGCGGCGAGCGCCGCGGTCCGCGGGTCCGGCGGTACACCGGTGCGGATCGCACTGTCGAGCCGGGCACGGATCTCCCGGCTGATCGCCGTGTCCGTCGCCTGGTAGCGAGTCGTCGGCAGCACCCCGCACATCTGTCCCGCGACGGCATGCACCATGCCGCAACGCTCCAGGTGAGCGAGGTATATCTGGCGCAGCCCCAGTCGGGGTCCGCCTATCCAGTGGACGGCCCGTACCGGGCTGCCGCGCCTGCGCAGCAGTTCCAGTGCGGAGTCCAGAGTCGGATCTCCTGTCGGCCGTGGCATCACCACGGCGATACGATCCCCGTCAGGGGCTATCCGTCCTGCCAGAGCCAGCTCCACTAGCTGTGCCCCGGCCAGGCCGAGGTCGAGCGACTGCGGCTGCGCCGTGGTACCCGTGGCCGGGTCCAAGGCGAGCAGCAGAAGCTCCTCCGGAATTGTTCTGCGGCTCCTGCCCATCCATGCCTCCCCGCGTGGATGAGTGACAGGGTGACGCCTCTCACATTCATCTGTCGAGAGCGCCTGACCGCTTTGCGGGGGAACCCGCAGCTATGTCGTTCTCGTCTAGCGCGGGGGCGATGCCCCCGAGACGGGACACTGTTAGACATTCGGACAGCCGGACGTGGCGGCGATGGAGGAGGAACTGGTGGCGGGCGAGTCCCCCGACAAGTCGGTAGATGAAGGAACGCCGGGGGCGGCGGAGTCCTCCGCGGAGCGTGATCCGAGGCTTTCGGTGTTGCGGCCGCGAGGTCCTGAGGAAGGGTCGGGTGCCCCGGCCGATCGGGCGGCCACCGCCGGCTCCGGCGACCGGGACCCGCTGCGGGACGCGGTGGCGGCGTGGGTCGCGACGGCGGATGCGGAGCCCGGCGACGCCGGTGCGGATGCGGATGCGGATGCGGAGTCCGCCGACGCCGGTGCGGACGAGCCCGCTGCGGCCGAGGCGTCGAGTCCGGCCGAGGCCGCAGACCGCACGGAGGAGGCGAAGCCCGCTCCGGACGCGTCGAAGGACACTCCGGAACAGAAGTCCGGCGCCACCGGCCGCGACGGGGAGACCCCGGCGCGGAAGCCGGCTGCCGACGAGCGGCCGGCTGATTCCGCTTCTGTATCGGATCCTGCGTCGGAGCCGCCGAAGGACGGCGGGGGGAAGGAGCCGGGAAGCGGCGATCGCGCGGCTGCCTCCGACAAGCGTTCTGATGATTCCGGTTCGGATTCCGGTTCGGATTCCGATTCTGGTTCTGGTTCCGGTGCTGGCGCGGGTGCCCCTGTGCAGGGGTCGGCTGACAGCGAGCGCACTGCCGTTTTCCGTGCGGTGAAGCCCGCTGTCGCCGGGCGGCCTGATGGTTCCGCTTCTGCCACCGGCGCTGCCAAGGGTGCCTCCGGGCGGGAGGCCGGTGAGGCTGCCCGCAGCGACGGGTCCGGTGAGCGGTCCGGTGGTTCCGGTACTGGTTCCGCTTCCAGGTCGGAAGGCTCCACCGGGGAGTCGGCTGACAGTGAGCGCACTGCCGTTTTCCGTGCCGTGAAGCCCGAGGGCGACGAGCGGCCCAAGGGTGCCCCGTCCGATTCCGGTTCTGGCTCGGGGTCGCGCTCCGGGTCGGGGTCGCGTTCCGACGACGCCGCGGGAGCCGTCAAGGAGCCTGCCGCGCGCGAGCGGACCGGTGTGTTCCGGATTCCGAAGACGGATGCCGAGGTGGAAGCCGCCGACAGCGAGCGCACCGCCGTGTTCCGCGCCGTGAAGCCGCCGCCCGCCGCCGAGCCGCCGAAGGCCAGCACCTTCGTACCCCTGCGCACCGACGAGCCCGGTCAGCAGCCGAAGACGCCGCCGCCCGCCGCCAAGGCACCGGCCGCCAAGGCGCCGGTCACGGATCCGGCCAAGGCGCCGTCCTCCGCCGCGACACCGTCCAGCAAGGCCGCCCCTCCGGCGGCCCCGGCAGCCCCGGCGGCCCCGGCCAGGCCCGCCTCCCTGGACCGCGCCGAGCGGACCACCCAGCAGCCCCTGCCGCCCAAGCCGCCGCTCGACATGCTGGCGGACCTCACGAACAACCCGCCCCCGCCGCCGAGCCCGCTGCGCACCGCCATCCGGCGGTTCAAGATCTACTTCCCGCTCGTCGTGCTCCTCGCGATCATCCTGGCCGTCGTCCAGCTGGTGCGCCCCCTGCCCCAGCCGAAGCTCGTGATGACCTCGAAGTCCTCGTACACCTTCGGCGGCTCCAAGCCCGAGCTGCCCTGGCCGAGCGAGGGCCAGGCCTACATGGCCGCGGCCGGCCTCGGCTCGCTGGGGCAGTCCGGCGAGCAGAAACCCGTACCGATCGCCAGCGTCACCAAGTCGATGACTGCCTACATCATCCTGCGCGACCACCCCGTCAAAAAGGGTGACCAGGGTCAGATGATCGATGTCGACAAGACGGCCGAGACCGAGGGCAAGAAGAACAACTCGACCGACAACGAGTCCACCCTCGACACGGTGAAGGAGGGCGACAAGATCTCGGAGTACGACGCGATCGCCGCCCTCATGATCCCGTCGGCCAACAACATCGCGCGGCTGCTCGCGCGCTGGGACTCCGGTTCCCAGGAGGCGTTCGTCAAGAAGATGAACGACACCGCCAAGGAACTCGGCATGGCCAACACCACCTACACCGACCCCTCCGGCCTGGACGCGACCACGGTCAGCACCGCCGAGGACCAGGTGAAGCTGGGCCTGAAGCTCGTCGAGATCGAGACGCTGCTGGACATCACCAAGAAGCCCAGCTGGGTCGACCCCTCGGGCAAGAGCTGGCGGAACTGGAACGGCCTGGTGCCGTACAACGACTCCCTCGGCATCAAGACCGGTACGACGACGAAGGCCGGCGGAAACCTCCTTTTCGCCGCCCAGAAGAAGGTCGGCAACACCAACCAGCTGATCGTCGGAGCCGTCCTCGGCCAGCACAAGCCGCCGATCATCGACAGCGTGCTCGCCGCCAGCAAGCAGCTGATGATCGCCACCCAGAAGGCCCTCGAAGGCGCGCCCGTGGTGAAGAAGGGTGATGTCGTGGGGTACGTGGACGACGGTCTCGGCGGCAGGACGCCGGTCGTCGCCACCGCGGACGTGCAGGCGGTCGGCTGGGCCGCGCTGACCGTCGACGTGAAGCTGGTGGACGGCGGGGGCAAGATCCCGCAGACCGCCAAGGCCGGCACCGAGATCGGTGTCCTCACCGTCGGTGACGGCGCGAGCCAGGTCAAGGTGCCGGTGGCGCTGCAGAGCGACCTCGCCGCGCCGGGCATCGGCAGCAAGCTGACGCGCGTCGGCTGACAGCCGGTGAGAGCGTGGATCCGGTGCCCCGGGCAACCCCGGGGCACCGGATCGCGTCCCCCGTCCCGGGACGTGGACGGGTGCGATGCGCGTGCGTGTGCGCGTCGTGTGTGGATTCGGGTTGGGGAGTGCGGCAGTGACCACCGCTGAGCAGGAGCAGGACCGACACGGGGAAGCCGCTCCGTCCGCCGCTGACCGTGCCCGTCCGTCAGAGCCGTCAGAGCTGTCAGGGCCGTCAGGGCCGTCAGGATCGTCCGGGCTGTCGGATACGCCCTCCGGCGGTATCGGGAGGCGGGTCGTCGACCTGGCCCGCCGTCACCCCGTCGCCGTGGCCACGCTCCTCGCGGGCGTGCTCCACGTCGCCTGGTTCTTCAGCTTCGCCAACAGCGGCGGCGACCTGGCCGCCCAGGACGCCTGGGCCGAGTTCGTCGGACGCCACCCCGACTCCGCGTACAACCTCGCCTGGTACGGCGGCATGCATCCCGTCTCGTACAGCGTGGTCTCGCCCTACCTCATGCACATGCTCGGCGTGCGGACCACGATGATGATCGCGGGCACCGCTTCGGCCGCGCTGCTCGCCCTCGTCCTGACCCGTTGTCGCGGGGCCGTGCGCGAGCCCCTGTGGCCCGCCCTGGCCGGGGTGTACGGGCTGCTCTGCAACGCCTTGTCGGGCCGGGTCACCTTCGGTCTGGGCGTGATGTTCGCGCTCGGCGCGGTCGCCGCCGTCTTCTGCTGGCCGCGCAAATGGGCTGACCGGCGCTGGGCCAAGGCGGCCGCGGCGGCTCCGCTGGCCGGGCTCGCCACCGCCGCCAGTCCCGTCGCCGGGCTCTTCCTCGGGGTGATCGCGGCCGCGCTGTTCCTGAGCGGCAGGCGCCCCGGCGCGTACGCCCTGGGCCTGGCCCCGGTCGCCGTGGTCGGGTTGTCTGCCTGGCTGTTCCCCTTCTCCGGGACGCAGCCGATGAAGCTGGGCTCGGCGTGGCTGCCGTTCGTGTTCGCGCTGGCGATCTTCTTCCTCGTTCCCGGGCGCTGGAAGACGGTCCGGATCGCCTCGGCCGTCTACGCCTTCGGGGTCTACCTGACCTGGCAGATCGACTCCCAGGTCGGCTCGAACGTGACCCGGCTGGTCATGCTGTTCGGCGGGGCCGTACTGCTCGCGGCCCTCCCGTACTCCTCCCGGCGCTCGCGACACTGGTACGCGGTAGTGCTGGCCTTCGCCGGCCTGAACATCTGGATCACCACCAACAGCATCACGGACATCGTCCGCACCACCCCGGTGGCCGCCTGGAACCGGGAGCTGGCCCCGCTCGTCGACCAGCTCCAGAAGGCGGGCGCCGACCGCGGCCGGGTCGAGGTGGTCCCGGCCAGCAGCCACCGGGAGTCGTCCGCGTTCCCCTCGTACGTGAACCTGGCGCGCGGCTGGAACCGGCAGGCGGACCTGGAGCGCAATCCGCTCTTCTACGACGACACCCTGAGCGCCGACAGCTACCGGGCCTGGCTGGAGCGCTGGGCCGTGCACTACGTGGTGCTGCCCGCCGACAAACCCGACTCGGGCGGTGAGGACGAGGCGAAGCTGGTGCGCGGCGGCCTCCCGTACCTCCAGCAGGTGTGGGGCGACGCGAACTGGCAGCTCTTCAAGGTCCACGAGCCGACGGACCTGGTGAGGGGCCCGGCCACGGTGGTGCGGGCGGGCGCCGACCAGCTCGTCATCGACGTGAAGCGGGCCGGACGGGTGCTGGTGCGCATCCCGCACTCGCCGTGGCTGGGGCTGGTGGACGGGGCGGGCAAGGCGGTGGCGCCCCCGGAGGAGACCTTCGCGTCGAAGGCGCGGGGGACGGCCGTGAAGGAGTACGCGAACACGGCGGGCTGCCTGTTCAAGGCGGCTCCGGACGAGGCCGGGGACGTGTGGACGGAGCTGTTGGCCCCCGCGCCGGGGGAGTACCGGGTGGCGGCGAAGTACCAGCTGCCCCGGGGCACGCCCTGCCCGGAGGCGCTGGTCTACGGCGCACCGGGGGCGCCGGAGCGGCCGGCGCCGTCCCCCGGGCCCTGATCGCACGGCGGCGGTGAAAAATTCTTTACCGACCGGTCCGGGTGCGTTGGTCCGTATATCTGCATACGATCCCAGTAGTCCGATTGGGTGCTTCCCGAAGGAGTTGACCACGGGATGAGCAAAGAGCAGAAGCAGGACCTCCGAGCGGCCTTCGAGGCCCACGCGCCGGATCGGCCGCCACGTCCGGCGGGCCACGGCTTCGAGGGCCCGGTGCGGAGCAAGGTCAAGGGCGGTGCGCACACCAAGGCGGCCCTGAAGCGGGCCGGGACCCCGCAGGGCGACCGCATCGGTGAGCGGAGCAGAGGACTGAGCTGACCCGTCGGCAACGGTGCGCACACGAGCCCTCCCGGTCGCGCCGGGAGGGCCTTCGTGCACCCGGGGCGGGGCCGGGGCCGGCTCCGGGCCGGGGGCCGGCTCCCCTGGACCTGGCCCGGCCCGGTCTCAGGCACCCAGGGCCCGCAGCACGGCCGGCAACTGCTCCTCCTCGGCGTCCAGATGGGCCTCCAGCTCCCGACTCAGGCGCTCCACCCGCTCCCCGAACCCGGAACCGAACCCGAACCCGGAACCGGAGCCTGACGAGTCCAGCGCGCGCACCAGCACGCAGAGGACCCCCAGCCCTGATCGGCTGGGGGTCCTCGAAAGTGCCCTCGGCAGGATTCGAACCTGCGACACCGGCTTTAGGAGAGCCGTGCTCTATCCCCTGAGCTACGAAGGCGGGGGGCTGGACGAAAACCGCGCCTGACCCCGGCGGGGGTCCGGTGCGGGATGGGATGTCCGCACGGACATCTTCCCCCACACGCGCGCAGTAGCCGTCTGACCACCGACAGCCTAGCGGATCGCACTGCGTGACTGCGCCCCCATAGGACCTCCGGCTGTCCGAGACTGTCCCGGCGCCCTGACCGGCCCGGACTGGCGTCTGCGGCGGGTTCCCTCCGTGACGTACAACCTCTTCACCGTCGTCGCCGTCAGCCCCGGGACCATGGCCGTCGTCCTCCCCGGAAGCCTGGGTGTCGTGGTCGGTGAGGTGGGGGTGGCCGATCCTGAGGGTCGCTCGTCGGGGGCTCGCGGCCGGTCTTGGCCAAGCCGGCTCAGCCAGGTGTCCCTGCAACGACGTCCCCACCGCTTCCACTTGCCGGATGACCCGTTCCCATGCGACCGGGTTGTCCGTGGTGGACCTGTAGGGCTGGCGCTGGTGCGTCGGGCTTCAGGTGCGGTCGATGTGGACGCTGGTCGACTTCACGCGGGCCGTGGCGCGCATGCCCACCTCCAGGCCCAGTTCCTCGACGGCTTCGCGGGTCAGCAGGGACACCACGCGGTGCGGGCCGGCCTGGATGTCGACCTGAGCGGATACGTCGCCCAGTTTGATGCCGGTCACGATGCCGGGGAAGGCGTTGCGGGCGGAGGTGGTGGCGGACTCGGTGTTGTCCTCGGAGCCCTCCTGGGCGGCTTCCACGCAGAAGGCCGCGAGGTCCGGGCCGTCGACGATGCGGCGCTTGCCGTCCCGGCGGGTCGGGAAGCGTTCGGCGTCCGCCCACCGCCGGGCGGTGTCGACGCTCACGCCGAGCAGCCGGGCGGCCTGCCCGATGGTGTAGGTCTCCATGCGCCCCACCCTAAGCGGGCCGTGGTTCCTCGTCCGCGGGGTCGCCCCCGCGTCAGCCCCCGTCCCCGCGTCAGCCCCCGTCCCCGCCCCCGCTCCCGCTCCCGTTCCCGTTCCCGTCCCCGCCCCCGCTCCCGCGTCCGCCCCGGTCAGGGCCGGTCAAGGCCGGTCAGGGCCGGATGATCCGTACCTGGTAGCTGCCGTTGCGCAGCTCGCCCACCACCGAGACGCTGATGCCCGCCTTCTCGTCGGTGAAGGTCTCGCCCGGCCGGAACGGCGCGTCCGACAGCTCCGCGTGCACGTTGGGCCGCCTCGTGCAGCCGCCGCTTCCGCCCGCGCTGTCCGAGACCGTCACCGGTCCGCGCCCCGTGTCCACTTCGGAGTCCACCTTGTAGATGAGGACACCGGGACGGCAGACCGCCTCGTCGTTCCCGGCCTGCGTCCGCACCTCCACCGCGTAGCCGGAGCTTTCCGACAGGGGCACGAAGGCCAGCTTCGTGCCGCCCGCCACCGCCAGCGGGGACAGGATGTGGTCACTGACCCCCGATTTCGACGCGCAGCTGATCTGCTTGGCGTCCAGCCAGCCCAGCTTCCACTTGTGCCAGCCCAGCAGGTCGTTGTTGGCTCCCCAGTCCTCGCTCATGATGTCCCAGTGCCCGACGGTGCCGCCGCCGTCTGAGGTGTACAGGTCGGGCAGGCCGAAGACGTGCCCGTTCTCGTGCGGGAGCACCCGGTAGCCGGTCTCCCGGTAGGTGCCGGAGCCGTCGTCCTGCCGGCTGTAGATGAAGGACGTGTTGGCGAGCGGTACGCCGTCGGCCATCGGCGCCTCGGCGTTGCCCGAGAAGGTCACGGACAGGACGGTGTCCAGGGCGGACGGACCGGCGTTCGGGGTGACCAGGATGTTGATCAGGTCGTACTTGCTGAAGTCCACCTCGGCATCGGCGGCCTTAGCGATGTGCTCGACGAGCTGCCGGTAGCCCGGCTCGTACGCCGATCCGCGCTCGATCCCGTACGCCGCGAAGGGCATCGGCATGCGCAGCCAGTTCCGTATCGGCGCCTCGGCCCGATAGGTGAGCCGGCCGTAGGAGCTGGCGCGGAACCAGTCGGCGGTCTGGGGGAAGAACTCCGCCATCCGGTCCGCGGCCGCGCCCTCGCCCTTGGCGTCGGGGAAGTCGATCATCAGGTTCAGGGCCCTGATCTCGCCGGTCGAGCGGGAGTACCCGGGCGGCGTCGGCAGGCCCTCGGACATCTGGACGCCCATCGTGCCGGCGATCCGGCAGGGCGCGAGAGCCGACTCGGCGCTCGTGGCCCTCGCTCCGGCAGCCGAGTGGCCGCGGCCGGATATCCCCGTGCTCGCGGTGGCCGTGACGCCCAGGGCCAGTGCGGTCAGGCCGATGTACACGCCGGTGAGGCGTGGTCTGCATATCCACCGGCGGGTCTGCGGCATGGGGAGATCGCCTCCGGTTCCGCGGCAGCCGGCCCTGCCCGGTCTGCGCTCTGTCCGCTCACCCTCCGACGGCTGCGGCGCGCCCGCGCGCCGGGAGAGGCCAAACGATGACTGGCGCGGCTCGACCGTGTGACCTAGGTCACGCGGGCGGGTGAAATAACCGGGGAGCGGATCCCCGTTTGTACGTGAGTCGCGCAAAGCGGGGATCCGCTCCCCGGTTGAGTGACCACCCGCCGGCTCGGCACCCGCCGAGTGACCACCCCAGTGACCACCCGCCCAGTCGGCACCGCCCGAGTCGGCACCGCTCAGTCACCACCCGCCACGGCGCCGCCACCCGTGCGGTTGCCACCCGCCCAGGCAACACCCGCCAAGGCACCATCCACCGCGCCAGGAAGGCCCCGGAATGAAGCGCCCGTCCACGACCGCCGCCCCGGCGGCCCCGTCCGCCCCCGCGGCGGACGCCCGCCTGGCAATGCCCGCGTCCGCCCGGGGTTGCGGCCTGCACGCGGTCGCGGGCGTCCGTGCCTCGCGCGGGTCCCGCTCCGACGCCGTCCGCAACCGCGAGCGCATTCTGGCGGCTGCCCGCGGGGTGTTCGTCGAGTTCGGCTCCGGTGCCCCCTTCGACGAGATCGCGCGCCGGGCCGGCATCGGCAACGCCACGCTCTACCGGCACTTCCCCGACCGCCCCACGCTCGTCCACCACGTCGTGCTCTACGTCATGGACCGGGTCGGGGCGCAGGCCGCCGCCTCGCTGGCCGAGGAGCCCGATGCCTTCTCCGCGCTGTGCCGGTTCACGCACGCCGCCGCCGACGAGCGGATCGGCGCCCTGTGCCCGATGCTCGCCGACGACTTCGACGGCGACCACCCCGAACTCCTCGCGGCGCGCTCCGCCCTGGAGTCGGCCGTGGAGACCCTGCTGCACGCCGGCCAGGCTTCCGGGCTGGTGCGCACCGACATCGGCGTCGGCGATCTGATGGTCGCCCTCTCCCAGCTCAGCCGCCCGCTCCCGGGCACCGCCTGCCTCGATGTGGACCGCTTCATCCACCGTCACCTCCAGCTGTTCCTGGACGGGTTGCGGGCCCCGGCCCGCTCCGAACTGCCCGGCTCGGCCGCGACGCTGGATGACCTGAGGCAGAAAACCATGTGACGCACACCCAGCTTGTTCCATAGCCTTTTCCGGATATTTCAGTCATTCCGCACAGTGAAGTGGGTACCCCCATGTCCAAAACAGCCGCGACAGCGCCGCCGGCTGCTGATCCCAGCCGCTGGAAGGCACTCGTCTTCATAGCCCTGGCCCAGCTGATGGTCGTCCTCGACGCGACCATCGTGAACATCGCCCTCCCCTCCGCCCAGACCGACCTCGGCATCTCCGACGGCAACCGCCAGTGGGTCATCACCGCCTATGCGCTGGCCTTCGGCGGACTGCTCCTCTTCGGCGGCCGCATCGCCGACAAGTGGGGCCGCAAGAACGCCTTCGTCGTGGGTCTCATCGGCTTCGCCCTGGCCTCCGCCCTCGGCGGCGCAGCGAACGGCGAGGCCATGATGCTGGGCGCCCGCGCCCTCCAGGGTGCCTTCGGCGCGCTGCTCGCCCCGGCGGCCCTCTCCCTGCTCGCGGTGATGTTCACCGACGCCAAGGAGCGCGCCAAGGCCTTCGGCATCTACGGTGCGATCGCGGGCGGCGGCGGCGCCGTCGGCCTGATCCTCGGCGGCTTCCTCACCGAGTACCTCAACTGGCGCTGGACCTTCTTCGTCAACATCCCCTTCGCGATCATCGCGGCCCTGGGTGCCTGGCTGGTCATCCGCGAGCCCGCCGGTTCCCGCAACCGCGCGCGCCTCGACATCCCCGGCGTGGTCCTGTCCACCCTCGGTCTCGTCTCGCTGGTGTACGGCTTCACCCGCGCCGAGTCCGCCGGCTGGTCGGACGCGCTGACCGTGGGCATGTTCGTCGCCTCGGCGGTCCTGCTGTCGGCGTTCGTCTTCGTCGAGTCCAAGGTGAAGTCCCCGCTGCTGCCGCTGCGCGTCCTGCTGGAGCGCAACCGCGGCGGTGTCTACCTCTCGCTCGGCCTGGCCGTCATCGCCATGTTCGGCCTGTTCCTCTTCCTCACCTACTACCTCCAGGTCGTGAAGGGCTTCTCGCCCGTCAAGACCGGCTTCGCCTTCCTTCCGATGATCGCGGGCATGATCACGGGCTCCACCCAGATCGGCGCCCGCCTGATGACCCGGGTCCCGCCGCGCCTGCTGATGGGGCCGGGCTTCCTGCTCGCCGCCACCGGCATGCTGCTGCTGACCCAGCTGGAGGTCGGCTCCTCCTACCCGGCGCTGATCCTGCCGGCGCAGCTGCTCCTCGGCCTCGGCATGGGTACGGCGTTCATGCCGGCCATGTCCCTGGCCACCCACGGGGTGAACCCGGCCGACGCCGGCGTCGCCTCCGCCATGGTCAACACCTCGCAGCAGGTCGGCGGCGCCATCGGCACCGCGCTGCTGAACACCATCGCCGCCTCGGCGACCACCGCGTACCTGACCGACCACGCGGCCGAGGCGGCCGCCGGGGGCGCCGCGGCCAGGCTGGTCCAGGCGCAGGCCATGGTCGAGGGCTACTCCTCGGCCATCTGGTGGGCCGTCGGCATCCTGGTCGCGAGCTCGACCATCGCGCTGACCCTGATCAACACGGGCCGTCCGGGTGCGGGCGGGCCGGTGGCCTCCGGCTCCGGTTCCGGGGTCGGCGAGGACGCCGGGATCCAGGTTCCGGTGATCGCCCACTGACGGGGCCACCCGCACGGGAATGACTGACCGCCCCACTTCGTTCAAATTTGAACGAAGTGGGGTCAGTCTTTTCGGGCGGCCCCGAACCAAGCAAAGAGGAGCGCCCCGATGAGCTCTGCCCCGTCCTCGAACCCCGCCCCGTCCACCGCCCCGGGCCGTATGCCGGCCCTCTATCTCAGCCACGGAGCGCCGCCGCTCGCGGACGACCCGGTCTGGCCGGGCGAACTGGCCGCCTGGTCGGCCGGGCTGCCCCGCCCGAAGGCGATCCTGATGGTCTCCGCCCACTGGGAGGAGGCCCCCCTCGCCCTCGGCGCCACCGAGCGGGTGCCGCTGGTCTACGACTTCTGGGGCTTCCCCGAGCACTACTACCGCGTCCGCTACGACGCCCCGGGCGCCCCGCAGCTCGCCGCCTCGGTCCGGGCGCTCCTGAAGGCCCCCGGCGCCCCCGTCCAGGACATACCGGACCGCGGCCTGGACCACGGCGCGTACGTCCCGCTGGTGGAGATGTTCCCGGAAGCCGACGTCCCGGTCCTGCAGGTCTCCCTGCCGACGCTCGACCCGCGCCGCCTGATGGACATCGGACGCAGGCTGGCGCCCCTGCGCGACGAAGGGGTCCTGATCGTCGGCAGCGGCTTCTTCACCCACAACCTGGCCGCGCTGCGGCACACGGGCCCGGGCGTCCCCGCCTGGTCCGCCGAGTTCGACGCGTGGGGTCACGAGGCGCTCGCCGCGGGCGATCTCGACTCCCTGCTCGACTTCGAGGCCAAGTCCCCGTCGGGCCGCCTGGCCCACCCCCGTACGGAACACTTCGCCCCGCTGTTCGTCACCCTGGGCGCGGCCGAGGCGGCCGGGGACCTGGCCGCCCGCCGCGACACGGTGGACGGCTTCTGGATGGGCCTCTCGAAGCGCTCCGTCCAGTTCGGCTAGCCCGCGCTCGGGGCGGAGCCGGCGCGACCGGGCCCGGCGGGACCGGATGGGAGGGAAAGGGGGCGCTTGCCCGCGCATCCAGCGCATCCAGCCCATCCGGGGATTCGGCCGTCGGTCCGGGCAACCAGGAGGCGGCGGGGTCCGTCTTCAGGGTGGGAGGGCGGCCACGGGTGGCGCCGGCGGCGCCGGTGGCGTCCGGTCCGGGGTGAGGCGGCCGTGGCGCGTGTGACGGCGGTCTCACGGGCCCGGCGGTCGCACATCACCGCGGGGACTGCCGGACCGGCCTCCGATCCGGGGCCTGACCTGCACCTCTCCGGCATCCCGCAGTATTCGGCCACCCTTCGTGGCGGGGCAGGATACTGCAAGATCTGGCAGAAGACGGGACGGCGCGGGAATTCTGTCCCGATTCCAGTCGTTGTTTCCTTCGGAAGCGGGCACTCGGGAGAGTGTCCGGGGACGCACCACCGCACCGCCGGTGCCGTCCGGCAGCCGCACCGCGACCGAACTCATCGCAAGGGAGCACGCATGGCAACCCGCGCCGTCGCCCGTCGTCAGTCCACGAGCAGCGCCCGCGCTGGGGGCGGGGAGATCGCAGACCGCGACCTGGTCGGCATGTACCTGGACGAGATCGCGCGCACTCCGCTGCTCGACGCCGCCAAGGAAGTGGAGCTGTCCCAGATCATCGAGGCGGGCGTCTACGCCCAGCAGATCCTCGACGGCGTGATAGAGCGCGAAGCCGGCCTGGGCGGGAGCCCCGCCCGCGAGGAGCTGGAGGCGCTGGCCGCCGAAGGCGAGCGGGCCAAGGAAGTCTTCATCCGCTCCAACCTGCGCCTCGTGGTGGCGGTGGCCCGCCGCTACCCTCGCAGCGGTCTGCCGCTCCTCGACCTCATCCAGGAGGGCAATGCCGGCCTGGTCCGCGCGGTCGAGAAGTTCGACTACGCCAAGGGCTTCAAGTTCTCCACGTATGCGACCTGGTGGATCCGCCAGGCGATCACCCGCTCCATCGCGGACCAGTCCCGCACCATCCGCCTCCCCGTCCACCTGGTCGAGGAGCTCGGCCGGATCCGCCGCGTCCAGCGCGAGTTCAACCGCGAGAACGGCCGCGAGCCGGAGCACGCGGAGATCGCCGCCGAGCTGGACACCACGGAGAAGCGCGTCGGTGACGTTCTGGACTGGGCGCGCGACCCGGTCAGCCTCAACATGTCCGTCGACGACGACGGTGACACCCAGTTCGGTGACCTCCTGGAGGACACCTCCGCGATCTCGCCGGAGCAGTCGGTGCTGTCGCTGCTGCGCAGCGAGGAGCTGGAGGACCTGCTCGGCAAGCTCGACCAGCGCACCGCGTCGATCATCAAGATGCGGTACGGCATCGAGGACGGCCGCGAGCGGACGCTCACGGAGGTCGGCAAGCAGCACGGCCTGACCCGCGAGCGGATCCGCCAGATCGAGAAGCACGCCCTGCTGGAGCTGAAGCGGATGGCGCACGACACGGGCTTCGACGCCGTGGCCTGAACCGGCCCGCGCCACAGCCCCCATACGAGTCCCGGTGCCTACCCCCCCCCAGGCGCCGGGACTCCCCCTTGCCCGAGGCCCACAGTCACGTGCGCAGCGCACCCGCCGCCCCGGCCGCCGCGCCGCCCCGGGCCGTGCACCGTCCCGCCGTGCCCGCCGCCCCGGGCCGTGCACCGCCCCGCCGCACCCGCCGCCCCGGCCGCCCCGGTCGCCGTCGCGGCTGCCGCGAGGCGCGGGGCAGTGCCGCCTACGTGCCCGTGCCCGTGCCCGTGCCCGTGCCCGCGTCCGCGCCCGTGCCCGAGCCCGTGCCCGAGGCGGTCAGGCGGGTGCCCAGGGCGTGGGCCGCCGTAGACAGGGCCGGCGGGGTGTGCACGGTGAACGGCACTCCCGTCAGGGCCAGGCGCGCCGCCAGCCATTCGGGGGCGTCTGCGCTCTCGAAGCGGACCCGTGTGCCGGCGTCCGCCGCCGGCACGGCCGATGCCCGCAGCCACGCGGGCAGCTCCGCCGGGCCCGCCGCGAAGGTGACCTCCACCGGGTAGGTCTGCGCCCCCCGCAGCCCCCCGCGGACGAACTCCCGCGGGTCCATCGGCAGCTCCCGGGGCGCGAACCGGGCCCCCGTCGCGAACGCCTCGGCCACCCGGTCCACCCGGAAGGTCCGCCAGTCCTCGCGCTCCAGGTCGTAGGCGACCAGGTACCACCGGCTGCCCGTGCTCACCAGCCGGTACGGCTCCACCAGGCGCCGCGAGCGGGCCCCGTCCCCCGCCCGGTACGCGAACCGCAGCCGCTCCGGTCCCGCCACCGCCGACGCCATCGTCGTCAGCGTCCGCGGGTCCACGCTCGCCCCGTCGCCGCGGGTCAGAGCGGTCGTCGCCGACTGCAGCGCACCCACCCGGCGCCGCAGCCGCGACGGAAGCACCTGCTCCAGCTTGGCCAGGGCGCGTACGGATGCCTCCTCGACCCCCTCGATCGCGTGCCCGGCGCCCGCCCGCAGCCCGACCGCGATGGCCACCGCCTCCTCGTCGTCGAGGAGCAGCGGGGGCATCGCGGCCCCCGCGACCAGCCGGTACCCGCCCTCCGCACCCAGCGTGGCCTCCACCGGATAGCCGAGGTCGCGCAACCTCTCGATGTCGCGCCGGATCGTCCGGGAACTCACCCGCAGCCGCTCGGCCAGCTCGCTCCCCGGCCACTCGCGGGGAGTCTGGAGGAGGGACAGCAGGGAGAGCAGCCGTGCCGGGGTGTCGGTCATGCGCACCAGGTTGCCAGCGAAATAGGACACGCTCTGACCTACATGCCGTCTAGGTTTCTCTCCATGAGCACCGAGACGCCCAAGACATCGCCCGAAAGAAAGAACGGGCCCGTACCAGAAGAGCGGAACGCCGCAGCGGCCTCAGCCCCGCGCCCGGGCGCCCCGGACGCCGCTCCTCAGGACGCCCCCCGGCAGGACGCCCCCGCGCAGTCCGGCGGCGCGGCCGCCGACCGCCGCCGCTGGCTGGCGCTCGCCATCGTGATGACCGCGGCCTTCATGGACCTGGTCGACGTCACGATCGTCAACATCGCGATACCCGGTATGCGCCAGAACTTCGGCGTCTCCACCAGTGCCGTCCAGTGGATCACCGCGGGCTATGCCCTGGCCTTCGCCGCCGGTCTGATCACCGGCGGCCGTCTCGGTGACATCTACGGCCGCAAGCGCCTCTTCCTCATCGGCATCGCGGGCTTCACCGCCGCCTCGCTGCTCTGCGGCACCGCCGCGAACCCCTCCATGCTCGTCGCCTCCCGCATCCTTCAGGGCGGCATGGCGGCGATGATGGTCCCGCAGGTGCTCGCGATCATCCACGTCACCTTCCCGCCGCACGAGCGCGGCAAGGTCTTCGGCATGTTCGGCGCGATCGTGGGCCTCGGCGCCGTCTCGGGCCCGATGCTCGGCGCCCTGCTCACGGAGTGGAACCTCTTCGGTCTCGAATGGCGCCCCATCTTCCTGATCAACCTGCCGGTCGGCATCGCGGGCGTGATCCTGGGCCGCAAGTTCATCACCGAGTCCAAGGCCCCGCGCGCCCTGCGCCTCGACCTGGTCGGCGTCGCCCTCGCCACGCTCGGCCTGGTCATGCTGATCTTCCCGCTCACCCACGGCCGGGAGAACGACTGGCCGCTGTGGGGCTTCCTGTCCATGGGCGCGGTGCCGTTCCTGTTCGCCGGCTTCATCGCGTACGAGAAGTACAAGATCAAGAAGGACGGTTCCCCGCTCGTCGAGCTCTCCCTCTTCAAGGTCAAGAGCTTCGCCGGCGGCATCGCCGTCCAGCTGACCTTCGGCATCGCGACCGGCATCTTCTTCCTGGTGTGGACGCTCTACATGCAGATGGGCCTCGGCTGGAGCGCACTGCGCGCCGGCACCACCGGCATCCCCTTCTCCGTCGCCGTCTCGGTGGCGGCGGGCCTCTCGGTCCAAAAACTCGTCCCGCGTTTCGGCCGCAAGGTGCTCCAGGCGGGCGCGCTGACCATGGCCGCGGGCCTGCTCCTCTACATCTGGGAGTCGCAGCGCTACGGCATGGAGATCGCCTCCTGGCAGATGGCGGCTCCGCTGGTCGTCATGGGCCTCGGCATGGGGCTGATCGTGGCCCCGCTGACCGACACCGTGCTGTCCGAGGTGCCGCGCGAGCACGCCGGCTCCGCGTCCGGCCTCATCAACACCACCGGCCAGATGGGCAACGCGCTGGGCCTCGGTCTGACGTCCGTCGTCTTCTTCGGGCTGATCGACGACGACATGGTCCTCGGGACGCCGTACGTGGAGGCATTCCGCGGAGCGCTGTGGTGGGTCGTGGCCGTGCTGGTCGTGATCTTCGCTGTGATGTTCATGCTGCCGCGCAAGTCGATCCCGATGGAGCAGCGCGAGGGCGGCGCGGAACACCGGGTTCCCGGCCAGGCCCAGGACCCGGTCCCGGTCCCGGAGAAGGTCCCGGTCGTCTGAGTCCTCCGGCCACACTGCACGGACATGCCCGCCTTTATTGGCGGGCATGTCCGTTTCTCTTTGTTTTCCTTCATAGTCCGGCGTACGGTAGGAGTAACCACAAAGTCGGGCATCGAACGGACACAAAGTCACATGTACGCACCGGAGCGCCAGCAAGAGATCCTGCGCCTCGCCCGTGAAGCCGGCCGGGTCGACGTGCTCTCCCTCGCCGACCGGTTCCAGGTGACGGCCGAGACCGTACGCCGCGACCTCAAGGCCCTCGACCGGGCCGGCCTGGTCCGCCGCGTGCACGGCGGCGCCATACCGGCCGGCCGCCTGGACTTCGAGCCGGACCTCACCGAACGCGAGGCCACCGCCGCCGACGAGAAGGACCGCATCGCGGCCGCCGCGCTGGCCGAGCTCCCCGACGGCGGCAGCGTCGTCCTGGACGCCGGCAGCACCGTCGCCCGCCTCGCGGCCGCGATCCCGGTCGACACGGCGCTCACGGTCGTCACCCACGCACTGCCCGCCGCCGCCCGCCTCGCCGACCACACCGGCATCGACCTCCACCTCGTCGGCGGCCGGGTCCGCCACCGCACCCGCGCCGCCGTCGACGCATGGGCCCTGCGCGCCTACGGCGAGATCCGCGCCGACGTCGTCTTCCTGGCCACCAACGGCTTCACCGCGCAGGGCGGCCTGACCACCCCCGACCTGGCGGAGGCAGCCGTCAAGCGCGCCGCGATGGCCGCCGCCCGCCGCGTCGTCCTGCTCGCCGACTCGGCCAAGGCCGGACAGGAGCACTTCGCACGCTTCGGGTCCTTCGCGGACGTGGACCTCCTCATCACCGACACGGGGCTCGACCCCGCCCACAAGGCGGCGATCGAGGCCGCCGGTACGGAAGTTGTGCTCGTATGATCCTCACCGTCACGCCCAACCCCTCCCTCGACCGGACCTACGAGGTCCCCTCGCTGGACCGCGGAGAGGTACTGCGCGCCACCGGCGACCAGGTCGACCCCGGCGGCAAGGGCGTCAACGTCTCCCGAGCCGTCGCGGCGGCGGGCGTCGCCACGAACGCCGTCCTTCCGCTGGGCGGCGCCCCGGGCACCGTGCTCGCCGAACTCCTCCTGGCGCAGGGCGTCGACGTCACGGCCGTCTCGATCGCCGGCCAGACCCGCTCGAACATCTCCCTCGCCGAACCGGACGGCACCCTCACCAAGATCAACGCCCCGGGTCCGGAGCTCACCCCCGCCGAATCCGCGCTGCTCCTGGACACCGTGCGGTCCTGTTCGGCCGGCTCCGCCTGGATCGCCTGCTGCGGCAGCCTGCCGCGCGGCCTGCGCCCCGAGTGGTACGCCGACCTGGTCGAGCGCGCCCACGAGGCGGGCGCCCGGATCGCCCTGGACACCTCCGGACCCGCCCTGCTGGCGGCGCTGCCCGCCCGGCCCGACGTGATCAAGCCGAACGCACAGGAACTCGCCGAGGCGGTCGGCCGCCCCCTGGCCACCCTCGGCGACGTCGTCAAGGCCGCCGAGGAGCTGCGTTCGCTGGGCGCGGTGGCGGTCCTGGCCTCCCTCGGCGGGGACGGCCAGCTGCTGGTCTGCGAGGAGGGTGCCCACTACGGCACCGCAGCGGTCGGGGCGGTCCGCAGCAACGTCGGCGCGGGCGACGCCTCCCTGGCCGGTTTCCTGATCGCCGGCGGCACCGGCCCCGGTGCCCTCGCCTCGGCCCTGGCCCACGGCGCGGCCGCCGTCCAGCTGCCCGGCAGCGCCATGCCGACCCCCTCGGACCTGCGCCCCGAAGCGGTCCGGGTCACCCAGGACCTGCCCCTCGACCTCCCCCTGTCCGAACCCGCCGCGGTCTGACGCGCGCAAAGGAGCCCGCGATGAGCGAGATGATCACCCCGGAACTGGTCGACCTCGACCTGGCCGCCGACTCGAAGGAGGCGGCGGCGCGCGCCCTGGCACAGCGGATGGCGACGCTCGGACGCGTCACCGACCTGGACGGCTTCCTGGCGGACGTGGCGGCGCGCGAGGCCCAGATGCCCACCGGCCTCGAAGGCGGGATAGGCATCCCGCACTGCCGTTCGACCCACGTGAGCGCGCCGACCCTGGCCTTCGGGCGCGCCCCGGCCGGAGTGGACTTCGGCGCGCCGGACGGACCGGCGGACCTGATCTTTCTGATCGCCGCCCCGGCGGGCGCGGACGACGCCCACCTCTCGATCCTCTCCGAGCTGGCCCGCCGCCTGATGCGCCCGGAATTCACCGGGGCCCTGCGCACCGCCACCGATGCGGCCACCGCCGCCGCCCTGATCGCGGGCACCCCCACCCCCGCCGCCGACGCCACCGGCGCCCCCGCGCCGGCCACCCACGCTCCCGCGCCGAGCACTGGCGCCCCCGCCCCAGCCGCCGGGCCGACCGCCGCGTCGGCCACCCACGCCCCCGCGCCCGCCGCCGACGCCCCCGCGCCCGCCGCCGACGCCCCCGCGCCCGCCACTGGCGCCCCCGCGCCCGCCACTGGCGCCCCCGCGCCCGCCACTGGCGCCGCCGGGCCGACCGCCGCCGGCCCGGCCGCGCGGGGCCACGCCCCGGCACCGTCCCTCTCCGACACCGCCGCCTCCGCCCCCGACGCGCCGTCCCACGCCGGGCAGCCCTTCCGGGTGGTCGCGGTCACCTCCTGCCCCACCGGGATCGCGCACACCTACATGGCCGCCGAGGCACTCCAGCGGGCCGCCGCCGAAGCCGGCATCGACCTGCGCGTCGAGACGCAGGGCTCCGCCGGGTTCACCCGGCTGTCCGCCGAGGACATCGCCGCCGCCGACGCGGTCGTCTTCGCCCACGACGTCCCCGTACGCGAACGCGCCCGCTTCGCGGGCAAGCCGACCGTCGACACCGGGGTCAAGGCCGGCATCAACCGCTCCGCCGAACTCCTCGCGGAGGCCCGCGACAAGGCGGCCCGCGGCGAGGTGGGCGGCCACGCGCCGACCCCCGTCGAGCGCGGGGGAGAGGAATCCGACGGCTACGGGGCGCGGCTGCGCACCTGGCTCATGTCCGGCGTCAGCTACATGGTCCCCTTCGTCGCGGCGGGCGGACTGCTCATCGCCCTCGCCTTCGCCATCGGCGGGTACGAGATCAACACCGCCCCGTCCGTCGCCGACCACTTCGTCTGGACCGAAACGGCGAGCTGGGCCGCGCTCCTCTTCCAGACCGGCGGCCTCGCCTTCGGCTTCCTCGTCCCCGTCCTCGCCGGCTACATCGCCTACGGGATGGCCGACCGTCCCGGCCTCGTCCCCGGCTTCGTCGGCGGCGCGGTCGCCCTCACCATCCACGCCGGGTTCCTCGGCGGCCTGATCGCCGGCCTCATCGCCGGCGGCACCGTCCTGGCCCTCCAGCGGCTGAAGGTACCCACTGCGCTGCGTGGGATCATGCCCGTCGTCGTGCTGCCGCTCATCGGGTCCGCGGTCACCGCGTTCCTGATGTTCCTGGTCGTCGGCAAGCCCGTCGCCGCGCTCCAGCGGGCCCTCACCGACTGGCTGTCCGGGCTCTCCGGCGCCAACGCGATCATCCTCGGTGTGATCCTCGGCCTCATGATGTGCTTCGACCTCGGCGGCCCGCTCAACAAGGTCGCCTACGCCTTCGCCATCGGCGGCCTCGCCAACCCCAACGAGGGCAGCCTGAAGGTCATGGCCGCCGTCATGGCCGCGGGCATGGTGCCGCCGCTTGCGATGGCCCTGGCCACGACCGTCCGTGGCCGGCTCTTCTCCAAGACCGAACGGGAGAACGGCAAGGCCGCCTGGTTCCTCGGCGCGTCCTTCATCAGCGAGGGCGCCATCCCCTTCGCGGCGGCCGACCCGCTGCGCGTCATCCCCGCCGCGATGGCCGGCGGCGCCGTCACCGGCGCCCTGTCGATGGCTTTCGAGTGCACCCTGCGGGCCCCGCACGGCGGCATCTTCGTGATCCCGCTGATCGGCAACCCGCTGCTCTACCTGATCGCGATCGCCGCCGGTACGGTGACCACCGCCGGCCTGGTCATCCTCCTCAAGGGGATGCGCCGCACCCCCGAAGCCGGCCGGCCCCCGGCCGCCGAACCGTCCGAGGTGGCCACCGCGGCCTGACCGCCACCGCGACCCCCGCCCACACCGGCCGCTCCGGCCGCCCGCACCAGGACGGCCAGGGCGGCCGGTTCGGCTGTTCGACTCACCGGCCCCGCCAACTCACCGGCCCCGCGGACTCACCGGCCCCGCCAACTCACCGGCCCCGCGGACTCACCGGCCCGGGTTCACCGGCCCGGGTTCACCTGACCCGCGCGCGGAGCTCCATGGCCCCGCGCGCCGCCGCCTCGCTGTCGTACACCTCGCACATGTGCCGCCCGTCCGGCGTCGCCGTGTGCTCGACCTCCCACAGGCTGACCTCCGTCCCGTCCAGCAGGACGAACGCGTGCTCGTACAGGCTGAATCCCGCCTCCCGGCAGCGCTCCGCCGGGCTCGGCCGCCCGCCGAACGCCTGCGTGATCCGGTGCCCGTACGCGGACCGCAGCAGCGCCGCCACCGGCTCGCCCGGCCGGTCCGGGTTCTCCGCGCGGCGCAGCACCCGCCGGGCGTGGTCGGCGGAATCCTCCACCGCGTACTCCCGCTGCCGCGTCGCCGGCGTCGAGGCGGCGAAGAGCTCTCCCAGCGCCGCCACGTCGGCGTCCGGCTCCTCGTCCCCCCGCAGCAGCTCCGGGTCCAGGGCCGCCTCGGCCGGGGCCTCGCCGAACAGCCGGACCACGGCCAGGCAGGTCTCCGCCTTACCCGTGAAGACCTCGTGCCGGACGGTCCGGTCGCCCTCCAGCCGGTACACCAGCTCCCACAGCGATACCGCGCCGCCGTCGGCCAGCAGGTAGGTGTGCCGGTGGGTCTCCCGCCAGACGCCCGTCGCCGGACTGCGATGGGTCGTGTACAGCGAAGAACTGTGGGCGAGCGCCCCGCCGAGGCGCTCGACCAGCCCGTCCGGCAGGTCGAAGGAGTTCAGGGCGCGGCCGAGGAGCCGGCCGAGGTGCGCCTCGGTTGTCTCGTACGGATCGCTCAAGGTGGGTCTCCAGGCCGTCGCAGCTTGTGACTTAGCGGAAGCTCAACGTAGCCCCTGGGTCTGACATCACGTCCGGGCTTCGGTAAAACGTCCGGGAAGCATCAGGTGTTCCCGCCACACCTTCAGGTCAACTTGCGTATGTATGCGCATGGTTGGCCCGGCTCTGGGAGGGAGCGCGGGACTATGGACCGCATGGCAACGAATACAGTGGGCGTCCCCCGGCAACAGGGACGGCCCCGCACGCGACGGGACGATGAACCGGAAGCCGCGCCACGGAGGTTGGCCTGGCTGCTGGCCCTCACCGGCGCGGCCGGGGTCCTGGCCTCCTGGGTGATCACCCTGGACAAGTTCCTCCTGCTGGAGGACCCGGACTTCAAGCCGGCCTGCAGCCTCAATCCCGTGGTCTCCTGCGGCAGCGTGATGCAGAGCGACCAGGCGGCGGCCTTCGGCTTCCCCAACCCGATGCTGGGGCTGGTCGCCTACGGCGTCGTGGTGTGCGTCGGTGCGGGCCTGCTGGCGGGCGCCCGCTACCGCGGCTGGTTCTGGCTGGGTCTGAACGCGGGAACGCTCTTCGGTGTCGGCTTCTGCTCCTGGCTGATGACGCAGTCGCTCTACGAGATCAACGCGCTGTGCCTGTGGTGCTGCCTGGCCTGGGTGGCGACCCTGCTGATGTTCTGGGCGGTCACCGCGCACAACGCCCGCACGGGCGCGCTCCCCCTCCCCGGCCCGGTGCGGGGTTTCCTCACCGAGTTCGGGTGGGCGCCGCCCGCGCTGCACATCGGGGTGATCGCCATGCTCGTCCTCACGCGCTGGTGGGACTTCTGGACCGGCTGACGGCAGGGACGCGCCCCCTCCGGGAGGGGGCGCACGCGGGGGCCCCGGCAGCTGGACGCTGCCGGGGCCCTGCTCACATCGCTCCGCGGGCCCGGGGGCCGGGCATCAGCTGCCGATGGAGCCGTTGCCCGACAGCACCGGGATGTTGTCCAGGATGTGCGAGAGCGGCTCGTCGCCCTTGGCCTGGGTGGAGTTCTCGGTGCACTGCTGGTTCTGCGGGTTCGACAGGACGTTGATGTCCTGGACACCGATGTTGAGCGCGGCGATCAGGGACTGTGCGTTGACCTTGGCCGGCAGACCGATGCAGGGCTTGTTCAGGGTGCCCTGGACCAGGCTGAGCTGCGGGCTCATGGCGCCTTCGGTCTTCTGGTTGCCGTAGATCTGGGAGGCGCCGTTGCCGTTGACGGTGTTGACGCCGTTGTCGTTGCCGATGGCCATGGCCGGGGCGGCAGCAGCAGCGCCCGCGCCGACGGCGACGGCGGAGACCGCGGCGGCGGTCATGAACTTCTTGAACATCTTGATCCTTCTGTCGCACGAGTGCCCGCCAATGGAGCGCCCTGGTCAACGGTGGTGCCGAGGGTTGGTTCCGCTGCTTCACTCAAACGGCCTGCGTCCGGTGAGGTTTTCCCCGCCCCGGGTGACCGGTCTCCGGACGCCTGCGCGAAGCCCGTACGGAGCCGCTGCCGCCACGTTCCGGTTGCGGTGCGTAGCAGCTGTTCGCACGGTGGGTGAGGAATCGGATCGATCGGGTCCGCTTACGTGCTCCCCCCACCAGAAGGAAACATCCATGCATGTGACGAAACCCTCCCGCGCCCGCCGGGCCCGTCTCCTCGTCCCAGCGGCCCTGGCCGTCGTCATACTGTCCGGCGCGGCAGCCCCCGCGGGCGCCGTGGAGGGTGACAGCGGGGCCGCGCTGACCAAGCGGACGGCCGCGGTCCGCCAGCAGCTCGACAAGATCGAGAAGCGTGCGGCGGCCGGGCCGGTCGACGACCTGCTCGCCGGCCTCACCAAGACCCTCCAGGACCTCCTCAAGTCCCTGGAGGGCCTGCTGCCGGCCGGAGTGAAGCTGCCGCCGATCGAGCTGCCGAAGCTGCCGGCCCTGCCGGACCTCACGGTCCCCGAGGTCAAGCTGCCGGCGGTCGAGGTCCCGGCCCTGCCGGCGGCCCCGGTGGTCCTCACGCCCGAGATCCCCGCCATCCCCGAGATCCCAGAGATCCCCGACCTGCCGTAGGCCCTGAAGGTGGAGTACGCGCGAACGGGGCCCGTGGTTACGACCATTGAGCTGAACAGGTCTGATCACGGGGGAAACCGTGTCGTCTGGCAAGCTGGACCGTTTCGCTTCGTGTGAGCCCCGGTTCGGGGCAGAACATCGAACAGAAGGTGCACTTCCCATGAACTCTGCCAAGAAGGCCGCCCTGGTCCTGGCCACCGCTGGTCTCGCTGCGGCGGGTGCCGCCGGCTCCGCCGTCGCCGACTCGTCGGCCGAGGGCGCGGCCGTGGGTTCCCCCGGTGTCCTCTCGGGCAACCTGGCTCAGGTCCCCGTTCACATCCCGGTCAACGTCTGCGGCAACTCCATCAACGTGATCGGCCTGCTGAACCCCGCGTTCGGCAACGTCTGCGTCAACGACTGACGCCGACTGCACATCCGACTGTGGGCGCCCCGGCCTCGCCGGTGGCGCCCACAGTTGTGTGCCGGTGCTCCGGACCCGCGGCGTCCCGCGGCCGGAGGGGCGGTCATCCCTTGGCGCCGCCGCCGTTCAGCTTCACGCCGCCGAGGAGCTCGGGCGAGGACTGGGCGGCTCCGTTGGCGAGGCCGAGGACCTCGCCGGGTACGTCATTGCGCACCTTGTTGACCTTCTGGACGGTGCCCAGGACCTTGTTGACGCCCGCCCCCTGCTCGGCCAGCCCGTTGCCCACGGTCTGCGGGAGCGCCTCGGAGACGGGGTTCACGGCCTCCGTCACCGACGTCAGCCCGCTCGTCAGGCTCATCGGCACGGCGCCCGGCGCGTCGGCGGCGAACGCGGGGGCCGAGGCACCGAGTGCGGCCACGGAACCGGCCAGGACAGCGGCGACCTTCGAGAGCTTCATTATCGAAATCCTCTTCTTTCGTGAACAGAGGTGTCAGCGGCGACCGTCGCGCCGCTTTCGCCATGGGTAACGATTCCCCGCCGCTGCGGAAACGCGATCGCGCGAGTACATGACAGCGGCCGGAGAATCCGACATGGGATTCTCCGGCCGACATTTCTTCCGATTACCCGTATCGCCGTCAGGCGGTCCGCGAGCGCCGGTACACAATGGCGCCGCCCAGGATCAGCGCCGAGGCGAGCACCGCCGCGGCGGCCGGCTGCCCGGCGCCGGTCTCGGCGAGCACCGCGCCCACGTGGGCCGGTGCGGGCAGCGGCGCCGGAGCGGGCAGCGGCTGGGGAGCCTCGTCGACCGGACCGGGGGCGGGCGCCGGGGCGGGCGCGGGCGCGGGCGGCGGCGGCAGGTGGACCGGGAGGTCACCGGCGGGGGCGGCGGGCGGCTGGTCGCCCGGCCGGACGACCTCGGGCGCCGGGCGGCCGACGGGCTGGCTCCCGTGCGGCGGCCGGGGCGCGGGCGCGTCCTCCCCCACGGGGACCGGGCCGGGCGCCTCGTGCCGTACGGGAGCGGGGGCCGGGAGCGGTACGGGCTCCGCTTCGGCGGGAGCCGGCGCGGGAAGCGGATGCGGGGCCTCGTCGACCGGGGCCGGGGCCGGCAGCGGAGCCGGGTACTGCGCGACGGGCTCGGGCAGTGGGTGGGGCCGGTCGGCCGCGGGAGGCGCGTGGTGCGCGGGCGGGGACGCGGGGTGGTCGTCGCACTCCTCCTCGCCCTCCTGCCCGGCGGGAGCGCCGTGACCGCCCGCGTGGCGCGGCTGGTCGTGGCGCGGCTGCCCGTACCACGGCTCCTCGTGGCGCTGGTGCGCCGCCGTGCGTGGGCCGTCACGTTCGGCGAGGTAGTGCTGGAAGGCTTCGGCGTTCTCGGGACTGAGGTGGCGTCCGTAGTCGTAGCCGTCGGCGGTGTGCGAGCCGGGCGTGGTGGCACAGGTGTTGCCCATCGAGGGGTTCAGCGCCGCACCCCCGTCCACACTGTTGCCGCACACGTTCGGCGCGAAGGTGACCGGTACCGAGACGCTGTTGCCGGAGAGCACGCCCGGTGAGTGCGAGGCTTCGGCCGTCGCTCCCGGGTGTGCGCAGGCCGCGCCGGTCGCGATCGACAGCAGGCTCGAAGCGGCCGCGGCCGTGAGCATCCCCTTGCCCAGTGCCTGTCGGCTCAGTACCTGTCGCATGGGTCCTTCCCTGTCTTCCGGCCCAGCGGCCGGTACTGGATCGAAGGTGGCCCCGGAGTGCACCGCCGTGCACTCCGGGGCCACCCCGAGGAGGTTCGCCCTTGCGGGCGCGAGTCTTCGTCAGGCGTTGACGCAGGTGTTGCCGAACGCGGGGTTCAGCAGCGCGATCACGTTCACGGTGTTGCCGCAAAGGTTGACCGGGACGTTGACCGGGACCTGGATCAGGTTGCCGGACAGGACACCGGGGGAGCCCGCGGCGACGGCCGAGGCGTCGGCGTCGGCCATCGCGGGGGAGGCGGCACCTGCGGCCATGAGCACGCCCGCGGCCAGCACGACTGCCTTCTTGTACATCATTTGATTTAGATCCTTCCCTGCAGAGGCGTATCCACTGCAGAAACAACAACGAGCCGTAGCGGAAAAAGAAACCCGGACCTTCCGGTCTCTGGCGCTGAATTCGACCGATGTCCTGCGGGAATTCACAGCCGGGTCGGTCGTCTTTTCGCGCTTTTCGCAGGTACTGGAAGGCGGGTCCGACACGCGGCGAGGCCGCCGCGACCCGAAGGTACGGCGGCCTCGCCGGGGCGTTCTCCCGTCAGCTGCCGGCGGAGGCGTTGCCGGAGAGGACCGGGATGTTGTCCAGGATGTGCGAGAGGGCCTCGTCGCCCTTGGCCTGGGTGGAGTTCTCGGTGCACTGCTGGTTCTGCGGGCTGGACAGGACGGGGATGTCCTGGACGCCGACGTTGACCAGGGCGAGCACGGACTGCACGTTGGCCTTCGCGGGCAGGGCGATGCAGGGCTTGTTGAAGGAGCCCTGGATGAGCGCCATCTGCGGGCTCATGTTGCCGTAGGTGGCCTGGTTGCCGTAGATCTGCGAGGCGCCGTTGCCGTTCACGGTGTTGATGCCGTTGTCGTTCCCGATGGCCATCGCCTGCGGCGCCATGGCGGCGCCCATGCCCACGACCGAGGCCGCAACCGCTGCCGTGGCCATCATCTTCTTGATCATTGTCGTCCCTTTTTTGCAGGATTGCCTGGTGCAGGAGCACCCGGAACAACGCCCGGTCCCCCGCTCGGGGTGCGTGGCTTCACTCGTATGCCGCTGTTTCGCGCCGCGCGGTTGACGGCCGGGCGTTCACCTCGAACAAATGCCGCCCTCATGAACGACCTGCCCGCTTCCAGGGTGCGTGCCATCGCCCAAAAGGCCGTACGAGCGAGTCCGGCGTGATTTCCAGCCCGATTTCTGACAAAGTTCACTCCTGTTTTGTCCCCTTGATCGAATATGGAGACAGGGTCATGGGTTCCTCCCGAAGAATCCTCGGCACGCTCGGTCTGCTGTCCTGCCTCACACTTTCCGCGTACGTCCCGGCGGCCGGGGAGGCCGTTCCCGCGCCGGCGGAAATGCCCCGCCTCCCCTTCACCCAGCGTTACCAGGCCGTGCGGCACGGCGGGCTGGTACGGGCCTCCAACTCCGGTATCGGCTGCCGCCGGGAGGAGTCCCCGCAGGCCGAACCGTGCGCGGACGTCAAGCGGGGCGCAGCCGGCGTCAACGGCGACTTCGACATGTTCTACAGCGACGTCGACAGCGACCCGGACACCTACAACTCCACCCGGGCCGAGCTCAAGGTCCCGCAGGGTGCGGAGGTCTCGTACGCCCGGCTGTACTGGGGCGGGAACCTGCGGGTGGGCGAGCAGAAACCCCCGCAGGACAACGGCCGGGTGCTGGTCGCCGAACCGGGCGGTGCCTACAAGGAGGTGCTGGCCGACACGGTGATGGGCCACCGCACGGACGCGGGGAGCGACGCCTACCAGGCCTCCGCCGATGTGACCCCGCTGGTGCGCAAGGGTGGCGCGGGGATGTGGACGGTGGCGCAGCTCAACATCGCCATGGGCCACTCCGAGGTCGGGGCCTGGGGCGGCTGGACGCTGGTCGTCGCCTACGAGCACCCGCAGGAGCCGGTGCGCCGGATCTCCCTGTGGGACGGCTTTGAGGCGCTCTACGCCCGCGCCGGCGAAGGGCTGGTCGAACTCGACGGCCTGGACGCGCCGGCCGGCGCCGCGGGCAAGGTCGGCGTGGTGGCCTACGACGGGGACCGGGGCGTCCTCGGTGACTCACTCACCGTGACGGCCGGCAGTGGCCGAAGGGTCGGCATCAGTGATGCAGAAAATCCTTTTAATGATGTTATGAATTCCACGATCACGGAATTCGGACAGCAAACGTTCGTGCGACAGCCCGATCATGTGAACAATCTCGGATATGACGCGGACGTGTTCGACCTGAGCCCCGCTCTGTCCGGTGGCGCCCGCAGTCTGAGCTTCACGTTCACGGGCGAAAGTCAGGGTCATTTCCTCGGCGTGCTCTTCGTGCAGACAGACGCGCGCCGCTGAACGCAGGAGACCACTCCACGTGCCCACACAGCCTGGGGCAGCAGCACAGCCCACGACCGTCCTCCACCTCTCCCAGCCCGTAGACGGCGGTGTCGCCCGGGTCGTCGTCGACCTCGTCCGCGCCCAGCGGGCGGCCGGCCTGCGCGCCGTCGTCGGCTGTCCGCGCGGCGGTGTGCTCGCCGATGCCGCCCGGGAAGCGGGCGCCGAGGTGCTCACCTGGCGCGCCGGGCGCGCCCCCGGACCCGGGCTGCCCGCCGAAGTGCTCGGCGCCCGGCGGCTGCTGCGCCGGGTCCGGCCCGACCTGCTGCACGCCCACAGCGCCAAGGCCGGGCTGGCCGGCCGGCTCGCCGCGTGCGGGACCCTGCCCACCGTCTTCCAGCCCCACGCCTGGTCCTTCGACGCCGTCGGCGGGGCCACCGCAGCACTCGCGCTGCGCTGGGAGAGGTACGGCGCACGCTGGGCCGACCGGGTGCTCTGCGTCAGCGAGGCCGAACGCCGAGCGGGCGAGTCCGAAGGCATCACCGCCCGCTGGTCGGTCATCCGCAACGGCGTGGACCTGGACCACTTCCGGCCCGGCGGGGCCGACCCCGACCAGGACAAGGCCCGGGCGCGCGCCGGGCTGCCGCTGCCCACCGCCTTCCGGCGGGACGGGCCGCTCGCCGTCTGCGTGGGCCGGCTCTGCCCGCAGAAGGGCCAGGACGTCCTGCTGCGGGCCTGGCCGGAGCTGCTGGGCACCGTGCCCGGCGCGCGCCTCGCCCTCGTCGGCGACGGCCCCGACGCCGAACGGCTGCGGCGCACCGCCCCGCCCGGGGTGCTCTTCGCCGGCGCCGCCCCCGACATCCGACCGTGGCTTCGGGCCGCCGATCTCG
Source organism: Streptomyces sp. CB00455 (assembly GCF_001905445.1). Classification (GTDB taxonomy): domain Bacteria; phylum Actinomycetota; class Actinomycetes; order Streptomycetales; family Streptomycetaceae; genus Streptomyces. Next base: position 198,655 of record NZ_LIVQ01000006.1, on the reverse strand, counting down.
TTGTACTGCCGTCGCGGTGGGAAGGCATGGCGCTCGCCCCGCTCGAAGCCATGGCCTGCGGCCGCCCGGTCCTGGTCTGCGACGTCAGCGGTGCCCGGGAGAGCCTGCCGCCCGGCCAGGGACGGCTGTGCCTGGTGCCGCCGGAGCAGCCGACGGCACTGGCCAAGGCCCTGGGACGGCTGCTCGCCGACCCGCGGCTGCTCGCCGAACTCGGGGAGCAGGCCCGCCAGCACGCCCGGACCGACTTCGACGTGCGGCGGACCACGGACGCGGTCACCGGCCTGTACCACGAACTGCTGGGCAGGCCCCGGCCCTTGAACCAGGAGCGCATCAGCCGATGACGATGGACAGCGCACCCGCCCGGCACACCGGGCAGGGCGGAACGGGGCCCGCCGGCGGCAGCGCCTTCGCACCCGCGCCCCCCGCAGCAGCCCGCCGTTCCGCGACCGCCATCCACCCGCCGCGCGGACCCCGGGCCGATCCGGCCCGGGCCGCGGTGCGCCCGGGGCGCAGCCGCCGCCACGGGAGTACGACGGGGGCGCTGCCGCTGCTCGCCGCCGACGCGCTGGCCGTCGTACTCACCGCGGCGGCCCTGCCGGAAGCGGGCGTGGGCGCAGCGGCGCTGCCGCTCCAGGCGACGGCGCCGATCGCCCTCCTGCTGACCGCACTCCACGCGCAGGCCGGCCTCTACCGGCCCCGGCTCGCCCCCTCGGCTCTGCTCGAACTGCCCGCGCTGGCCGCACGCTCCGCCGTCCTGTGGTGCGCCGCCGCCACGGTCGTCGCCGCCGCGGACCCCGCCGGGGCGCTGAGCTGGAGCGCGCTGCTCACCGCCGTCTGCCTACAGGCCGTACTGGTCTGCGCGGGACGCGGATGCGTCAACCAGCTCCGCCGCCGGAGCCGTCTGCGCAAGCCCGCCTCCGCCCTCGTCGTCGGTCCGGGCGCCGGGGCCGGGGTGGTCGCGGCGGCCCTGCACGGGCGCCCCGAATACGGGCTGCGGCCCGTCGGGCTCGCCGACACCGCGGACGCCGCCGACGGCGACCCCGGGCCGCTGCCGGTCCTCACGACCCACGAGGACGTCCGGCGCGCGGTCATCCAGAACTCCGTGCGGCACGCGGTCTTCACCCGCCCGCCCGAGGCCGACGAGCGCACCGCCTCCCTGGTCCGCCTCTTCCACGACCACGGCTGCCGGCTCTGGCTCGCCGACCCGGCCGGCACCGCCAAGATCACCGGCATGCGCGTGGCGAACCCCGCCGACCAGCTGTGGGGGTACGCCGTCCAGCCGCTGCTGCCCCGCCCCGCGCGGCCGCTGGAGCGCTGGGCCAAGCGCGGCATCGACACGGTGCTCGCGCTGGCCGCGCTGACCGCCGCCGCGCCCGTGCTGGGTGCCTGCGCACTGGCCGTACGGATCTGGGACGGTCCGGGGGTCGTCTTCCGGCAGGAGCGGGTGGGCCTGTACGGGCGCCCCTTCACCCTGCTGAAGTTCCGGACGCTGCGCGCCGACGAGCACGAGTCCGCCACCCGGTGGACGGTCGCCGGGGACCACGGGATGAGTCCCGTCGGCTCCTTCCTGCGCAAGTCCTCCCTGGACGAACTTCCGCAGCTGTGGAATGTCGTCCGGGGTGACATGAGCCTGGTCGGCCCGCGGCCCGAGCGGCCGTTCTTCGTCGCCAAGTTCTCCACCGTCCACCCCGGATACGAGGCGCGGCACCGGATGCCCGTCGGCATCACCGGCCTGGCACAGATCAACGGCCTGCGCGGTGACACCTCCATCGAGGACCGCGCCCGCTTCGACAACCACTACATCGACACCTGGTCGCTGTGGCAGGACCTGTGGATCCTCGCCCGCACCGCGGCCTCCTTCTTCCGCTTCCGGCTGGGGGGCAGCTGATGAGCCTCGCCCTGTCCCGGTACGTGCCGCGGCCGGACGTGGCGGGGCTGCTGCGCCGGCACTGGCCGCTGCTGCCGCTCGCCGCGACCGTGCTCCTGCTGCTGGCCCCCCTCCCGGCGGGGGACGCGACCGCCTCCGGGAAGGTGGGCCCGGCCGATGCGGCCTCGTTGCTGCTGGTCTTCGTCTGCGCGGTGCAGGCGCTGCGCGGGCGGGTGCGGACGCTGAGCCCGCTGGGCGTGCTCGTGCTCGGGGTGCCCGCCGTGGGGCTCGCCGTCGCGACGATGACGGCGGGGGACCCGTACGTGGCCCTGCCGGGCTTCGTGCGCTACCTCCAGGTCTTCGTGCTGGTCCCGGCGGCCGTGGTGCTGCTGGTGCGCGACGCGGCGGAGTTCCGGCTGGCCGCCGGGTGCTTCGTGGTCCTGGCCCTGGTGCAGGGCGCGGTGGGGGTCGTGCAGTTCGCGACCCACACAGGGGCCTCCTACCAGGGCGAGGACATCCGGGCCGTCGGCACCTTCGGGCCCGGCGACGTCATGGGCATGGCCACCGTCGTGGCGTACGGGCTGGTCGTGGCCACCGCCGCCGCGTTGGCGCCGGGGCTGTCGGGGCGGGTCCGGCGGGTGGCGGCGGGCGCGGCGCTGTCCCTGGTGCTGCCGCTGGTGCTGTCCTTCAGCCGGGGCGCCTGGATCGCCACCGCCGGTGCGGCGGTGCTGGTGATGGTGCTGTCCGGGATCCGGCGCGCCCTGACGGTGCTGGTCGCGCTGGGCGCCGCCGGGGTCGTCCTGGTGGGCGGGCTGGGAGTGGGCTCCGAGATGGTGGCGGAGCGGCTGACCTCCATCACCCAGGTTTCCAGCGCCCCCGACCAGTCGGTGACCGACCGCTACACCATGTGGGCCGCCGCGGAGTCGATGTGGCGTGAGCGGCCCGCGGTCGGGGTGGGCCTCAAGGGCTTCCCGGCCAACCGTGACGGGCACTCCTCGCTGGGGCTGTCCTCCGGCAGTGACACCGGCGGCGCGGGGCAGGCGTACCTGCGCCAGCCTCTGCTCTCCCCGCACAACATGTACCTGCTGATCCTGAGCGAGCAGGGCCTGATCGGCCTGACCGCACTGGTGGGCGGCTGGGCGGCGCTGCTGGTGGCGGGGGTGCGGCGGGTCGCCGCCGGCGCGGGGGCCCGGGACTGCGGGCTGATCGCCACCGGACTGTTCGTGTGGCAGCTGACCGACTTCCTCTACGCGGACATCGGCGGGCCGTCCACCGTCCTGACCGGGGTGATCATCGGACTGGCCGCCTGGTGGGCGCTGGTTCCCCCGCAGGACACCGGCGCGATCGGCTCCGGCGCGATCGGCTCCGGCGCCGCGCCGGGCCGGCGGGTCCACGACGGGCCGGCGGCCCGGTGACGGACACGACGCCCTGGCGGCGGCCCGTGGCCGCGGTGACCGACGTCGCCGCGGCTACGGGCCGTCCACCGCACTCACCACCCCCACCGCACCCACCCCGGCCGCCGCACACACCCCGGCCGCCCGATCCGCCGGGTCCGGCGGATCACGCGCCGCCGCCCGGCCCGACCGCCCAGACCGCCACGCCGGCCCACCCCGGCCCGGACACCCGGTCCGGCCACGCGGCTCCCGCCGGTCCGGAGCGTCCCGGTCCCGCGCCGGAGCCACGGGCGCCCTCCACCGCGGGGCCGGACTTCCCCGGCCGGGGGCGGGTGCTGCCCGGGGGCACGCCGGCCGTACACCTCCCGCGGCCCGGTGCCGCGGCTCCGGCCGGTCCCGGCGGCCCGCTCCGCGGACCGGTGCTTCCCGGCGCCGCCGCACCGGGCGGCGCCGGCGCGGAAGGTCCGCTGCGTGGGCCGGTGCTGGCCGGCGGCGGCGCCGGCCGTCCCGCACCGGCGGCCGGGCCGGGGTCCGGCTCCGCCGAGGCGCGGCCTCCGGGCCCCGGCGCGGGACGGCTCGCGCCGCCGGGACGGTCCGGGCGGCCGGTGGGCCGGCCCGGGGCCGCCCCGGCCGGACCCCCGTCTCCCCGGACGGGGGCGCACCGTACGGGCGGGCCGCCCCGGCCGCCCACCGTCCCCCGCGGCGGTGGCGGGCCGGCTCCGCTCGGACGGTTCCTCGCCAGGGCCGCCGCCGTCACCGCCGGACTGACCGCCGCCGGCGCGGTCTTCGGGCTCGTGCGGGACCAGACCATCGCGCACCTCTTCGGCGCCGGGCACGACAGCGACGCGTTCCTCATCGCCTGGACCGTCCCCGAGATGGCCTCGACGCTGCTCATCGAGGACGCGATGGCCCTGCTGATGGTGCCCGCCTTCAGCCAGGCCCTGGCCCGGCGGGCGGCCAGCCGGGCAGGGCGCACCCGCAAGGAGGCCCGGGCGCAGGACCCCGTACGGTTGCTGGTGGGGGCGACCCTGCCGCGGCTCTTCGTCCTGCTGGCCGCCGTGACCTCCGTGCTCATCGTGGCCGCTCCGCTGGTCGTCGCCGTCCTCGCACCGGGCCTGCCCGACCCGGAACTGGCCGTCCAGTGCACCCGGCTGACGGCGCTGACGGTGCTGTCCTTCGGCGTCGCCGGGTACTTCAGCGCCGCCCTGCGAGCGCACAGGTCCTTCCTCCCGCCCGCCGCGATCTACATCTCCTACAACGTCGGCATCATCGGCACCATGGTCGCCCTGCACGCGCTGTGGGGGGTGCGGGCCGCCGCCGCCGGGGTCGCCGCCGGCGGCCTGCTGATGGCCCTCGTCCAACTGCCCGCCTTCGTCCGCGACGTGGGCTTCGGCCCGCACCGGGCCAAGGGCGCCCCCCGCCGCCGGCGGGACCGGGACCGCCCCACCCTCATCGCCTTCGGCCTCATCGCCCCCGTCATCTTCTTCGCCGTCTTCCGGCAGTCGCAGGTCCTCGTCGAGAGGTTCCTCGCCGCCTCCCTGCCGCCCGGGGCGATCTCGCACCTCAACTACGCGCAGAAGGTCGCGCAGATGCCGATGGTGCTGTCCCTGATGATCTGCACCGTCACCTTCCCCGTCGTCGCCCAGGCCATGGCGGGGGGCGAGCTGGAGAAGGCCCGCCGCCGGGTCGAACGGGACCTCGCCCTCGCCTCCCTCGCCGTCCTGCTGGGCAGCGCCCTCGTCATCGGCTACGCGCCCCAGATCATCGAGGTCCTCTTCGAACGCGGCGCCTTCACCCACCAGGACACCCTCGCCACCGCCTCCGTCATGCGGGTCTACGGCATCGGGCTCCTCGGCCACTGCCTCGTCGGAGCACTGTCCCGGCCCTTCTTCTCGACCGCCCGGCCCACCTGGTTCCCGGCGCTCGCGATGGGTGCCGGACTGCTCGTCAACATCGGGGCCGGCGCCCTCGCCGTCGGCCGGTGGGGCACCTACGGCATCGCGGCCGCCAACGCCGCCGGCATCTCCACCACCGCCGTCCTGCTGCTCACCGGACTCGGCTCCCGCATCATCGCCATCCAGGTCCGCCGGGTCGCCGTCAGCATCGGCCGGCTCGCCGTCTCGGCCGGCGCCGCCTGTGCGACCGGCTGGCTCGCGGGCCCGATGATCCCCGACCCGGTGATCAGTGCCGCCCTCGGCTGTCTGCTGGTCCCGGCCATGTTCGGGGCCACCGGCATGGCCATACGCGCCCTGGAGATCACCGCTCTGCCCGGTCAGCTCGCCCCGTACTCCTCCCAGTTCACGCAGAGGTTCCGCAATGTCCGCTGACACCGACACGGCGCCCGCCGCCGTGGTGGCACCCGCCCGCCGGACCGCTTCGCCGTGGGTCCTGATGTACCACTCGGTCTCCGAGTTCACCGACCCCGCCGAGGACCCGTACGGGATCACCGTCACTCCCCGGACCCTGGAGGCGCAGCTGCTGTGGCTGCGCTCCCGCGGCCTGCGCGGGGTGTCGGTCGGCGAACTGCTCCGGGCCCGGGCGGCCGGACGCGCGGCCGGGATGGTCGGGCTGACCTTCGACGACGGCTACACCGACTTCCTGACCCAGGCGCTCCCGATGCTGCGCCGCCACGACTGCACCTGCACCCTCTTCGTGCTGCCCGGGCGGCTCGGTGTGGACAACGTGTGGGACCCGCTGGGGCCGCGCAAGTCCCTGCTGACCGCCGAGGGCATCCGCGAGGTCGCCGCCGCCGGGCAGGAGATCGGTTCGCACGGGCTGCTCCACCAGGACCTCACCGCGACCACCGACGAGACCCTCCAGCAGGAACTGCGGGGCAGCCGCGACCTGCTGCGCGAGCTGACCGGCACCCTCCCGGAAGGCTTCTGCTACCCCTACGGCCACCTCGACGCCCGCGTCGTCGCAGCCACCCGGGACGCCGGTTACGGGTACGCCTGCGCCATCGACCCCGGCCGGCTCGCGGGCCCCTACGCCCTGCCCCGTACGCACGTCAGCCAGGCCGACGGAGCCGCGCGACTGCGGATCAAGCACCTGCGCCACCAGGTCCGGCAGCTGGGCCGGGGGGTGCACCGGTGAAGGCGCTGCACGTCATCACGGGACTGGGCGTCGGCGGCGCCGAACAGCAACTGCGCCTGCTGCTGCGGCACATGCCGATGCGGTGCGACGTGCTGACGCTGACGAACCCAGGGCAGGTCGCCGAGGGGCTGCGCGCCGACGGCGTGCGCGTCGTGCACCTGGGGATGCGGGGCAACCGGGACCTGGGCGGGGTGCCGAGGCTGGTGACGTTCATCCGGCGCGGCCGCTACGACCTCGTGCACACCCACCTCTACCGGGCCTGCGTGTACGGGCGCCTCGCCGCGCGGCTCGCGGGCACCCGGGCGGCCGTGGCCACCGAACACTCCCTCGGCGAGACCGAGATCGAGGGCCGGCCGCTGACCGGCGGCGTGCGCGCCCTCTACCTCGCCAGCGAGCGCCTCGGGGCCGCGACCGTGGCCGTCTCCGACACGGTGGCCGCCCGCCTGGAGGGGTGGGGGGTGCCGGCCGCCCGGGTCCACGTCGTGCCGAACGGGATCGAGTCCGTACGTTTCCGCTTCGACGAGGGTGTACGGCGGGCCACGCGTACCCGGATCGGGCTGCCGGAGCGGGCCTTCGTGGTCGGCGGCGTCGGCCGGCTGGTGCCGGGCAAACGGTTCGACGTCCTGGTACGGGCCGTGGCCGCGCTGCCGGGCGCCCACCTGCTGCTGGCCGGGGACGGAGCCGAACGCGCCGCGCTGCGCCGGCTCGCGGCCGAGCTCGGTGCGCAGAGCCGGATCCACCTGCTGGGGGAGCGGGACCCACTGGGCGACAGCGCGGACGGCCGTACTCACGGGATCCCGGCGCTGCTGGCCGCCATGGACGTCTTCGTCTCCCCGTCGCGCGAGGAGACCTTCGGCCTCGCCGTGGTGGAGGCCCTCGCCGCCGGGCTGCCGGTGCTGCACGTGACCTGCCCGGCCATCGACGACCTGCCCACCGCCCAGGCCCCCGGGGCCCGGCGCATCGGACCCGGCACGGAGGAACTGGTCGCGGCGCTGCGCGGCCACATGGAGGCGGGCGCACGCCGGCTGCCCCCGCCGCCGGTGGTCCGCCACTACGACATCGCCCGCAGCGCGCGGCAGCTGCTCGACGTCTACGACCTCGCCCTCGGCGCCGCGCCGCGCTCCACCGCCGGAGCCGCCGGAGCCGCCGGAGCCGCCGGAACCGCCGGAGCCGCCGGAGCCGCCGGAACCGCCGGAGCCGCCGGGACCGCCGGGGCGGGGGCCCGTGCGTCGGGCCTCGCGTCTGCGCCCGGTCCCGCGTCTGCGCCGGGCCTCGTGTCCGCGCGCGGCCCCGCCTCCGCGCCCGGCCCCGCCTTCGGCGCGGTCTCCGCCCCGGGGGCGGGGCGCGGGTCCGGTCCGGCCGGCGAGCGCGCCGACGCCGGTTCGCCGGGCTCCCCGCCGGGAGCCGCGGCGGAGCCGGCCGGCGGCGCCGGCTGACCCGCACGCCCGATCACCGGGTCCCGGCCGGGACCCGACGGAACCCCCTTTCATCCAGGAAGCGAGCACGCCCATGGCCGACACCGCCGACCAGCACACGTCCGAGAAGAAGCCCGAGAGGAAGTCCCGGAGCGAGGCGGGGCCGAAGTCCGGCCGCCGCTCGGGGAAGCGGCCAGGGCGGCGGCTCGCGTCGCCGCCCGTGTGGTGGCCGCTGCCCGCCTGCGCCCTGCTCGGGCTGGCCGCAGGCGGAGCGTACGGGGTGCTGAAATCCCCCGAGTACGCGGCCACCAGCTACGTCGTCGCCGTGCCGGACGACACCACCGAACCTGCCACCGCCCTCGGCTTCGCGCAGGCCTACGCCCGCATCGCGACCAGCAACTCCACCCTCGCCTACGCCCAGCCCCGCGCCGGCGTCGATGCCCGCAGGCTGCGCACCCAGGTGCGGGCCGAGACCTCCCCCGAGTCACCGATGATCGCGATCACCGGGACCTCCAAGAGCCCCGCCGAGGCCGCCGAGATCGCCAACGCCGTCGCGGACGCACTGTCCCTGAGCAGCAATCAGGCCGCCAAGAACACCGGCGTCCAGCTGCTGCTGTTCAACCAGGCCGTCACGCCCACCGAGCCCGCCTCGCCGTCCGCTCCCCTCAGCGGAGCCGTCGGACTGTGCGCCGGCGGGCTGCTCGGCGGGCTGTGGCTCCTCGCCCGGCCCGGCCGCCGCAAGGGGAGGGAGGAGGCGCAGGCCGGCGTCGAGCCGGTGGTGGAGGGGTACCCCTCGCTCCCCGCCCAGAGCGAGCACACCGAAACCAAGGAGAAGGAGTCCGCGCGATGACCGCGGGCTCCGACGGGGCCCTGTCGGTGACGCTGTGCCGCGATCCCCGGCAGTTCGCAGCGCTGGAGGAGCCGTGGAACCGGCTCCTGCGCGCCTGCCCCACCGCCACCCCCTTCCAGAGCCACGCCTGGCTGCACTCCTGGTGGCTGTCGTACGGGAAGGACGGCCGGCTGCGGACCATCCTCGTGCGGCGCGGTGAGGAGCTGGTCGGGGCGGCCGCGCTGACGCTGGTCCACCGGCCGCTACCGCTGCTCGTGCCGCTCGGCGGACCCATCACCGACTACTTCGACGTGCTCGTCGACGCGCGGTGCGCCGACGAGGTCGTCCCGGCGCTGGCCCGGGGGCTGCACCGGGCCGCGCGGCGGGCGGTCGTCGACCTGCGCGAGGTGCGGCCCGGCGCCGCTGCCGAGGCGCTGTACCGGCACTGGCCCGGCGTCCGCAGCAAGCTCACCGACTCCACCTGCATGGAGTTGCCCACGCTGCCCTTCGACGAGCTGGTCAAGCGGATGCCGGCCTCCGGCGCCCAGCGGGTCCGGGCCAAACTCCGCAAGACCGACGCGACCGGGATCGAAGAGCACGAGGTCTCCGAGCAGGAGGTGCCGGGCGCGGTGCGCAATCTGCTGCGGCTGCACGAGAAGCAGTGGCGCGGGCGCGGGGTGACCCCGGAGCACCTCAGGCCGCGCTTCGCCGAGCACCTGACCCGGGCCACCCGGCGGATGGTGCGGGCCGGGGAGGGCCGGCTGACGGAGTTCCGACTCGACGGAGAAGTGGTGGCGGCCAACGTCACGCTGCTGTCCGCCGGACTGAGCGGCGGTTACCTGTACGGCGCCGATCCGGACCTGCGCACGCGCAAGGTGGACGTGGCGACGCTGCTGCTGCGCCACGAGGCCCGCCGGGCGCTCGCCGAGGGGCGCCCGGTGGTGAGCTTCCTGCGGGGCAGTGAGCCGTACAAGAACCACTGGCGGCCGCGGACGGTGGTCAACCAGCGGTTCCTGCTGTCCACCACCGCGCTCGCGCCCCTGCTGCGGCTGCACGAGTCGCAGGTGATGGGGCGCGGGCTGGCGGTGGACGCGCTGCGGGAGGCGTTGCCGGCCGCCAGGGACTGGCGGGCGCGGCTCAACGAACTGCGGGTGCGATGACCCGTCTAGAACGGCCAGAAGCCCGATGCCCTGCCCCAGTCGAGCTGGACGCAGACCGACTGCCTGCCGACCAGTCTGGAGAGCCATTCGCCGAAGTTGAGCGGGACACACCACTGCATGGTGTTGACCGCCGGCTTCGCCGGCTGCGGCGGCTGCGGCGGTGTGGGCTCGGGCTTCGGCACGGCCGGGCTCGGTACGGGGCTCGGCGCTGCCGGGCTCGGCGTGACCGGCGTGGGGACCGGGGCCGGGGTCGGGTCCGGCGCCTCGGGTGTGGGGAGCTGCGGTGTGGGCTCGGACGTCTGTACCGGAACCTGTGGCGTGGGGAGCTGCGGGCTGGGGGTGACCGGCACCGGGGTGGCGGGGAGCGGGACCCCGGGGCTCGGACTCACCGGGGCCGGGGACTGCGGCGACGGGACGAGCGGGCTCGGGGTTGTCGGAGCAGGGGCCTGCGGCGACGGCGTCACGGGCGAGGGCTTGGGGACCGGGGGCGTCGGGACCTGCGGGCTCGGGACCTGCGGTGTGGGCACGTGGGGCGTGGGGACGACCGGCGTGGGCACCACGGGCGTGGGCACCACCGGGGTCGGGATCACCGGGCCGGGCTTCTCCGGCGTCAGCGCGTCACGGAAGACCTTCGCGGACTGCGGGTTCTGCTTGCACTGCCACACGCCGTGCGGGCAGTAGTCGGTGATGGTGTGGTAGAGCGGCTTGTGCTGCTCGATCCACTTCAGCATGCGGCGGACGTATTCCGGATTGTCCCCCCGCCGGAACAGGCCCCACTCCGGGTAGGAGATCCGCTTGCCGTGTGCTTTCGCGAAGTCGACGTGCTCCTGGAGACCGTACGGCTGGGTGACCTGGTCGTCGAAGCTCCGGCCGGGACCCTGGTCGTAGGTGTCCATGCCGATGACGTCGACCACGTCGTCGCCGGGGTAGCACCTGGTCCAGCCGATGGCGTCCGTCCCCCTGTTCGGAGCGAAGTCGAAGGTGAACTCCTGTCCGGGCACCGAGCGCATCGTGGTGACGACGCGCCTCCAGTACGCCTTCCAGTTCTCCGGATCGGGGCCGCACCGGTGCGTGTAGGTGCTGCCGTTCATCTCCCAGCCGAGCACGATCACTGTGTCCGGTACGTCCAGCTCCACCAGCCGCTCGGCCAGCCGCTTGAAGTGCCGGTCGTACAGGCCCCCGGCGCCCGCCCTGATCAGCTGCGCCACCTGGTGGTCGGGCACGCGGCCCTCGTTGTGCTCCTGCATGGGCACGTTGAGGACGAACATCCGCTCGTCCTCGGCGCGCCGCCAGTCGGCCCAGTCCTGCAGGAAGCCGACGTTCCCCTCGATGCCCGCCCACCGGTCGCCGGGCAGGTAGGTGTGGCCGACCCGGATCTGTCTGCCGCCCAGCCAGCGCGACAGGTACGGGATGCGGGCCACACCGGACGGCCCGTAGTCGAGGTAGGCGCCCATGGCGATGTCCGAGCCCCCGGACTGGTCCTTCCCGGGTGCCGCGAGCGCGGCTCCGGTGGCGAGCAGTCCGGCCGCGACCGTACCGATGCAGGTGCTCGCCAGTCGGCGGCGTGGTCTGGGCATGGCGTCTCCCGAGCTTTCCTGAATCGGTGTGCTTACCAAAGACGTTAGACATCAGATCTGACGAATGGCCTGTTCGGTGACTGCCGCGTAGGCCATTCGCAGGTGCGCACCACCCCCGCTTGGTCCGACTAGGTGAAAGACACCGTTGCCATGCACGCGCATCTCAACCATGTGCCCGCTGTTCTGCTCAGACTCGATCGCAACCCGTTCCACCACGGAACCCTTGGCGCCGTCAGATCCCTTGGCCGCAAAGGCGTGGAGGTCCATGCCGTCGTCGAGGCCGGGGGAGGCCCCATGGGGCGTTCGCGGTACCTGCACGCCGTGCACGCGGGGCCGGCCGGCGGGCTGGACCCGGAGGCGCCGCAGGCGCTGCTGGACTGTCTGACCGGGGTGTCGGAGCGGATCGGCCGGCCGGCGGTGCTCGTCGCCATGGACGATCTGAGCGCGATCGCCGTGTCGCGCGCGGCCGCTGTCCTGACGGATCGTTTCCGGATCCCCCATCAGCCCGACAACCTGCCCGCCCGGGTCGCCGACAAGGCGGAGCTCGCCCGGCTCTGCGCACGCTGGGACATCCCCCACCCGGAGACGGTCGTCCCGGCGAGCGGGGCCGAAGCCGCGGAGGCCGCCTGGCGGCTCGGTTTGCCGGTGATCGCCAAGTGGAGCCGGCCCTGGCTGCTGCCGGCCGCGGCCGGTTTGCGGAGCACCACCCTGGTGCACACCACCGCCGAGGCGCGCCGGCTGTACGAGCGCTCCGCCGAGGCCGGGAGCCGGCTGCTGCTGCAGCGGTTCCTGCCGGCCGGAGCGGACACCGACTGGTTCTTCCACGGCGCCTTCACCCGGGGCGGCCACCCGCTGCTCACGGGGTCGGGCCGCAAGGAGCTGTCCTGGCCGGTGCGTACGGGCCTGACGGCGGTGGGGCGCTGGCTGCCGGATCCGGCCGTGGAGGAGGCGGGTCTGCGGCTCGCCGAACGCCTCGGCTACCAGGGGATCCTGGACCTGGACTTCCGCCGGGACGAGCGGGGCACCTTCCGGCTGGTGGACTTCAACCCCCGGCCGGGCGCGCAGTTCCGGCTGTTCACGGACGCGGCCGGGCTGGACGTCGTACAGGCCATGTACCTGGACCTGACCGGCCAGCAGGTGCCGACGCCCTCGGGCGGCCCGGGCCGGGTGTTCGTCGCCGAGAACTACGCGCTGCTGGCGGCGGTGCGCGGCCGCTCGCTGCCGCACCGCCCCGCCCCGGCCCGGCGGGGTGCGGCGGGTCCCACCGCGCAGGCGGCTGCGGCGGGCGCGGCGGCCGGCGCCGCCGGGAGCGCGTCCGCGCCGGCGCGGGAGTTGCCCGGGGCGGAACGGGGGCGCGTCGAGACGGCCTGGTTCGCCGGGGACGACCCGCTGCCCTTCCTGGCGATGGTGGGCGCCTTCCTGGGCCGCGGCCTCGGCAAGGGGGCGCGCGCCCTGCGCGGTGTTCCCGCGCAGGGGCGTCGCACGGCGCGCGCCGTGGCCCGCGCCCCGCGCCAGCGCGGCGGGGAGCAGCCGCCCGCCTCCCCGGGCGGGGGCGCCTCCCGTCCGGTACCGCCCGAGGCCCCGGCGGAGCCCGACGAGCTGGTGACCCGTTGACCACGCCCTGCGCCGGTCTGCCGGCCGCCCCCGGCCCGCCCCGCGCGGCGGCCGGGGGCCGGCGGGTGTGCGGGGCGGGCGGGGCGCGGCGGTCCCGGCCGCTGCCGGGCGGGTCCGGGCCGGCCGCTGCCCGGGCCGGTGCGGTGACCATCGAGCGGGAGGAACGGCCGTGAGGCGGATGGACGATCTCGTGGTGGTCGGCGCGGGCCCGTACGGGCTGTCGATCGCCGCGCACGCGGCGGCCGCGGGACTCGGCGTACGGCTGCTGGGGCGGCCCATGGCGTCCTGGCGCGACCACATGCCCGTCGGCATGTACCTGAAGTCGGAGCCCTGGTCCTCCAACCTGTCCGCTCCGGAAGGGCGATACACGCTGGCCGACTACTGCGCCACCCGCGGACTGTCCGCGGAACACGGCACTCCGCTGCCCATCGGCACGTTCAGCGCGTACGGGATGTGGTTCGCCCGCCGCGCCGCGCCGCAGGTGGAGGAGGCGACCGTCACGGAAGTGACCCCGCAGGGCGGCGGCTTCCTCGTCCGCACCGCCGAGGGACCGCCACTGCTCGCCCGTACGGTCGCCCTCGCGGTCGGGGTGATGCCCTTCGTCCACCATCCGCCGGCGCTGCGGGAGCTGCCCCCGGGCCACTACTCGCACAGCAGCGGCCACCGGGACCTCACCCGCTTCGCCGGCCGCGAGGTGGCCGTGCTGGGCGCGGGGCAGGCGGCCCTGGAGACCGCCACCCTGCTGGCGGAGGCCGGCGCCCGGCCGTGCCTGGTCGCCCGGCGCTCGCGGCTGAACTGGAACACCGTGCCGCAGCCGCTGAGCCGGCCCCCGCTGCGCGCCCTGCGCGAGCCGCACAGCGGGCTGGGCACCGGCTGGCGCAGCTGGGCGTGGTCGGAGCTGCCCTGGGCGGTGCGGCGGCTGCCCGCCCCCACCCGCGAGCGGATCGCGGCGACCGCGCTGGGCCCGGCCGGCGCCTGGTGGCTGCGGGACCGCTTCGAGCGGCGCGTTCCCGCGCTGCTCGGGCACCACCTGCACCGGGCGGTGGCGGTGGGCGAGCGGACCAGGCTGGGGCTGACCACCAGGTCGGGGGAGTCCGTGGTGCTGGACGCGGCGCACGTCATCGCCGCCACCGGCTTCACCCCGGACCTGGAGCGGCTGGGGCTGCTCGACGCGGGCCTGCGGGCCTCGCTGGCGACGGTGGGCGACGGCCGCACGCCGGAGCTGAGCCCCCGTTTCGAGTCCTCGTGGCCGGGTCTGTTCTTCGCGGGGCTGCTGACGGCTCCCTCATTCGGCCCTTCCATGCGATTCGTGCACGGCGCGGGCTTCACGGCGGGGAGACTGGTCGCAGGAGTCCGCAAGCGCCTCGGCGCCCGGGGCCCGCTGCCGGACGTCACCGGGGACGCGCGGCACGACCGGGCCGCAGCCGGGCATCCCAAGACGTATCTGCGGTGAGATCCGTGGTGAGAGGGGTCCGCGATGGACGCGGAGCGAGCACAGGGCCGTGGCTGGGTACGCATTCCCGCCAGCCGCGCGGAACAGCCCGCCGCGGCCAGGTCCGCCGGGTACGACCGTGCCCCGTACGCGACGGCCTCCCCCACCGGCCAGCCGCCGATCTACCTCTCCCTCGTCTCGCGCTGGCGGGAGGCCGGACGCACCCTTCCGGGGCATCCTGACGAGGAGTGGGAGCGGCTGATCTCCCAGCCGTGCTGGCCCGGCCGTTAGGTGGTGTGTCTGGTGGCAGCGGCGGAGCGCGACGGGCCCGGGCAGGGCCGGCAGTCCCCCGTGACGGGGCCGGGGGAACGGCTCGCGCTGAACGGCATGGGCAGTTTCGAATGGGACCTGGACGCCGGCACGCTGGCCCTGGACGAGGCCGGGATGGCCGTCTTCGACCTGGAGCCGGGAGAGTTCGACGGCACCCCCGAAGGACTCGGGCTGCGGATCCCGGCGAAGGACGGCACCCGGCTCGCCGACACCGTCGTCGCGGTCCTGGAGAACGGCGAGGAGACGTACGGCGCGTACTTCACGGTGCAGCGGCGCGACGGCCGCGACCAGTGGACGCACACGCAGGGCAGGGTGCTGCGCGACGGTACGGCGCACCCGTACCGGATCGTGGGGATCGTCCGGGACGCGACGGGGGAGCTGGCCCAGGCCACGCTGCTGCGCAAGCTGGAGACGGCCCGCGCCCAGCAGACGACGATCGTCCAGCGGACCACCGAGGCCCTCTCGCGGGCGGTGACGGTCGACGACGTCACGGCCGCCCTGACCGGGGCGGGGGCACTGGAGCGGCTGGGCGCGGACGGGCTGGCCCTGGGGCTCGTCGAGGGCGGCACCATCAAGATGATCGCGCTCAGCGGCGAAACGCTGGAGATCCTCGGCGAGCGGAACCTGACCCGGCTGGACGGCTCGCTGCCGCTGTCGCACGCGGTGCTCACCCGGCAGGCACGGTTCGTCACCTCGCTCACCGCACTCGGCGAGGAGTTCCCGCTGCTCCGGGAGTACCTGGCCCGCATCCAGTACGACGCGGCCGCCTACCTGCCGCTGATCGCGCAGGCCAAGGCCATCGGCGGGCTGGTGCTGTTCTACCGGCGGCGCAGCGAGTTCAGCCCGGAGGAGCGCAACCTGTGCCTGGGCCTGGCGGGCATCGTGGCGCAGTCGCTCCAGCGGGCGCTCCTCTTCGACCAGGAGCGGGAGTTCGCGACGGGCCTGCAGGCCGCCATGCTGCCGCGCCGCATCCCCGAGATCACCGGCGGGGAGATCGCGGTCCGCTACCACTCCGCCTGGAGCGGGCGGGAGGTCGGCGGGGACTGGTACGACGTGATCGCGCTGCCCCGCGACCGGGTCGGAATCGTGGTCGGCGACGTCCAGGGCCACGACACGCACGCGGCGGCCATCATGGGCCAGTTGCGGATCGCGCTGCGGGCGTACGCGGGGGAGGGCCATCCCCCGTCGACCGTGCTGGCCCGGGCCTCGCGGTTCCTGGCGGAACTGGACACCGAGCGCTTCGCGACGTGCATGTACGCCCAGGTGGACCTGGAGACCGGCGGCGTACGGGCCGTGCGCGCCGGGCACATCGGCCCGCTGATCCGGCACACGGACGGGCGGACGGGCTGGCCGAACGTGCGGGGCGGCCTGCCGCTGGGCCTGGCCTCGGTCTTCGCACAGGAGGAGTTCCCCGAGACCCGCCTGGACCTGGTCCCCGGGGAGACCCTGGTGCTGTGCACGGACGGCCTGGTGGAGGAGCCGGGGACGGCCATCACGCAGGGCATGGAAGCCCTCGCCCACGCGGTCCGCAGCGGCCCCCAGGGGGCGGGGGCGCTCGCCGATCACCTCCTGGACCGGCTCTGGGAGCGCTGGGGCTCCGGTGACGACGTGGCCCTGCTGGTGCTGCGGCGGGCCCCCGACCCGGGCACCCACCGGGCCCCCCGCATCCACCAGTACGTCCACCAGGCCGACCCGGAGGGGCTCTCCGAGGCCCGCTACGCGCTGCGGCAGGCCCTGCGCGACTGGGGCATGCCGGATCTGGCCGACGACGTGGAGCTGGCGGCGGGGGAGCTGCTGGTCAACGCCCTGCTGCACACGGACGGGGGAGCGGTGCTGACCATGGAGGTGCTGCCGGAGCCGGTCCGCAGGATCCGGCTGTGGGTCAAGGACCGCTCCAGCGTGTGGCCGCGGCGGCGCTCCCCGGGCGAGGCGGCCACCACGGGGCGCGGGCTGCTGCTGGTGGACGCGCTGGCCACGCACTGGGGCGTGGAGTCCCGGGGCGACGGCAAGGCGGTGTGGTGCGAGTTCGACGCCACGGGCGGCCCCCGGGGCGGGTGGTGAGCGGACGGTCACGCCGAGTTGTGGAGTGCGGACGGCCGGGTGATGATGCGGAGCATGAAACGGATCGTGACGTGCGCAGGCTGAGCAAGGGCGCCGCGACGGGCATCCTGGCCCTGCTCCTGCTTGGCGTATCCCTGCTGGGGCTGTCGGGGGCCGTGGACGGGACGACGGGGAGCCCGCACCCGGAGCCCGGGTGCGGGCCGGTCGCCTTCATGTCGATGACGGGCGTCGCGCCCGAGTGCCGGTAGCGGCGGCTACCGGCCGGGCGCGTCCGGGCCGCTGCGCGCGGGGGACGTCCTGCCGGTCGGGCCGGGGCCGGGGGCTGCTCCGCCCGATCGACGGGACACCTCGTCCTCGTCCTAGGACTGGGCGATCAGCCGGATGTCCCGGCGGTCCTCCGCGACCGTGTCGATCGAGCGCGGCATCAGACCCGAGAAGTGGATCTCGTTGAGCCGGGCCTCGGCCACCGCCGGGCCGGGGTGGACGTCCGGGGTGTAACGCAGCGAGCCGGTGGCCTCCCACGCGTGCTCCCGACCGTCGCACTCCGCCTCCCCGCCGCCGAAGGCCAGCCGCGTGCCGCCCTGGACGACGGCCGCCGCGATCTGCACCTTCCCCCTGGGGGACGGGGTGTTGCAGTGGTAGGTGCCGGAAACGGTGACCGCGCCGTCCTCTGAAATGTGACCGTACGACCGTACGGTAATTCCCTGGTCGAAAGAGGTGGCGCCGGCGGGCGCCGTGAACACCGCCGTGGCGGCCAGGGCCGCCAGTCCTGCGAGGGCCATGCGCGTTCCGTGAATACCCATCGTTCCTCCGGTGGATGCGGGGGCGGGATTCCGCCGGAACGCATTGTGCTGGCAGTTGGGCGGCAACCGGCTCCACGTGCTCGTGTCGGTGTGTGCAATTGCCCGCTCGGGCGCGTGAGACTGGCCGAAATACGTCCCCGGAGGGATCCCGCATGCGCCAGTCCGCCGCTTCCGCCCGCTTTCCCGGCTTCTTTCCCGTCCGCTTTCCCGCCCGTCTCCCCGTCCTCGCGGGCGCGCTCCTGCCGCTGCTGCTGTTCGGTGCCACGGCCTGCCAGGGCGCACCGGAGCAAGCCGCCCTCGCGCCCGCGGCGGCGCCGGCCGTGCCGGGGGACGACGGGGCGCCGGGGGCCGCCGGGGAGGACCCCGGGCGCGACGGGGTGAAGGTCGCCCGTGTGGGCGAGTCCGTTCGGGTGCACGGCGCCCAGGTCGGGCGGCACCTACAGGCCGAGCTGCGCGCGTACGTGGACCCGGCGGTCAGTGTGGAGAAGGACTTCGCGCCGCCGGCGGGGAAGCGCTGGGTGGCCGCCTCGATGTCCTTCGTCAACGTCGGCGGGTCCGCCTACGGGTCCCTCGGGCACATGTGGGCGCACGACAGCGCGGGGCAGCGCCACCCGGTGGTGCCCACCGGCGAACTGACGACCGGCAAACCGCTCGTCTTCGATTCCCTCGCGGTGGGTGAGCGGGCCGAAGGCTGGGTGGTGTTCGAAATCCCGGAAAACGTGCGCGTCGTGCGGCTCCAGTACCAGGACGCGAACGTGCAGGCGAATACCGGAGAGGGATTCTGGGCCGTCTAACCCGCCCGGGTGAAAGGCCGGAAAGGCACCCGGGAGATCCCACTAGGGTGCGGCGCATGACTTCTACTCAAGCCGAAATCGACCGGTCCCAGCTCGGCACCCTTTCGGTGCTCGCCTGGATCGGCGACCCCTCCGAGGCCCACGACATCCCCTACCTCCTCGCCTACAGCCTCGGTGACGGACCGCAGGGCCGGGAGGCCGGGGAGGCCGCGGCCCGGGGGCTGCTGGAGGAGATCGGCCTTCCCATCGGCGACGTCGTCATGGACGGCACCCGCAACCCGGCCGCCTTCCCCGTGCAGATCCTGCTGGAGGGCAACCAGATCGCGCTCACCCTGCCCGGGATGAACGCCCAGTGCACCGCCCCCGACGAGTGGGTCGCCGCCGCGGACGAGAGCGGGCAGGCGTACTTCCTCTTCGCCACGCGCGCCTGGCCCGAGGCGGTCCCCGGCCGGCCGGTCGACGCCAGGACCCTCCAGGAGTTCGCGGGCGACGAGTCGGTGCTGACCAGCAGCGCCCACTGCGTCCTCGCCGTGCGGCGCCTGCAGAAGTAGCCGCCGCACCGGATGCGTGACCCGAGGTCGCCCCCCGGACCTCGTCCGGGGGACCCCGCCGGGCTGCCGGCCCGCCCGGCGGCCGACCCCTCCGAGGGCGGGCTCAGGGCCGTTCGAAGGCGAACTTCAGCGAGCGGACCCGGTTGTCGAAGTTCGACCCCGCGAAGTCCGGCAGTCCGACCGCCCGCAGCCCGACCGGCCGGGTCAGCAACTGGCGGAACAGCGCCTTCATCTCGACCCTCGCCAGGTGTGCCCCCAGGCAGAAGTGCGGGCCGCCGCCGCCGAACCCCAGGTGCGGGTTGGGGGAACGGGTGATGTCGAAGGCGTCGGGGTCGGGGAAGACGGCCTCGTCGCGGTTGGCGGAGGCGTAGTAGAGGACCACCTTGTCGCCCGGGCGGAACAGGTGCCCGCCCAGGGTGTGTTCGGCGGCGACCGTCCGGCGGAACTGGATGATCGGGGTCGAGTGGCGGATCATCTCGTCCACCGCCCCGTCGGCGTACTTCTCGAAGTCCGACAGCAGCAGGTCCCGTTGGTCCGGATGGTCGGTCAGCAGGGTCAGGCCGTGCGTGATCGCGTTGCGCGTGGTCTCCACCCCCGCCACCATCAGCAGGGAGAAGAACGCGCCGAGCTGGCGGGTCCCGAGGGCCTGGCCGTCGACATTCGCGCACACCAGCGCCGAGATCAGGTCGTCCGTGGGGTTCTTGCGCCGCTCCCGTCCGATGCGGGCGACCATCCGCTGCATCCGGGCGAGCGCGCGCAGCCCGCGGCCGGGCATCCGCAGCCGGGCGGCCAGCCCGCGCTCCACGCCGATGTTCTCCGAGGCGTGGTCGACCCGGTCGGCGATCTCCGCCCGGTAGTGCTCCGGGATGCCCATCATGTTGCAGATGACCTCCAGGGGCAGCCGTGAGGCCACCGCCGAGACGAACTCGTCGGGCTGCCCGGTGAGGACGTCGTCCACGATGCGGGCGGCCACCGCGTGGATGTCCTCCTCGGCGGCCGCCAGCAGACGGGGCGTGAAGGCCCGCTGGACGATCTTGCGCAACTGGGCGTGGTCGGCGCCGTCCAGATTGACCATCGAGTCCCCGAACAGGGCCCGCACCCAGCGAGCCGGCTCGGGGGTGGTCACGCCGGGGGCGCTCGCGAAGACCTTGGGCAGACGGCTGGCCTCCTGGACCTGGGCGTGCCGCACGAGGGCCCAGTGGCCCGGCCCTTCGGGGACGAAGACGGGGGAGTCCAGGGCGCGCAGGCGGGCGAAGGCCGCCAGGCGGCGCTCCGGGGGGAGTTGCCAGAAACCCGGCTCGGCCAGCTCCCGTCCGGGGGCGGCGGGGTCGGCGGCGCCGGTGCCGTGTCGTGGTGCCGGGAGTGTCATGGCCTGCCTCCAGTGGTGACGCGTCGTCCTGCGCTGGAGAACGGCCGGGGGGCGCGGGGGTGACGGGTGCGGCGCCGCGAACGGCCCCGCGCCGCTGCCCGCGCGCCCTTCTCGTCAGCGCCGTGCCCCGACCGCCGGCGGGGTCGGGTGGTGCGCTGCGGGCCTCTCCGAGAGGGTCACGCCGACCGCCACCGTGGCGGTGGCGACCAGGCCCGCGTAGAGGACCGCGTACGTGCCCGACCAGGTGCAGGCGAGGACGGCGGCGGCGGAGAGCGGCAGGATCAGCTGCTGGGCCGGGCCGCGCTTGAAGTGCCGGGAGTGCAGCAGCCACACCATGATCAGGAACAGCGCGGTCGGGACGGTGACGGAGGCGTTCGCGGCGAGCTGGGAGATGTGCGCCTTCCCCACCGCGTGCTCGACGGCGACCTCGATGCCCGCGCCGATCGCCGCGCCCGAGGCGAAGATCAGCAGGTGGCCGTAACCCCACGGGATGGCCACCCGGTTGGAGATGAGCCGCTCGTGCATCGGCACCGCGAAGTAGATCCACCAAGCCGCGAAGACGATCAGCAGGCCGCCGGCGGCGAGGGGCAGCAACTCGCCAAGCGCCTCGTGCTCGTCGATCGCCGACTTCACCGCCACCGTGCTCGCGGCGATCGTCTCGCCGAGCACGATGATGGTGAACAGGCCGTACCGCTCCGCGATGTGGTGGGCGTGCCACGGCGTCTGGTGGCCGCGTTCGGCGACGACCGGGACCAGCAGCTCGCACACCACCAGCACCAGGAACAGCCAGCGCCGCCAGCCCTCGGGGGCGAACAGCAGCGCCACCCAGCCGGCCTGGCACAGGACCAGGCCCGCCGCGTACGTCAGCGCGGCCGTGCGGGCCGCTCCGCTCTCTCCTGCGGCGGCGCGCAGCCACTGCGCGGTGAGCGCCACGCGCATGATCAGGTAGCCGATGACGGCCACCCTCCAGTCGTTCCCGTCGAAGGCGCGACCCACCCCGGCCGCGTAGACCAGCACGCCGGCGATCTGGACGAGCGTGGCGATCCGGTAGGGGACGTCGTCGCAGTCGTAGGCGGAGGCGAACCACGTGAAGTTCATCCAGGCCCACCACACGCCGAAGAAGACCAAGAAATAGCCGGTGACCCCGGCGCCGGGATGCCCCTCGGCCAGCGCGTGCACCAATCGGGCACCGGCCTGCGCGATCGCGACGACGAAGCAGAGGTCGAAGAACAGCTCCAGCGGGGTGGACGCGCGGTGGTCCTCGGCGCGGTTGCGGGCGGTCATGCGGGTGTAGGACATACCCGCCAGCAGACCAGAGGAAGCGGGCGCCGGCGGCCCGGACGCGCGGCCCGGACCCGGGCGGTAGCCCGGGCGGACCGGTGCCGGTCCGCCCCGGCGGTGCGGACGCCGGCGGTCCCGGTGGCGGCGGTCCCGGCGGGGCTGACCGGCACCGGACACGGGGGCGGAGCCGGGCGGGGAAGGCGCGGCCGCCCCGGCCGTACCCTGGAGGCATGAGCACCGCCCCCGGCTCCGACCCGCAGCCCGCGCAGACCGGCGTCCCTCCCGTGCCCGAGACCGGCAAGCCCCGGCCCAAGGCACGGCTCGTCTTCGACGACCCGCTGGACCAGCAGTCCTCGGACGACACCGACCGGGGCTGGGGCGAGCGGCCGCCCTCCGGCGGGAGCGCGGCGGACCTGGCCCGCTTCCTCGACGAGAAGCCCCCGCACCACATCTGAACCGCCGGGGCGGCGGCCGCCGCTAGAACGCGTCGCGCGACCCCGGAGCGACGCTGCCCCCGCCATTCGCGGCGCGCTGGGCGACCAGCGTGTCCCGGATCTCCTTGAGCACCTCCAGCTCGGTGATCTCCATGGTCTCCTGCACGCCCTCCTTCGCCTTGCGGCGCGCCTCCATCTTCGCGAGGTACTTCGCCATCGGCAGCACCATCAGGAAGTACACGACGGCAGCGGTGATCAGGAAGGTGAGCGCCGCGTTGAGCACCGACCCCCAGAGGATCTCGACACCGGTGGGCTGACCGCTCGCGTCGAGGCCGCAGGGGTTCTTCAGGCAGGACTTGTAGACGTCCAGGTTCTTCGTCCCGATGGCTCCCACCAGCGGGCTGATGATCCCCTTGACGATGGAGTTCACGATGTTCGTGAACGCCGCGCCGATGACCACGGCGACCGCGAGGTCGACCACGTTGCCGCGCATCAGGAAGGCTTTGAAGCCCGCCAGGACGCTCTCCTGCTTCTTCTCGCTCACCACTGAGCCTTTCTTCACATATGCAGAACACGGAGCCAATGCCTCCGAAAGCTACGGCAGTCCGGGCGCGGCCTGTCCCCGCGAGGTCCGTTCCGTGGGGACTTGACCGCCCGCCCGTGCGCATCAGCACAACGTCACCGCCAGTCGGGCCGTCGTGCCCGCCCCCACGAGCTCCCGCGCGGTGTCCCGGGGCACCGACAGGACCACCAGCGCCCCGCCGTCCCGGGCGTCCTGCTCCGCAGGGGGAACGGCGGCGACGCGCGCCCCGGCCGCCACCAGCCGCGGCGGCCCCGCCCGCTCGGCCGCCACCACGTCGACCCGGTCGCCGGGGCGCAGCAGCCGCACCGTCGCCGCGTCCGCGATGCGCACCGGGGCCGACACCGTACGCACCGCCGCGGGCGACGGTTTCACTTCGGGCGGCGGCGCGGCCCGGGAGGCCTGGGCCTCCGTCCCGCCCACGGCCAGCGCCGCCGCCGCGACGGCCAGTCCCGCCGCGATGGCCCTGCGCCGCCGCCTCAGGGCCCGGCGCAGCCGGTCCCCGTCCCGCCCGACCCGCAGCGGCGGAAACGGCGGGACGGGCCGCGCGGGGGGACACGTGGAAGAGCAGGCACCCGGGAAGTCGCCGGGAGAGAACGCCACGGACGGGGCCGGCGCGGAGCCGGACGGAGAACCGGACGGAGAACCGGACGAAGGGCCGGGCGAAGAACCGGACGAAAAGCCCGGCGGGACGCCCTGGGACGAGCCCGCCGGGAAGCCTTGGGAGGTGCGCGCCGGGAGGCCCGGCGAGGAGGCTCGGGGCGAGCCCGGCACAGGGGCTGCGGGGGGCGGGTCGCAAGACGCCGAAAAGGGCACGGACGTACGGGACATGAGGGCCACCACCAGACGGATCGAGTCGCTGTGCCCGGACCCTGCGCCCGGACACCGCCCACGATCCGGCCTTCCGCCCGATCCCGCTCCGCCCTGTGGACGACCCCCGCCTTGTGGACAACCCCGTCACCCCCACGGGTCACCCCCGGGGCGGGCGGGGCCCTACGGCAGCTCGATCCCCAGGTCCCACCCGTCATGGGCGTGCGTGCACAGGCAGGCCCGGGATTCCGTCGCCGGGAGCGCGGCCACCGCGTCGAAGAGGACCTCGCGCAGCCGGCCGACATTCTCGCCGAAGACCTTGAGGACCTCCGTGTGGGAGACGCCCTCGCCCGTCTCTGCACCCGCGTCCAGGTCCGTGACCAGCGCCATCGAGGTGTAGCAGAGCCCCAGTTCCCGGGCTAGGACCGCCTCAGGGTGCCCGGTCATGCCGACCACGGACCAGCCCGCCGCCGCGTGCCAGCGCGACTCGGCGCGCGTCGAGAACCGCGGGCCCTCGATGACGACCATCGTGCCGCCGTCCACGGGTTCCCAGTCGCGGCCCCGCGCGGCCGCCAGCGCCACCCCGCGCCCCACCGGGCAGTACGGGTCCGCGAAGGTGGTGTGCACGACGTTCGGGACGCTGCCGTCGGGCAGTGGCTCCCCGTTGAAGAAGGTCTGTGCCCGCGACTTCGTACGGTCGACGAGCTGGTCGGGAACGAGGAGCGTGCCCGGGCCGTACTCGGCGCGCAGGCCGCCGACCGCGCACGGGCCCAGCACCTGGCGGACACCGACCGAGCGCAGCGCCCACAGGTTGGCCCGGTAGTTGATCCTGTGCGGCGGGACGGTGTGGCTGCGCCCGTGCCGCGGCAGGAAGGCCACCTGGCGGCCGGCCAGCTCACCGACGTACAGGCAGTCGCTGGGAGGCCCGTACGGGGTTTCCACCGGGACCTCGGAGACGTCCTCCAGGAAGGAGTAGAAGCCCGAGCCGCCGATGACACCGATCTCTGCGTTCACCATGGACCACACCCTAACCGGGCATGCCGAAGACCCCGCTGCCCGAAGGGGCGGCGGGGTCCGGCGCGGAGCGGTCAGGCAGCCGAGGTGGAGCTGCTGCTCGTGCCCGACGACGCCGAGGAGGACGAAGCGGCAGACGCGGCGGCGGGGGCCGACGTCGTCGACGACGGGGCGGGCTTCGAGGCGGGGGTGCTGCTCGACGAAGCGCCGCGGCTGTCGTTCCGGTAGAAACCGGATCCCTTGAAGACGATGCCGACCGCGGAGAACACCTTCTTCAGGCGTCCGTCACAGTTCGGGCACGCGGTCAGCGCGTCATCGGTGAACTTCTGCACGGCCTCAAGGCCCTCACCGCACTCGGTGCACTGGTACTGGTAGGTCGGCACGAATTTCCTCCTGGCACTCTCACTCAATGAGTGCTAACGACGCTCCATGGTGACGTATTCCGGCGGATCAGTCCACCGTCACCGGCCTGCGGTGACCCATCCCACGCTCGTTCACCCGGCCGCGCGCCTCCGCCGCGGGCTGCGACGGCGCGGCCGGCGCGGAGGTGTTCACGATCCGGCTCGGGGCCTTCGGCGCCAGCTTCGCGCGCAGGGCCAGCAGGGTGACCAGTGCGAGCGCGGTGGCCGCCATGGGGACCAGGAAGCCGTACGAGGAACCGTGCGCGTCCGTCAGGCGGCCGGCCAGCGTGACGGCGATGGCCTGGCCGAAGGCGATGGAACCGGTCAGCCAGGTGAAGGCCTCGGTCCGGGCGCCGGCCGGTACGAGCTGCTCGACCATCGTGTAACCGGTGATCAGGGCCGGGGCGATGAAGAGGCCGACGACCAGGCCGAGCGCGCCCAGCACGATCATCGAGTCGGCGGCCCACAGGACCGACGCCGCGGCGGTCAGGCCCAGGTAGCCGAGGATCAGCCGGCGGCGCGGGCCGATCTTCCAGGCGACCGCACCGCAGACGATGCCCGCGATCATGTTGCCGGCCGCGAAGACGCCGTAGAGCAGGCCGTTCGCGCCCGGGTTGCCGATCTCGTTGGAGAAGGCGGCGAGCGAGACCTGCATGCCGCCGAAGACGGCGCCGATCCCGAGGAAGGCGAAGATCAGGACGCGCAGGCCGGGGTAGGACAGCGCGAAGGCGCGCTTCTCACCGGTGGCCGACGGGGCGTGCGGCTTGGGCTGGGTGGCCCGGCGGGCCGCGAAGAGCAGGCCGCCGAGCAGCGTCAGCGTGGCCTCGGTGACCAGGCCGGCGGCCGGGTGGACGCCGGTGCACAGCGCGGTCGCCAGGACCGGGCCGACGACGAAGGTGAACTCGTCGGTGACGGACTCGAAGGCCGCGGCCGTCGGCAGCAGGGGCGAACCTTCGAGCCTGGCCGCCCAGCGGGCCCGGACCATCGGCCCGACCTGCGGCACCGAGGCGCCGGCCGGGACGGCCGCGAGCGCCAGGGCCCACACCGGCGCGCCCATCAGGGCGAGTGCGGCGAGGCCGCTGACGGCGGTGGCGTGCGTGAGGACCACCGGCACCAGGACGGCGCTCTGGCCGAGCCGGTCGGTGAAGATGCCCATCAGGGGGGCGGACAGCGCCATCGAGATGCCGGTGACGGCGGCGACGACGCCCGCGCTGCCGTAGGAGCCGGTGGTGTGCTGGATGAGCAGCAGGATGCTGATGGTCAGCATGCCGAAGGGGAGCCGGGCGGCGAAGCCGGGGAGTACGAAGCCGAGGGCGCCGGGAGTGCGCAGGAGCTGCCCGTAACCGGGGCGGGCGGACGTGTCGGTCGTGACCGCGGATGTCACGGCCTTGCCTTTCCGCTGCCTGGTAGAGCGTCCCCGTCTGCGGACGGTGCGCCGCCTCGTGAGCGACCGCACCCGTACATGTGGGAGCCCCGAGAGCTGTCCTCTTGCGCAGAACCGAGTGATACCTGGGCGCCCACTGCGGGAGGGTGCCACGGCCGCTTTGCGGTCGCGCCAGCTCTGCGTCAGGCAGAGTTGGTTCGATCTGGTGTGCCTTCATCGTACAGGGAAAGCCTCGGTCACGCCCTGTGATTACGGCGACAACGCCTACCCTCACCTGGGATTGACGCGGGCTTCGCGCGACGGACCGCCGTGCGCGGCCATACCGGGTCAAACGCCGGCGGAGACGGCGGAACGAGAACGGCGCTCCGACGTGCGGGGCGCTGCCCGCCCGCACCGGACCGGGCCACGGCCGCGGGGCCGTTCGATCACCGCCGCCCCGCGGGTCCGTGCCCGCCCGTCCCCAGCCACCCGGCCAGCTTGCCGCCCAGCGCCACCGCCCGCAGCCGCGCCTCGGCGGCGTCCCGCACCGGGTCGGTCGCGACGACCAGCAGTTCGTCCCCGCGCCGCAGCACCGTCGACGGCGCCGGTACGAAGCTCTTGGCGTCCCGGACCACGAGCGTCACCGACGCCCCCGACGGCAGGCGCAGCTCACCCACCTCGACCCCGTGCATCCGCGAGGCGGGCGGGATCGCGAAGGAGAGCAGGTGCCCGCGCAGCTTCTCCAGCGGCGCCGACTCGATGCCGAGATCCGAGGCGGACTCCTCCGAGTCCCCGAGCCGGAGCGTGCGCGCCAGCCACGGCAGGGTCGGCCCCTGCACCAGGGTGTAGACGACGACCAGCACGAAGACGATGTTGAAGACCCGGTCGCTGCCCTCGATCCCGGACACCATCGGGATCGTCGCCAGGATGATGGGCACGGCGCCGCGCAGGCCGGCCCACGACATCAGGACCTGCTCCTGCCACGGGATCCGGAAGGGCAGCAGGCTGACGAAGACCTCCAGCGGCCGCGCCACCATCGTCAGCACCAGCCCGATGACCACGGCCGGCCAGAAGTCGTGCACCAGCTCGTGCGGCGTGACCAGCAGGCCCAGCAGCACGAACATGCCGATCTGGGCGATCCAGCCGAGCCCGTCCGCGAACCCCCGCGTGGCCGGCCAGTGCGGGAGCTTCGCGTTCCCGAGCAGCATCGCGGCCAGGTAGACGGCGAGGAAGCCGGAACCGTGCGCCATCGCGCCGGCCGCGTACGCCGTCACGGCGATGGCCATCACGGCGATCGGGTAGAGGCCCGAGGCGGGCAGTGCCACGTGCCGCAGGCCGTACGCGCCGAGGAAACCGACCGTCAGGCCGATCGCGGCGCCGATCGCCAGCTCCAAGGCGATCGTTCCGAGGAGGACGTACCACTGGTCCACCGGCCCCACCGTCGAGAAGGCCACGACCAGGATGACGACGGGTGCGTCATTGAAGCCGGACTCCGCCTCCAGCACACCCGTGATCCGGGAGGGGAGCGGGACCTTGCGCAGGACCGAGAACACGGCCGCGGCATCGGTCGAGGAGACGACCGCGCCGATCAGAAGGGCCTGGCGCCACTCCAGGCCGACGAGGTAGTGCGCCCCCGCGGCCGTGATGCCCACACTGATCGCGACGCCCACCAGCGACAGCGTGACCGCCGCCGGGAGGGCCGGCTTGATCTCTTTCCACTTGGTGCCCAGACCACCCTCGGCGAGGATCACGACGAGCGCGGCATAACCGATGACCTGAGTCAGCTCGGCGTTGTCGAATACGACGTTGCCGATGCCGTCCTGGCCTATCGCGATGCCTATGCCGAGGTAGATGAGCAGGCTGGGAAGGCCGCTGCGTGAAGAGATGCGTACCGCCGCGACGGCGACGAGCAGCACGAGCGAGCAGACCAGCAGAAGCTCATTGAGCGTGTGGACAGTCAGCGGGCGGCCCTTTCCTCGTAGCACGCCCGGCGGATCGTTCCTCCCGGGCGGGCGCATCCGGCAAGTACTTCGTTACTTTACCTAATCTTTGACGGAGTCTTTACGTGATACCCACATTGTGAAACGGCGCTCCGCCCTTGTCCTCGGCAGCCCGACCCCTGGCGGATCAACGAGTACGGTCCTGCGCCTATGGTTGCTCCCAGCACTCCCAGGACCACCCTGCCCCTCTAAGGACAGCGATGCCCGCCAACGAATCCGCTCCTCCCGTCAAGAAGAAGGGACGACGCGCCCGTCTGATCGTGCTCGTTCTGGTCCTGGCTCTCTTCGCGGGCCTCGGCTACGGGGCGTACTGGAGCGTGGACAGCGTGCGCGCCTCCTTCCCCCAGACGACCGGATCCCTCAAGGTGCCGGGCCTCGCCGGGACCGTGGACGTCAAGCGCGACGAGCACGGGATCCCCCAGCTCTACGCCGACAGCGACGAAGACCTCTTCCGCGCGCAGGGCTTCGTGCACGCGCAGGACCGGTTCTGGGAAATGGACGTACGCCGTCACATGACCTCGGGCCGGCTCTCCGAGATGTTCGGCGCGGGCCAGGTGGAGACCGACGCCTTCCTGCGCACGCTGGGCTGGCGCCAGGTGGCCCAGGCCGAGTACGACACCAAGCTCTCGGAGCCCACGAAGAAGTACCTGCAGGCCTACGCCGACGGGGTCAACGCGTACCTGAAGGGGAAGTCCGGCAAGGACCTCTCCGTCGAGCACGCCGCCCTCAAGCTGAGCGACGGCTACCGGCCCGAGCAGTGGACGCCGGTGGACTCGGTGGCCTGGCTCAAGGCGATGGCCTGGGACCTGCGCGGCAACATGCAGGACGAGATCGACCGCGCGCTGATGGCGAGCAAGCTCACGCCGGCGCAGATCGACGAGCTCTACCCGCCGTACCCCTACGACCGGAACAGGCCGATCGTCGACGGCGGCAAGGTCGACGGCGGCAAGTACACGCCCCAGGGCGGCTCCGCCGGCGCCGGTTCCACGGGCGGCGGCTCCGCCGGCGGCTCGGGCTCCGGCAGCGCTCCCGCTTCGCCGGTCTCCGCGAACTCCGCCGCCGGATCGTCCACCGGGCTCGCCGACAACGCCACCGCGCAGGGCGCGACCGTGGGCCTGCGCACCCAGCTCACCTCGCTCGCCGAGACCCTGGACGAGATCCCCGCGATCCTCGGCCCCAACGGCAGCGGCATCGGTTCGAACTCCTGGGTCGTCTCGGGCCGCTACACGACCACCGGCAAGCCGCTGCTCGCGAACGACCCGCACCTGTCCCCGCAGCTGCCCTCGGTCTGGTACCAGATGGGCCTGCACTGCCGCGCGGCCTCGGAGCGCTGCCAGTACGACGTGGCCGGCTTCACCTTCTCCGGCATGCCCGGCGTCGTCATAGGCCACAACGCCGACATCGCCTGGGGCATGACCAACCTCGGCGCGGACGTCACCGACCTCTACCTGGAGCAGGTGAGGCCCGAGGGCTACGTCTACGACAACAAGGTGGTCCCCTTCGCCACCCGCGAAGAGGTCATCAAGATCGCGGGCGGCACAAGCAAGAAGATCACCGTCCGCACCACCAACAACGGTCCGCTGATCTCCGACCGCAGCGAGGAGCTCGCCTCGGTGGGCGACCGCGCTCCCGTCGCGAGCTCCGCCCCCGACCGCGGCGACGGCTACGCCGTGGCCCTGCGCTGGACCGCCCTGGACCCGGGCAAGTCGATGGACGCGGTCTTCAAGCTCGACAGGGCGAAGGACTTCGCGGCCTTCCGCCAGGCGGCAGCCGACTTCGAGGTCCCCTCGCAGAACATGATCTACGCCGACAACAAGGGCAACATCGGCTACCAGGCCCCGGGCCGGATCCCGGTCCGCGGCCAGGGCGACGGCCGCATGCCGGCCCCCGGCTGGGACTCCAAGTACGCCTGGAAGGCCGGCAAGGACGGCAAGGACGGCTACATCCCGCAGAACGAGCTGCCCTGGGACTTCAACCCCTCCCGCGGCTACATCGTCACCGCCAACCAGGCCGTGGCCGAGCCGGGCACCGGCGCGGGCAAGTACCCGAACCTGCTGACCACCGACTGGGGCTACGGCGCCCGCAGCCAGCGGATCAACGACCTCATCGAGGCGAAGATCAAGGACAGCGGCAAGATCTCGACCGACGACATGCGCACCATGCAGATGGACAACAGCAGCGAGATCGCCGCGCTGCTGACCCCGATGCTGGCCAAGATCGAGGTCTCGGATCCGGCCGTGCGCTCCGCGCAGAAGCTCCTCGACGGCTGGAACTACACCCAGGAGCCCGACTCCGCGGCCGCCGCCTACTTCAACGCGGTCTGGCGCAACATCCTCAAGCTGGCCTTCGGCGACAAGATGCCGAAGGAGCTGCGCATCGAGGGCAGTTGCATGAACGTGCGCAGCAACGGCACCGGTCCGGCCGACGACCTCGCCAAGACGGTCCGCGAATGCGGCACCCGCGGCTCCGACTCGGCGCAGCCCGACGGCGGCGACCGCTGGTTCGAGGTGGTCCGCCGCCTCGTCAAGGACGAGAAGTCCCCCTGGTGGAGCTCGCCGAAGAAGAGCATCACCGCCCCGGCGGTCACCACCCGCGACGAGCTGTTCGCACGGGCCATGGAGGACGCCCGCTGGGAGCTGACGGCCAAGCTCGGCAAGGACCAGTCCACCTGGAGCTGGGGCCGCCTGCACCAGCTGACGCTGAAGAACCAGACGATCGGCACCGAGGGCCCCGGCTACATGCAGTGGCTCCTCAACCGCGGCCCGTGGAACCTGGGCGGCGGCGAGGCCACCGTCAACGCGACCGGCTGGAACGCCTCCAGCGGCTACGGGGTCACCTGGGTGCCCTCCATGCGGATGGTCGTCAACCTCAACGACCTCGACAAGTCCCGCTACATCAACCTGACGGGCGCCTCCGGCCACGCGTACCACGGCAACTACACCGACCAGACGACGATGTGGGGCAAGGGCGAGCTGCTGGACTGGCCCTTCGGCAAGGAGGCGGTAGACAAGGCCACCGTCGACACCCTGACCCTCAAGCCCGAGGGCTCGTAGGGTCAGGGGCCGAAGCGGCGCACCCCCGAGGGGGTGGCCACCGCCTGGACGGGGTGGTCGTGCGGTTCCTCCGGGACCCGCGCGACCACCTCGTCGTCGTAGAGGAGCACGACCAGCGCGGGCCGGGCTCCGGCGCGTTCCAGCCGCTCCAGCACCCGGTCGTACGAGCCCCCGCCGCGGCCCAGGCGCATCCCGCGCCCGTCCACCGCGAGTCCGGGCAGCAGCACGGTGTCGGCCCCGGTCACCGCGTCCGGTCCGAGCGCCGGACCGGTCGGTTCCAGCAGCCGCATCCGGCCCGGGTGGGCGGCCGCGGCCAGCCCCTCCGGGCCGTCGTAGGCGGCCCAGTCGAGGTCGTTGTCGGGCAGCAGCAGGGGCAGCAGCACGCGCTTGCCGGCCGAACGCAGCGCGTCGAGCAGGGCGCGGGTGCCGGGCTCGGTACCGACGGAGACGTACGCCGCCACCGTGTGCGCACCGGCCAGTTCGGGCAGTTCCAGGGCCCTGACGGCGAGTGCGGCGGCCGCGGTGCTGCAGGTTTCGGGGGACAAGGCGCGGCGCGCGGCGAGCAGTTCCCGGCGCAGGCCGGCCTTGGCGGAAGCGGAGAGCGGGTTCTGTGTCACAGCGGATTCAAATATCCTCATGAAATCGTCATATAAGTGGACCTACTCACTGCGGTCTGGCCTGGCGTTCGACGGAAGCCACTATCGTTCGGGGCATGACTATGTTGCACCCCGTGATCAAGAAGGCCGTGATTCCGGCCGCGGGCCTCGGCACTCGCTTCCTTCCGGCGACCAAGGCGACCCCGAAGGAAATGCTCCCCGTCGTGGACAAGCCGGCCATCCAGTACGTGGTCGAGGAGGCCGTCGCGGCCGGGCTCGACGACGTACTGATGATCACAGGGCGTAACAAGCGTGCCCTCGAAGACCACTTCGACCGGAACTACGAGCTGGAGTCGGCCCTCATCGCCAAGGGCGACGACGACCGGCTGAAGAAGGTCCAGGAGTCCAGCGACCTGGCGACCATGCACTACGTCCGCCAGGGCGACCCGCGGGGCCTCGGTCACGCCGTGCTGTGCGCCGAGCCGCACGTGGGCCGCGAGCCCTTCGCCGTCCTGCTCGGCGACGACCTCATCGACCCCCGCGACCCGCTGCTGCGTCAGATGGCCGAGATCTACGCCCGCACCGGCGGCACCGTCATCGCGCTCATGGAGGTGGACCCGGCCAGCGTCCACCTCTACGGCTGCGCCGCCGTGGAGGCCACGGACGAGCAGGACGTGGTCCGGATCACGGGTCTCGTCGAGAAGCCCGACCCCGCGGACGCCCCCAGCAACTACGCGGTCATCGGACGGTACGTCCTCAATCCCGCGATCTTCGACATACTGCGGGAGACCGAGCCGGGCCGCGGTGGGGAGATCCAGCTCACCGACGCCCTGCAGAAGCTGGCGGCCGACGAGTCCGTCGGTGGTCCGGTGCACGGCGTGGTCTTCCGGGGCCGCCGCTACGACACCGGCGACCGCGGGGACTACCTGCGGGCCATCGTCCGTCTCGCCGCCGAGCGGGACGACCTCGGCCCGGAGTTCCGCACCTGGCTTCACCACTACGTCACGGAGGAGATGTAGGACCTTGAGCAGTTCCGCACCGCAGGACACCGGCCGGCCCACGGGCGAGCAGCGCCTCTGGTCGGTGGACGAGCACCTCGCGGACGTCCTCGCCACCGTCCGGCCGCTGGAGCCCATCGAGCTCCAGCTGCTGGACGCCCAGGGCTGTGTCCTGGTCGAGGACGTCACCGTGCCCGTCGCCCTCCCGCCCTTCGACAACAGCTCCATGGACGGCTACGCCGTCCGTACGGCCGACGTCCAGGGCGCGACCGAGGAGTTCCCCGCGGTGCTGACGGTCATCGGGGACGTCGCGGCCGGCAGCGGGGACCTGCCCGCCGTCGGCCCCGGCGAGGCTGCCCGCATCATGACCGGGGCCCCGCTGCCGCCCGGCGCGCAAGCCGTCGTACCGGTCGAATGGACCGACGGCGGTACGGGCGGGGGCGCCGCCTCCCGGATGGCCCCGGCCAGCGCCGCCCCCGAGGGAGCGGCCGGCGAGGTGCGCGTGTACCGCCCCGCCGGGGCGCGGGCCCACGTCCGCTCCCGCGGCAGCGACGTACAGGCCGGGGACCTGGCCCTGGCGGCCGGCACCGTCCTCGGGCCCCCGCAGATCGCGCTGCTGGCCGCCATCGGGCGCGGCACCGTACGGGTACGTCCGCGCCCTCGCGTCGTCGTCATGTCCACCGGCAGCGAGCTGGTCCAGCCGGGCGAGGCGCTGACCGCGGGGACGATCTACGACTCCAACAGCTTCGCGCTGGCCGCCGCCGCCCGGGACGCCGGGGCCATCGCCTACCGGGTCGGCGCCGTCGCGGACGACGCGGACACCCTGCGCGCCGCCATCGAGGACCAGCTGATCCGGGCCGACCTGCTGGTGACGACCGGCGGTGTGAGCGTCGGCGCGTACGACGTCGTCAAGGAGGCGCTGACCTCGCTCTCCGCCGGCGGCGGCGAGGACGGGGGCGAGGGGGAGGACGGGGCGCAGGACGTCGCGGGCGGCGGGATCGACTTCCGGGCGCTCGCCATGCAGCCGGGCAAGCCCCAGGGCTTCGGCACCATCGGACCGGACCACACCCCGCTGCTGGCCCTGCCCGGCAATCCGGTCTCCTCCTACGTCTCCTTCGAGCTGTTCGTCCGCCCCGCGATCCGCGCGCTCATGGGCCTGCCGCAGTCCGAGGTGTGCCGGCCGTCGGTGCGGGCGGTGCTCAAGGCCGACAAGGCGCTGGGATCCCCGGCCGGCCGCCGCCAGTTCCTGCGCGGCGCGTACGACCCCGAGAGCGGCACCGTCAGCCCGGTCGGCGGATCGGGCTCGCACCTGATCGCCGCCTTGGCGCACGCCGACTCGCTGATGGTCGTCCCGGAGGACGTCACCTCGGTGGAGCCCGGGGCCGAGCTCGAAGTGGTCCTGCTCGGCTGAGGAACGGTGGGTGCGGGTAGCGTGTTGCACCACACAGGCCCCCCGGGGGCCCGGACGGAAGCGGCACGCAGAGTATGAGTACGCAGAGCAGGCTGACCCACATCGACGAGGCCGGTGCGGCCCGGATGGTCGACGTCTCCGAGAAGGACGTCACCACCCGGACGGCCCGCGCCAGCGGACGCGTCCTCGTCTCCCCCCGGGTGATCGAGCTGCTGCGCGGTGAGGGCGTGCCCAAGGGTGACGCCCTCGCCACGGCGCGGATCGCCGGGATCATGGGCGCGAAGAAGACCCCCGACCTGATCCCGCTCTGCCACCCGCTGGCCGTGTCGGGCGTGAAGGTGGACCTGTCGGTCGCCGACGACGCCGTGGAGATCCTGGCCACCGTCCGGACGACGGACCGCACGGGTGTCGAGATGGAGGCCCTGACCGCCGTCGCGGTCGCCGGGCTCACCGTGATCGACATGGTGAAGGCCGTCGACAAGGGCGCGGTCATCACGGACGTCCGGGTGGAGGAGAAGACCGGCGGCAAGTCCGGCGACTGGGCGCGCTCGTGAACGCCCCGCGCGGTGGCGAGGTGCACAGCCACCTCCCGGCGCCCGGAGCCGACACCGGGGCCGACACAGGAGCCGACACCGGAGCAGACACAGGAGCCGGCACCGGGGCCGCCCCGTCCGCGGCCGGCGGCGCGCCCGCGCCGCGCGGCCTGGTGGTCACGGCCTCGAACCGGGCTTCGCGGGGCGTCTACGCCGACCGGGGCGGCCCGCTGCTCGCCGAGGCGCTGGAGCGGCTCGGCTTCGTGGTCGACGGCCCGCGGGTCGTGCCGGACGGGGACCCCGTCGAGCAGGCCCTGCGCGAGGGCGTGGCGGCCGGCTACGACGTCGTGCTGACCACCGGCGGCACCGGCATCTCGCCGACCGACCGCACCCCGGACGCCACGGCGCGGGTGCTGGACTACGAGATCCCGGGCATCCCCCAGGCCATCCGTGCCGAAGGCATGGCGAACGTGCCGACCGCCGCCCTGTCCCGGGGCCTGGCGGGCGTCGC
Source organism: Streptomyces sp. CB00455 (assembly GCF_001905445.1). Lineage (GTDB taxonomy): Bacteria > Actinomycetota > Actinomycetes > Streptomycetales > Streptomycetaceae > Streptomyces. The sequence continues at coordinate 163,381 of NZ_LIVQ01000006.1, read as the reverse complement.
CGGGCGCACCCTGATCGTCAATCTGCCGGGGTCGACGGGCGGGGTCCGCGACGGGATCGCCGTCCTCTCCCGCATCCTCCCGCACGCCGTGGACCAGATCCGCGGCGGCGACCACCCCGCAGCGGCCGGGCCTGCCGGGAGCGCGAGCTGAACGGCCCCACCTGGCCGGTGGTCCTGACGGACGGCGATGTCACGCTCCGGCCGATAAAGCTGCGCGACCAGAACGCCTGGCGCGAGGTCAACCGGCGCAACCGCGACTGGCTCCGCCCGTGGGAGGCCACGATCCCGCCGCCCGCCCCCTGGGGGCCGGCGGCCCAGCGGCCGACGTACCGGCAGATGGTCCGCCACCTGCGGGCGGAGGCGAACGCGGGCCGGATGCTGCCTTTCGTCATCGAGTACCAGGGCCGCCTCGTGGGACAGCTGACGGTCGCCGGGATCACCTGGGGCTCGATGTGCGCGGCCCACGTCGGCTACTGGGTGGACCGCGAGGTGGCGGGGCGCGGCGTGATGCCGACGGCGGTCGCCCTCGCGGTGGACCACTGCTTCGGGAAGGTCGGCCTGCACCGCATCGAGGTGTGCATCCGCCCGGAGAACCTGCCCAGCCGGCGGGTCGTGGAGAAGCTGGGCCTGCGCGAGGAGGGGCTGAGGCCGCGCTACCTGCACATCGACGGCGCCTGGCGCGACCACCTGGTGTACGCGGTGACGGTGGAGGAGGTCCCCGGGGGGCTGCTGCGCCGCTGGCAGCGGAGCCGCCGGCACTCCCCGCCGCAGGCCCCGCCGTCCTCCCCGACGCAATGACGGGGAGGACGGAAGGCGCGGAGGGCTCGCAAAAACAGAAAAGCGAATATCTGTTCGAATAGTCGCCTCGGGGAACCGATTCGCCCATAACCTGATCCGAAGAATCACAAAAAAAGTCCGTGATATCAGCGAGATCGTGCGACACACCGGCCCAATTGGCCGATCCCTCCGGCCGCGCCCCTCTACGGTGTGACGTGTGAGCAGCAGCGGCCTCATCTACGCAGTCATTGTCGGGGCCTGGGCCGCCTACTTGGTGCCCATGTGGCTCCGCAGGCAGGACGAGCTGAACGAAGCCCGTCCGACGGAACGCTTCTCCACTGCCATTCGGCTGCTTTCCGGCCGGGCGGGAATGGAGCGCCGTTACGCCAGGGGACTGCGTGAGCGCGGTGACGAGCAGGCGGAGCCCCAGCCCCACGCGGACCCGGACGCCGCGACGGAAAGGGTGAATTCCGTCGACGCCGACGCCCGGGCCTTTGTCGTGCCCCCGACCCGGGCGGAGCCGAGACCGGCCGCCGCCGAGCGGGAGCAGCGCGCCGAGCGGGCCCGGCGCGAACAGCGCCTCCAGGTCCTCGCCCGCCGCCGGCGCACCACGGCACTCCTCTTCCTGGTCTTCACCTGCGGCGCGGTCGTCGCGGCGGTGGGCGGGCTGGGCTACCTGTGGGCCCCGGCCGTGCCCGCGCTGCTGCTCAGCAGCTACATCGTGCATCTGCGGGTCCAGGAGCGGCGGCGCTACGAGTTCACGATGGACCGGCGGCGCGCCGAAGCGGCCGCCAGCCGACTCCGCGAGAACCGCCCGCGCCGCAGGCCCGCCGAATCCGCCGCCGGACCGGGCGAGGCCGTGGGCGCCGAACCGGACCCCGCTCCACCGGTCTCCCCGCAGGAGGCCGGGCGCCGCGCGCTGGTCGAGCAGACCGACCACGCCGAGTGGGTGGACCAGCAGCGCGAACGCGAGCGCGGCCCGGCCCGCGGTGACAGCTGGGAACCGGTCCCGGTCCCGCTGCCCACCTACGTGACGGCCCCCGTCGCTCCCCGCGCCACCGGTCCGGCCTCCCCGGACGGCTGGAGCGCGACCCGCTCCAGCGCGGCCGAGCCGACCGAACCGCGGCTGCGCGCCCAGCCCGGCGCCCCCGCGCCCGAGGCGAAGGCCCCGGGCCCGCCGCGCCCGCGCGGGCGCGAGACCGGCCGCACCCCGTTGTTCGACCAGTACGAGAGCGACGGGCGGCCGCGCGCCGCGAACGAGTGAGTAGGTGACCTGCGCGGACGCTCCCCGGTATCGGTTTTGGAGCACCCGCGCGGGGATGCTAATGTTTCACACGTCGCAAGGGCCTGTGGCGCAGTCTGGTAGCGCACCTCGTTCGCATCGAGGGGGTCTGGGGTTCAAATCCCCACAGGTCCACAAACGGCAGTTCGCGAGTAGCTCTCGGGAACGGTGACGAGATCCCGTCCGATCGAAAGATCGGGCGGGATCTTCGTCGTTTCAGGGGTCCGTTCGGGAGGGCGCGACGAAGGGCCACCGAGTCGAGCTTCGCGCGCTGTTGCGGCGTCAGGTCGAGCTCCACCGGGCCGAGGTTCTCCTCCAGCTGGGCGACGGGGGCGGCGCCGACCAGGGGCGGGACCGGGATGTCGCCGCCCAACCGCGGCGGCCGTCGCCCTGAGTGCGGCCCGCTGACCGGGCGCCGGGGGACACTGTCCCCATGACGATCACGGGTGAATCGGACGAGGGGACGGCGCGGGCCTGGGCCGCACTCGGCGGGGCGCCGCAGCTCGCGGCGTGCGTGGGCTACCGCGGGGCGCCCGGTCTGGGCGAAGGGCCACTGCCGGTACGGGAGTTGGCGCGGGCGACGGTCGGGGTGTGCGCGCTGGCCGCAGCGGAGCTGGGCGCGGTGCGGGCCGGGGGCGGGGCCGCGGACGTGGCCCCGCTGGTCGTGGACGAGGGCGCGGTGGCGACGGCGTTCGTGAGCGAGCGGCACCTGCGGATCGCGGGGCGGCGGCCGTCGGGCTTCGCGCCCCTGTCCGGTTTCTGGCGGGCGGCGGACGGCTGGGTGCGCACCCACGCCAACTACCCGCACCACCGCGCCGCGCTAGTAAGGGCGTTGGAGCTGCCGTCCGCGACGCCGCGGGACCTGCGGGCCGCGGTGGCGGCCCGGCCGGCCGCCGGGGTGCAGGAACTTGCTTACGCGCAGGGCGCCCTCGCGGTGGCCGTCGCCCCGGCCTACGGCGCCCGGCAGCCGCTGGTCGAGGCCGCCGGCGGGCCCGGGGGGACGGGCCGCCCCCTCGGGCCGGCGCCGGCCGCGCTGCCCGCGGCCGGGGTGCGGGTGCTGGACCTGACCCGGGTCATCGCCGGGCCGGTCGCCACGCGCACGCTCGGACTGCTGGGCGCGGACGTGCTGCGGATCGACGCGCCGGGGCTGCCGGAGGCGGACGACACCTACGCGGACACCGGCTTCGGGAAGCGCTCCGCGCTGCTGGACCTGGCGGACGCCGCGGACCGGGAGGTGTTCGAGGGGCTGCTGGCCAGCGCGGACGTGGTGGTGAGCGGCTACCGGCCGGGCGCCCTGGAGCGGTTCGGACTCGGCGCGGCGGACCTGCTGGAGCGCAGGCCGGGGCTGGTGGTGGCCCAGCTGTGCGCGTGGGGCCGGCACGGGCCGTGGGCCGGCCGGCGCGGCTTCGACTCCCTGGTGCAGGCGGGCTACGGGATCGCCGCGCGGTACGCGTCGGCGGACGGGACGCCGGGAGCGCTGCCGGCGCAGGCGCTGGACCACGGCACCGGGTACCTCATGGCGGCGGCGGTGCTTCGGGCGCTGGCGGACGGGGGCGGTCGCGCGCTGCGGTTCTCCCTCGCAGGCACGGCCTCCTGGCTGGTCCACGACCTCGCGGCGGTGCAACCGGGCGCCCCGGGCTACGCGCCGGGGCCGTGGCTGCGGGAGGGCGACTCGGGCTACGGACCCCTGCGCCACGCCGTCAGCCCCCTCGGCGACTGGCCGGCCGGTCCCTCCCGCTGGGGCACGGGCCGGCCCGTGTGGCTGCCCCGTTAGGGGCCGCGCGCCGGGCCGCGCCGGGCCGCGCTCCGGCCCCGGCGCCGGGCCGCGCCGGGGGTGGAGGCGGTGGATCAGGGGCGCAGCGCCTTGGCCATGCAGCGGCTGGAGTCGTGGAAGCGGTAGTGGCCGAACTTGGCGGACATCGCGTACCCCGAGGAGAGGTAGAGGGCGATCGCCTCCGGCTGCTGGTCGCCCGTCTCCAGGACCATCCGGTTCCGGCCGGCGGCCCGTGCGTCGGCCTCCAGCTCCGCCAGCATCCGCCGCGCCAGGCCGAGCCCGCGGGCCTGCGGTATGACGTACATCCGCTTCAGCTCGGCGTCGCCGTCCGCGTACCCCTCGTCGTTGCGGTCCTGACGTCGCCATCCGCCACTGGCGACCGCGGAGCCCGAGGCGTCGTACGCCAGCAGGTAGAGCCCCTGCGGCGGAACGAACATGGCCGGGTCGAGGAAGGTGGCATCACCCTCACCGCCGTACCGCTGCTGGTATTCGATCTGGACCTCGTCGTTGAGCTTGACCGCGTCCGGATGGTCGTAGGCGATGGCCCGGAGCTGTATCCCGTGAGACATCCGCACATCGTACGGAGCCCTCCCGCCGGGCTGCGGGGCCGCCTGCCGGGGACTGCCGCCGTGCCCGCCCGGGCGCTGAGACGCCCGGGCCCGGGGGGAGGCCGTACGAGTAGGCTGCTCCCGTTTTGAGCGATGTGGGGAGCAAGTTTTGATCACCGTGACGTCCGTGAACGTGAATGGCATCCGCGCCGCCGCCAGGAAGGGCTTCGGGGCGTGGCTGCGGGGTTCGGATGCCGATGTGGTGTGCCTGCAGGAGGTGCGGGCCGAGGAGGGGCAGATCCCCGACGAGGTCCGGAGCCCGGAGGGCTGGCACACCGTGTTCGCGCCGGCCGCCGTCAAGGGGCGGGCCGGGGTCGCGCTCTACACGCGGCGGGCGCCGGAGCGGGTGCAGGTCGGCTTCGGCAGCGCGGAGTTCGACGCCTCCGGCCGGTACCTGGAGGTCGACCTGCCCGGCGTGACGGTCGCCAGCCTCTACCTGCCCTCCGGCGAGGCGGGCACCGAGCGGCAGGACGAGAAGTACCGGTTCATGGAGGAGTTCCACGCGTACCTCACGGCGCTGAAGGGGCGGGCCGCAGCGGACGGGCGCGAGGTCGTCGTGTGCGGCGACTGGAACATCTGCCACCGGGAAGCGGACCTGAAGAACTGGAAGACCAACCGCAAGAACGCCGGCTTCCTGCCCGAGGAGCGGGAATGGCTGGGGAGGGTGTACGGCGAGGCGGGCTACGTCGACGTGGTGCGGGAGCTGCACCCCGACACCGAGGGCCCCTATTCCTGGTGGTCCTACCGGGGCCGGGCCTTCGACAACGACGCCGGCTGGCGGATCGACCTCCAGGTGGCGACTCCCGGGCTGGCCGCGAGGGCCGTGAAGGCGTTCGTGGAGCGAGCCGAGACGCACCCCGAGCGGTGGTCCGACCACGCGCCGGTGACGGTCGTCTACGACCTCGGGGTCTGACCCGGCGGGGCTGCCGGGCCGGGTGCTGCCGGGCCGGGTCCGGTCGCCGGGCCGGGTCCGGTCGCCGGGCCGGGTGCGGCTGCCGGGCCGGGTCCGGTCGCCGGGCCGGACGGGTTCGCGGCCAGCAGGCGGTCCATCGCCATCGTCAGCTCGGCCTCGACCACGCTCTTGGCCAGCGGGCGCAGCCTGGGGAGCGCGTCCTGCGGCATGTGGGCCGAGATCAGCTCGGTGAACAGGGCCGCCATCGCGTCCGCGTGTTCCCGTACGCGCCGGCCCGTCTCCAGGACGGCCGCCAGCGGGACGCCCTCGCGCACCAGCGCCGAGGAGACGTCCAGCAGGCGCCGGCTGACGTGCACGATCGCGTCGCCGTCGGTGGCGAGGTAGCCGAGTTCCAGCGAGGCTGCCAGGTTCTCCGGGGTGACCTCGCCCTCGAAGTAGTCGGCGAGTGCCTCCGGGGACAGCCGGACGGGGGTTTCCTGCGACCAGCCGATGCCGAGCAGTTCGCCCAGCTGGCCGACGTCGCGGCCGCTCTCGAAGGCGGCGGTCAGCTCCGCGATGCCACCGAGGGTGTGGCCGCGCTCCAGCAGGGCGGCGATGGTGCGCAGCCGGGCCAGGTGGTGGTCGTCGTACCAGGCGATACGGCCCTCGCGGCGCGGGGGCGGAAGCAGCTTGCGTTCGCGGTAGAAACGCAGGGTGCGGACCGGGATCCCGGCCGCCTCGGCCAGTTCCTCCGTGCGGTACTCGCCCACCGTCTTCGCTTCCGTCTCTTCCTTCGCCACAGCCGCACCCTAAGCCGTACCGGCGGTAACTTTCCGGGCTCCACCCCTACCCATGAGTACGGGCCTGCTCTAGTCTCCCGATTGTGCCAGTGATTGCTGGCAGCGTTGCGACGGTGTGATGTGTGCGGCACGGCACGGCACGGCACGGCACGGCTGGGACTGCGGACGATGCGGAAGGCGGCGGGCATGGGCGGCATGGGCGAACGTGAGCACGTACGTGTGGCAGTGATCGGGTCGGGATTCGGCGGGCTCGGCGCTGCCGTGCGGCTGCGGCGCGAGGGGATCACGGACTTCGTCGTACTGGAACGGGCCGGATCCGTCGGCGGGACCTGGCGCGACAACAGTTATCCGGGCTGTGCGTGCGACGTCCCCTCGCACCTGTACTCCTTCTCCTTCGCGCCCAACCCGGACTGGCCCCGCACCTTCTCCGGCCAGCCCGCGATCAGGCAGTACCTGGAGCACGTCGCCGACACCTTCGGCCTGCGCCGGCACATCCGCCTCGACTCCGAGGTCCGGCTGATGCGCTGGGACGCGGACGAACTGCGCTGGGAGATCGAGACCTCTGCCGGAGCGCTGACCGCCGACGTGGTGGTGTCGGCGACCGGGCCGCTGTCCGACCCGAAGATGCCGCAGGTCCCGGGGCTCGCCGAGTTCCCGGGCAAGGTCTTCCACTCCGCGCGCTGGGACCACGACTACGACCTCGCCGGCAAGCGCGTCGCCATGATCGGTACGGGCGCCTCCGCCATCCAGATCGTGCCCGCCATCGCCCCGGACGTGCAGCGGCTGACGCTCTTCCAGCGGACCGCGCCGTGGGTGATGCCGCGCACCGACCGGGCGATCTCGTCCGCCGAGCGCTGGCTGCACCGTCAGCTGCCCTTCACCCGGGCCGCACGGCGCGGACTCCTCTGGGGCATCCGTGAACTCCAGGTCAGCGCCTTCACCAAGCGTCCCAACCAGCTCGGGCTCATCGAGTCGCTCGCCAAGGCCAACATGGCACGCGCGATCAAGGACCCGGCCCTGCGCGCCAAGCTGACCCCCTCCTACCGGATCGGCTGCAAGCGGATCCTGCTCTCCAGCGAGTACTACCCGGCGCTCGCCCGGCCCAACGTGGACCTGGTCGCCTCCGGGCTGAAGGAGATCCGGGGCTCGGTGCTGGTCGCGGCCGACGGCACGGAGACCGAGGTCGACGCGATCATCTTCGGCACCGGCTTCCACGTCACCGACATGCCGATCGCCGACCGGGTGGTGGGCGCGGAGGGCAAGACCCTCGCGGAGGAGTGGAAGGACGGGATGCAGGCCCTGCGCGGGGCGACCGCGGCCGGCTTCCCCAACTGGATGACGATCATCGGCCCCAACACCGGGCTGGGGAACAGCTCGATGATCCTGATGATCGAGTCGCAGCTCAATTACATGGCCGACTACCTGCGCCAGCTGTCCCTCCTCGACGACGGCGGCCGGGGCAACCGGGTCGCGCTCGCGGCCAGGCCCTCCGCCGTGAACCGGTGGAACCGGCACGTGCAGACCCGGATGGAGCGCACGGTGTGGAACACCGGCGGCTGCACCAGCTGGTACCTGGACGCCCAGGGGCGCAACACCACCGTCTGGCCGGGCACCACCGGCGAATTCCGCCGCGAGACGCGGAGCGTGGACCTCGCCGAGTACGAAGTCGTACGGCGCCGCGAGCCCGAACCGGCCCAGGCGGCCGCCCTGGAGGCGGCCGGCACCGGCGCCGCGGCCGAGGCCGGCCCGGGCCGGCCCGCACCGTTCGCGGCCGCGGCCCTGGCTTCCGCCGAGGAGGGCGCCGCGTGAGCCGGCTCCTGCACGTCGTCTCCGGGCCCTACGCACCGCCCGCCGCCCGGCGCGAACTGGTCGCCGTCTCCGCCGACGGGGCCCGCCTGCACGTCGAGGTCCACGGACAGGAGGGTGCGCCGGCCGTCGTGCTGGCGCACGGCTGGACCTGCTCCACCGCCTTCTGGGCCGCCCAGATACGGGAGCTGGCCAAGGACCACCGGGTCATCGCCTACGACCAGCGGGGCCACGGACGCAGTCCCGCCGCCCGGGTGCACAGCACCGCCGCCCTCGCCGACGACCTGGTGGCCGTCCTGAAGGCGACCCTCGCCCCCGGCGAACGCGCCGTCGTCGCCGGGCACTCCATGGGCGGCATGACGGTCATGGCGGCCGCGGGGCGCCCGGAGTTCGCCGAGCACGTCGCCGCCGCGCTGCTGTGCAGCACCGGCAGCGCCCGGCTCGTCGCGGAGGCGCTGGTCCTGCCACTGCGCGCCGGGCGCCTGCGGACCCGGGCCACCGGCGCGGTCCTCGGGTCCCGGGCCCCGCTCGGCCCGGTCACGCCCGTCGCGAGGAAGGTCCTCAAGTACGCCACCATGGGCCCCGGTACCGCGCCCGACCGCGTCGAGGCGTGCGCCCGCATCGTGCACGCCTGCCCCACCGGGGTCCGGCACGCCTGGTCCCGGGTGCTGGCCGGGCTCGACCTCGGCGCGGACGTGGCCCGCCTGACGGTGCCCACCGCCGTCATCACCGGCAAGAACGACCGGCTCACCCCCGTCGTGCACGCCCGTGAGCTGGCGGCCGCGCTCCCGGACTGCGTGGGCCTCACCGAGCTCACCGGCATGGGGCACATGACGCCGATCGAGGCCCCGGAGGCCGTGACGGCAGCCGTGCGCGAGCTGACCGCGCACCACCTCGGCGCCGGGCCCGCCCCCACCCAGAAGGAGAAGACGCCGTGAGTGCTCACAGGAGTCTGGAAGGCCAGGTCGCCGTCGTCACCGGCGCCGCCCGCGGCGTCGGCGAGCTGCTCGCCCGCAAACTCTCCGCGCGCGGCGCCCGGATCGCGCTCGTCGGACTGGAGCCGGAGGTCCTGAAAGAGGTCTCCGAGCGGCTGCGCACCGACAGCGACCACTGGCACGCCGACGTCACCGACCACGAGGCCATGGCCCGCGTCGCCCGCGAGGTCGAGCAGCGCTTCGGCCGGGTCGACATCGTCGTCGCCAACGCGGGCGTGGCCTCCGGCGGTCCCTTCGCCGACTCCGACCCCGCCGCCTGGCGCCGGGTGATCGAGGTCAACCTCGTCGGCGGAGCCGTCACCGCCCGGGCCTTCCTGCCCGCCCTGACGCAGAGCTGCGGCTACTTCCTCCAGATCGCCTCGCTCGCCGCGATCACCCCCGCGCCGATGATGAGCGCCTACTGCGCCTCCAAGTCCGGCGTCGAGGCCTTCGCCTACTGCCTGCGCGCCGAGGTCGGCTACAAGGGCGTCAAGGTCGGCGTGGGCTACCTCTCCTGGACCGACACGGACATGGTGCGGGGGGCCGACCAGGACGAGGTCATGCGGGAGCTGCGCGGGCGGCTGCCGTGGCCGGCGAACCGCACCTACCCGCTGGGCCCGGCCGTCGACCGGATCGTCGCGGGCATCGAGCGGCGCTCGCCCCACGTGTACGCGCAGTGGTGGCTGCGCGGGATGCAGGGGATGCGCGGCTACCTGCCCGGGATCATCGCGACCGTCGGGCAGCGCGAGATGAAGCGGTTCGAGCCCCGACTGGCCGGTGTGTCCAAGGGGCTTGTGGGAGCGGGCGGCGCCGCGGACGAGCAGGGGCGCTCCGAGCGGCACTGAGAGTCACATGTCGGATGTGCGAGGTTCGTCCCGTCATGCCACGCTGGTCGCACCCGAGCCCCGACACCCCTACGGGAGGAACCCCATGGGCCTGCGAGACCAGTTCCACGAAAAGGCGAGGCAATTGGCCGAGCGCGCCGGCGCGGAGGCGCGCGAGGCCCGCGAGGACGTGCGGGAGGGCTCGGCGCGCCGCGCGCCGGACGCCCCGGGCACGCCCGGCCGGCCCGCGCGGAACCGGCCCGCCGGGGCCCTCGACGACAGCGTCGACGCGTAGCGGCGGGCAGGGACGCGAAGGACGCGCACCCCGGCGCAGGGCCGCGGCGACGCGGACGCACGGCGACGCGCACCACGGAAGGGAAGGGGTGCGGCCCGCGGGCCGCACCCCTTCCCCGTGCACCTACCGCCGCGCACCGACCGCCTACGGCCTCGGCGGCAGCTTCGGCCGTCGCAGGTCCGGCACGTCCGTGTAGCCGGGCGGCACCACGGCCGGGTCCTGCTCCAGCAGCTCCAGCGCCAGGTGCACCGCGTCGTCCAGCTGGGCGTGGCGCCCCTCCGCCCAGTCCAGGGGGGTGCGCAGGACCGCGAGGTCCGGCTCCACGCCCTGGTTCTCCACCGACCAGCCGTACTCGGTGAACCAGGCCGCGTTCATCGGCACCGTGATCACCGTGCCGTCGCCGAGTGTGTGGCGGCCCGTCATGCCCACCACCCCGCCCCAGGTCCGCTGACCCACGACCGGCCCCAGCCCCAGCAGTTTGAACGCCGCGGTGATCATGTCGCCGTCCGAGGAGGTCGCCTCGTCGGCCAGCGCCACGATCGGGCCCCGGGGCGCGTTGGAGGCGTAACTCACCGGCTGGGCGCCCCGCGTCAGGTCCCAGCCGATGATCGAGCGGGTCAGCTTCTCCACCACCAGCTCGCTGATGTGGCCGCCCGCGTTGCCGCGTACGTCGACGATCAGCGCGGGCCGCGACATCTCCATCCGCAGGTCGCGGTTGAACTGCGCCCAGCCCGATCCGCCCATGTCCGGGATGTGGAGGTAGCCGCACCGGCCGCCGCTGATCTCCCGGACCACCGCGCGCCGCTTGGCGACCCAGTCCTGGTAGCGCAGCGGCCGCTCGTCGATCAGCGGCACGATCGCCACCCGCCGGGCCCGGTCCTCGCCCGCCGCCGGCCGGAAGGTCAGCTCCACCGTCGTGCCGCCCGCGCCCGCGAGCAGCGGGTAGGGCCCGGTCACCGGGTCCACCGGCCGGCCGTCCACGTGGGTGAGCACCGCGCCCTCCCTGATGCCGGTGCCGGCGAGCGGGGAGCGGGCCTTGGAGTCCGAGGACTCGCCGGGCAGGATCCGGCGCAGGACCCACTCCCCGTCCCGCGGGACCAGGTTGGCGCCGAGCAGCCCGATCGCCCGCTGGTAGTGCGGCGGGCCTTCGTTGCGGCGGGCGGGGGAGACGTAGGCGTGCGAGGTGCCCAGCTCGCCGAGGACCTCGCGCAGCAGGTCGGCGAACTCGTCCGGCGAGGCCACCCGTTCGACCAGGGACCGGTACTGGGCCAGCACCCCGTCCCAGTCGATCCCGCACATGCGCGGCTCCCAGAAGTACGCGCGGATGATCCGCCCGGCCTCCTCGTACGCCTGGCGCCACTCGGCCGCCGGGTCCACCTCGTGCAGGATGCGCCGCAGGTCCAGGTAGACGGTCGAGTCGCTGTCGCCCGACTCGGTGGACGGGACCGCCCGCAGGTCGCCGTCGTCGTTGACCACGAGCCGGGTGCCGTCCCCGCTGACGGCGAACCAGTCCAGCCCCGAGGCCAGTTCGCTCTTGCGGGCCTTGGTCATGTCGAAGTGCTCCAGCGCCGGCTTGCCGCTGGTGTCGGCCGGATTGGCGAAGGTCTCGCCGAGCGCGCCGGAGATCGGCCAGCGCAGCCAGACCAGCCCGCCGCCGCTGACCGGGTACAGCGCCGAGTACTTCGAGGCCGAGACCGGGAACGGCGTCACCCGGCTCTCCAGTCCCTCGACCTCCACCGTCACCGTGCCGTCGCCTTCCGTGTCCCCCTCGACCGGGTCGAGGCCCCCCGCCGCCGGCCGTCCGTCGGGGGAGAACGCGAAGGGCGAGGGGGTCGCGGAGGAGAGCGGGACCAGGTAGGGGCGACAGCCCAGCGGGAAGGACAGGTCCCCGGTGTGCACGTCGTAGACCGGGTCGAAGCCGCGCCACGACAGGAAGGCCAGGTAGCGCCCGTCCCGGGTGAAGACGGGACTCTCGTCCTCGAAGCGGCCGTTGGTGACGTCCACGACGGTCCGCGCGCCGGGACCGGAGATCCGGGCCATCTTGATCTGCCGCAGCGAACGCCCGATGCCCGGGTGCGACCAGGTCAGCCAGCACCCGTCGGGTGAGAAGGCCAGGTCGGTGACGGGCCCGTTGGCCGACCGGATCAGCTCGGTGACCTCGCCGCCGGACCCCTCGGTCGCGTCGAGCAGCAGCAGCCGCCCGTCGTGGGAGGCGACGGCGAGCCGCTCCCCGTCCGGGTCCGCCAGCAGTTCCGTCACGCGTCCCAGCTCGCCCGAGGCCAGTCGTCGCGGCTCCTGCTCGCCGGACGCCCGCGGCAGGTAGGCGATCTCGATCGCGTCCTCGCCCTCGGCGTCCGTGACGTAGGCGACCTGTCCGCCGCTGCCGAGCATCTCGGGCAGCCGCACCCGCACCCCCGGGGTGTCGGCGATCGTCCGGGCCGGGCCGTCGCGGTGGGTGAGCCAGTACAGGCTGCCGCGCACCACGACCGCGCTGGCCCGCCCGGTGGCGTCCACGGACAGCGAGTCGACGTGGTGGGCGGCCGGCACCTGGTAGCTGCGCCGCCCCGCGCGCGGGCCACCGGCGCGGACCCGCAGCCGGCGCGGGACGGCGTCGGGAGCCAGGGAGTCCACGAGCCAGATGTCCCCGGCGCACTGGTAGACCACCCGGGAGCCGTCGCTGGAGGCGTGCCGGGCGTAGAACTCCTCGTGGTCGGTGTGCCGGCGCAGGCCGGTGCCGTCGGGCAGGCAGGAGTAGAGGTTGCCGATGCCCTCGTGGTCGGAGAGGAAGGCGATCCGGCCCCCTACGAACATCGGCGAGTCGAGGTGGCCCTCGATGTCCTCCAGCAGGCGTTCGCCGTGCAGCCACAGTCGGCCGGTGGCGCCGCCGCGGTAGCGCTTCCAGGCGGCGGGCTCGTGCGGGGGCTTGCCGGTCAGCAGCAGGGAGCGCCGCTCGCCCGACTCCTCGGCACGGACCTGGATGTCGGAGACCGGCCCCCAGGGCAGGCGCCCCCCGGGGCTGCCGTCCGTGGGCAGGCAGTAGGCCCAGGCGAAGTAGGAGAAGGGCTGCCCGTGCGAGGAGACGGCCAGGATGTCGCTGCGGCCGTCCTCGTCGGGCGGGGTCCAGCCGCAGACGCGGGTGTCGGTGGCGCCCCAGTAGCTGAGCTGGCGGGCCGGGCCGCCGTCGACGGGGACGAGGTGGATCTCCGGGTCGAGGCTGCGCCAGGTGGTGAAGGCGATGTGCCTGCCGTCGGGGGAAAAGCGCGGGTGGCTGACGCGGGTCCGGTCGACGGTGATGCGCCAGGCCCGGCCGGGGGCCTGTCCGTCGGGGACCAGCGGGGCGACCCACAGGTCGTCCTCGGTGGCGAAGCACAGCAGGTCGTCGTGCAGGTGCGGGAAGCGGAGGTACGCGCCGTCGTGACTCACCCCCCAATGCTTTCCGCGCGGGAGGGGCCTGGCAACTCGTACAAGTGATCCACGCCACCCGCACAAGCGAAACGGAACGGTTTCGTTTCGTTGGCTGCGGAGGTATCGTCGTACGCGTACGGAACGCTTTCGTTTCGACAGGGACCCGACCGGAGGGAGACGCGGAGATGACCGAGCCGATCACGGCCCGGCGCAGCCGGATCACCCCCGAACGGGAAGCCGAACTGCACGGAGCGGTCCTGGACCTGCTCCGCGAGGTGGGCTACGAGGCGCTGACCATGGACGCGGTCGCCGCCCGCACCAAGTCCAGCAAGGCCACCCTCTACCGCCAGTGGGGGAGCAAGCCCGAACTGGTCGCCAGGGCCCTGCGGTGTACCCAGCCCGTCTCGCTGGGGGAGATCGACACGGGCAGCCTGCGCGCGGACTTCGCGCGCATGGTGGAGCACTCCGACGATGCGCAGATGGCCAAGGACACCGCACTGATGCGGGGTCTGGCGCATGCCGTCCACGAGAGCCCGGAGCTCCACAAGGCGTTGCGCGACCTGCTGGTCGACCCGGAGATCAACGGCCTTCAGCTGATGCTCCAGCGCGCGGTCGACCGGGGGGAGATCCGCCCGGACTGTCCGGCGCTCGGCTTCGTACCGCACATGCTCATCGGGGCGTTCATCGCGCTCCCGCTGATCGAGGACCGCTCGGTGGACCGGGCTTTCCTCGCCGACTTCATCGACGCCGTGGTCTTCCCCGCCCTCGGCGTCTGACCCCTTCCCGTCCGACCTGCTCCGCCCGTCCCCGCTGCTCGTCCCGCTGCTCCTGACACGCCGCTCTCGTCGTCGGGCCGGCTCTCCATGCCCTGATCCCTCGCGGATCCATCCCACGACCCGAACGGGAGAACCACGACGTGGCCACCTTCCTCTACCGACTCGGCCGGGGCGCCTTCCGGCGCCGCGGGCTCGTCGCCCTCGTCTGGGTGGCGCTGCTGTTCGCCGCCGGCTTCGGCGCGGCCTCGGCCTCCGCCCCCACCTCGGGGTCCTTCTCGATACCCGGCACGGAGGCCCAGCGGGCCTTCGACCTGCTGGACGAGAAGTTCCCGGCCATGGCCGCCGACGGCGCCACCGCCCGCATCGTCGTCAAGGCGCCGGACGGCGCCAAGGTCACCGACCCGGCCCCCAAGGCCCAGGTCGAGAAGATCGCCGAAGACCTGAAGTCCGGTCCGGGCAAGGACCAGATCGCCTCGGTCACCGACCCGTACCAGGGCAAGGCCGTGAGCCAGGACGGCTCCACCGCCTACCTCAGCGCCAAGTACAAGGTCAGCGGCATGGAGCTGACCGACGCCACCCGTGACGCGCTGAAGGAGTCCGGCAAGGACGCCCAGGCGCAGGGGCTCACCGTCGAGATCGGCGGCGACGCGCTGATGGCGGCGCCCGAGACCGGTTCCGGTGAGGTCGTCGGCATCCTGATCGCGGCGATCGTGCTCGTCATCACCTTCGGCTCGCTGATCGCGGCCGGTCTGCCGCTGCTGACCGCACTGATCGGCGTGGGCATCGGCGTCTCCTCCATCACCGCGCTCGCCAACGTGCTGGACCTCGGCTCCACCACCTCCACCCTCGCGATGATGATCGGCCTCGCGGTCGGCATCGACTACGCCCTCTTCATCGTCTCCCGCTACCGCGCGGAGCTCGCCGAGGGCCGCGAGCGCGACGAGGCTGCCGGGCGAGCTGTCGGAACCGCTGGTTCCGCCGTCGTCTTCGCCGGTCTGACCGTGGTCATCGCCCTGGTCGGCCTGGCCGTCGTCAACATCCCGATGCTGACCAAGATGGGCTTCGCGGCCGCCGGAACCGTCGTCATCGCGGTGCTCGTCGCCCTGACGCTGGTCCCGGCCATCCTGGGCTACGCCGGGAGGAAGGTCCTGCCGGCGGGCGAGAAGAGCCGGCTGTTCGGCAAGGGCAAGGGCAAGGGCGCTGCCAAGGACAAGACCGAGGCGGGCACGGGCGGGACGGGCACGGAGCCGGCCGCCCCCGCCCGGAAGCCCAACGGCGGCACCCGCTGGGCCCGCTTCGTCCTGCGCCGCCCGGTCGTGGTCCTGCTCGTCGGCGTGATCGGCCTCGGCGTCGTCGCGATCCCGGCGAGCAAGCTGGAGATGGGTCTGCCGGACGACGGCGCCCAGCCGGTCTCCACCACCCAGCGCCGTGCGTACGACCTGCTGTCCGACGGATTCGGCCCGGGCTTCAACGGCCCGCTGATGGTGGTCGTGGACGGCGACAAGGCACTCGCCGACAAGACCGCCGACCGGATCAAGGCCCTGGACGGGGTCGCCGCGGTCGTCCCGCCCGCCCCGAACGAGGCCGGCGACGCCGCGGTGATCACGGTCGTCCCGAAGGACCGCCCGTCCTCCGCCCAGACCGAGGACCTGGTCCACGCGATCCGCGCGGACAACGGGAACGACGTCCTGGTCACCGGCGCCACCGCCATGAACATCGACTTCTCGCAGAAGATGAACGACGCGCTGCTGCCCTACCTGGCTCTCGTGGTCGGCCTCGCCTTCCTGCTGCTGATGCTGGTGTTCCGTTCGGTCCTGGTCCCGCTCAAGGCGGCCCTCGGGTTCCTGCTGTCGGTCGTCGCCGCCCTCGGCGCGGTCGTCGCGGTCTTCCAGTGGGGCTGGCTCGGCTCGCTCTTCGGCGTGGAGCAGACCGGTCCGATCATGTCGATGATGCCGATCTTCATGGTGGGCGTCGTCTTCGGCCTCGCCATGGACTACGAGGTCTTCCTCGTCACCCGGATGCGGGAGGCGTACGTCCACGGCGAGCGTCCCGGCCAGGCCGTGGTGACCGGCTTCCGGTACAGCGCCCGGGTGGTCGTGGCCGCCGCAGTGATCATGATCGCGGTGTTCGCGGGCTTCATCGGGGCCAGCGAGCAGATGGTCAAGATGATCGGCTTCGGTCTGGCCGTGGCGGTCTTCTTCGACGCCTTCGTGGTCCGGATGGCCATCGTCCCGGCGGTGCTCGCGCTGCTCGGGCACAAGGCCTGGTGGCTGCCGCGCTGGCTGGACCGGCTGCTGCCGGACGTCGACGTGGAGGGGGAGAGCCTGCGCCGGCACCTCGGCGACATCTCGGACTCCCCGGAGGACCCGGGCAAGGACCGCGAGCTGGTCAACGCCTGACGCCGCCCCGCCCGCCCCGTAGGACAACAGCCCGGCCCCGTACCGCCTGACAGCAGGCGGTACGGGGCCGGGCCCGTTGCGCCTAACGGGTGGCGGCGGGGGCGGCGATGGGGGCGGGAGCGGCAGGGGCGGCGGCCGCGGACCGCGTCCGGCGCAGGAAACGGCGCAGGGCGGTGGTGTCGAACTGGATCACGGCGACACCCTCGGGGGAGTGGAACTCGACGATCGCCAGTACGCGGCCGCAGGGCCAGACGCGCACGTCCCCGGTTCCCGAAGGGGCCTGGAGGCCCGCTTCCAGCAGCGCGAGCGGGAAGACCCATTCGTTGTCGGTGCCTTCGGGGGACAGGTCCGCCGGGAAGACGATCCGCACGGCCAGCGGCTCGGCCGGGTTGAAGCGCAGCAAGACCGGGATCGCCCGGTAGAGGGGGTCGTCGGTGATCACCCGGGCCCGGACGTGTTCCTCGACGAGCGCGGCGGTCGCGGTGGCCCCGGAGGCGGTGGGCGGATTCTCGGCGGTGGCTGACATCGACCAGACTCCTCGTAATCGGAACATATGAGTCCGTTTGTCCCGTGTCCAGCCTCGCACACTCCGGCGAAAGCGCGAGGCGCTTTTTGTCGCGCATACGCTGTTGCCAACCATTTGCAACTGGGCACTATTCTTGAACGGTTCAAGACTGCGAGAAGCGGAGCCCTTCCATGCACGTGCCCGACGGATTCATCAACGCACCCGTGTCGGTGGCCGCCGGAGCGGTCGCCGCCGCCGCGGTGGCCGTCAGCCTCCGCGGCGCGCGCAGGGAGCTCGACGAACGCACCGCGCCGCTCGCGGGCCTCGTCGCCGCCTTCATCTTCGCCGTCCAGATGCTGAACTTCCCGGTCGCCGCCGGCACCAGCGGACACCTGCTGGGCGGGGCGCTCGCCGCGATACTCGTCGGCCCCTACACGGGCGTGCTCTGCGTGTCCGTCGTCCTGCTCATGCAGGGCATCCTCTTCGCCGACGGCGGCCTGACCGCACTGGGCGTGAACATCACCGTCATGGGCGTCGTCACCGTCGTCCTTTCCTACGCCGTCTTCCGGGGGCTGCTCGGGGTGCTGCCGCGCACCCGCCGTTCCGTGACCGCCGCCGCCTTCGCCGGAGCCCTCCTCTCGGTACCGGGCGCCGCCACGGCCTTCACCGCCATCTACGCGATCGGCGGCACCACGGAGGTGTCCATCGGCAAGGTGTTCACGGCCATGGTCGGCGTGCACGTGCTCATCGGACTCGGCGAGGCCGCCATCACCGCGGCCACCGTGGGCGCCGTGATCGCCGTACGGCCCGACCTGGTGCACGGGGCGCGCGCTCTGGCCGCGCCCCTGAAGCTGCGGGTCGGCGGCGAACTCGTCGACGCGCCGGCCGCGCCGGCCGCCGCTCCCGCCGCCGCCCGCTCCACGCGCACGGTGTGGGCCACCGGCCTGGTCACCGCCCTCGTCCTCGCCGGGTTCGTCTCCTTCTACGCCTCCGCCAGCCCCGACGGCCTGGAGAAGGTCGCCGCCGACAAGGGCATCGACCGCAAGGCCGAGGAGCACGCGGCCGCCGGATCCCCGCTCGCCGACTACGGCGTCAAGGACGTGGACGACGCCCGGCTCTCCGGCGGCCTCGCCGGCGTGATCGGCGTCGGCGCCACCGTCGTCGTCGGCACGGGCGTCTTCGGGGTGGTGCGCCGCCGCCGGTCGGACCAGCGGGCTGCGGCCGCGCCGTCGGCGGTCTGAGATGGGCGCGGGCCACGCCCACCGGCTCTACCGGCACGGGCACTCGCCGGTGCACGCGCTGCCGCCGCACTGCAAGCTCGCCGCGACCTTCGCCTTCGTGGTGGTCGTGGTGTCCACCCCGCGCGAGGCGGTATGGGCCTTCGGGCTCTACGCCGTCCTGCTCGCCGGGGTCGCGGCCGCCGCCCGGGTCCCGGCCGGCTTCCTGCTGCGGCGGCTGCTGATCGAGGTCCCCTTCGTGGCCTTCGCCTTCCTCATGCCCTTCGTGGCCGAGGGCGAGCGGGTGGACGTCCTCGGCCTCTCACTCAGCGTCTCCGGACTGTGGGGCGCCTGGAACGTCCTGGCCAAGGGCACGCTCGGGGTGGCCGCCTCCGTACTGCTCGCCTCCACCACGGAACTGCGGGCGCTGCTGCTGGGCCTGCAGCGCCTCAAGCTGCCGCCGCTGCTGGTGCAGATCGCCTCCTTCATGATCCGGTACGGCGACGTGATCGGCGGCGAGCTGCGCCGGATGTCCGTCGCCCGGCGCTCGCGCGGGTTCGAGGCGCGCGGGATCCGGCACTGGGGCGTGCTGGCCAAGACGGCGGGCGCGCTGTTCATCCGCTCCTACGAGCGCGGCGAGCGGGTGTACCTGGCGATGGTCAGCCGAGGCTACGCCGGCTCCATGCCGGTGATCGACGAGGTGTCGGCCACGCGCGCGCAGTGGGCGTACGCGGCCGTGCTCCCGCTGACGGCGCTCGCCGTCTGTCTGATGGGATGGACCCTGTGACCCGTACCCCTTCGCCGGAAGCCGTCCCGCCGCCCAAGATCCCTCCGTCGCCGGAAGCCGTCCCCTCGCTGGAAGTCACCGGCCTCGCCTACGCCTACCCCGACGGGCACCAAGCCCTCTTCGGGGTCGACCTGACCGTCGCCCCGGGCGAACGGGTCGCCCTGCTCGGCCCCAACGGCGCCGGCAAGACCACCCTGGTCCTGCACCTCAACGGCATCCTGTCCGGCGGGGTCGGATCGGTGGCCGTGGCCGGACTCGCGGTGGAGAAGCGCAACCTCGCGGAGATCAGGCGCCGGGTCGGGATCGTCTTCCAGGACCCCGACGACCAGCTGTTCATGCCGACCGTCCGCGAGGACGTGGCATTCGGCCCGGCCGCCGCCGGCCTGCGCGGCGCGGAGCTCGCGCAGCGGGTCCAGGAGGCGCTGGAGCAGGTGGGCATGGCCGGCTTCGCCGACCGGCCCCCGCACCACCTGTCCTTCGGCCAGCGCCGCCGGGTCGCGGTGGCGACCGTGCTGGCCATGCGGCCCGAGATCCTGGTCCTGGACGAACCCTCGTCCAACCTGGACCCGGCCTCCCGCCGCGAGCTCGCGGAGATCCTGCGCTCGCTCGACGTGACGGTGCTGATGGTGACCCACGACCTGCCGTACGCGCTGGAGCTGTGCTCGCGCTCGGTCGTCCTGAGCGAGGGTGTGATCGCCGCCGACGGCCGCACCCAGGACCTCCTGTGCGACGACGCGCTCATGCGGGCCCACCGCCTGGAGCTCCCCTTCGGCTTCGACCCCCGCTCGGTCACGGTGGCATAAGCGCAGGTCGCCGGTTGTTGGACTGCGCGTGGACATCCAGGGTGTGGTGGCGGAGGGCTTCGAGCCCGTCAGAGACGCGTTCGTACGCAACTTCCAGGCGCTCGGCGACCGCGGCGCGGCGGTGGCCGTCTACCGCGACGGCCGCAAGGTCGTGGACCTGTGGGGCGGCACCAAGGACGCGAACGGCACCGAGCCGTGGACCGGGGACACCGCCCAGATCGTCCGCTCCGCCACCAAGGGCGTGGCCGCCGCCGTACCCCTGCTGCTGCACCAGCGCGGCCTGCTCGACCTGGACGCGCCGGTCGGTTCCTACTGGCCGGAGTTCAAGGCGGGCGGCAAGGACCGGAGCCGTGTCCGCGACCTGCTCGCGCACCGCGCGGGCGTCCCGGCCCTGGACCGTTCACTGACGCCCGCCGAGGCGGCCGACGGGGTCAGCGGACCGCTCGCCGTCGCCGCGCAGCGCGCCTTCTGGGAGCCCGGGACCGCGCACGGCTACCACGCGCAGACCTTCAGCTGGCTCCTGTCGGAACTGGTGCTGCGGGCGACCGGCCGCACGCTGGGCGCGATCCTGGCCGAGGAGATAGCCGAACCGCTGGGCCTGGACTTCTGGATCGGGCTGCCGGACACCGAGATCCACCGGGTGGGCCGGGTGGCGCCGGTCGAGCCGCCGCAGGACGCGCCCGGGCTCAGGATCCGGCCCAGGCGCAACGTCGCCGAGGCATACGCCGACCCCGGCTCCCTGACCCGCCGGGCCTTCGCGGCCATCGAGGCGCCCCCCGCCGCCGAGGGCGACAGGCCCTGGGACGAGAACGACCCCGCCTACCGGGCCGCCGAGCTGCCGGCCTCGAACGGCATCGGCACGGCCCGCGCCCTGGCCCGCTTCTACGCGGCCACCATCGGCGTGGTGGAGGACGGCGCGCGGATCTTCACTCCCGCCACCACCGCCCTCGCCGCCCGGGAGTTCTCGGCGGGCCCCGACCGCGTCCTCGTGGTGAATACCCGCTTCGGCCCCGGCTACATGCTGCACGGCCCGGCCTCGCCCCTGCTCTCCCCCGCCTCCTTCGGGCACCCGGGCCGCGGCGGCTCCCTGGCCTTCGCGGACCCGGAGGCGGGAATCGGCTTCGGCTACGTCACCAACGCCCACGCCAAGTCGGTCACCGCCGACCCGCGCGCGCAGGCGCTCGTACGGGCCCTGCGCTCCGTGCCGTAGCCGCGCGGTCCGTGCCGTAGCTGCGCGGTCCGTGCCGTAGCCCACGCTCTGTGTCCAGCCGCGCGACCCGGCCCGTAGTCGCGCGACGGGGGGCGCGGCCGTGCGGGCGGCGGGTGTCAGGAGGACAGCACCGCGGCCACGATCGGTCCCGCCGCGTCGCCGCCGTGGCCGCCGGCCTCGACCATGGCCGCCGCGGCCATGTCGCCGCTGTAGCCCGTGAACCAGCTGTCCGGGCTGCCCGCGCCGTCGACCTCGGCGGAGCCGGTCTTGGCGCCCTTGTCCCCGCCGACCGACCTCATCGCGGCCGCGCCCGTCCCGCTCGTCGCCGTCAGCCGCATCATCGACACCAGCTGCTGCTGCACCGAGGACTTCATGCGGCGCGGCGCGGTGGCGACCGTACGGCCGTCGATCTCCGGGGAGACCAGCAGCGGCTGGCGGAACACGCCGGTGCGGGCGGTCGCCGTGATGGAGGCGACGTTCAGCGGATTCATGGTGATCTGGCCCTGCCCGATGTACGCGGCGGCCGCTCCCGCCCCCGTGGCCGCCGGGACCTTGCCGTCGGTCGACTTGACGCCGGTCTTCCAGTCCAGGCCGATGCCGAAGACCTCCGACGCTTCCTTCGAGAGCGCGGTGTCGTCGGCCACGTCGTCGATCTGCTTGATGAAGGCGGTGTTGCAGGACTTGGCGAAGCTCGTCGCGAAGGTCGCGCCCGGCAGCTCGAAGCCGTTCAGGTTGTGGAAGGTGCGCCCGCCCCACTCCGCCTCCTTCACGCATTCGGCGGGCTTGTCGGCGGCGGCCTTGCCGCGGTCCAGCAGCATGGCCGCCGTCACGATCTTCATGGTGGAGCCGGGGGCCCGGTTCCCCGTCATCGCCGCGTCGTAGCCGTCCTTGCGGTGGTTGGCGACGGCCAGGATGTGCCCGTTGCTGGGCTGGACGGCGACCACCGAAGCCTCGGGGAACCGGGCGACCGCCTGCTCGGCCGCCGCCTGCACCTTCGCGTCCAGGTACGTTTCCAGCGTGCTCGGCTCCCCCTCGGCCAGCGTCAGCAGCGTGCGCCGCGGGCCGCCCCCGCCGGACGGTTCGATCCACAGCTCGGCCCCCGGCTTGCCGCCCGCCTTGCCGCCGTACGTCGCGCGCAGCTGGTCGAGGACCGGACGCAGCGAGGGGTACTTCTGTGCGCTCAGCTCCTCGCCGTTGCGGTCGACGGCCTTGACCGGCGGGCTCGCCGGGGCGCCGGCGCGCAGCGTGTCGTACTGCCCCAGCTGCGGGTGCAGGACCGAGGGCCGCCAGTCGACCAGCGGCTTCCCGCTGGTCAGCCCGCGCACCACGGTCAGCTGCGAGTCGTAGGCCAGGGGCTTGGTCACCCCTTCGTACGTGATCTCCGCGGCGACCTTGAAGGGCACGACGGCCCCGGTCGGCGTGCCCGGGGTGATCACGGCCTTGGACACGTACGCCTTCGTCCTGAAGTCCCCCACCGCGCTCTGCGCGGCCGCCGCGTTGTTCGTGAGGTCGGCGGCCAGGCGGTTGTCACCGGCGGCCCACGCTTCCAGGAAGGCCTTGGCCGTCGCCGCGGTCTCCTCCTCGGTGACGGGCCCGCTGCCCTTCTCCGCCCGGACGGAGGCGCCGTCGGCGCCCCCGCCCCCCTTGCCGTCGCCGCCCCCGGCCCCGACGAGGCTGTACACCCCGTATCCGGCCCCGCCGACCATCGCGAGGAAAACCCCGCCGATGACGGCCCCCTTCGCTGCTCCGTGCACTGGAGTCAGTCCCTCCCCCGTGAACCACAGTTCTCTGAACGCGTTCAAAGAACCCCCTGGTGCCAGACCATACGCTGCGCATGCGCTCCGTACCGGACCGGTCACCGGACTCGTTACCGGACCGGAACCTCGGGGGGCCGGAACCTCGGGGGCCGGAGCCTCAGGGGAGGGGCGCTCAGACCCAGGTGTCCAGCCACATCCGGCCCCGCCAGGAGTCCATGGGGATCGACTGGCCGGTATAGAGGGGCCAGAAGTAGATGAAGTTCCACACGATCAGCAGGACCAGCACCCCCGCCCCGATCGCCCCCAGCGTGCGGCGCCGCTCGCTCGAACCGGCCGGGCCCAGCAGGGCCCCGATCATCATCGCCACCGCCAGGCACAGGTAGGGGACGAAGACCACGGCGTAGAAGTAGAAGATGGTCCGCTCCTGGTAGTTGAACCAGGGCAGCAGGCCCGCGGCCAGGGCGCAGGCGATCGCGCCCGCCCGCCAGTCGCGCCGCAGCAGCCACCGCCACAGCACGTACAGCAGC
The DNA here is from genome assembly GCF_001905445.1 of Streptomyces sp. CB00455. Lineage (GTDB taxonomy): Bacteria > Actinomycetota > Actinomycetes > Streptomycetales > Streptomycetaceae > Streptomyces. The sequence goes on along the minus strand of NZ_LIVQ01000006.1, from coordinate 139,963 downwards.
GCGAAACAGCCCGCCCACCACAGCAGCGGAGTACCCAGCGCCAGCACCTCGCGCGCGCACTTGCCGGCCTGCGTCGCCGGGCAGCCGTCGGCGCCGGGCTCGGGGGACTCGTAGAAGAAGGAGACGGGCCGGCCCAGGACCAGCCAGCTCCACGGGTTGGACTCGTAGGTGTGCCCCGAGGTCAGACCGACGTGGAACTTGTAGACCTCGGTCTCGTAGTGCCACAGGCTGCGCAGCCACTCCGGCAGGAACGACAGCGCACTGCCCCGGTCGTTCTTGGCCGCCCAGTCGCGCAGGTAGCCGCCCTTGCCGTCGTCGGAGCTGAGGAGCCATCCCGACCAGGAAGCCACGTACGTCACCACCGCGACCGGGACCGTCGACAGGAAGCCGGGCAGCGCGTCACGGCGCAGCATCGCCGCATACGGCGAGCCGGCGCCCGCCGTGCGACGGGCGGCCGCGTCCCACAGCACGGTGAGGACACCGAAGAAGGCCAGCACCACGAAGCCGTTCCACTTCGTGCCCGCGGCCAGCCCCAGGCAGACCCCGGCCGCGATCCGGTACGGGCGCAACCCCAGCCGGAGCGTCTCGGCGGTCCTGCGGTCCGGCCGCGCCCTGCCCTCGTCGTCCAGCGGGAGCGCGTCCGCCAGCCGGGCCCGGGCCCGGTCCCGGTCGATGAGCAGCGCCCCGAAAGCGGCGAGGACGAAGAACATCAGCACCAGGTCGAGCAGCGCGGTGCGGCTCATCACGAGGTGCAGGCCGTCCACCGCGAGCAGCGCGCCGGCCAGACAGCCCAGGAACGTCGAGCGGAACAGCCGGCGGCCGATCCGGCACAGCATCAGCACCGAGAGGGTGCCGAGCGCGGCGGTCATGAACCGCCAGCCGAAGGGTGTGAGGCCGAACATCCACTCGCCGAGCCCGATCACCCATTTGCCGACCGGGGGGTGCACCACGTAGCCCGGGTCGAGCGGGAGCGGGACCGACTGCGGGTCGGCGAGGATCGACTTGTCGATGTCCTTGGGCCAGTTCGCCTCGTACCCCTGCCTGATCGTGGCCCAGGCGTCCTTCACGTAGTACGTCTCGTCGAATATCACCGCCTTCGGGCTGCCCAGGTGCACGAATCGCAGCACCCCGGCGACCAGCGCCACCAGCAGCGGCCCGGCCCAGGACAGGACGCGCTGCCAGGTCCCCCACACCTGCGGCGGCAGACCGAAGGTCATCCACAGCTGCGGGGACGGCTGGGCGTACGGGGGCACCAGCCGGGTGCGCACGTCCGTGCGCGGCGCGGCGCCGCGCGGCGCGTAGCCGAAGGCGCGCAGGCGGCGCAGCCAGATGGGCGGCTCTTCATCCCGCCCCGCCGACGGGGCGGGAGGGGCCCCCGCGGGGCTGGGCGGAGGCGTCGCGGTACTGGTCACCGGGTCATCGTAGGGAACCGATCGGTGTGCACCCCAGTGGCGGGGAGGGTCCGGGTGCGGGACTGAGAGGATGGGCGGGTGACAACTGACCAGCCCCGCGGTACCGACCCCGCCTCCCGCACCGCCGGCCCGACGGGCACCCTCGTCCTCGCCGGCACCCCCATCGGCGACCTCGCGGACGCCCCGCCGAGGCTCGCGGCCGAGCTGGAACGGGCCGACGTGATCGCCGCCGAGGACACCCGGCGGCTGCGCCGGCTGACCCAGGGGCTCGGCGTGCACACCACCGGGCGCGTGCTGTCGTACTTCGAAGGCAACGAATCCGCGCGCACCCCGGAACTGGTCGAGGCCCTGACCGGCGGGGCGCGCGTGCTGCTGGTGACCGACGCCGGAATGCCCTCGGTCTCCGACCCCGGCTACCGGCTGGTCGCCGCCGCCGTGGAGAAGGACATCCGGGTCACCGCCGTGCCCGGGCCGTCCGCGGTGCTCACCGCGCTCGCCCTGTCCGGCCTGCCCGTGGACCGCTTCTGCTTCGAGGGCTTCCTGCCGCGCAAGGCGGGCGAACGCCTCGGCCGGCTGCGCGAGGTCGAGGGCGAGCGGCGCACCCTGGTCTACTTCGAAGCCCCGCACCGCCTCGACGACACCCTGGCGGCCATGGCCGAGGTCTTCGGCGCAGAGCGCCGCGCCGCCGTGTGCCGCGAACTGACCAAGACGTACGAGGAGGTCAGGCGCGGCGGCCTCGGCGAGCTCGCCGCGTGGGCCGCCGAGGGCGTCCGCGGCGAGATCACCGTCGTCGTGGAGGGCGCGCCCGCGGCCGCGCCCGGCGACGTGGACGACGAGGAACTGGTGCGCCGGGTGCGGGTGCGCGAGGAGGCGGGGGAGCGGCGCAAGGAGGCCATCGCGGCGGTGGCGGCCGAGGCCGGACTACCCAAGCGGGACGTCTTCGACGCGGTCGTGGCGGCAAAGAATGCGGCACAAAAGGCGCCGTGAGTCGGTAAAGAGCTAGCCTGAAAGGCAAAGCCCAGGCCGCGCACCGGGCGCTTTGGGCATGAGTGGCCCAAAGACGGTCCAACACTGGACAGGGCCTGATGCGCTCCCGCCCGAAGAGGCGTCCACTGGCAATGGCACCAGTGGAACAAGAGGAGCTGGCATGAGTGAGATCGCTGAAACCCCGGTACCCGTACCCGCCGCCGTACCCACCGCTCTGTCCACACCCCCCGTGCACACCGTGCACGAGGCGTACTCCTTCGCGTGCATGAAGTGCGGGTACGGCTGGGAGCAGGCGTACGAGATAGAGCACCGCGTCGACGGCAAGGGCCAGCCGTTCATCGTCTACACGGCGAACCGGGAGCGTGTGCCCTCACCGCTGTCCAACCCCACCTGCCTGAACTGCGACGGCCACGTCGTGCGCATCATGCGGGCCGGACAGGTCTCCTCGGTGCTCGGCATGCTCGACCAGCTCTACCACCACCCCGTCGCCCCCGGGATCGCCGGGCCCGTCCCCGCCGGCGCGGACGTGCCCCGCACCCCGAAGCCGCGCAGGTCGCCCTCCCGGGCGCACGCCGCCCCCGGGCCCGTCGCCGTCGGCGACGCGGTCGCCGGCGCCGAGGAGCACCGGGGCGTGCTCTCCCGTCTGCTGGGACGCCTGCGCCGGTCATAAGATCGGCCGTATGACTCGCGCTGACACACAGGCGGCCAAGGACGCGCCGCCGCCGCTGCCCGAACCCCTGCGGGTGGCGGTGGCGGACTCGCACACCCACCTCGACATGCAGTCCGGCACCGTCGAGGAGGGCCTGGCGAAGGCCGCCTCGGTGGGCGTCACCACGGTCGTCCAGGTGGGCTGCGACGTGAAGGGCTCCCGGTGGGCCGCCGAGACGGCAGCCGCCTACGCCAATGTCCACGCGGCCGTGGCCCTGCACCCGAACGAGGCCCCCCGGATCGTCCACGGGGACCCCGACGGCTGGTCCCGCCAGGGCGCGCGGGCCGGCGGCGGCCAGGCGGCCCTGGACGACGCGCTGGCCGAGATCGAGGCGCTGGCGTCGCTGGCGCACGTCAAGGCCGTCGGCGAGACCGGGCTGGACTACTTCCGCACCGGGCCGGAGGGCGCGGCCGCGCAGGAGCGCTCCTTCCGCGCACACATCGAGATCGCCAAGCGGCAGGGCAAGGCGCTGGTCATCCACGACCGCGACGCCCACGCGGACGTCCTGCGCGTCCTGCGCGAGGAGGGCGCCCCCGAGCGGACCGTCTTCCACTGCTACTCCGGGGACGCCGCGATGGCGCGGGAGTGCGCCGCCGCCGGCTACTACATGTCCTTCGCCGGCACGGTCACCTTCAAGAACGCGGCCGCGCTGCGCGAGGCGCTGGCCGTTGCCCCGCTGGAGCTGGTGCTCGTCGAGACGGACGCCCCGTACCTGACGCCGGCGCCCTACCGCGGACGGCCCAACGCGCCGTACCTCGTTCCGCTGACGGTGCGGGCGATGGCGGCGGTCCGTGGCATCGACGAGGACGCCATGGCCACCGCGCTGGCCGCGAACACGGCTCGCGCCTTCGACTACTGAGATCCGGGCCGGACGGCACGCTGCGTAGTCGTCCGGCTTTGGTGTGTGACGACTCCTCCGCTAGGGTGCCGTGCCCGAACCAGCGGGTGCCGGACCACCAGTGGAGCGAGCGTCGTGAGCGATACGCAGGGCAGTCACCGCCATGGCGGTCCCGTCCCGGGGTCGTACGAGGCCCACACCGTCCCGGCCTGGCCCCCGGCCCCGTGGCCCCCGGCCCCCCCGCCCCCCACCCCGTTCCCCCGTCCCGCCCGGCTGCCGGACCCGGCGGCCGGGACCTGGACCCCGCCGCCGCACCCCGACGGACCCCGGCCCCCGGCATCGCCGGACCCGAACGCCACGACCTGGACCCCGATGCCGTACCCCGAACCGCGGGCCTGGTCGGCGGCGCCGGAGGATTCCGAACCTCGTGCCTGGTCGGCGGCGCCGGGGGATCCCGGCGGTCGGGACCGGTCCGCGCAGGCGCCTGACTCCGGCGCGGCGCCCCCGACTCCGACCCCACCGGACTGCGCCGGTCCCGCCCGGGGCTGGGCGGAGTCCGAAGCCGCGTACGCCGGAGCCCCGGGGGAGCCCGGGAGCGGGGTAGCGGCTCCGCGGGCCTCGCGCCGGCGGGCGCGCGGCGGGGAGATCACGACGGTCGTCGCCGCGAGCGCGCCGGGCACCGGTCGCCGGCGCGGCGGGGACGGGGCCGGCGGTCGGCTCCCCGCTCCGGTCCACGCCGGAGAGCCGGGCCCGTCCGCATCCGGGGGACCGGGCCGGCGCCGGGGCGCCGCGGCCGACGCCGGGGCCCTCGCCACCGCGGACACCCTCACCGCCGTCGCCCCCGGCACCGGCCGACGCCGGGGCGGACCCCGGCCGGGCGAACCGGCCGGGGGGCCCGCCGCGGGATCTGCTGCCGTCCCCCCGCCCGCGGGGCCCGGTCGCCGCCGGAGCGGAGCCGGGGCCGCCGCCGCCACCGCTCCCGCTGCGGAGCTGCCCCTCGCTCCCGGCACCGGCCGACGCCGGGGCGGACCCCGGCCGGGCGAACCGGCCGGGGGGCCCGCCGCGGGATCTGCTGCCGTCCCCCCGCCCGCGGGGCCCGGTCGCCGCCGGGGCGGCGCCGGGGCCGCCACCGCCACCGAACCCGCCCTCGCCCCCGGCGGCCGCGCCCACCGCCGCGCGGCCGCCGCCGGAGGGGCCGCACGGAGCGCCGCCCCACCCACCGCACCCCCCGCCCCGGGAGGGACCTGGCGGCGGATCGTGCCCCAGGCGCTCGTCGTCGCCTTCCTCGCGGGCGGCACCACCGCCTTCGTCGCCGCCGACAAATCGGTTCGCCTCACCGTGGACGGCGTCCCGAGGGACCTGCACACCTTCGCCGGCGACATCGACGAACTGCTCGTCGCCGAGGGCGTCGACGTCGGCCCCCACGACCTGGTCGCCCCCGCCCCCGGCGAACCCCTGGACGACGGGGAGCAGGTCGTCGTCCGCTACGGCCGCCCCCTGCGCCTGACCCTCGACGGACAGCAGCGCCAGGTGTGGACCACGGCCGACACCGTCGAGGGCGCACTGCGCCAGTTCGGCATCCGCGCCGAGGGCGCCTACCTCTCCGCCCCGCGCACCGCCCCCGTCCCCCGCGCCGGCCTCGCCCTCAGCGTCCGCACCGAGCGCACCGTCACCTTCATGGCCGACGGCCGCGAACGCACCATCCGCACCAACGCCGCCACCGTCCAGGAGGCCCTGGACCAGTCCGGCATCACCCTCCGCGGCCAGGACACCACCTCCGTGCCCCCCACGGCCTTCCCGCGCGACGGCCTGACCGTCACCGTGCTGCGCATCACCGGCACGCGCGAGGTCCGCGAGGAGCGCCTCCCGTACGGGACGGAACGGGTCCCGGACGACACCCTCTTCGCCGGCACCGAGGTCGTCGAACGCGCCGGGACGCCCGGGGCGCGCCGGGTCACCTACAGCCTGCGCACCGTCAACGGAGTCCGCCAAAAGCCCCGCCGCATCGCGGAGGAGACCGTTCGCGAGCCCGTCACCCAGCTCGTCAGGGTCGGCACGAAGCCGCTGCCGCCCTCCGTCGCCGGCGCCGACGGCCTCGACTGGGCGTCCCTGGCCCGCTGCGAGTCCGGCGGCCGCCCCACGGCCACCGACGCCTCGGGCACCTACGGCGGCCTCTACCAGTTCGACGTCCGCACCTGGCAGGCCCTGGGCGGCAGCGGCCGCCCCCAGGACGCGCCGGCCGCGGAGCAGACGTACCGGGCCAAGAAGCTCTACGTCCAAAGGGGGGCGGCCCCGTGGCCGCACTGCGGCCGTACGCTTTACCGGTGAGCACCGCAGAGCAGCAGCCCAACGAAACCCCTTCTGACGCCCTCCTCGGACCGGCCGACATCCGAGAACTGGCAGCCGCCCTCGGCGTGCGCCCCACGAAGCAGAAGGGGCAGAACTTCGTCATCGACGCCAACACCGTGCGCCGGATCGTGCGGACCGCCGAGGTGCGCCCGGACGACGTCGTCGTCGAGGTCGGTCCCGGACTGGGCTCGCTGACGCTCGCGCTGCTGGAGGCCGCGGACCGGGTCACCGCCGTCGAGATCGACGACATCCTGGCGGCGGCGCTCCCCGCCACCATCGAGGCGCGGATGCCCGGCCGCAAGGACCGCTTCGCGCTGGTGCACTCCGACGCGATGCTGGTGACCGAGCTGCCCGGACCGGCCCCGACCGCGCTCGTCGCCAACCTTCCGTACAACGTGGCCGTGCCCGTCCTCTTGACCATGCTCGACCGCTTCCCGACCATCGAGCGGACCCTGGTGATGGTCCAGGCCGAGGTCGCCGACCGGCTCGCCGCCGAGCCCGGCAACAAGGTGTACGGGGTCCCCTCGGTCAAGGCCAACTGGTACGCGCACGTCAAGCGGGCCGGCTCGATCGGCCGCAAGGTCTTCTGGCCCGCCCCGAACGTCGACTCCGGCCTCGTCTCGCTGGTGCGGCGCGCCGAGCCCGTCAAGACGACCGCCTCGAAGGCCGAGGTCTTCGCCGTCGTGGACGCCGCCTTCGCGCAGCGCCGCAAGACGCTGCGTGCCGCGCTGGCCGGCTGGGCCGGCTCGGCGGCGGGAGCCGAGGCGGCGCTGGTCGCCGCGGGCGTCTCGCCGCAGGCGCGCGGCGAGTCGCTCACCGTCGAGGAGTTCGCCGCGATCGCCGAGCACAAGCCCGCGACGCAGAGGCCCGCCCTGTGAGCGTCCCCCGCACGCCGGTGACCGTACGGGTCCCCGCGAAGGTCAACGTCCGGCTGGCAGTGGGCGCGGCGCGGCCCGACGGCTTCCACGACCTGGCCAATGTCTTCCTCGCCGTCTCCCTGTTCGACGAGGTCACCGCGAGCCCCGCCGACGGGCTGACCGTGACCTGCGCGGGGCCGGATGCCGACCAGGTCCCCCTGGACCGCACCAACCTGGCGGCGCGCGCCGCCGAGATCCTGGCGCGGCGGGCCGGCATCGAGCCCGCCGTCCACCTCCACATCGCGAAGCGCATCCCGGTCGCGGGCGGCATGGCGGGCGGCAGCGCGGACGGGGCGGCCGCCCTGCTGGCCTGTGACGCCCTGTGGGGCCTGGACACCCCGCGCGCCGAACTCCTCGACATCTGCGCGGTACTGGGCAGCGACGTCCCCTTCAGCCTGGTCGGCGGCGCCGCGCTCGGCACCGGCCGCGGCGAGCTGCTGACCCCGGTGGAGGCCGGCGCCTTCCACTGGGTGTTCGCGGTGGCCGACGGGGGACTGTCCACTCCGGCGGTCTTCCGCGAGTTCGACCGCCTCACCGCCGGTACGCCGGTCCCGCCCCCCGTGGCCCCGCCGGCCCTGCTCACGGCCCTGGCCTCGGGGGACCCGCAGGCGCTGGCGCCCCTCCTGGCGAACGACCTCCAGGCGGCGGCGCTGTCGCTGCGGCCGCAGCTGGCCGCGACGCTGGCCGCGGGCACCGAAGCCGGGGCGCTCGCCGCGCTGGTGTCCGGCTCCGGACCGACCACGGCGTTCCTCGTCCGGGACCAGGAGGCCGCCGGGAAGGTGGCGGCCGCCCTCGAAGCCTCCGGCACGTGCCGCACCACCCGCACGGCATCGTCCCCGGCCCCGGGGGCCACGGTTCGACAGCGGTAGCGCGCCCCGTCGCGGGTCCTTCCCCGGGCCGGCCGGCCGCGCCGGCCCGAGCGGTCCGGGAGCCGGTTGGGGAGGGGCGGATCGCGGGCGCCGCGGCCGGCCGTTCCGCGTGGGGTCCCCGCCGCCGGGGCCCCTCCCCGGCCGTGGGGGCGGTACTCAGGCGCGGATGAGTATCCGGGCCCTGTCAGGAGAGGGCCAACGCGGCGACCGTGGGGCCATGACAGTCACCGCCGGCGCCCTGGCCGCCGCCACCCCCGCCACGCGGGACCGGTACGTCGACCTGCTGCGGGTCGCCTCCCTCGGCACCGTCATCGCCGGGCACTGGCTGATGGCCGCCGTCAGCCGCGACGGCATGGGCAACCTGCTCGCCCTCGTGCCCGGGCTCCAGTGGCTCACCTGGGTGTTCCAGATCATGCCCGTCTTCTTCTTCGTCGGCGGGTTCTCCCACGCCCTGTCCTACCGGTCCCTCGCCCGCCGCTGCGACGGCCCCGTCCACGCAGCCTTCCTCCGGGCCCGGCTGCGGCGCCTGCTGCGGCCCACCCTCGTCTTCGTCCTCCTGTGGGCCGCCGCCGCGCTCGCCGTCCAGCTCGCCGGCCGCGGCGCGGGCGGACTGACCGCGGCCGCGCTCCGGCTGGTCACGCAGCCGCTCTGGTTCATCGGGATCTACCTCGCGATGGTCCTCCTCACCCCGCCGCTGCTGAAGCTGCACGAGCGCTACGGCTGGGCGGCCTTCGCCGGGCTCGCGGGCGCCGCCGCCCTGGTCGACGTCCTGCGCTTCGCGCTCGCGGTCCCCTACGCCCAGTTCCTGAACTTCGCCTTCGTCTGGCTCGCCGTCCACCAGCTGGGCTTCCTGCGCGCCGACGGCCGGATCCGCCGTCCGGCCGCCCTCGCCCTCGCCGGCGCCGGCCTGGCCTCGGCGCTGCTGCTGGTCGCCGTCGGTCCCTATCCGCTGTCCATGGTCGGGATGCCGGGCGAGAAGGTGTCGAACATGGCGCCGCCCACCCTCGCCCTGCTCTGCCACGGCATGTGGCTGGTCGGCGCCGTCCAGCTCCTGGCCCGCCCCGCCACCGCCTGGCTCGCCCGCCCCCGCGTCTGGCGCGGCGTCGTCGCGGCCAACGGGGTCGCCATGACCGCCTTCCTCTGGCACCTGACCGCCATGCTCGGCGTGTACGGGCTCCAGCTCGCGCTCGGCCCGGACCTCCCGGCCCCCGCCACCGCCGCCTGGTGGGCGCAGGTCCCGGTGCGGATCCTGCTCGCCACCGCCCTGACCGCGCTGCTCGTCGGCGTCTTCCGCCGCTTCGAGGCCCCGGGCCGGCCCGCCGGCCCCGGCGCCGCCCCCGGGAACGGCCCCCTCGCCGCCGCCGGGACCGTCCTGTGCCTGCTGGGTGTCCTCGGGCTGTCCACGACCGGGCTCGGCGGGCTCCTCGACGGCCACAGCGCCACCCTGATCGCCTTCCCCGTCACCGCACCGGCCGCGATCGGCATGGCCGTCGCGGGCGCCCTGCTGGTGGAACGTTCCGGCCCGGCCCGGAGGGTTAGGCTGAGGGGCTGATCCACACCCCTTCCCTGGAGCGCGTCTGATGGCCGTCAATCTGGTCAATGTCGAGGCAGTCAGCAAGGTGTACGGCACACGTACTCTGCTCGACGGCATCTCCCTCGGCGTGTCCGAGGGAGACCGGATCGGCGTGGTCGGCCGCAACGGCGACGGAAAGACCACCCTCATCCGCATGCTCGCCAAACTGGAGGAGCCCGACACCGGCCGGGTCACCCAGAACAGCGGCCTGCGCATGGGCGTCCTCACCCAGCACGACTCCCTCGATCCCGCGGCCACGGTCCGCCACGAGATCATCCGGGACATGGCCGACCACGAATGGGCCGGCAACGCCAAGATCCGCGACGTCCTCACCGGCCTCTTCGGCGGACTCGGCCTCCCCGGCTTCGAGCAGGGCCTCGACACCGTCATCGGCCCGCTCTCCGGCGGCGAGCGCCGCCGCATCGCCCTCGCCAAGCTGCTCATCGCCGACCAGGACCTCCTCGTCCTCGACGAGCCCACCAACCACCTCGACGTCGAAGGCATCGCCTGGCTCGCCAAGCACCTCCAGGAGCGCCGCTCCGCCCTCGTCTGCGTCACCCACGACCGCTGGTTCCTCGACCAGGTCTGCACCCGCATGTGGGACGTGCAGCGCGGCGACGTGCACGAGTACGAGGGCGGCTACAGCGACTACGTCTTCGCCCGCGCCGAGCGCGAGCGCATCGCCGCCACCGAGGAGTCCAAGCGGCAGAACCTGATGCGCAAGGAGCTGGCGTGGCTGCGCCGCGGCGCCCCCGCCCGCACCTCCAAGCCCCGCTACCGCATCGAGGCGGCCAACGAGCTGATCGCCGACGTGCCGCCGCCGCGCGACCGCTCCGAGCTGATGCGCTTCGCCAACGCCCGCCTCGGCAAGACCGTCTTCGAGCTGGAGGACGTCACCGTCCAGGCCGGCCCGAAGACCCTCCTCAAGCACCTCACCTGGCACCTGGGCCCCGGCGACCGCATCGGCCTCGTCGGTGTCAACGGCGCCGGCAAGACCTCCCTGCTGCGCGCCCTCGCCGAGGCCGCCCGCACCCAGGGCGAGGCCCAGCCCGCCGCCGGCAAGGTCAGCGTCGGCAGGACCGTGAAGCTGGCCTACCTCTCCCAGGAGGTCGGCGAACTCGACCCGTCGCTGCGCGTCCTGGAGGCCGTCCAGCGCGTCCGCGACCGCGTCGACCTCGGCAAGGGCCGCGAGATGACGGCGGGCCAGCTGTGCGAGCAGTTCGGCTTCACCAAGGAGAAGCAGTGGACGCCCGTCGGCGACCTCTCCGGTGGCGAGCGCCGGCGGCTGCAGATCCTGCGCCTGCTGATGGACGAGCCCAACGTCCTCTTCCTCGACGAGCCCACCAACGACCTCGACATCGAGACCCTGACGCAGCTGGAGGACCTCCTCGACGGCTGGCCCGGCTCGATGATCGTGATCTCCCACGACCGGTTCTTCATCGAGCGCACCACCGACACCGTGATGGCGCTGCTCGGCGACGCGAGCCTGCGCATGCTGCCGCGCGGCCTGGACGAGTACCTGGAGCGCCGGCAGCGGATGATCGAGGCGGCAGCCCCGGCGCCCGCCCCGGCCGCCGCCGCCGCGAAGTCCACCGCCTCGGGGGACTCGCGCGCCGCGAAGAAGGAGCTCCAGAAGATCGAGCGGCAGCTGAACAAGCTGTCCGACCGCGAGGGCAGCCTGCACCGGCAGATCGCCGAGAACTCCACCGACTACGACAAGGTGGCCAAGCTCGACGGCGAGCTGAGGGAACTGCTCGCCGCGCGGGACGACTTGGAGATGCGCTGGCTGGAGCTGGCCGAGGACGCGTAGCCGCCGGGCCCCCGCGCGGGCAACTGGCCGGATAACGACGGCATCACGGGCCGGTCCGCCCTTGGGAACAGGGGGCGGACCGGCCCGGCGTAAGGACGGTGTCAGTGATAGAAAGGTCATCCTCCCCGACCCCTGACACCGAAGGTACGCGCTGATGACCGAGCCGCCACAGCCGCCGAACCAGCCGCCGACTCCTTCCGGTTACGGTCACCTGCCCGGGCCGCCGCAGCCCGGTTACGGCTACCCGCAGCAGGGCCAGAACCCGTACGCCCAGCAGCCGTCCGGCCCGCCGCAGCCCCCCACCGTGCAGCAGCAGCCCGGTCCCGGCTACGGTTTCCCGCCACCGCCCCCCGGCGCGCCCACCATGGCGACGGGCGCCGCGGGCGCCCCGCGCAAGAAGAAGACCACCCTGCTGATCGCCGCCTCGGTCGCCGCGGTCCTCGTCGCCGGCACCGTCGCGTACGTGGGCTTCTTCCGCGGCGACGGCAAGGACCCCCAGCCGCCCGTCGCCCAGGGCTCCCCGCCCGCCGATGCCAAGCCCTCCGGCTCCCCTTCCGTCGACAAGGGCGACGGCAGCGGCAACGGCGCCGCGGAGGCCGACCTCAACTCCGGCCGCAAGCAGGGCGAGGACAAGGTCCTGTGGCTCAAGACGGCCAGGATCGACGGTCCCGGCATGGGCGTCGAGGCCACGGGCCAGTGGGTCGTCGGCGACACCGTCGTCAAGGGCGTGTGGAAGTCCCTCACCGGCTACGCGGTCACCGACGGCAAGGAGAAGTGGACCCTGCCCTTCCCGGCCGCCATCTGTGCCGTCACCCCGCAGACCACCGCCGAGGGCAAGACCGTCGTCATGTACCGGGACGGCGAGTCGGACAGCGCCTCCTGCACCCAGATGCGCGTCGTCGACCTCAAGACCGGCAAGGAGGTCTGGTCCAAGGAGGTGCCCAAGGAGCAGCTCTTCGACATCTTCACCAGCCCCACCGTGGCCATCACCGGCGACACCGTGGCCATCAGCCGCGGCGGCACCGCCAGCGCCTTCAAGGTCGGCACCGGGGACAAGCTCTTCGCCAGCACCCAGGCCGGCGAGGGCTGCAAGCCCGACTCCTACGTGACCGGCAACAACAAGATGATCGCCCTCGCCACCTGCCTGGACGAAGACAAGACCGCCGAGGTACAGGGCACCGACCCGGTCTCCGGCAAGAAGACCTGGACCTTCCGGGCCCCCAAGGGGTTCAAGGTCACCAGCATCTACTCGGTGGACCCGCTCGTCGTGGACCTCGGCAACGAGACCTCGAAGGAACGCTCCATCATCGTCATCGGCCCCGACGGCAAGCGGAGCGCCACCGTCACCGGCGAGGGCAAGTTCGCCACCGGCTGCGGCGACACCGGCATCTTCCGGTCCCTCTCCACCTGCTCCAAGTCCGTCGTCGACGCGGGCACCCTCTACCTGCCCACCTCGCCGGGCGCCGGCCAGGGCAACGAGATCGTCGCCTTCGACCTGGCGGGCGGCAAGGTCAAGTGGCGCACCCCGGCCGGGGACAAGCGCACCCTCACCCCGGTCAAGGCCGCCGGCGGGCAGCTGATCGTCTACCGCAAGGCCGAGGAGGACAAGGGCGGCGAGATCCTCTCGATCCCGGCCGCCGGCGGCGCCCCCACCGCGCTGCTGCGCCACCCCTCGGGCCCGGCCGCCCCGGTGGAGAGCTCCTTCCGCACCCCCGAAGTCGACTACGTGGACGGGCGGTTCTTCCTCTCCTCCACCCGGCTGACCGCCAAGGGCACGGACGAGAAGCTCCTGATGGTCTTCGGCAAGTGAACGCGTCGTCCCCGAGCCGCCCAGCGAGAGGCAGTAGCACACCATGAGCACCCCGCCGCCCCCCAGCCAGCCGCCGTCCGGCGGCTTCGGAGCGCCGCAGGACCCCCCGCCGGGCGGGTTCGGCGCCCCGCCGCCCGTACCCCCGGCGCCCCCGGCCCCGCCGCAGCAGCCGCCGACGCAGCCCGCCTACGGGTACCCGCAGACGGCACCCGGCTACGGCTACCCGCAGCAGCCCGGGACCCCGCCGCCCTTCGGGCCGCCGACCACGCCGATGCAGGCCCCGCCGCCTCCGGCCGCCGGCGGCAACAACGACAAGCGCAACCAGCTGATGATCGTCGGCGCGGCCCTCCTGGCCATCGTGCTCATCGTCGGCGGTGGCCTCTGGTACGTCTCCGGCGACGGCGGCAGCGGCAACAAGCGCGACACCTCGGCGGACGGCGCCCCCGGCGCCGGCCCCGGCGGCGACAAGCCCCAGGGCGTCCCGGGCAGCGAGAAGGCGCCCGCCAACCCCAAGTCGAAGGTGCTGTTCAACCAGCCGAGCCCGCAGCCGGCCGAGGTCGTCGGTGTCATGGGTTCCTGGCTCACCGACTCCACCTACGTCAAGACGGACGTGGCGAAGGTCGTCGGCTACAACCTCGTCGACGGCGGCAAGAAGTGGGAGCTGCCCTTCCCGGGCGAGCTCTGCGGCGCGACCAGGCACGTCAGCGGCGGCAAGACGGCGGTCCTGTTCAAGCCCGCCCTGCCCACCGCCGAGAACAAGTACCCGCGCTGCTCCGAGGTCGGCGTCATCGACCTGGAGACCGGCAAGCTCGCCTGGTCCGGCAACGCCAAGAGCGCCAACGGCGGCGACCGGCCCGTGGACTACTACGAGGTCACCCTCAGCGGCCAGACCGTCGCCGCCGCGGGCGTCTCCGGCGGCGGCGCCGCCTGGAACCTCGCCGACGGCAAGGCCCTGTGGACGCCCAAGGTCGACGGCGAAGGCTGCCGCGACACCGGCTACGCGGGCGGCGAGGCCCTCGCCGTGATCCGCAAGTGCGGCCAGAGCCCCAACTACACGCTGTACGCGCAGGTCCTGGATCCGGCCACCGGCGCCCCCACCGCCTCCTACAAGCTCTCCCCGGGCATCGACTACGCCGGGATCGTCTCCACCAAGCCCCTCATCGTCGCCGCCGACGTCGGCAAGACCGCCAAGAACGCCACCGGCGTCAGCGACCTCTTCGTCGTCGACCCCAAGGGCGAGCTGAAGACGCGCATCTCGCTCGCCTCCGGCAACTTCGCCGGCAAGTGCGCGGCCACCGAGGTCGAGAAGTGCTCGGGCATGCTCGTCGGCAACGGCAAGCTGTACCTGCCCTCGTACGAGCACCAGGGCGCGGACTCCGGCGGCGGGCGCACGAACGAGCTGCTCTCCTTCGACCTGGAGACGGGCAAGCAGACCACCGACCGCGCCGACGCGGGCGAGCGCTACACCATCTTCCCGCTCCGCATGGACGGGTCGAACATCATCGCCTACAAGGAGCCCCCGTATGACAAGGGCGGCCAGATCGTCAGCATCGACGGCAAGACGATGAAGGAGACCCTCCTCATGGAGAACCCGGCGGACAAGGCGACGCAGCGCGTCGAAACCGCCTTCTCCCCCGAGTACTCCGAGTACCGCTACCACAACGGCAAGCTCTTCATCTCCCGCACCAACGTCCGCAAGCCGTCCTCGGACCGGGGCGACCCGGAGTACCTCTTCGTGTCCTTCACCGCGAGCTGACCGCTCCGCACCACCGCGCGCCCCCGGAAGCTCCGCCCTTCCGGGGGCTTTCGCACGGTAACCGCCGCGCACCGTCGAACAAGCGTGTAGCTTGCCGGGTCACAAGAGTCGGGGGGTGGGTACGGCAATGGGCGTACGGGTCGTGGTGGTCGACGAGCACCGCCTGCTGGCCGAGGCGCTCGCCTCTGCCCTGAAACTGCGCGGTCACCGGGTACTCGCCGCCGCCGCCCCGGCCGCCGGCGCCGCCGAACTGGTCATCGGCCGCGCCCCCGAGGTCTGCCTCCTCGGCACCGCCACCCCCGCCGAGCCCGGGGTCTTCGAACCCGTCGTCCGCATCAAGCGGGAACGCCCCCAGATCGCCGTCGTCGTGCTGGGCCCGGTGCCCAGCCCGCGCGGGATCGCCGCCGCCTTCGCCGCCGGCGCCTCCGGCTACGTACGCCACGACGAACGCATCGAGGGCGTGGAGCGGGCCCTGGCCAAGGCCAGGGCGGGCGAGGTGGCGATCGCCCCGCAACTCCTCCAGGGAGCCTTCGCGGAGCTGCTCAATCCGGCGGCCCAGCCCGATGACGAGGGCAGCCGGCTGCTGCGCCTGCTCACCCCGCGCGAGGTGGAGGTGCTGGTCCGCGTCGCCGAGGGCGAGGACACCCGGCTCATCGCCGCCGGCATGGCCATCGCGCCGAGCACCGCCCGTACGCACGTGCAGCGGGTGCTGATGAAGCTCGGCGTGGGTTCGCGGCTGGAGGCGGCCGCCCTGGCCGCCCGTACCGGACTGCTGGACCGGGCGGTGCCCGCGCAGCGTTCCGCCACGCTCGGCTGACGGGGCGGCGTCCCGGTGCGGTGCCCCGGCCGCCGATTTCCCCACGGGGCGGCTCATCGGGTAAGCCAGGGACTCAGCACGCGCACGCACCGGCGTGCGTTCCCCCGCGAGAGGCAGTAGGCAAGTGAGCAAGTACCTGGTAACCGGTGGCGCCGGATACGTCGGCAGCGTGGTCGCGGCGCACCTCCTGGAGGCGGGCCACGAGGTCACCGTCCTCGACGACCTCAGCACCGGCTTCCGCGCCGGCGTCCCGCAGGGCGCCGGCTTCATCGAGGGCCGCATCCAGGACGCCGCCTCGTACCTGGACCCCTCCTACGACGCGGTGCTGCACTTCGCGGCGTTCTCGCAGGTCGGCGAGTCCGTGGTGAACCCGGGCAAGTACTGGGAGAACAACGTCGGCGGCACCCTCGCCCTGCTCGGCGCCATGCGCGGGGCGGGCGTGCGCAAGCTGGTGTTCTCCTCCACCGCCGCCACCTACGGGGAGCCGGCCGAAGGACCGCTGACCGAGTCCTCGGTGACCGCGCCGACCAACCCGTACGGGGCTTCGAAGCTGGCGGTCGACCACATGATCGCGGGGGAGTGCGTGGCGCACGGCCTGGCGGCTGTCTCCCTGCGCTACTTCAACGTGGCGGGCGCCTACGGGCAGTTCGGCGAGCGGCACAGCCCCGAGACCCACCTGATCCCGCTGGTCCTCCAGGTCGCGCTCGGCGAGCGGGAGTCGATCTCGGTGTTCGGCGATGACTACCCCACCCCGGACGGCACCTGCGTCCGCGACTACATCCACGTCGCGGACCTGGCGCAGGCCCATCTGGCCGCGCTGGAGGCGGCGAGCGCCGGGGAGCACCTGATCTGCAACCTCGGCAACGGCAGCGGGTTCTCGGTCCGTGAGGTCGTCGAGACGGTGCGCAAGGTGACCGGGCGCGAGATCCCCGAGGTCCTCGCTCCGCGCCGGGCCGGCGATCCGGCGACGCTCGTCGCCTCCGCGCGGACGGCCCACGAGCGCCTGGGCTGGACCCCGAGCCGCCCCGACCTCACCGGCATCATCACGGACGCGTGGAACTTCGCGCGCACGCACGCCTCCTGAACCACCATCGCCCGCCCGGGACCACGGCCCTCTCCGCGCGCCCCCGCACCCGCCCCCGCCGATCAGGGGGCTGCGGTGCGGGGGCGCGCGCGTGCCCGGAACGCGCGGGGACGGCGCACCACGCGCGGGCGCCCTGCGCGCACACGCCGGGTGAAAGGCGCACCGTGCAACTGCCCGTGGCACACGCCCGTCGGGAAGCCGCCATCCGGACCTTCAGGACAGTCGAAATCAAGCCACCACAAAGGCCGTTCCCCGGCGTCCCGCTGGAAAATCGCGGGGAAAACTTCTGCTATTCGGCCAACCGCGGACCACGCCGCCCCCTACGCTGATGCGTGACACCGGTGGGGGCCGGTGTTGATTCAGGGGTCGAGACAAGTCGGGTACGGCGTCCGCTCCGGGGTAGTGCAGAGATGTCACGGCGGCGGCCGGGACAGCTGAGGATCACCCGGTCCGGGCGCCGTACCCGCCGTCGTCCGTTCCCCGACCCTTGGGGGTTTTGTGGTTCGTATCCGGGTCCTCGTCGTCGACGACCACCGCATCTTCGCCGAATCTCTCGCGGCCGCCCTCGCGGCCGAGCCGGACGTGGACGTCTCCGCGGCCGGCAGCGGCCCCGCCGCGCTGCGCTGCCTCGAACGCGCGGTGGCCGAGGGCCGCCGCTTCGACGTCGTGCTGGTCGACGCCGACCTCGGCGCCGCCGCCGGGACCGTGCCCGCCCAGCGGGAGCCGGGGTCCGGCTCCGGGCCGCCGCCCGCCCCGGACGGCATCGCGCTGGTCGCCGGGGTGCGGGTGACCCACCCCGGGGTGCGCGCGGTGGTCCTCGCCGAGCGCGACGATCCCAGACGGGCGGCCCAGGCCCTGCAGGCCGGGGCCTCGGGCTGGGTGGCGAAGGACTGCTCGCTCTCGCGGCTGCTCGCCGTCATCCGGGGGGTCCTGCGCGAGGAGACCCACCTGCCGCCCGCGCTGCTCACCGGGGTGCTGCGCGAACTGACCGCGGCGCGCAAGCACCGGACGGACAGCGAGCGGCTCGTGGAGTCCCTCACCCCCCGTGAACACGAGGTGCTGCGCTGCATGGTGGCGGGGCTGGGCCGCAAGGACGTGGCGGCGCGGCTGTTCCTGTCCCCGCACACCGTCCGCACGCACATGCAGAACGTGCTGGGCAAGCTGGGGGTCCACTCGACCCTCGCCGCGGTGGCGCTGGCCCGGCGGGCCGGCGTGCGACCGGCCGACCTAGCCGGGGATGTTGTCGAACGGAGCGGTCAACTGGCGTAGCAGCCCGGCGAGATCACCGCGCTGGCCCTGCGAGAGCTGGGCGAGGATGGCCCGTTCCTGGGCCAGCAGCCCGGCGAGCGCCTGGTCGGCGCGGTCCCGGCCCTCCGGCGTCAGCCGCACCAGGACCCCGCGGCGGTCGCTGGGGTCCGGCAGGCGCTCGACGAGGCCCTTCTTGGCGAGCCGGTCGATGCGGTTGGTCATGGTGCCGGAGGTGACCAGGGTCTGGGTCAGCAGCTGGCCGGGGGAGAGCTGGTAGGGCGCTCCGGCGCGGCGCAGGGACGTCAGGACGTCGAACTCCCAGGGCTCCAGGCCGTGCTCGGAGAAGGCCAGCCTGCGGGCACGGTCGAGGTGGCGGGCGAGCCTGCTGACGCGGCTGAGAACCTCGAGCGGTTCCACGTCGAGGTCAGGGCGTTCCCGCCGCCATGCCGCTACCAGTCGGTCGACCTCGTCCTCCATGCCGATCAGTGTACGGGGTCTGTCGACATGAAGTCTCTTCACGTCATGTATCTCGCCGCCAAGTATCTTGGTGTCGAGATATAAACGCGGCCGGTGTGGGGCAGGGACGGGCCGGAACGGATTCCGCTTCCGACCGACCCGCCAGCAGGGAGGCTCGAACATGCATTCCGACACCGCGCAGGCCGCGGTCCCCCCGCCCACCGCCCCCTCCGTCCCCGTCTGGGACCCCCAGCAGTACCTGCGGCACTCCGGCCACCGCACGCGCCCCTTCCTGGACCTCCTGCACCGCATACCCGAGCTCCCCACCGCCCGCGCCCGCATCGCCGACCTCGGCTGTGGCCCCGGCAACGTCACCGCCCTGCTCGCCCGCCGCTGGCCCGCGGCGCGCATCACCGGCTTCGACCTCTCGCCGCAGATGCTCCGGCGCGCGGCCGAGGACCACGCGGGCCCCACCCCCGGCGGCGGCAGCCTCGACTTCCGGCCCGCGGACCTCACCACCTGGCTGCCCGACGAGCCCTACGACCTCATCGTGTCCAGCGCGGCCCTGCAGTGGGTGCCCGGCCACCCCGGCTCCTTCGCCGCCTGGATCAACGCCCTGCGCCCCGGCGGAACCTTCGCCTTCCAGGTTCCCGACAACGTCCGCGCCCCCAGCCACGCGCTCCTCGCCGAGCTCTGCGACGCCCCGCGCCGGCGGCATCGGCTCGGCGGCCTCGGGGCCCGTTACACCCACCTGCTGGAGCCCGCCGAATATCTCGCCCGCCTCACCGAGCTGGGCTGCGCCGCGGACGTCTGGGAGACCGGCTACCACCAGTTGCTGCAAGGCCCCGACCCGGTGTTCGAGTGGGTCAAGGGCACCGCCCTGCGGCCCGTCCTCACCGCCCTCGGCGACGACCGGGAGGCGATCGACGCCCTGCTGACCGAATACCGCGACCTGCTCCGCGCGGCCTACCCGCCCGGGCCGCGCGGCACCGTCTTCCCCTTCCGGCGCATCTTCGCCGTGGCCCGCAAGGAACACCTGCCGTGCTGACGCGGGTACGGCGGCGCCCCGCCACCGGATCTCCCGGTGGCGGGGCGCCCGCCGTACCCGCGCGGACGGGCTCAGCTCTTGCGGCGGCCCACCAGCTGCGGCTTCGACTCCAGCCCGTCCAGCCCGTGCCAGGCCAGGTTCACCAGGTGCGCGGCGACCTCCGCCTTCTTCGGGCGGCGCACGTCCAGCCACCACTGCCCGGTCAGCGCCACCATTCCCACCAGCGCCTGCGCGTACAGCGGGGCCAGCTTCGGGTCGAAGCCCCGGGCCTTGAACTCCAGACCCAGGATGTCCTCGACCTGCGTGGCGATGTCGCTGATCAGCGAGGCGAAGGTGCCCGTCGACTGGGCGACCGGGGAGTCGCGCACCAGGATCCGGAAACCATCCGTATAGGACTCGATGTAGTCCAGCAGCGCGAAGGCCGCCTGTTCCAGCAGCTCCCGCGGGTGCCCGGCCGTCAGGGCGCCCGTCACCCCGTCCAGCAGCTGGCGCATCTCCCGGTCCACGACGACCGCGTACAGGCCCTCTTTGCCGCCGAAGTGCTCGTACACCACCGGCTTGGACACCCCGGCCTTCGCCGCGATCTCCTCCACCGACGTGCCCTCGAAGCCCTTCTCCGCGAAGAGGGCCCGCCCGATGTCCAGCAGTTGCTGACGGCGCTCCGCGCCCGTCATCCGGACCCGGCGACCGCGCCTGGGCTTGTCGCTGCTGGAACTGCCGTCGATCGCCACGCCCCCCATCATGCCGGGTTCGGGGCGTCTTCCCTGCGCCGGGCGTCCAGGCGGGCCTCGGAGGGCCAGCGCACGTCCGTGGCCCAGCCCAGCTGTTCGAACCAGCGGATCAGCCGTGCGCTGGAGTCGACCTGGCCGCGCAGCACGCCGTGCCGGGCCGAGGTCGGATCGGCGTGGTGCAGGTTGTGCCAGGACTCCCCGCAGGAGAGCACCGCCAGCCACCACACGTTGCCCGAGCGGTCCCGGGACTTGAAGGGACGCTTGCCCACCGCGTGGCAGATCGAATTGATCGACCACGTCACGTGGTGCAGCAGCGCCACGCGCACCAGGGACCCCCAGAAGAACGCGGTGAAGGCGCCCCACCAGGACATCGTCACCAGACCGCCCACCAGCGGCGGGATCGCCAGCGAGAGCATCGTCCAGTAGATGAAGTCGCGCGAGATCCGCCGGAGCGCCGGATCCCTGATCAGGTCCGGGGCGTACTTCTGCTGATCGGTCTGCTCCTCGTCGAAGAGCCAGCCGATGTGCGCCCACCACAGGCCCTTCATCAGGGCCGGCAGCGTCTCGCCGAAGCGCCACGGCGAATGCGGGTCGCCCTCGTGGTCGGAGTACTTGTGGTGCTTGCGGTGGTCCGCCACCCAGCGCACCAGCGGGCCCTCCACCGCCATCGAGCCCATCACGGCCAGGGCGATCCGCAGGGGCCGCTTCGCCTTGAAGGAGCCGTGCGTGAAGTAGCGGTGGAAGCCGATGGTGATCCCGTGGCAGGCCAGGAAGTACATGAAGACCATCAGGCCGAGGTCCAGCCAGCTCACCCCCCAGCCCCACACCAGCGGCACCGCCGCCAGCAGCGCCAGGAAGGGAACGATGATGAACAGCAGGAGGGCGATCTGCTCGACGGACCGCTTGCTCTCGCCGCCGAGGGTGGCGGAGGGGTCGGGAGTGTCCGAGCGCGCGGACGCTTTCTCGGTCAGATCGGGACTGGTGGTCATGGGGTTCCCCTGGGGGTGAGGAGTCGGCAGATGCCCCGGTCACGGACCCTACGGACCCGTAACCTACGGCATCGTAAGTATGGCAAAACCGGAGGCCGGGGCAACAGGAGCACGGCCGGGGCGGACGGGCGACGGCGCGGACGACGAGACGGGCAACGACACGAGAGACGGCACGGGCAACGGCACGGGCAACGACACGGCGACGACACGGGCGGCCCGCAGCCGCCCGCCCGGGGCCGGTCCCGAGCCGCCTGCTGAGACGTTTGCCCAGGCACACGCAACGGACACCTATCCTGGTGTCGTCGGACAGCGCGGTCCGCCCGGGCAGCCCGAGCTGCGCGCCAGCCGGGGGTCCCTCCCAGACGGAGTCTGGGGGAGGCACCGCCGCGCGCCGCCGGGAGCCCACCGCCCAGTAGCGCTCGAAACACTGCAAGGAGCCGCACCTGTGAGCAGTGCTGACCAGGTCCCCCTGGCCCCCCAGCCGGCCGCCCCCCTCACCCCGGCCGCCACCGCCAACGCAGAGCTGCGCGCGGACATCCGCCGCCTCGGCGACCTCCTCGGGGAAACCCTCGTACGCCAGGAAGGCCAGGACCTCCTCGACCTCGTCGAACGCGTCCGCGCCCTCACCCGCACCGACGGCGAGGCCGCCGCCGCGCTGCTCGGCGACACCGACCTGGAGACCGCGGCCAAGCTGGTCCGCGCCTTCTCCACC
The DNA here is from genome assembly GCF_001905445.1 of Streptomyces sp. CB00455. Taxonomy (GTDB): domain Bacteria; phylum Actinomycetota; class Actinomycetes; order Streptomycetales; family Streptomycetaceae; genus Streptomyces. The sequence continues at coordinate 117,848 of NZ_LIVQ01000006.1, read as the reverse complement.
TACTTCCACCTCGCGAACGTCACCGAGCAGGTCCACCGCGGCAAGGAGCTGCGCGCCCACCGCGCCGCCGAAGGCGGGCTCCTCGCCCGCACCGCCGACATGCTCAAGGACGCCGACCCCGCACACCTGCGCGAGACGGTCAGGAACCTCAACGTCCGCCCCGTCTTCACCGCACACCCCACCGAGGCGGCCCGCCGCAGCGTCCTCAACAAGCTGCGCCGCATCGCCGCCCTGCTGGAGGAGCCCGTCACCGGCGCCGGTGACCGCCGCCGCCACGACCTGCGCCTCGCCGAGAACATCGACCTCGTCTGGCAGACCGACGAGCTGCGCGTGGTCCGCCCCGAACCCGCCGACGAGGCCCGAAACGCCATCTACTACCTCGACGAGCTGCACGCCGGAGCCGTCGGCGACGTCCTGGAGGACCTCGCCGCCGAGCTCCAGCGCGTCGGCGTCGAGCTGCCCCCCGGCACCCGCCCGCTCACCTTCGGCACCTGGATCGGCGGCGACCGCGACGGCAACCCCAACGTCACCCCCGACGTCACCCGCGACGTCCTGATCCTCCAGCACGAGCACGGCATCAGCGACGCCCTCGAACTCGTCGACTTCCTGCGCGGCCTGCTGTCCAACTCCATCCGCTACACCGGCGCCACCGAGGAACTCCTCGCCTCCCTCCAGGCCGACCTCGAACGCCTCCCCGAGATCAGCCCGCGCTACAAGCGGCTGAACGCCGAGGAGCCCTACCGCCTCAAGGCCACCTGCATCCGCCAGAAGCTCGTCAACACCCGCGAGCGCCTCGCCAAGGGCACCCCCCACGAGGAGGGCCGCGACTACCTCGGCACCGCCGAGCTGCTCACCGACCTCACCCTCATCCAGACCTCCCTGCGCGAACACCGCGGCGCGCTCTTCGCCGACGGCCGCATGGACCGCACCATCCGCACCCTGGCCGCCTTCGGCCTCCAGCTGGCGACCATGGACGTGCGCGAGCACGCGGACGCCCACCACCACGCCCTCGGGCAGCTCTTCGACCGGCTCGGCGAGGAGTCCTGGCGCTACGCCGACATGCCGCGTGAGTACCGGGGCAAGCTCCTCGCCAAGGAGCTGCGCTCCCGCCGCCCGCTGGCCCCCACCCCGGCCCCGCTCGACGCCGCCGGTCAAAAGACCCTCGGTGTCTTCTTCGCGATCAAGGACGCCTTCGAGAAGTTCGGCCCCGAGGTCATCGAGTCCTACATCATCTCGATGTGCCAGGGCGCCGACGACGTCTTCGCGGCCGCCGTCCTCGCCCGCGAAGCCGGACTCCTCGACCTCCACGGCGGCTGGGCCAAGATCGGCATCGTCCCGCTGCTGGAGACCACCGACGAGCTCCGCGCCGCCGACGTGATCCTCGACGAGATGCTGGCCGACCCCTCCTACCGGCGCCTGGTCTCCCTGCGAGGCGACGTCCAGGAAGTCATGCTGGGCTACTCCGACTCCAGCAAGTTCGGCGGCATCACCACCTCCCAGTGGGAGATCCACCGCGCCCAGCGCCGCCTGCGCGACGTCGCACACCGCTACGGCGTACGGCTGCGCCTCTTCCACGGCCGCGGCGGCACCGTCGGCCGCGGCGGCGGCCCCTCCCACGACGCGATCCTGGCCCAGCCCTGGGGCACCCTGGAAGGCGAGATCAAGGTCACCGAGCAGGGCGAGGTCATCTCCGACAAGTACCTCATCCCCTCCCTGGCCCGCGAGAACCTCGAACTGACCGTCGCGGCGACCCTCCAGGCATCCGCCCTGCACACCGCCCCCCGACAGTCCGACGCAGCCCTCGCCCGCTGGGACGCGGCCATGGACACCGTCTCCGACGCCGCGCACGCCGCGTACCGCGCACTCGTCGAGGACCCGGACCTGCCCGCGTACTTCTTCGCCGCCACCCCCGTCGACCAGCTCGCCGACCTCCACCTGGGCTCGCGCCCCTCGCGCCGCCCCGACTCCGGCGCCGGCCTCGACGGCCTGCGCGCCATCCCGTGGGTCTTCGGCTGGACGCAGTCCCGCCAGATCGTCCCCGGCTGGTACGGCGTCGGCTCGGGCCTCAAGGCCCTGCGCGAGGCCGGCGGGGACGACGTCCTCGCCGAGATGGGCGAGCGCTGGCACTTCTTCCGCAACTTCCTGTCCAACGTCGAGATGACGCTGGCCAAGACCGACCTGCGGATCGCCCGCCACTACGTCGACACCCTCGTGCCCGACGACCTCAAGCACGTCTTCAGCCGCATCGAGGCCGAACACGAGCTCACCGTCCGCGAGGTCCTGCGCGTCACCGGCGGTGAGAAGCTCCTGGACTCCCACCCGGTCCTCCAGCAGACCTTCTCCGTCCGCGACGCCTACCTGGACCCCATCTCCTACCTCCAGGTCTCCCTGCTGGCCCGCCAGCGCGCCGCCGCCGCCCGGGGCGAGACGCCGGACCCGCTGCTCGCCCGCGCCCTGCTGCTCACCGTCAACGGTGTCGCCGCGGGCCTGCGCAACACCGGCTGACCGGCCCCGCGCACGATGAAGCCCCCGCACCGGTGCGGGGGCTTCGTCGTGCGCGGGCGGGTGCTCACGGGCGGGCGCTCACGCGTTGTACGTGGACTGCGCGCGCTCCAGGCCCTCGGTGACCAGGCACTCCACGGAGTCGGCGGCCCGGTCCACGAACCAGTCCAGCTCCTTGCGCTCCGTCGAGGAGAAGTCCTTCAGCACGAAGTCGGCGACCTGCATCCGGCCCGGCGGCCGGCCGATGCCGCAGCGCACCCGGTGGTAGTCCGGGCCCATCGACTTCGTCATCGACTTGAGCCCGTTGTGGCCGTTGTCCCCGCCGCCCAGCTTCAGGCGCAGCGTCGGGTAGTCGATGTCGAGCTCGTCGTGGACCGCCACGATCCGCTCCAGCGGCACCTTGTAGAAGTCGCGCAGCGCCGTCACCGGCCCGCCGGACAGGTTCATGTACGTCATCGGCTTGGCCAGCACCACGCGGCGCCCGGCCGGCCCCGGCGGACCGATGCGGCCCTCGACCACCTGGGCCCGGGCCTTGTGCGCCTTGAACTTCCCGCGGATCCGGTCCGCCAGCAGGTCGGCCACCATGAAACCGATGTTGTGGCGGTTGCCCGCGTACTCCGGTCCCGGGTTCCCCAGGCCCACGATCAGCCAGGGCGCCGCGTCGTCCGACATCAAAAGCTCCTAGGTTCCGCTACGAAGACGACCGCCGTCCCGCTCCAGTGGAGCCGGACGGCGGTCGGTCAGCAACTGCTGAGGGGTGAGGGGGAGGCTCAGGCCTCGTCGCCCTCGGCACCCTCGGCGGACGGCTCCTCGGCCTGCGGGGCGACGACCTGGATGACGGCGATGTCGCCGTCGACGGCCAGGGTGGTGCCCTTCGGGAGGACCAGGTCCTTGGCGTGGATGGTGGCGCCGGCCTCGAGGCCCTCGATGGAGACGGTGACCTCGGTCGGGATGTGCGTGGCCTCGGCCTCGACGGAGATGGTGTTCTGGAGGGTCTCCAGCATGTTGCCGCCGGCGGCCAGCTCGCCCTCGGTGACGATCGCGACGTCGACGGTGACCTTCTCGCCCTTCTTGACGATCAGGAAGTCGACGTGGGAGATCGAGCGCTTCAGCGGGTGCTTCTGCACGGCCTTCGGGATGACCAGCTCGGTGCCGCCGCCCTTGATGTCCAGGGAGAGCAGGACGTTCGGGGTGCGCAGGGCCAGCTGCAGGGCGTGGGCGTCGACGTTGACGTGCTTCGGCTCCGTGCCGTGGCCGTAGATGACGGCGGGGGTCAGGGCGTCACGACGGGCCTGACGGGCAGCGCCCTTGCCGAAGTCGGTGCGGGACTCGGCGGCAAGCTTGATCTCGGACATGTTCACTCCTCGTGGGGTGACGAAAGACGGACGACAGTCACCCGGCCGAAACGGCCTGCTACGAAGAGCGCGTCGATAACGGAGCATCCGTACCGGAAAACAGGTACGGCCTCCCTCGCCGAGCAACTCATGGAGTGTACCCGGCGAAAGAGGCCGCACCAAAAGGATCTACCGCGGAGCGGCTACTGCTGCTCCTCGAAGAGGCTGGTCACCGAGCCGTCCTCGAAGACCTCGCGCACCGCGCGCGCGACCATCGGGGCGATCGACAGCACGGTGATCTTGTCGAGCTCCAGATCCGACGGGTCCGGCAGGGTGTTGGTGAAGACGAACTCGCTCACCTTGGAGTTCTTCAGGCGGTCGGCGGCCGGACCGGAGAGGATGCCGTGCGTGGCCGTCACGATGACGTCCTCCGCGCCGTGCGCGAACAGCGCGTCGGCCGCGGCGCAGATCGTGCCACCGGTGTCGATCATGTCATCGACCAGGACGCACACGCGGCCCCTGACCTCACCGACCACCTCGTGGACGGTCACCTGGTTGGCGACGTCCTTGTCCCGGCGCTTGTGGACGATGGCCAGCGGCGCGTCCAGACGGTCGCACCAGCGGTCCGCCACCCGCACGCGGCCGGCGTCCGGGGAGACGATCGTCAGCTTGGAGCGGTCCACCTTGGCGCCGACGTAGTCCGCGAGGACCGACAGGGCCGAGAGGTGGTCCACCGGGCCGTCGAAGAAGCCCTGGATCTGGTCCGTGTGCAGGTCGACCGTGAGGATGCGGTCGGCACCCGCGGTCTTCAGCAGGTCGGCGACCAGACGGGCCGAGATCGGCTCGCGGCCCTTGTGCTTCTTGTCCTGGCGGGCGTACCCGTAGGACGGGATGATCACGGTGATGGAGCGTGCCGACGCGCGCTTCAGCGCGTCGATCATGATCAGCTGCTCCATGATCCACTTGTTGATCGGAGCCGTGTGGCTCTGGATCAGGAAGCAGTCCGCGCCGCGCGCCGACTCCTGGAAGCGGACGTAGATCTCACCGTTCGCGAAGTCGAAGGCCTTCGTCGGCACGAGGCCGACTCCCAGCTGGTGCGCGACCTCCTCGGCCAGCTCGGGGTGGGCGCGGCCGGAGAAGAGCATCAGCTTCTTCTCGCCGGTCGTCTTGATCCCGGTCACAGCACTGTCTCCTCAGACGTGTTGAAAGCTGCTCGCCCCCGTGCGCGTCCGTCCCGCACACGGTGAGCCAGCCGAATTGCGTGCACCTATCACGGTACGCCGTCCCCGGCGCACCCGTTTCCGGTCAGTTCACCTCAACGGCCGTCGGAGTCCACCTGGACCGCCGACTGGGCCGCCGTCGCGGCAGCGCTTCCCGGACGCTTCCGGGCCACCCATCCCTCGATATTCCGCTGCTGGCCGCGGGCCACGGCCAGGGCGCCGGGCGGCACGTCCTTCGTGATCACGGAACCGGCGGCCGTGTAGGCGCCGTCCCCGATGGTGACGGGCGCCACAAACATGTTGTCCGAGCCCGTCTTGCAGTGCGAGCCGACCGTCGTGTGGTGCTTGTGCTCGCCGTCGTAGTTCACGAAGACGCTCGCCGCGCCGATGTTGGTGTACTCGCCGATCGTCGCGTCACCCACGTAGGACAGGTGGGGCACCTTGGTGCCCTCGCCGATCGTCGCGTTCTTCATCTCCACGTACGTGCCGGCCTTGGCCTTCGCACCGAGGTCCGTCCCCGGGCGCAGGTAGGCGAAGGGCCCCACGGTGGCCTGGGGACCCACGACCGCGCTCTCCGCGACCGTGTTGTCCACGCGGGCGCCCGCGCCCACCCGGGTGTCCTTCAACCGGGTGTTGGGGCCGACCTCGGCCCCCTCGGCGACGTGCGTGCTGCCGAGGAGCTGCGTACCCGGGTGGATCAGGGCGTCCTGCCCGAAGGTGACCGTCACGTCCACGAACGTGCTGGCGGGATCGACGACCGTCACGCCCGCGAGCATGGCCCCTTCCAGCAGGCGCGCGTTGAGCAGCGCCCGCGCCTCGGCCAGCTGTACCCGGTTGTTGATGCCGAGGATCTGCCGGTGGTCCGCGCCGACCGCGGCGCCCACCCGGTGCCCGGCCTCGCGCAGGATGCCGAGCACGTCGGTCAGGTACTCCTCGCCCTGGCTGTTGTCGGTGCGCACCTTGCCGAGCGCGTCGGCGAGCAGCGCGCCGTCGAAGGCGAAGACACCGGAGTTGATCTCGCGGATGGCGCGCTGGGAGTCGCTGGCGTCCTTGTGTTCGACGATGGCCGTCACGGCGCCGCCGGCGTCACGGACGATCCGCCCGTACCCGGTGGAGTCCGGCACCTCGGCGGTGAGCACGGTGACGGCATTGCCGTCGGCGTCGTGCGTCAGCGCGAGCTGCCGGAGCGTCTCGCCGGTCAGCAGCGGGGTGTCGCCGCAGACGACGATGACGGTGCCGTCGACGACGCCCCCCAGCTCCTCCAGGGCCATCCGGACGGCGTGCCCGGTGCCCTTCTGCTCGTGCTGGACGGCGGTGCGGACCGCGGGGTCGATGTCCGCCAGGTGCGCGCCGACCTGCTCCCGCGCGTGCCCGACGACCACGACGAGGTGTGCGGGGTCCAGCTCACGGGAGGCGGCGACGACATGACCGACGAGCGAGCGCCCGCAGATCTCGTGCAGGACCTTGGGAGTGGCCGACTTCATGCGGGTGCCTTCACCCGCTGCGAGTACGACGACGGCTGCCGGGCGGTTGGCGCTCACGGGTGTGCCCTTCGGCTTCGGGGGTGGACCCGTGCAGGATACCGGTGCCCGAAGTGGCCCCGGTCTGGCGGCCGGGGGTGGCGCGGAGCGCATGGGCAGGGGGGCGGGGAACGGAAAAGGGCCCCGACCGGAGGTCAGGACCCGAATTCTGGCGGAGCTCCCCTGTCAGGACTCGAACCCGAACATAAGGCACCAAAAGCCTCAGTGCTGCCAATTACACCACAGGGGATAGTGAATACTGCTAGATCGGACATTTCATTGCGCCGATCAAGCTGGCGATCCCTACTATGCCGTACCACCCGCCCTTACCGCGACGGTACTCGTCCCCGCCGCTGCGGCGCCGGATATCCCCGGAGCCGCAACGGGGGCGCTGGCTAGGGTGGGCGGTATGACCAGTACGGGGGAAGTGGAAGGCCGCGCTGGGCCGCCTTTGTGGTGGACGCGGCGGCGCGATGTCGTGGTGGACGGCGTGTTCGGCGGGGTGTCCGCCGTCGAGTGCGCGTGGGAGGGGGTCTCCTTCGCCCGAGAGGCCGGGTTCCCGGTGGCCTTCGGGGTGTTGTCCGGGCTCGTGGTGGGGGCCGTGCTCGTGCTGCGGCGGCGCTGGCCGATCGCCGTGGTGCTCGTCGGGATCGCCGTGGCGCCGGCCGCGATGGGGTTCCTGCTCGGGGTGGTGGGCCTGTACTCCCTGGCCTCCTCCGAAGTGCCCCGGCGGATCATCGCCACCCTGGCCTCCATGTCCCTCGCCGCGACCTTCGTGGTGATGTACCTGCGCACCCGCGGGGACGTGGAGGCCGACGCGACGCTGGTGGTCGTGCTGTCCGTGTTCGTGGCGGTGGCGCTGACCGTGCCGCCGGTGCTGTTCGGCCTGTACGTCGGGGCGCGGCGGCGGCTGATGGAGAGCCTGCGGGAGCGGGCGGACTCGCTGGAGCGGGAGCTGTCGCTGCTGGCCGACCGGGCGGAGGAGCGGGCCGAGTGGGCCCGGACCGAGGAGCGCACCCGCATCGCGCGCGAGATGCACGACGTCGTGGCGCACCGGGTGTCGCTGATGGTGGTGCACGCGGCCGCGCTGGAGGCGATAGCGGTCAAGGACCCGGCGCGGGCCGCGAAGAACGCGGCGCTCGTGGGGGACATGGGCCGGCAGGCGCTGACGGAGCTGCGCGAGATGCTCGGCGTGCTGCGGGCCGGGAAGCCGTCGGAGTTGGCCGCGCGCGCCGGGGCCGCCACGACTGCCGCGGCCGCGGCGGTTGCGCCGACGGCCACGGCCGCCACGGCCGCCCTGGCCGTCGCGCTCGTGGGGGGCTTCGACGACGGGCCCTCGATCGGCGAGCTGGAGGCGCTGGTCGGGCAGTCGCGGGCGGCCGGGATGGCCGTGGAGATGCTGGTGCAGGGCGAGGGGGCGGCGTACGCGGCGGAGGTGGAGCAGACGGCGTACCGGGTGGTGCAGGAAGCGCTGACCAATTGCCACAAGCACGCTCCCGGCGCGCGGGTCGTGGTGCGCCTCGCGCACCGGGGCGGCGAGGTGGCGATGCAGGTGGAGAACGGACCGTGCGACGGGACCTCCGCCGAGCCGGGGCTGCCCAGCGGGGGCAACGGGCTGGTCGGCATGCGCGAGCGCGTGCTGGGGCTGGGCGGGGTGTTCGTGGCCGGTCCGACGGACGCGGGCGGGTTCAAGGTCTCCGCGGTCCTGCCGGCGCCCGCGACGGCGGCGGCGACGGCGGCAGCGGCGAGGAGTTAGGCCGGGCTGGACGCGCCCCCCTCGGGCGGTGGATCCCGGCCCGCCCGCCGTCCGGGACACGAGCCCGGCGGCTCCGTCGACCTGCAAACCCGTGGGCGCATCGGCGCGCAGGCCGGCAGGCCGACTGGCCCGCAGGCGCGTCGGCCCCTCGGCGTGACTGCCCGTCGGGCTTCGGCCCGTGGGCATATCGGCCCGTCGGCCCGGCGGCCCGTGGGCGCATCGGCGCGCAGGCCGGCAGGCCCGCAGGGGCGTCGGCTCCCGGGCGGGTTCTGCCCGGGCGTACGTCGGCCCGTCTGCTTTGGACCCGTAGGCCCGTGGGACATCGGCGCGTAAGTCGGCAGGGCGCACGCGCGTTCGCTCGTGGACCGGTCGGCCCGGCGGTCCCTCCGCGGGCCCGGCCCCCGGCGGTCCCGGCGGTCCCGGCGGGGCGTCAGGACGTCGTCAGGCGGGTGGGCTGGAGGCCCGTGAGGAGGAGGGTGAGGGCCTCGTCCAGGCCGCCGCCGAGGTACCAGTCGCCGGTGTGGTCGATCCCGTAGACGCGACCCTCGCGGTCGATGGCGAGGTGTGAACTCCCGTCGGCCTCGACCCCGAGGGGGCACAGCTGGGTGGACAGCGCCCGGCCGAGGTCGGCGAAGGTGCGGGCGAGGTGCAGGCCGGTGAGCGGGTCCAGCCGGAGCGTGGTGGGCGCTATCTGGCGGCCCGGGCCGGGGGCGCCGACCGTCAGGCCGCCGAATTCGGCCCAGGCTTCGACGGCCGCGGGGAAGACGGTGTGCCGGTGCCCGGCGGGCGTGGTGTGGTCCCGGAGGGCGTCGGCCCAGAACTCGGCCTGCTTGATGTCCCAGCGGCCGGGCTCCCAGCCGGCGGTGCGCAGGGCGGAGTTCACGGCGGCGGGGAAGCGGGTGGCCGCGGAGCGGTCGTAGGACGCTGAGGCGGTGGTCATGGCTACTCGGAGGGGGTGAGGTCGACGGGTCGTACGCCGAAGTGGGCGAGGAGTGCTTCGCAGGAGCGGCAGGGTGGTGCATAGCTGCCGTGGAGGGGGTCGCCGTCCTCGCGGATGCGGCGAGCGGTGATCTTGGCGTGTTTCAGGGAGCGGCGGGCCTCGCTCGGGGAGAGCGGTTTGCGGGAGGCGCGCCGGGACCGGGCGCCTTCGACCGCGGCCAGGTGCCGGGAGAGCAGGATGGCCTCCGGACACCGGCCGGTGAACCGTTCGCGCTGGCCGCTGGTGAGGGTGTCGAGGAAGTCCTGGACGAGCGGGTGGAGCGCGGGCGGCTGGTCGGCCTTGCCCGCGGTGCCGGTGAGGGTTTCGCCGCGTACGGAGAGGGCTGCCGCGACGGTGGGGAGGATGCCGTCGCGCCGGAAGCGCAGGACGGGTGCGGCGGGCCGGCCGTCGGTGCTGCTCCAGCGCAGGCGGGGATCGCCTGCGGGGCCGCCCGGTTCGGCGGCTGCGGGGTCCGACGGTCCGGGGGGTCCCGGGGTTGCGTCGGCCGGATCTGTACGTGTTGCCGTGTTCTGCATGGTCGTGCATTCCCTCCCGTGGCGGCGGTGGTGGCCGCTGTCGCGCACGCCCCCGTGCTGCGGGGACAGCCTGCCAAATGTCACCTGTCATGCGGAAGCGGGGTCGAATATTCGTATCAATTCGGATGTTCCCGGCCCCGGGTGGGGTGCGCCGGTCGCGGGCGGGTGAGGCCCTTGCCCCAGCGCATAGGCTGTGGTGAACCAGCCAGATCCAGCAGGGGGCTACCGCCATGACGACAGGCCGGCTCGGGCAGCAGGCCGCGCCACCCAACGCCGCTTACTCGGGGCAGGTCGTGCACTTCCCGGACCCGGTCCGGGCAGCTCGGCATCCCCACGGGGTGCGGATGGACGGCAACGGGCATCCGGACTTCTCCGCCTACGCGCGCGCGGCGGTGGAGATCGCCGAGCCCCCAGAGGGCTTCGGGGTGGACGAGCTGCGGCTGACGGACTACGTGTCCGCGAACGCGGCGATGCGGGCGGCCGGCCACGAGCTGTGGGACACCGTGGGCCCCGTCGCGACCCCGCACGGCTGGACCTGGCACCACGTCGCGGGTTCGCGGCGCATGGAGCTGGTCCCGGTCGAGGTGAAGGCGCTGCTGCGGCACCACGCGGGCCTGACGACGGCGCCGGTGGACCACGACAAGCGCGGGACGCGGCCGTTGCAGGAGGTGCGTCCGGCGCACCTGGAGCTGCCGAAGTCCGTGGTGTCGGTCTCCGAGGAGCAGGTGCAGGGCGTCGAGGAGGACCTCGGCTACCGGCTGCCGGAGGCGTACCGCTCCTTCCTCAAGGCGGCGGGCGGCTGTGCGCCGGTCGGCGCGGGGCTGGACGTGGACCTCGGGGTGCTGGTGGACCAGCCGTTCTTCACCGTGCGCGAGGAGGCGGCGGTCAATGACCTGGTGTACGTCAACAAGTGCCTGCGGGACCACCTGACGAAGGACTACCTGTGTGTGGCCTTCGCGCAGGGCGGCCTGCTCGCGGTGAAGGTGAAGGGCGAGGGCGTCGGGACGGTGTGGTTCTCCCCGTACGACGACGCCCGCGACCGGGACGGCTGGTCGGTCCAGGAGCGCGTGGAGCGGCTGTTGCTGCCGTGCGGCGGTGATTTCGACGCCTTTCTGGAGCGGTTGGCGGGCAACCCGCCGGAGCTGGAGACGGTGGCCGGTCTGATGGTGGACGGCGGATTCGCGCGCTCGGTTCCCGTGGCGGGTGCGGTTGCCGCCGGGGGGCCGGTTCCCGTGGTGCGTGCCGGTTCGGATGAGGGGTGACGGCGCGGTGGTGACATTTGCGCAGGCGCAGGAGCGCGCCGAGGAGTGGATCAACGGCGACGTGCCCGCGTACCAGCACCGGGAGGTGCGGGTAAGGGAGTTCGGGCTCGGGTTCGTGGTGTGGGCGGAGGACCGCGCGGCCGGTCCGGTCTCCGGTGGTGGCCGGCATCGTCTGGTCATCGCACGGGACAGCGGGGAGGTGACGCTGTGGCCGGGCCTGCCGGTGGGTGAGGTGATCCGCCGGTACGAGGAGGATTACGGGGGGTCGGCGGCCGCGGTGGCTGCGGAGGCTTCCGTTCCGCCGCCGCGGATCGACTCGGAGCAGACCTCGTTCATGCTGAGCCCGCCGGAGTGGCTCCAGGAGGCCGCGGACCGTGCGGGAATTCCGCGGGGCGCGGGCTCCGGTGCGACCCCGGCGGCTTCCGGACAGTCGGCTCCGGCCCCGGCCCCGGCCCCGGTTTCGGCCCCCGCTCCGGGTTCGTCTTCCTCGGGCTCGGCTTCGGGCTCGGCCTCGGGCTCCTCTTCTTCTTCGGATTCCGTTCCCGCCGCGCCGGAGTCGGCGCCGGAGCCGGTTCCGGCCGCCGCCGGGTCCGCGCAGGGCCGCGTGGATGTGGATGCGGTACCGCTGCGGCGCGGGGGTGAGATCCCCTACGAGCCGACCGCCAACGACGGTGTGCCGGCCGATGCCACGCCGTGGGCCGGGACCGATGTGAACCCCGGTACGGACGACGTGTCCGTGCCGCTGCCCGCGACCGTGTTCGCGCCGCCGCTGTCCGGGTCGGACCTGGACGACGCCCCGTCGTCCGGCGTGGCCCCCGAGGCGCAGACCACCCTGATGCCCGGCGGCAGCGGGCTGCCGAGGACAGCGGTCGTGCCGGCGATCGGCACGGAGGCGAGTGACATCGCCGACGCGCCCACCAGCAAGGCCCAGCTCTCCCGCCCGGCCGCTCGGGGCGCCTCGGCGCAGCCGCCGACGCCGCCGGGCCCGCCCGGGGTGCCGGGTGGCTCCGCCGGTCCGGGCTCCGGGGAGCAGCCGTCGTCGCCGGGCGGGCAGGCCGCCCGGCCGGCCGGGGCTCCCGGTACGCCGGCGGGTGGGATCGACCATGCCGCGACGATGCTGGCGGGGCCCGCGGTGGGTCAGCCGCCGGCTCCTCCCGGTCCGCCCGGTGCGCCGGGTGGCGCGGCCCATCACGCGGCCACCATGCTCGCGGGTCCCGGCGTACCGCAGCCTCCCGGCCCGCCGGGTGCGCCCGGTACTTCGGGTGCGAACCAGCCTCCCGGTCCTCCCGGTCCTCCCGGTCCGCCCGGGGCTCCCGGTACGCCGGCGGGTGCGATCGACCATGCCGCGACGATGCTGGCGGGGCCCGCGGTGGGTCAGCCGCCGGCTCCTCCCGGTCCGCCCGGTGCGCCGGGTGGCGGGGCCCATCACGCGGCCACCATGCTCGCGGGTCCCGGCGTACCGCAGCCCCCCGGCCCGCCCGGCGCGCCCGGGGCTCCCGGTACGCCGGCGGGTGGGATCGACCACGCCGCGACGATGCTGGCCGGCCCCTCCGTCGGCGGGCCGCCGGCGCCCCCCGGCCCGCCGCCGGGCGGCCCGGTCGCCCAGCAGCCCCCGGCGCCCACCGGCGTGCCCACGGTCGGCCCCGGCTACCAGGCCGTGCTCCGCTACCGCGCCCCCGACGGCTCCGAGCAGCAGCTCATCCGCCGTTCCGCCCCCGGCACCCCGCACCCCGAATGGCAGATCCTGTACGAGCTGCGCGCCATGAACGTGCCGCCGCAGCAGGTGCTGGAGCTGCACACCGAGCTGGAGTCCTGTGAGCTGCCCGGCGGTTACTGCGCCCGGATGATCCGGGAGACCTGGCCGCAGGTGCGGATCACCAGCGTGGCGCCGTACGGCAAGGACCACGCGGGACGCCGGCAGGGCATGCGCCACCTGCTCACCCACCAGGGCGAGCTGCACCAGGTGGCCGACGGACCGGCGCGCCCCGCGCCGGTGCGGGCACCCCTGCCGCAGGTGCAGCTGCAGCCGGCGATCCCGCTGGACGCGATCGCGCAGGAGCTGGCGGGGGCGTTCGGGCCGCAGGGCGTGTTCCGCTTCGACCAGCGGGCGGTGTCCCGTCAGGGCGTGCCGGAGATCGTGGCGCAGACGCTGATGTGGTCGGGCCTGCCCGTCGACTTCGGGCCGTTCTTCTGGGCGCAGGCGGTGCCGGGCCAGCCGGTGCCGACGCTGGCCGAGCTGGCCGCGCAGCGGCAGGTGCAGCCGGCGTCCGACGCGGGTTCGTACCTGGTCGTCGGCAGTGACTTCGGCAAGGCGCTGTGCGTGCAGTACGGCACGGCGCACATCGTGGCGGTGCCCGTCGAGGGTGGTCCTGGCGGCGCGCCGGTGCCGCCGCAGTTCGTGAACTCCAGCCTGCCGCAGTTCGTGCGGTCCCTCGCGATGCTGGGCCACATGTGGCGGCTGCGCCAGCACCTGACGCCGGAGCAGGCGGGACGCTGGACGGTCGATTTCCAGACGAACCTTGCGGGCCTGGACACCGGGGCACTGGCTTCGCCGGAGAGCTGGTGGTCGGTGCTGCTGGAACAGATGTGGGACGGACTGCTCTGATCGGATGATCGGTTCATGGCCGGGCCGAGCCCCTCGAACAGGGTCTCGGCCCGGCCATTCCGGCTTCTGGGAGCAAATGACGCATCCTTGGCAGGAATCCCCGCGAGAGAGGCGCTTCCCGGATGAGTGCACCCATTGCGACCGTGCGCGGCCGTGGTTACCGCAAGGAAGAGGTCGACCGGTATCTCGCCCGGCTCTCCGGCAGCCGTGACGAGGCATGGGAACGCGTCGCACGCCTGACCGTCCTGGCCAAGCAGATGGAGGCGGAGGCGGCGCGGCTGCGCGAGGCGGTCGCCACGCTGGCTCCGCAGACGTACGAGGACCTGAGCGAGCGGGCCCGCCGGATCCTGTTGCTCGCGCAGGAAGAGGCGGACTGCGTACGGGCGGACGCGCGCGCGGACGTGTTCACGACGCAGGGCGCGGCCGAGGCGCACGCGGACCGGGTGGCGGAGCTGGCGCGCCAGGACGCGGAGTCGGTGCGCGAGCAGACGGAGGTCCGGGCCCGGCAGGGGCTGTTGCGGGCGCAGCAGGAGGCGGACGCGGCGCGGGCGGAGGCGCGGGACGACGCGGAGGCGTGGCGCGGCGAGGCGCAGGCGGCGCTGGACGAGATGCGGCGGCGGTCGCAGGCGCTGCTGGCGGAGCGCGAGCAGGAGCAGGCGGAGCGCTGGGAGGCGGCCGAGCGGGAGCTGGCGACGCGCGAGGCGGAGCTGGAGGCACGCCACACGGAGCTGGAGCGGGCGGCACAGGCACGGCTGGCGCAGGCCCGGCGCGACTTCGCCGAGGCGGAGGAATCGGCGCGGCACGGGCAGGAGGACGCGGAGGCCGCCGCCGGCGAGGTGATCGCGGCGGCCAGGGTGCAAGAGGAGCGGATCGGCCGGGAGACGGAGCGGATCCTGCGGGAGCACGCCGAGTCCCAGGAGGAGATGCGGGCGCACATGAACCACGTCCGCTCCAGCCTGGCAGCCCTGACGGGCCGCACCCCGGCCTGGGAGGGTCCTGCCGATCAGGCCGGGCCCGGGGCGTGATCGGCAGGACCTTCCCTAAGAGGTGCGCTGTGCCGGTACCGCGGGCGCGGGGGTGTCGTAGCGGTACGGGTCGCTGCGCAGGCCTCTGGCCGTGACGACCACCGTGAAGGGCGGCGCCAGCGGCGTCGGCAGCGGGGCCCTGAGGGCGCCGGTCAGCGGGTCGGGCGCGGCAGGGAGGGGCGTGTCGTCGACGGTGACGTGGGTCGTGGCGCCCACCGGGTCCCGGGTGAAGCCGCCGCCCTCGACCGTGAGCAGGCCGCCGGAGAGGGAGACGTCGGTGATCACCGGGTTGGCGCGGGTGGCCAGCTTGTTCAACAGGTACGCCCCCGCCGGAGCCCCCGTCAGGGCCCATATCTCGGTGGGCAGGGGCGGCAGGCCGCCGGCCACGTCCGAGAGGAAGAACAGCACGACGTAGAGCATCGTGACCGCGCTCAGGACGACGTACTGCAGGTCGACCAGGTCCGTCCGGCCGCTGTCGTTCGCGATCAGCTCCCGCAGCGGCCGGCGCCCCGAATCCGCGTGCCTGGGGGCCGGCTTGGCCAGGGTGCCCTTCTCCACCCGCATGCCGACGACCGTCTTCGCCCCGATCAGGGCCGCGTACGGGCCTCCGAGCAGCGGCAGGTACACCGTCGTCAGCGCGGACAGCGGGCCGTGGCCGCCCCGGAAGTAGCCGGCGGCTCCGCCCGCGGTCAGCCCGTAGCCCAGCGTGGTGAGCAGCAGCCAGACGAGGATCACCGTCCAGGCCAGGGCCAGCGCCGTCGAGGTGGACAGCCGGCCGTCGCGGCCCGTGATGAAGGCCGGGTGCCGGCGCAGCCGCACGGCGAGCGGTACGGTCAGCGCGGCCAGGAGCGCCAGTGCGCAGAGTGCGGAAGCCATGTGTCGTCGTCCCCCCGGAAAACGGTCTCGGGCAAGGCTTACCTGTTGGCCCCGGGCATGACAAGTCGCTCCGGTGTCAGGCCCGTTGCTCCTCGCCCTGCTCCGGCAGGACCGGGAACCGGCGCGGCGCCAGCAGCAGCAGCGCCAGCAGCGAGGCCACGGCCGCGCCCGTCGCGCCGAGGAAGATGTGGTCCACGGCGGCGGCCACGGTGTCGCGCAGGTAGCCGGCGGCGGCCGGGGCGAGCAGGTCCGGCTGGTCCAGGGCCTTCGACACGCCGTCCAGGTGGTCCGGCAGTCCGGGTACGGGCGCCCGTGCCAGGCGGGCGGCGACGGTGGCGTTGGCGACGGCCCCCAGCAGGGCCGCGCCGACGCTCTGGCCGACCTGCCGCGAGAACAGCACCGAGGCCGTCGCGGTCCCCCGCTCGGCCCAGCCCACGGTGGACTGCACCCCGACGATCAGCGGCAGCTGGAACAGGCCGAGGGCGCCGCCCAGCAGCAGCATGATCAGCGCCGGCTGCCAGGGCCGCGCGGGGTGGGGGAGCAGGGTGAAGGAGTACAGGATCACCGCGGCCAGAGCGATTCCGACGGCTGCGGTGTTCCGGAAGCCGATGCGCCGGTAGACGTGCTGGCTCAGGGCGGCGCTGATGGGCCAGCTCAGGGTCATCACGGACATCACCAGCCCCGCGCTGACCGGTCCGAGGCCGAGGACGGACTGGGCGTACGTCGGCATGAACACCATCGGGGCCACCATCAGCAGCCCGAGCGCCGCCATGGCCAGGTTGACGGCGGCGATGGTGCGCCGGCGCCACACCCAGCCGGGCAGGATCGGTTCCTCGGCCCGGCGTTCGATCCGGACCACCACCGCGGCCAGTACCGCGGTCGCGGCCAGCAGCCCGAGCGAGGGCGCGGACAGCCAGGGCCAGGCGACCCCGCCCTGGACCAGCGCGAAGAGCAGCAGGCCGCCGCAGGCGAAGACCCCCAGCGCCCCCGCCCAGTCCACCGGGCCCCGGCGGTCCGGGGACCGTACGGGCTCCACCAGGTGACGGGTGATCATCCACAGGGCGAGGGCGGCCAGCGGCAGGTTGATCAGGAAGATCCAGCGCCAGTGCGCGTACGAGGCGAGCAGCCCGCCGAGCGCCGGACCGGCCACGGCCGAGGTGGCCCAGACGGTGGACATCCGGGCCTGGATCCTCGGCCGCTCCTTCAGCGGGTAGAGGTCGCCGGCCAGGGTCTGGATCGTGCCCTGCAGGGCGCCGCCGCCCAGGCCCTGGACGATCCGGAAGGCGATCAGGGCGGCCATGTTCCAGGCCAGCGCGCACAGCAGCGAGCCGACGAGGAAGAGGCCTATGCCGAAGAGCAGGACGGGCTTGCGGCCGAAGGTGTCGGACAGTTTGCCGTAGACGGGGAGGGTGACGGTGACGGCCAGCAGGTAGCCGGAGAAGAGCCAGGAGAAGACCGCGAAGCCGCCGAGGTCGCCCACGATCTGGGGGACGGCGGTGGAGACGATCGTGCTGTCGAGGGCGACGAGCGCCATGCCGAGCATCAGGGAGGCGACCACGGGGGCCGGCGGCCGCCCCGGCGCCCGCGCGGCGCCCCGAGCCGCGCCCCCGCGCCCGCCCTGGTCGCTGCGTCCGTCCCGCTCCCCGTCCCCGTCCCCGCGCCCCGCCCCGTCCCCGAGCCCCGCCCCGGGACCGCCGCCGGAGGCGACCCCCGTCCCGGCCGGGCCGTCCGGTACGGGGTCGGCACGTGCGTCCGTACTCTTCCTCTCCCTCTCCCCTGACCCCACCGAGATTCCTTCCCCCTGCACGTATCTCCGGGGGACACCTTCTCACCGCGCCCCATCCGGCGGTATCCCCCAGGACGCCTCCCCCGCAAGGCGGAGATCCCCTAAGGGACCCTCCGCACAAATAGCGAGGGGCCTTTCGTCCCGGCGGAGGAGGAGAGGGGCCCCTGCGCGTCCTTACCTTGTTCACATGGGCCGTTGACCCCACGGGGGGTGGGGTTAACCCCCGGCCCGATACGGCGACCGGCACCAGCGCGCCGGACCCCGGTGCGCCACAGACTTCATGACGGCGACGCACGCACACCGAACAAGGAGAAACACCGTGACAACGGCTATGACCGAAACCAGGCACGGGGGTACTGGAGGGCATGACGCCGTCGCGGCCCGGGCACGCAAGGTCGTCAAGTCCTACGGCTCAGGAGAGACACGCGTCGTCGCCCTCGACGAGGTGGACGTGGACATCCACCGCGGACAGTTCACCGCGATCATGGGCCCGTCGGGCTCCGGCAAGTCCACGCTGATGCACTGCCTCGCCGGCCTCGACACGGTGACCAGCGGGCAGATCCACCTCGACGACACCGAGATCACCGGGCTCAAGGACAAGAAGCTCACCCAGCTGCGCCGCGACCGGATCGGCTTCATCTTCCAGGCGTTCAACCTGCTGCCCACGCTCAACGCCCTGGAGAACATCACGCTCCCCATGGACATAGCGGGCCGCAAGCCCGACGCGGAGTGGCTGAACCGGGTCGTGGAGACCGTGGGCCTGGCCGGCCGCCTGAAGCACCGCCCCACCGAGCTCTCCGGCGGTCAGCAGCAGCGCGTGGCCGTGGCCCGCGCCCTCGCCGCCCGCCCCCAGATCATCTTCGGCGACGAGCCCACCGGAAACCTCGACTCCCGGGCCGGCGCCGAGGTCCTGGGCTTCCTGCGCCGCTCCGTGGACGAACTCGGCCAGACCATCGTCATGGTCACCCACGACCCGGTCGCCGCCTCCTACGCGGACCGCGTCATCTTCCTCGCCGACGGCCGGATCGTCGACGAGATGTACGGGCCCACCGCCGAGCAGGTACTCGACCGCATGAAGGACTTCGACGCGCGCGGGCGGACCTCATGAGCAACACCGTCCTGAAGACCTCGCGGCGCAACTTCATCGCCCACAAGGGGCGGATGGCGCTCTCCGCCGTCGCGGTCCTGCTCTCCGTCGCCTTCGTCTGCGGCACCCTGGTGTTCACCGACACCATGAACACCACCTTCGACAAGCTGTTCGCCGTCACCGGTTCCGACGTGACCGTCAGCCCCAAGGCGGCGAAGGACGGGGACGACACCCCGGACCGCGGCCGCCCCGAGACGCTGGACGGCTCGGTCGTCGAGCGGGTCAGGCAGGCCGAAGGCGTCAAGAGCGCCGAGGGCGGCGTCGTCTCGATGTCCGTCACCGTGGTCGACTCCAAGAACGAGAACATGGGCTCGACCACCGGCGCCCCCACCGTGGCGGGCAACTGGAACGACAACGAGCTCAAGTCCATGAAGATCACCGCCGGTCACGCCCCGCGCGGCCCGACCGAGGTGATGGTCGACTCCGACACCGCCGCAAAGCACCACCTCAAGCTCGGCGACCAGCTGCGCACCATCGCCATCACCGGCGACATCCGCGCCACCATCACCGGCATCGCCGCCTTCACCGTGACCAACCCGGGCGCGGCCGTCGTCTACTTCGACACCGCCACCGCGCAGCAGCAGCTGCTCGGGGCCCCCGGGGCCTTCACGCACGTCAGCGTCACCGCGAAGGAGGGCGTCAGCGACGAGCAGCTCAAGCAGCACGTCGCGGCGGCCGTCGGCGCGGACACCTACAAGCTCCAGACCGCCAAGGAGTCCGCTGACGCCAACCGCAAGGACGTCGGCTCCTTCCTCGACGTCATGAAGTACGTGATGCTCGGCTTCGCCGGGATCGCCTTCCTGGTCGGCATCTTCCTCATCTTCAACACCTTCTCCATGCTGGTCGCCCAGCGGACCCGCGAGATCGGCCTGATGCGCGCCATCGGCGCCGACAGCGGCCAGGTCCTGAAGTCCGTCGTCGTCGAGGCGTTCCTGCTCGGTGTCGTCGGCTCGGCCCTGGGCGTCGGAGCGGGCGTGGGCCTCGCCGTCGGACTCATGAAGCTCATGGGCCAGATGGGCATGCACCTGTCCACCGACGACCTCACCGTCGCCTGGACCACCCCGGTCACCGGCGTCCTCCTGGGCGTCGTCGTCACCGTCGTCGCCGCCTTCGTGCCGGCCCGCCGGGCCGGCAAGGTCTCCCCGATGGCCGCCCTGCGCGAGTCGGGCACCCCGGGCGACCGCAAGGCCGGCGCCGTCCGCGCCGTCCTCGGCCTGGTCCTCACGGGCATCGGCGGCGCCGGGCTCTTCCTCGCGGCGGCCGCCGACGAGGCCGGACCGGGATCGCTCTGGCTGGGCCTGGGCGTCGTCCTCACCCTCATCGGCTTCATCGTGATCGGCCCGCTGCTCGCCGCAGGCGTGGTCCGCGTCCTGTCCGGTGTCGTACTGCGGCCCTTCGGCTCCGTCGGCCGACTGGCCGAGCGCAACGCCCTGCGTAACCCGCGCCGCACCGGCGCCACCGCCGCCGCGCTGATGATCGGCCTCGCGCTGGTCGCCTGCCTGTCGGTCGTCGGCTCCTCCATGGTGGCCTCCGCCACCGACGAGCTCGACAAGTCGGTCGGCGCCGACTACATCGTCGACTCCTCGACGGGACAGCCCGTCATGCCGCAGGCCGAGCAGGCGCTGCGCTCCGCCCCGGGCCTGGACCACGTCACCGCCTACCGTGAGGTGGCGGCCAAGGTGACCGCGCCCGACGGCTCCACCGAGGAGGACGGGCTGGGCGCCACCGACCCGACGTACGCCGGGGACCTCCGCCGCAAGATGATCGCCGGCGAGCACGCGGCGGCGTACGGCAAGGACTCCATGTCGGTCGGATCGCTGTACGCCGCCGCCCACGGGGTCAAGCTCGGCGACGAGCTGACGGTCGCCTTCACCGGGGGCAGGACGGTCCGGCTGAAGGTCGCCGCGATCACCAGCGACGAGGGCAACCTCGACAAGGGCATGAAGTACGTCAGCACCGCCACCGCGGAGGCCGCCATCCCGGCCGACCGGCTGCCGCGCCCCTTCATGCTGCTGGCCAGCGCCAAGGACGGGCAGTCCGCGGACGCCGCCTACACCGCGGTCAAGGCGGCGCTGGCGCAGTACCCCCAGTACAAGGTCCGCAACCAGACCGATTACAAGCAGTCCCTCAAGGACCAGGTCGGCCAGCTGCTGAACATGGTCTACGGCCTGCTCGCCCTCGCCATCATCGTCGCGGTCCTGGGCGTCGTGAACACCCTGGCCCTCTCGGTGGTGGAGCGGACCCGCGAGATCGGCCTGATGCGCGCCATCGGCCTCTCCCGCCGCCAGCTGCGCCGCATGATCCGCCTGGAGTCGGTGGTCATCGCCCTCTTCGGCGCGCTGCTGGGCCTCGGGCTGGGCATGGGCTGGGGGGCGAGCGCGCAGCGGCTGCTCGCGCTCCAGGGCCTGAAGGTGCTGGAGATTCCCTGGCCGACGATCCTCGGGGTGTTCGCCGCCTCGGCCTTCGTGGGCCTGTTCGCCGCGCTGGTCCCGGCCTTCCGGGCGGGGCGGATGAACGTCCTGAACGCGATCGCGAGCGAGTAGGGACCACCGCGGCTCTGCGGGGGGGCGCCGGTCCGGGACACCCGAGGGGGTCCCGGACCGGCGCCGTGTCAGCTCCGGCGCAGCAGGACGACGCCCTCGGCCTCGCCCACGAGCACGAAGCGTTCACCCGGGTGCAGCCGGGCGGCGTAGGCGGTGGGGTCCTCGCCGGCCCACCCCGAGGAGTTGTCGAAGGCGAACCAGTCGGGGACCGCGCCCTTGCTGCCGCCGATCCACAGGACGCGGCAGCGGGAGGTCAGCCGGGTCAGCGGCACGGTGTCGGCCTCCACCGTCGCCCCGTCGGGGATCCGGGCCAGGAGCCGCTCGACGGCGGTGACGCGGGCCGGCTTCTCGTACGTACCGGCCCGGGCGAGCTTCTCGGTCGGCAGGCTGGTCGCGCCGAGGGCGAGGCCGGCCGCGAGGACGGCGGTGGGCAGCTGCAGGGCGTACGCGCGAAGCCAGGGCCGCTCGCCGCGCCGGACGGTGTCGATGGCGTCGACGAGCGCGAGGAAGACGACCGGCATGAGCACGGCGCTGTAGTGCCAGTCGGTGGACCAGTAGTGCTCGTCCCCCGACAGGAACCGCCAGCCGAGGGTGGGCACGGCGACCAGCAGCAGCGGCGAGCGCAGCGCGAGCAGCCCGGAGGTCGGGACCAGCACCCAGGACAGGGTGGTGAGCTTGGTGCCGAGGCCGTCGAAGGGGCCCCCGCCCTGGATCTTGTCCCAGTAGCCGTAGCCCGCCGTGGCGAAGGCCGGTATGACGACGGTGAACACCAGGGCGGCGAGGACCGCGGCCCCGGCGGCGACGCCGAGGGCGGCCCACGCCGTCCGCCGGTCGGTGTGCCGGGCCCGCCAGGCCACGACCACGGCCAGGGCGGCCAGGGTGAAGCCCAGGTCCTCCTTGACCAGGAGCAGCGGCAGCCCCCACAGCAGGGCGGCGCGCCGGCGCCCCGCGAGCAGTGCCTCCAGCGCGAAGGCGAGCAGGGGAACGGCGAAGGCGATCTCGTGGAAGTCGAACTCGACGGCCCGCTGGACGCCCCAGGACAGCCCGTACGCGATCCCGACGGCCAGCCCGCGGGGCCGGCCGAGGAGCCGCGCGGCCGCCCGGGTGACGGGTACGGCGGAGAGCGCGAAGAGCGCGGCCTGCGCGACCAGCAGCGTCACCGGGCCCGGGAAGACCCGGTAGACGGGGGCGAGGAGCGCGATGACCGGGCTGAAGTGGTCTCCGAGGATGTTGGCCCCGGGTCCCTTCAGGTCGGCGACGGGCTCCCGCAGGTGCGCGTACGCGCGGATGGCCTGCTCGAAGATCCCCAGGTCCCAGGAGGCCCACTCCATCCGCCGGAACCGGCCGACGGACAGCACGAGGTAGACGAGGAACATCCCGCAGGCGACCGCCCAGGGGCCGGGCCGCCAGGCCCGCCACCAGGTCTTCCCCACGGGTACCCGGGCGGGCCCGGGCGCGGGAGCCGCGCGGGCTATGGCATCGCTCGTCACGGACTGGTGCCCCTTCGGCCGCTGGCGTGAACTCCGCGGAAGCGACGCGACGAGCTCAGACGGTCAGTACTGCGTCCACATCGTAGAGCGGGACGGGCCCGGGACGGGTGACGCGGGCCGGTCCCGCGCTTCCGCGCCCGGCCGAGGGGCATGCGGGCGCAAGGGGTCCGCGCGGGGACGCGTATCCCCCGCGCGTGGGAGGGGCGGGCGTCGTAGGGTGGGAGCCCCCGGCCCGTGCGACGTGTCGGGTCCTTCGCGTTGCCCCTTCACGACCTTCAGCACGACCTCCACCGGACGGAAAGCTTCCAGATGAGCCTGCACGGACTGCTCGACGCCGTCACCCGGGACCCGGCCCTCGCCGAGGCGGTCACCGCGGCCGGGGACGGCACCCGCATGCACGTGGACCTCGTCGGGCCCCCTGCCGCGCGGCCCTTCGCGATCGCCGCGCTGGCCCGGGAGACCGGGCGGACCGTCCTCGCGGTCACCGCCACCGGGCGCGAAGCCGAGGACCTGGCCGCCGCGCTGCGCTCGCTCGTGGCGTCGCCCGACCAGGTGGTGGACTACCCGTCCTGGGAGACGCTCCCGCACGAACGGCTCAGCCCGCGCAGCGACACCGTGGGCCGCCGGATCGCCGTACTGCGCCGCCTGGCGCACCCGAGCACGGACGACCCGGCCGCCGGTCCCGTCTCCGTGGTCGTCGCACCGATCCGCTCCGTGCTCCAGCCGCAGGTCAAGGGCCTGGGCGACCTGGTGCCCGTGGCTCTGCGCCAGGGTCAGAGCGTCGACCTGGGCGAGGTGACCCAGGCCCTGGCCGCCGCCGCGTACGCGCGCGTCGAGCTCGTCGAGAAGCGCGGCGAGTTCGCCGTGCGCGGCGGCATCCTCGACGTCTTCCCGCCCACCGAGGAACACCCCCTGCGCGTCGAGTTCTGGGGCGACGAGGTCGAGGAGATCCGCTACTTCAAGGTCGCCGACCAGCGGTCGCTGGAGATCGCCGAGCACGGCCTGTGGGCCCCGCCCTGCCGGGAGCTGCTGCTGACCGACGAGGTCCGGGAGCGGGCCGCGGCCCTGGCCGAGGCCCACCCCGAGCTCGGCGAACTGCTGAACAAGATCGCCGAGGGGATCGCCGTCGAGGGCATGGAGTCCCTGGCGCCGGTCCTCGTCGACGACATGGAACTGCTGATCGACGTGCTGCCCGCCGGGGCGATGGCCGTCGTCTGCGACCCCGAGCGGGTCCGCACCCGCGCCGCCGACCTGGTCGCCACCTCGCAGGAGTTCCTGATGGCCTCCTGGGCGGCCACCGCCGGCGGCGGCCAGGCCCCCATCGATGTCGGGGCCGCCTCGCTGCGCGGGATCGCCGAGGTCCGCGACCGGGCCCGCGAGCTCGGCATGATGTGGTGGTCGGTCTCGCCCTTCGCCGCCGACGAGGAGGCGCCCGGCGGGGACACGCTGGGGCTCGGCATGCGCGCCCCCGAGGCATACCGCGGCGACACCGCCCGCGCGCTCGCCGACACCAAGGGCTGGATCGCCGACGGCTGGCACACCGTCTACCTCACCGAGGGCCACGGCCCCGCCGCCCGCACCGTCGAGGTGCTCGGCGGCGAGGGCATCCCGGCCCGCCTGGAAGCGGACCTGCGCACCCTGGAACCCTCCCTGGTGCACGTCGCCTGCGGCAGCATCGACAACGGCTTCGTCGACCCGCAGCTGCGGCTCGCCGTCCTCACCGAGACCGACCTCACCGGGCAGCGCACCGCCAGCAAGGACCTGGGGCGGATGCCGACCCGGCGCCGCAAGACGATCGACCCGCTGACCCTGGAGGCCGGCGACTACATCGTCCACGAGCAGCACGGCGTCGGCCGCTACGTCGAGATGGTGCAGCGCACCGTCCAGGGCGCGACCCGCGAGTACCTCCTCGTCGAGTACGCCCCCGCCAAGCGCGGACAGCCCGGTGACCGCCTCTACATCCCCACCGACCAGCTGGAACAGGTCACCAAGTACGTCGGCGGGGAGGCCCCGACCCTGCACCGGCTCGGCGGCGCCGACTGGACCAAGACCAAGGCGCGGGCGAAGAAGGCGGTCAAGGAGATCGCCGCCGACCTCATCAAGCTGTACAGCGCCCGCATGGCCGCGCCCGGCCACGTCTTCGGCCCGGACACCCCCTGGCAGCGCGAGCTGGAGGACGCCTTCCCGTACGCGGAGACGCCCGACCAGCTCACCACCATCGCCGAGGTCAAGGAAGACATGGAGAAGTCGGTCCCGATGGACCGGCTGATCTGCGGCGACGTCGGCTACGGCAAGACCGAGATCGCCGTGCGCGCCGCTTTCAAGGCGGTCCAGGACGGCAAGCAGGTCGCGGTCCTGGTGCCCACGACCCTCCTCGTGCAGCAGCACTTCGGCACCTTCTCCGAGCGCTACAGCCAGTTCCCCGTCAAGGTGAAGGCGCTGTCCCGCTTCCAGGGCGAGGCGGAGTCCAAGGCCACCCTGGAGGGCCTGCGCGAGGGCTCGGTGGATGTGGTCATCGGTACCCACCGGCTCTTCTCCCAGGAGACGAAGTTCAAGGACCTGGGCCTGGTCATCGTCGACGAGGAGCAGCGCTTCGGCGTCGAGCACAAGGAGCAGCTGAAGAAGCTGCGCGCCAACGTCGACGTCCTGACCATGTCCGCGACCCCGATCCCGCGCACCCTGGAGATGGCGGTGACCGGCATCCGCGAGATGTCGACGATCACCACCCCGCCGGAGGAGCGGCACCCGGTGCTCACCTTCGTCGGCCCGTACGAGGAGAAGCAGATCGGCGCGGCCGTCCGCCGTGAACTGCTGCGCGAAGGCCAGTGCTTCTACATCCACAACCGGGTCGAGTCCATCGACCGGGCGGCCGCCAAGCTGCGCGAGATCGTGCCGGAGGCGCGCATCGCGACCGCCCACGGCCAGATGTCGGAACAGGCCCTGGAGCAGGTCGTCGTGGACTTCTGGGAGAAGAAGTTCGACGTGCTGGTGTCGACCACGATCGTCGAGTCGGGCATCGACATCTCCAACGCCAACACCCTCATCGTGGAGCGCGGCGACAACTTCGGCCTCTCGCAGCTGCACCAGCTGCGCGGCCGCGTGGGGCGCGGCCGCGAGCGCGGCTACGCGTACTTCCTGTACCCGCCGGAGAAGCCGCTGACCGAGACCGCGCACGAGCGGCTCGCGACGATCGCCCAGCACACCGAGATGGGCGCCGGCATGTACGTGGCGATGAAGGACCTGGAGATCCGCGGCGCGGGCAACCTGCTCGGAGGCGAGCAGTCCGGTCACATCGCGGGCGTCGGCTTCGACCTGTACATCCGCATGGTCGGCGAAGCGGTGGCCGACTACCGGGCCGCGGTCGACGGAGCGGTGGAGGAGGAGCCGCCGCTGGAGGTCAAGATCGAGCTGCCGGTCGACGCGCACGTCCCGCACGACTACGCGCCCGGCGAGCGGCTGCGGCTCCAGGCCTACCGGGCCATCGCCGCCGCCAACTCCGAGGCGGACGTCAAGGCCGTACGGGAAGAACTCACCGACCGCTACGGCAAGCTGCCGGAGCCCGTGGAGAACCTGCTGCTGGTGGCCGGGCTGCGGATGCTCGCCCGTGCCTGCGGGGTCGGCGACATCACCCTCCAGGGACCGAACATCCGCTTCGGGCCGGTCGAACTGCGCGAATCGCAGGAGCTGCGGCTCAAGCGGCTCTACCCGGGAGCGGTGCTCAAGCCCGTCACCTCGCAAGTGCTGATCCCGCGCCCCAAGACCGCCAAGGTCGGCGGCAAGCCGCTCGTCGGACGGGAACTGCTGGCCTGGACGGGAGAGTTCCTGGCCACGATCCTCGGCTCGTGACGACCCGGGGCCCGGCGGCCCCGCGGCGCGCGCGGTGACGGAGCGACGGCCGTGGCGGGGACCTCACTGGTCCCCGGCCACGGCCGTCGCGCGCCGCGGTGGACCCGGGGGAGCGCGCCGCGCGGCGGGCCCGGCCGCCCGTCTGGTTCGTGGCGGTACGCCCGTTTGGGGGGAGTCGCTCACCAGAGCGTGGAACGCGCTGGTCAGACCGCATCGGCTGCGACCGTGCAACGGTTGGGCGCATCCCCTCACCATGGCCGGAATCGCTGTATACGCTCAGACGCGAAAACCCATTCCGCACGGCCCGTCAGGAGCACCGATGCACGCCCCCGGCATCCCGCCGCAGCACGGACACCAGCCCAGTACCGGGGGCGTGGTGACCCTGCGCGTGCTGTTCACGCTGCTGCCCATCCTGAGCTGCGGCTTCCTGGCCTGGGCCACGATGCTGCGGCTCGCGCTGGTCACCCGGGCCACCCGCGACTGGACGCTGCTGGCCGTCAGCTGCCTGCTCTCCGTCGGCTGGATCGTGCTGATCGGCGCCGACCCGACCCCCAAGACGGACGGCTGGCAGGGCAACACCGGCGCCGGCGGCACCATCCTCACCGGCTTCGCGACCTGCGTGTACTTCCTCGTCGCCGACATCCGCCACCACGAGGCCAGGGCGTCGCTGCGGCCCGCGCACTGGTACGCCGCACAGGCGGCCCCCTACCCGGGCCCCCGGCAGGACGCCCCCGCCTACGGCTACCCGCCCGCCCAGGTACAGCCCACCGTGCCCGCCCCGCCCCACGTCCCGCCGCAGCCCACCCCGCCGCCGCGCCTCGGGCAGGTCCGCGCCGAACTCGACGAGCTCAGCGAGCTGCTGCGCAAGCAGACCCCGCCGCCGGGCGGCCCCTACCAGGACCCGAACCGGACCGTGGTCCAGGACCCGGATCAGTGACCGACCGGCTCATCGCAGACCGCTACCAGCTGGCGAGCGTCCTGGGACAGGGCGGCATGGGCCAGGTCTGGACCGCCTACGACCAGCGCCTGGACCGGCGCGTCGCCGTCAAGCTGCTGCGCCCCGACAAGGTCGCCGGCCCCGGCACGGTCGCCGAGGAACTGCGCCGCCGCTTCGTGCGCGAGTGCCGGGTCACGGCGCAGGTGGACCACCCCGGCCTGGTCACCGTGCACGACGCCGGCAACGACGGCGACGAGCTCTTCCTCGTCATGGGCTACGTCGAGGGCGCCGACCTCGCCGACCACCTCGCCGAGCACGACCCCTACCCCTGGCAGTGGGCGGTCGCGGTCGTCGCGCAGCTCTGCTCGGTCCTCTCGGCCGTGCACGCGGTGCCGATCGTCCACCGGGACCTGAAGCCGCGCAACGTGATGATCCGCCCCGACGGCACGGTCCTGGTCCTGGACCTCGGTGTCGCCTCGGTGATGGACACCGACACCACCCGCCTCACCAGCACCGGCACGCCGATCGGCAGCCCCGCGTACATGGCCCCCGAACAGGCCATGGGCGGCGCCGTCGGTCCGTACACCGACCTGTACGCGCTGGGCGTGCTGCTGTACGAACTCCTCAGCGGCAACGTCCCCTTCGCGGGCTCCACCGCCCTGGGCGTGCTGCACCGGCACCTCTACGAGCCGCCCGTCCCACCGCGCCGGCTGCGCCCGGAGATCCCGGCGGAGCTGGAGGCGCTCCTGCTGCACCTGCTCGCCAAGGATCCGCAGGACCGGCCGGCCTCCGCGCAGAAGGTCTACGAGGCACTCCTGCCGCTGCTGCCCGCCGGCGGCAGCCGCGCCCCCTCGGGCCCGCTCGACCCGACCCGCCCCTTCCTGCGCCCGCACGCCCCCTGGCCGGACCGGGCCACCGTCATCCCTCCCCAGCCGACCTCCCCGCCGACGCCGCGGCCCGACATCCCCGGCGCCGTGGACGAGGCGCGCAAACTGCTGGACCAGGGACAGCTGACGCAGGCCGTCGACATCCTCGGCGGCATCCTCCCGGCCGCCGCCGCCGAGCACGGCGAGCATTCGCCGGTGGTGCGCTCCCTGCGCAAGCAGTACGCCGCCACCTTGATGGACGACGGCCAGTACCGCCGGGCCCTGCCCGAACTGCGCCGCCTCGCCGACCAGTTCCCGGCCGGCGCCCCGCAGTCGCTGCGCTTCCGCTACGACTCGGCCCAGTGCCTGGAGCAGCTCGGCGAACCGGCCGCGGCCCTGGCGGAGTACCGCTCGCTGCTCCCGCTGTTCGAGAACCACTACGCCAACCCGGACCCCGGACTGCCGCTGGAGGTCCGCCGCAGGATCGGGCACCTGCTGCTCTCCCTCGGCGACCGTCAGGCCGCCCACGACACCCTGGCCCGGCTGCTGTTCGACGCCGAGCGCCTGCACGGCCCGGCCCACCCCTTCCCGGCGGAGGTCCGCCGGACCCTGCACTGGCTGAGCCAGGTCCGCTAGGCGCGGGGCCTGGTCCGCGGGGCGTGGGGCGGCCTGATCCGCGAGATTCCCGGAACGAGCAGGGTGTCGTGCGGTCCCGGCCGGGCCCGCCGGCGCCGGACCGCCGCCAGGCCGAGCAGGATCGCGAGGGCGGCTCCGGCGACGGCCGTGCCCGGCAGGAGGCCCGGAGGCCGGAAGGTGCAGTCGAGGCGGGTGGTGCGGCCGTCCAGGGGCAGGGCCACCAGACCGAGGTGCGCGGTGGCCGGGCGGCCGTTGCAGCTCCAGCCCGCGATCGCGGGGACGGACAGGACCGCAGTCCCCGTACTGCCCGCGGGCAGCTCCGCCCGGACCCCGGTGGAGCCGACCCGCACCGAGGTCGCCGCCGAGGCCCGCAGGGAGTCCACCGCCGCCCCCAGCCGGTCGCGGTCCAGGCAGGACAAGACCCACCGGGCGGGCGGCGCCGCGTCGAAGACCAGCACCGAGGAGGGGCCGCGGGAGACGCCCATCGGCTGGAGGGCCGCCCGGTTGCGCGGGGCGGCGCCGTTCAGCCGGAAGGCGGGCCCGTCCGCGAGGCGGGCCGTCGCGTCGTACTGCGGAGCCCACAGGTAGGCCCCGGTACCCGCCCGGCAGACGCCCGGGGCGACCGGATCCTCGTACACCCGTGCGCCCAGCAGCAGTTCCTGATTGCGGAAGGGGGACTCGCCGTACGCGACCGGTGCGCCGGGCGGGGCGGACGCACCCGGCGGCGCCGAGGTGCCGCCGCTGTCGACCGCGCCCGTCGCGCCCGCCCCTGCCACCGTGCCCGCCACCGGCGCCGTGCCTGCCGTACCTGCCGTACCGGCTGTGGCCAGGGGGCGGATCGTGACCAGCGGGGGGACCTGCGCCCGGGCGATCGTGCCGTCCGGCCGCAGCCGTGCGCCCACCGCGAAGACCGCGTCCACCACCGGGTTGTCGAGGCTCTGCACGTTGCGCCCGCGCGAGGTCCAGCCCGACCCGAGGGCGGCCATCGTGTCCGTCAACACGGCCGGCGTGTGGCTGCTGTAGTACGAGCCGCCCTCTCCGCCCAGCAGCATCGGGTCGTTGCCGGTCAGGGCCGGCCGGCCCGGATCGGTGCGGTACGCCGGCCAGCCCTCGGCGCCCGCCAGCGCACCGGCCCGCGCGGTGTGCGCCGCGGACCAGGACGGGTAGTCGTCGAGTCCGCCCAGCTTGCCCCGGTGGCCGTAGGCGGTCGTGGCCGCCGCCTGGCCGACGAGGACGGCGGCCAGCACCGCCGCCGCCGGCAGCGCGAGCCGGCGGCGGCGCAGCGCCCACCAGGCCGCGGCCGCCGCGACCAGGCCGCCGCAGAAGAACACGTACCCCCAGCTCGTCGCCAGCGTGCTCCCGCGCGCCCACAGCGCCGTCGCCGCCAGCAGCCCCGCCCCCGCCGCCAGCGGCCGCGGGCCCGGCGGCCCGGCCGCCACCCCCGCCCAGGCGGCGATCACGGCGATGCCGGCCAGGACGAAGGTCTGCCGGTACGGACTGCCGTTCGGGGTGGCGAAGAGGTGCCAGACCAGGTGCGCCGGGGCCCACTGGAGGGACAGCGCCACGGCCGTCGTCAGCCCCGCCCACGCCAGCCGGGCGCGCACGGGCACACCCCGGTGGAAGGGGAGCGCGGCCACCAGCAGCAGCGTCCCGGTCCCGAGGAAGACGGCGGGGGAGGAGAAGGAGTACGTCGCCGGCTCCAGGCGGGCGAAGACATCCGCCCAGGACACGGGCCTGAACTCCCGGACCCAGCCCGGGTACGCCTGCCGGGAGCTGAGGAAGAGCGGGACCAGCACCGGCGCCGCGAGCGCGATCCCGAGCACGGTCGTCACGGCCGCCCGGCCGACGGGCCGCAGCCGCTGCGCCGCGCCCTCCCGCGTCAGCACCACCCGTACCAGCAGCACCAGCCCCGCGCCCAGCGTGGCCATGTACGCCGTGTAGAAGTTCGCCGTCCAGCAGACGGCCACCACCAGCGCCCCCGCCACGGGCCGGCGCCCGCGCAGGGCCCACTCCCCGGTCAGGCACAGCAGCGGGAAGGCGATCAGGCCGTCCAGCCACATCGGGTTGTAGGCGGCCTCGATCACCGACCAGCCGCACAGCGCGTACGAGGCGCCCAGCAGCCCCGCGGCCCACCAGGCACCGCGGCGGTGCGTCCGCAGCAGCCAGGCCATGGCCGCCCCGGCGGCCGCCGTCTTCAGCACGGTGACGACGTACACGGCCAGGTCGATGTCCGCGCGCGGGAACAGGGCGACGAGCACCGACAGCGGGCTGGTCAGGTAGGTGCCCAGGTCCGGAAGGAAGCTGGTGCCGTATCCGGACTGCCAGTTGAAGAGCAGGCCGCCGCGCGCGCGGCCGTGCAGGAGGTCCCACAGGTGCGCGTGGAAGGGCACGAACTGGTTGCCGAGGTCGTTGACGCTGCGGTGGCGCGGTCCGTAGGGGAAGACGCGGGCGGCGGCGTCCCCGGCGCACACGGCCACCGCCGCGAGCAGGGCGGCGAGGGCCGCGCCGTACAGGCTCCGGCGGCGCGGCGTGCGCGGCGTGCGCCGCGGGCGGTCGTGCGGCGTGCGGTGCCGCGAGCGGTGCGGTGTCGACATGGTGGGCCGACCTTGGCAGTGCCGGAGGACCGAAGGGTGGCCGGGGAGTGAACACGCACCCCGACAGCCCGGGAATCGTTGGTCGAACCGGTGGCTCGGACCACCCTGACTGCATACCATCGATCACCGCACGGCCCCTTTGTGCACCGACGCACAATCTCCCGGCCCTGGAGGCTCCTTTGCACCGTCGCACAGCGCTCTCCGTCTCCACCGCCCTGCTCCTGGCGGCCCCCCTGCTGTCCGCCTGCTCGGGGCAGGCCCGACCCGGCACCGCGGCCGTCGTCGGCGGTGAACGCATCACCACCTCCGCGGTCCAGGCCCAGGTGAACGAGGTCCGGGCCGCGCAGAACCGTTCCGGGCAGTCCGCCTCCGAGCTCGTCGCCAGCACGCCCAACCTGGAGCGCCAGAAGCTCGACTCGATCCTCCAGAGCCGGATCATCGACAAGATGGCCGACACCGCGGGCGTCACGGTCTCCGCGAAGGAGATCCAGGAGGAGCGCAAGGGGTACGTCGACGACAGCAAGGGCTCCGCGCAGTTCGAGGCGCTGTTCCTGCAGAAGGGGGCGATGGCGCCCGGCCAGATCGACCGTTTCCTCCGGGACCGGGTGCTGGTCACCAAGCTGACCGCCAAGTACGGCAACGGGAAGCTGGAGGAGCCGGCCCGGGCCGCCGCGAAGGCGCTGCACATCGAGGTCAACCCGCGCTACGGCGCCTGGGACGTCAAGCAGATCAAGCTGGGCGCCGGGGACACCCCCTGGATCACCCAGCGGACCCGTCCCGAGCAGGCGCCCGCCGGGGCCTGACGCTCTCGCCGCAGGGCCGGGAACGGACCCCCGGGCAGGGAGGTAGGTTCGAAGGGTGACCGACCACGAACCCGCCGGGCCCACCGGCCGCATCGTCCTGCTGACCACCAGCCACCGGGTCGCCCCCGGCGTGCTGTCCTGGCCGGCCTGGCAGACCCTGCACGCCGCGGACCGGGTGGTCTGCGCCGACCCCGCGCACCCGCAGCTGCCGTACCTGCGGGAGGCGGGCGTCGAGGTCGTCCACGAGGCTCCCGACGCGCAGGCGCTGGTCGAGGCGTGCGCCGGGGGCCGTACGGTCGTGGTGCTCCCCGGCGGCGAGGGCGACCAGCGGCTCACCGACGGGCTGGCCCGGCTGGCCGGTTCGGGCCGGGTCTCCATGCCCGGCCTGGAGCTGCTGCCCGGTTCCTACGACCTGCCCGGTGCCCGCCTGCTCGACCTGGTCCAGGTGATGGACCGGGTCCGGCGCGAGTGCCCGTGGACCTCCACCCAGACCCACCGGGGACTGGCCAAGTACGCGATCGAGGAGGCGTACGAGCTGGTCGAGGCCATCGAGGACGGGGACCGCGAGGAGCTGCGCGAGGAGCTCGGCGACGTCCTGCTCCAGGTGGTCTTCCACGCGCGGATCGCGGAGGAGGGCGCCGCGCACCCCGGGGCCGCGGACGCCGGGGACGCCGCAGGCGCCGGGGATGCCGGGGACGCCGCGGAGTCAGGGGAAGGCGTCGGGGCGTTCTCCATCGACGACGTGGCCGGGGCCCTCGTGGAGAAGCTGATCCACCGCCACCCCCACGTCTTCGGCGACGCGCAGGCGAAGACCCCGCAGGACGTCAGCGCCCACTGGCAGCGCACCAAGGCGGTCGAGAAGCGGCGGGAGTCCGTCACGGACGGGATCCCGGTGGGCCAGCCCGGCCTGGCGCTCGCGGCCAAGCTCGCGGGGCGGGCCCGCGCGGGCGGCGTGGCCGTGGAACTGCCCCGCGGCGAGGGCATCGGGTACGAGCTGCTGGAGCTGGCGGCGCGGGCCGAGGCGGCGGGGATCGACCCCGAGACGGCCCTGCGCGCGGCGGCACGCGTCTACCGGGACGCGATCCGGGCGGCCGAGGGCGTCGGCGGGTAGTGCGCGGCGGCGCTCCGGCCCCGCGGGGTCACCGGTCCCCGGGCGCGCGGGCCGAGGGATCGTGCCAGTGCGGCGCCGGGCGGCTGAGGAACCACTCCCCGTGGCCGAGGGGACGGCCGTTCGGCCCGTGCCCGCTCGCGGCGGCGGGCACGGTGTCGTGGAAGATCCGGCCGGGGCGCGCCCCCAGCCCCTCCAGCACACCGGCGGTCTCCTCCATGAACGGCGGCGGTCCGCTGAGATAGACGTCCTGGTCGG
Source organism: Streptomyces sp. CB00455 (assembly GCF_001905445.1). Classification (GTDB taxonomy): domain Bacteria; phylum Actinomycetota; class Actinomycetes; order Streptomycetales; family Streptomycetaceae; genus Streptomyces. Next base: position 84,219 of record NZ_LIVQ01000006.1, on the reverse strand, counting down.
GCCACAGGCCCCGGGTGCCGAGCGCGGTGGTGAGCCGGGCGGTGGCCTGGTTGCGGTGCTGCCCGGGGGCGGGCGTGATGTAGGTGACGGCGAAGCGGCGGGAGCCGGCGGCGTACGCGTCGATGAGCGGGCGGTCGTAGAGGTGGGCGGCGTCCCGCGCGACCACGAAGAGCCGTACGTCCTGATCGGGAGGGTGATCGGCGAGGTCTTCCAGGATCGCCCGGATCGGCGCCCAGCCGGTTCCGGCCGCGATCAGGCTGACCGGCCGGCCCTCGCGGCGGAAGGTCAGCCGCCCGCCGGCGGCGCCCAGGCGCAGGGCGTCGCCCGGCCGGGTCCCGCGGACCAGGGCGGTGCTGAGCCGGCCCCGCTCGATCCGGCTGACGTGCAGGTCGAGGGTGCCGTCGGGGCGGGGGGCGTTGCCGATGGAGTAGGTGCGCCAGGTCGTCGGGATCCGCTCGCTGCTCACGCTCGCGTACTGGCCGGGGAGGTAGGGGAAGGGGGCGTGGGGCCGCAGGGTCAGGACGCCGATGTCCTGTCCGTACCTCAGGTGGCGCACGACCTCCGCGTCCCACCATGGCGGGCCCTCGCTCGCGGCGGCGCCGGCCGTCATCGCGTCGGCGATCACCTGGTAGGCCTCGCTCCATGCCTTCTCCACCGCGGGGGTCCAGGCAGCGCCGGAGGTCTCGGCGAGCGCGGCGAGGAGGCTGGCGCCGACGGCCGCGTAGTGCTCGGGACCGGCCCGGAACTTGCGGTGGTCCCTGCCCAGGTCGCGGAGGTAGGGCAGGAGGGCCTCGTCCTCGAAGTGGACGATCACGTGGGTGAGGGCGGCGAAGAGGCGGTCCCGCTGGCGCTCCATCTCTTCTGCGGAGACCGGGAAGAGCTCACGGATGCCGGGGTTGTGCCAGAAGAGGTGGGAGTAGAAGTACTTGGCCGCGTGCTCGGCCCTTCTCTCCACCACCGCGAAGCTGCTTTTCAAGATCCTCACATCCACAAAACCGAAAGTAGGAACGGCCGGCGATGTGAGGTCAAGCGATGGAGCATCCACGGACAGCCGCGACGAACCCCCCATATCGGATGACAGGTGGCCGCCGGGATACGGTCGTCGGGTGCACGAGCAGATCCCCGCAGACCCCGCCGCGTCCCCTCCGACCCAGGGCCCGACCCTGTTCGACTGGGCGTTCGCCACCGACCCCTACCCGGCCTACGCCTGGCTGCGCGAGCACTCCCCGGTGCACCGCACCACGCTCCCCAGCGGGGTCGAGGCGTGGCTGGTCACCCGGTACGCCGACGCCCGCCAGGCCCTCGCCGACCAGCGGCTCAGCAAGAATCCGGCGCACCACGCGGAGCCGGCGCACGCCAAGGGCAAGACCGGGATCCCGGGGGAGCGCAAGGCGGAGCTGATGACGCACCTGCTCAACATCGACCCGCCGGACCACACCCGGTTGCGGCGGCTGGTGTCGAAGGCCTTCACTCCCCGCAGGGTCGCCGAGTTCACCCCGCGCGTGCAGGAGCTCACCGACCACCTCATCGACCGGTTCGCGGCGAAGGGCGAGGCGGACCTCATCCACGAGTTCGCCTTCCCGCTCCCCATCTACGCCATCTGCGAGATGCTGGGCGTGCCGCGCGAGGACCAGGACGACTTCCGGGACTGGGCGGGGATGATGATCCGCCACGGCGGCGGCCCGCGCGGCGGCGTCGCGCGCGCCGTGAAGCAGATGCGGACCTACCTCGGCGAACTCATCCACCGCAAAAGGGATGATCTCGGCAATGACCTCATCTCGGATTTGATCCGCGCGAGCGATCACGGCGACCACCTCACCGAGGCCGAGGCCACGGCCATGGCCTTCATCCTGCTCTTCGCGGGGTTCGAGACGACCGTGAACCTCATCGGCAACGGCGTCCACTCCCTCTTCGCCAACCCGGACCAGCGCGCGCTCCTCCAGGCCTCCCTCGCGGCCGGCGAAAGGGGACTGCTGGAGACCGGGGTCGAGGAACTACTGCGCTACGACGGCCCCGTGGAGCTGGCCACCTGGCGCTTCGCCACCGAACCGCTGACCCTCGGCGGGCGGTCGGTGGCGGCCGGCGACCCGGTCCTGGTGGTCCTGGCAGCCGCCGACCGGGACCCGGAACGCTTCGCCGAACCGGACACCCTGGACCTCTCCCGCACCGACAACCAGCACCTCGGATACGGGCACGGCATCCACTACTGCCTGGGCGCCCCGCTCGCGCGACTTGAAGGTCAGACCGCGCTTGCGACTTTGCTCACGCGTCTGCCGGATCTGGAACTCGCCGTTCCACCCGGGGACCTGCGCTGGCGCGGCGGACTGATCATGCGTGGCCTGCGCACCCTTCCCGTGCACTTCACACCCCGAAACATCTGAAGCGCGACTGATTGGCTGTCAGTTTCCGACCGGAGTTGTGACAATCGTTCGAAGGCCGCTAGGTTCTGCCGTTACCCCGCCGTTATGCGAAAGGTGCAGCCTCATGCGTTCCGGGAACGGCCGCCACAGACGGCCCCGTCAGGTGCCCGCGATAGTCGTCACTGCCGGAGTCACCGGCTCCGCACTGGCCCTGCCGCTGCTCGCCGCCACGAGCGCGAGCGCGGCGGACACCGCCACCTGGGACAAGGTCGCCGAATGCGAGAGCGGCGGCAGCTGGAGTGCCAACTTCGGCAGCGGCCAGTACGGCGGCCTCCAGTTCACCCAGGAGCAGTGGAAGAGCGCCGGCGGTCTCGACTTCGCAGAGCGGGCCGACCTGGCGAGCAGGTCCCAGCAGATCGCCGTGGCCGAGCGGGTGCTGGCCTCCCAGGGCCCGCAGGCGTGGCCGCTGTGCGCCGCCTCGGCCGGACTGGACCGACAGGGCCCCGCCGCCGATGTCGACCCCGGCCTGCCTGGCGGCTCCGGCGCCGCCGGCGCCACACCGTCCCGCCCGGACGACACTGTGCCCACCATCGGGGGCGGCAAACCCTCCACGGACTTCGGCGCGCCCACCCAAGCCGCCCCGAGCCCCTCCGGCAGCCCCTCCCTCGTGCTTCCCGACGGCCCGCTCGCGCCGTCCCTCGGACTGCCCGTCATGCCCGCGCCCGACGAGCCGACGACGTCCCCCACCCCTCCGGTGGTCCCGGCGGACCCGGCCGCGCCGACCCTTCCCGCGGATCCGGGCGCGCCCACCGTGCCGCCCGCCACCGGCACCACCCCGGGCGCGCCGTCGGCGGACCCGACGGCCCCCACGGCTCCCACGGCTCCCACGGCTCCCGGCGCCACGACGCAGCCGTCGGCGCCGGTCACCCCGGAGCCCTCCGCCGATCCTGCGACCCTGCCGGCCACGGCCTCGGAGGGCAACGGCAAACACCGCGGTGCGCCCGCCGAGGAGCCCGCGCCGTCTGATGCCGCGTCGGACCCCACGTACACCGTGAAGGCGGGCGACAGCCTGGCGACCATCGCGGACGCCAACGACCTCAAGGGCGGCTGGAACGCGCTCTACCAGGCCAACGAGCAGGTCATCGGCAATGACGCCGATCTGATCAAGCCCGGCCAGAACTTGGATCTAACCTAGCAATAGGGGCACTTCGGGCGGCCGGTAAGACCTGATTGTCCGTTTCCTGCAAGTGAGACATGTGTCTCTTCAGGTCAACTGGCGTGTCCCGCCCCGGCGCTTCCGCAAACCCCGTCCTCACCTGCGCAAACACCACCTCGGGGTGGGCAAGTAGGGGCCGTTCCTCCCCGATGTGGCTCGTTGAACATCGGGGAGGGACCTGTCTACCTTCTGAATCGCCCGCCAAAGCGGGCTCCTTCGACCGCATCGCCGAATCCTGCCGGCGGACGGAGGGAACAGTCGTCGCGTCAAGCGCCGAAGGCAGGAGCGGGGGAACCAAGGTAAGTGCCGGGAGCGGCCGTTGAGAGACGGTCACGCCACCGGCTAGGGGTTAAGCCGTGCGCTAGGTCGCACGACCGGGCAACTCACTCGCCCGAACCCGACAGCTCACCTCGCAGGCGTCGGTGAGGAGAAACTCCATGCTGCTTTCCGGCAAGGGCAAGCACCGCCGCGGTTCCAAGGCCGTCCGCATCGTCACGCTCGCCGGTGTCGCCGGTGTGGCCGTCGCCGCCCCCCTGATGGCCGCGGGCTCCGCGAGCGCCGCCACGGCGTCCGAGTGGGACCGGGTCGCCTCCTGCGAGTCGGGTGGCAACTGGGCCATCAACACCGGCAACGGCTACTACGGCGGACTGCAGTTCTCGTCCTCCACGTGGGCCGCGTACGGCGGCAAGTCGTACGCCGCGCAGGCCAACCAGGCCTCGAAGTCCCAGCAGATAGCCGTCGCCGAGAAGGTCCTCAAGAGCCAGGGCAAGGGTGCCTGGCCGTCCTGTGGCGTCGGCCTGTCGAACTCGTCCTACTCCGGTGGCGGCTCCGAGACCCCGGCCAAGCCGAAGGCCGAGCCGAAGAAGACCGAGCAGAAGGTCACGCCGAAGAAGGAGACCAAGCGCTCCGAGGTGCCGACCACCCGCTCTGAGCGTTCCCAGGCCCCGGCTCCGGCCAAGCCGAAGTCCGAGGCCCCCAAGACCGGCAACGGCTCCTACGAGGTCAAGTCCGGCGACACCCTGGGCACCATCGCCGATGCCAACGGCGTCACGGGCGGCTGGGAGAAGCTCTTCGAGCTGAACAAGGACATCGTCCCGGACGCCGACCTGATCTTCCCGGGTCAGAAGCTGAAGCTCAGCTGACCGCTGCGGCCGCGGCCGCACGCGTGATCGTCGTACGCATGTACGCACATCCCCACCGCCCGGCGCGTATCCCCCCACGCGCCGGGCGGCGGCGTGTGCGCCACCGGAACCGCGGCAGCCAAGAGCCCTATGTCCCACAAGAGGGGTATTCGGCCCCTTTTTCGTCCCAGGGGCCGGGCGGTCGGCAGGCCGACTGCCCGGATCCGGTTAGGCTCTAGGCGGCAAGGCCATCCCACGGCCTGACGCCACCGCACACCCAGCGTCACATCCCAGAAGGAGATGCTCGTGCCGTCCATCGACGTCGTCGTAGCCCGGGAAATCCTGGACTCCCGAGGCAACCCCACGGTCGAGGTCGAGGTGGGCCTCGACGATGGCAGCACCGGCCGTGCTGCAGTCCCGTCCGGCGCCTCCACCGGTGCATTCGAGGCCATCGAGCTCCGTGACGGTGACCCCAACCGTTACTTCGGCAAGGGTGTCGAGAAGGCCGTCCTCGCCGTCATCGAGCAGATCGGCCCGGAGCTCGTCGGCTACGACGCCACCGAGCAGCGCCTGATCGACCAGGCCATGTTCGACCTGGACGCCACCGACAACAAGGGCTCCCTCGGCGCCAACGCCATCCTCGGCGTGTCCCTCGCCGTCGCGCACGCCGCGTCCGAGGCCTCGGACCTTCCGCTCTTCCGCTACCTCGGCGGCCCGAACGCGCACCTGCTGCCCGTTCCGATGATGAACATCCTCAACGGTGGGTCGCACGCCGACTCCAACGTGGACATCCAGGAGTTCATGATCGCCCCGATCGGCGCGGAGTCCTTCTCCGAGGCGCTGCGCTGGGGCGCGGAGGTCTACCACACCCTCAAGAAGGTCCTCCACACCAAGGGCCTGTCCACCGGCCTCGGTGACGAGGGCGGCTTCGCCCCGAACCTGGAGTCCAACCGCGCCGCGCTCGACCTCATCGTCGAGGCCATCAAGCAGGCCGGCTACACCCCGGGCAAGGACATCGCGCTCGCGCTCGACGTCGCCGCGTCCGAGTTCTACAAGGACGGCAAGTACGAGTTCGAGGGCCAGTCCCGCTCGGCCGCCGAGATGACCGAGTACTACGAGGAGCTCGTCTCCGCGTATCCGATGGTCTCCATCGAGGACCCGCTGTACGAGGACGACTGGGCCGGCTGGAAGACCCTCACCGACAAGCTGGGCTCCAAGGTCCAGATCGTCGGCGACGACCTCTTCGTCACCAACCCCGAGCGCCTGGCCCGCGGCATCGAGGAGGGCTCCGCGAACGCCCTGCTCGTGAAGGTGAACCAGATCGGTTCGCTGACCGAGACCCTCGACGCCGTCGAGATGGCCCAGCGCAACGGCTTCAAGTGCATGATGTCCCACCGCTCCGGCGAGACCGAGGACGTCACCATCGCCGACCTCGCCGTCGCCGTGAACTGCGGTCAGATCAAGACCGGCGCCCCGGCACGTTCGGACCGCGTCGCCAAGTACAACCAGCTGCTGCGCATCGAGGAGATCCTCGACGACGCCGCCGTGTACGCGGGCCGCTCCGCCTTCCCGCGCTTCAAGGGCTGACCACCGCGGCCAGGGTCCAGCCTCCGTACGTCCCCGCACTCGGTCCCGTACCGTGTGCGGGGACGTAGTGCGTAGGGCGTACACAGGGGAGGCGGGATCAATGGCCGGGAACCGGGATCGGTTCTCCACCTTCTCGACCGCGACCAGGCTCAAGCAGCTCGGCGAGCGGACCGCGGCCCATGTGTACCGGTCGCAGTCGCGCCGGCAGGTCCACCGCAGCCGGCTGACCGGCCGCGCCGCGCTCCTGGTGCTCGTGCTCTGTACCCTGGTCGTCGCCCTCGCGTATCCCATGCGCCAGTACGTCTCCCAGCGTTCGGAGATCGCGGAGCAGCAGCGGGCCGCCACGGCCGCCCGGGACCGCCTGGAGCGGCTGCGCGACGAGAAGGCCCGCTGGCAGGACAACGCCTACGCGGAACAGCAGGCGCGCAAGCACCTGCACTTCCTGCGCCCGGGGGAGATCGGCTACATCATGACCGACCCCGCCGCCGAGGGCTCCGAGCGCCACCGGACCGGCCAGGCGGGCTCCGACCGCCCCTGGTACTCCAACGTCTGGGACGGCGTCGACAAGGCCGACCGCCCCGGCGAGTGAGTCCGTACCACCCGTCATAGCACCGTACAGAACCGCGAACGAAGAGACTTCCTCCAGGCATGCAGACGCCCCCGCCCCAGACCGACCGGACCGAGCCGACCGACGCGGACATCGAGGCGTTCGAGCAGCAGCTCGGACGCCCCCCGCGCGGGCTGCGCGCCATCGCCCACCGCTGCCCCTGCGGCCAGCCGGACGTGGTGGAGACCGCCCCCCGGCTCCCCGACGGCACCCCCTTCCCGACGCTGTACTACCTGACGTGTCCCCGCGCGGCCTCCGCGATCGGCACGCTGGAGGCCAACGGGGTCATGAAGGAGATGCAGGCCCGGCTCGCCGAGGACCCCGAACTCGCCGCCGCCTACCGGGCCGCGCACGAGGACTACATCCGGCGCCGCGACGCCATCGAAGTGCTCCAGGGCTTCCCGAGCGCCGGCGGCATGCCCGACCGGGTGAAGTGCCTGCACGTGCTGGTGGGCCACTCCCTGGCTGCGGGCCCGGGCGTGAACCCCTTCGGCGACGAGGCGCTGGCCATGCTGCCCGAGTGGTGGGCCAAGGGCGCCTGCGTCACCCCGTGCGGGGGCCCGCAGGCCGCCGGCGGCGAGGAGGCGGGCGCATGACCAGGGTCGCGGCCATCGACTGCGGGACGAACTCCATCCGCCTGCTGGTGGCCGACTTCACCGCGCCGGGCGGCGCCCCGGGCGCGGCCGGCGAGCTGGTCGAGCTGGACCGGCGGATGGTCGTCGTCCGGCTGGGCGAGGGCGTGGACCGGACCGGGCGCCTCGCCCCGGAGGCGCTGGAGCGGACCTTCGCCGCCTGCCGCGAGTACGCGGCCGTCATCAAGGAACTCGGAGCGGAGCGGGTGCGCTTCGTGGCGACCTCCGCCTCCCGGGACGCCGAGAACCGGGACGAGTTCGTCCGGGGGGTGCTGGACATCCTGGGCGTCGAGCCCGAGGTGATCTCCGGGGACCAGGAGGCGGAGTTCTCCTTCACCGGCGCGACCGAGGAGCTGACCGGCCGCGACGACCTCGCCAAGCCGTACCTGGTCGTGGACATCGGCGGCGGCTCGACCGAGTTCGTCGTCGGCGAGGACCACGTCCGGGCCGCCCGGTCCGTGGACGTGGGCTGCGTCCGCATGACGGAGCGCCACCTGGTGGTGGACGGCCGGGTCACCGACCCGCCGACCGAGGCGCAGGTGGCCGCCATGAGGGCCGACATCGAAGCGGCCCTGGACCTGGCCGCCGAGGCCGTCCCGCTGGGCGAGGCCCGCACCCTGGTGGGTCTGGCCGGTTCGGTGACCACGATCGCCGCGATCGCGCTCGGGCTGCCCGCGTACGACAGCGCGGCCATCCACCACGCGCGCGTCTCCCGCGACCAGGTCCGTGCGATCACCGAGCGGATGCTGACGTCGACCCACGCGGAGCGCGCCGCGATCCCCGTGATGCACCCCGGGCGGGTGGACGTGATCGGCGCCGGCGCGCTGGTCCTTCTGGCGATCATGGAGCGCATCGGGGCCGCGGAGGTGGTCGTCTCGGAGCACGACATCCTCGACGGGATCGCGATCAGGACCGCGGAAGAGGCCGAGGCCGGCAAGCAGCGCTCCTGACGCGCGAACCGCTCCGAAGCGGCGCTCCGGTCGCCCGACCGGAGCGCCGTGAAACGCCGCCGGCGGGCCCTAGTTGGGGTCCGCCGGGCCTGTTTCACGGGGGGCTCAGGAGAAACTTCGTGAAGTTCTTCACAAGGAAAAGAAGCCTGAGACGGCCTCCGAAGGTGCTTTCGGCGGGTTCCCGGGCCCCGAAGGCGTCGATTGGCCGGGTCATGGAGGGAACCGGGGAGGTTCGGGCGCCTCGTCGGCAGGTGTCCGCGAACCCGGTGGTCCAGTCCGCCGGAGGGCCTACGGGCCAGTTCAGGACGGGTGAACAACGACTCCGGCCACACCGTGGTTCCCGGTGCGCGCCATGACCTCCGTCACGTGGGCGGCGGAGTGTAGCAGAGGCACCCCGACACCTTGTGAAGGGGCTCACGAGCGTCCCCCCATCGGGTGCTGGATACTCGTTTCCATGAGCACCACGGAGCGTCCCAGGATCCTCGTTGTAGGAGGTGGGTACGTAGGCCTGTACGCAGCCAAGCGCATCATGAAGAAGATGCGCTACGGCGAGGCGACCGTCACGGTCGTCGACCCGCGCTCGTACATGACCTACCAGCCCTTCCTCCCCGAAGTGGCCGCAGGCAGCATCTCGCCTCGGCACGTCGTCGTCCCGCTGCGACGCGTGCTGCCCAAGGCAGAGGTCCTCACCGGCCGCGTCACCAGCATCGACCAGGACCGCAAGGTCGCCGTCGTCACGCCGCTGGTCGGCGAGGCGTACGAGCTGCCCTTCGACTACCTCGTGGTCGCGCTGGGCGCCGTTTCCCGCACCTTCCCGATCCCCGGCCTGGCCGAACAGGGCATCGGTATGAAGGGTGTGGAAGAGGGCATCGGCCTGCGCAACCACGTCCTCGAACAGCTCGACAAGGCCGAGTCCACGACGGACGAGAACGTCCGCCGCAAGGCCCTCACCTTCGTCTTCGTCGGCGGCGGCTTCGCCGGTGCGGAGACCATCGGCGAGGTCGAGGACATGGCCCGCGACGCCGCGAAGTACTACTCCACGATCAAGCGCGAGGACATGCGCTTCATCCTGGTCGACGCGGCCGACAAGATCCTTCCCGAGGTCGGGCCCAAGCTCGGCACCTGGGGCAAGGAGCACCTCGAGTCCCGCGGCATCGAGATCTACCTGAGCACCTCCATGGACTCCTGCGTGGACGGCCACGTCGTGCTGAAGAACGGCCTCGAGGTCGACTCCAGCACCATCGTGTGGACCGCCGGCGTCAAGCCGAACCCGGTGCTGGCCCGCTACGGCCTGCCGCTGGGCCCGCGCGGCCACGTCGACGCCGAGCCGACCCTCCAGGTCAAGGGCACGGACTACATCTGGACCGCGGGCGACAACGCCCAGGTCCCGGACGTCGCCGCCCGCAAGGCCGGCGTCGAGAACGCCTGGTGCCCGCCGAACGCCCAGCACGCGCTGCGCCAGGCCAAGGTCCTCGGCGACAACGTCATCTCGGGCATGCGGGGCTTCCCGCAGGCCGAGTACTCGCACTCCAACAAGGGTGCGGTGGCGGGCCTCGGCCTCCACAAGGGCGTCGCGATGATCGTCGTGGGCAAGACGAAGATCAAGCTCAAGGGCCGGCTCGCCTGGTACATGCACCGTGGCTACCACGGCATGGCCATGCCGACCTGGAACCGCAAGATCCGCGTCTTCGCCGACTGGACCCTCGCCATGTTCCTCAAGCGCGAGGTCGTCTCCCTCGGTGCGCTGGAGACCCCCCGCGAGGAGTTCTACGAGGCCGCCAAGCCGGCCCCGGCTCCGGCCGCCGCCACGGCTCCGGCCCAGAAGGCCAAGGCGTCCTGACCCGGCGCCGCCGGCAGGGCCCCGGGGCCCTGCCGCAGGACCGGCAGGACCGCAGGACCGGCAGGACCGCAGGACCAGCAGTACGCAGGACCAGCAGTAGGCAAGGCCGCAGCGAGCAAGGCCGGCAGCAAGCAGGACCGGCAACGCCGGCAAGGCCAGTACGACCCCGAAGGGGCCTCCCGCCATCCGTGGTGCGGGCGGCCCCTTCGGGCGTGCCAGGGGCGCTCCCGGCTTATCCGGACCCCGTAGTGGGTAGAGGGCTTCGTCGGATTCCCTCTGGAGGTGTGCGCCATGACCGACGCCGCGCCGCGGCTGGCTGCTCTTGCCGAGACCCTGCTGCACGCCCCGCTGCCCGTGCGCATCCGGGCGTGGGACGGCAGCGAAGCCGGCCCGTCCGGCGGCCCCGTGCTCGTCTTCCGCGACCGCCGGGCGGTGCGCAGGATGCTGTGGAAGCCCGGCGAACTGGGCCTGGCCCGTGCCTGGGTCGCGGGTGACCTGACCGTCGAAGGCGACCTGTTCGAGCTGCTGGACCGGGTGGCGGGCCTCCTATGGGAACGGCCGCCCGCGGCCGCCGCGCCGCCGACCGGCCCTTCCCGCCGGTGGCTCGCCGCGCCCCGTCCCGCGGGGCTGCGCCCCCGCCTGCCACAGAGGGCCGCCGCACTGGCGGCCACCGCCGGCCGGCTGCGCGAACCGGGCGCGCGGGCCGCCGTACGGGACCTCGTCGCCCTGGCCCGGCCGTGGCCCGCGCCCCCGCCGCCGCCGGAGGAGGCCGCCCGCGAGCGCGGCGGGCCCCGGCACACCAGGAGCAGCGACCGCGAGGCCATCAGCCACCACTACGACGTCGGCAACGACTTCTACGCCCGTGTGCTCGGGCCCTCCATGGTGTACTCGTGCGCCTACTGGAGCCCCGGCTCCACGCTGGAGGAGGCCCAGCGGGACAAGCTCGACCTGGTCTGCCGCAAGCTCGCCCTCGCCCCCGGCACCCGGCTGCTCGACGTCGGCTGCGGCTGGGGATCGATGGCCCTGCACGCGGCCCGGGAGTACGGCGTCCGGGTCACCGGGATCACGCTCTCGCGCGAGCAGGCCGTCTACGCCCGCAAACGGGTCGCGGAGGAGGGACTGGCCGACCGGGTCGAGATCCGCGTCCAGGACTACCGGGACGTCAAGGACGGCCCGTACGGGGCCATTTCGTCGATCGGCATGGCCGAACACGTGGGCGCCGACCGCTACCGCGAGTACGCCCGCACGCTCTACCTCTTGCTGGGCCCCGGCGGCCGCCTGTTGAACCACCAGATCGCCCGGCGGCCCGAGCCCGACGAAGACGCCTACCGCATCGACGAGTTCATCGACGCCTACGTCTTCCCGGACGGGGAGCTGTCACCGCTCGGGACCACCGTCGGCGAGCTGGAGCGGGCCGGTTTCGAGGTCCGTGACGTGGAGGCGCTGCGCGAGCACTACGCGCTGACCCTGCGGGCCTGGGTGGCGCGCCTGGAGGAGCACTGGGAGGAGGCCGTGCGCCACACGTCGCCGGGCCGGGCGCGGGTCTGGCTGCTGTACATGGCGGCCTCCGCGCTGGGCTTCGAGCACGGCCGGCTCGGCGTCAACCAGGTCCTCGCGGTGCGGCCGGGGGAGGGCGGGGACTCCGGCCTGCCGCTGCGGCTGCGCACCTGGGGCGCGTAGCCCCGGCCCGGTGGGAGCACGGAAGGGCCCCGGGGCGTGCCCCGGGGCCCTTCCATTCCGTGTGCCGTGTGCCGTGTGCCGTGTGCCGTGTTCCCGTGTGCCGTGCCGGCGCCCGGGACCGGCCGCTACTCGGTCTTGATGGCCGTCAGCATGTTCAGCCGGGCGGCGCTGCGGGCCGGCCACATGGCGGCCAGGACCCCGACCACGGCGGCCAGCAGGAGGAAGACGCCGATCCGGTCCCACGGCAGGACCAGCTGGTAGTCCGGAACGGACTTGGCGAAGGTGGTGCCCAGCGACCAGGCGAGGAAGACGCCGATGGCGACACCGAGGACCGCGCCGAAGAGGGAGATGACCACGGCCTCCAGGCGGATCATGTTCTTGACCCGGCCCCGGTCGAGGCCGATCGCCCGCAGCATGCCGATCTCCTGGGTCCGCTCGAAGACGGACATCGCCAGGGTGTTGACCACGCCGAGGACGGAGATGATCAGCGCCATGCCGAGCAGGCCGTACATGATGTTCAGCGCCATGTTGATGAGGCCGCCCATCTCGTTGCGCATGTCCTGCTGGGTGGCGACCGTCATCGCCGGGTTGTTGCCGAGCGCGTCGACGACGGCCTTCTCGGCCGCCTTGGACTCGCCGCCCGTGGTGTTGACGTACACCTCGCGGATGGAGGGCTCGTCGCTGTGGGCGTTCAGGACCTTCTCGTCGACGACGTAGGGGGAGAGCAGGCCCTCCATGTCCTTGTAGAGCGCGCCGACCTTCAGCGTGCCCTTCTGGCCGTCGTCGAACTGGACCTGGAGGGTGGAGCCGACCGAGAGCTTCTGCTCCTTGGCCGTCTTCTCCGCGACCGCGACCTCGCCCTTGCCGAGAGCGTCCAGCGAGCCGCCGAGGACCTCGATGTTCAGCAGGTCGCCGATGGTGCCCGGGGTGACGCCGGAGACGGAGCGGAACTCCTCGCCCATCCGGAAGTAGCCGGCGACCTGCGGGGAGACGGCCTTGATGCCGGGCGCCTTGGCCAGGGTCTCGGCCACCGACTTGTCGAGGTAGCCGATGTCGCCGGACATGGAGACCTTGTAGTCGGCCTTGAGCTTGTCCGTGCTCATCCGGTCCACGGCCTTGCCCATGGTGACTCCGAGCACCGACAGGGCCGTGACCAGGGTCAGCCCGATGGCCAGGGAGGCGGCCGTGACGGCGGTGCGGCGCGGGTTGCGCACCGCGTTCTGCGCGGCCAGCTTGCCGGGCACGCCGAACAGCTTCTGCAGCGCCGGGCGGACGGCCGAGATGAACGGCCCGCAGAGCAGCGGCAGCAGCACGATCAGGCCGATGAGCAGGGAGAACGCGCCGCCGCCGATCAGGGTCCGGCCGCTCTCGCCGCCGGACTTCACACCGAGCAGGACGAGGCCGACGCCGAGCGCGCCGATGATGCAGCCGAGGACGTTGCGCAGCACCAGGGACTTCGCACTGGCCGGCAGGTGGGCGCTGCCCATGGCGGCGACGGGGGCGATCCGGCCGGTGCGCCAGGCGGGCACCAGGGCGGCGAGCGTGGTCACGAGGACACCGATGACCAGGGCCGCGATGATCGTGCCGGGGGCGATCACGAGGTCACCGGCCGGGATCCGGGCGCCCAGGGAGTCCATCAGCGAGCGCATGCCGACCGCGAGGCCGATGCCGCCGAGCAGGCCGATGGCGGCGGAGAGGACGCCGACGACCAGGGCCTCGGCGAGGACCGAGCGCACGACCTGGCCGCGGTTGGCGCCGACGGCGCGCAGCAGGGCCAGTTCCCTGGTGCGCTGGGTGACCAGCATCGTGAAGGTGTTGTAGATCAGGAAGACGCCGACGAAGAGGGAGATGCCGGCGAAGGCGAGCAGCATGGTGCTCATGCCGCTCATCTCCCGCTCGATGGAAGCGGCCTGCTCCGCGGCCAGCGCCTTGCCGGTCTGGGCCTTGGTGCTCTTGCCGTCGAGCAGCGGCTCGATGTCGGCGAGCAACCGGTCGGCGGAGGCGCCGGCCTTGGCGCTGACGGAGAGCTCGTCGAAGAAGCCGGGCTTGAGGTAGAGCTGCTGGGCGACGGCGGTGTCGAAGAGGACCAGGCTGCCGCCGGCGTTGACGGCGCCGTCCTCGGTGGTGAAGACACCGGTGAGGGAGTACTCCTTCACCGGGCCGTTGGTGGCGACGCGGACCTTGTCGCCGACCTTGTACCTGCCCGTGCTCGCGCTCTCCTTGTCGAGGGCGATCTCGTCGGCGCCGGCCGGCCCGGTGCCCTCGGTGAAGTGGTAGCGCGGGTCCTTGCCGTCCTTGGCGGGGGCGTAGTTGGAGCCCTTGTTGGCCCAGCCGGAGCCGATCAGCCTGCCGTCCTCGTCGCCGACTCCGGCGAAGCCGGTGACCCGGCCGGAGACGGTGTCGACGCCGTTCACCTTGGCGACCTTGTCGAGGGTCTGCCGGCTGATGCCGGGCTCGCCCTGCTTGTTGCCGTCGTCGTCGCGGGTCTGGCCGTACGAGGTGACGGAGACGGCGACGCCGTCGTAGCTCTTCGCGGACTGCCCGGAAAGGGCCTTGCCGAGGGTGTCGGTGAAGACGAGGGTGCCGGAGACGAAGGCGACGCCGAGGGTGACGGCGAGCACCGTCATCAGCAGCCTGGCCTTGTGCGCGAGGACGTTGCGCAGGGCGGTACGGAACATGGGGGTCTCAGTCCTGGGGCTGGAAGTCTGGAGGAGGGCGGGGCTGTGGTGGATGGCGGTCCGCCGGACACCACCGAGGGGGGAACCCCGGGTCAGCTGGTACGGCCCTTGGCGTCGAACGCCTTCATGCGGTCCAGCACGCCGTCGGCGGTGGGGCTGAGCATCTCGTCGACGATGCGGCCGTCGGCGAGGAAGATGACGCGGTCCGCGTAGGAGGCGGCGACCGGGTCGTGGGTGACCATTACGACGGTCTGGCCGAGCTCGCGCACCGAGTTGCGCAGGAAGCCGAGGACCTCGGCGCCGGAGCGCGAGTCGAGGTTCCCGGTGGGCTCGTCGCCGAAGATGATCTCGGGACGGGAGGCCAGGGCGCGGGCGACGGCCACGCGCTGCTGCTGGCCGCCGGAGAGCTGGGTGGGGCGGTGGCCGAGCCGGTCGGCGAGGCCGACCATGCCGATCACGGAGTCCAGCCACTGCTTGTCGGGCTTGCGGCCGGCGATGTCCATGGGCAGCGTGATGTTCTCCAGGGCCGTCAGCGTCGGCAGCAGGTTGAAGGCCTGGAAGATGAAGCCGATCTTGTCCCGGCGCAGCTGGGTGAGCTGCTTGTCCTTGAGGGAGCCCAGCTCGGTCTCACCGATGCGCACGGAGCCGGAGGAGAAGGTGTCCAGGCCGGCGACGCAGTGCATGAGCGTGGACTTGCCGGAGCCCGAGGGGCCCATGATCGCGGTGAACTGTGCCTGGGCGAAGTCCACGGAGACGTTCTCCAGGGCGACCACCTGGGTCTCGCCCTGGCCGTACACCTTGGAGAGGCCGGTGGCGCGGGCGGCCACGGCCTGAGCGGTGGGCGGGGCGTAGTTCATGGTGGTCACGGGAGCGACTCCTGTCGGGGGGCGGGGCTGCGGACCGGCTCCGGTCCGTTCATCGGCGGGACCCTTCCATCCTCGCCGCGCCCGCCGCGCCGCGGATCAGCCGAGGTGCCCGTTCCCGGGCCCACTGGAGTCTGACCGGAGCCCCGCCCGGCTCCTCCTCTGGTATGACAGGACCCCTGACGCGGGACGGACGCGCGGGCCGGCCGCAGGGGGTGGCGCGCGGGGTGGCGCGGGCCATCGAAATCCCGTCATTCCCGTACCGGTCGTGATCGTCGCCGAGGGCGGGCGGACCGCGTGTTCTCGCGTCTGACGACCCCTCAAGCGCCAATAAAATCAGACAACATCGGAGAGACGGCCCGCGGGCGGCGATGCCGTTCCCGATAGGCTCGGCCCAGCGTTCACGGCTTTTTCACGGGGGCCCGCTACGCCTGCCCGGATGGTGGAATGCAGACACGGCGAGCTTAAACCTCGCTGGCCTTCGGGCCGTGCCGGTTCAAGTCCGGCTCCGGGCACTCGGCAGGTCCGCGAGGCCACCCCTCCTCACCCTCTCCTCACCCCCTGCGCTCCGTCGCGCCTCCTCCTAAGATCCTCCTCCAGCAGTAGGGTGCTTTCTTTGCGAGCGCATTACTCTTGAGGCAAGGCCGCGCCCGGTGGCCACGGAGGAGTGAGATGAGGAGCAGTAACCCGGTCTTCTCGCGACGGGGGTTCAGCCGCGACAACGGTGGCTACGCGGGTTTCGACGCGCAGCAGCACCAGCAGGCCGGGACCGCGACCAACCCGTACGCGACCAACCCGTATGCGACCGACCCGGCCACGGGCATGCCCCAGGCGCCGGCGCGGGCGAACACGATGACCATGGACGACGTCGTGAGCCGTACGGCCATGACGCTCGGCACGCTCATCGTGACGGCGACGCTGTCCTGGGTCCTGCTGCCGGTCGACCCGGCCAACCTCGGCAAGTCGTACGCCATCGGCATCGGCGCGGCCCTCGTCGCGTTCGTGCTGGCGATGGTCCAGTCCTTCAAGCGCAAGCCCGTCCCGGCCCTGATCCTCGGGTACGCGGCGCTGGAGGGCGTCTTCCTCGGCGTCATCAGCGCGGCGACCAGCACCTACCTGGGTCCGGGCGTCGTCATCCAGGCCGTCATGGGCACGATGTGCGTCTTCGCCGCCGTGCTCTTCGCGTACAAGATGCGCTGGATCCGGGTGAACCGGCGCTTCACCGGCTTCGTGATGGCCGCCGCCATGGGCTTCATCCTGCTCATGGTCGCCAACTCGCTGTTCGCCCTCTTCGGCGGCGGTGACGGCCTCGGCTTCCGCAGCGGCGGCCTCGGCCTGCTGTTCGGCGCCATCGGCGTCATCCTCGGCGCGTGCTTCCTCGCCATGGACTTCAAGCAGGTCGAGGACGGCATCGCCTACGGCGCCCCGCGCGAGGAGTCCTGGCTGGCGGCCTTCGGCCTCACCCTGACCCTCGTGTGGATCTACCTGGAGATGCTCCGCATCTTCCAGATCCTCTCCGGCAACGACTAGCCGGACCGGCGGGCCCGCCCGCCACGGCACGGGGAAGGCCCCGCGAGCTACAGCTCGCGGGGCCTTCCCGCGTCCGGCGCCCGTCGGGGGCGGCGGAAGGGATGGAGGGCGAAGGGATGCCGGGGTCAGCCGAACCGGCGGGCGGCTCTGCGCAGGTCGTACTCGTGGATGATCGCCTTCGCCTGGCCGTACGACAGATCGTGTGCGCCGAGCAGCCAGCTGACCTTCTCCTCGAACCGGACGAGCGAGGGGCCGTCGTCGACGGTGCGGAGCCAGTCGGAGAGCTCACGACCGGTGGTCTGCGGGATTCTGTCGATCATGTTGCGGTGGGTCTGTTCGGAGAACTCTACGGACATGGGCGCCTCCGGAGGTATCGCCGTGCTGTTCTCTTCACGCCACCGTGCCGGAGAGTTCGCCCGTTGGCAATGGTGCCGGGACGGCGCGTAAGGTCGGCCGGGTGCTTGATACTTCGCCCCTGACCGCCGTTGTGGAACGGTTCGCCGACCGCCTGCGGGCCGCGCCGCAGAGCCGCCTCCAGCAGGGCGCCGCGGCCACCGCGCTGGAGCTGGCCCGCGAGCTCGCCACCCGGGCACAGCGCCTCGAGGGCGCCGGCGCCGTACGGGAGATGCCGGACGCGGGGATCTTCGCCGTCGGCGACCAGGTGGCGGTGGCCGGGCTCGACCTCGCCGAGGCGCTGCGCGCCGCGGCCGCCGGGGGCGGCGCCGCCGCGGGGGGCCCGGACGGCGCGAAGGCCCCGTCCGAGGTGCTGGACGAGGCCGTGCGGCTGGTGGAGCGGGCAGAGGTCAGAGCGATGCGATGACGCGGTCCGCGAGGATGTAGACGTTGCTGTCCGGGTCCTCGGTGTCTCCGCAGGAGAACGTGAGCGCGTAGGCGCCGGAGATGCCGGAGCCGCCCAGCAGGACCGGCGCGGTGCCCGCGCGCAGGGCCTCGGCGAGGCGCTCCGCGGTCTCGCGGTGGCCCGGGGTCATGCACAGCGTGGTCCCGTCGGTGAAGACGTAGACGTCCAGCGTGCCGAGGGGGCCGGGGCGGACGTCCGCGAGGGCCGTACGGGCCTCCGCGAGCTCCTCCAGGCGGCTGACGGTGCGCTCGTGGTCGGCGCCGGGGTGCGGGGCCTGGACCGGCACGAAGTCGGGGTGCGAGGGGTGGCGCCGGCGGGCCGCGGCCAGCTCGGCCGAGTCCTCCGGGTATTCGTCGAGGACGTCCTCGCCGAGCACCGCCTCCAGACCCACCAGATCGGCCTGGCGGGGCAGGAACAGCGGGCTTTCCTCGCCGAGCCCGGGCAGGCCGCCCAGCAGCGAGCCCGGGGTCTCCCCGGCGAACCGGGGCGACGCGTCGGCGGCGTCGCGGGCCTCCTGCGCGGCCCAGAAGGCACGCGCCTCGGCGAGCTCGCGCTCCCGCTCCTCGGCGAGGGCTTCGGCCACCGCCGCTCGTATCTCCGCGGCGGGGGACGCCACGGCGCTGCGGGCGTGGGGGACGGCTGCACCGCGGGGGTGGGCCGGCGCTGCCAGCTCACCGCGCAGGGCCGTGACCTGCTTGCGCAGACCATGGACGGCGTGCAGCGCAGCAGCGCCCACGGCCGTGGCAGCGGCCGTGGTCAGCAGCAGGGCAAGAGACATGGCGCTCACTGACTAACTCCCGTTGTGATTCGGTCCCCCGACTTCCTACATCAGAGTGTCCTGACCTGGGAATGGCGTGCAGTGCATTACGTCACGAATTGGACAGGGCTTTGGTCACACCCGTCTCCTGTGTATCGGCGCTGACCTGCGCACATGCCGAACCCCCAGGACATAGGTCACATCCTGGGGGAGATTCGGTCACGGATGGGCTGCGACGGGGTTGGATCCGGCGCCGCCCCGCAGGTCGGAAGCGCAGCGCCGACAAGACCCTTACGCAGAGCGACCGTACGGCTTCAGTCGCACCGTGCCGCGCGGCGCACGGCGCTCGGCTCAGCCGCCGTTTCGTCGGTCGCGCTGAGCTTCGCCACCGCTGCGGGCAGGTGCCGCCCTTCGTTCCTCGGGGCGACCCCTACCCTCCGCTCCGGCTCGGCTCAGCCGCCGTTTCGTCGGTCGCGCTGAGCTTCGCCACCGCTGCGGGCAGGTGCCGCCCCTCGTTCCTCGGGGCGACCCCTACCCTCCGCTCCGGCTCAGCTCAGCCGCCGTTTTGTCGGTCGCGCTGAGCTTCGCCACCGCTGCGGGCAGGTGCCGCCCCTCGTTCCTCGGGGCGACCCCTACCCTCCGCTCCGGCTCAGCTCAGCCGCTCGATGACCATGGCCATGCCCTGGCCGCCGCCCACGCACATCGTTTCCAGGCCGAACTGCTTGTCGTGGAACTGGAGGCTGTTGATCAGGGTGCCGGTGATGCGGGCGCCGGTCATCCCGAAGGGGTGACCGACGGCGATGGCGCCGCCGTTGACGTTCAGCTTCTCCAGCGGGATGTCCAGGTCCCGGTAGGACGGGATGACCTGCGCCGCGAACGCCTCGTTGATCTCGAACAGGTCGATGTCGCCCACGGTCAGACCGGCCCGCTTCAGGGCCTGCTTCGACGCCTCGACCGGGCCCAGGCCCATGATTTCGGGGGAGAGGCCGGTCACGCCGGTGGAGACGATCCGCGCCAGCGGGGTCAGACCCACCTCGCGGGCCTTGGTGTCGCTCATGATGACCAGGGCGGCGGCGCCGTCGTTCAGCGGGCAGCAGTTGGCCGCCGTGACGAGGCCGTCGGGGCGGAAGACGGGCTTGAGGCCCTGGACGGCCTCCAGGGTCACCCCGGCGCGCGGGCCGTCGTCGGTGGAGACGACCGTGCCGTCCGGAGTGGTGACGGGCGTGATCTCGCGGGCCCAGAAGCCGTTCTTGATGGCTTCCTCGGCCAGGTTCTGCGAGCGGACGCCGAACTCGTCCATGTCCTGGCGGGTCACGCCCTTGAGGCGGGCCAGGTTCTCGGCGGTCTGCCCCATCGCGATGTACGCGTCGGGGATCAGGCCGTCCTCGCGCGGGTCGTGCCAGGAGGCGCCCTCGCTCTGCGCGACGGCGGCCGTACGGGCCTCCGCGTCCGCGAAGAGCGGGTTGTGGGTGTCCGGCATTCCGTCGGAGGAGCCCTTCGCGGACCGGGAGACCATCTCCACGCCCGCGGAGATGAAGACGTCGCCCTCGCCGGCCTTGATGGCGTGCAGCGCCATGCGGGAGGTCTGCAGCGAGGAGGAGCAGTAACGGGTGATCGTGGTGCCGGGCAGGTAGTCCATGCCCATCTGCACGGCGACGATCCGGCCGAGGTTGTGGCCCTGCTCGCCGCCGGGGAGGCCACAGCCGAGCATCAGGTCGTCGATCTGGCGCGGGTCCAGCTCGGGGATCTTGGCGAGGGCGGCCTGGATGATCGTGGCGGTCAGGTCGTCCGGGCGGACGTCCTTGAGGGACCCCTTGAAGGCGCGCCCGATGGGTGAGCGGGCGGTGGAAACGATGACGGCTTCGGGCATCGGGGCTCCAAGGGTGTGTTGCGGCTCTAAGCGGGACCGCAAGCGAAGTTACCGCCCCGTACGGTCGAGGTCACCGGCCTTGCGGTGTGATGCCGGTCGCTCCGGCGCGACGGGCGGGGGGCACGGGGCTCGCCGGGCGGGGTCGCGGGCCCGCGCACGCGGCCGCCCGCACGCGGACCCGCCCGCCCCGTGCCGTCCTGCCCCCGCCTCCCGAGGCGGCCGTACGGGCGGCGGCCGTACGGGGCGGCTGCGGGACGGTGCGGGCGGGCGCGTCGCCGGGTCATGCCGGGCCGGCGACCTCGGCCGGCGGGGGGCCGGTGCCCGTGGAGGACGCGGCCGCCGGGTCCTCGCCCGGCACCCGGCGCCGCCGCCGGTGCTTGAGGAGGGCCCAGGGCCCGCGGGCGGGGGTGACCTCCGTGCCCGCCTCGCCGGCCGCGGCCGAGGCCGCCTGGGCCACCGGCAGCATGTCCTCGTCCCGGGACACGTCCAGCCGGTCGGACTCGGGCCACACGCCGAGCGCCGCGCACAGGGTCGGCAGCACGGCCATCGCCGCGGTCGCGTACCCCTCCGCCGAGGGGTGGTAGGAGTCCGGGCCGAACATCTCCCGCGGGTTCGCGGCGAACTCGGGGCCCAGCAGGTCCCCCATCGACACCGTACGGGCGCCGAGCGCGACCACGCCTATGGTCTGCGCGGCGGCCAGCTGCCGTGAGACCCGCCGGGCCAGCCACCGCAGCGGCTGGTAGACCGGCTCGATCGTGCCCAGGTCCGGGCAGGTGCCGACGACGACCTCGGAGCCCGCCAGGCGCAGCCGGCGTACGGCCGAGGTCAGCAGCCGCACCGACTGCGTCGGCGGCATCCGGCGGGTCACGTCGTTCGCGCCGATCATGATCACGCACACGTCGGGGACGGGCCGTCCGTCGTCCAGCAGCAGGCCCACCTGGCGGTCCAGGTCGTCCGACATGGCTCCCGAGAGCGCCACGTTGCGCAGCTCCACGGGTCGCTCGGCCACCGACGCCAGCCCGGACGCCAGCAGGGCGGCGGGAGTCTGCCGGGCCCGCCGTACGCCCAGCCCCGCGGCCGTGGAGTCGCCCAGCATGCCCAGCCGCAGCGGCCCCGGGCTCTGCTCGGGCCCGCCGAATTCGCTCCCGTACAGCCCGTCGGCGCGCGGCGGATCCGGCAGTCCGGTCCCGACCGTGCGCTTGGCGAACTGCACCTCGGCCAGCACCAGACCCACGGTGGCGACCCCGACCAGCCCGAGGCCGCCCCCGCCGTACGCTGCCCCCGCCGCGATCCGGCGGGCCGTTCTCGCCCTGGACACCCTTGCGGCCACCTCGCTTCCTGTCCGGCCCCGATGACCTTCCTGCCCCGTACGGACGGTTCGCCAATCCCTTTCGGCATACCCTGGCCAGACCTCCCGGAGAACCCGTGGAGTCCCCTCCTTGGAGAACATGGTGCAATTCCACGACTCGATGATCAGCCTCGTCGGCAACACCCCGCTGGTGAAGCTCAACCGTGTGACCGAAGGCCTGCAGGCCACCGTCCTTGCGAAGGTCGAGTACTTCAATCCCGGTGGATCCGTGAAGGACCGGATCGCCGTCCGGATGATCGAGGCCGCCGAGCAGAGCGGAGCCCTCAGGCCGGGCGGCACCATCGTGGAGCCGACCAGCGGCAACACGGGTGTAGGACTCGCCATCGTGGCCCAGCAGAAGGGCTACAAGTGCATCTTCGTCTGCCCTGACAAGGTGTCCCTGGACAAGATCAACGTGTTGCGGGCCTACGGCGCCGAGGTGGTGGTCTGCCCGACCGCCGTCGACCCCGAGCACCCGGACTCGTACTACAACGTCTCCGACCGCCTCGTGCGCGAGACGCCGGGCGCCTGGAAGCCCGACCAGTACAGCAACCCGAACAACCCCCGTTCGCACTACGAGACCACCGGTCCCGAGCTCTGGGAGCAGACGGACGGGAAGATCACCCACTTCGTCGCGGGCGTCGGCACCGGCGGCACGATCTCGGGCACGGGCAACTACCTCAAGGAGGTCTCCGGCGGCGCGGTCAAGATCATCGGAGCCGACCCCGAGGGCTCGGTGTACTCCGGCGGCAGCGGCCGCCCGTACCTGGTCGAGGGCGTCGGCGAGGACTTCTGGCCGACCGCCTACGACCCGAAGGTGACCGACGAGATCATCGCGGTGTCCGACAAGGACTCCTTCCAGATGACCCGCCGCCTCGCCAAGGAGGAGGGCCTGCTCGTCGGCGGCTCCTGCGGCATGGCGGTCGTCGCCGCGCTGCGCGCCGCCGAGGGCCTCGGCCCGGACGACGTGGTCGTCGTCCTGCTGCCCGACAGCGGCCGCGGCTACATGAGCAAGATCTTCA
The DNA here is from genome assembly GCF_001905445.1 of Streptomyces sp. CB00455. Lineage (GTDB taxonomy): Bacteria > Actinomycetota > Actinomycetes > Streptomycetales > Streptomycetaceae > Streptomyces. Next base: position 61,299 of record NZ_LIVQ01000006.1, on the reverse strand, counting down.
GCGATGAGTGGATGGCCGGACACGGTTTCCTGGAGGAGGCCGGCCCCGCCGCGCGCATCGGCGCCGTGCTGGACGACAAGGAGGGCGGCATCCCCTCCCTCGTCCACATGCACCCCGAGGAGACCGTGGGCCAGGCCATCGAGGTCCTGCGCGAGTACGGCGTCTCGCAGATGCCGATCGTCAAGCCGGGCGCCGGGCACCCGGACGTGATGGCCGCCGAGGTCATCGGTTCCGTCGTCGAGAAGGAACTGCTGGCGGCGCTGTTCGCGCAGCGGGCCTCGCTGGGCGACCCGCTGGAGAAGCACATGAGCGCCCCGCTCCCGCAGGTCGGCTCCGGCGAACCGGTGTCCGAGCTGATGGCGGTGCTCGGCGAGGCGGACGCGGCGATCGTGCTGGTCGAGGGCAAGCCGACCGGCGTCGTCAGCCGGCAGGACCTGCTCGCGTTCCTGGCCAAGGGACCGAAGTAGCCGTACGGGCCGTGCGCCGTCCGTCGCGCAAACGGTACGGGCCCGACACGTGACGGCAGCACCGGCTTAACACGGCTGCGGCACAGTGGTGGTCGTCGGCGGGGAAGACCGGGTAACCGGACGGACCCGCCGGCGCCACCGAACGGCGTCCACGCACCTCCGGAGCGGCTCCCGGACCGCGCGGACGCCACGGACGCGGACGGCCCTGACCCGGCCCGTGTCCTTCGCGGGGACCGCCGTCGTCCCGCCCCCGGGCAACCGGGGTGCGGCGGTCCCCGCCCGAAACTTCCCCGCCCGAAACCTCCGCGGCCGGGCGCCTTGCGCCGGGCCTCCGCGGCACGGCGTCCGCCGGGGCGCAGGGCCCGCCGGCCCGGCGCCGGCCGGTCGGTGCCGCGCCCGGTTCAGGCGGAGGCGTCCCGGTTCCGCCGGCGCAGCCCGCCCGCGTGGATGAAGTTCACGCCCACGATGCCCGCCCAGGCCACCAGCAGACCGGCCAGGTGCGCCTGCGCCGCGGCGATCGCGGAGAGCGGGACCGCCAGGACCAGCGTGATGATGGCGAAGCCGAAGCGCTCGCCGAAGCTCCCGTCCCCCGCCCCGGGACCGCCCCGGCCGCCGTCGCGGGCGGCGAGGAGGCGTTCCTCCGCGAGCCGCCGCCGGACCTGCGTGTCGACCTTCTCGACGAACGAGTCCACCAGTGCGGCCTCGTACTCCGGACCCAGCTCCCGCCGGGCGTCCAGCGTGGCGTCGAGTTCCTTCTTCAGCTCTCGGGCGTGGGCGTCCATCCCCCTACCGTAGGAACCGCCCCCGGGCGCCCGCACTGGGGCTACCCCCCGTATCCCCGCGGCCGCACCGCCCTCGGCGCTTGCCGTGCTGCATAACCACATGCAGAGTGCTCGGTGACTGAATAATCCACCGGGACGAGGGGACGGCATGAGCGACAGCCCGGCCGCGCGGCTGCAGAAGCTGTTCGAGGGGCACCGGCTGACGCCGACCCAGCGGCGGATCGCGCACTGCATGGTGCGCGGAGCGGCGGAGGTGCCCTTCCTGTCGAGCGTGGAGCTCGCCGAGCTGGCCGGGGTCAGCCAGCCCTCGGTGACCCGGTTCGCGGTGGCGCTCGGCTTCGACGGCTACCCCGCGCTGCGCCGGCACCTGCGCGAAGTGGCCCCGGCCGAGCGTACGGTCACCCCGCACGAGGACGCGTACAACGAGTACCAGCAGGCCGTGCAGGGCGAGATCGAGAACCTGCGGCAGCTCTCGGCGATGCTCGCCGATCCCACCCCGGTCCGCCAGGCGGGCCGGCTGCTGGCCGCCTCGACGCCGTTGCCGGTGCTGGGGCTGCGGGCGGCGTCCTCGCAGGCGCGCGGGTTCGCGTACTTCGCCGCCAAGGTGCACCCGGACGTACGGCTCCTCGACGAGGGCGGCTCGATGATGGAGGACCGCATCGACGCCGCCCGCTACGAGGGGGCCACCGCGCTGCTCTGCTTCGCCCTGCCCCGCCACCCGCGGGAGGTCGTGGACACCCTGGAGCGCTCCCGGCGGGCCGGCCTGACCGTGGTGACCGTCGCGGACTCGGCCTTCGCGCCGGTGGCCCGCCACTCGGACCTGCTGATCCCGGCGCCGGTCGGGACGGGGCTGGCCTTCGACACGGCCTGCGCGCCGATGCTGCTGGGCCGGGTGCTGCTGGAATCGATGGCGGACGCGCTGCCGGACGCGCAGGCGCGGCTGGAGACCTTCGACGCACGGGCCGCGGCGCGGGGCCTGTTCGTGGAGTAGGCGCTAGAGCAGCGCGTCGCGCCGTGCTGCGCCCGCCTCCGCCACGATCTGCGCGAGGGACTGCGCCGGGCGGACCTGCGCGAAGCGGACCTCGCCGCCCGTGCCGACCGTGAAGCCGTGCACCGCGGGGCGCGGGAGGCTGTTGTAGCCGTAGTGGGCGGTGAAGAAGTACGCGCCCGTGTCCGGGACGCCGATCAGGTCGCCGGGGTGCAGCGGCGGCAGGTCCCGCGCCGTGGCGAGGAGGTCCCCGGCGAAGCAGGCCGGGCCCGCGACGTCTTGGGCGGTGGGCGCGCCGCTCTTGGGGGCGCCCTGCGCGTCGTACGGCAGGATCCGCACCGGCCAGGACGCCGGGGCGTAGACCGTGCGGGTCGCCAGCTGGACGCCCGCGTGCGTGAGGGCGATGGGGCGGCCCCCGGTGGTCTTGGTGTACTCCACCCGGGCGAGGACCAGCCCGTGCTTGGCCAGCAGGGACCGCCCGAACTCCGTGACCAGGCCGTACGAGCCGTCGAAGAGGGCGGGCACCGCCTCGCGCAGGGCCTCGACGTACTGGGCGTACGTCGGGGTCTGCTCGTCCGAGGTGAAGTCGACGGGCAGCCCGCCGCCGATGTCGAGGGTGTCGACCTGGCGGCGCCCCACGGCCCCGTTGATCTCCTCGGCCAGCGCGTGCAGGTCCCGCACGCCCTGCGCGATCAGCGGCAGCGGGACGCCCTGCGAGCCCGAGTGGATGTGCAGCCGGGTCAGCCAGGGGCGGTCCGCGAAGGCCCGTACGAGCCACTCGCGCGCGCCTGGGTCGCGCAGCGCGATCCCGAACTTCGACGTCTGCGTGGCGGTGGACAGGGCGTCGATCGCGCCCGCGCCCGTCTGCGGGTTGATCCGCACGCCGAGCGGCCCGTGGGGCAGGGCGCCGGCGCCGGGGCCGACGAGGGCGTCGAGGCGCTCCAGCTCCTGGCGGTTGTCGGCGTTCAGGGCGATGCCGAGGGCCAGGGCCTCGCGCAGTTCGGCCGCCGTCTTGGCGGGGGAGTCGAGGACGATGTGGCGCGGTTCCACGCCCGCGGCCCGGGCCAGCGCCAGTTCCCCGGCGCCCGCCACCTCGCAGCCGAGACCGGCGTCGGCGAGCAGCCGCAGGACCGGGACCAGCGGGGCGGCCTTGACGGCGAAGGCGTGCAGGACGGGGGTGCCGGCCGGCACGGCGGCGGCGAAAGCGGCGGTCAGGGCGGCGGCACAGGCCCGGATCCCGGCCACGTCCAGCAGGCAGACCAGGGGCTCCGCGCCGTCCGCTCCGCCCACCAGCCCCTGTTCGACCGCGGCGCGTACCGCCAGGTTCCGGCGCCCGGTGAGGCCCTGCGCGTGCGTGTCGGCTGCCATGGGGCCATCCCATCATCCGAAGGAGCGGCCCGCAGCTGTTGACTGGATCTATTCAGGGCGCCAGGATGTGAATGGATTAATCAACATCGGAGGAGGCACCGCCATGTCAGGACCCCGCCCCGTACGGGCCGCGCGAGGCACCGAGCTCAGCACCCTGGGATGGCAGCAGGAGGCCGCGCTGCGGATGCTCCAGAACAACCTCGACCCCGAGGTCGCCGAGCACCCCGACAAGCTGGTCGTCTACGGCGGCACCGGCAAGGCCGCCCGCGACTGGCGCTCCTACGACGCGATGGTCCGCACCCTGCAGACCCTCAAGCAGGACGAGACGATGCTCGTCCAGTCCGGCCGCCCGGTCGGCGTGATGCAGACCCACGAGTGGGCCCCGCGCGTCCTGCTCGCCAACTCCAACCTCGTCGGCGACTGGGCCAACTGGGAGGAGTTCCGCCGCCTGGAGCAGCTGGGCCTGACCATGTACGGCCAGATGACGGCCGGTTCGTGGATCTACATCGGCACCCAGGGCATCCTCCAGGGCACCTACGAGACCTTCGCGGCCGTCGCGACGAAGAAGTTCGGCGGAACCCTCGCGGGCACCATCACCCTCACCGCCGGCCTCGGCGGCATGGGCGGCGCCCAGCCGCTCGCCGTGACGATGAACGACGGCGTCGCGATCTGCATCGACGTCGACCCGCGCGCGATCGAGCGCCGCATCGAGCACCGCTACCTGGACGTGAAGGCCGACAGCCTCCGGCACGCCCTCCAGCTCGCCGTCGAGGCGCGCGACGCCCGCAGGCCGCTGTCCATCGGTCTGCTCGGCAACGCCGCGGACCTGCTCCCGCAGATGCTGGCCGAGGGCGCGCCCATCGACATCGTGACGGACCAGACCTCCGCGCACGACCCGCTGGCCTACCTGCCGACCGGCGTCGACTTCGACGACATGGCCTCCTACGCGGCCAAGGACCCGGCCGGCTTCACCACCCGTGCCCGCGAGTCCATGGCCCGGCACGTCGAGGCCATGGTCGGCTTCATGGACGCCGGCGCCGAGGTCTTCGACTACGGCAACTCCATCCGCGGCGAGGCCCAGCTGGCCGGCTACGACCGCGCCTTCGCCTTCCCCGGCTTCGTCCCCGCCTACATCCGACCCCTGTTCTGCGAGGGCAAGGGCCCCTTCCGCTGGGCCGCCCTGTCCGGCGAGGCCGCCGACATCCACAAGACCGACAAGGCGATGCTGGAGCTCTTCCCGCAGAACGAGTCCCTGCACCGCTGGATCAAGATGGCGGGCGAGCGCGTCCACTTCCAGGGCCTGCCCGCGCGCATCTGCTGGCTCGGCTACGGCGAGCGCGACAAGGCCGGCGAGCGGTTCAACGACATGGTGGCGAGCGGAGAACTGGCCGCCCCGCTGGTCATCGGCCGCGACCACCTCGACTGCGGTTCGGTGGCCTCCCCGTACCGCGAGACCGAGGCCATGCTCGACGGCTCCGACGCCATCGCCGACTGGCCGCTGCTCAACGCCATGGTCAACGTCGCCTCCGGCGCCTCCTGGGTCTCGCTGCACCACGGCGGCGGCGTCGGCATGGGCCGCTCCATCCACGCCGGGCAGGTCACCGTCGCCGACGGCACCCCGCTCGCCGGCGAGAAGATCCGCCGCGTCCTGACCAACGACCCGGGCATGGGCGTCATCCGCCACGTCGACGCCGGATACGACATCGCCGAGTCGGTGGCGGACGAGCGCGGTGTCCGCGTCCCGATGCGCGAGGGTGATCCCGCGTGAGCGAGGCCTCTCCCTCCCGCGGCGCGGCGCCCAAAGCCGAGACCGTTCCCTCCCAGGGCGCGGCGTCCTCCTTCCACGGCATGTGGGAGCAGCTCGCGCCCATCGGGCGGGACGCCGGATCCGGCGGTTACCGCCGCTACGCCTGGACCGGGGCCGACGCCGACTGCCGGACCTGGTTCCAGGAGCAGGCCGAGGCCCGCGGGCTGACGTACGAGACCGACCGCAACGGCAACCAGTGGGCCTGGCACGGCGACCCCCTCGCGGGCGACGCCGTGGTCACCGGCTCGCACCTGGACTCCGTCCCCGACGGCGGGGCCTTCGACGGCCCCCTCGGGGTGGTGTCCTCCTTCGCGGCCCTGGACGAACTCCGCAGGAGGGGCGCGGAGTTCGCCAGGCCACTTGCCATCACCAACTTCGGAGACGAGGAGGGGGCCCGCTTCGGCCTCGCCTGCGTCGGCTCCCGGCTCGCCGCGGGACAGCTGACCAAGGAGAAGGCGTACGAACTGCGCGACGCCGAGGGCATCACCCTGCCCCGGGCCATGGAGGCCGCCGGGTACGACCCCGAGACCATCGGAGCGGACCCCGAACGCCTGGGCCGCATCGGCGCCTTCGTCGAGCTGCACGTGGAGCAGGGCCGCGCGCTGGACCTGTCCGGGGACCGCGTCGGCGTCGCCTCCGCGATCTGGCCGCACGGCCGCTGGCGGTTCGACTTCCGCGGCGAGGCCAACCACGCCGGCACCACCCGCCTCGTGGACCGGCGCGACCCGATGCTGACGTACGCGGCGACCGTGCTGGCCGCCCGCACCGAAGCGGCCCTCGCCGGAGCCGTCGCGACCTTCGGGAAGATCTCGGTCGAGCCCAACGGGGTCAACGCGATCCCGTCCCTGGTGCGCGGCTGGCTCGACTCGCGCGCCGCCGACCAGGCAACCCTCGACACGGTCGTCACCGCCGTGGAGAAGGCCGCGCGCGAACGCGCCGACCAGGACGGCGTCGACCTCGCGGTCGTCCGCGAGTCCTTCACCCCGGTCGTCGAGTTCGAGCACGCCCTGCGCGACGAGATCGACCGCATCCTCGGCGGCAGTGTCCCCGTCCTCGGTACCGGAGCGGGACACGACGCCGGAATCCTCTCCGCGGCCGTCCCGACCGCGATGCTGTTCGTACGGAACCCCACCGGCGTCTCCCACTCCCCGCGGGAGTTCGCCGCCGAGGACGACTGCGTGGCCGGCGTGCTCGCCCTCGCCGACGTACTGGAAGGACTCGCGTGCAGGTGACCGCGGACAAGACGTACTGGCTGGAGCACGCCTGGCTCGGCACCCATGTCGAGCCGGGCGTCGCTCTGGAGGTCCTGCCCGGGGGCCGGATCGGCGCCCTGCGCACCGGCGCGGCCACCCCGCCCCCCGGAGCGGAGGTCCTGCGCGGGCTCACCCTCCCGGGCCTGGCCAACGCGCACAGCCACGCCTTCCACCGGGCCCTGCGCGGGACCGTGCAGGTCGGCTCGGGGACCTTTTGGACCTGGCGCGACTTCATGTACAAGACCGCCCAGAACCTCACCCCCGACACCTACTTCGCGCTCGCCCGCGCCGTCTATGCGGAGATGGCGCTGGCCGGCATCACGAACGTCGGCGAGTTCCACTACGTCCACCACGCCCCGGGCGGCGCCCCGTACGCCGACCCGAACGCCATGGGCGAGGCACTGATCGAAGCCGCCGCCGCGGCGGGCATCCGGATCACCCTCCTGGACACCGCCTACCTCTCGGCGGGCTTCGGGGAACCGCCGAACCGGCACCAGCTGCGCTTCTGCGACGGCTCCGCCGACGCCTGGGCGCAGCGGGTGAGCGCCCTCACACCGCGCGGGGACGCCCTCATCGGGGCCGCGATCCACTCGGTGCGCGCCGTGCCCGCCGACCAGCTGGCCACCGTCGCCCGCTGGGCCGAGGAGCGCGGGGCGCCCCTGCACGTCCACCTCTCCGAGCAGACCGCCGAGAACGACGCCTGCCTGGCGGCCCACGGTCGGACCCCGGCCCAGCTCCTCGCCGACCACGGGGTGCTCGGCCCGCGCACCACCGGCGTCCACAACACGCACCTCACCGACGCCGACATCGCGCTCCTGGGCGCCACCGCCACCGGCACCTGCATGTGCCCCACCACCGAGCGCGACCTCGCCGACGGCATCGGTCCGGCGACCCGGCTCCAGCAGGCCGGCAGTCCGCTCTCCCTCGGCAGCGACAGCCACGCCGTCGTCGACCTGCTCGAAGAGGCACGTGCGATGGAGCTCGACGAGCGCCTGCGCAGCCGCACCCGGGGCCACTGGACGGCGAACGCGCTGCTGACCGCGGCCACCGCCGACGGTCATGCGGCCCTGGGCCGGCCCGAGGCGGGCCGGCTGGAGGAGGGCGCGCTCGCGGACTTCACCACGATCGCGCTGGACTCCGTGCGGACGGCGGGCGCCCTGCCCCGGCTCGGGGCCGAGACGGCCGTGTTCGCCGCGTCGGCCGCGGACGTGCGGCACACGGTCGTCGCGGGCCGCCACATCGTCCGCGACGGCGCCCACACCCTGGTCGGGGACGTCCCCTCGGCCCTGACCGAAGCCATCGGGGCGCTGCGGGCCTGACCGCGGCGCCCGAGGCGGGCCATGTCCCCACCCCGCCCCTTCCCGAAACCGGGCTCTGCCCGGACCCGGTCCTCACACACCGGGCGGGCTGACACACAGCCCGCCCGGGGGTCCCCCTCGGACGGAGTCCGGGGGAGCTCGAGGCGCGGGGTCCGGGGCGGAGCGCCAGGAAACGGTGAAGGCGGGGTGGGGGAACGAACCCTCTGAGAGGAACCCCATGACCACCACTGCCATCACCAACATCGGCAGCCTCGTCACCAACGACCCCGCCCTCGGCGACGGCTCCCCCCTCGGCCTCATCGAGAACGCGGCGCTCGTCATCGACGGCGACCGCATCGCCTGGGCCGGCCCCGCCGGAGAGGTCCCCGCCGCGGACACCGCGTACGACGCCGCCGGCCGCGCCGTCATCCCGGGCTTCGTCGACTCCCACTCCCACCTCGTCTTCGCCGGCGACCGCACCGCCGAGTTCAACGCCCGGATGTCCGGCCGCGCCTACTCCGCCGGCGGCATCCGCACCACCGTCGCCGCCACCCGCGCCGCCGGCGACGCCGAGCTCGAAGCCAACCTGGTGCGCCACCTCGACGAGGCCCGCCGCCAGGGCACCACGACCTTCGAGACCAAGTCCGGCTACGGTCTGACCACCGCCGACGAGGCCCGCGCCCTGCGCATCGCCGCCGCGCACACCGAGGAGGTCACCTACCTCGGCGCGCACATCGTCTCCCCCGACTACGCCGAGGACCCGGCCGGCTACGTCGACCTCGTCACCGGCGAGATGCTGGCCGCCTGCGCCCCGTACGCCCGCTGGGTGGACGTCTTCTGCGAGAAGGGCGCCTTCGACGGCGACCAGGCCCGGGCGATCCTCACCGCGGGCGCCGCCGCGGGCCTGATCCCGCGGATCCACGCCAACCAGCTCTCCCACGGCCCCGGCGTGCAGCTCGCCGTCGAGCTCGAAGCGGCCTCCGCCGACCACTGCACCCACCTGACCGACGCCGATGTCGACGCCCTCGCCCAGGGCTCGGCCACCACGGTCGCCACCCTGCTCCCCGGCGCCGAGTTCTCCACCCGTGCCCGGTGGCCCGATGCCCGGCGGCTGATCGACGCCGGCGCCACCGTCGCCCTGTCCACCGACTGCAACCCCGGCTCCTCCTACACCAGTTCCATGCCGTTCTGCATCGCGCTCGCCGTCCGGGACATGCGCATGACGCCCGACGAGGCCCTCTGGTCGGCCACCGCCGGCGGCGCCCGCGCCCTGCGGCGCACCGACATCGGCACTCTCACCCCCGGCGCGCGCGCCGACCTGGTCCTCCTGGACGCCCCGAGCCACGTCCACCTCGCCTACCGGCCGGGCGTGCCGCTCGTTTCCGGGGTGTGGCAGCGGGGTGTCCGCGTGCACTGACGAACGGTCGATCCGGGCGGTCCCCTTGTCTTCCCTCCGCAAGGACCCGGGCGTACCTTGAGCCACCGATCTGATGTGCCGTCAGTAACTTGTGGCCCGAGGGGAAGACGAAGGTGTCCGACCGGAAACGCTCCACCGCGCTCGCGCTGGCCTCCGCGCTGGCCGGATCGGCGGTCCTGCTGGCCGCCCCAGCGGCCCGCGCCGCCGTCGTCGACGTGTCCTACGACTGCAAGACCCCGATCGGGGACAAGTCGGCGGTCTCGCCCATCGACATCAAGGCCGTCAAGGACGGCGCTGCCTACAAGCTGACCATGTCCTTCCAGAAGGGCGTCTCGTCCAGCCCCATCGAACTCGGCAAGGGGGCGATGAGCCCCAGCGCCGTCATCCTCGTCGGCGGCGCCGAGAAGGTCTCCGTACCGGTCTCGGGCCCGCCCAACTCCGAGGCCGTGCCCGCCAACACCCCCATCAGGATCACCGATCTCTCGGGCACCTACACGCCCGGGAAGAGCGGCAAGGTCACCTTCACCGCCGGGGTGCTCACCATCAAGGCCATGGGCACCACGACCACCTGCACCCCCGGCAACAGCCCGGGCCCCTCCCTGGAACTGGACGTCACCGCCCCCGGCGGCGGCGCCCCGCCGGGGGGCTCGGGGGGCTCGGGCGGCTCCGGTGGTTCCGGTGACTCCGGTGGGGACGCCAGCCTCCCGCAGACCGGTCCCATGGACTCCGCCCTCGCCCTCGGCACCCTCGGCGGCACCGTCCTGCTGTCCGGCGCCGCCGGCGTGCTCTGGCTGACCCGGCGCGGGCAGCGGGCCCGGTCCTGAACGGAGCACCCCCGCCATGCCCGTGCTCCGACCTCCCCGGTGCTCCCGCAGGCCCGCGGCGCTCCTCGTGGCCGGCGCACTGTCGGCGGCCACCGCCCTGTCCGCGGCCACGGCGCACCCCGCTGCCGCCGACGGGCCCGGCTGGAGCGCCGAGCCCGCCCCCGGGACGGCCGCCGTCCGGCCCGGCGGCGCCCGCCCGTACTTCTTCCTGGCCGGCGCGCCCGGCACCGTCATGGAGGACAGCTTCGCCCTGACCAACACCGGTGACCGGGAACGCACGGTCACCCTGCGCGGGGCCGACGCCCACGACGCCGCCGACGGCTCCCTCGCCGTGCGCCCGCCCGGGGAATCCGCCGGCCCCGGGGTCTGGATCGGCTTCGGCGCCGCGGACACGGTGCGCATCCCGCCCCGCACCCGCGCGGTCGTCCCCTTCACGGTCACCGTGCCGCCCGACGCCCTGCCCGGCGACCACCCGGCCGCCGTGCTCGCCACCGAGGGCGGCCGCGAGGTGGGCGTACGGGTCCACCTGCGGGTCAGCGGCCCCACCCTGGCCGCGCTCACCGTCGAGGACGTCGCCGTCCGGGGACGCGGCCCGGCAGCCGTCCTCGCCTACACCCTCGTCAACCGGGGCAACGTCCGCCTCGCGCCCGCACTGCGGCTGCGCGCCGAGGGCCTCTTCGGCGAGCTGCCCGGCCGCGGCGCCCGCGCCCTGCCCGTGGAGCTGCTCCCCGGACAGCGGGTGGCGCTGACCGAGCCCTGGCCCGGCGCCCCGGTCCTCGGCAGGGCGCGCTTCACCCTCACGGTCACGGCCCCCGGCGGCGCCCGGGCGGTCGCCTCCGGGTCGGCCTGGTTCGTGCCGCGGGAGACCGTCGCCCGCGCCGGCCTCGGCCTGCTCGGCCTCGCCGCGGCCACCGCCGCCGCGCTGTTCCTCGTACGCGGCCGGCGCGCCCGCCGGGAGCCGTCGCAGGACGGGCCGCCGACGGCCGGGCCGGCCCCGGCCCCGGACCCGGACCCGGACCCGGACCACGAACTGACGGGAGCCTCCAGGTGAGAAGAGTCGGAGCCCTGCTCGCCGCGGGGCTGGCGGCGTGCGCGCTGGCACTGTTCCCGGCGCTGCCGGCCGCCGCACAGCAGGGGCCGGCCGTGGCGCTCTCGCTCCAGGAGGCGGCCAAGGGCACCGAGATCACCGTCACCGGCACCGGCTGGCGGGCCGGGACACTGGTGATGCTGCTGGTCTGCGGACAGAACATGATCGGCGGCACCAACAGCTGCGCCAATGCCGACGGCGCGGCGGTCTCGGTCGCCGGCGACGGGCACTTCGCCGCGCAGCTGCCCGTGGTGGCGCCGCCCAAGCCGTGCCCCTGCGTCGTCAACGTCAGCTCCGTCAACGGCGACCAGTCCACCGTCGCCACCCCCCTGAAGATCACCGACCACCCGGTGGCCGAACTGCCCGCCGCATCCGGCACGGCCCGGCTCGCGGTGCTCAGCGGAGTCCGGCTGGAAGGCGACGACGGGGTGCTGACCTGGTTCGGGGCCCCGCCCACCCGCACCCTGGAGGTCACCGTCGGCAATCTCGGCTCGGCCCCGGTCAAGGACCCCGTCTTCCAGCTCGGCACCGCCCACGGCGTCTTCGCGCCGCTGTGGGAGGAGGTCCGGTGGAAGGGGACCATCCCGCCGGGCGGCAAAGCGGACGTGTCGCTCGACGTCGCCCTCACCGCGGGCGCCCACGGCGACTACACGATCTCGCTCAAGTACGGCGAGACGGTCCTGGCCGCCCAACCCTGGGGCGTGGACCGCCCGTACGGGGTCCTGCTCTTTCGGGGACTGCTCCTGCTGGTGGTCCCGGCCGCCGTCTTCCGCCTCGGCATGGCGGTCGTCGACCGGGTCCGGCCCCGCACCGCACCCGTCGGCGGCCGCCACCGGGGTGCCCGGCTCCCCGAGGAGGTGGCGGCCGTGACCGCCCGGCTGCCGCGCTTACGGCCGGGGGCCCCCGCCGCAGGAGGGCCCGCGCCGGTCCGCTCCGGGCAGGGCCCGCAGCCCCCGCAGACCACCACGGCGGCCCTGCCGTGGTTCACCCCGGACAGCGCGCCGGAGTCAGCACCACAGACGTCCGCACCGTCTGAGAACCGTCCGACGACGAAGGGACATTCGTGAAGACCCAACGGAGGGTGTGCGCGGCCGCGGTCGCGCTGCTCCTCGGCGGCGCGGGTATCGCCCTAACGGCTTCTCCCGCCCAGGCCGCCGAGGCCACGTACAAGGTCAAGTGCGTCCCGCCGGCCGGCGGAGGCGACCCGGTGGAGGGCGAGACCACCGCCAGGATCACGGCCCCCGCCACGGCCAAGGTCGGTGACGAGGTCGAGGTGGTGTGGGAGACCGTCAAGCCCGCTTCGAACAACACGGACCTGATGGACATCCCGAAGGACGCGGTGCAGCCCACCGGCTGGATCGCGGTGGGCGGCGGGGCGGGGGAGCTCAAGGTCGTCGGGGAGAAGAAGAACCCGCCGATCCCCAAGAAGGCGCCCATGGTGATGTCGCCGATGAAGGGCAAGCTCAAGCTGACCAAGGCGGGCAAGGTCACCCTGACACCCGGCAAGTACGACGTCGCCGTCAGCTTCCCCTTCGGCACCTTCGTCACCAAGTGCGCCCCCCAGGGGGAGGTGACCGGCGGCGCGACCATCGACGTGACGGCCGGCTCCACCGGAGGGACCACCACCGGCGGCACGACCACCGGAGGGACCACCACCGGCGGCACGACCACCGGAGGGACCACCACCGGAGGGACGACGAGCGGCGGCAACACGACTGGTGCCACGACCGGAGGCACCACCGGCGCCACGACCGGGGGCGGCGGCCAGACCGACTTCCCCGGCAAGCCCGTGGACGTCAAGTTCGACTGCGGCGAGACGGTCCCCGGCGGCATCACCACCCCCGTCACCGTCAACGCGAAGAGGAACGGGGGCAGCTATGACCTCACGGTCAAGACCGCCAAGGACGCCATGAAGGCCCCGCTGCCCCTGCCCAAGGGCGCACTCGCCCCGTCGATGCAGATCAAGCTCGCAGGGGCCGACAGCGGCACGGTGAAGGTCACCGGCCCCGCCAACGCCGAGGCGATCCCGCAGGGCGGCGCAGTGAGCCTGAGCGACATGACGGGCACCTACAAGCCCGGCAGGACGGGCAAGGTCACGCTCAGCCCGTCCGACATGTCGATCGACGTCACCATGGTCGCGGGCGGCCAGCCGCTCACCGTGCCCTGCAAGGCGGCCACCAGCGCCGTCTCCCTGGAACTGGACACCACCGCCCAGCCGGGCGGCTCCGGCTCGCCCTCCACCACGGGCGCCGCGTCCTCCGGCGCCACCACCACCTCGGGCAACCTCGCCGAGACCGGCGCGCGGGACGAGGGCGGCATCAAGGCCCTCGCCCTGGTCGCCGGCACGGTGGTCCTGCTCGGTTTCGCGGTCTTCACCTTCACCCCGTGGCGCCGCTTGCGAGGCACGCGGTAGGCACCCCGTACGACGGAACGGCCCGGCACACCGTGAGGTGCGCCGGGCCGTTCGCCGCGTACGGGAGAGGGGTGCGTCAGTGCACCGTGCCCATGAGCGACTGGACCTTCTTGCGGTACGAGTAGATCGCGATGCCGGCCACGACCGCGGCCGCCGCCTCGAAGAAGATCACCCATGCGCCGTTGAGGTCGACACCGCCGATGGAGAGCAGGCTGGTGGTGCAGTCCCCCGCCGTGACGGCGAGGAACCAGACACCCATCATCTGGGAGGCGTACTTCTGCGGGGCCATCTTCGTGGTCACCGACAGACCCACGGGGGAGAGGCAGAGCTCACCGATGGTCTGGATCATGTAGATCGAGACCAGCCACATCGGGGAGACCTTGGTGCCGTCGCCGGCCATGTTCATCGGGACGATGAAGACGAAGAAGGACGCGCCGACCAGGACCAGGCCCATCGCGAACTTCACGATCGTGTTCGGCTCCTGGTTCTTGCGGGCCAGCCAGACCCACAGCCAGGCGAAGACCGGCGCCAGCGCCATGACGAACAGCGGGTTCAGCGACTGGTACCAGGTGGCCGGGAAGCCGAGACCGAAGACCGTGTCGGCCGTCTTGCCGTCGGCGAAGAGCGACAGCGTCGAACCACCCTGGTCGTAGATCATCCAGAAGACGGCGGCGGCGACGAAGAACCAGATGTACGCGCTCATCTTCGACTGCTCGGTGCCCGACAGCTCCTTGTCGCGCTTGATGCGGACCAGGACGGCGACCGGGATGACCAGGCCGGCCAGGGTGATCGGGACCAGCGCCCAGTTCAGGGTGTACAGACCCAGGGCGGCGACGGCGCCGTAGAAGACGGCGGCGGCGACCAGGACGCCGACGACCTTGACGACGATGTTCTTGCGCTCGGCCGGCGACAGCGGGTTCGGGACCAGGCTGCTGCGCGCATCCAGGTGCTTGGTGCCCAGCAGGAACTGGATCAGACCCAGGCCCATGCCGACCGCGGCGAGCAGGAAGCCGAAGTGCCAGTTGACCTTCTCGCCGACGGTGCCGACGACGAAGGGGGCGACGAAGGCACCGAGGTTGATGCCGATGTAGAAGATCGTGAAGCCGCCGTCGCGACGGGGGTCGTCCGGGCCGTCGTAGAGGTGGCCGACCATCGTGGAGATGTTGGCCTTCAGCAGGCCGGAGCCCGCCGCGACCAGGATCAGGCCCAGGAAGAACATCGCCTGGCCGGGAACGGCCAGCGACACGTGGCCGGCCATGATCACGCCACCCGCGATGGCGACCGTCTTGCGGGCGCCCCAGACGCGGTCGCCGAACCAGCCGCCCGGCATGGCCATCAGGTAGACCATCGCCACGTAGACGGAGTAGATCGCCGTGGCCGTGGCCATCGTGAAGGCGAGGCCGCCTCCCTGGCTGCCGGTCGCGGCCTCTGTCCCGCCGGAAACCAGGTACAGGACGAGGAGGGCGCGCATGCCGTAGTAGGAGAAACGCTCCCACATCTCGGTCATGAACAGCGTGGCCAGGCCACGGGGGTGGCCGAAGAAGGTCTTCTCGGTGGAGGGGTCCACCGAGTCCTTCGTCAGGCTGGAAGCCATGGTCGATCCTTGCTTGCTCGGGACGCTCGGCTTCGTGAGCCGGATGGCGCCCGGTGAGGGGTGGCCGGCACCGGCGGCGGACAATCCACCCCACGCCCGGGGTGCCGGTTCCGACGCATCGGAACCGGAGGGGTTGTCGTCACCGGGATCCACGCCCCGTCGCGCACCATCACGCGCGGGGCCCGGCCCACAGGTCATTCACTGTCATCCGCGCCGGAGGAACCGGCCAGAGCAGAATCAGAGACCCTTGGCTCGCTTTTCGGCACAAAGGTCCCCTGGGTAGTGCATCAGGCGTCTCGCCACCATACGACACGACACTGCGGCATATGGAAGGACTTGAGATATGGATCACAGGTTTCCAGGGAACCGTTCGGCCATATTCGAAGGCGCTTAGTAGTTCATAAGCCCAGATAGGCAGGGGTCTCCCGGCAGGCCCCTCCAGGGAGCCGCCGCGGACTACCATCACCCACATGACGCGTGTACTGCTCGCCGAGGACGACGCATCCATCTCGGAGCCCCTGGCCCGCGCCCTGCGCCGGGAGGGGTACGAGGTCGAGGTCCGGGAGGACGGCCCCACGGCCCTGGACGCCGGACTGCAGGGCGGCGTCGATTTGGTCGTCCTCGACCTGGGCCTGCCGGGCATGGACGGCCTGGAGGTCGCCCGGCGCCTGCGAGCCGAGGGCCACGGCTTCCCCATCCTGGTCCTCACCGCCCGCGCGGACGAGGTCGACACGGTCGTCGGCCTGGACGCCGGCGCCGACGACTACGTGACCAAGCCCTTCCGCCTCGCCGAGCTGCTCGCCCGGGTCCGGGCCCTGCTGCGGCGCGGCGCCAACGAGGCATCCCAGAGCCCGGCCACCCACGGCGTGCGCATCGACGTCGAGTCGCACCGCGCCTGGATGGGGGAGGAGGAGCTCCAGCTCACGGCAAAGGAGTTCGACCTCCTGCGGGTCCTGGTCCGCGACGCCGGCCGGGTCGTCACGCGCGACCAGCTCATGCGCGAGGTCTGGGACACCACCTGGTGGTCCTCCACCAAGACCCTCGACATGCACATCTCCTGGCTGCGCAAGAAGCTGGGCGACGACGCCGCCAACCCCCGCTACATCGCCACCGTCCGCGGCGTCGGCTTCCGCTTCGAGAAGAGCTGACGGCCCGCCCTGTAGGGCATGCTCTGACCCATGCGCCGCCGCCTGATCAACTCCACGCTCGCCGTGGTGCTCGTCGTGATCGCCGTCTTCGGGGTCTCCCTCGTCATCGTGGAGACCCGGACGATCACCAGCAGCGCCCAGGACCGCATCGAGTCCGAGGCGCTGCGCCTGGTGGGCATCGTCGAGGCCAACGTCCTGGAGCACAAGCCGGTCGACCCCAAGGCGCTCGCCGACCAGCTGGACCTCGGCCACCACGCCACGATCAGCGTTCCCGGGCAACCGGCCGTCGAGGTCGGCGACCGGATCCCCGAGGACGTCATCCGCGGCGCCGCCCGCGGCGAGCAGGGCGAACTGGTGGTCGTCGAGGAGTCCCGCTCGACGGTGACCAAGGAGGTCGGGCGGACCCTGGCCGTGGTCGGCGCCGTCGCGCTGCTGGCCGTCGTGGCAGCCGTACTGCTCGCCGTACGCCAGGCGAACCGGCTGGCCTCCCCGCTCACCGACCTCGCCGAGACCGCCGAGCGGCTCGGATCGGGCGATCCGCGTCCCCGGCACAAGCGGTACGGGGTCCCCGAGCTGGACCGGGTCGCCGACGTCCTGGACTCCAGCGCCGAGCGGATCGGGCGGATGCTGACCGCCGAGCGGCGTCTGGCCGCCGACGCCTCCCACCAGCTGCGCACCCCCCTCACGGCGCTGTCGATGCGGCTGGAGGAGATCACCGTCACCGACGACCTGGAGACGGTGCGCGAGGAGGCGACCATCGCCCTGACCCAGGTGGAACGGCTCACGGACGTGGTGGAGCGGCTGCTGACGAACTCGCGGGACCCGCGCACCGGCTCCGCCGTCCCCTTCGACCTGGACGAGGTCGTCAAACAGCAGGTAGAGGAGTGGCGGCCCGCCTACCGCAGCGCCGGCCGGGCCATCGTGCGCTCCGGCAAGCAGGGCATGCGGGCCGTCGGCACGCCGGGCGCGGTCTCGCAGGTGCTGGCGACGCTGGTGGAGAACGCGCTGATGCACGGCGGCGGAACCGTGGCGCTGCGCACGCGCGTCATCGGGAACCAGGCGGTGCTGGAGGTCACGGACGAGGGACCGGGCGTCCCGCCGGACCTTGGGAACCGGATCTTCGAGCGGGCCATCAGCGGCCGCAACTCCACCGGGATCGGCCTGGCCGTCGCCCGGGACCTCGCGGAGGCGGACGGCGGCCGCCTGGAGCTGCTCCAGGCGCAGCCGCCGGTCTTCGCGCTGTTCCTGAGCCGGACCGAGCCGGCCCGGCCCGCACCCGAGACCACCGTCCGCTAGGAGCGCGCGGCCACGGCGGCAGGGCCGGCCTCCGGTGGGGGACGGGTCCTAGTTGCTCGCAGGAGCGGGCTCGGGCAGCGGTTCGGGCCTGCGCTCAGGCCTGGGCAGCGGCGCGGGCTCGGGCATCGGCTCGGCCGGCGCGGCGGCGGGCAGCGCCTTGAACACCCAGGTCCGGTAGGACCAGAAGCGGAACACGGTGGCGGTGCCGATGCCGAAGAACTTGAAGACGTTGGTGGCGACCGGCCCGTCCCAGCCGAAGCCGTAGGTGGCCGTGTACAGCACGCCGTTCTCGATGACCAGGCCGATCGCGCTGAAAGCGGCGAAGAGGACCAGCTCGCGGGTGCGGCCGCTCTGGGCGCGGTCCCGGTAGGCGAAGTAGCGGAAGCCGAGGTAGTTCGTGGCGATGGCCACGACGGTGGCTATCACGCTCGCGCGCACCACCTGGAGGTCGGTCGTGTGCCGGATCAGGTTGAAGACACCCAGGTTGACCAGCACGCCCAGACCGCCGACCGCCCCGAACTTGGCGACCTCCCGAACGAGACCGCGTAGGCGTCCGAGAACAGATCCGTACCGAGGCCTGCTCATCTGATGGTTCAGTCCCTGTCGGTCACCGCCCCGCGCCGGGGCGTCCGGTGTTCTGCGTCAACCCTGCCATGGTAAGTCCCGCCCCTGTGGTCCGTCTGTGCGTTCGGGCCCCGTGCGACGCACGGCACACGGGCCCGAACGCACCGGCGCCGCGCCGCAGCGCCAGGGCTGTGCCCAGGCGGGTCCCGATGGCCGAATACCGCCGGATACCCTGGAGGAGTGACGTTCCCGGTAGTCGGCATGGTCGGCGGCGGACAGCTCGCCCGCATGACCCACGAGGCGGGCATCCCCCTCGGCATCAAATTCAAGATCCTCAGTGACACCCCACAGGACTCGGCGGCCCAGGTCGTGAGCGACGTCGTCATCGGCGACTACCGCGACCTGGACACGCTGCGCGCCTTCGCGCGCGGCTGCGACGTGATCACCTTCGATCACGAGCACGTGCCCACCGAGCACCTCAGGGCCCTGGAGGCGGACGGCATCCCCGTCCGGCCGGGGCCCGACGCGCTGGTGCACGCCCAGGACAAGGGGGTGATGCGCGCCAAGCTCGACGAGATCGGCGCGCCCAGCCCCCGCCACCGGATCGTGCGCGATCCGGCGGACGCGGCGGCCTTCGCGCACGAGGTGGGCGGCTTCCCGGTCATCCTGAAGACGGTGCGCGGCGGGTACGACGGCAAGGGCGTGTGGTTCGTCCGCGGCCCCCAGGACGCGGAGGCCCCGTTCAAGGCGGGCGTCCCGGTCCTGGCGGAGGAGAAGGTCGACTTCGTCCGCGAGCTCGCGGCGAACATCGTCCGCTCCCCGCACGGCCAGGCCGTCGCCTACCCCGTCGTGGAATCCGTCCAGGTGGACGGGGTCTGCGACACGGTGATCGCGCCCGCCCCGAACCTCTCCGACGAGCTCGGGGGCGAGGCCCAGGCCCTGGCCCTGCGCATCGCCAAGGAGCTCGGCGTGACCGGACACCTGGCCGTGGAGCTGTTCGAGACCGCCGACGGGCGGATCCTCGTCAACGAACTGGCGATGCGCCCCCACAACAGCGGGCACTGGACCCAGGACGGGGCCATCACCTCCCAGTTCGCCAACCACGTGCGGGCGGTCCTGGACCTCCCCCTGGGCGACCCGCGCCCCCGCGTCCGCTGGACGGTCATGGCGAACGTGCTGGGCGGGGACTACCCCGACATGTACGCGGCGTACCTGCACTGCATGGCCCACGACCCCCAGCTGAAGATCCACATGTACGGCAAGGACGTGAAGCCCGGCCGCAAGGTCGGTCACGTGAACACCTACGGCGACGACCTGGACGACGTGCTGGAGCGCGCCCGCCACGCCGCCGACTACCTCAGAGGAACGGTCACCGAATGAGCACTACCTCTGCCGCGGGCTCCGCGGGCCCCCTCGTCGGCATCGTCATGGGCTCGGACTCGGACTGGCCGGTCATGGAGGCCGCCGCCAAGGCCCTCGACGAGTTCGAGATCCCCTATGAGGTCGACGTCGTCTCCGCGCACCGGATGCCGCGCGAGATGATCGCGTACGGGGAGCAGGCCGCCGGCCGCGGCCTGAAGGCGGTCATCGCGGGCGCGGGCGGGGCCGCCCACCTGCCGGGCATGCTCGCCTCGGTCACCCCCCTGCCGGTGATCGGCGTACCGGTCCCGCTGAAGTACCTCGACGGCATGGACTCGCTGCTGTCGATCGTCCAGATGCCCGCGGGCGTTCCCGTGGCCACCGTCTCGGTCGCCGGGGCGCGCAACGCCGGGCTGCTGGCCGTACGGATGCTGGCGGCGCACGACGCCGAGCTGCTCGGCCGGATGCGGGACTTCCAGCAGGAGCTGAACGACCAGGCCACCGAGAAGGGCAAGCGGCTGCGCACCAAGGTCGCGGGCGCGGCTTCCTTCGGATTCGGCAAGTGAGCGCCGCGCAGCGCCTGGAGGAGGCGCGAGAGCTGCTGGCCGAGCACCCCGTCGTGGACGGCCACAACGACCTTCCCTGGGCGCTGCGCGAGCAGGTCCGCTACGACCTCGACCAGCGGGACATCGCCGGCGACCAGTCGGCGTACCTGCACACCGACATCCCGCGGCTGCGGGCCGGCGGGGTCGGCGCCCAGTTCTGGTCGGTGTACGTGAGCACCGAGCTGACCGGGGACGAAGCGGTCAGCGCCACCCTGGAGCAGGTCGACGCGGTCGACCAGCTCATCGGCCGCTATCCGGCCGACCTGGTGCGGGCGCTGACGGCGGACGACATGGAGGCGGCCCGCGCCGACGGCCGGATCGCCTCGCTGATGGGCGCCGAGGGCGGCCACTCCATCAACAACTCGCTCGCCACCCTGCGCGCCCTGCACCAGCTGGGCGTGCGGTACATGACGCTCACGCACAACGACACCATCGACTGGGCGGACTCGGCGACCGACGAGCCCCGGCACGGCGGGCTGACGGACTTCGGCCGCGAGGTCGTCCGCGAGATGAACCGCATCGGCATGCTGGTCGACCTCTCCCACGTGGCCGCCACCACGATGCGCGACGCCCTCGCCGTCACGGCCGCCCCGGTGGTCTTCTCGCACTCCTCGGCGCGCGCGGTGTGCGACCACCCGCGCAACGTCCCCGACGACGTGCTGGCCATGCTGCCGGCCAACGGCGGGGTCGCGATGGCCACCTTCGTCCCGAAGTTCGTCCTCCCCGCGGCGGTCGAGTGGACGCTGGCCGCCGACGAGAACCTGCGGGCGCACGGCTTGCACCACCTGGACACCTCGCCCGAGGCGATGGCCCTGCACCGCGCCTTCGAGGCGAAGCGCCCGCGCCCGGTGGCCACGGCCGCCACGGTGGCCGACCACCTCGACCACATGCGCGAGGTCGCCGGCATCGACCACATCGGCATCGGCGGGGACTACGACGGCACCGCCTTCACCCCGTCCGGCCTGGACGACGTGGCGGGCTACCCGAACCTCATCGCGGAACTGCTGGCACGCGGCTGGTCCCGGGCCGACCTGGCGAAGCTGACCTGGTCCAACGCGGTGCGCGCACTGCGCGACGCGGAAGCCGTGGCGCGCGAGCTCTCCGGCTCCCGGGGCCCCTCGAACGCGGTGATCGGGCCGGTCGCGTAGGACCGCCCGCCCCGGCCGGCAAGACGCCCCGGACCGGGAGTGGAGGCGGCGACCGGGTAGGACCTGCCGGTGTCACCCGAACGCCGCATCCGCCGGGCGGCTCGGCCGTCCCCCGTGGCACGGTGGCAGCGACTCTCCCTGCTGCCGCCGAGACCGGAGCGAACGCCATGGCCGACCTGCAGGACGACCCACCCTCTGCGGGCATCGGGGCGGAGGACCTCCCCCCTCCCACCGCGGCGGCCGGCAGCCTGGAGCGGGCCGCCGCCCTGCTGTCCGGGCATCCCGTCGCCGACGGGTGCAACACCCTGGTGTGGACCCTGCGACAGAGCCCGCACCACGACATCGACACCCCTGACGGCAGCGTCGACACCGACATCCCGCGGCTGCGCGCGGGCGGGGTGGGCGCGCAGTTCTGGTCCCTGCTCGTGCCGCCCGGCCAACCGTACGGGGACGGCGGCGGCGACCGGACGGCCCCCGACCGGCCAGACCCCGACCGGCCAGACCCCGACCAGGTGGTCTCCGACACCCTGGAACAGATCGACGTGGCGCTGGCCCTGATGCGCCGCTACCCCGACGACCTGCGCCTCGCGCTCACCGCCGGCGACATGGCGGACGCCCGCAACCGGGGCCGGATCGCCTCGTTCCTGGGCCCGGTGCCCGGCCGGACCCTGACCGGCTCCCTGGGCGCGCTGCGCGCCTTCCACGCGCTGGGCGTACGGATCCTCGCGCCGGCCGGGGCGTCCTGGGCCCGGGAGGGACTGACGGCCTTCGGCCACGAGGTGGTCCGCGAGGCGAACCGGCTGGCGATCCTGCTGGACCTCACCGGCTGCCCGCCGCAGACCGCCCGCGGGATCGCGGGCGCCTCCAAGGCGCCGGTGATCCTCTCGAACACGGCGGCGGCGACGTTGAACCCGCATCCGGACAACGTGAGCGACGAGGTCCTGCTCGCCCTGCGCGAGGCCGACGGCCTGGCCATGGTCACCTTCGACGCCGCGCGGACCGGGGACTCCCTGCACGCGGTGGCCGACCACCTCGACCACGTCCGCGCGGTCGCGGGCCCGCACGGTGTGGGCCTGGGCGCCACTTTCGGCACCGGACCGGGCATCCCCCGCCCGGCCGGCCTCACCGACCCCTCGGGCTACCCGCGGCTGCTGGCGGAACTCCTGGACCGCGGCTGGCCGGAGTCCGAGATGGCCCTGCTGACCTGGGGCAACGCCCAGCGCGTCATCCGGGATGCGGAATTCACCGCCCGCGCCGCCCAGCACCACCGCACCGCCGGCGCGTAGCCCCGTCCCCCGGGCCGGCCACCTGTCAGCCGCTCAGCCGCGTAGCCGGTCACCTGGTCACCTGGTCAGCCGCGCACCCGGTCACCTGGTCACCTGGTCAGCCGCTCAGCCGCTCAGCCGCTCAGCCGCTCAGCCGCTCAGCCGCTCAGCCGCTCAGCCGGTCAGCCGCTCGGCCCGTCGGCCGCCGAGACACGTACCTAGGCCCGTGGGCGGCCCATCGCCCGGTAGGTCCAGCCCGCGGCGCGCCAGACCTCGGGGTCCAGGGCGTTGCGGCCGTCGAGCACCAGCCGGTCGGTGACGACCTCCGCCAGCTCGGCCGGGTCGAGGTCGCGGAACTCGCGCCATTCCGTCAGGTGCAGGACGACCTCCGCCCCCCGGGCCGCCTCCAGCGCGGAGCCGGCGTACCCGAGCGTCGGGAAGACGCGGCGCGCGTTGTCCATGCCCTTGGGGTCGTAGACGGTGACCTGGCCGCCCTGGAGGTGGATCTGCCCGGCCACGTTCAGCGCGGGAGAGTCGCGGACGTCGTCCGAGTCCGGCTTGAAGGTTGCGCCGAGGACGGCCACCCGCTTGCCGAGGAAGGACCCGCCGACGGCGTCCCGGGCCAGCTCCACCATGTGCCCGCGGCGCCGCATGTTGATGGAGTCGACCTCGCGCAGGAAGGTCAGTGCCTGGTCGGCGCCCAGCTCACCGGCGCGGGCCATGAAGGCCCGGATGTCCTTGGGCAGGCAGCCGCCGCCGAAGCCGATCCCCGCGCGCAGGAACTTCGCGCCGATCCGCTCGTCGTAGCCGATGGCCTCCGCCAGCTTGACGACGTCGCCGCCGGCCGCCTCGCACACCTCGGCCATCGCGTTGATGAAGGAGATCTTGGTGGCGAGGAAGGAGTTGGCGGCGGTCTTGACCAGCTCGGCGGTCGGGAAGTCGGTGATCACCAGCGGGGTCCCCTCCGACATCGGCGTCTCGTACACCTCCCGCAGCAGCTTCTCGCCGCGCTCGCCCTGCACGCCGATCACGATCCGGTCGGGGTGCAGGGTGTCCTGCACCGCGAAGCCCTCCCGCAGGAATTCCGGGTTCCAGGCCAGCTCGACCTCCGCGCCGGCCGGGGACAGCTCCGCGAGCAGGTCCGCGAGCCGCTGCGCCGAGCCCACGGGCACGGTGGACTTGCCGACCACCAGCACCGGCCGCGTCAGATGCGGGGCCAGCGAGGACATCGCGGAGTCGACGTAGGACATGTCGCAGGCGTACTCGCCGTGCTTCTGCGGAGTGTTCACGCACACGAAGTGCACGTCGCCGAATGCGCCGACCTCCTCCCAGGAGGTCGTGAAGCGCAGCCGTCCCGTCGAGTCCGGCAGTCCGGCCACGTGCCGGGCCAGCAGCTCCTCCAGTCCGGGCTCGTACATGGGCACCCGGCCGGAGGCCAGCATGGCGATCTTCTCGGGGACCACGTCCAGCCCCAGCACCTCGAACCCCAGCTCCGCCATCGCCGCGGCGTGCGTGGCGCCGAGGTATCCGGTACCGATCACAGTGATCCTGAGGGGGGCCATGGGTGCTCCAGAGGTGCGGGGCCGTTTGCGGCCACTGAGCATAGTCGGGCCCACCAGCGGGGACGTTGCCCAGGAGTGCCCCGCTGTCATGCAGCTCACGTGGGCCGTCCATATCGCCATCCGTGACCGGCCCACTAAGCTTGGGTTACTTAACGGTAGTTAGCATCACGCATCACCCTGGGGAGTGAGAGATCTTGGCGGGTTCTGCCGACTTCGACCTGTACCGCCCGGCCGAGGAGCACGACATGCTCCGCGAGTCGGTCCGCTCGCTCGCCGAGGCGAAGATCCTGCCGTTCGCGGCCGCGGTCGACGAGGAGTCCCGCTTCCCGCAGGAGGCCCTGGACGCCCTGGTCGCCAACGACCTGCACGCCGTCCACGTCCCCGAGACCTACGGCGGCGCGGGGGCCGACGCCCTCGCCACCGTGATCGTGATCGAGGAGGTGGCCCGCGTCTGCGCCTCCTCCTCCCTCATCCCGGCGGTCAACAAGCTCGGCTCGCTCCCGGTGATCCTCTCCGGCTCCGAGGAGCTCAAGGCCAAGTACCTCGGCCCGCTCGCCAAGGGCGACGCCATGTTCTCGTACGCCCTCTCCGAGCCGGACGCGGGCTCCGACGCGGCCGGCATGAAGACCCGCGCGGTGCGCGACGGGGACTTCTGGGTGCTCAACGGCGTCAAGCGCTGGATCACCAACGCGGGCGTCTCCGAGTACTACACGGTCATGGCCGTCACCGACCCTTCGATGCGCTCCAAGGGCATCAGCGCCTTCGTCGTGGAGAAGGGCGACGAGGGCGTGTCCTTCGGCGCCCCGGAGAAGAAGCTCGGCATCAAGGGCTCCCCGACGCGCGAGGTCTACCTCGACAACGTCCGCATCCCCGCCGACCGCATGATCGGCGCCGAGGGCACCGGCTTCGCCACCGCGATGAAGACCCTGGACCACACCCGCATCACCATCGCGGCCCAGGCGCTCGGCATCGCCCAGGGCGCCCTGGACTACGCCAAGGGCTACGTCCAGGAGCGCAAGCAGTTCGGCAAGCCGATCGGCGACTTCCAGGGCGTGCAGTTCATGCTCGCGGACATGGCCATGAAGATCGAGGCCGCCCGCCAGCTGACCTACTCGGCCGCCGCCAAGTCCGAGCGGGTCTCCGCCGGAGGCGACAAAGAGGACCTCACCTTCTTCGGCGCCGCTGCCAAGTGCTTCGCCTCCGACGTGGCCATGGAGGTCACCACGGACGCCGTCCAGCTGCTCGGCGGCTACGGCTACACCCGTGACTACCCGGTGGAGCGCATGATGCGCGACGCCAAGATCACGCAGATTTATGAGGGTACGAACCAGGTGCAGCGCATCGTCATGGCGAGGAACCTTCCGTAGCGAGGTCCTCGACGCAGCGGGAGCCCCGGCCGGTGCGCCGGGGCTTCCGCCGTCCCGCGGCCGGGCAGGCCGGCCGCGGTCCTCGCGGCACGCCGCCGGCCGCGGGGACCGGGCACGTCCGGCCGCGGCCGGGCCTGCCACCCGGATGGGCTAAATTTGGACCTTCGTACGCCGGAATCAGTTGGGGAGAACGCAATGACGGAAGCGATCCTGCTGGTCGGCGGACAGGGGACGCGATTGCGTCCCGTGACGGTGAACACGCCGAAGCCGATGGTTCCCACAGCAGGCGTTCCCTTCCTCGCCCACCAGATCGCGCGGGCCGCCGCCGCCGGCGTCACGCACGTCGTGATGGCCACCTGCTACCTCGCCGAGGTCTTCGAGCCCTACTTCGGCGACGGATCCGCCTTCGGCATCAGCCTGGAGTACGTGGTCGAGGACGAGCCGCTGGGCACCGGCGGCGCCATCCGCAACGCCGCCCGGCGCCTGACCGGCGGCCCCGACTCCGCCGTCCTCGTCTTCAACGGCGACATCCTCACGGGCCTGGACATCGCCGGCCTGGTGGCCTCCCACCAGAAGGCCGACGCCGACGTCTCCCTGCACCTGGTGCAGGTCGAGGACCCGCGCGCCTTCGGCCTGGTCCCCACCGACTCCGAGGGGCGGGTGCTGGCCTTCACCGAGAAGCCGCAGACCCCGGAGGAGATCATCACCGACCAGATCAACGCCGGCTGCTACGTCTTCCGCCGCAGCGTGATCGACTCCATCCCGGCCGGCCGGCCCGTCTCGGTCGAGCGGGAGACCTTCCCCGGCCTGCTGACCGCCGGGGCCCGGCTGCACGGCGTCACCGAGAACACGTACTGGATGGACCTCGGCAAGCCGGAGGCCATCGTCCAGGCCTCCGCCGACCTGGTCCGCGGCGTGGTGCCCTCCCCGGCCGTCCCCGGGCGGTGCGGCGAGTCCCTGGTGCTGCCCGGTGCCGAGGTCGCCGACGGGGCGAAACTGTCGGGGGGCACCGTCGTGGGCGAGGGCGCACGCATCGGGGCGGGCGCGGTCGTCCAGGGCTCCATCGTGCTGGCCGGCGCGGTCATCGGCGCGGACGTGCAGGTCAGCGCGAGCCTGATCGGCGCCGGGGCCTCGGTGGGCCCGCGCACCGTGCTCGACTCCGCCGTCATCGGCGACGGAGCCGTGGTCGGCGCCGACAACGAGCTGCGCGCCGGGGCGCGGGTGTGGTGCGGCGCGCAGCTGCCCGCAGCCGCGATCCGCTTCTCCTCCGACTCCTGAGCCGCCCGGGTGGCGGGTCCGGCCCGCCACCCCCCGGCCGCCGCTCCTACTGGCTGCGGACGGTGACCTTCTCGTCGTGTCGGATCTGCTTCACCAGCTGCTGCACCTTCGCCTTGTCCCAGACGAGGTTCCCGCCGCGCTGGCCGGAGATCGGCATGTTCATCGAGACGCCGTCACCGCCGTTGATCCCCTTCATGGCGAAGAACATCTGTCCCATGTCCCACAGGCCCATGTCCTTGTCCACGACGAGCGTGTCCAGGCCCGCGCCCAGCAAGGGGTAGAGCTCGAAGGGGTTGAGGACGGTCGACGGGGTCGCCGCCTGACCGGCGAGCGCCGACAGGAACTTCTGCTGGTTCTTCGTCCGCTGCAGGTCCGACTCGGCGAAGGCGTACCGGGTCCGTACGAAGGCCAGCGACTGCTCGCCGTTCAGGGTCTGCTTGCCGGCCTTGAAGTCGGCGCCCGACTTCTCGTCCTTGAAGCCCTGCTCGATGTCCAGCTCCACGCCGCCCAGCGCGTCCACGATGTTCGCGAAACCGGCGAAGCCGATCTCCGCGTAGTGGTCGATCCGCAGGCCGGTGTTGAACTCCACGGTCCGCACCAGCAGCTCCGGGCCGTCCTCCGCGTAGGCCGCGTTCAGCTTGACCCGCCGCCCCTGGGCGGGGAACTTCTTGCCCGACTGGGAGCCGACGAAGGAGGGGATCTCCACGTCCGAGTCGCGCGGCAGCGAGATCATGGTGTTCCCGCTGGAGCACTTCGCCAGGATCATCATCGAGTCGGTCCGCTTGCCCTCGGCCGAGCCGGTGTGCAGCTTCTTCTTCTCCTCGTCGGACATCCCCTCGCGGCTGTCCGAGCCCACGATCAGGTACGTCGTGCAGTCGCCCTCCTCGGGGCGCTCGACGACCTTCGACAGGTCGACCTCGCGGCGCACCTTGGAGTCGGCCCAGAAGTAGGTGGAGACGGTGGTCACCAGCAGCGCGGAGACCAGCACGATCGAACCGATCTTGATCCGCCTGCGCCAGTCCGGCGCGGGGCCGGGAGCCCGCCCCGGGCGGCCCGGTCCCGGCGGCCCGCCGGGTCCGCCCGGCCCGCCCGGAGCACCGCCCGAAGGCGCGCCGTAGACCTGGCCGGTGTTGTAGCCGCTGTCGAAGCCGCCGTAGGTGTCGTGCCCCGGCTCCTGCTGCGCGGGCACCGCGTACCCGGACCGGTCCCCCGGGGGCCGTGCGGGCGGCGGGACGGCCGGCCGCGCCGGCTGCCGCCGCTGGACGTGCCGCATCCGCTGCGCGCCCTCGGGCCGCGCCTGCGCGCTGCCGCGCCCGTACCCGTCGTCGCGGCGGCCGCTCTCGTCGCGGTCGCCGCTCCACCCATCTGGCCAGTCATTCATGCCGCCAAGGATGCCTGCCCAGGCGTGTCGTCCGACAGCCCGGGGGAGGGTCCGTTCCGGTCCTGTTGCAGAGCTGATGCCTGCGGGACGCATCTAAGGTGGCCGTATGACAGAGATAGCGGGCGCGCCGGCGGGGAAGCCGGTCTCGGCCTCCCGGACCACCCTCAGCCACATCATGACCGCCAACGACACCAACCTCCTCGGCACGGTACACGGCGGTGTGATCATGAAACTGGTGGACGACGCGGCCGGCGCCGTGGCCGGCCGCCACTCCGGGGGCCCGGCGGTCACCGCGTCCATGGACGAGATGGCCTTCCTGGCCCCCGTACGGGTGGGCGACCTCGTGCACGTCAAGGCCCAGTGCAACTGGACCGGCCGCTCCTCCATGGAGATCGGCGTACGGGTCCTCGCGGAGCGGTGGAACGAGTCCACCCCCGCCGCCCAGGTCGGCAGCGCCTACCTCGTCTTCGCGGCCGTCGACGCCGAGGGCAAGCCGCGCACCGTTCCCCCCGTCCTCCCCGAGACGGAGCAGGACGAGCGCCGCTACCAGGAGGCCCAGATCCGCCGCACCCACCGGCTCGCCCGGCGCAGGGCGATCATGGCCCTGCGCGAGGAGCGCGCCGCCCAGGGCTTCGACGTGTGAGCACGCGCCGCCCCGGGCTTCGAGGCGTCAGGGGCGCCGGCTACTTGCCGCAGACCACCTGGTCGCCGGTGACCACCCCGAAGGCGCCCTGGTAGGGGTCCTCCGCGCGCACCGCCGCCACCTTCTGGTAGTCCGAGCCCGCGATCACCAGCACCGTGCGCCCCTGGCCCGGGACCGCCCGCAGCTCGCTGCCCGGCAGCGCGGCCGCCACCGACCGCGCGGAGCGGTCCCAGCGCGGGTCGTAGGCGACCACCGTGCGCTTGACGTTGCGGCCGTTGCCGTTGCCCGGGGTCCCCGTGGTGTCGAAGCCGGTGGCGCGCAGCGCCGCGTCGACCCGGGTGCCCAGCCCGTCGATCCGGGACCCGTTCTCCACCTGGACCCGGATCTGCTGCGGCGGCACGTCCACCGGGGCCGCCGCGGGCCGGCCGGTGCCCGCCGGCCCCGGCCGGGCCGGGGCGAGCGGCCGGTCCTGGCGCACCGCGTCGAACAGCTCGGCGGCCTTGGGACCGTCCCACTTCACGGTGGAGCCGATGCCCTTGACCGGGAAGGAGGGATCGCCGACGGGCACGGAGGCGAATTCCGAGGAGGACGGCGCGAAGTCCCGCATCGCCTGGCCGAGCGCCAGCATCTGCTCCGAGCCGAAGCCCGTGTCGGCCCGCACCGAGCCCAGCAGGGTCGAGCTGACCTGCTTGAAGGTGACCGGGTTGAGCAGCACCCCACCGCCGGTCGCCTGTTTGATGAGCGCGGCGAGGAACCGCTGCTGGCGCTGCATCCGGCCGAGGTCGGAGGCTCCGTCGACGTGGCGCGAGCGCACGTACTGCAGGGCCTGCCCGCCCGTGAGCCGGTGGTTGCCGGGCCGCAGGTCGAGGCCGGTGTTCGCGTCGCGCATGGTCTTGACGGTGCAGATCTCCACACCGCCCACGGCGTCGACCGTCTTCATGAAGCTGGTGAAGTCGACCTCCAGGTAGTGGTCGATCTTCACCCGGGTCATGTTCTCCACCGTGCGCACGGTCAGGTTGGGGCCGCCCTCCGCGTACGCGGCGTTCAGCTTCACGGGATGCGCCTTGTGCGCCTTGCCGGTGACCAGGTCCTGGTGCGCGGGCACCTCGGCGTAGCTGTCGCGCGGCAGGCTGATCACGCTCGCCCGCCGGCTGTCCGCCGACAGGTGCACCAGCATCACCGTGTCGGTGCAGTGGCAGGGGGCGCCGCCCAGGCGGAACCGGTGCTTCTCCTCCGGCGTGATCTTCTCCCTGCCGTCGGTGCCGACCAGCAGGAAGTTCAGACCGTGCCCGGCCCGCGGGCGGTTCTTCATGTCCTTGAAGGGGTCCACCCGCTCGATCCCGGTGTCCAGTCCCGTCATCACGGCGTGGCCGACGGCGCCGGCGCCCAGCACCACCACCGACAGCCCGGCCGCCAGCCGCACCCCCCACCGGGGTCTGCCGCCCCGGCGCCGGACCGGACCACCGCCGGTACCGCCGCGCCGTGCGCGCAGCGGCTGGGGTGGCCTGGCGGGACGGGTTGGACGGTGCGGCTGGAGCACGGGGGACACCTCCGCGGGGGGACTGCCGGGGGACCGTCGACAGGCAGGACAAATCGGGCTGATTCGTCAGAACAGTAGGTCCATACGATCAGCCTCTGTCCGTACCGCTCGCTCGGCGCGCATCCGGTTCCCCCGTACGCGGTAACGTGACACCGATACCCGACCTTGAAGGACCACATGCCCGCCCAGCAGCCCGCAGTCTCGGTGATCATGCCGGTGCTCAACGAGGAGCACTACCTCCGCGACTCCGTCCGCCACATCCTGGAACAGGAGTACGCGGGCGAGATGGAGGTGGTGATCGCGCTCGGGCCCTCCACGGACCGCACCGACGAGATCGCCGCCCAGCTCGTCGCCGAGGACCCCCGAGTCCACACCGTCCCGAACCCCACCGGCCGGACACCGGCGGCCCTCAACGCCGCCATCAAGGCATCGCACCACCCGATCGTGGTACGCGTCGACGGCCACGGCATGCTCTCGCCGAACTACATCGCCACCGCGGTCCGCCTCCTGGGGGAGACCGGTGCGCAGAACGTCGGCGGCATCATGCACGCCGAGGGTGAGAACGCCTGGGAGGAGGCCGTCGCCGCCGCGATGACCTCGAAGATCGGCGTGGGCAACGCGCCCTTCCACACCGGCGGCCGGGCGGGACCGGCCGAGACCGTCTACCTGGGTGTCTTCCGCCGCGAGGCGCTGGAGCAGCAGAACGGCTACAACGTGGAGTTCATCCGCGCCCAGGACTGGGAGCTGAATTTCCGCATCCGCGAGGCCGGCGGCCTGATCTGGTTCTCGCCGGAGCTCAAGGTCCAGTACCGGCCCCGTCGCTCCGTCCGGGCCCTGGCCAAGCAGTACAAGGACTACGGGCGCTGGCGGCACGTGGTGGCCCGCTACCACTCGGGCTCCATCAACCCCCGCTACCTGGCCCCGCCGACCCTCGTCTGTGCGCTCGCGGCGGGCGTGGTCGTGGGCGTGGCCGTCTCCCCCCTGGGCTTCGCCGTCCCGGCCGGCTACCTCGCCGCGATCACCCTGGGTTCCCTCCCGGCGGGCAAGGGCCTGTCCCTCAGGGCCCGCGCGCGGATCCCCGTCGCCCTGGCCACCATGCACCTGTGCTGGGGCTACGGCTTCCTGACGAGCCCGCGCTCGCTGGCGAAGAGGGTGATCGCGAGCCGCCGCCCGGCCGTGCTCCACGACCCCTCGCAGGTCTGAGACGCCAGTGTGAGACGCCGGAACTCGCAGGTGTGAGACGCGAGAACACGAAGGGGTGCCCCGGTCCGGGGAGGACCGGGGCACCCCTTCTGCGCGCGGACTACCAGCGGTACGGCTTGTAGACGTCCATGCACGCCTCGCTGTCGGCGCCGTTGATCGCCTCGGCCGTCTCCGGCACGGAACCGGCCTCGGGGGCCGGCTGCTGCGGGTAGACCGCGCCCTCGCGCCAGTCCGCGCCGACCACCACGGTGATCCTGGGGACGTCGGCCGCGAGCTGCACCGAACCCGCCGGGATCCCCAGGGCCGCCGCGACGCTCTGCGCCTCGTCCGCCAGGTCCGCGACGGGGTAGCGGATCACCGTCGTCTTCTCGGGGACGAGCGCGGTGTCCGCCCGGGCCGCCGTGAACCCCTTGGCGACGAGCTGCTCGGCGACCGCCCCGGCGCGCTTGGGCGTCACCGCCCCGCCGGCTCCGGTGCCGTTGACCACGCGTACGGACACCTTGTCCGGCGAGGTGACCGGCGCCTTCGACTGCTCCGGCGAGGGCTGTTGGGCGGGCTGCTGGGTGGGCGTGGGCTGCCCGCCCCCGGGCGCCTGCGGGGCGCCGTTCTTGTCGAAGGCGACGTCCTTGCGGACCATCGCCCACAGCTTGTCGGCGTCCGCCTGGTTCACGACCAGCCGGTTGTCGGGGTCCCGGGGGTCGGGCAGCGTCGGCATGGTGGTCATCGTGATGCGGTTCGTCGGCACGTCCTTGAGCTGCACGGCCAGGTTGTAGAGCTTCTTGACCGACCCGATCTCCTCGGAGACCGTCAGCGACTTGGTGGCCGCCTCGGCCAGGCCGGTGAGCCGGCCGGCGTCGGTGAAGGCGTTCTGCCCCTTGAGCTCGCGGATCATCGAGTTCATGTACATGTGCTGGGCCTGCGCGCGGCCCAGGTCGCTGCTGAAGGCGTGCCGGGTGCGCAGCCACTGGAGCGCCTGCTCGCCCTTGACCTTGCTCTTGCCCGCCGGCAGCTTGAGGCCGGACCCGCCGGAGGCCTTGGGGAGCGGCCGGTCCCAGACGTTGTCCTTGACGCAGACCTCGACCCCGCCGATCGCGTCCGCCATGTGCACGACGCCCGCGAAGTCGACCGTCATCCAGTGGTCGATGTAGACGTTGGTCAGCTTCTCCCAGGTGGCCGTGGTGCAGCCGGGACCGCCGTTCCCCAGGGACTCGTTGATCATGGCGTTCGTCGCCTTGAACTTCGCACCGGTCTTGGGGTCCGTGCACTCGGGTATGTCGACCCGGGTGTCGCGCGGGATGGAGACGACCGAGGCGTTCTTCCGGTCGGCGGACACGTGCAGGAGCATCTGCACGTCCGCCAGCGGGGGAGCGCCGACGCTGTCGCGGCTGCCGCCGAGCTCCAGGTTCTCCGGCTTGTCGCGGCTGTCGGACCCGATCATCAGGATGTTCAGCGGGCGCTGGCCGGCGGCGTTGGCCTCGGTCTTCGGCACGCCGCTGTCGCCGCTGAGGCGCTGGCCGCTGCGTATGTTGCCGTTCAGGTGACGGTAGTAGAGGTAACCGGCCGTCGCCGTCCCGAGTATGAGCAGGGACAGCACGGAGGCCACCCAGCGCAACACTCGTCTGCGGCCCCGCCGGGCCGGCCGGCCGCGGGCCGCCCGGGACCGCCGGGAGCCGTCCCGCGGTGGGGGCACGGCGCCGGGCGCGCCCGCACCGCCGCCGGATATGTCACCGGCGGCCTGGGCGGCCGCCCCCTCCCCCCGCACGCTGCTGTGCCTCACATGTCCCCCTCAGGATCCTTCTCGGTCGGTCTTGTGCCGGTCCCGCCGGCAACGGCCCGTCACTTCGCGCAGACGGCCTTGTCGGCCTGGGCCTGCTGCACGTCCTCGGGCAGCGCCTGCGGCGGCGGGGGCGACAGCGGCGCGCCCGCCGCCTTGAAGTCCGGACCCAGCGTCAGCTTCATCGGCGTCTTCGCCCCGGCGTCGGCCGTCCCCATCTTCATGGCGGTGGCCGGGAGTCCCAGCATCTCCGCCAGCGCCCGGGCCTGGTCGGCCTGGTTGGGCGCGTACTCCAGCTGCGTGGCGCCGACCTGCGCGGGCGCGTTGCCGCGGTTGCCGGACTTCGGCACGCCCTTGGTGTTCTGCAGCCAGTTCAGTGTGGTGGACGCCGAGCCCTTGGGGCCGCCGCCGTTGTACACGTCCACCCGCACGTCCGCGGCGGGCGCCCGGGTGCCCTGGAGGAGCGCGTCCTGCTTGCTCTTCGCATCCGCGTCGGCCGCCTCCTTGGCGGCCTGCTCCTTCTTCTCGACCTCGGTGAGCGAGACGTCCCCCCGGACCATCTGCAACAGCGGGTCGGCCAACGCCTGGTTGACTACGACGGTGGCTTTGCGGTTCGCGGGCTCGGCCGGATTGTCGAGTACCGGAAGCGTCGTGAAGGTGATGTTCTTGAGGTTGATGTCCTTCAACTCGCCCGCCAGCTTGGTGAGCTTGTCGATGGAGCCCAGCCCCTGGTCGACGGTCAGCGACTTGGTGGCCGCCTCCGCGAGCGAGAAGAACTTCTGCGGACTGGTCAGCGTTTCCTTCGACTTCATCTCGCGCATCATCGAGCCGAGGAACTGCTGCTGGGTCCTGATCCGGTCCAGGTCGCTCTCGTTGCCGAAGGCGTGCCGGGTCCGTACGAAGGCCAGCGCCTGCTCGCCCGCCACCCGGCTCTCGCCCGCCGGGAGCTTCAGCTTGGAGTCCTTGTCGTCGACGGCCTTGTCCAGGCAGACGGGCACGCCGCCGACCGCAGTGCTCAGGTTCTTCACCGCGTTGAAGTCGACCATCATGAAGTTGTCGATCTCTATCCCGGTGATCCCCTTGACCGTGCGCATCGTGCAGCCCGCGTCCCGCCCCTCCTGGCCCAGGCTGTTGTTGAAGCGCGTGCCCTTCGAGCCCTTGATCTCCTTCGTGGAGCCGTCGGGCTGCTTCGTCGGGCAGTTGGGGATGTCGGTGATCAGGTCGCGCGGGATGGACAGCGCGGTGGCGTTGCTGCGGTCCTTGGCGATGTGGAAGAGGATTGTGGTGTCCGCGTGGCCGACGCTCTCGGCGTCCCCGTAGCCCTCGTTGCCCGCACCACTGCGCTTGTCCGTGCCGATGACCAGGATGTTGATGGCCTGGTCCTTCTTGAAGCCGCCGGTGCCGGCGCCCGCGATGTCGGTGACGTTGAGGTTGCCGTTCAGGTGGTCGTAGTAGAGGTACCCCCCCACCGCGCCCGCGACCAGCAGGAACGCCAGCGTCCCACCGGTGACGACCAGCGCCTTCTTGCGCCTGTCACCGCCACCGCCGCTGCCGCCCCCGCCCTTGCGGGAGCGGCCGCCGCGCCGGGCGCCGGGCGGCCCGTCGCCGCGCCTCGGCTTCGGTACGGCGGGGGAGGGTGCGGTACGGGTCGAGGCCGGTCTGCGCGGGGTGGTCACGCCGGGCCGGTGCTGCGCTGCGGAGTCGGCCAGTCGCAATTCGTAGTGGCCGGTGCGTGGATTGAGCACCCACTGGTCTGCGGGGTCGATCTCGTCGGCCCGCCCACGGCTTTGCGCATCCACGGTTGCTCGAATCCTCCGTCGGTGCCTCGCGATGCACCTCCCCCAAGGCGCACGGTCAACGATCCGGCTGCTGGTGCCCGGTCTCTGGTCCGGCCGGGGCACCGGATCGCTCACCTTATCCGTCAGGTTCGGCTCCAAACCATGCTGGTGACAAATTCCACTCCCCTTATAACGGGGTGAACTTCGCATCCCACTCGGTTCGGTCACCGGCTTTTGGGATTGCTTTACCGGCAGTCGGCCATCCCCGCCGTAGTTCCCGTGAAGGTGGGGACGGGTGTGGGGGTCGCGGCGGTTCCCCCGTCCGTCCGGTCCCCCGGCGTCGTGGTCGGCGCGGGCTCGGCGGGCTTGATCCCGCTGTCGGGCCTCGGCGGGGTGACCGTCACCGGTTTGTCCGTCCTCAGCTGCGCGAACAGCCCCGCCGCGTCCGGCTCCACCAGCTCGTCCCGGTTCGGATTGGCCGCGTACGGCCGACGGGGCACGGTAAGGAACTTGACCTGCTCGGTCGGTATGTCCCGCACCCCCCGCACGAGTTCGTACAGGTCCCGCAGCGAGGCGAGCCCGGGATCCGTGGTCACCGAGGAAGTGGCCGCGTCCAGCAGCGGGTACAGCCGCGCCGGATTGAGCAGCACCCCGTTGCTCTGCACCTTCTTGACGAGCGAGCCGAGGAACTGCTGCTGGCGCGCCATCCGTTCGGTGTCGCTGCCGTTGCCCAGGCTGTAGCGGGCGCGGACGAAGCCGAGGGCCTGCTCGCCCCGGAGGTTCTGGCGCCCGGCCGGCAGCTTGAGCCTGGCCTCGGGATCGTCCACCGGCTGCTTGAGGCAGACCTCCACCCCGCCGATGGCCTCGACCATCTTCTTGAAGCCGCCGAAGTCGATCACCATGTGGTGGTCGATCCGGATCCCCGAGAACTTCTCCACCGTGCGGATCGTGCAGGCGGCCCCGCCCCACTGGAAGGCCCAGTTGAACTGCGCGAACTGCTCCCGGGTGCGGCTCCCGTCCGCCTTCAGGCAGGGGGGGACCTGCGCCATCAGATCCCGGGGTATCGACACGGCCGTCGCGCTGCGCCGGTCCGCGGGCAGGTGCAGCAGGATGGCCGTGTCCGAACGCTGGGTGCCCCGGTCCCGCCCGTAGCGCGCGTTGTCCTTCCCGGAACGCGTGTCCGAGCCGATCAGCAGGATGTTCTCCGCGCCCGTGGCCAGGTGCGCGGGCCGCTCGCGCTCGTAGCGGCGCAGCTCGGCCGCCGCCGAGGTGTCCTCGGTGATGTTCCCGTCGAGCTTGTTGTAGAGCCACCAGCCGGCGGCCGAGCCCGCCACCGCCAGGAAGGCCGCCCCGAGACCGGTCCAGCGCAGCAGTCGGCGCCGACGGCTGCGCGGAGGCTTCGAAGAGCCTCCGGCCGCATCGGCTCCGCCCGGTATGCCTGCACTGTCCGTCACCAGCATCCGTCCCCTCACCGCTCCGGTAACAGCCGTACGCGTGGGATACGGCCTCTGCCGATCCTGCCTCCGGGCGGCCGGGGGAGCCCGGGGGCAGGGCCCTGTCTAGGGCCAGGCGGGTGACAAATCGCCCGTTCTCGGTCTTGACCAGTGTGGGTGACGGGGGCCGGGGCCGCCATCAGAGGCGGTGCGTGACCCGCTCGCTCTCGACCCGCTGGGCCAGCGCGTCCTGCGGCAGCCGGTCCAGGTTCCGGCACAGCACCACGGACCCACCCGCGGCCAGCGGCGCGTAGAGCCCGGCGGCCAGGCCCCGCCAGTCGTCGTAGCCGAGCCCGGTGAGCACCCGCGAGCCCTCGCCCAGCCCCAGCTCCGCCGCGTCCTCGCGGGCGCGGGCGGTGAGCCGCGCCCACGAGAGCTCCTCGCCGCCGACGACGAGCCCCGGCCCCTCGGGATCCACCGGCACGAAGGGCGCGAACCGGTCGCCCTGCCCCGGCACCTCCACCGCGTAGTCCGCGAACCCTTCCGGCGGCTGGGGGAACCGGCCGCCCAGCGGCCGCAGCGCGAGAGCCACGCGCTCACCGGAACAGGCCGCGGCCTGCGCGAGGGTGTCCGGCCCGCTCACCACCAGGTCGGCGCCGGCCGGATCCCCGCCCACCTCGGCGACGACGCCGACCGAGGCGCAGGCGAGCAGCCAGACGGCGCTCTGCCAGTGCGCGGGCAGCAGCAGCGCGAGCCGGTCGCCGGGCTCGGCCCCCAGGTCGCCCTGGAGTAGGTTGGCGGTCTTGGCCACCCAATTGGCGAAGGTGGCGACGGACAATTCCACGCGCTCGCCCGTGGCGTCGTCGTAGAAGGTGACGAGCGGGCGGCCCGGATCGGCGGCCAGCGCGGATCGCAGCAGGTCGGCAGGGGTGCGGTCAGTGGCGTTCACCCGGCACAGGGTACGCGGGCCCCTCCCCCGTACGGCGGCCCGCGGCTGCGCCGTACGGGGGAGGGGTACCCCGCCGGTGTCGGACGGTGCGTCAGTTCTCGGATGGCGTCCGGCGGCGCGGGTGCACACCATCCATTGCATGCGTGGATTCCTTGCTTCCTCGATCGGCGTCGCGACTGCTGCCGCACTGGCCCTGCCCGTCGCGCTCCCTACTCCGGCCCTGGCCGCTCGGTCCATGAGCGCGGTCTCCCCCGTCCTCCCCGCGGTCTCCCCCCTCACCCCCGCGGGGTCCACCCAGTCGCTGCCGCTCGTCCCGCTCGGACCGGCGGCGCGGCGGACCCCCGGCGTCCCCGGGATGAGCGCCTCGCCCCGCCTGCCCGAGACGCGGGGCCTGGCCGCACGCGACGTCAAGACGTTCTCGATGGTCGGCGTCGTATGGGACGACGCGGCCGCCGAGCTGCACGGACGGGTCCAGGTCCGTACCCGCTCGGCGACGACCTCGGCCTGGTCCGCCTGGCAGGACGTCGAGACCCACGACAGCGAGCACGCCGCCGACCCCGACGCGGCGGAACGCGGCTCCGGCCGCATCCGCGGCGCCACCGCGCCGCTGTGGGTCGGCGCGTCCAACGGCGTGGAGGTCCGCGTCCGGGCGGAACCGGGCGCCCAGGCTCCCGCGGCCGGCTCCCGCCTCCCCTCGGGGCTGCGGATCGAACTCGTCGACCCCGGAGCGGACGTCCCCGCCGGGAGCCCGGACGGCAAGAACACCGACCCCGACGGCGACGACAAGGGCGACGAACCGGCGGTGGTCGGCATGTCGATGGAGACGACCGAGTCCTCCCAGGCCAACCTGCCGCACGCCGAGCTGGGCGCCGACGAGATCACGGCCCTCGACAAGGCCGACTCCACCGCCGACGCGGTCTTCGCGAGCGAGGGCGAGCTCAGCGCGGCGGCCCGCCCGTACATCGGCCCGCGCCCGCGGATCGTCACCCGCAAGGGGTGGGGCGCGGACGAGAAACTGCGCGAGAGGGGCTTCGTCTACACGAACACCGTCAAGGCGGCCTTCGTCCACCACAGCGCCTCCGGCAACAACTACGCGTGCAAGGACGCCCCGGCCGTCCTGCGCAGCCTCTACCGCTACCACGTGGTCAGCAGCGGCTGGCGCGACCTCGGCTACAACTTCGCCGTCGACAAGTGCGGCACGGTGTACGAGGGCCGCGCGGGCGGGGTCTCCAAGGCGGTGCTGGGCGCGCACACCATGGGCTTCAACACGGACAGCATGGGCATCGCGGTGATCGGCTCCTACTCCGCCACCACCCCGCCGAAGGCGGCCGTCGACGCGATCGCGCGGCTCACGGCCTGGAAGCTCGGGCTCTTCGGCCGGGACCCGCGTGCGAAGACGACCCTGAGGTCGGGTGGCGGCAACCTGTTCGCCAAGGGCAGGAACGTCAGGATGAACGTCATCTCCGGTCACCGCGACGGCTTCGCGACGGAGTGCCCCGGCAGGCTGCTGTACGGCAAGCTCCCCACGACCCGCGCCGCATCGGCCCACCTCCAGGGCCGCCCCTAGCCCCGCCCCTGCTCCCGCCGGGCTCGCCGGCTTCCTCCCGCCCGGCCGTACCCGTCACGGCGCTGTGCGCCCGCGCCTGAGGCGCCGGCGGGGCTGGGTGGGCTGGTGGTGCGGTCCGGTGGCTGCCTCTCCGCGCTCGGTGGGTCGCCGTCCCTGCACGGCGCTCCGCGTCCGAGCTCCGAGCGCCGGCGGGGCTGGTGGTGCGGTCCGGTGGTTGTCTTTCTGCGCTCGGTGGGTCGCCGTCCCTGTACGGCGCTCCGCGCCTGCGCCTCAAGCGCCGGCGGGGCTGGGTGGGTGGCTGGGCCCGACGCCTGTCTTCCGTCTCACCCGGCGGGCGCCCCTGTACGGCGCTCCGCGTCCGAGCTCCGAGCGCCGGCGGAGCTGGTGGTGCGGACCGGGCCGGGGCATTTCCAGCCTCGCCGGCGTTTGAGGCGCGGGGTACGGGGCGGAGCCCCGGGTCTTGAGCCTCGCGGGCGTTCAGACGCGGGGCCGGGCGGAGCCCGGGGAACGGGGAAGGGCGGGGTGGGGCACGGCTCCCGCAGGGCTACGCTCAAGGGATGGCCGGCCGCTTCGACCCCCGCACCCCCACCGCAGCCCGCGGCGGCCGCGTAGCCGTGCCCACCGGCACCCGCACCCCCGCCGCCCGGCCCGCCGACGCCCGGCCCGTGGCCGATCCCCGGCCCGCCGACGCCCGGCCCGTGGCCGATCCCCGGCCCGCCGACGCCCGGCCCGTGGCCAGCGCCCGGCCCGTCGCCGATCCCCGGCCCGCGGCCAGCGCCCGGCCCGCCGCCAAGGGGCGCCACTGGGCCCCGGGGGCGCCCGTCGACCTCGGTCTCGTGCTCGGTCCGCTGCGCCGCGGCCCCGGCGACCCCACCTTCCGCACGACGCCCGACGGCTCGGTCTGGCGCGCCACCCGCACCCCGCAGGGCCCCGCCACCCTCCGGGTCTCCCGCGCCGGGACCGAGGTCGCCGCCGAAGCCTGGGGCCCCGGCGCCGACTGGATCCTCGACCAGCTGCCCGCGCTCCTCGGCGCCGGCGACGACCCCGCCGTCTTCGTCCCCCGCCACCGCCTCGTGCACGCCAGCCACCGCCGCCGCCCCGGCCTGCGCCTCACCCGGACCGGCCTGGTGCTGGAATCGCTGATCCCCACCGTCCTGGAGCAGAAGGTCACCGCGGACGAGGCCTACCGCGCCTGGCGCCGCCTCGTCCGCCAGTACGGCGAGCCCGCCCCCGGCCCCCACGTCGCAGGCCGCCACGGCCTCGGCCTCCACGTCATGCCCACCGCCCACACCTGGGCCATGATCCCCTCCTGGGACTGGCACCGGGCCGGGGTCGACGCCAAGCGCTCCGCCACCATCATCCGGGCCGCCCGTCTGGCGAACCGCATGGAGGAGGCCGCCGCCATGGAGCTCCCGCAGGCCGCCGCCCGGCTGGAGGCCGTCCCCGGCATCGGTCCCTGGACCTCCGCCGAGACCCTCCAGCGCACCAACGGCGACCCCGACGCCGTCACCACCGGGGACCTGCACCTCCCCGGCATCATCGGCTACGCCCTCGCCGGCGACCGCGACGCCGACGACGCGGTCATGCTGGAGCTGCTCGCCCCGTACGCGGGCCAGCGCCACCGCGCCGCCCGGCTGATCCTGCTCGCCGGACACACCCCGCCGCGCCGCGCGCCCCGGATGTACCGCAACGACATCGGCCTCATCTGATCAGCGGACCTCGATGAACGCCTCCGGCGCCCGCACCGCCCGCTCCGCCGGCGCCACCGCCGGGTGGCCCACCGCGACGGCCCCCATCGGGTCCCAGTCCCCGGGCAGGCCCAGCACCTCGCGCACCACGTCCCGGCAGAACATCGTCGAGGACACCCACGCCGAGCCCAGCCGTTCCCCGGCCAGCGCCACCAGGAAGTTCTGCACGCCCGCGCCCATGGCGACCACGAACATCTCCCGCTCGGCCGCGTCCCGCCGGGCGTGCCCGTAGTGGTGCGCCCCGTCCGTCACCAGGCATGGCACGACCAGGTACGGGGCGGCCCGCAGGACGTCCCCGCGCCGCACCCGCTTCGCGATGGACTCATCCGACCTGCCGTCCGCCCGCAGGTCGGCGACCCACGCGTCCCGCATGGCGTCCAGCAGCTCCGCCCGGGCCCCGGCGGACTCCAGCAGGACGAACCGCCACGGCGTCGTGTGGTGCGGCGCAGGAGCCGTCACGGCCGCCGCCACCGCCCGCCGCACCGCGCCCGGGTCCACCGGCTCCGCCGTGAAGGCCCGTACGGTGCGCCGCTGCGTCACCGCCTCGCGCACCGCTTCCGAGGTGCCCAGCCGGAACATGTCGTCGGCCGCGGTACGCACCAGGTCCCGCGCCGAGGAGCCCTCGCCCAGGACGTGGGCCAGGCCGCGCACGACGGCCACCGGCAGCCCGGCGGCCTTGCCCTTGACGAGGTCGCCGGCCGCGGCCAGTTCGTCGGCTGTCGCCACGACCGTCGCGCTCAGCGGGTTGCCGTGCGCGTCCGTGCCGCCGCGCAGGTCGTCCAGGACCCGCACCCCGGCCGATCCGATCGCCACGTCCGTCAGACCGGTGCGCCAGGGCCGTCCGAAGGTGTCGGTCACCACCACGCCCACGTCGACGCACAGCATGTCGCGCACCCCCGCCCGGATCGCGGCGGCCGAGCCGTCCGGGTCCTCGGGCAGCAGCAGCACGGTGCCGGGGGCGGTGTTGGAGGCGTCCACCCCGGCGGCCGCCATCACCAGCCCCTGCCGGTTCTCCACGATCCGCAGGGGGCCGCGGCGCGCGACCACCCGTACGGTCTCCGCGTCGATGGCGTCCTCCCGCGAGTCCGCGCGGGCGATGCGCCCCTCCGCCTTGGAGACGATCTTCGAGGTGACCAGCAGGACGTCCCCGTCGCGCAGGTCGGGCGCGGCCACCGTGATCAGCTTGGCCAGGTCGTCACCGGGCCTGACCTCCGGGATCCCCTCGACGGCCCGCACCTCGTACGAGGGACTGTGCCCCCGAGCGGAGCGCACGCCGGTCACCGGGCGGCCTGCGCCAGCTCCAGTGCGGCGCGGGCCATCTCCGCGGTCGCCGCCAGGTCGGTCATCAGCAGCGGTACGGCGCGGCAGGAGATGCCGGCGGCCTCCACCTCGGCGACGGCGTCCGCGTCGGCGGTGTCCACCAGCCAGCCGTCGAGCAGCCCGGCCCCGTAGTGGCGGGCCACCGCCGCGGCCGTGGCCTCCACGCCGATCGCGGCCAGCACCTTGTCGGCCATCCCGCGCACGGGGGCGCCCCCGACGATGGGGGAGAGGCCCACGACCGGCGCCCCGGCGGCTGCCACGGCCTCCCGGATGCCCGGCACGGCGAGGATCGTCCCCACCGAGACCACCGGGTTCGACGGCGGGAAGAGGATCACGTCGGCGGCCGCGATGGCCTCCAGTACGCCGGGCGCGGGCTTGGCCTGTTCGGCCCCGACGGGGACGACGGCCTCCGCGTCCACCGCGGCGCGCAGCCGGACCCAGTACTCCTGGAAGTGGACGACGCGCCGCTCCCCGGTACCGGCCTCGGTGATCGCGACATGGGTCTCCACCCGGTCGTCGGACATGGGCAGCAGCCGTACGCCCGGCTGCCAGCGGTCGCACAGGGCCTCGGTGACGGCGCTCAGCGGGTAGCCCGCGCCGAGCATCTGCGTACGGACGATGTGCGTGGCGAAATCGCGGTCGCCCAGGCCGAACCAGGTGGGTCCGACCCCGTAGGCCGCGAGCTCCTCCTTGACGGTGAAGGACTCATCGGTCCGCCCCCAGCCCTGGTCCTCGTTGATGCCACCGCCGAGGGTGTACATCACCGTGTCCAGATCGGGGCAGACCTTGAGCCCGAACAGGTGAATGTCGTCACCGGTGTTGCCGATGACCGTGATGTCCGCGTCGGGCACTGCCGACTTGAGTCCGGACAGGAACCGGGCGCCGCCTATACCGCCGGCCAGAACAACGATGCGCATGCACGAAGTCTGTCAGGCCCGCCGGCCGGGGTCAGGCCGGCACCGTCTGCGACCTGGCCGGGGAGCAGTTGTGCACCGGCATCTCGGTCAGGCCGGGGAAGTAGACGTGCAGGCTGACCGCTCCCTCCAGGGTGTCGTTGACGACCTCGTGGGCGTAGCCGGGGGCGAAGACGCGCTGGGAGCCGGCGCCGAGGGTGAGCGTCCCGCGGGAGTGGTGCTCGGTGAGCTCGCCCTCCAGGACGGTCAGGACGCCGCAGGACTCGCCGTGGCCGTGGGGGCCGCTGCCCTGGCCGGGGACCCAGCTGAGCAGCCAGACCTCGTAGCCGGGCCCGGTGCGCAGCCGGTGGTACCAGCGGGTGGTGGCGTCGTAGCGGACCAGGTGCTCCCAGGAGGCGCGGTCCTCGGCGACGGAGCGGGCGAGGCCGGCAAACTCGGCGACGGTGGCCGGGTGTTCGCGGGCGGGCTGGAGGAGGTGCTGGACGGCGAGGATGTCACCGGCGATCTGGAGGTCGCTCTCGGTGGGCGCGGGGGCCGCGGCGGTGCTGTTCATCGTGGGGTTACCTCGACGGATGTCAGTGGTGCGGGCGGTTGCTGTGGGGGGCTGGCCGGAGCTCGGGGAGTTGGGGCTCCGGAGGCATCAACAGCAGCAACAGCAACAGCGGACCTGGGCAGCGCACAGGAACCCACGAATGGGTGTCCGGGTGGCGGCTGCGGGCGCTGACATGCGAACAAGGAGAACGGGTCGGCGGCCGGACTGTCAACCCAATGTCTGGTTTGGAGTAAAAGTTTCACCTCATCCGGTTACTCCACGCGGAGAAAGGTTTGTGCAGTGCCGGCCAGGGGATGTGGCGCTGTACCGCGCTTCAAACGGAATCCGCCATCTCGTGATCGGACTGTGATCTGCGCCGCTTCTTTGGCCGGATCGCAACCCCACGTACGAGTGACTCGTGATTTACGGGGAAGGCGGGCATCGGACCACGCCAGTGGCATGTGTCACGATTTTTGGCGATATGAACACTTTCTGCATAGGCTTGGTTCCGCAGAGTGAATAAGAGGCCCAATAGCAGACCTCGGCTTGACTGCGCCGGAGCCACGCACTTGTAATTTCACTCGTGTCGTTACGTAGCGATCGGTAACGGCAACACCACGGGGACGCACAGACAGAGCGAGGGGCGCACATGACCGAGCTGTTTCAGGAACTGCTGGTCGAGGAGGCGGACGAGGAGCTCGGATGGCAGGAGCGCGCACTGTGCGCCCAGACCGACCCCGAGTCCTTCTTTCCCGAGAAGGGCGGCTCCACCCGCGAGGCGAAGAAGGTCTGCCTCGCCTGCGAAGTCCGCTCCGAATGCCTTGAATACGCCCTCGCCAACGACGAGCGGTTCGGCATCTGGGGCGGCCTGTCCGAGCGCGAGCGCCGTCGGCTGAAAAAGGCGGCGGTCTGACACCGCCGGGGCACTCCCCGCCGGGCACCTGCCG
The DNA here is from genome assembly GCF_001905445.1 of Streptomyces sp. CB00455. Lineage (GTDB taxonomy): Bacteria > Actinomycetota > Actinomycetes > Streptomycetales > Streptomycetaceae > Streptomyces. The sequence continues at coordinate 16,680 of NZ_LIVQ01000006.1, read as the reverse complement.
CACGCTCCACCGCACGCCGTACCGCACACCACACCGCACATCCGCCTGCATATCGCACGGCACGACGAACGCCGCGGCCCCGCAGCCGCCGAGCACCGCCAACGGTCCGCCTCCTGCACCTTCCCCGCAGGAGGCGGACCGTCGCTTTTCCAGCCGTTAGGGTGGGGCGCTGTCCAGCAGCCTCCGAGGGCACACCACCCCCGGACCCCCGGCCGGAGGGCCCGTACCGCGATGTCCCTGCACAGCCAGTCGGCGGCCGCCCACCAGGCCCCCGCCACACCCCAGTTCCCCCGGCACGTCGTCACCGCGGTCCTCGTCGCCCACGACGGCGCCCGCTGGCTGCCCCGGACGCTCGCCGGCCTCCTCGGTCAGGAACGCCCCGCGCAGAACCACGTCGCCGCCGACACCGGCAGCTCCGACGACTCCGCGCGGCTGCTCACCGAGGCCTTCGGCGACGACCGCGTGCTGCACCTCGCCCGGCGCACCGGATTCGGCACCGCCGTCGCGGAAGCCGCCCGCACCGCAGGCACCCCGACCCCCGAGGACCTCCCGTACCTCAAGCGCCCCAGCGGATGGGACCCCGTCAGCCGCACCTGGCGCGACGACACCTACGACCTCCCCGAGCTCCCCCACGGCGAGCCCGTCCAGTGGCTCTGGCTCCTGCACGACGACAGCGCGCCCGAACCCGACGCCCTCACCGAACTGCTCCGCGTCGCCGAGGAGAATCCCGAAGCCGCCGTCATCGGCCCCAAGCTGCGCGGCTGGTACGACAAGAAGCAACTCCTCGAAGCCGGCGTCACCATCGCCCGCAGCGGCCGCCGCTGGACCGGACTGGACCGCCGCGAACAGGACCAGGGCCAGCACGACCAGGTCCGCCCCGTGCTGTCCGTCTCCACCGCCGGCATGCTGGTGCGCCGCGACGTCTACGACGCCCTCGGCGGCTTCGACCGCCGACTGCCCCTGATGCGCGACGACGTCGACCTGTGCTGGCGGGCCCAGAGCGCCGGCCACACCGTCCTCGTCGCCCCCGACGCCGTCCTGCGGCACGCCGAGGCCGCCGCCCGCGAACGCCGCACCGTCGACTGCGCCGGCCGCGCCACGGCCGGCCCCCACCGCGTCGACAAGGCCGGCGCCGTCTACACGATCCTCGCCAACAGCTCCGCCCGCGCCCTGCCCTACGTCCTGCTGCGCGTCCTGCTCGGCACCGTGCTGCGCACCCTCGCCTACCTCATCGGCAAGGCCCCCGGCCAGGCCGTCGACGAGTTCACCGGCCTCCTGGCCACCCTGCTGCGCCCGGGCCGCGTGCTCGCCGCCCGCAAGGCCCGCCGCCGGCCCGTCGTCCCCGCCGCGGAACTGCGCCCGCTCTTCCCCCCGCCCGGCGCCTCCCTGCGGGCCAACGCCGAACAGCTCGCCGGCTACTTCACCGGCGACCGCGAGCACGAGGCCGCCCCCGCCGGGCGGCACGGCGGGGGCAGCATCCTCTCCGCGCCCGGCGAGGACGACTACCTGGAGACCGAGCGGTTCGCCCGCCTCAAGCGGGTCGCCCGCAACCCCGCGCCCTTCCTCTTCGGGCTCCTCCTGCTCGTCTCCGCCCTCGCCTGCCGCGCCCTCATCGGCGGCGGCTCCCTGATGGGCGGCGCCCTGCTCCCCGCCCCCGACAGCGGCCCCGACCTGTGGCGCGCCTACACCGAGGGCTGGCAGGCCGTCTCCACCGGATCCACCGCCGACGCACCCCCCTACCTGGCCGTCCTCGGCGCTTTCGCCACCCTCCTCTTCGGCTCCAGCCAGGCCGCCCTGACCCTGCTCCTGGTCGGGTCCGTCCCGCTCGCCGGACTCACCGCCTACTTCGCCTCCCGGCCGCTCGTCGAATCCCGGCTGCTGCGCGCCTGGGCGGCCACCGCCTACGCCTTCCTGCCCGCCGTCACCGGAGCCCTCGCCGGCGGCCGCCTCGGCACCGCCGTCCTGGCCGTCCTGCTCCCGCTGACCGCCCGCTCCGCCGTCACCGCCTTCGCCCTCGGCGACGGCGAGGGGAGCGCCGAGAAGCGGGGCGGCCGGCGCGCTGTGTGGACGTACACCCTCCTGCTGACCCTGGCCACCGCCTTCACCCCCGTGCTCTGGCCGCTCGCCGCGCTCCTCGGGACCGCCGCACTGGTCCTGCGCCGCGACCGCTGGAAGACGTACGGCCCGCGCCTGCTCGCCACCCTCGCCGTCCCGGTCCTGGTGCTCGCCCCCTGGTCGCTGGGCCTGCTCACGCACCCCGGCCGCTTCCTGCACGAGGCCGGACTGCCCTACGGAGCCGGCTCCGCGGGCGCCCTGGACCTGCTCGGCACCAGCCCCGGCGGCCCCGGCACCCCCGGCGGGCTGCTGCTCCTCGGCATCGTCCTCGCCGCGCTGGCCGCCCTGCTGCGCAGCGACCGGCAGTTCGCCGTCCGCGTCGCCTGGGCCACCGCCCTCGCCGCACTGCTCCTGGCCGTCCTGCTCAACCGCAGCGCCTGGGCCGGCCCCGCCACCCTCGTCTACGGGCTCGCCCTGCTGGCCGCCGCCGCACTCGGCGCCGACGGCGCCAAGGAGCGGGTCGCGGCCCGCAGTTTCGGCTGGCGCCAGCCGCTCGCCGCGCTCATCGCGCTCGCCGCCGCCGCCGGGCCGCTGCTCGCCGCGGCCGGCTGGCTCCTCGCCGGCGCCGACGGCCCGCTCCAGCGCCGCGACCCGGTGCAGGTGCCCGCCTTCGTCGCCGACGCGGGCGGGGACGACAACCAGACCCGCACCCTGATCCTGGACCTCGACCCGCCCGCCACCGTCTCCTACAGCCTCGTCCGCGGCGCCGGCGGCCGCCTGGGCGACGCCGAGATCGCCGCCCGCAGCGGCAGCGACCCGCGCCTCGACAAGGTCGTGTCCAATCTCGTCGCCGGATCCGGGGCGGACCAGTCCAGCCAGCTCAGCGCCTACGCCATCCGCTTCGTCATGTTCCGCCCCGGCGGACCGGAGGAGATCCGCCGCGTCCTCGACGCCACCCCCGGCCTCAGCCGGCGCCACCAGCAGGACGGCACCGCGCTGTGGGGCGTCGAACCCTGGCTGCCCCGTGCCGTCATCGTCTCCGGCAAGCAGGGCGAGGCCCCGATCCCCGTCGCCGCCGGGCCCGTCGAGGCGCACGGCAAGATCCCGGCCGGGGAGGCGGGCCGGGTGCTGCGCATCGCCGACCGCGCCGACTCCGGCTGGCAGGCCACCCTCGACGGCAAACCGCTCAAGGCGAAGACCCTCGACGGCTGGGCGCAGGGCTTCGAACTGCCCGCCGCCGCCGGCCGCCTCGACCTCGTCCACGAAGACTCCCTCATGCGGACCGTGTGGCACTGGGCGCAGGGCTTCCTCGCCCTGGTGCTCCTGGTGATGGCCCTGCCCGGCCGCCGGGAACGGCTCGACGACGACCTCCCCGAGGAGGAGGCCGCCGTCCCGGCCCAGCCCGGCCCGGGCGAGGCCGGCGAGGGCCGCCGCGCCCGCAGGCTGCGCGCGGAGGCCGAGGCCGAGTCCGCCGCCCCGGTGGAGGCGGCGATCGCCGCCGACCCGTACGCACAGATCCCGGCGCAGCCGGTGTACGGGGAGGACTCGTACGCCTACCAGTCCTACGCCGACCAGGGTGGCTACGCCTACGAGCCGCAGCAGCCGCAGCCGCAGCCGCAGCCGCAGCAGCCGCAGCCGTACACGGCGGACCCGGCGCCCGGGTACGAGCCGTACGCGTACCCGCAGCACCAGCAGCAGCCGGCCCAGGACCCCGACCCCCGGCAATACCCCCACCCGTACGAGCCGTACGAGCCCTACGACCCCCACACGCAGCACGATCCGCGTCCGGACGGGAGCCCCCAGCAGTGAAGCAGCGCGCACCCCTGACGCTGGCGGCCGTGGCCGCGGCCCTGGCCGCCCTCACCGGCGTCGCCTCCCTGACCGCCCCGGCCGCCGCAGGAGGGGCGGGCGGCGGCGAGGCGGCGGCCGCGACGCGGATGCCCGTGGAGCGGTCCCTGCTGGTGTGCCCCGCGCCCAGCTCCTCGGACATCGCGGACACCACGTACACGGCCTTCACCCCCCGCGCGGCCGGCTCCGCCGAGGGCAAGGGTTCGGCCCGCCTGCTCGGCGCCACCAAGGACGCCAAGCCGGTGCTGGAGCCCAAGGAGACGGGCAAGCCCTTCGGGGCCACCGCCTCCGGCGCCGACGCGCCCGCGCTCACGGGCAGCGCCGACGGGACCCTCGCCCCCGGCTGGACGGCCCAGCTGACCACCCAGGTGTCCGTCGGCCGGGCGCGCGGCCTCCTGGGCGCCGGCTGCACGGCCCCGGGCACCGACTTCTGGTTCCCCGCGGTGAGCACGGCCAAGGGCCGCGAGGACTACGTCCACCTCACCAACCCGGACGACGCCGCGGCCGTCGTCGACATCAAGCTCTTCGGCCCGGACGGGGTGGCCAAGCCCGAAGCGGGCACCGGCGAGAACATCCGGATCGACCCCAAGTCCAGCAAGTCCGTCCTGCTCTCCTCGCTGATCCCGGGGAGCCAGCTCGCGGACGCCACCGCCCACGTGACGACGCGGGCGGGCCGGGTGGGCGCGTCGGTGCAGGTCGCCGAGGAGGGGGTGGGCGCCGACTGGTTGTCGGCGGCCACGGATCCCGCGGGCTCGGTGGTCATGCCGGGCATCCCGGCCGACGCCGCCTCCGTGCGGCTGGTGGCCTTCGTGCCCGGCGAGGAGGACGCGGACCTCAGGATCCGGCTGGCCGCGCCGGGCGGTTCCATCACCCCCGCGGGCAGTGAACAGCTGCACGTCAAGGCCGGTATGACCGCGAGCATGGACCTGAAGGACGTGACCCGGGGCGAGGCGGGCTCGCTCGTGCTGACCCCGGCGGACCCGAAGAAGGCGGCGCCGGTGGTCGCGGCGGTACGGGTGGTGCGCGGCAGCGGCGCGAAGCAGGAGCTCGCCTTCGTCCAGGCCGCCGGGCCGGTCGGCGCGCGCGCCACCGTGGCCGACGACCGGACCGACGAGAACGCGACGGTCCTCGCGCTGACGGTGCCGGGGGACAAGGACGCCAAGGTCAGGGTGACGGCGTCGCCGGGCACCGGCGGCGGGGACGCGGCCTCCCAGGAGGTGACCGTCAAGGCGGGCACCACCCAGGTGGTGGCCGTGGCCCCGGCGGGCGGCAAGGGCTCCTACGCCCTCACCGTCGAGACCCTCTCGGGCGGCCCGGTGCACGCGGCCCGCACCCTGTCCCTCCCGCACGAGGGCATCGCGATGTTCACCGTCCAGACCCTGTCGGACGACCACTCGACGGTCTCGGTCCCGAAGGCCGCCCAGGACCTCTCGGTCCTGACCCGCTGACCCGCTGCCCCGCTGACCCGCCGATCCCCGGCCCAGGCCCGCCGCCCGGCCCACGGCCGGCTGATCCACAGCCGCCCGGCACCACGGCCCGGCCCGGCCCGGCCCGGCCGGCCCACGGCCCTTGGGGCGGCGTCCGGCCGCCTTCGGGCCGTGTCCCCCCCCGCCGGCGCCCGCCGGCCGGGGGCAGGGGCCCGGTCCGGTCCTCAGTCCTGCCCGTAGCGCGGGTCCACCGTCTCCGGGGAGAGGCCCAGCAGCTCCGCCACCTGCTCCACCACGATCTCGTGGACCAGCAGAGCCTTCTCGTCCCGCGTCTTTGTACGGATGTCCACCGGCCGCCGGAAGACCACGATCCGGGCCGGCCGGCCCTCCCGGGCCTCCGAGACCGCACCCAGCGGCACCGCCTCGTCGTTCCAGCCGCCTTCCGCGCCGCCCGGCGGCCCCGGCACGTCACCGACCAGGAACTCCACCTCGGCCAGCTGCGGCCAGCGACGCTCCAGGCGCTCCACGGAGTCCCGTACGAGATCTCCGAACAGCTCCGCCCGGCTCGCCGACAGCGGCACCTGCGGAGGTGCCACCGGACCGCGCATCCCGCGCCCGTGCCGGTCCCGGCGGCGCGTGCGCGGCGGAGCCGGGGCCCCGGCGGGGGGCTCGGCGGGACAGGGCGGCAGCGGGCTGTCGGTCACTCCCGCAGGGTAGCCGCAGGGCCCGTAGGAGACGCATCGTGCGGCCCGCGCCGCCCGGCACGGACCCGCCCGGGCCACGACACGGGGGAGTGAGCGGCGGGACAGTCGTCGCGGCCCGGTCAAGAGTGCGGTACCGTCCAACGTCGTGAGCCTTGTACGTCGTTGTTCGCGCACCGCGTGCGGCCGCCCTGCCGTCGCGACGCTGACGTACGTCTACGCCGATTCGACCGCAGTCCTCGGCCCGCTCGCCACCTACGCCGAACCCCACTGCTACGACCTGTGCGCCGAGCACTCCGAGCGCCTGACCGCCCCGCGCGGCTGGGACGTCGTCCGCCTGTCCGACGGCTCCGCGCCGTCGCGCCCCAGCGGCGACGACCTCGAAGCGCTCGCCAACGCCGTGCGCGAGGCGGCCCGGCCGCCCGAGCGCGCGGCCGAGGCGGGAGGATCCGGTCAAGGCGGCCCCGTCACCGGCGAGACCCGCCGCGGACACCTGCGCGTCTTGCGGTCCCCCGACTCCTGACGTCCTGTTCGTCTGAAAAGCCCCGCTCGGGGCAGGGTAGGTTGGCCGCCGAACCGCACAGGACCTTCAGGAGGGCAGGCAGTGGCCGCAGATCTTTCGAACATCGTCAAGGCGTACGACGTGCGTGGCGTCGTACCGGACGAGTGGGACGAGCACCTGGCCGAGCTGTTCGGCGCCGCGTTCGTCGAGGTCACCGGTGCCCCGGCGATCGTGATCGGCCACGACATGCGCCCCTCCTCCCCGGGCCTGTCCGCCGCCTTCGCCCGCGGCGCCGCCGCCCGCGGAGTGGACGTCACCCTCATCGGGCTGTGCTCCACCGACCAGCTCTACTACGCCTCCGGCTCCATGAACCTGCCCGGCGCGATGTTCACCGCCTCGCACAACCCGGCCCGCTACAACGGCATCAAGCTCTGCCGGGCCGGCGCCGCACCCGTGGGCCAGGACACCGGGCTCTCGCAGATCCGCGAGCTGGTCGAGAAGTGGTCCGACGACGGCGCCCCGGCCCCGGCCGCCGGCACCGCCCCCGGCACCATCACCGAGCAGGACTCCCTCCACGGCTACGCCGCGCACCTCAAGGGCCTCGTCGACCTCACCGGCATCCGCCCGCTCAAGGTCGTCGTCGACGCGGGCAACGGCATGGGCGGCCACACCGTCCCCACCGTCTTCGAGGGCCTGCCACTGGACCTCGTACCGATGTACTTCGAACTGGACGGGACCTTCCCCAACCACGAGGCCAACCCCCTCGACCCGAAGAACATCGTCGACCTCCAGGCGCGAGTCCTGTCCGAGGGCGCCGACCTCGGCATCGCCTTCGACGGCGACGCCGACCGGTGCTTCATCGTCGACGAGCGCGGCCAGGGAGTCTCCCCCTCCGCCATCACCGCCCTGGTCGCGGCCCGCGAACTGGCCCGCAACGGCGGCACCGGAACCGTGATCCACAACCTGATCACCTCCTGGTCCGTCCCCGAGGTCGTCCGCGAGAACGGCGGCACCCCCGTCCGCACCCGCGTCGGCCACTCCTTCATCAAGGAGGAGATGGCCAAGACCGGCGCCATCTTCGGCGGCGAGCACTCGGCGCACTACTACTTCAAGGACTTCTGGAACGCGGACACCGGCATGCTCGCCGCGCTCCACGTCCTCGCCGCCCTCGGCGGCCAGGACGGCCCGCTGTCCGGCCTCGTCTCCTCCTACGACCGCTACGCCGGCTCGGGCGAGATCAACTCGACCGTCGCCGACCAGGCCGGCCGCCTGGCCGCCGTCAAGGAGACCTACGGCGCCCGCGACGGCGTCACGGTGGACGAGCTGGACGGCCTGACCGTCACCGCCGAGGACTGGTGGTTCAACGTCCGCGCCTCCAACACCGAGCCGCTGCTGCGCCTCAACGTCGAGGCCAGCGACGCCGAGACCCTCGCCGAAGTCCGCGACGAGGTCCTCGCGCTCATCCGCGCCTGACGAACGCCCGCGGGGCCGGAGCAGCCGGGCAACGGCCGGTCCGGCCCCGCCGGCGTCCGGCGCGCCGGTACGGGCCGCAGCCGCAGGCCCGCCGGAGCCGCCGTCCAGGGCCGCGGACCCGGCCGCGGCGCCGCACCCGCACGACGGGACGGGGAACAGGACACCACCGGGCCGCACCGCAGGTGACTCGGCGGTACGCTGACCACGCCCAATCCGCATGTTCGAAGGGAAGCGCCCCATGCCGCTCGAAGCCGGTCTCCTGGAGATCCTCGCCTGCCCCGCCTGCCACTCGCCCCTCCAGGACGAATCGGCCGCCGAGACGGACCCCGAGCTGATCTGCACCGGCCAGGACTGCGGCCTCGCGTACCCGGTCCGCGACGGCATCCCGGTCCTCCTCGTGGACGAAGCCCGCCGCCCCGCCTGAACCGCACCGCACCGCGAGACGCGCAGACTGGTTCCGTCACCCAACAGCCGGAGGCCGCCATGCTCGACGAGTCGCTCCTCGACGCGCCGGAGGACCTCGCGCGCGCCGACCGCAGGGGGCTGCTCCGCGGCGCCGCCGAGGCCGGGGCCAGGGTGCGCACCGCCGCCCGGCACGCCACCGAGGCGGGCATCGCGGACCTGCGCCCCGACGGCAGGCCCCGCGCCGTCCTGATCGCCGGACCGGGCACCGCCGCCACCGGCGTCGCCGACCTGCTGGGCGCCCTCGCCGGCGCCAGCGCCCCGGTCATCCGGCTCGACCCCACCGGCGTCGCCCACGCCGCCGGCGCACTGCGCTGGGCGCTGCCCGGCTGGGCCGGCCCCGTCGACCTGCTGCTCATCGCCACCACCGACGGCACCGAGCCCGGCCTCGCCGTCCTCGCCGAGCAGGCCTACCGGCGCGGCTGCACCGTCGTCGCCGTCGCCCCCGAGCGCTCACCGCTGAGCGAGGCCGTGGACGGCGCGCACGGGCTCCTCGTACCGATGGCCAAGGCTCCGTACCAGGAGTACGACGAGTCCGCCGCCGCCGGACCCGGCGCCCTGTGGGCCCTGCTGACTCCGCTGCTGGTGCTCCTCGACCGGGTCGGCCTGGTCAGTGCCGCGCCCGACACCCTCCAGCTCGTCGCCGACCGGCTCGACCGCACCGCCGAACGGTGCGGACCCGCCATCGCCACCTACTCCAACCCGGCCAAGACCCTGGCCGCCGAGCTGGCCGACTCCCTCCCGCTCATCTGGAGCGAGGGCGCCGGAGCCGGCCCCGCCGCCCGCCGCTTCGCCGCCACCCTCGCCGAGCTCGCCGGCCGCCCCGCCCTGTCCGCGGCGCTGCCCGAGGCCCTGCCCGCCCACGGCGTCCTGCTCGCCGGCTCCTTCGCCGCCGGCGGCGATCCCGAAGACTTCTTCCGCGACCGGGTCGAGGAACCCCAGGCCCTCCGCGCCCGCGTCGTCCTGCTGCGCGACCGGCCCGCGGGCGGTCTCACCGCCGCCCCCGCCGCGCGCGAGCTCGCCCTCAGCCACGACACGGCCATCAGCGAGCTCGAACCGGAGGAGGGCGTGGAGCTCGAACAACTCGCCGAACTCCTCGCCGTCACGGATTTCGCCACCGCCTACCTGGCGCTGGCCTCCGGCGGACACGGCTGAGGTACGCACCCGTACCCAGCCCTATCCAGGAAGACGACGATGGACCGCCTCACGAACACGATCCGCCCCTACGCCTGGGGATCCACCACCGCCATCCCCACGCTCCTCGGCGTCGAACCCACCGGGGAGCCCCAGGCAGAGATGTGGATGGGAGCCCACCCGGGCGCCCCCTCCCGCCTCGACCGGGGCGCCGGCGAGACGGCCCTGTCGGACGCCATCGCCGCCGATCCCGAGGGCGAGCTCGGCGCCGCCACCGTCGCCCGCTTCGGTCCCCGGCTGCCCTTCCTCCTCAAGCTCCTCGCCGCCGGCGCCCCGCTCTCCCTCCAGGTCCACCCCGACCTCGCCCAGGCCAGGGCCGGCTACGAGGAGGAGGAGCGCCGCGGAATACCCGTCGACGCGGCCCACCGCAACTACAAGGACCCCAACCACAAGCCCGAGCTGCTCTGCGCGCTCACCCCCTTCGACGGACTGTGCGGCTTCCGCCACCCGTGGCGGGCCGCCGAACTGCTCGAAGGACTGGGCGTCGACTCCCTCAAGCCGTACGCGGACCTGCTGCGGGCCCGCCCCGGGGACGCGGCGCTGCGCGAAGTGCTCACCGCCGTACTGACCGCGGACCGCGAGGAGATGGCGCGCACCGTCACCGAGACCGCGGCCGCCGCCGAGCGCCTGGGCGGCCCGTACGCCCCGTACGCCTCGCTGGTCCACGACTACCCGGGCGACCCGGGCGTCATCGCCGCCATGCTGCTCAACCACTTCCGACTGCGGCCCGGCGAGGCGCTGTTCCTCGGCGCGGGCGTCCCGCACGCCTACATCCAGGGCCTCGGCGTCGAGTTGCTCGCCAATTCCGACAACGTCCTGCGCGCCGGGCTCACCCCCAAGCACGTGGACGTGCCGGAACTGCTGAAGATCGTGAAGTTCGAGTCCGGCGACCCGCACGTGCTCCGCCCCGAGGGAGACGTCGAGGAGGTCTACGAGGCCCCCATCGACGAGTTCCGGCTCTCCCGCTTCCTCCTGGCCCCCGGCGGGACCTCCCGCGTGCTGCCGCAGGACACCCCGCAGATCCTGCTCTGCACGGCCGGATCCCCGCGCGTCGGCGAACTGACCCTCGCCCCCGGCGGGTCCGTCTTCGTACCGGCGGGCGAAAAGGCCGAACTGTCCGGAAGCGGCACTGTCTTCCGTGCCACCGTGGTCGTCTGACACGGCGTCTTCGGGGTAGCTGCAACAATGTGCGGCCGGTAGACAGTGGCTAGGAAGGACACCCTGCATCCATGAGCGCGTCGGGCGGTACCAAGGCGATCGTGGCGGCACTCGCCGCCAATCTCGCCATCGCTGCAGCCAAATTCGTGGCGTTCCTCTTCAGCGGCTCCTCCTCGATGCTCGCGGAAAGCGTCCACTCGCTGGCCGACTCGGGGAACCAGGGGCTGCTCCTCCTCGGCGGCAAGAAGGCCCAGCGCGAGGCGACCCCGCAGCACCCCTTCGGGTACGGGCGCGAGCGCTACATCTACGCCTTCCTCGTCTCCATCGTGCTCTTCACCGTCGGTGGCATGTTCGCCATCTACGAGGGCTACGAGAAGATCCACGAGCCCCACGCGATCACGCACTGGTACTGGCCCGTCGGCGTCCTCGTCTTCGCGATCCTCGCGGAGTCCTACTCCTTCCGCACCGCGATCAAGGAGTCGAACGAGACCCGCGGCAACCTGACCTGGCGCCAGTTCGTCAAGCGCGCCAAGGCCCCCGAGCTGCCGGTCGTCCTCCTGGAGGACTTCGGCGCGCTCATCGGCCTCGTCCTGGCCCTCGCCGGCGTCGGCCTCGCGCTGGGCACCGGGAACGGCGTCTGGGACGGCATCGGCACCCTGTGCATCGGCATCCTGCTGATCGTCATCGCGCTCATCCTGGCCGCGGAGACCAAGTCCCTCCTGCTCGGCGAGGCCGCCGGCACCGAAGAGGTGGAGAAGATCAAGGCCGCCGTCGTCGACGGCCACACCGTCACCGGCGTGATCCACATGCGCACCCTGCACCTCGGCCCGGAGGAGCTGCTGGTCGCCGCCAAGATCGCGGTGCAGCACGACGACAGCGCCGCCCAGGTGGCAAATGCCATCAACGCCGCGGAGACACGCATCCGCGAGGCCGTCCCGATCGCCCGGGTGATCTACCTGGAGCCGGACATCTACAAGCCCGAGGCCGCCGCCGCGGGCCCCGACCCGGCCAAGGTCCCCGGTGGCACCGGCCACTGAGGACCACTGACAACCACCGAGGACACGGACGGCACGGCCGGGACCACGCATTTCCCGGCGGACGATCCGCCGAAATCGCGACCGGCTCTTGCGTTGACTGGGGCACGCCGCGCCGATCGGTGTAGATTCGACATCAGTGTCAGGCGTCGCTGCTGATGGCGGTCGGGCGGTCCTCGCGACCGGCCGGGGGGAGAGAGGGCCCCGCGACGGACTGTGCTCGGTGCCCCGTCTCCCGGACGGCGCACGGCCCAGCCGTACCCACCCTCTCGACCCATGAGGAGCAGCACCCATGGATTACAAGGTCGCAGACCTTTCCCTCGCCGCCTTCGGCCGCAAGGAGATCACGCTCGCCGAGCACGAGATGCCGGGCCTGATGTCGATCCGCGCCGAGTACGCCGAGGCCCAGCCCCTCGCCGGCGCCCGCATCACCGGCTCCCTCCACATGACCGTGCAGACGGCCGTGCTCATCGAGACCCTCGTCGCCCTCGGCGCCGACGTCCGCTGGGCGTCCTGCAACATCTTCTCCACCCAGGACCACGCGGCCGCCGCCATCGCGGTCGGCCCGAACGGCACCCCGGAGAACCCGCAGGGCGTGCCCGTCTTCGCCTGGAAGGGCGAGACGCTGGAGGAGTACTGGTGGTGCACGGAACAGGCGCTGACCTGGCCGAACACCCCCACCGGCGGCCCGAACATGATCCTCGACGACGGTGGCGACGCCACCCTCCTCGTCCACAAGGGCGTCGAGTTCGAGAAGGCCGGCGCCGCCCCGGACCCGTCCACCGCGGACTCCGAGGAATACGCGCACATCCTCACCCTCCTGAACCGCACCCTGGGTGAGTCCCCGCAGAAGTGGACGCAGCTGGCGTCCGAGATCCGCGGCGTGACGGAGGAGACCACCACCGGTGTCCACCGCCTCTACGAGATGATGTCCGAGGGCTCGCTCCTCTTCCCGGCGATCAATGTGAACGACGCCGTGACGAAGTCGAAGTTCGACAACAAGTACGGCTGCCGCCACTCGCTGATCGACGGCATCAACCGGGCCACCGATGTCCTGATCGGCGGCAAGGTCGCGGTCGTCTTCGGTTACGGGGACGTGGGCAAGGGCTGCGCGGAGTCGCTGCGCGGTCAGGGTGCCCGGGTGATCGTCACGGAGATCGACCCGATCTGCGCGCTGCAGGCGGCGATGGACGGCTACCAGGTCGCGACGCTGGACGACGTGGTGGAGACGGCGGACATCTTCATCACCACGACGGGCAACAAGGACATCATCATGGCCTCGGACATGGCCAGGATGAAGCACCAGGCGATCGTGGGCAACATCGGCCACTTCGACAACGAGATCGACATGGCCGGTCTGGCCAAGGTCGAGGGCATCGTCAAGGACGAGGTCAAGCCGCAGGTCCACACCTGGAAGTTCCCCGACGGCAAGGTGTTGATCGTGCTCTCCGAGGGCCGTCTGCTGAACCTGGGCAATGCGACCGGGCACCCGTCCTTCGTGATGTCGAATTCCTTCGCGGACCAGACGCTGGCCCAGATCGAGCTCTTCACCAAGCCCGAGGAGTACCCGACCGACGTCTACGTGCTGCCCAAGCACCTGGACGAGAAGGTCGCCCGCCTCCACCTCGACGCCCTCGGCGTCAAGCTCACCACCCTGCGCCCCGAGCAGGCCGCCTACATCGGCGTGGACGTGGACGGCCCGTACAAGCCGGACCACTACCGCTACTGATCCCCGGCCGCTGATCCCCACGGATCCGCAAGCGCCTCAGGCAGGCCCCCGGCACCCCGCCGGGGGCCTGCCCCGTACCGAGACCCTCCTCGTAGAAACGTGCCCGCCATGCCACGCGGCCGCTACTCGCTCCACGACCCGCACGACCACACGCCCCTCGGGGAGGAGCACTTCCACTGCGCCCCCGGCCCCTCCGGCTGGCGCTACGTCGCGCAGCGGACGGCCCCGAACGGCGACCACCGGGGCTCGGTCGACCTCGCCGTCGACGAACTCGGCCGCCCCATCCGCCTCGAAGTGAACGCCTCCGGCTGGCAGGTCCGCGGCGCCGCGATCCACGGCGTCACCTGGGTCCGGACCGACCCCACGGGCGCCGAGGCCACGGAGGGCAACGTCCACGCCCCCGGCTTCACCGGCACCTCACCGGCCTTCCTCGTCGCCACGGCCCGCCTGCTGCGCCTGACCCCCGGCGCCCCGGCCACCCGCGTCCGGCTCCTCTCCCTGACCGACCCGGTACTGGCCCCCCGTACCGTCGACCAGGCCTGGGCCCTGCTGGCGCGCCAGGAACACCCCACGGACAGCGGCCCGCTCCTGGTGGACGAGTACCAGGTCAGCGCCCTCGACACGGGCGAGGTCCACACCGTCCACATCGCAGGCGACGTGGTCCTCGCCGCGCCGGGTATCGAACTCGAACACCTGGAGACCCCGCCCTCCACGTTCGAGGAGTAGCGGCGGACCCTCAGGCAGGCGGCGCGAACCCGCCCGCACGCGGGGGCGCGGCGGGCATCGGCGCGACGGGCATCGGCGCGGCAGGCGCGGGTGCGGATGCGGCGGGGGCCGGCGGGGGCGCCGGGGCGAAAGGCGCCACGGGAGCCGCGGGAGCCGCAGCCGCTCCGGGAGCCGCAGCCGCCACGGGCCCCCCAGGCGCCACGTGCGCGGGCGCGGCCGCAAACGCCCGGGCCGCCTCCCGCGACTGCCGCTCGTGCACCACCGCCATCAGGAACGCCGCGGCCGGCACCCCCACCGGCGGCGGCGCCCCCGTCCGCGCCACGAGATCGTCCGCGAGCCGCGCCGCCAGCGCGGCACCCACCTGCGGGTCGAGCTGGTCCATCCGCGTCAGGTACTGGCGTACCGCCAGCCACAGCCCGTCCGGCACGGCCGACAGGTCCAGCCCCGAGAACCGTCCGGCCAGCCACGGAGGCGGCGGGGGCACCGGCATCACCCGAGCTCCCGGCACCCGCTCGCGTATCACCAGGGTCCCGGCGAAGACGTCCCCGAGCCGCCGCCCGCGCACCGACACCAGCGAGGCGATGCACGCCACGGCCCCGAAGGTCATCAGCAGCTCCACCACTCCCATGGAGCCGCGCACCAGCGCGTGCCGGAACCGGATCGGTCCGCCGTCGTCCCGCACCACCCGCAGCCCGCAGGCGAGCTTGCCCAGCGAGCGCCCGTGCGTGAGCGTCTCCACCGCGATCGGCACGCCGACCAGCAGCAGCACGAAGCTCGCCACCTGGACGGCCGCCTGCGCCGCGTCGTCGAGCGAGGCGGTAGCGAGGGTCAGCCCGATCGACAGGATCAGGTACCCGGCGAGGTAGACGCCCAGGTCCAGGACGATCGCCAGTGCCCGGCTCGGCAGCCTCGCCGGCCGCAATCCCAGGACGACCGCGTCCCCCGTCACCAGATCGCTCACCGCAGCACCTTTCACGTGACCTGGCCCGCCCCTTCGGCATCCAGTCTGCCAAGCTGACCACACGAGGAACAGGCAATAGCAGGGGCACTGGGTCAGGGGAGCGGCAACCGGATGGATCTCGACGTCTTCGTGACGGCACACCGCGCCGAATGGGACCGGCTGGAGCAGCTGCTGGGCCGCGGTCGCAAGCTCACCGGTGCCGAGGCGGACGAACTCGTCGCCCTCTACCAGCGCACCTCCACCCATCTGTCCCTCGTGCAGTCCAGCGCCCCCGACCCCGTGCTCACCGGCCGACTGACCCAGCTGGTGGCCCGGGCCCGCGCCATGGTGACGGGCACCCGCCGGGCCGGCTGGCGGGACGCTGCCCTCTTCTTCACCGCCGGCTTCCCGGCGGCGGTCTACCGCAGCCGTCGCTGGTGGATACCGACGGCGCTCCTCTCCACGGCTCTCGGCGTGCTCATCGGCTGGTGGATAGCCACGCACCCCGAGGTCCAGGGCGCCATCGCGGCGCCGGAGGAACTGAAGGCGCTCACGCAGCCGGGCGGCGAGTACGAGACGTACTACTCCAGCCACCCGGCGAGCTCCTTCGCCGCCCAGGTCTGGACGAACAACGCCCAGGCCGCGGCGATCTGCCTGGTCCTGGGGGCGTTCCTGGGGATCCCGGTCCTGTGGATCCTGTTCACGAACATGGTCAACGTCGGTGTCGGGATCGGCCTGATGGCCTCCGCCGGCCGTCTCGACGTCTTCCTCGGCCTGATCCTCCCGCACGGCCTGCTCGAACTGACGGCGGTCTTCGTCGCCGCCGGCACCGGCCTGCGCCTGGGCTGGACGGTCATCGACCCGGGCCCCCGCACCCGCCGGACCGCCCTCGCCGAACAGGGCCGCGCCGCTCTGGGCATGGCCGTCGGGCTCGCGGTCGTCCTTTTCGTCTCGGGCCTGATCGAAGGCTTCGTCACCCCGTCGGGACTCCCCACCTGGGCCCGCATCACCATCGGCGTCGCCGCCGAGGCCGCCTTCCTGCTCTACGTCTTCGTCCTGGGCGGCAGGGCCTCCCGCGCGGGCGAGACCGGGGATGTCGAAGCCGCCGACCGCTCGGCGACCCTCCCCACCGCTGCTTGATGTGCGTGGCGGCTGCCTGATGTGCGCGGCGGCCGACCGAGCTGCTAGTCTCCTCGTCTGTCCCGCGAAGGCCGTTGACACGGAGCGAGCGGGGAGGTAGATTCGAACGGTTGCCTCGAACTGGACAAGTTCGGCAGCGATGGTTTAAGGTCTTTCTCGCCCCCACAGTGGAATTGAATTCCCGAGGGGCACAATCGACTCACCATTCGAGGATCCCAAGCCGGAGAAATCCGGTGGAAATCTTCTGATAGAGTCGGACTCGCCGGAAAGGGAAAGCGCGAAAGCGAAGAA
>NZ_LIVQ01000005.1:566060-730649 GCF_001905445.1 Streptomyces sp. CB00455 | reverse complement strand
CCGGAAGCTAAGCCTTTCAGCGCCGATGGTACTGCAGGGGGGACCCTGTGGGAGAGTAGGACGCCGCCGAACAATTATTGTGGGAAAGCCCCGCACCATTCATGGTGCGGGGCTTTTCTGCGTTCAGGACCCGTGCGGGGGCTCCTGTAGGGTCAAGGGGCATCGTTCGTCCAGTATTTTCACCGTCACAGTGGAGGCCCCCGGGTGGAGGTCCAGGAGACTCGGGTTCAGACTGACCGAATTTTCACCATTCCCAACATCCTGAGCATGGCGCGCCTGGCCGGCGTACCCCTGTTCCTCTGGCTGATCCTCGCGGAGCACGACGGATGGGCCCTGGCCGTCCTGATGCTCAGCGGCATCAGCGACTACCTCGACGGCAAGCTCGCCAGGCGCTGGAATCAGATCAGCAACCTGGGCCGGCTGCTGGACCCGGCCGCGGACCGCCTGTACATCCTGTCGACACTCTTCGGCATGACGTATCGCGGGATTCTGCCGCTGTGGCTCACCGGCGCCCTGCTGGCCCGCGAGCTGATGCTGCTGGTCATGGTGTGGATCCTGCGCCGCCACGGCTATCCGCCGCCCCAGGTGAACTTCCTCGGGAAGGCCGCGACCTTCAACCTGATGTACGCGTTTCCCTTGCTGCTGCTCAGTGACGGCACGGGTTGGTTGGCCTGGATGGGGGCAGTTTTCGGATGGGCGTTCGCCGGATGGGGTACAACCCTCTATTGGTGGGCAGGAATCCTTTACGTGGTTCAAGTCCGCCGTCTCGTGAAGGCGGACTCCACGGCCGATTGAGCTCGCCCGGCGCCCGATGACGCGGAGGAGTAGCGGAGTCACCGTCCGAGACGGGTGAGGTCGGCAAGACAGTCGTCTCTCTAGGAGGACTCTTCCGACATGAAGGCCGTCGTGATGGCCGGTGGCGAAGGTACCCGACTTCGCCCGATGACCTCGAGCATGCCCAAGCCGCTCCTGCCGGTGGCCAACCGGCCGATCATGGAGCACGTGCTCAGGTTGCTCAAGCGGCATGGGCTCAATGAAACGGTCGTCACCGTTCAGTTCCTGGCGTCACTCGTCAAGAACTACTTCGGGGACGGCGAGGAGCTCGGTATGGAGCTCACCTATGCCAATGAGGAGAAGCCACTCGGCACCGCCGGCAGCGTGAAGAACGCCGAGGAGGCCCTGAAGGACGACACCTTCCTGGTCATCTCCGGCGACGCGCTCACCGACTTCGACCTCACGGACCTGATCCGCTTCCACAAGGAGAAGGGCGGCCTCGTCACGGTCTGCCTGACCCGGGTTCCCAACCCGCTGGAATTCGGCATCACCATCGTGGACGAGGAAGGTAAGGTCGAGCGCTTCCTGGAGAAGCCCACGTGGGGGCAGGTCTTCTCGGACACGATCAACACCGGCATCTACGTGATGGAGCCGGAGATCTTCGACTACGTCGACGCCGATGTTTCCGTGGACTGGTCCGGGGACGTCTTCCCGCAGCTCATGAAGGAAGGCCGGCCGATCTACGGCTACGTGGCCGAGGGCTACTGGGAGGACGTGGGCACCCACGAGAGCTACGTCAAGGCCCAGGCCGACGTGCTCGAGGGCAAGGTCCAGGTCGACATGGAGGGCTTCGAGATCTCGCCCGGCGTGTGGATCGCCGAGGGCGCCGAGGTGAGCCCGGACGCGGTGCTCCGCGGGCCCCTGTACATCGGGGACTACGCCAAGGTCGAGGCCGGCGTCGAGATCCGCGAGCACACCGTCGTCGGGTCGAACGTCGTCGTCAAGAGCGGCGCCTTCCTGCACAAGGCCGTCGTCCACGACAACGTCTACATCGGCCCCCACAGCAACCTCCGCGGCTGCGTCATCGGCAAGAACACCGACATCATGCGTGCCGCGCGCATCGAGGACGGCGCCGTCATCGGCGACGAGTGCCTCGTCGGCGAGGAGTCCATCGTCCAGGGGAACGTACGCGTCTACCCCTTCAAGACGATCGAGGCGGGCGCGTTCGTCAACACCTCCGTCATCTGGGAGTCCCGGGGACAGGCGCACCTCTTCGGGGCGCGGGGTGTCTCCGGGATCCTCAACGTGGAGATCACGCCCGAGCTGGTGGTCCGGCTCGCGGGCGCCTATGCGACGACGCTGAAGAAGGGCGCGACGGTCACCACGGCCCGCGACCACTCCCGAGGCGCGAGAGCGCTCAAGCGAGCCGTGATCTCCGCCCTCCAGGCCAGCGCGATCAACGTCCGCGACCTGGAGAACGTCCCGCTGCCCGTGGCGCGCCAGCAGACCGCGCGCGGCAGCGACGGCGGCATCGTGCTGCGGACCTCGCCGGGTGTGCCGGACTCCGTCGACATCATGTTCCTGGACGAGCGGGGAGCCGACCTCTCCCTCCAGCAGCAGCGCAAGCTGGACCGCGTGTACGCCCGCCAGGAGTACCGGCGCGCCTTCCCCGGCGAGATCGGCGACCTGCAGTTCCCGGGCAGCGTCTTCGACGCCTACACGGGCTCGCTGCTGCGCCGGGTGGACACCACGGGGATCGGCGACGCCGGGCTCAAGGTGGTCGTGGACGCCTCCAACGGCAGCGCCGGGCTCGTCCTGCCCAGCCTGCTGGGCAGGCTCGGGGTGGACGCGCTGACGATCAACCCGGGTCTCGACGAGACCAGGCCGACGGAGACCGCCGAGTCCCGGCGGGCCGGGCTGGTACGGCTCGGGGAGATCGTGGCCTCGGCCCGGGCCGCGTTCGGTGTGCGCTTCGACCCGGTCGGCGAGCGGATCTCGCTCGTGGACGAGCGCGGGCGGATCATCGAGGACGACCGGGCGCTGCTGGTGATGCTCGACCTGGTGGCCGCGGAGAAGCGCAGCGGCAAGGTCGCGCTCCCGGTGACCACGACGCGTGTCGCCGAGCAGGTGGCGGCGTACCACGGCACGCAGGTGGAGTGGACGACGACCTCGCCGGACGACCTGACCCGGGTGGGCCGGGCGGAGAACACCATCTTCGGCGGTGACGGCCGCGGCGGGTTCATCGTTCCGGAGTTCAGCAGCGTCTTCGACGGATCGGCGGCCTTCGTACAACTGCTGGGCCTGGTGGCGCGGACGCAGCTCACCCTGAGCCAGATCGACGCGCGGATCCCGCGGGCGCACGTGCTCAAGCGGGACGTGCCGACGCCGTGGGCGGTCAAGGGCCTGGTGATGCGCAGTGTCGTCGAGGCGGCGGGCGACCGGCAGGTCGACACCACGGACGGCGTGCGGGTCGTGGAGGCCGACGGACGGTGGGCGCTGGTCCTGCCGGACCCGGCGGAAGCGGTCACGCACCTGTGGGCGGAGGGCCCCGACGACGCCTCCGCGCAGGCGCTGCTCGACGAGTGGGCGAGCGTGGTGGACAGCGCCGGGAACTGAGCCTCGGATCCACGGATGACCTACAGTCCCGCGGGCGGGGCGGGGAGAGTGCCCCGCCGGCCCGCGGGACGGGTGCATTGGGTGTGTACGGCGCCGACATGCGACGATGTGCGGCATGTCGCAGCCGCCCCACAACCGGAGTTCGGCGTCACCTCCGCCCGCTCGCCCGGACGCCTCCATGTCGCTGTTGACGCACGTGATGGACCACGGTCTCGACGAGGGCTACGCCGAGGCGTCGGCCCGGCGTGAGGCGGAGGGCACCGCCGGACTGCCGCGGACCCTGAAGGCGAAGCTGGCGCTGGCGGGCGGGCTCGTGCTCGCGGCCATGGTCGTCACGCTGGGCGCCGCGCAGGCGCAGCTGGCCGCCCCGGTGCTGGCCAAGGAGCATCAGGAGCTGATCGACCGCGTGGAGCGGGCGGACGATCGGGCCAAGGATTTGGACCGGGACATCGACCACCTGCGGACGGATGTGGCCGGGCGCCAGCGGACCGCGCTCAAGCAGCCGGGCGGGGGGCAGGGCGACCTCGTGGCGCTGCTGGCCGGGGCCACGGCGGCGCGCGGACCCGGGATCAAACTGGTCGTGGACGACGCCAAGGGCACGTCGTCGGGCGGCGGTGGCGGCCCGCGCGAGAGCGCCGGTTTCTCGGACACCGGGCGGCTGCGGGACCGTGACATGCAGAAGATCGTCAACGGGCTGTGGCAGTCCGGCGCGGAAGCCGTCTCGATCAACGGGCAGCGGCTGACGGCGCTGTCGGCGATCCGGGCCGCGGGTGACGCGATACTGGTCGACAACAGGCCGCTGGTACCGCCGTACGAAGTGCTGGCGGTGGGCGACAAGAAGCGGCTCGGCCCCGCCTTCCAGGACTCGGCGGACGGCCAGTACCTGCACGTGCTGCAGGAGAGCTACGGGATCCGCTACACGCTGTCCGCCGCGGACGACCTGCGGCTGCCGGCCGCGTCGAGCCTGACCGTGCGTACAGCCACAGCAGCAGAGCAGCAGAAGGGTGCATCGTGATCGCGGTACTGGGCCTCGTGGCCGGAGTGGTGGTCGGGCTTCTGGTCCGGCCCGAGGTGCCGGCCGTGGTGGAGCCTTATCTGCCGATCGCCGTCGTGGCGGCGCTGGACGCGGTGTTCGGGGGCTTGCGCGCCATGCTGGACGGCATCTTCGTGGACAAGGTCTTCGTGGTGTCGTTCCTGTCCAACGTGGTCGTCGCCGCGCTGATCGTCTTCCTCGGTGACAAGCTGGGCGTCGGTTCCCAGCTGTCGACGGGCGTGGTCGTGGTCCTCGGCATCCGCATCTTCTCCAACGCCGCGGCCATCCGCCGGCACGTGTTCCGGGCGTGAGGCCGATGAGTACGAACGACACCCCGCCGGAGCGGTCCGAAGGGCCCGAGGGGGCAGCGGGCTCCGGCGCCCCCGTCCCGCCGGTGCCGCCCCCGGTGCCCGGTCCTCCCGTGCCCCCGGTGCCCGCGCCTCCCGTGCCGCCGGCCGGGCCCGTTCCCCCGGACGCGTCGGTCCCGCCCGTCCCGCCGGCGGGTCCGCTCCCGCCCGCGCCGCCGCCGCAGGCCGCGGAGAGCGGGGCACCAGGTCCCTCGGGGCCGCTGTCCGAGCCGCCCGTGCAGACGGGCCGGCAGCGGCTCGCGGACGGGTTGTGGCCACCGCGTGTGAGCAGGGCCCAACTGATCGTGGCTCTGCTGCTGTTCGTGCTGGGTCTGGGGCTCGCCATCCAGGTGCGGTCCAACAGCGACTCCAGTGCGCTGCGTGGGGCCCGTCAGGAGGACCTCGTACGGATCCTGGACGAGCTCGACGGGCGGACCAAGCGCCTGGAGGACGAGAAGCAGCAGTTGGAGGACCAGCGCAAGGAGCTGGAGAGCAGTTCCAACCAGGCCGAAGAGGCGCGCAGGCAGACGGTGGAGAAGGAGCGCCAACTGGGCATCCTGGCCGGTACGGTGGCAGCCCAGGGGCCCGGTATCACGTTGAAGGTCGGCGATGCCACCGGTCAGGTGCGGTCCGACCAGCTGCTGGACACGCTCCAGGAGCTGCGGGCGGCCGGGGCCGAGGCGATCCAGATCAACGGTGTGCGCGTGGTGGCGGGCTCGTACTTCTCGGACGAGAACGGCGGGGTCGGGATCGACGGTAAGAAGATCACACAGCCCTACGAGTTCAGGGTGATCGGCCAGGCCCAGGATCTGGAGCCCGCCCTGAACATCCCCGGCGGGGTCGTACAGACGTTGGAGAAGGAACAGGCCACCGTGGAAGTCAAGCGTTCGGCCAAGATCGTTGTGGATGCCTTGCGAGCGGCGAAGCAGCCTGACTACGCTCGGTCGTCACCGTGATGAAGCGGAGTGGAAAGTGGAGCGGCTCATGCGGGCGGATGCCTGCGGGGGGTCGGCGCACCGAAGTCGCGGTGCGTGGTGGAAACTGTCTGGTGGTTACGGACGTTGTGAGAATGTCCGGGTCGGCAGGTGTTGCATTCGGAGTTCGTCCTGCCCCACGGGCGGGTCTGTTTCGGTCAAGGGGAATCGCCCGTGAAGTTGTTTGAGAAGTTGTTCGGCAAGAAGAACCGTGAGGAAAGCGGTGCGGCACGTCACCGCGCCGGTCACGGTGAGGGGGAAGGGCAGGGCGACCGGCCGCTCTTCCGGGACGAGGTCGCGGGCGGTGACATTTCGGGCGCGCACGGCGCGTCGTCCGTTGACCCTGCCGGTACCGGACGCATAGGTTTCGGTGACCCATCAACCTCGAGTGCGGGTGGAGGCTTTGCCCCCGACCCGTATGCCACCAATGCCTCCGCGGGGCAGCCGCGGCGCGAGGAGCCGTCCATGTCGGCCGAGCAGGTTTGCAGCAGGTGCGGGCACCGCAGCGATGCGGCCAGCCGGTTCTGCTCCAACTGCGGGGCGCCGCTGCGGGCGGGTCTGACGCCGGAGCGTGCCTCGGAGACCACGTCCACCATCTCGATCTCGGGCCTCGAGGCCTATGAGGCCGAGGTGTCGGGACAGCCGCACGTGTCGTCCTCGCTGTCCCCCGAGGCCCAGGCCGCGGTGGAAGCGCTGCCGCCCGGTTCCGCCCTGCTGATCGTGCGGCGCGGTCCCAACTCCGGTAGCCGCTTCCTGTTGGACGGCGAGCTGACCACGGCCGGCCGGCACCCGCAGAGCGACATCTTCCTGGACGACGTGACCGTCTCCCGGCGACACGTCGAATTCCGCCGGAGCCAGGACGGGGGCTTCACCGTCTCCGACGTCGGCAGCCTCAACGGCACGTACGTCAACCGTGAGCCGATCGACGCCGTCGCGCTGCACAACGGCGACGAGGTGCAGATCGGCAAGTACCGGCTGGTCTTCTACGCGAGCCTGCGGGGCATCTGACCCTCCCTCCGGACCCCGTCCGGAGGGACCCCCAGGGAAGGTCCCATGCTGCGTACACCGACGGGCGGTGCCGGAAACGGCGCCGCCGGCTCGGCAGGGCGGCTGGTGAGCATCGGCACGGTGCTCACCACGCTGCGTGACGAGTTCCCCGAAGTCACGATTTCGAAGATCCGTTTCCTGGAGGCGGAGGGGCTCGTCGAGCCCAGACGCACACCTTCCGGATACCGCAAGTTCAGCACCGAGGACGTGGAGCGGCTGGCCCGCATCCTGCGGCTGCAGCGCGACCACTACATGCCCCTGAAGGTCATCCGGGAGCAGCTCGACGCGCTCGCCCGCGGTGAGCAGATCCGTATCCCCGCACCCACCGCCCACGGGGAGTCCGTCGATCCGGCCGCCCCGGCGGCCGTCTACGGCGAGGTGGGCCGCCAGCGGCCCACGGTGGCGCGGGTGGGCCGGGCCGAACTGATCGCGGCCGCGGACGTGGACGAGGAGCAGCTGGCCGAGTGGGAGTCCTACGGGCTGCTCGCCGAGGCGCCCGGAGGCGGATTCGACGCCGAGGCCGTGACGGTGGCCCGTCTCATCGCCGATCTGCGCCGATTCGGGCTGGAGCCCCGCCACCTGCGGGCGATGAAGGCTGCCGCGGACCGGGAGGCGGGTCTGGTGGAGCAGGTCGTCGCACCGCTGCGCCGGCACCGCAACCCGCAGACCAGGGCGCATGCGGAGGCCACGCTCAAGGAGCTGGCAGGGCTGTCCGTACGGCTCCACGAGGCCCTGGTGCAGACGGCTCTGGGGGTCCGCCCGCAGTGACCGTGCTGGTCGTAGGGGAGCCCCGACTACCCAAACCTGCCGGGCAGGTCCTAGGGTTGCTGTGTGAACGAGCTCGACGTTGTGGGTGTCCGGGTGGAAATGCCCTCCAACCAACCGATCGTGCTCCTGCGTGAAGTGGGAGGCGACCGGTACCTCCCCATCTGGATCGGTCCTGGGGAGGCGACCGCCATTGCCTTCGCGCAGCAGGGGATGGCCCCTGCCCGCCCGCTGACGCACGACCTGTTCAAGGACGTGCTGGAGGCGGTCGGCGAGGAGCTGACCGAGGTCCGGATCACGGATCTGCGGGAGGGCGTCTTCTACGCGGAGCTCGTCTTCGCCAGCGGGGTCGAGGTGAGCGCGCGGCCTTCGGACGCGATAGCGCTGGCCCTGCGGACGGGGACGCCGATCTACGGCAGTGACGGCGTGCTCGACGACGCCGGCATCGCCATTCCCGACGAGCAGGAGGACGAGGTGGAGAAGTTCCGCGAGTTCCTCGACCAGATCTCGCCCGAGGACTTCGGCACCGGCCCGCAACAGTGACGGATCGGCCGCGTCGTCCACCGGGGGAATTCATCGCATTCGAGTAGCCTTTCCCCACGAGGAGATACGGGAAACCACTCTCAGGGTGATTATCACTCGGCGTGCCGAGTGTGGCGATCGTTGACGCACCCCTGGTGACTGCCTACCTTCAAGGTGGCAGGTCAAGGACGGAGGGTCGGCGTGAGGATCACGGGCGACGGTACGACCGGGGGCATCCCCGCACGGAGTGACGGTGGACCGTACCCGCTGCAGGGCAGTGCGGCCGCAGCCGCGCGCCGTCAGCCGGAGTCGACGCCGGCCGGACCGGTGGGCGGCGGCCCGGCGCCCGAGCAGATCGGCTACCGCGGGCCCACGGCCTGCGCCGCGGCCGGCATCACCTACCGGCAGCTGGACTACTGGGCCCGGACCGCTCTGGTGGAGCCGAGCGTGCGTCCCGCCCACGGATCGGGCACGCAGCGCCTCTACAGCTTCCGGGACGTCGTCGTCCTCAAGATCGTCAAGCGCTTCCTGGACACCGGGGTGGCGCTGCAGAACATCCGCACGACCGTGCAGCACCTGCGGGACCGTGGTTTCGAGGACCTGGAGCGGATGACGCTCATGAGCGACGGCGCGACCGTGTACGAGTGCACCTCGCCGGACCAGGTCGTGAGCCTGCTCCAGGGCGGTCAGGGCGTCTTCGGCATCGCCGTGGGCGTCGTGTGGCGGGACGTGGAGAACGCGCTGTCGCAGCTGCACGGGGAGCGGGTGGACACCGGCGAGACCCTCGTCAGGCACAACCCGGCGGACGAACTGGCCGCCCGTCGCAACCGCGCCGTCTGACCTGCGCGCGCCAGCGGCCCGGGCCGGGGCGGAGCGGGCCCCGCGATGTCAGAGGCGTAGGGCAGCATCGGTGGTGTGAGAGCCGCGCCGACCATTCTGCATCTGGACATGGATGCCTTCTACGCCTCCGTGGAGCAGGCGTCGAAGCCGAGCCTGCGGGGCAAGGCCGTCATCGTCGGCGGCCTCGGGCCGCGGGGGGTCGTCGCGACCGCCTCGTACGAGGCCAGGCGGTTCGGGGTGCATTCGGCGATGCCCATGGCGCAGGCGAGGCGCCTCTGTCCGAACGGCGCCTACCTCTACCCGCGCTTCACCGTCTACCGGGCGGTCAGCGACGTGGTGATGGCCCTGCTGCGGGAACTGTCGCCGCTGGTGGAGCCGCTCAGCCTCGACGAGGCCTTCGTGGACCTGGAGGCGGGCGGGGTCGCATTCGACTCCCCGACGGCCCGGGCCACGGGGGAGCGGCTGAGGGCGGACATCCGGGCCGCCACGGGTCTCAGCGGGTCGGTGGGGCTCGCGGGGTCGAAGATGCTGGCGAAAGTGGCCTCCGAGGAAGCCAAGCCGGCCGGTCTGCTGCTGATCGAGCCGGGCACGGAGCGCGAGCTGCTCGCCCCGATGTCGGTCCGGACCCTGCCCGGCGTGGGGCCGGCCACCGGTGAGCACCTGCGGCGCGCCGGGATCACCACGGTGGGACACCTGGTGGAGGCGGGGGAGGACGAGCTGGTGCGGATGGTCGGGCGCTCTCACGGGGTGGGGCTGTACCGGATGGCTCTGGGGCTGGACGACCGCCCCGTGGTCGCCGAGCGCGATGCGAAATCGGTGTCCGTGGAGGACACCTTCGACGTGGACCTGCACGACCGCGTGCGGATCCGGACCGAGGTGCAGCGGCTCGCCGACCGGTGCGTGCAGCGGCTGCGGGGGTCGGGGCACTCGGGGCGCACGATCGTGCTGAAGGTGCGCCGCTACGACTTCTCGACGCTGACCCGGTCGGAGACGCTGCGGGGGCCCACGGACGACCCGGCGGTGGTGAGGGAGGCCGCCGGGCGGCTCCTGGAGGGGGTGGACACCACGGGCGGGGTCCGGCTGCTGGGCGTGGGCGTGACCGGGCTGGCGGACTACACGCAGGAAGACCTCTTCGCGCAGTCGCTCACCGCGGAGGCGCGGGCCGCTGGGCCGGACGGGGTGGAGGAGGTCCAGGACGCCCGGCCGCAGGCCGGCGCGGAGGCGGGCGCCGTGGGGAGCGCGCCGGGGTCCGTCGAGGCCGCCGGGGGCCAGGAGGGAGCGGGGGAGGACCGGGGGCCGGAGCCGGCTCCCGAGCGGCGCTGGGCGGCCGGCAACGACGTACGGCACGCGGTGTACGGGCCGGGGTGGGTGCAGGGCAGCGGGGTCGGGCGGGTGACCGTACGGTTCGAGCGGCCCGGATCGGCGCCCGGCCGGGTCCGGACCTTCCGGGTGGAGGACCCGGAGCTGCAGCCGGCCGATCCGCTGCCGCTGGTGGGGGACGGGTCCGCTGCGGAGGAAGGCGGACCCGGCGGACCCGGTGCCGCTGGACCATGATCCGCGTCCGGCACGCTCCGCCGCCCGCCCGTCGGCCCGTGACGGATGTTACCGAGGCGCCCGGACCGCTCGGCGCGGGCGGGGCGGTCCCGCTCCTTCAGCCGTCGTCGCCCGCCAGGCTGCCGAAGTCGCCGTGGAGGTCCGTCGGCAGGGTCAGGTCCAGCCCGTAGTGGTGGTAGAGCTGGAGCTCCTGCTCGGGAGAGAGGTGGCGGCCCACGCCGAAGTCTGGCGCGTCCCTGATCAGGGCGCGCTCGAAGGGCACCCGCAGGGTGTCGCCCACCAGCTCGCTCGGCTCCAGCGGGACGAAGGCGTCCCGGCTGAAGAGGCCGGTGCGGACGGCGGCCCATTCCGGGACGCCCGTGGCGTCATCGAGGTAGACCTCGTCGATGGTTCCGATCTTGGTGCCGTTGCGGTCGAACGCCTTGCGGCCGATCAGGCTGCGCGGATCGATGTCGGTCTGCACGGTCCCTCCACATGGTCGCAACTCCTCCGTAAGCACTACAGAAGTGCATATCCGGAGCGCAGGCCACTCGGGAAGGGCCCGGATCCTCGCTGGTAGGCTGGATGACGGCTGTCGACCCTGTGCGGGAGAGTCCTCCGAGTGAGCTCGACGGAGGCGCCGAAGGAGCAAATCCTCCCCGGAATCTCTCAGGCATACGTACCGCACGGACGAGGCCACTCTGGAAAGCAGGGGCGGGTACCGGGCGCGCAGTGCCGGTTCCCCTCCTCACCGACGGTGAAAGCCGGAGCTCACGGGAGACCCCCGCGACTCCGGTGAAACTCTCAGGTTGAGATGACAGAGGGGGAGGCCGTCCGGGTGCCCGCGCCGTGGTGCCCCTCGCAGGTCATACGACCAGGAGGCCTCCGTACATGACCGCCAACCGCATTCCGCTCTCCCAGCTGGAGCGAGGCATTCCCTTCGAGCAGCGCCACATCGGCCCGGATGCCGAGGCGCAGGCGAAGATGCTCGCCCAGGTGGGCTACGGCTCCCTGGACGAACTGACCGCTGCCGCGGTGCCGGATGTCATCAAGACCGCCGAAGCGCTGAACCTGCCCGAGGCGCGGACCGAGGCCGAGGTGCTCGCCGAGCTCCGCTCGCTGGCCGACCGCAACCAGGTCCTCACCTCCATGATCGGTCTCGGCTACTACGGGACCTTCACGCCGCCGGTGATCCTGCGCAACGTCATGGAGAACCCGGCCTGGTACACGGCGTACACGCCCTACCAGCCCGAGATCTCGCAGGGCCGCCTCGAAGCGCTGCTGAACTTCCAGACCGTCGTCGCCGACCTCACCGGGCTGCCGACCTCCGGCGCCTCCCTGCTCGACGAGGGCACCGCCGCCGCCGAGGCCATGTCGCTCGCCCGCCGGGTGGGCAAGGTCAAGGACGGCGTCTTCCTGATCGACGCCGACGCGCTGCCGCAGACCATCGCGGTCATCGAGACCCGCGCCGAGCCGGCGGGCGTCGAGGTCGTCGTCGCGGACCTCTCCGACGGCATCCCGGCCGAGATCGCCGAGCGCGGTGTCTTCGGCGTACTGCTCCAGTACCCGGGCGCCTCCGGCGCCGTGCGGGACCTCAAGCCGCTCATCGACCGGGCGCACGAGCTCGGCGCCATCGTCACCGTCTCCGCCGACCTGCTCGCGCTGACGCTGCTGACCTCGCCGGGCGAGCTCGGCGCGGACATCGCGGTCGGCACCACCCAGCGCTTCGGCGTCCCGATGGGCTTCGGCGGTCCGCACGCCGGCTACATGGCCGTCCAGGCCAAGCACGCGCGCTCCCTGCCCGGCCGCCTCGTCGGCGTCTCCGTGGACGCGGACGGCAACAAGGCGTACCGGCTGGCCCTCCAGACCCGCGAGCAGCACATCCGCCGCGAGAAGGCCACCAGCAACATCTGCACCGCGCAGGTGCTGCTGGCCGTCATGGCCGCCATGTACGCCGTCTACCACGGCCCGGACGGGCTGCGGACGATCGCCCGCCGCACCCACCGCTACGCGGCCCTGCTCGCCGGGGGCCTGCGGGCAGCGGGGATCGAGATCGTGCACGGCGCGTACTTCGACACCGTCACGGCCCGCGTCCCGGGCCGCGCCGCCGAGGTCGTCGCCGCCGCCCGTGAGGGCGGGGTCAACCTCCACCGGGCCGGCGAGGACCTCGTCTCCGTCTCCTGCGACGAGACCACGCTGCGCGCCGACATCGAGGCCGTCTGGGCCGCCTTCGGCGTGAGCGCCGACATCGAGGCGCTGGACGGGACCACGGCCGACACCCTCCCCGAGGCGCTGCTGCGCTCGGACGACTTCCTGGGCCACCCGGTCTTCCACCAGCACCGCTCCGAGACCGCGATGCTGCGCTACCTGCGCAAGCTCTCGGACAAGGACTACGCGCTGGACCGCGGCATGATCCCGCTGGGCTCCTGCACCATGAAGCTCAACGCGACCACCGAGATGGAACCGGTCACCTGGCCCGAATTCGGGCAGCTGCACCCGTTCGCCCCGGTGGAGCAGGCCGAGGGGTACCTCACGCTCATCACCGAGCTGGAGGAACGTCTCTGCGAGGTGACCGGCTACGACAAGGTCTCCATCCAGCCCAACGCGGGATCCCAGGGTGAGCTCGCCGGCCTGCTGGCCGTCCGCGCCTACCACCGCGCCAACGGCGACGACCGGCGCACCGTCTGCCTCATCCCCTCCTCGGCGCACGGCACCAACGCCGCCAGCGCCGTGATGGCGGGCATGAAGGTCGTCGTCGTCAAGACCGCCGACGACGGCGAGGTGGACGCGGCCGACCTGCGCGCCAAGATCGAGCAGTACCGCGACGAGCTCGCCGTGCTGATGATCACCTACCCCTCGACGCACGGCGTGTTCGAGGAGCACGTCGCCGACATCTGCGCCCAGGTGCACGAGGCCGGCGGCCAGGTCTACGTGGACGGCGCCAACCTCAACGCCCTGGTGGGCCTGGCCAAGCCGGGTCACTTCGGCGGCGACGTCTCGCACCTGAACCTGCACAAGACCTTCTGCATCCCGCACGGCGGCGGCGGCCCGGGCGTCGGCCCGGTCGGTGTCCGGGCCCACCTGGCCCCGTACCTGCCCAACCACCCGCTCCAGCCGACCGCCGGTCCGCAGACGGGCGTGGGCCCGATCTCGGCCGCTCCGTGGGGCTCCGCGGGCATCCTGCCGATCTCCTGGTCGTATGTGCGCCTGATGGGCGGCGAGGGCCTCAAGCGCGCCACCCAGGTGGCCGTGCTGGGCGCCAACTACATCGCCAAGCGCCTGGAGCCGCACTACCCGGTGCTCTACACCGGCCCGGGCAACCTGGTCGCGCACGAGTGCATCATCGACCTGCGGCCGCTGACGAAGGCGACGGGCGTGAGCGTCGACGACATCGCCAAGCGCCTGATCGACTACGGCTTCCACGCGCCGACCATGTCCTTCCCGGTCGCCGGCACGCTGATGATCGAGCCGACGGAGTCCGAGGACCTCGCCGAGATCGACCGCTTCTGCGACGCGATGATCGCCATCCGCGGCGAGATCGAGCGGGTCGCGGCCGGCGAGTGGCCGACCGGCGACAACCCGCTGGCCAACTCCCCGCACACCGCGGCGGCGCTGGGCGGCGAGTGGAACCACCCCTACACCCGTGACGAGGCCGTCTTCCCGGGTGGGGTCACGGCCGCCGAGAAGTACTGGCCGCCGGTGCGCCGCATCGACGGCGCCTTCGGTGACCGGAACCTGGTGTGTTCCTGCCCGCCGCTGGACGAGTACGACAACTGAGCACGGGCGAAGGGGCCGGCCCGGGATTCACCTCCCGGGCCGGCCCCTTCGCCGTACCTCCGGCCCCAAGGGCTGTCCCGCAGTCCCCGGCGGGCGCACGACGCCGGCTACGGCGCCTCGCCGCGTTGTCGGAACGCCCCGATACGCCCCGTATGAGGGCGCCCCTCCGCCTTGCGATGCACCGCATCTGACGCCGTGCGCTGATCCACCGGGGATTGCGGGACAGCCCTTAGGCGGCCCTCATCACGTGCGCCGCCGCGAGCGGGCGGTGCGGGGCGATGATCTGGCCGTCCGGCAGCAGCTCACCGGTGTCCTCGAAGAGCAGGACGCCGTTGCACAGCAGGCTCCAGCCCTGTTCCGGGTGGTTGGCCACGGGGTGCGCGGCCTCCCGGTCGGCGGATTCGGCTGACGGGCAGGCTGGCTGGTGCTGGCACATGGATGCGTTCTTTCGCTGCGGTGTGGTCTGCGTGCTACGGCTCGATGCGTGGTTCATGGCCGTCCCCCTGGGTCGTCCCCGCACCCGCGGGGAGCGTGTCATCAGTCTTCCCCCACGACAGCCGCTTCGCAGGTATTTCCCGGCAGCTGTCCTCACAGATTGATGACGCATCACCCGTGCGGGCGGTTCAGCCCAACTCCCCTGTCCTTTCGGATGGTTCGCGAGTGACCCGTGCGGGCTAGGCCGAATGGGCCACTCGGGTCAGGCGGCCGGCGCGGCCAGCGACGGCGGGACCGGCGCCGCCGCCGGAGTCAGCCGGTGGGTGAGCACCGGCAGCAGCTCGGAGACCGGGTGCGGCCGGTACGCGGCGATGCCCGGAGGTGCGGGAGCGAGCGGCACCAGCAGGTCCTCCCCGGCGGGCAGACCGGCCGCGGCGTCGGCGCCGACCGCCCCGTGCAGCCACAGTGTGAGCATGTACAGCTCCGGAACGGACAGCAGCCGCGGCTGGTAGCCCTTGCCGAGCGACTCCGCCTGACGCAGGGCGCGTTCGGTGGCGGCGACGTAGGGTCCCTCGAAGAAGTGGGAGAAGACCCAGCCGTCCGGCGTCAGCCGGGTGTCGGCCGCCGCGACGTAACGGTCGCCGCTGCGGATCAGGAAACGCCAGCCGGTGAGCCGGGTGCGCGGCGGCCTGACGCCGGCCGTCCGGTCCGAGATCTTCAACCGGTCGAGGACGTGGACCGGCAGGGGGAGTTCGGCGGTCATCGGCCCCTGGAGCGCGCGCAGGGCCGGTGTGTGCGCCTCGTTGACGGCGGTGGGAGAACCGAGAGCCGCGAGGACGCTGCGCAGGGCGGGCGCGGGAGCCGGAGGGACATGCAGCGGCATGGTGGGTCGCCTCTCACTTGGGAGACCTGTGGAACGGGGGCGGGGTGCGGGGACGGCGCTGTCGCATTCTGGGGCCAGAGGGGGGCTGAGGGGCAATGGCCTCGCGCCAACTCTCTGCCTCGTTTGCGGAGTTTATACGACCTGTGTTCACGCAGTGTTTCGGCTAGCTGTCCCGGCTATTGCCGACAAGGCCCTTACCGGTCCCGCTGGTGTGGCATTCATACCGGTTGTGCGCCAACGTGTCGCCCTGACCTCGGAGGTTACCGGAAAGGGGCTCGGCTGGAAAGCGCCGGTAATCCGAAACCGGCACATTCGACGGGGAATTTGCGTTCCGCGACGTGCCAGGGGAATGTGCCCGAGCGCCCGTCGGCCAAACCGGCGCGCGCTCCTCGCCACTCACGCCCCCTCCGCGTTATGGATCACGCCGCCGGGGCATCATCGACCGTAACGCGAGCCTGGGTGCGCCGGGCCAGGCCCAGTCGAGGAGGGACGCTTCGATGGGGGAGAAGGTCGTGGCAGGCGGATTCGACCTGTCCGATCGGCAGCGGTATCGAAGGAAGCTTCACGAGTGCCTGGAGGGGCTGGAGCGGCTTCTGGCGGAGAAGAGGTTCGACCGTCCCAAGAACATGATGGGGCTGGAGATCGAACTGAATCTCGCGGGTGCCGACGGATTGCCGAGAATGGTGAATGCCCAGGTGCTGGAGCGGATAGCGAGCACCGATTTCCAGACCGAACTCGGAATGTTCAACCTGGAGGTGAACGTCCTCCCGCACCGGCTCGGCGGACGGGTATTCGATCAGCTCGCCGAGGAACTCGGCGCGGGCCTGGGTTATGCCCACCGGCAGGCCGCGCAGATCGAGGCGGGCGTGGTGATGATCGGGATCCTGCCCACGATCTCGCGCGAGGACCTGGTCACCGCCAACCTCTCCGCCGTCGACCGGTACTCCCTGCTGAACGAGCAGATCCTGATGATGCGCGGGGAGGACTTCGCACTCGACATCGACGGCGTCGAACGGCTGACCTGGAGTTCCGGGTCCATCGTGGCCGAGGCCGCGTGCACTTCCGTGCAGCTGCACCTCCAGGTCACCCCCGGGCGGTTCTCGGACGTGTGGAACGCGGCGCAGGCGGTGGCGGCCGCGCAGATCGCCGTGGGCGCCAACTCGCCCTTCCTGTTCGGGCGCGAGCTGTGGCGCGAATCCCGGCCGCCGCTGTTCCAGCAGGCCACCGACACCCGGCCGCCCGAGCTCCAGGCCCAGGGGGTGAGGCCGCGGACGTGGTTCGGGGAGCGCTGGGTGGACTCGGCGTACGAACTCTTCGCCGAGAACGTCCGCTACTTCCCCTCCCTGCTGCCGATCTGCGACGAGGAGGAGCCGCTGCGCGTCCTCGACGAGGGCGGGGTGCCGGCGCTGCAGGAACTGGTCCTGCACAACGGCACCGTCTACCGGTGGAACCGGCCCGTCTACGGGGTCGCCGAGGGGGTGCCGCACCTGCGGGTGGAGAACCGGGTGCTCCCGGCCGGGCCCACGGTCGCCGACGTCGTCGCCAATGCCGCCTTCTACTACGGGCTCGTGCGCACCCTGGCCGACGAGCCGCGTCCGGTGTGGACCCGGCTGCCCTTCGCCGAGGCCGAGGCCAACTTCGACGCGGCCTGCCGGTACGGGATCGACGCCCGGCTGCGCTGGCCGCGCCGGGGCCGGGCCGGCGGCCTGACGAGCGTGCCCGCCGTACGGCTGGTCCTCGACGAACTGCTGCCCATGGCGGCGGCCGGACTGGACGCGTGGGGCATCGAACCCGCCGACCGCGACCGCTACCTCGGCATCATCGAGGAGCGCTGCCGGCGGCGGGTGAACGGGGCGACCTGGCAGGTGGACACCTATCACCGGGCGCTGGCCTGTGGGATGGAGCGGGGCGAGGCGCTGGCCGCCACCACCCGGCGCTACAGCGAGCTGATGCACAAGGGCGACCCCGTGCACACCTGGCCCGTCGGGCCCGGGGACGAGGAGGTGCCCGTTCGGTCCTGAGCTGGGAGACCCGGGGCCGCACCCGCCCCGGGCCCCGGGATGCCGGATCGTCCCGCGGCCTCCCGTGGCCGCCGCCGCCCCGCGTCCTGCCGGACCGCGGGGGACCCGGCGACCTGGTGACCCGGCGACCCGACGACCCGGGCGTCATCCCGCCGGCGCCGCCCGGGAAACCGCCCCGACCGTGCCGCGGTGATCCCTCCGGCCTGCCGAGGAGGCAGTATGGGGTGGTCGCAGTCGGGATGTCGCAGTGGATGGCGGGACGGGAGTCGGGCGTGCGGACGGAACCGGAGCCGGTGGTCTTGGAGCCGCTCGAGGACGGGCGGCGGGGCCTCCTGCGCACCGAGACGCTGCTGGTGCTGGCGCTGTCCCTGGGCGCGAGCGCGGTCTCGGCGCTGATCAGCTTCATCGGCTCGCTCACCAAGCCCGGCGGCCTCAAGGACCAGGCCGCCACCCTCAACGGCTCCTACGCGCCCGGCCGGCCCTGGCTGGACCTGGCCTGGCAGCTGTTCGGCATCGCGACCGCACTGGTCCCCGTCCTACTCGTGGCCCACCTGCTGACCCGCGAGGGCGCGCCGGGGCTGCGGGTGCTGGGCTTCGACCGCACCCGGCCCCTGTGGGACCTGGGGCGGGGCGCTCTGGTGGCCGCCGGGATCGGCAGCGCGGGGCTGCTCTTCTACCTGGGTGCACGGGCCGCCGGGTTCAACCTCACGGTGGTGCCGGAGGCGCTGCCCGACGTGTGGTGGAAGTTCCCCGTGCTGATCCTCTCCGCGCTGCAGAACTCCGTGGTCGAGGAGGTCATCGTGCTGGCCTACCTGCTGCGCAGGCTGGACCAGCTGGGCTGGTCGCCGACGGCCGCGCTGCTGGCCAGTGCGCTGCTGCGCGGCTCCTACCACCTCTACCAGGGCATCGGCGGCTTCATCGGCAACGTGGTGATGGGCGTCGTCTTCGTGCTGGCCTACCGCCGCTGGGGCCGGGTCGGGCCCCTGGTCGTCGCGCACGCCCTGCTCGACATCGTGGCCTTCGGCGGGTACGCGCTGCTGGCGGGCAAGGTGGGCTGGCTGCCCACGCCGTGAGCAGCCCGGCGCGCCGAAGCGTCACGCGCCGAGACCTCAGGTGGCGGGCCTCCCGTGCCGGGGCCCCACCCGTGGGGGCCCGGCGGGCGCCGCGCACCGGGCCGGTGGCGGCGGTGCGGTCAGGGAGTGGCGAGCAGCTCCCCGTCCAGGACGGTGACCGCGTGCCCGTTCAGCAGGGTCCGCTCGCCCGCCAGGGTCACCCGTACGAGCCCCTTGCGCGCGCCGCCCTGCAGGCCCGTCAGCTCGCCGCGGCCCAGCCGCGCGGCCCAGAACGGGGCGAGCGCGGTGTGGGCGCTGCCGGTGACCGGGTCCTCGTCGATGCCGAAGGCGGGGAAGAAGCCGCGGGAGACGAAGTCGTACCCGCGGGAGGGGTCCTCGGCCGGCGCGGTGACGATCACCCCGCGCCTGGCGAAGGCGCGCAGGGCCGCGTGGTCGGGTTCCAGTTCGCGGACGGTCCTTTCGTCGGCGAGCTCGATCAGCAGGTCCCCGATGTGGGCGGAGGTGTCGTGCACGGAGAGGATCGGGGCACCGCCCAGGGCGTGGTCCACGGCGGGCGGAGCCGGCACCGCGGTCAGTGAGGACGTCGGGAAGTCCATGGTCAGCGACCCGTCTCCGGCGGTCTCGGCCGTGAGGACGCCGCAGCGTGCCGTGAAGCGGATCCGGCCGGCGGCAAGGCCCTCGGAGGCCAGGACGTGCGCCGTGGCGAGGGTGGCGTGCCCGCACATGTCGACTTCCGCGGCCGGGGTGAACCAGCGCAGGGCCCAGTCCGCCTCCGCGCCGGGCGGCAGGGGGTGCGCGAAGGCGGTCTCGGAGAGGTTCATCTCGGAGGCGACCTGCTGGAGCCAGGTGTCCGGCGGGAAGGCGGCGTCCAGGAGCAGGACGGCAGCGGGGTTCCCCTGGAAGGGGCGGTCGGTGAAGGCGTCGACGATTCGGATGCGCATCCCCCGACGGTAGGGCGGTTCGCCGGTCCCCGACAAAGGCCAATCGGGGGTGGTTGGCCTTGTCCCGCGCTGTTCGCCGAGAAAGTTTCCGATATATCGTTGACGCATCGCGATGGGTCTCCGATAGTGGAGGCATCGGACAACCGATAACGACATCACGACGTGATGAAAGGAGCGCAGTCATGCGTTCACACGGACAGCACGGACACGGCCACGGACACGAGCACGAGCACGGACGGGGCCACGGCCACTGCGGGCCTGATCACCGGGAGGAGTTCCAGGGACGGCGCGCGGCCTTCGGACCGTTCGGACCGCCCTTCGGCGGCGGCCCCTTCGGCGGCCGCGGCGGCCGCGGCGGACCGCGGGGCCGGGCCCGGCGCGGAGACGTGCGCGCCTCGATCCTGGCGCTGCTCGCC
This sequence comes from Streptomyces sp. CB00455, assembly GCF_001905445.1. Lineage (GTDB taxonomy): Bacteria > Actinomycetota > Actinomycetes > Streptomycetales > Streptomycetaceae > Streptomyces. The sequence goes on along the minus strand of NZ_LIVQ01000005.1, from coordinate 710,652 downwards.
GACCGCCCGATGCACGGCTACGAGATGATCCAGGAGATCGGCGAGCGCAGTGGAGGGGCCTGGAAGCCCAGCCCGGGCTCGGTCTACCCGACCCTGCAGCTGCTCGAGGACGAGGGGCTCATCACCAACGAGAGCGAGGGCGGCAAGAAGCTGTTCACGCTCACCGACGCGGGGCGCACCGAGGCCGGGTCGGGTCCGGCGGCTCCCTGGGCCGAGGCGGGCCGCGGCGTCGACTTCGAGGCCATGAGTGAGATCCGTACGGCCGGCTTCGGCCTGATGGAGGCCTTCGGGCAGGTCTGGAAGACCGGCACCGCCGAACAGCGGGACAAAGCCGTCGCGGTCATCAACGACGCCCGCAAGAAGCTCTACCTGATCCTGGCCGACGAACACTGACCGCTCGGCAGGAGGGCCGCGACGGCGCGCCCCGCGGGTGACTCGCGGGGCGCGCCCTCGTCTGCGGGAGGGGTGGGCGGCTCAGGTGACCAGCCCGGCGAGCTTGCGCAGCGATTCGTTCAGTGCGGCGGTGGCCGAGTCCTTGAGCTTGCCGGCCATGAGGGAGACGGCTGCCCCGGTGAACTCGCCGTCGATGCGGACGGTCGTGGCGCCGCCGTCCGGGATCAACGTGTAGCGGGTCAGGACGGCCACACCCATCGGACCCTTGCCGGTGACGGCGAAGAGGCGCTCGGCCTCCAGCTCGGAGACGGTCCACAGGACCTCGGCCGGGAAGCCCATCATCTTCATGTTCTCGGTGAAGGTGGAGCCGACCGCGAGGGTCTGCGGGCCGCCCTGCGGGAAGTCGGTGTGGGTCGCGCTCCACCGGCCGTAGGCGTCCCAGTCCGTCAGCTGGGACCAGAGCTTCGCGGCGGGCGCCTCGATGCGTGATTCCGCGGTGACGTCGGCCATGCGACCACCCCTTCTCCTCGGGTACGTGCGGTGCGGCGGAAGGTAGCCCCGGCGCACCCAACATTCAATACTGACGACCTATCAGATTGCAGGGGGGCGGGGTGCGCGTGACCGGCCCCGTCCCAACAGGTGTCACGCCGGTGACGGTCCTGACCGGTCCTGTCATGATGGCTCGATGCAAGCGTCAGGGAGACATGCCGGACTGGGCCTCGCCCTCGTCTCGGCGTTCGCGTTCGGTGGTTCCGGAGTGGCGGCGAAGCCGCTGATCGAGGCGGGTCTCGACCCCCTCCACATGGTCTGGCTCAGGGTGGCCGGGGCGGCACTGGTGCTGTCCCCGCTGGCCTGGCGCCACCGCGACCTCCTGCGCCGCAAGCCGGCGCTGCTCGCTGCCTTCGGACTGGTCGCCGTCGCCGGCGTACAGGCCTTCTACTTCGCCTCCCTGTCGCGGATCCCGGTCGGTGTGGCGCTGCTCCTGGAGTACCTCGGCCCGGCGCTGCTGCTCGGCTGGATCCGCTTCGTGCAGTGCAAGCCCGTGACGCGGGCCGCCGCCGCCGGAGCCGCCGTGGCGGTCGCCGGGCTGGCCTGCGTGGTCGAGATCTGGGCCGGGCTGAGCCTGGACCCGCTCGGCGTGCTGTTCGGCCTCGCGGCGGCCTGCTGTCAGGCCTTCTACTTCGTCCTGGCCGACCAGGGCACCGACGGGGACGACGTGCCCGACCCGCTCGGGGTGATCGCGTACGGCATGATCGTCGGCGCCCTGGTGCTGACGGCGATCGCCCGGCCCTGGGAGATGCACTGGCAGGTGCTCGGCGGACAGGCGGCCGTGGGCGCGGCGGCGGTGCCCGCGCCGCTGCTGCTCGGCTGGGTCATCCTGGTCGCGACCGTCTTCGCCTATCTCACCGGCGTCATCTCCGTGCGCAGGCTCTCGCCGCAGGTCGCGGGAGTGGTGGCCTGCCTGGAGGCGGTCATCGCGACCGTGTTCGCCTGGATCCTGCTCGGCGAGCACCTCTCGGCCTGGCAGATCGTCGGCGGGGGGCTGGTGCTGGGCGGCGCCTTCATCGCGCAGTCCGCCCGGCCGACTCCGCCGGCTGCGGCCGATCCGGCCGTGCTGGACCGCGAAGCGGCCACCGCATAGGGTGCCGGACATGCCTTCGACCGTGCTTCCGCCTCCCGCCGCCTAGGCGCGGGCGGCACCTCCAGCGACGAGATCCCGGCCCGGACGTCCGACGGCGTCCCGGGCGGGTGTGCGCTGCCCGCGAAGCGATGACCTGCACCTCTCATCCTTCACGCATGCACGGAGACCCCACGTGTCGAACCATTCGCCCGCTGCCGGGCGCAGTCTGCTGTACCTCGTCGTCGCCGGAGCCGCCTGGGGCACCGCCGGGGCGGCCGCCTCCCTCCTCTACCTCGCCAGTGACCTCGGTCCGCTCGCCCTGTCGTTCTGGCGGTGCGCGGGAGGTCTCGTGGTGCTGCTGGGGGTGCTGGCCCTGCGCCGGCTCCCGTCCCGTCACCGGCCCCGTTCCCGTTTCCGTTCCCGTGCCGGTTCCGGACGGGCGTCCGGTCCCGTCCGGGTGCGGCCGTCGGCCCGTTCGCTCATCGCGACGGGGCTGATGTTCACGCTCTTCCAGGCCTCCTACTTCGGCGCCGTGCGCGAGACCGGCCTGGCCGTCGGCACCGTGGTCACGCTCGGCGCCGGTCCGGTGCTGATCGCACTCGGCGGGCGGTACTGGATGGGCGAGCGGCTCGGCCGGGGCGGCGCGTCCGCCGTCGTGGGGGCGCTCGCCGGGCTCGCCGTACTGGTGCTGGGCAGCGGGGACGGCCAGGTGCGTCCGCTCGGCGTCGGCTGGGCCCTGCTGTCGGCCGCCGGATACGCGGGGATGACCCTGCGGGCACGGTGGCTCGGGATGCGCGGGCGGAGCGGGGACCCGCTGGTAACCACCGCCTGGTCGGTCGGCGTGGGCACGCTGTGCCTGCTGCCGCTCGCCGCCGCGGAGGGACTGCTGCCGCACACCGCCGCACCGGGCCGGGTGATCTGGCTGCTGGTGTACGTCGCCGTCGTGCCGACGGCGCTGGCGTACGCGCTCTACTTCACCGGTGCCGCGGCCGTGCGGGCCGCCACCGTTTCGGTGATCATGCTGATCGAGCCGGTGAGCGCCGCGGTGATCGCCGTCCTGCTGCTGGGGGAGCGGCTGACCGGCGCCGTGGTGCTGGGAACCGTACTGCTGCTGGCCGCGGTGGGCGCCCTGATCGCGGCGGAGTCCCGCAGGCCCGCGGGCGGGCCGGCCGATGATGACGCGGCGCGGCCCGCCGCCGCGCGGACTGCTCAGAGCGTGGCGAGGTAGGCCGGGACGGGGATGCCGGGGGCCAGGTCGGCGGAGGGCACGGGGGCCGCGTAGGCCGGGGCGACGGGGACCACGCCCGCCCAGTGGGGCAGTGCGAGGTCCTCGGCGTCGTCGTTCGGGCCGCCGGTACGCAGCTTCGCGGAGACCTCGGTCAGGTCCAGGCGGATCACCGCCGTGGCGGCGAGCTCCTTGGCGCTGGCCGGCCGGGAGTCGGCCGAGCGGCCCGGAACCACGTGGTCGACGAGGGCGTCCAGCGCGATCCGGCACTCCTCCTCGTCGGTGACCTGGTAGGCGGTGCCGTGGACCACCACCGAGCGGTAGTTGAGCGAGTGGTGGAAGGCGGAGCGGGCGAGGACCAGGCCGTCGACGTGGGTCACGGTCACGCAGACCGCCAGGCCCGGGTCGGCCTGTCCGGCGGCGCGCAGGGGGCGGGAGCCGGTGGAGCCGTGGAGGTAGAGCGCCTCGCCGACCCGTCCGAAGAGGGTGGGGAGCACCACGGGGGCGCCGTCGCGGATGAAACCGAGGTGGCAGACGTAGGCCTGGTCGAGTATCGAGTGCACCGTCTCGCGGTCGTAGCGCGCGCGGTCCCGGGAGCGGGTGGGGACCGTACGGTCGGTGGGCTCGTAGGCGGCGGTCGGTCCCGTGGGGTCGGGCTGCCCGGCCGGGTCGGGCGTCTGGGTGGCGGGTGTGGCGGGCGTGGCCGTCATGGTGGCGGACTCCATTGCACTAGTGCATACTTGTCTTTGTGCTAGGAGACTATCGGATCACAGGGCGGCGCGCATCGGACATCGCCGCCAGCGTCGAGGCCGGCGTCGGGGCGGGAGCGCTCGCGCCGGGAGCCCTGCTGCCGCCGATGCGGGAGCTCGCCGGCGAGCTGGGGGTCAACCCCAACACCGTCGCGGCCGCCTACCGCGCGCTGCGCGAACGCGGGGTGATCGAGACCGACGGCCGGCGGGGCAGCCGGGTGCGGGCCCGCCCGTCGAGCGCGCCGCGGGACGCCCTGCGGATGGCGGTGCCGGCGGGCGTACGGGACATCACGGAAGGCAATCCGGACGTGTCCCTGCTGCCTTCGCTGGACGGCGCGCTGGCGGCGGCCGCCCGGCGGTACGCGCAGGCCCCCACCCGCTACGGGGCGGACCCGGTCGCGCCGGACCTGGCCCGGCTGGCCCGGGCCGACCTGGACGCCGACGGCGTGCCGGCCGGGCCGGTGGCGGTGACCTCGGGCGCGCTGGACGCCATCGAACGGGTGCTGGCCGCCCACCTGCGACCGGGTGACGCGGTGGCGGTCGAGGACCCGGGGTGGGGGAGCGTGCTGGACCTGGTGCCGGCGCTCGGGCTGCGGGTGCTGCCGGTCGCGGTGGACGACGACGGGCCGCGGCCCGAGGCGGTGGCGCGGGCGTTGGAGGCCGGGGCGCGCGCCCTGGTGGTGACCTCGCGGGCGCAGAACCCCACGGGGGCGGCGGTGAGCGCGGCGCGGGCCGGTGAGCTGCGGACGCTGTTGGGCGGCCACCCCGGGGTGCTGGTGATCGACGACGACCACGGGCACGCGATCGTCGACCTGCCGCTGTACCCGCTGGGCGGGATCACCCGGCACTGGGCGCTGGTGCGTTCGACGGCGAAGGCCTACGGACCGGACCTGCGGCTCGCGGTGCTGACGGGGGACCCGGTCACCCTGGACCGGGTGCGGGGACGCCAGCGGCTGGGCCCGGGCTGGGTGAGCCGGCTGCTGCAGTACGCGGTGGTGGAGCTGTGGACCTCGGGCGCGGTGGACCGGGCGGCCGTGGCCCGCTCGTACGGTGAGCGGCGGGACGCGCTGGTCGAGGCGCTACGGGAGCGGGGCGTGCCGGCGCACGGGCGGAGCGGGATGAACGTGTGGGTGCCCGTGGCCGATGAAACGGGGGTGGTGACGAGACTGCTGGCCGCAGGCTGGGCGGTGACGGCCGGGGCCCGGTTCCGTGTGGAGTCGGGACCGGGGGTGCGGCTGACGGTGTCGGAGGTGGCGCTCTTCGAGGTGGCGGGCCTGGCCGAGGCGGTGGCTGCCGCGGTCCGCCCGGCGACGGGCGGCCGCTTCGGCTGACGCCGGGGCGGTCCGCCCAAAGCCCGCGAGCGGGCGCTCGGAGCCCGTGAGCGGCCCCTGACCGCCCCGCGGAACTCCCGGCGACACCGCGGGTCCCGGCGGCCCTGTCGCCCCCTGGGGCCACCGGGCCGCCCCTCGGGCCGGGGCGGTCGCCCGGACACCCTCCGGGGAGGTGGCGCGGCGGACCCGGGCGACGGTCCGTCAGAGCCGCTCCGGGAGGCCGCCCAGGATCACGACGATGCCGGCGGCCGCTGTGCGACCGGTGGCCGTCGTCAGGCGCGGTTGCGTGCCCCGGGCCGGGTCTGGGTGAGGGCGGCGCCCGCCAGTACGATCGCCGCGCCGACCGGGGTGTTCCAGTGCAGTTGTTCGCCCAGGACCAGGACACCGGCCGTGGTCGCGATGACCGGGATGAAGTAGGTGACCATCTGCGCGGTGGTCGGGCCGACCTCGGTGACCAGTCCGTACTGCATCTGCAGGGCCAGGCCCGTGCCGAGGGCGCCCAGGGCGACCACCGACAGGGTCGGCCAGAGCGGGAACGATGCCGGGGCCGTCGTGAACACGGCGCTGACCAGGGCGAGCTGGAGGGTGGAGACGAGCAGCTGGCCGCCGGTCAGGGCCACCGGCGAGCCCGGGGTCCCCGCCAGGGTGCGGCGGACGTAGATCCAGCCGATGGGGTAGCAGAGCGAGGCGAGCAGGGCGAGCGCGGTGCCCTTGGCGTCGACGCCGGTGAAACCCTGCCAGGCGCCGAGGACGGTCAGCACGCCGAGGAAGCCGAGGCCCAGTCCCGCGAAGCGGCGGCGCGTGGGGCGGTCCTCGGACAGCGCCACCAGCGACAGCGCCATCCCCCACAGCGGGGAGGTCGCGTTGCAGATGCCGGCCAGGCTGGAGGGGATGCTCAGCTCGGCGAAGGCGAAGAGGGAGAAGGGGGCGGTGTTGAGCAGCAGCGCCGCCACGGTGAGGTGGCCCCAGGTGCGCCGCCCGCGCGGGAGGGGCTCGCGGCGGACCAGCAGGACGGCCAGCAGGGCGAGCGCGCCGAACAGGACCCGGCCCAGGGCGACCTGGAAGGGGGCGTACGCCTGCGTACCCACCTTGATCAGCAGAAAGCTGAAGCCCCAGATGACGGACAGGACCGCGAAGCGGATGCGCCAGTCCCGCAGGAGCTGCGCGCGGGCGGCCGCGGCCGTCGCCGACACCGTGGCCTGCTCGGCGGACGGGCTGCCGGCCGGCGTGCCGGCCAGTGGCATGGCGCCGGGGACGCCGGGGGTGGGGACGGCGGTGGGGAGGGTCGGTCCAGGGGCGGTGGGTGCGCTCATGCCCCTTACTGTGCGCTGTGCAACTTCGTAGGACAAGCGAGACTTTCTCGCAGTGACGTCGTAGCATCGCTTACATGTTGAACCTGGAGCGCCTGCGCACCCTCGACGCCCTCGCCCGCCACGGCTCGGTCAGCGCCGCGGCGGACGGCCTCCACGTCACCACCTCCGCCGTGTCCCAGCAGATGGCCAAGCTCGAACGGGAGGTCGGCCAGCCCCTGCTGGCCCGGAACGGGCGCGGGATCCGGCTCACCGACGCCGGGCGGCTGCTCGCCGACCACGCGGCCCGGATCATCTCCCAGGTCGAGCGTGCCCAGGCCGACGTCGAGGCCCAGCGGGGCCGCGCCGTCGGCCGGTTGCGCATCGGAGCCTTCCCCACCGCCATGCGCGGACTGCTGCCACAGGCCCTGTCCGCGCTGCGCACGGACCACCCGCAGCTGCGGGCACGGGTCCGCGAGCAGGAGCCCGAGGAGGGCATGGCCGCCGTGGTGCGCGGCGACCTCGACCTCGCGCTGGCCATCGACTGGCACAACAAGCGGATGCCGGTGCCCGGCGAGCTGACCCGGACGCACCTGCTCGACGACTCCGTCGACATCGCGGTCCCGGCCGGCCACCGGCTCGCCGACCGGGGGCAGATCTCGCTGGCCGAGCTCGCCGACGACGACTGGATCTCCTGGAACGAAGGGCAGTTCTGCCACGAGTGGCTGGTCTTCACCCTGCGGGGTACCGGCATCGAACCGCGCATCGCCCACATCGCCGAGGAGCACCACACGCAGCTGGCCTTCGTCGCGGCCGGACTCGGGGTGTGCGTGGCCCCGAAGCTGGGCCGGGGGCCCGTGCCGCCCGGGGTCCGGCTGCTGCCGGTCTGCGACAGCGTGCGCCGTCACGTGTACGCCGTCTGGCGCGCGGACGCCGACCGCAGGCCCACCATCCGGGCGGCGGTCGAGGCGCTGAGCCGGAGCGCCGCCGTCCTCCAGGGCGGGCCGGAGTCCGCCTGATCCGGTCCGATCCTCGGAGCCCGCCCGAGCCCGTCTGATGGGTCCGGTCCGACCCGGTCCGGCCCGGTCCGGTCCCGTCCGAGCGGACCGTCCCGGGCTCCGCCTACAGCTTGCGGAAGTCCCAGGAGACGATCGACTCCGGAGTCAGGCGTATCCAGGCGTGGCGCCCGTCGTGCGGCATTTCCGCGATGCCGAAGTTCTTGACCGGGAAGATCCGCTCCGCCTCCGCCAGTTCCGGACACGGTTCGCCCGTGCGCGGGGCCTCGCCCACGAAGACGGCGCTGCCGGACAGTTCCACGCCGCGCAGTTCGTCGTAGGCCTCCCCGCAATCCACGACCACCGAGATCCGCGGGTCCGCGCGCAGGTCCGACCACCGCCGGCTGCGGACGATCGAGTACAGCCACAGCGAAGCGCCGTCCCAGGCGAACCACAGGGCTCCCACGTGCGGCCGGCCGTCGGGGGAGACCGTCGCCACCCGGCAGGTCCGCTGCTCGCGCAGGAAGGCGTCCACTTCCCCGTCGGTCATCATGATGCGGCGTCCCCGCCGCTGCGTCCCGTTCATCCGTCCCACGACCCTTCACATCTGACTGTGTGTCAGGAATCATGGGCGCTCTTCCGTCGCCACGCCAGGGGGAGCCATGCCGGACCTCGATCCCGCCACCACCGCGCTGCTCACCGTCGAGTGCCAGAACGGTGTCGTCGGCGAGGAGAGCGCCCTGCCCGAGCTCGCGAAGGAGGCCCGGGATTCGGGGATGCTGGAGCGGGTGGCCGCGCTGGCCGATGCTGCGCGCGGAGCGGGCGTACAGGTACTGCACGCGGTAGCGGAGCGGCGGCCGGACGGGCGCGGGGCCAGCGTCAACGCAACGTTGCTGCGCGCCGCCGGGAGGCTGCCCGTGCGCCAGCTGACCGGGAGCCGGGCGGTGCAGGTCGCCGCCCCCATCGTCGTCGCCGAGCAGGACCTGGTGGTCCGCAGGCTCCACGGCCTCTCGCCGATGGCCGGCACCGACCTGGACGCCCTGCTGCGCAACCTCGGCGTCCGCACCCTCGTCGTCACCGGGGTCTCCTCCAACATCGCCATCCCGAACACCGTCTTCGACGCCGTGAACCTCGGCTACCAGGTCGTCGTCCCGGCCGACGCCGTCGCGGGGGTCCCCGCCACCTGCACCGCCGAGGTGATCCGCAACTCCCTCGCGCTGGTCGCCACCATCACCACGGCCGAAGCGCTCCTCGCGCAGTGGGCTCCCGCGTCCTGACCCCCGTAACCTGGTCGGATGCTGTCCGAAGTGATTGCGACCCGCTACGTCACGCCCCTGCGTGAGGGCGGCTCGCTGCCGGGGATCGTCGAAGCCGACGATCTCGGCACCTACGTCATGAAGTTCACCGGAGCCGGCCAGGGCCGCAAGACCCTGGTCGCCGAGGTCATCTGCGGCCGTCTGGCCCAGCGGCTGGGCCTGCGGGTCCCGAGGCTGGTCCAGATGCAGCTCGACCCCGTCATCGGGCTCGGCGAGCCCGACCAGGAGGTCCAGGAGCTGCTCAAGGCCAGCGGCGGGCTGAACCTCGGCATGGACTACCTGCCTGGGTCGATCGGCTTCGACCCGCTCGCCTACCAGGTGGACCCCGTCGAGGCCGGGCGCGTGGTCTGGTTCGACGCCCTGATCAACAACGTCGACAGGTCCTGGCGCAACCCCAACATGCTGGTCTGGCACGGGGACCTCTGGCTCATCGACCACGGCGCCACCATGATCTGGCACCACAACTGGCCCACCGCGGCGACGGCCGCCGCCAAGCCCTACAACGCCTCCGACCACGTACTGGCGCCCGTAGGCCCCGACATCGCGGCCGCTGCGGCCGCGCTGGCGCCGCTGGTCACCGAGGAACTGCTCACCGAGGTGGCGGCCGACGTGCCCGACGAGTGGCTCGTCGACGAGCCCGGATTCGACTCCACCGACGCCCTGCGCCGCGCCTACGTGGAGGCGCTGCTGCCGCGCGCGGCGACGATCCACGAGAGGATCTCGATGGAGTCGGAAGTCAAGACCGCCGCCGGACCGCCCGGCTGGCTCACCGACCACCTGACCGAATGGCCCCACAAGACCAAGAAGAAGAGCGACGGCGAGTGACCAAGCGGGACGTGTTCGAGTACGCACTGGTGCGTGTGGTGCCCCGGATGGAGCGCGGCGAGTGCTTCAACGCCGGAGTGATCGTCTACTGCCGGGCGCACGGTTACGTCGCGGCGCGCACCCACCTCGACGAGGCGAAGCTCCTGGCCCTGGACCCCGAGGCGGACGTGGCCGGGGTACGGGCCGCCCTCCACGGGGTCGCGGGGGTGTGCGCGGGCGGAGCGTACGCCGGCCAGGCGGCGGCCGACGACGCGGGCCGGCGGTTCCGCTGGCTGATCGCGCCGCGCAGCACGGTGGTGCAGCCGGGGCCCGTGCACACCGGCCTGACGGCCGACCCGGCCGCGGAGGTGGACCGGCTGCTGGACCTGTTGGTCCGCTGACCGCCAAGGCTGCGGGACGGTGGGTGCCGGGGCGGGAGGGCGGCGGGGTGGATGTGCCCCCGTTGACACCGAGTGCCAGGGCTCCTAGCGTCTCCTCAGCTGAAGCTACTAAGCGGTTGCTCACCTCTGGGCGGCCGCCTCTCAAGGGCGAGGAGATCCAGCATGTCCACCACCGAGCAGCGCGTCGCGATCGTGACCGGGGCGGCCCGGGGCATCGGCGCCGCCACCGCCGTACGCCTGGCCGCCGAGGGGCGGGCCGTCGCCGTACTCGACCTCGACGAGGCCGCCTGCAAGGACACCGTGGAGGCGATCACAGCGGCCGGGGGCAAGGCCCTGGCGGTCGGCTGCGACGTCTCCGACGCCGCCCAGGTGGAGGCGGCCGTCGAGCGCGTCGCGAGCGAACTCGGCGCTCCGACCGTCCTGGTCAACAACGCGGGCGTGCTGCGCGACAACCTGCTGTTCAAGATGAGCGAAACCGACTGGGACACGGTCATGAACGTGCACCTGCGCGGCGCCTTCCTGATGTCGAAGGCCTGTCAGAAGTACATGGTGGAAGCCAAGTTCGGTCGCATCGTGAACCTGTCCAGCAGCTCGGCGCTCGGCAACCGCGGCCAGGCCAACTACTCCGCAGCCAAGGCCGGTCTGCAGGGCCTCACCAAGACCCTGGCCATCGAGCTCGGCAAGTTCGGGGTCACGGCCAACGCGGTCGCCCCCGGTTTCATCGTCACCGAGATGACGGCGCAGACCGCCGCCCGGGTCGGCATGGGCTTCGAGGACTTCCAGGCCGCCGCCGCCACCCAGATCCCCGTCCAGCGCGTCGGCCGTCCGGACGACATCGCCAACGCCATCGCGTTCTTCACGGGCGAGGCCGCCGGCTTCGTCTCCGGCCAGGTCATGTACGTGGCCGGCGGCCCGCTCAACTGACGAGCACGAGAGGCAGGGCGCAGGTCATGACGTACAACGCAACCGACAGCGGCAAGGTCGCGCTGATCACCGGGGCGAGCCGGGGCATCGGCTACGGCATCGCCGAGGCGCTGGTCGCCCGCGGCGACCGCGTCTGCATCACCGGGCGCAACGAGGACGCCCTCAAGGAGGCCGTGGAGCGGCTCGGCGCGGACCGGGTGATCGGGGTCGCCGGCAAGGCGCACGACGAGGCCCACCAGGCGCTCGCCGTCGAGCGCACCATGGAGGCCTTCGGCCGGGTGGACTTCCTGGTGAACAACGCCGGCACCAACCCGGTCTTCGGACCGATCGCGGACCTGGACCTCGGTGTCGCGCGCAAGGTGTTCGAGACCAACGTGATCTCGGCGCTCGGCTTCGCCCAGCGGACCTGGCACGCCTGGCAGAAGGACCACGGCGGCGCGATCGTGAACATCGCCTCCATCGCCGGCGTCTCCGCGTCGCCCTTCATCGGTGCCTACGGGATGAGCAAGGCCGCCATGGTCAACCTCACCCTCCAGCTCGCCCACGAGATGGCGCCCGGGGTCCGGGTGAACGCGATCGCCCCCGCGGTGGTGAAGACGAAGTTCGCGCAGGCGCTCTACGAGGGCCGGGAGCAGGAGGCCGCGGCCGCCTATCCGCTGGGCCGGCTCGGGAACCCGGAGGACATCGGCGGGGCCGCCGCGTTCCTCACTTCTGCACAAGCGGAATGGATCACTGGGCAAACTCTCGTCGTCGACGGGGGAATGTTCCTCAATGCCGGAGTGCACTGACCGATAATCGGACGCATCTGCCTCCGGAAGGGAGTCAAATGCGTATCGAATATGCACGGAACCGGTCAAGTGCCCCACGAAACCTACCCATTGGTTTCGTGGGGCACTGCGGTAGGGTCTGCCGCACCCCTGGCTGATCGAGGAGCGTGCACGTGTTCAACCGGACCAGATGCCTGCAGATCACTGCGGCCCTTGCGTCCATATCCATGCTCGCCGGTTGCGGCATGCTCTCGGATAGCGGCGCCGAAGACGCGAAGAGGATCGTCGTCGGCACGACGAGCGCACCGAGCACCCTCGATCCCGCGGCGGCCTGGGACGGCTCCTGGGAGCTGTACCGGAACGTCTACCAGACTCTGCTGGCCTTCCCCACGGGCTCCACCAAGCCCCAGCCGGACGCCGCCCAGAGCTGCGACTTCACGGACGCGGCGAACGAGTCCTACCGGTGCACCCTGCGCAAGGGCCTGAAGTTCTCCGACGGGGAGCCGCTCGACGCCAAGGCCGTCAAGTACTCCCTGGACCGCATACGGACCATCGGCTCCAAGGTCGGGCCCAAGGACCTCTTCGGTGCCCTGGACAAGATCGAGACCCCCGACGCGCTGACCGTCGTCTTCCACCTGAACACCCCCGACGCCACCTTCCCCTACGTCCTCGGCTCGCCCGCCGCCTCGCTGGTCGCGCCCAAGGACTACCCCGCGGACAAGGTGCGCGAGGACGGCAAGGTGACCGGCTCCGGGCCGTTCGTGCTCGACTCCTACAAGGAGGGCGCCGAGGCCGTCCTCGGCCGCAACGCGAGCTACACGGGCTTCGCCAACCGCCGCAACGACGGCGTGACCATCCGCTACTTCGCGGATTCCACCAAGATGGTCGCCGCCCTCAAGGCCAAGGAGATCGACGCCACCTACCGAGGCCTGTCGGCCGCGGAGGTCAGGGACCTGCAGACCCCCGAGTCGCACGCGCTGGGCCTCCAGGTCGTCGAGAACGTCGGCGCCGAGATCCGCTACCTGGTCTTCAACCCCAAGGACCCGGCGATCGCCAAGCTCCCGGTCCGCCAGGCCATCGCCCAGACCGTCGACCGCGGGGCGCTCGTGTCCAAGGTCTACCAGGGCACGGCCGAGCCGCTGTACTCGATGGTTCCCAAGGGGGTCGTCGGCCACAAGACGCCCTTCTACGACAAGTACGGCCACGCGGACGTCGCCAAGGCCAAGAAGATCCTCAAGGACGCCGGGATCAACCAGCCGGTCGAGCTGACCTTCTGGTACACCACCGACCGCTACGGCTCCTCCACCGCGGACGAGTTCACCGAGCTCAAGCGCCAGCTGGACGAGAGCGGCCTCTTCAAGATCACCCTGCGCGGCCAGCCCTGGAAGGACTTCCAGGTCGGCTACAAGGGCGGCGAGTACCCGGTCTTCGGCCGAGGCTGGTTCCCCGACTTCCCGGACCCGGACAACTTCATCGCGCCGTTCGTCGGCAAGGAGAACGCGGTCGGCACCCCGTACGAGCCCACCGAGATCATCAACGACCTGCTGCCGAAGACCCGCCGCGAGGGTGACCGCGCGGCCGGCGTCCACGAGTTCGAGCAGGCCCAGCAGATCTTCGCCGAGGACGTCCGCCTGCTGCCCCTGTGGCAGGGCAAGCTCTACGTCGCCGCACGCGACGACATCGCGGGCGCCGAGCGGGCGCTGGACCCCCAGACCGCCATGCAGATGTGGGAGCTGTACCGCAAGACCAGCTGGTGACCGCGGTACGGCCGCCCGCACCGCGCACACGGCGCACGGGCGGCCGCGGCGATGTCAGTGGCCCCGGGTAGGTTCTGGAGCAGTCGCACGAACTTGTACCGGAGGTTGTCGCCGTGACCCAGATGCTGCCCGAGTCCTGGCTCCCCGTCCTCGGCGGGGAGCTGGACCAGCCCTACTTCAGGGAACTCTCCGAGTTCGTCGAGAAGGAGCGGGCGAACGGGCCGGTCTACCCGCCCCGCGAAGAGGTCTTCGCGGCCCTGGAGGCCACCCCCTTCGACCAGGTGAAGGTGCTGGTCCTCGGCCAGGACCCCTACCACGGCGCCGGCCAGGGCCACGGCCTGTGCTTCTCCGTGCGGCCCGGCGTCAGGACGCCGCCCTCGCTGCGCAACATCTACAAGGAGATGAAGGAGGAGCTGGGCCTGCCCGTCCCGGACAACGGATACCTGATGCCCTGGGCCCGGCAGGGTGTCCTGCTGCTCAACGCGGTGCTCACCGTCCGTGAGGCCGAGCCCAACTCGCACAAGGGCAAGGGCTGGGAGAAGTTCACCGACGCGGTGATCCGCGCCGTCTCCGACCGCCCCGACCCGGCCGTCTTCGTGCTGTGGGGCGCCTACGCCCAGAAGAAGCTCCCGCTGATCGACGAGGAGCGGCACGTCGTCGTCAAGGGCGCGCACCCCTCCCCGCTGTCGGCGAAGAAGTTCTTCGGATCCCGGCCCTTCACGCAGATCAACGAGGCCGTCGCCGCCCAGGGCCATGAGCCGATCGACTGGCGGATCCCGGACCTCGGCTGACGGCACACCGCGCCTCGGCGCCAATGCCGCTGCCTCCGGCTAGCTTCTTGATGATCAGACCGGAGCAGGTCTGGCAGAGCAAGCAAGCCGGAGGCCGCCTTGACGGAGCAGCAGGAGGCGTCGGAGGACGCCGTCATGACCAGGATCGGCCAGGCGGTCATCCTGCTGCACGCCGGGGACCGCGAGGAGGCCCGCAACCGGCTCCGCGAGCTCTGGTCCGAGATCGGCGAGGAGGGCGACTGCCTCCACCGCTGCACCCTCGCCCACTACCTGGCCGACGCCCAGGACGACCCCGCCGACGAGCTGGCCTGGGACCTCAGGGCCCTTTCCGCGGCCCAGGCGCTGCAGGAGGCTCCCGCGCCCGGTGAGGCGGAGCGGCCCGGCGGGGAGGAGCCCGGGGCGGCCGCGCGGGATGCCGGGGCGGCCGGAACCGCCGACCGGTCCGCCCAGGGCCGGCCGCAGGCGGCGATGCGCGTGTTCTACCCCTCGCTGCACCTGAGCCTGGCCACCGACTACGTGAAGCTCCGGCGGCCGGAGGCGGCCAGGGTGCACCTGGCCCGGGCCCGGGCGGCCACCGTCGCGCTGGCCGACGACGGGTACGGGAACGGCGTACGGGCCGCCATCGCCCGGCTGGAGCGGCGTCTGGCCACGGAACCGGGCGCGGGACCCCGGCGCTTTCCCGAGCAGTCCCCGTAGCCGCCCCGGCCCCCGTAGCCGCCTCAGTCCCCGCGGCCGCCTCAGTCCCCGTGTACGCCCGCGCAGATACGGGCCTCGGGGCTGTCCGGCCGCCACCGCCCGTGCCGGCGCCCCAGCGCGCACACGTCGGCGGGCCGTACGGGAAGCTCCCGCACCAGCTCCCGCCCCTCCTCGCCGTCGTGCCGCTCGTGGCGCGGACGGGCTTCACCCCGGCGCCCGGGGACCGGGGCGGCGGGCCTGTGCGGATCCTGGATGTCCGGGACCGGTGGCGGGGCCTGCACAGGCGCCCCGGAGGAGCCCTGCGGGGCCCCCTGCCCGTCGTGGCGTGCGGTCCTGCCCGCCGACGCGGAGGCGGCCGGAGCCGCCGGCTGCCCCGCCCGCCCGGGGGCCGCTTCGAGCGCCTCCAGGGCGGGCGCCCGGACGACCACGGGCACGGTCCCCGGCCCGCTCCGCGGCCCGTGGTGCGGGGGCACCCCCGCGGCGGGGGCGGCTCCCGGCTGCGCGGGAGCGGGATTCACGGTCACACAGCCGGAGACGGCCGAGACCGCACAGGCGACTCCGAGCAACAGCTTCGTCGTGGTTCGGGTTGGGTGCACCTGCGCAACTCTGCTGTGCGAGGACCCGGTTGCGAAAACCGAGAGCCGATATTCACCCCGCACGGGTGACGACCGATCCGCCGACACCGCCGGGCCGGCCGCGCCCCGGCCCGCTCGCCGCGGACGCCGCCCCGGGGCCCCTCAGTCGCCGGTGGCGCCGTCCGTCTGCTCGCGCAGCAGGTCCGCGTGGCCGTTGTGGCGCGCGTACTCCTCGATCATGTGGGTGTAGACCCAGCGCAGGCTGAAGACCTCGCCGCCGTGATGGCTGCCGGCCTCCGAGAGCAGGTCCAGCGGACGGCCCGCGGTCGCCCGGCGCGCCAGCTCGACCTCGGTCCGCCACACCTCCTCGGCCTCGGCCCAGGTGTCCTCGTCGGTGAAGTGGAAGTCGCCGTCCGGGTCCTCGCGTGTGCAGTACAGCTCGGGGAGGTCCTCGCCGAGCATGATCTCCCGGAACCAGTAGCGCTCCACCTCGGCCATGTGCCGCACCAGACCCAGCAGGCTCAGCCGGGAGGGCGCGAGCGGGGTGCGGCGCAGTTGCTCCTCCCGGAGCCCCTCGCACTTCCAGAGGAGGGTGTCGCGGTGGTAGTCGAGCCAGCCGTCCAGCATGCCGCGTTCGTCGGCGGTCGTGGAGGGTTCGTTGCGATGTGATCCGGAACTGTTGTTCATGCGGCCATTCTCGGCGACCCCGGTGCCCGCCACCAGGGATTAAGCTGCCGGCATCCCACTAGGAACGACCCAGGAGGCGCCCGGTGAAGGTCGGCTGCATCGGACTCGGCGACATCGCGCAGAAGGCGTACCTGCCCGTCCTCACCACCCGCCCGGAAGTCGAGCTGCACCTGCAGACCCGAACCCCCGCCACCCTGGAGCGGATCGGCGCGCTCCACCACGTCCCGGCCGGGCGGCGCCACACCGATCTCGACGCTCTGCTCGCCGAAGGGCTCGACGCGGCCTTCGTGCACGCCCCGACCGCCGCCCACCCCGAGATCGTCACCCGGCTGCTGGAGGCGGGTGTGCCGACGTACGTCGACAAGCCGCTGGCCTACGCACTCGCCGACTCGGTGCGGCTGGTGGAACTGGCCGAGAAGCGCGGGGTGTCGCTCGCCGTCGGTTTCAACCGCCGCTACGCGCCCGGCTACGCGCAGTGCGCCGACCACCCGCGCGAGCTGATCGTCATGCAGAAGAACCGCGTCGGGCTGCCCGAGGACCCCCGCACGCTGGTGCTGGACGACTTCATCCACGTCGTCGACACCCTGCGCTTCCTGCTGCCCGGGGAAGCGGACCGCACGGACGTCCGGGCCGTGGTGCGCGACGGGCTGATGCACCAGGTGGTCCTGCAGTTGTCCGGCGCCGGGTTCACCGCGCTCGGCATCATGAACCGGCTCTCCGGTTCCACCGAGGAGGTCCTGGAGGTCTCCGGGCAGGACACCAAGCGTCAGGTCGTCAACCTCGCCGACGTCATCGACCACAAGGGCCAGCCGACGGTGCGGCGGCGCGGGGACTGGGTTCCCGTCGCGCGCCAGCGCGGCATCGAGCAGGTCGTCGACGCCTTCCTGGAGGCCGTCGCGGAAGGCAGGACGCTCAGCGCACGGGACGCGCTGCTCACCCACGAGCTGTGCGAGCAGGTGGTGCGCTCGGCTCTGGAGCAGGCCTCATGAGCGCGCGGGCGCCGGCCATCGCACCGTAGGCCGCCAGCGCGGTGAGGGCGGCGGTCACCGGCCAGTCCCCGAAGCGGACGTAGAGCGTCGTGCCGCGGGCCAGCGGGACCTCGTACACCTGCGCGGTGCTCGCGGAGGTCGGCAGGGCGGGGCCGACCCGCTCCCCGGAAGGGCCGTGCACCGCGCTGACGCCGGTCAGCGTGGCGTGGACCACCGGGCGCCCGTTCTCGGCGGCGCGCAGGGCGGCCAGTGAGGCGTGCTGGGCCGGGGCCCAGCTGTCCTGGAAACTGGAGGTCGCCGACTGGGCCACCAGCAGGGCGGCGCCGTCGCGGGTCAGGCGCCGGCTCATGTCGGGGAAGGCCGATTCGAAGCAGACCAGCGGGCCGAGGCGCACTCCGGGGCGACCGTCCGGCCGTCCGGGCAGGTCCATGACCACCGGGGCATCGCCGGGCACGCGGTTCTCGCCGGCCGCCTTGCCGACCGAGGTGGCCCAGCCGAGCAGGGCCCGGGCCGGTACGTACTCGCCGAACGGCACCAGCCGCATCTTGTCGTACCGGTCCCCGGTCGGGCCCCCCGGGCCGACGAGCACGGCGCTCTTGCGGATCCCGGGGCTGTCGGGGGGCCGCGCGTCCACATTGACCAGCAGCGGGGCCCCGACCAGGGTGGAGAGCGAAGTCAGCCGCCGGGCCAGGTCCGGGCGGGCCGTCAGGTCCTCGCCCACACTGCTCTCGCCCCACACCACCAGGTCGACCCGCTGCCCGGCGAGGTCCCGGGTGAGCCGCTCACCGGCGGCGAACCGCCGCTCGGGGCCGTCCGGGCCGTCCGTCACCGTGCCCGGCTGTATGACCGCCACGCGTAGCGCGCCCGACACCTCGGGCCGGGGCACCCACAGCCACACCACCCCCGTCAGCACCGCACACCCCGCCATCCCGGCCACCGCAGGCACCCGCGCCCCGGGAACCGCGACCAGCACCACCACCGCGCAGTTCACCGTGACCACCAGCAGGCTCACCAGCCACACCCCGCCCGCCGAGGCCAGCCGCAGAGCGGGCGGAACCTGCCACTGGCTCGCGCCCAGCAGCCCCCACGGGCCGCCCAGCCCCTGCCAGGACCGGACCAGTTCGGCCAGCAGCCACCCCGCCGGTATGAGGAACAGCGCGGCGCCCGCCCGGCCCGCCGACACCCGCCCGCCGAGCAACTCGCGCACCAGCAGCGCCCACGGGATCCACAGCAGGCCCAGCAGCGCTGCCAGCGGCACCAGGAACACGTGCAGGCTGGGCAGCAGCCAGTGGTGGACGGCCACGACGAAGCCGGCACCGCCCAGCCACCCCTCCAGCGCGGCCCGCCGCCCGGTGGGGGCCGACCTCAGCAGCAGCATCCAGGGCACGAGGGCGACGTACGCGAACCACCACAGGGCGGGCGCGGGGAAGGCCAGGGCGGGCAGCGCCCCGGCGGCGAGCGCGGCCGCGGCGCGGCGGCGCGGGCACCACCCCGTGCGGGCGGGCGCGCCCGCGGTCCGCCGGGACGGGTACCACCGCGTGCGCACAGGGATCATGGTGTGCCTCCGCTACCAGTGTGGGACGGCCGCGCGCTCTACGCCGAGATGTGGCGCCACTTCTCCTGGACCGTGACCCGGGCGAGCCGCCAGCCGTCGGCCGTGCGCTCCAGGGCGAAGTCGTACCGGCCGGCCGCGACGAAATTGGGCGAGGTCACCGCACCGGCCGCCCCGCCGTCCCCTCCCGCCTCCGCGCCCGTGTCACCGGCCCCCGCCAGCCGCATGGGATTGAGGAAGTCCGCCCGCACCTCGGCCCGGTCGCCGGGGGACCCGCCCACGTCCTCCAGGCGGATCAGCCGGTTGACGATGAGGTGCTGGCGCACCGGGAAGCGCGCCATGGTCCGCGCCAGCCAGTCGGCGACCTCTCCCGACGGCCCTGCGATCCCGCCCGCCGAGCTGTAGTCGGCCCGGCCGGCAGCGGTGAACAGGGCCCGGTAGGCGGCCCAGTCGCCGTCGTCGACGGCCACCGCGTAACCGGTGACCACCTCGTCGATCGCCAGCCGGTCCATCACCGTCGCGAGGTTCACACGCTGCGTCATCGGTTCAGTGTGGGGCTCCGGGGACAGGAGGCCAAGGGTCGTGCGCCGGCCACGGCCGCCTACGAGCCGTCAGCGACCGCGATACGCCTCCCGCTGCCGGACGACCACGAGGAACGCGTCACTGTCCAGGTCCATCACCACCTCGGCCTGCACACCCTCGCGCATCCGCTGCGCCGCGTACTCCTCGGCGGGCCAGCTTCCCCGCGGACTTCCGGCCGGAAAACGCTCCAGCACCACTCGACCCATGGGACACCCCCTGCTGCTTGCCTTCAGGTCTCTTCAGGCACAACGACGCGCAGGCCGCCCGGGAACGTTCCCGAGCGGCCCGCGGTTCACGCGAAGCGGTGAGCGCGTGGGCCCCTACAAGCCCGACTCGCCGGCATGCGGGCTCAGCACACCCAGGCCCACCAGCACGAACAGGGCGATGCCCAGCGCGATCCGGTAGATGACGAACGGCATGAAGCTCTTGGTGGAGATGAACCTCATGAACCAGTTCAAGCCGAGGTTCTGAGCGGCTCTGACCTGCTGTTTCCACCCCTCATCAAGATTGAATGGGAGAGCAGTGGGAGATGGCATCTTCCAGGGCTCTCCCTCGCCGGCCACGAAGCGCAGCCACCTGGTTCGCAGCAAATCGGCGATCTCCTGCTCCATGGTCAGGGGAACGTGCGAGTCGAGACCTTCTACGCCGACGACCTCGTAGAGCAGGTAGTCGGCGGTGCCCTCCGGCCGGCCCCGGGCACGGTAGCCGTCCGCCCAGGCGTGGATCTGCTGCTCGAATCCGGTTACGTCGCCCAGCGCGGCCAGCGCCTCCCGGCGGAGTGACGAATGCGTTCCCTTCTCATCGGAACCGGCGGTCACGGCGGCGACAGCCTGCTGCCGACAGCCTGCTCCGCGGCCTGCCTCTGTCCGCCCTGGTCGACCAGGACACCGAGCACGCCAACCAGCTCGCCGCCCAGTGGGTGATACCCCAGGCCTACGCCGCGGCCGACGAGGTGAACCCGGCCGTCTTCGACGCCGCGCTCATCGCGCTGCCCGTCACCGATCAGGCCGAAGACGCCGCGTGGGCGATCAAGTCCGGATGCATGACGACTGCTCAGTTTCACTGATCAGCCACATCGGTCACGGTGGCGCAACTGCGCGCGGCCATGAAGCACTGGGTATCCGGATTCAGAGCCAGTCCCGTGATTTACCTCACTTCGGAAGCCATCTACCTATCTGATTTGACGGCACTGATCACCATTGATCCAGCACGTTACGGGCAGGATTCTCACCGGATTCTCACAAGCTGTTGACGGACTTTTAAGGTCTGCACAAAGATCCGCGAGTGTTGCACGATCTCGCGAGAGCTGGAAATAGTGGTTAGTAGAGTCAGAAGACGGGCCGTCAGGATCTGGTCCGTCAGCGCCCTGGCCGCGGTGGCGGTGGCAGCGTCGGCGCTGTCGCCCTCGGCGGCGGCGCCGTCGGGAGCACCCGATTCGAAGGCGGCGGCCGGTTCGGCCGAGCCGGCGGACTCGGCGGACAGCCTCGCGGTCAAGGAGGCTAAGAGGACCGGCAAGCCGGTCGAGGTGGCCGCCAAGCGCACCGAGTCCAGCGACACGGTGGCGCAGCCGGACGGCAAGTTGGTCACGACGACGTACGTGCAGCCCAAGCGGGTCCGCAAGGGCGGCTCGTGGGTCGACCTCGACTCGGCGCTGCGCGTCCTGCCGAGCGGCGCGGTCGCGCCGAAGGCGGTCACCGCGGACGTCGAGTTCTCCGGCGGCGGCACCGACCAGCCGCTGGTGCGGATCGCCACCGCGGGCAAGGAACTGAAGCTGACCTGGCCGAAGGCCCTGCCCAAGCCGGTCGTCGACGGCAGCACCGCCGAGTACCGGGCGATCCTGCCCGACGTCGACCTCAAGCTCACCGCCACCCGGACCGGCTTCAGCCAGGTCATCGTGGTGCACACTGCGGCCGCCGCGAAGAACCCCGAGCTCGACCAGCTCCGCCTCGACCTGCAGAGCGACGGCCTGACCGTCCAGCAGGCACCCGACGGCTCGCTCAAGGCGGTAGACAAGGGCGCTGGCGGCACCGTGTTCGAAGCCCCCGTTCCTGTCATGTGGGACTCCTCCGGCCCCGCCGGGAACGCGTCGGCCGCGAAGCCCGCCACGGCGAAGTCGGCTGCCGCCCCCGCGCAGGGTTCGGCCCCGGCCGCGCCGAGCACCCCGCCCGCGCTGGAGAACCTGGTGCCCGGCGAGGGTGCCAAGGTCGCCAAGCTCAAGGTCGAGCTGCCGCAGCAAAAGATGGTCCTGACCCCGGACCAGAGCATGCTGGACGACGCCGCCACGGTCTTCCCGGTCATGATCGACCCGGCCTGGAACACCCCCAACGCGTCCGACTGGGCCGGTGTTTCCCGGTACTACTCCTCCCAGCCGTACTGGCATTTCACGTACAACAGCAACTACGTGCACGACTGGGGCGTCGGCTACTGCGGTGACCCCTCGCGCTGCGCACCGACCGACGTCAAGCGGGCGTTCTTCCAGGTCCCCAACGGCAGCTTCATCGGCAAGCAGATCCTCAGTGCCGAGTTCGGCACCTACGAGAGCTGGTCGTACTCCTGCGACGCCCGACCGGTCGAGCTGTGGAACACCGGCTACATCTCCTCGGGCCTGACCTGGGACAGCCAGAACGCGGCCGGCTTCTGGGGCCGCAAGCTGCAGACCATGAACACCGCCAAGGGCTGGAGCGGTAACTGCCCTGGCGGCTGGCTGGAGTTCGGCGGGACCTCGGGCGCGGTCAAGGACCTGGTCCAGGACGCCGCCAACTGGGGCTGGCCGACCATCACCTTCGGGCTCAAGGCCGAGAACGAGAGTGACTCGTACGGCTGGAAGCGTCTGACCGACGACGCCTTCCTGCGGGTCTACTACAACCTGCCGCCCAACCAGACCGCGATGAGCGATCTGACCATGTCGCCGGGCTCGGTCTGCCAGACCACCCCGCTCAAGATCAACAAGATGCCGCAGATCACCGCGCGGGCCTCCGACCCCGACGGCGAGGCGGTCGGCGTCCAGTTCGGCGTGTTCTGGGACGCGGGCGACGGCCAGGGATTCATCCGCCGTTGGTGGTCCACCGGCTCGGCCGGGGCCGCCCCTGCCTCCAACACCTTCAAGGGCTCCGGCTCGTATTTCTCCTGGTCCCTGCCCACTACCCTGCCCGCCAACACCAAGCTGGGCTGGGAGGTGCGGGTGTGGGACGGCGCGCAGTGGGGACCCTGGTCCTCCAGCGGTGATCCGACCCTGTGCTACTTCACCGTCGACACCACCGCACCGGACGGCCCGGCGATCACCTCCGCCTCCTACCCCGGTTCGAAGGACGCCACCGCGTCCCTGTCGTGGACCGACGGCGTGGGCAAGTACGGCGCGTTCATCCTCGACTCGGCCTCCACCGACGTGGTCAAGTACCAGTGGGGGTTGGACGGGAACGCCTCCGCGGCGCACGAGGTGACCACCGCCGCCGGCGCCCCGCAGACCGTCCAGATCCTGCCGGAGACCCCCGGCGTGCACACCCTGTCGGCCAAGGCGCTGGACAGCGCCGGCAACGCCTCGCAGCAGGAGACGTACTACTTCACCGTTCTCAACGGTCAGCCCGTGCGGGCCGGTTGGGGCATGGACGAGTCCGGCGGGACGACGCTGTCCGGTACCTCCGGAAGCTTCGAGGCCGTCCTGGCGACGGGTGCCAAGCTCGGCTCGGCCAGCCACCTGGGCAACGCGATGTCGCTGGACGGCAGTGCCACCGGCTACGCCGAGACCCAGGGCGCCGTACTCGACACCACCCGGAGCTACACCGTCTCGGCCTGGGTCAACCTCGCCGACTCCCAGGCCAACAGCGCCGCCGTGTCCCAGGCGGGCAACGTGATGTCCGCCTTCGACCTGGGCATGCGCAACGGCAAGTGGGTGTTCTCGGTGCTTACCCAGGACGTCAACCCCGGGTACGCCTACCAGGAAGCCGCCTCCACTGTCCCGCTGGCGCTCAACCAGTGGACCCACCTGCTCGGCGTCTACGACGCGACGGCCAAGACCGCCACGCTGTACGTCAACGGCGCCAACCCGGTCACCGTCGCCTCCCCGTCGGTCTGGCCGGCGCGGCGCTCCCTGGAGCTCGGCCGGATGCACTGGCGCGGCACCTTCACCGACGAGTGGAAGGGCGCGCTGGACGAGGTGAAGGTCTGGGACCGCGCCCTGACGGCCGGCGAGGCCACCGACGTCGCCGCCGACCGCACCCCGGCCACCGGCTGGCTCGCGAAGGCGGTCTGGCACCTCGACGACAGCACCGCCAATGCGATTGGCACCGGTGAGTCCGACAACCTGATGGTCAACGGCGGCGCCGCCCCGGGCGCGCCCGGGATCTCCGGCAACGCCGTCCACTTCGACGGCGTGGACGACTATGCCCGCGGCACCCGCGCGCAGGTCGACGGGACCAAGGACTTCTCGGTCTCGGCCTGGGTCAAGGCCACCGCACCCGCAGCGGGCGACACCATCGCCAAGGTGGCGGTGACCCAGAACGGTGAGCACAACAACGAGTTCTCGCTGCACTACTCGGCCTACGGCAAGAAGTGGGTGTTCGGCCGCTACAAGGAGGACACCTCCGTCGACACCCTGGTCCGGGCCGCCCAGGCCGACTGCACGCCCGGCACCACCGTCAATGGCGTGCCCTGCTTCAGCTCCGCCACCGGCGAGTGGGTCCACCTGGTCGGTGTCTCCGACAGCGTGGCCAAGAAGACCCGCCTCTACATCAACGGCTACCTGGTCGGTGAGGCCGACTACACTCAGAACGCACCGTGGGCCAAGCCCGGCCCGATCCAGATCGGCGCCGTGAACCGCAAGGGCGCCAACGCCGAGTTCTTCAAGGGCGACATCGACGACGTGCGGATCTACGACCGCGTCCTCACCTCCACCGAGGCCCGCGACATGGTCCAGCAGCGCCCGCAGCTGGCCGGCCGCTGGAAGCTCGGCTCGGCGACCGGCACCCCGCTGAGCTCCCCCGGCGAGGGCCCGCTCAAGGCGGGCGCCCAGCTCGGCACCGGAGCCTCCATCAAGTC
This sequence comes from Streptomyces sp. CB00455, assembly GCF_001905445.1. Classification (GTDB taxonomy): domain Bacteria; phylum Actinomycetota; class Actinomycetes; order Streptomycetales; family Streptomycetaceae; genus Streptomyces. The sequence continues at coordinate 686,174 of NZ_LIVQ01000005.1, read as the reverse complement.
CGACGGCGGCGTGCTGCCCACCATGGGCACGCTGCTGCTGGACGGCTCCACCGGCTACGCGGCCACCACCGCCGTCCCGCTGCACACCGGCCAGAGCTTCAGCCTGGCGGGTTGGGCCAGCACCGCGGGCGTCCCGACCCGGGACATGACCGTGCTGGCCATGCCCGGCGCCAACAACAGCGCGGTAACGATCCGCTGGCACTACCTGGGCCTGGACGCCAACCAGCAGCCCTCGGGCCAGTGGCAGGCAGAGGTGCGGGACTCTGACGCCGTCGGCGCCGTCCGCACCAGCACCACGCACACGCCCGCCACCTCGGTCCTGGACAACTGGACCCACCTGGCGGTCACCTACGACGCCTTCTCCGACCGGCTGAGCCTGTACGTCAACGGCCAGTTGGAGAACCAGGGATGCCCGGACGGCAGCACCGGCTGCACGCCGCACATCTCCTGGACCGGCGCCCCGCAGCCGTACGAGGCCACCTTCGGTCTGCAGTTCGGCCGCAACCGGAACGCCGGCGCATGGGGTGAGTACTTCTCCGGCGAGCTGGACGACGTCTGGCTCTTCCAGGGCGTGCTCAGCGGTACCCAGATCACCAAGCTGGCCGACTACAACACCGAGCTGGCCACCTCGTCCGGTCTCTGACCGGTGACGGCGGGTCGGGTGGCCACTCGGCCGCCCGACCCGCCGTGCCGTTTCCGGCCCCGACCGGCCCGGGGGCGGCGGCGGTCCGATCCGGACGCGCCGCGAAAATCCCTGATCGACAAGGAATCCCGACAGATGAGTACCCCACGGGCCGCCGACCGGCGGTCCCGAGGCAGAGTCCCGGCCGTCGTCGCCGCCACCCTGCTCAGCTCGCTGCTGCCCGCCCTGCCGCTTGCCGACAGCGCCAGCGCCGACCAGTACACCAAGCCCGCCGCCGCCTCGTCCGAGAAGCCGGTGAAGGGCTCTAACGGCAAGGTGAAGGCCCGCAAGGGCGACACCACCGTCAGCGCCCCCGCCGCCAAGCACACCAGCTGGCCCGGCGCGGGCAGCGCGAGCGTCGTCCCCGCGCCCGCCGGCCAGGCCCCGGCCCGGGCGGGCAAGCTGCCCGTCGTGCTGGAGAGCGCCGCCGCGGGCGACGCCAAGGCCCGGTCCGCGGCACCCGCGTCCGCGCCGCAGGAGGTCAAGGTCGAGGTCCTCGGCCAGGACCTCGCGCGGAAGGCCGGCATCACCGGTGTGCTGCTGACCGTCGGCGGCACCGACGCGCCGACCAGGGTCAGCGTGGACTACAGCGATTTCGCGCAGGCGGCCGGCTCCGGCTTCGGCGCCCGCCTGCACCTGGTCCAGCTCCCGGCCTGCGTGCTGACCATTCCGGAGAAGCCGGAGTGCCGCACCCAGACCCCGCTGCCCGGCGGCAACGACCTCGAGAAGCAGACCGTCACCGCCGACACCGCCGCGCCGGCCGGCTCGATGCGCCTGCAGGCCCTCTCCGGACCGGTGACCGTCCTCGCCGCGACCGCCGACACGGCCGGTCCCAGCGGTGACTACAAGGCGACCCCGCTGTCTTCGGCGTCCTCGTGGTCGACCTCGCTGAACAGCGGCGCGTTCACCTGGTCGTACGACATGCCGCTGACCGCCATGCCGGGCGGTCTGACCCCCAAGCTCGGCCTGTCCTACAACTCCGGTGCGATCGACGGCCGGACCGCCAACAGCAACAACCAGGCGTCCTGGGCCGGTGACGGCTTCGAGCTGTCACCCGGCTTCGTCGAGCGCAGCTACAAGCCGTGCGCCGACGACGGCGCCCCGAAGACCAATGGCGTCACCCCCGGCGACCAGTGCTGGGCCACCGACAACGCCACCATCAGCTTCGCCGGACACTCCGGTGAACTGATCCCGGTAAGCGCCAACGAGTGGCGGATCAAGGGCGACGACAACACCCAGGTAACCCGTGGCCGTGACGTCAACCGCGCCAACGGCGACAACGACGGCGAGTACTTCCGGGCGGTCACCTCGGACGGCACCCGCTACTACTTCGGCTACAACCGCCTGTCCAACTGGGCCAGCGGCAAGCCCGAGACGAAGTCCGTGTACACCGTGCCGGTCTACGGCAACAACGCGGGCGAGCCGTGCAACGGCACCGACTTCGCCTCGTCCTGGTGCCAGCAGGGCTGGCGCTGGAACCTCGACCTGGTGATCGACGCCCACGGCAACGACGTCACCTACTGGTACACCCAGGAGACCAACAACTACGGCCGCAACCTCAAGGCCACCGACCGCACCCCGTACGTCCGCGGCGGCCGCCTGGAGCACATCGAGTACGGCCAGCGGCAGTCCGACATCTACTCGGCGACCGTGAAGCCGATGGGCCGGGTGGACTTTGGTACCGGCGAGCGCTGCCTGGAGACCACCTCGGGCACCTGTGACCCGGCGAACATCGACGCCAACCGGCAGTACTGGTACGACACTCCGTGGGACCGGAACTGCAAGGACGGCACCGACTGCACCGGGCAGTACTCCCCGACCTTCTTCACCCGCACCCGCCTCACCCAGGTCGTCGCCAAGACCCTGCAGGCCGACGGCAGCTACGCCGCCGTCGACACCTGGGACCTGAAGCACAAGTGGGGCACCGCCGACTTCGACTACCAGCTGTTGCTGGACTCGATCAAGCACACCGGCTCCTCCGCGACGCCGGCGATCGCGCTGCCGCCGACCACCTTCGCCTACAAGCAGATGGTCAACCGGCTCGACAAGGTCGGTGACGGCCGGGCGCCGTTCATCAAGCAGCGCTTGGGCACCATCACCGACGAGCTCGGCGGCCAGCTCGACGTCAACTACTCAGCAGCGGTGTGCGACTGGGCGAACCTGCCCGCCCCGCAGACCAACAACACCCGCTGCTTCCCCCAGCAGTACCAGGCGTCCGACGAGGTACCGGTGACCACCGAGTGGTTCAACAAGTACGTCGTGGAAGCCGTGATCGCCACCGACCGCACCGGCCACGCGCCGGACATGGTCACCCACTACACCTACCTCGGCGACGCCGCCTGGCACTTCGACGACGAGGACGGCCTGACCAAGGACAAGCTCAAGACCTGGTCCCAGTGGCGCGGCTACGCCCGCGCCCGGGTGGAGACCGGCGGCGTGGCCGCCATGTCCACCCAGGCCGAGCACTGGTTCCTGCGCGGCATGGACGGCGACCGCAACGACCCCACCGACAAAACCAAGAAGCGCAGCGTCACCGTCGATGACGGCCACGGCACCGTCCTCAACGACGACCAGGCGTGGGCCGGCTACGAGTACCGCACCGAGCAGTACGACAAGCCCGGCGGCGTGATCCTCTCCAAGACGGTCAACACGCCGTGGAAGAAGCAGAGCGCCACCCGCACCAACGACTGGGGCACCACCACCGCCAACCTCACCGGCACCGCGGTGACCCGCTCCCTCGCTTCGCTCGACAAGGGCGCAGGTGCCGCCTGGCGCGAGACCCGCACCAACAACACATTCGACACCTACGGCCGGACCACCCAGGTCGAGGAACTCGGCGACGTCGCCGTGGCCACCGACAACAAGTGCACCCGCACCACGTACGCGGACAACACCTCGTCCTGGATCCTCAACGGAGTCACCCGGACCGAGGTCGTGGCCGCCGCCTGCGCTACCAACGTCAGCCGTGAGACGCAGGCCGACGGCACCTCCGCCGTCCTCGCCGACACCCGGCTCCGCTACGACGGCCAGGCGTACGGCGCCGCCCCCACCAAGGGCGACGTCACGCTCACCGAGACGCTCAAGTCGCAGACCGGCACCAGCGCGACCTACCTGGACAGCTCCGCGACGTTCGACCTGTACGGCCGCAAGCTGACCGACACCGCGCTGGTCTCGACCACCGAGTTCGATACCACCGGTGCGACCGGCCCGGTCACCACCGCGTCCACCGATGCCCGTACCACCACCAACGCCTACACCCCGACCACCGGACGTGCGACCAGGTCCACGCTCACCACGCCGCCGGCCACGGTCGGCAACAGCGCCACCGCCCAGACCACCACGGTCGACTACGACCTGATGCGCGGTCTGAGCACCAGCACCATCGACGCGAACGGCCGTCGCAGCGATCTCACGTACGACGCCCTGGGCCGTTCCCTGAAAGTCTGGCGGCCCGACCGCCTCAAATCGGGCGGACAGACCCCGAATCACGAGTTCGCGTACGCGATCGCGGACGGGGCGATCACCGCCGTCACCAGCAAGACCCTCAACGCCGACGGCTCGCAGGCCACCACCTACACGCTGTACGACGGCCTCGGCCGCGTCCGGCAGACCCAGGCCCCGGGTGGCAACGGCGGCCGGATCCTGACCGACACCTTCTACGACGAGCGCGGCCAGGCCGCCCTCAGCTACGCCCCCTACTACGCTACGGGAGCGCCCTCCACCACGCTGTTCAAGGTCGAGGACCCCACCGGCGTCGAGACCCAGACCGCCAACACCTACGACGGCCTCGGCCGCGTGGTGAAGGCCACCACCCTCGCCGGCAACGGCGTCGGCACGCCGCTGTCCACCACGCTCACCGAGTACGGCGGCGACCGCGTCACCTTCACCCCGCCGCAGGGCGGCATCCCGACGACCACCATCACGGACGCCGCGGGCCGCACCACCGAGCTGCGCCAGTACAAGTCGGCCACCCCGACCGGCGCGTACGACGCCACCACCTACGGCTACGACCCGGCCGGTCACATGAACAAGCTGACCGACCCGTCCGGCACCGTCTGGACCTGGTTCTACGACCAGCTCGGCCGCCAGACCAAGGCCGTCGACCCCGACAGCGGCACCTCCACCAAGACGTACAACGTCCGCAGCGAGGTCACCAGGACCACGGATGGCCGCGGCAAGACCGTCTCCAGCGTCTACGACAACCTCGGCCGCCTGATCGAGACCCACGACGGCCCGGTCACCGGACCGCTGCTCACCTCGCAGACCTGGGACCCGTCCGGGAACAAGGGCCAGCTGTCCACGGCCTCACGTTTCAGCACCGTCGGCGCGACCACCTACGAGTACAAGACCACCTACTCGCTGTTCGACGCGCTGTCCCGGCCGAACCGAACCACCGTCACCATCCCGTCCGTCCCCGGTCAGGAGAACCTGGCCGGCTCCTACATCAACGGCACGACCTACCGCCTCGACGGGCTGGTGAAGTCGGTCGCCTACCCGGCGGCTGGCAACCTCGCCTCCGAGTCGGTCGCGTTCACCTACGACGGCCTCCACCGGATGACAGCAGCCGAGGGCCTGAGCAAGTACCTCACCGCCCAGAGCTACAGCCTCACCGGCAAGCCGCTGCAGTCCACGCTGAGCAACGGCACCGCGGGCAAGGACACCTACGTCACCCTCGGCTACGAGTGGGGCACCCAGCGACTGGTCTCCAGCCGCACCGACCAGTACGGCATCACCGGCGCAGCCCGCGCCGCCGCCTATACCTATGACCAGGTCGGCAATGTCACCTCGGTCACCGACACCTCGCGCTCCGGCACCGACCGGCAGTGCTTCAGCTACGACTACCTCACCCGCCTCACCGAAGCGTTCACCCCGACCGGCAGCTCCTGCCCGGCCTCGCCGACCGGCGCCACCCTCGGCGGCCCGGCCCCGTACTGGACCAGCTGGACCTACAACACCAACGGCACCCGGGCCACCGAGACCCGGCACGACCCGGCGGGTAGCACCGCCAACAACGCCACCACCACCTACACCTACCCAGCCCCCACGGCCGCCCGGCCCCACACCCTGACCGGCACCAGCACCGTCACCGGCGGCACCGGAACGCCCGTCACCCAGACCTACACCTACGACAACTCCGGCAACACCACCGAACGGCACCTCAAGCCCAGCGGCACCCAGACCAGCGACCAGATCCTGACCTGGAACACCGAAGGCCGGCTTGCCCAGGTCGCCGACAGCGTCAAGAACGGTGCGACCACTACCACCAAGACCACCGACTACCTCTACGACACCTCGGGGAACCGACTAATCGGTCACACCCTCGACACCGCCAACCCGGCCGCCGAGAACTGGACGCTCTACCTCGGCACCACCGAGCTCAACCTCGTCAAGGGCGCGGCCAAGGCCACCGCCACCCGCTACTACCCGCTCGGCGCCACGGCCACCGCCGTCCGCACCGACGACAACAAGATCACCTTCCAGGTCAACGACCACCACGGCACCGCCGAACTCAACATCGACGCCACCACCGGCACCCTCAACCAGCGCCGCACCACCCCGTTCGGCGGCACCCGTGGCACCGCCCCGACCACCTGGTCCGGCACCCGCGGCTTCCTCGGCGGCGTTAACGAGGCCACCGGCCTCACCCACCTCGGAGCCCGCGACTACGACCGCACCACAGGCCGCTTCATCTCCGCCGACCCGCTCTTCGTCGCAACCGACCCCCAGTCTCTGGCCGCTTACACCTACAGCGACAACAACCCGCTCAGGTACAGCGACCCGTCGGGGCTGGCCCTGGAGGAGTGCGCCAGCGGGATGTACCGCTGTCAGGGCGGAACGAAGATCCTCGGCGAAGGCCCGAGGTACCAGGCGATCGTCGCGCAGAACAAGGCCGAGGAACCATACCGGAAGGCTGCACTGGCCGCGTACCAGGTGAGCGTGGGGGTCAAGCCGGCCGGGTGGATCGGCAGCCTGGTGGCCAACGCCGCGGACGAGATGAGGAAGGCGCGCCGGGCCTACGGCCAGCAGCTGGAGAGGGAGTACCGCCAGAACACCAACTTCAAGTACGAGACGGTGCCCAGCCAGACGCAGATCCCCGGGGCGGAGCCGTACGACGAGATAGCGACCGGCAAGGCCAAAAAGTCGGAGCTGATGGTCTGCGCGTACATCGGCGTGGCCGACTGCTACGACGCGAAGCAGATCACCGGCTGGGCCGCGAACGTAGCGGCGGACGCATACCCTGGGGCGGAGAACGAGGGGCAGAACGCCTACCGGCACTTCACCTGGCAGGCCATGATCACGGCCAAGCACGGGGCCCAGACCGCCGAGATGGTCGCGGACGCCCACGAGGCGTACGGCGACCGGGAAGGCCACAACTATGCTGATCACCTTTCGGACCTCGTGAACAACGAGTACGGCCGCCAGATGGGCGAGAGGATCGCTGCGGCCAACCCCGGGGCCTCGGAGTCCCAGCTCAGGGACGCGATCACCAGGGAGGCAAAGAACTACATGACAGGTGGGAACTATGCCCGACCCAGTGACTTCGAGTAACCCGCTCCAGAAGGGAGATGTCGGATGAGGAGTGGCGTCCGTTTCCTGGTCGGCTCACTGGTGGCCGTCCTACCGCTGGCGGTGTCCTGCACCGTGCAGACGGACGAGGACAGGGCGCGGCATGTCGTCGGGTCCTGGAAGTCGCCGACCCTGGGCACGATCCAGTTCCTCAAGGACGGTGCGCTCGGAGAGGTGAGCCTGCCTCCCAGCGTGTGTCACAAGGGGTCGTGGTCAGCCGACACGAAGTTCACCGGTACCTGGCGACCCTGGCATCTGGACTCCGTCGGGCCGGCTACGGAGGTCACGTTGACGGCCGCCGCCGGTGGCCCGACGTGCGACCTGTTCTTCCTGTACTCCACGGATCAAGATCAGGCAGAGCTGGACCTGGCCTATGCCCCGGAGGGTAGCGAGCCCTTCGTCCGGCAGTAGACCAGCAGACCGGTCATCGCGGAGAACCTGAGCCTCCGCACGAGGGGTCGTGCTCATCCCACCGAGGATGAGCACGACCCCTCTTCGCACCCTGGCGCCGGTGCCCGCACGCGGTTCCCCAGCGCCCCTGTGAGCTGATGCAGGTCTCCCGGTCCGCCTTCTACACGCGCCTGAAGAACGCACCGGGACCGCGGGCTGCCCGCGACCGGGAACTGACCGAGCAGGGCTGTCGATCCTGTCCCGTCGTGCCGTCCAGGACGATCGGCTCGTTGCCCACTTCCCCGTACCCGGCACCGTGCCAGAATCCGTTGACCTTCGGCACCTTCCGTCCGGAACCGTCGGGCAAGGCCCGCCGCTTCTGAACCGAAGCGGCGTCGAAGACCGTGATTCCGCGGTCTGCCGCCTCGTACCCGTACTTGGAGCACAGGACCAGGGACTGTGCGTCGTGGCGGCACCGCCAGCCCCCGCATCGAGCGCCACTCGCCGCTCACCGCTGACGGCATCCACGACAAGCGTCTCGTCCTTAAGGGTTGCGCTCAGCAGCCGGGGCGCGGCGGCGGGACACCATCTGGACATGCGGACGAGGGCAATGCAGTAGAGGGCTGAGTCGGCTCCGCGATTACCGCTGCGCGGGACAGCGACCAAGGCCCAGAGCCGCGCCCTGGTCGCCGGGAAGGAGGTCGGCTGCACCACCGACGTACTCACCGTGGCTGGGCTCCTTGTCCTGGCCACGGCATGGGACTCGCCGAGGCGATGGTCGCGCTCGGCATCGCCTCCCAGACCAGCGGTGTGTGGTCCATACCCGTCACGCTCCCGGCCCCCGAAGACGAACGGACACTTGCTCGCACGCGGATCTCCGGTCTGGCCCCCTGCGGGCAGCACAGGGCCGCCCGCTCGAAGGCTGACGAGCGACCCAGTCGCTGGGTTGTATGCAGCATGCAGCAGGCGTACAGGCGCATGTGCGCCCTCGTGCATCGCGGGCCTTCGCTTCTGCACTGGAGAACCCAGGCCTTGAGGAGGTCGCTGTGGCAAGGATCGTGGAGGGGAAACACCGGTCGCCGATCGAGGACGACGGGCACCAGCCGAATCGGCCCGTACCGCAGCACCCTCCTCCCCCTTTGCTTCCACCCCTCCGCCTGCCTGGTCATCGACGGGAAGGTGGTCGCCTTCGCCGGGGGGAGCGCTTCTCCCGCCGCAAGCACCACAAGGACTCCCGCTCCTGCGCGGTGGCCGCGGCCTACTGCCTGTCCGAGGCCGGCATCACCCTGGCCGACGTTGACGAGATCGCCATCGCCTTCAACCCGGACTGGCCTACGCCGAGCAACATCTGCACGGACGCCGAGCTGATCGCCGAACTCCTCGCCCCCGCCCTGTTCGGCCACCACCGGCCCCGGCGGGTATTGGTGGTCGAGCACCACCTCGCGCACACCGCCTCCGCCTTCCACCCCAGCGGCTTCGACGAGGCCGCCCTCCTGGTGGTCGACGGCTCCGGCGACGGCGTCTCCGCCAGCCTCTCGCCCGCGGCACCGCCGACGGACTGAAGGTCCTGCGCCCGTTCCCGTTCAGCCAGTCGCTGGGCTGGTTCTACGAGACCGTCGCCGAACACCTCGGACTCGGCAACTGGACCAGCTCCGGCAAGCTCATGGGCCCTTGTGAGGCCCTGGTTCAGCCGCCGGACTCGCCTGCGTGCGGGCTGAGGACATCGGTCCCGACCAGCACGAACAGCACGATGCCCAGTGCAATCCGATACCACACGAACGGCATGAAGCTCTTGGTGGAGATGAACTTCATGAACCAGGCGATGACGACGTAGCCCACGAAGAAGGCGATGACGGTCGCGAAGATCGTCGGACCCCAGGAGATGTGACCCGGGCTCTCGACCACGTCCTTGATCTCGAACGCGCCCGAGGCCAGGACGGCGGGGATGGCGAGCAGGAAGGAGTAGCGGGCCGCCGCCTCGCGGGTGAAGCCCAGCAGCAGGCCGCCCGAGATGGTCGCACCGGAGCGGGAGACACCCGGGATCAGTGCCATCGCCTGGCACAGACCGAAGATCAGGCCGTCCTTGACACCGAGCTCCCGGAGCGTCTTGCGCTCCCGGATGGCGCGGTGCCGGCCGCCCTCCTCGTCACGGGCGGCCAGCCGGTCGGCGACGCCGAGGACGACACCCATCACGATGAGGGTGGTGGCGGTCAGCCGCAGGTCGCGGAACGGCCCCTCGATCTGGTCCTTGAAGGCGAGGCCGAGGACACCGATCGGGATCGAGCCGACGATCACCAGCCAGCCCATCTTCGCGTCCTGTTCGGACCGCAGGGCCTTGGTGAACAGCGAGCGGAACCACGTGGAGATGATCCGCGCGATGTCCTTGCGGAAGTAGATCAGCACGGCGGCCTCGGTGCCGATCTGGGTGATGGCGGTGAAGGCCGCTCCGGGATCGTGCCAGCCGGCGAACGCCGCGGTCAGCCGCAGGTGGGCGCTGGAGGAGATCGGGAGGAACTCCGTAAGCCCCTGGACGAGACCGAGGATTAGGGATTCGAACCAGCTCATGTCGGGGTGCGCTCGTCCTTGTGATCGTCGGGCAGTTCGGGTCCGATGCTAGGGCCCGTGTGGTGAGCCGCTGACCACAGGGGGGTGCTGAGGCGCCGGTTCGTAGGCGACCCCGTGGATCCGGGCAGGTGCGAGGCGGTGCCGTTTGCGCCAGGCCACCACCGCGGCCGCCACCACGGACACCACGATGAAGCCGAAGGAGAGCAGGAACGCGGGTGATCCGGGGGAGGAGGCGCTGGCCCCGGCGATCACATAGGCCGCGGTGTTCGGGACCACGCCGAGCGCCGTCGCGGACAGGAAGGGCAGCCACCCGCACCGCGACACCGCGGCGCAGTAGTTGGCCACCACGAACGGCACCCCGGGGAAGAGCCGGACCGCGAGCATCGAGCGGAAGCCGTGCCGGCTGAGCTGGCCGTCGGCCGCCTGGAGCCAGCGGCCGCGCAGGAACGGGCGCAGGGCCTCCTGCCCCATGACGCGCCCCAGACCGAAGGCGATCCCGGCGCCCAGCACGGTGCCGCCGACCGCCGCCACCAGGCCGAACTGCGTGCCGAAGACGGCTCCCGCGGCCAGGTTGAGCAGGGGGCGCGGCACGAAGGCCGCCGCGCAGATCCCGTACCCGGCGGCGAAGAGCAAGGCCGCCGCGCCCACCGGCACACCCGGGGGCCGGCCCTCCGACAGGATGCGCTGGGGCTCGAACAGCAGCACGCACACACCGGCGGCCACGAGCAGCACCACGAGCAGGCACAGCCGGGTCCACGGCGCGAGGAGGAGGGACATCCGGGGAGACTAGCCGACCTGTACGACACCCCGCCGTAATCTGTGCCTCATGCTGCCGAACGACCGGCGACCCCCCAGGGCCCCGCACAGCGCCCTCGCGGACACCCTCCTGGAGCGCCTGACGCAGACGTACGCGGCCGCGGGCGACCCGGCGCGGGCGCGCGCCATGGCCGCGTACATGAAGGACGTCGCCCCCTTCCTCGGGATCCCCACCCCCCTGCGCCGCGCACTGTCGAAGACGGTGACCAAGGACATGCCGCTGCCGTCGGAGGCGGACTGCGCGGCGCTCGCACTGCGCTGCTGGCGGCTGCCGGAGCGTGAATACCACTACTTCGCGGTGGACTACCTGCGCCGGCACGTCTTCCGCTGCTCCCCGGCCCTGCTGCCGGTGGTACGGCACCTGATCACCACCGTGCCGTGGTGGGACACGGCCGACCTGCTCGCCGCACGGACCGTCGGCCCGCTCGTCGCCGCCCATCCGGCCCTGGCCGAGGCGATGGACGAATGGATCGGGGACGAGGACCTGTGGCTCGCCCGCGCTGCCCTGCTCCACCAGCTCGGCTACAAGTCCGCCACCGACACCGACCGCCTCTTCGGCTACTGCCGCCGCCGGGCGGCCCACCCGGACTTCTTCCTCCGCAAGGCCATCGGCTGGTGCCTGCGGGAGTACGCCAAGACCGATCCGGCCGCGGTACGCGCCTTCGTCGAGGCCGAACGCGCCTCCCTGTCCCCGCTGTCGGTGCGCGAGGCGCTCAGGAACCTCGGCAAGGACCTCTGACAGGACCCCGGGGCCCTGGCAAGGACCCCTGCCGGGCCCCGGCCCGGCACCGGTGCCAACAGGCCCGGCCGCCGCGGAAATCCACTCGACGCGCCAGGAGCGGTCGGGCAGCATCAGGGGCATGTCCCGGTACGCCTTCCTCGTCGCACCGTCCGCAGTCGCGGACGCGCCGAAGGCTGCCGCATTCGCAGAGGCATTCCCCTTCGCCGCATACGACGGCGCACGAAGCTGACCCTTCCCGGATCGTCCGGCGGACCCCGCAGGGGGAGGGTCGGCCCGGTCCAGGGGTCCCGTTCAGGCTTCGAGCCCAGGGGAAGACATCATGGCCAAGACGGCCTTCGTGCGGACCAAGCCGCACCTCAACATCGGCACCATGGGTCACGTCGACCACGGCAAGACCACCCTCACCGCCGCCATCACCAAGGTCCTCGCCGAGCGCGGGGGCGCCTCCTTCGTGCCCTTCGACCGCATCGACCGGGCCCCCGAGGAGGCCCGGCGCGGGATCACCATCAACCTCACGCACGTCGAGTACGAGACCGACACCCGCCACTACGCCCACGTCGACATGCCCGGCCACGCCGACTACGTCAAGAACATGGTCACCGGCGCCGCGCAGCTCGACGGCGCGATCCTCGTGGTCTCCGCGCTCGACGGGGTCATGCCGCAGACCGCCGAGCACGTGCTCCTCGCCCGGCAGGTCGGCGTCGACCACATCGTGGTGGCCCTGAACAAGGCCGACGCCGGGGACCCCGAACTCACCGACCTGGTCGAGCTGGAGGTCCGCGAACTGCTCACCGCGCACGGCTACGGAGGCGAGACGGCGCCGGTCGTACGGGTCTCCGGACTGGGGGCGCTGCAAGGCGACCCGCAGTGGACGGGGGCGGTCCAGGCGCTGCTGGACGCCGTCGACACCTACGTGCCCACGCCGGTGCGCTACACCGATGCGCCGTTCCTGCTGCCGGTGGAGAACGTCCTGACCATCACCGGGCGCGGGACCGTCGTGACGGGCGCCGTCGAGCGCGGCCGCGTACGCCTCGGCGACCCCGTGAGCGTGCTCGGCGGCGACGGGGAGCCGGCCCGGACGGTCGTCACCGGGCTGGAGACCTTCGGCAAGCCGATGGAGTCCGCCGAGGCCGGCGACAACGTCGCGCTGCTCCTGCGCGGGGTGCCCCGGGACGGGGTGCGCCGCGGGCACGTGGTGGCCGCTCCCGGCAGCGTGACGCCCACGCGGCGCTTCACCGCCCGGGTGTACGTGCTCTCCGGGCGCGAAGGAGGCCGCAGGACACCGGTCGTCACCGGCTACCGGCCGCAGTTCTACATCCGGACCGCCGACGTGGTGGGGGACGTGGACCTGGGCGGGGCCGGCGCGGCCCGGCCGGGGGAGACGGTCACGATGACCGTCGAGCTCGGACGGGACGTCCCGTTGGAGCCGGGCCTCGGCTTCGCCGTCCGCGAGGGCGGACGGACCGTCGGCGCGGGCACGGTCACGGCCGTACTGGGGTGACCCGGCGGGCCTGATCCCGGCCCCCCTGTGGTGGCGGCGGACCTGCTGCGCCAGACTGCCGTCACCACAGGCATCGCGGAGGGGCGGTCGGAGATGGGCGGCGACACGGCACTGGTGCTCGGCGGCGGAGGACTGGCCGGCGTCGGCTGGGAGTGCGGGATCCTGTACGGCCTGGCCCGCGCGGGAGTGGACCTCACCACCGCCGACCTCGTCGTCGGCACCTCCGCGGGTTCGGTCGTCGGTGCACAGCTGACGTCGGGACTGCTCGGACCGCAGGAGCTGTACGAGCGCCAGCTCGGCGACCCGGGCGGGGAACTCCCGGCCCGGCTGGGGGCGGGGCTCATCGCGCGGTACGCCGTCACGATGGCCCGCTCGCGGGACGCCACGGCCTACCGGCGGCGGATCGGCGCCGTCGCGCTGGCCGCCGACACGGGCCCGGAGGGCGAGCGCCGCAAGGTGCTGGAGGCCCGCCTGGTCTCCCACGAGTGGCCGCGGCGGCGGTTCGTCGTCACCGCGGTCGACGCGCTCACCGGCGAGTTCCGGGCCTTCGACCGCGAGAGCGGGGCCGGGCTGCTCGACGCGGTCTCGGCGAGCTGCGCGGTACCGGGGGTGTGGCCGCCCGCCACGATCGGCGGACGCCGGTACATCGACGGCGGCGTCCGTTCCGCCACCAACGCCGATCTGGCCGCCGGGTACGCGCGCGTGGTGGTCATCGCCCCCCTCGCACTCGGTTCCGCTCTCGTCCCCTCGCCGGCGGCGCAGGCCGCCGGGCTGCGGGAGGCGGGCGCGCGGGTGCTGCTCATCACGCCTTCGCCGGCGGCGCGCAAGGCATTCGGCCGCAACGTGCTGGACCCGGCCCGGCGGGACCCGGCCGCCCGGGCGGGCCTGGCGCAAGCGGTCGGCCACGCGGCCGAGGCGGCCGCGCTCTGGTCCGGGCCGCCGCGGACATAGGGGCAGGGCCGGCGGTCCCGAAGGCAGGGGCGGCCCGCGACCTGCCGGACAATGGAGCGGTGAGCGACGAACGGGCCGACCGGCAGGGCGACGAAGAGACCGACGGGCAGGGTGACGAGCGGATCCCCGTGATCCGGGAGGTGGGCCAGGGCACCGCCAAGCTGATGCCGGACGTGGACCGGGAGCGGGCCTGGCTGCTGACCGTCGACGGGGCCCCGCAGTCGTACGTCGACCTGGACGACCCGCAGCACCTCGAGTTCGAGTACGTGCGCCGCCTCGCGCACGTCCTGGACTGCGTGGCCGCTCCGGGGCTCGCCCTCGACCTGCTGCACCTGGGCGGCGGCGCCCTCACCCTGCCGCGCTACGCCGCGGTGACCCGGCCGGGATCGCGGCAGCAGGTCGTCGAGTTCGACGCCGGTCTGGTGGATCTGGTCGCCGCGCACCTGCCGGTGCCCCGGGGCGCCGACATCACGGTGCACGTCGCCGACGCCCGGGCCTGGCTGGAGGCGGCGCCGGCGCGGAGCGCGGACGTGCTGGTCGCCGACGTCTTCGGCGGCGCGCGGGTGCCGGCGCAGCTGACGTCGGTGGAGTACGCGCGCCAGGCGGCCCGCGTGCTCAGGCCCGGCGGGCTGTACGCGGCGAACCTTGCCGATGGGGCGCCCTTCGACTTCCTGCGCGCCCAACTGGCCAACTTCGGGGCGGTGTTCCGGGAGCTGGCGCTGATCGCGGAACCGTCCGTACTGCGCGGGCGCCGTTTCGGCAATGCGGTGCTGCTGGCCTGTGACGCTCCGCTGGAGGTGGCCGCGCTGGCGCGCAGATGCGCCTCCGACGCCTTCCCGGCGCGGGTGGAGTACGGGGACGGGCCGGTCCGGTTCGCGCGGGGCGCGCTCCCGGTGGCCGACGCGGACGCGGTGGCCTCTCCGCCGCCGCCGGCCGGAGCGTTCAGTCTCGGGTGAGCCGCCCGGCGGCCGGCGGGCCGCCCGCCGGCGGGCGATCGGCGGACGGCGCGCGGCGGGGCGGTTCGGGGACCCGTGCCTCAGGTCCCGGCGGGGCTGGGCCCGGTGGGAAGGGGAGACGCGGGAGCCGGGACCACGGGCGACCGGGCGTGCGGGCGCCGCCGCCTCATGCGGCGGACGTCCGGGACCAGCAGGACCAGGGCGGTGACCAGGACCACCAGGCCCGCGCAGCCCCACAGCGCCGGGGTGCGGCCGAAGGCCGACTCGGCCGGGCCGGCGAAGGCGGTGGCCAGCGGCAGCATCGACACCGAGCCGAACCAGTCGTAGGCCGAGACCCGGGAGAACTTCCCCTCGGGGATCTCCTGGTGCATGGTGGTCATCCAGTTCACGCCGAAGACCTCGATGGCGGCCCCGCTGGCGAACATCACGGCGCACAGCCCCCACACCGGCAGCGGCAGGGCCAGGCCCGCCGACGGCAGGGCCAGCGGGAACACGCACAAGGTGCCCACCAGCAGCAGCCGGCGCGGCTTCCACAGCATCATCAGGACGGCGCCGGCGATGGTGCCCGCGCCGAAGAGGGCCAGGGCCAGGCCCCAGGGCGCGGGCCCGCCCAGCCGGTCCCGCGCGACCAGCGGACCGTAGACCGCCTCCGCGGCGCCCACGACGGCGACCACGACCGAGAATTGCAGCACGATGCTCCACAGCCAGGGCCGTGTCCTGAACTCGACCCAGCCCTCGCGCAGATCGGCCAGGAGACCACCGCCGGGGGCCCGGTCGGCGATGTGGCCCACGTCGAGGAAGGCCCGCAGGGCGCCCGCGATGGCGAAGGCCGCCGCGTCCACGGCGAGCACCCAGCCGGGTCCGACGGCGGCGATCAGCGCGCCGCCGAGCGCGGCGCCGCCGATGCCCGCGCCGTTCATCGCCATGCGGAAGAGCGCGAAGGCGCGGTTGGCGTGCTCCCCGGAGACGGTGGAGAGGAGCATGCCTTCGGCGGCCGGATTGAAGAAGGCCGTGCCGGTGCCGCACAGCGCGGTCAGCAGCATCATCTGCCACAGCCGGGGCTCGCCGGTGAGGACGAGCAGCGCGAAGGCCGCCTGCGAGAGGCAGTTCAGGGCGTTGGCCGCGACCATCACGCGGTGGCGCGGCAGCCGGTCCGCCAGGGCGCCGCCTATGAGGAGGAAGAGGACGAGCGGCAGCGTGCGGGCGGCGGCGACCAGGCCGACGTCGCCCCCGGAGCCGCCGGCCTCCAGGACCGCGAAGGCGGCCGCGATGAGTGCTCCGTGGCTGCCCAGGTTCGTCACGACCGCCGCACCCGTCAGCAGGGTGTAGTTGCGGCCCGCCCAGGCGGGCCGGCGGGGGCGCGCGGGTGTCGCGGACGGGGCGGGGGAAGGAGAACTCACACCCGGACTATCCCCGCCCCGGTCCGGGAATCCAAACGGATTGCCGGACCTGGGCGGCGCCGGCGGCCGATCAGCCCGTGCTGAGGCGGACCGTGCTCAGGATCTTCTCCTGCGTCTCCTGGCTGACCTCGTCCGGAACGCCCGCGGCGCTGTAGAGGACCCAGCTGGCGAAGTCACCCTTGGCGTTCTTGAAGCTGAAGGCGATGGACTTGCCGTCGGAGTCGCACTTGGTCGCCTTCGGCAAACCGCTCACGGTCGCCGTGGCCACGTGACCCTTGAGACCCGACGCAGTGGTGTACTCCTTGGACTCGCTGATCTTGGTGACTTCCTGGGGCTGCGGCTGGCCGTACGCGGCGTACGCCCAGCTGCCCGCCGCGTTGCGCGAGAGCTCGGCGGTGTCCTTCGCGCCCTGACCGCCCTTGGTCCCGGTGCCGGCCAGCGACTTGGTCTCCTCGCGGCCGTCCTTGTTGGAATCGACCTTGCACCAGTCCTCCTTGAGGTAGGCCGGTGCGGACATCATCACGAAGGGCGAGCCGTCCTTCTTCGCTTCGTCCTCGAAGCCCACGGACATGCCGGAGCCCAGCACGTTCCACTCCGGTGGGACGTCGAAGGCGGTGCCGTGAGTCGGGTTGACCACGACCTTCCACCCCGGGATCAACGGCTTGTTCTCCCCGCCGGCCCGCGGGTTCGGGCTGCTGCCGGCCGGGGCGGGCGCGGCCGACGGCGGGGCGGAGGAGGCCGCGGGCGGCTTGTCGGCCTGGTCGGTCTTGCCGTCCCGGGTCAGGACGAAGGCGCCGGTCGCGGCGGCGGCCACCACGACGGCGGCGGCCGCGACGATGGCGACGGTCTTGGTGGAGTACGGGCTGCCTCCGCCCCCCGGCGGCGGGGCCTGCGGCGGCTGCTGGCCCCACGGCTGGACGGGCGGGGGCGTCTGGTAGCCCGGCTGCGGGTACCCGTAGCCCGGCTGCTGCTGGTACGGGTTCGGCTGTCCCGGCTGTCCCGACTGCTGCTGGTACGGGTTCTGTTGCGCGTCCTGGGGGTTCTGCTCGCCCCCGGGCGGCTGCTGCTGTCCTGGCCACATGGCCGGTAACGATAGTGGGAGCCGCCGAGGAGGGCCACGGCCGCCCCCGTGCCCGCTCTGGCCAAGCGCATCTACTCGTGTCTGGCCAAGCGCATCTACTCGTGGGTAACATAGCGGTTCATGAGCGCAGACCAGATGAACGTGGGCGAACTGCTCGCCGCGACGGTGCCGATGGCCCGGACCCTGAACCTCCAGTTCCTGGAGACCACCCCCGAGCGCGCGGTCGTCCGCCTTCCGGACCAGCCCGACTTCCA
The DNA here is from genome assembly GCF_001905445.1 of Streptomyces sp. CB00455. Lineage (GTDB taxonomy): Bacteria > Actinomycetota > Actinomycetes > Streptomycetales > Streptomycetaceae > Streptomyces. Next base: position 668,269 of record NZ_LIVQ01000005.1, on the reverse strand, counting down.
CAACCACGTCGGCGGCCCGCACGCCGGCGCCATGTTCACCCTCGCCGAGTCCGCGAGCGGCGCGATCGTCCTGGCCGCCTTCGGCGAGCAGCTCTCGCGCGCCGTACCCCTCGCGGTGAAGGCCGAGATCGGCTACAAGAAGCTCGCCAAGGGCGTCGTGACCGCCACCGCGACCCTGGGCCGCCCGGCGGCGGAGGTCGTGGCCGAGCTCGACGCGGGCGGCCGCCCCGAGTTCCCCGTCATGGTCGCCATCCAGCGCGAGGACGAGGCCGTGACCGGCGAGATGACCGTCGTCTGGACCCTGCGCCCGAACGCGTAACCGCTTCCCGGCCCCGCCGCGGACGGCCCCCGCCCCTCCCGGGCGGGGGCCGTCCGCGGTACGCGGCTGCTGGTGCCGCGACCCGGTGAACCCTTCCGGTCACAGCGCTAGAGTCCCTCGCACGACGATGGAGGGGGTAGCGGTGGCCAGGATCAACATCAGCCTCGACGCGGAGCTCGTGGTGGAAGTCATGGTGCTCGCCGGGGTCGGATCGCCGCAGGACGCGGTGGAGGCGGTCGTACGGGACTACATCGCGCGCGGGCACCGCACAGAAGCCCGGGTCCGGACCCGGGACGAAGGCCGACACGACGCCGACTCCCGGCCCCAGCCGCCGCAGGGCTGAACCCGCACGCGGCCCCCGGGCTCGCCCGTAGAGCGGGAACCCGGCCTCCCCCTCCCGTCGGCGTCGTGCTCGACAGCCGCCGGGGCGGCCCGGGATGCACGCCGGCCCCTCGGGGATCGAGCGTGACCCGCCCGTGCGGCGCCCTCCGGACCGCCCTCCCGGACCCGTGACCGCACGGCCGGGTGCTGGGTTCCGGCCGCCAGGAGGTGTTCGCGGGCCGTTTCCCGGGCGGGCCGTCTCCGGCGGCGGAGGCGGTCATGGGGAGCGGATAGGCTGCCCGTTCGGCGTGTCGCAGGGGGCGCGCCGGGACGACTCGGACGACTCGGGAGGACGTACCGGTGCACATCCAGGAATGGCTGGAGACGATTCCGGCGGTCAGCATCTACCTCCTGGTGGGTCTGGTCATCGGCCTGGAGAGCCTCGGCATCCCGCTGCCGGGGGAGATCATCCTCGTCAGCTCGGCGCTGCTGGCATCGCAGCACGGTGAGATCGACCCGGTGGTGCTGGGCGTCTGCGCCACCGTGGGGGCGATCGTGGGCGACTCCATCGGCTACGCGATCGGGCGCCGGGGCGGCAAGCCGCTGCTGGACCGGCTGGGACGGCGCTTCCCCAAGCACTTCGGACCGGACCACGTGGCCGTGGCGGAACGGTCCTTCGAGCGGTGGGGGATGTGGGCCGTCTTCTTCGGGCGGTTCGTCGCCCTGCTGCGGATCTTCGCCGGGCCGCTGGCCGGCGTGCTGCACATGCCGTACTGGCGCTTCCTCATCGCCAACGTCCTCGGCGGGATCCTCTGGGCGGGCGGCACCACGGCCGTCATCTACTCGGTCGGGATCGTCGCGGAGCCGTGGCTGAAGCGGTTCTCGTGGCTGGCGCTGGGACTGGCGGTGCTGTTCGGCCTGGCAGTGACACTGGTGCTGCGGGCCCGGATGAAGAAGGCCGCCGCGGCGGCGCGCCCCGCCGCCGCCGAGCCGGTGGGTACGGCGTCGGCCACGGACTGACCCTCGGCGCTCACGTACCGGTCGCCCTGCGGCGACCGGGGCGGGTGCGGGGGCGGGGCCCGGGCGGTCCCCGGCCCGGTCTGCCGCCGGGCCGACCTGTCTGCCGCCGGCGCCGCAGCGGGTCCGGCTCCGCCGGCTACGCGGCCGGCGTCACCGATGCGCGGTGCTGCTCCGCCAACTGCACGTACATCGCCGCGTTGACCTTGATGCCCTCGCGCTCCTCCTCGGTCAGCTCGCGCCGCACCTTGGCCGGCACGCCCGCGACCAGCGAGCCGGGCGGGACCACCATGCCCTGCGGCACCAGCGCCTGCGCGGCCACCAGCGAGCCCGCGCCGATCACCGCGCCGTTCAGGACCGTCGCGCCCATGCCGATCAGGCAGTCGTCCTCGATGGTGCAGCCGTGCACGACGGCGTTGTGACCGACGGAGACGCGGTCGCCGATGGAGACCGGGAAGCCGGGGTCCACGTGCACCGTGCAGTTGTCCTGCACGTTGCTGTCCGCCCCGAGCGCGATCGGACCGAAGTCCGCGCGCAGCACCGCCGAATACCAGACGCTCGCACCGGCGGCCAGGGCGACGTCGCCGATGACGACCGAGGTGGGTGCGGTGAAGGCCGTGGGGTCGACGGACGGCTGCTTGCCGCCCACCGCCGCGATCAGTGCCTGCCCGTGCGTCGTCGACTGGTGCGTCATGCTCGTTTCCTCCGCTGTCCGGATGCCGCGCTACCGGCACCGTAGGGCACGCGCCGGGGCTCACCCGAGATGGGGTGAACATCACAGGACGGCGGTCCGGGCGCCCGGCGTCCGGCGCACTACCGTGGCCGGGTGCCGAAGAACCAGAACACGTTCTCCTCTCTGACGGCTCTGCGCCGCCGGCTGGCGAGCCGCGCGGTCCACGCCGGCTGGTCCTGGATGCAGCAGGCCGGTGCGGTCACCGCGCACACCCCGGGACGGCTGCGGTTCGGCGCGATCGGACACGGGACCCGGCTGGCCTTCCCCCAGGGCACGGTCTTCGGCGAGCCCTGGATCCGGCTCGGCGACCACTGCATCATCGGCGAGCGGGTCACCCTCACCGCCGGGATGATGCCGGACCTCGACCTCGGTACGGAGCCGGTGCTGGTCCTGGGCAACGGGGTGGTCATCGGCCGGGACAGCCACGTCATCGCCGACACCCGGATCACCATCGGGGACGACACCTTCTGCGGGCCCGGGGTCTACATCACCTCCACGAACCACAGTTACGACGACCCGCACGAGCCGGTCGGCAAGCAGTGGCCGCGCAGCGCCCCCGTCGAGATCGGGCCGGGCTGCTGGCTCGGCACCGGCGCCGTCGTCCTGCCCGGCGCGCGGCTGGGCCGCAACGTCGTGGTCGCCGCGGGTGCCGTCGTACGGGGCCAGGTACCGGACCACGCCGTGGTCGCGGGCGCTCCGGCGCGGGTCGTGCGGCGCTGGGAGCCCGAGACCGGCTGGCAGCCGCCACTGCGCACCCCCGCGCCGGTGCCGATCCCCGACGGGATCACCCCCGAACAGCTGCGCGGGCTGGCGGCACTGGCGGAGGCCGAGGAACGCGCGACGGCGCAGCCTTAGCGCTGGGTCGTCCCCGGCCTGCGCCGCGAGGGCAGGCCGGACCGGCGGCAGGCTGCCGGACGCTACAGGGCGGGGATCTCGATCGCCGGGCAGCGGTCCATCACCATGGCCAGCCCGGCCTCCCGGGTGCGCCGGTAGGCGGCCTCGTCCACCACGCCGAGCTGGAACCAGACGGCGTCGGCGCCGATCGCGACCGCCTGGTCGGCGACCGGCCCCGCGAGCCCGCTGTTCACGAACACGTCCACCACGTCCACCCGGAAGGGGATCGCCTCCAGCGAGGGGTAACCGGGTTCGCCGTGCACCGTTTGTGCCTTCGGGTGGACGGGCACCACGCGCTTGCCGAACCGCTGGAGCACGCGCGCCACCCCGTAGGCCGCCCGGTCCTGGTTGTCGGAGAGGCCCACCACGGCCCAGGTGTCGCCCAGTTCGGTGAGGATCCTGCGGATGGTCGCCTGGTCGCCGTACACGTGTGCCGCCTTCTGCTGGTCTGGGTCCGCTCCACCGGATCTGCCGGATGTAGCGGATCAACCGAAAGGACACGTGTCCGATTCCCCGTAGGGTGGAGCGGTGACGCCAGACCAGTACGTGACGGTGGCCCGCGCGGGCGCGCACGAGTCCGAGATCAACCGCTCGCGCTTCCTGTGCTCGCTCGCACCCGCCGCGACCGAGCAGGAGGCGCAGGACTTCGTCGCGCGCGTCCGCAAGGAGCACCCCACCGCCTCGCACAACTGCTTCGCCTACGTCATCGGCGCCGACGCGTCCGTGCAGAAGGCGAGCGACGACGGCGAGCCCGGCGGCACCGCCGGAGTCCCGATGCTGCAGATGCTCCTGCGCCGTGACGTGCGTTACGCCGTGGCCGTCGTCACCCGCTACTACGGCGGTGTGAAGCTCGGCGCGGGCGGCCTGATCAGGGCCTACGGCGGAGTCGTCGGCGAAGCCCTCGACGAGGTGGGCACCGTGACCCGGCGGCGCTACCGCCTGGCCACCGTCACCGTCGACCACCAGCGGGCCGGAAAGACCGAGAACGACCTGCGCTCCACCGGCCGGGTGGTGCTGGACGTGCGGTACGGGGAAGCGGTCTCGCTCGAGATCGGCCTCCCCGAGACAGACGTCGACGCCTTCCGCGCCTGGCTCGCCGACGTCACGGCCGGGACCGCGGGCTTCGAACTCGGCGGTGAGGCATACAGCGAGGGCTGAGCGCCGGGCGCCCGGGGGTTCGGCTACTGGTGGACCCGGCGAGGGCCCAGCGCCCCGGTCCGGCCGCCCGGGCACCCTGGGCCGCCGCCCGAGCACTCCGGTCCAGCCGCCCGGGCGCCCCGGTCCCGCCGCGCGTGCGTCCTGATGGCGCCGCGCGTGCGCATCGATCCGGTCACGCGGACGTCCCGGCCCCGCCGGGGACGGGGCCCCGGCCGCCGGCCGGAAGCGGGGGAGCCCCCGGGCGACGGGTAGCCTGGAGGGTCGGTGCGGAGCCACGAAGGAGAACGAGCGTGCGGGTCGGAGCGGTCGAGTGAAGTTCCTGCACACCTCCGACTGGCACCTCGGCCGGGCCTTCCACCGCGTGAGCCTGCTCGGCGCCCAGGCCGCCTTCGTCGACCACCTCGTCGAGACCGCACGCGAGCGCGAGGTCGACGCCGTCCTCGTCGCCGGGGACGTCTACGACCGGGCCGTGCCCCCGTTGCCCGCCGTCGAGCTGTACGACCGGGCCCTGCACCGCCTCGCCGAACTCGGCGTGCCCACCGTCATGATCTCCGGCAACCACGACTCCGCCCGCAGGCTCGGGGTCGGGGCCGGGCTCATCGGCCGGGCCGGCATCCACCTCAGGACCGACCCGGCCGGCTGCGCCGACCCCGTGGTCCTGGCCGACGCACACGGCGAGGTGGCCCTGTACGGCTTGCCCTACCTCGAACCGGCCCTGGTCAAGGACCAGTTCGACGCGGAGCGGGTCAGCCATGAGGCCGTCCTCGGCGCGGCCATGGACCGCATCCGCGCCGACCTGGCCGCCCGCGCCCCCGGCACCCGCTCCGTCGTCCTCGCCCACGCCTTCGTCACCGGCGGGCAGACCAGTGACAGCGAGCGCGACATCACCGTCGGCGGCGTCGACGCCGTACCCGCCTCCGTCTTCGACGGGGTGGACTACGTCGCCCTCGGCCACCTCCACGGCTGCCAGACGATCGGTGAGCGGATCCGCTACTGCGGCTCCCCCCTCGCCTACTCCTTCTCCGAGGCCGGCCACCGCAAGAGCATGTGGCTGATCGAGATCGGCGCTGGAGGCGCGCTCACCGGCGCCGAACGCATCGACACCCCCGTGCCGCGCGCCCTCGCCCGGCTGCGCGGACGCCTGGAAGAGCTGCTGGAAGACCCGGCCCACGCCGCGCACACGGACTCCTGGGTCGAGGCCACCCTCACCGACGCGGTCCGCCCGGACGACCCCATGGCCCGCCTCGCCGTCCGCTTCCCCCACACCCTCAGCCTCGCCTTCGAGCCCGAAGGCCGCGAGGAGGACAGCGGCGCCTCCTACGCCCAGCGCCTCAAGGGACGCAGCGACCAGGAGATTGCCGAGGACTTCGTCGCCCACGTACGCGGCGGCGGCCACGCCGACGAGGCCGAACGGGACGTCCTGCGCAGCGCCTTCGACGACGTACGGACCGACGACAGCCGCCAGGAGACCCACCGATGAGGCTGCACCGGCTCGAAGTCACCGCCTTCGGGCCCTTCGCCGACGCCCAGCGGATCGACTTCGACGCCCTTTCGGGCGCCGGGATCTTCCTGCTGCACGGCCCCACCGGCGCCGGCAAGACCTCCGTCCTCGACGCCGTCTGCTACGCCCTCTACGGCTCCGTCCCCGGACCCCGCCAGGCCCCCGGCACCAGCCTGCGCAGCGACCACGCCGCCGCCGGCACCCCCACCCAGGTCACCCTCGAACTCACCGCCGGCGGACGCCGTCTGGAGATCACCCGGCGTCCCGAGCAGGACCGCCCCAAGAAACGCGGCACCGGCACCACCAAGGACAAGGCGCAGAGCCTGCTGCGCGAGCACACCGGCGAGGGCTGGCAGCCGCTCAGCCGCTCCCACCAGGAGATCGGCGAGGAGATCGAGCAGCTGCTCGGCATGAGCCGCGAGCAGTTCTGCCAGGTGGTGCTGCTGCCGCAGGGGGAGTTCGCCCGCTTCCTGCGCGCCGACGAGGCCGCCCGCGGCCGCCTGCTGGGCCGGCTCTTCGACACCCGCCGCTTCGCCGCCGTCGAGGCCGTCCTCGGCGAACGCCGCCGCGCCGCCGAGGCCAGGGTGCGCGCCGGGGACGAGAAGGTGCTGCACACCGCCCAGCGGCTCGCCCAGGCCGCCGGCGACGGCGCTGACCTGCGGGCCTGGCCGCTGCCCCGGCACCAGCCGGGCGACCCCGGGCTCGCCGAGGCCGTCCGCGCCTGGGCCGCCGTCGCCCGGTGCTCCGCCCGGGAGCGGCTGACCGTCGCCGAATACGCCCTGGCCGCCGTCGAGGGGCGGCACGCCGCCGCCCGCCGGGCCGCCGAGGACGCCCGGGAACTGGACCGGCTCCAGCGCCGCCACGCGGAGACCGTCCGCCGGACCGCCGTGCTCGCCGAGGCCGCGCCCGAACGGGAGCGGGTGCGCGCCCTGCTGGACCGCGCCCGCCGGGGCGCCCTGGTGGCCCCCGCCCTGGAACTGCGCGGTGCGGCCTTTGCCGCGCACCTGGCCGCCGCCCACGCCGAGGCGGCCGCCCGCGCCGAGCTCCCGCCGCCCCTCGCCGAAGCGGGCGCCGAGCAACTGGCCGCCGTCGAGCAACGGCTGCGCGAGGACCTCGGCGCGCTGGGCGCCGCCCACCGGGCCGAACAGCGCAGCGCCGAGATCGGGCGCGAACGGGCCGACCTGGAACGGGAATCGCGGGCTGCCGAGGAGCAGCACCAGGAGTCCGCCGAGTGGCTGGAGCGATGGGAGTCCCTGCGGGCCACCCTGCGGGAGCGCCTGGACGCCGCCCAGCAGGCCGCGACCCTGGCCGAGCAGCTCGCGGGCCGCCTGGAACCCGCCCGCATGCACCTGGAGGCCGCCCGGCGGCGCGACGCCTTCGCCGCCGACGCCGAACGGGCCGAAGCCGAACTGCTCACCGCGCGCGAGGAGTCGGCCGCCGCCCGGGAACGCTGGCTGGAGCTCAAGGAGGCCCGGCTGCGCGGCATCGCCGCCGAGCTCGCCGGGGCCCTGGTGGCCGGGGAGCCCTGTGCCGTCTGCGGATCGGCGGAACACCCCGCCCCGGCGCGCCCCGCGCCCGGCCATGTGGACCGCGCCGCCGAGGACGACGCCCACGCCCTCCTCGAAGGCGCCGAAGCGGCCCGCGCGGCCGTCGAGCGCCGCCTCGCCGCCGCCGGGGAAGCCCGCGCCCAGGCCGCGGCCGCCGCGGGGGACGCCACCACCGCCGAACTCCTCGCCCAGAGCGCCGACCTGAGCTCCCGGCACGCCGCGGCCCAGGCCTCGGCCGCCGGCCTGCACGCCGCCCGTGAACGGCTCGCCCGCGCCGAACGGGAACACGCCGCGCGCAGCGCCGACCGGCTCGCCGCCGCCGAGCGCGCCGCGGCCAGGGCCTCCCGCCGCGAGGCCCTGGACCGGGAACGGGCCTCCCTGGAGACGGAGCTCGCCCTCGTCCGGGGTGACGCGCCCACCGTCGCGGCCCGCGCCCGGACCCTGGAGGACCGGGTCCGCATGGTGTCCGGCGCGGCCGCCGCCCTGCGCCGCGCGGAGAGCACCGCCGCCCGGCTGAAGGAGGCCGACGACCAGCTGGCCGACGCCGCCTTCAAGGCCGGCTTCGACACCGTCGACGCCGCGGCCGATGCGGTGCTCCCCGAATACGAACGCACCGCCCTCCAAAGCCGGTTGGACACCTGGCAGGCGGAGGAGGCCATGCTGGGGGACCGCCGCGGCGAGAGCGACACCGCAGCGGCGGCAGCCCTGCCTCCGGCCGCGCCGGATGCGGCGGAGGCGTACGCGGCCCAGGCCGCGGCGAAGCTCCGTACGGCAGGGTCGGCCTACGACGCCGCCCGGGTGCGCTGCGCGGACCTGGACGGGCTCTCCCGCCAGGCCGAGCAGGAACTGCGCGCCCTCGGCCCGCTGCGCGAGGCCTACGACCGGGTGGCCCGCCTGGCCGGGCTCACCGCCGGCACCTCCGCCGACAACGAGCGCAAGATGCGGCTGGAGGCGTACGTGCTGGCAGCCCGCCTGGAGCAGGTCGCCGCGGCCGCCACGGTACGGCTGCTGCGGATGTCGGGCGGCCGCTACACCCTCGTGCACTCCGACGCGCGCGCGGGCGGGCGGGGCCGTTCCGGCCTCGGACTGCACGTGGTCGACGCCTGGACGGGCAGCGAGCGGGACACCGCCACCCTGTCGGGCGGGGAGACCTTCTTCGCCTCGCTCGCGCTCGCGCTGGGGCTGGCCGACGTGGTGACCGACGAGGCGGGCGGCATGCGGCTGGACACGCTCTTCATCGACGAGGGGTTCGGCAGCCTCGACGACCAGACCCTGGACGAGGTCCTCGACGTGCTGGACTCGCTGCGCGAGCGCGACCGCAGCGTCGGCATCGTCAGCCACGTCGCCGACCTGCGGACGCGGGTGCAGGCCCAGCTGGAGATCGTCAAGCAGCGCGGGGGCTCGCGGGTGCTCCACCGCACCGGGGCGCTCACGGACTGAGCGGGCGGCGGGGGAGCGGCGAGGAGTACACGACGCTGGTCGTCACCGGGCCGAGCCCCGAGATCCGGCCGGTGACCTCCTCCAGGTGGGCCATCGAGCGGGCGGCGACCTTGAGGACGAAACAGTCGTCCCCGGTGACGTGGTGGGCCTCCAGGATCTCGCAGGTCGCGTCGAGGAAGTCGTGGAACGGTTTGTAGTTGCCGTGCGGATAGCGCAGCCGGACCAGGGCCAGGATCGTCTTCCCCAGCTTCTGCGGGTCGACCACGGCCGCGTAGCCCGTGATGACGCCGCTCTCCTCCAGGCGGCGTACCCGTTCGGTGACGGCGCTCGCCGACATCGAGACGGTACGGGCGAGCTCGGTGAAACTGGCCCGCCCGTCGCGCTGGAGGGCTTCGAGGATGCGCCAGTCGGTCGCGTCAGGGAAATGGTCGGCCATGGGGCAGGTCTAGCAGGGGATTCCCCGGCCGGACAAGGCGAAGGCCGGGGAATGTCACTTCAGGCGATGATCGGTGTTCCGTAGATTTCCCGCCATGACGACGACGCAGAACGACCTGGCCCAGGCCGCTCCCGGCCCCGGCCCCCTCCCCGGTCCGGCCGCCGCCCCTGCCGCCGCGGCAGTGCGCGCCCATCCGGTGCTGCGGGTGCCGCCGGCCCCGCCGGCCGTGGCCGCCGCCCACTTCGCGGCGAGCCTCGCCTTCCACACGGACGTGTCCGATGTCGCCGCCGCCCTCGCCGCCCACCGGGAGGAGGGCGCCGAGCTCGGCTTCCAGCTGGTCGACTCCCGCTCCACGCCCTCCTGGGACCAGGCCCACGTGCCCGGCGCCGTCCACCTGCCCACCGCACTCGTCCCGGAGCGGGCCGGGAGCCTCCTCGACAGGAACATCCCCGTGGTGACGTACTGCTGGGGCCCCGGCTGCAACGGCGCCGCACGCACCGCGCTGGCCCTGGCCGAACTCGGCTACCAGGTCAAGGAGATGCTCGGCGGCATCGAGTACTGGATCCGTGAGGGCTACGAGGTCGAGACCCGGCAGGGGCGCGAGCGGCGCGCCGGGGCCGACCCGCTGACCGCCCCCACCGGCTCCAACGACTGCGGCTGCTGACGGCGGGCGCGCCGCGGCCCGCCGCCGGGAGGCCGGGATCGGCCCGCGCGTCCCCGGAGGGCGGGCGGGCCGATGCCGTTGTGGCCCGGGGAGGGCCGGCCGGTCAGAGCTTCGACAGCTCGTCCACCAGGTCGTCCAGCCCGAGCGAACCCTGCGAGAGGGCTGCCATGTGCCACGCTTTCAGGTCGAAGGAGTCGCCGTGCGCCGCGCGCGCGTTCTCCCGGCCGAGCAGCCAGGCCCGCTCGCCGAGCTTGTACCCGATGGCCTGGCCCGGCATCGACAGGTAGCGGGTCAGCTCGCTCGCCACGTAGTCCGCCGGCCGGCCGCTGTGCAGCCCGAAGAACTCCTGCGCCAGGTCCGGGGTCCAGGTCTCGCCCGGGCGGAAGGGCGAGTCCGCCGGGATCTCCAGGCCGAGGTGCATGCCGATGTCCACGATGACCCGCGCCGCGCGCATCATCTGGCAGTCCAGGTAGCCCAGGCGCTGCTCGGCGTCCTTGAGGTAGCCGAGCTCGTCCATCAGCCGCTCCGCGTACAGCGCCCAGCCCTCGGCGTTCGCACTGACCATGCCGACACCGGCCTGGTAGCGGGAGAGCTGGTCGGCGACGTGCGTCCACTGCGCGAGCTGCAGGTGGTGGCCCGGAACGCCCTCGTGGTACCAGGTGGAGACCAGGTCGTACACGGGGAAGCGGGTCTGGCCCATGGTGGGCAGCCAGGTGCGGCCCGGCCGGGAGAAGTCCTCCGACGGGGAGGTGTAGTACGGGGCCGCGGCGCCGCCCGGAGGGGCGATGCGGGACTCCACCCGGCGCACCCGCTCGGCGAGTTCGAAGTGGGTGCCGTCGAGGTTCTCGATGGCCTCGTCCATGAGGCCCTGCAGCCAGGCCCGGACCTCGTCCACGCCCTCGATGTGGGTACCGTGCTCGTCGAGGTGGCGCAGCGCCTCCCAGGGACCGGCGCCCGGCAGGATCTTGGCCGCCTCGGTCTTCATCTCGGCGAGCAGGCGGTGGTACTCCGACCAGCCGTACGCGTACGCCTCGTCCAGGTCCAGGTCGGTGCCGTTGAAGTACCGGGACCAGCGGGCGTAGCGCTCCCGGCCGACGGTGTCCGGCCTGCCCTCGACGGCCGGCGCGTACACCGTGCTCATCCAGTCGTGCAGTGCGGCGAGGGCGGCGGTCGCGGCGGCCGCCGCCCCGTCCAGTTCCGCGCGCAGGGCGGCCGGGCCGGCGGCGGCGAAGGCGTCGAAGAAGGCAGGCTCGTCGTCCTCGCGTCCCGCCCAGGTCGCCAGCTGCCCGATCATGGTGGCGGTGGCGCGGGGACCGCCGTAGAGGCCGCGCTCCAGGCCGAGTGCCAGGCTCTCGCGGTAGCCGTCGAGGGCGCCCGGTACGGCGCGCAGGCGCTCGGCGATCGCCGCCCAGTCCTCGTGCGTGTCGCAGGGGGTCAGCGTGAAGACCTCGCGGATGGCGTGCGCCGGGCTGTGGATGTTGCTGACCGCGCAGAGGTCCTCGTCCGCGTCGTGGACGGCGAGTTCGGCGGTGAGGCGCTCGCGCAGCAGACGGGCGCAGCGGCGCTCGGCGTCGGAGTCGGCGCCGGGCAGGGCCTCGGCGGCATCGAGCCGGGCGAGGGTGGTGCGGGCGAGTTCGGCGACGGCGGCGCGGCCGGCCGGGGAGAAGTCCGGCAGCCTCGGGGAGCTTTCGGCGACGCCCAGGTAGGTGCCGGTGATGGGGTCGAGGGCGATGAGGTCGTCGACGTACGCGTCGGCGACCTGGCGGGGCAGCCGTGAGGTGCTGCCGTTGTGGAGGATCTCTGACATGCGGCCATCTTCGTACGGGACACGGGGCCGCGTCATCACCGTTTGACGTCAGAATGCTGACCGGGGACGGAGCAGCCTTTCCGCACGATCCGGTGTAGTCGCGGCCGCCGGGCGCCCGTCGCAGGCACCGGTGTGGCTCGTGCGCGCCGGACCCGTGCGGTCGTACGGGGCCGCGCGAGGGTCCCCCGGGGCTGCGCGAGGGGTCCCCCGGCGGACCGCCGGGGGACCCGTCCGGCGGTCAGTGCCGGTGGCGCGGGCCGGGCTGCTCGCGCGTCAGCTCCCGCGGCCGTCGCGAAGCGGCCGCCTTGACCGCGTCGAGCCGGGCCGTGATCACCAGCGTGCCCTCCTCGATCTGGTAGTCGAGGGGCAGGCCCAGACCGCGCATGGCGGCGACCATGCCGGTGTTGGAAGCCTGGGTGACGGCGTACACGCTGTCGCAGCCGGCCTCGACCGCCATCGCAAGGAGCCGGCGCAGCAGCTCGGAACCGATGCCGCGACGCTGCCAGTCGTCCTCGATCAGCAGCGCTACCTCGGTCTCGTCGCCGTCCCACAGCAGGTGGCCGAGGGCGACGAGTTTCCCGGAGGCGGTGGTGGCGGCGAGGGTGCGCCCGAAGCGGGGGCTGAGCAGGTGGCCGAGGTAGCGGTCGGCGTCGGCGACGGGGCCGTGGTAGCGCAGGCCGAGGGTGCGCTCGGAGCAGCGGTCGTGCATCGCACGGGCGGCGGCCAGGTCCGACCCGTCGGCGCGGCGCACGGTGATCTCGTTGCCCTCGGGCAGGGTCAGCACGTCCTGGCTGCGCGGCACGCGGGGGCCGAGCCGGGCGTCGAGCTCGACCAGCGCGCGGGCGCGGGCGAACTCGGTGGGGGTGAAGGGCAGGTAGGGCCGTTCCACGGTGATCGCGCCGCCCGACGGGTCGCGCAACCGCATGACCGTGGCCTCCAGGACGCCCTCGACCGGCGCGTCGGCGCCGGCGTTGGGACGGCCGGAGAGGGTGGTCGCGGGGATGGAGTGGATGGTGCAGCGGCCCAGCAGCTGGCGCAGCGCGAGCGGGAGCTCGGCGGCGTCCAGGGCGGTACGGGTGGCCAGGCCCAGCACCCGGGTGGGGGTGTCGACCAGGTCGTGGGCGTCGGCGCGCTCGATCCAGGTGCTGTGGCCGCCGGCCCGGGCGATGGCGCGGGTGAGGTCGGCGGAGGGGAGCTGCTGCGGGGCGCGCAGCAGGAACTCGTCCACCGTGCCGCCCTCGGGCAGCGGGTGCGTCTGGAGGTTGAGGATGTCCACGTTGTTGCCGGCGAGGGCGGTGCAGAGCGCGGCCAGGGATCCGGGCTCGTCGCGGACGGTGGTGCGCATCCGCCACAGGGCGGCGGTGGTCCCGGCGGGGGCGGACGCACCGGCCTGGGGGCGGGGCGCGGGACCGGTGGGCGCCGCGCCGCCGTCCGGCGGCGGCGCATGGCTGTGGCGCCGTGCCCACCACGTGTGGAAGGCCGCCGTCACCAGGAGTGCGACGGCCGAGGCGACCAGCAGGACCGGGCCCCTCGGGCCGTGCACGACGAGGTTGGCGATGCCGTCGGCGACCGCGACGGCGCAGAAGAGCGCGGCGAGTTCGACGACGTCACGGCGCCAGTGGTGGCGGTGGGAACGCTGGGCGGAGGCGGGGTTACGGTCAGTCATGCACACCACTGTGGCCCAGGGGTGTTGCGTGATCGCGAACGATCTGTGACCGACTGGTTAAGTGTCCATCTGGCCGATTCCACCCGGTTTTCCGAGGTATGTCCTGGACGGTCGAGAGTGGGGATGGGGGTGGGGCGCGGGTGGGGCGGCGGGTCTCCGCGGAGGCCGCCCGGGGGAGCGTCCTACTGGCCCACCCGCCCCGGCCGGAGCGTCTTGGTGAAGAGGACGCCGCCTCCCTGACGCCTGAGCCGGACGGTGAGCTCACCGCTGGGGCCGTCGATGTCGACCTCTCCGTAGTACGGGGGGTTCTCCGCGGGCGACATGTTGGCGACGGGGGCCGACTGCACGTAGGCCGTCTCCGGCCCGAAGGTGGCGTCGAGCCGCCCGGCGGGGAAGCCCCCCGCGCCGATGGGGCCGGAGACGAACTCCCAGAACGGCGCGAAGTCCGTGAAGGCCGCCCGCTCGGGCGCATAGTGGTTCGCGGCGGTGTAGTGGACGTCGGCGGTGAGCCACAGGGTGCCGGTGATGTGCTGGTGCTTGACGTGGCGCAGGAGTTCGGCGATCTGGAGCTCGCGGCCGAGCGGCGCCCCGGGATCGCCCTGGGCGACGGCCTCGAAGTCGGTCGCTCCGTCGGCGACGACGATGCCCAGCGGCATGTCGGAGGCGATGACCTTCCAGGTGGCGCGGGAGCGGGACAGTTCGCGCTTGAGCCAGGCCAGCTGCTCGGGGCCGAGGATGCCGACGGGGTCCTGGGTCTGGGTGCCGGGGGAGTTGGCGTCGCGGTAGGTGCGCATGTCCAGCACGAAGACGTCGAGCAGCGGCCCGTAGCGCATCACGCGGTACATCCGGCCCTCGGCGCGGCCGCCGCGCAGGTCGGTGACCGGGAAGTACTCGCCGAAGGCCCGGCGGGCGCGGGCGGCCAGCGCGTCGGCGTCCCTGACGGTGTAGCGGGGGTCGTCGATCACCTGGCCGGGGAACCAGTTGTTGCGCACCTCGTGGTCGTCCCACTGGGCGAGGACCGGGACCTGGGCGTTGAAGTCGCGCAGGTTGCGGTCGAGGAGGTTGTAGCGGAAGTTCCCGCGGAACTCGGCGAGGGTTTCGGCGACCTTGGACTTCTCCTCGGTGGTGACGTTGCGCCAGAGACTGCCGTCGCGCAGGGGGACGGAGGACCGGATCGGGCCGTCGGCGTAGATGGTGTCCCCGCTGAAGAGGAAGAAGTCGGGGTCGCGCAGCCGCATCTCCTCGAAGACGCGGTAGCCGCCGAGGTCCGGGTTGATGCCCCAGCCCTGGCCGGCCAGGTCTCCCGACCACAGGAAGCGCACGTCGCGGCGGCGGGAGACGGGGGTGGTGCGAAAGGATCCGTGGACCGGCTCGCCGGTGCGGCGCGGCTCGTCCGGGTCGGCCAGGACGACCCGGTAGTGGATCTGCTGCCCCGGCGGGAGGTCGCGCAGGACGGCGGTGCCGGTGAAGTCGCCGGAGGGGCCGAGCAGCGGGCCCCCGTGGCGGCGCACCCCGTAGCGGAACGCCTCGCTCGGGGAGGTCTCCACGTACATCCGCGCGGGGCGGTCGCCGCGGGTCCAGACGGTGGCCGAGTGGGCGGTGATCTCACCGGACTGGACGCCCCACAGCGCCTGCGGCCGGCCGGAACGGGTGAACGCCGGGGCGGCGAAGGCGGGAGCCGCGAAGGCAGGGGCGGCGAGCAGCGCGGTGGACACGGCGAGCGAACCGCCGAGGAGGGTCCGTCGGGTGTGCGGGGTCGATGCCATCGGTGCTTCTCCAGGGGCCGGCGAGGACGGGCCCGACCAGCGTGCCGCCGCACACCGGCCCGGCCGCGTCGCCCGCGCGAACCGCGGGTGAACAGCCGTCAGCCGCTCAGGCCGCGCTGCGCATCGCCGCGCCGCCGGTCGTGTCGAGGATGACCCGGGAGACGAGGGCCGGGTCGTCGCTCATCGGGACGTGGCCGCAGCCGGGGAGGCGGACCAGCCGGGCGCCGGGGAGCGTCTGTTTGGCACGCACCCCCTGACGGCGCAGCAGGATCCGGTCGCGGGTGCCCCAGGCGATGGTGACCGGCAGGCCGGGCACGTCGTCGGTGAAGCGTACGGAGCCCCCCGCGGCCAGGGTCGCCTCGAAACCGGTGGCGTCGCGCAGCGCCAGGGTCTCGGCGACCACGGACTGCGGCGAGCGGCGGGCCGGGCGGGCGTAGATGGTGCCGGTGAGCGCGGCCCGGCCGGCGGAGCTGCGCGTGAGGCGCTCCAGTGCGGGGCGGGGCAGCGCCTTGGCCCCGGCACGCATCGCGAGGAGGGTGGCAAAGGCGTAGCGGCGTTCGCCCTCGGTCCAGAATCCGGCGGGGGACAGGGCGGTGACCGAGCGGACCAGGCCACTGCGGCCCATTTCGAGGGCCAGCAGGCCGCCGAGGGAGTTGCCGGCGACGTGGGGGCGTTCGACACCGAGCGCGGTGCACAGGGCCCCGAGCGCCGGAGCGACGGTGCCCAGGTCGTAGGGAACCCCTTCGGGCAGGGGGTCCGAGGCGCCGAAGCCGGGAAGGTCGACGGCGATGACGTCGTGCGTGGCGGCCAGGATGTCGGTCACCGGGTGCCAGGCCTGGAAGTGGTGGCCTATGCCGTGCAGCAGCAGGAGGGGTTCGCCCGAGCCCTTGCGCTCGTAGGCGACGGTGGCGGTGCGCGGACCCAGCGGCGAATCGATCGTGAAGGAGACCGTGGCGGTCATGCTGCTCCTCGTCGGGTGGACGCGTGTGAGACGGGCTGTCAGGAGTGCCTACCGCCATGATTACCGTCCGGTAGCCCTTGACTACAAGGCCCTGGAACACACGAGAACATCCCGTGAACGGCTTGATACGTATGCCCGGTCTGCCCGGCAAAGGGATGAGCATTGGTCTTGACCAAGGGGGTGCGCCGTCCTATCGTCGCAGGGATAGTGCAGGAACCTTTAATAAACAAAGGCGCGGAACTGCCGCTGGAACACACGGCGAGTGCAGCGATGGCAGGAGGAGTCAGGGTGGGGACCACGCAGCTCGAAACGGTGCCGGAGCCGAAGTACTGGCACCTGAAGACCGTTCTCAGTGAAGCGCTCGACCAGGACTTCGCCGTCGGCGAGGTGCTGCCGAACGAGCGTGAGCTCGCCGCCCGTTTCGGAGTCGCCCGCGCGACCCTGCGCCAGGCACTGGAGCAGCTGGAGCTCGAAGGCCGGCTGCAGCGCCGCCGGGGCGTGGGCACCACGGTCGCCCCGCCGCGCGTGGGTGTCGCCGTCGGCAGTACGCAGCACAGCTGGCCCGGTGAGAGCGCCGACGGCTGGGAGCCGGTGGACGCGGCCGAGGGCCTGCCGCCCGCCGCGGTCCTCGGGCTCCTCGGTACGGGCGGGGTGTTCGCCGCCGGCCGGCCCGTCCACGTCGTCCGCCGCACCCGGGTCACCCACGGGCAGGCCGTCGCGGCCGAACTGCTCTACGTCCCGGCCGCCTCCGTACCCGGTCTCCCCGCCATCGAGGCCCCGGCCGGCCCCGCCCGCGCCCGCGCCGTCCTGCGCGAGCTGCAGCGGCTGACCCTGGACGGCCAGGACCGCTCGGTGGAACTGGGCTCCGCCCGGGCCGATGACGCCAAGGAGCTCGACCGCCTCCCCGGCGCGCCGGTCCTCCTGGTGACCACCCGTTACTTCACCTCCGCCGGTACCGCCGCGGTCTCCGTGGCCACCTACCGCGCCGACACCTGCCGTCTGACCTTCGGCGACTCGGGCGGCGTCGAGATCGCCGACGAGCCGCGCGTGGCCTCCTGACCCCACCCGGTGCGGCGTCCTGTCCGGGCGCCGCCCACCGGCTCGCGGGCCTCGCGGTACGCGGCGTCTCCACAGCTGCCGACCTGATGCCCTCGCCGACCTGATGCCTTCGCCGGCGTCCGGCCCTCGTCGGGGTACGGGCCTCGTCGGGTTACGGGCCTCGCCGGTGTCCGAGCCTCGTCGGGCCTTGCCGCGATGGGTTCCTGCCCTGTCGGGTTCCGCCGGCGGGTCCCGGCCTCGGCAGGCCCTGCCTCGTCGGTCCTGCCCGCCGGGCCCCGGTCGTCCTCGGCGTCGGGTCCCGGTAGTCCTCGGCGACCGCGGGACGCCGTCCGATGCGGGACGGCCCGGTCGGGCGCGGGTCGTCAGTGGCGGCGGGCCGTGACCGTCTTCTCCACCGCGAAGAGCTCTTCCTCGACGTGGTCCAGCGCGAGCCGGAGCGCCCCGGTGGCCACCGCGGCCTCGCCGAGCAGGGACAGCGCCACCCGCGGCGGACGCAGGCAGTAGCGTTCCAGCTCCTGCCGCAGGGGGCCGAGCACCCCGTCCAGGCCGGCCGCCCAGCCGCCGACCACGACCAGCTCCGGATCCATCGCCAGGACCAGCGCCGCCACATCGTGCACCAGCCGCTGGATGAAGCGCTCCACGGCGGCCACCGCCCCCGCGTCACCCCGGCGGGCCATCGCGAAGACCTCGGCCACGGCGGGCTCGTCCAGCGGATGCAGCGGCTCCCCGGTGGTGGACAACAGCTTCTCGGGCGTGACCTCGCGGCCCAGCAGGTGCAGGGCGCCGATCTCCCCCGCCGCCCCGCCGAAGCCCCGGTGCAGCCGCCCGCCGATCAGCGAGCCCGCGCCCGGACTGAGCCCCGCCATCACGAACACCATGTCGTCGGTGTCCTGTGCGGCGCCCTTCCAGTGCTCGGCGACCGCAGCCGCGTTGGCATCGTTCTCCACGTGTACCGGGCAGCGGAACGAACGCCGCAGCCGGTCCCCGAGCGGCAGTCCCGTCCAGCCGGGCAGCGCCGTGCCCAGGCGGACGGTGCCGTCCGCCTCCACGATCCCCGGGCTGCCGACACCGACCGCCCGCAGGGAGTCGCGCGGTATCCCGGCCCGGCGCAGCAGGTCCGCCACCGCCGCCCGCACCCGCTCCAGCCGCTCGTCGGCCGAGGCCGTCTCGGCGACCTCCTTGGTGCCCGCGCCGATGACCCGCCCGTCCAGACCCGACAGCAGCACCGCGACGCGGTGCGAGCCGATCTCGATGCCCAGCAGGTGGCCCGCCTCGGCCCGGAAGCGGAACCTGCGCGCGGGACGCCCCTGCCGCCGCGTGCCTTCCTCGGCCTCGGCCTCGACGACGAGCCCGGTCCCGATCAGCCCCTCGACGACACCTTCGACGGTCGGCCGGGACAGCCCGGTCACGCGCGTGAGGTCGGTGAGGGTCGGCGAACCGGCCACGCGCAGTGCCCGGAGCACCACGGCGGAGTTGATACGACGGAGCAGAGAAGGGTCCCCGCCGGTCAGCTGCCCCAACGTGTCCTCCCAGCTGGTGAGCCTGTCAGCCGGATCGTACTGCGGACCTGCGGCGGCGGCGACAAGCAGGCCCCCATCAGCCGGAACCCGCCCCTCCACCTCCCTGCCTCAGGCCGGGGCCACGAACCCCGACTCGTACGCGGTGATCACCGCCTGAGTGCGGTCGCGCGCCCCCAGCTTCGCCAGGATCGCGCTCACGTGGGACTTCACCGTCTCGGCGCCGATGATCAGCTCGCCCGCGATCTCCACATTGGTCAACCCCCGCGCCATGAGGCGCAGCACCGACTCCTCCCGCTCGGTCAGGGCCGCCCGCTCCAGCGCGGCCCGGGCGTGCCGGTTGCCGTACTCGGCGGCCAGTGCGCGCACCGCCGCCGGGAAGAGCAGCGTCTCGCCCTCCGCGACCAACCGCACCGCGTGCACGATCTCCGAGGGGCGCGCCCGCTTCAGCAGGAAGCCGTCCGCTCCCGCCCGCAGCGCCTGGTAGACGTATTCGTCGTTCTCGAAGGTGGTGACCACCAGGATCTTCGGCGGCGAGTCCACCGTCCGCAGGACCGCCTTGGTCGCCTCGATCCCGTCGAGCAACGGCATCCGCACGTCCATCGCGACCACATCGGGCCGCAGTTGCCTCACGAGCGGGACCACCGAGGCTCCGTCGGCCGCCTCGCCCACCACTTCGATGTCGGGCTGGGCTTCCAGGACGGCGCGCAGACCCGCACGCACCAGGGGTTCGTCATCGACGAGCAGTACGGTAACCGGCATCCGGTCAGCGTATTCGCTCCAGCGGAAGCCGCGCGCGCACCCTCCAACTGCCCTCGTACGGACCGCTCTCGGCCTCCCCGCCCAGCAGTGCGGCGCGCTCCCGGATCCCCCGCAGTCCGCCACCCGTACCCGTCATCAGCGCGGGCCCCTGCGGCAACGGGTTGACGACCTCCAGGTCCAGCCGCCCCACGGCCGCCTCGATCCGCACCCGGACCGGCACCGGCCCGCAGTGCCGCAGGACATTGGTCAGCGCCTCTTGCAGGATCCGGTACCCCTCGCGGGTGACGGGCCCCGGCAGCTTCTCCAGGGCACCCGACAGTTCGGCGTCCACGGACGAGCCGGAGGCCCTCGCCGAATTCAGCAGCCGGTCCGCATCCGCGAGGGTCGGCCGCTGGGAGGGCGGTTGCGCGGATTCCCGCAGCACCAGCAGAACCCGTTCCAGGTCCTCCATCGCGGCCCGGCCCGTCTCCTCGATCGCGCACAGGGCACGCTCGGTGAAGTCCGCGTTCCCCGCGGCCCGGGCGGCGCCCGCCTGGACCACCGCCACGGTCAGCGCGTGCCCGATGGAGTCGTGCAGCTCGCGGGCGATGCGCGTCCGCTCCAGCAGCTGTTCGGTACGCGCCTCCAGCGCGGTGAGCCGCTCCGCCGCCGACGGCCCCAGCAGGCGGGCGGCGATGCCCGTGACGGCCTCACCGAGCAGGACCACGATGACCAGCAGCAGGACCAGGGGGAGCGGAGCGAGGAGGACTGCGGCCCACCGCGGCGGGGTGAAGGGGAGCACCACATCCGCCGTCAGCGCACTGCCCGCCGCGGTGAAGGCCAGCTCCAGGGTGATGACCGGCAGCCACACCGTGCACACGCCGACCAGGCCGGCGAGCACGAGACGTATCTCCAGCCAGACCACCGTCCGCCAGCGGTCCGCCCACCGCACGGACGGTGCGGTACCGATGGACCCGTCGTGCTGCCCGCGCTCGTGCGGAGCGAGCAGGAACTGCGCCTGCAGTCCCTCCGCCAGCCGTACCCACGGCAGGAACCCGAACGGCGCGACGATCAGAACGGGCATCCAGGGCCATGCCGGCTCTATGAACAGCCAGATGGACACGATCAGGATCGGCACGAGCAGATGCAGCCATCGTGTGTACGTGACCCCGCGGAGGGGGGCACGAAGCAGTCGGTACATGCCCTCATCCTGGCAGTCGGCACCCGTCCGGCGTCTCCCCCACGTGGGGGAGACGATCCCCCCGCACGGGGGAGGAGGGGGAGGGGGTCCGGCGGCGAGTCTTGAGCCATGAACAGCATCGAAATCCGAGAACTGACCAGGCGGTACGGCGCCACCCGTGCCGTGGACCACCTCACCTTCGACGTGCTGCCCGGACGCGTCACCGGCTTCCTCGGGCCCAATGGAGCCGGCAAGTCCACCACGATGCGACTGCTGTTGGGCTTGGACCGGCCCACCTCCGGAACCGCCACCGTCGGCGGGCAGCGGTTCACCACGTTCACCGAGCCGCTGCGCCGGGTGGGGGCGCTCCTCGACCCGCAGGCAATCCACGGCGGGCGCACCGGCCGCGACCACCTGCGTCTGCTCGCCGCCACGAACCGGATCCCCGCGTCCCGGGTGGAGGAGGTGCTGGAGCGGTCCGGGATCGCCCCGGCCGCGGACCGGCGCGTCGGCAAGTACTCCCTGGGCATGCGCCAACGGCTCGGCATTGCCGCGGCTCTGCTCGGCGACCCGGGGGTGCTGCTGCTGGACGAGCCGGCCAACGGACTGGATCCCGAGGGCATCGTCTGGATCCGCCGGCTGCTGCGCGCCCTCGCCGCCGAGGGGCGGACCGTCCTTGTCTCCAGTCACCTCATGTCCGAGACCGCTGCCTTCGCCGACCACTTGGTCGTGCTGGGCCGGGGCCGGCTGCTGGCGGACACCTCGATGGAGGAGTTCATCGACGCGCGCAGCACTCCCCGGGTCCGACTGCGCACCGCTGACCCGGTCAGCCTGCGGGCCGCCCTCGCCCGGGACGGCTTCGAGCTGGTGGGCGCCGAAGGCGGGCGCTGGGTCGTCGAGGGCATACGGGCGGAACGCCTTGGGGCCCTGGCCGCCGCGGAAGGGATCCCCCTGCTGGAGCTCTCCGACGAGCGTGCCTCGCTGGAGCAGGCCTATCTGGACCTCACCGCCGACCAGTCCCCGTTCGCTGCCGCCCCCTGACCGCCGCCCCGACCGCCATTCGTCGACCGTCCCCTCTGACCCACCGCCACCGCACCGTCAGCGCCTGACCGTCACCCGTTCTCCAGGAGGCTCGCCATGAGCACCGCTCTGCCCACCTTGCCCGTCCTGCACTCGGAATGGATCAAGATCCGGTCCCTGCGGGGCACGTTCTGGTCCCTGATATCCATCCTTGTCGCCACCGCCGGGATCCAGACGCTCGCCGCCGCGCTGACCGGCCGGGCGCACGAAGGCAGCCTGGGCGACGACCCGCTCCTCGCCGCCTTCTACGGACTCAACTTCGGCCAGATCGCCGCCATCGCCTTCGGCGCGAGCGCCTTCTCCGCCGAATTCCACCACGGAGGGCTGCGGACCAGTCTCACCGCCGTGCCCCGGCGCACACGGTTCTACCTCTCGAAGATCCTGATGGTGGGCGGACTCGCCCTGGTGATGGGCCTGGTCACCGGCTTCGTGACCTTCGTCGCGGGCCAGGCGTTCATGGGGCCCTACGCTCTGGGACTGGGGTCGCCGGGCAGCTTGCGGGCGATCGTCGGCAGCGGTCTCTATCTGACCGTCATGGCGCTGTTCGCCGCGGGCCTGACGGCTGTGCTGCGCAGTGGGGTGGTGGTGCTCGGCATCCTCATACCCTTCGTCCTGATGGTGTCCTTCATCGTCGGTGAGGCCACGAGCGGACTGGGTCAGTACATGCCGGACCGGGCGGGGCAGGCCATGCTGCGGCTCGAACCGCAGGGCGGCCTCGGGCCCTGGGGCGGGCTGGGCGTGATGGTCCTGTGGGCGGTGGTGACGGTGGTCGGCGGCTGGATCGCCGTTCGGCGCAGGGACGCGTGACGGCAGGCCAGTTGTCAGTGGTCGTCGGGATACTGACGGGATGACCACGGCAGAGCATCTCGACACGATCGACGGGCTCAGGACCAGGGAGTTCCCGGCCGAGCCGGTCTGGTCCGGAGGGCAGAGCAGCGGCCCGGGCCACCACCTCGTACCGGTCGGCCGGACCGCGGACTTCTGGGAGGACGGCGGCTCGGGCCGGCCGGAGGCCGCCGACCAGATCAGCGCCGAGTACGGGGCGCTCACCCAGGCCCTGACCGACCGGTGGGGACAAGCCCAGGTCTTCAGTCTGGTGTCCCTGAGGGACCGCGGTTTCGACGGGGAGGAGATACCCGAGCCGTGGGACGAGCTGAGCAACAGCACGGACCACGTGCACCTGTGGCGGGCCGGTGACCGGTGGCTCGTGGCCTATGTGGCGCAGTGGGACGAGGGCGACCCCTACCTGCTGATGGCAGGGGTCACCGTGATCGACCCGCCGTGAGGCCCGACCGGAGCGGGGCAGGCTCCCGTCAGAACCCGGCAGAGGATTCCGGGGCTTCGGCGGCCGCGCGGAGGCGGCCGTACTCCTGGGCCATGGACTCGGCCGTCCAGTGGGCGTTGAGGCCACTGGGATTGGGGAGGGCCCAGATACGGGTGGAGCCGATGGTCCGTTCCTGGGGACCGATCTGCGCTGTGCGCTCGCCGAATGCCGTGCGGTAGGCGGTGACGCCGACCACCGCAAGCCATTGGGGGCGCAGCAGTTCCACCTTGGCCTTCAGGATGCGGCCGCCCTCGCGGAACTCCTCCGCGCTCAGTTCGTCGGCGCGGGCCGTGGCACGCGCCACCACGTTGGTGATGCCCAGCCGGTAGGTGAGCAGCTCTTCCTGCTCCGAGGGGGCCAAGCGGCGCGGGGTGAAGCCCGAGAGGTGCAGGACCGGCCAGAAGCGGTTGCCGGGGCGGGCGAAGTGGTGGCCCGTCGCGGCGGAGAGGAGACCGGGGTTGATGCCGCAGAAGAGCACACGCAGACCGCCCGCGACCACGTCCGGGAGGACGCGGTCGCGGGCGGCGTTCAGCTCGTCGGGGGTCAGAGGATCGACCCCGGCGTGTACGCGGCGGCTTCCGGGTGCTGCTTGGAGATCGCCTCGATGCGCGAGACCACCGCCGCCACCTGGTCGCCCGCGGCCCCGGTGAAGGACAGCTTGTCGGCCATGAGGGCGTCGAGCTGGGCCCGGTCCAGCGGCATCCGCTCGTCGGCGGCCAGCTTGTCCAGCAGCTCGTTGCGCTCGGCGCCCTGCTCGCGCATGGCCAGCGCGGAGGCCACCGCGTGCTCCTTGATGACCTCGTGGGCGGCCTCGCGGCCCACCCCGGCCCGCACCGCGCCCATCAGGACCTTGGTGGTCGCCAGGAAGGGCAGGTAGCGGTCCAGCTCACGGGCCACGACCGCCGGGAAGGCGCCGAATTCGTCGAGGACCGTCAGGAAGGTCTCCAGCAGACCGTCGAAGGCGAAGAACGCATCCGGCAGGGCCACGCGCCGGACCACGGAGCAGGAGACGTCGCCCTCGTTCCACTGGTCGCCGGCCAGCTCGCCGGTCATCGAGGCGTAACCGCGCAAGATGACCATCAGACCGTTCACACGCTCGCAGGAGCGGGTGTTCATCTTGTGCGGCATCGCCGAGGAGCCGACCTGGCCGGGCTTGAAGCCCTCGGTGACCAGCTCGTGGCCCGCCATCAGACGGATCGTCTTGGCGATCGAGGACGGGGCGGCGGCCAGCTGCACCAGGGCGGTGACCACGTCATAGTCGAGCGAGCGCGGGTAGACCTGGCCGACCGAGGTGAATGCCTGGCCGAAGCCCAGGTGGGCGGCGATCCGCTGCTCCAGGTCGGCGAGCTTGGCCGCGTCGCCGCCCAGCAGGTCGAGCATGTCCTGCGCGGTGCCGACCGGGCCCTTGATCCCGCGCAGCGGGTAGCGGCCCAGCAGGTCCTCCAGGCGGTCGTAGGCGACCAGCAGCTCATCGGCCGCGGTCGCGAAGCGCTTGCCCAGCGTCGTCGCCTGCGCGGCCACATTGTGCGAGCGGCCGGCCATGACCAGCTCGGCGTGCTCGCCCGCCAGCTTGCCGAGGCGGGCCAGGACGGCCACCGTGCGGTCCCGGGCGAGCTCCAGCGAGAGCCGGATCTGCAGCTGCTCGACGTTCTCGGTGAGGTCGCGGGAGGTCATGCCCTTGTGGACGTGCTCGTGGCCGGCGAGTGCGTTGAACTCCTCGATCCGGGCCTTCACGTCGTGCCGGGTGACCTTTTCGCGCTCGGCGATGGAGGCCAGGTCGACCGTCTCGAGGACACGCTCGTAGTCGGCGAGGGCCTCGTCGGGGACCTCGATGCCGAGGTCCTTCTGGGCGCGCAGCACGGCGAGCCACAGCCGCCGCTCCAGCGTCACCTTGTACTCGGGGGACCACAGGACGGCGAGCTCCGCGGAGGCGTAGCGGCCGGCCAGGACATTGGGGATGCGGGGCTTGGCAGTCACGTGGAGGAATTCTACTTGGGCCGCGGCTGTGCGTTTACGCAGGCAGGGACCCCGCCTCCGATTGTGCCTTGCTACGAGAGCGGATCGCCCGCCATCGGCTCGTACGGCAGCAGTTCGGGGCGCTTGGCCGGGCGCCCGTCCCCCGAGGAGCGGCCGGTCAGCCGGCGGCCGATCCAGGGGAGCAGGTGCTGACGGGCGAAGCTCAGGTCCTGCGTGCGGCGTACCGCCCAGCCCGGGGGCGCCGCGGCGGGCAGCTCGGTGCGCCAGTCCTGCGCGGCGGGCAGGCCCAGCGCCTGCCAGACGGCCTCCGCCACCCGGCGGTGGCCCTCCGCCGTCAGGTGCAGCCGGTCGACGTCCCACATGCGCTGATCGCCGAGGGCCGGAGCCCCGTACAGGTCCACGACCAGGGCGCCGTGCCGGGCGGCGAGCTCCTCGATGAGGACGAAGAGGTCCTCCATCCGCGGCCGGAACCGCTCCATCACCGGGCCGTTGCGCCCCGGTGAACGCATGAGGACGAGCTGCTTGCAGGAGGGGGCGAGCAGTTCCACGGCCGCCTCCAGGTGGCCGCGGACCCGGCCCATGTCGACCTTGGGGCGGAGCGTGTCGTTCAGCCCGCCGACCAGCGTCACCAGGTCGGCGCCCATGGCGGCAGCCACCGGCGCCTGCTCCTCGGCGATCTGACCGATGAGCTTGCCGCGCACCGCGAGGTTCGCGTAGCGAAAGCCCGGCCCGCGTGCCGCGAGGCGTGCGGCCAGCAGATCGGCCCAGCCCCGGTAAGAGCCGTCCGGGAGCAGGTCTGACATGCCCTCGGTGAAGGAGTCACCGACCGCGACGAAACTGTTGTAAGAGGCATTCATCTCCATGGCGGAGCGATGTTACCGCGCGGTACCCCGGCCCCGCAGGGCGGGGGCCCGCACACCCGCCACCACGCCTACGCGGCGGGGGACCTGCCGAAGAGCTCCCGCAGCACGTCCTCCATCGTCACCAGGCCCGTCATGGCCCGGTCCGGCCCGAGGACCGCGGCCAGGTGGGTGCGGCTGCGCCGCATGGCGGTCAGGACGTCGTCCAGCGGGGTCTCGGCCCGGACCTGGGCGATCGGCCGCAGCGCCGACACCGGGAACGGCACCTCCCGCGTCTCCGGCTCCGCATCCAGCGTGTCCTTGACGTGCAGGTAGCCCAGGATCCGGTGCTGGTCGTCGACGACCGGGAAACGGGAGTACCCCGTATCGGCCGAGAGCCGCTCCAGGCCGGCGGGGGTGAGGCCCTCCCGGGCCACGACCACGCGCTCCGAGGGCAGCACCACGTCCCTGACCGGCCGGCGGCCCAGTTCCAGGGCGTCGTGCAGACGCTCGCTGGCGCGGTCGTCGAGGAGCCCCGCGTCACTGGAGTCCTTGACCATCCGCGCCAGCTCGTCGTCCGTGAACGTCGCCGCGACCTCGTCCTTCACGTCCACCCGCAGCAGCCGCAGCAGGGCGTTGGCGAAGGCGTTGATCGCGAAGATCACCGGCCGGAGCGCCCGCGTCACGGCCACCAGCGGCGGCCCCAGCAGCAGCGCGGTGCGCACCGGCTCGGTCAGAGCCACGTTCTTCGGCAGCATCTCCCCGAAGAGCATGTGCAGGTACGTCGCCAGGGCCAGCGCCACCACGAAGGAGATCGCGTGCGTCAGGCCGGCGGGCACCCCGACGAGGTCGAACACCGGGGTCAGCAGGTGCGCGATGGCCGGCTCGGCCACCACGCCCAGCACCAGGGTGCACAGCGTGATGCCCAGCTGGGCCGCCGCCATCATGGCCGACACGTGCTCCAGGCCCCACAGGACCGCACGGGCCCGCCGGTCGCCCTGGTCGGCATGCGGTTCGATCTGGCTGCGCCGGACGGAGATCAGTGCGAACTCCGCCCCGACGAAGAATGCGTTGACGACCAGGGTGGCCAAGCCGATGAGCAACTGGATCGCCGTCATCGGCCCTCCCCCCGGTTCCGGTCGTGATGCGTGTCGGTGTCCGTCTGCGTACCCGTGCTCGTGTCCGTGTCCCTGTCCCTGTCGGTGTCGGCGTCAAGGTGGGCGCTCGCGTCCGGGTCGGCGGGTGTCGCACCGCCCGGCTCGGCCGGCATGCGCAGCAGCACGCGCGCTGCCCGGCGCCCGCCGGCATCCACCACCTCCAGCTGCCAGCCCTCCAGCTCCAGGGCGTCGCCGACGGCCGGGATCCGGCCCAGCTCGGTCGCTATCAGGCCGGCCAGGGTCTCGTACGGGCCGTCCGGCACGCGCAGTCCGATCCGCCGGAGCTGGTCGGTGCGCGCCGAGCCGTCGGCGGAGTAGAGCCGCCGGCCCGAGTCGTCCGTGCCGGCGGGGGCGAGGTCCGAGGTCTCGTGCGGGTCGTGCTCGTCGCGCACCTCGCCGACGACCTCCTCGACGATGTCCTCCAGGGTCACCACGCCGGCCGTACCGCCGTACTCGTCGATGACCACGGCCATCGTCTGCTTGCCGGACAGCAGGTCCAGCAGACGGTCCACGGTCAGGGACTCCGGTACGAGGAGCGGCTCGCGCAGCAGCTGGGACACCGACGTGCGGTGCCGTTCCCCGGAGGGCAGCGCCAGGACGTCCTTGATGTGGACGGTGCCCGCCACGGAGTCGAGGCTGCCGCGGTAGACCGGGAAGCGGGACAGGCCCGTGGCCAGCGTCGCGTTCGCCACGTCCTCGGCGGTGGCCTGCGCGTCGAGGGCGGTGACCTGCACGCGCGGGGTCATCACGTTCTCCGCGGTCAGGTCGGCGAGGTTCAGGGTCCGCACGAACAGCTCGGCGGTGTCCTTCTCCAGGGCGCCCGCCTTCGCCGAGTGCCGCGCCAGGGCGACCAGCTCCTGCGGGGTGCGCGCGGAGGCCAGCTCATCGGCCGGCTCCATGCCGAGGCGGCGCACCAGGTGGTTCGCGGTGGTGTTGAGGTGGCTGATCAGCGGCCGGAAGGCGCGGCTGAAGACCCGCTGCATGGTCGCCACCCGTTTGGCGATGGCCAGCGGGGAGGAGATCGCCCAGTTCTTGGGCACCAGCTCACCGACGACCATCAGGGCGACGGTCGACAGGGCGGTGCCGAGGATCAGGGCGGTGGAGGACGCCGTCTCGGGGGACAGCCCGAGGGCTTCGAACGGGCCCTGGAGCAGGGCGGAGATCGACGACTTCGAGAGCATGCCGATGACCAGGCCGGTCACGGTGATGCCGAGCTGGGCGCCGGAGAGCTGGAACGTCAGGGTCCGGACGGCGGCCAGCGCACTGTCGGCTCCGCGCTCGCCCCGCTCGACGGCTCGTTCCAGTTCGCTGCGCTCGACGGTGGTCAGCGAGAATTCGGCCGCGACGAAAGCGCCGCACGCAAGGCAGAGCACCAGGGCCAAGACGAGCAGGAGCACCTCGGTCATCGGTCGATCACCTCCGTCCCATGATCGGCCAGGAGGCGGGGTGCCGCGCGATGTCGTGCGCGGGCAGAGGGGGAATGTCGTGGACCGGGAGGCTCGCCCATGGGCGGACGCTCACACCTTTCACATCGGGGGGACTGTGTCCCCATGGTAAAGGACGGGCAAAGGCGGCGGATCATTCCTTTGCCGAGCGGGCCCCGGTGATGGGATCGCCCTATGAACGATCTTCACATCGGCCCCGCGTCGGCCGCCGACCTCAGCGACGTACTGGACTTCTGGAAGTCCGCCGCCGAGGGGACGAGTATCAGCGACGATCCCGCGGGGGTCGAACGGCTGCACCGGCGCGACCCGGACGCGCTGCTGCTCGCCCGGCGCGGCGGAGAGCTCGTCGGCACCGTGATCGCCGGCTTCGACGGCTGGCGCTGCCACCTCTACCGGCTCGCCGTGCATCCCGGATACCGGCGGCAGGGCATCGCTACGGCCCTGCTGGCGGCCGCCGAGGAGCGCTTCGCCGGCCTCGGCGGACGGCGCGGGGACGCGATGGTGCTCGACCGGAACGCCTCGGCGCACCGGGCGTGGGACGCGGCCGGATACCGGCCCCAGGAGGAATGGACCCGCTGGGTCAAGGCAATCGACGGGCCGACCCGATGACGCAGTAGGAGGTGGGCAGGGCCGGACCGCGCTCGGGCAGCCGGAAGCTGCGCTGCGAGACGATCCGGAAACCGGCCGCCTCCACCGCGGCGAGCGGGTCGCGGGCGGTGTGGCAGCCGCCGAAGAGCAAGGGCCAGACGGTCCGGTCGAGGCCGCGCTGGAGGGCGGCCATACCGGGGCCGGGGGCGAGGCCGTGCTCCAGGAAGCGCAGTTCCGCGTCGGGGCGGAGCACGCGGTGCAGTTCGGACAGGGAGCGGGGCAGGTCCCGTACGGTGCACAGCACCAACGAGGCGACGGCGGCGTCGAAGGCCTCGCTCTTGACCGGGAGGGCCTCGGCGGCGGCCGGTACGAGGTCCACCGGGACCTCGGCGCGCGAGGCGGCGGCGGCCGCGAGCCGGCGGAGGGTGGGCTCCGGCTCGACGGCGACCACCTCGGAGACGGCGCGGGGGTAGTGCGCGAAGTTCAGGCCGTTGCCGGCGCCGATCTCGATGACGCGGCCGGAGACGCCGTGGAGCAGCTCGCGGCGGAGGGCGGCGACGGCGCCCAGGGTCTCGGCGGTGGTGCTGGCGCGGGCGTAGAACCGGGCGAAGAGGGGGTGGTGGACCGGATCGCGGGGCGGGGTCTGGCGGCGGCGAGGCGGCATGGCGGACCTCCGGGGCGGCGGGGACGTACGCGTACCTCCAGCGTGCCCTTTCCGCCGGCGCTCATCCCCGGGGGGTGGGGGTGCCGGGGCGCGGCGCGCTGCCGGGGCGCTGCTCCGGGGCCCCGCGCCTCAATCGCCGGCGGGGCTGGGGGGGCCGGTTACGCCCGGGGTGACGGTGGTGCCGCGTGGGGTGGGCTGTCGGGTGTGGCCGTGGTGCTGGGGCGCTGCCCCGGGCCCCCGCGCATCCATCGCTCGCTGCGCGGGGGTGTTCGGGGTTCGGGGACGGGTCAAGTGGGTTGGAGGGTTTGGGGGGACCAGGTGCCCGACAGGGTGGGGGACAGCCAGGTGGGGGCCTCCGTGCGGAAGCGGTGCGGAGGGAGGGTGCCCGAGCCTTCCGGGATCGCGCCCAGCAGGGGGGCGCCCGAGACCTTCGGGAGGTCCGCGAGGTTGCAGCGGGAGGCCAGGTCCGGTTCGGCCGGCCAGCTGCCGATCACCACGCCCAGCTGGGTCAGGTCCCGCGCCCTGAGGGCCTCCGCAGTCAGGGCGGCGGAGTTGAGGGTGCCCAGGCCCGCCGGGGCCACCACCAGGACCGGCGCGCCCAGCAGCCGCGCCGCGTCCGCGAGCGAGTGCCC
This sequence comes from Streptomyces sp. CB00455, assembly GCF_001905445.1. GTDB lineage: Bacteria > Actinomycetota > Actinomycetes > Streptomycetales > Streptomycetaceae > Streptomyces. The sequence goes on along the minus strand of NZ_LIVQ01000005.1, from coordinate 637,836 downwards.
CGCCTCGTCGAAGCGGACCAGCAGCCCGCCCGCGCCCTCCACCAGCACGAGGTCGTGGTCCAGGGCCAGCCGCTCCGCCGCCTGGGCGATCTGCGCGGGGGAGAGCGTCGCCAGCCCCGCGCGGCGGGCCGCCGTGTCCGGAGCCAATGGCTCCGGGTAGCGGGCCAGTTCGAGCGCGGTCACCGTCGGGCCGGCGAGGCGGACCACCTCGGCGGCGTCCCCCGGCTCCTCGGGCCCCACCCCGGTCTGCGCGGGCTTGAGCACCGCCACCGTGAGACCGGCCGCCACCGCCGCGGCCGCGACCGCGGACGTGACGACCGTCTTGCCGATCTCCGTGCCCGTGCCGGACACGATCAGTACGGACATCTCAGCCTTCCTGTGCCGCCGCGCACACCGCGCGGCAGATCCGGGCGACATCGGCGTCGCCGGTGACGAACGGCGGCATGGTGTAGATCAGGTCGCGGAAGGGGCGCAGCCACACGCCCTCGCGCACCGCCGCCCGGGTGGCGGCCGCCATGTCGACCTCGTGGTCCAGCTGCACCACACCGATCGCGCCGAGGACGCGTACGTCCCGTACGCCCGGCAGTCCGGCGGCGGCCGCCAGGCCCTCGCGCAGGCCCGTCTCGATCCGCTTGACCTCGGTCGCCCAGTCCTGTCCGAGCAGCAGCTCGATCGAGGCCAGTGCGACGGCCGTGGCGAGCGGGTTGCCCATGAAGGTCGGCCCGTGCGCGAGCACCGGCACGGCGCCCCGCGAGATCCCCTCGGCCACCCGCTCCGTGCACAAGGTCGCGGCCAGCGTGAGGTAACCGCCGGTCAACGCCTTTCCCAGGCACATCACGTCCGGTGTGATTCCCGCGTGGTCGGCCGCGAAGAGCGCGCCGGTGCGGCCGAAGCCCGTCGCGATCTCGTCCAGGATGAGGAGGACGCCGTACTCGTCGCACAGGTCGCGCAGCACCCGCAGGTGGGACGGGTGGTGGAAGCGCATCCCGCCCGCGCCCTGGACCACCGGCTCCACGATGACCGCGGCCAGCTCGTCGGCGTGCGCGGCGACCAGGGAGCGCAGGTGGTCGGCGTACGCCGGGTCCACGGGGGTGTCGAAGTCGCCGGGCGGCGCGTCCGCGAAGACCTGGCGCGGCAGGTGGCCCTGCCACAGCTCGTGCATGCCGCCCTCGGGGTCGCAGACGCCCATCGGCTGCCAGGTGTCGCCGTGGTAGCCGCCGCGCCAGGTCAGCAGCCGGGTCTTGCCGGTGCGCCCCAGCGAACGCCAGTACTGCAGGCACATCTTGACGGCGACCTCGACGGCCACGGAACCCGAGTCGCAGAGGAAGACGTGCTCCAGCCCGGGCGGGGTGATCTCCACGAGCTTCGCGGCGAGCCGGACGGCGGGCTCGTGGGTGAGCCCGCCGAACATCACGTGCGACATACGGCCCAGCTGCGCGGTCGCGGCCTCGTTCAGCGCCGGGTGGTTGTAGCCGTGGATCGCCGACCACCAGGAGGACATGCCGTCGACGAGCTCGGCGTGGCCCTGGCCCTGGGACGGGTCGGCGAGCCGCAGCCGGACACCCGACGCGGAGGCGACCACCAGCGGTTCCTGCCGGCCGGGCATCGGACCGTACGGGTGCCAGACGTGCTGCCGGTCGAGCGCGAGGAGATCCGCGCCGGTCGCCGGCGTACCGGCCGGATCGAACTGATCGACCTGCTCGGCGGGATGGAACGGATGGAGCTGATCAGGCATTGGGAGCCAGATCCGTCCCCGCGCCGCGGCGGCGGACCGCCACCAGGTCCGAGCGGACCTCACCGGCTTCGGCCCGCGCCGGGACGGGCGCCGCCTGCGCGTGCCCCGAGCAGCCGCCGCACGCCGAGCCGCAGCCGGCCACGTCCGCGCCGGTGTCCCCGGCGGAGTCTGCCGCGCCACCGGAACCGCAGACGGAGGCGCCGCCGCCGTGCGAGCCGCAGCCCCCGGCGGCGGGGGTGGCCGCCGCGTCGGAGCGGTGCGCGGGCAGCGTCGTGGTACCGGCGCCCTCCACCTCGAAGCCGGCGTCCGCGATCATGTCGAGGTCGGCCTGCCCGGCCTGGCCCTCACTGGTCAGGTAATCGCCCAGGAAGATCGAGTTCGCCAGGTGCAGGGCGAGGGGCTGGAGGGTACGCAGGTGCACCTCGCGCCCGCCGGCCAGCCGTACTTCGACGTCGGGACAGACGAAGCGCACCATCGCGAGGATGCGCAGGGCGCGCTGCGGGGTGAGGTTCCACTCCTTGGCGAGCGGCGTGCCCTCGAAGGGGATGAGGAAGTTGACGGGCACCGAGTCCGGGTCCAGGTCGCGCAGCGAGTAGACGACGTCGACGAGGTCCTCGTCGCTCTCGCCCATGCCCGCGATCAGCCCGGAACAGGCCGACAGACCGGCTCCGTGCGCCTTTTGTACCGTGTCGACCCGGTCCGCGTAGGTGTGGGTCTTGGTGATCTGGCCGTACGTCGCCTCGGAGGTGTTGAGGTTGTGGTTGTAGGCGTCCGCGCCTGCCTCGCGCAGCCGCTCCGCCTGGCCGTCCGAGAGGAGGCCCAGACAGGCGCACACCTCGACGCCCTCGTTCTGCTCCTTGATCGCCGCGATGGTCTTGCCGACGCGGTCCACGTCCCGGTCCGTCGGCCCGCGGCCGCTCGCGACGAGGCAGACCCGCTTCGCGCCGCCCGCGACACCGGCCGCGGCGGCCTGCGAGGCCTCCTCGGGCTTCAGCCAGGTGTACTTCAGGATCTCGGCCTTGGAGCCGAGACGCTGCGAGCAGTAGGAGCAGTCCTCGGGGCACAGGCCCGACTTCAGGTTGACGAGGTAGTTCAGCTTCACCCGACGGCCGAACCACTGCCGGCGCACCTTGCCGGCGGCGGCCACCACGTCGAGCAGTTCGTCGTCGGAAGTCGCCAGTACGGCGAGCGCCTCTTCGCGGGTCGGCAGCTCGCGCCGCAGCCCCTTGTCCACCAGGGTGTTCAGCAGGTCCATGACGCCGATCCTGGACCACACGACCACTCCCGGCCAAGGAGAGATCGCACAACATGGCCGGATGGGAGTGTGTGTATCGCCACACCTGGCGCTCGGGCCGCGGCCGCTAGGGTCGGGCAGATCTGTGGACTGCCGACAAAACACGAGGACCTGCCGATGCCCCAGCACCTTCCCGCTCCGGTGGACGTCTTCTCCTGGATCGATGCGGCGCAGAGCGCCCGTGAAGAGGCCGGACTGGTCCGCACGCTCCGCCCCCGGCCCGCGCTCTCGCCCCTGCTGGACCTCGCGAGCAACGACTACCTCGGGCTGTCCCGGCACCCGGAGACGGTGCGCGGCGCGTGCGAGGCCGCCGAGCGCTGGGGCGCAGGGGCCACCGGTTCGCGCCTGGTGACGGGCACGACCGAGCTGCACGCGGAGCTGGAACGGGAGCTCGCCGACTTCTGCGGCTTCGAGGCCGCGCTCGTGCTGTCCTCCGGCTACGCGGCCAACCTCGCCGCCGTCACCGCGCTCGGCGGCCGGGACGCGCTGGTCGTCTCGGACGCCGGCAACCACGCCTCGATCGTCGACGGCTGCCGCCTCGCACGCGCCGCGACGGCCGTCGTCCCGCACCGCGACCCGGACGCGGCGCGGAAGGCGCTCGCCGCCCACGAGGGCCCGGCGCTGCTGGTCACCGACTCGGTGTTCTCGGTGGACGGGGACGCCGCCCCGCTCGCCGGATACGCCGCGGCCTGCCGGGAGGAGGGCGCGGCCCTGGTCGTGGACGACGCGCACGGTCTCGGTGTGCTGGGGGAGGGCGGGCGCGGCGCGCTGCACGCCACCGGGCTCGCGGGCGCCCCGGATGTGGTGGCCACCGTGACCCTGTCGAAGTCCCTGGGCAGCCAGGGCGGCGCCGTACTGGGCCCGGCCAAGGTCATCCGGCACCTGGTCAACACCGCGCGCAGCTTCATCTTCGACACCGGACTGGCCCCGGCAGCGGCGGGCGGGGCGCTGGCCGGCCTGCGCCTGCTCCGCCGGGAGCCGGAACGGGCCGCGCGCGCCCGCGAGGTGGCGAACGGGCTGTACGGGCTGCTCACCGCGTCCGGCCTGACCGCGGCCCGGCCGGACGCGGCCGTGGTGTCGGTGCGGGCCCCGTCGGCCGCGGCGGCACTGCGCTGGGCCGCCGACTGCCGGGAGGCAGGTCTGTCCGTGGGGTGCTTCCGGCCGCCGTCGGTCCCGGACGGCATCTCCCGGCTGCGGCTGACCGCCCGGGCCGATCTCACGGAGAAGGAGGTGGCCCGGGCCGTGGAGACGATCCTGCTCACCGCTCCGGCCGGAGCCACGGACCCTCAGGCCCCGTCGTCACGTGTGTGATGAAGCCGTCCCAGGCCGGCCCGGTGAAGAGCACGGCCGGGCCGTTCGCCCGTTTGGAGTCGCGGACGGCCAGCAGGGCGCCGTCGAGGACGGCCGCTTCCACGCAGTTGTTCATTCCGGTGCTGCGGCTGCTGCGCCGCCACCGCGCGCTGATCAGTAGTCCGCCGGCGGATAAGGGGGTTGTGGACACGGGGGTGCCTCCTTACGCGTCGTCAGCCAGTCGGCTGATGAGATCCGACGAGTCCTGGGGCGGGAGGGCGTGTGCCTGGATGCTGCGGAACGCGGCGCTGTACGCCTCGAGGTCTTCCTTCCGCTCCAGGTAGAGGCTACTCGTCAAATGGTCGAGTACCACCACATCCAGATCGGCGATGTTCGGAAATGAGAAAATAACGAACGGTCCGGTGAGGCCGAGATGTCCCCCCACGCTGAACGGCAGCACCTGCAGGCGCACTTGGGGCAGGCGGCCCGCCTCCACCAGGTGCCGCAGCTGCTCCGCCATCACCCCGGGCCCGCCGATCTGCCGGCGCAGTACCGCCTCGTCCAGTACGGCACTCAGCTCCAGCGGCGGATCGGCCCGCAGCACCGCCTGCCGCGCCAGCCGTACGTCGACGAGCGCGTCCACCTTCGGCTCGGGCAGGCCGCCCAGCGCGGCCCGGGTCACGGCCCGCGCGTACCCCCGGGTCTGGAGCAGGCCCGGAACCACGGACAGCTCCACCGTGCGCGCGGACCGGGCGCCGGCCTCCAGGCTGATGAAGTCGCGGTACTCCTGCGGCAGCAGCCCCCGGTAGTCGTGCCACCACTGACGGCCCCTGCCGGCGGCGTCCCCCGGGGCCGGACCGGCGGCCGAGGCCGACAGCGCCTCCAGCAGGGCGCGCTGCTCGGGGCTGACGACCTCCCCGTAGGCGTCGAGGAGGAGGCGGATGTCCTCGGGCTTGACCCCGCTGCGCCCCGTCTCGATGCGGCTGATCTTCGACTGGTGCCATCCCACGATCCGGGCCGCCTCACCACTGGTGAGGCCCGACCGGTCACGCAGGGCACGCAGTTCCTCGCCGAGCTTGCGCCGGCGTACCGCGGGACCGTGCTGCACACCCACCTCCTTCCACCGGCACAGGTCGCACCAGTCTGCCGTCCGATTACGCTCCTCCGTAGCAGAGTTCACCGCATCGAGCGACAGATATATGCACTTCTTGGGGGAAGGGGAGAACGGCGCCACGATGGGTGGCACTCTGGCGTCCAGCACAGATCCGGGGCGGCTCGGCTCCGGTGGGAAAGGGACCGTCTCCATGGCAGATCACCAGGAAGCATCCGTCACTCTGCCGAGCGATCCCGCCTCGGTCGCCGCCGCCCGCCGTTACGTCGCCCAGGTGCTGGACACGTGGGGACTGTCGGAGGAGACCGACACCGCCGACAGCGTCCGGCTGATCGTCTCGGAACTCGCCACCAACGCCGTACAGCACACTTTCGGCCAGTCGCCCACTTTCACGGTCGACCTCCGGCTCGAACGCGAGGAGTGGCTGCGCGTCGGCGTGACCGACAGTCACCCGCGCTGGCCCAAGCGGCTCCCGGCCGCCGTCCAGCAGGACAACGGCCGGGGCATGGTCATCATCCGGTGGCTGACCGCGGAGGCGGGCGGACGCCTCTCGGTCACCCCGACCCCGGACGGGGGCAAGACGGTCTGGATCGCGCTGCCCTGGACGCCCGGGGCGCCCGGGCAGACCGTCACCGGCCCCTGACCCGGGCGCCCGGCCAGACCGCCACCGGCCCCTGATCCGGGCACCCGGCCAGACCGTCACCGGCCCTTGACCCGGGCGCCTCAGACGAGACCGCGCTCCACGGCGCTGCGCTCCACGCACAGTTCGTTGCCCTCCGGGTCGGCCAGCACGACCCAGCCCATGACGCCGTCCTCGGCGCGCCGGTCGTCCACGAGCGTCGCGCCGAGCGCGATCAGACGCTCCACCGTCTCGTCCCGGGTGCCCGTGGGCGGCTGGATGTCCAGGTGGACGCGGTTCTTGACGGACTTGGCGTCGGGCACCCGGATGAAGAGCAGCCCGGGCACCCCGGGCCGACCCGGCTCCAGCAGGACCTCGTCGTCGTCCTCCACGTCGTCGGGGTGGATCGGGTAGCCGGTCACCGCGGACCAGAACTCGGCCACCCTGTACGGGTCGAGGGCGTCGAAGGTGATGTGCCGGACCGGATTAAGGAACATGGGTCTCCTCGACAGGGGCCGCACACGGCCGTATACGGAAAAACCGCGTCCCGCAGGCCCGTGAGCCGAACCGGGTGCCTTCTCGAAACGTGGGTTAACTCGGCGGAAAAGCGCGGGGCCTAGCGTGGGCGCCACGTCCCCTCCGCCAATGATCACCCATGATCCGGTAAAGCGACGGTGGTCGGGACACAAAGCCTTCCCCTGCGTTGGGCAAGACACGCTTGGCTCGGATATGGGCAGGTCAACAAAGTGTTGACGGCCGCTACGGTCGCCGAGGCGCGATGTGATCTTGTCCCGGAAACTTGGTGATAGCTGTGCAACTGACACCGCACGAGCAGGAGAGACTGCTCATCCACGTGGCGGCCGACGTGGCCGAGAGGCGACGGGCGCGCGGCCTGCGGCTCAACCACCCCGAGTCGGTGGCCCTGATCACCTCGCACATCCTCGAAGGGGCCCGCGACGGGCGGACCGTGGCCGAGCTCATGGCCTCCGGACGCACCGTGCTGCGCCGCGAGGACGTCATGGAGGGGATTCCCGAGATGATCCACGACGTCCAGGTCGAGGCGACCTTCCCCGACGGCACCAAGCTCGTCACCGTCCACGACCCGATCGTCTGACAGGGAGCCACCGCATGATCCCCGGCGAAATCGCCTTCGGGGACGGTCCGGTGCTCCTCAACGAGGGCCGCCCCGTCACCCGCCTCACCGTGCTCAACGCCGCCGACCGGCCCGTCCAGGTCGGCTCCCACTACCACTTCGCCGAGGCCAATCCCGGCCTCGACTTCGACCGGACCGCCGCCCGCGGACTGCGTCTCAACATCGCCGCCGGCACCGCCGTGCGCTTCGAGCCCGGCATCCCCGTCGCCGTGGAACTCGTCCCGCTCCGCGGGCTGCGCACCGTACCGGGACTGCGCGGCGAGACCGGAGGGCCGCTCGATGACTGAGATCCCGCGCCAGGTGTACGCCGACCTCTTCGGGCCGACCACGGGTGACCGGATCCGGCTGGCCGACACCGACCTCTTCATCGAGATCGAAGAAGACCTCAGCGGCGGCCCCGGCCGGTCGGGCGACGAAGCGGTCTTCGGCGGCGGCAAGGTGATCCGCGAGTCCATGGGCCAGGCCCGCACCACCCGCGCCGAAGGCGCTCCCGACACCGTGATCACCGGGGTGGTCGTCCTCGACCACTGGGGCATCGTCAAGGCGGACCTCGGCATCCGCGACGGCCGCATCTGCGCCATCGGCAAGGCCGGCAACCCGGACACCATGGACGGTGTCGACCCGGCCCTCGTCATCGGTCCCGAGACCGAGATCATCGCGGGCAACGGCAAGATCGTCACCGCCGGGGCCATCGACGCCCACGTGCACTTCATCTCCCCGACCGTGATCGAGGAAGCGCTCGCCTCCGGCATCACCACCCTCGTCGGCGGCGGCACCGGACCGGCCGAAGGCTCCAAGGCCACCACCGTCACCCCCGGCCCCTGGCACCTCGCCCGGATGTTCGCGGCGCTGGAGGCCTACCCCGTCAACATCGGGCTGCTCGGCAAGGGCAACACGATGTCCCGCGAGGCCATGCACTCCCAACTGCGCGGAGGCGCCCTCGGCTTCAAGATCCACGAGGACTGGGGGGCCACCCCCGCCGTCATCGACGCGTGCCTCGACGTCTGCGAGGAGACAGGAGCCCAGGTCGCCATCCACACCGACACCCTCAACGAGGCCGGCTTCGTCGCCGACACCCTCGCCGCCATCGCCGGGCGGACCATCCACTCGTACCACACCGAAGGTGCGGGCGGCGGGCACGCACCCGACATCATCACCGTCGTCTCCGAGCCCAACATCCTGCCCAGTTCCACCAACCCCACCCGGCCGCACACCGTGAACACCGTCGAGGAACACCTCGACATGCTGATGGTGTGCCACCACCTCAACCCCGCCGTCCCCGAGGACCTCGCCTTCGCGGAATCGCGCATCCGGCCCTCGACCATCGCCGCCGAGGACGTCCTGCACGACCTCGGAGCCATCTCGATCATCTCCTCCGACTCCCAGGCCATGGGACGGATCGGCGAGGTCGTCCTGCGCACCTGGCAGACCGCCCACGTCATGAAGAAGCGCCGCGGCTTCCTTGCGGGCGATGGACCGGCCGACAACCACCGCGCCCGCCGCTACGTCGCCAAGTACACGATCAACCCCGCCGTCTCCCAGGGACTCGCCCGCGAGATCGGCTCCGTCGAGACCGGCAAACTCGCCGACCTGGTGCTGTGGAACCCCGCCTTCTTCGGGGTGAAGCCCGAACTCGTCGTCAAGGGCGGACAGATCGCCTACGCGCAGATGGGCGACGCCAACGCCTCCATCCCCACTCCCCAGCCCGTCCTGCCGCGGCCGATGTTCGGCAGTCACGGCCGCGCGCCCGGCCTCAACTCGCTCAACTTCACCGCGCAGGCCGCCCTCGACGACGCACTGCCCGACCGGCTCGGACTCGGCAAGTCCTTCGTGGCCATCGAGAACACCCGCAAGGTCGGCAAGGCGGACATGCGCAACAACGACGCCATGCCCCGGGTCGAAGTCGACGCCGACACCTTCACCGTCACCATCGACGGCGAGGCCGTGGAGCCGGCGCCCGCGGCGCAGCTGCCCATGGCGCAGAGATACTTCCTGTTCTGATGGGAACCCGCCTGATGACGGATCACCTGCGATGAGCCTGGCCGCACTGCTCGTCCTGGCGGACGGCCGCTTCCCCGCCGGCGGGCACGCCCACTCCGGTGGGGCCGAAGCCGCCTGCAAGGCGGGCCGCATCCACGACGCCGCCACCCTGGAGGACTTCTGCCGGGGCCGCCTGCACACCGCCGGGCTCACCGCCGCGGCCCTCGCCGCGGCCGCCGCCCTCGGGCTCGACCCGGCCGGGCTCGACGCCGCCGCGGACGCCCGCACCCCGTCGCCCGCGCTGCGCACCGCGGCGCGGCGACTGGGCCGCCAGCTGCTGCGGGCCGCCCGGGCCACCTGGCCCGACCCCGCGCTGGAGGCGCTCGCCACCGCCTTCCCGCGCGGGGCGCACCAGCCCGTCGTGCTGGGCCTGACCGCCCGGGCCGCCGGACTCGGACCGCTGGACGCGGCGCACGTGGCCGCGTACGAGAGCGTCGGCGGACCGGCGACAGCGACCGTGAGACTGCTCGGCCTGGACCCCTTCGAGGCCAGCGGGGTCCTCGCACGTCTGGCCCCCGAACTCGACGCCGTCGCCGCCAGGGCGGCCGAGGCCGCCCTGCGGGCCCGCACGCAGGGCCCGGACGCCCTGCCGGCGGCCTCCTCGCCCCTGCTGGAGATCGCGGCCGAGGTCCACGCCGACTGGCCGGTGCGCCTCTTCGCCTCCTGAGCGCCCCCCTCGGCCGCCCCGTACCCAAGGAGAACCCCCATGCACCTCGACCACGCCGTGATCCCACCCCACCGCCACACCCACAGCGCCGAGCCCATCCGCCCCGACGGCACCCGCCGGGCCCTGCGCATCGGACTGGGCGGACCGGTCGGCTCGGGCAAGACCGCCACCGTCGCCGCCCTGTGCCGCGCCCTGCGCACCGAACTGTCCATGGCCGTCGTCACCAATGACATCTACACCCGCGAGGACGCCGAGTTCCTGCTCCGCGAGGCCGTCCTGCCGCCCGAGAGGATCACCGCGGTCGAGACCGGCGCCTGTCCGCACACCGCCATCCGCGACGACATCTCCGCCAACCTGGAGGCCGTCGAGGAACTGGAGGAGACCTTCCGCGAGACCGGCCCCCTCGACCTGATCCTCATCGAGTCCGGCGGTGACAACCTGACCGCCACCTTCTCCCGGGGCCTCGTCGACGCCCAGGTCTTCGTCATCGACGTGGCCGGCGGAGACGACATCCCCCGCAAGGGCGGACCGGGCGTCACCACCGCCGACCTCCTCGTCGTCAACAAGACCGACCTCGCCCCCCACGTCGGCTCCGACCTCGGCCGGATGGCCCGCGACGCCGCCGAACAGCGCGGTGAACTGCCCGTCACCTTCCAGTCGCTGCGCGGCCCCGAGGGCGTGGGGCCGGTCGCCGACTGGGTCCGTGAGCGGATCTGCGCCTGGGCCGTACGGTGACCAGCGCCCTTCCCGTCGCGCTGCCCGCCGCGGGCGTGCGCGCCACCGCCCGCATCCACGCCGTCGCCGACGGGCGGGGCGGCACCGCCCTGCCGGTGCTCGCCGGGGAAGGGCCGCTCGCCCTGCGCCGCATCCGGGGGAGCGGCTGCGAGGCCGGCGTCATGCTGATCGGCGCCATGAGCGCTCCGCTCGGCGGCGACCACCTCACCGTCGAGGCGACCACCGGACCCGGGGCGCACCTCGCCCTCGCCTCCGCGGCGGCCACGCTGGCCCTGCCCGGCCGCGGCGGTGAACCCGCGCGGTACGACGTGCGCCTGACCTTGGAGGACGGTGCGTCGGTGCGGTGGCAGCCGGAGCCGCTGGTCTCGGTGCGCGGCAGCGACCTGCGGGTGCGCACCCGGGCCGAACTGGGCCCCGCGGCCCGGCTGCTGCTGCGCGAGGAGCAGGTGCTCGGCCGCTGCGGGGAGGACCCGGGCCTGCTGCGCAGCCGGCTCACCGTCACCCGCGCAGGCCGCCCCCTGCTCGACCAGGAGCTCACTTGCGGACCCGGAGCACCCGGCGGCTGGGACGGACCGGCGGGACTGGCGGGGCACCGCGCACTCGGCCAACTCCTCGTCGTCGACCCGGCCTTCGCCGCGGCGCCCCCGGCGGCCGCGGTGCTGGGGGAGTTCGCGGTGCTCACCCCGCTGGCCGGCCCGGCCGTCCTGGTGACGGCGCTGGCTCCGGACGCGCTGCGACTGCGGGAACTGCTGGACGAGGCCGCCCGCGCCTACGGGCCGTCGCACCAGGCGTAGTTCGGGACGAATCCGACGCCGCTCAGCGGTACACACCTCTCCGGTTATCGGGTTGGCAAAGAACTGGACCGCGCTCTGTTGCCAGGTCACCGTCAGGCGAAAGGATCCCCCTGCACGCCGACGACCGAACGACCGAATCCGGCCGCCCACGGCGGCACCCGACGCAGGGGGAACAACCACGTGATACGCAACGCGGCGCTGGGCAGCGCCGCCACACTGATCACCGGCACGCTGGCAGCGGGCCTGATGCTCGCGCCGTCCGCCTCGGCGACCTCCGCCGGCCGCGACAACGGGGCCGCGGAGGCGGTGGGCGTCCAGATCGCCGCCGCCCGCGCCGCCCGCACCGGGATCGAGTGGAAGGACTGCCCCGCGGACTGGGGCTTCGAGAAGCCCATCCAGTGCGGCTGGGTCAAGGTCCCGCTCGACTACACCAAGCCCTTCGGCAAGACCATCGAGCTCGCGGTCGACCGGATCGCCAGCACCGGCACCAAGGAAGAGCGCCAGGGCGCGCTCGTCTACAACCCCGGCGGCCCCGGCGGTTCCGGCATGCGCTTCCCGCGCCGGGTCACCACCAAGAGCCCGCTGTGGGTCAACGCCTCCAAGGCGTACGACTTCGTGGGCTTCGACCCCCGCGGCGTGGGCCACTCCGCGCCGATCTCCTGCATCGACCCGCAGGAGTTCGTCAAGGTCCCCAAGGCCGACCCGGTCCCGGACTCCGAGGCCGACAAGCGCGCCCAGCGCAAGCTCGCCGCCGAGTACGCGGACGGCTGCAAGGAGCGCAGCGGCGAGATGCTGCCGCACATGACCACGCCGAACACCGCGCGCGACCTCGACGTCATCCGCGCCGCCCTCGGTGAGCAGAAGCTGAACTACCTCGGGGTCTCCTACGGCACCTACCTCGGCGGGGTCTACGCGACCCTGTTCCCGACCCACGTGCGCCGCATGATCGTCGACAGCGTCGTCAACCCGGAGCAGGACAACATCTGGTACGAGGCCAACCTCGGCCAGGACGTCGCCTTCCAGACGCGCTGGAACGACTGGCAGGACTGGGTCGCCAAGAACGACGCGTCCTTCCACCTCGGCAACACCCGCGCCAAGGTCGAGGCCAAGTACCAGGAGCTGCGCGCCAAGGCCAAGGCCAACCCGATCGGCGGGGTCGTCGGCCCGGCCGAGCTCATCGGCTTCTTCCAGGGCGCTCCGTACTACGACTCCTCCTGGGTGCCCGTCGCCCAGACCTTCGCGGCCTGGGCGGCCGGCGACGAGCAGGCGCTCGTCGACGCCATCGCCCCGGACATGTCCGACACCAAGGGCAATGCGGCGTCCGAGAACAGCAACGCCGTCTACACCGCGGTCGAGTGCGCCGACGCCAAGTGGCCCACCAGCTGGGCCAAGTGGGACCGGGACAACACCAAGCTGCACCAGAAGTACCCGTTCCTGACCTGGTCGAACGCCTGGATGAACCTGCCCTGCGCGACCTGGAAGTCGAAGCAGAGCACGCCCATCGCGGTCGGCGCCAAGCGCGGCCTGCCGCCGGTGCTGATCGTGCAGTCCGAGCGGGACGCGGCCACGCCGTACGAGGGCGGGGTCGAGCTGCACCGCCGCCTGGCCGGTTCCCGTCTGATCACCGAGCAGAACGCCGGCTCGCACGGCGTCACCAGCCTCGTGAACCCCTGCATCAACACGCGGGTCGACACCTACCTGCTGACCGGCAAGGTCGACGCCAAGGACGTGAAGTGCGCCCCGCACGCCACTCCGGTCGCACCGGCACCGGCCGCCGCGAAGTCGCTCGCCCAGACCCCGGGCGCCGACTTCCCGGCGCGTGAGGAGCTCCCGGCCGTCCGCTAGGCCCCGGGAACGTGAACGGGAGAAGGTTCAGCGCACCGTGCGCCGGGCCTTCTTCCGCTTCTTCTCCTCTGCCTCGGCCTTGACGTCGCCCGCGTACCGGTCGACGTACTCCTGGCCGGACAGTTGCAGGACGGCGTACATGATCTCGTCGGTCACCGCCCGCAGGACCGCCCGCTCGCCCTCCAGCCCTTCGTAGCGGGAGAAGTCCAGCGGGGCGCCGAAGCGGATCGTGACCCGGCGGATCCGGGGGATCTTCCGCCCGGGCGGCTGGATCTCGAACGTCCCGACCATCGCGCACGGGATCACCGGCACCCCGGCGCCCAGCGCCATGGCGGCCACGCCCACCTTGCCCTTGTACAGCCGGCCGTCGTGCGAGCGCGTGCCCTCCGGGTAGATGCCCAGCAGCTCGTCCTTCGCGAGCACCCCGAGCCCCTCGCGCAGGGCCGCCTTCCCCGCCTCCTTGCCGGACCGGTCCACCGGAATCTGCCCGGCGCTGCGGAAGAAGGCCGCCGTCAGACGCCCCTTGAGCCCGGGCCCGGTGAAGTACTCGGCCTTGGCGAGGAAGGTGATCCGCCGCTTGAGGATCGCGGGCATGAGGAAGTGGTCGGAGAAGGACAGGTGGTTGCCCGCGATGATCGCCGCGCCCTCCGCGGGAATGTTCTCCAGGCCCTCGATCCGCGGCCTGAACAGCAGCCGCAGCAGCGGGCCGAGCAACACGTGCTTGAGCAAGTGGTAGAACACCGGGCCGCTCCCGTCGCCGGCCGCCGCCGGACATGGCGAAAAGGACCAGTCTAGGGGCGGGCGTACCCTGCGTCACGACCCGGAACGGACAGTTGGCCGTGAAGGGGCCAGGGCGCGGCGGGGAGATCCGCGCGGCGGCGGTTCACACGCCGCGCGACGCGGCCATTCCGGCGGTCAGCAGCCCCAGCACGACCCATCCGAACCACAGCCAGCCGTTGCTGCCGAGGGCCACGGAGTACGCGGCGACGGCCACCAGGGCGGCGAAGGTCATCACTGCCATCGCCTTAACGGATCCGCTCATGCCCCATGGTGGCGCGCCGGGGTGGCCTTGCGCTACTGACCACGCGCCTGGAGCGAGGCCAGATACGAGTTGTACGCCTCCAGCTCCTGGTCGCCGTCCCGGTCCGCCGCCCGGTCGGAGCGCTTCGCGGCCCGCTGCTCGGAGTGGTACCACTGGTAGACCAGCGCGACCAGCACCAGTACCGAGGGGATCTCGCTGAAGGCCCAGGCGATGCCGCCACCCCACTGCTGGTCGAGCAGCGGGTCGATGCCCAGCGAGGCGGCCGGGTGCGCGTACGTCTTGATCATCGGCTCGCTCGCCATCATCAGGGCGATCCCGAAGAAGGCGTGGAACGGCATGCCGGCGAACAGCTCCAGCATCCGCATCACGTAGCCGGGGCGGTGCGGACCCGGGTCGATGCCCATGATCGGCCAGAAGAAGACCAGGCCGACTGCGAGGAAGTGCACCATCATCGCGATGTGCCCGGTCCTGGACTCCATCAGGAAATCGAACAGCGGGGTGAAGTACAGGCCGTAGAGGCTGGCGATGAACATCGGGATGGTGAAGGCCGGATGGGTCACCACCCGCATGTAGCGGCTGTGCAGCAGCATCAGCAGCAGTTCGCGCGGCCCCTTGTGGCCGCGTGCGGCGGGCGGCAGCGCGCGCAGCGCTAGCGTCACCGGGGCGCCGAGGAGCAGCAGGATGGGGGTGATCATGCTGATCACCATGTGCTGGACCATGTGCACGCTGAACATGACCATGCCGTAGTCGTTCAGCCTGGTGCACGTCGCCAGCATCACGGTCAGCACGCCCAGGGTGAAGGCGACGGTCCGGCCCGGCTGCCAGGCGTCCCCGCGCCGGCGCAGCCGCAGCACCCCCCACCCGTACAGGGCGAGCCCCAGCAGCGATCCCAGGAGGAAGAAGGCGTCGAAGGAGAACTCCAGCCCGCGCCCGAGAGTGAACGGCGGCAGGTCCATCTGCATGTCCATGCCGTGCCCGCTGTGATCCATCTGTCCACTCCCTTGACTGTGAGGCCCCACCACAGTAATGCCGCCCCCGTGCGCTGCCGCGCGCGGGGGCGGTGGTAACGGGCAAACGGTCACAGAACCGTCTGGGCCTCGTCGTAGCGCTCGGCCGGAACGGTCTTCAGGGTCTCCACGGCCTCCGCGAGCGGCACCATCACGATGTCCGTGCCACGCAGCGCGGTCAGCATGCCGAAACCGCCCCGGTGCGCGGCCTCCACCGCGTGCCAGCCGAAGCGCGTCGCGAGGACCCGGTCGTACGCGGTGGGCGTGCCGCCGCGCTGGACGTGGCCCAGGATCACCGGACGGGCCTCCTTGCCCAGCCGGTGCTCCAGCTCCACGGCGAGCCGGTTGCCGATGCCGGCGAACCGCTCGTGGCCGTACATGTCGGTGCCGCCCTCCTCGAAGTCCATCGAGCCGGCCCGCGGCTTCGCACCCTCGGCGACCACGACGATCGCGAAGCGCTTGCCCGCGGAGAACCGTTCGCCGACGATCGCCGTCAGCTCGTCGATGTCGAAGGGGCGCTCCGGTACGACGATCGCGTGTGCGCCGGCCGCCATGCCCGAGTGCAGGGCGATCCACCCGGTGTGGCGGCCCATGACCTCCACGACCATCACGCGCTGGTGGGACTCGGCCGTGGTCTTCAGCCGGTCCAGCGCCTCGGTGGCGACCCCGACGGCCGTGTCGAAGCCGAAGGTGACGTCGGTGGACGCGATGTCGTTGTCGATGGTCTTCGGGACGCCCACGATCGGCAGACCGGCCTGCGAGAGCAGGTTCGCCGCCTTCAGGGTGCCCTCGCCGCCGATCGGGATGATCGCGTCGAGACCCAGGTCCGCGACGTGGCCGCGGGCGCGCTCCACGCCGTCGCGCAGGTGCGCGGGCTGGACCCGGGACGAGCCGAGGATGGTGCCGCCGCGGGCGAGGATGCCGCCGACCGCGTCGAGGTCGAGCTTGCGGTAATCGGCCTCCAGCAGGCCCTTCCAGCCGTCGAGGAAGCCGATCACCTCGTCGCCGTGGTCGACGACGGCGCGGTGTACGACGGAGCGGATGACGGCATTGAGGCCGGGGCAGTCGCCACCGGAAGTGAGCACACCTATGCGCATGGCAGGGACAGACCTTTGCAACGTGGGCCGACGACCGGACCACGTCGTCCGGTTGGAACTACCCGTCACCCTACAAGCGGAAGCGGGCTCGGCTGAACCATCCTCCACATGCTGGTCCGGCAGGTCGTGCGAACGCACGCCGGCCCGGTCCCACCAAGGGATCCGGGCCGGGCGTGGGGTGACGGGCGCCGCGCTACGCGGGCTGGGTCGCCGCCGCGATGCGCTCGGCGCGCAGCGCCTCGTACCAGCGGTCCTCTATGGCCGGCAGCGCGTTCACGTCGAGGGCCAGCTTCAGCAGCAGGTCCGCGATCTGCGGGTTGCGGGCCATCACGGGGCCGTGCATGTAGGTGCCGAAGACCGTGTCGTTGTACGCGCCTTCGGTGCCGTCGCCGGTGCCGTTGCCGCGGCCCATGGTCACCCGGGCGAACGGCCGCGCCGTCGGGCCCAGGTGCGTGATGCCCTGGTGGTTCTCGAAGCCCGTCAGCTGGGGCAGGCCGAGCCTCGGGTCGATGTCCCCGAGGACGTCCCCGACGCACCGCTCGCCCTCACCGCGGACGGTGACGACGTCGAGCAGGCCCAGACCCTCCTGGCGCTGCCCGATGTCGTTGACGAACTCCTGGCCGAGGATCTGGTACCCGGCGCAGACGGAGAAGACGATCGCCCCGTTGGAGACGGCGCGCTCCAGGCCGCCGTCGCGCAGCAGGCGCTCGGCGGCCAGCCGCTGCGGCCGGTCCTCACCGCCGCCGATCAGGTAGATGTCCCCCGAGGTGGGGATCGGCTGGTCGCTGCGCACGTCCACGCGGTGCACGTCCAGGCCCCGCTGGCGCGCCCGGCGCTCCACCACCAGGGCGTTGCCCTGGTCTCCGTACGTGCTCAGCAGGTCGGGGTAGACCCACACCAGACGCAGGCTGTTGTCGCTCATGCTCTTGTCCTCTGCGGTTCTGAAGGGGCGCTAGTTGCCGACGCGGCGGCGGACGTCCTGGAAGGCGGTGTAGTTGGCGATCAGCTCGATCTGACCGGGCGGCGCGAGCTGCACGGCTTCGTCGAGGGTCTCGCACACCCGGAAGTCCAGGCCCGCGACCTCGAGGCGGACCGCGAGGTCCAGCTTCCGGTCGCCGATCACGAAGATCGGGTGGCCTGCCAGGCGCGGGTAGTCCACGTCCCACAGCCAGGAGGTGTCGGTGCCGTCGGCGCCGCGCGCGTTCACCGAGAGGATCACCGGAGTGGGCGGCGGGTCGATCAGCGAAAACGTTTCGAGCCAGCCCGCCGGGTTCTTCGCGAGCAGCAGCCGCAGCTCGCGGCCCTGGAAGTTCACCACGTCGTAGCGGCCGGCGACGGCCTGCACCTGGTACATCCGCTCCAGCGCGACCTGCGGCGGGACGCCGAAGACGGCGGCGACGGCGGCCGACGTCGCGGCGTTGGCCTTGTTGGCCCTGCCGGGCAGCTGGAGGTGGATCGGCCAGGCGCTGCCGTGCGGGTCCAGCACGTGGTCGCCGGAGAGCACCCAGCTGGGGGTGGGACGGCGGAAGCCGCACTCGCCGCAGAACCAGTCGTCTCCCGGGCGCTGCATGACGCCACCGCAGGAGGGGCACGACCAGGCGTCGTCCTTCCACTCCTGGCCGGCCGCGACCCACACCACGTTCTGGGAGGAGGAGGCGGACCACACGATCAGCGGGTCGTCGCAGTTGGCGACGATGACGGCCTTGGAGCCCTGGAGGCCCTCGCGCCACTTCTCCGCGAGCATGCGGGTCTCTGCGGCGCGGTCCAGCTGGTCGCGGGAGAGGTTCAGCAGGGCGATCACCTTGGGGGTGACGTCCCTGGCGACGCCGGCGAGGTACTTCTCGTCGACCTCGATGACGCCGTACTTGGAGTCCGAGCCGCCCGCCAGCGCCGAGGTGATGCCGGCCGGCATGTTCGCGCCCAGCGCGTTGGAGACGACCGGACCGCTGGCCCGCAGGGCCTCCGCGATCAACCGGGTCGTCGTGGTCTTGCCGTTCGTCGCGGAGACGAGGACGACGTCGAGATGCTGCGCCAGCGCGCCGAGGAGATCCGGGTCCAGCCTGAGTGCGACCTTGCCCCCGATCACCGATCCGCTTCCGCGTCCCGCGGCCCGCGACACCGCCGCCGCGGCCTTGCCCGCCGTCACGGCCAGCTTGGCCCGCGGCGAAAGCGGCTCCGTGTTGCCTGCCATCGTCCCTTGTCCTCCTTGCGTCGGTCGCCCCCAGCCTATCCAGTACCGGCCGGGGCCTTGACCGCGGCGCCCCCGCGCCACGTCGGATCTCCTCATATATTCGCCCGTCGTACCCTTACGGCCATGCGACAGCGCCCCCTTCCCGGTACCACCGGACTCGTCCGCACCATGAGCCTGCTGGGCGATCCGGTGCTCCACTCCGTCTGCGCGGAGGTCACCGCATTCGGGCCGGACCTCGGCCGGCTCGTGGAGGACATGTTCGCGACGATGTACGCAGCCGAGGGGGTAGGTCTCGCCGCGAACCAGATCGGGGTGGGGCAACGGGTCTTCGTCTACGACTGCCCCGACGACGAGGACGTCCGCCACGTCGGACACGTCGTCAACCCGCGGCTGGTGGCCGCCGACGGGGAGGAGTTCACCGGACCCGAGGGGTGCCTGTCGCTGCCGGGGCTGGAGGCGGCTACCCCGCGGTTCGACCGGGCGGTCGTGGAGGGGGTCAGGTCGGACGGGACCCCCGTGCGGATCGAGGGGACGGGGTTCTTCGCGCGCTGCCTCCAGCACGAGTGCGACCATCTCGAGGGAACGGTGTACGCGGACCGGGTCACGGGGCTGCGCGGGCGTCGCCTGCGGCGGGCGATCCGCAAGACCCCCTGGGGCGCCGAGGCGCTGCGCGGCTAGGCCGGGCCGCCGCCGGGGCCGGGACCGGCCCCGGCGGGGTCCGTGCCTAGCGGATCGGCATGCCGGAGATGGTGCGGGCGATCACCAGGCGCTGGATTTCGCTCGTCCCCTCGAAGATCGTGTAAATGGCGCTGTCGCGGTGCATCCGCTCCACCGGGTATTCGCGGGTGAAGCCGTTGCCGCCGAGGATCTGTACCGCCTGCGCGGTCACCTTCTTCGCGACCTCGCTGGCGAAGAGCTTGGACATCGAGCCCTCTGCCGAGGTGAACGGACGGCCCGCGACCGCCATCCACGAGGCACGCCACACCAGCAGCCGGGCCGCGTCGATCTGCGTCCGCATGTCGGCCAGTTGGAAGGCCACGCCCTGGTTGTCGATGATCGGCCGGCCGAACTGCGTCCGCGTCTTGGCGTACTCCAGGGCGACCTCGTAGGCCGCGCGGGCGGTGCCCACCGCCATCGCGCCGACCGCGGGCCGGGACGCCTCGAAGGTGGCCATGGCGGCGTTCTTCACGCGCTCGCCGCCACCGCTGCGGGCCCGCTCACGGGCCCGCGCGAGCCGCTCGTCCAGCTTCTCCTTGCCGCCGAGCAGGCAGGAGCCGGGGACGCGGACGTCCTCCAGCACCACCTCGGCCGTGTGCGAGGCGCGGATGCCGTGCTTCTTGAACTTCTGGCCCTGGCTCAGGCCGGGGGTGTTCGGCGGCACGATGAAGGAGGCGTGCCCCTTGCTGCCGAGCTCCGGGTCGACGACGGCGACGACGATGTGGACGTTGGCGATGCCGCCGTTGGTCGCCCAGGTCTTGGTGCCGTTCAGCACCCACTCGTCCTTGGCCTGGTCGTAGACGGCCCGGGTGCGCATGGAACCCACGTCGGAGCCGGCGTCCGGCTCGGAGGAGCAGAAGGCGGCGACCTTGACGTCGTTCTGGTCGCCGTACATCTGCGGGATCCAGGTGCCGATCTGCTCCTCGGTGCCGTTGGCGACGACGCCGATGGCCGCGAGGCCCGTGCCGACGATGGACAGGGCGATGCCCGCGTCGCCCCAGAAGAGCTCCTCCATGGCCATCGGGATGCCGAGGCCCGTCGGGTCGAAGAACTGCTGGGCGTAGAAGTCCAGCGAGTAGATGCCGACCTTGGCGGCCTCCTGGATGACGGGCCAGGGAGTCTCTTCGCGCTCGTCCCACTCCGCGGCCGCGGGGCGGATCACGTCGGCGGCGAAACCGTGGACCCAGTCCCGTACCTGCTTCTGGTCGTCGTTGAGCTCCATGGTGAACTCCGCCATGTCCCCTCCAGCTGTCTGTGCTCGTCCATGCGTAAGTTACTAGCGGTAACCACACGAAGGCCACAGTCTGTTACCGGTCAGTAAGCAGTGTCAAGCAAGGGCCGGGGGCCAGTCGCGGCCGCTGCCGCTTCGATCGTCCGGGTGTGCGGGGTGTTACGTTGCGTGGGCGTCACGCACATCGCAAGGGCGGGGAGAGAAACACATCATGGAGACCACGCAGCAGACAGGCGAGCCCGGAGCGGCCGAGCGCCGCCGCCGGGAACTGCTCGAAGCCGCCGACCGGGTCGTGCTCAGGGACGGCCCGAGGGCCTCCATGAACGCCATCGCGGCCGAGGCCGGCATCACCAAGCCCATCCTCTACCGGCACTTCGGCGACAAGGCGGGCCTCTACCAGGCCCTCGCCGTCCGGCACACCGACGCCCTGCTCGACTCCCTGCGGGCCGCGCTCGACGCCCCGGCGGAACGCCGCCGCAGGGTGGAGGCCACCCTGGACACCTACCTCGCCGCCATCGAGGCCCGGCCGCAGGTCTACCGCTTCCTGATGCACCCCGCCGAGGACTCCCATTCCGCCGAGCGCGGTTTCGACGTCGGCCTGCACTCGGCCCCGCTGCTGCGCCGGCTCGGCGAGGAACTGGCGGAGGTGATCGGCGAACGCGTCGACCTCGGTCCCGGCGGCGACCGCCTGGCCCGCGTCTGGGGCCACGGGATCGTCGGCATGATGCACGCCGCCGGCGACTGGTGGCTCGGCGAGCGCCCCTGCGACCGCGCGGAACTGGTCACCGGCCTGACCGACCTGCTGTGGGGCCGCCTCGGCACCGCGGGCAACCGCCCAGACGGTCCGGGCTTCTGACCCCACCGGGCGGCCGCCCGGCCGTCAGCGGAGCGCCCTGAGGCAGGCGGCGGTCCAGCCGTCCTCGCTGTATTTCGGGTCTCCGATGTACTCGCCGGGGGCGCAGGTGGCTCCCGGAGTGCCGAGCAGCCCCGTCACCTCGTACTCCGCGCTGACCGAGCCGCACCCGGTCACCCGCAGGTCCTGCTCGCTCCAGTCGCCCGCGTTGCGCACGCACTGGCCCACGCTCAGCCGGGACGGGTCGCCGCCGCCCAGGACGGCGACCAGGATCAGGACCGGGACGGCGAGCGTCACGGCCAGCAGCGGAACCAGGACGGCGAGCGCGGCCGGGCGCCGCCACAGCGGCCTGCCCGGGTCGAGCGCGGGCACCGCGCCGCCCACCGGCGGGCCGAGCCTGCGCAGCCGGCTCCACGGGCCCAGGTTCGTCAGCAGGGTCACCGGCGTGACGAACAGCGACAGCGGCCCCCACCACCCCTGCCACAGCGTTCTGGCCGTCATGTCGCGCAGGACTGCCAGCCCGCAGTCCCGGCAGAAGGGGCCCTTGCGGCTGAGGAAGCGCATCAGCACGACCATGCCCTGGTGGCCGTGCACGGTCGTGTCCGCGACCGGCAGCGCCCCGCAGAGGCGGCACCCGTACGCCCCCTGCTCCGGGGTGACCGGCGCGTAGGACGTGAAAGGGGCCTGGGGAGCGTGGGCGGGGAGGGGCGGGCCGGCGTACGGAGCGTACGGACCGGCCTGCGGCCCCGTGCCCTGCTGTGGGTACGGACCGGTGTGCCGCCCCGCGCTCTGCTGCGGGTACGGGTGGGCGTGCGGGCCTGCGCCCTGCTGCGGCGGTGGCGGGGTGGCCACGGAGATCCCCCTCGGTTCTCGCGGTGATCACCGGTCGTGGTGACGGGGGAACCCTAACCCCGGGCGCTACCCGGCCAGCAGGCGGTGCAGGGCGCGGGAGAAGACGAGCCGTCCGGCCCATGCGACCAGCGGGTCGAGCGCCCGGGGCAGTCCGCGCAGGCTCAGGTCCTCGATCCAGTGGACCTCCGCGCCGCCGGCCGCGACGGGGCGGACCTCGATCTCCGCCCCGCCCCGCACCACCCGGCCGCGCTTGACCAGCTTCACCAGCCCCGCCGAGGACCCGTCCGGAGGCTGCCAGTGGACCACTTCCATCGGGTCGTCGAAGGTGATCCCGCCCACTCCCGTGCGCGCCGTGAAGAGCGTTCCCACGTCCGTCGGGGGCGCCGTCCCCACGATCGTGCGGGTGAAGGGGACCTGGGCGCCGTGGCGCTCCCAGTCCGTCAGGCGCCGCCACGCCTCGGCCGGCGGGAGCTGGGTGCGGCGAATGATCCGGATCGCTGGCATGAGCGCATCGTAATCGGGCATACACACCGTGAACTGGACCGTCAATATGGGTTCCGTCCGGGGGCGGCGATCAGCAATACTCACCGCCACCGTGGATCGCGGATTCGACCGGGTGACCACCGGCCCTCCCGCCCCACTTCGCGAGGAGGTGCGCCATGTGCTCCCACCAGCCCCCCTGCCCTGCCGCAGACAGCGCCGACCACGATGCCGCCCGCACCGTGGCCTTCCACCCCGAGCAGGGCTGGAGCCTGCTGTGCAACGGCGCGGTGATCTTCGATGACACCGGTGAACTGCTCCCCGACGGCCGCTCGGTGGAACCCCGCCGACCGGCCCTGGTCTGAGCCAGGAGGCAGCATGCGCCAGCAGCTGATCCGCAAGCCCGTCCCCAAGCCCGCCCCCCGAGACCTGGACCTGCGCACACCGTCGGGAAGGACCCTCCCGTACTGACGGGAGCCCCCCGAGTCACGCGGCCCACCGGCGCGCAGTCAGCCGGTGGACGCCGCAGCGCCGCCCAGGAACGCCGTCTCGAAGGCGGCGTCGCCGATCGCCTCCCTCGCCTGCCGCTCACCCTGGTCCCGCAGGGCCGTCAGCGAGGGTGAGCCGCCCATCTGCGGCCTGCCGACCGTGCGCCACCAGGCGTGCCCGGCACCCAGCAGCCGCGCCGCCAGTTCCCCGTCGCCCAGCCCCGCCACCGCCGCCGCCAGCACGTCCAGGCCGAGCGCGATCCCGAAGCGGTCGCCGAGCAGGCGCTTGCCGGACAGCATCGCCCGCACGTGCCGGGCCGCCTCCCCGTGGTCGCCCAGGCGCAGCGCGGCCACCGCCAGGATGTAGTCCGCGTAGGCCCTCAGCCAGCGCTCGCCCAGCTCCGCGCACGCCTCCCGCAGGGAGCGCGCCTCCTCGGCCGCCTCCTCGAAGCGCCCGAGGTCGCACAGGGCGTAGCCGGTCGCCAGCTTGCACAGCAGCCAGCCCGCGCCGTTCGTCCGCCCGCCGTGGCCCGCCCGCGCGCGCGGACCGGCCAGTGCGAGGGCCGCCACGGGATCGCCCGGCATCAGGACCGACACGGCCCGCAGGTAGGCCGCGCGCAGCTCGCGCTCGGGCTCCGCGAGCCGGGCCGCGCCCAGGGCGCACTCCCCGCCGAACCGCCGGGCGGCGTCCATGTCGCCCTGGAGCAGCGCGGTGAGCCCGAGGGCCCACAGGGCCTGGTTGTGGGCGTGGCCGGTGTGCGGGGCGGCGTCAAGGGCCCGTTCGAGGAAGCCGCGCCCCTCGTGCACGTGGCCGCACGCGAACCAGAAGAACCACAGCGCCCCGGCCATCTCCAGGGCCGCCGCCGGGTCGCAGCCCATCAGATGTTCCAGGGCCGTGCGCAGCTGCGCGTGCTCGGCGGTCATCCTGCGGTACCAGTCCATCTGGGCCGGCCCCAGCCAGCCCCGGTCGGCGGCCTGGCAGAGCGCCGCGTACCAGTGGGCGTGCCGGTCCGCGACGATCCGTGCCTCGCCGAGCTCGCCCAGCCAGTCGTGGCCGTACTCGCGGATCGTGTCCAGCATGCGGTAGCGGGGCCCGGCGCCCCGATCCTGTGTGCGCCGTACGACCGACTTGGCCACCAGGCCCGCCAGGACCCGCTCCACCCGGGCGGCGGCCAGGGGACCCCCGGCGCACACCGTGCGGGCCGCCGCCACGTCGAAGTCCCCGGTGAAGACCGAGAGCCGGGCCCACAGGAGCCGCTCCAGCGGCTCACACAGCTCGTGGCTCCAGCCGATGGCGGTGCGCAGGGTCCGGTGCCGGGGCAGCCGGTCGGTCCGGGTGTCGGCGAGCACGTCGAAGCGCTCGCCGATGCGCTCGGCCATCTGCTCCACCGTCCACAGCCGCATCCGGGCCCCGGCGAGCTCCAGTGCCAGCGGGATCCCGTCGAGGCGGCGGCACAGGTCGGCGGCCACCGCGGTGCGGCCGGCGTCCTCGAAGGTGGCGGCGGCCCCCGGGGTCGCGGCCAGGGCGCAGGCCCGGAAGAGGGCCAAGGCGTCGCTGTCGGGTCCCTCGCAGGGCAGCGGGCGCACTTCGACGACTTCCTCGCCGGGGGAGCCCAGCGGTTCCCGGGACGTGGTCATGACCGTCAGTCCGGGCGCGGACTGCAGGAGTTCGGCGGACAGGTGACGGCAGTCGGCCACCATGTGCTCACAGGTGTCCAGGACGAGGAGGAGTTCCTTGTCGGCCATCCACGCGCACAACTCCTCGTCGAGGTGGCGCGCGGAGTGGTCGGCGAGGCCGACGGCGTGGGCGATGGTGGCGGCCAGCAGGTGCGGGTCGCGCAGCGGCGACAGCTCCACCCACCAGACGCCGTCGCGCCGTGCCCGGCCGGCCTCGGCGGCGGCCCGCAGGGCGAGGCGGGACTTGCCGACGCCGCCGACACCGGTGAGGGTGATCAGTCTCCGGTCGTGCAACAGGACGTCCAGGAGGCGCAGTTCCCGCTCACGCCCGACGAAGCCCGCCGGTTGCGACGGCAGGTTCCCCGGCAGGGGGCCGCGGTCCGGCCCGCCGCCGCCCGCGGAGCCTGCCTGATTGTTGTTGGACGAGCACTCTCCGAACACGGATGTATTGTGCGTGATCTTCTTTCACGGCAATGGCGTTCGCGCCAGATCGCCGTGAGATCTCACGAGACGAGGGTGACCGTCCGCTCCGCGGAGAAGGACCCCCAGTTGCCGTCCGGCAGCCGTGCGCGCAGTTTCACCGTCCACACCGTGCCCGCCGGTTCGGTCACCGTGATCCGGTGCTCGGCCCGTCCGGCGGGTACCGCGCCGACGCCGAACTGGATGACGGTGGTGGGCTTTCCGTTGACGTACAGCTGGTACTCGCTGGTCTCGCGACCGGTGTCCGGGGCGGACCAGGCGAGGGTGACGGCGCCGGGGGAGGCGCTCGCCGTGAAGGCGCCGGGCGCGGTGCCCGGTCCGCTGCCGGAGGAGGGCGGGGTCGTGACGTCCACCGCCGGGCCGTCGGGGGAGGAGTTGTCGGCGCCGTCGCGGGCCCGCACGGTGAAGGTGTAGACGGTGTCCGGCTGGAGGCCGCTCAGTACGGCGTCGCTCTCGCCGGGGCCCGCGGTGTGGATGCGGACGCCGCCCTGGTAGACGTCGTACGCCGTCACGCCCGTGTCGTCCGTCGCGAGCGACCAGGAGACCCGGGCGGCCCGGGGCCCGGTGGGCCCGCCGGTGGTGGCGGCCGGGGCGCTGGGTGCCAGGCGGTCCTCGGCCACGGCCGCCGGGGTGGTGGCCCGTACGGCGGGGCCCGCCGCGGAGAGGTTCCCGGCGGCGTCCTCGGCGCGGACGGTGAAGGCATAGCCGGTCTGCGGGGTGAGACCGGTGACGTCCACCATGGTTTTGCCGGCCGGGAGTTCGCGCACCAGACGGCCGCCTTCGAAGACCTGGTAGGCCGTCACCCCCGAGCGCTGCGCCGCCGCTTCCCACATGACGTGCACGCTGGTGGCGCTGCCGGCCCGTGCGGTCAGGCCGGCGGGGGCCGGCGGGGGCTCGGTGTCGGGCGCGGTGCACGCCGCCGGGCCGGCCAGGGCCAGGCAGAGGGCGAGCGCCGGGGCGGTGCGTCGCACGGGGTGCCTACCTCCGCTTCCTCGTAAAGGTCTAGACATATATGGCACGTGCGGGCGGCGCCGGGCAAGCCCCCTGCGACGTCCGTGTTGGGCATCCGCGGGGAAGTGGAGCAATGTCTCGCGGAGTTGACGCGGCGTGTCGGGCCCGGTGGGAATCCGCTCTCGCGGGCGCCCCCACGCGGTCGGTGACGGCCGGCCGCACGGCGCCTGTCCCGCCCGCGCCCTGGGGCTGCGCCCGCGCCGGCCGTTCCGCGAGCGATGACCGCGATGCCGGCCGGCACCACCACGGCCGCCCTGGTCACGGCGGTCGAGGAGTACCGCGCCGAGAGCGGGGCCGGCCCCCTCGCACGGGGCCGCGAACAGGTGCTGTCGGAGCGCTGGTGCGGCCGCGCCGCCCACGGGAACGGGGGCGTCAAGGACTGACGAGCGGTCACGGACGGTCAACACCCGTACGGCGGACACGGCTTTCGCCCGGAAGCACCCCTGCCTGCGCCACCATGACGCCGAGTCAAGGAGGTTTCGATGGTGATTTCCCTCTCCGTGGTCGTCCTGCTCCTCATCCTCGCCTGGATCTTCGTACGCAGCGGCGGCCTCAAGTTCTCCCACGCCCTGGTCTGCGTGCTGCTCGGCTTCTACCTCGCGAGCAGCAGCATGGCCGCCACCCTGCACGAGGGCTTCGCGGCCACCGCGAACGTGGTATCCGGTCTCAGACCGTAGGGGGGCGGCCAGGCCCGTCGGTCCCGTCCCGCCGGTCCCGTGCCGCCCCGTCAGTCCCCGTGCCGCCACAGCGGGTGCTCACGCTCGGCCCACTGGCGTTCCACGGACCCCGTGCGCATTCCCCGCCGCGCCTCCGGGTCCGCCAGGGCCTTCCCGACGTGCCCGGCCAGCACGACCGCCAGCGCCAGGGCCAGCCAGTCGTGCACGAAAGTCGCCGAGGTACGCCACACCAGCGGCGCCAAGCCCGTGAACCACATCAGGACCCCCGTGCCCAGCATCACCAGGACGGCTCCGGCCAGCCAGCCCGCGTAGAGCTTCTGGCCCGCGTTGAATTTCCCGGCGGGCCGCCGCGACCAGCGGTCCCGGCGCAGGGCCGCCCGCAGCCACTGCTTGTCGTGCGGCCCGAAGCGGCCCAGGCGCCGCAGGTCGGCGCGGAAGGCGACGGAGGCGAGACCCGCCAGGAAGGGAGCGGGCAGCAGCAGCCCCGACCACTCGTGCACCGTGACCACCAGGCGGCGGCGGCCCACCAGTTCCGCCAGGGGTGGCAGGTACAGACAGCCGGCCGAGGCCAGGCACACCAGTGCCAGTGTCGCCGTTGACCGGTGGATCCACCGCTCCGCGGCGGTGAACCGGCGCACCCTGCCGGGCCGCTCAGACGGTGGGCGCATCATCACGTCCGTTCGACCGGCCGACCCAGGCGTCGACGTCGTAGCCGAGGCGCTCCCAGTAGCCCGGCTCGACGCCCTCGGTGAGCGTGATGCCCGACAGCCACTTCGCCGACTTGTAGAAGTACATCGGGGCGACGTACAGCCGGACCGGGCCGCCGTGGCCGTGTCCCAGGGGCTTGTCCCGCATCCGCAGCGCCACCAGGACGTCGTCCCGGCGGGCCTGCGGGAGGGTGAGGCTCTCGGTGTAGGCGCCGTCGAAGCAGTCGAAGCGGATCGCCCGGGCCTCGGGCCGGACCCCGGCCGCCTCCAGCAGCCGGTTCACCGGCACCCCCTCGAAGGGCGTGCCGGGCACCCGCCAGCCCGTCACGCACTGGACGTCCCGCACCACCCGGGTCTGGGGGAGCGCACGCAGGGCGTCCAGGGTGTAGGAGGCGGGGCGCTCGACGAGACCGCCGACGGTCAGCCGGTAGTCCTGCGGACCGCGCTCGGGTACGGACGAGGCCACCGAGTAGTAACGGAATCCGCCGCCGTTGGGCAGCAGCCCGGACAGGCCCGTCGGGTCGCTGCCGGTGACGGCCTCGAAGCCGCGTTGCAGGGAGGGGGCGGCGACCAGCCCGGCTGCGCCCAGGCCGAGCATGCCCAGGACCAGCCGGCGGCCGACCGGGGTCCCCCGGCCGTCGGGGTCGGCGTCTTCTTCGATGCTCACCCGACGATTCGACCACCCCCGGCCCGCGCACACCAGGGCCGGCCGCACCCCGTCAGACTTCCGTCACACCTGGCGGCGCCGCCACTCCTCGGCCAGGAGGCGGTAGGAGCGCACCCGGTCCGCGTGGTCGTGCGTGATCGTGGTGATCAGCAGCTCGTCCGCCGCGGTGGCCTCCTGGAGGCGCTCCAGGTGGTCGGCCACCGTCCTGGCGGAACCGACGAACTGCGTCTCCACCCGGTCGGCCACGAGATCCCGGTCCGCGTCCGTCCACGGCAGCGCGCGGGCCTGTGCCGGGGTGGGGAAGGGGATGGCTCCCTCACCGGTGCGGATGCTGCGCACCCACGGCGCGTAACCCGCGGCCAGCTCCCGCGCGGTGGCGTCGTCCTCGGCCACCACCACGTCCGCGGACACCGTCAGGTAGGGCCGGTCGAGCTCCGCCGACGGCTTGAAGGCGGCCCGGTACCCGTCGGCCGCCTGAAGTACCGAAGCCGGACTGACGTGGTAGTTCGCCGCGAAGCGCAGGCCGCCCCGGCCGGCCGTCTCCGCGCTGACACCGCCGCTGCTGCCCAGGATCCACACCTGCACCCGGGCGCCCTCACCGGGGACCGCGTGCGCCTCCACCCCTTCCGGGGAGCGGTACTCGCCGCGCAGCAGCGCGAGCACGTCGTCGACCTGCTCGCCGTACTCCTGCGGCCGCGCACCCGGAAGGTTCAGCAGCTTCTGCTGGAGGGCGACCCGCGGATGACCGAGCAGGTGGGCGAAGGAGAACCGGGCCGGAATGCGCAGGCCGCCGGGCGTGTAACCGTCCACGACGGGGGTGAGCGCCCGCGCGGGCTCCCCGGAGGGGGGCTGCGGGCGGCCCGCCGAGCGGCCCAGGCCCAGGTCGAGGCGGCCGGGGTGCAACGCGTCGATCAGGCCGAACTCCTCGACCGTGGACAGCGCGGTGCGGTGGCCGAGCTGCACGGCTCCGGAACCGATGCGGATCCGCGTGGTCGCCGAGGCCGTCAGCGCCAGGAGCACGGCCGGCGAGGTCCCGGCGACCCCCGGATTGAGGTGGTGCTCGGCGAACCAGTAGCGGGAGTAGCCGAATGCCTCCGTCTGCCGGGCGAGGTCGATGCTGCGGTGCAGGGCCTCGGCGGCCGTGGAACCGGAGGACACCGGGACGAGGTCGAGGACCCCGAGGGGGATGCCGGACATTTCCGGGCTCCTTACTGGTCGGGGAAAGCCGGATCGGGGGTCTCGCGGCGCAGCACCGGCGCGATCCGCGACGGGAAGAGCTCCAGGGCGGCACGGTGCTCCGCGCCCGTCAGCCCGCCGGGCTCCGCCTGGAGGCGCAGGACGGTGTGGCTCACGAGACCGCGGCCTGCCGGGCGCCCGGCCGCGCGCCGGGCACGGCGAGTCCGAGGTGCTCGCGCAGGGTGGTGCCCTCGTAGTCGGTCCGGAACACCCCGCGTTCCTGGAGCAGCGGGACGACGGTGTCGGCGAAGACGTCCAGGCCGCCCGGGGTGATGTGGGGGACCAGGATGAAGCCGTCGGCGGCGTCCGCCTGCACCAGGTCGTTGATCGCCCCGGCGACGGTTGCAGCGGATCCGACGAAGGTCTGACGGGAGGTCGTGGCGATGACGAGCTCGCGGATCGACAGGTTCCCGGCCCGGGCGAGGTCGCGCCACTGCCGGGCGGTTTCCAGCGGGTCGTGGAACTGCCGGACGCCGGCCCGCCCGAGGGCGATGGTGTTCTCACCGACCGCGGGGTCGATGTCGGGCAGCGGCCCGTCCGGGTCGTAGCCGGACAGGTCCCGGTTCCAGACGTGCTCCAGGTACTTGATCGCGGTCTGCCCGCTCACCTGGAGGCGGCGTACCTCGTGGGCCTTCTCGTGTGCCTCGGCATCGGTGTCGCCGAGCACGAAGGTGGCCGCGGGCAGGATCTTCAACTCGTCGTGTCGGCGGCCGTACTTGGCCAGCCGGCCCTTGACGTCCGCGTAGAAGGCACGGCCCTCGTCGAGGGTGCCGTACCGGCCGAAGACGGCGTCGGCGGTGGAGGCGGCGAACTCGCGGCCCTCGTCGGAGTCGCCCGCCTGGAAGAACACCGGCCTGCCCTGCGGGCTGCGCGGCACGTTGAAGCGGCCCTCGATGTCGAAGTGCCGGCCACGGTGGGCGAAGGCGCCGGCCCGGGCGTCCCGCAGGAAGGTGCCCGCCGCGGCGTCGGCGGCGATCTCGGTGCCGTCCCAGGAGTCGAAGAGCCCGGTTGCGGCTGCCAGGAACTCCCGGGCCCGGGAGTAGCGGTCCTCGCGGGGCAGGAACCCGCCGCGCCGGAAGTTCTCGCCGGTGAAGGCGTCCCACGAGGTGACGACGTTCCAGGCGGCGCGGCCGGCGGAGAGGTGGTCGAGGGTGGCGAACTGGCGTGCCACCTCGTAGGGCTCGTTGAAAGTGGAGTTGATGGTGCCGGTCAGGCCGAGCCGCTCGGTGACGGCTGCCAGGGCGGCGAGCACGGTGAAGGTGTCGGGCCTGCCCACGACGTCCAGGTCGTAGATCTGCCCGCCCTGTTCGCGCAGGCGCAGCCCCTCGGCGAGGAAGAGGAAGTCGAATTTGGCGCGCTCGGCGGTCCGCGCGAAGTGGACGAAGGAATCGAAGTCGATGTGGCTGCCGGCCGCCGGGTCGCTCCACACGGTGGTGTTGTTGACGCCCGGGAAGTGGGCCGCGAGATGGATCCGCTTGAGCGGCTTGGTGCTCATGGTTCGTCGTCCTTCCGGAAAGGTCCGGGGTCCCGGGGGCCTGAGGTCCTCGAGGCCGGTGCGCCGGCGAGCCGGTGGTCCGGGCCCGCGTCAGGCGGCGGAGTCGGGCGCGGTGCGGGCGCCGTAGCGGCCGGCGGGCCGGGCCAGACCCAGCAGTCCGCGCAGCGTGTCCGCCTCGTACGCGCGGCGGAACGCCCCGCGCCGCTGCAGTTGCGGTACCAGGCCCCGGGTGAGGGCGGGCAGGTCGTGGGCGAGCACGCCCGGGTGCAGCCGGAAGCCCGACAGGCCCGCCTCCCGGCGCTCCAGGAGCAGGTCGGCCAGCTGGGCGGGTGTCCCGGTGAAGACCTCCGTGCCGCCGCCGTCGTACGGGTGGCCGGCGAGCGCGTCGAGCCGCTTCAGGCGCCCGCGGGCCGCCGCTGTGTCCTCGTCCAGGAAGACCGTGAGGTCGCCGAAGAGGTGCAGCGGGTCCGCCGCGAGGCCGGCTCTCTCCCGGGCCAGGCGGACGGCGGCGACGGCGGCGCGCGTCCCGTCGGCCGTGGGCGCGGCCAGGTACCCGACGTCGGCGGACCGGGCGATCAGCTCGTACGCCGGAGCGGCGCCACCGGGCGCACCGGCGGCCGCGGCGGCACTGACGACCGGCTGGCCCTGCGGAGGGCGCGGGGTGATCGAGGGGCCCCTGACCTTGAAGTGGCGCCCTTCGAAGTCGATGTGGTGCAGCTTGTCGCGGTCGACGAAGCGGCCGGTGGCCACGTCGCGGATCTCGGCGTCGTCCTCCCAGCTGTCCCACAGTCGCCGGACCACCTCGACGTGATCGGCGGCCTCCCCGTACAGCTCGTCCGCGGGGATCTCGGCGGCGCGGCGGCCGAAGTGCCGGGCCTCGTGCGGGAGTCCGGACACCTGGATCCGCAGGCCGGCCCGGCCACGGCTCACATGGTCGAGGGTGGCGAGCGCCTTGGAGATGTGGAAGGGCTCGGTGTGGGTGGCGGCCACGGCCGGGACCAGGCCGATGTGACGGGTCAGCGGCGCGACCCGGGCGGCGGTGAGGACCGCGTCCAGCCGCCCTCGGACCTGGTCCGTGCGCTCGTCGTGGCCGGTGGGCGAGGCGGACTGGAGGGCGAGACCGTCCTCGAAGGTGACGAAGTCGATCAGCCCGGCCTCGGCCTCGGCGACGAGCGCCGCCCAGTGGCGGGCGGTGAACAGCTCCCCGGGCCGGGCGCCCGGCTCCCGCCAGGCGGCCGGGTGCCGGCCCGCGCCGTCGAGGGCGACGGCCAGGTGCAGGGGGGCGCGGGAATGGGACACGTCGAATGACGCCTTCCTGATCGGCGGGCGGAAAAGAAACCGGTGCGGGTCGGGTCTGAATTCGGCCCGCCGTCTCTTTCCGCAAAAACGCTACGCCGGATATCGGTGCCATACAATGACCGCAGCATTAAGAGCATTTGGCGGGGGTGTGGCCCGCCCCCGGCGACGCCCCGGCCGTCCCCGGAGCCCGGACCGCCATGAAGCACGGCCGGCGCCGCATGGATGTGCGTATCCGGAAAAGCCCGGGGTAATGTCATCCGGCGTACACACAACGCCTTCGGCTGAAATAATCCAGGGTTTTGTCACGGCCGCGCAAACCGGTCGGCGCAGTAGCGGTGGGCGCGGAAGACGGAGTTCTGGGCGCCCGGGCGCGGACTCCACGCCCGTGCCCTCGCCGAAGGAGAGATTCGTCGTGCCGTGGGTGGCAGCCTGTCGCTCGGGCCCCGCCCCCGGGAGGGCCCGGCGCGCACCCGTCCGCCGTGCGGGCGACGGGAAACCCGGGACCACCCACCGGGCAGGTCGGGTGGGCCGGGTCAGCGGCGGGGGCAGGCCCGGGCGGGGGAGAGCCGCAGCCCCGGCGCCGGAGCCTGCCGCCGACCCGGCCCGGAGGTCTCCCACAGGCGGCAGACCTCCGCCAGCCGGGCGCCGACGTCCAGACTCCACAGCCGTACGGTGCCGTCGGTACTGCTGCTCGCCACGGCGCGTCCGTCGGGGGCGAAGGCGACCCCCCACACCGCGCTGGTGTGACCGCTCAGCGCGGCCACCGGCCGGCGCCCGGCCACGTCCCACAGGCGCACGGTGCGGTCGTTGCCGCTGCTGGCGAGCGTCCGGCCGTCGGGGGAGAAGGCGATGCCCCGCGCGGAACCGGTGTGGCCGCTCAGTGCCGCCTCGAAGCGGTGGCGGCGGGCATCCCACAGACGCACGGTCCCGTCGTTGCCGCTGCTGGCGAGCGTCCGGCCGTCCGGGCTGAAGGCGACCCCGCGCACCGCTCCCGTATGCCCGGTGAGCGTGGCCAGCGGCAGCCGCCCGGCAACGTCCCACAGCCGTACGGTCAGATCGTCGCCCGCGCTCGCCAGGGTCCGCCCGTCCGGGCTGAACACCACGTCGTTCGCGAAGTCCGTGTGCCCGGCGAGCACGGCGAGCGGGCGGCGCCCCGCCACGTCCCACAGCCGTACCGTGCCGTCCGAGCCGGCCGAGGCCAAAGTCCGCCCGTCGGGGGCGAAGGCCACCGCGAACACAGTTCCGTCGTGGCCGGTGAGGGCGCCCGACGGGGCGCGCGCCGCCACGTCCCACAGCCGTACCGTGCCGTCCGAGCCGGCCGATGCCAAGGTCCGCCCGTCGGGGGCGAAGGCCACCGAGAAGACGGTCTCCGTGTGCCCCGCCAGCGCGCCGACGACGCGGCCGGAGGCCACGTCCCAGAGCCGCACCGCATGATCCGCCTCCGCTGCGGCCAGCAGCCGGCCGTCGGGGCTGTACGCGGCGTGCCAGACCTCCGTGAACGGACGCGACGTCAGCACCCGCCCGCGCAGGTCCCACAGCACCACCGACTGGTCGAAACCGGCCGTGGCCAACAGCGCGCCGGCGGGATCCACCGCCACCCCCAGCACGTAGTCGGTGTGCCCGGCGAGCGTGGTCGTCAGCCGTCCGGAGCGCACGTCCCACAGACGGGTGGTGCCGTCCCCGCCCGCGCTGAGGACCGTCGTGCCGTCCGGTGTGTAGGCCACGCCGTTGACGTCGTCGCTGTGGCCCGTCAGCGTCGCGGCCGGCCGCCGGGCGGCCACGTCCCACAGCCGTACGGTCCGGTCGGCGCCGCCGGTGGCGACCGACCGGCCGTCCGGGGCGAACGCCGCCCCCAGGACCTCGTCGGTGTGTCCGGCCAGGACGGCCGACGGGCCCGCGGCCACCGGGTCCCACAGCCGTACGGTCCGGTCGGCGCCGGCCGAGACCAGCGTCCGGCCGTCCGGCGCGTACGCCAGGGCGTTGACCCTCCCGGCATGGCCGGCGAGGAGCGCCACGGCCCGGTGGTCCCCGCCGGCCTCCCACAGCCCGACCGTCCCGTCCGGGGCGCCCACGGCCAGCGTCCGGCCGTCGGGGGCGAAGGCCAGGGCCCGCGAACCGGTGGTCCCCGGAGCGAGGACCGCCGCCGTGCGGTGTCCGGCGACGTCCCACAACCGCGCCGGGCCGTCCGTGGAGGCGGCCGCCAGGACGCGCCCGTCCGGGCTGAAGGCGACGGCGCGCACCCGCCCCGGCATGCTGAAGGACGCCGTCGTCCGGCGGTCGGCCACCCGCCGCAGGGTCACCGTCCCGTCCGAACCGGCCGTCGCCAGCACCTCGCCGTCCGGTGCGAAGGCCACCGCGTTCACCGCACCGCCGTGTCCGCCGAGCCGGGCGACGAACGGCTGGGACTGGGTGCTCAGCAGGGCTCCGCGCGCCTCGCTGGTCGGCTCCGTCCCGTATGCCTGCGCCGCCAGCAGCATCGACCCCTCCGGCTGGCCCGCCGCGAGCGAGGCGGACTGCAGGGCCAGCGCCCGCGAACGCGCCACGCGCTCCTGGCCGATGGCGCCCTCACGCTGCTGGTACGCCAGCCCGCCGGCGCCCACGGCCAGCACCAGCAGGACGACGAGCGTGGCCAGCATCCGCTGCCGAAGCCGCACCTGGCGCCGGACTTGGCGCTCCCGGGCCTCCTCGGCGGCCCGGCCGGCCCGCAGGAACGCCTCCTCCCGGGGGCCCAGCCGGCCGCTGCCGTCGAGGTCCCGCGCCCAGGAACGGGCGGTCTCCAGCCGCGTCCCGCGGTAGAGGGCCGACGGATCGCGGCCCTCGCGCTCCCACTCGGCGGCGGCGTGCGCGAGCTGCTGGTGGATCAGGAGCCCGGCCCGGTCGGCCTCGATCCAGTCGCGCAGCCGGGGCCAGGCGTGCAGCAGCGCCTCGTGGGTGATCTCGACGGTGTCGCTGTCCATGGTGACCAGCCGGGCCCGGACGAAGGCGTCGAGCGCCGTCGCGGCCCGCTGCGGATCGGCCAGCCGTTCCATCAGGGCGCGCCGGCCCATCCGGCGGCGCGTCGTCCCCGCCCCGTCGGCGACGTGGACCAGCCCCACCAGGACGTGCCGGACGGTCCGCTGCTGCGCCGGGTACAGCCCGGCGAACACGGTCTCGGCGGTCCGCGCGATCGCGCCCTGGATCCCGCCGGTCTGCTCGTACCCGGCGACGGTCAGCGTGGATCCCGTACGGCGCTGCCAGGTGGCCATCAGCGCGTGGGAGACCAGCGGCAGCACTCCGGTGGGCGTGTGACCGGGGGAGTCCTCGCGCAGGCCTGCATCACGCAGCAGTAGGGGCACCAGGCCCGCTTCGAGGCCCGCACCGGCGAGCTCCGCCGGGCGCGTGATCGATTCCCGCAGCTCCGCCAGGGACATCGGCGGCAGCACGAACAGCCCCGCTGTGAAGACCGGCGCCAGCTCCGGCAGGTCCAGGCATTTCCCGGAGAAGTCGGCCCGTACGCCGAGCACCACCACGGCCGGGTCCGGGCCGGCCCCGGGGACGGAGGCGGACAGGGCCGAGAGCAGCCGGACGAAAGCGCGCCGCTCGCCCGCGTCGGGGCACAGGGTGAACAGTTCCTCGAACTGGTCGACGATCAGCACCGGCCGCACGGGAGGCGGCTCGCGGTCGTTCTCCGCGGCAGGCTCCCGGTGCCGGCCCGCGGCCGGGCCGGTGTCGCGGTCCGCGGCACGCCCCGGCCCGGGGCCGTGGTCCGCGGTCCTCGCCCGGGAGGCGTCCCACAGCCGGACGACCGCTTCGAGCAGCGCCCGCGGCCGCTCCCGCAACTCCCGGGCTCCGATACCGAGATCGCCCCCCAGGGCCTTCGCCGCGCAGTCCAGCAGCTCCTCGACCGGATGCGCCGTGGGGGTGAACCGCACCACCGGCCACGTCTGGGCGCCCGGCATCGGAAAGCCGCCGGGGCGCCGCAGCGCCGCTACGAAGCCGGCATTCAACAGGGAGGACTTCCCCGCCCCGGAGGGGGCGACCAGCATCAGTGGCCCGTGGCCGATCCGATCGAAGACCCGCTCGACCAGCTCGGCGGTGGCCCTTTCCCGGCCGAAGAACCAGCCGGCGTCCCGGGTCGTGAAGGCCGGCAGGCCGCGGTAGGGGCACTCGCCCTGCGACCGCGGACCGAGCCCGGTGCGAACACCCTGGCCCGCCTCCCGGTCGTGCGCTGCCCCGGGCGTTCCTGCGGGCACGGCCGCACCCGCCTCCCGGACCAGCCGCAGCAGTTCCCCGCCCGCCTCCAGCACCTCGTCGCAGCGACGGGCGACATCCGCGGTGGCCCGCTTCGAGCCGGTTTCGATCTTGCTGAGATAGCCCTTGCTGTAGTGCGTGCGGCGTGCCAGATCGGCCAGCGACAGGCCGCGCTCGACCCTGAGCCGTCTCAGCTGCGCGGGAAAGGGCAGGGCGCCGCCTTCCCCGGAATCGTGGTGGTGGTCGGTCTTGCGCCGGCGGTCCGGATCCCCCAAAGCATCCCCCATGGCAATGCGCGCCCAGGCGGCGAGATGGCGGTCTCCAGGCTACAGCGGGGGTCGGACGGACGGCCCGGACTTGCCATCGGTATGACGAGACCAGGAACGTCCGGGGGCGGCGTGGATGCAGAGCGCCCCGTCCGGGCAACACGGCCACCGCCGCCGCGGCGGCGGTGAGCCCGCTCGGCGGGGGCGCCGCGGCGCTCACGGCGTCAGGGCCGCCAAGGCGACGCGCGGGCATCCACCCGTCCGGACCTGGAAATGAGACCGTTTGCCGACGGCGCGTATCCATCCGCCCGGCCGGTGTGGCGGGGCGCCCGGATCGCCCCTAGCTTCGGCATCGTGACGAACCGACAGCTCACGGTCCTCGCATGCATCTCCGTCGTCGTGGCCACAGGCCTCGGCGCGGCAACGCCGTCCGCCGCCGCGGACCGGCACACGGTGCATCCGGGCGAATCGATCCAGGAAGCGGTGGACGCCGCACGGCCGGGGGACAGCATCTTCGTCCTCGCCGGCACCTACTACGAGAGCGTGCACATCACGAAGTCCCTGACCCTGCGCGGGTCGGGACCCAAGACCGTGATCACGCCGCCGGCCTCGCCCACGCGCGCCGAGAACCCCTGCGCACAGGCCGGCAACGGCATCTGCGTCATAGGAGCACCGGACCGGACGGTCGACCGGGTCAACATCCGGACCCTGACGGTGAAGGGGTTCCGCAAGAGCGGGATCTGGGCCTCGCGCACCGACCGGATGACCGTCGAACAGGTCACCGCAGAGAAGAACGGCACCTGGGGCATCGCCCAGGAGCGCTCCACCCGGGGCGTGTTCCGTTTCAACAGGGCCCGCGACAACGCGGAGTCCGGCATCTTCCTCGCCAACACCATCGACCGCGAGGGCGGCGCCACCGACACCCGGCACGCCCTGGTCCGCCACAACACGCTCACCGGCAACCGCATCGGAGTGACGGTCAGGCGGGTACGCAACCTCGCCGTCAGCGACAACGTCCTCACCGGCAACTGCGGCGGCATCTTCGTGGTCGGCGACGAGGGCGTGCCCGGAGCCGGAGCCATGACCATCCGGGGCAACCGCATCCACACGAACAACAAGTTCTGCAAGGGCAACAGCCGCCTCCCCGACATCCAGGGCGCCGGCATCGTCCTCACCGGGGCCGAGGAGACCGTCGTACGGGACAACTCGGTCCGCGGCAACGTCGGCGCCTCTCCGCTGTCCGGCGGGATCCTGCTGTTCAAGAGCTTCGTGGGAGCCCGGAACACCGACAACGTGATCAAGGACAACGAGGTGCAGGGCAACCAGCCGGCGGACCTCGCCAACCAGGGAACGGGCTCCGGCAACACCTTCACCGGCAACCGGTGCGTGACCTCCCAGCCCGCCGGGATGTGCTGACCGGTGTTCCCCTACCCCAGGAGAAACGAGCCCGCATGACCACGGTAAGCCCCACCCCCACCCCCACCCCGACCGCTTCCACCCCCACCCCGACCGCCGCTCCCGTTCCCGCCACCGTCCCGGTCGCCCCGGGGCCCGCCCCGCAGTCGGCCATGCGGCTGCGCGAAATCGTCTTCGGCGCCGCGATCGCCGCCGCCGTCCGGGCCGCGGCCCGCCTCGGCGTCGCCGACGCGCTCGGTGACTCGCCCGCCACCGCCGCCGAGCTCGCGGCGGCGGTCGGGGCCGAGCCGCAGCCGCTGCACCGCCTGCTGCGCGCCCTCTCCTGCTACGGCGTCTTCGCGCAGACCGAGGACGGCCGTTTCCTCCACACCGACATGTCCCGGATGCTGCGCGAGGACGACCCGCACAGCCTGCGCTACATCTCCCTGTGGTGCACGGAGCCCTGGACCTGGCAGGCATGGCCGCGGCTCGACGACGCGGTGCGCTCCGGCGGCAGCGTTTTCCAGGAGCTGTACGGCAAGGGCTTCTTCGACTACCTCCACCAGGACGCGCACGAGTCGGCCCACGTCTTCAACCAGGCCATGACCACCTCCAGCACGCAGTCGGCGCTGGACGTCGCGGAACTGCTCGACCTCACCGCAGTCCGCGTCGTCGCCGACATCGGCGGCGGCCAGGGCCACGTACTGGCCAGTCTGCTGGAGAAGCACCCGGACGTCCGGGGCGTCCTGCTCGACCTGCCGGGGGTGGCGGCGAAGGCGGACCCGCGCCTGCGCGAGGGCGGCCCGCTGGCCGGGCGGACCCGCATCGTCCCCGGGGACTGCCGTGAGGCCATCCCGGTCGAGGCCGACATGTACATCATCAAGAACATCCTGGAGTGGGACGACGACAGCACCTGCAGGACCTTGCGGAACGTCATCGCGGCGGCCCGCCCCGGCGCCCGCGTCGTCGTCATCGAGAACCTGGTGGACGACACCCCGTCGATGAAGTTCACCACCGCCATGGACCTGATGCTGCTGCTCAACGTGGGCGGTGCGAAGCACACCCGGGACAGCCTCGTCAGCCGGATGTCGCAGGCCGGGCTGGAGCTCCGCGAGATCCGTCCCGTCAACGCGTACCTGCACGCATTCGAGTGCACCGTCCCCGGGTGACCTTGCCCGGCGCGCACCACGACGCCTCGGGACCGGCCGTGGGCCGGTCCCGAGGCGTCGGGCACGTGCGACCGGTCAGGCGCCGGTCATCAACGCACTGTTGACGAGGTCCAGGAACTCCTGCGGAGACTTGCACCGGTCGGCGTCGGGGGGCAGGGGGCGGCCGTGCCGGTTCTCCAGCTCCCCGACGATGCCGAGCAGACCCAGCGAGTCGAGCCCCCACTCCTCGAAGGCCGCTTCGGGGCGGGCCGTCATCGCGGCCGGGTCGACCGTGATGCCCGCGCCCTTGTGCATCAGCGCGGCCAGCTCTTCCATCGTCACTGCAACGGTCATGACGGACCTCTCCTCAGACTCGCGCCGGCGAACGCCGGTCGGTGATCAGACGCATTTCGGAGCGGGCGAGGAAACGGGAGATCTCCTCGTCGGTCGTGGGGACGCCGTCCTTGGCGCTGTCCAGCAGCCGGGCGAGCACGGCCGCCTTGTGGCCGCCCTCGACCCCCAGCGTCAGGGCGGGCCGGGCGTCCAGCGGGCCGCGCACGTCGAGCATCCGGACCACGATGTCGTCGCGCTGGAAGACGGTGCTGGCCTCGATCGGAGTCGCCGGATCGTCCACGGCGGCCTCGTCCTGGCGGGCGAGGAGCCGTGCGAGCGCCATGCCGCAGCCGTCCTTGGCGGGATAGATGAGGGCGTGGCGCCGCAGGTCCTGCGGATCCGCGCCGCCGGACGCCACGTGGTGCACCGCGGGGAGTGCGGCGCGGGTGAAGAACAGCCGGGCCGAGGCCGGATCGCCGAGGTCCCGGTCCTGTTCCAGATACGGGTTGACGGCCTCCTCCAGCGCCCGGACCCCGGGCTGTTCGGCCACGTGGCGCAGGGCGTCCAGGAGGTCGCCCTCGACCTCGACGGTCCGCACGACACGGTTCCCGTGCATGAACAGGGAGGTGCGGCGCAGCCGGGTCTTCTCGTCGACCTGCGCCTGCGGGGAGGTGTACCCGGCCAGCAGTTGCGCGACGACGGCCTCGCTGCCCGGCTTGACGGTGAAGGTGAGGGCGTGGCGCACGATGCCGTCCCCCCGCCGCGGCACGGACGTGGTGGCCACGTCCGCCGGGGCCCCGCCCGAGACCGGCGTCTTGCCGGTCTCGCGCAGCACGCTGAAGCGCAGGGAGCGGGTGTCGCGCACACAGCCGTGCAGGGGCTGGACCATCGCGACGTGCTCCTCGCTGCTCAGCCAGCTCAGGAAGCGCGGCGCGCTCTCCCACTCGCTGGTGATGAGCCACTGCGAGGGGTTCTCGATGGACTGGCACAGCTCGTCGCTGATGTGTCCGGGGACGGACGACACCTGCCGGCGCATGTGCTCGTAGACCTCGAGGAACTGATTCTGAGCCCCGTCGTACAGGTCAAGCAGCAGCACGACCCGAAGCCTCGCGTCGTCGAAGGCGGACTGGGATATCCGTTCCGACAAGGTCGTCATCGTTCACACTCCTTCGAGACATCGCGGTCGCCCTGGCCGGCGCCACCCGGAACGATCGTGGTCCGGTAGTGCCATCGGCGCGACAGGAGAGAAGCAAGCGGGTGAACGCGCGAGCGAACGCCCCTCGCACAGGGCATGGAAGAGCCATGAAGGAAAACGTCGACCACCGCGTCCCGGTCCTCATCGTGGGCGGCTCACTGGTGGGCCTGTGCACCTCGCTCTTTCTGGGCCGGCACGGCATCAGACACATGCTGGTCGAGAAGCACGCGGGCACCTCGGTGCACCCGCGCGGACGCGGCATCAACGTACGGACCATGGAACTGTTCCGGGTCGCCGGTGTGGAGGACCGGATCCGGGAGGCCGCCGCGGTCCTGGCGGACAACCACGGCATCATGCAGGGCGGCTCGCTGACCGGCGAGGACCAGGAATGGCTGTTCCAGGAGATCGACCCCGGGGGAGCGCTGGCGCGGTTCAGCCCGTCCGCGTGGTGCCTGTGCAGCCAGAACGACATCGAGCCGGTGCTGATGTCGGTGACGCCCGGCCTCGGAGCGGACCTGCGGTTCTCCACCGAACTCCTGTCCTTCGTCCCCGACGAGACCGGCGTCACCGCGATCATGAAGAACCGGGAGACCGGGGAGCACACCACCGTGCGCGCCGACTACCTGGTCGCCGCCGACGGGCCCCGCAGCCCCGTACGGGAACAGCTCGGCATCGGGCAGAGCGGCCACGGGGACCTGTTCCACAACGTGAGCATCACCTTCCGCTCCCGCGGGCTCGCGGAGGTCGTCGGCGACCGGCGCTTCATCGTCTGCTACCTCACCAAGCCCGAAGCGGACGGGGCCCTGCTCCCCGTGGACAACACCGAGCGCTGGGTCTTCCACGCGCCCTGGCACCCGGACCGCGGCGAGACCCTGGAGGACTTCACCGACGAGCGCTGCGTCGAGCACATCCGCCGGGCCGTGGGCGCGCCCGATCTCGACGTGGAGGTCCTGGGGAAGGCCCCCTGGCACGCCGCCGAGCGCGTCGCGGAACGGTACCGGGACGGGCGGGTCTTCCTCG
The DNA here is from genome assembly GCF_001905445.1 of Streptomyces sp. CB00455. Classification (GTDB taxonomy): domain Bacteria; phylum Actinomycetota; class Actinomycetes; order Streptomycetales; family Streptomycetaceae; genus Streptomyces. The sequence goes on along the minus strand of NZ_LIVQ01000005.1, from coordinate 595,759 downwards.
CCGGGGACTCCGCCCACGAGATGTCCCCTACGGGCGCGTTCGGTTCCAACACCGGCATCCAGGACGCGCACAACCTCGCCTGGAAGCTGGCCGCGGTGATCGACGGCTCGGCGGGTCCGCGTCTGCTGGAGACCTACGAGGCCGAGCGGCTGCCGGTGGCCCGGGCGACGAGCGAGCGCGCCTCGGCCCGCTCGGTGGAGCACAGCCACCCGGGCTACGAGCCCGATCCCGCCACCGCCCCCGCCCAGCCCGGTGGCGGACGGGCGGGCGGGGTCCTGTCCGTCGTCCTGGGCTACCGCTACGGCCGGGGCGCCGTCCTCGGCGCCGATCCGCAGCTGCCCGTCCTGCCCGACGGGATGCGGCTGACCGGCGATCCCGGCACGCGCGCGCCCCACATGTGGCTTCACGGGCCGGGCGGCCGCACCTCCACGGTGGACCTCTACGAGCGGTCCTTCGTACTGCTGGCCTCCGAGGGCGCGCCCTGGGCCGAGGCGGCGCGTTCCGTGGCCGCGGACCTCGGTGTCCGGCTGGACGCCTACGCGATCGGCGCCGGCCCCGCGGCGGACCTGGCCCCGGAGGAGGGCGCCGACTGGGCCGCGGTGCACGGCGCGACCCCGGCCGGGGCCGTCCTCGTCCGCCCGGACGGGTTCGTGGGGTGGCGCACGGAAGGGGCGGTCGCCGATCCGCGGGCCGTCCTGCACGAGGTGCTGAGCGCCCTGCTGGACCGCGCCTGAGCGTGAGCCGGCCCCCACCCCGCCGGGGTGGGGGCCGGCTCACGTCTTCTCAGGTCGGCCGTGCGGCCTTCCCGTCCCCGCCGGCCGGGGACAGGTGGTACACGGCGAACGCCCGGTCGATGACGGGCATGGCGACGTTGCGCACGCGGACCCCGCCCGCCGTCGTGCCGTGTTCGGTGCCCATGTGCGCGTGCCCGTGGACCGCGAGGTCCGCGCCCGCCTCGTCCATGGCCTCCGCGAGGAGGTAGCTGCCGAGGAACGGGTAGATCTCCGGCGGCTCGCCCGCCAGGGTGTCCGGGACGGGCGAGAAGTGGGTGAGGGCGATCCGCAGGTCGCTGCCCTGGTCGCGCAGTTCGCGCAGGGCCCGGCCCAGGCCCTCGGCGCAGGTCCGGGTGTAGCGGATGAACGCCTTCATCTCCGGTTCGCCGAACTCGCTGGCGCTGCGCCCGGCGAAGCCGCCGCCAAAGCCCTTGGTGCCGGCGACACCCACCTTCGTGCCGCCGATGTCGAGCAGTACGCCGTCGCCCTCCAGGACGTGCACCCCGGCCGCCGTGAGCTCCCGCGCCACGGCCTTCTCCTGGTCGCTCTGGTAGTCGTGGTTGCCGAGCACGGCCACCACCGGCACGGGCAGAGCGCCCACTTCGTCCGCCACGACCCGCGCCTCCTCGACCGTCCCGTGGCGGGTCAGGTCGCCGGCCAGGAGCAGCACGTCGGCGCAGTCGCCGAGGGTCTCGAAGGCGGGCCGCAGCAACCCGGCGCTGCCGGGGCCCAGGTGGATGTCACCGACGGCCGCGATGCGGATCACGACAACTCCTCGCAATGGTCGGGCGGGTTCGCATGGCTGACGGTGAGGTCGATCTGCCAGGGCACGTCGGCGAGTTCCTCCCCGGCGAGGCGCTCCAGCACGGACCGGCACTCCGGATCGGGGACGCTTCCCCAGATCACCACCCGTGCGCCGCGCAGCTCGATCCGCACACCGAGCTCCGCGAGCTCCTCCTGCGCCAACCGGTCGCGCAGGTGCTCGATGCGGTACTCGATGATCTCGGTGTCGGTCATGGCGTGCCCTCCGAATCCGTTCGGCCCGGGCGGGGGCCGATGACCTGGAGCCGTTCGAGGAGGTACAGGAAGGAATCGGGCAGCGGGGTCCCGCGGTGGTCGTGGTCCAGGCGCTCCCAGTCGATCTGCTCCCGCAGCATCCGGGCCATCGGCAGCAGGTCGCCGAAGTCGCAGTAGTGTTCGCACAGCGCGGAGAGCCTGCTGTCCATCAGGTCGGTGGGGGCCAGCACCGGCATCCACACCGAATCCACCGCCTTCACGGTCGCCCGCTCCAGCAGCTCCGTACTCACCGGGCGCCGGGCCAGCTCGAAGATCAGGTCGATCTCCTCGCCGCCGGAGCGCCCCTTGACCAGCCAGTCCTCCGGGGCACGCCGCATCGCGATCCCGCCGTCCTCCAGAGCTTTGATCACCTTGTCGGCGTCCTCGGGACGGACGCAGAAATCGGTGTCGTGCTGGAAGCGGGCGGGCAGGCCGTGGGCGAACGCGGCCACGCTGCCGGCGAGCGCGAAGGGCTGCCCCGACCGCTTCAGCAGGGCCGCCACGTGCTTGGTGGTCTCCAGGATCGCCTGGGTGTGGTCCTTGGGAAGCAGGCCGGCCGGCGCCACGGGCGGCCCCAGGGCCTCCACGGGAGCGACGGCGTCCGGGGGGCCGGCTGGTCGAGGGGTCACTGCACGAACCTCTGCTTTCGGTCGGGCGCTGGGGCAGGTGTCTGGATGCGCGCGGCGCGGCGGTCACAGCACTAGGGGGTGTCCCGCCCGCTGTCCTGCCCGCCGGCGAACTCGGCGACGAAGGTCGTGCAGAAGGCGTCCAGGTCGTCCGGCTTGCGGCTGGTGACCAAGGTGGCCGGGCCCTCGTGGCAGACGCTGACCTTCTCGTCCACCCAGGTGCCGCCCGCGTTGCGGATGTCGGTGGCCAGGCTCGGCCAGGAGGTCAGCGTGCGGCCCCGCACGACATCGGCCTCCACCAGCGTCCAGGGAGCGTGGCAGATCGCGGCGACGGGTTTGCCGGCCTCGAAGAAGCTCCGGATGAATCCGACGGCCCGCTCGTCCATGCGCAGGGCGTCCGGATTGGCGACCCCGCCCGGCAGCACGAGCGCGTCGAACGCGTCGGCCGTGTCACCGGCGAGCACGTGGTCGACGGGGTAGGTGCCCGCCTTGTCGAGGTGGTTGAACGCCTGGATCCGGCCGGCTTGCGTGGAGACCAGCTGGGGGTTCCAGCCCGCCCCTTGCACGGCCTTCCAGGGCTCGGTCAGTTCGATCTCCTCCACGCCCTCGGGCGCCATGAGAAAGGCGATGCGCACCAGGTTCACATCCTTCACAGTCGTTGGTTCGTCGTGTTTCGTCGTGGTTCGTCTTTGTTCGCGCGGGTCGTGGTCGCCGGGCCCGGGCGGGGTCATCGGATCGCATGCCCGGCGTCTCGTGGCCGCTTGTCAGTCGGGAGGTTCCGGCGCACCCGCCGGCTCGTCCCCGGCAGGCTCCCCGGGGGCCGGTCCGCCCGGGTCCGGCCCGGGAGCATCCGGTTCGTGCCCGGGATCGCGCGGGCGCGGATCACGGGGCACCGGGTCAGGTCCCGCGGGGGTGGGTCCGGGGCCCTCGGGCTCCCGCTCGTTCGCCGGTTCCATATGCCCTCACCTCGCTGTTCGGCGCAGCGTGCGGCTCTCGCGTACCTTCTGCGCCTGCCCGCCCCGGCGCGCCTCATGTACGGCATCCCGCGCCCCGGTATGAGTCCGGTCCGGACGGGTAGGCGCCGGTCACCCGTTCGAGGAGGAGTCGATGGACGTTCTCACCATGGGTGTCGAGGAGGAGTACCTGCTGGTGGACCGCAGCAGCAGGGCGCCGGTGAACCGCGCGCCCGAGGTCATCGGCGCGGTCGCCGGGCGGCTCGGCCCCCAGGTCCAGACGGAGTTCTACAACGCGCAGGTCGAGGTGTGCACCGAGCCGTCCGCCGACTGCGCGGACCTGCGGGCCCAGCTGGTGCGCCTGCGGGACACGGTCGCGCGGAGCGCAGCGGCGGCGGGCTGCCTCCTGGTGGCCTCGGGCGTCCCGGTCATCGCACCGCAGGAGCCGCTGACGGTGACGGACGGTGAACGGTACGGCCGCATGGCCCGCCGGTTCACCGCCCTGCTCGGCCCGCGCGGCCTGGTCTGCGGGTGCCACATCCACCTCGGCGCCCTCGACCGGCGGCGGGCACTGACCCTCTCCAACCACATGCGCCCCTGGCTGGCGGTGCTCCAGTCGCTGACCGGGAATTCCCCCATCGCCTGCGGCGGGGACACGGGCTTCGACAGCTGGCGCTCGGTCGCGTTCTCCTCCTGGCCGACCGTCGGGCCGCCCCCGCTGCTGGACGAGGCCCGGTACGCCGAGTACGTCGACGGGCTGGTCAACTCCGGGGTGCTGCTCGACCGCCGGATGCTCTACTGGTACGCCCGCCCCTCGGAGCACGTGCCGACCCTGGAGATGCGGATGGCCGACGTCAACGCCGACGTCGACACCGTCGTCCTGACGGCGGCCCTGGCCCGTGGTCTCGCCGGGACGCTCCTCGCCGAGGCCGACGCGGGTCTCCCGCCGCCGCACCCCGCCGATGTCCTGCTGCGCCGGGCGCACGAGCTCGCCGCGGCGCACGGCCTCGTCGGCCCGGGCCTCGATGCGGTGAGCGGCCGGGAGGTGCCCGCCGCGGAGCTCGTCGAGCGGCTGCTGGAGCGGGCGGCGCCCGGCCTGGAGGCGGCCGGCGACCTCTACGCCGTGCACACGCTGTGGGACGCGCTGCGCCGGCGTGGCACCGGCGCCGCCCGCCAGCGGGCCGTCTTCGCGCGCGCCGGCAGCCTGCGGGCCGTCGTCGACAGCCTCGCCGTGACCCCGGTACCCGCCCCGGCCCCGCTGCCGGGCTGAGGCGGCCCGGAAACCGCCTTTCCGCGGGAGGGTCCTTCGCGACCTTCGGCATGCCATCCTCGGGGGATGACGCCCACTTCCGCGTCCCAGCCCGGTGACGGTGCCGCACCCGAGGTGCTCGCACCGGGCAGGCCCGTGGCCGCACTGCGCCCGGAGATCGCGGACCGCGAGGACCTGCTTGCTGCCACGGTCGTCCTGGAACGGGCCAAGGGCGTCCTGATGGCCCAGGCGGGCCTCTCGGCCGAGGGGGCGCACGAGACGCTGCTGCGGCGCGCCGCCCGGCGGGGGCGGACCCTCGACGAGGAGTGCCGCAGCACCTTGGGGCGGCTGCGCTCGCCGCGTGGGGGCGCCGGGTCCGCGCGCACGGCGGCGCAGGCGCGGGCGGAGCCGGCCCCGCGGGCCGCGTCCCCGGCCTGCGGACCCGAGGGCGACACGTCGCAGACGGCGCAATCCGTCCAGCGGATCCTGGACGCGCTCCCGGGGACCGCGGTCCTGCTGACCCCCGTGCGCTCGGAGACGGGCGAGGTGGAGGACTACCGGATCGACGCGGCGGCGCCCGGATCGGTCGACCCGTCCGGCCGCCGCGGCAAGGAGCTGGTCGGCCGGCGCGTCCTGGAGACCTACCCCGCCGTGGCCGGCTCGGCCCTGTGGGAGGGGTGCCTGGACGCCCTGACCACCGGCACGGTCCACGAAGGCGCGCCCTTCCCCTGCGAAGAGGCCGTCGCCGCAGGCCCGCGGCGGTCCGCCTTCTCCGTGCGCGCGGCCCGCCTGGGGGGCCGGCTCATCGTGTCCTGGACCCGGCACGACCGCGAGGAGCGCGAGGAGCGCGAACCTCAGGATGCGCGGCTGCCGGGCGCCCCCGCACGCGCGGACCGCAGCCCGGCCGCCGCCGCCGACCGGCCCGGCCAGGAGCCGGATGACCCGCGCAGCGCCGAAAGCGCGCTGCTGGAGAGCGAACGCACCGTCCTGGTCGAGCGCGGCAAGCTCCAGGCCGAACGCACCCTCGCCGCCCGGCTCCAGCACGCGCTGCTCCCCACCCCCGAGCGGTCACTGGAGCTCGCGGGCCTCCATGTGGACATCGCCTACGTCCCCTCCGACGCCGGAGTGAACGTCGGGGGCGACTGGTACAGCGCCATCGAACTCCCCGACCGGAGCGCGCTCTTCGTCGTCGGGGACGTCGCCGGACACGGCCTGGACGCCGTCGGCACGATGGCGCAGCTCCGGTTCACCGCCAAGGGCATGACCATCACGGGTTCGGCGCTGCCCGATGTGCTCGGCAGGCTCAACTCCCTCCTGCTGCACACCGCTTCGGAGCCCTGCGGCGCAACCGCCACCATGATCATGGCCCGCTACCAGCCCTGGGACCACCGGATGACCTGGGTACGGGCCGGGCACCTGCCGCCCCTGCTGATCCGCCGGGGCGAGGCGCGGTTCCTGCCCCAGCCGCAGGGCAGGCTCCTCGGCGCGAGTTTCACCTCCGCGTACGAGCAGGAGATGATCGGCCTGGAGGCCGGTGACCACCTGGTGCTGTACACGGACGGGCTGGTCGAGGAACCGGGGGAGAGCATCGACACCGGGCTGGCCCGGCTCGCCGAGACCGCCCGGGCACTCGTGGCCGAGGGCCGCGCGGACACCCTCGCCCGCACGCTGGCCGCTCAGCGGCAGGGGAACCGCGACGACATCTGCGTGCTGGACATCCACGTCCCCGGGTCCGGCGGGGCGCCGTGACGGGCCCCGCCCGTGGCGGCCGTCAGAAGCCTTCCTCCCCGCAGGAGGCGAAACCGATGCACTCCACGTCGATCTGGTCGGCGAGCTCGGCGAGGACACCGGCCAGGGCCAGCGCCGTCTCCTTGTCGGCGCGGATCTCGCCGGCATCCGTCGAGTGCTCCCAGTCCTGCGCGAGGTTGCGCAGGAGGGCGGTGACGTGGTCGGCGGGGATCAGCAGCATGCCGTCGCTCGCGGGGATCAGCGGTATGGATGCCTGGATCATGAAGCCGCCTCCCTGGGGGTGCCGGGTTCCGGTGCCCGGCGGGGGTTCTCCTCCAGCGGCTACCCCGGCGTCCGGGAGGTAAGCGCCGCCGGGCCGCCCGGACTGGATCCCCGATCCCCGGGGTCCCTGGCCGGGTCCGGGGCCGGTGTTCCGGCCGGGTCGCCGCCGAGGCCGGTGACGTGGTCGCCGACGTGGTCGGTGATCATGTCCAGGACGTCCGCGGGGACCGCGTCGTGGCCCAGGACCAGGACGCTGAGGGTCACCCCGTCGGTCATCGCCGCGAGGTAGCGGGCCAGCGAGGGGGCCGGTACGCGCAGTTCGAAGCCCATGGCGGCACGGAGCTGCTCGATCAGCTCGGTGTAGGTGTCGGCGTACAGCTCGTACTGCCGCCGCGCCAGGTGCTCGAAACCCGGCTGGCGCAGGGCGTACTGCGTGAGCTCATAGGTGAGCATGTGCTCACCGGGGTGGGCGGCCACGTGGTCCCAGTACGCCCGGAAGCCGGCCCGGATGGTCTCCCGCAGGGTGCCCCTCGGCCGGATGGCCGCCTTCACCACCTGGATGTAGTGGCCGGTGATCGTCTCGATGACCGATTCGAGGAGCACCTGCTTGGAGTCGAAGCAGTAGTGCAGGACGCTCAGCGACACGCCCGCCTCGGCGGCGATGGACCGGGTCGTCGTCCGGGCGACGCCGTCGCGGGTCATCGCCCGGATGGCCGCCTCGGTCAGCTGGCGGCGCCGCTCGGCCGAGGGCTTGCGTGCCATGGGCGTTCCTCCGGTCGTGGGCGGCGCAGGGGAGCGGTGCGCAGAGGGAAAGGGCCGGCGGGATCTCCCGATCCCGCCGGCCCGCGCGCCCCGGGAGGGGTCAGCTGCTGTAGACGCCGACCTCGCGCAGGGAATAGCCCCACTGGGTCGCCCGGTGGAGCCCCTGGACGCGCAGGTAGCGGGCCGGGACCCCGGAGAAGCGGGCCGTGTCCAGGCCGCCGTCCCCCTCGGCCGTCGACCAGACCGTCTGCCAGTCGGCGCCGTCCGTGGAGACCTCGATGCGGTACGCCTTGCCGTAGGCGGCCTCCCAGTCGAGGGTCACCCGCCCCACCCGGCTCGCGGAGCCCAGGTCGATGCGCAGCCACTGGTCGTCGTTCCACTCGCTCGCCCAGCGGGAGCCCGGATCGCCGTCCACCGCCCGGCCCGGTGCGAAGTCCACGAAGGGGTTCCACCACTGCGCGGTCGACGCCGAGGCGGAAGAGCCCGGGGCGAGGTTCACCCCGGCCTTGTGCCGCTCGGAGTTCCCCCACGTGGTGAGGTAGGACTCGGCGCCCTTGAAGAGGTCGTCCACCACGCCCTGGCCGCCGACATGGCGGATGTCCTCGATCCAGTCGGGGACCAGGCCGTAGTGCGCGGCGCCGTCGGTGTTGATGTCCCAGGTGCGCGAACCGGTGGTCTGCCGGTCGATGACGGATCCACCGTCGGTACTGCGGAAGGGGTAGCGCACCGGATTCGGGGTGTCCGCCCCGCGCGGTCCGGGCCAGCCGCCGACACCGTTCATGTCGGTGCCGTAGCCGTATCCCACGCCGTACTTGTCGCGCAGTGCGTCCGTGCGCTTGGCCTCCGCGCTGAACGCCTCGGCGCCGTTCATGTACTGGGCCACGAAGCCGCCGAGCCGGTAGACGCGCTCGGTCCAGTCCAGGTCCATCCAGCTGTGCGAGGAGATCACACCGGGGTAGGACTCGGATTCCATGATGTCGAAGGCGCGGCCCGCGGCCTTGACGCCCATGTGGTCGATCTCCAACATCATCTTGCGCTTCACCATGCCGCGCACCGCGTACTCACCGAGGTCCGTGAGCCCGCGCGCGTTGCACCGGGCGTCCGCCGCGTACGACGGTACGGCCACGCCCGCCGGCAGTTCCTTCTGGGCCGAGGGCGCCGCCGCCGTCCCGATGGGGTTGTCGTGCTGCGCGCCGGCGCACTTCTCCGTCTTCCAGAAGGTCCCCGTCGACAGGAACTGGCCGACGTTGATCGCCGTGCCGAGGGCGCCCTCGTCGAAACGGACCCCGCACAGGGCGTTGTCGAACTTGTGGCAGAGGAACATGCTGCGCACACCCAGGCGGTACAGCTCGTCCAGGCCGCGGTCGATGTCCTCCTTGCCGCACTGCGCGACGTCGAGGATCTGTTTGCACCCGAACGGCTCCGAGGTCTCCACTCCGAGGACGACGGCGAGCTTGCCCTGCCGGATGACGTCGCGGGCCTGCGCGGAATCGGTGACGATGCGGAACCAGCCCTTGCCCGGGCCGCCGTACATCGTGTCGACGAAGGTCTGCATGTCGTAGGTCTTCTGCGCCTCCAGGCGGATGGCGGTCATCTCGTCGCAGCCGCGGTCCTTGAAGAAGTAGACCGAGCAGATCACCCCGTTGGTGACGAGGTCGTTGACGAGCACCCGCTGACCGCCGCGCCAGGCCCGCTCGACCCAGGCGTAGTAGTTCTGCTGGTGGGTGAGGGAGTCGTGGGCGGGCCAGTCCGCGAAGGTGGGCCACCCGTCGGGGTCGTGCCTGCCGTCGCCGCCCTTGGTGATGAAGTCGAAGACGGCGAGCGATCCGTCGGGGTAGTGCTCGGGACAGTCCTTGAGGGCGTCGGCCACTCCCTGGTCCGAGAACGGCTTGCCGCAGATGAGGCGCCCGCCGAAGCCCTCGTTCGACATCAGGTGGTCATGGGCGTCGACGAAGCCGCGGACCCGGCCCTCGGCATCGGTTCCCTTGAAGGGTTCGCCCGTGACGTCGATCCGCGAGTCGGGCGCGGGGCGTGCCACCGGGTCCCACCAGCCCGGATCGGCCCAGGAGCCGGCTGCGGAGCCGAGCACCAGGGCCATGGCGGTGAGGAGCAACGACAGCACCGCGAGGGGCCTGCGCCGGTGGAGCGGGGGTCCGGTCATGGTCATCACTCACGTCTCCGGTCGGCGGACGACGGCCCACGGTTGTCATGGCCCGCACATGTGTGAGGACGAGAATCCCGACCGCCACCCGCGGAGTCAAGGGTCCGGGACGCTTGACCTGATGGAACGTCAGAATGTTGGTGCGGTGGCGTGATGGGCTCATTCGTCCCGGAATCCGGGACGAATCGTTCCGCATCGCGGTCGGGTGGCTGCGGCCCGCGATGACCCCCCGCCGGTCCGGGCAGGCACCCGGCCGGCCCCGGAGCAGTGGGCGCGGCGCCCCGTGGCCGCATACCGTCGAGACGTGAACGGGATGTCGCCCCAGCCCCCGGGAGGTGGCCCGCACCGCAGGCGAAAACGCGGCGGGCATCGGCCGGAGATCTGGGTAGGCGGACCAGGTCGGACCGAACAGGACCACCGAAGGAGCGCAGTGATGAGCGAGCAGAAGAAGTCCCAGGGGCACCCGCGGACGACCCCGTCCGAGGCGCCCGGCGAGGCCGGCGACCAGGAAGCCCGGCGCCAGGCGGACGAGGCCGTGCAGGACGGCTCCGGGGACGACGCGGACTCCGGCGGCGCGGGCCGCACCGCCAAGCGCGAGCGGCCCGGCATCGGGCGCGAGGAGCAGGTGCGCCCCTCCCCGCCGAAGCGGTCGGAGGGCTGAGACCGGCCGGCCCGGCCCCGCCGCCGCGAGCGGGCGGTGGTTCCGGCCCGGCCCGGGGCGCGGCGCCCCGGGTTCCCGGGCCGGGCGCCGGGTGCCGGAGGGCGACGTGCAGGACGCGGCGGTAGGGACGTGCGGCAGGAAGGTCCCGCAGGGGGCCGACATTCGGATTTCACCAGGGCGAGAGCGGTTAAGGCGGAGCACATGGTGCGCATCGGGTACACGATGATGACGGAGCAGGCGGGCCCCAGGGAACTGGTGGCCCACGTGGTGGGAGCGGAACGGGCCGGGTTCGACTTCTCGGTGATCTCCGACCATTCCTTCCCCTGGCTGGAGTCCCAAGGGCACGCGCCCTACGCGTGGAGCGTCCTGGGAGCGGCCGCGCAGGCCACCACGCGGATCCCGCTGATGACGTACGTGACCTGCCCGACCTTCCGCTACCACCCGACGGTGATCGCGCAGAAGGCCGCCACGATGCAGCTGCTCTCCCAGGGCCGCTTCCGACTCGGCCTCGGTTCCGGGGAGAACCTCAACGAACACGTCATCGGCGCCGGCTGGCCCGCCGCCCACGTCCGCCTGGAGATGCTCGAAGAGGCCGTCGAGATCATCCGTTCCCTCTTCACCGGCGACTCCGTCAGCCACCACGGCGCCCACTTCGACGTGGAGAACGCCCGGATCTGGGACCTCCCGGACGAGCTGCCCCCGATCGGCGTCGCCGTGTCGGGCGAGCGCTCCTGCCAACTCGCGGGCCGGCACGGCGACCTGGTGATCGCCACCGAACCGAAGCCGGAACTGCTGGAGAAGTTCGACGCGCACGGCGGCGCGGGCAAGCCCCGCGTCGGCCAGCTGCCCGTCTGCTACGACCCCGACCGCGACGCGGCGGTGGCACGGGCCCACGACCAGTTCCGATGGGCCCTGGGCGGCTGGAAGGTCAACGCCGAGCTGCCCGGACCGGGCGCCTTCGAGCAGGCCTCCACCTACACCCGGCCCGAGGACGTCGCGCAGTCCATCCCCTGCGGCGACGACGTCGACGCCTTCGTCGACGCCGTACGCCCGTACGTGGAGGCCGGGTTCACCGAGGTCGCCCTCGTCCAGATCGGCGGCGAGCACCAGTGGGCCTTCCAGGACTGGGCGGAGTCGAAACTGCTGCCTGCCCTGCGGGAACTCTGACCCCACCGGCGCACGCAACCGGAGCATGCCACCGGGGCCCCGCGACGCCGGGGCCCCCGAGCGCGGGGCGCGGCCGGTGAGCCGCGCCCCCACCGAGGAAGGCCGCACCATGCCCATCGCCACCGTCGACCCGACGACCGGCAGGACGCTGCGCACGTTCGACGCGCTCGACGAGGCGGGCGTCGAACGCCGTCTGGCGGACGCCGCGCGCACGGCCGCCGAGTACCGCCGCACTACCTTCGCGCAACGCGCCGCGCTGCTGATCCGTGCGGCCGAGCTGCTGGAGGCGGAGACCGAGGACATCGCGCGGACGATGACCACGGAGATGGGCAAGCCGCTGGCCGCGGCCCGCGCCGAGGCCGCCAAATGCGCCAAGGCGATGCGCTGGTACGCCGCCCGCGCCGAATCACTCCTCGCCGACGAGCACCCCGACCAGGCCGACGTGCGCGACGCGGGCGCCGCGACCGCCCGCGTCGTCTACCGGCCCCTCGGGGTGGTCCTCGCCGTCATGCCGTGGAACTTCCCCCTCTGGCAGGTCGTACGGTTCGCCGCGCCGGCGCTCATGGCGGGGAACGTGGGCCTGCTCAAGCACGCCTCGAACGTCCCGCAGACCGCGCTCTACCTCGGTGAGCTCTTCCAGCGCGCGGGTTTCCCCCGTGGCTGCTTCCAGACCCTGCTGATCGGCTCCGCGGCCGTGGAGGACGTCCTGCGCGACCCGCGCGTCGCCGCGGCCACCCTCACCGGCAGCGAGCCCGCCGGGCGCGCGGTCGCATCGGTGGCCGGCGACGTGGTGAAGAAGACCGTCCTGGAACTGGGCGGGAGCGACCCGTACATCGTGATGCCCTCGGCCGACATCGCCAAGGCCGCCGCCACCGCCGTGACCGCGCGCGTGCAGAACAACGGACAGTCCTGCATCGCCGCCAAGCGCTTCATCGTCCACACCGACGTGTACGACGAGTTCACCGAGCGGTTCACGGCCGCGATGGCGGACCTCACCGTGGGCGACCCGATGCAGGAATCCACCGACGTGGGCCCGCTGGCCACCGAGGCCGGACGCAAGGACCTCGAAGAACTGGTCGACGACGCCGTCCGCCAGGGCGCCACCGCCCTGTGCGGCGGACGGCGCCCGCCCGGCTTCGACCAGGGCTGGTTCTACGAGCCGACGGTGCTGGCCGGTGTCACCCCCGGCATGCGCATCGACCAGGAAGAGGCGTTCGGACCCGTCGCCACCCTCTACCGCGTCGCGGATCTGGACGAGGCCGTGCAACGGGCCAACGACACGCCCTTCGGCCTGAGCTCCAACCTGTGGACCCGCGACGAGGATGACATCGCGCAGGTCGCCCGCGACGTGCAGGCCGGCGGTGTCTTCGTCAACGGCATGACGGCCTCCCACCCCGCCCTGCCGTTCGGCGGCGTCAAACGGTCGGGGTACGGCCGCGAGCTGTCCGGCCACGGGATCCGCGAGTTCTGCAACGCCACCACCATCTGGCAGGCGGCGGATCAGGACGCCCCGTAGGCCGCCGTGGGCGTCCTGCCGGCCGGGCCGGGCCGGGGGCTGATCCGGCCCGGCGTCAAGGCACCCCCGGGCGGGTGTTCCGGGGCGCAGGGGGTAGGCGCCCGACATCTTCCCCGCGCCGATCCTGGAGGCCCACATGACCCGCGCCGCGCTCTTCGATGTCGACGGGACCCTCGCCGACACCAATCATCTGCACGTCGTCTGCTGGTGGGAGGCGCTCCGGCAGGCCGGACACGACGTCGCCATGCACGACATCCACCACGCGATCGGCCTGCCTGGAGAAGGGCTCCTCGCGCACCTGCTCGGTGAAGGCCGGGACACCGGCCAGGACGATGCCCTCAGCGCCGCCCACGACACCCTCTACGGCACCTACTTCGACCGGCTGCCCCCCTTGGAGTCGGCCGCCGGGCTGCTGCGCGCACTGCACGGCCGGGGCTGGCGCGTGGTGCTGGTGACCTCCGCGAAGGACCACGAGCTGGAGGCGCTCAGGCGGGCCGTCGACGCCGACGACGCCATCACCGCCACGGCGAGCGCCGACGACGTGAGCCAGGGCAAGCCCGCCCCCGACCCCGTGCGCCACGCCCTCGGCCTCGTCGGCGCGGATCCCCGCGACGCCGTCTTCGTCGGGGACACGGTGTGGGACATGAAGGCCGCCGCCAAGGCGGGCGTCACGTCCGTGGGCCTGCTGTGCGGCGGCATCTCCCGGGCCGATCTGGAGGAGGCCGGGGCCCGCGCCGTGTACGCGAATCCGGCCGATCTGCTCGCCGACCTGGACCGCAGCCCCTTCGCCTCCGGCGCGTAGGCAGGCCCCCGGCACACGCGAGCGGCGTCCCTGCGGACCTGGATGAGGTCCGCAGGGACGCCGCTCGACCGCCCGGTGTACGGTGCGCGCCGTCGCTCAGGTGTTGAGCAGCCGGTTGAAGAACGACCGGTAGTGCTGTAGCGCGAGCCGCAGGTCTTCGGTGGCCACCTGCTCACCGCGGTCCCACTGGCCTTCGAGTCCCTGCTTGTGCGAGGAGAACGTGGCGGCGAGGGTCTGCATGACCTCCGCCACCAGGGAGTCCGCCGACCTGACCGCATCCTGCGGGTCGTCGACGAACCGTCCCTGGATCTCACTCCACTTCGTGCGCAGGTCCTCCGTCTCCCCGCTGCCGAGGAGCGGCTCGTCGGCGTCGTGCCCCGCCCCGCCCCGTCCGGCCGCGGTGTCGTTGCCCTGGACGGCGCCGTTCCCGCCGGCCAGGTCGTGCCGCCCGGCACCAGCATCGCCCTTGACCACGTCCTCACCGGCCGGGAACCCCTCGCCGTAGGCATCCCGGGTGTCGGCGCGGTCCGCGTCGTCCCGGGCGCCCGCGCGGTCCGCGTCGTCGGTGGCGGTCGCCTCCCCCGGGAAGACCGCCGCGCCGCGCTCACCGGCCGCGCCCGCGCCCGCGCCGGGGTGGGCTATGTCCTGCGTGGTCAGGCCCGGCTCACGGTCCGGGTCCGGCCTGTCGTCGCGGCTGTGCATGGTCATCGGCTCCTCTGATCGGTGAGCAGCTCCTCGAACAGGGCGCGGTAGTGGACCATCGCCCCGCGGAGCTCTTCTGTCGTCGCTGTTCCCTGGCCGCTGCGGTGGCGGATCTCGTGGGCGGCGCGGTAATGCTCCAGCGTCCGCCCGTGCTCGACCGAGAGGTCGCGCAGCTGTCCGTCGAAGTCGTCGGTGGGATAGCCGCGCTCCCGCATCAGGCGGGACACCAGCTGGTCGGCTTCGGCGACGGAACCCTCCGGACGGTCCACGAAGTGTTCCTGGACGCCGCTCCACTCCTCGGTGTAGTGGCGCCGGCGCTCCGGCGGCAGTTCCTTGATTTCGAGCTCGTCGTGGCGCTGCTCGCGGGCCCGCAGGTCGCGCTCGGCGGCGCGCCGCCCGCCCTGTTCGTCCACCGTACGGTCGTACTCCGGTCCGAATTGGCTCCGCAGGTGACGTCGTCGCGCCGCCATCCGCAGCGCCACGGCCAGCGCGATCAGCACGACCGCCGCGACGACGATGACGGCTATGAGGGTGCCTTTCGACATGTCCGGGCCTCCATTCCGGGCCTTGGCGTGTGTCGATGCCCGTGTGCTGACGCGGCTGCCCCCGCTGTCGCCGGGCAAACACGGGCCGCCGCAGGGCCGCCGGGTGCATGGCCGAGGTGATCCCCGGGCACTCGGACCGCATGGCTCCCCAGGCCCGGCAGAGCGGGCAGGAAGGTGGACCGCGATGGTGCACGAGATGATTCCCCTGGCGGTGAACGGCCCCGCGGCCGGCGTCCTGCTGGCCGTCGGCATGGTGATCGCCGCACTGCTGACCGGGGCCGTTTGGTGGGGCATCAGGCGCCGCTCCTCCGAGCCACCGCCGCCCACGCCCGCGCGGCAGCCGCACCGCCCCGACCGGCAGACCCGCGCCGAGCAGACGGAGGCGCTGTGAGTACCACCCTGCCCGGCGCGCCCGGCACCCCTCCGAACGATCCCGTACCTCCCAGCCCCACCCCTGCGCCGGGACCCGGTCCGGGACCCGGCCCAGGCCCGTTGCCGGGTCCCGTACCCGGTCCCGGGGGTCCCGATCCCGTCCCGCCGGCGCCTCCGCAGCCGGCGCCGGACCCGCCGGCTCCGCCCGCTCCCGAGCCGGACCCGCTGCCGCCTCCGGGCCCCCTGCCCGGGCCCGGGCCGTTCCCGCAACCGGCGACCTGAGGCGAGCGGAGCCGGCGTGCCCCGGGCACCTGAGATCCTCAGGTGCCCGGGGCGCCGGCGGGTTCCGGGGCGCCCACAGCACCGAGGAGGCCGTCCGCCCCGCCGGCAGGGGCCGGTTCCCGGTGCGGGTGCCACTCGGCGAGCAGGATCGTGGCGTCGTCGCAGAGGCGGTCGTCGTGGTGGTCGAGGATGGCCCGGATCAGCCGGCGCAGGGCCTCGGGAGCCGCCTCGCCCGCCGCCGTGGCCCGTACCACCGTGTCGATCAGCCGCTCCTCGCCGAACAGCTCGCCCGTGGCCGAGCGGGCCTCGGTGACCCCGTCGGTGTGGACGAGGATCCGGTCGCCCGGCTCCAGCTGGGCGTGGTGGACCGTACTGGGCGCGGGCGGCCCGTGCCGGGGGCCGAGGCCCAGCGGCAGCTGCGGGGTGCGCGACAGCGCGCCGGGCACGACGTGGTGGCCGCGGATCAGCAGCGGCGGGGGATGGCCGCGGTTGACCCAGCTGAGCGCGCCCGTCTCCAGATCGAGGTCCGCGAAGACCGCCGTGAGCAGACGGTCCGGGATCCACCGGTTCAGCGCGTCGTCCACCGCCACGGTGATGTCGGGCAGGCCCCCGTCGGCGCGGCGCGTGGACCGGCACCCGGCCAGCGCGACGGCCGCGCACAGCCCCGAGGCGAGGTCGTGCCCCATCGCATCGACGAGCGTGACGTGCAGGGTGCGGGCGCTCAGCGTGTGGTCGAAGGCGTCGCCGCCGATCCGGTAGGCCGGTTCCAGCACCGCGCTGGAGGTGGCCCGGTGGCTGCCGATCGTCCGCGGCGGCATGAACGCCCAGGCCAGCTCCGCCTGGATGCTCATGGGGCGGGTGCGCACGGTGCGCGGGACGGTGTCGCTGAAGGCGCTCTTGGTCGCGACCAGCTCCCCGAACAGGGACGCCAGCACCTTGCACCGTTCCAGCGTCACGGCGTCCAGGGACGGCGCCGTGAAGCGCAGGACGCCGAGCCGTTCCACCCCGTCGACGAGGGGGAGCCACAGCACCAGTCCGGCGCCGGTGGACAGTTGCAGGGAGCCCGTCCGGTAGACCCAGCCGGCGAGCGTGCCGTCGACCGCCAGCCCCGTCCGCGACGCCTCCGGCGCCTCCGCCGGGCCGGCGGGATCCGGTGTCCCGCGGGGCTGCGGCCCGCTCCCCTCACCGGTCAGCGGGATCAGGCGCGTCTGCTGCACGTCCACCAGGAGGATCGCCGCGTCGTGCAGCCCCATGGCGCGGACGGCGCTCCGCAGGGCGCCGGGCAGGTCGTCCACGTCCAGCCGGTGTGACGCCTGCAGGAGCGCGCCCAGCAGACGACCGAATTCCGCGTCCTCCACGCCCGTCACGACCCTCCGCGTGCCGTGCCCGAGGGGCTCGGGCACGCCCGGCGCCTGCCCGGCCGCCCCCTGTCCATGCCTCGCGGCGCGGCGGCCGCGGGTGCGGACGCGCGACCCGGGGCCGGCGACCGCCGTGCGGGGATCCGTACCAGACCCTTGACAGGCAAATTGTTCACTTCTTAAATCACGTAGTGAACTAAGCCGCGCTGCTCCGCTTGCCTGCCCCGGCACCCGGTCGGCGCGGCGATCACATCATTCCGTATGCGCCGTTCTGTCATGTCCATGTCCATGTCCATGTCCATGTTTCCATGCTCATGTCCTGGCCGACGGCGTGCGGTCCTACCGGCACGTTCCTGGAAGGAAGTCCCATGGGTGCTCCCTGGTTACCCCGCCGCCTGCTGGTGCCCCTCCTGTCCTGCGCCGCCGTCCTCGCCTCGCTCTCCGGTGGACCGGCCCTGGGTGCCGTCGAGGCGGCCACCCCCGGACCCGCCGCCCCCGCTGCCGCGGCCGCCGCCGTCACCTTCGCGGACGAGTTCGACGGGCCCGCGGGCTCCGCCGTCAACGGCGGCAAGTGGCAGATCGAGACCGGCGACAACGTCAGCAACCACGAGCGGCAGTACTACACCGCCGGCAACGGCAACGCCGCCCTCGACGGCCAGGGCCACCTGGTCATCACCGCCCGCCGGGAGAACCCGGCCAACTACCAGTGCTGGTACGGCCGGTGCGAGTACACCTCCGCCCGGCTGAACACGGCCGGCCGGTTCACCACCACCTACGGCCGCGTCGAGGCCCGCATGAAGATCCCGCGCGGGCAGGGCATGTGGCCGGCCTTCTGGATGCTGGGCAACGACATCGGCCAGGTGGGCTGGCCGGCCTCGGGCGAGATCGACGTCATGGAGAACGTGGGCTTCGAACCCTCCACGGTCCACGGCACGCTGCACGGCCCCGGGTACTCCGGCTCCGGCGGCATCGGGGCCGGCTACACCCTGCCCGGCGGACAGGCCTTCGCCGACGCCTTCCACACCTTCGCCGTGGACTGGAGCCCCGGCGCGATCACCTGGTCCGTCGACGGCGCCGTGTACCAGCGACGGACCCCCGCCGACCTCGCAGGCCGGCAGTGGGTCTTCGACAAGCCCTTCTTCGTGATCCTCAACCTCGCCGTCGGCGGCTACTGGCCGGGTGACCCCGACGGCAGCACCGCCTTCCCCCAGCAGCTCCTCGTCGACTACGTACGGGTCAGCACCGACACGGGGGGCCAGCCTTCGGGCGGTCCCGTCACCGGCGTCGGAGGCAAGTGCGTGGACGTGGCGGGTGCGGCCACCGCCAACGGCACGGCGGTGCAGCTGTACGACTGCAACGGTACGGCGGCCCAGCGGTGGAGCGTGGGCGGCGACGGCACGATCCGGGCGCTGGGGAAGTGCCTGGACGCGGCCTCCGGCGGCACGGCGGACGGGACGCGGGTGCAGTTGTGGGACTGCAACGGTACGGCGGCCCAGCAATGGGCGGTTCCGGCGGCCAGGGACATCGTCAACCCGCAGGCGAACAAGTGCCTCGACGCGGCCGGCGGCAGCACGGCCAACGGCACCCGGCTCCAGTTGTGGACCTGCACCGGAGCCGCCAACCAGAAGTGGACGGTGACCCGATGACCATCGGGTCACCGTGCCACCCCCGACCCTGACCCGCACCCTTCGTGGCGGCGCGTCGGCGGACGGCCCGGACACGCCGTCAGACGACCTCGGTGTCGTAGAAGCAGAAGTGGTTCCTGATGACGGCGACATCGGGCCTGGGGTCCGGATAGGCCCATACGAGGTCGGCGCCGCCCGGCACGGACCAGTAGTCGGCGTCGCCCTTGAACGGGCAGTGGGTGTGCGTGCCCGAGGGCGTCAGCAGGTCGGTCCGCACGTCCTCGGGCGGCAGGTAGTAGCGCACCGGGCAGCCCGTCTCGCGCAGCACCAGCGGCCGCCGGCTGTCGGCCAGCACCTGCCCGTCCCGCACCACGCGTACGTGCCGCTCGCCCTGCTCGATGGTGATGTCGTGTCCACGTGTCATACCTCTTCGAGCAACGGCGGCCGGCCGGTTCTTCCCGCTTCTCACACCGCTGAAGCCCGGCGGCGGACGCTGCGGCCCGCGGAGGCGGCGGCGGCGCGGGAGCGGTAGGCCAGGGACGGCTTGCCGTGGGTGTCGGCCGCGGCGATGAGCAGACCCCCGAAGAGGGACAGGTTCTTCGTGAACTGCAGGCGCTGGCGGGCCCTTTCCTCCGGCTCCTCGGCGTTCCACCAGGCGTGCCCCGCGATCGTCGTGGGGACGAGCGACGCCGCCAGGGCGAGCGCCGAGATCCGGGGGAGCCTGCCGGTGGCGAGGAGGAGACCGGCCCCCAGCTGCAGGGCACCGTTGATCCGCACCAGGCGCTGCGCGTCGACCGGGAGCCCCGGCACCCGCTGCGCCAGCGGCAGGGCCACCGAGGCGGCCGCCGGCGTCAGCGGGTCCGGGTCGCGCAGGGTGCGGAGCCCGCCCGAGACGAAGACGGAGGCGAGCAAGGGACGAGCGGCTTTCCTGAGAATGGTCATGTACCGGCGTGTGCCCACGCTCCGGCGCGGCATGTGCCCCGGTCCGGCGGCTCCCGGGGGGAGGGATCGTCCCGCGCCCGGGACGGCCGCCGGGCGCGCGTTCGGGAGCGCCCGACGGAACGGACGTGGCCCTGACAGGAACTGACGCTCTGTGTAATGTCACATCGCATGATGCGCTTACCTCGCGCGGCCCTCGTCGCCGCTCTGCTCGGTGTCGCCACCCTCCTCCCCTCCGCCCCCCGCGCGGACGCCGCGCCGGCACCCGCCTGCCGCACGGACGCCGCCGCCCCCCGCACCCCCGCCGCCCCCGCGGATCCGGAGCAGAGCCGGCTCGCGGATCCGCGCACCGCCGTGTTCCCGCAACGGGCAGGGCTCGACGACTTCGTGCGGCGCTTCCCCGCGGCGCTCTGCGCCGCCCGTGACGCCGCCGAGGCCGGGCGGCTCCTCGGGACCTGGGGGGAGGCGCTGTGGCAGGCCGCGGTGAACCGGGCCCAGGGACGGCGCCCCGCCGGCGACCTGCCCACAGGGGACGACCGGCCCCTGTACTGGACCAGGCTCGCGATGACCGTGCAGCTCGACCGCTGGCAACCGGACTTCCCCGTCGACCGCCCCGCCCTGCGGAGCCGGTTCGAGGACGCGTCCCGCGGCCTCAGCGCCAACGAGTTCAGCGGGACGCCGGGAGTGCGGCGCGTCTTCGTCAGCGGCTTCG
Organism: Streptomyces sp. CB00455; assembly: GCF_001905445.1. Taxonomy (GTDB): domain Bacteria; phylum Actinomycetota; class Actinomycetes; order Streptomycetales; family Streptomycetaceae; genus Streptomyces. Next base: position 575,488 of record NZ_LIVQ01000005.1, on the reverse strand, counting down.
ACCCCTTCGGGCTGGACGCCGAGCTGCGCCGGGCCAATCCCTCAGGCTCGGCCGCCCTCCAGCTGAGCGGCCGTCGCATCACGCTGGCCGACGGCACGCGGGCCGAGCTGCGGGCGGTGGTGCTGCCCGTGCGGTACGCCGACTTCGACGCCGGCATCGTGGAGCGCGCCTACGGCCCGCGACTGGCCGCCGGGCCGCGCGCCGCGGACATGATCACCAGCATCAGCCAGGGGTACCCCGGCCTGTTCACCCTGGAGGCATGGGCCGGCCGGGCCCGCTCGGCCGACCCGTACCCGGACAACACCCGCGCCCTCTCCGGCGGCACCTACGACCACCCCGTCACGGCGCCGGGCATGGGCCCCGGAGCGGAGTTCCTGCGGACCACCCTGCCCACCGCGGCCATGACCGCCGTACAGAATCCCTATCCGGTCCGGCTGAACACGGCCGTCACCGAGATCCCGGCCGGGGGGCAGGAGCCGGTGGACCGGGCCGACGGACCCACCCCCGGCTCGCGCGCCGTGGCGGGCGGAGGCGGCGGCTACCTCTCCAACGAGGTCGCGTACCGGTCCAACCGGCTACGCCTGGAGCTCAGCCCCGGACTGCCCGGCGGCCACCTGCACACGCCCGTCCTCGACGGCCTGCCCGCCGACCCCGCCCAGCTGACGGGGGCGGACTTCGAGCGGAACGAGAGCGCGATCACGGCGCAGGTCCTTCAGGTGCTGCGGCACTCGGCCGCTACCGCTACCGCCGGCGGTAGCGGCTGAACCGTTTTCCCGGCCCCGTGGAGGGTGCGTCCCGGGCCGGATCACCGTAAAGTATCTTGACGTCAAGATATCGAGGCCGCAGAAGCCGGAAGAACGACGAAGAACCACGAGGACGAACGAAGGGGCTCTCCATGCGCACGTCACCCGTCTGGAATCCAGAGCAGTACGGGAAGTACGCCGACGAACGGGGCCGCCCCTTCGCCGATCTCCTCGCGCGGGTACGGGCCGAGGAGCCCTCGGTCGTGGTCGATCTGGGCTGCGGCCCGGGCAACCTCACCGCCACGCTCCGGGACCGGTGGCCGACGGCCGCCGTGCACGGCGTCGACAGCTCGCCGGAGATGATCGACGCCGCCCGGCCCCTGGCCACCGACCGCCTCACCTTCGAGGTGGGCGACCTGCGCGCATGGGCGGCGCCCCCGGAGTCGGTCGACGTCATCGTCTCGAACGCCACCCTCCAGTGGGTCCCCGAGCAGCTCGACCTCCTTCCGGGCTTCGTCCGCGCGCTGCGCCCGGGCGGCTGGCTCGCCCTCCAGATCCCCGGAAACGGCGACGCACCCTCCCACGCGATCCTGCGGGAACTGGCCGGCGCCGAACCGTACGCGCCGTACGCGGGGGAGGCGGCGCCCCGGCCGGACGTCCCGGGCCCGGCGCAGTACGTCGCCGCGCTCAGCGCCGAGGGGTGCTCCCTCGACGCCTGGGAGTCCACCTACAGCCACCTCCTGCCGGGCGAGAACGCGGTCCTGGAGTGGGTCAAAGGGACCGGTGCGCGGCCCGTGCTCCAGTCGCTGCCGGACGGACTGAGGGAGCGGTTCGAGGTGGAATACGGGGCCCGGCTCGCCGTGGCCTATCCGCGGCGGAGCTTCGGCACGCTGCTGCCGTTCCGGCGGGTCTTCGCCGTCGCGCGCAAGGAGAGGTGAAGGGGCCCACGGGTCCGGCGGAGACCGCTCGGGGGGCCGTTTGAACGATCAAAGCAGGGGCGGGTTAGCATATGAGCGCCGCCTAGCTCGAAAGATAAACCTGTGACTGTCAATGACGACTCGTTCACCAATTGGAAGAACCGCGAGGAGATCGCGGAGTCGATGATCCCGATCATCGGGAAGCTGCACCGCGAGCGGGACGTCACCGTCCTGCTCCACAGCCGCTCCTTGGTGAACAAGTCGGTGGTCAGCATCCTGAAGACCCACCGGTTCGCCCGTCAGATCGCCGGCGAGGAACTGTCCGTCACCGAGACGCTGCCGTTCCTCCAGGCCCTGGCCGCCCTCGACCTCGGCCCGTCCCAGATCGACATCGGCATGCTCGCCGCGACGTACAAGAGCGACGACCGCGGGCTGTCGGTGCAGGACTTCACCGCCGAGGCCGTCGTCGGCGCCACGGGGGCCAACAAGATCGAGCGCTCCGAGTCGCGCGACGTCGTCCTCTACGGCTTCGGCCGCATCGGCCGCCTCGTCGCCCGCCTGCTCATCGAGAAGGCCGGCTCCGGCAACGGTCTGCGCCTGCGCGCCATCGTCGTCCGCGGGGGTGGCGGCCGGGCCGCCGAGGACCTCGTCAAGCGGGCCTCGCTGCTGCGCCGCGACTCCATCCACGGCCAGTTCCAGGGCACCATCACCGTCGACGAGGCGAGCAGCAAGATCATCGCCAATGGCAACGAGATCAAGGTGATCTACGCCAACGACCCGTCCGAGGTCGACTACACGGCGTACGGCATCAAGGACGCCATCCTCATCGACAACACCGGCAAGTGGCGCGACCGCGAGGGCCTGTCGAAGCACCTGCGCCCCGGTGTCGCCAAGGTCGTCCTGACCGCGCCGGGCAAGGGCGACGTCCCCAACATCGTCCACGGCGTCAACCACGACACGATCAAGCCGGACGAGCAGATCCTGTCCTGCGCCTCCTGCACCACCAACGCGATCGTCCCGCCGCTGAAGGCGATGGCGGACGAGTACGGCGTGCTGCGCGGCCACGTGGAGACCGTCCACTCGTTCACCAACGACCAGAACCTGCTGGACAACTACCACGGCTCCGACCGCCGCGGCCGTTCGGCGCCGCTCAACATGGTGCTGACCGAGACCGGCGCCGCCTCCGCCGTCGCGAAGGCGCTGCCCGACCTCAAGGCCCGCATCACCGGCAGCTCGATCCGCGTCCCGGTGCCGAACGTCTCGATCGCGATCCTCAACCTGCGGCTCGGGCGCGAGACGACCCGCGAGGAGGTCCTGGACCACCTGCGGGACGTGTCGCTGAACTCGCCGCTCAAGCGCCAGATCGACTTCATCAGCGCCCCCGACGCGGTGTCGAGCGACTTCATCGGCTCGCGCCACTCCTCGATCATCGACGCGGGCGCCACCAAGGTCGAGGGTGACGACGCCATCCTCTACCTCTGGTACGACAACGAGTTCGGCTACTCCTGCCAGGTCATCCGGGTCGTCCAGCACGTCTCCGGGGTGGAGTACCCGACCTACCCGGTTCCGGCCGTCTGACCGCCGGCGGCCCCGGCCGCCCGCGTCCGTGCACGCCGCCTGAGGCGCCTGCTGCGGGATCCCTCCCGCGGCAGGCGCCTTCGCCGTGTCCGACCGCTCCCGCGCCCGCCGAAGTTACCGGAAGGTAGCCAAGGGTGGTGGCGGGACGGTAGCGTCGGCCGCGGAGAGGGGAGAGCCATGCCTCGTACATTCACGGTGTCCGACAGCATCGTCGTCCGGGTCCGTCCCGCCGACGTCTACCAGCACGTTTCCGACCCCGCCCGGATGGGCGCCTGGAGCCCGGAGAACCTCGGCGCCACCGTCCACGGAGACGCCGGCGAGACCCGCCCCGGGATGGTCTTCGACGGGCGCAACAAGCGGGGGGCCTTCCGCTGGACCACCCGGTGCACGGTGACGGCGGCCGAGAAGGACCGGCTGTTCCGCTTCCGGGTGCACGCCATCGGCATCCGGCGCCCGCGGCTGCCCGGCCGTATCGCCACCTGGGAGTACCGGTTCGAGCCGGTCCCGGAGGGCACCCGGGTGACGGAGACGTGGACCGACGACCGCCGATCCTGGCCGGACTTCGTGGCCCACGCCTTCGACCGGCTCGCCACGCGAGGCCAGACCTTCGCCGATTTCCAGGCCCGGAACATCGCCACCACCCTGCGGAATCTCAAGAAGGTCATGGAGTCGGCGTCCGGCACGCCCTGAAACGGCAGGGCGCTGCCCGTGTCCGCCACCGGTCATGGCGGCGGACACGGGCAGCGCCCTCGTCCGTGCCCGGACGTCCGGGCACGGACGGGGGACCGTCCGTGCCCGGACGCCGGGGTCAGACGAGGTCGAACCGGTCCAGGTTCATGACCTTGTCCCACGCGGCGACGAAGTCGTTCACGAACTTGCCCCGGGCGTCGTCGCTCGCGTAGACCTCCGCCAGCGCGCGCAGCTCCGAGTTCGAGCCGAAGACCAGGTCGGCCCGGGTGCCGGTCCACTTGACCTCGCCGGTGGCGGCGTCACGGCCCTCGAAGGTGTTCTGGTCCTCGGACGTCGCCTTCCACGCCGTGCCCAGGTCCAGCAGGTTGACGAAGAAGTCGTTGGTGAGGGTCCCGGGGGCCGTGGTGAAGACGCCGTGCGGGGACTGCTGGTGGTTCGCGCCCAGGACGCGCAGGCCACCGACCAGCGCGGTCATCTCGGGGGCGCTCAGGTTCAGCAGGTTCGCCCGGTCGACCAGCAGGTACTCGGCCGGCAGCCGGTTGCCCTTGCCGAGGTAGTTGCGGAACCCGTCGGCGGCCGGCTCCAGCGCGGCGAACGACTCCACGTCGGTCTGCTCCTGCGACGCGTCCACGCGGCCCGGCGTGAAGGGGACCTCCACCTCGAAGCCGGCGTCCTTCGCGGCCTTCTCGACGGCGGCGGCGCCGGCCAGCACGATCAGGTCGGCGAGGGAGACGCGTTTGCCGCCGCCCTGGGCGGAGTTGAAGCCCTCCTGGATACCGGTCAGGGTGCGCAGCACGGTCGCCAGCTCGTCCGGGTCGTTGACCTCCCACGAGCTCTGCGGCTGGAGGCGGATGCGCGCACCGTTGGCGCCGCCGCGCTTGTCGCTGCCGCGGAAGGACGAGGCGGACGCCCACGCGACGGAGACGAGCCGGGAGACCGGCAGGCCCGATCCGAGGACCTGCTCCTTGAGGGCGGCGACGTCACCGGCGTTGACGAGCTCGTGCGTCACCGCGGGGAGCGGGTCCTGCCACAGCAGCGTCTCGGACGGGACCTCGGGGCCGAGGTAGCGCGCGACCGGCCCCATGTCGCGGTGGGTCAGCTTGAACCAGGCGCGGGCGAAGGCGTCCGCGAACGCCGCGGGGTCCTCGTGGAAGCGCCGGGAGATCTGCTCGTAGGCCGGGTCGAAGCGCAGTGAGAGGTCGGTCGTCAGCATCGTCGGGGCATGGCTCTTGGCCGGGTCGTGGGCGTCGGGCACCGTGCCCGCCCCCGCGCCGTCCTTCGGCCGCCACTGGTGGGCGCCGGCCGGGCTCTCGAACAGCTCCCACTCGTAGCCGAAGAGGATGTCGAAGAAGCTGTTGTCCCAGGTGATCGGCGTGTTCGTCCAGATGCCCTCGAGGCCGCTGGTGATCGCGTCGGCGCCCTTGCCGGTGCCGAACGAGTTCGCCCAGCCGAGGCCCTGCTGCCCGATGGAGGCGGCCTCGGGGTCGTCGCCGACGCTCTCCGCGGGGCCCGCGCCGTGCGTCTTGCCGAAGGTGTGACCGCCCGCGATCAGGGCGACCGTCTCCTCGTCGTCCATCGCCATCCGGCGGAAGGTCTCACGGATGTCGCGAGCGGCGGCTAGCGGGTCCGGATTGCCGTTGGGGCCTTCGGGGTTGACGTATATGAGGCCCATCTGCACCGCGCCGAGCGGGCTTTCGAGGTCCCGGTCGCCGGTGTAGCGCTCGTCGCCGAGCCAGGTGGTCTCGGGGCCCCAGTAGACGTCCTCGTCGGGCTCCCAGACATCGGCGCGGCCGCCGCCGAAGCCGAAGGTCTCGAAGCCCATCTGCTCCAGGGCGACATTGCCGGTGAGGATCATCAGGTCGGCCCAGGAAAGGCTCTGGCCGTACTTCTTCTTGACCGGCCACAGCAGGCGGCGGGCCTTGTCCAGGTTTGCGTTGTCCGGCCAGCTGTTGAGCGGGGCGAAGCGCTGCTGCCCGGCCCCGGCCCCGCCCCGGCCGTCGCTGATCCGGTAGGTGCCGGCGCTGTGCCAGGCCATCCGGACCATGAAGGGGCCGTAGTGGCCGAAGTCCGCGGGCCACCAGTCCTGTGAGGTCGTCAGCACCTGCGCGATGTCCTGTTTCACCGCTGCGAGATCCAGGGAGTTGAACGCCGCGGCGTAGTCGAACCCCTCGCCGAGCGGGTTGGCCACGGCCGGGTTCTTGGCCAGGATCTTCAGATTGAGCCGCTCCGGCCACCACTGGCGGTTGCCCCCACCCTGCGTCGGGTGCGGGGCGCGGCCGTGCGCCACCGGACAGCCCCCTGAGCTCTCGGACTTGGCGTCTACGACGATGGCGTCATGGTTCTCAGACATGGGAATCCTTCCGGACCAGCGGATCACGGTGCTCAGGAACTGCTCTCCCGCCGCTCCGGAGGCTTCGGCTTCCAGTCCCTTGGCTGTCGACGGAACCGATCCTACGATGGACGCATTCCAAGTCAAGAAGAAGACCAAGCCCATATCCCATCGGATTCCGGACGTTTCTCGGCAGCCTTCGGGCCGTGGGCCGGACCGGGAAAGGTGAGCCGACATGAGTGACCTGCTGGGGCGACTGCGCGGGCGCGGCTGGCGGATGACCTCCCAGCGGCGGGTCGTCGCGGAGGTCCTCGACGGCGAGCACGTGCACCTCACGGCCGACGAAGTGCACGCGCGTGCGGTGCGGTTGCTGCCGGAGATCTCCCGGGCGACCGTCTACAACGCCCTGGGCGAACTGGTGTCGCTCGGTGAGGTGGCGGAGGTCTCCACCGACGGCAGGGCCAAGCGCTACGACCCCAACGCCCGTCAGCCGCACGAACACCTGGTGTGCTCCGGCTGCGGACTCATCCGCGACGTCCACCCCACCGGCGACCCGCTGGCGGACCTCCCCCAGCAGGAGCGGTTCGGCTTCACGGTGTCCGGGGCCGAGGTCACCTACCGGGGGCTGTGCCCGGCCTGCGCGTAGCGGCGGCCGGTCCCGCGCGGCGCGTTCTCGCGCCAGCACCGGGGCGCGGGGAGAAGAGTCGGACGGTGGGGGCGGTCCGAGGCCGGGTCATGACCGTCGCCCTCGGAAAACGCTTGGACGCGGCCGGTGCCCCCGCGGGACACTGCGGTTCCCGGTCCGCCACACGACACCACAGGGGTGCCATGGGATCGTCCGCATTACGAGAGGGCCCGCCCGCCAGGGGTCCGGTCCGCCTCGCACTCCACTACTACGGACGGGAGTTGAAGCGGCTGCGGTGGCTCACGGCGCCCGGCATGCTGCTGCCCGCCCTCGGCAACATCGGCATCAACTACATCGCCCCGCTCATCGTCGCGAAGCTCGTCGGACGCATCGCGGGCGGCACCGTCCCGGCGGTCGGCGCGATGCTCCCTTACGTCCTCGCGTTCGCCGGCGTCCTGCTGTTGTCGGAGGCGCTGTGGCGCCTCGGCCTGCACTGCCTGAACCGTCTCGACGCCCTCGGCATCGAGCACCTGTACGTCGTGGGCATGGACGAACTGTTCGCGAAGGACGCCGCGTTCTTCCACGACAACTTCGCCGGCTCGCTGACCAAACGGGTCCTGAGCTTCGCCTCCCGCTTCGAGGAGCTGGTCGACACGCTGACCTTCTCGGTCGTGGGCCGTTTCCTGCCCCTGCTGTTCGGCTCCGTGGTGCTCTGGCGCTACGACCCGCTGTTCGTCGCGGCCCTGCTCGCCATGATCGTGCTGACGGCGGTGTGCGTGCTGCCCCTCATCCGACGCCGCCAGGCGCTCGTCGTCCGTCGCGAGGAGGCGATCGCCCGGGTGTCGGGACACGTCGCCGACAGCCTGATGAACATGGACACCGTCCGCGCGTTCGCCGCGGAGGAGCGCGAGGCCGCCGAGCACCGGTCCCGGGTAGCCCAGTCGCGCGGGCTCACCCTGCGGTCCTGGGACTACGGCAACCTGCGCATCGACACCGTCGTCGCGCCCATGTCCGTAACTACCAACGCGCTCGGCCTGCTCCTCGCGGTCGTGATCGCCGCGGACGGGCACGGCGTGGAGGCGGTCGTGGTCGCCTTCACCTACTACTCCAACGCCACCCGGATCATGTTCGAGTTCAACCAGATCTACCGCCGCCTGGAGAGCGCGATGACGGAAGCCGGGCAGTTCACGGAGCTGCTGCTGGACCCGCCGACCGTGCTCGACCCGCCGTCACCGGAGCCGCCGCCGACCCGGTCCGCCGACATCCGCTTCGACCGGGTGACCTTCGCCCACGCCGGCGCGGAGCCGCTCTTCCGGGGCCTGGACCTGAGCGTGCCCAGCGGTGCCAAGATCGGTTTCGTGGGACGCTCCGGCGGCGGCAAGACCACGCTCACCCGCCTGCTGCTCCGCATGACCGACATCGACGCGGGCCGCATCCTGATCGGAGGCCAGGACATCAGCCGGCTCCGCCAGAAGGACCTGCGCGCACTGATGGCCTACGTACCCCAGGACCCGGCCATGTTCCACCGCACCCTGCGCGAGAACATCGCCTTCGCCCGTCCCGGCGCCACCGAGGCCGAGATCCGCCGCGCGACCGACGCGGCGCACGTCACGGAGTTCGCGGACGCCCTGCCCCAGGGACTCGACACGATGGTCGGCGAGCGCGGCGTCAAGCTCTCCGGCGGCCAGCGCCAGCGGGTCGCCCTGGCCCGGGCGATCCTGCGCGACGCCCCCATCCTGCTGCTCGACGAGGCGACCAGCGCCCTTGACTCGGAGAGCGAGATCCTCGTCCAGGAGGCGCTGTGGCGCCTCATGCAAGGGCGGACGGCCCTCGTGGTGGCCCACCGGCTCAGCACGGTGGCCCACATGGACCGCCTCGTCGTCCTCGACCGCGGACGGATCGTGGAGCAGGGCACGCACCAGGAGCTGCTCGCTCACGACGGGGCGTACGCGAAACTCTGGCAGCACCAGTCGGGCGGCTTCCTCGACGGCAGTGCGCCCAGCCCCGTGCGCTCCGACCTGCACTGAGCGCGGGCCGGCCCGGGCCCCCAGGGAGTTGTCCACAGGCCCGGGCGGCCCGGTCCGCGGTGTCGGCGGGTGACGTTAGGCTTCTTGGATGGCCCTTCCGGACACTTCCCCCGAGATCTCCGCCCCTCTGCAGGTGCTGCACCGCGTCTTCGGCTACAGCTCTTTCCGCGGCGAACAGCAGGAGATCATCGAGCAGGTCGTGGGCGGCGGTGACGCCCTCGTGCTGATGCCGACCGGTGGCGGCAAATCGCTCTGCTACCAGATCCCGGCGCTCGTCAGGGAAGGCACGGGCGTCGTGATCTCGCCCCTCATCGCCCTGATGCAGGACCAGGTGAACGCGCTCACCGCCCTCGGGGTGCGGGCCGGGTTCCTCAATTCGACACAGGACGCCCACGAGCGGCAGGCCGTCGAGCGGGCCTTCCTCGACGGTGAGCTTGACCTGCTCTACCTGGCTCCCGAGCGGCTGCGCACCGAGAGCACGCAGCGGCTGCTGGACCGCGGCGAGGTGGCGCTCTTCGC
>NZ_LIVQ01000005.1:0-566046 GCF_001905445.1 Streptomyces sp. CB00455 | reverse complement strand
TGCGCGATCGACGAAGCGCACTGCGTCGCCCAGTGGGGCCACGACTTCCGGCCCGACTACCTCGCGCTGTCCATGCTGCACGAGCGCTGGCCGAAGGTGCCGAGGATCGCGCTCACCGCGACGGCCACCGAGGCCACCCACGCCGAGATCGTCAAACGGCTCGGCCTGGATGACGCCCGGCACTTCGTGGCGAGCTTCGACCGGCCGAACATCCAGTACCGCATCGTCCCGAAGAACAACCCGCTGGGGCAGCTGCTGGAGCTGATCCGCGCCGAGCATGACGGGGACGCCGGAGTCGTCTACTGCCTCTCGCGCGCTTCGGTGGAGAAGACCGCGGCCTTCCTGGTGGAGCGGGGCGTTGACGCCGTGGCGTACCACGCGGGGATGGACGCCCGGGTGCGGGCGGCGAACCAGGCGCGCTTCCTGCGCGAGGACGGCGTCGTGGTGGTCGCCACGATCGCCTTCGGCATGGGCATCGACAAGCCGGATGTGCGCTTCGTGGCCCACCTCGACCTGCCGAAATCAGTCGAGGGCTACTACCAGGAGACCGGCCGCGCCGGCCGCGACGGCGAGCCGGCCACGGCCTGGCTGGCGTACGGCCTGCAGGACGTGGTCCAGCAGCGCAAGCTCATCGACGGCTCCGAGGGCGATGCGGCCCACCGCCGGTCGCTGGGCATGCACCTGGACGCCATGCTCGCCCTGTGCGAGACGGTCGACTGCCGCCGGGTGCGGCTGCTGGCGTACTTCGGGCAGTCCGGGCAGGCGTGCGGCAACTGCGACACGTGCCTGACTCCGGCCGAGTCCTGGGACGGGACGGTCGCCGCGCAGAAACTGCTGTCCACGGTGTGGCGGCTGGCGAAGGAACGGCGCCAGAAGTTCGGCGCCGGGCAGGTCATCGACATCCTGCAGGGCAAGAAGACCGCCAAGGTCATCCAGTTCGACCACGACGCCCTCTCCGTCTTCGGCGTCGGGTCGGACCTGGGCACCGCGGAGTGGCGGGGAGTCGTGCGCCAGCTGCTGGCGCAGGGGCTGCTGGCGGTGGAGGGCGACTACGGGACCCTCGTGCTGACGCAGGAGAGCGGCGAGGTCCTGGGAGGCCGCCGCAGCGTCTCGATGCGCAAGGAGAAGGTGCCCGTCGGCCCGCCCCGCAAGGAGTCCGGTTCGCGCTCCGGCAAGGGCGCCCGCGTCCCGGTCGACCTGCCGGCCGCGGCCGAACCCCTCTTCCTGGCCCTGCGGGCCTGGCGCGCCGAGACCGCGCGCGAGCAGGGGGTCCCGGCGTATGTCGTCTTCCACGACGCGACGCTGCGGGAGATCGCGACGCGGCTCCCGGGCACGGTCGAGGAGCTGGCGGCCATCGGCGGGGTCGGCGAGGCCAAGCTCACCAAGTACGCCGAGGGCGTCCTCGCCACCCTGGCGCAGCACGGCGCTCCCGAGGCCGCCCCGGCGGCCGCCCCGGACCCCGCCCCTGCGACGACGCCGGGGCCGGCGGCGCCGCACTCCGACGGGGAGCCCTTCGGCCTGGATGAGACGGAACCGCCCTGGGACGACTGGGAGTAGCCGCGCCCGACGGCGGGAGCGCGGCCGGGGACGCCCGGTCCGCCCGGCACGGGCTGACGCGGTGCGAACGGACCAGCCGCCGGCCGGACGCGGACGCGAGCGGTGGCCGGCGGACATCTTCGGCACGCAGGACCGGCTGTGCGACACCCGTCCCCGACGGGTCACTGGCGTTCCGCATCGGCATCGCCGCGCCCCCCCGCACGGGCCGGCGCCCCGGCCGCGTCGACCGGCGTCGTCGACCGGCGTCCTGGTGGAGGACCACGGGACCGGTGCGGGCCGCGGGCAGCCGGGAACGCGCGGTCGCGGTGCCGCGTTGAGAGGGTAGTGGTCGACGACAGGAGGAGGTGTCCGCAGATGTCCACGAGCGGAAAAGTCGCGGTTGCCGGAGTCGTGGCAGCCATCGTGTTGTTCTGGACGGTCGGGTTCTGGGCCGGGCTTCTGGTCCTCATCGGCGTGCCCGCTGCCGCCTACCTCCTGCTGGACTCCTCCCAGCGGCGCCGCCTGCGGGGACTGTCCAGGAAGCAGATCGGCCGCTGACGGCCGCCGGGGCGTGCGGGCTCCGGCTCGAGCGTGCAGCCCGCACGGACCCGCGCCCTCAGACGACGCCGGCCGCTCCGGAGCGCGCGGCGGCCCCGCGGGACCGGGCCCCTGCCGGAGTCGTGATCAGGCCCGCGCCGATGTCCGCGGTGAGCAGCATCCCCGCCGAGTGGTCCACGAGCTGTCGCAGCGCTGGCAAGTAGTCCCCGCGGGCGCCGAGGTCGTCCAGGATGCGGTGCGCCTCGTCACGGCGGGCGCCGAGGTCCGCGCGGTACCGCTCCAGCAGGACGGGCTCCCGCAGGGCGTGCGCGAGTTCCGCCCGCGCGTGACGCGAGGCGCGCGCGGCGGCGCACAGGTCCAGCAGGCGCGCGCGGGCGCCCGGCGCCGCGTCCTCCAGCGCGCCGGCCAGGAGGTAGGTCACCGTGCCGTTGCGCAGGTCTTCGTCACGGCCCGAGAGGATGTCCTCCTGGTCGTTGAACAGCTGCCACAGGATCCCGAAGACATGGCCGAACTCCCGCCACAGCCGGACCTTCCCGCCCGGCGCCCCCGCGAAGACGGCCGCCATGGCCGTGATCATCCCGAAGGGCGCACCCGACTTCCCGCGGTAGGTCTCGATGACCGAGCCCCGCGTGGCGCTGCCGGCGTCACCGCGCATGTCGCCGATCTGGCCTTCGATGCCGAGGACCCAGCCGTTCACGAGCTCGGTCAGCAGCGCGCCGCGTGCCTGCTCGGGGAGCGGTTGGGCCTGGATGATCTGGAGGGGCAGCGCGGTCCCGGTGAGGACGGAGGCCAGCAGTGCCTCGTCCCCGGTGAGCCCCGCGGGCCCGGACGCGCCCTTCCCGTCGGCGAGGTCGTCGAGGTAGCACGCCGAAGTCCACCACAGCAGGTGCACGGCCGAGATCGGAACGGCCGGAGCCGCTTCGCCGGTCTCCGTACCGTGCACGAGCAGCGGCAGTACCGACAGCGGATGTCTGAACGTGCGGTGTTCCAGGAGCGCCGCGACCGCTCTTCTGACGGCGCTCGACGCAGGCCCGAGGCGGACGAGCGCGGCCGTGAGCTCCGCGTCGATGTCCTCGGACAGCGTCCGGTGCAGGTCCAGGTACGCCGGTGCATTCACGAGCGGCCTCCGTCGTCGGAACGAATCGAAAGGGGCGAAGACACGCCCCTTGTGTCGGGTTACGTCACTGATTCGATCATTCTGTACGCGGGGTAACCAGAGCGATTTCCAGCCTCCGACGGCCCCCGTGCCCTCAGGCGGGGCGAACCGCGACCCCGTCCAGCGCCGTCAGCAGCCGCGACAGATCCGGATCTCCCTCCCGGGGGACCGACAGCACCTCGCCCGGCTCCTCGTCCAGCAGCACGAAGGCGGCGTCACCGGTCCGGGCCACCAGCGACCATCCGGGACCGTCCGCCCGCAGCGTCCGCGCCCCCTCGCCCGCGAAGGAGGAGCGCACCCGCCCGGGCGGCGGCGGGCTGAGCGTGTAGGCACGGGCCTGCTCCAGCGCCCGGGCCAGCCCGGGGTGCGCGGCGGCCGCGGCCCCTCCGTCCGTGGCCACGCGCTCGCGCCAGTCGGCCCACTCCCGCGCGATCTGGTCGGCGCCCATCCGCCGCTGCACCGGACCCCACGCCTCGGCCGAGGGAGGCGCCAGCGGTACCCGTCCCGTGCCGTCCGCTCCCTGCTGCGGGTCGTGCGGCTCGGGGATCCCGCTCGCGGCCACCGACAGCTCCAGGGGCCAGCCCGCCAGCGAGACCACGATCGACCGCTCGTCGGGGGACAGGTCGTACTCCATCCCGCAGTCCCACGAGGCGATGGCCGTGGCCACGAGCGAGACGTCGTCCACGACGACGGTCCAGCGCGCCCCCTCCTCGTCCTGGCCCAGCACCAGCCCGTACCCCTCCCCGCCCGGCTCCACGCCCAGCTGGGAGCAGGCCTCGGGGAAGTCGTCGCCGAGGACGCCGGGAAACTGCGCGGGGGTCAGCAGCACGGCGGTCAGCACGTACAGCGAGCCGCCATCCTCGTCGTCGGACACCTGGCCTCCCGGAAGCTCTCTCGTCGGCGCACCTTAACCAGCGGGTAACCCGCCCGTCGAGAGCTGGCGGGCGACGATTTCCAAGGTCGCTGCCTGCACGTAGAGTTGGCGACCCGCCACAGAAAGGGACACCCGGTGCAGCGTTACGACCGGCTGAGGGAGATCCTCCGTCTGGACCCCGACAAGGATTTCCTCGCCATCTACCGGCTCACCGCCACCTACGAGTTTCCCTGGGACTTCACCCGCGCCCTGGAGCTCGCCCTGTTCCGCACGTACGCCGTGCCCTCCATCGGCAGCCTGCTCGCCGAGACCGCAGAATTCACGGACCGCACCCAAAAACGCTACGACGACACGGCGCTGCTCCTCGACGCCGTGGTGGAGCACGGCTTCGACAGCGACACCGCGCGCACCGCGATCCGCCGCGTCAACCAGATGCACCGCAGCTACGACATCTCGAACGACGATATGCGCTACGTCCTGTGCACGTTCGTGGTGATCCCGGCCCGCTGGCTGGACGCCTACGGCTGGCGTCCGCTCACCCACCACGAGCGCCGGGCCTGCGCGAACTACTACGCCACCCTCGGCCGGCACATGGGCATCACGGACATCCCTGGCTCCTACGAGGAGTTCGAGACCACCCTGGACGCCTACGAGGAGGCCCACTTCGGCTGGGACGAGGGAGGCCGCGAGGTCGCGGACTCCACCCTCGGCCTGATGGCCTCCTGGTACCCGGCGCCGCTCGCCCCCGCCCTGCGCGGCGCGAGCCTCGCCCTCCTCGACGAACCGCTGCTGAACGCCTTCCGGTACCACTCGCCGCGCCCCGGGGTCCGGCGGCTGGTCCGGGGCGCCCTGCGGCTGCGCGGGCGCGCGGTGCGGCTGCTGCCCCCGCGCACGGCCCCGCACTACGCCCGCCAGAACCCGGAGATCAAGAGCTACCCCGGTGGCTACGACGTGGGCGAGCTCGGCACGTTCCCCGTGCCCGGATCGGGCGGCTGCCCCGTGCCGCATCCCCGCCGGCCGGCCGGAGCCGAGGCCCAGCCTCCGGCGTGACCCGGGGCCCCTGCGCGCATCCCGGGCAAGGGGCCGGCGTACGGAAAGGGTCCCTCACGGATGACGCACGGACAGGGCCAGGAAGCGACGGTCCTCATCGGTGTAGGAGGTCATCCGCCAGCCCGAACGGGCCAGCAGCGGGCGGAGGTTGTGTTCGGCGCGCACGTCCTCGGAAGTGAGCTGCCGGCCGTGGCGGGCGGCGAGGGCCGCCCGCCCGATCGGGTGAAACAGTGCGAGCAGGCCGCCCGGGCGGACCACCCGGGCCAGCTCGCACAGGTTGGCGCCCGGATCGGGCAGATGGGCGATGAGCCCGGCGGCGAAGACCGCGTCCAGGACCGCGTCGCGCAGCGGCAGCCGGGCCACGTCCGCGAGCAGCAGCGCGCCCGGCCCGCCCCGCCCGGCCAGGCGTGCGGCCGACAGCATCTGCGGGCTGAGGTCGGCGCCGAGCACGGTGCCGTCCGGCCCCACGGCGGTGCGCAGCGGGACCAGGGCGCGCCCGGTGCCGCAGCCCGCGTCGAGGACACGGTCCCCGGCGCGCAGTCCGCAGGCGGCCACGGCGTCGGCGAAGGCGGGCCCGTCCTCGGGGAACTTGCGGTCCCAGTCGGCGGCGCGCGTTCCGAAGAACTCCTGGACGTGGCGGTGGTCTTCGCTCATGCGCCCATGATCCCCCACAGTGACCCCGCGGTGGAGGTGCGGTACGCGGGTGATGTGCGGTGGCCAGGCGGCGCGTGAGCGCAACGTGTGCAAGCCGGCACGTCGTGTGATCGTAGGCGACCTCTTCTCTGTCATATTCCAGCAGTTCCAGATGCTTTCGAAATGCTCCCCTTGTTCGCGCCATCACCCGGACTAGCGTCCGGTGGCGATGGGACACCTGGACCGTGCCGCCTACAGCTGGCTGACAGGGATTGAGAGCGCTGTGATGGGACGACACGACGACGAAGGCTTCGGCCCCGGCCGGGGCGCGGGCCCGGACGGGGAGCGGGGGGACGGCGGCGACCCGACCGCGCTCGCCCTCAAGATCCTCGTGGCGGGTGGCTTCGGCGTCGGCAAGACCACGCTGGTGGGCGCGTTGAGCGAGATCCGACCGCTGCGCACGGAGGAGTTGCTGAGCGAGGCGGGCGAACTGGTCGACGACACGGGCGGGGTGGAGCAGAAGACGACCACCACCGTCGCCATGGACTTCGGGCGAATCACCATCCGGTCCGGGCTGTCGCTCTATCTGTTCGGCACACCGGGCCAGGACCGGTTCTGGTTCCTGTGGGACGAGCTGTCGCGGGGTGCGCTCGGGGCGGTGGTGCTCGCGGACACGCGGCGGCTGGAGGACTGCTTCCCGGCGGTGGACTACTTCGAACACCGGCGCATCCCCTTCGTCGTGGCCGTCAACTGCTTCACGGGCGCCCGGCGGCACGGGGCGCACGACGTGTCGCGGGCGCTGGAACTGGAGCAGGGGACGCCGGTGGTGCTGTGCGACGCGCGGGACAAGGACTCGGGGAAGGAAGTACTGGTCAGGCTGGTCGAGTACGCGGGGCGCTTCCACACGGCGCGGCTGCTGGAATCGGTCGGGTCGCAGGACGGTCCGGCGTGATCCGGTCCGGCCGCGCGGGCGCGGAGCGGACCACGCCGGACCCTGGGACGGCCCGTTCGCCGGCCGGTGTCAATCCGCCACCGACGCGACGGCGATCACTTTGTCGATCGGGACCCTGACGAGCAGTTCGCCGGGCACGGCGTTGCGGCGGCCGAAGGCTTCCGCCCGTTCCTCACCCATGTAGCGGCCGCCGATCCTGGACGCCCAGGTGCGCATCTCCTCCATGTCCTCGCTGATCTCGGCGCGGCCCTGGAGGACGACGTAGGAGAACGGCGGCCGCTCGTCGTCCACGCACAGCGCGACCCGGCCGTCCCGGGCGAGGTTGCGCCCCTTGACCGTGTCCTTGCCCGTGTTGAACACGAAGGAATCGCCGTCGAGGACGAACCAGATCGGCGCGACGTGGGGGCTGCCGTCCTCGCGGACGGTGGAGAGCTTGCCGGTGCGTGTGGAGTGCGAGACGAAAGCCCGCCATTCCTCTTGAGTCATCTTCTTCGCCATGGGGACATCCTCCTTGCCGGAAAGGCACTGGTGGGGAAGGCTTGCGGGACGACCATGCGGGGCGGGGCGCGGCCGGCCGGCCGCGTCGACGGGGAGGGGCTCGAAATGGCACTGGACAAGCAGCTCGACTGGCTGCTGGACGATCTGACGCGCAGGGTCCAGCAGGTGCGCCATGCGGTGGTGCTGTCCAACGACGGCCTGGTCACGGGTGCGAGCGCGGGGCTGGCGCGGGAGGACGCGGAACACCTGGCGGCCGTGGCCGCAGGGCTGCAGAGCCTGGCGAAGGGGTCCGGGCGCCACTTCAGGGCCGGGGAGGTCCGGCAGACGATGGTGGAGTACGACGAGGGGGTCCTCTTCGTCATGGCGGCGGGGGCGGGCAGCTGCCTGTGCGTGCTGAGTGCTTCGGAGTCGGACATCGGACAGGTCGCCTACGAGATGACGCTGCTGGTCAACAGGGTGGGTGAACACCTCGGCGTCGCAGAGCGGCGCATCACCGGCGGCTGAGTTTTCCACAGGGCGCGCGGGGTGTCGTCGCACCGAGTTACGGTCTTCACGCTGAGTAATCGAAGCGTGGGGGAGGCCGTGATGAGGAAGCAGACGGGAAGCGTGCTCGGAGAGCCCATGACCGTGGACGTCTTCGGGGAAGTCGGGGCGCAGGCACAGCCTGATGTGCGCGCGCAGGCGCGTGCGCGGACCGAGTCGCGCCCGGAGGATGCGGGCCCGGGGGCCGGCGCGTTGGTGAGTGGGGTGCAGGCCGCGGGGGAACTGGGCCTGAGCCGGACCGAGTTCGCCAGGGCGCTGCAGCTGGGGATCGTGCGCCCCGGACCGCCGGCGCCCGGCGGGGCCGCGCGCTACGCACGGGCCGAGCTGGAGCGCGTCAGGGCGGCCGAGGCCCTGGCGGGCGGCGGCTGGCAGGAGGCGCTGCGCGAGCGCGTGGCGACCGTGGCCGGCGCGGAAGCCGCCGCCGTGGTGCTGGGCGTGGGACCGAGCCGGTTCACCCGGCTGGCGCGCTGCGGCCACCTCGTCCCGGTGGGCTACCGGATCAACCGCTACCGGGCGGTGGTCTGGCTCTACCTCACCGCGGAACTGCGGGAGTTCGCCGCGCGGGAGCCCGCGATGCTGCGCGGGACCGCGCCACCGGCCGACCGGGCGCTGATGGCGGCCAAGGCGGATCTGCGCCCGCGCATGTGGCGCGGGCGGCATGTCGGGCTGTTGCTGAGACGAGCCGCCGATCCCTGGGAGCGGGCCGCCGTGCTGGCGTCCGTGCTCCCGGAGGAGGAGGTGCGGCAGGCCGTGCCCGATCCCGGGGAGCGAATCGTGCTGGCCGCGCTCGCACCGCCCCCGCCGTACGGGCACCCACAGGTGCCGGCGGCCGCAGCCGTGGCGCTGCCGCTGCTCAAGGCGGGCCCGCCGGAGGAGGTCCACTGGTACCGCACCAGCCTGGACTTCGCCCTGAGCGGGGCGCGCGGTCAGTCGAAGTCGACGGGGGAGAGGGGGCCGATATAGACCCAGGCCCCGCCCTCACGGGAGAAGGCGCTGTGCTCGTGCAGGGAACCGGTGTGCCCGCCCTCGCGGTAGTGCGCCCGGAACTCCACCAACCCCTGCGTCTCGAACACCCCGCCGCGCTCGGTGGAGAGGATCTCCAGCCGCTCCCAGCGCTGCTCCGGATCCAGGTCGAGCCGGCCCGGGCGGGTGGAGGGGTGCCAGGAGCGCAGCAGGTAGGCCGTGTCGCCGACGGCGAAGGCGCTGAAGCGGGAGCGCATCAGCCGCTCGGCGGTGGGTGCCTGTCCGGCGCCGGAGTGGAAGCGGCCGCAGCACTGCGGGTAGGCGGCGGGCAGCCCGCAGGGGCAGGGGAGGGCCGGGGTGGGCATCGGGATGCTCTGTTCCTCGTCGAGGGGATGGCGGACGGTTGCCGGGGCGGTCCCGGGCGGCGTTCTGCCGGTCAGGCCGACGTGGCGGACCGGTGCGGCTCGGCCGGGTAGGGGCGGAAGAGGCCCTCCTGGACCACCGACACCAGCAGCCTGCCCTCCAGGTCGTAGATGCGGCCCCGCGCCAGACCCCGGCCGCCGTGCGCGATGGGGGACTCCTGGTCGTACAGGAACCACTCGTCGGCCCGGAAGGGCCGGTGGAACCACATGGCGTGGTCCAGGCTCGCCATGTCGAAACCGCGCATCCCCCACAGGGGTTCCACGGGGATGCGCACGGCATCGAGGAGGGTCATGTCACTGGCGTAGGTGAGGGCGCAGGTGTGCACGAGCGGGTCGTCGCCCAGCGGGCCGACCGCCCGCATCCACACGGCGCTGCGGGGATCCGCGTCCTTGAGGTCCTCGGGAGTCCAGCGGAGCCGGTCCACGTACCGGATGTCGAAGGGCTGGCGGCGGGCCATCCGCTCCAACGCGTCGGGCAGGGCGCCCAGGTGTTCGCGGATCTCGTCCACGACCTTCGGGAGCGTGTCCGGGTGGGGGAAGTCGAGTCGGGGAGGCAGCTGGTGCTCGATGCCGCCCTCCTCCGGATGATGGAAGGAGGCGGTGAGATTGAAGATCGTCTTGCCTTGCTGGACGGCGGTGACCCGGCGCGTCGTGAAGGACCGCCCGTCGCGCACGCGCTCCACCTGGTACACGATCGGCACCCCGGGGATGCCGGGGCGCAGGAAGTACGCGTGCAGCGAGTGGACGGGGCGGTCGCTCTCGGTGGTGCGTCCGGCGGCCACCAGCGCCTGCCCGGCGACCTGGCCGCCGAAGACGCGCTGGAGGGACTCCTGGGGGCTGGCGCCGCGGAAGATGTTGACCTCGATCTGCTCCAGATCGAGCAGGTCGACGAGTCTCTCGGCGGGGTTCGTCATCAGAGTTTCTCCACTGTCGGGTCCGGGCGGGGCCGGCGGGAAGCGGGAGCCGGCGAGGCCGGTGGCCTGCCGGGGGCGGTCAGAGCGCGCCGAGTTCACCGACCGAGGTGACCCGGATGACGGCTCGGCCCTCCTCGTCGGAGGCCGCGAGGTCGACCTCGGCGCTGATGCCCCAGCCATGGTCCCCGTTGGGGTCGGCGAAGGTCTGGCGGACGCGCCACAGACCGTGCGCCGCGTCCTCTTCGATCTGCAGCAGTTTGGGGCCGCGTGCGTCGGGGCCCGTGCCAAGGTCGTCGTACTCGTCCCAGTAGCCGTCCATCGCCTCGCCCCAGGCGTCGGCGTCCCAGCCGGACTCCGCGTCCAGCTCCCCGAGGACGTTGACGTGGTCGAGGGCCGCCAGCTCCACCCGGCGGAACATCGCGTTGCGGACCAGGACGCGGAAGGCGCGCGCGTTCGCGGTGACCGGCTTGACCTGGTCGGCCTTCTCCTGGGCCTGCTCCGCCGTCTCCACCTCCGGGTTCGCCAGCTGCTCCCACTCGTCCAGCAGGCTGGAGTCCACCTGGCGGACCAGTTCCCCGAGCCATTCGATCAGGTCCTGGAGGTCCTCGGACTTGAGGTCGTCGGGGATGGTGTGGTCCAGCGCCTTGAAGGCGCTCGCCAGGTACCGCAGCACGATGCCCTCGGTGCGGGCCAGCTCGTAGAAGGAGGTGAACTCGGTGAAGGTCATCGCGCGTTCGTACATGTCGCGGATGATCGACTTGGGGGAGACGGGGTGGTCGCGCACCCAGGGGTGGCTCTTGGAGTACACGTCATAGGCGTGCAGCAGCAGCTCTTCGAGGGGCTTGGGATAGGTGATGTCCTGGAGCCGTTCCATCCGCTCCTCGTACTCGATCCCGTCGGCCTTCATCGCGCCGACCGCGATGCCCCGCTCCTTGTTCTGCTGGGCGGCCAGGATCTGGCGCGGGTCGTCCAGCGTGGACTCCACGACGGAGACCATGTCCAGCGCGTAGGAGGGGGACTCCGGGTCGAGGAGGTCGAAGGAGGCGAGAGCGAAGGTGGACAGCGGCTGGTTGAGCGCGAAGTCCTGCTGGAGGTCGACGGTGAGCCGGATGGTGCGGCCCTCCGCGTCCGGGGTGTCGAGCTTCTCGACCACACCCCCGTCCAGCAGCGAGCGGTAGATGGCGATGGCCCGGCGGATGTGCCGCAGCTGCGCCTTGCGCGGCTCGTGGTTGTCCTCCAGGAGGTGGCGCATCGCCCGGAAGGCGTCGCCCGGGCGGGCGATGACCGACAGCAGCATGATGTTGGTGACCTTGAAGCGCGAGGTGAGCGCCTCCGGATCGGCGGCGATGAGCTTTTCGAAGGTGGTGTCCGACCAGGCCACGAAGCCCTCGGGGGCCTTCTTGCGGACCACCTTGCGGCGCTTCTTGGGATCGTCGCCGGCCTTCGCCAGGGCCTTCTCGTTCTCGATGACGTGCTCGGGGGCCTGGGCGACCACGTAGCCCGCCGTGTCGAAGCCCGCGCGGCCCGCCCGGCCGGCGATCTGGTGGAACTCGCGGGCGCGCAGCGTGCGGACCCGGTTGCCGTCGTACTTGGTCAGCGCCGTGAACAGCACCGTGCGGATCGGGACGTTGACGCCGACCCCCAGGGTGTCGGTGCCGCAGATGACCTTCAGCAGACCGGCCTGGGCGAGCTTCTCCACCAGGCGGCGGTACTTGGGCAGCATGCCCGCGTGGTGCACGCCGATGCCGTGGCGGACGTAGCGGGAGAGGTTCTGGCCGAACTTGGTGGTGAAGCGGAAGTTCCCGATCAGCTCGGCGATCTTGTCCTTCTCCTCGCGGGTGCACATGTTGATGCTCATCAGCGACTGCGCCCGCTCCACCGCCTGCGCCTGGGTGAAGTGCACGATGTACACCGGGGCCTGCCGGGTCTCCAGCAGCTCGGTGATCGTGTCGGTGATCGGGGTGGTGACGTACTCATACGACAGCGGGACGGGCCGGGTCGCGGAGCGGACCATCGTCGTGGGCCGGCCCGTGCGCCGGGTCAGGTCCTCCTCGAACCGCTTCATGTCGCCGAGGGTCGCCGACATCAGGATGAACTGCGCGTGCGGCAGCTCCAGCAGCGGGATCTGCCAGGCCCAGCCGCGGTCCGGCTCGGCATAGAAATGGAACTCGTCCATCACGACCTGGCCGATGTCGGCGTGCTTGCCGTCACGCAGGGCGATGGAGGCCAGCACCTCGGCGGTGCAGCAGATCACCGGCGCGTCCGCGTTCACCGAGGCGTCGCCGGTCAGCATGCCGACGTTCTCGGTGCCGAAGAGCTTGCACAAGTCGAAGAACTTCTCCGACACCAGTGCCTTGATCGGGGCGGTGTAGAAGGTGACCTTGTCCTGGGCGAGGGCGGTGAAGTGCGCGCCCGCGGCGACCAGGCTCTTGCCGGAGCCGGTCGGGGTGGAAAGGATCACGTTCGCCCCGGAGACGACCTCGATCAGCGCCTCCTCCTGAGCCGGGTACAGGGTGATGCCCTGGTCCTCGGCCCACGAGGAGAAAGCCTCGAAGAGGGCGTCGGGGTCGGCGTTCGGCGGGAGCTGATCAATGAGGGTCACGCCCCCCATCTTGCCTGGCTTCCCCCCGGATGAGGGAACCGGCGGAAGCAGGAAAGATCATCGACGGTACCCTGTGCCGTCGGCACCCCCCTGCACGCGAACGTCAACAGGGCCCGACGGCACACCACATCACCACACCACGGGGGCGGGGAACGACCATGATGGGTCCGGCGCATTCACTCTCGGGGGCAGCGGCCTGGCTGGGGGTGGGCGCGGCGACCGCGGCCACCGGGCACCCCATGCCGTGGCCCGTCCTCGTCGTCGGCGCGCTGATCTGCGCCGGAGCCGCCCTGGCCCCCGACCTCGACCACAAGTCGGCGACGATCTCGCGCGCCTTCGGCCCGCTCTCCCGCGGTGTGTGCGAGGTCGTCGACAAGATCTCCTACGCCGTCTACAAGGCCACCCGCACGCGGAAGGACGCCCGCCGCACCGGGGGACACCGCACCCTGACGCACACCTGGCCGTGGGCCGTCGCGATCGGCGGCGGCGCCTCCGCACTCGCGGTCACCACCGACCGCTGGGGCGTGCTCGCACTCCTCTTCGTCCACCTGGTGCTGGCCGTCGAGGGCCTGCTGTGGCGGGCCGCCCGGATGTCCAGCGACATCCTCGTCTGGCTGCTCGGCGCGACCAGTGCGTGGATCCTGGCGGGCGTCCTCGACCAGCCCGGCAACGGCGCGGGCTGGCTGTTCCCCGAGCCCGGGCAGGAATACCTCTGGCTGGGCCTGCCGATCCTGCTCGGCGCCCTGGTGCACGACATCGGCGACGCCCTGACCGTCTCCGGCTGCCCGGTCCTGTGGCCGATCCCGATCGCCGGCAAGCGCTGGTACCCGCTCGGGCCGCCGAAGATGATGCGCTTCCGGGCCGGCAGCTGGGTCGAGCTCAAAGTCCTCATGCCGGTGTTCATGCTCCTGGGCGGCTTCGGCGGTGCGTCCGCCCTCGGATACCTCTAGTGCTGTGGCCGGAAAGGTTCACCGGGTCGCGGCGCCCGGCACGGCACCTCGCGGTGTTGTCGGACCACGCAAGTACGTCCAGTACGAGACGTGGCCCTCCGCCTTGCGATGCACCGCACCGGACACCGCGACCCGGCAAACTCTTCCGGTCACAGCACTAGCGGTCGTCCCCGGCCTGCCGTGCGTGCGCGGCCGGGGTCGGCCCAGGCCGCGCCCCCGGCTCAGCCGTGCCAGGACCGCCACAGCGCCGCGTAGGCGCCGTCGGCGGCGACCAGCTCGTCGTGCGAGCCGAGTTCGCTGATCCGCCCGCCCTCCACCACCGCGATCACATCCGCGTCGTGCGCGGTGTGCAGCCGGTGGGCGATGGCGATGACCGTACGCCCGTCCAACACCCGGGCCAGCGAACGCTCCAGGTGCCGTGCGGCCCGCGGATCCAGCAGCGAGGTCGCCTCGTCCAGCACCAGCGTGTGCGGGTCGGCCAGCACCAGCCGGGCCAGCGCGATCTGCTGCGCCTGCGCGGGAGTCAGCGCCGAGCCCCCCGAACCGACCTCCGTGTCCAGGCCGGACTCCAGGGCACGCGCCCAGCCGTCCGCGTCCACCGCGCCCAGCGCCGACCACAGCTCCGCGTCGTCCGCGCCCGTCCTGGCGAGCCGCAGGTTGTCCCGCAGCGAGCCCACGAAGACGTGGTGTTCCTGGTTGACCAGCGCCACGTGCTCGCGCACCCGCTCCGCCGGCATCTGCGACAGCCGCGCCCCACCGAGCGTGACCTCGCCCGTCCGCGGCGCGTAGATGCCCGCGAGCAGCCGCCCCAGCGTGGACTTCCCCGCGCCCGAGGGGCCGACGAGCGCCATGCGGGTGCCCGGAGGCACCGACAGCGACACCTGGTGCAGGACGTCCACGCCCTCCCGGTAGCCGAAGCGCACCTCCCGCGCCCGGACGTCCCGCCCCTCGGGCCCGACCTCCGCGTCCCCCGCGTCCGGTTCGATCTCCCGTACGCCCACCAGCCGGGCCAGCGAGACCTGGGCGACCTGCAGCTCGTCGTACCAGCGCAGGATCAGACCGATCGGATCGACCATCATCTGCGCCAGCAGCGCACCCGTGGTCAGCTGCCCCACCGACATCCAGTCCCGCATCACGCAGTAGCCGCCGATCATCAGCACCGAGCCGAGGATCGTCACGTAGGTGACGTTGACGACGGGGAACAGGACCGTCCGCAGGAAGAGCGTGTACCGCTCCCACGCCGTCCACTGCCTGATCCGGACGTCCGACAGCGCGATCCGGTCCTGCCCGAGGCGGTGCGCCTCGACGGTGCGGCCCGCGTCCACCGTCTCGGTGAGCGCGGAAGCGACGGCCGCGTAGCCGGCCGACTCCGAGCGGTACGCCGACGGTGCACGCCGGAAGTACCAGCGGCAGCCGATCACCAGCACCGGCAGCGCCACCAGCGAGGCCAGGGCCAGCGGCGGCGCGGTCACGGCGAGCGCCCCGAACAGCAGCCCCGCCCACACCACGCCGATGGCCAGCTGCGGCACGGCCTCGCGCATGGCGTTGGCCAGCCGGTCGATGTCGGTGGTGATGCGCGACAGCAGGTCACCGGTACCGGCGCGCTCCAGCACACCCGGCGGCAGTCCTACGGACCGCACCAGGAAGTCCTCGCGCAGGTCGGCCAGCATCTCCTCGCCGAGCGTCGCCCCGCGCAGCCGGACCAGCCGGACGAAGAGGGCCTGGACGACGAGCGCCAGCGCGAACAGCAGCGCCATCCGCTCCAGGCCCGGATCGCGGTCTCCCGCCGCGAGATCGTCCACGATCCGGCCCAGCAGGTACGGGCCGGCCATGGAGGCGATCACCGCCACGGAGTTGACGGTCACCAGGAGCGCGAACGCCCGCCGGTGGCGCCGGAACAGGCCGCCCACATAGCCCCGTACGGTCGCCGACGTCCCCACGGGCAGGGTTGCGGCCGACTGGGGGGCCGCCGGGTCGTACTCCGGCGGCGCCACGCCGATCATGCGGATTCCTCGATCTCTGTGAGTGCCTCGTCCAGCTCCGTCAGTTCCAGCGCCCCGAGCCGCTCCTCCTCATGCGTCTCACGGGTGACCACCGCCCGGTAGAGCGGCTCGCCGCCCAACAGCTCGCGGTGCGTGCCGACCGCCGCCACCGCGCCCCCGTGGACGAGGACGACCCGGTCGGCGCGGTCCAGCAGCAGCGGCGAGGAGGCCAGGACCACCGTGGTGCGCCCGGCCCGCAGGGCCGCGATCCCCTCCGCAATGCGCGCCTCGGTGTGCGAATCGACCGCCGAGGTCGGCTCGTCCAGTACCAGCACCTCCGGGTCGGTGACCAGGGACCGCGCCAGCGCGAGCCGCTGGCGCTGACCGCCGGACAGCGACCGGCCGCGTTCGGTGATCCGCCCGTCCATCGGGTCGCCGACGCCGTCCGGCGCCGACTGCAGCAGGGCGTCCAGGACGTCGGCGCACTGGGCCGCCGCCAGCGCCGCGCCGGCGGCGACCGCGCCCGAGGACGGCACGGCCAGCAGCTCGCGCAGGGTCCCGGACAGCAGCACCGGGTCCTTGTCCTGTACGAGGACCAGCGTGCGCGCGGTGTCCAGGTCGAGCTCGTCCAGCGCGACCGCGCCCAGGAGCACTGAAGGACCGCCGGCGGCCTCGTCGGTGGGATGGCCGCCCAGGCGCTCGGCGAGCCGGCCCGCCAGGTCCGGGTCCCCGCACACCACGGCGGTGAGCCGGCCGGCGGGAGCCAGCAGCCCGGTCTCCGGGTCGTACAGGTCCCCGCCCGCGGCCGGAGACTGCGCGGCGGCTGCCCCCGCGGGCCGCTCGGGGGCGCCGGTCCGCGTCAGCGACAGCACCCGGGCGGCCCGCTTGGCGGAGGGCCGGGAGAAGGAGTACGCCATGGCGATCTCCTCGAAGTGCCGCAGGGGGTAGAGCAGGGTGGCCACCGCGCTGAAGGCCGCGACGAGTTCACCCACCGCGATCCGCCCGTCCACGACGAGCGAGGCGCCGTACCAGACCACCGTGATCAGCAGCGCACCCGGCAGGAGCACCTGGATCGCCGCGATCAGCGCCCACATCCGGGCACTGCGCACGGCCGCCCTGCGAACCTCCTGCGAAGCCTCCCGGTAGCGGCCGAGGAACAGCTCCTCGCCGCCGATCCCGCGCAGCACCCGCAGGCCCGCGACGGTGTCGGAGGCCAGCTCGGTGGCTTTTCCGGCCTTCTCCCGCTGGAAGTCGGCGCGCCGGGTGGCGCGGGGCAGCAGCGGCAGCGCGGCCAGCGCGACCAGCGGCACGCCGACCGCCACGACGGCGCCCAGCTCGGGGGCGTAGAAGAGCAGCCCGACGCAGACGAGGACGACGGCGAAGGCCGCCGCGAGGAAGCGGGACACCGCCTCGACGAACCAGCCGATCTTCTCCACGTCACCGGTCGACACGGCGACCACCTCACCCGCGGCGACCCGGCGGGTCAGAGCGGAGCCCAGCTCGGCCGTCTTGCGTGCCAGCAGCTGCTGCACGCGCGCCGCGGCGGTGATCCAGTTGGTGACGGCGGTCCGGTGAAGCATGGCGTCGCCCAGCGAGACGGCGACGCCCAGCAGCGCCAGCATCCCGCCGGCGAGCAGCAGGCGGGTGGAGTCGTGGTCGACGACCGCCTCCACGCCCGTCCCCACCGCGTACGGCAGCCCCGCGATGCCGGAGAAGTGCAGCAACCCCCAGGCCAGGCTCTTGAGCTGGCCGCCGAGCTGTCCACGGCCCAGCCACAGCAGGAACCGGGGTCCGGAACGGGCGTCTGGTACCCCGGGGTCCGGATACGGAAGATCGCTGATCTGCATGACGCCCCATGACTGGTCGAGTGGTCCAAACCGTGCAAGGTTCGCCTTCCGGTCGAGGCCCGGGCAATCGGTTTTCCGCCCCCCGGGGCCCGCCACGGCACGGTTTGCGGCCCCCCGCGATGGCTTGGCGCCAGGTCAGAACGACGCGTCGGGGGCGGGGGCGTGCTCCAGTTCGAGCAGGACCGAGCAGGAGGACCGCCCGGTCGCGCGGTCCATGCCCGCCTCATGCCCGCCTCGCACGTGCGGTTCGCCGACAGAGGCGCATGGACGGTCCGGGCCCTCACCTCCGGTGCGCGCGGTACGTGCCCGCGGTGCATCGCGGGCCCGCGCGGGGCCTCAGCAGTGGCGCTCCGCCGGCGCGTCCGAGAGGGTGTTGAGCAGTCCGCCGAGCACCTCGCGCTGTCCGGCGGTCAGCGGAGCCAGGATCTCCTCCGC
Source organism: Streptomyces sp. CB00455 (assembly GCF_001905445.1). Lineage (GTDB taxonomy): Bacteria > Actinomycetota > Actinomycetes > Streptomycetales > Streptomycetaceae > Streptomyces. Next base: position 548,131 of record NZ_LIVQ01000005.1, on the reverse strand, counting down.
GGCGTCGGTCCGCGCGTTGCGCAGACGGCGCAGCGTGGCGCGGCCGGTTTCGGTGAGTTCGATCCTTATGGCGCGCCGGTTCGCGGGGTCGGGGACGCGGCGCACGCAGTCGGCCGCCTCCAGGCCGTCCACCAGGGTGGTCACGGCACGCGGCACGACCTCCAGCCGGGCGGCCAGATCCGCCATCCGGGGCGGTAGGCCGGCTTCGTCATGCGCGACCAGCCGCAGCAGCCGGGACTGCGCCGGGGTGATTCCGAGGGGCTCCAGATGGCGCTTCTGGATGCGGTGGAGCCGACGGGTCAGTCGCAGCAGCTGCTCGGCGAGCACGCCGTCTGTGGTGTCGGTCTCGGAAGGGGTCCTCATACTGGGAACAATATCAGGACCAGATTCATTGTGAGCATAGGTAACAATGAGCTATGCTCATTCGAGTCTCGTCAGAAGGAGGCCCATGCGCCCCGAAGAACCGAAGTGGACCCCATCGAAAGAAGCCCTCGACCCCAGCCGTCCCGCCCCGGCAGAGCAGCCGCGCGAGCTGCGCCGCATCGTCGGCTTGTTCCGGCCCTACCGGGGTCGGCTCGCGGTCGTCGGCCTGCTGGTCGGAGCCTCCTCGCTGGTCGGTGTCGCCTCGCCGTTCCTGCTCAAGGAGATACTGGACGTCGCGATCCCGCAGGGGCGTACGGGGCTGCTCAGCCTGCTCGCCCTCGGCATGATCCTGACCGCCGTGGTCACCAGCGTGTTCGGCGTGCTCCAGACCCTGATCTCCACCACGGTGGGCCAGCGCGTCATGCACGACCTGCGGACCGCGGTCTACGCACAGCTCCAGCGGATGCCGCTGGCCTTCTTCACCCGGACCCGCACCGGAGAGGTGCAGTCCCGCATAGCCAATGACATCGGCGGCATGCAGGCCACGGTCACTTCGACCGCGACCTCCCTCGTGTCCAACCTGACGGCCGTCATCGCCTCCGTCGTCGCCATGCTCGCGCTCGACTGGCGTCTGACACTCGTCTCCCTGTTCCTGCTGCCGGTCTTCGTGTGGATCAGCCGGCGGGTCGGCCGCGAGCGCAAGAAGATCACCACCCAGCGGCAGAAGCAGATGGCCGCCATGGCCGCGACCGTCACCGAGTCGCTGTCGGTCAGCGGCATCCTGCTGGGCCGCACCATGGGCCGCTCCGAGTCCCTCACGGCCGCCTTCTCCGAGGAGTCCGAGAAGCTCGTCGGGCTCGAAGTGCGCTCCAGCATGGCCGGGCGCTGGCGGATGTCCACGATCGGCATCGTCATGGCCGCCATGCCCGCGCTCATCTACTGGGCCGCGGGAATGGCCCTGCAGACGGGCTCCCCCTCGCTCTCCGTCGGCACCCTCGTCGCCTTCGTCACGCTCCAGCAGGGCCTCTTCCGGCCCGCCGTGAGCCTGCTGTCGACCGGTGTGCAGATCCAGACCTCGCTCGCGCTCTTCGCCCGCATCTTCGAGTACCTCGACCTGCCGGTGGACATCACCGAACGCGAGGACCCGGTGCGCCTGGACCGCGCCAAGGGGGAGGTGCAGCTGGAGGGCGTCGACTTCGCCTACGACGCGAAGAGCGGCCCGACCCTCACCGGCATCGACCTCACCGTCCCGGCCGGCGGCTCCCTCGCCGTGGTCGGCGCGACCGGCTCCGGCAAGAGCACCCTCAGCTACCTCGTGCCCCGGCTCTACGACGTCACCGGCGGGCGGGTCGCCCTGGACGGGGTGGACGTGCGCGATCTCGACTTCGACTCCCTGGCCCGTTCGATAGGCGTGGTCTCCCAGGAGACCTACCTCTTCCACGCCTCCGTCGCGGACAACCTGCGCTTCGCCAAACCCGACGCGACGGACGAGGAGATCACCGAAGCGGCCCGCGCCGCCCAGATCCACGACCACATCGAATCCCTGCCCGACGGGTACGACACCCTGGTCGGCGAGCGCGGCTACCGCTTCTCCGGCGGCGAGAAGCAGCGGCTGGCGATAGCCCGCACCATCCTGCGCGACCCGCCGGTGCTGATCCTCGACGAAGCCACCAGTGCCCTGGACACGCGCACCGAGCACGCCGTCCAGCAGGCCATCGACAACCTCTCCCAGGGCCGCACCACCATCACCATCGCTCACCGCCTGTCCACCGTCCGCGACGCCGACCAGATCGTGGTCCTGGACGCCGGCCGCATAGCCGAGCGCGGTACGCACGAGGAACTCCTGCGAGCGGACGGCCGGTACGCGGCCCTGGTCCGCCGGGACCGGGATGCTGCGTCGGCGCCGGAGCCGGCGGCGAAGCCGGCCCCGGAGGCGGAGCTCGCTCCGGCGCACATGTGACCGGAGCACAAGACGGGCGCATGTGGCGGCCACACGGGCCGGACGCCGGAAGGGGGCGGCAGAGCAGCCGGAGACGGCGCGGCAGCCGGTCAGGCCGCCGGCCCACCCACCCGCTCGCGGGCGAGCAGCCGCCGGATCTCACGGACCGCGGCGCCGCCCGCCCGGTTGGCCCCGATGGTCGAAGCCGACGGACCGTAACCGACCAGGTGGACCCGCTCGTCGCGGACGGCCCTGGTCCCCTCGACCCGGATGCCGCCGCCCGGCTCGCGCAGATGGAGCGGGGACAGGTGGTCGACGGCCGCGCGAAAGCCGGTGGCCCACAGGATGACGTCGGCGTCCACCCGGCTCCCGTCCGCCCAGACGGCCCCCGTGGGCGTGATGCGGGCGAACACGGGGCGGCGCTCCAGTACTCCCGACTCCAGTCCGGCCCGGACGGCCTCGTTCAGGGGCAGCCCCGTCACGCTGACCACGCTCTGCGGCGCCAGCCCCCGGCGCACCCGCTCGTCCACCAGAGCCACCGCGGCCCGGCCCTCGGCCTCGCCGAAGCCGTCGCGAAAGACCGGCGGGCGCCGCGTCACCCAGGTGGTCTCGGCCGCTACCCGGGAGATCTCCAGCAGGTGTTGTACCGCGGAGGTGCCGCCGCCCACCACGATCACCCGGGCCCCGGCGAACTCCTGCGGCCCCGGGTAGTCCGCGGTGTGCAGCTGGCGGCCGCGGAAGGTCTCCTGGCCGGCGTAACGCGGCCAGAAGGGCCGGTCCCAGGTGCCGGTGGCGTTGATGAGGGCCCGCGCCGACCAGGTCCCGGCGGAGGACTCGGCCAGCAGCCTTCCGTCCGCTCCCTCGCGGACGGCCGACACGTCCACCGGCCGTCGCACGCGCAGGCCGAAGCGTCCCTCGTAGGCGCCGAAGTACTCGCCGATCACCTCGGAGGAGGGCCGCAGCGGGTCCGCACCGGCCAGCTCCATGCCGGGCAGCGAGTGCATGCCGTGGACCTTGCCGTAGGTGAGCGAGGGCCAGCGGAACTGCCAGGCCCCGCCGGGGCGCGGCGCATGGTCGAGGACCACGTGGCCGATCCCCGCCCGGGCGAGGTGGTAGGCGCTGGACAGGCCCGCCTGCCCGGCGCCGATGACCACCACGTCCACGTCCGTGCCCGCCGCCGCGCCCGGGCCCGTGTCGACGCCGGCCGCTGTACCTGCACCTGTACTTGTATCTGTGCCCGTGCCCGTGTTCCACGCCATCTCGTTCACGGCTCTACCAACCGGCGGGGACGGTGGGATCTTCCCCGCCGTCCGGTCACGGCGCGAGCAGGCCGCGCGCCGCCGGCTCCGGCGTCACCCCCTCGCCGAACCAGTACGCCCCAGCCAGGTGCGGGTAGCCCGACAGGACGAAATTGTCGATCCCGAGCGCGTGGTACCCCTCGATCCGGTCCGCCACGTCACCGTGGCTGCCGACCAGCGCGGTCCCCGCTCCACCACGCACCAGGCCCGCCCCCGCCCATAGGTTCGGCGAGATCTCCAGCCCGTCCCGCGATCCGCCGTGCAGGGCCGGCATCCGCTGCTGCCCCACCGACTCGCTCGCGCCCAGCAGCGCCTGCGCCCGGGCGATGTCCGCGTCGCCCAGATCGGCCAGCAGCCGGTCCGCCGCGCCCCACGCCGCCTTGGCCGAATCCCGGGAGATCGTGTGCAGCCGGATGCCGAACGGCAGCGCCACGCGGGCCATGCCCGCCGCCCGCGCGCCCGGCAACCGCGTCCTCGACCACCACGCAGTCCACGGGGGCCCGTGCCCAGCCGGCGGGCCCGTCCTGCTCCCGTCCACGCCCTCGCGTCAGGCTTTGCGGGCGGCCCGTCCGACCGATTCCACCAGGGGCAGCAGCCGGTGCGCCACCCGCTCCCTCAACGCCACCTCGGTGCGGGTGCGGACCACTCCCGGCAGCTGGATCAGCCGCTGGATCACGTCCTCCAGGTGCGCGTTGTCCCGGGCGGCGACCCGGGTCAGCAGGTCGCCGCCGCCGGTGATGGAGAAGGCCTCGATGATCTCCGGTACGGCCGCGAGGGCGTCCCCCACGTCGTCCAGGTGCCCCTGCGTGACCTCGATGTGCACGAACGCCAGCACCGGATGCCCCAGCGCCGCCGGCGAGAGCACGGGCCCCGTCCCGGTGATCACCCCGGTGCGCTCCAGCCGGTCCAGTCGGGCCTGGAGCGTGCCGCGGGCGACGCCGAGCAGCCGGGCGTACTCGCGGACACTGGTGCGCGGCTGCTCGATCAGCAGGCGCAGGATTCTGGTGTCGAGCTCGTCCACCGCCATGCCGTGACTGTACCAATGGCCCAGTTCATCCGGATCCCGCCCGATCGCGCGGCGGCAGTGTTCCCGGCGCGCGGCTGCTGCCGCTGGGCTTCAGCCGTCCCGCTCCTTCTGCCCGCCGGGCTTTCCGGCGGCGCAGGGACCCAGGAGTGCGCCCGCGGCCGGGCGGCCTCGGGCAGGAGGACGGATCACCGGGAGGGTGGCTCGCGGGGGCGGCTGCGTGGCACTCCCGGGTGCGAGGTGTGACTGTGTTCTGGCGGGGTCCGACGTGTTCCGGCCGGCTTCGTCCGGAAGACGTCGTCCGGCCGGCTTCGTCCGGAAGACGTCGTCCGGACGCGCCGGACCGGCCGACGGCGCGCATCCGATCCGAGCGGCCGCGCGGAAGTCCGTAGGGGACGGCGCGCGACCCCTACGGCCCACAAGGAGCGGAGACAGCCATGACAGGCCTGAACTGCCTGGTCACAGGTGCCACCGGCTACATCGGCGGGCGCCTGGTGCCCGAACTGCTCGACGCCGGTCACCACGTCCGCTGCCTGGCCCGCTCACCGGAGAAACTGCGCGACCACCCGTGGGCCGGGCAGGCCGAGACCGTGCGCGGCGACGCCACCGACCCGCGGTCCGTGGCCGCGGCCATGCAGGGCATCGACGTCGCCTACTACCTCGTGCACGCCCTCGGCGGGGGCTCCGGATTCGAGCAGCGCGACCGCGACGCCGCACGGATCTTCGCCGAGCAGGCCCACGCGGCCGGAGTCCGCCGCATCGTCTACCTCGGCGGACTCACCCCCGTCGGCATCCCCGTCCACGAACTCTCCCCGCACCTGCGCTCCCGCGCCGAGGTCGGCGACATCCTCCTCGCCGGTCCCGTCCCGGCCACCGTCCTGCGCGCCGCCGTCATCATCGGCTCCGGCTCGGCCTCCTTCGAGATGCTGCGCTACCTCACCGAACGCCTGCCCGTCATGGTGACCCCGAGCTGGGTCGGCACCCGCTGCCAGCCCATCGCCGTCCGCGACGTCCTGCGCTACCTCGTCGGAAGCGCCACCATGCCGCCCGAGGTCGACCGCGCCTTCGACATCGGCGGCCCGGACATCCTCACCTACGAGGAGATGATGCGCCGCTACGCGGTCGTCGCCCAACTGCGCAAACGGCTCATCCTGCGCGTCCCGATGCTCACCCCCCGGCTGTCCAGCCACTGGATCGGCCTGGTCACCCCCGTCCCGCGCGCACTGGCCCGCCCGCTCGCGGAGTCCCTGCGCCACGAAGTGGTCTGCGCCGAGCACGACATCGCGCGCCACGTCCCCGATCCGCCCGGCGCACCGATCCGCTTCGACGAGGCCCTGACCCTGGCCCTGCGGCGGGTACGTGAGGCCGAGGTGACCACACGGTGGTCCAACGCCTCCGTGCCGGGCGCCCCCAGCGACCCGCTGCCCACCGACCCCGACTGGGCCGGCGGCAGCCTCTACCAGGACCGGCGGGCCCGCGACGTCGGAGCCTCGCCCGCCGCGCTGTGGCGCGTGGTGGAGGGCATCGGCGGCGAGAACGGCTGGTACTCCTTCCCCCTGGCCTGGTCGGTGCGCGGCTGGCTCGACCGGCTCGTCGGCGGAGTCGGCATCCGCCGCGGCCGCCGGGACGCGGCCCGCCTGTGGGTGGGCGACTCCCTCGACTTCTGGCGGGTGGAGGAGATCGAACCGGGCCGCCTGCTGCGCCTGCGAGCCGAAATGCGGCTGCCGGGCCTGGCGTGGCTGGAGATGTACGCGGACCCCGGCCCGGGCCCGGGGCGGGCGCGCTACCGCCAGCGGGCGCTCTTCCACCCGCGCGGACTGCTCGGCCACCTCTACTGGTGGAGCGTGTCCCCCTTCCACGCCGTGGTCTTCGGCGGGATGGCCCGCAACATCGCCCGGGCCGCCGAACGCCTGGAGCACCCCGCATCCGCATCCGCCCCCGCCGCCGAAGTACCCCACGAGAGCCGCCCTGCCCAGCCCTGACGGGGAGCGAAAGACATGAACGTCGCGGTCGTCCTGTACACCTCCGACCTGCGCCTGCACGACCACCCGCCGCTGGGCGCGGCCCTCGCCTCCCGCGAGCGGGTGGTCCCGCTCTTCGTCCGCGACCGCGCCGTCGCGGCCGCCGGTTTCGCCCCGCCCAACCGGCAGGCCTTCCTCGCCGACTGCCTCGCCGACCTCGACGAGGGGCTGCGCGCACGCGGCGGCCGCCTCGTGGTGCGCTCCGGTGACGTCGTCGCCGAGGTGTGCGCCCTCGCCCGGGAGGCCGACGCGGACGAGGTCCACATGGCCGCCGACGTCAGCGCCTACGCCCACTCCCGCGAGGAACGGCTGCGCGCCGCCCTGGAGGCCGAGGGCCGGCGGCTGCACGTCCACGACACGGTCGTCACCGTCGTCGCCCCCGGGGCCCTCCTGCCCGCCGGCTCCGACCACTTCGCCGTCTTCACCCCCTTCTTCCGCCGCTGGGCCGACCTGCACCCGCGGGACGTGGCGCCCGCCCCCCGCGCCGTCCCGGTCCCCGACGGCATCGGCTCCGAACCCCTGCCCGGGCGCGGCTCCCTCAGCGGCGTCTCCCCGGCCCTCGCCCGGGGCGGCGAGCGCGAGGCCCGCGCCCTCCTGGCGAACTGGCTGCGCTCCGGCATCACCCGCTACGAGGACACCCACGACGACCTGGCCGGCGACGCCACCTCCCGGCTCTCCCCGCACCTGCACTTCGGCACCCTCTCGCCCACCGAGGCCGTCCTGCGCGCCCGCGCCGCCGGTGGCCCCGGCGCCGAGGCCTTCGTCCGCCAGCTGTGCTGGCGCGACTTCCACCGCCAGGTGCTCGCCGCCCGCCCCCAGGCGGCCGCCCGCGACTACCGCGACCGCCAGGACCACTGGCGCACCGGCGCCGACGCCGAAGAGGAGACGCAGGCATGGAAGGAGGGCCGCACCGGCTACCCCGTCGTCGACGCCGCCATGCGCCAGCTGCGCCACGAGGGATGGATGCACAACCGGGGCCGGCTGCTGGCTGCCAGTTTCCTGACCAAGACCCTCTACGTCGACTGGCGCACCGGGGCCCGCCACTTCCTGGACCTCCTCGTCGACGGCGACGTCGCCAACAACCAGCTCAACTGGCAGTGGGTCGCGGGTACCGGCACCGACACCCGCCCCAACCGCGTGCTCAACCCCGTCCGGCAGGGCCTGCGCTACGACCCCGAAGGCCGCTACGTCCACCGCTGGGTCCCGGAACTCGCCGGGCTGGCCGCCCCGCGCGTGCACGAGCCGTGGCGGCTGCCGGCGGCGGAGCGCGCACGGTACGACTACCCGGACCCGGTGGTGGAACTGTCGGAGGGACTCGACCGCTTCCGGCGGGGACGGGGGAGCGCCTGACCGCCCCCGACGGGGGAGCGGCTCGGCTGCGGGCGCCGCCGGCCCGGCGACCGCAGGGGCGACCCCCGTCGGGCTGCCCGGGCCCCCGACCGGGCCGCCGCTCCCCGCGGGCGGCCCGTCGTATCGTGAGCACGTGCAGCCCCAGCCGCGACCCGAACCGCCCCCGGACCTCCCCGCCGCCGCGCTGAGCACCGGCTCCGTCGCCCGGCGCCTCGGGGTCTCGCCGACCACGCTGCGCTCCTGGGAGCGCCGGTACGCGATCGGCCCCGCCCGCCGCGAGGACGGCCGGCACCGCCGCTGGACCCCCCAGGACATCGCCCTCCTGGAACTCATGTGCCGGCTGACCGGGCAGGGCGTACCCCCGGCCGACGCGGCGCGGGCCGCGCGGGACGCGGCTCCGGCCGCCCGCCCCGTCACCCCGGTGGGCGCCGGGGCCCCGGGCGGGCGCAACTCCCTTCCCCTCGGGGAGGCCCGCCCGGAGTGCCGGGGGCTGGCACGGGCCGCCGTACGACTGGACGCGCCGTCCGTGGAGGAACTGCTGGACGCAGCCCTCGCCGAACACGGCCTGGTGACCGCCTGGGAGGAGGTCATCGCGCCGACCCTGCACGCCGTGGGCCGCAAATGGGCCTCGTCGGGGGAGCGCTACGTCGAGGTGGAGCACCTGCTCTCCTGGCACGTCTCCTCGGCCCTGCGCCGCATCCGCCCCGCGCCCGGGCCGGGCGGCCCCACCGTCGCCCCGCTGCTCCTCGCGTGCGTGCCCGGCGAGCAGCACAGCCTGCCCGTCGAGGCGCTCGCCGCGGCCCTCGGCGAACGGGGCCTGGCGGTGAGGATGTTCGGCGCCGCCCTGCCCGCCGACGCCCTGCGCGACGCCGTACGGCGCACCGGCCCGCGGGCCGTCGTGCTGTGGGCGCAGTCCCGCACGACCGCGGACCCGGCCCTCGCCCGGTCGGTGGCCGGCATCGAGTGGGGCGTGCGCGGGGCCCGCGGGCACTCGGCGCTGCTGCTCGCGGGACCGGGCTGGGGCCCCGGTACCCCGGAGCCGCGCACACAACGGCTGTTCGGCCTGCGCTCGGGCCTGGAGCTCATCGAGGCGCTGGCGGCGAGCCCGGCCCGACCGGCGGACACCCCCTACGGGACTCCCTCCCGCGTGCCGGGCAGCGGCAGGCGCCGGTAGCCCAGGCCGACCGCGAGGACCAGCACGGCGGCGGGCAGCAACAGCTCGCCCACCGTCCACCCGGCCCGTACCAGCAGGGCGCCCGACAGACCGCCCGTGAACATCATCAGAACGGCCACGGCCCGGCGCGCCCACGCCGCCGTGCCGTAGCCGAAGGCGTGGTCCTGGCCGAGCACCGAACCGCCCATCAGAGCGGTCACGGACCGCGTGACCAGGGTGGTCGGCACCCCCGGCACGTTCACCCGCATGCTCGTGACGTTCCGGATGCCCATCGCCACCGCCAGCAGCGCGGCCACCACGAGGTGTCCGTCGGAGCGGCCGCCGTACCGCGGGGGCAGTCCCCACCCGGTGGCGGCGGCGGTGAGGATCAGCGCGGCCTCGGCGTACAGGCCGACCCCCACCCAGCGCAGGCCCCGGGCCTGCGCCGCGGATTCCGCCCGCGCTCCGCACACCGCACCGGCGGCGAAGGCGGCGAGGGAGACCGCGGACGGCAGGGTGGGCAGGCTCCCCTGGCGGGCGGCTCCGAAGGACAGGAACAGCACGTTTCCCGTCTGCATCGCCGTGAACACCGGCCCGAGCGCCAGCAGGCTCACCGCCTCGACGAGGCCGGTGACCGCGGTCAGGAGGAGCATGAGCCCGGTCGGCGACACCCGGGGCCGCCACGTACCCGTACCTGTACCCGTACCCCGCTTCATGAGGCCCGACAGTGACACGCCCGCCGGGCCCCTTCGACGCCGACATGCCGCAGGGCATAGGGTCCGTGGGATGAGCGACCTGCTGCTGGTGAGACACGGCGAGACGGCGTGGAGCGCCAACGGGCGGCACACCGGGCGCACCGACGTGCCGCTGACCCCGCGCGGCGTCGAGGAGGCGATCTCGCTGGCGCCGTTCTTCCGGGACCGCCGTCCGGCGCTGGTGCTGACCAGCCCGCTGCGCCGGGCCGTCGCGACGGCCGAACTCGCCGGGCTCACCGGCGGGGTCACCGACCCCGACCTGTACGAGTGGGACTACGGCGGCTACGAAGGCATCACCACCGCCGAGATCCGCCGCACGACCCCGGAGTGGTCCCTGTGGACCGACGGGGTACCGCCCGGCGACGCGGAGCACCCCGGGGAGAGCGCGGCCCAGGTGGGGGCCCGCGCGGACCGGGTCCTCGCCCGGCTCGCCCCCGTGCTGCGCGGGGACTCGGGCGACGCGGTGGTCGTCGCGCACGGCCACTTCCTGCGCGTGCTCACCGCCCGCTACCTGGGACTGGAGCCTTCCGACGGCCGGCTGTTCCTGCTGCTGACGGGCACGGTCAGCAGGCTCTCCACGGAGCACGGGCTCCCGGTCGTCGCGGGCTGGAACACCCGCCCCTAGAACCAGACCCCGGACCATCGGACGGGCCCGGCCGTCCCTTTCGGATCTTGCCGATCCGGCCGGCCCGCGCCCGCCCGGTCGTGCCCCGTCGGCGGGACACCCCTTGAGGTCTTCCGCCTCGCGCGGCGGCACGGGGCGGGTGACGATGCGTACATGGCGGACGAGCGTGAGGGCGGGACGGGCGGCGCGGACGCCGGCGACGGCCCGGTCGCCGGTACGAACGGTGCCGACGGCGCGAGCGGCGCGAGCGGTGTGAACGGCACGGACCGGGCGGGCAGCGGTGGACGCGGTGACCTGCTCGGCGGCGGCGGCACACGCGGCGGCGGAGCGCCGGCCGCGGGCCCGGCCGCGAACTCCGGCGCGGTCTGCGGCCCGCAGTCCGGCGTGGGCCTGCAAGCCGACGCGATCGGCTTCCTCGACGCGCTCGTCATCGGCCTGAACTCGACGTCCCCCGCCTACTCCCTGGCCGCTGTCCTCGGCCCGATCGTGGCCCTGGCCGGCGTCTACGCACCGGGCGTGATGCTGGCCTCCTTCGTACCGATGCTGCTGATCGCCGCCGCGTTCTACTACCTCAACAAGGTCGACCAGGACTGCGGCACGACCTTCTCCTGGGTCACGCGGGCCATGGGCCCCTGGGCGGGCTGGCTCGGCGGCTGGGCGATCACGATGACCGGCGTCCTCGTCATCGGCTCGCTGGCGGACGTCGCGGTCCACTTCGGCCTGCTCGCCGCCGGGCTCGACGGCTGGGCCACCAACGACGTCATCCGCCAGTCCCTCGCCGTCGCCGTCATCCTCGCCATGACCGCTGTCTGCGTCATCGGCACCGAGCTGTCGGCCCACCTCCAGGACATCCTCATCCTCGCCCAGGTCTTCTTCCTCCTGACCTTCGCGGTCGTCGCCCTCTACCGCGTCTACGCCGGTACCAGCACGCTCGACGCGATCGAGCCGTCCGTCGGCTGGCTCAACCCCTTCGGCGCCGGCGGGGCGGCCCTCACCGGCGGGCTGCTGCTCGGCGTGTTCATCTACTGGGGCTGGGAGTCCGCGGTCAACCTCACCGAGGAGGTCGAGAACTCCGCCACGGCGCCCGGCAAGGCCGGCATCTGGTCGACCGTGGTGCTGCTGGTGACCTACCTGTCCGTCGGTTTCGCCGTCGTCGCGTACGCGGGCACCGCCTTCCTCGCCGAGAACGCGAACCAGGAGGAGGCCGTCTTCGCCGTCCTCGCCCACGAGGTGATGGGCGGCTGGGACTGGGTGGTGCTGCTGGCGGTCTGCACCTCCGCCCTCGCCTCCACCCAGACCACGATCATCCCCGCCTCCCGCACGGCCCTGTCGATGGCCCGCCGCCACGCGCTGCCGCCCACCCTCGCGCACATCCACCCGCGGTTCCGGACCCCCGACGTGAGCACCTGGTGGGTGGCCGGCATTGCGATCGGCTGGTACCTCGTCGTCAACCAGATCAGCGAGAACGCGCTGCTCGACTCGCTGACCGCGCTCTCCCTGCTCATCGCCTTCTACTACGCGCTCACCGGACTGGCCTGCGCCGTCTACTACCGCCGCCACCTGCTGGAGAGCCTGCACAACTTCCTGCTCATCGGCCTCGGCCCGGTGCTCGGCGCCGGGCTGCTGACCTGGCTGCTGGTGGAGTCGGTCGGCGACATGGCGGATCCGGCGAACTCGGCCGGCGGCATCTCCTGGTTCGGACTGGGCCCGCCGCTGGTCATCGGCATCGCCATCGCCGTCGCCGGCGTCCTGGTCATGTCCTACTGGCGGCTGCGGGACGGCACGTTCTGGCAGGAGCGGCGCACAGTGGCCGACCCCGGCCTCGTCCACGGCGGGAAGAGCTGAGGAGGCTTGCGGATGTCAGTGGTCCTCGGCTACGACGAGTCGCCCGGCGCCGAACGGGCCCTGCGGGTGGCGCTGGAGGTCGCCGCCGCCTTCGGCGAACCCCTCGTCCTCGTCTACGGCGCGGCGGCCCCCGGCCCCGCCGGAGAGGAGTACCGGGCCCACCGCCAGGCCGTCCTCCAGGCGGGCCGCAGCGCCCTCGCCCGCGCCGTCGAGGCCGCCGACGAAGCCGGCGTGCCCTCGACCGTCGAGGTGGTCGACGAGAAACCCCCGCAGGCCCTGCTCGACGCCGCCCACCGCCACCGGGCACGCGTGATCATCGTCGGCACCTGGGGCGACAGCCCGATCCGCGGCGCCCTGCTCGGCTCCACCCCGCACAAGCTGCTGCATCTCTCGCGGATCCCGGTGCTGTGCGTCCCGACCGAGAGCGGCACGGCGTCGTAGCGGCGACCGGAGCGGCGCCCTGGGCGGCGACCGTGGCGGGGGTGGTCCGATGGCCTCCCGGTGGCCGAAGATCCGGATACATCACTGTGCCAATGGACCAGTACTCCGGACGCCAGTTGAGCCAGTGGGTCCCCGGATGCTTATCTGTGGCACATCCATGTACTTACGGCGCCGCGCAGCGCCGGCCGGCGACGGAGCCGGAACCGGACCCCGCGGCGCCTTCGCCGTGCCCGCCTGCCACCCACCACCCCCGGGCGGCCGCCGGGCCGGCGCGCACCACTGCAAGGGGGGCGGCACACCGCCGTGAAGAAGATGTTCGTAGCTCCGGACCCTGGGCGCATGAGACTGAGGAACTCGGCCCGTGCCGTCGTCGGCGTCGCCGCCGCCGTGGCCCTCGCCGAGCTGTGCGGGCTCTCCCGGACCGCATCGATCACCGGGGGACTGGCGGCCCTGCTCGCCCTGTTCACCGTGCTGGACGCGAGCCTGCCCGCCCAGCGCGTCACCACCGCCCTGCTGCCCGTCGCCGGCTTCCCGGTACTGGCCCTGGCCACCACCCTGCACGGGGTCCCGCTCGCGCGGGACGCCGCCTTCCTCGCCGTCGTGTTCGCCGGGGTCCACGCCCGCCGCTGGGGACCCCGCGGGCACGCCCTCGGGGTCTTCGGCTTCATGATGTTCTTCGTCACGCAGTTCCTGCACGCCGTGCCCGGACAACTGCCCGGGCTCTACGCCGCCGTCGCACTGGCGCTCCTCGCCGCCGGGGCCGTCCGGTTCGCCCTGTGGCCCATCGAGCGGCGCACCCCGCCCGCCGCCGCCCCGCCCGGGCTGCCCGGCACCGGCCTCGCCAGGCCCACCACCCGCCAGGCCTTCCAGGCCACCGCGGCCTGCGCCTTCGCCCTCGCCATCGGCCAGGCCCTGTCCGAGGACCGCTGGTACTGGGCCGTCGGCACCGCCTGGTGGATCTTCGTCAACACCACCTCCCGCGGCGAGACCCTCGTACGGGGCTTCCGCCGGGTCGTGGGCACCGTCACGGGCATCGCCGCCGGACTGCTGATCGCCGTACCGCTGCACGGCGCGCCCCTCCCCACCGCCGCACTCGTCGCCGTCTGCGTCTTCGGGATCTTCTACACCGCCGCCCCCTCGTACTCCTGGATGATGTTCTTCGTCACCGTCATGGCCGGACTGCTCTACGGGCTCCTCGGCGTCCTGCACCCCGGACTGCTGCTCCTGCGCTTCCAGGAGACCGCCATCGGCGCGCTCGGCGCCGCCCTCGCCGTCGTGACCGTCCTCCCGGTGACCACCCACGCCGCCAACGAAGCCTGGATCCAGCGCGCCCTGACGTGCGTCCGCGCCGCCACCGCGGCCTCCCGGGACCGCCTCGCCGGGGACCCCGACGCCGACCCCGCCCCGCACGCCGCCGAGCTCGAACTGCTGCTCGCCCGCGTACGGACGGCCCTGGCGCCCCTCGTGCACCCGCTGAGCCCGCTGCGCGCCCGCAAGGCCCGCGCCCGTCAGGTCCTCGCGCTCCTCGACGACTGCGCGCGGCAGGTGCGCGGTCTGGTCGCCGTCGCCGCCGACCCCCAGGCCTCCCACGACGCACGGCTCGCCGCCGCCTGCCGACGCGTCGAGGTGGCGGTGGAAGCCCTCACCACCCCCAGGAGCACGCCGCAGCCCTTCGTGCCGGCGCCGGCCCCCGCCCCCGCGGAACCGGCCCTGGCCCACCTGCACGACCTGGAACACGCGCTCGTCGCCCTCGCGGCCCCCCTGCACAGCGACCCGCGGGCGCCCCTCGTCATCACCGCCTGAGCAGCAGCCCGTCCGCCGCCCGCCCCAGCCCCGCCGGAAGCCGCCCGGCGCTGTGCACCACCCCGAGCCTCTGGGTGGCCCGCGTCAGCGCCACGTACAGGTCGCTGGGCTGGAGGCCGGCCGGCTCCGCCACGATCACCGTGTCGAACTCCAGCCCCTTGGCCTGGCGCGGATCGAGCAGGACGACCTCCCGGCCCAGGTCCGGCTCCGCACCGGCCCGCACGCCGGGCAGCACGGCCGCCAGCGCGGGGTGCAGCTCCCGCGGCGCGATGACCGCGAGCCGCCCCTCGGCCGGCACCTCCCGCGCGACGGCCTCCCCGACCGCCCGCGCCACGTCCCCGGCCGCCAGCACCCACGGCCGCACGCCCGTGCTCCGCACCGAGCTGGGCGGTTCGAAGCCGGGGTCGCGGGAGCGCAGCACGGCCGCCGCCACCTCCATGATCTCCGCGGGCGTACGGTAGTTGACCCCCAGCCGGACCAGCTCCCAGCGGCCGCCCACATACGGCTCCAGGATCCGCTCCCACGATCCGCAGCCCGCCTCGTCGGCGGTCTGGGCGGGATCGCCGACCAGGGTCATGGACCGGGTCGGGCAGCGGCGCATCAACAGGCGCCATGCCATCTCCGACAGCTCCTGCGCCTCGTCCACGATCACGTGGCCGAAGGCCCAGGTGCGGTCGGCCGCGGCCCGCTCGGCGGCGCTGCGGTGGTCGGCCTCCTCCTGGCGCTCGGCCATCCGCTCGGCGTCGATGAGGTCGTGCGCCGCCAGGAACTCGCTCTCCTCGTCCTCGAACTCGTAGGACTGCGAACCCTGTGACAGGTCCAGCACCCCCTGCGCGTACGCCACGCGCCGCCGGCGCTCCCGCTCCTCGACGGCGCGCCGCACGCTGTCGTCCTCGCCGAGCAGCTCCGCCGCCTCGTCCAGCAGCGGCACGTCGGCCGGGGTCCAGTCGGGGCGCGCCGAAGGCCCGCGCCGGATCAGCTCCGCCTCGTGCGGGGGCAGGTGCGAGGGCTCCGCCAGGAAGTCGGCGACGAGCCGCTCGGCGGTGAGCACGGGCCACAGCGAGTCGATCGCCTCGTGCACGGCCGGGCTCGTCGCGATCTCCTTGCCGAGCTGGGCGACGTCGTCCGGGCCGAGGAGGTTCGGCCCGCCGTACGGGTCGGCCCCCAGCCGGTCGGCGAGCTGCGCCGTCAGCCCGTCGATGATCCGGAAGGCGAAGGAGGGCCGTGCCTGGTTGTGCGGCAGTCCGGTGGCCCGGGCCCGGTCGCGCGCCTCGTACGCCAGCGTGCGGTCCAGCAGCAGCGTGCCGTAGTCGTCGTGGTCGATCTCCAGCGCGGCCTCGGGGAGCGTGTCGTACTCCTCGCCGGTGCCCGGCGGCACGGTCTGCGGCAGGCGCTGCCGGTCGGCGACGACCTTCGCCAGCACGTGCGCCATCGAGGCCCGGCCCTTGACCGCGGCCGCCCCGGGGCGGTCGGTCCCGGTCGCGTGGACACCGGGGAACAGCTCGCCCGGGGTGGCGAGCAGGACGCCCGTCTCGCCCAGCGCCGGGAGCACCTCGCCGATGTAGCCGAGGAAGGCCGGACCCGGCCCGACGATCAGTACGCCGCGCCGGGCGAGCTGCTCGCGGTGGGCGTAGAGCAGGTAGGCCGCGCGGTGCAGGGCGACCGCGGTCTTGCCGGTGCCGGGGCCGCCCTCGACGACGAGCACCCCCCGGTGCGGGGAGCGGATCACCCGGTCCTGTTCGGCCTGGATGGTGCGCACGATGTCGTGCATCCGGCCCGTCCGGGCAGCGTCCAGCGCGGCGAGCAGCACGGCGTCCGCGTCGGCCCCCTCGTGCCCGGTCCGCTCCGCGTCACTCAGGTCGAGGATCTCGTCGTGCAGCGCGGTGACCAGGCGGCCCCGGCTGCTGATGTGCCGACGGCGCCGCAATCCCATGGGAGTGTGGCCGGTCGCGAGGTAGAAGGGGCGGGCCACGTCCGCGCGCCAGTCCACGACCAGAGGGGTGCGCTCGGCGTCGGCCGCGCGGATGCCGATGCGGCCGATGTGGTGGTCGCGGCCGTCGGAGAACTCCAGGCGGCCGAAGCACAGGCCGTTCTCGCCCGTATTCAGCGCGGAGAGAAGATTGGACTGTTCGGCGACGACGACGTCGCGCTCCAGCCGTGCCTGAAAGCCGGTCCCGACCTCGCGCAGGGCTTCCTTCACTGCACGTTCGGCCTGGTCGCGCAGGTGGTCGAGGCGCACATAGAGGTCCGTGACGAATTGCTGCTCATTCCGGAATTCCTCGGTTGACAATTGCACTCCAGCCGCTGTACTATGTCGTCATAAGCTTCTTCACGAGTTCGGTTGAAAATGAAGTCGTGAACTGTTGAATATACGCTCTCCTCTCCCTCGGCAGCTAATTCCGCCGGGGGATTTTTGCGTCCCCGCGGAGCCCGCGACCACCACGCGCGCCTCCAGTCGGCCGCGGATGATACGCCTGTGCCGGGGCTGTTCGCGGCCATATCGGTGAAGACCACTCGGAAGGGTGTTCGGCAGTTGCCGGCCGCACGGTATGGGCCTGCGGCATGTACAACGGGTGATTGTCCCCTGTGCGTGCCGTCGGCACGTACAGGGTGCGTCTGCCCGGACAGGGGGTAATCGCCCGGAATGGAAATCCTTCGACAGCGCTCGACCTCCGCTCAAGTGTGGGAAGCGGCCGAGGAGTTCGTCCGGCTCTTCCACAGGGAGAACCAGGACGCGGGTGATCCCCGCCCCCGGCTCGCCGCCGTACGGGCCGAGCTGGCGGAGACCGGCACCTACCGGCACACTCCCGCCGAGCTGGTCCACGGAGCGCGCGTGGCCTGGCGCAACAGCAACCGCTGTATAGGCAGGCTCTACTGGAACTCCCTGCGCGTGCGCGACCGGCGCCAGCTCACCGAGGCCGACGCGATAGCCGCCGAGTGTTTCGACCACCTGCGCGAGGCGACGGGCGGCGGCCGGGTCCGGCCCACCATCACGGTGTTCGCGCCGGACGCCCCGGGCCGCCCCGGACCGCTGATCTGGAGCGAGCAGCTCGTCCGCTACGCCGGCTACGGGGACCACCACTCCGTCACGGTCGGCGACGCCCGCAACGCGCCCCTCACCGAGGCCCTGCTCCGGCTCGGCTGGCCCGGCGGTGCGGGCACCCCCTTCGACCTCCTGCCGCTCGTGGTCCAGGGTGTCGACGACAAACCCCGCTGGTTCGACACCCCCGCCGACGCCGTCATGGAAGTCCCGATCCGCCACCCCGACGACCCCGGCTGGGAGCAGTGGGGCCTGCGCTGGCACGCCGTGCCCGCCATCTCCAACATGTGCCTGGAGATCGGCGGCATCCACTACCCCGCCGCCCCCTTCAACGGCTGGTACATGGGCACCGAGATAGGTGCCCGCAACCTCGCCGACACCGACCGGTACAACCTGCTGCCCGCTGTCGCCCGCCGCCTCGGGCTGGACACCTCCAGCGACCGCTCGCTCTGGAAGGACCGGGCACTGGTCGAACTCAACCGGGCGGTCCTGCACTCCTTCGACCGCGCCGGCGTCACCATCGCCGACCACCACACCGAATCCCGGCGCTTCCTCTCGCACATGGACCGCGAGGAGCGCAAGGGCCGCGAGGTGGGCGCCGAGTGGTCCTGGATCGTGCCGCCGATCTCCGGCTCCGCCACCCCGGTCTTCCACCGCACCTACGAGGACCGGCCGAGCAGCACGACGTACGTCCACCACTGCGGGGCACAGGAGCGGGCCCAGGGGCGCGACTTGGTCTAGACCTTCTGTTACCGTCGGCTCCGAACGGATCCGGAACGGCGGAAAGGGCATCGGCGTGGGCGGCGCGCACAGTACGGACCACAGCGGCGGACGCCGGGCCTACATCGGCTCGTTCACCTCGGGGGGCGGCCGCGGTATCACCACCGCGGCCGTGGATCCGCTCACCGGCGCGCTGACCCCGCTGTCGGCCACCGGCGCCCTCCCGGACCCCTCGTACCTGGCCTTCGCCCGGGACACCGGCGTGCTCTACGCGGTGAGCGAGACGGAGCACGGCGCCGTGGCCGCCTTCACGCCCACCGCCGACGGTCTCGCTCCCCTCGGGGCCCCCGTCCCCGTCGCGGCTTCGGGGCCCACCCACCTCGGCCTCGCAGGAGGCCTGTTGCTCACCGCCAACTACACCTCCGGCAGCGTCAGCAGCCTTCCGCTCGCCGCCGACGGCAGCCCGGCCGGGCCCGTCCGCGTCCTCGCCCACCGGGGTTCGGGCCCCGACGCCGAACGGCAGGAGCGGCCCCACGCCCACCAGGTGCTGCCCGACCCCAGCGGCCGCTGGGTGCTGGTCGTGGACCTCGGCACCGACTCCGTACGGGTCTGCGCGGCCGATCCGGCCACCGGGGAACTGCACCCGCACTCGCAGACGCCCCTGCGGCCGGGGGCCGGACCGCGCCACCTCGCCTTCCACCCGGACGGCGAGGTCGTCTACGTCCTGCACGAGCTGGAGCCGCAGCTGACCGTCTGCCGCTGGAGCGCCTCGTCCGGGCGACTGCGGCCGGTCCGGGAGGTGCCGGTCACCTCCGAGGGAGCTCCAGGGGCCGCGCGGGCCTACCCCTCGGCGGTCGTCGTCTCGCCCGACGGGCGGTTCGTCTGGGCCGCGATCCGCGGCCGCGACACCATCGCCACCCTGTCGCTGGCCGCGGGAGCCGGACAACCGCAGCTCACCGGCGTCGCGGACTGCGGCGGCAGCTGGCCGCGCGATCTCGCGGCCGATCCGGAGGGGCGGCGGCTGTACGCGGCCAACGAGCGCTCGGGGGACGTGACCTGGTTCGACGTCGACCCACTGACCGGCCATCCCCGCCGGGCCGGTTCGATGGCCGTACCCGCGGCCACCTGCGTCGTCTTCGGGACCGCGCGCGACTGAGCCCCACGACCCACCCGTATGACGTGAGGGGCCCCCGCAGCGACGGCGGGGGCCCCTCACGTCATACGGCAACGGTCACTGCGCGGCGGCGCCCTGGCTGATCCCGAGGGCCGCCGAGTACTGCGCGACCGCGAGCTTGCCGAGCGCCGGGTAGGCACCCAGCACCTCGGCGCTGGCGCAGTCCGCTTCCTTGCAGGCGGTGTCCAGGAGCCCCTCGGCCGCCTCCGGGCCGATCACGTACGGGGCGAGCGCGAGCTGGGTGGAGCCCTCGCGGCGCAGCTGCTCGGCGACGGCGGCCACCGAGCCCTCCTGGTCGAGGGCGGCCGCCTTGACGGGCACCGCGAGCCGGGCGGCGAGCAGCATGCCGGTGATCCCGGCGGCCTGCACGGCCTCTTCGCCGCCGGTGGTGGCCAGGACGATGCCGTCGGCGGCCGTGGTCACGGTGAAGAGCCGGGCGCGGTCCGCGCGGGCCAGGCCCGCCTCGGACAGCCGCACGTGCAGGCCCTCGGCGAGCAGCGGGTGCGGGCCGAGCACGTCGGCCAGCTCGGCGGCGGCCGAGGAGTCCATCAGGGCCTGGCGGACCCGGCGCAGCAGGTCGCCGTCCGGACCGGCCAGCAGCGGGACGACCACGGCGTCCGGGCCGGTCGGCGCGGGCACCTCGTGGCCGGCGGCGCGGGCGAACTCCGCGCGCGCGGCACGGTCCGCCGCGACGGCGGTCAGTACTCCGGACAGCGACGGGAAGTCGGAGGCGTCGTCACCGTCGAGGAAGCCGATGCGGGCATCGAGGCCCGGCAGCTCGGAACGGCCGATGCTGATGATCTCTTCCGCGAGCCCTCGCGAGACGGCCGAGGGAGCACCGGGCACGGCGAGCACCAGCGCGGGCGCGCCCTCGGGCGCCGCCGCGGGCTCGGGCCGGCGGTGCCGTCCGGTCTGGCGGGGTCGCGGCATTCGTACGGGCAGGCCATTTGCGGGCCCAGTGGGGGAGCTCATGGCGCCGCATGCTACTGGCTTATCGGAACCGGGTGTTCGGGCAGGGCCATCTCCGGCGGCATCTGTCCGTATTTATCCGGTGAATGTCAGATACGATCAACTGACAGAGGGCAAGCGCCAGTCGACGGGCTGTGAACCCTGGCCCTTGAGCAGCTCGTTCGTCCGGCTGAACGGCCTGGAGCCGAAGAACCCGTAATCGGCCGACTTGGGGGAGGGGTGCGAGGACTCCACCACCGGCAGCTCGCCGAGCAGGGGCCGCAGATTGCGGGCCGCCCGGCCCCAGAGGATGGAGACCAGCGGCTTGCCGCGCGCGGCCAGCGCCCGGATGGCCTGGTCGGTGACGGCCTCCCAGCCCTTGCCCTGGTGGGCGTTGGACCGCCGGGGCGCGGTGGTCAGCGAGCGGTTGAGCAGCAGTACGCCCTGCCGGGTCCACGGTGTGAGGTCGCCGTTCGCGGGCCGGCCCGTACCGAGGTCCCGGTGCAGTTCCAGGAAGATGTTGTCGAGACTCGGCGGCACCGGCCGCACGTCGGGGGCCACCGAGAACGACAGGCCCACCGCGTGCCCCGGGGTGGGGTAGGGGTCCTGGCCGACGATCAGGACCTTCACCTCGTCGAAGGGCTGCTGGAAGGCGCGCAGCACATTGGCCCCGGCCGGGACGTAGGTCCTGCCCGCCGCGATCTCGGCGCGCAGGAAGTCGCCCATCGCGGCGATCTTGCCGGCCACGGGTTCAAGAGCCCGGGCCCAGCCCGGCTCGACGATCTCGTTCAACGGTCGTGCTGCCACGGTGGATCACTCTACTGGCCGATCGTCGCCGCCCGCACGCACAGGACGTCCGGCAGGTGCTCGGCCAGCAGTTGCCAGCTGTCGCCGTCGTCGTGGCTGGCGTACAGCTCGCCGTTGCGGTTGCCGAAGTAGATGCCCGCCGGGTCCGCGTCGTCCGTGCACAGCGCGTCGCGCAGCACCGTGCCGTAGTGGTCGTCGGCGGGCAGGCCCCGCGACAGCGGTTCCCAGTGGGCGCCCGCGTCCGTGGTGCGAAAGACGCGGCACCGGTGCTCGGCCGGCACCCGGTCGCAGTCCGCGTTCAGCGGGAAGACGTAGGCGGTACCCGGCCGGTGCGGATGGGCGGCGACCGCGAAGCCGAAGTCGGAGGGCAGGCCCTTGCCGATGTCGGTCCAGTGGGAGCCCGCATCGTCGCTGCGGTAGACGCCCCAGTGGTTCTGCAGGTACAGCCGCTCCGCGCTCCCCGCGTCCCGGGCGATCTTGTGCACGCACTGGCCGAACTCGGGGTGCGGGTCGGGCAGGAAGACCGCCGACACGCCGTCGTTGGCCGGTTCCCAGCAGGCCCCGCCGTCCTCGGTCCGGAACACCCCGGCGGTGGAGACGGCCACCGTCACGCGGTCCGCGTCGCGCGGATCGGTGATCACCGTGTGCAGTCCCTCGCCCCCGCCGCCCGGCACCCACTTGTCCCGGCTCGGGTGCTCCCACAGCGGGCGGACCAGCTCGAAGGACTCGCCGCGGTCCACCGACCGGAACAGCGCGGCCGGCTCGGTACCCGCGTACACCACGTCCGGGGCCTCGGGTCCGGCCGGCTGCAGCTGCCAGACCCGCTCCAGCGAGGCACCGGTGTCCTTGGGGAACCGCACGGCGGCCGCGGCGGGCTCCCGCCAGGTCGCGCCGAGGTCGTCGGAGCTGAAGACGGAGGGCCCCCAGTGCGAGCTGTCCCCGGCGACCAGCAGGCGGGGCGCCGGCCCCCGCCGGTCGACGGCGACCGCGTAGACGGCCTGGGCGTTGAAATGGGGGCCGTCCAGCTCCCATGGGCCTTCACCCCGGCGCCGGCCGATGAAGAGCCCCTTGCGGGTACCCACGAGCAGCAGTACATCGGCCATGGCCGGCACCTCCGGACTTCGTCGTCCCTGCGATCCGCTGTCCGGCAAGTGTGCACCCGACCGCCGACAGGGGCCCGGCAGCCGGGCGGGACGCTGAACAGCTGATTGATGCCGATCATTCACAGGCAGGAAATGGTTGTTGCTTGCGTGCGGGTGTCCGCAATGGTTTGACTTCAGACCTGGTTCGCTTTCCAGACCCCTGCCGTCGCACGCGTTAGGACATACGTGGCCACTGAGCGCCTGTCCCCGCTCGACCTCGCCTTCTGGCGGATCGAATCCGCCAGCCACCCCAT
This sequence comes from Streptomyces sp. CB00455, assembly GCF_001905445.1. Lineage (GTDB taxonomy): Bacteria > Actinomycetota > Actinomycetes > Streptomycetales > Streptomycetaceae > Streptomyces. The sequence goes on along the minus strand of NZ_LIVQ01000005.1, from coordinate 525,429 downwards.
GCACCTCGGTGCGCTCGCCGTCTTCCGGGCCGCCGGTCCCGGCGCGGCCGAGCACGCCGCCGAGCTGCTCACGGCCCGCTGCGCCGGCGTGCCGGGCCTGCGCCGCCGGATCCGGGACGTGCTGCTGCCCGTCGGCGCTGCCGCCTGGTCCCCGGACCCGCACTTCGACCCCGCCCGCCACGTGTCCCTCGCACGCACCGGGCCGCCGGGCGGCGGCCCCTGGGACCCCGCCGGCGCCGCGGGAGCGCTGATGGCAAGACCCCTGGACCGGAACCTGCCGCCCTGGGAGGCGCACGTACTGGCGGGCCCGGATGCGGAGTCCTTCGCGGTGCTGTTCAAGTTCCACCACGCCCTCGCCGACGGCCTGGGGGCGCTCGCCCTGGCCGCGGCGCTGTTCGACGAGGGGTCCGCCCCGAGACCGCCCGCGCCCCCGCTCCCCCCGCCCCGGCCCGGACCCCTCCTCGGCCGACTCCCCGGAGTCCTCGCGGCCCGGGTCCAGGACGTCGGCCAGGCCCTGGAGATCGGCGCCGCCGTGGCCCGCGCGGGGCTGCCGCTCGGAGTGCCGACCGCCCTCACCGCCCAGGGCCCCGGCCCCGCGGTCCGCACGGTCGCCGGCCTCGCCCTCGACCTGGACGAGGTCAACCTGGTCCGCAAGGCCGCCGGCGGCACCGTGAACGACGTGCTCATCTCCGTGGTCGCCGGTGCCCTGCGCCGCTGGATGCAGGGCCGCGGCGATCCCGCGCCCCGCGGACCGGGCCCGCGCGCCCTGATCCCGGTGTCCCGCCGGCGCCGGCCCGGCGCCGGCGGGGGCAACCGGCTCTCCGGCTACCTGCTCCGGCTTCCGCTCGCCGAGCGCGACCCCCTGCTGCGCCTGGACCGGGTGCGGGCCGCCATGGACCGCAACAAGGACGCCGGGCCCGCCCGCGGCGCCGGGGCCGTCGCCCTGCTCGCCGACCACGTCCACCCCCTCGGCCACCGGCTCGGCGGCCCGCTCGTGGCCCAGGCGGCCCGGCTGCTCTTCGACATCCTGGTCACCAGCGTCCCGCTGCCCGGTTTCACCTTCTCCCTCGGCGGGAGCCGGGTCGCCGAGGTCTATCCGCTCGCTCCGCTGGCCCGCGGCCAGTCCCTGGCCGTCGCGGTCTCCACGTACAAGGGGACGGTCCACTACGGGCTCGTCGCCGACGCCGACGCCGCCGCCGTCCCGGACCTGCCCGCGCTGGCCGCGGCCCTGCGGGCGGAACTCGACGCTCTTGTACGAGAGGTCTCGTAGTACGAGGGTTTTCGTAGTACGGTGACTCTCGTACTTGGTCGCCGGTCCCCGGCGCGCCCGGAGACATCTGGAGAGCCCTCATGAGTGCTGCCCCCGCGGGTTTCGCCGCCCTGTTCGCCCCCTACACGCTTCGCTCGGTCACCGTGCCGAACCGCGTGTGGATGGCCGCGATGTGCCAGTACAGCGCCGAGGCCGTCGGCCCGGACGCCGGCGTGGCGCAGGACTGGCACTTCGCGCACTACGCCGCCCGCGCCGTCGGCGGCGCCGGCCTGATCATCCAGGAGGCCACGGCCGTCTCCCCGGAGGGCCGGATCTCCCCCTACGACCTCGGCATCTGGAACGACACCCAGGTCGAGGCGCTGCGCAGGATCACCTCCTTCGTCAAGGCGCAGGGCGTCGTCCCCGGCATCCAGATCGCCCACGCCGGCCGCAAGGCCTCCACCGACCGGACCTGGACGGGCGGAGCCCCCCTCGGCCCCGGGGAACACGGCTGGCAGCCGGTCGCCCCGAGCGCCGTGCCCTTCGCCGAGGGGCACCCGCTGCCCCACGAGCTGACGGTCGACGAGATCCACGCGATCACCGCCCGGTTCGCGGCCGCCACCGAGCGCGCGCTCACCGCCGGCTACGAGGTCGTCGAGATCCACGGCGCCCACGGCTACCTCATCGGAGAATTCCTCTCCCCGCACAGCAACAAGCGCACCGACGAGTACGGCGGCTCCTTCGAGAACCGCACCCGCTTCGCCCTGGAGGTCGTGGACGCCGTACGCGCGGTGTGGCCCCGGGAACTCCCGCTGTTCTTCCGGATCTCCGCCACGGACTGGCTGGAGGAGGACGGCTGGACCGGTGACGAGACCGTCAGGCTGGCCCGGCTGCTCCAGGAGCACGGAGTGGACCTCCTCGACGTCTCGACCGGTGGCCTCGCGCCCGGGGTGAAGATCCCCGTCGGTCCCGGCTACCAGGTGCCCTTCGCGGCCAGGGTCAAGGCGGAGACCAGCCTGCCCGTGGCGGCCGTCGGCCTGATCACCGAGCCGGAGCAGGCCGAGAAGATCCTGGCCAACGGCGAGGCCGACGCGGTCCTGCTGGGCCGTGAGCTGCTGCGCGAGCCGTACTGGGCCCGCCGCGCGGCCGCCGAACTCGGCGCCGAGGTCCGCACCCCCGCTCCCTACCACCGGTCCTGGTGAGCCGGTGCGGCCCCGGCGTCCCCGCGCCGGGGCCCGGGCCGCACCGCGCGTCCACGGCTCCTACGACGACTCTCGTACGATGGGAGCCGCACCGATCCGAGTGAGTGGAGCAGGGACATGACGGAACGTGACGCGGCCCGCGCCCTCGCCCACCCCGGGGCCGACGGGATCCGGCTGGAGGGCGTGCTGCACGCGCTCTCCGATCCGGTCAGGCTCTCCATCGTCCGGGACCTGGCCGGCCAGGGCGCGGAGCTGGCCTGCTCGCACTTCGACCTGCCGGTCACCAAGTCCACGACCACGCACCACTTCCGGGTGCTGCGGGAGAGCGGCGTGGTGCGCCAGACCTATCGCGGCACCACCAAGCTCAACGCCCTGCGCCGCGAGGAACTGGAGCGGCTCTTCCCCGGACTGCTCGACGCCGTCCTGACGGCGGCCGCCGCCGAACAGTCCCGTCTGACGCCGCTCCCGACCCGGCACTGAGAGGCCCCGGCCGCGCCCCTGCCGCTCCCGCCCCCGGTCATAGCACTAGGCGCCGGAGTGGCCGGCCGCGGTCAGCAGGCCCTGCCAGTCGGGGATCTTCACCGAGCCGCGGCCCAGTGAGCGCCCCAGCGCGGCCTCCGCCGCCTCGATGGCCGTCCAGCCCGGCCACTCCACCGGCCGCAGGCCCGCCGCGCGCAGCGCCTCCAGCGGGTCGCCGGGCAGCTCGCGCCGGGTCAGCGCCCCCGCGTCCTGGAGCAGCGAGGACGCGGTCTCCTTGGCGCAGGGCCGGTTCGTGCCGATCACCCCGGTCGGGCCCCGTTTGATCCAGCCCGCCACGTACTCGCCGACCGAGGCCCTGCCCGCGCGCACCACGCGGCCGCCCGCGTGCGGGACCGTGCCGCGCACCGGGTCGAAGGGCAGGCCCGCCAGGGGCACGCCCAGGTACCCCACCGAGCGCAGCACCAGGCGCGCCCCGATGTCCTCGTACGCGCCCGTCCCCGTCACCCCGCCCCGGCCGTCGGGGGCGGTCCGCTCGAAGCGCACGGCCCTCACCCGGCCGTCGGGACCGCCCAGCACCTCCACCGGGCGCAGGTAGAACCGCAGGTCGATGCGGCGCGGTCCGTCGCCCGGCCCCCGCTGCGCCCAGCCGCGCAGCACTTCCAGGTTGCGCCGGGCCACGGCGGGCAGGGCGGCGGCCGCGGCCGGATCGGTGTAGGCCGGGTCCAGGGCCGCCTCGGCCCCGTCCACCACGGCGTCCACGCCCGGCAGCGTGCCCAGCTCCCGCAGCTCCTTGGTGGTGAACCTGGCCTGCGAGGGGCCGCGCCGGGCCACCATCGACACCCGGCGCACCCCGCTGTCCGCCAGCGCGCCGAGCGCCCGCTGGGGCATGTCCGTCGGCGCCAGTTCCGTCCGGCCCCGCGCCAGGATCCGTGTCACGTCCACCGCGACGTTGCCCGCGCCGATCACCACGGCCCGATCCGCCCCCGGCAGGGCGAAGACCTCGCCGACGGCATCCGGGTGCCCGCTGTACCACGAGACGAAGGCCGTGGCGGAGTGCACCCCGGCCAGTTCCTCGCCGGGGATCCCCAGCAACCGGTCCCGCGCCGCGCCCACGCAGTACACCACCGCGTGGTAGAGCTCCAGCAGCCGCCGGGTGGGCAGCAGTTCCCCGCCGACCTCGACATTGCCGAGGAAGCGGATCCGCTCGTCCTCCAGCACGCTGCGCAGACTGCCCTGCAGCGACTTGATCTTCTCGTGGTCGGGGGCGACGCCGTAGCGCACGAGTCCGTACGGAGCGGGCAGGCGGTCCAGTACGTCGACCCGCACGCCGGGCACCTCGCGCTGCTGGACCAGGGTCTGGGCGGTGTAGACCCCGCTGGGGCCCGATCCGACCACGGCGATTCGAAGCACGGCGCAGCTCCTCCCGCAGGTGCTCCCAGCATGACACCGGGCCCCCGGGCCGTCAGCCCATCGCGCGCATCCGGTGGATCTCGGCGCTCTGCGTGGCCACCACCTCGTTGGCCATCTCCTCGACCGCCGGATCGTTGCCCCCGGCCAGGGCCTCGGCGGCCATCTTCAGGGCGCCCTCGTGGTGGGCGGTCATCAGCTTCAGGAAGAGCCGGTCGAAGTCGGCCCCCCGGGCCGCGGTCAGTTCCGCCAGCTGCTGCTGCGTCGCCATGCCCGGCATCGCGCCGTGCTCGTGTGCGGGGCCGGGCGCGCCGGCGGCCGCCGAGGGGGCGGGATGGCGGGCCGACCACTTCTCCATCGCCGCGATCTCGGGCTTCTGGGCGGCCGTGATCCGCTCCGCCAGCCGTTTGACCCCGTCCGCCGCGGCCCGGTCGGGCGCCAGGGCGGCCATCGACAGCGCCTGCCGGTGGTGTTCGATCATGCGCAGCACGTAGGCGTGGTCGGCGGCGTTCGGGCTGTCGTCGGGCTTTTCCCTCGCGGCCTGTTCCGGTGTGAGGACGCGCGCCTTCTCGCCCGGTCTGCCCGGGGCGACCACCGAGGTCCCGCCGTCTTCGGCCCGGTTCGTCCCGTCGCTGTCCTGGCAGCCGCCGAGTGTCAAGAGGAGCCCGGCGGCCACGGCCGCTCCGGCGAATCGGCCGAGTAACCCTTTTGCCATGTCCATGGAAAGGAAGATACTGCCGGGGTCCTGGTTTCCGTTCCCACCCCGAGCGGAACCGATCGGACTCCCATGGGAGGGCACAGTGACCTCGATGCACACCACGAGAGTGCGGAACAGGGGAGTGGGAGCGGCCGTCGCGGCGGCCGGGCTCCTCGCCACACTCCTGGCAGCCGGACCCGCACACGCCACACCGGATCCCGGTGACTTATCGCCCGCCGCCGGCGGCAGCCGCAACGCGGGCCCCGTCCAGGGAAGGGAGCTCGCCGCCGGTGAGATCCCCGGCCAGGACGAGGTCGTGCACAGCGCCAACATCACGCCCCTGGCCAACGTCCCCAGCGCGGACCCCACCGTCATCAACTCCGACCTGGCCTTCCAGGGCAGGTACGCCTACGCGGGCAACTACAACGGCTTCACGATCTACGACATCGGCGACCCGAAGGCGCCCAAGACCGTCACCCGGGTGCTCTGCCCCGGCGGCCAGAACGACATCTCCGTCGACGGCGACCTGCTCTTCCTCTCCACGGACTCCTCCCGCAGCGACGACTCCTGCAACAGCGTCTCGCAGCCGGCGACCGAGAAGTCCTCGTGGGAGGGCATCAAGATCTTCGACATCAAGGACAAGAAGAACCCCAAGTACATCAAGTCCGTCGAGACCAACTGCGGCTCCCACACCCACACCCTGGTCCCGGGCGCCCGCGACATCTACCTCTACGTCGCCTCCTACTCCCCGAACGAGGCCTTCCCCGACTGCAAGCCGCCGCACGACGGCATTTCGGTGGTGAAGGTCCCGAGGAAGGCGCCCAAGCAGGCCGCGGTCGTCGCCTTCCCCGTCCTCTTCCCCGACGGCGGCAACCCGGGCGGGCCGGTCAACCCGGGTGTCTCCGCGACCACCGGCTGCCACGACATCACCGTGCTGCCGTCGAAGGACCTGGCCGCAGGCGCCTGCATGGGTGACGGCATCCTCTTCGACATCAGCAAGCCCGAGCAGCCGCGCGTCATCGACCGGGTGCAGGACAACGTCAACTTCGCGTTCTGGCACTCGGCCACCTTCAACGAGCAGGCCGACAAGGTGGTGTTCACCGACGAACTCGGCGGCGGTGGCAGCGCCACCTGCAACGAGGCCACCGGACCCAGCCGCGGCGCCGACGGCATCTACGACATCACCGGACGCGGCGACCAGCGCAAGCTCGTCTTCCGCAGCTACTTCAAGATCCCGCGCCACCAGGCCGACACCGAGAACTGCGTGGCCCACAACGGCTCCCTGATCCCGGTCGGCAGCGGCCGCGACATCATGGTGCAGGCCTGGTACCAGGGCGGTGTCTCCGTCTGGGAGTTCACCGACTCCTCCCGGCCCCGGGAGATCGGCTACTTCGAACGCGGCCCGCTCACCACGGACAAGCTCGGACTCGGCGGGTCGTGGTCGGCCTACTACTACAACGGGCACGTCTACTCGAACGACATCACCAAGGGACTCGACGTCCTGCGGATCGACGACTGGCGCACCGCCCCCGCGAAGTGGGTGTGGATGGACCGGCTCAACGTCCAGAGCCAGCCCGACTACCGCCGGCACTCCTAGGGGTGCGAGGGGGACGTTCCGCCGGGCGGCCCGCCGGCCGGCGGAACGCCGAGCTCCCAGTCCAGCCCGTAGCGCTGGAACAGCTCGGCCCGCAGCCGGGTCGCGGGCATGGGCGCCCCCGGCAGCAGGACCGCCACCACCGCGCCCATCAACAGCGCCCGCAGCAGCGGGTAGTCCACATCCACGTCGGACGAGCCGTACCGCGTGACGGTGTCCCGCAACAGCTCGGCGAGCCGCCGCTGTTCGGGGCACTGCACGAAGCCCTCCGCGGTGAGGATGCCCGCCATGTGCGTGCGCATCAGCAGCGGCTCGTCCCGGGCCAGTCCGAGGATCGCGTCGATGGCCCGGGCGAGCCGCTCCGCGCCCGCGCTCTCCCCGCAGGGCAGCGGCTCCCGCTCCAGCGCGGCCTGGAGGGTCAGGTGCATCAGCCGGTGCACCGCGGACTGGAGGAGGTGCCGTTTGCCCGGGAAGTAGTACGAGACCAGGCCGCGCGCGGCGCCCGCCCGGTCGGCGATGTCCCCGAGCGTCGTCGCCTCGTAGCCCCGTTCCGCGACGAGTTCGACGGCGGCCTGGAGCAGCCGCTCGCGGGAACGTCTGCGCAATTCTTCATTGACCGATGCGCTGCGCGGGGACATGCTTACTCCTGCGTTGACTGGCTCTGAGCCAATATTCTCAGCGCGGTCGCCTGCTCTGGGTGACACGGGGGATCGCCCAGAGCAGGCACACGCATGCGCCCGCTCGAACCGGCCATGCAGCGCCCGCCGGGGCACCGGCAGGGGAACGGACACTCAGCGCTCCGGGCCGGCCGCACCCGGACCGCGGCCCCGGTCCGCCGCGGACACGGACAGGGCGACGAGAGCGCCGCCCAGCAGCCACCCGCCGAGGACGTCCGAAGGCCAGTGCACGCCGAGGTAGGCCCGGGTGAAGCCGACCCCGAGCACCGAGAGCGCCGCCGCGGCCCAGGCGCCGCCGACGGCCCACCTGGGAGTGCCGGCGGGGAGCAGCCACAGCAACAGTCCGCACACCACCGTCGCCGTCATGGCATGACCCGAGGGATAGGCCGCGTAGTGCGCCGAGTCCACGGGATCCGCCCAGACCGGCCGCTCCCGTCCCACCAGCGACTTCAGCCCCTGCTGCAGCACCGAGGCGGTCAGGGTCACCGCCGCCACGACGAGCGCCCGCCGGCGCCGGCCGCGCCACCAGAGCAGGACGCAGGCCGCGGCGGCCAGGGCCCGCATGGTCCAGGGGTCCCACACCCAGTCGGACAGCACCCGCATCGTGTGGGTGACCCCGGGATGCGCGACGGCGTGGCCGTGCAGGTCCCGGGCCGCCCGGGCGTCGTAGGAGACGAGCGGCCGCCACCCCGTCGCCACCAGCGCCGTCAGGACCGCCACGAGGAGCGCACAGCCGATCCCCGCCCACCGCAAGCGATCAGTCCGCATGGCCGGATCCTCGCACCGGGGCGCACCCGGCCCGCGCCGGACGCGCCAGCCGGAGACGCTTCAGCCGCGGACGCGCCGGCCGCGGGCGCCCCGGCCGGAGACGCCCCGGCCGCGGACGCGGCTCGACCGGGCAGACCTCCCCGGCCCGTGTCCGGAGCAACGTCCTCAGGACGAGGGCGCCGGGAAGACGCGGCTCAGGCGAGGGCGCTCAGCCCCGGGACCACGGCCACCAGCACGGGTACCGCCGGGACCAGCGTGGCGAGCGCCGTCAGCCGGAGCCTGCGCGCCGCCGACAGCCGGGGTGCGGCGGACAGCAGCCGCCGTACCCGCTGCGGGACGTGCGCCTGCGGCGTCGCGCAGGGACCGAAGACCCCCCGGTCCTCGTTCAGTCCGACCAGGGCCAGTGCGATGGTCAGCCGCCCGTACCGGCGCGAGGCCACGTCGTCGGCGGCCAGCTCCACCAGCCGGTGCATTTCCGCCTCGAAGGCCGCGAAGACCGGCACCTGCGGGAAGCCCCGGGCCAGCGCCCGCGAGCAGTGCAGCAGCCAGTCGTGCCGGGCGGCCGCATGACCCTGTTCGTGGGCCATGACCGCATCGAGCTGGCTCCCCTTGAGCCGGCCCAGCGCCGCCGTCGTCACCACGAGCTGCGGGGCGGGCCCCGGCAGCCACCAGGCGTCCGGCCGCGGCCCCTCCAGCACGACGAGCCGGGGGCCCGCGGGGTCCTCACCGGGCAGCAGCGGGGACCGCACCAGCAGGTCGCTCCCCTGGGCGCGCCGCAGGGCCCGGGCCCGGCGCACCTCGCGGGCCAGCATCGCCGCGGTCCACAGCGCGCCGCCCGCCAGCACGAGCGCGGTGCCGGCGGCCCAGGGACCGCCGGCGGCGCCCAGTCCGTAGGCGTCGACGACGCCGCGCGGGGCGGCGGCGAAGAGCCGCCCGCGCACCGCCTGCCAGGCGGCCGCGGCGCTCAGCAGCATCGACAGTCCCAGGCACAGGAGCACCGCGCCGACCACGCACTGCCACACCCACAGGGCGACGACCGGTTCACGCTCGGGCCAGCGGGCCAGGGCCAGCAGGCGGGGAGCGAGCAGCGCGGTCAGGGCGCCGAGCAGCAGCAGTGCGGCGGGGACCATCATGGCCGCCAGCCTATGAGCGCGGGACTACCTGCGGGTACGGGCCCGGAGGATTGGTGACGCAGGACACGTCCGGGGGCGTGGTCACATCGCGATCAGCATGGCCAACATGCCGATCCCCATGGCCAGTCGGCAGGCCCGGGTCAGCTCGGCCGCCTTGGGGGAGCCGGGCGGGGGGCCGCCCGCCCCGACGCCGGCGGGGGCGGCCCGGCCCGCGCCCACCAGCCGGGCGCCGCCCAGCAGGACGTACCCGGCGAAGTACAGCAGCAGCGCCCCGGTGACCAGCGGCAGTCCCGCGCCGTGGCCGTGCCCGGAGGCCGTCGTCAGCGCCATGTAGGCCATGGCCAGCGAACCGACCAGGTGGTGCGCGTGGTGGTGTCCGCCGCGCAGCAGCCACAGTGCGTGCAGGGCCGCACCGCAGAAGAGCGCCCCCAGCACCGGCGCCCGCCAGCCCCCACCGGCCCCCAGGGGCACGGCCATCAGCGCCATGCCGAACCCCATCACCGCCTCCCCGGCGGCGCCGCCGCCGCCCGATCTGCGGACCTGTCCCAGGCAGTACGCCCCGCTCACCGCGCACAGCAGGACGAGCAGCCAGGAGGAGACGGAGGCGGAAGGGGACAGGGCGGAACCGTGCACGGCACACTCCCGGTTCGTCGGCGTCACGGAAGAGATGCCCGTCCCGGACGGCCCGCACGCCGCCCGGGTAGGCTCTGGCGAGCCGTACCGGGCACGTCGTGTGCCACCGCGCAGAACGGAGCCGCCGATGACGACCGCCAACCCCGCAGCCCTGAGTTACCGCGACGCCGGGGCCGCGGACGTGACGGAGCTGGTGGCCCTCGTCGAGTCGGCGTACCGCGGTGATGCCAGCCGCGCCGGCTGGACCACGGAGGCGGACTACCTCGGCGGGCAGCGCACGGACGCGGACGGGGTCCGCGCGATCGTCGAGAGCCCCGACAGCCTGCTGGTGGTCGTCGAGCGGGCGGGCGGGATCGTGGCCTGCTGCCAGCTCGAACACCGCGGGGACCACGCCTACTTCGGCATGTTCGCGGTCCGCCCCGGGCTGCAGGGCGGGGGCCTCGGCAAGGAGGTCCTCGCCGAGGCCGAGCGCCGCGCCCGCGAGACGTGGGGCGCCAAGGAGATGCGGATGACGGTGGTGAACGTGCGGGAGGAGCTCATCGCCTACTACGTGCGGCGGGGCTACCGGCGCACCGGCGAGCTGAGCCCCTTCCCCTACGGCGACGAGCGTTTCGGGGTCCCGCTCCGCGACGACCTGGCCTTCGAGCTGCTGGTCAAGGCGCTCTGAAGCCGTTCCGGGGGCGGGGCCGGCGCCGTCAGGCGGTGAAGCGGCCCGTGCTGCGGATCTCGGGGAGGCCGGTGGCGGCGCCGTCGAGCCCGAGCGCCCGCGCGAGCCGCAGCTGATCCAGGGTGTCGACCGTCCAGGCGGTCACCCGCAGCCCGGCCGCGTGCGCCGCCTCCACCGTTTCCAGGGTGAGCCGCCGGATGTCCAGGGCGATCGTCGCCGCGCCCGCGGCCAGGGCCCGGGCCACGACGTCCTCGGCCCGCTCGCCGGGAGACAGGGCGTGGAGCACGGTCCGTACGCCCGGCACCAGGCGCGCCGCCTCCACGAGCAGGGCGTCCCGCGGGGAGGCCACCTCGACCCGGGCGGTCAGGTCGCGGCGCAGGATCAGCTCCGCGAGCACGGCGGCGGTGTCCCGGTCGCGCACCGCGACCTGCAGGGGAGTGCGGACCGCTGCCAGGACGTCCTCGAAGAGCGGTACGCGCTCGCCCTGGCCGGCGTCCAGGGCGCGCAGCTCGGCCGTGGTCAGGTCGGCGACGGCTCCCGAGCCGTCGGTGGTCCGGTCCACTTCGGGATCGTGCAGGGCGACGAGTGCGCCGTCCTTGGTCAGCCGCAGGTCCAGAGCGATGACGTCCATGCCGGAACGCTCCGCGCGGACGAAGGACCGCAGGGTGTTCTCCGGTTCGGCACCCATGACCCCGCGGTGACCGATGGTGAGGAAAGTCAAGGTTCTCTCGCTTCCGTCGACGGCGGCTCCCCGCGCGGTCGCGGTGTCCCGACCGGCCGCGCGCGATGAGCTCGCATGCTAGTGCGCCGACGCTGCGAAGGGACCGCCCGTGCAGGGCCCCGGAAGGGGCCGGTGGCCGCTTCCCGCCAGGGCCGTGCCCGGTGGCGCGGCCGGTGGCGGCCCCGTCGCGTCACCCGGGCGTGGGCGCGTCCCCGCCGGCTTGACGCATCACGCTCCCGGTGGCCCGGCGGGGCCGCGCGAGCGCCCGGAACGGCCGGGCGGGTCTCGGGATCTCCACTCGGTCGGAGCAACCGCCGGACCGCCGCCGGGGGGCCGGGGGCCTTGCGGCGATTGGGCGGAACGCTCCCTTCCATGCTGAAGAACGGGAAGACTTTCGGTGAGGCGGGGGGTGATGCAGGATAATTTCCTGAGTTCCCTCTTGAGTGGGAGAGCCTCGCCGTTTACGCTGCCTTGACGTGAGGTTCTCCTGTGGAGGAAGTGACATGACGGAAACTCTTGTGCCGGGTGTCGGCGGAGCCGCGATAACCGCCGGGGCGCGGGTGGTCGACCACCCTGCGTGGCCCGAGCTCAAGGCCGCCGTGGAGGAGATCCGCCCCTGGCAGTCCAAGGACGGCTCGATCGACTTCGAGGCCGAGGGCGCGCCCGCCCGGGCCGCGGCCGAGGCCGCCGTCGAGCGCGTGGCCGGCGCCGTCGAGGCGCTGTCGCCGCTGCTCCCGCACGCCGCCGCCTACCACCGGGCGCTCGTCGCGGACCTGCGCAAGTGGGCCGCAGACGGCTTCCGCGTGCCGGACTTCCTCGACTCCCTGCTGGCCTTCCACCCGGCCGCCGGGCGCGCCGACGGGCTCCAGCACCTGGTCGTCTTCCCGATGTACACGCAGAACGGCAACCCGGACCGCAACCTGGAAGCCGTCGTGCTCAAGATGGTGTGGCCCGAGTGGCTCGCCGAGCTGGAGCGCACCCGGTACGACAACCCGCTCTTCCTCGGCATCACCTTCGAGGACTTCACCCCGGGCTACGACACCCACTCGGCCGTGCTCTTCCCGGAGACCATCGCCGTGCGCGAAGCCCCCGAGCGCTTCACCTGGGGCGGCATCTTCTGCGACCGCGAGGCCGCCCGCTACCGCAAGGTCACCGCGGCCGCCGTGGACATCCTGGGCATCGAGCTGCCCGAGGACATCGCCGTCATGGTCCAGGACCAGGAGCGCTGCGAGAAGGCCTTCGTCCTGTGGGACATGGTCCACGACCGCACCCACAGCCACGGCGACCTGCCGTTCGACCCCTTCATGATCAAGCAGCGCCAGCCGTTCTGGATGTACGGCCTGGAGGAGCTGCGCTGCGACCTCACCGCCTTCAAGGAGGCCGTGAAGCTGGAGTCCGAGGGCAACGAGCACGGCCGCGACGTGCAGTACGCCGTGCTCTTCGACCGGATGTTCCGCTTCCCGGTCTCCGGCGACCGCAACCGCAACTACGACGGCCTCGGCGGCCAGCTGCTCTTCGCCTACCTCCACAAGCACGACGTCGTGCGCTGGACGGACAACAAGCTGAAGATCGACTGGATGCGCGCCCCGCAGGTCACCAACCAGCTGTGCGCCGAGATCGAAGAGCTCTACCGGGCCGGCATCGACCGCCCCAAGCTCGTCCACTGGTTCAAGGCATACGAGCTCGTCTCCACCTACCTCGCCCCGCACCCGGGGTCCAAGTGGGCCAAGGGACCCGACGCCCTCGACCTGACGCAGCCGCCGCGCAAGCTCGTGGACGACGTGCTTCCGGACGAGTTTCCGCTCAGCATGTTCTATGAGGCCCTCGCCAAGAAGCTCAAGGGCGTGATCGCCTCCGCGAAGGGCATCACCGCCCGCAACGCCACGCCCGCCCAGGACGCAGCGCGGGTCGCCGCGTGAGCGACCGAGCACAGGAGGCTGCACCGATGAACGGCTCCGGGAACGGCAACGGAAAGCTGCACGGAGCGGTGGTGGCGGTGGCCGGGGCCGGTGGCCCCGCCGGCCGCGCCGCCCTGCTCCGCCTCGCCGAGGCGGGAGCCGTGGTCGTGGCGTCCGACGCCGATCCGGCCAGGCTCGCGGAGGCCGTGGACGCGGCGCGCTACGCCCACGGCGGCGCCAGCGTCACGGGTGACACCGTCGACCTGCTCGACCTCGACGCCACCAAGGCCTGGGCCGACCGCACCGAGAAGGAGTTCGGCCGCATCGACGGACTCGTCCACCTCGTCGGCGGCTGGCGCGGCAGCACCTCCTTCACCGACACCGACCTCGCGGACTGGGACTTCCTGGAAAAGCTCCTCATCCGCACCGTCCAGCACACCTCCCTGGCCTTCCACGACGGGCTGCTGCGCAGCGAGCGCGGGCGCTACGTCCTGGTCAGCCAGTCCGGCGCGCACAAGCCGGTCGCCAACAACGCCGCGTACAACGCGGGCAAGGCGGCCGCCGAGGCGTGGACCCTGGCCCTCGCGGACTCCTTCCGCAAGGCGGGGGGTGACGAGGGCCCCGGCGCGGCGGCTGCGATCCTGGTCATCAAGGCACTGGTGCACGACGCGATGCGCGCCGAGCGTCCCAGTGCGAAGTTCGCGGGCTTCACCGACGTCAAGGAGCTGGCCGAGGCCATCGCCGGCGTGTGGGAGCGGCCCGCCATCGATGTGAACGGACAGCGTCTGTGGCTCACTCCACAACCGTGAGGACCGATGCCGGCAAGACCGACGCCCGGCGCCACCACGACCCGTCGGTACGCGGTTTCGCGAGCGACAACTACGCGGGCGTGCACCCCGAGGTCTTGGCGGCCATCGCGCTGGCCAACGAGGGTCACCAGGTCGCGTACGGCGAGGACGAGTACACCGAACACCTGCAGAGGATCTTCCGCAGTCATTTCGGGCCGTACGCGCAGGCCTTCCCGGTCTTCAACGGCACGGGCGCCAACGTCGTCGCCCTGCAGGCCCTGACCGACCGGTGGGGCGCCGTGATCTGCGCCAAGAGCGCCCACATCAACGTGGACGAGGGCGGCGCTCCCGAGCGGATGGCCGGCCTCAAGCTGCTCGCCGTGCCCACCCCCGACGGCAAGCTCACCCCCGAGCTGATCGACCAGGAAGCCTGGGGCTTCGAGGACGAGCACCGGGCGATGCCGCAGGTGGTCTCGATCACGCAGAACACCGAGCTCGGCACGGTCTACACCCCGGACGAGATCAAGGCCATCTGCGACCACGCCCACGGCCTGGGCATGAAGGTGCACCTCGACGGCGCCCGGATAGCCAACGCCGCGGCGGCGCTCGACGTCCCCATGCGCACCTTCACCAACTCGGTCGGCGTGGACGTGCTGTCGTACGGCGGAACCAAGAACGGCATGATGTTCGGCGAGGCCGTGGTGGTGATCAACCCCGACGCGGTCCGGCAGATGAAGCACATCCGCAAGATGTCGATGCAGCTGGCGTCCAAGATGCGCTTCGTCTCGGTGCAGCTGGAGGCGCTGCTCGCCAAGGACCTGTGGCTGCGCAACGCCCGGCACGCCAACGCGATGGCGCAGCGGCTCGCCGCCGGCGTGCGCGAGACGGACGGCGTGGAGATCCTCTACCCGGTGCAGGCGAACGCGGTGTTCGCCAGGCTGCCCCACGAGGTGTCCCGGCGGCTGCAGCGGCGCTACCGCTTCTACTTCTGGGACGAGGCCGCGGGTGACGTCCGCTGGATGTGCGGCTTCGACACCCAGGAGGAAGACGTGGACGGCTTCCTCCAGGCGCTGAAGGAAGAGCTGTCGCGCTGACCTTCCCCCCTTGTCGATAGTCATGCGACATCATGCATAGGTATGCTCCTGGGTCATGGAACTGATCCAGGAGCATCCCGACCTCGGCGCCTACCTTGCGGCGGACGAGGCGGTCGACCACCACCATCCGCTCGTCCGCGAGCACGCCGACGCCCTCTGGGCCGCCGTGGACGGCGACGCATCCGCCTACGCCGCGGCGGCCTTCGCGTTCGTCCGCGACGCGATCCCGCATTCGGCGGACTCCGGCGACAGCCGTGTCTCCTGGCGCGCCTCCGACGTCCTGGCCACCCGCAACGGCATCTGCTACGCCAAGTCCCATGCCCTGGCCGCCCTGTTGCGCGCCCGGGGTATCCCGGCCGCCCTGTGCTACCAGCGCCTCGGCGACGACGCGGGCGCCCACCACTGCGTGCACGGGCTGATCGCGCTGCGCCTGCCGGGCGCCTCGACGTGGCACCGCCAGGACGCACGCGGCAACAAGCCCGGCGTCGACGCCCGCTTCAGCCTCGACGGGGAGCAACTGGCCTTCCCCGTACGCCCCGAGATGGGCGAGGTCGACTACCCCGAGCTCCACGCAGCCCCGCACCCCGCCACGCTCAAGGCCCTGCGGGACTCCGCCGACCGGACGGAGCTGTGGCGGAACCTCCCGACGGCCCTGTAGCGGCGGCCGCCGCTACAGGTGTGCGCGCCGACGCCAGCGCGAACAGCAGGGCCCCCGCGAGCTGAAGAGAGGCGATCCCGGTCAGCAGCGCCCACGCGGGAGCGCCGGCCGCCAGCCCCACCAGGGCCGCCCCGGCCGACGCCGCCGTCAGTTTGAGCCCCGCCCCCAGCGTGAAGACCTGGGTGCGCACCGCGTCCGGGGCGCACTCCGAGCGGATCCGCAGCGTGGCCGTCAGCAACGGCCCGTCGCACACCCCGGCCACCGCGAACAGCGCCGCGGTGGCGGCGAGCGACGGGGTGAACGCGGCGGCCGCCAGCGCCGCCCCCGTCCCGGCCAGGGCCCACCGGACCAGCCTCCCCGGAGCCAGGGCCGTCATCCGGCCCAGGGTCAGGGAGCCGGCCAGCGCGCCCACCGCGAAGGCCGTCATCAGCACGCCGCCGGCGCCCGGGCTGCCGAGCCCTGCGGCCAGCAGCACGGACGTGGTGGTGAGGGAGCCGATGCCCACGAACGCCAGGGTCGTCGCCGAGGTGACGGCGCGCAGCTCCCGCACCCGCCACAGGGCCGCCAGACCCGCCCCCAGCCCGGCCCGGAGGGAAGGGGCGGGCCGGCCCGCGCGGGGGTCCTCGTAGGGCAGCGTGGCCGCGAGCGCCGACGCCAGGGCGCCGGACAGCGCCAGGCACGCCATAGCGGGGGCCGCCGTGCCGAGCGCCGCGAAGAGGCTGACCGCCGCCGGCGCGGTGACCGCGGCGGCGTTGTAGGTGGAGGCGTCCCATCCGTAGGCCCGCTCCCGCCCGGCGCCGGCCGGGACCAGCCCCGTGACCAGACTGGACAGGCCGCCCGTCACCATCGGCCCGCAGCTGCCGCCCAGCACCGCCACCGCCAGGACCAGGGGCGCCGGGGCGCGGCCGAGGAGCACGGCCAGCGCGGCCATCGCGAGGGCGAAGCCGGCCAGTGCGCCCGCGTGGAAGAGCCGGGGCCGCCCGGTCCGGGCCGCGGCGGCGCCCGCGAGCGGAGCCGCCAGCACGTGCGGCGCCAGCCAGGCCGTCAGGACGAACGCCCCGTATGCCGCGCTCCCGGTGCGCTCCAGGGCCAGGAGCACCACGGCCATGCCCATGCCCTCCGAGGCGAACCGCGCAGCCAGCGCCGCGGCCAGGTACCGCCCGAACCCGCTCATCCCGGCCCCCCGCGCGGTGTGTCACGTCACGTGATGAACGGACAAGACGGTACGTCATGCCGCCCTCAGCCGCAGGAGTGCGCCCCGGCCCGCACCCCGCCCGCAGCCCCTGCCGCGCCCGCGCCGTTCACCCAGCCCCGGCGCCCTGAACGGCTGGGCCCGACCGGACGTCGTACGCACAGAGGTGCAAGCCGCACGGCATCGGTCACGACGGACGGACGGGCGGGCGCGGGCGGGTCAGCCGGCTTCCTTCACCTGCGCCGCCGTCGGAGCGGTGCCGCCCAGGTGGGCCGGCAGCCACCAGGAGTCGGCGGCGTTCTGCGGCTTGTCCGGGTAGGCGCGCTGCGCCGCGTCCAGCAGTTCCTGCACGCGCTCGCGCAGCCGCCGCGTGATGGCGCCCGCGTACTGGTTCGCCGGGGTCTCCAGCGGCTCGCCGACCCGCATGGTCACCGGGATGTGGCTGCGCTTGAGGTTCTTCGGGCGGCCCTTGGTCCACAGCCGCTGGGTGCCCCACAGCGCCACCGGGATCAGCGGGACCCCGGCCTCCTGCGCCATGCGCGCGGCACCCGACTTGAAGCTCTTGAGCGTGAAGGACTGCGAGATCGTCGCTTCCGGGAACACCCCGATGATCTCGCCGGAGCGCAGCGAGTCGAGTGCGTGCTGGTAGGCCGACTCACCCTGCGCGCGGTCCACCGGGATGTGCTTCATCCCGCGCATCAGGGGGCCGGACACCTTGTGGCGGAACACCGACTCCTTCGCCATGAAGCGCACCAGGCGCTTCTGGGGCCGGGCGGCCAGACCGGCGAAGATGAAGTCGAGGTAACCGACGTGGTTGGACACCAGGACCGCCCCGCCCTTGCGCGGGATGTTCTCGGTGCCCTTCATGTCGATGCGGATGTCGAGTGCCCGGAACAGCGTGTGCGCGGCGCCGATCACCGGAGGGTAGACGAGCTCAGCCATGGTGCGGAGACCCCGCTTTCTGCCTGGGGAAGTGCTCTCCCGGCCGGAAGTTACGGCAGCGTAGGTACGCGGCCATGGGGATCGTGCCCCAAACGCGCGCTGCTGACCAGTCCAGACGCCCGTGCCCGGAGAGATTCTCGTCACGCCGGGAATGCCGCAGGTCCGCGGCGTGCTTGTCCAGCGTACGGGTGCGCGCGCGTACGGCGATCATGTACGCGAGCGGGCGGTCATGTACGCGAGTGAGGGCTACGACGGGAGTGCGGGTGCGCGGGCAGGGCGAGGAGCGGGACCGGCTGGGCGCCGCGGAACTGGGCGGGGAGCCGGGGCGGCGGGCGAGCCTGGTGCAGTTCTCCAGCGCCTTCTGCCAGCCCTGCCGTGCGACGCGGCGGATCCTCGCCGAGGTCGCGGCGATGGTCGAGGGGGTCGCGCACATCGAGATCGACGCCGAGGACCGGCTCGACCTGGTGCGGTCGCTGGGGATCGACAAGACCCCGACCGTGCTCGTCCTGGACTCGCAGGGGCGGATCGTCCGGCGGGCCACCGGGATGCCGCGCAAGGCGGACGTGATCGCCGCGCTGGGGGCCGCCGTATGACGGACGCGCTGGTCCGCGCGCCGTCCCGCGCCCCGGCACGCGGCGTGACGCACCCGACATCTGACCGATCGCGCTTGACGGTGTACACGGCCGATGGCCAGGCTGACGCCATGCCGTACGAACTCCTCCTCCACGGACGGGTCCATGTCGACCTCGTCCGCCACGCGAGCGCGCGCTGTTGGGATCACTGAACGCCCCCGGCCCCTGATCCCCTACAGCGCCCGCGTCCCCCGCGGCAGAAGGAAGACCCAGATGACCGCCCCTGCGGCCCCTGCGACGGCTCCGTCCCCCCGAACCGGCACCGGCCCGGCCGGCCTGCCCGGCTCGCCCGACCTCCTGCGCTCCGTTTTCCGCCGGCACGCCGCCGGAGTCGCCGTGATCACCGCCGAGAGCGGCGGGCGCCCGGCCGGCTTCACCGCGACCTCGCTCAACTCCGTCTCGGCCGACCCCCCGCTGCTGTCCTTCACCATCGGCACCGGGGCCTCCAGCTGGCCCGCCGTCCGCGACAGCGAGTACCTCGGCGTCCACATACTCGGCGAGCACCAGCGGGAGCTGGCGGGGCTGTTCGCCACGAGCGGAGCCGACCGCTTCGGCCCGGCCACCGCCTGGAGATCCGGGCCGCACGGGGTCCCGGTGCTGGACGGTGTGCCGGCGTGGCTGGTCTGCCGCGTGGTGGCCCGCGTGCCCGCCGGCGAGCATCGTGTGATCATCGCGGAGGCGGTCGTGGGGGATCCGGCCGGGGAAGGCCGTCCCCTGCTGTACCACCAGGGTCGCTTCAACGCGCTGCGCGACTGAATCGTCCCTGTTGGGGCAAGTGGGGCGGCGTTGGACAGATCACAGTTCACCGGCCTTGCCACTTCGCGGCACCCACGGTGTACTGACGAGTAACATTCCCTTCGGAGCGCGGGCCGCCCCGACCGGGATCCGCCCGACAAGGCGCCTATGCTGCCTGCACAAGGCGGTACCAGAAAAAGACGATGCGGTAGGAGAGCCGGCGTGAGCCTGAGGATCGTTGTCTGTGTGAAGTACGTGCCCGACGCCACCGGCGACCGGCACTTCGCCGATGACCTGACCGTCGACCGCGACGACGTCGACGGCCTGCTGTCGGAGCTCGACGAGTACGCCGTCGAGCAGGCGCTGCAGATCGCCGACGAGGCCGACGACGCGGAGATCACCGTCCTGACGGTCGGTCCCGAGGACGCCAAGGACGCGCTGCGCAAGGCGCTGTCGATGGGCGCCGACAAGGCCATCCACGTCGAGGACGACGACCTGCACGGCACCGACGTCATGGGCACCTCGCTCGTGCTCGCCAAGGCGATCGAGAAGGCCGGCTACGACCTGGTCATCACCGGCATGGCCTCGACCGACGGCACCATGGGCGTGCTCCCGGCGATCCTGGCCGAGCGCCTGGGCGTCCCGCAGGTCACCCTGCTCTCCGAGGTCAAGGTCGAGGACGGCACCGTGACCGGCCGCCGCGACGGGGACACCGCGAGCGAGACGCTGGAGGCATCCCTGCCCGCGCTCGTCTCGGTGACCGACCAGTCGGGCGAGGCGCGCTACCCGTCCTTCAAGGGCATCATGGCCGCCAAGAAGAAGCCGGTGGAGTCCTGGGACCTGGAGGAGCTGGAGATCGAGGCCGGCGAAGTCGGTCTGGAAGGCTCCTGGACCAAGGTCGATTCCGCCGCGCAGCGTCCGGCCCGCACCGCCGGCACGATCGTCAAGGACGAGGGCGAGGGCGGCAAGCAGCTGGCCGAGTTCCTGGCCGGCCAGAAGTTCATCTAAGAGCTCAGGCCACCCCCTCCATAGCCCCCAGACACCTCGCAATCGCAGGAGAGCAGTCCCATGGCTGAAGTTCTCGTCTACGTCGACCACGTGGACGGCGCCGTCCGCAAGCCCACCCTCGAACTGCTGACGCTGGCCCGCCGCGTCGGCGAGCCCGTCGCCGTCGCCCTGGGCGCCGGCGCCGAGGCCACCGCGGCCGTGCTCGCCGAGCACGGTGCCGTCAAGGTCCTCACCGCCGACGCCCCCGAGTTCGCCGAGTACCTCGTCGTACCGAAGGTGGACGCGCTCCAGGCCGCCTACGAGGCCGTTTCCCCGGCCGCCGTGCTCGTCCCGTCCTCCGCCGAGGGCAAGGAGATCGCCGCCCGCCTGGCCGTCCGCATCGGTTCCGGCATCATCACCGACGCCGTCGACCTGGAGGCCGGTGACGAGGGTCCGGTCGCGACGCAGTCCGCCTTCGCCGCGTCCTTCACCACCAAGTCCCGTGTCTCCAAGGGCACTCCGGTCATCACCGTGAAGCCGAACTCGGCCGCGGTCGAGGCCGCCCCGGCCGCCGGCACCGTCGAGGCGCTCACCGTCTCCTTCGGTGCCCTGGCCACCGGCACCAAGATCACCGGCCGTACTCCGCGCGAGTCGACCGGCCGCCCCGAGCTGACCGAGGCCGCGATCGTGGTCTCCGGCGGCCGCGGCGTCAACGGCGCCGAGAACTTCCACGTCATCGAGGAGCTCGCGGACTCCCTCGGTGCCGCCGTCGGCGCCTCGCGCGCCGCCGTCGACGCCGGCTGGTACCCGCACTCCAACCAGGTCGGCCAGACCGGCAAGTCGGTCTCCCCGCAGCTGTACATCGCCTCCGGCATCTCGGGCGCGATCCAGCACCGGGCCGGCATGCAGACCTCGAAGACCATCGTGGCCATCAACAAGGACGCCGAGGCCCCGATCTTCGACCTCGTCGACTACGGCGTGGTCGGAGACCTCTTCGCGGTCGTCCCCCAGCTGACCGAGCAGATCAAGGTCCGCAAGGGCTGACCTGCGGGTAAGCGTCGTCCGGGGCCGTGTGGTGATTGTCACCGCACGGCCCCGAGTCGTTTGCCCAAGGCGGCGGCGGCACCATTGACGGAGCAGAACCCCCGTGACTAAATTCTGCTATGCGGATCTAAGCTTCCGTGAAGCGGAAAGAGGAGAGTGCACGATGGGTCAGCAGGAGAAGGTGGCGACGAGCCTCGCAGGAGCGGTCAGCGAGGGCATCAGCGCCTCCCTCGCGCCGGTGGACGCGGAACTCGCGCGGCACTATCCGGGCGACCCCGGCACCCGCCAGCCCGTCCACACCGTCTACGTACCCGGTGACGTCTTCGCCGCGGACACCATCCGCTCCTGGGGCGACCAGGCACTCGCCGCACTCGACGAGCACGCCCCCGACGCCGCCGCCTTCGCCCGGGTCCTCGGCATCGGCGACGAGCTGGCCGTCCCCGTCTACGACCGCGTCCGCGCCAAGCTGGCGAGCGAACCGGTCGAGGACCTGCGCATCGACTTCGAGGACGGCTTCGGCGTCCGGTCCGACGACGAGGAGGACCAGGCCGCGGCCCGCGCCGCCCGCCTCGTCTCGTCGGCCTTCTCCAACGGCACGAACGCCCCGTACATGGGCATCCGCATGAAGTGCATGGAGTCCAACGTCCGCGACCGCGGCATCCGCACCGCCGACATCTTCCTCTCCGGTCTGCTGGAGCACGGCGGCCTGCCCGAGGGCCTCGTCCTCACCCTGCCCAAGGTCACCTACGCCGAGCAGGTCAGCGCCTTCGTCAAGCTGCTGGAGGCCTTCGAGGCGGCCCGGGGCCTGCGGCAGGGCCGGATCGGCTTCGAGATCCAGATCGAGACCAGCCAGTCCATCGTCGCCTCCGACGGCACCGCGACCGTGGCCCGGATGATCGGGGCCGCCAAAGGCCGCGCCACCGGTCTGCACTACGGCACCTTCGACTACAGCGCCTGCGTCGGCGTCTCCGCCGCGTACCAGTCGAGCGACCACCCGGCCGCCGACCATGCCAAGGCGATCATGCAGGTCGCGGCCGCCGGCACGGGCGTACGCGTCTGCGACGGCTCCACGAACGTGCTGCCGATCGGCACCACCGAGCACGTCCACGAGGCCTGGAAGCTGCACTACGGCCTCACCCGCCGCGCCCTGGCCCGCGCCTACTACCAGGGCTGGGACATGCACCCGGGCCACCTGCCGACCCGCTACGCGGCCGTCTTCACCTTCTACCGCGAGGGCCTGGCCACTGCCGCCGCGCGCCTCAAGGCGTACGTCGCCAAGGTCGAGGGCGACGTGATGGACGAGCCCGCCACCGCGAAGGCGCTGGCCGGCTACCTGGTCCGCGGCCTCGACTGCGGCGCCGTGGGGGCCGAGGAGGTCACCGCGCTGACGGGCCTGAGCCGTGCGGAGCTCGACGCCTTCGCCATCCCGCGCCGCTCGGCGACCCTGACCGCGACCGCCTGAGGTCGCGTCCGGTGCGCGACGCCGGGGTCCGGCGCCCGGTGTCCGCCGCCTGATGGTGCAGGGTGTCGCCGCTGGTGGCCGATGTTCCGGTTCGGCGTGGGTGTCGGCGTGGGCGTCGGCGTGGGTGTCGGCGTCGGTGTCTGCGGGGCCCGGCCGGACCCTCTTGCGGCCGAGCCCCGGCGTTCAGATCCCGCCGACGATCCAGCGGCGCAGCACCCCGTCCAGGCCGCCGGAGGCGAGCAGGGAGCCGTCGGGGGAGAACGCCACCCCCTGGACGGCCGGCCCGTGCCCCGGCAGGGCACGCCCACGGCCGTGCCCGTCGCGCCCGTGGCCGCATCCCAGATCCGGGGCCGTACGGTCGTCCGAGCCGGTCGCGACCAGCCGCCCGTCGGCGGAGAAGGCCGCCGAGACGCCGCCGTCGTGCTGTTCGCCGCCGCCCTCATCGGGATCATCGCCGGCGGCCTGAGCCTCCTCGGTGGCACGCCCGCAGCCCTGGCCGTCCTCGCCGGCCTGGCCGCCGCCGGCGCGTCCGTGCCCGTGCTCCACCACCTGATCCGGTGAACGGTCAGTCCAGCGGCGGGAGTTCGCCCGAACCGCGGGCGATGAGCCGGGTCCCGAGCTCGATGCGGGCGGTCGGCAGGTGGGCTCCGCCGAGGCGCTGGAAGAGGCGGTCGGTGGCCACCCGGCCCAGCGCCGCCGCGTCCTGGGCGACCACCGTGACCCCGGGGCGCAGCAGGTCGGCCAGCTCGAAGTCGTCGAAGCCGACCAGGGCGACGGGGCGGTCCCGGTCGGCCAGGACCCGTACCAGAGTGACCGTCACCCGGTTGTTGCCCGCGAAGAGCGCCGACACCGCCTCCGGGCCGGAGAGCATCGAGGCGGCCGCCGCCGAGACCCGCTCGGGGGCGGTCGAGCCGAGGCGCACCCACGATCCGGCCACCGGCAGCCCGGCGTCCGCCATCGCCGCTCGGTAGCCGCGCAGCCGCTCCGTCGCCGTGTGGATGTGCGGGTGGTCACCGATGAAACCGATCCGCCGGTGGCCGCCGGCGATCAGGTGGGCCACCCCGTCCCGGGCGCCGCCGAAGCTGTCCGACAGCACCACGTCCGCCTCGATCCGCCCCGCCGGGCGGTCCACGAACACCGTGGCCACACCCGCGCGCATCTCCGGCTCCAGGTAGCGGTGGTCGTCCCCGGCCGGGATCACGATCAGGCCGTCCACCCGGCGCGCGCACAGCGCGAGCGCCAACTCCCGCTCCCGGTCGGGGTCCTCGGCGCTGGAGCCGTTGATCAGCAGCGCCCCGTGCGCCCGGGCGACCTCCTCCACGGCCCGGTTCAGCGGGCCGTAGAAGGGGTCGGCGAGGTCCTCCAGGACCAGGCCCACCGTGGCGGTACGCCCCTTGCGCAGGACGCGCGCGCTGTCGTTGCGGCGGAACCCGAGGGCCTCGATGGCCTCCTGGACCCGCCTTTCGGTGTCCGGGGTGACCCCGGCCTCCCCGTTGACCACCCGCGACACCGTCTTCAGACCCACTCCCGCGTGCGCCGCCACGTCCTTCATGGTCGGCCGGTTGCCGTAACGGAGGTCGGACGGGCGGGGGTTGTGGGGCACGGCGGGCAAACCTCCGGAGGTGACGGGCACGGCTGTGACCTTGAGGATAAGCACTCGGCCGATAGTGAGGTTTCCGTGGCAGGGTGGGGCGGGCAAGCCACTGGGGGCTCCGGACGAGCCATGGGAAGAGGGGTAGACGTGATTGTCTGGATCAACGGCACGTTCAGCGCCGGAAAGACCAGCACGGCCCGCGAACTGACCGGAATCCTCCCGGACAGCACCCTGTTCGACCCGGAGCTCATCGGTGACGCGCTGCGGGTGCTGCTGCCGCGCAAGCGGCTGGCGGAGGTGAGCGACTACCAGGACCTGCCGAGCTGGCGGCGCCTGGTGGTGGACATGGCGGCGGCGATGCTGGGTGAGCTGGGCGGGGTGCTCGTCGTACCGATGACGCTGCTCAGGCAGGAGTACCGGGACGAGATCTTCGGCGCTCTGGCGGCGCGGCGGATTCCCGTGCGCCATGTGCTGCTCGCCCCTGAGGAAACGATCCTGCGGCAGCGGATCGCGACCCGGGAGGAGCCCGGCGAGGCCCAGGACGTGGACCAGCGGGTCCGCCAGTGGGCCTACGACCACATCCCCGCCTACCGGCAGGCCCTCGGCTGGCTCACCGCGGACGCGCACGTCATCGACAACAGCGCCCTGACCCCGCGCGAGACGGCGGCCCGGATCGCCGAGGCCGTCCACAGCGAGACCGCCGCCGTCTGCGACATCGTGCAGACCCCGGAGCCCACGCGGGAGACGGTGGCATCCGGGGTGCTGCTCTTCGACGCGCAGGACCGGGTACTGCTGGTGGATCCGACGTACAAGGCGGGCTGGGAGTTCCCGGGCGGCGTCGTCGAAGCCGGCGAGGCCCCGGCGTGCGCGGGCGTACGGGAGGTCGCCGAGGAGCTCGGCCTCGTACTGGAGGGGACGCCCGGCCTGCTCGTGGTCGACTGGGAGGCCCCGCAGCCGCCGGGCTACGGAGGACTGCGCCTGATCTTCGACGGCGGACGCCTCCCGGACGGCGCGGCCGCCCGGCTCCGGCTGCCCGGCCCCGAACTGCGGTCCTGGCGCTTCGTCACGGAGTCCGAGGCCGCCGGCATGCTGCCCCGGCACCGCTACGAGCGCCTGCGCTGGGCCCTGCGCGCCCGGGAACGCGGCCGCCCCCTGTACCTGGAGGCGGGCGTCCCGGTCGGCTGACCGGGCACCACCGTGCGCGACCTCCGGCCCGGGCCCCGGCAGGCATCCCGGGCGGCCGCCGGGCGCTGCCGCAGGTGCGAACCGGGCGGTGGGTCAGGCCGGGGTTTCGGCCACGGCCTTGGCAAGGACCGCCGCGGTGTCCACGGTCAGCGGGTCCCCGTGGCCGAAGCACGCCGTCGCCGGCCTGAGCGCGGCCAGGCGCCGGAAGGAGGCGATCGCCCGGGCGCGGTCCACGTTGAAGACGCCGAGCATCACCGGGCCGACGGCCGCGACGCAGTCGCCGGTGAACAGGACCCCATGGCGCGGGAGATGGACGCCGATGCTGCCCTCGGTGTGGCCCGGGGCGTGGACCACGTACGCCCCGTCCCCGAAGCCGAGCGCGTCGCCGTCCTCCAACTCCCGGTCCACGGGCGTGGGTGGTGCCTCGGAGACGGTCAACCCGTGCGCGTACAGCGGGACCTCCCAGTCCAGCAGGACCGGTTCGGGCACGGGCCGCTCGCCCCGGATCACGGGCGCGTCCAGCCGGTGCGCGAGCACCCGTGCGCCCCGGCGGGCGGCGAGCTCGGCGGCCGCGCCGACGTGGTCGCGGTGGCAGTGGGTCAGGACGATCCGCTCCAGCCGCTCGGGCCGCAGCCCCAGTGACCGCACCGCGCCCTCGATCGCGTCGGCGGACTCTCGGTTCCCGGCGTCGATCAGGGTCAGGGCCCCGTCGTCCTGCCAGAGGTAGGCCTGGCCGATGGGGAAGCGGAGCATGTGGAGCCGGTTCGGGAGCACTTCGACGAGATCCATGCGCCGAACGTACGGATCCCGGCCCATGCCGCGCACGCGGGTTCGCCGGGAGCGGAGTGCGCCGAGAGCGCACACCGCCCGGCGCGGACCGGACGCGCCCCGGGACCGGACGCGCCCCGGGACCGGAACCGGGCAGAGACCCCGCGCGCAGGCACGCCCCGGGACCGGGCACGCCCGGCTGCAACCGGCCGGCCGCGCTGTCAGCCGCGCTTGGACTGCGCGTAGTTGACCAGGAAGAGGGCCTCCGCCACCGCCAGCCGCTCCAGCTCCTGCGGCGACACGCTCTCGTTGACCGCGTGGATCTGCGCCTCCGGTTCGCTCAGCCCGATCAGCAGCATCTCCGCCTCCGGGTACAGCTCCGTCAGCGTGTTGCACAGCGGGATCGAGCCACCCATGCCGGCGACCTGCATCTCCTCGCCCGGGTAGGCGACCGCCATGGCCGCAGCCATCGACGCGTACGCCGGGCTGGCGGTGTCCGCCTGGAACGGCTGGCCCTGGCCGACGACCTCCAGCTCCAGGCGCGCCTGCCACGGGGTGTGGGCGACCAGGTGGGCCTCCAGCAGCTTGATGGCCTCGGTGGTGTCCACGCCCGGCGGCACCCGCAGGCTGATCAGCGCACCCGCACTCGCGTGCACGGACGGCGTCGCCCCGACCACCGGCGGGCAGTCGATGCCGAGCACGGTGACGGCCGGGCGGGCCCAGAGCCGGTCGGCGATCGTGCCCTCGCCGATCAGACCGACCCCGTCCAGCACCCGCGCGTCGGCGCGGAAGTCCGCCTCCGGGTACTGCAGGCCCTCCCACACCCCGTCCGAGGCGAGGCCGTCCACGGTCGTCGAACCGTCCGCCGCGCGCAGCGAGTCGAGCAGCCGGATCAGCGCCGCCAGCGCGTCGGGGGCGGCACCGCCGAACATGCCGGAGTGCAGGTTGCCTCCCAGCGTGTCGATCTTGACCTTGATCAGGGTCATCCCGCGCAGCGTGGCCGTCACCGTCGGCAGACCGAGCCGGAAGTTGCCCGCGTCGCCGATGACGACCGTGTCCGCGGCCAGCAGCTCGGGGTGCGCCTCGGCGTACTGCTGGAGGCCGCCGGTGCCCTGCTCCTCGGAACCCTCGACGATCACCTTCACGCTCACCGGCACGCCGCCGTTGGCCTTGAGCGCGCGCAGTGCCAGCAGGTGCATGACGAACCCGCCCTTGCAGTCGGCGGCGCCGCGCCCGTACCAGCGGCCCTCGCGCTCCGTCAGCTCGAAGGCGGGGGACACCCACGCGGCGTCGTCGAGCGGCGGCTGCACGTCGTAGTGCGCGTACAGCAGAACGGTCGGCGCGCCCTCGGGGCCGGGCAGGAAGCCGTACACCGACTGGGTGCCGTCCGGGGTGTCGAGGAGCGCCACGTCCTGGAATCCCTCGACGCGCAGCGCCTGCGCCACCCAGTTCGCGGCGCCCTCGCTCTCGCTCTTGGGGAACTGCGCCCAGTCCGCCACCGACTGGAAGGCCACCAGCTCGGTGAGCTCCTGCTTCGCGCGGGGCATCAGCGAGGCGACGGTCTCGGCGATCGGATTCTGGGACATGGGCACGCTCCTCGTGGGTGCGACGTTGTTCTGTGTGTACGCCGCCCGCATCCGCGTGGTGCGCGTATGCCGGGTACGGCGGAAGACAGCCCCGATCCTCGCACAGCAGGACGAGGCGGAGTCGCGCCGTAGGATTTCCCCGGCATCGGAGCAACCGGGTGATCAGGAGCAGCAGCACATCGTGAGCAGCGACGACGACGTACGCGACGCAAGCGCAGGAAACGGCGCGCAGGGGGCGGACGACGAGGTGGCCGGGGAGACCGGCGAGGTGGTCGGGGAGACCGGCGAGGTGGTCGGGGAGACCGGCGAGGTGGTCGGGGAGACCGGCGAGGTGGCCGGGGAGACCGGCGAGGTGGCCGGGGAGACCGGCGAGGTGGTCGGGGAGACCGGCGAGACGGGCGAGGTCTGGGACGTGGTCGTGGTCGGGGCCGGCCCCGCCGGATCCTCGGCGGCGTATGCGGCGGCGACGGCGGGACGGCGCGTCCTGCTGCTGGAGAAGGCGGAGCTGCCCCGGTACAAGACCTGCGGCGGCGGCATCATCGGGCCGTCGCGCGACGCCCTGCCGCCGGGCTTCGTCCTGCCCCTCAAGGACCGCATCCATGCGGTGACGTTCTCGCTCGAAGGGAAGCTGACCCGGACGAGGCGCTCGAAGCAGATGCTGTTCGGGCTGGTCAACCGGCCGGAATTCGATGCCGGTCTGGTCGCCGCGGCGGAGAAGGCCGGCGCGGTCGTCCGTACGGGGACGGCCGTCTCCCGCGTGGAGCAGCACGGGGCGGCCGTCCCCGACCGGCGCACCGTCGCCGTGGTGCTCGCCGACGGGGAGACCGTGCTGGCCCGCGCGGTCGTCGGGGCGGACGGCAGCGCGAGCCGGATCGGCGCGCACGTCGGCGTCGAGATGGAGCAGGTGGACCTCGGCCTGGAGGCGGAGATCCCCGTGCCGGAGACGGTCGCGGAGGACTGGAAGGGGCGGGTCCTGATCGACTGGGGGCCGCTGCCCGGCAGTTACGGCTGGGTCTTCCCCAAGGGCGACACCCTCACCGTGGGCGTCATCTCGGCCAAGGGGGAGGGCGCCGCGACCAAGCGCTACCTGGACGACTTCATCGCCCGGCTCGGCCTCGCGGGCTTCGAACCGGCCGTGTCCTCCGGACACCTGACGCGCTGCCGTACGGCCGATTCGCCGCTCTCGCGCGGCCGGGTGCTGGTGGCGGGCGACGCCGCCGGACTGCTGGAGCCGTGGACCAGGGAAGGCATCTCCTTCGCGCTGCGTTCGGGACGGCTGGCGGGGGAGTGGGCGGTGAAGATCTCCGAGGCGCAGGACGCGGTGGACGCCCGGCGTCAGGCGCTGAACTACGCCTTCGCGGTGAAGGCCGGACTGGGTGTGGAGATGGGCATCGGGCGCAGGATGCTGACCGTCTTCGAGGCGCGGCCGGGCATGCTGCATGCGGCGATCACCGGGTTCCGGCCCGCGTGGCGGGCCTTCGCCCGGATCACGCGGGGCTCGACGACGCTGGCCGACCTGGTCCGTACCTACCCGCTGGCCCGCAGGGCGCTGCACGCCCTGGACGCCAGGCAGGCGTCCCGCAACGCCGCCGGCCAGGGCTGACCGCCGGGGCCCGCCCGGCGGCCCGGCGCTCGCCGGTTGGCGCTGGGGAGGGCGGCGCCGGGCCTGACGCCCCCCGGGCGGCCCCTGCCCGGCCCGCCGGGCCGGGGCCCGGGCGGGCGGCGGGCGGGTCGTTTCGGGCAGAGCCCCCTCGCGCAACCGCCCCGATTTGGCCGACGGCCGGGCGCCCTGGGCGGGCGGCTGCGGGCGGGGCCCCGCAAATCGGTCGGCATCACACCGACCTACGACCAGATCGGCATACTCGCCCCGCTCGTCCTGCTCCTGGCCCGGTGGCCCACGGCATGCAGGGTTGACCGGCGCCTGGGCCAGGTGGGCGGGCGGGCGGCCGGGGCGGGGCCTCGCAGGGCGGCTGTGCGGAGGTTGACCGGCGGCCGGAGCCTGCGGGCGGATCGTTTCGGGTGGCGCGCTGCGACGCAACCATCCTGAGTGGGCCGACGGCTGCGCGCGGTGGGCGGGCGGCTGCGGGCGGGGCCCCGCAAAGAGACCGTGCGGGGTTGACCGGCGCTCGGGTCAGGCGGGTTGGCGGCCGGGGGCCGGGTCCCGCAGGGAGGTCATGCGGGGTTGACGGCCCCCTGAGCCCGGGGGCGGGCTACTGGGCGGGGGGTTTGGCTGTCCGCCGGGTCGACGGTGAGTGTGCAGGGGCACCGCCGTGGCCGGGGGCGGGACTCTGCCCTGCACCGGGCGGGCCGACGGTCGGCTGTCTGACTGCGGCCGTCGCCCAGAGGCGGAGGCGGTCTCGGCCCGCGATGCTTGTCCCGCTGCCCGCTGCCCGCTGCCCGCTGCCCGCTGCCCGCTGCCCGCTGCCCGCTGCCCGCTGCCCGCTGCCCGCTGCCCGCTGCCCGCTGCCCGCTGCCCGCTGCCCGCTGCCCGCGAGAACGACCCGCGAGCAGGGCCCGAGCCCCGCTGTCCGACTGCTGCTTCCGCGGCCACTGCCGTGGTGTACCAGTCCCGGGACCGGCCCGGGCCGCGCCTGACGTGGAAGGTCCGCCGCCCCCGGACACGGTGTTCGCGACGCGGACCGGTTCTCGGCGGTGGGCCCGGGTGGCAGTCCGGGTGGGAGGGCCCGGCGGGACGGTCCGTCAGGGGGACACCGTGATGCGGAAGACCGGGTGGTCGGCGGCGGCCGACTGGAGTTCCGCGTCGGTGGACGTGGCGGTGACCCCCTGGAAGAAGCGGTTCACCTCCCAGCCCCACTTCTCCAGGTACGCGCGCAGGATGGCCGCCTTCTGCGCCGGATCCGTGATCTCGGTGGCGGTGAAGGGCCGCACCTTGCGCCCCACGCGCAGCTCGCCGCCTCCGGCGACCCGCATGTTGCGGACCCACTGGGAATGGCCCCGGGCGGAGACGAGGTACTGCGTGCCCTCGTAGGTGTGCGGGTTGACCGGGATCCGCTGCATCGCGCCTGACGTGCGGCCCCGGACCGACAGCTCCGCGGTACCCGCGAGGCTGACGCCGTGCCGGGCCAGCTTGCCGAGGAGTGAGTTGAAGCGCGTGCCGAGCGCACTGGCCTGGACGTAGTACGGGTCGGACGCGTTCATAAGGACCTCCGAGGTGGGAGAGCACTGCTCTCGCTTGAGAACAGTGTGCACGGTTCAGTGCTCCGAAACAAGAGCGGTGCTCTCTCGATGGAGCAGGGATCCGGACGCTGGGCAGTGCTCCAGCCGCGTGGCACACTGACGGCCATGAACACCGTCCGGGGAGCCAGGGAACGGGCCCGCATCGAGGTCACCGCCGCCATCAAGGACGAGGCCCGCCGCAGGCTCGCCTCGGAGGGCGCCGCCAAGCTCTCCCTGCGCGCGGTCGCCCGCGAGCTGGGCATGGTCTCCTCGGCCCTCTACCGCTACTTCCCCAGCCGCGACGAGCTGCTCACCGCGCTCATCGTCGACGCCTACGACAGCCTTGGCGCCGCCGCCGAGGAGACCGACGCCCGCGGCCTCGCCGCCGGCGCGCCGCCCCGCGCCCGCTGGCTCGCCGTCTGCGAGACCGTCCGCGCCTGGGCGCTGGAGCGCCCGCACGAGTACGCCCTCATCTACGGTTCCCCGGTTCCGGGCTACAGCGCCCCCGTCGACACCGTCGGCCCCGCCTCCCGCGTCGCCAACGTCCTCATAGCAGTCCTGCGCGCCGCCTACGAAGGCCGCGGCCTCGCGCTGCCGCCGCTGCCCGACGCCCTGCGCCCCGAAGCCGTCCGGATGACCGCAGACTTCGCCGAAGGGCTGCCCCCGGAGGTCACGGCCGCACTCGTCGCCGCCTGGGCGCAGCTCATGGGGCTGGTCTCCTCCGAGCTGTTCGGCCAGTTCAACCGGGTGGTGGAGGACCGGCCCGCCTTTTTCGCGCACGCCACCGCCCAACTGGCCCACGGCGTCGGGCTGACCTCCGTCCCAGGTGACGCCGACGGCCCCCGCCCGCGGTTCGCATGAGGGCGGTTGTCAGGCTGTCGGTTCGTAGGCTGTCGGTTTGCAGGCTGTCGGTTCGCTGGCCGGCGGTTCGCTGGCCGGCGGTTCACGTGATGAGGTGACAGATCGCTTGTCTGTTCTTCCCGCGAATGCGAGTGGTTCGGCTTTCACCCACACGCCGCACGTCTAGGGTTCCTCGGGAGATCCCGCCCCGCCCCCGGCTCCCGCCCTTGCCGTCGCTGGAGGAACGTTCATGCCCGGCTCCCGCGTCGCCAAGGCCCTGTATGCCGTCCTGCTCATCCCCTTAGTGGCCGCCCCGGCGCCGGCCGTGACCGCCTCGGCGCGGCCGACGGCCCACGGCCCGGCGGCATCCCCGGCGTCCCCGAAGACCCCGGCGCCGCGCGAGGCCGCCGCGACGGCGTCCCCGGCGATCCGGCCCCGGGCCCCAGGCGTGCGGAGCCTGGAGATCGCCGTCCCCGCGTACGTCCGGGCGAACGACGGGCCGCTGAAAGACCTCACCGCGACCGCCCCGGCCGCCTCCGTGGTGGTCCTCAACCCCAACAACGGCGACTCCCCCTTCGACGCCCCCTGGCGGGCCCGCGCCGACGCCCTGCGCCGCGCCACCGCCGCCACGGGGGAGAAGACCAAGGTCCTCGGCTACGTCCACACCGACCACGGCAACCGCGCCGCCGCCGCAGCCCGGGCCTCCGTCGACAACTACCTCAAGACCCCCGACGGCCGCCTGCACGTCGACGGCATCTTCTTCGACGTCGTCAGCCGCGACTGCGGTCCCGGCAACGCCACCCGCGACCACTACGCCGAGTTGCGCCGCTACGTCGAGGAGACCATGCAGGCCGTCGACCCGGCCGTCCCCGGCCTCGTCGTCGACAACCCGGGCACGGCGATCGCCGACTGCTACCTGGAACCGGGCCACCGGACGGCGGACGTCTTCGTCACCTTCGAGGACACCTACGCCGCCTACGCCGGCGGCGGCTGGCTCGGCGGGAACGTCTTCGACCCCGTCGGCGGCTATCGCGCCGGCGGCGAACTCGACCCGACCGGAACTGCGTTCTGGCACCTGGTGCACGACGTCCCGGACACCGGCGCGATGCAGGCCACCCTGCGGACGGCCTTCGACCGCGGCGCCGGCTACGCGTACGCGACCAGCGCGGTCATGCCCAACCCCTGGAACACGGGCCCCGCATGGAAGTTCCGCGCCCAGACCGCCTACGCCGCCACCCTCGGCTGACGTACGGCCCCACCGCCCCCGGCATACGGCCGACCAGCGCTCCACCACCGGGCAGGGGGGGCCGGTGCCGGTGCCGGCACCGTTCTCCAGGCGGCGGGCTGATCTCCCCGCACGTGCGCCGGACAGCGCCGAGGGAAGCCCAGAAGCCACCAGTACTTGATCTTGGCGCCCTGTGCGATAGCAGCCGTCACCCACCCGGCCGAAGGTCGTCGGTGCTGATACTGGCTGATCTCTGGGCCTGGGGCGCGACTTGCGACCTCGATCGAGCGGACCGCGTACGGAGGTTCAAGCGGCTGATCACCGGGCATGAGCTGCATCGCTTCCTCGAAGAGGCCGCCGTCACCGGCGCTGAGACATCGTGACCGACCACCACGCTCACCTGCCCACCGCCATCGTCCAGCTCGGCGGTGAGCTGGAGCTCCCAGCTACCCGTAACGGGCGCTTGAGGGGCGCGGTCATCCCAGAAGGCGGGCTTGGGGAACATCGGTACAGCGGTTCGCGCTGAGAATGATCATGGGTTTGGCCGGCAGCTTGGCGCCGGAGGGGAGGAGGACCCTCTCGGCCGATTCTGCTGGTCGCCCAGGCCCCTGGCCCAGAACTCGATCGGGCCATGGACGGCGACGTCGGTCGCCCTGGCGATGGCGCGGTCGATTTCGGCGTCATCGCCGCTGCCGATCGCAGCCCGGAGACGGCTGGAAGCCCGTGCCACTGCGGCGGTAGACGACGACCTCGGCTGGGGCGTCGTTGGGCAGAGGCCAGGCCGGGAGGGTGGCCAGGCCCAGGTCAACGACCCGGGCCTGGTTTGTTTCCTGACCGCCGACGCCGGCGCGGAGGCCGACGGCCCGGCGCGCACGCCACGGGTGGGTGGCGTTGCTGCCGGGCCGTGGCCGTCACTCACTCACGAGGTCTCACTTCCCGTGCAAAGCCCTGCGGCGACGTCCGCGAAGCACCAGCACGCCGCCGGCAGCGACCAGCAGGCCACCGAGGGCGCTGTACGTGACAGTGTTGCTCACCCCGGTGGAAGCCAGGTCGCCGGACGGGCTGCTCGGGGTCGGCCGGCCGACGGGTGCGCCGATCTCCCCCTGCGCACGGGTGCCGGTCGTGCCGGAGGCGGAGACAACCGGCGCGGGGGCGGTCGGCGTGGGGGCGGGCGTCGGCTTGTCAGCGTCGGCGGTCCCCGACGCGGGCTTCAGCTGAAGAGTCGTGATCGAGTACGGCGGCAGCGTCTGTGCGGCCGCCGTGCCCCGATCCGCCGTCGTCAGGGCGGTGCCTCCC
Source organism: Streptomyces sp. CB00455 (assembly GCF_001905445.1). Taxonomy (GTDB): domain Bacteria; phylum Actinomycetota; class Actinomycetes; order Streptomycetales; family Streptomycetaceae; genus Streptomyces. Next base: position 491,098 of record NZ_LIVQ01000005.1, on the reverse strand, counting down.
GTGGCATACGAAACGATCGTGACCGCCCCTGCTGCCGGGGTGAATCCGGCGTACGAGAGCGACACCTGCGCCGCGTCCTGCGGGCTCTTGTTGGTCAGCATGACGTTCAGACCGCCGTTGCTGCTCCGCACCGCGTGCACAGTGACCGACGAGTTGCCCGAGGACGACTTGACCATGGTGTCGCCAGGCTGCGCCAGTGCGGTCAGCGAGCGGATGCCCCAGTAGGTGGGGAAGGGCGTGTCGCGCGCCGGTTCGCACTTCCCCCCGGCGCAGGTTCCGGCGGAGAGAATGCCCCCGTCCTGGTAGTCGGTCTCGCCGTTGACGCTGGTGGGTGCGTCGCCCGAGCCGTTGTGCAGGTTCCACCAGTCCACGTGGGTGGCGCCTTGCTCGAACCAGGTCATGTAGGTGTCCGGCGCAAACAGGGCTGCGGCCTGGCTGGTCAAGACGGGCGAGAAGACGGTGTCGGTCTCGGTGACCGCGATCTCCACCGAAGCGGCGCGCGAGCCCGCGTACTTGGCGATCAGCGAGCGCAGCGAGGACGTGACACCGGCGATCCGGGAGGGGGTGTTCATCAGGTCGGCCGTGGTTTTGCCGCCCGGATACCAGTGGACGATGACGAAGTCGATCGAGCTTCCCGCGATGGAGAGCACCGTGTTGTTCCAGTCGGCGCTGTCACCGGGAGCCTTTTCCGCGTCCGGCCAGAAGCCGGGGGTGGTGAGCACCGCTCCGATCTTCACCTTCGGGTCCACGGCCTTCATCGCCTTCGAGTAGGCGACCAGGTTCTTCCCGTACTCCTTCGGGCTCTTGTCGGCGTGCGTGTCGGTTTCCCAGCCCTTGCCGTTGCCGTAGTGCCCGTTGCCGTAGACCTCGTTGCCGATCTCCCAGTACTTCACGCCGTAACCTTTGTCGACGTTGGCGTACTTGACCCAGTCGGCCGCCTCCTGGGGGGTGCCGGAACCGTAGTTCGCGGTCAGGATCGGCTGGGCGTCGACCTTCTTCGCGGTGGCCATGAAGCTGTCGAAGTCGGTGTTGGGTACGATCCAGCCGCCGTTGCCCATCGTGTGGGTCTTCCAGTGGAAGTCGTCCGCGCCGGAGCCGCCGGGATAGCGAAGCTGCCGAACTCCCGCGGCCTTCATCAGCGATGTCACCTTGGCGTCCCCCATGCGGTCGTCGCCGACGCCCGTGTTGAGGCCGACACCACTGCTGGGCACCGTGCCCCAGGAGGTACCGGCATCCACACTGATGCCGACGGTCGCCGCGGCGCCCGCGCTGGGCGCCAAGGCGCCGACACCGGCCGAGGCGGCGAGCACCGCCACCGCCCCCGCGACACAGCGGAGGCGCATCCGGCTACGGCGGGGCGTGCGACCCCGAGGCATCGGCTGCTCGGCGGATCTCGGGTCTTCTGATGACACGTGGGGCTCCGATCGGGTGCTGACACAGAGGGCGCAGCTCCGCTGACCACGGCTCGCCCTCGTCGGTACACCCCTAAGTGGCCACTCAGAGCGGAAAGGTTGCCATCTAAATTATTTTCTCCGAGACGCGGTCGCACCGTCTCACCGGACCCGGTGAGACGGTGCGACGGTGACCCCGTGACCCCGTGACCCCGGGACCCGGTGACCCGGTGACACGCCCGGGCTCCCCTTCCACCTCGACGGCGCGAACCATCACATGCTTCCGGCCGCACACCGCCCCGCGGTGGCCGAGCGGCTGAAGCCGCACAGGAAGCACAGGAAAAGACAGACGGCGGCCGCCACCACCGCGACGGCCCTGTTCTCGTACAGCTACCGCCAGGTGGTGCGTAGCGCTGAGTAACTACTTGGGGCTGCGGTCGCGCTGCTGAAGGGCGGCGAAGTCGGCGTAGCGCACCGTGCACATCTGTAGCGCGAAGCCCAGTTGGTGGTACTGCGTACGCCGCAGCGCGATCAGATCGCGGTCCACGTCGTCCAGGAAGAAGAAGCGCTCCAACTCCGGGCGCGTCGGCTCCTCGACGAACTTCCCGCACACCTCGGCCGAGTCATCCGTCAGAAATTCCACCGGCATGCGGCGGAGCCAACCACCCGCCGCTACAGAACGTGGATCTTTGGCCGAAGGGCCCCAAGAAGCAGACCACTCGGCTAGAAGTTCACCGCTCACTGCTCATGATCGTTCTCAGCGCCAACCGCTGTACCGATGTTCCCCAAGCCCGGAAGGCTGCGCGGTCAGCGCCGGCCGCCGCCGATGCGGCGGTCGTCGGCCAGTGCGGTGAGCGGGCCGAACTCGCAGGCAAGCTGGTTCCACGTCAGAACCTCGCCACAGCGGGCCGGGAACTCCTTCGGGTTGAACTCGGGCATGGTCCAGGTGCCAGTGCCCCGGTCCCGCAGCCACAGGTCCCCGTCACCGTCGACCACAGTCGGCGGGACCGGTACGGGCTCGGCCTGATCGGTGGGCTCCCAGGTGATCCGGCCCGGGTGGGAAACGCGGCGCAGCTCAGTGGTGGCCAGCCGCGCGGCCAAGTCACGGGTGGACTCTTCGGCGTCCTTGACCGACGTGAGTCGGAATGCGTCGTCAAGTACGGGCAGGGCTGGATTCTTGCTGCGCTTTGAACTCATACGCTGACTACCTCCGGTGGGGGGCGTCACATCCCGTATGGCAGCCCGTAGAGGAACAGGGTAGCCGAGGCGGGAGCCGGGCCGGCTAGACCACTGTCCAGGTGGAGGCGCTGGCACACCGGACGGTGGGGCCGGGTGGTGAGCTGGTCCTGGACGTGGCGCAACCCGTGGTGGTAGCGCTCAGATGCGACCAGGGCGTCCTCGCCGACAACGACCCCGTCGAGCAGGAGAAGGCGATGAAATTCAACGCCCCGCTCACGAACGCGGTGATCTTCCACAACGCCCTGGACATCGCGGAGATCGTCCGGCAGCTCCTGGAGGAGGGCCGGGAGATCGACCCGGAGGCCTTGGCGCATATGCCGCACAAGGGCACGAGGTGAAGGTCAGCGACCTGTACGCGATGGGCTTCAAGGCGATCCCGGACGCCGACGACTTCCCCGCGGCCCGCAAGGACCCCGACCGGCTCCGGATCGACATCGAACAGGAGCACCAGCACGAGACCGGCACCTTCCCGCCCGACGTGGCCTCCGAACAGGCCAAGGTGGAGTGGTGCGACCTGATGATCTTCCAGTTCCCGATCTGGTGGTTCTCCATGCCCGCCGTCCTCAAGGGCTGGGTCGAGCGCGTCATGGCCCGCGGCTTCGCCTACGGCGGCGGACGCAAACACGCCAGAGGCGTCTTCCTCGGCCGCAAGGCCATGGTCTGCTGCACCACCGGAACCTCCGCCGACACCTACGCCCCCGACGGCATCGAAGGCGACATCCTGCATCTGCTCTGGCCGGTCAACAACGGGATCTTCCACTACATGGGCTTCACACCTCTGCCCCCTTTCACCGCCTTCGCGCCCCGCCTGGCCACCGAGCAGGAACGCAAAGAGTGTCTCGACGCCTACGCCGAGCGCCTGCGCACCATCGAGACCGCCGCCCCTCTCTTCATGCACCCCCGCGAGGACTACGGACCCGACCAGCGGCTCCTGCCCACCGTCGAAGCCCGCAGCGGCTTCCAGTGGAACCCCCGCGCCGGCCAGACCCACGCGGAAGCGGCCACCGGTCACTCCGGCCTCATGCACCGCACCCCCGCCCAGGACCGGTGACCTGCGCCGTCACTCCACGACGCCGTCATCGTCATCCCCGCCCGTGGCCGGGTCGCGCAGCGGTCACAGGCCACCGCCGCCCGGGGGGAGGACGGAGCGGAACCTGCGTCACCGCCCCTGCGGACCAAGTACTGGCGGCTTTTGGGCTTGCCTCGGCGCTACCCCTGCGTGACCCGGAGCGGCCCGAATCCCACCGCCACGGGCCGCCGCCTGCGCCGGCCGCACCGCTCCCTTCGGGCACCCGCCCTCCGCCCGCGCGCACTTCCGCCCCGCGCAACCTGCTCTGCCCACCCGCGCACGCTGATCGCTGCCCACCCGCCCGCGCGCTCGTCCGGGCACCCGCCCCGCGTAACCTGCCCGGGCTGCCCGCCCGGGCAACCTGTTTGCAGCCTGCCTGGGCATCCGCGCCGGCACTCGCCCGCTGCCCGCCTGCGCACCTGCTTGCTGCCTGCCCGTGCATCGGGCCGCCGCTGCCCGTCCGGGCACCCGCCGACGCATCTGCGCCGCGCACCCGCCCCGGGCCACCCCGCTCGCTGCCCGCGCAGGCAGCCGCCCCGGCAGCCGCCCCGGCAGCCATCCCGGCGCCCGCCCCGGCACGCTGCTCCGTGCCCGGGCGGGCCGCGCCTCAGATCCCGGCCTGCTCGCCCCACAGCCGCGCCAGCGCCGTGTCGCCGCTCACCCCGGGGCCCGTCAGCGGAAGCCTGTTCCACAGCGCCGCGTACAGCCAGGACGCCTCCCCGGCCAGCTCGCAGTCGACGGGCTCGCCGGTGGCCCCGCGCACCGTGCGGGGCGGGTCCGGCGACAGGTGCACCGTCCACACCGCGCCCGTGTCCGTGGCCCTGACCCGCAGGATCCGGGGCTCCGGTGTCCGTACCCGGCTCTTCGGCCGCGCGTGGAAGCCCGTCAGCAGTTCGTCCACCCCGTCCTGCGCGAACTCCGGCTCCACCGGTGAGTACGTCATCGCGAGCGCGGACTGCGCGTCCATCCGGTGCACGGCCGTCTCGTGCGCCTGGCGCCGCGCCCAGAACGCCACCGGGGACGGGGGCACGGTCGGCAGGAACGTCCAGCAGCGCACATCGGCCGGGGCCTCGTCCAGGGTCCGGACCAGGGCGGCGTGCCCCTCGCGGAACCAGGCGATCAGCTCGGCGCCGGCCAGCTCCGGCGCCGCCGGGAACGGCGCCGGCTCCAGCCGGCCCTCCCCGACGTACCCGGCCGCCCAGCGGTGGACCGAGCCGGTGTGCCGCAGCAGGTCGGCGACCCGCCATGGCGGGCAGGTGGGTACCAGGGCGTCCGTACCGGCTCGTTCGGCCAGTTCGGCGAGCAGTGTGCCCTCCCGTTCGAGGGTCTTCACGAATTCGGTGATCTCCATGCCGGGAGTCTGCCAGCCGGGCCCGCCACAATGGAGGGATGGATGGCGAATCCTTTCCGCTCTTCCCGCTCCCTCCGCTCCCGCCACGTGAACGGACCGTGATCGCCCCGGGTGCGGTGCACGTACCCGACTGGCTCGGGGCGGCCCGGCAGGAGGAGTTGCTGGCCGCCTGCCGCGAGTGGGCCCGGCCGCCCGCCGGCCTGCGCACCGTGCGCACCCCCGGCGGCGGCACGATGACCGCCCGGCAGGTGTGCCTGGGCCTCCACTGGTACCCGTACGGCTACGCCCGCACCGCCGTCGACGGCGACGGCGCCCCCGTGAAGCCGATGCCCCGCCGGCTCGCCGAGCTGGGCCGTGAGGCGGTGGCCGCGGCTTACGGGCAGAGACCGGGGCCCGAGGTCGCCTACGACATCGCGCTGATCAACTTCTATGACGGCGACTCCCGGATGGGGATGCACCGCGACGCCGAGGAGAGGTCCCCGGCGCCGGTGGTCTCGCTCAGCCTGGGCGACAGCTGCCTCTTCCGCTTCGGGAACACCGCCTCGCGCGGGCGGCCCTACCGGGACGTCGAGCTGCGCAGCGGGGACCTGTTCGTCTTCGGGGGTGCGAGCCGTCTGGCCTACCACGGGGTGCCGAAGGTGTTGCCGGGCACGGCGCCACGAGGGCTCGGACTCACCGGGCGGCTGAACGTCACGCTGCGGGTCGGCGGGCTCGGCTGAGCGGCGGCCCCCGCCACCCGCCGGTCATGCGAGGATCGAGCCCATGAACGGCAACGGGGCCCCGCCGCGCCTGGGGGAAGCGACCACGGTGTCCACGCGGACCAAACTGGAGCGGGGACGTGGCGCGCTGGGTCCGGCGCTCGAACTCGTCCACACAGGCCGTGCCCCGACCCGGGCCGTGCTGACGGCCGAACTGGGCGTCACCCGCGCCACCGCCGGCGCCGTGGCTGCGGAGCTGGAGGCGCTCGGGCTGATCCGGGTCGACTCCCGGCCCGGCGGCGCGGGCGGCGCCCAGGGCCGTCCCTCGCACCGCCTGTCCATCGACGAGAACGGCCCCGTGGCGCTGGCCGCCCAGGTGCACGCGGACGGCTTCCGGGCGGCCCTGGTCGGTCTCGGCGGCCGGATCGTGGCCACCGCCCCCGGGAAGATCACCGTTTCCGCCGATCCGGCGCAGGTGCTGGGCGCGGTGGTCGACGCCGGGGCCGCGCTGCTCGCGCAGACCGGACGCCGCTGCGTCGGCGCCGGGCTGGCGGTCCCCTCGGCGGTCGCCGAGCCGGAGGGTACGGCGCTGAACCCGCTGCACCTGGCCTGGCCCCCCGGCTCGCCCGTACGGGCCGTCTTCGCGGAACGGGTGAAGGCGGCCGGGATCGACGGGCCGGCCCTGACCGGCAACGACGTCAATCTCGCGGCCCTCGCCGAGCACCGGCACGGCGCCGGGCGCAGCGCGCAGCACCTGCTGTGCGTGGCGACCGGGCACCGCGGGGTCGGCGGGGCGCTGGTACTGGACGGCCGCCTGCACAGCGGCAGTTCGGGCCTGGCCCTGGAGGTCGGCCACCTCACCGTCAACCCCGAGGGCCGGCCGTGTCACTGCGGCAGCCGGGGCTGCCTCGACGTCGAGGCCGATCCGCTGGCCTTCCTCACAGCGGCGGGGCGCACCCCCGGCCCGGAGGTGTCGCTGCTCCAGCAGGCCCGCGACCTGCTGGGCGCGCAGTACGCGGAGCCGGCGGTACGGGCGGCCGCCGACGAGCTCATCGACCGGCTGGGGCTGGGCCTCGCGGGCCTGGTGAACATCCTGAACCCGGACCGGATCATCCTCGGCGGGCTGCACCGGGAGCTGCTGCACGCCGATCCGGAACGGCTGCGCGCGGTGGTCGCGGACCGCAGCCTGTGGGGCCGCAGCGGGGGCGTCCCGATCCTGCCGTGCACCCTGGACCACAACAGCCTGGTCGGCGCGGCGGAACTGGCGTGGCAGCCCGTCCTGGACGACCCCCTCGGAACCCTGACCTGAAGCGGCCGGCCTCCGGCCGCCCCGGCCGATTCTGGCCTGGCACCGGCCGACCACCGGCCGCACCGGCCGACCCTGGCCGATCGGCCGGCTTTGGCCGAGTACCGGCCGACCCCGGGGCGCACCGGCCGTCCTCGACCGACCCCAGCCGACCAGGCCGGCACTGGCCGCACGGGCCGAGTCCCGGCCGCGCACCGGCCGCACCGGCCGCACCGGCCGCCCTCGACCGACCCCAGCCGACCGGGCCGGCACTGGCCGCACCGGCCGAGCCCCGGCCGCGCACCGGCAGACCACCCGGCCGCACCGACCGCACCGGCCGCCCTCGACCGACCCCAGCCGACCGGACCGACCGACGGCCGCACCGGCCGCACCGACCGACGCCCGCACCGCCTGCGCACCGGTCCGGCCACCGCCTGCCACCGGCCGACCCCGGGGCGGCCACCGGTTTCGGCCTCCTCGCCCAACCGCCCCCGGCGGACGGTGCGCGCCGCCCGTCCGCCCACGGAGCGGGGCCCGAGCCGCCCGGCCGTAGGAAGCGTTGCGGCGCCTGCCGCCGCGCCGGCCCCGGGGCGGTCGCTCCCGCCCCGGGGTGGCGCCTCACCGCCCGGCCCGCCCCCCGGGAGGGGGCCGCTGCCGCCGGGGTGACGCCGTCGCGGAGGATCAGCCGGGCCTGGCGCCGACCGAGGCCGCCACCGGCAGGGCTGTCGGGACCGCGCCCGGTTCCACGGCGACGACCACCGGCCGGGCGGGTTCTCGTACCGGCTTGGCGGCGATCCGTACCGGACGTGGCGTGGCCGCCGTCGCCGGAGCCGCCGTGAGCGAGAACCACACCACCTTGCCCGGACCGTCGGCCTGCGGCCGCGCGCCCCAGGCCTCACTGACGGCCTCCACCAGCGCGAGCCCGCGGCCGCCCGTCGCCAGCGCCGCGCCCTGGGCCTGCGCGTCCCGGAGGACCGGAAGCCGCGGATCGCTGTCGATGACCGAGACCGTGAGGCGCCCGAGGCGCAGTTCGATCTCGACCGTGCAGGTCTTGTCCGGTTGCGCGTGACGGTGGACATTGCTGAGCAGTTCCGTCACGCCGAGCGCCGCCCGGTCGATGAGCGGATCGAGCTGCCAGTGGCGCAATTGCGCAGAAACGATTCTGCGGATCTGGCCTATCCGCGACGGCGAGGCCTGCAGTTCAACGACGCAGTGCCTGCGGGAATGACTGATCACGGCTGCGACTCCCCGACATGAGTGTTACGGGTGCTGCACCCTGCGTAATGCTCCACCAGGGTCACCCACAGTGCCCCACAGTGCAACCGAACGCGACCTAAAGCGATGCGCATGGAAACCCAAAGCGACTGTTTGTGCAGGTGGGGGAGGTACATTGCGAAAGCAGGGGGCGAATACACGCATGAAGGAGCACGGCGCATGAGCACCACCGGTACCAGTGGTACGACTGCCACGACCATCGACGTCGACCGCAGCGACGCGGACTACCGCGCGTGGCTGAAAGAAGCCGTCCGCAAGGTCCAGGCCGACGCCAACCGCTCCGCGGACACCCACCTGCTGCGCTTCCCCCTCCCCGAATCCTGGGGCATCGACCTCTACCTCAAGGACGAATCCACCCACCCCACCGGCTCCCTGAAGCACCGCCTCGCGCGCTCGCTCTTCCTGTACGCCCTCTGCAACGGCTGGGTGCGCCCCGGACGCCCGGTCATCGAGGCGTCCTCCGGCTCCACCGCCGTCTCCGAGGCGTACTTCGCCAAGCTGATCGGTGTCCGGTTCATCGCCGTCATGCCGCGTACGACCAGCCCGGAGAAGTGCCGGCTCATCGAGTTCCACGGCGGCGAATGCCACTTCGTGGACGACCCGATGAAGATGTACGAGGAGTCGGCGGAGCTGGCCGCCCGCACCGGCGGCCACTACATGGACCAGTTCACCTACGCGGAGCGGGCCACCGACTGGCGCGGCAACAACAACATCGCCGAGTCGATGTACCAGCAGCTTCGGCTGGAACGTTTCCCCGAGCCCGCCTGGATCGTCGCCACCGCCGGCACCGGCGGCACCTCCGCGACCATCGCGCGCTACGTGCACTACATGCAGCACGACACCCGCATCTGCGTCCCCGACCCGGAGAACTCCTGCTTCTTCGACGGCTGGACCAACGACGACGCGCATGCGAGGAGCGACTGCGGCTCGCGCATCGAGGGCATCGGACGGCCCCGCATGGAGCCCAGCTTCGTGCCGGGCGCCATCGACCGGATGATGAAGGTCCCGGACGCGGCGAGCGTCGCCGCCTGCCGCGCGCTGGAGCAGGCCATAGGCCGCAAGGCGGGCGGCTCGACCGGCACCGGCCTGTGGAGCGCCCTGAAGATCATCGCGGAGATGGTGGCCGAAGGCCGTACCGGCAGTGTGGTCACCCTGCTCTGCGACCCGGGCGACCGCTACCTCGACAAGTACTACTCCGACGCCTGGCTGGCGGCGCAGGGCCTCGACATCGCCCCCTACTCACGGACCCTCGAAACCCTGCTGGCCACGGGCACCTGGCGCGAACCGGCAGCCGTCTGACGGTGCGTGCGCCGGACGGGCGCGGGAAGCCGGGCCGCCCGCACTACCGGCCGGCCCCGTGCCCGCGCCCTACGGCGAGCTGTCCGTCGAGCGTGCGGACCGCTGTGCGCAAGGAGCGGCCCAGGCCCGGGCGGGCGGCGGTCAGGGCCAGCCGAAAGGGGGCCGGCCCGTCGGCGGCGAAGGTCCAGCGCACGCGGGTGCCCGAGCCGGCAGGGGTCAGCCGCCACTCCTCCAACAGGGCCCGGACACCGGGCGCGTTGGTCTCGTCGGCGCGGTACGCGTACCGCCGCCCGGGATCGGCGGCCATGACCGTCTCCCGGAAGCGGACCCCGCCCACCAGCCGGATCTCGCGTCCCGCACCATCACGTGTGGGCCGCGCCAGGGTGACCGCCCCGAACCAGCGCGGCCACGCCCCGACCTCCTCGGCCAGGGCCCGGTAGACGGCCTGCGGAGCGGCCGCGGCCTCGGCGTGGAAGACCAGCCGTACGGGCGCGTCCTCGATGAAGTCCAGCCCCACGGGGCGGAGTCGGCGAGCCATGGCGATACTCCTCGGGGTGCTGCGGGGACACGAGTGCGGGCCACCTTAACCGGCGGTACGTCACATCGGCCGCCCGCAGGCCCGATCCACCCGCTCGGGGACTGGGCAGCCCGTCCACCGCGCGGGATGCTTGACCGGCGACGATCACGCCCCGCGAGCGGAGGCAGCCGTGCCGCCCAGCCTAGAACCCCCGATGCCCCTCGCCCTCGAACTCCTGGTCCACGGAGTCGCCGGAGCCGGCCCCGACGAGCTGCTCGGCGACCCGCGCACCGTACGCGTCACCGGCGACTCCACCGCCGCCGTCTTCCGCCGGGCCGAGGACACCGATGCCGAAGCCCACCCCGAGCGGTACGCCGGACGACCGGTCCCCGAGGCGTACTGCTGGTCCCGGCTCACCTCCGGCAACGGCGCCCGCGCGCTGTGGCTGCTGCTCCTGCCCTTCATGGTGGCCAACCTCGCCCACTGGGCCCGGCCGGCCACGTCCGCCGCCGAGCCGGCGCCCCGCGCGGTCCGCACCTACGGGGTGCTCGTACGGATGCTCGCGCTCACCCTGACCGTGCTCCTGATCGCGGCCGCCTGCGAGGTCGCCCTGGACCTGTTCGCCTGGCAGTGCGCGGCCTCCGGCACCTGCTCGGCCTCCCGCTTCGGCTCCCGGTTCGGGTTCCTCGCGCCCGGAGGCGGCTGGTGGGCCCAGCCCGGGCGCCGCCTCGCCCTCGCCGCCCTGGTCCCCACCGGGCTGACGGGGCTGCTGTGGTACCTGTCGAACCGGACCTGGAGCGCCTACGAGTCCCAGCCGCCGCCCGCCGGCACCGCCGACCCGGACACGGCCCCGGACACCGCGCCCGCACTCGGCCGCCCCGGATTCTGGTACGGCCGGCGCCTCGTGGCCCGGCTGCGCGCCGCGCACACCACCGCCGGACTGCTCACCGTCGCCGCGGCCGTCGCCGCGCCCACCGCCGCCCACGACCGCCGCAGCGGCGCCCCCGTGCTCGAAACCCTGGGCTGCACGCTCCAGTCGCTCCTCGTCGCCGGGGGGCTCACCGTGGCCTGCGTCATCTGCCGGCGCGGACGCACCGAAGCGCGCGCCGACCACCGGCTCGAACGCGCCGCCGTCACCATGCTGCCCGGCGCCGGGCTCGCCCTGCTCGCCGCCGCCCTCCTGTACGCCTGCTGGTCGCGGCCCGGCTGGACCTCGGCCGGGCGGCTCCCCGGGGACTTCGCCTTCGGGGTGCTCATGCTGGGCCAGGGCGCCTGCGTGCTCGCCCTCGGGGTCATCGCCGCGTACCTGCACCGCCGGGTCCCCGACCCGGCCGCCGCCCTGCGCGGCCTGGGCGGACCCGCCGTCGCCATGCTCGGCTGCGCGCTCGGCGGCGTGATGACCGGCGGCGTCGCCCAGCGCGTCGCCGACTGGCTGGACGGCGCGGCCACTCCCGGAATGGCCGGCGCACCGCTGCCCGGGCCGCCCGTGCTGCTGTCCTGGCAGGCCGCCGTACTGCCCCCGCTGATGCTCGTACTGGCCCTGCTCGCCGCCTGGTTCGCGGGACGCACGGCCCGCGCCAGATGCCGGCTCGCCGGGACCGTGGCCGCCGAGTACCCGGGGGAGGAGCCGGACCAGGACCGCAGCCGCCGGATCGCCGGGGCCCGCGCCGCCGCCGCGCTCACCGACTCCGCGCCGTGGTTCGTCGGGGCCGTCTCCGGGATCACCCTGCTGCTGGGGGCGGGCGCACTCGCCGGAGCCTGGCTCACCGGGCGGGTCCCCGGCGAGGCCGCCCGGGGCAGCGGCCCGCTCCTGGAATCCGCCGCCCGCGCCGCGCAGGACACCGGCTCCTGGCTCGTCGGCCTGGGTTTCGTCCTCTTCGTCACCTGGGGCCGCCGCGCCTACCGCGATCCCGCCGCACGCCGCACCATAGGCATCCTGTGGGACGTCGGAACCTTCTGGCCGCGCGCCGCGCACCCCTTCGCGCCGCCCTGCTACGCCGAGCGGGCCGTCCCCGACCTCACCTGGCGGATGACCGCCTGGACCGGCCGCACCGGCGGCCGGCTGGTGATCTCGGGGCACTCCCAGGGCAGCGTACTCGCCGCCGCAGCCGTCTGGCAGCTGCCGCCGGAGGTCCGGCGCCGTGTCGCGCTGCTCACCTACGGATCCCCGCTCGGGCGCCTCTACGGCCGCTGGTTCCCCGCCCACTTCGGGCCCGGGCCGCTCACCGCGCTGCACCGGGACGTCGACTGCTGGCGCAACCTCTGGCGGGCCACCGACCCCATCGGCGGCCCGGTGCTGCCCGGGGCCCGGCAGGCCGTGGACCGCGGTCCCCTCGCGGACCCGGTCGCCTACGGACGCAGCACCCGACACCCGCTGCCCGCCCCGATACTGTGCCACGGCGACTACCAGGCCGACCCGGCCTTCGCCGCCGAGCGCGGAGCGCTGCTCGCCCGCCTCGCCGCGACCGGAGGCCCGGACCGGGGAACCGCGGACGGGGCCGGCCCGGCCCGGGCAACCGCGCACGGCCCGGACCGGGGAGCCCCGGACCCGCGAGACCAGGACCCGGCGGGTGCGGCGCTGCCGGCCCCCCGTTTCAGCAGGGAGCCGGCTGCACCGGCAGATCCGCCGGGAACAACAGGGTGAGCTCGTCGGTGCTCGGCTCCGACAGCTGCGCCACGCGCCCCGCGTGCCGCTCGACCATCGACTCGAAGGTCTGGCGCGCGGTGCGGCCGTTGCCGAAGCCCGGCCCCTTCGGCAGCTGCGTGAAGTACGCCAGCAGCGCCTCGGCCGCGCCCTCGCCGAGCCGGTACTCGTGCTCCTCCGCCTGCTGCTCCACGATCCGCAGCAGCTCCCCGGGCCCGTAGTCGCCGAAGGTGATGGTCCGGGAGAACCGCGAGGCCACTCCCGGGTTCACGGTCAGGAACCGCTCCATCTCCGCCGTGTATCCGGCGACGATCACGACCACCGCGTCCCGGTGGTCCTCCATCAGCTTCACCAGGGTGTCGATGGCCTCGCGCCCGAAGTCCCGGCCGGAGTCCTCGGGCGCCAGCGCGTACGCCTCGTCGATGAACAGCACTCCGCCGCGCGCCCGTTCGAAGGCCTCCTGCGTACGGATGGCGGTGGACCCGATGTGCTCGCCGACCAGGTCCACGCGGGAGACCTCGACCAGGTGCCCGCGCTCCAGCACCCCGAGGGAGGCCAGGATCTCCCCGTACAGGCGGGCGACCGTCGTCTTGCCCGTGCCGGGGGAGCCGGTGAAGACCAGGTGCCGGCGCACGGAGGCCGCCTTGAGCCCCGCCTGCTGCCGCCGGCGCCCCACCTCGATCATGTCGGTGAGCGCCCGCACCTCCCGCTTGACGCTGTCCAGGCCGACCAGCGCGTCGAGCTGGCCCAGCACCTCGACCGAATCCCGGGCCGTGGCCGCCGCCCCGGAGTCCGGACCGTCGGCGGGCCGCGCCGCCGGCACCCCGGCCGGCTGCGGTACGGCGCTGCGCACCACGGTGACGTCATGGACCGCCGCGTGCGCCCCGGCGAGGGCGCCGCCCGGGGCGGGCCGGGCCGCAGCCCGGGCGGCGGACTCGTCGCCCGTGCAGCCCTCGACGAGCGGTCCGTCCTCCGGGAACTCGTAGCCGCCGCGGGCACAGCGCTCGGTGTGGCAGCGCGCCAGGGTGGTGCGGCAGCCGTCCAGGACGTGGAAGCCGAAGCCGGAACTGCCCGTCACCCGGCAGGCCGTGAAGGTGCCGCGGCCGCCCGCCGACACGTAGAACCCCGCCTCGGCGGGCGAGGTGACGGTGCACCGCTCCAGGGCGGGGTCGGCCCCCTTGGTGACGATCACCCCGGTCTGCACGGCGTCGATGGTGCAGTTGGCCAGGGTGCCGCCGCTGCCGTGGTCGCGGAACCAGGCACCGGTCGCCGCCTCCCGGATCCGGCAGTCGTCGAGCTGCGCGGTGGCCCCGTCGCTCACGGACACCGCCGTGTTGCGCACCTGGGACAGATCGCTGTCGACCACCTCCACGCGCGAACCCCGGTCCAGTACGAACAGTGCGTCCGGCACGTCGTGGACCCGGCAGGAGTCGAGGGAGACGGCGGCTCCGTCACTGACCCAGACCGCCGGGTAGTCGCCCGTGCTGTCGTGGATCTCGCAGCCCTCGGCATCGACCCGGGTGCCCGGGTCCCACACCGACAGGCCGTTGCGGCCGAAGCGGCGCACCGTGGTGCGGCTGAGGGTCAGCACCGCGCGCGAGCGCAGGTCGACCGCGTTCTCCGGGATGTCGTGGATGTCGCAGCCGGCCAGCGAGAGCACCGCGTCGGTGTCGAGGGTGACGCCGTCCGCCGAGGTGCGGTGCACCGCGCAGTCCGTGAGCCGGGCGGTGGCACGCGCGGCGATCTGCACCCCGGCGCCCTTGATCTCGTAGACCTCGCAGCCCAGCGCCTCCAGCCCCGAGCCCTCGCCGGTGACCCCGATGCCCGCGCCCACCGCGTGGTGGATGCGGCAGCGCTCCAGCCGGGGGCGGCCGCCGCCGCGCACCGAGACGCCGGTCTGCCCGGCGGCCACGACCTCGCACTCCTCGAACACCCCGCCGCCGCCGTCCAGGACCGCGATGCCGACACCGGCCGGATTCTCCACCGTGCACCGCCGCACCAGCGGCCGGGCGCCGCTGCCGCGTACTTCGATGCCGGCCGCCGAACGGGTGCTCACCCGCAGATCGGTGAGCTCCGGGGCGCCGTCCTCCACGAGGAGGGCGGGAGCCGCTCCGTCCTGGCCCTCCAGGTGCAGGTCCTGCACCACGGCCGAGGCGCGCACGGTCAGCGCGACCCCGTCGGGAGGGGCGATCCGGACCGATCCCAGCCCGCCCTCGGGCCCGCGCAGGGTGACGGCGTGGTGCAGTACCAGGTTCTCCCGGTAGGTGCCGGGGGAGATCGAGAGCACGTCCCCGTCTCCCGCCACGGCCAGCGCCGCGGCCAGCGTCGAGTACTCACCGGAGCGGCGCCGCCATCGCGAGGCCCCGCCGTGCGTCACCTGGACCGTGCCCTGAGCCATGGTGCTGTCGTGCCCCCACCCTCGTACTCGCCCTGCTGATGCGACCGCCCCACCGTAGCGCGCGCGGCGCCGGTGAGCTGCCAGGTCAACTGCCCGCGCCCGCCCGGCCCCAGTCGCGCCAGGCCGCCGCCCAGGCGCGGTCCAGCCGGGCGTACCGCCGATGCATGAGGCGCCGTACGACGAGCCGGCGGACCGTCTCGGCCAGCGCGGCCGCTCCGACCGTGGCGGCCAGGCCCGCCACGCCGGCGTGGAAGGCGGCCGCGGTCGGTGCGAGCGGCTGCCCCACGAGCCGGCCGCTCGCGTCGGTCCACATCCGGAACGGCTCGCCCGGGCGCGGCGGTTCCGCCGCGGCCGGCACGGTGCCCTCGTGACGGGTGCCGTCGGGCGCGGTCCACGAGGCCACGACCTGCGTGCGCCGCGGGGCAGTCTGCTGCGCCGACGGCTCGGCGGAGGCGTCCGCGGCGGCTTTCGGCACCGGCTGGAGCACCACCGCCGCGACGAGGTGCCGCTCCTGCCGCTGCTCGTGCGCGGCCCGCTGCAGCGTGCCGTCCACCTGTACGCCCACGACCCATCCGACTGCCGGGGCCACCAGCAGCACGCAGAGCAGGGCGGCGAAAGCCACCCACGCCTCGACGAGGTCGGTCTTCCGGCGCAGCGGATTGCGCCGCCAGCGCCACACACCCATTGCTGTCCGCACGGTCCGGCTCCCCCTGTCCGCCAGTTTCCGCCTGCCTTTGCGTCCAAGCCTCCCGCATGCCCCGGGGACGCGCATGCCGGGGCACGGGGGACAAGTGCCACCCGGTCCGGTGTCGTCGCCGGCGCGGGTGCCCACGGGTCCCGACTGATCCAACGGCGTGGTCGCACCGGTTGGTTCCAGCTCGGGCGCACAGCCCCCCGAAGGTGTCATTCCAGCACGCGCACCTCGTCGCCGACGCGCACCGTCCCGAGCCGTACCGGCACGAGCTGGCGTCCGAACGCCAGCGACGTGCCGATCCGCCGGTGCCGGGCCAGCGTCTTCAGCGGCTCCTTGCCCCGCGCGGCCGTCGTCTGGTCGGTGGTGGTGACGACGCACCGCCCGCATTCCCGGACCCCGCGAAAGACGGCGTCGCCGATCGCGATGAGCCGCCAGTCGTCCTCGGCCCAGGGCCGCGCCCCCGCGACCACCACGTTGGGCCGGAAGCGGTTCATCGGCAGCGGGCCCTCCGCCGGGTGGTCCCCCCGGGCGATGAGGGAGTTGAGCGCGTCCAGCGACGCGAGGGTGGCGACCAGCAGCGGGTAGGCGTCGGCGAGGCTCACGGTCTCGCCGGGCAGCGCGTAGTGCGGGTCCACCGGACGCCGTACGGCCGGGTCGTCCATGTGCACCAGGCGCGCCGCCACCCCAAGGTAGGCGCTGAACCACTCGGTCGCGGCGCTCGCCGCCGCCACGGTCTCGATCTTCTTCCCGAACAGGACGACCGGCTCCAGCAGCGCCGGTCCGGGTACGTCCACGACCAGTTCGGCCATGCCGGGCGCCGACAGCGCGATCCGGCCGCCGTCCAGCGGGCGCGCCGAAGCCAGCGCGAGGCGTGGCTGCTGGCGCTGGGTGATGACCGTGCCCCCGGCGTCGACCAGCGCCCACCGCCGGTCCCCGGACAGGCCCCAGGGCTCCACCGCCGCCTCGTCGGGAGCGCTCCCCGCCAGCGACTTGACGGGATGGACGTGGAGCGCCTGGACATGCAAGTTCGACATGGGGGCATCCTGCCAGCAGCCCCCGCGACCGCCCCGGCGGGTATCCGCGCTCCCGGTCAGTAGCCGCGCCCCTGGTACGGACGGCCGTACGGGTCCTCGTAGGTGGCGGCCGGTACGGGCGCCGGAGCCGCCATCGGGCGGGGTGTGGCCGGACGCATCGCCTCGTACCCGCCGGCCGTGGCCACCGGGCGGGGCTGCTGCGGCTGGGGCTGGGGCGCGTACCCCGCGCGGGCGGCCATCGGCTGCTGCTGCGGGATGTAGGGGGCGGGCGCGTGCTGCAGCGGCATCGGCTGCGGCGCGGCCTGCTGCTGGTAGGGGTACCCGTAGGCCGGTGCTTGCTGCTGCTGCGGCGCCGGCGGAAGGGCGGGCATCGCCGACGCGAGGGCGGGCAGGTACCCGCCGCTGGAGTAGCCGTTGCCCGGGGTGTCGTAGGCGGCCGGGACGCGGATCGGGGCGATCTGCGGAGTGCCCCGTTCGGCGACGAGGGAGTCGTAGATGGGGGTCTCCGGGAAGGAGGGCGCGGAATAGTAACCGCCGCCATAAGTGGAGCGGGGGGAGGTCATGGGACCTAAGTTAAGCCCACGACTTCACCGGGTCCATAGTGAGGTGTCGCCAACACCGCCCTGACCTGCATATTCGCAGGTCAGGGTCACGGCTTTCGTCGGACGTTCACGTGCACGATTCGCCGCTTCCACCCCGGGTTGTCCCACTCGTACTCACCGGTTGGCCTGTGCACCTACTTGCCCCTGACGCTCAGTCACAAGTCGGTGACCTCGGATGACGCTGCTGCGGGGGGCAGTTCGCGGTTTCAGGCGTCGCTAGGACGGGCATAGGTCCGCCCCTTCCATGCCGCGCCGCGCCCCCGGTAGTGCTGGACGGCCGAGTCGACGGTCATCAGGAGGTACAGCAGCGCGGTGAACGGAAGCAGTGGCGCGAGCGCGGCGGGCTGCCGGTAGTACCGGATCATCGGCAGGTAGGTGCCCGTCATCAGCAGCCAGGCCGCACCGCCCGCCGACGCGATGGCCGGATGCCCCGTCGCGAGCCCTCCGAGGAGGGCGGCCGGGGGGACGAGGTAGACGAGCGCCAGCCCCGCGACCGTCCCGGCCAGCAGGAGTGGCTGGTGGCGCAGTTGCGCGTAGGCGCTGCGCGAGACCATCCGCCACAGGTCGCCGAGGACGGGGTACGGGCGCACGCTGTCGACCCGCTCCGCCAGTCCGAGCCAGATCCGGCCCCCCGAGCGCTGGACCGCGCGCGCGAGCGAGACGTCGTCGATGACGGCCTGCCGGATGGAGTCGGGGACCCCCGCGCGCAGGGCGGCCTCGGTGCGCAGCAGGACGCAGCCGCCGGCGGCCGCGGCCGTGCGGGCACCGGGGCGGTTGATCCGGCGGAAGGGGTACAGCTGGGCGAAGAAGTACACGAAGGCGGGTACGACGAGGCGCTCCCACGGGCCGGCGGTGCGCAGGCGGGCCATCTGGGAGACGAGGTCGAGGCCGGCGGAGGTGGCGGCGGAGACGAGTTCGCGCAGGCTGTCGGGCTCGTGCGCGATGTCGGCGTCGGTGAGGAGGAGGTAGTCGGGCTCGGCGGGGTGCGCGGTGCGGGCGAGCGCGATGCCGTGGCGCAGGGCCCAGAGCTTGCCGGTCCAGCCGGGGGCCGGGTCGCCGGGGGAGGTGACGGTGAGCGGGAGCCCGGGGTGCGCGCGGGCGAGGCGCAGGGCCAGGGCGCCGGTCCCGTCCGTGCTGCCGTCGTCGACCAGGATGATTTCGGCTTCGCCGGGATAGTCCTGGGCGATCAGGGAGGGCAGGCTGCGGGGCAGCACCTCGGCCTCGTCCCGGGCGGGGACGACGATGGCGACCGAGGGCCAGTGGGCGGGGGCCGTACGCGGGGGGAGGCGGACGTCGGTGCGCCAGAACATGCCCTGGGCGAGGGTGAGCCACAGCCAGGCGGCGAGGGAGGCGAAGGCCGCGCAGGCGGCGGTGAGGAGGCCCATGGCGGCAGTGTGCCGCTCCCGGACCGGCGTGTCCCGCACCCGCTCCACCGGGTGCGCCGCCACGGGCCGGGTGGGGGGCGGCGCCCCGCCCCCCCGGGGGCGCTCCTTCGGGTGCGGGTGCGCCGTCCCGGAGGCGGGTGGACGGGGGCGGGCGGGGGGTGTCGACTAAGGTGAGCGGGTGAAGATCGCGCTCATGGACTCCGGAATCGGCCTCCTCGCGGCGGCTGCGGCAGTGCGGCGGCTGCGGCCGGACGCGGAGTTGGTCCTGTCCTCCGACCCCGACGGAATGCCCTGGGGTCCGCGGACGCCCGCCGACCTCACCGGGCGGGCGCTCGACGTCGCCCGGGCCGCCGCCGCGCACGGTCCCGACGCGCTGATCGTGGCCTGCAACACCGCCTCGGTGCACAGCCTGCCCGCCCTGCGGGCCGAGCTCGAACCGGGGATCCCCGTCATCGGGACCGTCCCGGCCATCAAGCCCGCCGCGGCCGCCGGCGGACGCGTGGCGATCTGGGCCACCCCCGCGACCACCGGCAGCCCGTACCAGCGCGGCCTGATCCGGGAGTTCGCCGCCGGGGTCCGCGTCACCGAGGTGCCCTGCCCCGGGCTCGCCGACGCGGTCGAGGCCGGCGACGACGCCGCCGTGACGGCAGCCGTCGCCGCGGCCGCCGCCCTCACCCCGTCCGACGTCACCGACGTGGTGCTCGGCTGCACGCACTACGAGCTGGTCGAGACCTCCATCCGGCAGGCCCTGGCCGCGCGGACGCACGGGGCCGAGCTCGTCTTCCACGGCTCCGCCGAGCCCGTCGCCGTCCAGGCGCTGCGCCGGCTCGGCGCCCGGGCCGAGCCCGCCCTGCCCCGGACCGGCGGTCTGACCGTCCTTCGCAGCGGCCGTCCCGGGACCCTGCCCGCCGCCGCCCTCGCCTACGCGGAGGGCCGGCTGCTCGCCGGCGAAGGTGCGGTCGTCGGCTGACCTCCGGTGGGCCGCCGTCCACCCTGGTCGGGGTCGTCGCCGGCCGTGCCCCGTGAGCGGTGCGGTTCCGAGCGCCGTAGCCGGTCCCGCCACCGGCCCGCCTCCCCCTGGTCACGGACGCGACGCACCGTCTGAGGGTTTTCCCGGTCGCCGCCGGGCGGCCAGGTCCGGGTGCCGGGCGGGGCGCCGAGGGCGTCACCCGCCGCCGGGCCCGGTACGGCGCCCGCGGCCCGCTCGATCCGCGTGGTCACGGTGCATCCTGTGCGGTCACCGGGGCGGCGTCACCACCGCCGAGTCCTACGCCCCGGCCAGGCGTCCCTCCAGTTCCTCCCCCGACAGGTCCTCCCGGTGGGTCAGGAACACCCACACATGGCCCGAGGGGTCGCGCAGGATGGTGGTCCGGTCGCCGTGGAACTGGTCCGCCGGCTCCTGTAGCAGCTCCGCCCCGGCCGCCACCGCCCTCCGGGCGAGGGCGTCCACGTCGGGTACGAACACGTGCAGCGCCACCGAGGTGCCGCCCAGCTCCGTGGGGGCGGTGAACGGCCCGTCGGAGGTGTCGCCGAGCATCAGGACGGCCTCGCCGATCCGGATCTCGGCGTGCAGCACCCCGCCGCCCTCCGGGCGGTCGAGCCGGAACTCCTCGACCGCGCCGAACGCCTTCGCGTAGAAGGCGATCGCGGCGTCGGCGTCGGCCACCATGATGTGCGGCACCACGGCGGTGCGGTAGCGGACGGGAACGATCTGGACTGTGTCAGGTGTCGTCATGTCCACGACCGTAAAACCCGAAGTTTGGTTGAGGTCAAGGGCCCGCCGCGGGCGGACGCGCCGTGAGCCGGGTGGACGCGAGGCGGTGGCAGCCCTGCGGAACGTGAGTACGCTGCTACTCATGACCGGTCACCCCCCGGGCCCGCTGTGGACGGGCCGGGCCTCCAACCGCGTGCAGTGGCTGCTGGCGGCGGCCGGTGCGGCCTGTCTGGCGCTCGGCGTCGAACTCGCCGTCGACAGCACCTGGACCGCCGGCACGGCCCCGCTGCTGATGTCCGTGATCGGCTGCCTGGCCGCCGGACTGCTCATCCTCTACGGCACCCTGGCGTTCGTCCACGTCGCCGTGACGGTCGACGCCGAAGCCCTGGAGGTCCGCTGCGGCCACATGGGGCTGCCGCGGCGCAGGATCCACCTCGCGGAGGTGACCTCCGCCGAGTTCCTCCCCCGCATCACCCCGCAGCAGTGGGGCGGCTGGGGATACCGCTGGCGCCCCGAGAAGGGCACCGCGGTCATCGTCCGGCGCGGCGAGGGCCTGGCCCTGAAGCTCGGCGACGGCAAGGTCTTCACGGTCACCGTCGACGACGCCGAGAACGCCGTCCGGGTCATCCGCACCCACCTGCGGGCGCTGGCGCGTTAGCCCTGTCGTCACATCCCGCCCGGCCCGCGCTGCCCGGCGCCGCACCGCTCCGCGTCGTCGGGGCGTCCCGCTGCCTCCCGTACCCGGGTGACGACCCCTCCGCCCCGCGCTGCCCGGCGCCGGACGACGCGGGCCCGGCCGGCGCGATCCAGCACGGACGCCTGGACGGCCCAGGTCCTTACCGGCTCTCGGCGCCCGGGGACGTACACTCCGCCAGATGAGCAGCAGTGTCACCCGCGAGGCCGGGAACGAGCCCGCGCAGCCCGACGCAGGAGCCCCGACCGGGGCCGTGGCGTCCCCCGCCGTCACCGCCGGGCGGCGGCGCGGCCTGCCGGTGCGCGCCGCGCTGGCCGCCCTGGCCGGTGTGCTGCTCTACCTCAGCTTCCCGCCCCGGCCGCTGTGGTGGCTGGCCCCCCTCGCCCTCGCGCTGCTCGCGGGCTGCCTCCACGGCCGCCGGGCCCGGGCCGGTTTCGGCCTCGGTTTCCTCGCCGGGCTCGGCTACCTGCTGCCGCTCCTCGTGTGGACGGGGGAGGAGGTCGGGCCGGTGCCCTGGCTGGCGCTGGCCGCCGTCGAAGCCCTCTTCATCGCCCTCACCGGCCTCGGCATCGCCCTCGTCAGCCGGCTCCCGGCCTGGCCGCTGTTCGCCGCCGCGGTCTGGGTCGCGGGCGAGGGGCTGCGCGCGCGGGCCCCCTTCGGCGGCTTCCCCTGGGGCAAGCTCGCCTTCGGCCAGGCCGACGGCGTCTTCACCCCGCTCGCCGCCCTCGGCGGCACCCCGCTGCTGTCCTTCGCCGTCGCGCTCTGCGGGTTCGGCCTCTGCGCAGCCCTGCGCACCGCCGGCCGCCACCCGCGCCGCGCCGCCGCCGCGGTGGCCGCCCTCACCGTCGTCGCCCCCATCGGCGCCGGCCTCGCCGCCCGCCCGGTGGTCTCCGGCGCGGCCGAGGACGGCACCGTCGTGGCCGCCGTCATCCAGGGCAACGTGCCCCGCCTCGGCCTCGACTTCAACTCCCAGCGCCGACAGGTCCTCGACAACCACGTCAAGCGCACGGTCGAACTCGCCGAGGACGTCAAGGCCGGCCGGGTCCCCGAACCCGACTTCGTCGTCTGGCCGGAGAACTCCTCCGACCTCGACCCGTACTCCGAACCCGACGCCTACGCCGTCATCGACAAGGCCGTCAAGACCATCGGCGTGCCCGTCGCCATCGGCGCCGTCGTGGCTCCCGAGACCGGCCCGCTGCGCAACACGATGATCCTGTGGGACCCGGTGAAGGGTCCGACCGCGACGTACGACAAGCGCAAGATCCAGCCCTTCGGCGAGCGCATCCCGATGCGCTCCTTCGTCCGGCTCTTCAGCTCCGACGTGGACCGCGTGCGCCGCGACTTCGGCCCCGGCAAGGACCCCGGCGTCTTCGACATGGCCGGGAGCGGCGTGGGCATGGTCACCTGCTTCGAGGCCGCCTTCGACGACGCCGTCCGCTCCACCGTCCGCGACGGAGCCCAGGTCATCGCCGTACCGAGCAACAACGCCACCTTCGGCCGGACCCAGATGACCTACCAGCAGCTCGCCATGGACCGGGTCCGGGCCGTCGAGCACAGCAGGACCGTCCTGGTGCCCGTCACCAGCGGGGTGAGCGCGGTGATCCGCCCCGACGGAACGGTCGCGCAGCAGACGAAGATGTTCACCGCGGACGCCCTGGTCGCCGAGATCCCGCTGCGCTCCGGCCGCACCCCGGCCACGGTCCTGGGACCGCTGCCGGAGTACGCGCTGCTAGCCGTCGCCGCGGGCGGATTCGCCCTGGTCCTGGCGCGGCGGATGCGTGCCCGCCGGACCTGGTCGGGAGCCGGCGCCGCGACCTCATAGGGTCGGGGGATGACCACACCCGACTTCATCCGCGAGATCCGCGCCACCGCCGGGCACCGGCTGCTCCTGCTGCCCGCTGTCACGGCGATCGTCCTCGACGACCGGGGCCGGCTGCTGCTCGGCCGCCGCTCCGACACGGGGGAGTGGTCCGTGGTCGGCGGCATAGCCGAGCCGGGGGAGCAGCCCGCCGAGACCGCCGTGCGCGAGGTGTACGAGGAGACGGCGGTGCGGTGCGTTCCCGAGCGGGTGGTCCTCGTACAGATGCTGGAGCCGATCACCTACCCCAACGGGGACGTGTGCCAGTTCCAGGACATCACCTTCCGCTGCCGGGCCACGGGCGGCGAGGCGCGGGTGAACGACAGCGAGTCGCTGGAGGTGGCGTGGTTCGAGGCGGACGCCCTGCCGCCGCTGAACCGCTTCGCCCTGGAGCGCATCCACCGCGCCCTGCGTGACGAGCCGACCTGGTTCGAGCCGCCCGCCGGGCCGGCGGGTCCCGCCTCCGAAGGCTCCGCCGCCGGGCCGGCGTAGTCGTGGCCGGGGTCAGTCGCTGACGGATGCCTCGCGGTAGAGCTCCACCGCCTGGTCGCCCATCACCGCGCTGTAGGAGACCTCCGGCACGGCGCCGCCGCCCTCGTAGCCGCCGAGCACACCCGCCAGCGCGCCGTCCACCAGCCAGGGGCTGCCGCTCGTGCCGCCGCTGAGGTCCGGGCAGTCGATGCGGCGCTGGGTCGCCGAGAAGGGGGCGGTGGCGTTGGTGCAGCGCAGCGGTGCCTCCTCGCTGCGCGGGTAGCCGATGACCGTCACGGTGGCGTCGGAGGGCTGTTCGGCGGCGACCGGGAATCCGCCCACCAGGTCCTCGACACGGGCCGACTGCGCGCCGTCCGCCGCGACCACCGTCGCGAAGGCGATGTCGTCGTCCGGGTCCGCAGCGTCCGTCCATCCCGGTGCGAGGTGCACGCCGGTGACCTTCCACACGCCGTACGGAGCCTCGCCGTTGCGGTAACCCGGCGCGAAGACGGTGGTGCCCGGCTCCTCCAGGCAGTGCGCAGCCGTGGCGATCACGTCACGGTCGTCGCTGTGCACCACCGCGGCGGTGCAGAAGTGCCCCTCGCCCAGCCCTCCGGCGAAGAGCGCGCCGACCCGGTCCGCCGCCGTGCCGGGCGCCGCCCGTGTGGTGACGCCGAGCGGCGGCCCGGCCGCGGCGTCGGGCAGGTCCACGCTGACCAGCGCGGCCATGGCGGCCAGCGTCGGCAGGATCCTGGACGCCCGCCGGGCGCGGGCCCGGGGGCGGCCGGCTGCACGGGGCTGGGTGAGGATGCGGCGGATCATGTTTCGAGCCTGCCCGGCGAACCTGTGTCCGGACCTCGTAGTTCCGTATGAATCGGCTGTGAGTGCGGTGAACCCGGTGTGAAAGCCGGATCCGAGGCCCGACCCCGCGGTCCGAACCGCCCGCTCGGCCCGGTTCTGCCCGGTCCCAACCGGTCCGGGTCGGTTCTGCCTGTTCCTGGCCGGTCCTGCCCGGTCCCGGCCGGTCCGGCTCGGTTCTGCCCGGTCCCGCCCGGCCCGCCCGGTGCAGACGGGTACGGTCGGCCCCGTCCGGTCGGTCCCGGGGCGGGGGCCGGTCCCGCTACTGCGGGATGCGCCGCTCGTAGACCGTCACCCGGCGGCCCCGGACCTGCCGGTCCTCCACCACCGCGAACCGCTCCCGCAGCACCGCGGCCTTCGCCTTGTCCCGCGCTGCCGACGGCGCCTTCGCGACCGCCGCCGAGTCCGTCACCAGCAGTACCCGCCGCTGCCCCAGCAGCGCGTCCCTTATCCGTGCCGGCTCGGCCTCCTCGCCCTTCAGGGTCCCCGAGGCCACCGGGGTCCGCGCCAGTGCGAGGTCCGCCAGGCCGGCGAAGGCCCCGGGGGAGACCAGCGCGGTGTCCCGGCGCGCCGCCGGGACGAACAGCACGGCGTCCCCGTCCCGCTTCAGCCGCGCCACCTCACCGGCCACCGCCAGGACGTCGTCGACCCGGCTCGCCGGGGCCCGCTTGCCCAGCTCCACCGGCAGCAGCGCCACCGCCGCCACCCCCACCACACCCGGCACCAGCAGGCCCGCCGCCCTCGGGAGCGGCCCCGCGCAGGCCCGTACGGCCGCGCCCAGCGCGGCCCCTATCAGCAGGGCCAGACCGACCATCCCGAAGAGCACGTAGCGGTCCAGGAACAGCGGCTGGACCAGCGACAGCCCGGCCAGCCCCAGCGTCGGGACCGCCAGCAGCGGCAGCCCGACCGCCGCGGCCGACAGCCGCACCCGGTCCGGGCGGTCGGCCCACGCCCCGAGGGCGCCGATCGCCAGCAGGATCGCCGGCCCGATCAGCATGTGCCAGGTCAGCGGCGGTATCCAGGACACCTGGTCGGACTGGCCCCGGCTGAACAGGACCAGCGGCAGCGCCCCGGCCACCGCGCCCGCGCCGTACGCCGTCCAGCGCAGCCACACCCCGCGCGCGGTCCGCACCCACCACAGCGTCGCCGCATGGGCGGGCAGGACCAGCAGCGACAGCCAGTTGAGCAGGGCGCACACCAGCACGGTGACCCCGTAGGCCGTCCAGCGCGGCCACGCCCGCCGGCCGGACCCGCTCTCCAGGAGCGACACCAGCAGCAGGGTCGACAGCCCGGCCCCCGCGGCGACCAGCGCGTAGGGCCGGCCCTCCTGGAGGTAGAACTGCACGGCCGGCAGCAGCCCGAGGGCCAGCCCGCCGCCCAGCCCCGCCCAGAAGCCGGCGAGACGCCGCCCGATCAGCGCCACGCACGCGGCCGCGCCGGCGACCGCCAGCACCGAGGGGAGCCGCAAGGTGGTGGTGCTCGCCCCGAAGAGCTCGAAAAGGCCGTGCATCAGCAGGTAGTACAGGCCGTGCACGGCGTCGACGTTGCCCAGCATGGCCCATATCTCGCCCGCCGACCGTCCGGCCACCTGCCAGGTCGCCGCCTCGTCCCGCCACACGCTGTCCTGCCGGGAGAGCCCCCACAGGCCGAGGGCCAGGGTCCACAGGACGGGCAGGAGCCACAGCACGGGCCGCCGCGGGGAGGGGGATATGTGGGATGTCATGTAGGTGCGCGGGTCCTCGGTGCGGGGCGTGGGGCGGAAGCGGCCAGTCTATGGACGCCACGGACCGCTGCGGACGCCACGGACCGCTGCCGGGACGGGTCCGCCGTTCCTCGCGCAGCCTGATCGTCCGGCCCGTCGCGCCCACGGGGTGGGTGCGACCACGGGGGACCCGGCAGCCGCGGGCGTCTCAGGCCGCGGCCGCCGCCGCGCCGATCATGGCGTGCAGCCGGTCGGCGGCCGCCCGTCCGAAGGCGGGGTCGTTGATGTGGGTGTCGTAGTCGAAGAGGCGGGCGGCGCTGCCCCGCAGGCCGTCGCGCAGGGCCGAGAACAGGGCGCGGTCCGCGCCGGGGTCGTGGTAGGGGCCGCCGGGCGCCCCGAGCGTGGACAGTCCGCGCAGGGGTACGCAGACGGCCGTGGGGCCCGTCGCCGCGCGGAGTTTGGCGGCTATCCGGCGTCCGAGCTCCGTGCACTCGGCCTCGGTCGTGCGGATCACCGTGATGGACGGGTTGTGGACGCGCACCCGCCGGTAGCGGGCCCGTTCGGGCAGGGTTTCCAGCGGGCCGAACTTGACCAGGTCCAGCGCCCCCAGGCTCACCACCTGCGGGACACCGGCCCGTCCGGCCGCGCTGAGCCGGTCCGGGCCGGCGGTGAGGATGCCGCCGCACAGGTCGTCGGCGAGCTCGCTGAGGGTGAGGTCGAGGACGCCCGCGAAGATCCCCTGGCCCGCCAGGGTCTCCAGGGTGCGGCCGCCCGCGCCGCTGACGTGGAAGACCAGTACCTCGTAACCCAGCTCGGTGAGGCGTTCGCGGGCCGCGTCCACGCCGGTCGTGGTCACGCCCGCCATGCTCGCGGCGATCAGCGGGCGGCCGTCCGCTCCCGGGCGGGCCGGGCCGCCGGGGCCCGGGGACGACCGGGAAAACGCCTTCGCCATCCCCGCGACCGCCTCCGCCGCGTTGGCCAGGACCGGTGCGGAGACGCTGTTGATCCCCGCGATGTCCACGACGCTGTACATCATCGTGATGTCCGAGGAGCCCACGTAGGACGCGACGTCGCCGGACGCCATGGACGAGACCACCAGTTTCGGCACGCCCAGCGGCAGGGCACGCATCGCCCTGCCGGCGATGGAGGTCCCGCTACTGCCGCCGACGGCGAGCACGCCGTGCAGCCGGCCCTCGGCGTACAGCCGCAGCAGGGTCTCCTCCGCGCCCCGCGCCATCGTGGTCACGGCTGCCCCCCGGTCGGCGGCGGCGCGCAGGTGCGACAGCTCGGTCCCGGCGGCCCGGGCCACCTCCTCCCGCGGCACGTCGGCGGTCAGCCGTGGCTCGCCCATCACGCCCGTGTCGACCAGTACCACCTCGACGCCGGCCCGCAGCAGCCTCTCGCGCAACCAGCCGTACTCGACACCCTTGGTGTCCAGGGTTCCCACCAGCACGACGCTCGTCATATGTGCAATGTCCACGCAGATGCCGTTTGCTGGCAAGTAAAGGTCGAGTCAACCCTCCAGGAGCTTCAACAGCCTTTCCAGGAACGGAATCTGAGAGGGCATCAAGTGTTTTTCGGCCACACCCGGACTGAACCAGGCCACCCGGTCCAATTCGGGGAACTCCTGCACGGTCCCCGAGTGCGGCGGCCATTCCAGCGTGAAGGTCCCCGGCACCATCAGCGCGGGATCGAGGTCCGCCTCCACCGCCCAGATGGTCACCAGTTTGCCGCTGGTCAGGCGGACCTCGCCGAGCGGCAGGTACTCGCCCTCGGGCGGCGGCAGGCCGATCTCCTCGGTGAACTCCCGGCGGGCCGCGTCCCGCGGCGTCTCCTGCGGCCCGTACTCGCCCTTGGGGATCGCCCAGTCACCGGTGTCCCGCCCGGCCCAGATCGGGCCGCCCATGTGCCCGAGCAGGACCTCGATCCCGTGGTCCTGCTCCTGCCCGGTCCGGCGGAACAGCAGCAGTCCGGCGCTTCGTTTGTGCGTCATGCCCCATTCCTGCCCCGTCCGCGGTCAGGTCAATGATCAGTGCGCGTGCGGGCCCTCCCGGTGGACCGGACCGTGCGCGTCCGCGCAGTGCCGGTCCGGGCCCGCCGGGTCCTCTCCCGCGCGGCCGACCGTCAGCAGGGTGTCCTGCACGTGGTCCACCTGGAGGGTGGTGTGCGTGATCCCGTACTCCTCGTCCAGCAGCCGCTCCAGGTCCCGCCGCACCGCGTGGCAGTCGCCCGCCGGTTCCACGAGCACGTGGGCGGAGAGGGCCGCCTGCCCGGAGGTGATCGTCCAGATGTGCAGGTCGTGCACCTCGGTGACCGGCGGATGTCCGACGAGCCGGTCGCCCACCGCGTCCGGGTCCATGTGCGCGGGGGCCGCTTCCAGGAAGATCCGCCCGGACTCCCGGACCAGCCCGTAGCCCGCCCGGACCATCAGCACCACCACCACGAGGGTGGCGATCGAGTCGGCCTGCCGGAAGCCCGTGGTGAGCACGATCAGACCGGCGACGGCGGTCCCGATGAAGGCGAACAGGTCGTTCAGGATGTGCTGGTAGGCGCCCTCGACGGCCAGCGAGGACCGGTTCGCCTTCGAGATGCACCAGGCGGCGGCGACATTGACGACGATGCCCGCGAGGGCCGTGACCAGGACCAGCCCGCCCTCCACCGCCGGCGGGTCCACCAGCCGGCGCACCGCCTCGTACGCCAGCCACACGGCCAGCAGGAGCAGCGTCAGACCGTTGGCCTGGGCGGAGAGTATCTCCGCCCGCTTGAGGCCGTACGTGAATCCACCGCGCGCCGGCCGGGCCGCCAGCCGCATCGCGATCAGCGCGAGGAGGATCGAGACGGCGTCGGTCAGCATGTGGGCCGCGTCGGAGATCAGCGCCAGCGAGTGGGCCACCACACCGATGACCACCTCCACGGCCATGAAGGCGCCGATCAGACCCAGCGCGATCGCCAGCCACCGCCGGTCGGCGTCGGCCGCCACACCGTGGCCGTGGCCCGCGTGGCCCGCGTGGCCGGCGCCGTCGTGCGCGTGGTCGTGCCCGCCCATGGCGTCCCCCGTCTCCTCGTGGCACCTGTTCGACGGTGCCGTCGCGTGAAGTGAAGCGCACTGCGCCGAGATGGGCAAAGGCTGCAACGGGGACCGTTGTCATTACCCATAAGGAGGCTGTGACCTGCGGCGATGTCGGAGCGGTGCCGTGCCGCCCGGATCGTGGGAGCATGTGACCATGGTCCAGCGCCCCGGTGTGCCGACCGCGCCCGAGCTCGTCCTGGAAACCGACCGGGGCTCCACGCAGATGAGCCCGGGCCGGACCTACCGCGTCGGCCGGGACCCCCTCTGCGAGATCTGTCTCGACGATGCCCGCGTCTCCTGGCACCACGCCGTCCTGCGCCCCGAGGGCGACCACTGGACGGTCGAGGACGAGGACAGCACCAACGGCACCTGGGCCTACGGCCACCGCGTGCACGCGTGGACGATCGGCCCCGGCAGCGAGCTGCGCTTCGGCAGCGCCGAAGACGGCCCGCGCGCCGTCTTCGCCGGCCGCACCCCACCGCCGTCGCCCCCGCCGCCGGCCGCCGCCCCGCGCGCCCCAGCCGTCGGCGCACCGCCCGCCGCGCCGCCCACCGCCCCGCCGGCCGGTGTCTCGCAGCCGTCCCTGACGGGCACCTTCCGGCGGCCGACCACCATCCGTCCGCTGCCCGCCCGGTCCGCCCTGGGCATCGGCCGCGCTCCCGAGAACGGCCTCGTCCTCGGTGACCTCGTCGTCTCCCGCCGCCACGCCGAGCTGCGCGCGCTCGCCGACGGCACCTACGAGATCGCCGACCTCGCCAGCCACAACGGCACCTACCTCAACGGCGCCCGCATCCACGGCGCCGCCCCCCTCACCGAAGGGGACATCGTCGGCATCGGGCACTCCGCCTTCTGCCTCGTCGGGGACCGGCTCCAGGAGTACGTCGACACGGGCGAGGTGTCGCTCGACGTCCAGGGCCTCACCGTCTGCGTCGACCACGGCCGCAAAACGCTCCTGGCGGACGTCTCCTTCCCCGTCGGCGCAAAATGCCTGCTCGCCGTGGTCGGCCCCAGCGGTGCCGGCAAGTCCACCCTCCTCGGCGCACTCACCGGCCTGCGCCCCGCCACCCGCGGGAGCGTCCTGTACGACGGACGCGACCTCTACCGCGACTACGCCGAACTGCGCAGCCGCATCGGGCTCGTCCCGCAGGACGACATCCTGCACACCCAGCTCACCGTCCGGCGGGCCCTCGCCTACGCCGCCGAACTGCGCTTCCCGCAGGACACCGCCAGGGACGAGCGCACCGCC
The DNA here is from genome assembly GCF_001905445.1 of Streptomyces sp. CB00455. Taxonomy (GTDB): domain Bacteria; phylum Actinomycetota; class Actinomycetes; order Streptomycetales; family Streptomycetaceae; genus Streptomyces. The sequence continues at coordinate 460,604 of NZ_LIVQ01000005.1, read as the reverse complement.
CGCGTCGACGAGGTGATCGCCGAACTGGGTCTCGGCCAGCGTGCCGACCAGCACATCCACAGCCTCTCCGGCGGCCAGCGCAAACGCGTCTCCGTCGCACTGGAGCTGCTCACCAAACCCTCTCTGCTCTTCCTGGACGAACCCACCTCCGGCCTCGACCCCGGCATGGACCGCTCGGTGATGCACATGCTGCGCGGCCTCGCCGACGACGGGCGCACCGTCATCGTGGTCACCCACAGCGTGCTCAGCCTCGACGTCTGCGACAGGCTGCTGGTCCTCGCCCCCGGCGGGCGCATCGCCTACTTCGGGCCGCCCGAGGAGACGCTCGGCTTCTTCGGCTTCACGCAGTGGCCCGAGGCGTTCGAGGCATTCGAGGACCAGCAGGGACGCGACTGGGCGCGGGAGTACGCCGCCTCGCCGCTCCACCGCAGGTACATCGAGGGCGCCGACCGCCGGTCCGGGCGGCCGGACGACCCCACCGCGCGGGACGCCCCGGCGCCGGGAGCCTTCGTCGCCGCGCCGCCCAAGGCCCAGAGCTGGGGGTCCCAGCTGTCCACCCTCGTGCGACGGTACGCGGCCGCGCTGAGCGCCGACCGGACCTTCCTCGCCATCATGATCGCGCTGCCCTTCGTCATGGGCGCCATGGCCCGGGCGCTGGCCGGCAAGGAGCTCACCCAGGAGACCGCCGTCAACGCCCTGCTCATCCTGTGTGTCGGCGGCGTGCTCACCGGGGCGGCCAACGCCGTGCGCGAACTGGTCAAGGAACGGGTCGTCTACCAGCGCGAGCGCGCCGTCGGCCTGTCGCGCTCCGCCTACCTGATGTCCAAGGTGGTGGTGCTGGGGGCCATCACCGTGGCGCAGGCGGTGGTCCTCACGCTCGTGGGCCTCTTCGGAGTGAAGACCAACGCCCCGGGCGGCAGGGGAGTCCTCATGCCGCCCCTGGTGGAGATCACCATCGCGGTGGCACTGCTGTCCGTCACCGCGATGATGCTCGGCCTGCTGATCTCCGCGCTGGTCACGAAGGAAGAGGTCACCATGCCCCTGCTGGTCCTGCTCGCGATCGTCCAGGTCGTGTTCTGCGGGGCGCTGCTCCATCTGGAAGGAGTACCCGTGGTCGAGCAGCTCGCGTGGCTCGTCCCGTCGCGCTGGGGACTCGCCGCCATGGCGGCCACCATCGACCTCGGCGCGATCGTGCCCGGGCCCCTCGCCGACGACCCGCTGTTCGCGCACAGCACCGGGGTGTGGCTGATCGACCTGGGGGCGCTGGCGGCGCTGTCGGTGTTCTTCGGGGTACTGGTCGCCCGGCTGCTGCGCCGGCACGAGCCCGCCATCATGCGGAAGTAGGGCCGGGCCGATGACACCACCGGAACCGGCGCCGGACTTCCGGCCCACCCATGTCGTGCCACAGGAGGGACTGGCCGCCTGGGAGGCGCCCGACGTCTCCCGGCCGACCGCGTCCCTGGACCCCCTCCTGCCCGTGCAGTTGCTGTCCCGTCGCGGTGAATGGGGCGAGATCATGTGCGCCAACGGGTGGTCCGCCTGGGTGGACGGGCGGCTCCTGGTGGCCGTGCCGCAGCCGCCGCCGACCGCCGGCGGAAGGGCGCCGGGGCACTCCGAAGACCCCCGGCCGCAACTGGAACGCAGCGCCGGGGCCCTGGAGCGCTACCGGCGGGCCGTCGCCGACCTCGCGGCGGGGCGCTGCGACACCGAGTCCTTCCACCACGCCGTACGGGGCCTGCGGGCCGGAGTCGTCCTCGACGGCGAGTCCGTGTGGCTCTTCGACGAGACGGCGGGCCGGTGGATGTACGGCGACGGGAGCCGTCTGGCGACCTACGCGGTCGTCGCGGGACCGGGGGCCCCGCCCGGGCCGCAGCCCCCGCCGGCGCAGGCCGCTCCGGAGGGCGGGGCCGGCGTACGGCCGGCTGCCGAAGCGCCCGGCGCGGCCGCGGAACGCGCCGAGGGGCAGCGCGGGCACGCCCCGACGCGCATCGTGGACACCCCCGGATCCGGGGGAAGCGACTGAGCGGGCGGGACCGGACCGGTGACCGGCCGGGCCGTGGCCGACCGCCCGGCCGGGCCGTGGCCGACCGGGTGTCCGGTCGTGCGCCGTGGCAGCGCCGTGGCGCTCCGGGGCACGGTGACGGGCGCCGCGCCGGATCTTCCTCGCACCGCCCGGGTCAGGGGTGCGGGCGCGCGACCGCGGCCGCCTCGTCGACGAGGCCGCGCCGGCGCAGGCGGCGGGCCGCCAGGGCGCCCAGGAAGCCGGCCACCGCACCCCACAGCAGGGCGAGGCCGACGGTGCGCCACAGGACGGGGGTCAGGTCGGTCCTGCCGCCCAGGCCGCCCACGTCGCCGAGGCCCAGGAGGGAGAGGCCGAGGCGGGCCTGGACCCGGCCCAGCAGGCACACCGTCAGGGTGGCCAGTGCCAGGGCCACGCCGAGGTGGAGCGCGTGCCGGCGCGGGCGGATGCGCGCCGGGGACCGTACGGCCGCCAGCACGCCCGCGCCGAGCAGCAGGACGGCGGCCGCCACCACCAGCCACCAGGCCCGGGGGTCCTGCTCCGCGAGCGAGCCGACATCGACCGTGGACGGGCCGGGGCCGCGCAGGACCGCGTCCAGCGGCTGTGGCACCGGCAGCCCGAAGGGGCCGTCCACCCTGCCCTCCCAGGCGCCGCCGAAGCCCAGGGTGAGGGCGAGCCAGGCGAGGTTGGGCAGGCCGAGCAGGAGCACGGCCAGCGTCCGGGCGGCATGCCCCTGGGTCACGGCCGCGACCAGACCGACGCCGGCGCCGAGGACGACGTACGCGAGCAGCAGTACGACGGTGGCGAAGGCGGCGGGCCGCACCGCCGCGTGGAAGCGCACCAGGGCGGCCGGGAGCGGAGCGCGGCGGGAGACCAGCAGGGCGATCAGCAACAGGCCCAGGATCCAGAGCAGTCCGAAGAACAGGGTGGCGGGCAGGGCCGCCCGGAAGCCCACGGTCGGCGCCGAGCCCAGGAGGTCGCCGAGGTCCCCCAGGGAGGAGTCCGCGGTGGAGAGGGCGAAGTTCTGGCGGGCGAACAGCGCCGTCCCGCCCAGCGCAAGGAGCCACAGGAGCGCCAAGGGCGCCGCACGCGCCGTCAGTTCGCCGGGGCGGGTCACGGCCCGGTTGTGCAGGGGGCGCAGGAACGCGTACCCGGTCGTGAGGGCGCCGGCCAGGCTCACCGAGAGGGGGAGGACGGACAGGCTCGCACCGGCATCGGCCAGGAGTCCGGCGTCACCCGCCACCTCGACGGAGCCGCCGGCCGCCATCACCACGACGGCGGCGACCACCCGCGGGAACGCGCCGCCCGGCAGGCTGCCGGCTCCGGCGCAGGCCAGTCCGGCCGCCGCGACCGCGATCATCACGGCGAAGCCGGCGAGGACCGCGGCGCAGGCGTCGCGCCACGCCCGGCCGGCCGGTCCTGAGCCCCCGGGCGATGGTCGTGTCGGCGTCTGGCTCACCCCGCCACCGTAGGCAGCCCCGGCTTGCGGGCACCACCGCAGCGACGCACACAATGGTCCGCAGGGAACTCCTCCGCCAGGAAGAAGAGCCCGTGAGCACGAACCCCGACCAGGATCCGTCCCAGCAGCCGACGACCTCCGCCGCGCGCCCCACGGGACCGCCCTCCGGCCCGCTCTCGGGCGGCCGGCAGGGACCTCCCGACTCGCCACCGCCGGCCGGTCCGCCCAGCGGACCGGGCGGCGCGAGCAGCGGGGCGGGCGGGGCGGGCGGGGACGGCGGTGGCGACGGGGCCGGCGGCCGGGCCGGCGGCCCGTGGTGGCGGTCCGTGCCCCGGCTGGCCACCGTGCTGGTCGCGGTGGCGGCGGTCGTGGCCCTGGCCGTGGTGCTGACCCGGCCCAGCGGGACCGCCGACAAGGCCGGCGGCGAGGTCTTCCTCCAGCCTGCCGCGGCCTCCGGCCCGGACCCCTTCACCGAATCCACGGCGACGCGACAGGACACGGCGCCGCCCCAGAGCCCGCCGCCGCCCGCCACCGGCACGACCGGTGCCACCCCGGGCGCCTCCGGGATCCGCAGTGTCAGCGGGGCCTCGCCGGGGCTGTACGGAGGCACCAAGGGCGTCGCCGGCTGCGACGTCGACAAGCAGGTCGAGTTGCTCTCCGCCCAGCCCGCGAAGAACAGTGCCTTCGCCTCGGCGCTCGGCCTGCAGCCGGCGGCCGTCCCGGGCTACCTGCGCTCGCTCACCCCGGTCCAGCTGCGCTCGGACATCCGGGTCACCAACCACGGCTACCGCGACGGCGGCGCTGTCGCCTACCAGGCCGTCCTCCAGGCGGGGACGGCCGTACTGGTGGACGACAGAGGGGTGCCGCGGGTGCGGTGTGCCTGCGGGAACCCGCTGGGACCGCCGGTCGCGCTGAAGGCCGACCCCAAGCGCTTCGGGCAGCCCTGGAGCTCGTACGAGCCCGCGAAAACCGTCGTGATCGCCCCGGCGGAGACCGTCGTGGACACGTTCGTGATCTACGACCAGCGTGAGGGGCGCTGGTACGGGCGTGAGCGGGGCCCCGACCCCGCGCGCGACGAACCCGTCCCGCCGCCGGTGGTCCGCACCCCCGCCCCCCTCACGCCGCCGCCGGCCCGCTCGTCGCCCGCGACCCCGCCGCACGCCAGCGGAACACCGGGCCGCACGCCGGGCCGCACCCCGGGAGACCGGCGGAGCCACGCGCCCTCGGACACCCCCGGAAACACACCGCGCGAGAGTCCCTCGGACACGCTGGGGGACAGCCCCTCGGACACCCCGGGGGAATCCCCTTCGGACACGCCGGGTGACAGCTCGCCGGACACGCCCGGCGCATCGCCTTCCGACACCTCCGGCGAGACTCCGCCGGACACCGGCACGCCCCCGCAGTCGCGCCCTGCCGGGCCGGCCGACCGGAGGGGGTCGCCGAGCGGCTCCGACCGGTCCGGCCCGCCCGCCGCCTCCGCCCGGGCGCACCTGCCCGCCGGCCCGGCGACGGCCACCTCGTCCGCCGCCACCGCCCCGACCGGTACCGAGCCGGCCCCGCACTCCCCGTAGGCGGACGGACGTCCGTCATGAGGAGAAAGGCGGGGGAGGGTGAGACCCTTGCTGCATGGCCCAGAGGGCGGAGGACTCCGCGGTCGCATGGCCCGCGAGGCCGGACACGAGCCTCGCGCTCAACCGCATGGGCACCTTCGACTGGGACCTCGTCAGCGGCCGGATGTTCCTGGACCCCACGGCGCTGGAGGTCCTCGACCTGCGCCCCGACGAGTTCGACGGAACCACCGGCGGACTGCTGCGCCGCATCCCGCCGGCCGAAGCCGACCGGATCGACGCCCGGGTGACCCAGGCGATCGAGGGCGGCCGCAGTCACTACGGGGTCTACGTCCGCAGCCGCCGCCGCGACGGCGCCCCTTCCTGGACGCACATCCAGGGGCACTTCGTGCGCGACCCGCACGGGAAGCCGTACCGCGTCATCGGCATCCTGCGCGACGCCGCCCACGACCCCGGCGAGCCGGGCGCCACCGGGGACCGCTCCGAGGGGCGGCGCCGGATGACGGGCGTCGTCGAGCGGACCACGGCCATCCTCGCCCACGCCCGCACCGTCACCGACGTCACCGACGTCCTCAAGGACCCCGAGGCCCTCGGGCACCTCGGCGCGGTCAGCGTGATGCTGGGCGTCGTCGACGGAGCCCGCATCCATCTCGTCGCGGAAGGACAGCTCGGCTCGTACGTCCCGGAGATCGAGTACACCCGGATCGACGCGCAATACCCGATGAGCGAGGCCGTACGCACCATGCAGCCCGTCTTCATCGCCTCGCGGCAGGCGTTCCAGGGCCGCTACCCGATGCTGTGGCCGTACATCGAACCCCTGTCCGTGCGCAGCGGGGTCTACCTGCCGCTCATCGCCCAGGGACGGCCCGTCGGGGCGCTGGGGCTGCTCTACACCCGCCAGGGCGACTTCACCGCCGAAGAGCGCAACCTGCTGATGGCGCTCGCCAGCGGCATCGCGCAGAGCCTCCAGCGCGCCATCCTCTTCGAACAGGAACACGACCTGGCGGAGGGCCTGCAGCGGGCCATGCTGCCCCGCCGGATCCCCGAGGTGCCGGGTGCGCGGATCGCCGTGCGGTACCGCTCCGCACGGATGGGGCAGGACATCGGCGGCGACTGGTACGACGTGATCCCGCTCGGCGGGGGCCGGGTCGGGGTGATGGTCGGCGACGTCGAGGGGCACGACACGGACGCGGCCGCGGTCATGGGCCAGCTGCGCATCGTCCTGCGCGCCTACATCACCGAGGGGCACACCCCCGGCACCGCGATGGCGCGGGCCTCGGCCTTCCTGCGGGAGCTGGAGACGGAGCGGTTCGCCACGTGCACCTACGCCGAGGTGGACCTCACCACCGGGATGGTCCGGATCGTGCGGGCCGGCCACCTCGACCCCGTGGTGCGGCGGGGGGACGGCAGCTGCCACCGGATCCGGGCGGCGGGCGGGCTGCCGCTGGGGCTGGAACCCCATGACCAGCCGGGGACCGGCTCGGGCTACCCCGTCACCGCCCACGAACTGCACCCCGGGGACACGCTGCTGCTGTGCACCGACGGTCTGATCGAACGACCCGGCGCCGATCCCGACACCGGCATGCGGGAACTCATGGACGCGGTGTGTGAGGGCCCCGTCGAGGTGGAGGGGCTCGCCGACGTCCTGTGCGAACTGGTCGGTGACTCCGGCGGCGGGGACGACATGGCCCTGCTCGTCCTGCGCCGGCGCGGCACCCCCACCGCCCCCGGCGGCGGCCCGCTGCACCAGCGGCTGGAACCGGGCGATCCGCGGGCCCCGGCGATGGCCCGCCACCTGATCCGCGCGGCGGTGGCCGCCTGGGGGGCGCGGGACCGCGCCGACGAGATCGAACTGGCGGCGGACGAGCTCATGACCAACGCCCTCGTCCACACGGAGGGCGGCGGCCAGGTCGGCATGCGCCTCACGGCCGACGGGCGGATCCGGATCGAGGTGGAGGACTCCAGCAGCGCCCTGCCGCGGCCGCGCGACGCGGGGGACTGGGCGGTGTCGGGGCGCGGACTGCTGCTGGTGGACCGTCTCGCGGACGAGTGGGGCGTGGAGCCCCGGGGCGGCGGCAAGTGCGTCTGGTGCGAATTCAGCGTCACCGCGCCGGTGGCGGCCGTCGGCTGAGTGCGGCCCCGGGGGTCCGCGGGCCCCAGGGGGTTTGCCGAGCGTGCCGTCACGGAGGCGGGCGCGCTGCCCGCAGGTGGCCGCGGAGCGCACCGGCCGGTGCGCAGGCGCCCGCCGCGCTCCCGCACCAGACCGGCCTCGGCCGCGAGCCGGCGCAGGCGCCCGAATCGGCGGAATCGCGGTCGTAGGCGGGTCCCGGCACCCGGGAGGCCGGGCGGCCCGGCGGCCGGGCGCCCGGGGCCCGGCGTGATCGGCTGGACCCCCCTACAGACGCACGAGCGTGATCTCGGTGGCCTTCACGCTGGTCCACACCGGGGAACCGTCGACGAGACCCAGTTCGGCCGCGGCCGTCGGGGTGATCTCCGCGACCAGGTCCGGGGCCCGGGCCGAGGCGATGAGGACGCGCAGCCGGCTGCCGGCCGAGGTGATCTCCCGTACGGTGCCCTGCCAGACGTTGCGGGGGCTGCCGCCGGGTCGCTCCCGGTGTACCGACACCGCTTCCGGGGCGATGATCGCCAGGGCCTGCGCCCCCTCGGGCAGGGTCTCGGCGACGATCAGGTGTCCTCCCGACGCGAGGGCGAGGCCGTCGCCCGAGGCGGTGCCCGGCCAGGCGTTGCGGCCCAGCATCCGGGCCACCCACGGGGAACGCGGGTGCCGGGTCACCTCCGCGGGCGGCGCGTCCTGGAGGGTCTGACCGTCGGCGAGCACGAGGACCCGGTCGGCCAGCGACACCGCCTCGACGGGGTCGTGCGTGACGATCAGGCAGACCCCGCCGAAGCCCGCCAGATGGGTGCGCAGGGTGTGCCGGACCTGGGCCCGCGTCGTCTGGTCGAGGGCGGCGAGGGGTTCGTCCAGTAGCAGGAGCCGGGGACGGGCGGCGAGGGCGCGCGCGAGCGCGACGCGCTGGGCTTGGCCGCCGGAGAGCTGGGCGGGCCTGCGCCCGGCGAGGTGACCGACGCCGAGCCGGTCCAGCCAGTCCTGTGCCTCGCGGCGGGCCTCGGCGCGCGGCACCCGGCGGGCGCGCAGCCCGTACGCCGTGTTGGCCAGGGCGCTCAGGTGCGGGAACAGCGCGCCGTCCTGCGGGACCCAGGCCACCTGGCGCCTGTGCGGCGCCAGCGCGGTGACGTCGGCGTCGCCGAGCCTGAGGTCGGCGTGGGCCCGCGGGGTCAGGCCGAGGAGCGCCCGCAGCAGGGTGGTCTTGCCCGCGCCGTTCTCCCCGACGACCGCGATGGTGGTGCCGGGTTCGGCATCGAGCGTGAGCCGGTTGAAGCCGGTGACGGTGGCGTGCAGCGGCCAGTGGCCGGCGTCCCGCGGCGCGGCCGTCCCGGGCCCCGTCCCCTCCCGGGCATCGGACGCCGCCGGTCCCGTCCCGAACCGGTCGGCACCGGCATCGGCGGCGGTCGGTGGCGCCTCCTCGGCCACCGCCGGCGCCTCCGCGGTCCGGCCGGCGGCCGGGAGCCCCGTCCAGCGGCCGCGCAGGGCGATCAGCACGGCCATGGCGATCACGAGGAGCAGCAGCGAGACGGAGGTCGCCGCCTCCGGCTGGTCCTGGAGCAGCAGGTACACCTGGAGCGGCAGCGTCTGGGTGGTGCCGGGCAGATTGCCGGCGAAGGTGATGGTCGCGCCGAATTCGCCGAGCGCGCGGGCCCAGGTGAGCGCGGCCCCGGCGGTCAGCCCGGGCGCCACCATGGGCAGCGTCACCGTGAGGAACACCCGCACCGGTGAGGCACCCAGGGAGGCGGCGGTCTCCTCGTAGCTCTGCCTGAGCCCACCGAGCGCGCCTTCCAGGCTGATGACGAGGAACGGCATGGCCACGAAGGTGGCGGCGACGACGGCCCCCGACGTGTGGAAGGGCAGGGTGACCCCGAAGGTCTCCTCCAGCCACGGCCCGAGCAGCCCGCGCCGCCCGAAGCCGAGCAGCAGGGCCACACCGCCCACGGTGGGCGGCAGCACCATCGGGAGCAGCACCAGCGAACGGACCAGGGCCTTGCCCCGGAACTCCACGCGGGCCAGCAGCCAGGCCAGCGGCACACCGAGGAGCAGCGAGAGGCCGAGGGCCCACAGGGACACCACGAGCGAGAGCTTCAGCGCCCGGACCACACCGGGGCTGCCGAGGTGCGTGGCGACCTCCCCCCACTGCGTGCGGCCGAGGATGCCGATCAGCGGCAGCAGCAGGAACGCGACGGCCAGCAGCGCGGGCAGCGCCAGGGCCACGGGGGGCCGGGTACGGGTGCGGCGGAGTCTGCTCATGAGGGTTCCTGGCTCGGGTGGGGCGGCGGGGAGAGCGTACGTCGGCCGCCCGTACGGGGCCCGTACCGGCGGGCAGGGCCCGGCAGGGAGCGCGGGGTCGCCCGTCCCCCGGCCGGGCAGCCCCTTTCCGTGTGCGGGCGCGGGCCCGGCTACGCCTGCTGGAAACCGGCGTCCTGGAGGATCTTCTGCGCCTCCGGGCTGCTCAGCCAGGCCACGAAGGCGGCTGCGGCCTCGGCGTTCTTGGACTGCTTCAGCGCGGCGGCCGGGTAGGAGGCCACGGCGTTCTGGTCGTCCGGGATGTCCACGGCGACGACCTTGTCACCGGACTTCGCCGAGTCGGTCTTGTAGACGAGACCCGCGTCGGCCTCGCCCAGCTCGACCTTGCCGAGCACGGCACGGACGTTGGGCTCCTGGGAGACGGGCTTCACGGTGACGCCCTGCTTGTCCAGGATCTCCTTGCCGTAGCGGCCGACCGGGACCTCGGGCGCGGCCAGTACGACCTTGACCTTGGTGTCGGCGAGGTCCTTCAATTCGTCGATCTTGAACGGGTTGCCCTTGCCCGTCGCGATGACCAGGCGGTTCTTCGCGATGACCGTGGCCTCGCCGGTCTCGGACCGCAGGCCGTCCATGGTCCTGGTGTCCGCGGTCACCAGGGCGTCGGCGGGCGCCCCCTGCTTGACCTGCGCGGCGAGCTCCTGCGAACCGGCGAAGGAGAACGTGACCCTCGTGCCCGGGTGGGCCTTCTCGTATGCGGCGCCCGCGGTCTTGAAGGCATCGGTGAGCGAGGACGCGGCGAGGACCGTGAGGTTCGCGGCCTCGGGCGCGGCGGAGGCGGGGGACGAGGCCCCGGCGGAAGGGGCGGCGGCGCTCTGCTCGTCGTCGCTGCCGCAGGCGGCCAGCGGGACGAGCAGGGCGGCGGTCAGCGCGGCGGCGGCCGCCCGGCGGCGGTGGGGGATCGCGTACATGGCGGGTGCTCCTCGGTCGGGTCGGCGCCCGGCCGGGTGCCGGTTGCGCGCGGTGCTGACCCGCGCCGGTGACGGGCGGAGCGGGTGGGGGGCGTTCGGGGTGCGGGTGTGGAGTGCGGGTGGCGCGAACGGGATGGTGCCGCGCCGGGCGGTGGAGGCCGGGACGGGCCGCCGCCGGGCCGGAGGGCGGCGGGGCGGCCCCGCCCCAGGGGCGGTCGCCGTGCACGACGGCGACGTCACGCGGGCGGTGGCCTGCACGCCGGCCTTCCGTACCGGATTCCTCGGCGGCCTCACGGGTGACGGGCCGCCCGCCCCGGTTTGTAGGACTGCATGTGCGACAAGGTAGGCGCATCATCCGGGCATGTGCAATTCTCTTGGGGGCATCTCCATCGCAGATGCGGGTCCTCTTGTGGCATCGGCCAAAAGGTGGTCCGCCGCCGGCTCGGGAAGACATGCCGGACGCAATCCTGCTGTCCACCCGGAGGCGCAACCGGCTCGGTGGCGGCACGCCACCGCCGGCAGCCGGCCACGGCACTAGAGTCGGGGCATGGCTGACGAGGCAACTGCACACGGGGGAACAGGGGCGCAGACGGGATCCGTACGGGTCGATGCCTGGATCTGGTCCGTGCGCCTGACGAAGACCCGCTCGACCGCGGCGACCGCCTGCCGGGCGGGCCACGTGAAGGTCAACGGGGAGCGCGCCAAGCCCGCGCAGCCCGTGAAGGCGGGTGACGAGGTACGGCTCTTCCACGCGGGACGTGAGCGCATCGTCGTGGTCCGCAGGCCCGTGTCCAAGCGGGTGGGCGCTCCGGTGGCCGCCGAGTGTCTCATCGACAAGAGTCCGCCGCCGCCGACCCGGGTCGAAGCCGCGGTGGTGGGCATTCGCGACCGGGGCGCCGGCCGCCCCACCAAGCGCGAGCGCCGGGAGATCGAGAACCTCCGGGGCCGCTGACGGTCGCGGGCCCGCGACGGCCGGCTCCGGGATCCGCCCGGCCTGCCCGGCGGCCCTGCCGGGCAGACCGCCGGGCGGGGCCCGGCTTGTTCACCGCGTGGGGCCGCCCCGCCCCGCCGGGCCGGCCCGGCCCGGTTGCCGCGTCCAGCCGTGCCGCAGGGCCCGGCTGGTTGCCCCGTCCCGCCGCGCCGCCGGGTCAGGCCTTGCGGTAGGTGTACGCCTCGCCCGCGGCCGAAACGACCTCCGACAGGGGAGCCCCGGTGGAGGCGGTGACCACCGCCGCCACCGCGCCCTCCACGAACGGCGCGTCCACCAGCCGCGAGTCCGGCGGCAGTTCGTCCTCCAGGAGGAGGGCCTTCACCGTCAGCACGGCGCTGCCGAGATCCACCAGCAGGGCGACCCCGGCCCCGCGGTCGACCTCCCGTGCGGCCGCGACGATCAGCTCCGCGCTCGTGCCGAGACCGCCGCCGGGCGTCCCGCCCGCCGCGGTCACCGGGGCCGTGGGTCCGCCGGCCGCCAGACCCCTGGCCAGCTCCGCCACCGCTTCGGCGACCTGCGCGCTGTGCGAGACCAGCACGACACCGACCTGCCCGGGCTCCGCGCGCCCCGCTTCCGGGCCGGTCATCGCGTACCGTCCGCATCCCCGCCGCCGGAGGCGGCCGCGACGTCCGCCAGCGCCGCCAGCACCAGCGCGGACGAGGTCGCGCCCGGATCCTGGTGGCCGATGCTGCGCTCGCCGAGGTAACTGGCCCGGCCCTTGCGCGCCTGCATCGGGACCGTCGCTCGCGCCCCGGCGTCCGCGGCGTCCGCGGCCGCCCGGTAGGAGGTGCCCAGCTCCGCGACCCCGGGCACCAGGGCGTCCAGCATCGTCTTGTCGCCGGGCGCCGCCCCACCCAGCTGCGCCACCGCCCCGACCCCGGCGTTCAGGGCCTCGCGCAACGCGTCGTCCGAGACCTCGGCCGCGTCCCCGAGCTCCTTGCCCGTGCGCCGCAGCAGCGTCCCGTACAGCGGTCCCGAGGCGCCTCCCACCGTCGAGATCAAGGTCCGCCCGGCGAGCTGGAGCACCGCGCCCGGCGCCGTCGGAGCCTCGGTGTCGAGGGCGGCGCGGACCGCGTGGAAACCGCGCAGCAGATTGCTCCCGTGGTCGGCGTCCCCGATGGGGGAGTCGAGCTCGGTCAGGTGGTCCGCCTCGCGCTCCACGGAGGCCGCGACGGCCGCCATCCAGCGCTGGAAGAAGTCTGCGTCACGCACCGGATCTCCTCGCCTCGGATCGCTCCGCCGGTGGTCCCCGGCGGCACCCGATGTCACCCTACGGTCAGCGGCCCTCAACGACCCCAGCGCAGCGCGGCCGTCTGCACGGGCGCGTCCCACAGCCGCAGCGTCTCCTCGTCGGCCCGGCACAGCGTCACCGAGCAGCCCGCCATGTCCAGCGACGTGACGTAGTTCCCGACGAGCGCGCGCGCCACCGGCACGCCGCGGGCCTCCAACACCCGCACGACCTCGGCGTGGAAGCCGTACAGCTCCAGCAGGGGCGTCGCTCCCATGCCGTTGACCAGCGCCAGGACCGGGCCGTCGGATGGGCCCACCTGTGCCAGGTCGTCGAGCACGGCGCCCACCGCGAAGTCGGCGATCTCCCGCGACGGCATCATCGCGCGCCGCTCGCGGCCGGGCTCGCCGTGGATCCCCACTCCGAGCTCCAGTTCCCCGTCCGGCAGGTCGAAGGTCGGGCTGCCCTTGGCGGGCGTCGTACAAGCGCTCAAGGCCACGCCGAAGCTGCGCGAGCGCTCGTTGACCCGCCGGGCCACGGCCACGACCTCCTCCAGCGGCCTGCCCTCCTCGGCGGCCGCCCCGGCGATCTTCTCCACGAAGAGGGTCGCGCCGGTGCCGCGCCTGCCGGCGGTGTACAGGCTGTCGGTCACCGCGACGTCGTCGTTGACCAGTACCCGCTCGACGCGCAGCCCGTCCTCCTCGGCGAGCTCGGCGGCCATGTCGAAGTTCAGCACGTCACCGGTGTAGTTCTTGACGATGAACAGCACGCCGTGTCCGGAGTCCACGGCGCCCGCGGCCCGCGTCATCTGGTCGGGCACCGGCGAGGTGAACACCTCCCCGGGACAGGCGGCCGACAGCATTCCGTACCCCACGAAACCGCCGTGCAGCGGCTCGTGCCCGGAGCCGCCCCCGGACACCAGCCCCACGCGGCCGCCCTCGCGCGCGTCCCGCCGTACGACGAGCCGCCGTTCCACGTCCACGTCCAGATCCGGATGGGCGGCGGCCATCCCCCGCAGGGCGTCGGCGACCACGGTCTCCGGACTGTTGATCAGCATCTTCATGCGTACCTCCCGGTGGGGGCGGCGGGTGGGCCTCGCGACGGGTCCTCGCGCGGGGCTCGGGCGGCGCCGGTGACATGCGGCCGCGTCCGCGGTCGCACGCCGTACAACCAGTGTGCCGTCAGGCCGTCGACATCCGCGACGCGTGGTCGCGGCCACTCGCCTCCCAGGGCGGGGGAGCGGCCAGTTCGGTCCAGGCCGCCAGCGCTTCGCCGTCGATGCAGATGATCCCGCAGGTGGCGGCGTACTCCTCGGCGGGCGCGGTGAAGGAACTGGTGGTCACGACGACCGCGATGTCGGCCTCGTGCACGGCGAAGCAGGTTCCGCCGAAGCGCTGGAGGTCCTGCGATCCCACGCGGTTGCCGTCGCAGTAGTGCTTGCACTGCACGACGACCCGCAGTCCCCCGGCGGTCGTCGCGATCACGTCGGCGCCCAGGTCGCCCGCGCCGCCGACCACTTCCACCGGTGAGCAGCCGTCCCGCGCGCACAGGGCCGCGACGGTGTGCTCGAAGCCGTCGGGGTCGGCCCCGGCGTGGTCCAGGGCCTGTTCGGCGACGGCCGGCACCTCGGGCGCGGGCTGCGGGGCCACCAGCAGGTCGCCGAGGTCGCCCGGCCCAGGCGGGCCGGCCGGGACGGCCGGGACGGCCGCCGCACGGACCGTGCGCGCCCGGTACCTGCGCCGGACCGGCGCCACGCTCCACCGGGCCAGCGCCACACCGACCACCAGGACGACCACCGTGGCGACGGGCACCACGGGTATCCCGCTGCCGGCCGCGCCGGCGGCGTTGAGGAACACGGCCAGGCCCCCCACGCACGCCGCGGCGAGCCCTATCGCGAGCACCAGGTCGCCCCCCACCGACGCGGAGTCGGCCCCGGCCGCGCCCGCGCCCCTTTCCTCCCCCGATGACATCATCCGGGAGCCCTCCCTCAGTTGTTCGCGCGCGCCGCGGTCCCGAAACCCACAGGGCTCGGGACCGCGGCTCATACAGGTGGTGCGGGTCAGTGCTTGAAGATGTCCTTCATCTTCTCCTTGGCCTGACGGGCGTCACCCTTCGCCTGTTCGGCGCGCCCCTCGGCCGTCAGCCGCTCGTTGCCCACAGCGCGGCCGGCCGTCTCCTTGAGCTTGCCCTCGGCCTGTTCCACCTTGGCCTGGCTCTTCTCGTTGTCCGACACAGCTGATCACTCCCTGATGGATGGGAACAACGTTCGTCCCCTCGTGTGACCGCGACCGCGAACCTCAAACGGGCCGCGGCCGGATGGCGTCCCGCGCGCATTCCGTCGGGTGCCGGCCGGTTGGACGGACGCCGACCGGGGGTACAGGCGGAGGACGACCACGGACGACGGCCAACGACGTCGGACGAAGGACAACAGACCGGCCGGAGGGGAAACCATGCAGTGGGACATCGAAGTGGCGCGGATCGTGGCCAGACACAGCGGGCGGTCCGTGGAGCGGCTGGAGCCGCAGACGGACCTTGCGGATGACCTCGGGCTGGACGACGCCGCGGTGATCGGCGTACTGGCCGACCTGAAGGCCGCGGGATTCCACGTCCAGGACGGCGTGGACCTCGGAAGCCTCACCACCGTGCAGGCGCTGACCGATGCGGTGACCAGGGAGCGCTGACGGGGGCACGGCGCCGGTCACCCGCCCCGGCCGCCGGCCGCTGCGCATCGGACTGCTCGGCGGCCCCGTCGGCACCGTCGGCAGCCCCGTACTCAGGCCGCGTGGCGGCCGTGGTGGGAGCGGGCGGGTGTGTAGGCCGGGGCGACGGGGGGCAGCTCGGGCTCCAGCGCGGGGTCCAGTACGGACCGTAGGTGCCGGCCGAGGGGCTCGGGCTCTGCTTCCCGTGGATCGAGCATGCGCTCTTCGTAGCGGCCGAGGGCCAGCATGGCGCAGAGGAGGAGGGGCGGCACGAGGAGCACGGTGAATATCACGGCGATTCCTTCGGCAGAAAGGTGGTCCTCCGCGCCCCTGCCCCGCTCCGTGCACGGGAATCACGGGGGGCTGTGGGCTCGGACCCTGGAGCGGTGGGCGGCGACACCCGGCCGGCGGCTCCTTCCTGGGGACAGTGGTGCCCATGCCCACCATGCGGCCGGAGGAGGACCTTCGCAATCCGTGCCGAACCGACCACCCTGTGCCGCCGTCCCCGTCTCCCGGTGGGGGCGGCCCACCGTCCTGTCCGCCCCCATGCCGCGACGTCATTCCCCGCCCATGCGGGTGGCCGGATATCACCGGATAACCCGGGTATCCGAACGGTGCCGGGGTGGTTTCCGTGACGCAGCAGGGAACTGGTTGCCTCCAAGGATCGGAGGCCACCCCGGTCCTGCGTGAGCTGCGTGAATCACTGCGGGCGGGGCACGCGGGAACAAGGAAATGCGGCGGGAAGGACCCGCGGCTCATGGGCCCCGGAAGGAGCTGTTCTGGGTATGACCGAGCACGTGTGGAGTTACCAGGAGACCTCTGGCCACCTGGCGGGCGCCGACCTCACCGGCTACAAGGTCAAGGCGAGCGACGGCAGCATCGGCAAGGTGGACAAGCACTCCGATGAGGCGGGCGACGCCTACATCGTCGTCGACACCGGCGTGTGGATCTTCGGCAAGGAGGTCCTCCTGCCCGCGGGCACGGTCACCCGGGTCGACCCCGTCGAGAAGAAGATCTACGTGGACCGGACGAAGGAACAGATCAAGAACGCCCCCGAGTTCCACCGCGAGACGCATCTGGGCGACGACGGCTACCACGAGGAGCTGGGCACCTACTACAGCCGCGGCCCCTTCGGGATGCCGCCCGCCTGACGGGCATCCGCGAGGACGGGCCGGGGCCCGGCGGTCACCACCCGCGCACGCCGGGCCGCCGGGCCCCGGCCCGTCCGCACACGATCAGCGCGGGCCGACCGGATGGCCCACACACCGCGTGTCGCACGCGGTCCGGGCCGTCGGCAGCGGTGTCCTTGGACCGGTGCCCCGGCTCCGTGCCCCTCGCCGGCCGCCCGAGCCGCCCGTCGGTCGTCCACTTGTGCCCGGCCGGCCTGTTCGGCGGCCTGGCCGACGCCAAGCGGGGCTCCCCGGACGTCCGGCGCTCCGGTCCCTGCCCCCTCCCCGCGAAGGCGAACCCCCATGGATGCGATCGTGCTGCTCAAGGAAGACCACAAGACCGTGGAGAAGCTGTTCAAGCAGTTCGAGAAGGCCGGCGACGACGCCGCGCAGGAGAAGCGGACGATCGCCGACCGGGTGATCGAGGAGCTCACCGTCCACGCCTGGATCGAAGAGCAGCTCTTCTACCCGGCGGCTCGCGAAGCCGCTCCCGACACCAAGGACCACGTGCTGGAGAGCATCGAGGAGCACCACGCGGTCCTGTGGATGCTCTCCGAGCTCAAGGGCATGGAAGTGTCCGACGAGCGCTTCGACGCGAAGATGTCGGTGCTGATGGAGAACGTCCGCCACCACGTGGAGGAAGAGGAGCAGGAGTGGTTCCCGGAGGTCCGCAAGGCCATGGGACGCAACGAGCTCAAGGACCTCGGCGAACGCATGGAGGCCGCCAAGGCCGACGCCCCGAAGGCCGACCCGCTGGCCGTGCCCAGCGCCTGAGCGCTCCCACCGGCCGGGCCCCGCGGGGCCCGGCCGCCTCACACCGGGGCGTTCCCGGCCGGTGACCGGCAAACCCTTCCGGTCACAGCACTGCTAGGCGGTGACGGGCTCGCCGGACGCCGGCGTGCGGGCCAGCAGCGAGTCGTCGAGCGGGCCGGCCCCCGGCAGGTTGTGGCGGGCGGCCACCAGGGCCGCGTCCACGCTGGAGGTGCCGGTCGCCACGCACAGCGCCCGGGCGACGTCGCACAGCTGCTCGTGCACGGGCGAGCCCTCCGCCTCCGCCGCTTCCAGCACGGACAGGCTCCAGTAGCGCTCGACGAGCCCGGGCAGCAGCGCGGGGTGGGCCATCAGCATGGTGTGTGTCCTTCCGTTCAAGATCGTGGCTTCGCCCCTCCTGCCCCGCGGACGCGCGTGCACACCACCACGGAATCGAAATGTGCCGCCACTTCTCCGAAAGTCGGGCGGCACTTTCCGTCTGATCCTCCGAAGATCGACGCAACCGCGGATGCGGAGCCCGCCGACGGGCAGCCGCCCAGTGTCGTCACTCACCGCGGTCCGCCTCGGCGGACCGCCTTCGCATCCGGAGGTACGCGGTGTCCACCATCGCTCTGACCTCGGGCACACTGCCTGCCGGGTTGATCGCCCTTCCGGGCGTCTACCAGCCGCAGGCGGACACCCGGTTCCTCGCCGACGCCCTCTCGCACGAAGACCTCGGACCGCATACGGAAGCGCTCGAGATCGGCACCGGCACCGGCGCGCTGGCCCTGCACGCGGCGGGCAGGGGAGCGCGCGTCACGGCCGTCGACGTCTCCTGGTCCGCGGTGGTCACCGCCCGCATCAACGCCGCGCGCCGGCGGCTGCCCCTGCGGGTGCTGCACGGCGACTTCGCCGCCCGCACCGCCGGCCGGCGCTTCGATCTGATCCTCACCAACCCGCCCTACGTCCCTTCGCCGCAGGCCGGCCTCCCCTCCCGCGGAGCGGAGCGCGCCTGGGACGCCGGCCCGGACGGGCGCGCGGTCATCGACCGCATCTGCGCCAGGGCCCCCGCCCTGCTGCGTCCCGACGGTGTGCTGCTGATGGTGCACTCCGGGATGTGCGGCGCCGAGCGGACCGTGGACGGCCTGGCGCGCGCCGGCCTGTCCGCGAGGGTGGCGGCGAGGGCCTCCGTACCGTGGGGACCCGTCCTGCGCTCACGGCGCGCCTGGCTGGAGCGCCAGGGACTGGCGGCCGAGGCGGAGGAATGGGAAGAGCTGGTGGTCATCCGTGCCCGGCACCGCTGACACCCCCGACACCCCCGGCGCGCCCGGCTGCGGCACCGGTCACGTGGGCACGCCCGGCGCCGGTCACGCGGGCACGCCCGGCGCCGTCCCGGCCGACGGCGCGCCGGAGCCGGCCGGCCGACTTCCGGCGCCCGCCCGCCGGGTGACCGTGGATCCCCAGGGCCCCGTCCTGGTCGAAGGCCCCGTCGAGATCGTCCTGGACGACGGCACGGTCGCCCGCTCCGACCGTTTCGTGGTCGCGGTGTGCACCTGCCGCCGCAGCCGCACCTACCCCTGGTGCGACACCAGCCACCGCCCCCGCGAGCGAGCCTCCTCGCCGCCCGAGGACAGGAACCCGCGATGACACCTCCCAGCCCGAGTACGACGGCGACCGCCGCGGGTCCGGGCCCGCTGCTGGCCGAGGGGCGGGGCACGCTGTCGAACGCCGTGGTCGAAGCACTGCGCTCGGGCCGCCCGCCGGCGTACGCAGGCGGATCCGTCCTGAAGGCCGACCCCTGGGGCGAGGACCTCCAGCTTGCGCTCTACCTGCTCTACGAGCTGCACTACCGCGGCTTCGAAGGGGTGGACGACGAACGGGAATGGGACCCGGACCTGCTGCGCCTGCGCCAGGCCCTGGAGACCCGCTTCCTGCATGCCCTGCGCACCGACCTGGCCGACGGCCCCCGGTCCGTCGAGGACGCCTTCGCCCCGCTCCTCGTCGAACCGGTGGACCTCTCCGGCAGCCTCAGCCACCACCTGGAGACGGACGGGGAACTGTGGCAGCTGCGCGAGTACGCCGCCCTGCGCTCCCTCTACCACCTCAAGGAGGCCGACCCGCACGTCTGGGTCATCCCCCGGCTCACCGGCCGGGCGAAGGCCGGGATGGTGGCCATCGAGTACGACGAGTTCGGCGCCGGCCGCGCCGCCGACATCCACGCCCGCCTCTTCGCGGACCTGATGGGTGACCTGGGCCTGGACGCCACCTACGGGCGCTATCTGGACCACGCCACCGCGCCGCTGCTCGCCACCGTGAACCTGATGTCCCTCTTCGGGCTGCACCGCTCCCTGCGGGGCGCCCTCGTGGGGCACTTCGCCTGCGTCGAGGTCACTTCCTCGCCAGGCTCCCGGCGGCTGGCCAAGGCCATGCGCCGGTGCGGAGCGGGGCCCGCCGCCGAGCACTTCTACGCCGAGCACGTCGAGGCCGACGCCGTCCACGAGCAGGTCGTGCGCCGGGAGGTCATCGGCGGTCTCCTCGCCGACGAACCGGCCCTGGAGGAGGACGTGGCCTTCGGCTGCGCGGCGACGGTCCTGCTGGAGGACCGGCTCGCCGCGAGCATCCGCGCGGCCTGGGACCAGGGACGTACCGCCCTGCGCACGGCCCTGCCCGAGGCATAACGGGGGCCGGGAGGCGGCCGGGCGGCCGGCGCGAGCTGCGGCCGCCCGGCCGCGTCGGCGGGGAGCTGCCCGGGGGCGAACGGCGGCCCCGCGGTCAGCGGCTGCGTCAGCGCGGTGCGGCGCGGTGACCGAACCAGTGGCGGCCGCGGCCGGCCCGGGTTTCCCCCGCCGCGGCGGTCCCGGCGGCGCCGGTCGCGTTCCGTTCGCCGACCGGGTCGTCACGCTCACGGTCGGCGGGGCCGCTCTCACGGGGCGGCGCCACGGTGTCGCGCCGTGCCCGGGCCGCGGACCGGCGGGGCGAACGGCGGGCACTGAGCACGACGAGCGTCAGACCGAGCATGACACCGGCCCCGACCACGATGCCGGCGAGGAAGAGGTTTCCAGTCGAGCCGGTGACGTCGTAGCCGAAGACCGAGAAATCGCCGCCGCGGCCGAGGCCGTGACCGGCTCCGCTATTGCCGGATATCCCCGCGACACCTACGACGAGGGCGGCGATCAGAATCAGGAGTCCGAGAATCAGGATCATGGCGTGCTCCCTGGCCGCGCCCGGACAGGCTGCCGGACGTGCCTGCGCCTACCCTGGAATGGAAACCCCCAAGCGAAATCGGAGGACACCATGCTCGTCCTCGGCGTCATTCTGCTCATCATCGGATTCCTGACCGGAATCTCCATCCTGTGGACCATCGGGATCATCCTTGTCGTCATCGGAGCCGTGCTCTGGATCCTCGGGGCCATGGGGCACGCCGTCGGCGGCCGCAAGCACTACTGGTGAACGTGCACCGGTGAGCCCGCTCCGCCGCCCGGCGTGGCGCCTGCGCAGCATATTCGCGCACGTGTTCGGGTGGCGGGGTTAGGCTGGCGTCATGCACGCAGTCCGGGGCCTCCAGGGTTCCCTCTTCGACCAAGGCGACGAGATCGGGCTCGGGCCGCTCGCGGGCATCCGGCGCACCGCACTCGGCGCCGGCGCCTGGGTCGACCACCTGCCCGGCTGGCTCGTCGGCGCCGACGCGCTCTTCGAGCGGCTGGCCGCCGACGTGCCCTGGCACGCCGAGCGGCGGCAGATGTACGAGCGCGAGGTGGAGGTGCCCCGCCTCCTCGCCTTCTACGGTGAGGAAGAGGTGCTCCCGCACCCTTCCCTCATCGAGGCCCGGGACGTCCTGAGTCGTCACTACGCGGCCGAACTGGGCGAGCCGTTCCGCACCGCCGGGCTGTGCCTCTACCGCGACGGCCGCGACAGCGTGGCCTGGCACGGCGACCGAACGGGCCGTTCCGCCACCGAGGACACCATGGTTGCGATCGTCTCCGTCGGCGATCCGCGCGACCTCGCCTTCCGCCCCCGCGACGGCGGCGCCACGCTGCTGAGGCTCCCGCTGGGCCACGGCGACCTCGTCGTGATGGGCGGGTCCTGCCAGCGCACCATGGAACACGCGGTGCCCAAATCCGCCCGGGCGGTCGGCCCCCGGATCAGCATCCAGTTCCGCACCCGGGGCGTGCGGTGACCGGGGTGCTGCCGTCCGGCGTGGCCGGCGGCGCGGCCCCGGAACCCGCGGCCGCACGGGCGTGTCACAGGGCTCCGGGCTCCTTGGCGGGCCGGACGGCCGCCGCTGCCGCGTGCAGCGAGCGCAGCGCCAGCAACAGGACCCCGATGTCGTCCAGGTACACCGGGTCCGGTATCAGGTCCACCGGCGAGACGGTGTAGACCACGGCGACCCAGAAGAGGGCCTTGTCGCGCAGCGGGATCCCGGCGTCCAGGAGGAGGCGCCGGGCCCGGAAGACCCGTACGAGCAGCACGGCCGCGGCGACCGCGAGCGCGGCCGCGAGGACCGCGGCCAGCGTGAGCCAGATCTTTCCGTCCATTGCGCGCCTATACCCGCGCCGCGCGCACGTATACCGGCATGCCCGGCTCAGGCGCCCTGCGCGCGCAGTCGCCGGCCGACTTCGCCCAATCCGTCGGCGAGCGCGTCGAGCTGCTGCGGGGTCAGGACGTCGACGAGGACCTCGCGGACCGTGGCCACGTGCCCGGGGGCGGCCTCCTCCAGCCGGGCGCGGCCGGCCTCGGTGAGGACGGCGAAGACGCCGCGCACGTCGGAGGGGCAGCTGCGGCGGCGGACCAGCCCGGCCTTCTCCATCTGCGTGACCTGGTAGGTCAGCCCGCTCTTGGAGTTGATCAGGCCGTTGGCCAGCTCGGTCATCCGCAGCTCGTGGCCGGGCGCGGCGGCGAGCCGTACGAGGATCTCGTACTGGGGGTGGGAGAGGCCGGAGTCGTCCTTCAGCTGCTGGTCGAGACGGCGGTTCACCAGGGCGGATGCAGCCAGGAAGCCGGTCCACGCGCGCATTTCACGCTCGTCCAGCCATCTCGTTTCAGCCATGGCCCCAGTCTACACGGGTTGTTCCAATTTGAATCAATGGCTAGGGTCGGGGTAGCGGTTCGAATGTGAACTACTGTCCCCTCGCCCGGACCGCACGACCGGAAGGACCCCTCACCGATGACCAGCCCCTCCGCCGCCCCGGCGAAGCCGCAGG
Source organism: Streptomyces sp. CB00455 (assembly GCF_001905445.1). Lineage (GTDB taxonomy): Bacteria > Actinomycetota > Actinomycetes > Streptomycetales > Streptomycetaceae > Streptomyces. The sequence goes on along the minus strand of NZ_LIVQ01000005.1, from coordinate 438,173 downwards.
CCGCCACCGCGGCCGCGCGGTCCGCATCCGCCACCGCGCCCTCCCCCTCCACGCCCGCCCATGACACCGGCCTGCTGCTCCTGCGCCTCGTCCTCGGCCTGACGATGGCCGCCCACGGCTCCCAGAAGCTCTTCGGCTGGTTCGGGGGAGGCGGCATCAGCGGCACCGGCCGGTTCTTCACCGCCAGCGGCTACCCCGCCGGCGACACCATGGCCGTCGTCGCGGGGCTCACCGAGGTCCTCGGAGGTCTCGGTCTCGCCGTCGGCCTCCTCACCCCGCTCGCCGGCGCGGCCGTCGTCGGCACCCTCGTCAACGCGATCGCCGTCCGCGGCACCGGATCCTTCTTCGCCCCCGAAGGAATCGAGTACGAACTGCTGCTGACCGCGGGCGCCGCCGCCCTCGCGCTCACCGGCCCCGGCCGGTACGCGGCCGACCGCTTCCTTCCGGTGCTGCGCGCCCACCGTCTGGCCCACGGCGTCCTCGCCGTCGCCTTCGGCGTGGTCCTGGCCGCGGCGCTGCTCCTGGTGCGCAACTAGTGCTGTGACCGGGGCGGTTCACAGCACCAGCTCGTCATGGGCGGACCTCCCGGACGGAACTCCCGGGCGGCCGAGGGTGTCCGGGGCCTGCGCTGATTGGCCCCGGGCATTCGCGGGAAGATCGCACGAATGACACAACCCATCGAAGACTACGCACTCATCGGCGACCTGATGACCAGTGGGCTGGTCGGCCGCGACGGGTCGATCGACTGGCTGTGCCTGCCGCGCTTCGACTCGGCGGCCTGCTTCGCCAAGCTCCTCGGCGAAGAGGAGAACGGCCACTGGCGCGTCGCGCCGGCCTCGGCCGCCGACACCGACCGGTGCACCCGGCGGGCCTACGTGGACGACTCGATGGTCCTGGAGTCCTATTGGGAGACCGGGGACGGCACGATCAAGGTCATCGACTTCATGCCGCAGCGCGACATCGCGCCCGATGTGGTCCGCATCGTGGAGGGCGTGTCCGGCGAGGTGACGATGCGCAGCACCCTGCGCCTGCGCTTCGACTACGGCCACGTCGTCCCCTGGGTCCGCCGCAGCGACGGCGACCGGGTGGCGGTCGCCGGGCCCGACTCCGCCTGGTTCCGCAGCGAACCGCCCGTGCGCACCTGGGGCGAGGACAACAGCACCCGCTCCGAATTCACCGTCACCGCCGGGCAGCGCGTGGCCTTCGTCCTCACCTGGCACCCCTCGCACGACCCGCGGCCCGTGCCCATCGACCCGTACGAGGCGCTGGAAGCCAGCCTCACCGACTGGCGCGCATGGGCCTCCCAGTGCCGTTACGAGGGCCCCTACCGGGAGGCGGTCGTCCGCTCCCTGATCACCCTCAAGGGCCTGACCTTCGCGCCGACCGGTGGCATCGTCGCCGCCGCCACCACCTCCCTCCCCGAGGAGCTCGGCGGCGTCCGCAACTGGGACTACCGGTACTGCTGGCTGCGGGACTCCACCCTCACCCTCGGCTCGCTCCTGGCCACCGGCTTCAAGGACGAGGCCCGCGCCTGGCGGACGTGGCTGCTGCGCGCGGTCGCGGGCGAGCCCGCCGACCTCCAGATCATGTACGGGATCGCCGGGGAACGGCGGATCCCCGAGACGGACCTGCCCTGGCTGCGCGGCTACGCCTCCTCCGCGCCCGTACGGATCGGCAACGCGGCCGTCGACCAGCTCCAGCTCGACGTGTACGGCGAGGTCATCGACTCCCTCTACCTGGCGAGGTCCTCCGGACTGCCCTCCGAGTACCACGCGTGGAAGATCCAGCTGGCCCTGCTCGACTTCCTGGAGCGCAACTGGCGCCGGCCCGACGAGGGCCTGTGGGAGGTGCGCGGCCCCCGCCGTCACTTCGTGCACTCCAAGGTGATGGCGTGGGTGGCCGCCGACCGGGCCGTGCGCACCCTGGAGAGCGATCCCTCGATGCCCGGGGACGTCGAGCGCTGGCGGACCATAAGGGACGAAGTCCACCGCGACGTGTGCGAGAACGGCTACGACCCCGTCCGCAACACCTTCACCCAGTACTACGGTTCGCGCGAACTCGACGCGGCGACCCTGCTCATCCCCCGGGTCGGCTTCCTGCCGCCCGACGACCCGCGGGTCGTCGGCACGGTCGACGCCGTCCGGGACGAGCTGGGCCGCAGCGGCCTGGTACGGCGCTACAGCACCGAAGGCCCCTCCGTCGACGGTCTGCCCGGCGACGAAGGGGTCTTCCTGGCCTGCTCCTTCTGGCTGGCCGATGCCCTGCACATGACGGGCCGCGGCAAGGAAGCCCGGGCGCTGTTCGAACGGCTGCTGGAGGTGCGCAACGACGTGGGGCTGCTCGCCGAGGAGTACGACCCCGTCGCCGGGCGTCAGCTCGGCAACTTCCCCCAGGCGTTCAGCCACGTCGGCCTCGTCAACACGGCGCTGACCCTGGGCGCGGGGGAGGTGCTCGACTGAGCCCGGGCCCCGCGGTGGGCGCCGGGCCCGGGCCGGGCCGCTAGCTAGGCCGCGGCGCCTGCGCCGTCCTCGCCGTCCTCGCCGTCCTCGCCGTCCTGCGGGATGCTGACGAGCCAGCGGGTGTCGCGCCGCGGCCTCAGGTACAGCGCCCAGTACAGGGTGGCGACGGCGGTGATGCCGCCGGTCCACAGGAGGTACCGGGTGTCCTGCTGGGTCAGGATGTACGCGAAGACGGCGATCAGCACGACCGGCACCGCGGGCCACAGCGGCATCCGCCAGGCGGTCGCCTCGCGGTGGGCCCCGCGTCGGCTGAACAGCGCGGCCACCGCCACCAGCAGGTACATGCCGGTCACAGAGACACCGGTGACGCCGTACAGGGTGTCGAGGTTGACGAAGCACATCGCGGCGCCCGGGACGCCGACGAGCAGCGTCGCCACCCACGGCGAGCCGAACCGGCCGAGCTTGGACAGCGCGTTGTTGACCGGCTCCGGCCAGGCCTTGTCACGGGCGGAGGCGAACAGCACCCGGGAGTTCTGGATGACCATCACGATGCCGGCGTTGACGATCGCCAGGGCGACGCACAGGCTCACGAAGGTGCCGACGGCCGAGTTGGACCATGCGGTCACCATGCCGCCGAGGTCGCCGGCGGTCAGCGCCTCCAGGTCCGGGGCGCCCATGGTGATGGCGATGACCGGGACCAGGATGACGGCCGTGGAGATGGCGAGGGTGGCGAGCACCGTGCGCGGGACGTCCCGCCGCGGCTTCTCCAGCTCCTCCGAGAGGTAGACGGCCGTGGAGAACCCCTGGGTGATGAACAGCGCGATGGCGAGCCCGGAGACCACCATCATCGCGGTGACGGGGGAGGTCCCGCCGCCCTGCGCCGCGACCGTGCCGTGCACGAGCGCGCCGGCGCCCCGCTCGCCGTGCGCGAAGCCCAGTACGGCGACCAGCGCGGCCGCGATGACCTCCAGCACCAGGAAGATGCCGGTGATCCAGGCGTTGGCCCGCAGGTCGAGGAGCCCGGCGAGGGTGGCGAGCAGCATCACGCCGCCGCCGGCGACCGGCGCCGGGATGTCGATCACCGGCGCGAGGTAATCGGCCGTGCCCATGGCGATCACGGGCGGCACGATCATCACGACCAGCAGGGACAGGACGAAGACCAGCCAGCCCGCGAGCCGTCCGGCCATCGTGGAGACCATCGCGTACTCGCCCCCCGCACTGGGGATCAGGGTGCCCAGCTCCGAGTAGCAGAACGCGACGCCGATGCAGAGCAGCGAGCCGATGGCGATGGTGAGGGCGGTCCAGGTGCCGAGGCTCGCGAACAGGTCCGGCACGACGACGAAGAGGGTCGAGGCGGGCGTCACGCACGAGAGCGTGAGCAGCGTGCCGCCGACGACGCCGATGGAACGCTTGAGCTTCTGCGGGACGGGCCCGGTGGCGGGGGCGAGGGCCTGTGGTGCGCTGATCGTGTCAGTCATCGGTGCGGAGTTCCGATCGGCAGGGGCGGTGGAGTGAGCGCGGGAGCGGTATCGCCTCCGGGGCGGTGGTGGGCAAGTGTTTCCGTGGCTCCCGGGCCGTCATGGAATCCCTGCGGGATCCGCAGGTCAATAGCTGTTTGCCTGCGGATTCCATCGTCCGGGGGCCCCGCCGGGCCCCATCCGCGACGTAAAGACCGTGTTAACGCTGCACGAAGGGGAGGTGCGGGAACCGCAGCCCACCCGCCGAAGAATTTCCCTCCGCTTTGCCGGGGGCCGGGATCCGCTCCAGCACCCCGCCCGCGTAGACGTCGTACAGCGGCAGCGTCTCCAGGTGGACGTAGCCGATGTGGCAGTCACAGACCGCGAGCGGGCAGGCACGGGGCCGCAGCGCCGCGCGGTACGAGCCGTCGTAGAGGTTGCCCAGCTCCGCCTTCACGAAATGGCACCGGCGGACCGTGCCGTCGCCGTCCACCGAGATCACCGACTCCCCGGTGCGGCAGGGCAGCCCCGCCGAACGGTGCGGGTGGCGGCTGTACGGGAAGAGCGGGTCCAGCTCCGTCCAGGCCGCCGCCTCCGGATCGGTGTAGGTCCGCCCCTCCGCCGCGTTGACCCACAGGTACACCTGCGCCGGCAGCGCCGCGCGCAGCCGCCTGGCCTCCGCGAGGTGCCCGGGCAGTCCGACCACGCCCACGCTGAAGCGGATGCCGCCGGCCACCAGCTCCAGAGCGCGGCCCAGGAAACGCTCGTAAGGGGTCTGCCCCGGGTGGTAGGTGCACCACAGGGCGAGCTTGTCCGGATCGGCGGCGGCGGTCCACCCGACGCGGCCGCTCAGGTTCGTCTGGATCGCCACCCGCCGCACATGCGGCAGCAGCGACAGCTCCACCAGGGCGCGCCGGTACCAGGACCGGACCAGGCCCTCGCCCCACGGGGTGAAGAGCACCGACAGCCGGTCGCCGCTGTTCGCGGCCGCCCATCCGGCGAACCGTTCCAGCGCCGCCCGGTCGGCCGTCAGCCCCGCCCGGCTGTCGCGCCGCTTGGCGAACGGGCAGTACGGGCAGTCGTAGTCACAGGACGCCAGCGGACCGCGGTAGAGCAGGGTCAGGTCCATGGCCGGTGCGCTCCGGGGGCCGGTCACTTGCGCGCGTACGCGGCCATCGCGGCCCGTACGTCCGCCGAGAAGAGCGCGGGGCCGACCGCGTCGGAGTGCGCGAGCCCCTCCGGGGTCAGGCGCAGCACCCCGCTCGCGCCGCCGTCGAGCCAGCCGCGGTCCGCGAACCGGCCCAGCTCCGCCGGGAAGTCCTCCCACGGACCGCTGCCGAAACGCTCGCGGTACTCCGCCACCGCCATGCCCCGCGCCTGGAGCAGCGACTGGAGCAGGTGCCGGCGCCGCGCCTCCCCGGCGTCGATCCACCGGCCGTACTCGGCGCGGGCGAAACCGGTACCGGGCCTGCGCACGTAGTCGTCGACGATGGCGCGGATCTCCCGCATGTCCACCGCGTAGTCGAAGGAGTAGTGCAGCTCGGAGGTGTACGAGCGGGCTCCGCAGCCCAGCCCCACCATGCCGTCCGTCTGGCAGGCGTGATCGTCCGCGCCTTGCGCCGGAGCCCCGGGGAGGCGGAACATCCGCATCGACACCTGCTCGTACCCGGCGGCCAGCAGGTGGTCCCGGCCGGCGCGGTAGAGCCGCAGCCGCTGCTCGTCCCACTGCGCGGAGGGCTCCTCCTGCCTGCGCCCCAGGCCCGTCAGGGGCCGCACGTACAGCGGATACAGGTACAGCTCCTCCGGCCGCCAGGCCAGCGCCGCGTCGAGCGAGTACCGCCAGCTGTCCTCGGTCTGCCCGTCGATCCCGTAGATCAGATCCATGTTGAGGACCGGGACCGCCGCGTCCCGGATCCGGGCCAGGGCCGCCTCCACGTCCGCGCGGCTCTGCGGACGCACCGCGGAGCGCGCCTCCTCGGCCACGAAGCTCTGCACGCCCAGGCTCAGCCGGGTCGCGCCGCGGTCGACGAGGACCCGCAGGCGGTCCGCGGTGGCGGTGGAGGGCGAAGCCTCCACCGACAGCGGGACCGCGCGCAGGTCGGCGCCCGCGCCCTGCTCCGCGATGTCGCAGAGCCGTTCCAGCTCGCAGGCCGTCAGGAAGGTCGGGGTGCCGCCGCCGAAGGCGGCCGCCGCGAACCGCACGGGCCCCCCGCCGGAGCCGCCGAGCGCCTCACGGACCGCCTCCGCCTGCCGCTCCAGCGCGTCGAGGTACGCCGTCGTCAGCCCCTCGGGCGCGCCGATCCGCGTGAAGAGGTTGCAGAACCCGCACCGCACCTCGCAGAACGGGACGTGCAGGTAGAGGGAGAGCGCGTGGCGGGGCTGCTCCGCCCACAGGTCGCGCAGCGCGGGCCGCTCGGGCAGGGCGCGGTACGCCGTCTTGTGCGGGTAGGCGTAGACGTAACTCTCGTACGGGGTGGTGGGACCGCTCATCGCACGGCCTCCTTCGGCTCCAGGAAGAACTGTGCGTACGGGACGGTCCAGACCGCGTCGTGGGCGAGGCGGTGCCCGGTGTACCCGTCGTCGCCGTAGGTCGTGCCGTGGTCGGAGCAGACGATCGCCAGGCAGCGGCGCCGCGCGCGCATCGCGTCGAAGAGCCGGCCGACGTGCCGGTCCACGTACTCCAGCGCGGCCGCGTGCGTCTCCCACGAGTCCCCGGCGGACGCCGACGCGCCGTCCCGGTGGAACCAGTTGGGCTGGTGCAGGGCCGACGCGTTCACGAAGAGGAAGAGCCTGCGGTCGCGGGGGAGCGCGGCCACCACCCGCTCGGCGCATGCCACCTGCGCCTCGAAGGACGTCGGCGACGCCACCCCGAACTCCGGTTCCCAGTGGCTCTCCTGGAACATCCCGGGCAGTACGCAGCCCAGCGGCGTCCGCTTGTTGAAGAAGCCGACCCCGCCCACGCACACCGTCCGGTAGCCGGCCCCGGCCAGCCCCGACACCAGATCGGGGGTGTCGAACACCCAGGTGCGCCCGGCAGTGGTCTCGCTGCCCTCGAACCGGGCGGCGAACAGCCGCGGATGCGGCCCCGGACCGGCCGGGGTCGGCAGGAATCCGGCGAACATCGCCTGGTGCGAGGCGTAGGTGAAGCTGCCGGGCGCGTGCCGGCGCTCCCACACCCCTCCGGGCAGGTGGCGCGCGAGGTGCGGGATCCGGCCTTCGGCGGCCAGCCGCACGGCGACGTCGTGACGAAGCGTGTCCAGGGTGAGCAGGAGCAGGTCGTCACGGCCGACGACCTCGTTCATGTCAGGGGCGGGCGGGGAGGGATGCATGGTGGTCCTGTCGTGCCGGAGTGCGGAGGGCGGCCAGTTGGGCCGCGTAGGTGTCGAGGCCGGCGGCGGGCGAGCCGGGCAGGCCGGTGAGGCCGGGCAGCAGATCCCCGAAGGCGTTGACCTCGCCGACGGCGAACTGCCGCCAGCCCGTGGCGGGCAGCAGGTCCACGCCCACGCACAGGGTGCCGGGGAAGGAGGCCGCCGCCCGCTCGCAGACGGCCAGGGCGTCGCGTTCCCAGCTGCCGCCCGCCGCCGTCACGGCGGCGACGGCGGCGGCGAGGTCGCCGCGCGCGCCGCCCAGGTGCAGATTGGTCATCGGGCCCCGCGCGGTGCGGACCACGGCGTGCGTGGCCCGCCCGCCGACGACCACGACCCGCAGGTCGGCCGCGCGGCCGTGCTCCGAGGCCTTCGGCAGCCACCGCTCGACGTGCAGGCCGTCAGGGGCGAGGGCGTCGACGATCGCGCCGACCGTGCGCTCGTCCTCGTACCGCCGCAGGCGCAGCGAGTTGTGCAGCGCACCGGACGCGGACCGCTCGACCGAGGTGGTCGCCCGGATCCGGCCGCCCGCCCCGGCTTCCAGGGCGAGGACGCCGGAGGCCGAGGAACCGTGGGCGGGTTTGACGAACACCCGGCGCAGTCCCGGCCGTGCCAGCACCGCCCGGACGTCCTGCCAGCCGCGCACCGGCGCCGCCGACGGCCCGGAGGTCGGCGAGTGCGGCACTGGGACTCCCGCCGCCTCCAGGGCGTGGTGGCAGAGGCGTTTGTCGAACAGCACGGCCAGGTCCCCGGGGGCGGTCAGCAGCCGCCCGCCGGCCCGCGCGACCTCCGCGGCGATCCCGTCCACCGCCTCGGTGAACAGGCGGTACCAGCGGGCGGTCCCCTCCACCCGGGTGGGGTCGGCCGCGCCGCGCAACAGTCGGTCGACCTCCGGATCCTCGCCCGGCGAGTCGATCCGTACGGTCTCGCCCGGCCGGAACCGTGCCGCGCCGTCCAGCACCTCCCGCCACGGCACCAGCCGGGCCGCGGGCAGCCCGGCGGCCCGCACGGCCTCCTGGAAGAGGGTGACGCGGCGGCCTCCCGCGATGCCGACGACCGCGAGGGACCGATCCCTCACTCCGCCACCGCGACGTACCGGTAGACCGTGCCGTCGTACTCGTCGATGTCGCCCTCGGCGAGGGTGACTTCCACTCCGTGCGGCTCCAGCGTCGCGCGCAGCCGCTCCTGGAGCTCGGTGCCGATGTAGTGGTGGTCCAGGTCGAGGCGGTTCAGGTGGGTGAGCGGCCGGCCCGCAAGCAGGGCGGCCGCGCCCTCGTCCGTGAGGATCCCCATGGACAGGTCCAGCGTCTCCAGCCGGTCGACCACCGGTGCCTCGGCGACGGCGACGGCGACCGCGTCCTGGATCTCGCTGTTGCACAGAGCGAGATGGCGCAGGGCCGGCAGCCGCGCGCCCGAGAGGATCGGCTCCAGATCCTCCACCTCGGTGTCCGCGCCGTATTCGGAGGTGCCGAGCCAGATGTCGAGCACCTCCAGGGCGGGCAGATCGCTCGCGGCGATGCCCCGCACCACCCCCCGGGGCAGCCCGCCCGTCTCCACCCGCAGCCGCCGCAGCCGAGCGTGCCGGACCGGAGACAGGACCAGCCCGGAACCGCCGCGCACCCCGAACTCGCGCAGCGCCGGGAAGGCTTGGAGGAGCGGAGTCACATCCGACTGCTGGATCCAGGAGATCTCCGACTCCTCGCTCTCGATGTCGCCGAGGAACAGGGAGCGCAGCAGCGGGAAGTCGGCGGCTGCCGCCACGAGGGTGCTCACCACCGAGGCGCTGGAGAGCTCGTAGGCCTCCTCCCAGACACCCACGATCAGCGCGCGGACCTGCCGGGTGTCGACGGCGGACGTGAACCGGGCGTACGCCTCGCTCCACGTCTCACCGGTGTTGTGCTCGTCCGCCCGGACCCGCCAGGCCACGAAGCCCGCCTCCGGGAGCGCCCGCTCATCGTCCCGGGCGGGGAAATCGAAAGCGGGCAGCCCGCCCAGCTCTGCGAGGTGGTGGCCGTGGCTCATGCGCTGCTCCTGGGGTGTACGGTCCGCCCGGACCGGTCGACGGTGCGACACCAGTTCTACCAAGTCCCACTGACAACACCGGAGGCAGGAAGGCCGGCAGGCAACCCGCCCGGCAGGCGCCCACGGGCGTAGGGAACGGGTCTGCGGGGCACATGCGCTCCATGACTGTCGCGAAGACGAGCGTTCTCGTACTGGACTGCGCCGAACCGGAGTCACTGGCCCTCTTCTACGCCGATCTGCTCGGCGCCGAGGTCCGTCCGGGACCGGTGCCCGACATGGTGGAGGTCGTCGGCGGAGCCGGCGTGCACCTGGCCATGTGCCGTGACCACGGTTACGCGCCGCCGAGTTGGCCGCGCCCCGAGGACTCCCAGCAGGCACACCTGCGGATCCTGGTCGCCGCCGCCGACCTCGACGAGGCCGAACGGGAGGCCGTGTCCCTCGGCGCCCGCCCGGTGTCCAGCGACAGCGAGGAGGGCCCGCGCGACGCCCGCCTCTTCAGCGACCCGGCCGGCCACTCCTTCACGCTGGCCGCCGTCGACGTGCCCGCCCGGCGGACGGCGGACGGCCGGCGCAGGCCCTGACGGCGTCCTGCGGCGTACGCGGGGGCGGCCGGCGCGGCCCCGGCCGCCCCCGCGGCGGGCCGGGCACCGGCCCGCCCTACGTGCGGGACGCCAGCAGCAGGGCGATGTCGTCCGGCCGGTCGGCGCCGCCGGCGTCGGTGATCAGCCGGTCCGCCGTCTCGGTCAGCGGTACGGGCCGCGCGGCGGCCAGCGCCGCCCGCAGCCGTTCCACCCCGACGTCGATGTCGGTGCCCGGCTTCTCCACCAGGCCGTCCGTGTACAGGGCGAGCACCGAGCCCGTCTCCAGCCGCAGTTCGGTGACCGGGTACGTGGCCTGCGGGTCGATGCCGAGCACCACCCCGCCCGCCAGGTCCAGCACGTCGGTGCGGCCGTCGGGACGGCGCAGCAGCGGCTGCGGGTGCCCCGCCCGGACGGCCCGCACGACGCCCGACGCCGGGTCGAGCAGCACGTAGCAGCAGCTGGCGAACTGGCCCGGGTCCAGGTCGATGAGCAGCTGGTTGGTGCCACCCATCACCTGGTCCGGAGTACTGCCGGTCACCGCGAACGCCCTGACCGCGCTGCGCAGTTGGCCCATGGTCGCCGCGGCCGCCACGCCGTGCCCCTGGACGTCCCCGATGACGAGGGCCAGGCGTCCCCCGCCGGTCTCGATGACGTCGTACCAGTCGCCGCCCACGTCCATGCCCTGGGTGCCGGGCAGATAGCGGCCCACCGTGGTCACGTGTTCGCGCACCGGCAGCCGCTGCGGCAGCAGGGCCGCCTGGAGGCCCCGGGCGAGCGCCGCCTCGCTGTCGTAGCGCCGCGCCCGCTCCAGCGCCTGCGCGATCAGTCCCGCCAGCGCGGTCAGCACCGTCCGCTCCTCCGGACTGAAGCCGCGCGGCGTGTCGAAGCCGAGGATGCACGAGCCGACCGGGCGGCCCGAGGCGATGAGGGGCAGGAAGGCGCGGGCGCCGACGTCGGCGTCGAGCGGGATGCCCGGGTAGGCGGCGGCGAGGTGCTGCATCGACTCGAAGAACAGCGCCCGGCCCGAGGTCAGGGTCTCCACGCCCGGCAGGCGCGCGTCCAGTGCGACACCGTCGAAGGGGCGCAGGAAGCCCCGGGGGAATCCGGTCTCCCAGGCCAGGTGGAGGTGGCGCTCGTCCAGCAGGTAGATGGCCAGCTGGCGGCCGCCGAAGGCCGGCAGCAGCTCCTCGGTGACCACCGCCGAGACCTGCCGGGCGGTGACCGCCTCGGTCAGCGCGATGGCCAGCGCCACCGGCCGGTACAGCGCGGAGGCACGGTCGGCGGGCGACCCCAGGCCCGCGCTCGCCGGCCGGACCACCGGGGCGGGCGCGTAGGCGCGCTTCGCGGTGGCGCCGATGGTCACGGTCACCCCGTCGGCGCCGGGGTACAGGCCCACCGACAGCCACTCGCCGGGCGGGGGCGTGCCGCGCCGGGCCGCGAAGTGCACCGGCTCCGAGGACATGAAGACGGCCCGGAAGTGGTCCTCGTAGGCAGGATGTGCGAGCCAGGGCAGGGCCTCCCACAGGACGCGCCCCGGCAGCTTCGGCCCCGCGGGCCCCACCAGGTCCTCGGCGGCCCGGTTGGCGAAGGCGACCAGCCCCTGCCGGTCCACGGACAGCACCGCCTCCGCCAGCCGGTCCAGGGTCTCCCGGGCGCCCGCGGCCGGCGCGGGCACCCGCACGCACACCGGGTCGCCCTCCCAGAGCACCGGGGCCCCGGACGCCACCAGCGCCGCCAGCTCGCCGGCGAGGCGGCCGGCCGCCCCGCGGAGCCGCTCGCGGTCCACCGCCCCGACCGGGACGCCCGGGGTCGCCGTCCGCAGCACCAGCAGGACACCGAACCGTTCGGTGCCGTGCACCACCGGCTCGTACAGCGAAGCGAAGGGGAAGGGCAGCCCCGCCATCAGCTGCGGGTAGAGGCGCATGGCCGACTCCGCGTCGGCGAGGTGGACGGACTGGCCCGAACGGTAGGCCTCCGCCACCGGGTAGGGCCGGTTCGCGTGCATCCGCCACCAGGGCCGGAACAGCGGCCCGGGAAGCCCCGTGAGCACGGCCATCCGGAGCAGGCCCTCGCTGCGGGAACGCAGGTACACACCCCCCGCGTACCCGCCCACGGCCGCCACCGCGTCGACACAGGTCCGGGCGAGCACCCGGGCCAGGGCGCCCGGGTCGGGGCCGCCGCTGTCCGGTCTCGCCGTCACACCGTCAGGATGCGCCCTCGACGGCGGTCGCTGCATCCCGGCCGCGGCCGCCGCGCCCCGGAGCGCGGTACCCGGCCACCACCGCGGCGGAGACGAGCAGCACCACGCAGGCCACCGCGCGCAGGGCCGTCCCCATCGCGTCCGTGAAGGCGGCGACCTGCCCCGGATCCCCCGGGGCGCCGGGGAAGCGGGAGGCCAGTACGGTGCCGACCACCGCCACGCCCAGCGCGGCGCCGATCTCGCGGGCCGCCGTGTTGAGCCCGGAGCCGAGCCCGGCCTGGTGCGCGGGCAGCTCGGCGACCACCGTCAGGGTCAGCGACGGCGCGCACAGCCCGGTGCCGACGGACAGCACCAGCAGGTAGAGCGCGTAGACGGCGTACGGGGTGCCCGCGTCGGCGGTGGAGACCAGCAGGAGCCCCGCCCCGATCAGGCCGAGCCCGGCGCCTACCGGCAGCCGGGGGCCGGTGCGCTCCTGGAGGCGGGCTCCGAAACGGGGCACCAGGGCCATGCCGATGGTCAGCGGGACGATCGCGAGTCCCGTCTCGGCGGGTGAGAACCCCTTCGCGTACTGGAGGTACTGGGCGTTGACGAAGAACAGGGCGAAGAGCCCGAAGAAGCCGGTGCCGATCCCGAGCGCCCCGGCGCGCAGCCGGCGCGAGGCGAAGACGCGCGGATCAAGGAGCGGGCGGGCGGTGCGCAGGCCGTGCAGCGTGAAGGCCGCCAGCAGCCCGGCCCCGGCGCCGAAGGCCCCCAGCACCCGCACGGACCCCCAGCCGTAGGAGGGCCCTTCGATGATCCCGTAGACCACGGCGAACAGCGCCCCGGCCAGCAGGACCGCCCCCATCGGGTCGACGGCGGCGTCGGGCCGTGACGGGGTGCGGGGGACCGTGCGGGCCACCGCCGCCGCGAGGAGCGCGCCGAGCGGGACGACGGCCCAGAACAGAGCGCGCCAGGTGAGGAACTCCCCGGCCAGGCCGCCGCCCACATTGCCCGCCAGGCCCCCGAGGCCGGCGGCCAGCGTCCAGGTGGCCAGGGCCTGGCCGCGCCGCTGCGGCGGGCTCAGGTGCACCAGGATGGACATGGTGGCGGGCATGATCAGGGCGGCGCCCACTCCGCACAGGCCCCGTCCGGCGATCAGCACGGCCGGGGCGGTGGCCAGGGCGCTGACCGCGCCGCCTGTGGCGAACAGGCCGAGCCCGGCCAGCAGGGCCCCCTTGCGGCCGTAGCGGTCGCCGAGGGCGCCGGCCGGGATCAGCAGGGCGGCGAAGACGATGACGTAGGCGTCGACCGCCCACAGCAACTGGCCGGGGTCCGGCCGCAGGGTGGAGGCGGCGAGCTGGGGGATCAGCAGGTTGACGGCGGCGACCATGCCCTGCGCGACCAGCACGCAGGCGCACAGGACGAGCAGGGCGGGCCGGGTGAGGGTGGCCCGGGTCGGGGGCGGGGTCGGTGTCGGGTTCGGGGTCGGCGGCGGCGCGGGGGCGTCGGGGCGGGGTGTGCGGGCATGGCGGAGCACGGCTCCTCCTCGGAGTCGTCGGTGCTGACGTGTGGGCGTGGGGCCGGGTGACGTGGTGACGCGGTGACGTGTTACGTGTCGCGCTGGCGTGGGGTCGGCGTCCGCGCTGCGTTTCGCGTTGCCGTCCGCGGTCGCGCGGTCGCGTTCCCGTCCGCGTTCCCGTCCGCTTCCGCGTTCCCGTCCGCGTCGGCCGGCGCGGCGGGGGCGGCCGGGGTGCCGGGGCGGGCCATCCCCCCGGCACCACCGTAGAGTTGACGTGACCTGCTTTCCAGTGCAAGTTCCGCAAGGGATGAATGCGTGTGACGCAATCCGGATCCGGGCTGGACCTCAACCTGCTCGTCGCGCTCGACGTCCTGCTGGAAGAGGCGAGCGTGTCCCGGGCGGCGGCCCGACTGCACCTCTCCGAGCCCGCCATGAGCCGCACCCTCGGCCGGATCCGCAAGGCCCTCGGGGACCCCGTACTGGTCCGGGCCGGACGGGCGATGGTCCCCACCCCGCACGCCCTGGCCGTCCAGGGCGAGGTACGGGCCGTCGTGGAGCGGGCCAGAGCCCTCTTCCTGGCCGGCGGCGAGGTGGACCTCCCGACGCTCACGCGCACCTTCACCGTGCTGACGAACGACGCCTTCACCGCCGTGCACGGGCCCGGCCTGCTCGCCCGGGTGACCCGGGAGGCGCCCGGGGTGCGGTTGCGCTTCCTGGGGGAGAGCCACGTGGACGTACCCGCCCTGCGCGAGGGCGTCGCCGATCTGGAACTCGGCGTCGTCGACACCCGTTCCCCCGAGGTCCGCGTCGAGCACCTCGCCGAGGACCGGATGCTCGCCGTCGTCCGCGGCGGCCACCCGCTGCTCCGCGGCCGCGTCACGGCCGGCCGCTTCGCCGCCGCCGACCACCTGATCGTGTCCCGCCGCGGCCGGCTCGAGGGCCCCGTGGACGCCGCCCTCGCCGAACAGGGCCTGGCCCGGCGGGTGGTGGGCAGCGTGGGCACCTTCCCCGCCTCCCTGTTCGTGCTGCGCGAGAGCGACCTCGTCGGACTGCTCACCACCCAGACCGTCCCGCTCGCCGCGGCCCTCGGGCTGGAGACCTTCGAGATCCCGCTCGACCTGCCCGCGGTGCCCTTCGGGATGGCCTGGCACCCGCGGCACGACGCCGACCCGGCGCACGCATGGCTGCGCGGCTGCGCCCGCGAACTCGTCCCGAAGGGCGGCGATGGGCCGACCGCTTCCCCCGTCCGGGGGACGTAGGGACCGGCCGTCAGTACGGCCGGGAGGCGACCGGGGCACGATACGCACGCGTCCCACACCCCCGGCGGGCCACCGGAAGGCAGAGCATGCGGTTCCAGTACGACACCCTCGGCGAGCGCTACGCGGAGTCGAAGACCACGGCGGCCTTCTCGGCGGCCGACACCTACACCCTGCACGGCGCCCTCGACGCGCTCGGCGGCGTCCGCGGCCTCGACACCCTCGACCTGGCCTGCGGGTACGGCTACAACACCCGGCTGCTGGCCCGCGGCGGTGCCCGGCGGGCCGTCGGCGTGGACATCTCGGAAGAAGTGATCAGGCTGGCCCGCGCCCACGGGGCGGAGCCGGACCGGCCGGACATCGAGTACCACGTCACCGACCACGACGGCCTGCCCGGCCTCGGGCCCTTCGACCTCGCCACCGCCGCCTACCCCTTCAACCACACCTCCGACCGCGGGGCGCTGCACGCGATGCTGCGGTCCGTCCGCGCCAGCCTGCGCCCCGGCGGGCGACTGCTCGCCATCGTGCCCAACGCCGGGGCGTTCCCCCGCGTGGACTGGTCGCCGTACGGGGTCCGCATCCTCGACCGGGTCCCGGAGGGTGACGCGCCGCTGCTGAAGGCGCACTTCCTGACCGACCCGCCGGTGCCCTTCGAGTTCCGCGAGTGGGCCCACGCCGACCTCGCCGAAGCGGCCGTCGAGGCGGGCTTCACCACCGTCGGCTGGCAGCCGAACCGGACGCCGCCCGCCGATCCCGTACGCGACGAGGCCTACTGGACGGCGTACCGCGCCTGGCCGATCAGCTCGCTGATGACCTGCGTGGCCTAGGGGTGTGGCCGCAAGGCCGGGCCCGGTGGCGGCGGCGGCTCGTCACAGATCCACCGCGGACCGGATCAGCTCGACGATCCGGTCGCGCGCCGCCCGGCCCTCCGGGAGCGGCAGCAGCGGGTAGGCGTGCGGCAGTCCCGCTTCCTCGTGGAACTCCACTTCCACCCCCGCCGCGCGGGCGCGGCCCAGCAGTTCCCTGCTGTCCGTGCTCAGCACGTCCCGGGTCCCGGTGAACACCGTCAGGGGCGCCAGTCCCCCGAAGGACCCGCGCAGCGGGCTCACTCGGGGATCGTCGCAGGTCAGGGTTCCCGCGTACAGCCGGCCGGCCTCCCGCAGTCCCGGGCGGGCCAGCATCGGGTCGGCCGCCTCCAGGCCCGCCTGGTCCGGATGGCTCATCGTCACGTCCAGCCAGGGTGAGATCAGCACGATCCGGGACGGCTGCGCCCCGGTGCGGTCGCGCAGCCGCTGCGCGGCGGCCAGCGCCAGCCCGGCCCCGGCCGAATCCCCGATGAGCACGGTCCCGCCCGCGCCGCCGCTCGCGATCAGGCCGCTGAGCAGGTCCGCGGCGGCCGGGACCGTCCGGTCGGCGGTCCCGCGCGGCGCGAGGACGTACGCCGGTACGACGACCCGCGCCCCCGCCCGCGTCACCAGGGTCCGGACCATCGCCCAGTGCGTGCGCACCAGTTCGTCGACGTATCCGCCGCCGTGCACGTACAGCACCCGGGCGGCCGGTTCGGCGCCCTGCGGGCAGACGTCGTACACCGGCCAGGCCCCGACGAAGGTCCGCGAGATGTCCGCGACCCGGCCCAGCGAGCGCGGCGGCAGGTGGGAGGCGGGGCGTCGCGCCGACCGGGCCACCCGTGTCCGCACCGCCTCGGCGCTCTCGAACCGTCTTCGCCGTCCCGCCGCGATCAGCGCCGCCGACAGCGCCCTGCTGCGCAGACTCGGCACGCCCCTCACCTCCCCGTTCCCCGGTCCCCATCCGGTCCGCAACCGGCCCGGCCCTGCCCCGTCAGGTGAGGAGCATAGGCGTGAAGCTGGGCTGTCGACCCGCTTAAGAAAGTCTCGATGGACTGATCACCGCGCCGCTCGGCAGATTGGTCACCGTCACCGACGCCGACCGCGCCCCCGCGCGCGCGGCGCCTCCTTCGGCATGCCTGGAGCCACCCCCATGAAGGCACTCGTCAAGCACAAGGCCGAGCCCGGGCTGTGGCTCATGGACGTCCCCGAGCCCGAGTACGGTCCCGGCGATGTGCTGATCAAGGTGCTGCGCACCGGCATCTGCGGAACCGACCTCCACATCCGCGCCTGGGACGGCTGGGCGCAGGGTGCGGTCAAGACCCCGCTGGTCCTCGGCCACGAGTTCGTCGGCGAGGTCGCCGCCCTCGGCGCGGACGTCCGTGACATCGAGATCGGCGCCCTGGTCAGCGGCGAGGGACACCTGGTGTGCGGCCGGTGCCGCAACTGTCTGGCCGGGCGCCGCCACCTGTGCCGCAGCACGATCGGCCTCGGGGTCGGCCGGGACGGCGCCTTCGCCGAGTACGTGGTCCTTCCCGCGCAGAACGTGTGGGTCCACCGGACCGCGGTGGACCTGGACGTCGCGGCGATCTTCGACCCGTTCGGCAACGCCGTGCACACCGCGCTGTCCTTCCCCCTCGTCGGTGAGGACGTCCTGATCACCGGCGCCGGACCGATCGGGATCATGGCGGCGGCCGTGGCCCGGCACGCCGGTGCGCGCAACGTCGTCATCACCGACGTCAGCCCCGAGCGGCTGGAGATCGCCCGCAAGGCGGGCGCCACGCTCGCGGTGAACGTCGCAGAGTCCTCCATCGCCGACGCGCAGCTCTCCCTCGGCCTGCGCGAGGGCTTCGACATCGGCCTGGAGATGTCCGGCCGCCCCGAGGCCATGCGCGAGATGATCGACAACATGACGCACGGCGGCCGCATCGCCATGCTGGGCCTGCCCGCGCAGGAGTTCCCCGTGGACTGGGCCAAGGTCGTCACCTCGATGATCACCATCAAGGGCATCTACGGACGCGAGATGTTCGAGACCTGGTACGCGATGACGGTGCTGCTGGAGGGCGGGCTCGACCTCGGCCCGGTCATCACCGGCCGCTACTCGCACCGCGACTTCGAGGCGGCCTTCGACGAGGCGTCCACCGCCAGGAGCGGCAAGATCATCCTGGACTGGACGGCGTAACGACCCGCCGCCCCCTCCCGGGCCGCACAGACCACCTCTCCCCGGCCGGGCCCCGCACACCCTCCCCCTCCGCGGGGCCCGGCCCCCTCGTCCGCCTCCGCCGCACAAGGAGAACCGCACCATGTTCGAGTCCGTACGCGAGGACCTGCGCTCCACCCTCGACGAGATCCGCGCCGCCGGCCTGCACAAGCCCGAGCGCGTCATCGGCACCCCGCAGAACGCGGCCGTCGCCGTGACCTCGGGCGGCGCCGGGGGCACCTCCCGGCCGGAGGCCGGAGTGGAGGTGCTCAACTTCTGCGCCAACAACTACCTGGGGCTGGCCGACCACCCCGAGGTCGTCGCCGCCGCGAAGGACGCGCTGGACCGCTGGGGCTACGGCATGGCCTCCGTCCGCTTCATCTGCGGGACGCAGGAGGTGCACAAGGAGCTGGAGGCGCGGCTGTCGGCCTTCCTCGGCCAGGAGGACACCATCCTCTACTCCTCCTGCTTCGACGCCAACGGCGGCGTCTTCGAAACCCTCCTCGGCGCCGAGGACGCGGTCATCTCCGACGCGCTCAACCACGCCTCGATCATCGACGGCATCCGCCTGTCGAAGGCCCGCCGCTACCGCTACGCCAACCGCGACCTCGCGGAGCTGGAGACCCGGCTCAAGGAGGCGCAGGACGCCCGCCGCCGCCTGATCGTCACCGACGGCGTCTTCTCCATGGACGGCTACGTCGCGCCGCTCGCGGAGATCTGCGACCTGGCCGAGCGCTACGACGCCATGGTCATGGTCGACGACTCGCACGCCGTCGGCTTCGTGGGCCCCGGCGGCCGCGGCACCCCCGAGCTGCACGGCGTCATGGACCGCGTCGACATCATCACCGGCACCCTCGGCAAGGCCCTGGGCGGCGCCTCCGGCGGCTATGTCGCGGCGCGCGCCGAGATCGTGGAGCTGCTGCGCCAGCGTTCGCGCCCGTACCTCTTCTCCAACTCCCTCGCCCCCGTCATCGCCGCCGCCTCCCTCAAGGTCCTCGACCTGCTGGAGTCGGCCGGTGACCTGCGTGAGCAGCTGGCCGCCAACACCGCGCTCTTCCGCACGAAGATGACCGAGGCCGGTTTCGAGGTGCTGCCCGGCGACCACGCCATCGCCCCGGTGATGATCGGTGACGCCGCCGAGGCGGCGAAGATGGCCGAGCTGCTGCTGGAGCGCGGGGTCTACGTGATCGGCTTCTCCTACCCGGTCGTGCCGATGGGCGCGGCACGGATCCGCGTCCAGCTCTCGGCGGCCCACTCGACGGCCGACGTGGAGCGTGCGGTGGCCGCTTTCATCGACGCCCGCACGGCGCTGGCGACGACCGCGCTCTGACGGCGCCCGCCGGCCGCGGCGGTACGCGCCGGGCGGGCCGGGGCGGCCGGCCGCCGTCCGGGGCGCCTGCGTGGCGCGGGCGGAGCGGCGCGGGGCGGGCGGCGCGGGGCGGGCGAGCGGCCCGGGGCGCCCGTGCGTCCTGAGACAATGGCGGGGTGATCGACCCCCGCCGGCTGCGCATCCTGCGGGCCGTGGCGGACCACCGTACGGTGACCGCCGCGGCCGCAGCCCTCTACCTCACCCCCTCCGCCGTGTCCCAGCAGCTCGCGGCGCTGGAGCAGGAGACGGGCCACGCGCTGCTCACCCGCAGCGGGCGGGGCGTACGGCTGACCGCCGCCGGTGAGATCCTGCTCGGCCACGCCCACGAGGTCCTCGCCCAGCTGGAGCGCGCGGAGGCCGAGCTCGCCGCCTACGCGGACGGTTCGGCGGGCGAGGTCACGGTGGCCGCCTTCGCCACCGGGATCGCGGAGGTCCTCGCTCCGGCCATCGCCCGGCTGTCGCTGGACCGGCCGGGCATCCGGCTGCGCGTGCGGGACGCCGAGGGCGACCAGAGTCTGCCGCTGCTGCTGGACGGCGAGGCGGACGTGGCCCTGGCGGTGGAGTACCGGGGCGGGCCCGGAGCCGATGACGCCCGGCTGTCGGTCCTCCCGCTGTACGCCGAGCCCTTCGACGCCGTGCTGCCGTCGGCGCACCCGCTGGCGGTCCTGCCCGAGGTGGCGCTGGCGGACCTGTCGGAATCGGACTGGGTGGGCCAGTACCCCGGCAACCCGTGCCACGACGTGACGCTGCTGGCCTGCGAACTGGCCGGCTTCCAGCCCCGGTTCGCGCACTCCTCCGACGACTTCCGCGCGGTGACGGCGCTGGTGGGCGCGGGGGCCGGAGTCGCCCTCGTGCCCCGCTCGGCACTGCGGGGCATGGACCTCAAGGAGGTCCAGGTCCGTCCGGTCGCCGGGCCGGCCGCGACGCGGCGGGTGTTCGCCGCGACCCGCCGGGGCGGCGAGACGCACCCGCTCATCGCCCCCGTACTGGCCGCCCTGGTCCGCGAGTCACAGCGGCTGCCGGCCCACTGACGCACCCGCCGGGGCGTCGGGGGGCCCAGGGTCCCGACCCCGGCCCGGCGGTCGGGGTCGGGGCCGGCCCGAGGACCGGTGGTCAGCGGCCGCAGACCTGGTTGAAGGCGCGGTTGGCCGCCTGTGTCCAGGCCTGCCAGTAGGCGGCACTGTGCTGCTGGCCCTTGTCCGGCTTGGGGCGGGTGTTGCAGCTGGAGGCGGCCGCGGCCCGGCCCGCCTCGCCACCGGCCTGACGGCCCTGGGCGCGGTCGTCCCGGGAGTTCTGGGGAGTCGCCTTCGGGGTCGGCTGCGGGCTCTGCGGGTTCGGTGCCTTGACGACCCGGCAGTTCACGAAGGTGAAGTTCTGGTCCTCGTTGACCGCGAGGACCGTGTAGCTCACGTTCTTCTGGAAGCGCTTCAGCAGGAAGTGCCCGGTCGCGTCCACGCTCAGGGGCACCGTGGACTCCCCGTCGTTCAGGGTGCGCGGGGCCGTGAACCCCTCACCGGAGATGGTGACGGACGTCCCGTCCGCGGAGGGCGTGACCGTACAGCTGGCGGCCGGCACCGCCGCGCCGGCGGAGGGCGCGAGGACGACGGCGCCGCCGCACGCCACCGAGGAGACGAGCAGGGAAGTGATCACGGCGCGTCGGGTGCGTCGGTACATGAGGTGCTCCTGTCGGGGAGTCGAGGGGGAGCGCGGGACGGCCGCGGGAGGCCGCGGCACGGCCGCAGGGACGGG
Source organism: Streptomyces sp. CB00455 (assembly GCF_001905445.1). Lineage (GTDB taxonomy): Bacteria > Actinomycetota > Actinomycetes > Streptomycetales > Streptomycetaceae > Streptomyces. The sequence continues at coordinate 417,172 of NZ_LIVQ01000005.1, read as the reverse complement.
GCTGCGCATCGCCCCGGGCACGGGGTGACCGGCGGGGCGACGGCCCGCCCGCCGTCCCTCAGCCCCGGCTGCGCCTCCGGTTGCCGTGCGGCACGGCAACCGGAGGTATCCGGTAGTGCCCACCCCTTCATGCTCCCCCGGCCGTCACGGGGTGTCGACCGGGGTCGCCCCGGGCGGCCCGGCGCCGGGCCGCCCGGGGCGACCCCGGTCGGGTACGGTCACCTGCCGGGCGCCGGCGGGGTTCACACCCGCAGGACCTCGACGCCCGCCGTCTCGAACTGCGTGGCCACGGCCGCCGTCAGGCCGGTGTCCGTCACCAGGACGTCCACCGCGGCGGTCGCGCAGATCCGGGCGAAGGCGCGCACCCCGAGCTTGCTGGAGTCGGCCGCGATCACGACCCGGCGGGCCCGCTCGCACAGCAGGCGGTTGACCGACGCCTCGTCCTCGTGCCGGGTCGCCGCGCCGTCCACCGGGTCGAAGCCGTCCACGCCGAGCACCGCCGTGTCCACCGCGAGCTGTCCGAGCACCTGCTCGGCGAGGGGACCCGTCAGCTCGTAGGACTGGGGGCGTGCCACCCCGCCCGTGGTTACGATTTTGAACTGGGGCCGGATCACCAGTTCGCCCGCGATGTTGAGCGCGTTGGTCACCACCGTCAGCGCCGGGGAGCCGGAGGCCAGGTCCGGGCGGCCGGCCAGGGCCCTCGCCACCTCGGTGGTGGTGGTGCCGCCCGTCAGACCGATCACCTCGCCCGGGGTGATCAGCGCCGCCACGGCCTCGCTGATGCGCCGCTTCTCGGCGGCGCGGCGCGAGGTGCGGTAGCGCAGGGGGAGTTCGTAGCTGACCCCGTGCAGCACCGCGCCGCCGCGCGTGCGCACCAGCAGCTGCTGCTCGGCGAGCTGGTCGAGGTCGCGCCGGATGGTCGCGGCCGACACGCCCAGGGCCTCGGCGGCCGGCTCCACCTCCAGCCCGCCCCGCTCCACCAGCAGATCCAGCAGTGTCTGCCAGCGCTCCTTGCGGGTCACGGGCCGCCCCCTTCGGTGTCCTGTCGCATCCTGCCGCGTGCTCCATCGGCGTACCCGCCGACATTAACCCAGGCGCTCCGGCCACGGATGCTTGAAGTTGCGCGAAACTGCCGGATACCTTGCAGGAAAGCGCATCGCAGTCCGTCTGCCGCCCGAGGGAGCCCGCATGAGTCACGTCGCGCACGAATTGGGCACGCAGCCCGCATGCTGGGAGCGGGCCGCCGAACTGGCCCCGGCCCGGCGGGCGGTGCTGCCGCAGCCGGGGGAACGCGCCGCGATCGTCGGGTGCGGGACCTCGTACTACATGGCCCAGGCGGCCGCCGTGTTGCGCGAGGAGGCCGGCCAGGGGGAGACCGACGCCTTTCCCGCCTCCGAGTTCCCGCGCCACCGCCGCTACGACCGGGTCGTCGCGCTGACCCGTTCCGGGACCACCACCGAAGTGCTCGACCTGCTGGCCGCGCTCCGGGACGCGGGCGTGCCGACGACCGCCGTCACCGGCGATCCCGCCACGCCGGTGATGACCCTGGCCGACGAGCTCGTCGTCCTCGACTTCGCCGACGAGCGGTCCGTCGTCCAGACCCGCTTCGCCACCACCGCCCTCACCCTGCTGCGCGCCCACGCCGGGCTGCACACCGAGCGCGCGGTCGCCGACGCCCGCACCGCCCTCACCGAGCCGCTCCCCGCCGACCCGGCGAGCGCCGGCCCCTTCACCTTCCTGGGCCGGGGCTGGAGCGTCGGCCTCGCGCATGAGGCCGCGCTCAAGATGCGCGAAGCCTCCCTGTCCTGGGCCGAGTCGTATCCGGCGATGGAGTACCGGCACGGGCCCATCAGCGTCACCGGCCCCGGCGCCGTCACCTGGTCGCTCGACGGGGCCCCCGACGGGCTCGCCGAGCAGGTGCGGAGCACCGGCGCCCAATGGGTGGCCGGCCGGCTCGACCCCCTCGCCGAGCTGGTCCGCGTCCACCGCCTCGCCCTCGCCGTGGCCGCCCACCGGCAGCTGGATCCCGACGCGCCGCGCCACCTCACCCGCTCGGTGATCCTCACCGCCGGAGAGGAGGCCGTCCGATGAGCCTCGTCCCCGCGGGCACGCTGGTGCTGGAGGCGGCCGGCGCCGGCCGCGCCGTCGCCGCCTTCAACATCATCACGCTGGAGCACGCCGAAGCCGTCATCGCGGGAGCCGAGGAGGCCGGCCTGCCGGTGATCCTGCAACTGAGCGAGAACGCCGTGAAGTTCCGAGGGGGGCGGCTGCTGCCCATCTCCCGCGCCGCCGTGGCCTGCGCCGAGGCCGCGACGGTCCCCGTCGGCCTGCACCTCGACCACGTCAAGAGCCCCGAGCTGCTGCGCCAGGCCGGCGAGGCGGGCTACAGGTCGGTGATGTACGACGCCGCGCACCTGGCCTACGCCGAGAACCTGGAGGCGACCCGTTCCGCAGCCGACTGGGCGCACGCCAACGGGCTGTGGATCGAAGCCGAACTGGGCGAAGTGGGCGGGAAGAACGGCGCCGCCCCCCTGGACCCGCATGCGCCCGGCGCCCGGACCGACCCCGACGAGGCGCGTCGTTTCGTCGCCGACTCCGGGGTCGACGCGCTGGCCGTCGCCATCGGCAGCAGCCACGCCATGACCAGCCGGACGGCCGCCCTGGACCACGCGCTGCTGGCCCGCCTGGCGAAAACGGTCGAGGTGCCCCTGGTCCTGCACGGCTCCTCCGGACTGCCGGACGCGGAGCTCGCGGCGGCGGTCGCGGGCGGCATCCGCAAGGTCAACATCGGCACCGCGCTGAACGTGGCCATGACGCAGGCCATCCGCACCCACCTCACCCCGGCCGACCCCAGGCCCTACCTGACGGCCGCCCGCACGGCGATGGCGGCGACGGCCGCGGCCATGATCAGCGCGCTGAACTGACGCCGCTGAACTGGCGCCGCCGATCAGACGGTGGCGGACTGGGTTCGCAGCAAAAGGCGTTGGCGACGGGAGCCGGTCCCGGACGGCACGGACGGCGGCGGCCGGGGCGCCGGCGGCCGCGATTGGGCGCCGCGGCCCGCGGTTCGCATTCCGCGGCGGCGCCGCCGGGAGGGCCGATGGGGCCGGTCGGTCCACCTGTCCCTCCCTCCCGCCCGCCCGACTCAGATGCCCACGGCTCCGTCGATCCGCTCGCGGAGCAGATCGGCGTGCCCGTTGTGCCGGGCGTACTCCTCCACCATGTGGATCAGGACCCAGCGCAGTGACACCGTGCCGCGCCACGCGTCGTACCCCTCCACGTCCAGTCCGGGCGCCGCGGCCACGAGGTGCTCGGCGAAGGCCACTTCGGTGCGCCAGGCCTCCCACGCCGCCGCGACCGCCGCCGGACCGGCGGCGGCGCCGTCGAAGTCCCCGTCGGGTTCGGCCGACGAGGAGAAGCGGGGCAGCACGGGCTCGCCCGCCAGCACCCGGCGGAACCACCGGCGCTCGACATCGGCGAGGTGCCGGACCAGCCCGAGCAGCGAGAGCGTCGACGGCTCCACCGCCCGGCGCGCCAACTCCGGCTCCAGACCGGCGCACTTGAGCTCCAGAGTGGCGCGCTGATCGGCCAGGAAGGCCACCAGCATGCGTCGCTCGTCGCCGGTCGCGGGGCCGGTGAACCGGTCGTCCAGCTCGGGATCTACGAAGAACTCTGCTCTGCTCCGCGGGCTCGTCATACGGCCAGTATGAACGGCCGTACGCGGGTCCTTCCGCATTGTTGGAACAGGTTCTAATCTGTCCGCCGCCACCACAGCGACCGGCTGGACCGCGAGATTCCCGGAGGGGCCGTGCACCTCGAATACACGCCTGAGCAACAGCAGTTGCGCACGGAGCTGCGCGCCTACTTCGCCGATCTGGTGCCTGAGGACGTCTACGCCCGCTACCAGGACCCGGCCGCGCAGAAGCGGTTCTACCGCGAGACGATCCGGCGGCTGGGAGCCGACGGCTGGCTCGGGATCGGCTGGCCGAAGGAGTACGGCGGACGCGGGATGTCGCCGATGGACCAGTTCATCTTCTTCGACGAGGCCGCGCAGGCGGTCGTCCCGCTGCCCCTGATGGCGCTCAACACCGTCGGGCCGACCCTCATGCAGTTCGGCACCGAGGAGCAGAAGGCGTACTTCCTGCCCCGGATCCTCGCGGGCGAGATCGACTTCGCCATCGGCTACAGCGAGCCGGACGCCGGCACCGACCTCGCCGCCCTCACGTGCAAGGCCGTCCGGGAGGGCGATGAGGAGACCGGCACCTACGTCGTCAACGGGCAGAAAAGCTGGACGACCAACGGCGACACCGCCGACTGGGTCTGGCTCGCCGTCCGCACCGATCCGGACGCCCCCGCGCACAAGGGCATCACCATGCTCCTGGTGCCGACCTCCGACCCCGGCTACTCCTGCACCCTCATCAACACCCTGGCCTCGCACGACACCACCGCCAGCCACTACGAGGACATCCGGGTCCCCGCGAGCCGGCGCGTCGGCCGGGAGAACCAGGGCTGGCGCCTGATCACCAACCAGCTCAACCACGAGCGCGTCACCCTGGCCGCCCACGGCACGATGGCCATCCGGGCCCTGCACGACGTCCAGCGCTGGGCCGCGCAGACCAAGCTGGCCGACGGCCGCCGGGTCATCGACCTCGGCTGGGTCCGCGGCCGTCTCGCCCGCACGCACGCCCGGCTCGACGCGATGAAACTGCTCAACTGGCAGATGGTCAATGCGGTCCAGTCCGCCACCCTCACCCCGCAGGACGCCTCCGCGGTCAAGGTCTACGGCTCCGAGGCGCGCCGGGACGCGTACGCCTGGCTCATGGAGGTCGTGGGCGCGGCCGGATCCCTGAAGGACGGCTCCGCCGGCGCGGTCCTGCACGGCGAACTGGAACGCGGCTACCGCAGCGCCGTCATCTTCACCTTCGGCGGCGGCAACAACGAGATCCAGCGCGAGATCATCGCCTGGATCGGCCTCGGCATGCCCCGGGTCCGCCGCTGACGGGCCCGCGCGGGCGCGCGGATCGGCGCGCGGGTCCCCGGACGGTGCGGGTCGCGGGCGGCCCGGTGTTCCCGGGGCCGCGTCACACCATGGGCGCAACACAGAGCGCGCGGCGGGGGCGGCGCGTGTCCAATGGCCGGGAAGCGAACTTCCGCCTTGCCCGTCCCGGGGAGCGCTATGACCCAGCCGTCCGAGCCGCCCGAGCCGCCCGAGTCCTCCCGGCCGTCCGGTGATCCGCTGCCCGAGGCGCCCGGCGCGGCATCCGGCGGGGCCCCCGGCGGGGCCCCCGGCGGGGCGTCCCGGGCGGGCCGCACGCAGGATCGGGCGGGCCACACGGTGGGCCCGGCGGGCCACACGCAGGACCGGGCGGGCGGCTCGCGGGCGCGGCGCATCGCCGCCAGTACCGTCTCGGCGGTTCTGATCACGCTGACCTGCATCCTCGTACCCCTCTCGCTCCTCACCGTCTGGGTGCACGACATCGTGCTGGACACCGACCGGTACGTCGCCACCGTCTCCCCGCTCGCCTCGGACCCGGCGATCGAGGCGGCCGCCGTCCACCGCGTCACCGAAGCGGCCGGCGTCCGGGTCGACGGCGCCCGGGTCGCCTCGGACCTGGCGGGCTGGCTCCAGGCGCAGGGGCTGCCGCCCCGCGTCGGCACGGCCGTCAAGTCGCTGGGCCCGCAGCTGGACGCGGCCGTCGAAGCCGCCGTCTCCAAGGTCGCGACCCGCTTCGTCGAGAGCGACCGCTTCGAGACCGTCTGGACGACCGCCAACCGCGCGGCCCACTCCGCGGTGGTGCACGCGCTGACGGGCCACGGCCGCGGCGCGGTGGAGGTGGAGGGCGGCACCGTCACGCTCGACGTCGGCGCCGCCGTGGACAAGGTCAAGCAGGAACTCGTCGCGGCGGGCCTGTCCCCGGCGCAGAAGATCCCCGAGGTCGACAAGCAGATGGTGCTCTTCCAGTCCGCCGAGCTCGGGAAGATCAGGGGCGCCGTCCACCTCCTGGACGTGGTCGGCAACTGGCTGCCCGTCCTCACGGTGGTGCTCGGGACGATCGGCGTACTGCTGGCACGGCGGCGCCGGCGTGCCCTGGTGACCACCTCGCTGTGCGCGGCCGCCGCCTGCCTGCTCCTCGCCCTCGGCCTGGTCCTCGCCCGCCGCTACTACCTCGGCCACCTTCCGGCGCAGGTGCAGTCACCGGCCGCGGCGGCGGCGGTCTTCGACACCCTGGTGCGCTTCCTCAGGGTCGCCGTCCGGACCGCGGCGGTCCTCGGCGTCCTCGTGGCGCTGGGCGCCTACCTGTCCGGCGCCGGACGGCTGCCCCGCGGCGTGCGCGGCACCGCCGAGCGCGCGGCCGACTCCGCCGCCGGCTGGGGCGCCGCCCACGGCGTGCGCACCGGGCGCGCGGGCACCTGGGTGTCGGCCCACCGGCGCCCGCTGACCACCGGCGTGCTGCTGGTCCTGGCGCTGGTGTTCGCGCTGTGGAACCACCCGACGGTGCTCACCGTCCTGCTGCTGGTCCTGATCCTGCTGGTGGTGCTGGCCGTACTGGCCCTGCTGGCGGCCGGCGGCCGCGCCGGCAGCCGGCCGCGGGAGCCGGGAGCATGAGGGTCCGGAAGGCCCCGTACGGCCCGCAGGCGACGAGACGCACCGCCTCACCCCCGTACCGGCCCGACGGACGCGGCGGCCGGCCGGGACGGGACGGCCGCCGCGGCCGGTCCGTGCGGACCGCCGGCACCCTGGCCGGCGCGCCGTCCGCCTCGTAGGCTGGTCCGCCGGACGCCGGCGACAGGAGGTACGGGATGGGAAGCACCGCGGCCGCTCCCGACCCGGGGCTGTACGGGCCGTCCTCCGTCACCTGGCAGTGCCACGGCGACCCGGTGATGTGGATCGCCGGGGTCCGCGCGCTCTACCTCCAGGCACTGCACCCGCGGGCCGTCCGCGGCGTCATGGAGAACTCCGACTTCCGGCGCGACGCCTGGGGGCGGCTGCTGCGCACCGCCGACTTCGTGGGCACCCTCACCTACGGCACCACCGAGGCGGCCGAACGCGCCGGGGCGCGGGTCCGCGCGATCCACCGCGGGCTCTCGGCCACCGATCCGGACACCGGCGAGCGGTTCCCCGTCGACGACCCCGCCCTGCTGCTGTGGGTCCACTGCGCCCAGATCGACAGCTTCCTGCACGTCCTGCGCCGCTCCGGCGTTCCGCTCACCGCCGCCCAGGCCGACGCCTATGTCGACGAGAACCGGGTCAACGCCCGCCTCGTCGGCCTGGACCCCGGTGCCGTCCCCGCGGACACCGCCGCCCTGGCCGCCTACTTCGAGCAGGTCCGCCCCGCCCTGGCCGCCGGCCCCGACGCCCGTGCCGTGGACGACTTCCTGCGCGGACCACCCGTCCACCCCCTCCTCGTCCCTGGCCGAAACCTGCTGTGGCGGCCACTCGCCGGCCTCGCCTACGGCTCCCTCCCCGGCTGGGCACACCAGCTGTACGGGCGCCCCGCACCCGCACCACGCGACCTCACCCGCCGCCTGCGCCTCACCGGACACGCCCTGCGCAGCATTCCCGCAGGTCTGCGCTGGCAGCTGCCGCCAGGTCACATCTTGAAAGCGATGCGCCGCATGGGCCCCGGGAGTCGCCCCTCGGCGCACACACTGCGTACATCAGCGGCCATACTGGACGGGCCGGGGAGGGCGTGGCACGACGACGGGGGCGACTTCAAGACATGGCGGAGTCCAGACTGATCCAGGGCCGGTACCGGTCCCTCGACCTCATCGGCCGCGGCGGCATGGGCGAGGTGTGGCGCGCCCGGGACGAATCGCTGGGCCGGCAGGTCGCCGTGAAGTGCCTCAAGCCGATCGGGTCCGAGCAGGACGCCCACTTCACCCAGGTGCTGCGCGAGCGCTTCCGCCGCGAGGCGCGCGTCGCCGCGTCCCTGCAGCACCGGGGCGTCACCGTCGTGCACGACTTCGGCGACGACAGCGCGTCCGGCGGCCCCCTCTACCTCGTCATGGAACTCCTCGAAGGCCGCAACCTCAGCCAGCTCATGGAGGACAGCGAGACCCGCCCCCTGCCGGTGGACGTGGTCGTCGACGTCGCGGAGCAGCTGGCCGCGGCCCTCGGCTACACCCACGACCAGGGAGTGGTCCACCGCGACCTGAAGCCCGCCAACATCATGCGGCTCACCGACGGCACCGTGAAGATCTGCGACTTCGGCATCGCCCGCCTCGCCCACGACATCGGCTTCACCGCCAAACTCACCGGCGGCGGCATGGCCATGGGCACCCCGCACTACATGTCGCCCGAACAGATCGCGGGCGGCGAGGTCGACCACCGCAGCGACCTCTACTCCCTCGGCTGCGTCCTCTACGAGATCGCCACGGGCGCCCCGCCCTTCGACCTCGGCGACTCCTGGTCCGTCCTGGTCGGCCACCGCGACACCGCGCCCGTACCACCCCGCGAGCACCGGCCCGAACTGCCGGACTACTTCGAGCAGGTCGTCCTGGACCTCCTCGCCAAGTGCCCCGAGGACCGCCCCGCCGACGCGCGCCACCTGCACCGCCGCCTCGTCGAAGCACGCCTGGAACCCGGCGGCCCGCCCGCCGCCCGGCCTCCGCTCCCGGTGTGGGCCCGCGGGATGACCGCCGGCCGCAAGGCGGGGACCGAGGCCCGTCCCGCGAGCGGCGAATGGGCCGTGCTCACCGGCTCCTGGACGGCCGCGCGCACCGGCGAGCGCCCCGTCCTGCGCCCCGGCGGGGACCCTGTCCCGCGCACCGGCGAGCACCCCGTCCTGCGCCCCGGTGGGGACCCTGTCCCGCACACCGGCGGGCACCCCCTCCCGCGCACCGGCGGGCACCCCGTCCCGCGCACCGGCGGACTGTCCGTCCCGCTCCCCGGCGGCGGCCGGCCGGCCGGGCCGCGCCCGAGCGGCGGGCACGCCACCGCGGGCGGGGCCGGCCCCCGGCCGCTGGTCCGCCCCGCGCCCGACGAGGACCCGCGGCTCACGGCGGCCTACGGGATGCCGCGCTTCCCGGGCCCCCGGGAGGCCCACCCCGACGCCCTGGCCGCCGGCCACACGCGCGCCTTCTCCCTCAGCCGCGCCGGCCGCCCCGAAGAGGCGCTCGCCGCGTACGAAGCCGTGGCCGAAGGACGCGCCCGGGTCCTCGGGCCCGACCATCCCGACACCCTCGCGGCGCGCCAGGAGGCGGCGTACGAACTGAGCCGCCTCGGCCGCCACCCGGAGGCGTACGCCGTCTACCGCACGGTGCTCGTCGCCCGCGAGCGCACCATGGGGGCGCTCCACCCCGACACCTTGCGCTGCCGCCACAACCTGGCCTGCGCCCTGGGCGCGCTGGGCCGCTTCGCCGAGGCGCACACCGCCGCGGCCGCGGTCGCCGCCGACCGGGCGGCCGTGCTCGGAGCCGAGCACGCGGACACCCTGCTGACCCGCTACGAGGTGGCCTACGCGCTCGGCCGCCTGGACCGCTGGCAGGAGGCCCTCGCCGTCTTCCGCGAGGTCGCCGCCGTACGCGAACGCGTCCTCGGCCGCGACCACCCGGACACCCTCGCCGCGCGCTACGAGGCCGGCATCGCGCTCGGCCGTACCGGGAACAGTGCCCAGGCCCTCGACCTGTTCCGGGCGCTGGTCCGCGACCGCACCCGGGCCTACGGAGCCACCGACCCGGAGACGCTCAGGGCCCGCCATGTCCTCGGCGTCAACCTGGGCCGTCTGGAGCGCTGGGAGGAGGCGGTCGCCGAGGCGCGGCAGGTCGGCGCCGCCCGCGCCAAGGTGCTCGGCCCCGAGCATCCGGACACCCTGATCAGCCGCCGGGAACTGGCCGCCGGGCTCGGCCGGCTGGGCCGCTGGGAAGAGGCGTTGCCCATCTACCGGGACCTCGCGGGCATCCGGGAACGGGCCCTCGGGGACGAGCATCCCGACACCGCGCTGGCCCACGCCGACGAGGCCCACTGTCTGGAGCGGCTCGGCCAGGTGTGCTACCAAGAGCCATGACGGCGATGCGGGGCTCCGGCAGTTTCGGGCACGAGGTCTACGACGACGTGATCGTGGGCGGTGGTCACAACGGCCTGGTCGCCGCCGCGTACCTGGCCCGCGCCGGCCGCGCGGTCCTCGTCCTGGAACGGCTCGGGCACACCGGCGGAGCGGCCGTCTCCACCCGCCCCTTCGCCGGGGTCGACGCCCGTCTCTCGCGCTACTCGTACCTCGTCTCCCTGCTCCCCGCGAAGATCGTGCGGGATCTGGGCCTGCGCTTCGCGGTGAGACGGCGCACCGTGTCCTCGTACACGCCCACCCTGCGCGGCGGCCGCCCGGGCGGCCTGCTCGTCGGCGGCGGACAGACGCGCACCCGCGAGTCCTTCGCGCGGCTGACCGGCTCGGACCGGGAGTACGAGTCCTGGCGCGCCTTCTACGGCACGACGGGCCGGATCGCCCGCAAGGTCTTCCCGACCCTGACCGAGCCGCTGCCCACCCGCGGGGCGCTGCGGGCCCGCGTCGACGACGACGCGGCCTGGCGGATGCTGTTCGAGGAGCCCCTCGGGCAGGCGGTGGAGCGGCACTTCGCCGACGACCTCGTGCGGGGCGTGGTCCTGACCGACGGGCTCATCGGCACCTTCGCGGACGCCCACGACCCCTCGCTCGCGCAGAACCGCTGCTTCCTCTACCACGTCATCGGCGGCGGCACCGGGGACTGGGACGTGCCCGTCGGCGGCATGGGCGCGCTCACCGACGCGCTGGCCGGGGCCGCCCGGGCGGCCGGGGCGGAGATCGCCACCGGGCACGAGGTCCTGCGGATCGACACGGACGGCACGGCACCTGCCGAGGTGGTGTTCCGTACGGCGCTGGGGGAGGGACGCGTCGTCGGCCGCTCGGTCCTGGTGAACGCCTCGCCGCGGGCGCTGGCCGAACTCCTCGGCGAGGCACCGGGGGAGCCGGCGCCCGAAGGGGCCCAGCTCAAGGTCAACATGCTGCTGCGCCGCCTGCCCCGGCTGAAGGACTCCGCCGTCGACCCGCGCGAAGCCTTCGGCGGCACCTTCCACATCGCCGAGGGCTACGCCGAACTCGCCAGGGCCTACGCCGAGGCCGCGGCTGGCGAACTGCCGTCCGTACCGCCCTCGGAGATCTACTGCCATTCCCTGAGTGACCCGACGATCCTCGGACCGGAGCCGGCGGAACAGGGCTACCAGACGCTCACGCTCTTCGGGCTGCACGCCCCGGCGCGGCTGTTCGGGCACGACAACCGGCAGGCGCGCGAGGTGCTGCTGACCGCGACCCTCGCCCAGCTGGACCAGCACCTGGCCGAACCGCTCACCGACTGCCTGGCCTTCGACGCGGACGGGCGGCCCTGCATCGAGGCCAAGACCCCGCTCGACCTCGAACGCGAACTGCGCCTGCCCGGCGGCCACATCTTCCACGGGGACCTGTCCTGGCCGTACGGGCCCGAGGACACCGAGGGAGCGGGCCGGTGGGGCGTGCGGACCGCCCGCCGCAACGTCCTGTTGTGCGGTGCGGGGGCGGTGCGCGGGGGCGGGGTCAGCGGTATCCCCGGGCACAACGCGGCGATGGCGGTGCTGGGACACTGACCGGTCGGGAGCCCGGCTGCCGCACGGCCGGGCTGCCGTGCGGGGGAGCCTGCCGCGGGCCGGCTGCCGGGCGGTCCCGCTAGCGCACGGGCTCGATGACCACGATCGGGATCTCGCGGTCGGTCTTGGCCTGGTACTCGTCGTAGGCGGGCCAGTGGCCGACCATCACCGGCCAGTACGCGGTACGCTCCTCGGCGCTCGCGGTGCGGGCAGAACCCTGGAGGACCTCGGGTCCGACCTGGATGCGGACCTCGGGGTTCTCGGTCAGGTTCCGGTACCACAGCGGGTGCGCCGGGTCGCCGCCCTTGGAGGCGACGACGAGGTAGCGGCCGTCGGCCTCGCCGTAGATGAGGGGGGTGCGCACCGGATTGCCGGAGACCCGGCCCACGGTGGTGAGCAGGAGCGTCTGGGTGCCGTTCCAGTGGTGGCCTTCGGCTCCGTTCGACTCCACGTACAGCTTGACGTGGTCGCGCTGCCAGGTCCCCGGGCGGGGGTCGGTCGGGTGGTCCCAGTCGATGTCGGTGGTCATGTGACTCTGCCTTCCTTCGTGTTGAAAGGTCAACGAACCTCACCAACGAGAGTCCCTGCCCCGGGGCACGGGGATCATGCCGCAGGGGTGAGTGCCGCGGGGAGCGCGAAGCCGTCGAAGAGGTCGTCCAAGGCCCGCCGTGCGAGGCGGGCGGGGGTGACGCGGACGGCGAGGTCCCGGGCGGCGCGCGCCAGGGGGTGGCTGAATGCCGCGGCCCGGCCGACCCGGCGGGCGCGGACGCGGATGGCGTCGGTGCGGGCGCAGCGGGCCGCGCTGTAGGCGGCGAGGGCGGCCGGCAGGTCCCGCGCGTCCGCCAGATGGGCCAGGACGGCGGCGTCCTCGATGGCCTGGCAGGCCCCTTGGCCGAGGTTGGGCGTCATGGCGTGGGCGGCGTCGCCGAGCCAGGCGACGCGGCCCCGGTGGTAGCGGGGGAGCGGGGCGGCCAGGTCGTACAGGTCGTGCTGGAGCACGGCCGCCGGGTCGATCCGCTCCAGCAGGGCGGGGATCGGGTCGTGCCAGGCGCCGAAGCGGGCCAGCAGTTCGCGGCGCAGGTCCGCGGGCCGGTACCCCTCGGGGACGACGGCGGTGGCATAGAGGTACACCCGGCCGTCGGCGAGCGGGACGATCCCGAAACGTTCGCCGCGGCCCCACGTCTCGGCGGCCGCCGTCCCGGCCGGGCCGCCGGGACCGGCGGGCAGGACGGTGCGCCAGGCGGTCTCCCCGCTGTGGCGCAGGCCCGGGTGGTCCGGGAAGTAGTGCCGGCGCAGGGGGCTGTGGATGCCGTCGGCGGCGACGACGAGGTCGGCCTCCAGGTCACCGCTGGCGGTGCGGACCACCGGGCTGCCGTCCGCGTCGTCCACGGCGGTGACCGCGGCCCCGTAGCGGACCGTGCCGCCGGGCAGCCCGGCGGCCAGGGCGGCGGCGAGGGCCGCGCGGTGCACCGCGAGCGGCGGCCGGCCGTACCGGGCGGCCAGCGCGGCGGTGTCGGCGCGGCTGAGCAGGCGGCCGTCGGGGCGGCGCAGGCCCATGGCGGCGGGGACGGCGCGCCCCGCGGCGCGGGTGGCGTCGAAGCCGATGGTGTCGAAGGCGCGCAGGGCGTTGGGGGCCAGGACGATGCCGGCGCCGGCGGCCGTCGGCCCGTCCGCCCGCTCGCACACGGTGACCCGCCAGCCGCGGCGGTGCAGGGCCAGGGCCGCGCTCAGCCCGCCGATCCCCGCACCCGCCACGACCGCATGACGCTGTGACATGTCGCCTCCCTCGCCGAACTCCTCCTCTACATCCGTAGAGGAGGAGTGAGGTCACTCTACAGCTGTAGAGTGACATCATGTCCACCCCCGAGCGCGGCCCCGACCGCAGGACCCTCATCGCGGACACCGCGATCGACCTCGTCGCCGCGGGCGGGCTGCGGGCCCTGACCCACCGGGCGGTCGACGGCGCGGCGCGGCTGCCGGCGGGCAGTACCTCGTACTACTTCCGGACGCGGACGGCGCTGATCGCCGCGTGCTACCAGCGGCTGGCCGACCTCGACCTCGCCGACCTCGACCTCGCCGGGCCCGGCCTCACCGGTCCCCGCCTCACCGACCTCGACCCCGCCGACCCCACCGGTCCCGGCCTCACCGACCTCGACCCCGCCGGTCCCGGCCTGACGGGTGCGGGCTCCGGCCCTGACGCCGCGGGCCGCGGATCCGGGGGCCCCGGCGCCGCGGCCCGCGGATCCGGCGGCCCCGACGCCGTACTCGACGACGACGCCTGCCCCGGGGGTCCGGACACGGGCACGTCCGGTCCTGACAGGGCCGGGCGGCCGCGCCCGCCGGGCGACCGGGACGCGGCCGCCGTGGCGCTCGCCGCGCTGCTGCACCGCTGGCTGACGTCGGGGCGGGCGCGGCAGCTGGTCCGTTTCGAACTGAGCCTGGAGGCGGCCCGCCGACCCGAACTGGAGCCGGACCTCCACCGGGCGGGCCGGGGGGCGCGGACCCGCGCCGCGGGGATCCTGGCCGCCCTGGGCGCGGACCGGCCCGAGGAGGCCGCCGATCTGCTGGTCGCCTGGACCGACGGGCTCCTGTACGACCGCCTGGCAGGCGCCACGGCCCGCTCCCGCCCGGCACCGGATCCGGCCGAACTGGCCTCCGTCGCCCGGCGGATGATCGATGCGGTGCTCCCGCCCGTCGGGCGCCCCGGGGTCCGGTCGTGATCGCTGCACTGCAGTGCGTGGTCCTGGACTGCCCCGACCCGCGCGCGCTCGCCGATTTCTACCGGGCGCTGCTGGGCGGCGCCGTCAACCGGCCGGACCCGCGGTGGTCGGTCGACGAGGAATGGGCGACGCTGCACGCGCCCTCCGGCCTGGTCCTCGCCTTCCAGCGGGTGGCGGACTTCCGTCCGCCGCGGTGGCCCGACCCGGCCCGCCCCCAGCAGTTCCACCTGGACTTCGGCGTGTCCGATCCGCAGGCGGCGCAGGAGCAGGTGCTGGCGGCCGGCGCCACGCTGCTCGACCAGGATCCGGCCCACGGCGACTGGCGCGTCTACGCCGACCCGGCGGGCCACCCCTTCTGCCTGGTCCGCCACCGGCCGGACACGCCCTGAGGGCTTTCCCGTAACCCCCGGCGGGCGCACCACGCCGGCTACGGCCGCGTCTCCCCCGGCTACCGCCGGGAGGTACCCCGGCGTTGGCGGAATGCCCGATCGTGCTCGAATGCGCCCAGGGTGGGGGCGCCCTCCGCCTGGCGATGCACCGCATCCGACACCGCGCGCCGATCCACCGGGGATTGCGGGAACGGCCCTCAGTCGGCCGAGCGGGTCCAGCCCGTGGCCGTGACGCGGGCGGCGTCGGCGGGGCGGTCCTCCGCGAAGAGCAGGCGCCCCGGCTCCGCCACGCGGACGAGGTCCACGTAGACGCCCCGCCCCACGTAGCGGCCGCTCGTGCGGTGGCGCAAGCGCAGCCGCACCTCCCGGCCCGCCCAGGCAGCCGTCAGGGGCGCCTCCAGGCGGTGCCAGACGCGGCCCGACCAGCCGCCCGCCGCGCCCCGCGGCCAGGGCTCGGCCGCACCGCCGGTGGACCGCACCGTGGTGAAGGGCAGGGGCTCCCAGGTCTCCCCGTCCGGCGAGGTCTCCAGGTGGAAGGAGCCCTCGCCGGGCACCGTGTCCCACCAGACGGCGCAGCGCAGCCGAGCCGACGCGGTCGCCGGGGTGAGCGGCGGCAGGGTCAGGGTTCCGGAGGTCCCCGGGGTGGTCCCGGAGAACCACGCCGGGCCGCCGTGCCTCGTACGGACCGGGACGGCGCGGGCGAAGCGGTTGCCGACGGCGACCCGCGGCGCGCTGCCGGCCCGCCAGGTGCGCACCGGATGGACGGCGTTGCCCAGCAGGATCAGGAAGGAGTCGGTGGACGGGTCCAGGACGAGGGAGGTGCCGGTGAAGCCGGTGTGGCCGGCCGAGTGGGGCGTGGCCATGGCCCCCATGTACCAGTGCTGGTAGAGCTCGAACCCGAGTCCGTGGTCGTCGCCCGGGAAGGCGGTGTTGTAGTCGGTGAAGAGCAGTTCGACGGAGGCGGGGCGCAGGATGCGCCGGCCCGCGTAGGCTCCGCCGTCGAGCAGGGCGCGGGCGAGGACGGCGAGGTCCCAGGCCGTGCCGAAGATCCCGGCATGGCCGGCGACTCCGCCGAGCGCGTGCGCGTTCTCGTCGTGGACCTCGCCCCACACCAGCCCGCGGTCCAGGCCGGACCAGGGCGGGCGCTGCACTTCGGTGGCGGCGATGCCGCGGCGCCAGGAGGGCGGCGGGTTGTACCGGGTGCGGTGCATCCCGAGCGGAGCGGTGATCTCGTCGTGGAGCAGGGCGTCCAGAGTGAGATCGGTGATCCGTTCCAGGAGCAGCTGGAGCGCGATGAGGTTCAGGTCCGAGTAGCGGTACACCGACCCGGGGGTCTCCTGGGGCCGCACCGACCACAGCAGCCTCAGTCGGCCTTCGCGCGTGGACTCCTGGTAGAAGGGCGCCCAGGAGCGGAGCCCCGAGGTGTGTGTGAGCAGCTGACGGACCGTGATCAGCTCCTTGCCGCCGCCCGTGAATTCCGGCAGGTAGCGCCGCACCGGAGCCTCCAGCTCCAGCCGGCCGCGCTCCATCTGCTGCACGGCCAGGATCGAGGTGAACAGCTTCGTCAGCGAGGCCAGGTCGAAGACCGTGTCCTGTGCCATCGCGATCCGTTCGGCGGCCGGGAACTCCCGGGCCCGGTCGGTCCGCCCGTCGTAGTCCGCGTACCGCACGGCGTCGCCCATGGCGCGGTGCAGGGCGACGGTGCGGCCGCGCCCGGCCAGGACCACCGCCCCCGCGTAGTAGGGGTGTTCGGGGGAGGGGCCGAGGAACCGCCGCGCCTCGTCCGCCACCCCCTCCAGGTGGCTCTCCAGCAGGCCGGCCTGGCGCGCGGAGCCGTAGCGCAGCCGCAGCCCCTGGAGCGCGCGGCGCTCCGCCGGGCTGCCCGACGCGCCGGCGCTGCCGGGGAGCGCGGCGTGCAGGACCAGCACCCCGCCGAGCGCGAGCAGGCGCGCCCCCAACCGCCGCCGCGTCAACCCCCGCCCACCACCACCCCGTCCGACGCCCACCCACCCGGCCCGGGGGCCGCCCTCCCGCCCACGCCCGTGCCCGTCCCGGATGCCGTCTGCCTGCGCGGGCCCGTGCCCGTCTGCCTCCCCGGGCCCACCCGCGCCCACCCGTCGGGGCCTGCGCTTGTCCGTCTGCTCGTGCCCGTCCGCCTGCCCGTGCCCGTCCACCCGCTCGTGTCCGTGTCCGTGCCCCCGTCCCCGGCCCTCCGTTCGTTCCCTGCCGGCGTCCGCCGCCGCCGCGGCCCCCGTGTCCGTTGCCATGTCCGGCCCTCCTGTCCGCTGCCCGCCGCACGATTCCCGCTGCTCACGTGTGCGCCCGCCGTCCGCCGTGCAACCGGGGCGCGCCGCCGCCCGGGGCGCGCGGGCGGACGCCCTCCCCGGCCCGGCCACCCCGAGGTCCGCCGAGCGCGCCGCAGGCGCCCCCGCACGCTAGTGGTATCTGCCCGCCCGCCGGTCCCCGTCCGCACCGACTGGGCCCCAAAGAATCTGACACTGCATCAGAAAACCTCTTCCCTCGGCCGCCGGGCTGCGGCATCCTGCCGCCCATGGAGACGGAGCTGAGCCAAAAACTGGGGATCGAACACGCCATCTTCGGCTTCACGCCCTTCCCGGCGGTGGCGGCCGCCATCACCCGGGCCGGCGGATTCGGCGTACTCGGCGCGGTCCGCTACACCGCGCCCGACGACCTCAAGCGCGACCTCGACTGGATGCAGGCGCACACCGACGGCAAGCCCTACGGCCTCGACGTCGTGATGCCCGCCAAGAAGGCCGTCGACGGCATCAGCGAAGCCGACATCGAGGCGATGATTCCGGCCGGACACCGCGCCTTCGTCCGCGACGTCCTCGCCAAGCACCACGTGCCCGAACTCGCCGAAGGCGAGGCGTCCGGCTGGCGGATCACCGGCTGGATGGAACAGGTCGCCCGCAACCAGCTCGACGTCGCCTTCGACTACCCCGTCAAACTCCTGGCGAACGCCCTCGGTTCCCCGCCGGCCGACGTCATCCGGCGCGCCCACGACCGCGGAGTCCTCGTGGCCGCGCTCGCCGGCAGCGCCAAACACGCCCGCCGCCACGCCGAAGCGGGCATCGACGTCGTCATCGCCCAGGGGTACGAGGCCGGCGGCCACACCGGCGACATCGCCACCATGGTCCTCGTTCCCGAGGTCGTCGAAGCCGTCGCCCCGCTCCCGGTCCTCGCCGCCGGCGGCATCGGCAGCGGCGAACAGATCGCCGCCGGCCTCGCCCTCGGCGCCCAGGGCGCCTGGCTGGGCTCCCTCTGGCTCACCACCACCGAAGCCGACCTCCACTCCCGCGCGCTCACCGAGAAGATCCTCGCGGCCGGCTCCGGAGACACCGTCCGCTCCCGAGCCCTCACCGGCAAGCCCGCCCGCCAGCTGCGCACCGAGTGGACCGACGCCTGGGACGACCCGGAGGGCCCCGGCGCGCTCCCCATGCCCCTCCAGGGACTCCTCGTCGCCGAGGCCGTCTCCCGCATCCAGAAGTACGAGGTCCAGCCGCTGCTCGGCACCCCCGTCGGCCAGATCGTCGGCCGGATGACCACCGAACGCAGCGTCCAGGCGGTCTTCGACGACCTCACCAGCGGCTTCGAACGCGCCATCGACCGCATCAACCGCATCGCCGGCCGAGCCCGAGAGGCGTGAGCACCATGACCGACACGGCACCCAACGGCTTCTGGTCCCAGGCCGCCGCGGACCCCCGGCGCACCGTCCTGGTGACCCCCGACGGCGAGGAGTGGACCGCCGGCCGTCTCCACGCGGACGTCAACCGGCTGGTCCACGGCCTGCGCGCCGCGGGCATGGAAAAGGGGGACGTCTTCGCCGTCGTCCTCCCCAACGGCGTCGAGTTCCTCACCGCCTACCTCGCCGCCTCCCAGGCCGGCTTCTACCTCGTGCCCGTCAACCACCACCTGGTCGGCCCCGAGATCGCCTGGATCGTCTCCGACTCCGGCGCCAAGGTCCTCATCGCCCACGAACGCTTCGCCGGGGCCGCCGCCGCCGCGGCCGACGAGGCGGCCCTGCCCGCGAGCCACCGCTACGCGGTCGGAGCCGTGCCGGGCTTCAGGCCGTACGCCGAACTCCTCGACGGGCGGCCCGCGACGCCCCCCGGAGAGCGCACCCTCGGCTGGGTCATGAACTACACCTCCGGCACCACCGGCCGCCCCCGCGGGATCCGCCGGCCGCTGCCCGGCAAGCTCCCGGAGGAGACGTACCTCGGCGGCTTCCTCGGCATCTTCGGCATCCGCCCCTTCGACGGCAACGTCCACCTGGTCTGTTCGCCGCTCTACCACACGGCGGTCCTGCAGTTCGCGGGCGCGGCCCTGCACATCGGGCACCCGCTGGTCCTGATGGACAAGTGGAGCCCCGAGGAGATGCTGCGCCTGATCGAGCACCACGCCTGCACGCACACCCACATGGTCCCCACGCAGTTCCACCGGCTCCTGGCCCTGCCGCAGGAGACGAAGGACGCCTATGACGTGTCCTCGATGCGGCACGCCATCCACGGCGCCGCCCCCTGTCCCGACCACGTCAAACGGGCGATGATCGAGTGGTGGGGCCGGTGCGTGGAGGAGTACTACGCGGCGAGCGAGGGCGGCGGCGCCTTCGCCACCGCCGAGGACTGGCTGAAGAAGCCGGGAACCGTCGGCAAGGCCTGGCCGATCAGTGAACTGGCCGTCTTCGACGACGACGGCAACCGGCTGCCCGCAGGGGAACTGGGCACCGTCTACCTGAAGATGAACACCGGCGGCTTCAGCTACCACAAGGACGAGGGGAAGACGAAGAAGAACCGGATAGGCGACTTCTTCACCGTCGGAGACCTCGGCCTGCTGGACGAGGAGGGCTACCTCTTCCTCCGCGACCGCAAGATCGACATGATCATCTCGGGCGGCGTCAACATCTACCCCGCCGAGATCGAATCGGCCCTGCTGACCCACCCGGCGGTCGCCGACGCCGCTGCCTTCGGCATCCCGCACGCCTCCTGGGGCGAGGAGGTCAAGGCCGTCATCGAACCGGCGGAGGGTTTCGAGGCGGGCGACGCGCTGGCCGCGGAGATCCTGCGCCACTGCGAGCGGCAGCTCGCCGGCTACAAGCGCCCCAAGACGGTCGACTTCATCGAGACCATGCCGCGCGATCCGAACGGCAAGCTCTACAAGCGCCGGCTCCGCGAGCCCTACTGGGAGGGCCACGAGCGCGCGATGTGACGCACCGTGCGCGATGTGACGCGTCCTGCGCACGTGATGCCTCGTGCGCAAGTGACGCGCCGCGCCCGAGGTGACGCGCGGAGCCGCTCCGCCGGGGCGGCGGGCCCGCCGCCCCCGGAGACCCGCAGACCCCCGTGAGACGCGCCACGTCAGGGCTACCGGCACGTGCCGCGCCCCGCACCGGCGGGCTTCTTCTGGCAAGTTGGCTGATATGAGTACGGCAACGAACAAATCCCCCCGGACCGACTGGACCGTCCTGGTCCCCGTGGTGGCGCTCGTCGCACTCGTCTTCAGCTGGGGACGCGATCTGCCGGGACTCGCGGTGGTGCTGGTCTCCCTCTGCCTGGCCGGCGCGGTCCTCGCCGCCGTCCACCACGCGGAGGTCGTGGCCCTCCGTGTCGGCGAACCCTTCGGCTCCCTGGTCCTGGCCGTCGCCGTCACCGTCATCGAAGTGGCGCTCATCGTCACCCTGATGGCCGACGGCGGCGACAAGACCGCCTCCCTGGCCCGGGACACGGTCTTCGCCGCCGTCATGATCACCTGCAACGGCATCGTGGGCCTGTCCCTGCTCGTCGGCGCCCTGCGCAACCGCGTCGCCGTCTTCAACGCGGAGGGCTCGGGCGCCGCCCTGGCCACCGTCGCAACCCTGGCCGTCCTCAGCCTCGTCCTGCCGACCTTCACCACCAGCAAGCCCGGCCCGGAGTTCTCCGCCGCGCAGCTGACCTTCGCCGCCGTCGCCTCGCTCGCCCTGTACGGCCTGTTCATCGCCGTCCAGACCGTCCGGCACCGGGACTACTTCCTGCCCGTGGACACCCACCGCATCCGCCGGGAGGCGGCCCGGGCCGCCGCGGCGGCGGCCGCCGGCGAGGACGAGGACCACGCCGAGCCCCCCACCGCACGCGCCGCCCACATCAGCCTCGGCCTGCTGCTGGTCGCGCTCGTCGCCGTCGTCGGCAATGCCAAGGCCGTCTCGCCGACCATCGAGGAGGGCGTCGCCCGGGCGGGCCTGCCCAACGCGGTCGTCGGCGTCATCATCGCGCTCCTGGTGCTGCTGCCCGAGACCCTCGCCGCCGTCCGCGCCGCCCGCCGCGACCGCGTCCAGACCAGCCTCAACCTGGCCTACGGTTCGGCCATCGCCAGCATCGGCCTGACCATCCCGGCCATCGCGCTGGCCTCGATCTGGATGTCCGGTCCGCTGCTGCTCGGCCTCGGACCCGTCCACATGGTGCTGCTCACCCTGACCATCGTGGTCAGCGCCCTCACCATCGTGCCGGGCCGCGCCACCCTGCTCCAGGGCGGCGTCCACCTCGTGCTGTTCGCGGCCTTCCTCTTCCTTGCCGTCAGCCCGTGAGCGGCCCGGGGCGAAGGCCCTGGGACGAGCCCCGGGCCGCCCTTCAGCGGCGCTCCCGGGGCCACACCACCTTCAGCTGCGGCGAGGTGAGGATGTCCCGCTCGCAGAACCGCGAGGTCACCCACCGCTCCTGTGAGAACAGCCTGGTCTGGTCGGCGTAGTACGGCGACACCGGATTCGAGCACTGTCCGTACGTCAGCAGGGTGCGCGCCACCGGGCAGCGGCTGCCGTCCCAGCCGACAGCCTGGATGCGGCTGGAGCCGTGCACCACCTCCGGGTGGCCCCCGGCCGCGGCGTTCCACGGCGCCTCGATCTCGTTCCAGACGCCCAGGGCCTCCGTACCGCCTCCCACCGGGAGCTTCCGCCCGCCCCGGACCACGACTGGTGCGCGCCCAGCGGCGCGTCCAGGGCGATCCCGGCCGCCGTCAGCTCCTGGACCGTGTCCGCGAGGGCCCGCCCGATCCCGGGCGCCGCCCGGTCGAGCGTGCGCGGCGTGCGTACCGGATCGTCCGCCGAGAACGGCACCAGACACAGGTCCTTGGCCGCGGTCGTCGCCGTCAGCCTGCGCCAGAACCGGTCGAAGAGCAGCGCGCCCCGGTTGGAGCCGTCCGCCGTCCGGTCCCAGCGCGCCAGCACCGCACAGGCGGCCGAGACGTCCACGGCGGCGCCGTCGCCCGCCGTCGCCGCGCCGCCCGGCAGGGCCGCGCAGGCCGCCGCCGCGTCGGCCGCCGCCAGGCCACCGGCCGGCACCCGGTTGGCGAACTGCTGTCCCTGCAGGTCGGCGACGGTCAGCCCGCCCTTCGAGGCCATCGCCGCCACGTCTTCGACCGCACCCCGGGTCCGCATCGAGCACTGCGTGGCGACATTGCCCCAGATCCGCTCGTACCCGGTCAGCGGCCGGTCCGCATTGGCCAGCCAGGCGCTGTCCTTGGAGTTGGCGAAGTCCGTGAGCACCCTGCGTTACGGGCGGGTGTGTCGGTCACGTCGTCGTCCTCGACCCCGTCCACCCCCGCGTTGGCCGTCTCCTGGACTGGCGACTGGCCGGCGTCGTCGTCGTAAGGATCGTCCATGCCGTCCTTCAAACCGGCCTGTTCCCCCGTGCCCTCACCGCTCAGCGACGCCGCATTCGATGCATCGGGGCCCAGCGCCCCGCCCCCGGCGGCGTCCTCGGTGCTCTTCCCGGACTTGTTCTCCTCCTGGGCCGTCTCCTGATCCGGGGACCCGCCGGTGTCCTCGTACGGATCGTCCGCCCCGCTCTTCGTTCCGCCCGCGCCCTCGTCCTTCGGCGGGGGTGGCGGTGGTGGCGGTGGTGGCGGGACGTCGGGGCCGTAACCGTGGTCGCTCATCGGCACTCCTTCTCGATGCAGCTGACCAGCCGGGGAAGTGCGGAGGTGAGTGCCTCGCCGACGCAGGCGAGGTGGAAGGCGCGCGCGATCTGGGACTCGGTGAGGCCGCCGGTGAGGGCGAGGACGGCTGCGCGCAGACCACTCGCTCGGACATCGCCGACTCGTCCGTGGAGGCGGTCGTCGGCGTATTGGGGGAACTCCTGGATTTCGGCGATCCGGTCGGCCGGCGTGGTGGAGGGCGGCGCGGCGCAGTACGGGGCGGGTGCGGAGCGACATACCTCCCAAGTAGCCTGTGGGTGGGCGAAGTTGCCCGTGCAACAGCCCGTGCAACAGGCGGTGCGTACGTGCCCCCACACTCATGCAGGCAGTCCGATGATCTGTCAACATCCCGTTCGGTATCCAGGTCGTTGACCTGGGCCCGCGGGGAGGCGAGGATCACCGCATGACGACGGCAGTGCGGCACAACACGGTCGACGGACTGGTCCGCGACAGCGCCCGGCGGGTCCCCGGCCACCCCGCCGTCCGCTACGGCGGCCGGAGCTGGACCTACGCCGAGCTCGACGCGGCCGTGACCACCGGCGCGGCCGTTCTGCGGCAGCGGTACGGCCTGGACCGCGGCGACCGGGTGGCCACCTTCGCCCACAACTCCGACGCCTACCTGCTCGCCTTCCTCGCCTGCGCCCGCGCCGGGCTCACGCACGTCCCGGTCAACCAGAACCTCATGGGAGGGGACCTCGCGCACATCCTGGACGACTGCACGAGCGCCCTGGTGCTGGCCGACCCGGATCTGGCCGGGCGCATCCCCGAGGGGTACCCCGTACGGCTGCTGCGCGACGCCCCGGGTTCCTTCCTGGCGGAACTGGCCGAGCCGCTCGCCTTCGAGCCCGACCGGGACCAGGACGGGGTGGCGCAGCTGCTCTACACCTCCGGCACCACGGCCCTGCCGAAGGGCGCGGTGATGACGCACAGGGCGCTCGCGCACGAGTACGAGAGTGCCATCGAGGCACTGGACCTGGCCGAGGAGGACCGGCCCGTGCACGCCCTGCCGCTCTACCACTCGGCGCAGATGCACGTCTTCCTGCTGCCGTACCTGGCGGTGGGGGCCGAGAACACGATCCTGGACGCCCCGGTCGCCGAGCAGGTCTTCGACCTGGTGGAGGCGGGGCGGGCGGACAGCCTCTTCGCGCCGCCGACCGTGTGGATCGCCCTGGCGAACCATCCCGGCTTCGGCCGCCGCGAGCTGGGCGCGCTGCGCAAGGCATACTACGGGGCCTCCGTCATGCCGGTGCCGGTGCTGGAGCGGCTCCGGGCCCGGCTGCCCGGCCTCGCCTTCTACAACTGCTTCGGCCAGAGCGAGATCGGCCCGCTGGCCACGGTGCTGGGGCCGCGGGAGCACGAGGGACGGATGGAGTCCTGCGGACGCCCGGTACGCCACGTCGAGGCGAAGGTGGTCGACGAGGGCGGCGCGGAGGTAGCGCCCGGGACGGCCGGCGAGGTGGTGTACCGCTCGCCACAGCTGTGCCTCGGGTACTGGAACGACCCGCAGGCCACGGCGAGGGCCTTCCGGGACGGCTGGTTCCGCTCGGGTGACCTGGCGGTCCGGGATGACGAAGGGTACTTCACGGTGGTGGACCGGGTGAAGGACGTCATCAACTCGGGCGGGGTACTGGTCGCCTCCCGGCAGGTCGAGGACGTGCTGTACACCCACCCGGCGGTGGCCGAGGCGGCGGTGGTCGGCCTGCCCGACGAACGGTGGATCGAAGCGGTGACGGCGGTGGTGGTGCCGCGCGGGGAGGCGGGAGCGGTGACGGAGGCGGAGCTGATGGCGTACGCGCGGGAGAGGCTCGCCCACTTCAAGGCCCCCAAGCGGGTCCTGTTCGTGGACGCCCTCCCGCGCAACGCCAGCGGCAAGATCCTCAAGCGCACCCTGCGCGACCGCTTCACGCAGCCGCCCGCGACGCACTGACGCTCCGGCACCCGCGGGGGCTCGGGCCGCGGAGCCGGAGGCGTCTGCGGGTCGACGTCCGTGCCCCGGCCGACCGGCTCCCGGGTGCGGGCTTCCTCGCGGGCGGCGGCCGCGGGGGCCGCGACGAAGTCGACCGCGTCGTCGCCCGGCACGAGCCGCAGCGGCGTGTGCCGCAGCGGCGTGTGCCCGCCCGGTGCCCATCGCCGCGAGGAGGGCGGCTGCGGCCTTGACCGGGTCGGCGGGCTGTCTGCCGTCGCCGTCCGGGAGCCCCCGGCGCACCGGCGCACCGGCCCGACCACGTCTCCGAGGCGGGCAGCGCGCTCGCGGCCTCGTGCAGCGCTTCACCGCCGGCGAAACCCGTGCGCGACGACCCCGGCTCCACGATCAGGGCCCTGACCCCGAATCCGGCGGCCTCGCCGGCGAGCGCCCCGGTCCAGCCCCCCCAGGGCGAACGTCGTCGCGCCGTACCTGCCCGACGCCGGGGAAGGCCGGGCGCCCGCCCGTACTGCTCCTCTGCTCCTGTGCTCCTCTGCACCGCACCGCACCGCCCGCCGTGCGCCGTGCCGGTCATCCGTCTTCCGGGTCGCCAGGGGCGGGCGCGGGGGCGTCTTCCGGGGGGAGGTGTCCGCCGCGCCGCAGCCGCCGCAGGGTCAGGTGCTCGTGGAGGATGCGGCCCACGAGGGCTCCGCCGTAGACGACGAAGCCCACACCCACCAGCCAGGACTGCACGACCAGCAGCGTGCCGAACGGGCCGTAGGTGACCGCGTTCGAGGCGATCAGCGGCGAGAACACCAGCTGCGAGAAGAGCCGCAGGCCGAGCAGGCCGACGCTGGTCGCGACCGCGCCCGGCACCAGGGCCCGCCAGCGGACCCGGCCGCCGAGCAGCAGCCGCTGCGAGGCGACGAAGAACAGGCAGGTGCCGAAGAGATCACCGACCGTGCCCACGACCGTGCCGGCGGCGTCGTCCGACGGAGCGGGGATCAGGACGAGCAGGGCCAGGTAGCAGACCAGCAGGGCGAGCCAGACCACGTGCCGCCACATGGTGTGCCAGCGGGCGGTCGTCAGGTCCCAGACCTTCTCGTAGCCGGTCTGCACGGCCGAGCCGAAGGTCAGGCCGAAGACGGCCAGGGCGGCCAGACCGAAGGCGGTGGTCCGCTCCAGCGCCAGGTCCGCCGCACCGAACACCATCTCGACCCGGACCCGCGAGGACCGGGCCACCCCGAGGGCCTGGCCGAGCCAGCGGCCGAAGCCCGAACCGCTGCCGGGCGCGGCGGCCGCCACGACCACCAGCAGGGGCACCAGGGTCAGGAAGCCGAGCGCCGCGAAACCCATCGCCCGGTGCATGAGCTCCAGATCCCGGCCGCGGCTCCAGGCCAGCCCCGCAGGGGAGCCCTGGAGCCGGTCGTAGAGCCGCCGGAGGATCGAGGTCACGACTCATGCACTACCCGGAAGGGCCCACCGGCTCCCGGGACCCGGCCCGAAATGGGCCCGAAGGGGTGGTTTCAGCTGCTCGCAGGCGCGTCAGGGGCGTCCCCCGTCTGCGGGGTGCCGCGCAGGTCCACCAGCCGCTTGATCTTGCCCACCGAACGCTCCAAGGTCTCCGGTTCGACCACCTCGACCTGGACCGACACCCCGATCCCCTCCTTGACGGCCCGCTCCACGGCGGCCCTCGCGGCCTCGCGCCGGGCGGCGTCCTCCTCGCGGCGCGCCTCCACCCGTACCGTCAGGGCGTCCATCCGGCCCTCCTTCGTCAGCCGCAGCTGGAAGTGGGGCGCCAGACCGGGTGTGCGCAGGAGGATCTCCTCGATCTGCGTCGGGTACAGATTCACCCCGCGCAGGATGATCATGTCGTCGCTGCGGCCGGTGATCTTCTCCATCCTGCGGAAGGCCGGGCGGGCGGTGCCGGGCAGCAGCCGCGTCAGGTCCCGGGTGCGGTAGCGGACGACGGGCATGGCCTCCTTGGTGAGCGAGGTGAACACCAGCTCGCCCGGCTCGCCCTCCGGCAGCACCTCGCCCGTCAGCGGGTCGACCACCTCCGGATAGAAGTGGTCCTCCCAGATGTGCAGACCGTCCTTGGTCGACGCGAACTCCTGGGCCACGCCCGGTCCCATCACCTCGGACAAGCCGTAGATGTCCACGGCGTCGATGGCCAGCCGCTCCTCGATCTCACGCCGCATCTCCTGCGTCCACGGCTCCGCGCCGAAGATCCCGGTCCGCAGCGAGGTCGAGCGCGGGTCGATGCCCTGGCGCTCCATCTCGTCCAGCAGGGTCAGCATGTAGGACGGGGTGACCATGATGACCTCGGGCCGGAAGTCCTGGATGAGCCGGACCTGGCGGTCCGTCATTCCTCCCGAGGCAGGCACGACCGTACAGCCCAGCCGCTCCGCGCCGTAGTGCGCGCCCAGGCCGCCGGTGAACAGTCCGTACCCGTAGGCGATGTGCACGATCTGGCCGGGCCGGCCGCCCGCGGCGCGTATGGAGCGGGCGACGACATCCGCCCACGTCGCCAGATCGCCGTCGGTGTAGCCGACCACCGTGGGGCGCCCGGTCGTGCCGCTGGAGGCGTGCAGGCGCCGCACCTCGGTGCGCGGCACGGCGAACATCCCGAAGGGGTACTGGT
This sequence comes from Streptomyces sp. CB00455, assembly GCF_001905445.1. Taxonomy (GTDB): domain Bacteria; phylum Actinomycetota; class Actinomycetes; order Streptomycetales; family Streptomycetaceae; genus Streptomyces. The sequence continues at coordinate 389,961 of NZ_LIVQ01000005.1, read as the reverse complement.
CGCGCAGGTCGGTCTTGGCGGTGAAGGGGAAGAGGGCGAGATCGGCGAGCGAGCGGCAGTCGCCGGGATGGACGCCGGCCTTGTCGAAGGACTCCCGGTAGAACGGGACCCGCTCGTAGGCGCGGCGCAGCGTCGCGCGCAGCCGCGTCAGCTGGAGCGCGGCCAGCTCGTCGCGGCCGAGCCGCTCGCCCTCGTCTTGCAGTTCCGCGTGCGCCGCCATGCCCGTCACCCCATCGTGAGTCACCCGACCGATCATTCGGTAGATTGCCAGTAGTCGGGCCGCCGGGGCAATGACTCGAACGAGTGATCGTCCGGTGGTGCGGTCCGCGAGCCGCAGGTCACCCGGCGCCCCGCGCCCCGCGCGCGCCGCCCGCGCCCCGCGCGACGCCCGCGGCGGGGCGCTCACCCGGAGGCGGGTGTGTGCGCGCCGTCCTCCTCCGTCGCCACCGCCTTGGCCCACCGGTAGTCCGCCTTGCCGCTCGGGGAGCGCTGGATGGCGGGCACGATGGCCAGCCGGCGCGGGATCTTGTACCCCGCCAGCCGGGTGCGGCAGTGGCTCTGGATCTCGCTCAGACTCGGCTCCGGCGCCCCCGCGCGGAGCTGCACCACCGCGGCGACGTGACTGCCCCAGGTCGGGTCCGCGACCCCCGCCACCAGCGCGTCGTACACGTCCGGGTGCGACTTGAGCGCCTGCTCGACCTCCTCCGGATACACCTTCTCGCCGCCGGTGTTGATGCACTGCGAGCCGCGCCCCAGCACCGTCACGATGCCCTGCTCGTCGACGGTCGCCATGTCCCCGAGCAGCACCCACCGCTCCGCGCCCTTCCGGAAGAAGGTCTCCGCGGTCTTGGCCGGGTCGTTGTAGTAGCCGAGCGGGACGTGGCCGCGCTGCGCCAGCCGCCCCGGCTGCCCGGCCGGCACGGGCTCGTGCGTCACCGGGTCCACCACCTGCGTACGGTCGTTGACCTCCAGCCGGAAGCCCCGCTCAGGGCCCGAATCGTTCGTCGCCCGCCCGTTGGACCCCGACTCCGAGGAGCCGAAGTTGTTCAGGAGCAGCACGTCCGGCGCGAGCCGCTGGAACTCGGCGCGCACCGTCTCCGACATGATCGCGCCGGATGAGGAGACGCTGAACAGGGAGGACAGGTCGGTCCCGGCGAGCGGGCCGTTCAGCGCGTCGATGAGCGGCCGCAGCATCGCGTCACCCACCAGGGACACGCTGGAGACCTTCTCCTTCTCGATCGTCCGCAGCACCTCCTCGGGCGCGTACTTGCGGTGGATCACCACCCGCTGGCCGTAGTTGAAGGCGATGAACGAGGTCAGCGTGGACGTGCCGTGCATCAGCGGGGGAGCGGGGAAGAAGGTGAGGCCGGCGCCGCGCGCCGCGACCCGCTCGGCCAGCTCCTCGGGTCGCTTGACCGGCTCTCCCGAGGGATCGCCGCCGAAGAGGCCGGCGAAGAAGAGGTCTTCCGCCCGCCACATGACGCCCTTGGGCATGCCGGTCGTACCGCCGGTGTAGATGATGAACAGGTCGTCGGCGCTGCGGGGCGCGAAGCCGCGGCCGGGCGAACCGGCCGCCTCGGCCTCGGCGTAGGCGACCGGGGTGATCGCGGGCTCCGGAGCCCCGTCGGGAGCGGCGCCGACGCGGACCAGGTGGCGCAGCCGCGGCGTCTGCGGCAGCGCGGCCGCGACGCGCTGCGTGAACTCGCCCTCGAAGACCAGCGCGGCGAGGTCGGCGTCGTTGTAGAGATAGACCAGTTCCTCCTCCACGTACCGGTAGTTGACGTTCACCGGCACCAGCCGGGCCTTGAGGCAGGCCAGGACGGTCTGCAGGTACTCGACGCCGTTGTAGAGGTGCAGGCCCAGGTGCTCGCCGGGCTCCAGCCCGCTGTCCAGCAGGTGGTGGGCGACGCGGTTCGCCGCCGCGTCGAGCTCCGCGTAGGTGAGGCGGCGCTCGGCGCCGGTCCCGGGGTGGTCGACGTACACCAGGGCCTCGCGGTCCGGGACCACGTCCACGACCGACTCGAACAGGTCGGCAAGGTTGTACTCCACCGCTCCTCCTGACCCCCGGAAGGGCCCGTCGCCGGGCCCTGACTGGTCTGTTCCGGCGGTCATTAGAGCGCTGCCGCCCACAAGTGGGAAGGGAGCCGCCCAAGAAACCTGACTGAGTGTCAGAAAACTATTGAACTGCACCCGCCCCTACTGCAACCTGTTCTAGGTCTTGAGACGGGAGGACGGCAATGGGTGGGACGGAACACCTGACCGTGGAACGGCACGGCGCCACGCTGGTACTCACCATGAACAGACCCGAGGCGAAGAACGCGCTCTCGCTGCCGCTGCTGGTCGGGCTCTACGACGGCTGGCTGGAGGCCGACGCCGACGACGAGGTCCGCTCCGTGGTGCTGACCGGCGCGGGCGGGGACTTCTGCGCCGGCATGGACCTCAAGGCCCTCGCCGGCCGGGGGATGGCGGGCGACCACTACCGGGACCGCCTGACGGCCGACCCCGACCTGCACTGGAAGGCCATGCTGCGCCACCACCGGCCGCGCAAGCCGGTGATCGCGGCGGTGGAGGGGTACTGCGTGGCAGGCGGCACGGAGATCCTGCAGGGCACCGACATCCGGGTCGCCGGGGCGGGCGCGACCTTCGGGCTGTTCGAGGTCAGGCGCGGGCTCTTCCCGATCGGCGGCTCCACGGTGCGGCTGCCGCGCCAGATCCCGCGCACCCACGCCCTGGAGATGCTGCTGACCGGGCGCCCGTACGGCGCGCAGGAAGCGGCACGGATCGGACTGGTCGGGCGCGTGGTGCCGGACGGTACGGCGCTGGAGGCGGCGCTGGAGATCGCGGAGCGGATCAACGCGTGCGGGCCGCTCGCCGTGGAGGCCGTGAAGGCATCGGTCTACGAGACCGCCGAGCTGACCGAGACCGAGGGGCTGGCCGCCGAGCTCGCCCGGGGGTGGCCGGTCTTCGACACGGCGGATGCGAAGGAGGGGGCGCGGGCCTTCGCCGAGAAGCGGGTCGCGGTGTACCGGCGCGAGTAGGTCCCGCCGGGGTCCTTGGCGGACCTGGGTGGTGCGGGGTGCGGGGTGCGGGTGCGGCGCCGTTGCCGGGGCTCCGCCCCGGACCCCGCGCCTCAAACGCCGGCGGGGCTGGGTCGGCCCCCCGCCTCGAACGCCGGCGGGGCTGGATTGGCCCCCGCCTCGAGCCCCNGGTCTACGAGACCGCCGAGCTGACCGAGACCGAGGGGCTGGCCGCCGAGCTCGCCCGGGGGTGGCCGGTCTTCGACACGGCGGATGCGAAGGAGGGGGCGCGGGCCTTCGCCGAGAAGCGGGTCGCGGTGTACCGGCGCGAGTAGGTCCCGCCGGGGTCCTTGGCGGACCTGGGTGGTGCGGGGTGCGGGGTGCGGGTGCGGCGCCGTTGCCGGGGCTCCGCCCCGGACCCCGCGCCTCAAACGCCGGCGGGGCTGGGTCGGCCCCCCGCCTCGAACGCCGGCGGGGCTGGATTGGCCCCCGCCTCGAGCCCCGGGGGCGGGGGTGGATGGGACCCCGGGGCTCGTGTGCCGGCCGGGGTGGAAGTGCGTTCGGAATCGTTGTCGACACCATCGGAGATGCCCGTCATGACAGCACCCTCCCCGCCCGGTCTGCTCCGGGCGCCGCTCGTCGTCGAGTTCCCCTTCACCCGGTCCCTCGGGCCCGTCCAGTCCGCCTTCCTCACCGGGCTGCGCGAAAGGGTGCTGCTCGGGGTCAAGACCTGCGACGGCAGGGTGATGGTTCCGCCCGTCGAGTACGACCCCGTCACCGCCGAGGACATCCGCGAACTCGTCGAGGTCGCCGCCACCGGCACCGTCACCACCTGGGCCTGGAACGGCCGGCCCCGCCCGAACCAGCCGCTGGGCACCCCCTTCGCCTGGGTCCTGGTCCGGCTCGACGGCGCCGACACCGCCCTCCTGCACGCCCTCGACGCGCCCGGGCCGGAGGCCGTCCGCACCGGCATGCGCGTCCGGGTGCGCTGGGCCGCCGAGCGCACCGGGGCGATCACCGACATCGCCTGCTTCGAGCCGTGCGACGGAGCCGACGGCGGCCCGGCCACCCCTCACGACGGAGCCTTCGCGGACCCCGTCACCGGCATCGTCGCCGAAGCCCGACTGGACTACACCTACAGCCCCGGCCGCGCACAGACCGCCTACATCAACGGCCTCTCCCGGCGCAAGACCATCGGCGAGCGCTGCCCCTCCTGCCACAAGGTGTACGTCCCGCCGCGCGGCGCCTGCCCCACCTGCGGGGTCGCCACCACCGACCAGGTCGAGGTCGGCCCGGCGGGCACGGTCACCACGTACTGCATCGTCAACATCAAGGCGCGCAACCTCGACATCGAAGTCCCCTACGTCTACGCCCACATCGCCCTCGACGGCGCCGACCTCGCCCTCCACGGCCGGATCGGCGGCATCCCCTACGACCAGGTCCGCATGGGGCTGCGCGTCGAACCGGTGTGGACCGAAGGCGGCCGCTACCCCGACCACTACCGCCCCACCGGCGAACCGGACGCGGACTACGACGCGTACAAGGAGCTCATCTGATGGCCCGATACGCCCGTGAGGTCGCGGTGGTCGCCTTCGCCCAGAGCGACCACCTGCGCCGCACCGACGAACTCAGCGAAGTCGAGATGGTCATGCCCGTCCTGCACCGCGTGCTGGCGCAGACCGGCCTGAAGGCCGGCGAGATCGGCTTCACCTGCTCCGGGTCCAGCGACTACCTGGCCGGACGCGCCTTTTCCTTCACCATGACCCTCGACGGCGTCGGCGCCTGGCCGCCGATCTCCGAGTCGCACGTCGAGATGGACGGCGCCTGGGCCCTCTACGAGGCCTGGGTCAAGATCCAGACGGGCGAGGCCGACACCGCGCTCGTCTACGCGTATGGGAAGTCCTCGCCCGGACCGGTACGCGACGTCCTCACCCGCCAGCTCGACCCGTACTACCTCGCCCCGCTCTGGCCCGACTCCGTGGCCCTGGCAGCCCTCCAGGCCCAGGCCCTGATCGACGCCGGCGAGACCGACGAGGGCGCCCTGGCCGCCATCGGCGCCCGCAGCCGCGCCGCCGCGACGGCCAACCCGCACGCGCAGCTCACCGGCGCCGTCCCCCAGGGCGACTACCAGGTGGCGCCGCTGCGCACCGGGGACTGCCCGCCCATCGGCGACGGAGCGGCGGCCGTCGTCCTCGCCGCCGGGGACACGGCCCGCCGGCTGTGCGGGCGGCCGGCCCGGATCACCGGCATCGACCACCGCATCGAGCCCCACGGCCTGGGACTGCGCGACCTGACCGACTCCCCCTCCACCCGGATCGCGGCCCGGCACGCCGGGGTCTTCGAGGGGCCCGTGGACACGGCGGAACTGCACGCGCCGTTCTCCTCGCAGGAGGTCGTCCTGCGCAAGGCCCTCGGACTCGGCGACGGCGTCGCCGTCAACCCGTCCGGCGGTGCGCTCGCCGCCAACCCGCTCATGGCCGCGGGCCTGATCCGGATCGGCGAGGCGGCGGCACGCATCCACCGCGGCGAGTCCGACCGGGCCGTCGCCCACGCCACCTCCGGCCCCTGCCTCCAGCAGAACCTGGTCGCCGTCCTGGAAGGGGACCGAACATGACCACATCGGGCAAGGAGCCGGTTGCCGTCGTCGGCATCGGCCAGACCAAGCACGTCACCGCCCGCCACGACGTCTCCATCGCCGGGCTGGTCCGCGAGGCGGCGGCGCGCGCCCTCGCGGACGCCGCACTGACCTGGGCGGACATCGACGCCGTCGTCATCGGCAAGGCCCCCGACTTCTTCGAGGGCGTGATGATGCCCGAGCTGTACCTGGCCGACGCGCTCGGCGCGGTCGGCAAACCGATGCTGCGCGTGCACACGGCCGGCTCGGTCGGCGGTTCCACGGCCCTGGTCGCCTCCCACCTCGTCGCGGCCCGCGTCCACCGGACGGTCCTTGCCCTCGCCTTCGAGAAGCAGTCCGAATCCAACGCCATGTGGGGCCTGTCCCTGCCCGTCCCCTTCCAGCAGCCGCTGCTCGCCGGCGCGGGCGGCTTCTTCGCCCCGCACGTGCGCGCCTACATGCGGCGCACCGGCGCCCCCGACACGGTGGGCTCGCTGGTGGCCTACAAGGACCGGCGCAACGCACTGAAGAACCCCTACGCGCACCTGCACGAGCACGACATCACCCTGGAGAAGGTCCAGTCCTCGCCGATGCTGTGGGACCCGATCCGCTACTCCGAGACGTGTCCCTCCTCCGACGGCGCGTGCGCGATGGTCCTCACCGACCGCGGGGGCGCCGCCCGTGCGCCCGAACCGGCGGCCTGGGTGCACGGCGGGGCGATGCGCAGCGAGCCGACCCTCTTCGCGGGCAAGGACTTCGTCTCACCGCAGGCGGGCAAGGACTGTGCGGCCCACGTCTACCGGCAGGCCGGCATCACCGACCCGCGCCGTGAGATCGACGCGGTGGAGATGTACGTCCCCTTCTCCTGGTACGAGCCGATGTGGCTGGAGAACCTGGGCTTCGCAGCCGAGGGCGAGGGCTGGAAGCTCACCGAGGCCGGCGTGACCGAACTCGACGGGGACCTCCCGGTCAACCCGTCCGGTGGCGTCCTGTCCACCAACCCCATCGGCGCCTCCGGCATGATCCGCTTCGCGGAGGCGGCCCTCCAGGTCCGCGGCCAGGCCGGGGAGCACCAGGTCCCCGGAGCCCGCCGGGCCATGGGACACGCGTACGGGGGCGGTGCGCAGTTCTTCGCGATGTGGCTGGTGGGGGCCGAGCCGCCGGCCTCCTGAACGCGGCGGGGATCCCGGCTGGTGTCCCACCGGCCACCGGTGGCGCGCGGTGGCCTGTGCGGCACCGGCCGCGGTGGCTAACCTTGGCCCCGGACGACGTACCGGGAGGAGCACGCACGTGGCCGAGAGCATGACTTCACGACCCCTCGCCGGCTGGGGCAAGCCGGACCTCGATCTCACCGGGGCGCACTGGCAGTCGAGCAGCCGGGGGGCGGGTGACGTCCAGATCGCCTTCGTCGAGGGCTTCATCGCGATGCGCAACAGTGAGCGCCCCGAGAGTCCTTCGCTGATCTTCGCGCCGGACGAGTGGCGCAAGTTCGTGCTGAACGCGCGCGGCGGGGAGTTCGACCTGACGTGACCCCGAGGCGTAGTCCGGCCTGATGCAGTCCCGGGCCGGCCGGTCGGCGGCCCGTGCACACGGGCCGCCGACCGGCCCCGAGCGTGCGCCCGCCACGAGTCGCGCGCACGGAGTGATGCCGCCCGCCCGGGCGCGTGGCGCAGGGCGCATGCACCGCGCGATGCCGCCCGGGCGCGCGGTGTAGGCGCATGCACCCGCACGACGCCGCGCGGGCCCCGGACAAGACGCGCGGGCACCGCCGGACACCGCGGGACACCGCGGGCGCGGCGCCTGTTGCCTTGCCCGCGTGCCGGGCGCCCGGCATCATGGGCGCCATGACGATCATCCGCCGAAAGGGCGATGCCGCGTAAACGGCCCGGCGCGCTGCGCGCCGAACGAGGGACGCACGAAGGCCGCCGCCCGCCCGCGTGGGCCCGCGAACTCCCGCCCGTGGACCGGCTGTCGGCAGTCGCCGGCGCCGGAGTCCACTGGACTTCGCCCCAGCACGCCGAGATGGTTCCGTATCTACTGGGCATGTACCGCACGTTCCTGCGAACCCCGGGCGACCGCCTGCGGCCCGTCCCCTCGCAGTGCCCGGCCTGCCCCGGCTGCGCCCGGGACGACGTAGCCGTGGTCCGGGACGAACTCGTCGAACTGCACCAGTCGTTGGCGCCCGTGGCCCGGCTCGCGCTGGGGCGGGTGCTGCGCGCGCTGGACGAGGAGTTCCGCCGCCGCACCCTGCCCGCTCCCGTGCCCCCGCACTCCGTCGACCGGCAGGGGCGTCCCCGTGCCTGGTGGCACCACCGGCTCTACGAAGGGGACTGACCCGGCGGCGACACCCGGCGCGACGGGGAGAGGGAGGGAGAGGACGGGAGGGGACGGGAGAGAGCGGGAGACCAGCGGGAGACGAGGGGGCTCTGGGTAGGGTGGCGCCATGAGTGGCGAGAGCGACCTGCGGAGACTGCTGAGCGGCATGCGACCCGAGCTGAACGAGGGCCGCTACGTCTTCTGCACCGTCCCCGGCACCACCGTCCCGCCGGGCACCGCTCCCGTCGCCACCGTCCTGGAGCCCGAGGGACTCACCCTGGTCCTGCGCCGCGAGGACGCCGACGCCGCCGGCCTCGCCTACGACTACACGGCCGCCTGGATCACCCTGCGGATCCACTCCGCCCTCGACGCCGTCGGCCTCACCGCCGCCTTCGCCACCGAGCTGGGCGCACACGGCCTCAGCTGCAACGTCATCGCCGGCCACCACCACGACCACCTGTTCGTGGCCGCCGACCGCGCCGCCGAGGCCGTGGCCGTCCTGGAGGACCTCGCGGCACGCTCCGCGCGGGAGTGAACCACGGACCCGGGCGATCACGACCACACGGCCCCGGACCCGCCCCCCAGCCCGCCCCGGACGGCCCCGGAAGCCGGACGTCCGACGAGCCCGGGGAGAGGCCCACGCGGAGCCCGGCCCCCACCCGGGCGGCGTCCCGGCCGTGGGATCCGCCCCCGGGGCCCCACCACCCGGGCGGCGGCCGACCGTGGGACCCGCCCCCGGCCTGGCCCGGCCTGGCCTGGCCCCTTCTCCCGCAGCCGCCTTCCGGTCACGGCCCCGCGGGTCCCAGGGACCGCGCCCCGCACCCGCGTCCGCACCCCGGCCGGGCCGCCCCGAGGGACCGGGCGGGATCCCGGCGGGATGGCCCCCGGGCCGGAAAACTCCGCCCGGCCACGTACCATGGCGGCATGTCCTTCCTCCGCCGCCACCGCGCCGCCACACCCGCCGGCCCGGACTTCGACGTCCTGGCCATGGACCCGGGGGACTGGCCGGGCAACCTCGGGGCCGGGCTGCTGCCCGCGCCCGACGGCAGCTGCCAGGGCGTCTTCCTCCGCTATGACCTGTTCGGCGGACGCGGCCCCGCGATGATCATCGGCAACCTCCCCGAAGGGTCCCCCGCCCGGGACCTCTCCGACGGCCAGGTTCCCTTCGAGGTGGCCCAGCTCCTCGACGCCCTGGAGAACGACGAGGACGTCGAGGTCACCGGCGCCGAGGACTGCCCCGTCATGCAGGGCGACAACCTCCTCATCGTCCGGAAGATCAAGCTGTCGGAGTCCCGTATCTCCTGCGTGCAGTTCGACCGCAGCGACAACGTGCTGGTCACCATCGCCAGCTGGGACCGTCCGATCACCGATGACCTCTACGCCCTCCTGAAGCCGCTCCCCGCCGAGCTCTTCCAGCAGGGCTAGCCCTTCCGGCAGGGCCAGCCCGCCCGGGTCCCCAGCCGCTGCCGCGGCCGCCCCACCCGTACGTCACGCGTCCGCGATGTCGTTCGCCGCCACGTAGCCGAACGTCATCGCGGGACCGATCGTCGATCCGGCCCCCGCGTAGCTGTGGCCCATCACCGCCGCACTCGCGTTGCCCGCCGCATACAGCCCCCGGATCACCGAGCCGTCCGCCCGCAGGGCACGGGCCCGCGCGTCCGTCACGATGCCGCCCTTCGTCCCCAGGTCGCCCGGCACGATCCGGAAGGCGTGGAACGGGGGCGCCCAGACGGGCGCCAGGCAGGAGTTCGGCTGCACCCCCGGGTCCGTGTAGTAGTGGTCGTAGGCCGTGTTCCCCCGCTGGAAATCGGGGTCGGTCCCGTTCCACGCCTGCGCGTTGAACCGGTTGAGAGTGGCACGCAGCGCGGCCGCGGGCACCCCGATCCGGCCGGCCAGCGCGTCCCAGGTCCACGCCTTCGCCGCCGCACCCGTCTCGTACCAGGAATCGGGGAAGGGCAGGGTCGGCAGGACGTCCTTGAACAGATACTTGTTGCGATAGTTCTGGTCGACGATCAGCCAGGCCGGGATGTGCGAGCCCGGCGCGCCCCGGTCCTTCTCGTACATCACGTGCACCACGTCGCTGTACGGCGCCGCTTCGTTCACGAATCTCGCGCCCTTGCCGTTCACGATCAGCCCGCCCGGCAGGGTCCGTTCGGCCAGGCAGAAGTACGGCTCCCCGGGCAGCGGGATCGTCGGACCCCACCACGCGTCCTCCATCAGGGCCAGCGCCGCCCCCGCCCGCGCACCGGCCCGGATCCCGTCGCCCGTGTTCTCCTTCGCACCGACCGACCACTGCGTGCCGATCGGCTGCTGCTGGTACTGCGCCCGCATCTGCGCGTTGTGCTCGAACCCGCCCGAACCGATGATCACCCCGCGCCGGGCCCGTACGGTGCCCCGAAGGCCCTCCTTCTCCACCACGACCCCCGTCACGGCTCCGCCCGCACCGCCCTCCTGGACGAGGTCCACCAGCGGACTGTTCAGCCACACCGCCGCCCCCGCCCGCTGCAGCCCGACGCGCAGCCCCGCCGCCAGGGCCTGCCCCATCGTCAGGGGTTTCTCACCGCGCAGCGCCGCCTTCGTGCCGCGCGCCAGGCATTCGGTGGAGACGGCCAGGCCCCTGGCGTTCACCGCAGCCAGGTTCAGCCACTTGTAGTCCTGGCTGAAGACGACCATTCCGGCCGGTACGGGCATGTACGCCGGGTTCAGCCGGTCCAGTTCGGAGCCGAGGAGGCGGCCGTCGATCTGGTCCGGTTCGATGGACCTGCCGTTGGGAAGCCCGCCCGGGAGGTCGGGGTAGTAGTCGCTGTACCCCTCCATGAAACGGAAGCGCAGCGGGCTGTACGCCATCACGAGATCCAGCATCCGCGGACCGTTGGCGAGGAAGGCGGCCTGCCGGTCGGCCGGCACCGCGGGACCGACCACGGCCGCCAGGTAAGCCGCCGCCTTCTGCGGGGTGTCCGGCACCCCCGCGCCCAGGAGCACCGAGTTGTTCGGCAGCCAGATCCCGGCCCCCGAGCGCGCGGCGGACCCGCCGAAGGTCGGCGCCTTCTCCACCACCAGCACGCTCAGGCCCCGCGCGGCGGCGGTCAGCGCGGCGGTCATCCCGGACGCCCCGGACCCGACCACGACGACGTCGTACTCGCCGAGAAGGGGCCCGTCCTGGGCGCCCTCGGCCCGGGCCGCGGAGGCGGGCAGCACACCGGCCGCCAGCACCCCGGCGCCGGCTCCGGCGAGGACCGTCCGGCGGGAGGTGGCGGCGGACGGGGAACTGCTGGGTGAGGCGGGGCTCGCGGTCATGGGCAGGCTCCAGCGGCGTCGGGAAGCAGGCGGCGTCTCCAGCATTTCTGATGCTGAGTCAGCAAAGTGTTCGGGGGATCATGGGATGTCAAGGCATCCGGCGCCGCCCCGTGCCACGCAACGGACCCCGCCCCGCGGTCCGTACCACGCAGCGGGCCCACGCCCCCGTGCGACGCAACCGCCCCCCGCTCCCGCCGCCTCCCGCGCCCCCGCGTCGCGTCCGCGCACGAGTGAAGTCCCGCGGCAAGGGCGCCACGGGACTTCGCGATGTCGGGTGATGCGGCGCCTTCAGCGCGTGCCGACCGCCGCACGCACGGCACGGCGGGCCATCCCGGCGTCGTCGTGCAGACGGCGCAGCAGCAGCCGCTGCTCCTCTCCCGAGGACAGCGCGCCCCCCGACGCGGGCTGGGCCGGGGCGGTCGCCAGCATCGAGCGCTGGACCGCCGTCTCCGACATCCGGATCTCCCGGGTCAGCACCAGCATCAGGTTGATCAGGAAGGCGTCCCGCACCGCCGGACCGGCCGACTGGGCGAGACGGCTGATCTGGCTTCGCGCGGCCGGGGCGTCGCCCAGCACCGTCCACAGCGTCGCCAGGTCGTAGCCCGGCAGGTACCAGCCCGCGTGCTCCCAGTCGAGCAGCACCGGCCCGGCCGGGGACAGCAGCAGGTTCGACAGGAGCGCGTCCCCGTGGTTGAACTGCAGGGCGGTGCCCGACAGTTTCACGCCGTGCAGCAGTTTCTGCAGGTCCCCGAGGTCCCGGTCGGTCAGCAGGCCCAGCTCGGAGTCACGTGCGATCCGCCGCCCGTAGTTCAGCGGGGTCCCGAACAGCTCGGCCGGCGGACGCCACTGGTTGACCCGGCACACCGCGCCGAGGGCCGCCCGCAGGTCGACCCGCGGCGGAGCCTCCACGGGGTGCCGTTGCAGTGCCGCGACCCGGCCCGCCATCCGTTCGACCACCAGCGTGCAGTTCTCCGGATCCGCGGCGATCAGCCGCGGCACCCGGACCGGCGGGCGGTGTCGCACGAACGTCCGGTACGCGGCCATTTCGTGCCGGTAGCGCTCGCGCCATTCGGGCGAGTGATCCAGTAACACCTTCGCGACGGCGGTCATGCGTCCGGTGGTGCCCACCAGGAGGACCGAACGGCCGCTGCGCCGCAGCACCTGGACCGGCGCGAACTCCGGACAGATGCGCTGCACCGAGGCGAGGGCGGTGCGCAGCTGCGCGCCCTGCGGCCCCGACAGGTCGATCCGTCCGCTGAGCGGCTGCGGTCCCGGGCCCGGCAGCCGGCGCGCCCTCACAGCGCCCTGCGCCGGAGCCGCGGAACGGCCGGGTTCGAGGTAGGGGCCGCCGCCGCCGGCCGGGAGCGTGCGGTGCGGCCGGACCGGGGCGGACACGGAGGACGTTGCTGCGTACATGGCGTTACGGATCCCTTCGTGCGCCGACGAGTTGCATACGCCGCCCCGCCGGATCCCGTGCTTCACCCTGGGGAGTTCCGCCGGTGACCGGGTCGGGGAGGCGCATTCCTACCTGACACCCGGTGAAGGGTGGCGGACCACGAAGCGTGCCCTGGCGAAGCCTGGCGAATAGTCGCTCGGCATCTGACGCCGGGTTACTGTCAACTCAGCCGAGAACCTGGGGGCTTGACGTGAGCAAAGGTCCAAACACCCGCTTGAACGACTTGTTCGGCCTGGCCGGCTGGTCGAAGGGCGAACTTGCGAGGATGGTCAATCGGCAGGCGGCAGCCATGGGCCACCCCCAGCTGTCCACCGACACCTCGCGGGTACGGCGCTGGATCGACATGGGGGAGACCCCGCGCGAGCCGGTGCCCACGGTACTGGCAGCACTGTTCACCGAGCGGCTCGGTCGTGTCGTGACCATCGAGGACCTCGGGTTCGTACGGCAGCGGCGCACCACCAGACGGCAGCCGGACGGGGCGCAGGAGAACCCCGACGGGATGCCCTGGGCGCCCGAACGCACAGCCGCGGTCCTCACCGAATTCACGGGAATGGACCTCATGCTCAACCGTCGCGGTCTGATGGGCGCGGGCGCGGTGCTCACCGCCGGCTCCGCCCTCGCCAACGCCATGTACGACTGGCTCCACACCGACCCCGCCCAGTCCAAGGAAGCGCACCGCTTCGGGGACTCCTTCCAGGCCGACCCGGCGGGATACGACCGCTACGACGCCGCCCCGATCGGCTCCCAGGAGATCGAGGCGCTGGAACGTTCGGTGGAGGTGTTCCGCGCCTGGGACGCCTCCAGGGGAGGCGGTCTCCAGCGCAAGGCGGTCGTCGGGCAGCTCAACGAGGTGGGCGGAATGCTCGCCTACCGCCACCCCGACCACCTCCAGCGCCGGCTGTGGGGAGTGGCGGCCAACCTCGCCGTGCTCGCCGGCTGGATGTCGCACGACGTGGGGTTCGAACCCACCGCGCAGAAGTACTTCGTCATCGCCGCGCACGCCGCCCGCGAGGGCGGTGACCGGCCGCGCGCCGGCGAGGCGCTCTCCCGGGCGGCCCGCCAGATGGTCCACCTCGGCAAGCCCAACGAGGCGCTCGACCTGATGAAGCTGGCCCAGTCCGGCTCCGGCGAGCAGACCCTGCCGCGCACCCGCGCCATGCTGCACACCATCGAGGCGTGGGCGCAGGCGGCCATGGGCAAGGGCCAGGCCATGCGCCGCACCCTGGGCGAGGCGGAGGAGCTGTTCGTCTCCGACAAGGGGGACGTCCCACCGCCCAGCTGGATGCAGCACTTCGACGAGGCCGACCTGCACGGGATGGAGGCGTTGGCGTACCGCACCCTCGCCGACCACGACGCCGCGGCGGCTCCGGTGGCGGCGCGCCACGCGAAGGAGGCCCTGCGGTTGCGCGGGGACGGCCACCAGCGCTCGCAGATCTTCGACTACATCTCGATGGCCTCGGCCTGTTTCATCGCCGACGATCCCGAACAGGCCGACCGTTACGCCCGTCTGGCGCTGGTGTCCATGAACGAGACCTCCTCGCACCGGACGTGGCACCGGCTGCGCGAGATGTACCGGCTGACCGGCCAGTACGCCGGGTACGGGCGCATCGAGGACCTGCGCGAGGAGATCGAGATGGCTCTCCCCGACAGCCCGGCTCCGGTTCCGCGCGGTTCGGACGTGTAAGGGGAAAGGCGTGGAATGCGACGAGAGGGGCCGCGCCTCATGGCGCGGCCCCTGAAGACCCGGTGTCGCCCGTGAGGCCGCGGACCGGCTAGGAGCCGACCCGGGCCACCAGGACGCAGGCGTCGTCCTCGCGCTCGCTGTGGCCGAACTCCTCGGTCACCACCCGTACGCAGTCCTGGGCGGATGGCGCCGCCGAGAACCGCGGCGCCAGCGCCAGCAGCCGTCCCGTCCCGTCGGCCCGGCCGAACTCGATGCTGCGCGGTGTCAGTCCGTCCGTGTACAGGACGAGTACGTCGCCCGGCTGGAGCCGTTCCTCGGCCTGCCCGTAGAAGGCTCCGGAGGTCGCCCCCAGCAGCACGCCCTCGGGCGGGACCAGGGAACGGCCGGAGCCGCGGCGGAAGAGCAGGGGGGCCGCGTGTCCGGCCTGTGCCCAGGAGAGCGCGCGGCGGGCGGGATCGTAGCGGCAGCAGACGGCCGAGCCGAGCACGGGCTGGACGGAGTTCTCCAGGAGCTGGTTGAGCCAGCCCATCAGGGGGCCCGGTTCGATGCCCGCCATGGCCATCCCGCGCAGGGCGCCGAGCACCATCGCCATCCCGGAGGTGGCGGCCACGCCGTGCCCGGTGAGGTCTCCGACCGTCAGCAGCGATCGGCCGTCGGGCAGTTCGAGCGCGTCGTACCAGTCGCCGCCGATCAGCGCGCTCGTGGCGGCCGGCAGGTAGTGTGCGGCCACGTCCAGCGCGCCGGCGCTGCCGTACGGGAACCGCAGGGAGCCGCGCCACGGGGGGAGCACGGCTTCCTGCAGCTCGACCGCCAGCCGGTGCTCGGTCTGCGCGATCGCCCGGCGGCGCTGCAGCGAGTCACTGGACTCGCGCACCGCGCGCTGGCTCCGGCGCAGGTCACTCACGTCCCGCAACAGGGCCCACATGGAGGCCGTGCAGCCGTCGGAGTCGAGTACCGGCTCGGCCCTCATGTGCAACGTCCGGACCCGGCCGTCGGTCCGGACGATGCGGAACTCACCGTCGATGGGTCTGCCGTCCACGAGGCAGGCGGTGACCCAGGCGGTGAGCAGCGGCTGGTCCTCGGAGAAGAGGGTCGAGCCCAGTTCGTCCAGCGGGAGCGGGCCCGCCTCGGGTGACCGGCCGAAGATCTGGAACATTTCGTCGGACCAGCTGACCTCATCGGTCAGCAGGTTCCACTCGGCGCTGCCGACGCGGGGCTGCGGCTCGGGCTCCGTTGCGGTGTCCGGCCGCGGGGGCCCGACGGTCTCGGGCGCGGGCGGCAGGCCCTGCCTGAGCTGGTCGAGGTGCTCGCGGAGGTCGTCGAGGTGGTGCACGGCCAGATCGCAGAGCGCCCGCTGCCAGCGGCCCTGGGCGTCGTCGTCCACGACGGTGTCGCGGCGGACGGCGTCCACTTCGCCCCGCAGGCGCCGGGTCTGAGAGATCAGCGCGTCCACCGGCCCCGGCTCGGGTGGTTGCGCGGGACGGTCCGCGAACAAGTGGGACGGCATGAGGACTCCGATACAGGCGCGGCACGGCCAAGTCTGGAGGAAAGACCGGTGTCGACTGTGGCACAGGCGCCGACGGCCTGTAAGGCGTTTGGCAACATCCGGAGCAGCGTTGCTCCTGGCATATGCCTAGGGCCTTCCGCGGTCTTGCGCGCGTACGAACGATTTCGGTCAGCCGAGGTCAGAGCCCTGTGATCGTCCCCGGCGCTCCCTCCCGGCCGGTCCGCTGGTCGAGACGCGGACCGGACTGCGGCGCCGGGGAGCGGGCCCGGAAGGGGCGGCCGGAAACCGGCCTCGGCGCCTGCGCCGATCGATCGCACGGCCGAGGTGTGCGGCGCTCCGTCCCGTCCGGTGGATCCGGTCAACGCCTCGCGCGAAATCCCCCCGGAGGAATGAACTCGGCCCGCGTCTCCCCGGGGGCGAGCGCGCGGGTGACACAGGCACCAAAAGGGATGAATGGCGCAAATCATGCACGATCATTCCCCCATGAGGCGTATCCATGCGAAACGCGTGCTCGTCGGCGAACCGCTCGACACCGCGCGCCTGGGCGAGACCCTGCTGCCCAAACGGCTCGCGCTGCCGATCTTCTGCAGCGACCCGCTCTCCTCGGTGGCCTACGCCACCGAGGAGATCCTGCTGATCCTCGCCCTCGGCGGCGTCGCGCTGCTCCACCTCACCTGGTACGCGGCCGCCGCCATCGTCTTCCTGCTCGTGGTGGTCATCGCCTCCTACCGCCAGACCTGCCACGCCTATCCCGGCGGCGGGGGCGCCTATGTCGTCAGCGCCGAGAACCTCGGTCCCACCGCCGCCCTGACGGCCGCCGGCGCCCTGCTCGTCGACTACGTCATGACCGTGGCGGTCTCCGTCGTCTCGGGGGTCGCCGCGATCACCTCGGCGATCCCCTCGCTGGGCGACCACGAGGTCTCCATGTCGGTGGGCTTCGTGGTCCTGCTGACCTCGTCGCCTCGATGCAGGCCCCGACCATGAAGGCCCTGGGCTACGCGCAGGCTCTGCGGCCCGACACGCTGACGGCCGTCACGGTCGCCGCGGACGAGGCGGACGCCGCCCGGCTCCGCGAGGAATGGGCGCGGCACGACCCGGGCCTGCCGCTGAAGATCCTGCACTCCCCGTACCGCGAGGTGGTGCGTCCGGTCCTGGCCCACGTACAGGAACTGGCCCGGGACACCTCGACGGACGTCCTGTCGGTGGTGATCCCCGAGTACGTGGTGGGGCACTGGTGGGAGCAGCCCCTGCACAACCAGAACGCCCTGCGGCTGAAGGCGCGGCTGCTGTTCACCCCTGGGGTGGCGGTGATCGACGTCCCCTATCTGGCGGCGTCGGCGAAACCACCGCAAGCGCCCGATGACCCGGCCGCGCGCTAGGCGTACGCACCCGCAGGGTCGTCAACGCGGGGCGTGCAGCCGGTCCAGTTCGAGGCGCAGGACGGCGATCCGGTCCTGCTGCCGCTCCGCCGCGTAGAACTCGTGGGCGGCCCTGAGGTCGGCCTCCCGGGCTTCGGCGGCGGCCAGCTCGGCGGTCAGCCGGGCGGTCGGCCCGGCCGCCGGACCGGCCGCCGGACGCGCGGCCGGGCCCGTGGCCGGAAGATCCCGGACGGGTCGGCCGGAGCCGGTCCCGCCGGTGTCGGCGCGGTCGGAGGGGGGCGGCGTGCGGCCGTTGGCCATGGTCTCTCCCGGTGGTGCATGCGTGGGCGCGGTACCCGCCCGAGCCTCGCCCACCCGTCGCCGCCGGGGGAGGGGCCCGCCGACGCAGCGGCCGGATCGTGCCCCCGGCCGCAGGCCGAACCTCCCCTGCCGGTCAGGGAGTCGGGCCGTCCCGGCGGGCAGGCCGCTCGGGCGGATCCGGCCGGAATGAGCCCTGCTCCCCGGCGGCCCGCTGGGCCACCGCGGCGTGCGCCAGGGCCAGTTCCACCACGTGCCGAGGGTCCGCCAGGGAACGGCCGGTGAGCTGCTCGATGCGCCGCAGCCGGTTGGAGACGGTGTTGCGGTGGCAGTACAGCCGCTGCGCCGCGTAGGTCGTCGAGCCCTGACAGGCCAGCCAGGTACCGAGGGTGGTCAGCAACAGCCGGCGGTCCGGCGCGGGCAGCGCCAGTACCGGGCCCAGCACCACCTGGCGCAGCCGGCCGGCGAGTTCGGCCTCGGCGGCGACCAGCGCCCCGGGCAGCCCCTCGTCCAGCAGCGCGGTGCGCGGACCGCCGGATTCCGGGGCGGTGCGCAGGGCCAGGGCGGCCAGCCGGCGGGCCCCGGCCAGCTCGGCCGGGGTCTCCACGACCGGGCTGACCCCGGCCCGGACGCCGAGCGGCGCCAGCAGTTCCGTGACGGACTCCAGCGGATGGTGGCCCAGCTCCACCAGGCCGGTCTCCCCGTCGGCGCGGATCCGCCACAGCACGCGCGGCGCCCCGGCGGGACCCGGTCTCTGCGCTTGCGCCCTCTGCGCGCCGGCCCCCGGTCCGTCCGCCGCCCCGAGGGAGCCGCCGGTGTCCGCTGCGACCGCGACCACCGCGAAGCGGCCGCGCTCGGGCAGGCCCAGCTGCGTCGCGGCCTGCGGCGCGGCGGGACCCCGGGCGGCGGGCGCGCCGTCCAGCAGGATGTCCAGCAGCGCGGCGCGGCGCTCCCGGTCACGGTCCGAGCGGACCGCTTCCGTGCGCCGGTAGGACTCGCAGACGGCGTCCGTCGTCTGGTCCAGTACGTCCCACAGCATCGTCGCGTCCGGCAGCAGGCGGGGCAGAGCCGCCCGGTCGTGCGAGGCCACGGCTTCGGTCAGGATCTGCCACAGCAGCCGGCCGCCGCGGCGGTAGGTGCGCAGCAGCGAGGCGAGCGGGAGGCCCTGCTCGGCGCGGAGCGTGCCGGTGGCCCGGGCGTCGGCGAGTTCCACCGGCAGGCCGCGGGAGCTGCGGACCAGGCCCTCGACCGCTTGGCGCAGGTTGTGGTGGATCCGCGCGCGCAGCTCGGCCCGGCCGAGCAGGGCTGCGTAGGCGGGATCCTCGGCCAGCGTCCGGTCGGCGAGCCGGTCCGCCGCCACGGCGATCCGGCGCGACAGGTCCTCGCGTATCTCCTCGATGATCCGCTCCATGACGCGCAGCCTGACATGGGGGAGGGGGCGCTGGGGAGGGCCCGGACCGGCTCCATCCGCCACCGTGTGCGAAGCACTGCATGTGCAGTGCTCACTGTGCCGCGCCGTCCGCCGAACGGCTCGTGCCCGACCCGGCCCCGGTGGAGGACCTCATCGGCACATGGCCGACCGCCTCCTGTCGCGGCCGCCCGCGCCCTGATGCGACGGCGCGCCGGCCGCGCGGGCGGCCGGGCGCGACGTGCGGGGGCGGCCGCGACGGGGTGCGGCGATCTCGTGCCCGGGTTTACGCGAGTCAGCTGGTTTTGCGTCCACCGAGGCACTTTGATGGGACGGCCAGGCCTCGTACCGGAGCAGGGGGACCACCCATGGCCACCGACCACCCGCAGAAGGACAGCGCACCCACCCTGATCGGTTCCGTGCAGCGCGCGCTGCGTCTCCTGGAAGCGATGTACGCCGAAGGCGCAGTGACGGCCAAGCGGCTCGCCCGGCTCACCGGCATCCCCCTGCCCACCGTCTACCACTTGTTGCGCACCCTCAGCCACGAGGGTTACGTACAGCGGGAAGGCGGTTCGTTCCGGCTCGCGGACGATCTTCCGCTCGCTTCGTGATCAGAAGGTGACTGGTTCCGGCCAAGCGGCAGCGCGGTTCCGCGCATGTTCCAGCGGAAAATGCCAGAACCCCCTTTCGTGCAGGGGAAGGTGAGTAAGTTCCCTCCTGTCGCGCCGTACCACCGTGCACCCAGCACGTCCGGCCGGGAGGGGAGCCCGCGTGCCCGGGATCGACGAATGCCTGCTCGAAGCCATGGCCCTGCCTGGTGCGCGT
Source organism: Streptomyces sp. CB00455 (assembly GCF_001905445.1). Taxonomy (GTDB): domain Bacteria; phylum Actinomycetota; class Actinomycetes; order Streptomycetales; family Streptomycetaceae; genus Streptomyces. Next base: position 370,161 of record NZ_LIVQ01000005.1, on the reverse strand, counting down.
GGGGCCGCGCTGGTCGACTGGAGCAGCGGACTGGCCCTCGGCACCGCGGGGGAATCCCCCGTGGGCGACCACGAGACCACCGCCGCCGAGACCGCCGAGCTGGCCAGGGCGGCTGCGGAGTACGAGTCCTTCGCTCCGGCGGAAACCGGGGCGATACCCGGTGACGGGTCCGGCCCGCCGGCCGCCGGTCCACCCGTCGAAGACCTGATCGTCACCACTCGCACCGGCTACCACGTGCTGCGGTTCGTCGAGACGAGCTTCGACAGCAGCGTCTTCCTGCACCTCTGGCTGGACCGCGCCGACGGCAACCTCGCCCTCGCGCGCCACCGGCTCCGCGCCCTCGCCGAGGGGCTGGTGCTCAGATGACCACCCCGGCCACCGCCGCCCCGGCCGCCCCGGCCGCCACCGTCGCCGTCTCCCCCCTCCTGACCCGGCTCGCCGCCGAGCGTGCCACCGGAGCCCTGCTGCGCGACCGGGGCACCCTCTTCCTGGAGAACGGCCGCGTCGTGCACGCGGAGAGCCCGGCCACCCCGGGCCTCGACGTCCTGCTCACCACCGGTGGCGGCCTGGCGCCCGAGCGCTGGCGCGAGGCGGTCGACCGGGCCGGCGCCCGCCGCCAGGTGGCCCGGTTCCTCGTGGACAGTGGCGGACTCTCGGGCGGGGAGATGGAGATCTGCCACCTCGCCGCCATCTTCGACGCCGCCTTCTTCGCCCTGTCCCCGGGCAGCGGACCCTCCCGGTTCCGCCGCGGGGCCACCCACTGGATCGGCTCCGTCCGGTCGGTCCCGGCCGCCGCCGTCGAGCGGGAGACCCGGCGCCGCCGGGAACTGCTCGACGCGGTCTGGCCGTACCCGCTGCTGGACACCGCCCCGGTGGTGCCGAGGGCCGCCGCGCCCGGCCAGACGGTCACCGCCCGGCAGCGGATCCTCTTGTGCCAGGCGGACGGCGTGCGCACCCCGGCGGACCTCGCCTGGGTCCTGGGCCGTCCCGCGTTCCACACACTGCTCGACGTACGGCGCCTCGCCGCGGCCGGACTCGTCGAGACCCCCCACTCCCCGGCCCCGGCGCCGGCCGCGGACCCCCTGCCCGACTGGATGACCCAGGCCCAATCCCCGGACGTGGCGCTGCTCCGCCGGTTACGCGACGCACTGGAGGCAAGCCTGTGAGGCTCCCGCTGCGACCGGCCCTGCGTGCCGACCGCTCCGAGAGGAGGCAGCCCGAAAGGAGAAAGTCCGACATGAGCACGGTGCCGCCCGAGGCGGAGGCCGACATACTCGCCGAGCTCCGCAGGCTGAGGGCGCGGGTGCCCCAGCTCACCGGCGCCCTCGCCGCGAGCGCCGACGGCCTCGTGCTCGCCCAGGACAGCGCCGCCGCCGAGGCCGAGACCGTCGCCGCTCTCACCGCGGCCGCCCTCGGCGTCGCACAGCGCCTGAGCGACAGCACCGGCCAGGGCGGATTCCGCGAACTGCTCGTGCGCGGCGAGCACGGCTACGTGGCCACCTACGCGGCGGGCGAGACGGCCGTGCTCACCCTGACCGCGGATACCCGGGTCAACGTGGGGCGCCTCCACCTGGAGGCCCGCCGCTCCAGCCTGCGCATAGCGGAACTGATCGACCACACCCTCGGCCGCAGGATCGCCGTACCCCCGCCCCTGCCGCCGCTCCCGCCCGCTCCGCCGTCCTGATCCGCCTGATCCGTGCGATCCGCCTGTTCCACCCGGCCGGCCCGCGGGCCGGCCGGAGCAGCGAGCCGGATCCACCGCAGCCACCCCCGCCCCCGCCTCCGTCCCCACCCCCGTCCCCTCCCCGATCCCGTTCAACGTCACAGCCACCGTCACCGTCACCGTCAGACACGGACAAGAAAGAGGAACCACTCATGGCAAACGTCGAGACCGCACTCAAGGAAGCCACGACCACCATCGAGGGTGCGCTCGGCGCCGCCCTGGTCGACTACGGCAGCGGCATGGCCCTCGGGACCGTCGGCGGCGGCAAGGACCTCGACCTCGCCGTGGCCGCCGCCGGCAACACCGACGTGGTGCGCGCCAAGGTCCGCACGATGGAGATGCTGGGCCTCAAGGACGAGATCGAGGACATCCTGATCACGCTGGGCGGCCAGTACCACCTGATCCGCCTGCTGAAGGGCCGCGGCACCTCGGGCTTCTTCCTCTACCTCGCGCTCGACCGCGGCCGGGCCAACCTCGCCATGGCTCGGCACCAGCTGAAGAAGATCGAGGCCGACCTGGAGATCTGACCGGGCCGGCTCCCCGGCGAGGGCGCCGGCCGGGCCCGCACGACCGCGTCGTCGAGGTGGCGGACGGCTGAATTCTTTGCCGTCCGCCCCGGCGATCAGCCACGATACGTCCCCTATGGGAGGAGTTCGTGATTCTGCTACAGAGTAAGATGCTGTGAGTAGCTGATCATCGGTAAAGCAGAAAACGCTGGAGAACCCGCAACCCATGCCCCCGCGCCTGAGCATCGTCGTCCCCGTCTACAACGTCGAGCTCTACCTCGACGAGTGCCTGGAATCCATCGCCGCTCAGACCTTCGAAGACTTCGAGGTCATCCTCGTGGACGACGGGTCCACGGACACCAGCGCCGTCATAGCCAAGGCCTTCGCGGCGCGGGACAAGCGCTTCCGGGTGGTGATGCAGGAGAACGCCGGACTCGGCGCCGCCCGCAACGTCGGCGCCCGGCACGCCCACGAGGACAGCGAATACCTGGCCTTCGTCGACAGCGACGACACGATGCCGGACTACGCCTACCAGCGGCTGATCGACGCCCTCGACGAGACCGGCTCGGACTTCGCGGCCGGCAACGTCAAGCGCTTCCGTTCCGTCGGCATGCAGCAGTCCTGGGGACACCGGGCGGCCTTCGCCAAGACGCAGCTGAAGACTCACATCTCCAAGTTCCCGGCGCTGGTCACCGACCGCACCGCGTGGAACAAGGTCTACCGGCGTACCTTCTGGGACGAGCACGGCTTCCAGTACCCCGAGGGCATCCTCTACGAGGACGCACCGGTCAGCATCCCCGCGCACTATTTCGCCTCCAGCGTCGACATCATCAGCGACTGCGTCTACCACTGGCGCGTCCGGGAGACGGGCGAGCGCTCCATCACCCAGCGCTCCACCGACCCCGTCTCCCTCATCGACCGGGTGACCTCCATACGCCTGGTCCGCGAGTCGCTCAAGTCCAAGCAGGGCGCCAAGTACACCCGCTACCTGCGCGAGTACGACTACAACGTGCTCAGCGAGGAACTCCCGCTGATCTACAAGTACGTCGGTGAGGGCGGCGCCGACTTCCGCGCCGCCTTCGTCAAGGAGGTCGGCGGCCTCGTCCGGGAGATCGGCACGGGCCCCTGGTCCGATCTGACCGTCGCCGACCGCCTCAAGGCGTACCTGGCCGGAGAAGGCCGCGTCGAGGACTTCATCGCCCTCCAAGAGCACCAGCGCGACTACCACTACAGCGTTCCCGTCAAGGGGCTCGCCCGCCCGCAGGCCGACTACCCCTTCCTGCACGGCCGTCCGCCGGTCCCCGCCAAGATCCTCACCCTCGGCCCGCGCGAGCGCCGCGTCGTCAGCCGCCTGGAACAGGCGGCATGGGCCGACGGCAAGCTCATCCTGCGGGGTTACGCCATCCCCGGCCACCTCGGCGCGGAGAGCCGCCTCGGCTCACGCAAGATGCTGGTGTTCCGCGAGGGCGGCAAGCGCCGTCGCTCCGTGGTGAGCGCCCGCACGGTCGCCTCCCCGATGGCCTCCGTGAACGCCCCGCACCTCGCCCTGAAGCACGCCGGCTGGGCCGGTTTCACCGCCGTCGTCGACCCTTCGATCTTCCAGTCGGGTGGCAAGTGGAACGAGGGCATATGGACCACCTCCATCGCCGTCACCGGCGCCGGCGGCCTGCACCGCGCCCGTCTCAAGGGCGGTGAGAACGACACCGGCCAGAACCCGCCCCCGCATTGGGTGGCCCCCGACGTCCGCATCGTCCCAAGCGTCGCCGGCGCCCTCACCATCCAGGTGGAGGTCGTCCGCGCCCGCGCCCTTGACGTCCGCAAGGCCGGCGACGACGCCCTTGAGGTGAGCGGTGAACTGGCCGCCGAGGTCGGCGCCGCAGCCACCCTCAAGGCCGTCCACGTCAGCACCGGCACGGTCCGGACCTTCCCGGTGCAGACCGTCTCGGCCGGCGCCGGCCGGACCCCGTTCACGGTCCGCGTGCCGCTGGCCGACCTGGCCGCCGTACCGGACGCTGCGTGCGAGCCCGGAGAATGGACCCCCGAGCCCTGGCGCCTGGCCGTGGTCGGTGCCGACGGCACCGAGCACCGACTCGTCCACGACGAGCGCGGTGGCTTCACCGGTCTGGTGCTGCCCCTGGCCGGCGGTGACAGCAGCCGCAGCCTCTACGCCAAGCGCGGCAACACCGGACACCTGACCCTCTCCGTGCAGCCCTCCCCGCCGCTGGTCGACGCCGTCGAGGCGAAGGACGGCGTCCTCACCCTGCGGGGCCGGTTCGCCGCGTCCACCGACGAGCCCTACGAGCTCGTCCTGCACAACGCCCACGGGGTCGAGTTCAGCTACCCGGTCGCCCGTGACGGCGACACCTTCACGACCACTTTCGCGCCGGTACTCCCCGAGCCCTACGCCGGCCGCACCACGCTGCCCGAGGGCCGCTGGTGGCCCACGCTGCGCCCGGTCTCCCAGGGTGGAACCACCGCCGGCCTGCTCGGCGTCGACCGCGGCGCCCCTGTGCAAATGGGGCCCGGCATGCTCTTCGCCGGCCCTCACCCCTTCACCACGCTGGGCCGCCGGATGCGGGTCGAGGCACGTTTCTACGACCGCACGGTCCTGGTCGCAGACCCGCTGCTCAGCCCGCACGACCGCTCCAACTACGCCCAGCGCGTCGCCCGGTTCGAGACCTACCCAGCGCAGCGCGCCCTGCCGGTCAAGGACATGGTCGTCTACGACACCTTCCAGGGGAACGGCGCCGGCGACTCCCCGCGCGCCATCCACGAAGAACTGCTGCGCCGCGGCGAAGCGCTAGAGCACATCTGGCTCGTCCGCGACGGGCGCGCCGAGGTCCCCGCCACCGCGCGCGCCGTGCAGTACGGCAGCGTGGAGTCCTGGGACGTGCTGGCCCGCGCCCGCTACTACGTCACCAACGACAACGTGCCGTCGCACTTCGAGCGCCGCGCCGGGCAGGTCGTCGTCCAGACCTGGCACGGCACGCCGATCAAGCAGATCGGCCACGACTTCGTGCACGACTACTACACGAGCCCCGAGATCCTGGAGGGCCTCGCCCACGACAGCGCCCAGTGGTCCCTGCTCGCCTCCCCGAGCTCGTACGCCACGCCCCTCCTCAAGCGCGCCCTCGGCTACGACGGCGAGGTCATCGAGGCGGGCAGCCCGCGCACGGACGCACTCGTACGTCCCGACGCGGACCGTGTCGCCGAGGTCCGGCGGCGCCTGGGCCTGCCGGAGGGCAAGAAGGTCGTCCTCTACATGCCCACCTGGCGCGAGAACTGCGAGGGCTGGTCCGGGGGTTACAAGCTCGACCTGCGGATCGACCTGGAGCAGGCCCGCCGGGAGCTGGGCGAGGACCACGTCCTGCTGGTCCGCGGCCACCACCACGTGGGCGAGCAGTTGCGCGACGGTGTCCGTGACGGCTTCGTCGTCGACGTGTCCCGCTGGCCCGACGCCGCCGACCTGCTGCTCGTCGCCGACGTGCTGATCTCGGACTACTCCTCCGCGATCTTCGACTTCGCGCTCACCGACCGGCCGATCCTGCTCTTCACCTACGACCTGGACCACTACCGGAGCACCCTGCGCGGCTTCAACTTCGACCTGGAGGCGAAGGCGCCCGGACCGCTGCTGGCGGACTCGGCGAGCCTGATCGAAGCCGTACGCGACGCGGACGCCCTCGGGGAGCAGTACGCCGAGGCGCGGGCGGCGTTCCGCGCGGAGTTCTGCGACCTCGACGACGGCCACGCCACCGAGCGCGTCGTCGACCGCATGCTGGAGATGGGCGCACGGCCCGCGAAGTAGGCCGTACGAGCGAAAACCAGGCTGGACACAGACCGGCCCCGGGCCCACCGATGAATTCCGGGCCCGGGGCCGGTCTGTATGTGAGGGAAGCGGTACCGGTCCCCCATGTGCCTGGAGGCAGACATGAGCAGCAACGGATTCACCACGTGCCTGTGGTTCGACGGCGACGCCGAGGCCGCCGCCGACTACTACCTGTCCGTGTTCAAGGACGGCAAGCTCGGACGGATCGGCCGCTACACCGATGCGGGCCCGGGGACCGCCGGCGAGGTGATGGTCGTGGAGTTCGAGATCAACGGGCAGAGCTTCATCGGCCTCAACGGGGGCCCGCAGTTCCCCTTCACCGAGGCCGTCTCCTTCCAGATCCGCTGCGCGGACGACGCGGAGGCGGACTACTACTACGAGGCGCTCACGGCGGACGGCGGCCAGGAATCCGCCTGCGGGTGGGTCAAGGACAAGTTCGGGGTGTCCTGGCAGGTGACGCCCGAGGAGGCCATCGACCTGATCAGCGATCCCGACCCGGCGCGGGCCGCGCGCGCGACCGCCGCCATGCTGAAGATGAAGAAACTGGACGTGGCGCAGATGCGGCGCGCGGCCGCGGGGGAGTAGGGGCGAGGTCAGGCGTCGTCCGGTGATCCCGGGGTCCTGTGCGCGGTTGCCCCGGGGGCCCCGGCTGCCCCGAGGGAGCCGCGTTCCCCGAGGGAGCCGGGCACTGCGGCGATCCGGGCGAGCAGGGCCGGGAGAGCGGTGCCGATCGGCTCGCGGATCACCTCGTCGGCCAGGGAGTCGTAGGGCGTCTCCTGCGCGTTCACGATGATCAGCCGGGCCCCGGCCTCCGCCGCCATGCCGGCCAGCGAGGCGGCGGGCTGCACCTGGAGGGTCGACCCGGCCGCGATGAAGACCTGGCACCCCTTGGCCACGGCCGTCGCCTGCCCCAGCACCTGGGGGTCGAGCCGTTCACCGAACATGACCGTCGCCGCCTTGAGGATCCCGCCGCACCCCAGGCAGGCGGGATCCGGGTCCCCCGCCGCGACCCGGGCCAGGGCCTGCGCCATGTCCGACCGGGCGCGGCAGGCGGTGCAGACCACCGAGCGGGCGGTGCCGTGCAGCTCGAACACCTTGCGCGCGGGCATGCCGGCGAGCTGGTGCAACCCGTCCACGTTCTGTGTGATGACCCGCACCGGGACGCCGCCGCGCTCCAGCTCCGCCACGGCCACGTGCGCGGCATTGGGCTGCGCGCCGATCGCCTCGATCGCGGCGCGCATCTGCCAGGACCGGCGCCGGACCTGCGGATCGGCCATGTAGCACGCGTAGGTCACGAGCTTCTCGGCCTCCGGCTCACGGCGCCACAGACCCTGCGGCCCCCGGTAGTCCGGAATGCCGGAGTCGGTGGACAGGCCGGCCCCACTGAACACGGCGACGAGCGGTTTCCCCATGAGCCGACCCTACGTACGGGCCCCGCCGCGCCGCGACCGGATTACCGCCACCGCGGGCAGGCTCGCGAGCACCGCGGCCGCGCGGTTCTCCACGCCCCCCGCCCCTGCCCGTTCAGCCGTTCGGATGCCGGAGTGCGGGTGCTGCGGTGAAACCCGGCCTCCACTGGGGTGACATCCCGGCCGCGTCGAGGCCGTCCCGGTCCCGGGGCGGGTACACACCGGACATGAAGCTCAAGCCGTTCAGCCTTGGCGCCCTGCTGCTGACCCTGCTGACCCTGCTGGCGCCGGCCTCGTCGTCCGTCCCCGCCCACGCCGCGCCGGTGCCCGGCCGGGCGCCGGCGCGGCACACCGCCGGCGAGATCACCGGCTTCCTCGCCGGCTTCTACGGCCACCACGGACCGTCCCGGCTGGCACGCGAGACCCGGGTCTCGCAGCTCCTCAAGGACAAGCAGAGGGACAACCCGTACGCAGACGTCCTGTTGTGCGGTCAGAACGAGCCGTTCGACATCAGCGTCGGGCCGGCCACGGTCGCCCAGTCCGCCGGGGTCGGGTGGGCCACCGTCACCACCTACCGGGGCACAGGAGCGACCGACACCTTCACCGCCTACGTACGCCTGGACTCCCGGCCCATCCGGCTCGACGACGTGATCTGCGCCGGCTGACCGGGCCCTGCTGCGCGCCTCCGTCACGGTCTGGTACAACACCGGACATGACGGGATCAGAGATCACGGTTGCCGGAGCCGCCGACCTGGAGATGATCCGGGACTGGGCCGACGAGGAGGGCTGGAACCCGGGAGACTCGGACCGGTTCGCCTTCGCGGTCGCCGACCCCGGGGGGTTCCTCGTGGGCCGGCTCGGCGGGCGGCCGGTGGCCTGCGTCTCCGCCGTCCGCTACGGCGCCGGCTTCGGGTTCATCGGCTTCTACATCGTCCGTCCCTCCTTCCGCGGTCAGGGTCACGGAATCCGCCTCTGGCGGGCCGCGATGGAGCGGCTCGACGGGCGGCTCATCGGCCTGGACGGGGTCGTCGCCCAGCAGGACAACTACCGCAAGTCCGGCTTCCGTCCGGCTTGGAACAACGTCCGTTACGAGGGGGTGGTGGTGCCCCACGGCTCGGGTGGCCGGGACCCGGACGGCGCGGGCCCCGGCGGCATCGAGGTCGTGGACGCGGCCACGCTGTCCTTCGGCCGGCTCGCCGCCTATGACCGCCGGTTCTTCCCCGAGTCGCGCGACGCCTTCCTGTCCGCCTGGACCGCTCTGCCCGGCCGCACGGCACTGGCCGCCGTCCGCGAAGGCCGGATCGAAGGGCTCGGCGTCATCCGCCCGTGCAGCGGGCCGTCCCGGATCGGTCCGCTGTACGCCGCAGACGACGGTGTGGCCCTCGCCCTCCTGCGGCGGCTCGCGCAGCACGCGCCCGGAGGGCTGGTGTCCGTCGACGTACCGGACGTGAACGAGCGGGCGGTCGCCCTCTTCAAGGGGCTGGGACTGGTCCCGGTCTTCGAGGCCGCCCGGATGTACACCGGGCCTGCTCCCGAGCTCGAACTGGCCGGGATCTACGGGGTCACGAGCCTCGAACTGGGCTGACTCTTCCGTAGCGGCCCGAGGCGGAGAGCGGAGGGCCGAGGGCGGAGTCGGAGTCGGAGCCGGTGGCCCGGCCGGGCGGCGGTCGACGCGCCTGCCCGGCCGGTCCCCCCCTTCTCCCCGGAACGGCCGTCAGAAGCCGAACAGAGCGCCGGTGGTGGCGCGCAGACCGCACGGGTTGCCGAAGGTGTACTCGTACTTCAGCCGGCGGCCCTGCCACACCCCGTCGGCCGTCACGGTCATGGGGTTCCACTCCTTGGTACACGCGGTTCCGGGGCCGGGCGCCGTCACCCGGTCCAGCCGGGCGGCGTTCGCGCGCAACTCGGCGCAGGCGGCGGCGGGGTTGGGGTGCGTGCCACCCGGCGCCGGCGCGCACACCAGCGTCACCGCGCGCAGTACCGTGCCGGTCGCGGAGTCGTCTCCGGCGCTCACCCCGAGCACGAGCGCCGACGGGGCGTACAGGCTCTCCGCACCGGAAGGCGCGGCTCCTGCCGTACCCGGCCACGCCAGCGCGGTGAGCGCGGTGAGCGCCATGGCGGCGGAACCGAGTCCGAGACCCCTGGTGATGGACCGCATTTCGAACACTCCCTTGGGTTGGTGTTTCGGATAGCGGACAGAGTCTCGCCCAACCGCGCCGCGAACGCCCGTTCGGACCGCGATTTCTCGTCACTGATCGTGAGTGAATGAGTGCAGACCGCAGCGGTACGGCGGTGGCTGACCTGTGGCGGAGCAGCCCGCCGAATCGGCCGAACACCGACCGGGAAGGGTGCGCGGAACCTTTGCGGGCGGCCGGGAACAACCCCTGCGACCGGCCGGAACGCGGCCCCGGACGCCACCGGGACGCGGCGCCGCGAACCTCCGGCGGACGGATTGGCGGGGCTGCGCGGCGCGCCGCGGGGCCGGCTAGCCCGCCGCGAGGCGCGGGGCGTACAGGTCGATGAGGCGGGTCCTGGTCTGGTGCAGGCGCAGGGCCAGTACGCGCCCGACCCAGTGGCCGATGGCCGAGCCGAAGGCGCAATCGGCGTCCATGAGCATCCGCACCTTCGTGCCGTTGAACTCGTATGCCCGCACCGGCGTCATCGCCTCGGCGCTGAGCTGCCAGACGTACGGCGGGAACAGCCAGGACCAGCCCACCAGCTCACCGGGACCGAGGTTCTCCACGGGCGTGGGCCGCCGGCCGGTCAGGGGGACCTGAAGGGTCACCGTCCCCGAACGCACGATCCAGAACGAGTCCGCCCGGGTGCCCTCGTCGAAGAGGTGCGCGCCCTCGTGGAAATTGACCTCGTGGGCCTGGGACATCAGCCGTCCGCGGTGCTCGGTGGACAGGACGGCGGCTACGCGGACGGGGGAAGGTGTGCTCACGACGGCCTCCGATCACGGCCCCCCACGGCGCACTGCTACCCCCAGTGTCGCCGAAGCGCGCCGGTCGCGGCCCCGGCGGGCGCCGTCTTTTCGCCAGGCGGTTCCACGAGCCCTGGGGACTGCGCTTTTCCGGGCCCGGGCCCCTGCTCCGGAGCTGGTCGCCCGACGCCGGCAAGTCCTCGGGCGTCGCGTTCGGGGTGCGGCGGGCTCACCTGCGAAGCACGCTTGAGGCAGGTGCACCGGGGCCGGCGGACGCCCTGCTCCAGGGGACGGCGTGATGGATGCCGCCCAGCGCCATGACGGCCCCGAACGCGCGCGCACGTGAGGTCCCTTCCGCGAACAGGAGCGTCGTGAGGATGTAGACGGGCGGGATGAGCAGCGCCGTGCCGACCCCCTCCAGGATCGAGTTGCCGAGGATGAGGACGCCCAGGCCCGGGGAGACCGCGCTCAGCAACGCGCCGACGCCGTAGACGACCAGCCCGGCCAGGAAGCATCGCTTGCGGCCGAAACGGTCGGTCAGCTTGCCGCCGGGGATCATCAGCGCCGCCATGACCAGGAGGAAGATCGTGGCCGTCAGCTGGCGGGCGGCCTTCGTGTTCCAGGCCGTCGTGATCGCATTGATCATCCTGCTGAGCCGCCGCATCAAGGATCCCCTGCCGCCGGATCCCATGCGCCACTTCGACACCGCTGGAGCGGTCCTCTCGGCCGTCGGCCTCATCCTCGTCGTCACGGGGATCCTGGCGGCGGACGACAACATCTGGCTGATGCTCGGTCTGATCGTCCTCGGCGCACTCGTGCTGTGGTGGTTCTTCCGATCGGTACGCGCCAAGGAACGGGCCGGCGAGGAGCCGCTCCTGTCGACCAGCCTCTTCCGCAACCGCACCTCCAATCTCGGTCTCGTCACGCAGAACATCCAGTGGCTCCTGCTCATGGGGACGTCGTTCGTCGTCGCGGCCTACCTCCAAGTCGTGCGCGGATACGACGCGGTCCAGACCGGTGTGATCTTCACGGCGGCCACGCTCGGCCTGCTCGTGACCTCGCTGGCCGCCGCAGGCCTGGCGAAACGGCACGCACAGCGCACCCTCGTCATGACCGGCTTCGCCGTGGCCATCGCCGGAGTCGGCGTCCTGCTGACCCTGGTGAGCGGCTCGCCGAGTGCCTGGGCCTTCGCGCCCGGCCTGCTGCTGATCGGCCTGGGAATCGGCGCGATGCTGACCCCGTCGGTCAACATCGTGCAGTCGAGCTTTCCCGAGGAGCGGCAGGGCGAAATCTCCGGGCTGTCGCGCAGTATCTCCAACCTCGGCTCCTCGCTCGGCACCGCGGTCGCCGGCACCATCCTCGTCGCCGGCCTCACCGCCCACGCCTACGGCGCCGCGATGATCACACTGGCGGTCCTCGGGCTCATCGGCTTCGCCGCCGCGGCATTCCTGCCGGGCTCTTCCCGCCGCCAGAAGTCCGCAGCCGGCTGACCAGGAACCGGCTGACCAGGCATTCAACAGGGCAGAGCGCCGTCACGCGCAGCCGGGCAACACCTCCCGCCCCGGCGGCCCGGCCCCTCCCCGTCCAGCAGCCGGCGCCCGACGGCCTAGTCCTCGCCGTTCGCCTCCAGGCAGGCCAGCTCCATCGCGTCCAGCACGGCCTCGTGACTCCGTCCGCTCAGCTCGGCGACGTTCTCGATCTGCGCCGTCGCCCAGGCCGCCAACGTCATCACCAGCACCCGCAGCCCGTCCGTGCCGTGTTCCGCCAGGATCGCGTCGGCGACGACCATGGCCTCCTCGGGCACCTGCTCCGCCGGTTCGAGACCCGCGAGACCGCGCAGCAGGACGAGCGTGCGGCGGGAGATCTCCGGGGTCATCCCCGCCAGCCGCATGTCCTCTTCCTCGTCCATCCGCCCCACCCTCCGGTGCTCTGCTCGGCCCCCGCTGCCGCACCCATCGCTGAGGGCACCGTAGAGGGGTCCGGGTCCGTCGCGGGGCGGTTTCGCCAGGGTGGCCCCCCGTCCGCGGCGCGGCGCAGGCCCGCAAGAGGCCCGTGCACGCGGCTTCCCCCGTTGCCGACCGGCCGGTAACTTGACCGCGGCAGCCGCCCGGACCCCGGCCGGCCGGACCCGGCAGGAGCGAAATGAAGAGCCTCGTACGCGTGGTCCTGGGCGCCTTGCTCATCGCTCTGCTCCAGGCGGGTGCCCTGCCGGCCCGGACCATGGCGGCGCCCGTCTCCCCGGCCGGGCCCACCGTGCGGGCAGCCGCCGAGACCTGGACCCCGCCGCTGTCCACCCGGGGCCGGTACATCGTGGACGCGCAGGGCAACCGCTTCCGCCTGCGCTCCGGCAACTGGGACGGCGCCCAGGGGTCCTGGAACGGCTCGGGCGACCGCAACGACCCCGCCACGCACCACAGCGGGCAGGACTCCCACGGGATCCCGCTGGGCCTGGACCGCTTACCCCTGCCCGCCCTGCTCGCCGACTTCCGCGCCCTGGGACTCAACAGCATCCGGCTGCCCTTCTCCAACGAGATGCTCGGCGCCACCGCCCCCGTGCCGGACGCCGCCGTGGCGGCCAACCCGGCACTGCGAAGCCGCACCCCCCTCCAGGTCTACGACGCCGTGGTCGCCGCGCTCACCGAAGGCGGCTTCGCCGTCATCCTCAACAACCACACCGTCACCACCCGCTGGTGCTGCGGACTCGACGGAAACGAACGCTGGAACAGCGGCCGCACGACCGCCCGGTGGGCGGACGACTGGGTCTTCCTCACCCGCCGCTACCGGGACAACCCGCGCGTGGTCGGCGCCGACCTCTACAACGAGGTCCGCCGTGACGTCCTCGACGACCCCAACTGGGGCATGGGCGACGGCCACGACTGGCAAGCCGCCGCCCAGGAAGCCGCCGACCGCATCCTGACCGAGGGCAACCCGAACCTGCTGATCGTGATCGAAGGCATCAACTGGACCGGCCTGCCCGTCGACGGCTTCCCCCACGGCCGGCCCGTCCTCACCCCCGTACGGACCCTGTCCCACACCCTGGCCGTCTCGGGCAAGCTGGTGTACTCGGCGCACTTCTACGGATACACCGGCCCCCGGCACAGCGGCGCCACCGGCATCGGGGAGACGAGCGATCCGCGCTACCAGGACCTGACCGCGGCGCAACTGGAACAGACCCTCTACGACCAGGCCTTCTTCGTCTCCGCGGAGACGGGTTCGCACTTCACCGCCCCGGTCTGGATCAGCGAGTTCGGCATCGGCGCCGACGAGACCGGCGCCGTCCCGCGCACCTGGTTCGACCGCCTCACCGCCCAACTGGTGCGCAACGACGCGGACTTCGCCTACTGGCCGCTCGTCGGCTGGAGCACCACCCCGCAGGGAGCCCCCGGCGGCGACTCCTGGGCCGTACTGCGTTACGACGCCGCCGGCCACCGCACCGGTGTCCTGGACCCCGGTGACTGGCGCACGGCGCACTGGACCACGCTGGGCACGAGCCCCGCCCGCTCCGGGCCCGTGGCTCCCGCGCCGGCCTGGTACCAGCTGACCACCGACCACCGCGACCACAACGCCTCCCTGCTGACGCGGGCCGGCGGAGACTGGGACCCGGGCGCCCGCAAGGCGGTCTGCCCGGACGGCGCGCTTCTGGCAGGAACCACCCACACGGGCGGGCGCGGCCTGTGCGCCACCTCCGGCCTGCGCGCCCCGACCGGGGGGAACACCGCGGTCCGTGACGAGCGCCACGTCCCGCCCGGCGGAGACTGGGCCGGCGGCTACACCAAACTGCAGTGCCCGGCCGGACAGTTCCTCATCGGCTACAGCCTGCGCGGGGAGCGGGTCTCGGCGGCCCTGTGCGCGCCGGCCCGTACGGTCCTGGCCGCGGGCGGCCGGACGCTCTGGTTCGACCGCGGTGACAACCGCCCGTCCGGCGGCCCCGGCGGCGAGTTCGCCCAAGGGCACTACAAGGGGCAGTGCCTGCCCACGGAGTACGCGGCGGGCATCGCCTTCACGACCCGGGCCGCGGCCCGCCCCTCCCCGGCGGCCCTCCTCTGCCGGTCCCTGCCCTCCGCCTGAGCCGCCGCGGGTCCGGGGGTCCGGCAGTCCGGCCGTCCGGCAGTCCGGCCGTCCGGCAGTCCGGCGGTCCGGGAGTGGAGCAATTTGGCATCCGATACGTCAAGTGGCGTGAACGGAGCGTCACATCACCCTAGGGTGCGCCCGTACCTACATTTACGGACGGCCGTTGGGCGGTTTTCGGCCATGACCCACTTGGTCGCCCGCCCCACGACCCCCGCACAACGAACTGGGGGGTTCATGCGTAGATCCAGCAGGCCGGCGGCCGCCCTGGCCCTGTCCCTGGCCACGACCGGCGCGGGCATAGGTCTCGGCCTCGTCCCACCGGCGGCGGCCGTCACCCCGCCCGTCGCCTTCACCGCCGACGCGCTGACGACCTGGCAGCCCAACGGGATCGTCTGGGCCCTCGCCGAGGCGGGCGGCCAGGTCTTCGTCGGCGGCACCTTCTCCACCGTACGGCCACCCGCGGGCGGCGGCGGCAGCGAGCAGCCGGCCGTGAACTTCGCCGCCCTCGACGCCGCCACCGGAGCCCCGACCTCCTGCTCGCTGTCCTTCACCGTCGGCGGCGGCACTGCCACCGTCCGCGCCCTCACCCTCTCGCCCGACAAGAAGACCCTCTACGCGGGCGGCTACTTCGGCGCCGTCAACGGCACCCCCGTCTCCAGCCTCGCCGCCATCGACGTGGAGACCTGCACCGTCAAGACCTCCTTCCGCCCGGCCGTCGCGGCCACCGTCCGCGCCCTCGCCGTCACCGCGGACACCGTCTACGCGGGCGGCGACTTCCTCACCGTCGCCGGGCAGCAACGCCGGCGCTTCGCCGCGGTCGACGCCGCCGACGGCTCGCTCCTTCCCTTCACCGCCGACGCCGACGAGCCCGGGCGGGCCGTCGAGGTCACCCCGGACGGCGCCAGCGTCGTCCTGGGCGGCGATTTCTTCACCGTCAACGGTACGAACACGCACGCGTTGGCGGTGGTGAACGCGACCAGCGGGGCGCTCACCACCTCCTACCCCGGCTTCATCGAGACCAATTCCGTGGTCAAGGACATCGCAACGGACGCCACCGGCTTCTACACCGCCAACGAGGGCACGGGCGGGGGCGTCTTCGACGGCCGCATCGCGCTCGACCTCGCCGGCTTCGGCCAGCGCTGGCGCGACACCTGCCTCGGCGCCACCCAGGCCGTGCTGCCGTACCGGAACGTGCTCTACAGCGCCTCGCACGCACACGACTGCTCCAGTGTCGGCGAGTTCCCCGACGGCCAGCGCCACCACCTGCTCGCCCAGCCCACCAGCGGCACCGGCAAGCTGGGCTGGGCCCCCGACACCAACGACGGCATCGGCGAGGGCATCGGCCCGCGTGCCCTGACGGTCGGCTCCAAGAGCGGGGTCCAGTACCTCTGGGTCGGCGGCGAATTCACCACCGTCAACGGTGCGGCGCAGCAGAGCCTGACGCGCTTCGCCTCCACCGGGGACACCGGCGCCCCCACCGTGCCCGTCGCGGGCGCGGTCGGCTTCAAGCCCGGTGAGGTCCAGGTGCGCTGGCGCACCAGCCTCGATCTGGACGACAGCGCGCTGACCTACCGGATCTACCGCAACGGCGCGCCCACCCCGGTCGCCACCGTCACGGCCGACTCGCTCTTCTTCCGGCGCCCGCAGGCGTCCTGGACCGACACCACCGTCACGGCCGGCCAGTCCTACACCTACCGGGTGACGGCCACCGACGCGGCCGGCAACACCAGCGCCCTGTCGGGGACCGCGAGCGTGACCGTGCCGACGTCGGTGGACGGTTACCCGAACCAGGTGCGCACCGACGGGGCCCAGCAGTACTGGCGCTACGACGAGTCGACCGTGCCCTTCGTCGCCGACTCCTCCGACGGCGGGAACCAGAGCGGCGTGCACCTGGGGGCCCCCGCCCTGCGGCAGACGCCCGGTGCCGTCTCGGGCGCCGGCACGGCGATCGGCTTCAACGGCGCCGACACCCAGGTGTACGGGGACAAGCGGCAGACGGTCGGCAGCACCTACACCATCGAGACCTGGTTCAAGACCAACACGACGCGCGGCGGCAAGCTCGTCGGCTTCGGGAGCAACCAGTCACGGGCCAGCAATCAGTACGACAAGCACATCTACATGACGAATGACGGCCGGCTGGTCTACGGCGTCTACACCGGAGCCACCCGCACCGTCACCACCAGCGGCGCCTACAACGACGACCAGTGGCACCACGTCGTCGGGACGCAGGGCCCCGGCGGGATGACCCTCTACGTCGACGGCGTCCAGAAGGGCACCCTCGACGTCACCGCGCACGAGAACTACTCGGGCTACTGGCACGCCGGCGGCGACAACCTGAGCGGCTGGCCGGACCGTCCCACCAGTGATTACTGGGCCGGGCAGCTCGACGAGACCGCCGTCTACCCGACCGTCCTGAGTGCGGCGCAGGTGCAGAACCACTACGCCCTGGCCACCGCCCCCGCCGACTCGGTGGTCCAGGTCACCGCCGCGGAGGACACCTACGCCAACGCGGGCGCGCCCGACACCAACTACGGGGCCTCGACCTCGCTGGCCGTGCGGGGCACCTCGTTCTACGCGAGCTACCTGCGGTTCAACCTGCCGCCCGCGCCCGCGGGCACGGTGCTGAAGGCCGCCACCCTCAGCGTGAAGACGAGCACGATGAGCGGGGCGGGGACGGCCGACACCGTCTCGGTCGTCCCGGTCACCGGGGCCTGGACGGAGGCCGGTACCACCTACAACAACCGCCCGGCACTGGGCGGCCCGGCGCTCGGCGGCTTCGCCGGGATCCCGGACGGCTCCGCGGTGCACACCACGGGCCTGGGTACCCAGGCCGTCGCGGCGGCGCTCGGTGGCAGCTACAGCCTGGCCCTGAGCAGCGCCGGTACGGACGCACTGTGGCTGTGGTCCTCGGAGCAGCAGTCCGGCGAGGGCACGCCGCAGCTGACGCTCACCTTCGGCGCACCGTGACGTGCGAGGTGTCGCCTGCGGTGAACTGAGCCGCGGCGCGAACGCCGTCGGGGCGCGGGCCGTACCGGTCCGCGCCCCGACGCGTTCCCGGGCGGACGGAGCGTGCCCGGGGCCGGGATCAGGCGATGTCGTAGGTGAAGGTGTACGTCACGGAGGGCTCGCCGTGACGGGATGTGAACCCGCCGGTTCCCGTCAGCCCGGTGAGCTCCCCGGTGGCGGAGCCCGGTACCACCTCGAAGTGGCAGGTGGTACCGGTGGGACCGAAGGTGCCCCGCTCCTCAAGGACGAAGGCGCCCTCGCGGCCGTCGACGCTGCCGGAGACCAGCTCCATGCCGGTATAGGTGCCGGTGTCGTCGCCGGTGTAGGCGACCGTGTACGCGCAGGCGGTGGCGGGCGCCTCGATGCGGCCGGTGAAGGAGTTGGTGACACTGGCCTGCGCGAGCCGCGGGGTGGTCCCCTGCGGCCCGAGGGGGTGCTCCTGCCAGTCGGCGAAGGTGAAGACGCCGCCGGTCTGCGCGGACGCGGGGGCGGATGCGGGGGCGGGGGTGGCAGGGGTGGCAGGGGCGCTGCTGGACGTGGGCACGAGGGTCCTCTCGGCGCGCCGGGCGGTCATCCCGGCGCAGTGGGATCGGGGGATCGGGAGATCGGGTGATCGAGGGATCGGGAGATCGGGGGTCCGGGGATTCCCCCGGCCCGTGTCCACAGCCTGGCAGCGGTACCTGACACCTGCTGTCAGGTACGTGGACAATGGGCGCCATGCGCGCCGACCGGCTCCTTTCCCTGCTCCTGCTGCTGCAGAACCGCGGCCGCATGACCGCTCCCGAACTCGCCGCCGAGCTGGAGGTGTCCGTCCGGACCGTCTACCGGGACGTCGAGGCGCTCGGCGCCTCGGGGGTCCCCGTGCTGGCCGACCGCGGCCCGGCGGGCGGGTACCGGCTGGCGGACGGCTACCGCACCCGCCTCACCGGATTCACCGACGCCCAGGCCGGCTCCCTCTTCCTCGCCGGCGCGCCCGGGCCCGCCGGGGAGCTCGGCCTCGGCGCCGACCTGGCCGCCGCCCAGCTGAAACTGGAGGCCGCGCTGCCCGCCGCCCTCGCCGCCCGGGCGAAGCGGATCCAGGACCGCTTCCACCTCGACGCGCCCGCCTGGTTCCGGGACGCCGACCCCGTCCCGCACCTCGCGCGGATCGCCCAGGCCGTATGGGACCAGCGGATCCTGCACGCCCACTACCGCCGATGGGGCGGCGAAGTGCACCGTGAGCTGGAGCCGCTCGGCCTCGTCCTCAAGGGCGGCATCTGGTACCTCGCGGGCCGGACCGAGGACTCCGTACGGACCTACCGGGTCTCCCGGTTCCTGGCGGTGGACACCGGCGCCGGCACCTTCGAGCGGCCCGAGGGCTTCGAACTCGGCGCGTACTGGCGCGCGTCCACCGACCGCCTGGACGCCGTACTCCACCAACAGACCGCCGAGCTGCGCCTCTCGGCCCGGGGACGGCGCCTGTTGCCGATGCTGTTCGGCGCGGCGGGTAGGAGGGCGCTCGCCGACGCCGGAGCGGCCGACCGGGACGGCTGGACGCGGTTGTGGCTGCCGGTCGAATCCGAAGCCGTCGCGGTCGGCGACCTCCTGCGGCTGGGCACGGAAGCCGAGGTGCTCGGGCCCCCCGCGCTGCGGGCCGCCGTCGCCGCCACGGCCGAGGCACTGGCCGCCCGCTACCGCTGACGTACGGCGGGGCGTCTGTCGTCGTCGGCGTGCCGCTGTGTCGCGTCTGGCGACCGTGGCGCGTCCGGCTCGGCGGCTGACTGCCGTCAAAACCGGCAGTGCGGGGCGCCGGCGCTGCCGTGGTCGCAGTCCGGGGGTTCCGCGTCAGCGCGGGGGTTCCACTTCGAGGAAGCGCCGGCGGCGGGGGCCGCGGTAGAGGAGGCACACCCAGCCCAGCCGTTCCAGGGCCTCCGCACAGGCGGTCAGCCGCTCCTGCTCCTCCTCGGCCACGCCGCCGCCCCGGGGGCCGACCCAGGTCACCTCGGCCCGCCCGGGCTCCGGACCTGCGGCCACGCGGTAGCCCGTGCTCGCGGGCCGGCCCTGCTGGTCCACGGCCGAGGGTGGCAAGCCCGATGCCTCCAGCGCCAGGGCCACGGCGCGCGGCAGCTGCCGTACCTCCCACGGGGCGGGAACCGCCGCGCCCGCCGGGCCGTTGACCGTACGGCGGATCTGCAGCAGGCCCTCGTACGCCGTGCGGACCTGCGCGGGCCGCCCGGCATCCGCCGAGGCCGTTGATGCCGGGCCGTCGCCCGTCGCCGGTTCGAAGCCCTGTCCGGATTCCGTCATCGCCGCCCCACCGTCCGCTCGTCCCGCTCGCTCGTCGTGCGCGTGGCGTCCGGCCCCGCCGTCGCGCCCGTCGTATCAGCCGAGCACGCAGCGCCCGTCTGAGTACGTCGTGCCCAACAGCCTGAGTATCCGCCCCGATTCCCCGCCCCGCCGCCACTGGTCGAATGGGGTCATGAACTCCGACGCCAAGCGCGGCGCGACGATCCGCCCGCGCATGCAGCACGTGACCACCGCCGGTTCGGCCCTGGCCGTGGCACTGGTTCCCCTCGTCGTCGGCGTCCTGCTCGCCAAGGCCATGGCCGCCGACCCGATGACCCCGGTCAACGCGCTGATCGCGGGCGGTGGCCGGCGGCCCGGGCTGCCCCGGGCCGAGTGGAGCCGCCGCGGCCACACCACCCTGCACCGGTTGCGTGCCGCCCGGCAGGAAACGGCCCGCCGCTGCGCCCGCGTCTGCGCCCGCCGCCCCTGAGCCTCGGCCTGTGACCTCGGTCCCCTGAGCCTGCGTTACGTCAGCCCGAGCCGGACGACGGTGTCGGCCCGCTCCCGGAGCAGGTCCCGCACGGCCGGGTAGCCCGGCGAATGGAAGATCCACCGTTCGGTCCCGGCCGGACGGGCCGTGTCCTGCGCGAAGGCCGGGCTGACGCTCCGGCCCGGGCCGGCGTGGACTTCCCGGCGCTGCCGATCCCCCCCACCAGTACGCGCTGCATGCGCGCACCGCAGGTGCGGTCAGGGCGTGCCGGCCAGCGGCTCCTGGAGTTCGGTGACCCACCGGTCGCGGTCCTCGGGGCAGGCGAGGGCCAGCTCGCGCGCGTATCCCGCCGAGCGGTGGCCGTGGGCGTCGATCCAGCGTGCCAGGGCCTGGGCCGTCGGCAGCACCGAGTCCATCGAGCCCCGGTGCACCACCGTCGCCGCACGTTCCACCGCCGGCAGGGTGACGATCCGCACCCCGCCCCCCAGGTCCTCGGCGCGGACCCGGGACGCCACCGGCAGCCCGGCGTGGACCAGGACGGCCGTGCCGGCCTCCGTGCCGGGCGCGTCCTCGTAGTAGGCGAGACCGGGGCCGTCGGGTGCCACGCCGGCCTCCTCGAACCGGCGGCACAGCTCCTCGTACAGCGGGCCGATGACCGGGCCGATGTCCTCGGGGCCGTAGCTCGCCGCGATCCCGGCGAGCTCGGCGAGGCGGACGGGCGGGAGGCTCTTGAGGACGACGTCGTCGCCAGGCATGGTTCCCTCGCTCTCGATGGTCCGGAGCCTCGCCTCGACCTGGACCAGCCGGGCCGCCGCGGCGGCCATGGCGCTCTCCAGTTCCGCCTGCCGCAACCGCAGCATGCCGCGCAGCTCCTCCGCGCCCACCCTCTCGTCGAGGATCGTCCCCACTTGTTCGAGGGTGAAGCCGAGGTCTTTGAGCGCGACGAGCCGGTTGAGCCGGGCGAGTTGCCCGGCCTCGTAGGAGCGGTAGCCGGTGAAGGGGTCGACGCGGGCCGGGCGCAGCAGTCCCAGGGCGTCGTAGTGACGCAGCATGCGGACCGACACCCGGCCGTGCTTGGCGAAGTCTCCGATGGTGAACATGACGCCTTCCACTGCAAGCCCTGACACGGGGGGAGGGTCAAGCCTCGCACCCCGGCTCCGGCGCCTCGCACCCCGGCTCCGGCGCCTCGCACCCCGGCTCCGGCGCCTCGCACCCCGGCTCCGATGCCTCGGCCCACGGCCCACGGCACCCCGGCCCGCGGCCGGCCCACGGCCGGTCAGCGGCCGTACTGCCGCAGGCACAGGTCCACGACGGACGGCGGTACGGTCCCCTCCGCGGCCGCGCACAGCTCGTCCATGCGGGGCGGCGGGGCCGGTTGCCGGCGGGAGTGGGGGGCCGCCGGTTTGGCCGCGCGCGGGCGGCGGGCCGGGGCCGCCGGTTTCGCGGGGCGTGGGGCCGTGTCCGGGGGCCGCGCCGCGGCCTGGTCCGCTCCGGCGCCGGCCGGATCCGCCGCGGGCGGCGGCAGCGTCCCCAGGGGCAGGGGCGGCGGCAGGTCGGGCGCGGTCGCGTCGGGGGGCGGTACGGAACCGCGTGCGGGAACCGGAGCCACGTCCTGCGGGCCGACGGAGACACAGCCGGCGGTGGCGAGGAGCGCGAAGAGGGAAAGGGGCACGGCCCGGCGTAACTGCATCCGACCACCTTGCCGTACGTCCCGCACGGCCGCGCCCCGCTCTCACGCGTCCGGGTGACCCCACCCCGGAGCGGAACCGTTCCGCCGCCGCGCCGGCCGCGCCCGGACCGGGTCCCCGACCCGTGTCGCGATTCGAGCGGACCCGGCCCCAACGGCCGGTGCGGGCAGGAGCCGTCGGGTCGGAGGCCGGGAAGCGAACAGGGGCGCGGGGGGACGGCAGCGGTCCGAGCCCGGTGCGCGCGGACCGGTTGCGGTGGTCGATGCCCGACGCCGCCGCGGTGCCGACCAGGGCGCCGCCGTCCAGCCCCGCCGCGGAAGGGCGCGTGGCACGGGCACCCTCAGAGCCGGGGGCCTGGGGGTGCCCGTGCCACGCGCCCGGAAGGACTCGGCTGGGGACTCAGCGTTTGAGCATGAAGGTGAAGTCCCCGCAGAGTCTGCCGCCCAGGCGCACGGTGGACACCACATTCCCCTCGGCGATCAGTCGTTCGACCTCGGCCCGCGAAAGGCCGAAACCTTCCGCGATCAGTCGCACCGGCCGCACGGGTATACGCGCCGCGAAACCGACCGAGACCTCGATCGCCTCGCCGTCAGGCCGATGCGGCCGATGCGCCTGATCCGGGCCGCCGGTGTCGAGGCGCCAGGCGCCGTCCCAGTCGAGGGCGATGTGATTGCGGCGGCGCACACCCGGGTCCTGGAGCAGCTCGGCCGCAAGGCCGACGTCGTTGGCGTGCAACAGGTCCAGGAGCTCAGGCCGTACGGAACGGACGTTCACCCGTTCCAGGACCGTGAGCTTGGTGGTGTCCCCGCACCTGGTGCACAGCGCCAGGAGCCAGGCGTCGAGGAGCTTGTGGTGCGCGTTGACGCGGAACGCGCCGTTCGCCCGGAAGCGCCCGAAGGCGCACCTGGGACAGCGGCGGAGGACGACGGGCAGGCAGGTGGGTACGACCACCCAGTTTTCGGACACAGAAATACACCGGTTCCAGTGAGAAGACCGCAGCGAAAAGGGGCGCGGCGCACAGGTGCGACGCGCGACGGATCAGCGCTCGGGGGGTCTCACTTGGTGTACAACGGCACGTCCTTGACCGGCTGGTTACGGGCGGGAGCACGCTAACGGCACGCGGGAGTGCCGTTCCACTGATTTTCCGACAGGGGGCGATGCTCCGCGCCGGTCGCCCGCAGCACCCCCGCCCGCCCGGTCGGGTCCTACGCCGTCTCAGCCGGATCCCGCCGCGCCAGGAGCCACGGCCCGGCCGGCGGTCAGCGTCCCCCGGAGACGCGCAGGACGGCGCCCGTCGTGTACGAGGAGTCCGGTGACAGCAGCCAGGCGACGGCTCCCGCGATCTCCTCGGGCTGCCCGGGCCGGCCGAGCGGGATCCGCGGCGCCGCAGGGGCCGGAGTCACGCACGCGCGCCGCCGGGCAGCGCGGCAGGCCAAGGGCTGTCCCGCAATCCCCGGCGGGCGCACGACGCCGGCTACGGCGCCTCGCCGCGTTGTCGGAACGCCCCCATACGCCCGGTATGAGGGTGCCCCTCCGCCGTGCGAGGCACCGCATCTGACGCCGTGCGCTGATCCACCGGGGATCACGGGACAGCCCTTAGCACCGGGATAACCGCTGGACCAGTGGAAAAGCCGGACCGGAGAGTGGTGACCGCCACCGGCGCGCCGCAGTCCGCGGCCGCCCGGCGAAGCCCGTCGCCCCAGCCGAGGAGCCCTCCCATGTCGACCCTGCGGGTCACCGTCGAAGAGCTGACCGTACACGAGCACCCGAACGCCGACGCCCTGGAGCTGGCCCAGGTGGGCCTGTACCGCGCCGTCGTCGCCAAGGGCGCCTACCGCACCGGTGAGTTCGCGCTCTACATCCCCGAACAGGCCGTCCTCCCGGCCGCCCTGATCGAGGAGCTCGGTCTGACCGGACGGCTCGCGGGCAGCTCCGCCGACCGCGTCAAGGCCGTCCGCCTGCGCGGAGAGCTCTCGCAGGGGCTGGTCTGCCGGCCGCGCGCCCTCGCGGACACCGACCTGGCGAAGGCCGCCGAGGCGGAGACGGACTTCGCGGAACTGCTCGGCATCACCAAATGGGCCGCGCCCGTCCCCACCACCATGAACGGCGACGTCGAATCCGCCCCGGACCTGCTGCCCTGGGTGGACATCGAGAACCTTCAGCGCTACCCCCACCTCTTCGAGCCCGGCGAGCCGGTGGTCCTCACCGAGAAACTGCACGGCACCGCCTGCCTGTTCACGTACGTCGCGCAGGGCGCGCGGTCCCTGGTCTCCTCCAAGGGCTTCGGTTCCAAGGGTCTCGCGCTGACGGAGGACGAGCGCAACCTCTACTGGCGGGCCGTGCGCGGTCACCACCTGCCGGCCGTCGCCGCCGCCCTCGCCGCCCGGCTCGGCGCGACCCGCGTCGGGATCTTCGGCGAGGTGTACGGCTCGGGCGTCCAGGACCTCGCCTACGGCACCGACGTGCGCACCGCCGGCAGCCCGCCCGGATACGCCGTCTTCGACGTCTCCGCCGAAATCGACGGCCAGGTGCGGTGGCTGGACCCGGCGGCCGTCCTGCGCGAGGGGGAACTGCCCCTGGTGCCACGCCTGTACGAGGGCCCGTACGACCTCGGTACGGTGCTGGACCTGGCGAGCGGCCGCGAGACCCTCTCCGGGCGGGGCCTGCACCTGCGCGAGGGCGTCGTGATCAGGCCGGCCGCGGAGCGGTACAGCCCGGTCGTGGGCGGCCGCGCCATCGCCAAGGCCGTCAGCCCGGCCTACCTGACCAGGAAGGGCGGCACGGAGTACGAGTGAGGGGCGCGGCCGGTCGCCGAACGGGGGGCGGCCCGGAATGAGTCGGTGGAGGCAGCCCCACCCCCGGCCGACGGGCTGACCGTATGGCCGCCGCCCCCGCCGGACGGAAGTCTTGGGGCATGAGAAAACACAGGCCGGCCCTCCTCGCACTGCTCCTCACCCTCGGGGCGGTGGCAGCCGCCGCACCCGCTTCCTCGGCCACCTCACCGGTGTCCGCCCTGGAGCGCGGGGCGTACCCGCTGCGCACCACCGAGCCCCGGGGGAGTCTGGAGGACCTGCGGCCCCTCGGACGCATGGTGAAGGACGCCCGGGTGGTGGGCCTGGGGGAATCCACGCACAGTTCGCACGAGTTCTTCGCGATGAAGCACCGGGTCCTGCGCTACCTCGTCGAGGAGAAGGGCTTCCGCAGCTTCGCCCTGGAGGGGAGCTGGAGCAGCGGGCTGCGGCTCAACGACTACGTGCTGCACGGCAAGGGCGATCCGGCGCGGATCATGGGTGAGGAGTTCCAGAACAGCTACTCCTGGTGGAACAACAGCGACTACCTCGACCTGATCCGGTGGATGCGGGACTACAACCTCCGGCATCCGCAGGACCCGGTGCAGTTCATGGGCGACGACTTCGGATACGCCGGACCGCAACCCTACGACGCGGTGACCGCCTACCTGGCCGAGGCCCGTCCCGAGCTGCTGCCGCAATTCGCCGAGCTCTACCGGGGCCTGCGGCCCGAGCCCACGACCACCGTCGACGCCTACATGAAGGGCTACATGGAACGGCCGCTGGATCAGCGGCAGGAGATGGCCGCCAGGACGGGGCGCGCCCTGGAGCTGCTGCGGCAGCAGGGTCCCGGGCCGGCGGCCGGCGGCGGCGAGGCGTACGCCTGGGCCGTGCAGCACGCCACCGCCATCGACCAGACGGCCAGGGGATACTCCTTCGACTTCGACGATCCGGGGCAGGTCGCGCAGGCCATGGACTACCGCGACGCGCTCATGGCGCGGAACGTCGCCTGGTGGGAGGAGCACACCGGGGACAAGGTCCTGCTGTCGGCCCACACCGCGCACGTCGCCCTGCGGACCTACGACCCGGAGCACTACCCGAGGACACAGGGCGGCTACCTGCGTGACGCGCTCGGCGAGGACTACGTGAGCATCGGCACCACCTTCGACCAGGGCTCGTTCAACGCCACCGGATCGGACGGGAAGGTGCGCGTGCACACCGTGGGCCCCTCGGAGCCGGGCACGAACGAACACACCCTGGACCGGGTCCGCCACCGCGACTACGTCCTGGACCTGCGTACCGCCCCGGCTGCGGCCCGGTCATGGCTGGCCACGGCCCGTACCACCAAGAGCATCGGCACCGAGTATCCCGGCCCCGGGGCGCAGTACCCGGTCGCGCTCGGCGCGGCGCACGACGTCCTCGTCCACCTCCACCGCGTGGAGGCCGCGCGGTTGTCGGCGCCGCCGTCGCCGGGAGCGGAGTGAAGCGGTCCAAGAGGGGCGCCCGACGCGGGCGTTGACAGCGTCCCGGTTCCCCCGGGATTCTGGGGAGAGCGCTCTCCCCGGAATCCCGGGGCCCCACCCGGCCGGTGCGGTGCTCCCGGCGATCCCGCCACGTGACGTGCTGTGCTCCAGGCGCTCAGCCCCGCAGGCGCCCCGGCGCGCCCGCGCCCGCTCGCGCGCCCGCTCCCGCGTGCTCCTATGTTCCGCGCCGAAAGGGCTACCCGGATGCACGACGGCCACGAGGACCGGCGCGCCCACAGGCTCGGCCTCCGGCGGGGCGTCCGCCTGCTGACCGGCGCCGACACCTGGCGCACGCATCCCGAACCGGCCGTGGGACTGGGCGTCATGGTGTTCTCCGACGGGCCGGCCGGGGTGCGGGGCCCGGGCGGGGACGAACGCTCGACCGCGGCCCTGCTGCCCCGGACTGGCGCCTCACACGGCGCGCGGGTCGGTATTCGGGGGGAGCACCGTGTGTGACGCGCGGTCGGTGGTGGAGAGGTTCTTCCTCGTTCGTCCGTGGTGGTGCGGGTCCGCCTGCGGCGGCCGTGAAAATCGCTGTCCGATTGTCGGAACGCAGTGATAGAGATCCAGGGTGACAATGACACTGGGGTTCCCCGTTCTGCTGCGACTGATCGACGAACGGTCGACCGCCTTCCGCGCCGCGGTCGCCTCCGCGCCCAGCCTCGACGTACGGGTGCCGACCTGCCCCGAGTGGACGCTGTTCGATCTGGCGCAGCACATCGGCGAGGGGCGCCGCGACTGGGCCGTCACCGTCGCCGCAGGGCCTG
The DNA here is from genome assembly GCF_001905445.1 of Streptomyces sp. CB00455. Taxonomy (GTDB): domain Bacteria; phylum Actinomycetota; class Actinomycetes; order Streptomycetales; family Streptomycetaceae; genus Streptomyces. The sequence goes on along the minus strand of NZ_LIVQ01000005.1, from coordinate 343,175 downwards.
CTCCGGCCAAGTCGGCGGCGGAGGGCGCCCCTGCTGTGCCTCGGGAGCGCGAGGCCCTGCTGGCCTGGCTGGCGGAGTCCACGGAGCAACTGCTGGACGCACTGCGGAAGGCCGGCCCGGATCGCGGTTGCTGGACGTGGTGGGAGACCTCGCAGTCGCCGCAGACCTCCGGTGCCGTAGCCCGGCACCAGCTCCAGCAGATGGCGGTGCACACCTACGACGCCCAGATCACCGTGGGCGCCCCGCAGCCGCTGTCGGCCGAGGTGGCACTCGACGGTGTCGACGAGTTCCTGTCCACCTGCGTCGCAACGGCGAGTGCCTGGCCGCACGAGCCCGCTGTCGTCGACTTCCACGCCTCCGAGGGCCGATCCTGGCGCCTCTCGCTCTCCGCCGACGGCGCACGGACCGCCTCTCTCCCCGGGCCCGGCAGCACATCGGCCACCGCTGCCGACCAGGATGCGCACGCGGCCAACGCCTCCGCCTCGGGCACGGCCGACCAGCTGGTCCTCTTCCTGCACGGCCGTATCCCGGTCAACTCCCTCGAGCTCGACGGCGACCGACGTCTCTTCGACCAGCTCAGCGCCTGGGACCCGGATGAGTAGGACGTGACGATGTGCCCCCTCGTACGCCCCGGGGTGTGCCTCCCGCCACCGGCTACAGCCGCGCCGTGGTGGCCTCGGTTCTTGTGCTTGGGCGGGGAGGGCCGGGCGATGTCCTCGTCCCGGATGTCGTGGCCCTCGGCGCGGAGTCGGGTGACGGGGGCCACGTCGCGGGCGGGGGCTTCGGGTCATGCGTGGTGGGGGGTGGCCTCGCCGCGGATGCGCAGGGCCGTGCGCCAGCCCGGGGGTTCGGTGCGGGGCCGGGGGGTAGCGCGGCGCCCGCCCGTGGCGAAGAAGGCGGACAGCGGGAGCGTCGCCGCGCCGACCGTGACCGCGTCCGGCCCCAGCGAGCCCAGTGTGACGGTGACCCGTCCGGCGGGATGGCGCAGGGAATACCGCGTCGCGTGCTCGCGCACCGCCGGGAGGATGTGCGGTCCCAGCATCAGGCCTGCCCAGCCGCCGATCAGGATCCGCTCCGGCTGGAAGAGGTTGATCAGGTCGGACAACCCCGCTCCCAGGTACTCCGCGGTCTCCTCCAGGACCTCCAGCGCGACCCGGTCCTGCCTGCCGGCCGCCGCCAGCAGGGCGGAGAGGGCCTCCTCCTCGTCCACGCAGTCCACCGGGCCCCCGCCCCGCTCCGCCCACCGCGCCAGCAGGGACTCGGCCCCCGTGTACGCCTCCAGGCAGCCCAGCGCCCCGCAGCGGCAGCGCCGTCCGCGTACGGAGACCGTCAGGTGCCCCCACTCCAGCGGGGTCCCCTCCGTCGTCCCGCCGTCCGGTGAGCCGTCGGTGATCAGGCTTGCGCCGACGCCCGAACCGAACAGCACGACCACCGCCTCGCGGGCCCCGCGCCCCGCCCCGAACCACATCTCCGCCTGGCCGAGCGTCCGCGCACCGTTGTCGATGATGTACGGGACCTCCTGCGGCAGGACTCCGGTGGCGCGCAGCCGTTCCTCGAGCGGCACCGCCTCCCATCCGATGGTCTGGCCGTGCACCACCGCCCCGCCCGGCGCGTCCCGGTCGACGATGCCGGGCACCCCGACACCCACCCCCAGCAGCCGCTCCGTGCCGATGCCGGCCTCGGTGAGCACGGCGGTGATCCCCTCCGCGATGTGGCCGACCACGGGGCCCACGTCGTAGCAGCCGCGCGGCTGCAACGGCATCTCGGCGCGGGCGAGTTCGGTGAGGGTCAGGTCGAACAGCTCGACGCGCACGCGTGTCTCGCCGACGTCGACGCCGATCATGTGCGCACTGCCGGGAGCCACGCGCAGCAGGGTGCGGGGGCGGCCGCCGTCGGAGTCGACGACGCCGGCCTCCTCCAGGAGTCCGTCCGCGACGAGTTCTCCGACCACGTTGCTGACGGAACCGGAGCTCAGCCCGGTGGCCGGGCCCAGCTCCTGCCGGCTCATCGGCCCGCCGAAGTAGAGCCGTTGGAGGACGGCGCTCCTGTTGCCCCGCCGCAGGTCCCGCACCGTTCGCCCGCTACGCCCCGTGGTCATCCGGCCCCTTCCGCAGTGACATCGTTCGCAACATACCCTTGCGCGACCCCTTGACGCGACCCTTTCACGGGGCTTAACTCACGTCCTAAATTAAGGCCTGGACGGAGCATGCCACGCCGGCCTTCCCCCAGCCCCGCCGAAAGGGACCGAGCCGCCATGCGCAGAACCCGAGCCGCTGCCGCCGCCGTCACAGTCTCCCTCCTCGCCACCGCCGTCACCGCCTGCGGCGGCGGATCCGCGGACAGCGGGGGCGGTTCCAACACCGCCCCCAAGGAGCTCACCTACTGGGCCTCCAACCAGGGCCCGGACATCACGGCGGACCAGGCCACCCTGGCTCCCGAGCTGGGGAAGTTCGAGCAGCAGACCGGGATCAAGGTCAAGCTCGAAGTGGTCCCCTGGTCGGACCTGCTCAACCGCATCCTCGCCGCCACCGCCTCCGGCCAGGGCCCGGACGTCCTGAACATCGGCAACACCTGGTCCTCCTCCCTCCAGGCCACCGGCGCCCTGCTCCCCTGGAACGCCGAGAACTTCGAGGCGATCGGCGGCCGGGACCGCTTCGTCGAGTCCGCCATCGGCTCGGCCGGCGCGAGCGGCAAGGACCCGGCCGCCGTCCCGCTCTACTCGATGTCCTACGCGCTCTACTACAACAAGAAGATGTTCCAGGAGGCGGGCGTCGAGAAGCCCCCCGCCACCTGGGACGAGATGGTCACCGTCGGCCGGAGGCTGACGAAGGACGGCAAGTGGGCTCTGGGCGCGGAGGGCTCCAACCTCTCCAACAACATCCACCAGGCGTTCGTCCTCTCCAAGCAGCACGGTGCCGACTTCTTCGACGCCGCGGGCAGACCCGCCTTCGACACCCCCGCGAACGTCGAGGCCGTCAAGCAGTACGTCGACCTGATGGCCAAGGACAAGATCATCGCGCCCGGCAACGCCGAGTACGACAAGAACCAGTCCCTCCAGGACTTCGCCAACGGCAAGACCGCCATGGTCCTGTGGCAGAACGCGGCGGGCAGCTTCAAGGCACACGGCATGAAGGAGGGCGACTGGGGCGTGGCCCCCGTCCCCGTACCCGCCGGCGGCGCCCCCGGCACCGGCAGGAACACCACCTCCATGGTCGCCGGCATCAACATGGCCGTCTTCAAGAACACCGACAACATCGACGGCGCCCTGAAGTTCGTGAAGTTCATGACGAGCGACGAGGAGCAGAAGCTCCTCAACAAGACCTACGGCTCCATCCCGCCGGTCAAGGCCGCCCAGAGCGACGCGGCCTTCGCCACCGAGGACCTCACCGTGCTGCGCAACACCCTCGCCACCAGCGCCGCACCGCTGCCGCAGGTCCCCGAGGAGTCGCAGTTCGAGAGCGCCGTCGGCACCGCCGTCAAGGAGCTCTTCGCCGACGCCGCGGCCGGCCGCCCGGTGACCGCCGAAACGGTCAGGGCGAAGCTCACCAAGGCCCAGCAGCAGATGTCGAACTGAGCACCGCCCGATGACCACCGCGCCGACCACCCTCCCCCCCGACGCCGGGCCCCGCGGCGAACGCCGTACCCCGCCCCGCTGGCGCCGTCCGGGACGCACCCCCCGCCCCGGACGGCTGCGCCGCACCGCCCTGCCCTACCTCCTGCTCCTGCCCGCGCTCCTGCTCGAACTGCTCATCCACCTGGTGCCGATGGTCATGGGCATCGTGGCGAGCTTCCGCGAACTCACCCAGTTCTTCATCCGGGACTGGACCAGCGCCCCCTGGACGGGCTTCGACAACTACGACCTCGCCGTCGACATCGACCGGCCCGTCGGCGAGGCCCTGCTCGGGTCCTTCCTCACCACCTGCCTGTTCACCCTCCTCTCCGTGGCCCTGTGCTGGCTGATCGGCACCGCCGCCGCCGTGTTCATGCAGGAGACCTTCCGCGGCCGGGCCTTCCTGCGGGCGCTGTTCCTCGTCCCCTACGCCCTGCCCGTCTACGCGGCCGTCATCACCTGGTCGTTCATGTTCCAGCGGGACAACGGACTGGTGAACCACGTCATCCACGACCAGCTGGGCATCGGCGGCGCCGCGCACACGTTCTGGCTCCTGGGGGACAACAGCTTCTGGGCACTGCTCACCGTCTCGGTGTGGAAGGGCTGGCCCTTCGCGTTCCTGATCGTGATGGCCGCCCTGCAGAACGTCCCCAGGGAGCTGTACGAGGCCGCCGCGCTCGACGGCGCCGGCACCTGGCAGCAGATCCGCCGCATCACCCTGCCGTCGGTCGGTCCGGTCAACCAGGTACTGGTCCTCGTGCTGTTCCTGTGGACCTTCAACGACTTCAACACGCCGTTCGTCCTGTTCGGCAGATCGGCGCCGGAGGCGGCCGACCTCATCTCCCTCCACATCTACCAGTCCAGCTTCGTCACCTGGAACTTCGGCACCGGATCGGCCATGTCCGTCCTCCTGCTGCTGTTCCTGCTGCTGGTCACCGCCGGGTACCTGCTCGTCACCACGCACGGACGGAGGAACGACGATGCCCGCTAGAGCGCGCAGCCCGCTCGACCCCCCCGCCTCCTTCAGGGCCGTCCGGGCCGTGTTCCTCACCCTGCTGGCCGCCTTCGTCCTGCTGCCCGTCTACGTGATGGTCACCAGCTCGCTCAAGCCGCTGGAGGACGTCGCCGGAGCGTTCCGGTGGATCCCCTCCGGGCTCACCGTCCGCCCCTACATCGACATCTGGCACACGATCCCGCTCGCCAAGTACTTCCTGAACTCGCTGGTCGTGGCCGGCTCGGCCACCGTCTGCTCCGTGGTCATCGCCGTCTTCGCGGCCTACGCCGTCAGCCGCTACCGCTTCCGCGGCAAGCGCCTGTTCACGGTGACCGTGCTGTCCACCCAGATGTTCCCGGGGATCCTCTTCCTCCTCCCGCTGTTCCTCATCTTCGTCAACATCGGCAACAGCACCGGCGTCGCCCTCTACGGCTCCCGGGGCGGGCTCATCCTCACCTACCTCACCTTCTCCCTGCCCTTCTCCATCTGGATGCTCATCGGGTACTTCGACTCGGTGCCCCGCGACCTCGACGAGGCGGCCACCGTCGACGGCTGCGGCCCCCTCGGCGCACTGCTGCGGGTCGTGATCCCGGCGGCGGTGCCGGGCATCGTCGCCGTCGCCGTGTACGCCTTCATGACCGCCTGGGGCGAAGTCCTCTTCGCCTCCGTCATGACGAACGACACCACGCGCACCCTGGCCGTCGGACTGCAGGGCTACTCCACACAGAACGACGTCTACTGGAACCAGATCATGGCCGCCTCGCTCGTCGTCAGCATCCCCGTCGTCGCCGGCTTCCTGCTGCTGCAGAAGTACCTGGTGGCCGGACTCACGGCAGGAGCCGTCAAATGACCCTTTCCGAATACCTCCCCCTGACCGGCCCGCACGCCGTCGACCTCGCCGCGCTCCCCGCCGACTTCGCCTGGGGCACCGCCACCTCCGCCTACCAGATCGAAGGCGCCGTCGAGGAGGACGGCCGCGCCCCTTCCATCTGGGACAGCTTCACCCGCGTCCCCGGCGCCATCGACAACGGCCACACCGGCGACACCGCCTGCGACCACTACCACCGCTGGCCCGAGGACATCGCCCTGATGCGGGAGCTCGGCACCAACGCCTACCGGCTCTCCCTCGCCTGGCCGCGGATCGTGCCCGGCGGCGACGGCCCCGTCAACCCCAAGGGCCTCGACCACTACGACCGGCTGATCGACGCCCTGCTCGCCGCCGGCATCGAACCCAACGTCACCCTCTACCACTGGGACCTCCCGCAGGCACTCCAGGACCGCGGCGGCTGGCCCGAGCGCGCCACCGCCGAGCACTTCGCCGCGTACGCCGGCCTGGTGGCCGAACGCCTCGGCGACCGCGTCACCGAGTGGGCCACCCTCAACGAGCCCCTGTGTTCCGCCTGGATCGGCCACCTGGAAGGCAGGATGGCACCCGGCTGGACGGACCTCGCCGCCGCCGTCCGCGCCTCCTACCACCTGCTGCTCGGCCACGGCCTCGCGAGCCAGGCCGTGCGCGCCACGGCCCGAGGCGCCCGCATCGGCATCGTCAACAACCTCTCCACCATCGAACCCGCCACCACCGGTGAGGCCGACCGGGCCGCCGCCCGGCGCATGGACGGCCATGTCAACCGCTGGTGGCTCGACCCGGTGCACGGCCGCGGCTTCCCCGCCGACATGCGCGAGGTCTACGGCGTGGACCTCCCCGAACGCCCCGGCGACCTCACCACCATCGCCGCCCCCCTCGACTGGATCGGCCTGAACTACTACTTCCCCCAGGTCGTCACCGCCGATCCGGCCGGCCCCGCGCCCTTCGCCCGCCAGAGCGACCGGCCCGGCGTCCCGCGTACCGGCATGGGCTGGGAGGTCGACGCCGACGGCCTGGAGACGCTGATCATGCGCCTGCACGAGGAGTACGGGGCCCGGCGCATCCAGATCACCGAGAACGGCTCCGCCTACCCCGACGCCGTCGCCCCCGACGGCAGCGTCCACGACCCCGAGCGCACCGCCTACCTGACCTCCCACCTCGCCGCCTGCGCCCGCGCGGCCGGCCGCGGCGCACCGGTGGCCGGCTACTACGCCTGGTCGCTGCTGGACAACTTCGAATGGGCCTACGGCTACGACAAGCGCTTCGGCCTGGTCCACGTCGACTACGAGACCCAGGTCCGCACGGTCAAGTCCAGCGGCCGCGCCTACGCAGGGATCATCGCCGCCCACCGCTCGCGCTGACTCCCCGCCCGCCCGCCCGCCTCCCTCCCGACGCACCGCGCCCGCCCCGCCTCCCCGGGACGGGCGCGGTCCGCGTGGTGGGATGGACGCAGCGGGGCAGGATCACCAGCACACCCCATCCCACGGAGAAAGGCGGAACGGCACCATGGCCGAGGACACCATGCGGGCGATGGCCTACGAGACGTACGGCGGGACGGAGGTGCTCTCCGAGCAGCGGCTGCCCCTGCCCAAGGTCGGTCCGGGCGAGGTCCTCGTCCGCGTGAAGTGCGCCTCCGTCAACCCCGTCGACTGGAAGATCATGTCCGGCGGCCTCGACGCCCTGATGGACGTCGTGTACCCGGTGGTCCCCGGCTGGGACGTCGCCGGTACCGTCGAGCGCGTCGGCATCGACACCCCCGAGTACGCGGAGGGCGACGAGGTCATCGCCTACGCCCGCAAGGACTACGTGCACGGCGGGACCTTCGCCGAGTACGTCACCGTCCCGGTACGCGCCCTCGCCCGCAAGCCCGCCTCGCTGAGCTGGGCCGAGGCCGCGGGCCTCCCGCTCGCCGGGCTCACCGCGTACCAGCTGCTGACCCGGCTGGGCACCGGCAAGGACGACACCGTCCTCATCCACGGCGCCGCCGGGGGCGTCGGTTCCTTCGGCGTGCAGATCGCCCGCGCGCTCGGCGCCCGCGTCATCGGCACCGCCTCCCCGCGCAACCACGACCGGGTGCGGGAGCTCGGCGCCGAGCCCGTCGCCTACGGGGACGGCCTCGCCGCGCGGGTGCGGGAGCTCGCCCCGGACGGCGTCACCGTCGTCGCCGACTTCGTCGGCGGCGTCCTCGACGTCACCCGCGACGTCCTGCACGACGACGGGCGGCACGCCTCCATCGCCGACCCCACGGTGACCGGGTCGGGCGGCGAGTGGATGTGGGTGCGCCCCGTCGGCAGCGACCTCGCCGAACTGGGCCGCCTCGTCGATGCCGGGGCGCTGAAGGTGACCGTCGCCAAGACCTTCCCGCTCGCCGAACTGGCCGCGGCCTTCGAGTCCAGCCAGGGCGGCCACACCGCCGGCAAGATCGTCATCGAGGTCTGACCCCCGGCCCTGTCCCCGGCACCCGGACACGCCGGACCGCGCGCCGCCCGGCGAGGTGGACGGGCGGCGCGCGGGATCCGGCAGGGGCCTCAGCGGGCCGGACGGTCAGCCATGGACCCCGAAGTGGAACAGCGAGTAGCCGTAGCCGGTGCCGCGCCGGGTCAGCTCCAGCCGGACGTAGCGGCCCGACGCGCTGAGGTCGAAGTCGTCGACGCCCCCGTCCCCGGACGAGGTGGCGTAGGCCGTCCGCCAGTTCTGGCCGTCGTCCGACACCTTGATCGTGTAGGCCTTTCCGTAGGCGCTCTCCCACACCAGCTGCGCGTGCCCCAGCTGCCTGACGGACCCCAGGTCCACCTGGAGCCACTGCGGGTCGGCCCAGGTGCTGGCCCACCGGGTGTCGTTGCGGCCGTCCGTGGCCAGGGCCGGGGTGCACGGGCAGCCGCCGTAGCCGTCGCTCTGGTAGGTGGAGGCGGTCGTGGGCCGGCCCAGTGCCACGTCGGTGCCCGCCCCCGGCTGGTGCTCCTCCGGGTGGGGGGGCGCTCCCAGGGTGGGAGAGCGCTCTCTCAAGCGCCGGAAAACGCGGGGCGGCCGGCTGCCGCCCCGCGTCCCGCGGGGGATCAGGGGTGGATCAGGAGTGGATCAGGGGAAGGACGGGTGGATCAGGAGTGGATCAGGGGAAGGAGACGATGGTCGAGGGGGTGGTCGAGGTGCCCGAGGTCGGGGCTCCGGTGCTGTTGATGACGTGTTCGTACTGGCCGTTGCCGCCGAGGGAGACGACGAGCAGGTCGTGGAACGTGACGCCCGGTTTCACCGGCGCCTGGAAACCGTGGTCCTGGCGGATCGTCGGATCGACGTTGTAGTAGCAGTAGCTGCCCAGGCCCCAGCCCTCGTGGGTGTTCACCGAGTCGGCCACCTTGTAGGCCGCGTAGCCCTTGACGGAGCCGTTCTGGACGGCCGCCTGGTTGGGCGCGTCGTACGCCTTCTCGTTCTGGAAGAAGATCGTGCGGCCGCGCTCGCCGTTCCACTGCACGTCGTACTTGTTGAAGTGCTCCACGAACAGCCCGGTGGCCAGGACGTCGTCGCCGTTCACCCGGAACCCGTAGTCGGAGCGGTTGGTCTCCCAGCCCACCCCGTCACCGTGGTCGGCACGCCAGATCCAGGTGTGGTCGACGATCGTGTCGTGGTTGTTGATCACCATGCCCACCGTGGCCTTGCCCGCGCCGGCGCCGCCGACCCGGATGAACACGTCCTGCACGGTGGTCGGGTTCGCCGCGTGGTCCGTGGTGGTGCCGGCCGGGCCGACCTCCAGGAGGGTGGGCGAGTTGACCGGACCCGCATCGATCAGGAAGCCGGCGAGCTTGACGCCGTCGACGTCGGCGACCTTCATCGCGGTCACCCCGTTGTCCGGGACGATCGTGGCCAGGCCGAGGCCCAGCACGACCGTGTCCGGGCGGTTGACCTGGATGGTCTGGTTGACGTGGTAGACGCCGGGCGTGAAGAGCAGGTGCAGGCCCTGGGCCAGCGCCGCGTTGATCGTCGCCGCGCTCGCGCCCGGCTTGACCACGTAGAACTGGCCCAGCGGGATCGAGGATCCCTGCGGTGCGCCGTTGCCCCAGGAGGTGCCGCGGGCATTGGTGCGCTTGGCCGGCACGAAGACCTTGTACTGGCTGCCGTCGAGGTAGAGGAAGGGCTTCTCGCGGGAGACGGGCGTGCTGTCGAGCGTGGTGTACGGCGCGTTCGGGAAGCTCTGCGCCGGGGCCCCCTGGACGCCGGAGAACACCTGGTTCCACACGGCGTTGGACCAGCCGCCGATGGAGCTCTCGCGGGTGTACCACTGCTGCTGCGAGTAGTTGCCGACCTGGCCGTCGATCCTGGAGTCGGCGATGTAGCCGCCGGAGGCCCATCCGTAGCCGTTGGGTGCGAGGTTCAGGCCTCCCTTGACGTGCATCCGGCGGAACGGTGCGGCCTGGGAGACGGCCCAGCGGTCCGTGCCGTTGACCGGGTTGAGGGCCAGGTTCTCGGCCGAGCGCCAGAAGTTCTGGGTGGCGTTGCCGCCGAACCATCCGGCGTCGACGGTGACGTCGCCATTGATGGTGGTGTCGTCGGGGTTCAGGCCGAGGCCGGAGATAGAGGTGTAGAAGCCGATCTGGGCGTTGAGGCCGTTGTACGTACCGGGCTTGAAGAGGAACTGGTAGCGGCCGGAGCCGAACTGCGCCGACTCCTGCTGCGCGAAGACCTGGTCCAGCCTGGCCTGGATGTTCGGCGTCGAGGGGTCGAAGACGATCACGTTCGGTCCCAGGTCGCCGCCGCCGGGGATCACCGGGCCGGTGCCGGTGGTGCCGTAGACCTGGAACTCCCACAGCGAGTAGCCGTAGGTGGTGGCCCGCTGTGTGCCGTGGACGCGGACGTAGCGCGCGGTACCCGTGATGTCGTGGGTCTGCACCCCGCCGGTGCCCGCGGTCGTCGAGTAGGCGGTGGACCAGGTGGTGCCGTCGGTGGACAGCTCGACCCGGTAGGACTTCGCGTACGCGGCCTCCCAGCGCAGGACCACCTGGTTCAGCTGGGCCGGGGCGCCGAGGTCGACCTGTATCCACTGCGGGTCGGCGAACTGGCTCGACCAGCGGGTGCCGTTGTCGCCGTCCACGGCCGCCGCGGCCGGGGTCCCGGAGCCCTCCACGCTGGAGGCGGTGGCGGGCCTGCCCTGCGAGAGCAGAACCGGCGCCGCCTGGGCGGAGGTGGCGGGCAGCAGCACGAGGAGGGCCGCGACCAGGGCGGCGGCGAGCGCCGCGACGGTGAGACGTGGCGGGCGGTCGGAGGGGAGTGGCATGCGGGGGGCTCCTGACGTCATGGATCCGGGGGGGATCGAAGCGTGAGTGAACTGCCCGCCCGGTGGGTCGTCAAGGGTTTCGGCGTTCATGAACTGAAGATCAATCAGGATGTCAATTGCGCATCAGGCCCGTGAACTCGGGGTTTCTTCAATCCTTGTGAAAAGTGTTGACGAAAAAACTTCGCAGGGCTCTACTGATGCTCCTGACCGCTCCGTCCCGCCGTGCCCGCCCGGCGGGACGGGGCTCCGGCAGGCTTCGGGAAGTGGCCCCCGCAGGGGATGAGTTGGTCTCGTGCGTTCGTTACTCGTCGGCTGCCGGGCCGGCGTTCAGGTCGGGCACCTCTCCGCAGGCAGCCCAGGCGACCTCGACCCCCGGCAGCCCGCGCGACCACGGTCCGGCCACGGCGGCCAGGCCCGCGGCGTCGGGCGGGGTGGCGCCGAGCCCGATCGCCAGGCGCACCAGGCGCGGTCCGGCCTCGAAGGGGTGTGGCCACGCGTGCACACCGGCGGTCCCCGCCTGCTCCAGGGCGCCCAGCAGCGCCAGGAGACGGCCGCGCGCCCGGCCGAGAGCGTCCTCGAAGTCCGCCTCCGTGCCCGCCCGTACGCTCACCACCGCCCAGGCGGCGTGCCTGCGGTGCAGCGGCGGGGTGCGCCGCAGTGCTGCGGGGTCCCCGCAGCCGGCCTCCAGGAGCTCCCAGGCCCGGTACAGCTCCCGTCCCAGCAGATCGCGCAGCCCCGGCCCCACCTGGGCCGTGCAGCTGCGGACCGGCTCGGACGGGGTGAGGACCGTGACGGGTCCGGGAGGCGTCCGGCCGTTCAGCCCGGCCGGCGCCGCCGCGCCCGGCAGGGCGACCGGCTCGCGCCAGTCCCAAGCGGCCCACCGGCCGAAGAAGTCCAGGAGCAGGGCCTCGGGCGACAGGTCGGCCGCCTCCCGTACCGTCCGCGCCGCCAGTACCGCCCAGGCCAGACCCGGCAACCCTCCGAAGGGTGCGCAGTCCAGCCCCCGCGCTCGGGCCCAAGCCTTGACCTCCCGCGCCAGCCGGGCGAAGGCGGCATGCTCCGCGCCCACGGCCTCCCGTACGGCCCCGGCGTCGCTGACCGCGCCGAGCGCGAGCGCGGCCCGTTCGCCCAGCTCCCGGCGCCGCGCCACCGCCCGGGACGGATCCATCGCGCCGGTGGCGACGACGACCAGATCCACATCCAGTTGGGCCACGCGCAGACGCAGCCCCGGCACCCGGGCGCCCGGCACCTCGCGCAGCCGCTCCGCACCGGCAAACGCCGCCGCCACCCGCTCCCGCACCTCCGCGATGGCGACGGACCCCGGCAGCGCCGCCACCAGGTCCAGGTCCGAGCCCCGCAGTGCGCAGCCCATGCGCCGCGAGCCGGCCTCCCACACCACCCCTTCGCCCAGCGCATCCGCGATCCGGGCGGTGACCGACGCGGCCAGGCCGGACCGTGCTGTCGCCTCCCGCCCGGCCGGCTCGGCCGTCCACCGCACCTCACCCGAGCCCAGCGCGATCACCGCCCGGGTGCGCATCGGCCCGTCACCGCGGCGCGAGAGCAGGGCCAGTTCCCCGACCCGGACGGACGTCCCGGCGCCGACGCGGGCACCGAACTCCGCGACCGCCCGCTGCGGATCGCGGCTGCGCCCCAGTGTCAGGTGGGGCGTGTAGCCCCCGGCGCGCCCCCGGCACCCCGGGAAGCGGCGTGCCAGCGCCCGTCGCAGCTCCTGCCACGGCTCGTCACCACCGGCCGCCGGATCCAGCCACAGGACCGCCTCGTCCCGCTGCCCGAAGGCGTGCACTCCCTCCAGACGGGTGGTGAAGGCCGGGGCCGCGGCGGCCACTTCCGCCAGCAGGGGCGCGGCCGCCTCGAAGGAGGACTCCGGCACGAAACCGAAGAGCAGATTGACGTGCGCGGGCCACCGCCCGGCCTGCGGGTCGTGTTCCCGGCGCAGCCCGTCCACCGCCGCGGGCAGACGGGGCGGAAGCCAGGCCACGGCCGTGCGGACCGTGGCCGGGACGTCGAGCGGGGCGAGCCCGCCGTCCGTCCCGAACTCCACCGTTGCCTCGACCCCGTAGTGATCGGAGATGAACAGTCCGTCCGGGCCCGGCGCGTCGCCGCGCAGCCCCGCCCGGCCCACCCGCGCCTGCCCGGCCGCCCCCAGCAGGATCCGGTCCAGCCGTGCGGCCCGTCCCGACAGGGAGCCCACCGCCGCCAGTGGATTGACCGCCGGATCGAAGGTGGGCGTATCGTCCTCGGCCCCGTGCACCTCGCTCCAGGCGTCCCGCATCCCCAGCGCGGCCGCGGGCCCCGCCGGGCCGGACCGGCCGTCGTTGAAATCGCCCAGCAGCGCCACCGCGGCCCCGATCCCGCCCAGACCTTCGGAAAGCGCCGCCAGTTCAGCCGTTCGGCGTGCCTCGCCGTCCTCGGTGTGATCGCTGGTCAGGTGGGTCGCCGCGATCACCAGGGCGCCGTCGGCGGTGTCCACCGTCACGGCGGTGACCGCCTTGTGCGGGCCGAGCAGGTGCAGCCCCGCCTCCCGCACCGGCAGCCGGCTCAGCACCAGCAGCCCGCACTGCGCCACGTCCCGGCCGTCCGGATCCGTGCCGAGCACGTACCGCTCGCGGACCCAGGGCGCCGCCAGCAGCATGCCGAGCAGTCGCGGCTCGACCTCCTGCAGCGCGATGACATCGGCATCGGCGGCCGCCAGGTCGGCCAGCAGCAGCGGCCTGCGCCGCGCCGTGGCGATGCGCGGGCCGTCGTAGCGGTCCCACAGGGTGTTCCAGGTCAGCAGCCGTACCGCGCTGGGAGCCGCGGCTGCGCTGCGGGCGGGCGCCCGCACCGGCCGCCAGGCTCCGCCGCCCGCCGCGTCCCAGGCGTGCGGGGTCCGGGCGGTGAAGAACGGCGCCCGCAGCAGGCGGGCATCGCGGACCCGCCCGGCCCCGGTGACATCGAGCCGGTCCACGCCCGTCGCCCGGTCCCACACCAGCTCGCCGTCCGCCTCCACGAACAGCACACGGTGCCAGGGGATGTCACCGCCCGGCACGAAGGATTCCAGCGCGACCCGCTTGGGGCCCGCGCCGCGCTGCAGCAGCCCGAGCACGAAGCGGGCGGGGTCGAAGCGCGGGTCCCACCGGACCTGGTGGTAGAGCTCCTCACTCGTCCGCATCAGTACTCCCCGTCCGCGTCGGCCAGTGTGCCCGCCGTGTCCTCGACGCGGCCGCCCGCGCCCACGTACCAGGTCCGGTGCGCCTGACCGGCATGCGGTGGGCTGAAACGGTGCAGCTGCGAGGCGAGCACTTGCGGCGGCACCGGATGCGCGCGCAGGGTGTTGCGCCGCAGCAGCTCGGCCTCGTCGACGAGCACCACGGCATGGGTGACCAGCGCGTCGCGGCGGCGCGCCACCGACCCGGCCAGGCCACGCTGCTGGTCCGTGAGCGAAGTGGCGTCCCACACGACGGTGCCCCCGCGGGCCAGCGCGGCATCGAGCCGGTCGAGGCCCTCGCCCAGCACTTCCGCGTTGGCCCGCTGGTCCGCGCGGAAACCCCGGGCGGAGCGCAGGTCGTCGAGGCTGATCCGGGTGTCCACACCGGGCAGCGCGCGGCCGAAGGTGCTCTTGCCGCTGCCCGAGGGCCCGCACAGCTGCACCAGCCGGGGAAACGTTCCGTCGCGCCACCGCCAGGTGGCGGCCACGGCTTCCTCGGCCGTGGTGATCCTGCCCTGGGCGAAGGCGCGCCGCGCCTCGGCCCAGCACCGGTCCGCCGCGTCCGCACCGAGCGCGCCGAGCGGCTCCCGCAGCGCGCCGCGCAGGGCGCCGAGCGGGTCGGGGCCGAGCAGACCGGCCTCCTCGGCGCACAGCGCGGACCACTCCACGCACTCCCGCGCGCCGGCGTCCCCCGCGTCCGCGCCGCGGGCCGTCGCGCCCGCCAGCGCGTGCAGCACCCCCAGGTCCGCCGCGGTGGCCATCCGGACCAGCCCGGCCCGCCGCTCCGGCTCCGGGAACGGCCGCTGGAGGTACGGGTACAGCCCGAGGAGGTCGCAGACCCGCCGGGCCTGCGCCATCCCGAGCCGCCCCGCCGCGAGCCGCGCCGCGACCCGGCCGCGCGGCGCGCGGTGCAGTGCGGCGGCCAGGATCCCGGCCAGCCGGGCCTCCCCGGTGCGACCCGCCCCCAACCCGTCGATGCGGGCGCAGACTTCGGCGACCACACCCTCTTCGACGGAACCGGGGGCACCGGCCATGTCGGCGAGGTCGGCCATGTCAGCCAGGTCGGCCCGGCCGTCCGGGCCCGTCTCTCCGTGCGCCCCCGTCACCCCGGCCGCCGCCAGCAGCCCGGCCACATCGGCCGAGGCCCCCGACCGCACCGCCCACAGCGGGGCCCCGGGCCCGAGCCCGTTGGGCACCACCGGGGCGAACATCCAGTGCGTGTCGGTCTGTACGTGTCCGCCGCGCACCCACTTGGCCACGGACCGGCCGAACTCCTCGTACGCGAAACCGTCCGCCCGCCGTACGACGTACCCCTCCTGCCGGGCGGTGTCGAGCTTCAACTTCCGCAGCGCCCGCTCGTCGAAGGTGCCCCGCCACAGCACGCGCGGAGTGGGCACGCCCAGGTCCCGCAGGAACCGCACGGTGCGGTCCCAGCCGAGGCAGTGGTCCCCGTCCCACACCGAGAACCCGTAGAACCAGCTGTCCAGGTCCTCGTAGGCGAGCGAGTGCCGGGCGTACAGGTTCTCCCCGCACACTCGCCGACCGGCCGGGATGCGGGCGCCGATCCGTCCCTGGAGGCCCTTGACCCAGGCACGGGACGGATGGTGCGCCGAGTCCAGTGACCGCGCGTGCAGGCCGTCCCTGTAGAGGGTGGTGTTCTCCCCGTCGAGCTTCTCGGTGACCACCACCTCACGCCCGGCCAGCTCCGCCAGGCCGCCCCGCCCGGCCATCCGGACGTCGTCCGAGGACGCGCCGGGGGACCAGGGCAGATGCGGCGTACGGGGATAGTGGGTACGCATGGTCCGCTCCTGCTCGACGACGTGGTGCACCGTCACCCTAGGTATCCGCAGCGGCCCTGATCCATCGAATAAGCGGCGCGCGACGCCACCGGCCGGCGGCCGCCCGCTCGGGGACGGCGTCCCGACCGGGCCACCGGCCGCCCCAGGGCGGAGGCGTCCGCGGCCACGGGCACCACCTGACCGTAGGGGATGCGGCCACCGCCGGTTTCGGCCGGCCCGTCCGGCCGCCGAACTCACGGCCCTGTGCGGCCCGCCGCAGGCGGCCGGCCCGGTATGAGCCGTCCCGTCAGGCGCCGGCCGGCAGCGCCGCAGCCAGCCGGCCGCCCGCCGCGAAGTGGAGCCGGTCCAGACGGGCCGAGTACGGCCAGCCCCGCGCCCGGTAGAAGCACAGGTCGCTCGGGATCGGAGCCGCCCGCAGGTCCGCGGCGTGCGTCCCGGCCGGCAGTTGCGCGGCCGCCGCGAGCAGCGGGTCCGCGGATCCGGCCCACTCGCCGACCGGCGCGGGCCGGGGCCACGGCTCACCCGTGTTGCAGAACATCCAGTGCGCGCCCTCGGGAACCCGCCCCGCGAAACCCGGCCGGTCCGCGGCCCGGCGGGCCAACCGGGCGTAGGTCAGCAGCAGGTCAGCCAGGGACTCGGCGAGCAGGGACACCTCGGGGTACTCCGCCAGCTCCTTCGCACCGGTGGGCACGGACACCGCGTAGCCCCACTCGCCGGACTCCGGGTCGAGCCGGATCTGGGCGAGCGCGTGGCTGCGCCCGTAGCCGATCCGGGCCAGCGGCCAGTAGGTGCCGTCGCCGCCCAGCATGCGGTGCACCTCCGGGTCCACCTCGTGCCCCGGATCCCCCGGCAGCAGCCGTAGCGCGGGCAGCCCCGCCACCGCCACCGCGCCGATCTCCCGCAGGACGGTGCGCACGTCCTCGGGCACCGCCACCGGCCAGCCGTCCATCACGGAGTCGGCGACCCCCGCGTCGAGCACGACGAACTGCGCGAACCGCGCTGCCAGGGAACGCAGTTCGGCGACCGCGCGCCGCGGTGCGTCCGCCGGCACCGTGTGCCGCCGCACGGCCCGTCCGAGGAAGTCCCCGCTCACCACGCTGCGCAGCAGCAGCGCCCGGCCGTCACCCGCGATGCGGTACTGCACCTCGCTGCTTCCGGTGTCGGCGGTGTTGTACGCGGTGGAGAAGTACGGCTCCCAGTCCACCGCGCACGGGTAACCGGGCAGGGCGTCGAGGTCCACGAGGTCGGTGAGGGAGTCGCCGCGCCCGACGAGTGCGGCCAGCACGCTGTCCGTCCCTTCGGCGACCTCGACGGTCGGGACGGCCGCCACCGAGTGCCGGACGACGGGCCGGTCGGTCACACCGTCGGCGAGCCGCTGCGTGAAACCGGCGAGCCAGCCGGTGAACCCGGGCGCCTCGACGCGCACATCGGCATCGCCGCTCCACGGATTGACGGCCACGACCGGACCCCAGCCGTCCGCACCGGTGGCGACGATCAGCGAGCCCTCGCCGAAGTCCAGCTCGCCAAGGGTCCAGTAGCCGTCGTCGAACACTGCGCGGCCGCGCGGCCCGAAGCGGTACTCGTGGTCCCCGGTGTCGACCCCGCCGATCTCCCGCAGCACCACCCGGACGCCCTCCGGGACGGGAACGGGCCAGCCGTCCAGCTCCGCTTCGGTGAAGCCCTCGAACAGCTCGACCTCGTCCGGCCGCTGCCGCGCCAGCTGCTTCAGCGCGCGGACCGCCGCCGCGGCCGCCCCCGTTCCCGCGTCGTCCATGTCCCCTGCTCCCCGAGTCGTCGGCCGTGCGGCTCCGAGGGTATCCGCCGGACGCTCCGTCAGCGGCAGAGAGCCACGATGGAGAGCGACACCCTGCCCAGGCCGTCGCGCACAGGGCCGTCGTGTCGTACGAACGCGGCACGGCGGGACGGGACGTGGCCCGCGCCGGCGGCAGCGCGGGGGGCCTGGGCGGGGGCGTGAGCGGCGCCATGGGGCGGGTGGGCCGGCGGGGCTCGGCCGCCCGGCAGGGGGCGGTCGCGCGGGGCGGGTCCGGCGGCGCGCTCGTGGACGGCTCCACGCCGCATCCACCGGGAGCGGCCCCGCCGGTGGTTCACCGGACTCGACGGGGCCCGGACTCCGTGGCCCCGGGCAGGCGGCCTGGCGGCCTGGCGGCAACACCGCGTGCGCCCATGACGCAGCGGGCTCCGGGCCGCCGCCGCGCCGGACGCGGGCCGCCCGGCGCGGCGGTGGGATCCACGCACGTATCCAGTGGCCACGGCGAATGCGGCCGCGGCCTGCGCCCGGCCCTGCTGACCCCCGCGCGCCACGAACTCCCTGACGGCTCCGGCGTCGCTGATCGCGCCGAGCCCGGCCCGCTCGCCCAGCTCCCCGAGCCCGGCCCCGTACGAGCGCGCGGAGCCCGCCCGGCCACCGCCGGGGGAGCGGCGCCGCATGTCCGGGGACCGCCGCCCCGGTGACGTGGTCGGACCGGCGGTTTTCATGCCGCCAGTCCGCCCGTGGAAGGTAGCAGTGCCCGTGTAACCCGCTCATAAGGAGGCGCGCGGCGCCGACGGCGCTGCTTCCTGCCGCCCCCGGGGACGCCGTAACCCGGGAACCACGCGCCTGCGCACAGCCGACGGTCCACCCTGCGGGCCACCCGGAGCAGGTACGAGAACGGAGCGGCTGGTGTCCGGCCACCCACGTGCCCTCCACGAACCGGCGGCGGCCCACGCGGCCCGTACCCGGATCTGCCCGCCCGCCCGACCCGCACCCCGCCCACGGAACTGCCGCATCGCGCCGCCGGCCGGTGACGCCGCCGGCCGGGCGCGCGTCCGCGCCTGCGCCGGGCGCCACCGTTATCGGGAAATCCTGCGTCCACGACCCGCGGTCCCGCAGCATGGGGCCATGAGCGACAGCGCGATCACCTACACCCTGTACGTCCAGGCCGACCCCGACCGGGTCTGGCAGGCCCTCACCGAACCGGCCCTGACCCGCAGGTACTGGGGCGTGAGCTTCGAGACCGACTGGGCGGTGGGCTCGCGGATGGTCTGGGTGGAGCACGGGGCCCGCACGAGCGACCCCGGGCAGGTGGTCCTGGCGTGCGTCCCGGACCGGCTGCTCTCCTACACCTGGCACACCTTCACCCCGCAGTGGGCGGCCTCGGCCGGGATCGACGAGGAGCTGCGGGCCGAACTGGCGCGGGAACGGCGTACGAAGGTGACCTACGAGATCGAGCCGGTCGGCGACACCCTCGCCCGGCTGACCATCCTGCACGAGGGCTTCCAGCCCGGCGGCACGCTGATCGGCATGTGCGGTCGGGCCTGGCCGCTGCTCGCCTCCAGCCTCAAGACCCTCCTGGAGACCGGAGCCCCGCTGCCCGAACCCGGGCACGACACCGGCCGGGGGTACGGGGGTCACGAGGCGTACGAGACGCACGGGACCGGCGGGCCCGCGGACAGCTGACTGGCGACCACGGAAGCTGACTGCCGACCACGGACAGCTGGCTGTCGACTACGGACAGCTGATTGCCGACCGCGGCCCGCCGACGGCCGCCGCCGACTGCGGACGGTCGACCCCGGACGGCTCGCCGCGACCACCCGACGGCGTACCTCCAGTCGCCGCCCTCCCTCTGCCGAAGCCCCCGGCAGCTCCCCCCGCCGTTCGCTGCCGCCACCGCCCGCTCCGCCCACCGCCCCGACGGCACCCTGGCCGCCTGCCGTTCACGCCGGTCGTGTGGAATGGGTGCCATGGGGAGAGGAACGCAGACGCAGCGGCACACCGTCGGCATGCCGCACCAGGTCCCGGGCGGGCTCGTGGCAGGCGGCCGCGGTCGCGGCCGGTCCGTCGTCGGTGCCGGGTGCGGGCGGCCCGGCCCGTCGGGCTCCGTCGGCGCGCCGCGGGCCGACGCCGCTGCGGCCGAGTGCGGCGCCCGGCTCACCCGTCGCCACCGCGCGCGCGACACCGAGGCCGACCGGGCGCTCGCGCCGGACGGCGGCCGGGCAGGCGACGTCCGGGAAGGCGGCGGCCGGTGAAGCGCCCCGACACCCCGATCCCGCCCGAACACTGGCGCTACGGCCGCCACCTGGAGTCCCTGGCCGTGGCGCCGGGCGGGCCCGCCGAGGCCGAGGCCGTGGCCGCCGTCCTGCGCGATCCCGACCCGGTGATGGCCGAGAGCGCGGTCGTCACCCACCTCAACCGCCGGGCAGCCCGGCTGCTGGCCGAAGAAGGGTTCCCCGCCTGGGCGCAGGCCATGACCGCCGCGCTCGCCGGCCGCGCCTTCCCCGAGCGCCGGCTGCGCGAGTGGACCCTGCTGAAGGCCATCACCAGCGGCGAACCCTGGTCCGCGGCGGAGCTCGTCGCCGCCTCCGACTGGTGCCAGCGCACCGCCGCCCAGTCCCTGACCTCCTGTGAAGCCCTGCGCCTGCTCGCCGGCTCCGCCCGCACCCGCCGGGTCCGCAACACCGCCGCCGAGCGTCTGCGCCGTCGCGCCGTGGCCTGACCCGCCGGACGGGAGTCCGCAGCGCGACCGGAGCGGCCGCCGACCGCCGCCGGCCGCCGCCGCCCGGGGAGAGCGGAGCCGGGCGGCCGGGGCGCACGGTCGTCGGACGGGTGCATCGTGGAGGGGGGCAGGCCCACGCATTCCAGGGCAAGCGTCCAGGAGGCTCGCCAGCGTTGCTTCCGGGCCTTAAGGTGCCGTTACCCGGCCGGGTGTCAGTGCGTAAACCGATGCCGTTCCGCTGGAGGATGACTCTCCGTGTCGCAAGTTTCGCAGGCCCCCGTCACCACCCCCGACGGGGTCGCCGACCCGACCGCCCCCACCGCATACAGCGAGGTCAAGGGCTGGTTCTCGACGTACGACCAGGTGCTGTTCGACTGGTTCCTGGGACGGCAGAACGACGACGCCGAGAAGCCGGGTGATCTGCTGGAGCTCGGCGCCTTCCTGGGCAAGAGCGCGATCTTCCTCGGGCGCTACCTCAGGCCCGGCGAGGAGCTGACCGTCTGCGACCTCTTCGACTCGCCCGCGGTGGACGACTCCAACCTCGAGGAGAACCGCTCCTCCTACCCGACCCTCACCCGCCGCGGGTTCGAGGTGAACTACATGGCCTTCCACGCGGCGCTGCCGACGGTCATTCAGGCACCGACCTCGGTCGTCGCCGAGCGCGTGCGCCCGGGAAGCTGCCGTTTCATCCATGTCGACGCCTCCCACCTTTTCGAGCACGTCGTCACGGACATCGCCTCCTCGCGCATCGTCGGGGCGCCGGGCGCGGTCGTCGTGTTCGACGACTACCGCTCCGAGCACTGCCCCGGGGTGGCGGCGGCGGTCTGGTCCGCGGTGGTGACCGGGGAGCTGCGGCCCATCTGCGTCTCCGCCTCGAAGCTCTACGCGACGTGGGGCGATCCCGCTCCCCACCAGGCGGAGCTGCTGGCGTGGCTGGAGGGCCGCGCGGACCTCTGGCACGGGATCGACACGATCGCCGGCCGCCCGCTCGTGCGCATCGGGAACCAGGGCGCCGTACCGCCGGAGCCTCCGCAGCC
This sequence comes from Streptomyces sp. CB00455, assembly GCF_001905445.1. GTDB lineage: Bacteria > Actinomycetota > Actinomycetes > Streptomycetales > Streptomycetaceae > Streptomyces. The sequence continues at coordinate 321,903 of NZ_LIVQ01000005.1, read as the reverse complement.
GCTGCGCCCGGCGCCCGTGGCGGCGCCCGCGCCCGGCCCCGTCCGGCGCCCGGGAGCGCGCTGGCGCAGGTTGGCCAAGGACCTGCTGCCGCCGGTCGTCACCCGCAGGATCGTGGCCGCGCGGCGGCGGCGACACTGACCGCACCGCCCGGCCCGGTCCCCGGGCCGCGCCCCCGGGCCCGCCCCGACCGGCTCGGGGGCGGCGCGCCGGGAAGGCCGCAGGCCCCGCGTCGGCCCGGGAGGGCGGCCCGGACGGGCGGCCCGGACGGCGTCAGATGCCCTTGCGCACCCGCGCCGCGCGCCGGGCCTCGGCGGTCTGCCGGGCCTCCATCGTCTTGCGGGACTCCTTGCCCCGGCCCGGCCGCCCCGGGCGGGTGCCGATACCGCGGAAGCCGAGGTCCGAGCCCGAGGGCCTGCCCTTGGCGTCGGTGGGCGCGGACCCGGCCAGCGGCACGCCGGACGGCGTCCTGGCGCCGGTGATCCGGCTCAGGGCCGCCTCACCGGACCGCACCTGGGTGATGGTGGGCCGGATCCGGGCGTCCGACATCAGCCGGACCATGTCCCGGCGCTGGTTCGGGGTGACGAGCGTGACGACCCGGCCGGACTCGCCGGCGCGGGCGGTCCGGCCGCCCCGGTGCAGGTAGTCCTTGTGGTCGGCGGGCGGATCGACGTTGACCACGAGGTCGAGGTCGTCGATGTGGATGCCGCGCGCCGCGACGTTGGTCGCGACGAGGACCGTCACCGCCCCGGTCTTGAACTGCGCCAGCGTCCGGGTGCGCTGCGGCTGCGACTTGCCGCTGTGCAGCCCCTCAGCGCGTACGCCCATGGCCCGCAGGTGCTTCACGAACTGGTCGACCCCGTGCTTGGTGTCGAGGAACATCAGCACCCGGTTGTCGCGTGCCGCGATCTCGGTCGCCGCCGAGATCTTGTCCGCCGCGTGGATGTGCAGCACGTGGTGGTCCATCGTGGTCACCGCGCCGGCCTGGGGGTCGACGGAGTGCGCGACGGGGTCGGTCAGGTACGTGCGCACCAGCTGGTCCACGTTGCGGTCCAGGGTCGCCGAGAACAGCATGCGCTGCCCCGCGTGGTGCACCTGGTCCAGCAGCTCCGTGACCTGCGGCATGAAGCCCATGTCGCACATCTGGTCGGCCTCGTCCAGCACGGTGATCCGTACGCGTTCGAGGTGGACGTCGCGCCGGCCGACGAGGTCGCTCAGGCGTCCCGGGGTGGCCACCACGACCTCGGCGCCGGTACGCAGCGCACTCACCTGCCGTCCGATGGACAGGCCGCCGACGACCGTCGCCATCCGCACGTCCAGGGCCTCGGCGTACGGGGTCAGCGCCTCGGTCACCTGCTGCGCCAGTTCGCGCGTCGGGACGAGGACCAGCGCGAGCGGGCGCTTGGGGTCCGCCCGGTGGCCCGCCGTGCGCGCGAGCAGGGCCAGGCCGAAGGCGAGGGTCTTGCCGGATCCGGTACGGCCGCGGCCGAGGATGTCCCGGCCGGCCAGTGCGTTCGGGAGCGTCGCCGCCTGGATGGGGAAGGGCTCCTCCACCCCCAGAGCGGCCATCGTCGTCACCAGCTCACGGGGCAGGTCGAGCTCGGAGAACGACGCCACCGGCGGCAGCGCCGGATTCTTCGGCTGGTGCGTCGTGAACTCACCCTGCGGCCCGGTGCTCCGGGGGGGCTTGCCACCGGATTTCGTCCCGGTCTTGGCAGCTCCCTTCACACCGAAGCGCCCATGAGCTGACGGGTTCCTCATGCAGAACCTTTCGAAGGAAGAAGAAGCGGTCGAAGAAGATGGTCAACCGCCCATGGTACCAGCGGGGCCTAGACCTCCCCGGTGTCCGTCCCGCCCGCCCGCAGCCGTGCGCAGTGGGCGCGGACCTCGCCCGCCGCGCGGCCGAACCAGTCGGCGATCACGGCGATCTCGTCGGGGGTGTAGTCGGCGAACAGGTCCCCGAGGCGGTCGTAGAGCGGCTGGTAGACCGCGACGACGCGGGCGGCGGCGGTGGGATCCGCGACGACCCGCACCCGGCGGCGGTCGGCGGGGTCGGGCCGGCGCCGCGCGTAGCCCGCACGTTCCAGCCGGTTGAGCACCCCGGTGACGGCGCCCGTGGTGAGGTCCACGAGCTCGGCGAGGTCGCCCGCGGACAAGGGGTTCTCCGCGGCGCCCAGGATGTGGCCGAGGCAGGTCAGGTCGGTGACGTTGAGCCCGAGGAGCTGCGCCACCTCCTGCTGGCCGACGATGCCCAGGGCGACGTACTGATCCATGCGCGACAGCGCCTCCGCGGCCGTGGCCGGGGGGCGGGGCTTGCCCTGCACCCTAATACTCCTTAGTATCTAAGTTACTTAGCTCGTGAGATAAATGACCCTGCTCCGAGCCTACTGCTGCCCCGTCGCCGCCCCGTCCTACCAGGGAGAACCACATACCATGAGCGCCCACGGAGACGTCGATCTCGGCCACACGGTGGCCGGCTGGACCGGTACCGGGCTGGCCCTGCTCGGTTTCACCGGGTCGGGCATCGCCCTGTGCGCGGCCTGGGTCCCCGGCATCTGGCTGGGCCTCGGCGTCGTGGCCGCGGCCGGAGTCGTCACCTGGCTGCTGCACCTCGCGGGCTGGGGGAAGGCGAGCGGGCCCCGCCCGGAGGCCGGGCGGAACTGGCGCACGCGGGACACCGCCGCCCGCTCGGGTCACGCCGAGTGCCTCGGCTGCCGGGCCGGCCGCCCGGGGCGAGCCCGCGGGGTGTCTCCCCGGCCTCGTTCCGCGGCGCCGCTGCCGGCCGCCGAGGGCGGCTCGTGAGCCGTCCGCGCCAGGTCGATGTGCGTCCGGCCGGGCCCGTTCCCCCGATGCGCAAACGGTGCGGCCGGAAGTTCGATTGCGCGGCACGCCCCCGGTTGGCCGCGTCCGGCGTGTGCTCCGCAAGAGCGTTGGGCAGGATCGAAACGGCCGCGCGTGCGGCCCGCAGTGGAACGTTGAGAAGGATCAGCGAGATGGCAACAGGCATCGTGAAGTGGTTCAACTCCGAGAAGGGGTTCGGCTTCATCCAGCAGGACGACGGCGGCCCGGACGTGTTCGTGCACTTCTCCGCCATCGAGGCCACCGGCTTCAAGTCGCTGGAGGAGAACGCGAGGGTCGAGTACAACGTCACCCAGGGCCCCAAGGGCCCCCAGGCCGAGCAGGTGGTCCCCCTCTCGTGATGCCGCTCCACGAGCCGCCCGGCCCGTGAGCCGAGCCCCGCCGCTCATCCGGCGGGGCTCCTTGGTGTTCAGAGGGCGCGGTGGAGGGCCGCCAGCAGCCGCCACAGGTGGTCGGCCAGGGCGGCCGGATCCGCCGGGGCCCAGCCGTGGAGCCAGTCCGCCAGGACGCCGGTGAAGGCCCCCGCGACCGCCGAGGCCACCAGCTCCGGGTGGGTGGCGCCGGCCGCCGCCCGTTCGGCCCTGGCGCGCTCGCGCAGCTCCCGGTGGAGACGTTCGCCGAGCGGACCGCGGCCGCCCGGCAGGAGCAGGGCGCGGTAGAGCGGCGCGCGGCCGGCCGCCTCCGCCAGGAAGGCGGCCAGCGCGGCGGGGGGCCGCCGGGGCGGGGGCGCCGCCGAGCCGGTCTGCCAGGCGTGCAGGGCGTCGACCGCCGCGTGCACCACATCGGCGCAGGCGTCCACGGCGAGCGCGGTGAGGTCCTCGTAGTGCAGGTAGAAGGTGGCGCGGCCGACGCCCGCCCGGCGGACCACCGCCGAGACGCCCACCTCGGCGAGCGGCCGGGCGGCGCACTCGGCGAGGAGGGCGTCGCGCAGCCGTGCCTTCGTCCTGGCCGTGCGCGGGTCGCTCGCGCGCGCCTCCTGCGGGCTCACCCGGCGAGCAGCGCCGCGCCGAGGGCGAGCGCCCCGGGCAGCGCCTGGGCGATCAGGATCCGGCGGTTCGCCGTCGCGGCCCCGTAGACCCCGGCGATGACCACGCACGACAGGAAGAAGACCTGGGTGGCGAGGGAGTCGATGACCAGGGACCACACCAGGCCGGCGGCGAGGAAGCCGTTGTAGAGGCCCTGGTTGGCGGCGAGCGGCGCCGTGAGGCGGGCGGTGTCCGCGTCGAAGCCCGAGAGTGCGCGCCCGGGCGGGCGCTGCCACAGGAACATCTCCAGCACCAGGAAGTACGCGTGCAGTGCGGCCACGAGGCCGATCAGGATCTGGGCGACCGTGTGCACGGCCACCTCCACTTCGCTGGGGAGGGATCTCCGGGATGGACGATTTCCTGGACAACTGTACAGGAAATCGTCACCCCGGGATCCGTCACCCCGGGATCCGTCACCCCGGGATCCGTCACCCCGGGATCCGTCACCCCGGGATCCGTCACCCCGGGGAGTCGGATCCCCGGAGATCCGGATCCCCGGGACCTCACTCCTCCCGTACGGAGATGGCGGAAACCGGGCAGGCCCGGGCGGCTTCGCGGACCAGCGCGCTTCCGGCGCCGTCCTCGCGGCCCGGCAGCAGCTCGCTGAAGCCGTCGTCGTCCTGGGTGAACACCCCGGGCGCGGTCAGCGCGCACTGGCCCGCGCCGATGCAGACGCCGGTGTCGATGTCGATGTGCAGGCGCGGGGTCGGCACCGGCCTCACCACGCCACGGGCAGTTCGACCATGCCCTGGATGGTGTCCCCGGGTTTGAAGGGGATCCGCTCCGGCTCGGCCGCCAGTCGCAGCCCGGGCAGCCGCTCGAACAGCGTGCCGAGGGCGATCTCCATCTCCGCCCGGGCCAGGTTCTGGCCGAGGCACTGGTGGATGCCGAAGCCGAAGGCCAGGTGGTGGCGCGTGGGCCGGTGCCAGTCCAGTGAGTCCGGCTCCTCGAAGACGGACTCGTCACGGTTGATGACCGAGGTGGAGAAGACCACCCCGTCATCCGCGCGCACGGTCACCCCGCCGACCTCGATGTCCTGCGTCGCCACCCGCAGCATGCCGTCCGCGATGGACAGGAACCGCATGAGCTCCTCGACCGCCGAGGAGATCAGGGCCGGGTCGGAGCGCAGCTCGGCCAGCTGCTCGGGGTGGCGCAGCAGGGTGAAGGTGCCGAGCGAGATCATGTTGGCGGTGGTCTCGTGCCCCGCGACCAGCAGGATCACGGCCAGGGCGACCAGCTCCTCGACGTCGAGCTCGCCGGTCTCCAGCCGCTGCGCGATGAGCTCGTCGAGCAGCCCGTCCCCGGGCTCGCGGCGCTTGCGCTCGATGAGGTCGACGAGGTAGCCGTCGAGCCGCCTGCGGGCGTCCTCCACATCGGCCGGTTCCGGCCCGCGCAGCAGCCGCCGTGACTGCCCCTCGAAGAACTCGTGGTCCTCGTAGGGGACTCCGAGCAGGGAGCAGATCACCATCGACGGCACCGGCAGTGCGAAGGCGGCGACCAGCTCCGCCTCCGTGCCCTTGGCGGCCATCTCGTCGATCAGCCGGTCCACGGTCTGCTGGATCCGCGGCCGCAGGGCGGCGGTCCGCTTCAGGGTGAAGCTGGGGATCAGCATGCGGCGCTGGGTGTTGTGCTCGGGGTCGTCGACCCCGAGCAGCGCGGCGCGCCGGTTCTGCAGCCCCCTGAACCGCCTGGTCGGCATGGGGAAGGCGGCGTTGGTGCGGTCGGAGGACAGCCGGCCGTCGGCGAGCAGGACACGCGCTTCGGCGTGTCCGGTGACGATCCATACGGAGCGGCCGTCGAAGAGGGTGACCCGGGAGAGCGGCCGACCCTTCCGCAGGGGCTCGTAGGCGGCCGGGGGGTGGTAGGGGCAGGTTCGGTCCTGCGGAAAGACAACGGTCTCTGACATCAAGTACCTCGCAAGCGATGGTTCCGTCTCGCCGGACTCCATTACATGCCTGAGGCACCTATCCCACCTATGCCACTTTCGGCCAGATGACCCGAGTTCGCCCGCAGGGCCCAACCCGGGGGCGCGGGGCTTCAGAGATGGGCGTCCAGGAAGGCCCGGAACTCCTCGCGGGTCATCGGCCCGGCCTGGCTCGCGACCGCCCCGCCGTCCCTGAGGAGCACGGTGGTCGGGGCGCCGGTGACGCCGTAGCGCCTGGTGGCTCCGGGGCAGCGGGTCATGTCGGTGCGCACGGCGGTGAACCGCGCCCCGTACTCCTCGGCCAGCTCACCGACGACCTCGTCCATCGCGCGGCAGGCCTTCAGAGCCTTGGGCCAGGTCCCGCAGAAGTAGGCGAGAACCGGCCCCGGCGCCATGGACAGGACGAAATCGAACTCCTGGTCCTCCAGTGGCTGGTGTACCCGACGTGCCATGCGTGCGCTCCTCGCTCGGTCCCGCCCCCGGCCGGAGGGCGGCCACCATCATCGCCGCTCCCGGTGGTGGCCGATTGTCAGTGGTCCCTGTGAAGCTGAGCGGTATGGACGACAGGATGCTCAGGCGCCGGGTCTACGGCGCCGACCACGACGACCCCGACCCGGGACCCCGCCCCGGCCACGTCTACGGCGAACTCGTCGGCGGCCCGCTCGACGGCCTCCTGCTCGACGTCACCGGCTGGAGCGGCCCGCAGCTGACCGAAGAGGCCCGGCTGCCCACCGAGATAGGGCGCTACGGGGCGGGCGGCCGCGCCCACTACCGGCGCCGCGCGGACGACCCGGGGCGCTGGGACTGGGCGGGCGACAGCCGCTGACGGCCGCCGTGGCGGCCGGCGCTCCCGCCCCCGCGCGGGAAACGGCGAGCCCCCGGTCCGCCGACGTGTGACCGGGGGCTCTGTGCCGCTCTTCCGGCGCGGGCGCCGGTTCGGATGCGATCCCGCGACGGTTGTCCGGCGGCGCCCATCCGGCGGTCTTCCGTCGGTCACCCGGCTACGGCCTCTGGGTGAGCGTCATCCGGCGGCCGTCATCCGGTGGCGGCGTCCCGGCCGACCCTGAGGGCCCACAGCACCAGCGGCACCTGGAGCGGCAGCCGGCCCAGCGCCGCGGCCCGCGCGGCGGCGGAGCGGTGCCGGGCGTCGGCGGCCGTCTTGACGTTCGCCGGGAACACGCCGACGAAGAACGCCGCCGCGGCCAGGGACGCCATCCGGCGGGTCCGCGGATGGGCGACACCGGCGGCCAGCGCGAGCTCCACCACCCCGCTCGCGTACGTCCAGCGGCGCGGGCTGCCGGGCAGTGAGCGCGGGACGATCGCGTCGAACCGGCGGGGCGCGGCCGCGTGCGCGACCGCGGCCCCGGCCAGGAGACCGGCGAGCAGCAGTGGGGAGGAAGGGGTGCGCGGCATGAGGGTCCTCTCGGGGGGCGGCCTGGGCCGCGACACTCGCTGGTAGGAACGGGTCGGGTGGCCGCTCGGGAAAATCCTCCGAAGAATCTTCGATGGGCTGTCGATCCGGGAGCCTCCCGTTCGACGCAGGGATGAGAGGCGGGGAATGCCCCCGCCCCCCCGACCGAGGAGTCACCATGCCGCGTTTCCTGACGATGATCCGCATCGATGAGCAGAAGCTTCCCACCGAGGGCTTCCCGCCGGAGTTCGAACAGCGGATGGGCGCACTCCTTGAGGAGATCACCAAGGCCGGGGTCATGCTCGACACGGCCGGCCTGCTCCCCACTGCCGACGGCACCCGGGTCACCTGGTCCGGCGGGAAGATCGGCTACACCGACGGTCCCTTCACCGAGACCAAGGAGGTCGTCGGCGGCTACTCCCTCATCCAGTGCAAGGACAAGGCCGAGGCACTGGAGTGGGCCAGGCGTTTCCTGGAGATCCACCCGCCCGAGTGGACCCTCGGTGCCGAGGTCCGGGAGATCGCCGAGATGTGATCCGCGCCGTGCCCGTCGCGCTTGCCCTGCCCCGTCACGGCTGCTCTGATGAGTGGCCGTGACGGCAGTGAGTGCGCCCGAGGCGGTCGAAGCGGTGTTCAGGATCGAGTCCGCGCGGATCATCGCCGGTGTCGCCCGCATCGTGCGGGACGTCGGCATCGCCGAGGAACTCGCCCAGGACGCCCTGGTCGCCGCGCTGGAGCAGTGGCCGCGAACCGGCGTCCCCGACCGGCCGGGCGCCTGGCTCATGGCCACCGCCCGACACCGCGCCGTCGACCTCGTGCGCCGCAGGGAGACCTACGCGCGCAAACTCGCGGAGGTCGGCCGCAGCCTCCAGGACGCGCCGCCGCCCGCCGAACCGGCGGACCCCCAGGACATCGACGACGACCTGCTGCGCCTGGTCTTCACCTCCTGCCACCCCGTCCTCGCCACCGAGGCCCGGATCGCCCTCACCCTGCGCCTGGTGGGCGGGCTGACCACCTCCGAGATCGCCCGCGCCTTCCTCGCGTCCGAGCCCACGGTCGCGCAGCGCATCGTGCGGGCCAAGCGGACGCTGGCCACGGCCGGGGTGCCCTTCGAGGTGCCCTACGGCGCCGACCGCGAGGCCCGGCTCGGCTCGGTCCTGGAGGTCATCTACCTCGTCTTCAACGAGGGCTACTCGGCCACCGCCGGCGAGGACCTCCTGCGCCCCGCCCTGTGCGAGGACGCCCTGCGCCTGGCCCGTGTCCTGGCCGCGCTGATGCCGGCGGAGCCCGAAGTCCACGGCCTCGCCGCGCTGCTGGAGTTCCAGGCGTCCCGGACGGCCGCCCGCACCGGCGCCGACGGAGACCCGGTGCTGCTCGCCGACCAGAACCGGGCCCGGTGGAACCGGCTGCTGATCCACCGGGGCGTCGAGGCCCTGCGCCGCGCGGGCAGCGGCCCGTACGCGCTCCAGGCCGCGATCGCGGGCTGCCACGCGGCGGCGGTCCGGTACGAGGGCACCGACTGGTCCGCGATCGCCGCGCTGTACGGGCGGCTCGTCACGCTCGTCCCCTCACCGGTGGTCGAACTCAACCGGGCCGTCGCCGTCTCGATGGCGCAGGGGCCGCAGGCGGCGCTGCCCCTGGTCGACGCGCTGGCGCGGGAACCGGCCCTGCGCGCCTACCACCTGCTGCCGAGCGTACGGGGAGATCTGCTGGAGCGGCTCGGCCGGCCGGCCGAGGCCCGCGCGGAGTTCGAGCGGCCGCCACCCTCACCCGCAACGCCCGGGAACGCGCGCTGCTCCTCGGGCGCGCGGGGCGGTGCCGGGCGCCGCGGGCCGGGCGGGATTTCGACGACGGAACCTAGTGCTGTGACCGGAGGCTCAGCCGCGCCGGGCGACCCCCGCGGCGTCCAGCGGGCTCCCCACGGGCCGGCGCGGCGGCGTCAGCGCGAGGGGGCGCCGGAAGCCGCCCGAACGGGCGATGTCGCCGACCGTCAGGCGCAGCGCCTCCTGGAAGTCGCCCATGGTGCGGCGGGCCGCGCGGGTGTCGACGTAGATGGAGTTCATGTGCAGCCCGTCGGAGTCGCGCTGGAACCACGAACAGGCACCGTTGGCGCGGGCCGACCACACGTGGGTGGCGGGCCGCCACTCCTCGTGGCGTTCGGCGCCCCGGCACTTGCGCATGTCGATGTAGGAGAAGAAGTTCACCGGGTACGGCCACGAGCGGGCCGCGAACTCCGTGGGCGCCAGCAGCTCCCATGCGCGGACGAACGGCACGTCGATGTGGCCGATCATCTCGGTGAAACCTGCCCGGACACCCGCCATGACCTGGGCGAAGTCCCGGCCGGGGGAGGCGTCGAACTCGATGGGCATCGTATTGACGAACCAGCCCACCGACTCGGCCCACGTCTCGCGGCCGCGCTCGCTGACCGGCATCAGGCCGCGGTAGACCCCGGGCCCGCCCGCCTCGCGCAGGCACACGGCGACCGCGGCCAGCACCCCCATGAACGGCTTCCCGCCGACGGCCAGGCAGGTCTTCTCGAACACCTCCGCCTCGCCGGAGTCCAGCAGCAGGGACGCCTCGTTGACGATCGGGTACATCCGCCCCGGCTCCACACCGAGGTCCAGGGGGAAGCGGGGGAAGAACTCCTCCTGCGGCCCCATGAAGGACTTCCAGTAGTCCAGGCGTGCGTCGCGGGCGTCGATGGACAGGTACTGCCGGCGCTGCTCCTCGGCGAAGTCGAGGTAACTGGGCGCGGGCTGCGCCGCGACCTCCTCGCCCCGGCACAGGGCCTCGTACGCCGTCATCACCTCCTGGACGACCACCGGCATCGACATGCCGTCGCACACGATGTGGTCGAAGGCGAGGTAGACCGTCGCGGAGTCCTCGCGCAGGACCGCGCCCATGATGAACAGCGGCCAGGACAGCGTGTCGATGCTGCGTGTGAACCGCTCGACGAGGAAGCCGCGCAGTCGTTCGGCAGTCGCGAACGTGCCCACGTGCTCGGGCTCCAGCGCCAGTGCGGCGGGGTCGAAGGGCTCACAGGCCAGCTCCCCGGCCAGCCGGCGGAAGGCGCACCGCAGCACCTCGTGCCGCTGGACGAAGGCCAGCAACGCCCCGGCCATGGCCGCTTCGTCCAGCCGGCCCGCCACCTCGAAGGTGACCGCGAGCCACGACGCGACGGGGTCGTCGGCGGCCCGGCTCTCCTCGGCGACGGTGAAGTGCTTGTCCTGGTTGAAGGACGCCCTCCGGCCCGCCGCGCCGCCCCCGCCCTCCGCGGCTGTGGACCGCAACCGCCACTCGACCACCCGACCGGGTGCCACGTGGTGCCTCTCCAGAGGAAACTGCCGCATTCCGTCATCCCTTCGCCCCGAGCCGACCCCCAGGCCCTAACGACCCCCGGGCCGGGGAGGTGACGGAACCGCTCGCGGGCGCCAGGCGACCCCGGCCCGCGCCCCCACCGCCGGTGGACGACCACGCCGCTGCACAAGGGGTCTGACCAGGTCTGGTGCTGTAACCAGGAAGGTGAACCGTCCCGGCTACAGCACTAGCTGCCCGGATCGTCGGCGTCGTCGCGGCGTAGCTCGATGTGATCGGCCGCCAGATCGACCGCCACCCGCTGCTCCATGCCGAGGGCCTCCAGGAACTTCTGCGGCAACTGCACGCGGCCCGTGCGGTCCAGCATCACGTACTCGCGCTCGCTCACCGACTCCGCCCCGTGCTCGTCGGTGACCGTGCGGCGCAGGACCTCGCTGCTGGTGCGGCCGTCGCGGATGGCGACGGTACGGCGGACCTCGCCGGCGACGAGTGGATCGTGGGTCACGATGACCACGGTCGCGCCCAGCTCCCGGTTCACGGTACGGAAGGCTTCGAAGATCGCGGCTCCGGTCTCGGAGTCCAGTTCGCCCGTGGGCTCGTCAGCAAGGAGGACCCGCGGGTCATTGGCCATGGCCACGGCGATGGCCACGCGCTGCTGCTGTCCGCCGGAGAGCTCGACGGGCCGGCGGCCCGCCAGGTCGGCGATCTCCAGGGCCTCCAGGAGGTCACCGACCCGCCGGGCCGTCCGGCGCCCGGCCGCCCCGCGCGAGCCCCGGCCCCGCAGCTGCATGGGCAGGGCGACGTTCTGGGCCGCCGTCAGGAAGGGCAGCAGGTTGCGGGCCGTCTGCTGCCAGACGAAGCCCACCGCCTCGCGCCGGTAGCGCAACCGGTCCTTCGCGGACATCTCCAGCAGGTCGTAGCCGCCCACGGTAGCGCTCCCCGCCGTCGGCACGTCCAGGCCGGCCAGGATGTTCAGCAGGGTCGACTTGCCGCTGCCGGAGGCCCCGACCAGCGCCACCAGGTCCCCCCGCACCACGGTCAGTTCGAGACCCTGCAGGGCTTGCACCTCGACCCCGTCGGTACTGAAGATGCGTACGAGGCGGTCGCAGACGATGGCCGTGTCCGCCCCGGGTGTCCGGGGCTCCGCGGCGGCCAGGGCCTGCCGCCGCAGCTCTTCGTAGGTCGGCTGCTCGGTGGTCACCGCTGGTCTCCCGCTCTCAACTCGGTGGTGATCTGTCGTCTGCCGGACAGCGCCGCCTCCACGAGCACGGCCACGGCGACCAGGGCCGCCAAGCCCAGCGTCTGGGTCAGCACGGGCGGTGCGGTGAGCCGCAGCCCGGCCGGTACCGGCGAGCCGACCAGCGAGGACAGGTCCACGGCCGGCCCCAGCAGCGCCACCGCGGCCGTCGCGACCAGGGCGCCCCCGACCGCGGCGACCAGCGCCTGCGGCAGGGTCTCCGCCAGGATCAGCGCCACGCCCTGCCGGGGGCGCAGGCCCATGGTGCGCAGCCGGGCCAGCAGGGCGGCCCGCTCGGGCGCCGCTCGCAGCAGCGTCAGCAGGACGGCCAGCAGCGCGAAGCCTGCCGCACCCCCGACGGATGCCCAGAACAGCCGGACCGCCGAGTGCTGGAGGGGATCGGCGGACAGAGCGGCGACGAGGGCCGCACTGGTGCGCGCCACGTAGGGCCCGGTGACGGCGTCCGCGCCCGGAGCCCCGGTGCGCACCAGCTCGTCCAGGCGGTCCGCGTCGACCGGTCCGGTCGCGAACCACCGGTTGGGCCGGGCCGCTTGGGGAGCCGCCGCGGCGGTCGCCCGGTCGGGCAGGACGATGACGGCGGAACCGCGACCCGGTAGCGCGGGGGTGCCGTCGGTCACCACTCCCGCCGCCCTGACCTGGAGTTCCTCCCCGCGCACGCGCAGCCGGACGGCGCGCCCGCCCGGCGCGGCCCCGAGGTCGCCGCTGAACAGGGCGGGGAGTGGGGCGTCGAATGCGGGGCTCTGGGCGGCACCCGGGGCGCCCGTGGCGAGCGCCGCCGGGTCGAAACGACCGCGGCCGACGGTACGGGCCAGCCCCGCGTACGCCACCGGGTCGGCGACGACCACGGTGACCTGGAGGGAGCCCCGGCCGAGGCCGAAGACGAAGGCGTCCTCCTCGACCCGGACGGGCACGGCCGTCCGTACACCCGGCAGGACCCCGGCGGACCTGAGCAGCTCCTGCGGCAGCGCGTCCCCGGCGGGAGCGGCGATCTGCGCGTCGCCGCCCACGGCCTGCCGTGCCACCTGCGTCCGGGCGGTGTCCACCGACGTCAGCACGGTGGCCCCGAAGCCGCCGGTGGTCACCGCGAGCAGCAGCGCGACCAGTGGCAGTACGGAGGGCCGCGGGCGGCCGCCGGTCCCGCGGGCGGCGCGGGCGGCCCCGAGGAACCCGACCAGCCCGGGCCCCCGCCCGGCGGCCCGGGCGAGGGCCTCCAGGGCGAGCGGCTGGAGCCGGGCCAGCGCGAGCGCCCCGCACAGTGCCAGCAGCAGCGGGGCGGCGACCAGCAGCGGGTCGACACCGGCGGAAGCGGAGACACCGCGCCGGCGCACCTCGAACACCGCCGCGGCGGTGGCGGTCACGACGAGCGACTCGGCGACGAGCCGGCGCCGGGGGCGCTGCCCGTGCCGCACCGACAGCAGCATGAAGGCCCGTGCGGGGAAGGCCGACAGGGCGACCAGCCCGACGGCGCAGGCGGCCGTCAGGGACGCGCCCCACCGCGGGGTCGGCAGCAGCCACGCGGCGAGCAGGGCGGCGAGCGCGGTGGCGGGCACGACGGCGGCGGCGCCCTCGGTGAGCAGGCGCAGCACCACCGAGCACCGCGAGCCGCCGCGGGCCCGCAGCAGCCGTAGCTCGGCCTCGCGCCGGTCGCCCAGGAGCGCGGCGGCCAGGCAGAACACCACGACGCCGACCCCGGCGACGCCGACCGGCCCGATCGCGGCGAGGGGCGCGGTGCCCCGGCGGCGGGCCTCGGCCCGCTCGAACAGTTCGGGCAGGCGGGAGGTGATGCGAAGGTCCGGGCGCCGGACGACCAGGGCCAGATCGGAGGCAGTGGGACCGGCGACGAAGGAAGCGACCTCGTGAGCGGTGTCCGGCAGCCGGTCGGCGCGCAGGACGCCGGTGTCCACCGGGAGCCGCCAGAAGAACTCGCCGGCCGTACCCCACCCGTCGAGCCGGTCGAGGGCGTCCGCGCCGACGAGGGCCGCGGTCTGCCAGTACCGCTTGGAATCGGGGGTGAAGGTCTGGCAGGACTTCGTCAGGCAGAGCAGGTCGCTCCAGTAGACGTCGGCGGGGTCGGTGACGTCGTAGAGGCCGACGACCTCGGCCCGGACCGGCCCGGCGAGGCTCACCGGGGTGTCCAGCACCGTGCCGAGCGGGGCATTGAGGGTCTGCGAGGCGCTGCGCGACAGGGCCACCGGCACGGGGCCGCCGGGTTCGCCGCCGCTGGGCCAGCGTCCGGCCACGAGCTTCGTGTGGGAGGCGGACTGCGGCAGATGGACCAGGGAGAGCAGGGGGTCGACCCCTTCGGGCCGGTCCAGGCCGGGAGTGGTGAGCGCGCGGGACTTCAGACTCCGCGCGCCGTACACCGGACCGCTCGGGGCGAGCCGGAAGGCGCCGGCGGCGCGTGCGCGCAGGGTGGCCAAGGCGGCGTCCAGCTCCTGTGGGGTCTGCGGCCCGTTGCGGGAGGACGTGGTGGCGAGCAGGCTCGTCGCGACGGGGCCCTGTTCCTGGAGGAAGGAGCGCAGGGCCCCGTCGGCCCCGCGGTCCACCGCGCGCGGCACGGCGGCCGCCAGCAGTACGGCGACGAACGCCAGGGCGGCGCCGAGGAGCGTGGCGGGCAGCGAGGCGCGCAGCCTGGTCCGCACCCAGGGCGCGGGCCGGGTGTCCGCGGTCCGGGTCGCGGGCGGGCGGGCACCGGCGGGGCGGGCGCCGCGCCCCTCCGAGGTGGCCGGGGCGGGGCGGGTCACATGTCCTCCAAACGCCGCAGCCGGTCGGCGGCGGCGGAACCGGTCCGTTCCCGGCGGCCCGCGAACACGGCGGACAGCAGCGGCGCCGCGGCGATCGCGGCGGTCAGCAGCAGGACGCGCAGGGCCGGCAGGTCCACCAGCACTTCGGGCACGGGGCGGCGGGCGCTGGTCGTCAGCACAGTCAGCGGCACCACCAGGTGGACGACCGCGGCCCCCAGCCCCACCCCGACGGCGGCGCCCAGGCCCACCAGGATCGCGCTCTCGGCGGCGGCCGTCCGGCGCAGGCGCCCGCGCGGTGTGCCGAGCGCCAGCAGCACGGCGAACTCCCCGGCCCGTTCCCGCCCGGCCGCGGCGGCCGCCGCCCCGAACCCGATCGCGGCCAGTACCGCGCAGGCCACCGCCAGGGCGGCGAGCGCGCTCTGCGGGCCCGCGCTCAGCGGGTCCTCCAGCAGCGCCGCGGCCACCTCCTCGCGCAGCTCCAGCTCCTGGGACCCGGCGCCGGCGCGCAGTCGGGCCGCCGCTCGGGCGGGGACGGGATCACCGGCGGAAGTGGCCGGCAGCCACCATTCGGCGGGCGCGGGCAGCTCCCGCCCGGCGTCCGCGGCCAGCAGCCGCCCTGCCGCACCGAGATCGACGGCGAGGGCGGTGTCGCCGGCCACCGGCAGCGATCCGGCGGCGGCGGTGATGCGCACCGGTACCGTGGCGCCGCCGAGCGGGACGGGAATCAGGTCGCCTACCTCGGCGCCGACCGCGCGGAGGTAGGCGCGGGTGGCGATCCCGGGGACCTCGGGCGGGGGAGCGGCCCCCGCGAGCAGCCCCAGCCGGATGCCGCCCACGGCGGCCGGGCCGGCACGGTAGCGCAGCCGCAGCAGGGACGGGCCGCCCGGGCCTTCCTGCGCCGGCAGTACCTCCCCGGCCGGGACGTCGCCGGACAGCGGCGGCGCGCTCAGCGTCCAGCCGGCCGGGCCGGCGCCGGCCGGGACGGGGACGGAGGCCCCGCCCGGGGTGTCGGCGACGGCGAGCCGGCGCACGGCCAGCTCCCCCTCGGCGCCGAACCCGCCCGCTCCCCGTTCGGCGCCCGCTCCGGCGAGCCGCGCGTCGCCCTCCTGCAGTCCGTAGGAGAACACCAGCCCGGAGACGCTCAGCGGTGTGGCAACGGACCCGAGCGGGGCGCCGGCCAGTGCGTCGAGGTCCACCGAGACGGTGGCCTCCCCTGAGTCGGGGAGCGCAAGCATCGGCGACCGGAAGGTCAGCCCGAACCGGTCGCGCAGCAGCAGCCCCAGGCCGGTCCGGCCGGCCCACTGGGCCGGCCGGACCGCCACGTCGAGGTCGATCCGCCGGGGGTGTCCCGGAAGCGCGATGCCGCCGCCGGGCGGTGCGACCGCCGGCGCCGTGCCGGAAGCGGCGGAGGGCGCAGCAGTGGGTGCGGCGGACGGCCCACCGGTCGGCGCCAGGGGTGTCGTACCGGCGGCGGCGAGCGGTGCGAACAGCTCACGCATGGAGCGCCCGTCCCGCAGGTCGGCGCGCAGCGGCACCCGTTCGGCCACCGCCGCGGCGTCCAGCGCGAGGACCTGCCCCGCCCGGCCGCCCGGCAGGTCCTGCTCCGCGCGGACCACCGGGAGCACCCGCTCGCCGCCCGGCAGTGAGGAGTAGCGGCCGCCGCGGCCCGCTGGGGCCACATCGCTGCCGGAGATCCGCAGGCCCCCGGCGGTAGCGAAGGCGGCCTGGTCCCGCTGGGACACGGACCAGGCGGTGTGCTGGCCCAGTGCCAGGACTCCGCTGGACACCGCGAGGACCAGCAGGAGGACCGGGCCGGTGGCCCGGCCGGGTCGCCGGGCGAGCTGCCAGCCGACCAGCGCGGGGCCCAGCCCGCGGCCCCGCGCGGCCAGCCGTCCGCCCAGCCGGGCGACGAAGGGCAGCAGCCGCAGCACCAGCAGGGTGCCCGCGCACAGCGCGAGCGTCGGAGCGGCGACGAGTACCGGGTCGACACCGAGGCCGCCGGAGGGGGAGCCGCCCGCCGCCCCGCCTGGTGCGTGCCCGCCGCCGCTGTACTGGCCGAGCTGCTGGTAGGCGAGGACGGCGAGTGCCACGAGCGCCAGGTCCGCCCCGGACCGGGCCGCCCCCGCGACCAGCGCCTGGCGCCGGCCGCTGCGGCGCAGGGCGGCGGCTCCCGCGCCGCGCAGCGCGGCGGCGAGCGCGGTCAGCAGGACGCAGCCGAGGGCGCAGGCGGCGGAGACAGGCCACAGCAGCCACGTGCCCGAGGTGTCCAGCGGTACCCGGGCGAGCGGACCGAATCCGCCGAGCACATCCAGCAGCGGCGCAGTGAGCAGCGGCGCCAGGACGGCGGCGGGCAGTGCGAGGAGAAGCGATCCGGCGGCGTCCAGAGCGACGAGCCGGCCGCGCGAGGCGCCGCGGGCGGTGAGCAGGACCCGCTCGGGTTCCTGCCGGTCCGTCAGCAGCTGCGCGACCAGCAGCAGTGCGGCCGCGGCGAGGACCGCGAGCTGCAGCGCGCCGACCAGCAGGGAGGACCGGGCCACGACCTGTCCCGACTCCAACTCGGCGAGCAGAGCGGGAAGCTCGGTCTTGACCTGGAATCCGGCCGGCGCGGTGACGCCGCCGGTGGCGCCGCCGCCCGTCAGCCCCGCCGCACGGTCGCCCAGGGCGCCGGTCTCGGCGGGACGCACGGTGGCAAAGTCGGGGGTCAGGAGTGCGGCCCGACTGTCCTGCGCCAAGCCGCCCGCGGTGAAGGCCGTGTCGTCGACGAGCAGCGGCCCGTAGGCGGTGAAGGAGGCGACCTGGATCTCACGGCCGCCGAGAGGGTCGAGCCGCCAGTACGCGGACGCGGGGTCGGCTGCCTGGTAGACCCCGGTCACCCGCACGGTGAGCGGGGGGCCGCCGTACCGGTCGTCCAGGCGCACCTGTGCGGGCAGCGCGCCCTCGGTGAGCCCGAGCCGGGCGAGCGCGCCCCGCGGCACGGCCACCGCGAGCGGCGCGGGTCCCGCCCCACCTGCCCCGCCCGCCGAACGGGCTCCGCCCGCACCACTGGCGCTGCCTGCGCTGCCTGCCGCGCCGGTCCCGTCGGCGGTCCCCGTGCCACCCGTGCCGTCCGAGCCTCCGGCCGGCCGCTCCGCCGCCTGCGGCCACTGGCCGGCGAGGATCCGTACGTGCTCCCGCCCGAAGGAGGCGAGGAGCGTCAGGTCCACCTCCTTGCCCCGGGCGGCCGCGCCGGGCAGTCCGTACGGGCGGCTGCGCGCCACGCTCTCGACACCGGCCGGCAGCCGGGCGAACAGCGCGCCCGCGAAGGCCCGTACGGCCTCGTCGTCCCGGGGGCGGGCGGAAACCGGGTGCTCGGTGGTGAGGAGAACCGTGGTGCGGGTCCGGCCCTGGCCCTGCAGGGCCTGGCGCAGCCCGGCCTCGCCCACCCCGCGCGTGAACGCGAACAGCGCGGTCAGCACGGTGGTGGTGATCAGTACGGTGAGCAGCACGGCGGCGGCGAGCGGCAGTCGTCCGCGCAGCCGGCGCACGACGAAGCCGAGCATGTGCCGTGTTCCTCCCCCGTCCGGACCCCTGGCACCGGATAGCGGACGATGCTGTCAGATGCGAACGCGTGAGGGAAGGGACTTGCGCGAAAGACGCGACAAGTGAGCAAATTCTGGAGGCGGACGCTCAGGGGGCGCCCGTCGGCGGCCGGTTGCGGACCGATGCCAGGGGGAGGACCCACCACATGACGCAACATCAGGACAGCGGGGCGGCGGCCATGGTCGCGGTGGAGGACGTGCACCGCAGCTTCGGCAGCGGCCCACGGGCGGTACACGCCCTGCGCGGAGTCTCCTTCGAGGTCCGCCGCGGCGAACTGACCGCTCTCAAAGGCCGGTCGGGATCGGGCAAGACCACCCTGCTGAACCTGGTGGGCGGGCTCGACGTCCCGAGCTCGGGCACCGTCCGCATCGACGGCACCGCCCTGGGCGGGCTCGACGAGCCGGAACTGCTGGCACTGCGCCGCGACCGGATCGGCTTCGTGTTCCAGTCCTTCGGCCTCATCCCCGTCCTGACGGCCGCCGAGAACGTCGGCGTCCCCATGCGGCTGCGCGGGACCCCCGCCCGGGAGCGCGAGGAGCGCGCCCGGACCCTGCTCGCCATGGTCGGACTGGCCGAGCACGCGGCCCAGCGCCCCGAAGAGCTCTCCGGCGGCCAGCAGCAGCGCGTGGCCGTGGCCCGGGCGCTGGCCAACGAGCCCGACCTGATCATCGCGGACGAACCGACCGGCCAGCTCGACTCCGGGACGGGCCGCTCCCTCATGCAGCTGCTGCGCGCCGTGGTGCGCGCAGAGGGCGTCACCGCGCTGGTCGCCACCCACGACCCGGCCCTGATCGAACTGGCGGACCGGGTCGTGGAGCTGCGCGACGGCAGGATCGTCGACGGGGGCTGCGCGTGACCGGGCGGCGGCCGTCCGGTCACGCGCAGCCGGCGGGCGGCGAGTGGCGAGCCTCCGGCGGCGAACGGCCGGCGTCCGACGGCGGAGCGTCCGGCGATGGGCTCAGCCGCCGAACCTGAACCGCGGCGGCGGGTGCACCCGGGCCGCCGTGCTCAGCAGCAGGCGCAGCGAGCGGGAGGTGCGGGCCAGTTCCACACGGCCGCCGGTCAGGGCCCACCGGTCCAGGGTGTGCAGCAGGGCCGAGTCGCAGAAGGTGACCTCCGCCGCGTCGAGGACGAGACGGCGGGCGCCGCGGGCCGCGCCCTCGTCGAGGAGCCTGCGCAGGGGCGCACAGGTGTAGTGGTCGAACTCCCCGGCGAGGCCCACGGCGAGCGCGCCGTCACGCAGCGTGGCCCGTATGCGGGGAAGGGAGTCGGTCGCGGTCTCCACCACGGGATCGGTGAAGGACGCGCGAAAGGCGTCGGCCACGGACGGGACCGGGGCTTCCGCGGGGAGGTCTCGGGGGGTGTTTATCGGAGTGCGCATGTTCCCCCAACGGGTCGCGCCCCAGGTGGGAACGGGTGGTACCGCGTGTTTCACTCGCGCGGGCCGTGCCGCTGACCCGTTTTGGCGATCTTCGTCGCCCACGCGGGCCACGGCCGTGTCCACGGCGCGGCGCGCGGGGCGCGGACGGTCCCGCGCACGCGACCGGCGATGACGGACAGTGGGCGGCGTGGATGTGGAAGAGGTCATCGACGCCCTGTACGCGCTGCCGCCGGCGCGGTTCGTCGGGGCGCGCGACGAGGCGGCGGCCGGGGCCGGGCGGGAGGGCGACCCCGCGGCCCGCAAGCGGATCGCGCAGCTGCGGCGGCCCACGCTCGCGGCCTGGACGTCCAACACGCTGGTACGGGCGATGCCGCAGGAAGTGGAACAGTTCCGCCGCCTCGGGCAGGCGCTGCGCAAGGCTCACCGGTCCCTGGACGGGGACCGGTTGCGGGCCCTCTCCCACCAGCAGCACGTGGTGATCGGCGCGCTGGCCCGCGAGGCGCAGCGGCTCGCCGGCGAGGCGGGCACACCGGTCTCCGAGACCGTGCTGCGGGAGGTCGAGCAGATCCTCCATGCGGCGCTGGCCGATCCGGAGGCGGCCGACGCCTGGGCATCCGGCCGCCTGGCGAAGGCCCCCGCCCTGCCGACGGACCTCCCCGGCATCGACCCTGGCGCCGTACCGCCCGCCGCCGCGGCGACCGGGCGCCGCGCTGCCGCGCCCCGGGCTGCCGAGCGGCGGCCCGACCCCCGGGTGGACGCGGCCCGCACGGCCGTCCAGAACGCGCAGCGGGCCGTCGCGGCACGCGAGGACGAACTGCGTCTGGCCGAGGAGGCACACCAGCGTGCGGTGGAACGGGCGGCCACCGCCGATGCGGAGGCGGACCGCGCCCAGGCGGCCCGGGACCGCGCGCACCACGCCGTGGCGCAGGCGCGGCAGCAGCGACGCGCGGCCGACGACGCGGCGGCCGGGGCCCGGCGGGCCGCGCAGAGCGCCACCCGCCGGCTCCGCACCCTCGACGGCGCCCTCGACGGCGCCACACCGCAGGCGGAGGGCGGACCGGCCGACCCGCCCTCCGCCGACGCGCCCACGGCGCCCGAAGACACCTGAGGCAGCGCGGCGCCCGGACCTCACGGAACCGGATCACCCGGGTCGTCGTCTGAGACCCCGTGTGGATGAAACGAAGAGTCGCCCCGCTGCTGTTCGCCCTGCTCGCGACCCAGGTGGGCGCCCTGGTCGCCCCCGCCTACGCGTGCGGCTGCGGGGCGATGGTCCCCGACGGGCACTCCGTGATCGGGGTCGACCGGGAGACGTCCGTCGTGCGCTGGGACGGTCGTACGGAACAGATCGTCATGCGCTTCACCGTCGGCGGGGACGCCCATCGGGCCGCCTGGATCATGCCGGTGCCCGGGCGGGCCGCGGTGGAGCTGGGCGACGGTGACGTGTTCGGCGAACTCGCCACCCTGACCCGGCCCGAGCACCGGACCCGGAACCACTTCTGGCCGCGCGGGCGGGACTGGCCCTTCTCCTCCCACCGCGGTGACACCGCCGGCGCCCCGATGCCCGGCAGCGCGGCGCCCGAGGTCGGCGTCGTCGGCCGCGAGCGACTCGGCGACTTCGACGTCGCACGCCTCACCGCCACCGACCCGGACGCCCTGAAGAAGTGGCTGGAGGCCAACGGCTTCCAACTGCCCGACCGGCTCGCCACCGAGGTCAAGCCCTACGTCGACCAGCACTGGGAGTACGTGGCCGTACGACTGGCCCCCCGGGAGCAGGGCAAGGCGCTGCGCGGCGACCTGGACCCGCTGAAGATCCGCTTCGACAGCGCGCGGCTCGTCTACCCGATGCGGCTCTCCCGGATGGCGAAGGCCCCCCAGTCCCTCGGCCTGTACGTGCTGGCCGACCACCGCATGGAGCCGAACTCCCCGATCGGCGGATCGGCGCCCGAGGTGACCTTCGCGGGACGGATCACCCCGAAGGAGGACGGACCGCTGGCCGCTCTCGCGGGCGCGGCCCCGGTCTTCCTGACGGCCATCGACCAGAAGTTCCCGGTGCCGGGCCGGATAGACGCCGACCACGAACTGCGCGCCACGCCCGCCGACACCCCCTACCACCGGACCGTCTACCGCGACGAACTCCTGACGGTGGGCGACGGCATCCCGGTCTGGCTCCTGACGGTGTCGGCCGCCCTGGTGGCCCTGGTGGCGTCCGCCCTCACGTTGATCCGGCTCAAGTCGAGGCGGCGACGACCGATGAGTCCTGCCGGGGTCCACAGTCGTAGATCATGACTGGTGCGCCGCAGCCGTGTGTCGGGTTCGCGGTGAGCACCGAGCCGCATCCGCCGAAGACCAGACGTGTTGCCGGCGCCGAGCAGGAGCGGGAAGACGAGGAGGTGGTAGCGGTCGACGAGACCGGCGTCCGAAAGGGCCTGGTTCAAAGAGGCACTGCCGTGGACGATGATCGGTCCGCCCTCGGTCTCCAAAGCGCTTGTTCAGCTCGACGGACAAGGACACCCAGAAGCTGAAGCTCGTCGAGCACGAGGCCTACGCCAACGGCATCCAGAAGAACGTCTTCGACGTCGTCCGCTGACGCGAGCGCGCACCCGCCGGCCCCGCCACCGGGGGAGCCCGGCGGGCCGCGCCGCGGCCGGGCCACGGAGCACCGGGCCCCCGGGCCACGCCGGACAACCGGTCCCGCACCGCTCAGAGGGACGGGTCCCGGTTCCGCCCTGCGGCGCGGTGCAGGGCCAGCGCCGCCAGTGCCTCGGGGGCGCCCGTCTGGCCGCGGATGCCGGGGAAGGCGTTCACGTCCACGATCAGCGGTGTCCCGCCGCCGGCGTCGATGACGTCCACCCCGTAGACGTCCAGAGAGAACGCGGCTCCGACCGCGCGGACCAGATCGGCCCACCCGGGCGGCAGTTCGGCCAGGGGCAGCGGCCGGGTGGGCCCGCGCCCGCCAGGGGCGAGCTCGGACCGGCGCAGGGCGGCGAAGACCCGGTCCCCGATCGCCCACAGTTTGTGGTCCCAGCCGCTGTTGGGCGTGAACTCCTGGACCACCACCGGCTCCCACGGCCAGGCCCGCGCCAACTCCCGCAGGCCCGCGGCATCCTCCACCCGCGCGACCAGGTCGCCCCGGCGGCTGTGGCGGCTCTTGACGACCACGGGGGAGGGCACCGCGGCCCCGCCCGCCCACGCGGCGAGGGGGCCGACGGTACGGGTCCGCGCGAACGGCAGTCCGGCCCGCTGGGCCAGGGCGGCCATCGACGTACGGTCCTGGCACAGTGCGGTCGCCGCCGCGGTGTTCACGACGGGCGCGCCCCGCCGCTCCAGGTCCCGCGCGAGGTCGAGCGCCTGGGGTGTGCGCGACTTCAGCAGGTAGACGTCGGCCAGGACCGAAGCCCGGGCGGGGTTGTCGCGGGCGAGCGGATCGAGCGCCTCGACGGAGTGCGCCGGCGCCAGCAGCGCCGTGGTCGCCGCGAGCAGCGGGTGCCCCGGCTCAGGAGTGATCAGTCCGATCCTCATGCCCGGTCCACCGGCACCGAGGACGCCCGGGAGGGGATCGACACGGGCAGCGTGTAGGGCCGCGCCGACGGAACCGGCGGGGCGTGCGGGACCGGCGGGGCGTCCGGGACCGGCGGGGCGTCCGGGACGGATCGGGGGCCCGGGACCGCCGCGGTCTGCGGGACCGGCGGCGCGGAGCCGCCCGCGCGGGCGAGCGCCAGTACCGCCCGCGCCACGCGCGCCGCCGCGTTCGGCACCTGACGGAAGCTCGGGAAGTCGTTCACGTCGACGACCACCGGCCCCTCGGGCCCGAGCAGCACGTCCACCCCGTACAGGTCGAGCCCGTACACCTCACCCACCTGCGCGGCGATCGCCGCGACCTCGGAGGACAGCGGGACCCGCCGCTCGCGCACCGCGGGGTCCGGGTGCAGCGGGGAGCAGCGCTCGGTCGCGAACAGTTCCCCGCCGACGCCGTAGACCTTGATGTCGGTGCCCGGGTTGGGCACGTACGGCTGAGCGATGAGCAGGCCCTCGCCGGCCAGGACGGGGAGCATCGCCTCCAGCCGCTCCGGCGAGGAGACCAGGTGCACGGCCCTCCCGGAGCTCCCGTCGGCCGGTTTGACGACGAGCGGGTACTGTGCCGCCGGCACCTCCCGCAGCAAGGCGGGGGAGGCCGCCGCGTACGTGGGCGGCAGCGGGAGCCCCCGGGCCCGGCCGATGGCGGCGGCCAGGGCCTTGTCCCGTACGCTCCGGATCGACCGGGCGTCGTTGACCGTGGTCGCCCCGGCCGCGGACGCGGCTTCGAGCAGCGTCAGGCCCGGCCCCCCGGAGACGGTCTTGAGCACCCACGCGTCGTGCGTGCCCGCCTGTACGACCTCGGTCATGCGCAGCAGCGAGCCGCCCGGCCGCACCACGTCGATCCGGTGCCCCCACGCGGTCAGTTGCCGGATGACCTCGTTCGGCATCCCGTCGTGGCGGTAGTGCTCCTCCACCAGGAAGCAGAGCCTCATGGACCTTCCCCATATTTCCCGGACGTCCGCCGATCCCGTCCGGCGAGTTGTGACGTCACAGGATGGCATGGACGACAATGTGATGATCGGTCCGCGTGTGAGCGACCTTGCCGGGCTCTCCGCTTCCGCCTCCGCCAAGGGCGGCCGTCCCTGTGCCCAGTGTGCTCAATCAGCCCGAAAACCTCTCGCAGCGCCCCGTAATGGTCGTTACTGAGCGTGAAATTCGCCAGGAACTTTCCAAAACGATCAGTAACTCTCCTATAGTGAGCTCTCGTTACTCACAGGAACCCTCTCTTCCATTTACGCCCGGTTTGAGGCTTTGATTGATGACGGCGTCGCCCTCCCCCCTGCGCCCTTCCGTGCTCGCCCTGCTGATCACCGCAGTGGTCGGTGGCGCACTCTCCACGGCGGCGGTGGCCGCGGCCCCGTCGTCCATCCGGCTCCCCCTCGGCTGGTTCGCCGGCGCGGGCGTGCTGCTGCTCGCCATCGCGGCTTTCGCCGTGACGTGGACGGCTCGTACGGCGCGGCTGCTGCGCGGCCGGATCGCCGGGCTCGCCGGTGAACTGGCCTCCCGTGACGCGCACATCGCCCGGCTGACCGCCGACGCGGCCCGCGACGCGGCCGCCCACACCGCCGAGCGCAGCCGCCTGAACGCGGACCACACGACCGAGCTCCAGGGCCTGGTCACCGCACACGCAGCGGAACTGGACCGGTTGGCCGCCGCCCAGACCGCAGCTCGCGAGCGGCTCGGCAACGAGCTGCGGCGCGCCGAGTCGGGACGGGCCGCCGCCATGGCCGCCGCGGCCAACGCGGCGGGCCGGATGCAGGCCCTCGCCACCGGAATGCTCGCCGACCTGCGGGACATGGAGCACCGGCACGCCGACGAGGACGTCCTCGGCGACCTGCTCCACCTCGACCACCGCACCGCCCAGGCGAGCCGCCTCGCCGACTCCATCGCCGTGCTCACCGGCGCCCGGTCGGGCCGCCGGTGGGCGAAGCCCATCGTCATGGAATCGATCCTGCGCGGGGCGATGGGCCGCATCGGCGGCTACCAGCGGGTCCGGCTGCACTCCACCAGTGACGCCGCCGTCGCCGGACACGCCGCCGAGGGCGTCATGCACGCCCTGGCCGAACTCCTCGACAACGCGGCGAACTTCTCTCCGCCGACCGCCGAGGTCCACGTCTACGTGGAGGAGGTGCCGGCCGGGATCATCATCACCGTCGAGGACAGCGGACTGGTGATGAGCGAGGTGCAGCTGCGCCGCGCCGAACAGGCCGTGAGCGCCGAGTCCCTGGACCTCGCCGGGCTCTCCGGTACCCGTCTGGGTCTCGCCGTCGTCGGCCGCCTCGCCCGCAAGCACGGCCTGACCGTCTCCTTCCGCCCCTCGGCGCGCGGTGGCACGGGCGCCTTGATGATGCTGCCGCAGGACCTGATCAGCCGTACCCCGGCGGAGACCGCGCCCGGCGCCGAGACCCCGTCCGTCCCCGAGGGCGCCCCCGACCCCGCGCCCGCCCCCGCGCCCGCGCCCGCCCCCGCGGCGGAGGCCGAGCAGCGCGCCCCCGAGCCCGGTACCGCCCACGTCACCCCCGCCGATCCGCGGGACGCCGGGCCCGCCCGCGGCCGTACGCACGGACGGGCGGAGACCACCGCCTCCCGGGGCCGACCCCCCGCCCACGACGCGGAGTCCACCGGACAGCATCCGGTGCCCGTCATCGGCGAAAGCGGGCTGCCCCAGCGGCGGCGCGGCCGGACCCTGGCCGCCGCCCACCCCGAGGGCCCCGACTCCGCCTCGGCGCCCCGCGCCACCACCGACCCCAGCGGCGCGTCCCGGTCGGCCGCCCGCTTCGGCAGCTTCCGCCAGGCCGTGCGCGGCACCTCGGCGCAGCCCACGAACCCCCCGCACCCGGAAGGCGAAACGGAATGACCGGCTCCACCACCGACGAGACGCTCAGCTGGCTCCTGGAAGGACTCCTGGAGCGCACCCCCGGCGCCCGGCACGGCCTCGTGCTCTCCCGTGACGGCCTCAAGCTGTGCCGCACGCCCGAGCTCTCCGTCGACCAGGCCGACCAGCTCGCCGCCATCGCCGCCGGCATCCAGAGCCTCTCGCACGGCGCGTCCATCGAGTTCGGCGACGGAACCGGCGGAGTCCGCTCCGCCATGGCCGAGTTCTACGGCGGCATCCTCTTCATCGTCGAGGCCGGTGAGGGAGCGCACCTCGCGCTCGTCGCCGCCGAGGACGCCGACGCGGGACTCGTCGGGCACAACATGGCCGAACTGGTCGAGCAGCTCGGCGAGCACCTCGTCGCCCGGCCCCGGGGATGAGCAGGAGTACGCACCGGCCGGGCCGGGACGACTCCCCGGACCGGCTCTACACCCTCACCGGCGGCCGCAGCCGCGCGGGCTCCGACGCCTTCGACCTCGTCACGCTGATCGTCACCGAATGCGACCCGGTCCCCGGCATGCAGTCGGAGCACGCGGCGATCCTGCGCATGTGCCAGTACCCGACGGCGGTCGTGGAGATCGCGGCCGAGCTGGGCCTGCCGGTGTCGATCGTCCGGATCCTCCTCGCCGACCTGCTCGGTACCGGGCGGATCAGCGCCCGGCACCCGCGTTCGACGTACCTCCTTCCCGACCCCGACATCCTGGAGCAGGTGCTCGTTGGACTCCGCAACCTCTGACCAGAGCGAAACCCGCCAGACCCTGCACAGCACCGCCGACAACGGTCTGAAGATCGTCATCGTGGGCGGTTTCGGCGTCGGCAAGACCACGATGGTCCGCTCGGTCAGCGAGATCCGCCCGCTGAACACCGAAGAGACGATGACCAAGGCGGGTGAGGGCGTCGACCACACCGACGGCATCGCCTCGAAGACCGCCACCACCGTCGCCTTCGACTTCGGCCGCATCACCCTCGACGCGCACAACGTGCTCTACCTCTTCGGCGCCCCCGGCCAGGAGCGGTTCTGGTTCCTCTGGGACCGGCTCTTCTCCGGCACCCTCGGCGCCGTCGTGCTCGTCGACACCCGGCGCCTCGCCGAGTCCTGGTACGCCATCGACCGGCTGGAACACCACGGCACCCCCTTCGTCGTCGCCTGCAACGACTTCGGTGGCCCCGCACACACCCGGGAACAGGTCCGCCAGGCCCTCGACCTGCCGCCCGAGGTTCCGCTCGTGTTCTGCGACGCCCGCTCCCGCGAGTCCAGCAAGCACGTCCTGATCTCCCTCGTCCAGCACCTCCAGACGGCCGTTTCGAGCCACCAGCCGAAGACCCCGGAGCCCACCCCGTGACCTGCCCCGCCGCCCACGACCCCGAGCCCGTCCCCCTCGGCGGCCCCCGGTTCCAGACCGACCCCGTCGCCCTGTACCGCGAGATGCGGCGCGAACACGGCGCCGTGGCCCCGGTCGTCCTCGACGGCGGGATACCGGCGTGGCTGGTCCTCGGCTACCGCGAACTGCACCAGGTCACCAGCGACCCCGTGCTCTTCTCGCGTGATTCCGACCTGTGGAACCAGTGGGACCGCATCCCCGCCGACTGGCCGCTGCTCCCCATGATCGGCCGCAAGCAGCCGTCCATCCTCTACACCGTCGGGGAACGCCACCGCGAGCGGGTCGCGGTCATCTCCGACGCGCTGGAGTCGGTCGACCCCTTCGAACTCAGGGGCCACGCCGAACGGTTCGCCGACGAGCTGATCGACCGGTTCTGCGGCAGGAACTCCTGCGACATCGTCGCCGAGTACGCGATGCTGCTGCCCCTGCGCGTCCTGGCCCGCCTCTACGGCTTTTCCGACGCCCAGGGCCCCGGCCTCGTCACCGCCATGAACGACATGATCAACGGGCGGGAGGGCGCCCTCGACGGGCAGCGCCACCTCGGCGAGTCCATGTACGGGCTGCTCACCGCCAAGCAGGCGGAGCCCGGCCCCGACGTCGCCTCCCGGATGCTCGCCAACACGGCCGGCTTCACGCTGGACGAGATCGCCCAGGACCTCATGGTCATGATGGCCGCCGGCCACCAGCCCACCGCCGACTGGATCGGCAACTCGCTGCGCCTCATGCTCACCGACGACCGCTTCGCGGCCTCCCTCGCCGGCGGCCGCCACAGCGTCGGCGAGGCCATGAACGAGGTGCTGTGGGAGGACACGCCCACCCAGAACGTGGCCGGCCGGTGGACCTCGCGCGACACCAACCTCGGCGGCCGCCGCATCGCCGGCGGCGACCTGGTCCTGCTCGGCCTCGCCGCCGCCAACTCCGACCCGCACGTCCGCACCGACGCGGGTGCGCTGACGGGCGGCAACAACGCCTTCTTCTCCTTCGGCCACGGCGACCACCGGTGTCCCTTCCCCGCCCAGGAGGTCGCCGAGGTCATCGCGCGCACCGGCATCGAGGTCCTCCTGGACCGGCTGCCCGACGTGGACCTCGCCGTACCCGCCTCCGCGCTGACCCGGCGGCCGTCGCCCTGGCTGCGCGGCCTGACCGAGCTGCCCGTCACCTACACCCCGACCCCTGCCCTTGGAGCCATCAGATGACGTGCCCCGTCGACCACACGGGCCCCCACGGCCCGGCCGCCATCACGCTGGACCCCTTCGTCGCCGACCTCGACGCCGAGAGCGCGGCCCTGCGCGCCGCGGGTCCGCTCGTACGGGTCGTGCTGCCGGGCGGGGTCGGCGTGTACGCCGTCACCCGGCACGCCGAGGCCCGCAAGCTCCTGACCGACTCCCGGGTCGTCAAGGACATCAACGTGTGGGGTGCCTGGCAGCGCGGCGAGATCCCCCTGGACTGGCCGCTGATCGGGCTCGCCAATCCCGGCCGCTCCATGCTGACCGTCGACGGGGACGAGCACCGGCGGCTGCGCACCCTGGTCGCGCAGGCCCTGACGGTCCGCCGGGTCGAGAAGCTGCGCGCCGGCATCGAGGCGCTGACCACCGGCATGCTCGACCGGCTGGCCGAGGTCCCGGCCGGCGAGAGCGTCGACCTCAAGGCCCGGTTCGCCTACCCGCTGCCGATGAACGTCATCAGCGAGCTGATGGGCGTGGACGCCGTCGAACACCCCCGGCTGAAGGCACTGTTCGAGAAGTTCTTCTCGACGCAGACCCTCCCCGAGGAGGTGCCGCAGATGATGGCGGACCTCGGCGCGCTGTTCTCGCGCATCGTGGAGTCCAAGCGGCAGGAGCCGGGCGACGACCTCA
Organism: Streptomyces sp. CB00455; assembly: GCF_001905445.1. GTDB lineage: Bacteria > Actinomycetota > Actinomycetes > Streptomycetales > Streptomycetaceae > Streptomyces. The sequence continues at coordinate 292,720 of NZ_LIVQ01000005.1, read as the reverse complement.
CCAGCGCCCTCATCGCCGCCTCCCAGGACGGTGACCACCTCACCACGGAGGAGATCACCAATACCCTCCAGCTGATGGTCGCGGCTGGTCACGAGACCACCATCAGCCTGATCGTCAACGCGGTCGTCGCTCTGGAGACCCACCCCGAGCAGCGCGCCCTCGTCCTCAAGGGCGAGGTCCCGTGGGAGAACGTCATCGAGGAGACGCTGCGCTGGTCCACCCCGACCTCGCACGTCCTGATCCGCTTCGCGGCCGAGGACATCGAGGTGGGTGACCGCGTCCTGCCCGCCGGCGAGGGGCTCATCGTGTCCTTCGGCGCCATCGGGCGCGACGAGGAGCAGCACGGCGAGACGGCCGGGCGGTTCGACGTCACCCGCACGCCGAACCGCCACATCTCCTTCGGCCACGGCCCGCACGTGTGCCCCGGCGCGGCCCTCTCCCGCCTGGAGGCGCTCGTCGCCCTCCCCGCCCTGTACGCGCGCTTCCCGGACCTGACCCTGGCCGTCGCCCCCGGGGAACTGCGCAACAAGCCGATCCTCACCCAGAACGACCTGTTCGACCTCCCGGTCCGGCTCGCCTGACCCGACCCGGCGCGGACTGCCGCGGCCGCCCGCGGGCGGCCGCGGGATCCCACGGAAGGGGCCGGGTCGGGTCAGGCGCCGCCCCGAGGCGGGGCCGGACGCCCGCCGCCGGGCCCGTCAGACGGGTACGGGAGCGAACGTCGCCGCCGCCGGGCCCGTCAGACGGGTACGGAAACGAACGTCCGCCCCGCCTCGTTCTCGACCAGGACCGCCCTGACGTCCGCCGGGTCCACCGCCGCCGAGCCGTCCAGCGCGGCCCCCTTGCCCTCGCCGTTGCCCTGATGTGCGACGACCCAGCTGCCCGCGGTGGAGCGCGTCCCGTCCCTGGAGACGACGACCAGCCGGCACCGCTCGCCGGGCGGGACCCCGGTGACCGCCGCGTGCACCCTCACCCACCGGGTGGCCGGGGTCAGCTGTACGGTCATCCGCGCGCCCGTGGCCCGGTCGGTCGCCGAGACCACCCTGGTCCCGGCCGGAAGCGGCGAAGGCGACGCCGTCGCCGAGGGCTGCGGCGGCAGGGCCACCGGCCCCCGGTCCGCGGAACCGAGCTGGGTCCCGCCCCAGAACACGGCTGCCAGCGAGGCCGCGGCGGCCAGCCCCGCCAGAGCGAGGCGGCGGCGCCGGCGGCCGTCCCGCTCGCCGCGCATCTCCCGGAGCGTGCGCTGGAGCAGCAGGTCCCCGCCCTGTGGCGGTCCGTCCAGGAAGGCCTCCTCGGGCACCTCGCCCAGCGCCGCCTTCATCTCCCGCAACGCTGCCACCTCCTGTCGGCACTGCACGCAGCCGCTCATGTGTTCCTCGACCCGGCGGACCTCCTCCTCGGTCAGGACGCCGAGCACGTACGGGCCGAGCTGTTCCTCCTCGTGCCGCTGCCGGTTCATGCCACCACCTCACGCAGTCCGGCGGGCTGCTGGGGTGGCCTGCCCGATCGTCTGCCGTTGCCGTTGTCCTTGAAGCTGTTGTCCCGGAAGACGTCGCGCAGTGCCTTGAGGGCGTAGTGCGAACGCGATTTGACCGTGCCCGCCGGGATACCGAGGCTGTCCGCGGCCTCGGCGACGCTGAGCTGGCGGTAGTACAACTCCTTGAGCACGTCGCGGTGTTCCGGCGACAGCTGGTCGAGTGCGCCGAGGACCGTCATCGCGTCCACCACCGAGTCGGCGTGGTCCGCCTCCACTGGTGGAGCGGCCGCGGCACCGGAGACCTCCGGCGGCCGGGCGGCCCGGGCCCGGTACCGGTCGGTGATGATGTTGCGGGCCACCGTCAGCAGCCAGCCGCGCACCGAGCCCTTTCCGTTGACCAGGACCTCGGAGTGCCGCCAGGCCCGGATGAGCGTCTCCTGGACGACGTCCTCGGCGGCGGCCCGGTCCCCGGTCAGCCGGGTGGCGTACGCGAGCAGGGCGTGGCCGTGCTCCTCGTACACCGACTTGATCAGCGCCTCATCGGTCGAGCCCCGCCGAGTGCGGGGCCACAGTGGTCCGGCCATCTCACCCTCTCCGTCTTCCTCGCCTGCCTGGTGCGGTCGGAACACGCGGCCCGGAGCCGTCCGGTTCACGTGGCGTAGGTCACCTCGCCCTCACGGGCGCGGCGCGGCGCGGCCGGGTCCGGACCCGGCGCGGTTCGTTCCGCATGGCGGCCACCGTGGCCGGTGGGGCCGCCCCCGTCAACCCGGCCTCCGCAGCCCGGGGGGCCCGGAGCCGGGGGGCCGCCCGGTGCGAACCCGCCGCGACGGAGCCGGGGTTGTCCGTGCGCCCGCTTGCCGGTCCCGGCGGCGACCGCGCACAGTACGACCCATGACACCACCCGCCCTGAGCCCCGCCGAGCTGCTGCACGCCTTCGCCCGCACCCGCGCCTCGCTCGACGGCGGGGAAGTGACCTTCTGGTGGACCGGCGACATCCACTCCTGGGCCCCCGGGGAGCCCTACCAGCGCCTGTTCGGCTTCGAGGGGGTCAACGTCGCCCGGCTCGCCGCGGACGGGGAGGACGGCGGATACCGGCTGCTGTCCAGGGAGGCCGCCTTCTACCTCGATCCGCGCACCCGGGAGATCCTGGAGACCTGGCAGGACGAACCGGTCGTCCACGTGTGGAACGACCCCGCGGGCCAGGTCTGGCGGCCGTTCCCGGTCCCCGTGACGGACCTGGGCGACCAGGTCTGCTTCAGCCTGGAGATCCCGCTCGCCTACCCCTCGCCGCTGCCGGTCGCCGACTACCCGGCCCACTCCGCCGACGACACCTACCGGGCACTGGAACTCTTCCAGTTCTTCGCCCCCGCGACCGCCCTCACCACCGACGCGCCCAGCGTCCCCGCGACGATGTCCTGGACCCGGATGTCGCCCTGGCTGCCCTGGATGGCACAGGGCCGCCGCCCCGGCGGCCTGACCTTCCACTGCCGCGGCCGCAAGCTCGGCTCCTACGCGGAGGTCCCGGAGCGCACCCGCGCCCACATCGCCGCGAACCACCCCGAATTCGCCCACGCCCCGGACCGGTGGACGGAGCCGAACGAGACCAGCTGGACGTACTTCCGGGGGCTCTTCCCGCCCCACGGCGGACGCCCGGACGCCTGACCGCCGAAGACCGCCAGACACCCGCACGGGGGTGCGGCAGGGGTGCGGCAGGGGGCGGACAAGGGTTTTCCCCGTATCGGGTTCACCCTCCCGTTGCCTACTGTCTGCCCACCGGCGATCTTCCCCCCGCCCCACGGCCGACACGCCAACCCCACATGGCATGATGCCGCAGCGCCGGGGGGAAACACCGGTACCGCCGTTGCCCCGACCCGCCGTCGCGGACGGGGCGACGTGGCGCGCGGCGGTGGCCGGGGGGAGTTCGACCAGCTCGCCCCCGGTCCCGCAGCCGTCGGTCACCTCCCACACTGCACCGACCGGCCGCTCCGGCCTGCCCGGAACCGGCCCTCGAAAGGGAACACCGTGCACGCATCCAGACGCAGGCTCATATCCGTGGTGGCGATGTCCGTCACCCTGCTCGCGGGCTCCGCGACCGCCTCCGTGGCCCTGGCCACCGAGGCCCCCGCCGCCCCCGCCGCCGCGGCCGGCACGGTCGCCGCCCCCGCAGCCCCGGTACAGAACCTCATCGTCGGATACAAGACCTCCGCCACCGAGGCCAGTTCCAACACCGCGGCCGCCGCCGACGCCACCGCCAAGGGCAAGAAGGCCGGCAAGAAGGCGACGTTCGACCGCCGCCTCGGCACCGGAGCCGCCCTGGTCAGCCTCGGCTCCGCCGTCGCCCCCGCCGACGCCGCCGGCCTCATGGCCCAGTTCCGGGCCGACCCGGACGTCGCCTACGTCGAGCCGGACAGCCGCGCCTACGCGCTGGCCACCACCCCCGACGACACCGAGTACGCCAAGCAGTGGGACCTCTTCGAGCCCACCGCCGGCATGAACGTCCCCGCCGCCTGGGACAAGACCACCGGCTCCGGCGTGACCGTCGCCGTGATCGACACCGGTTACGTCGCCCACTCCGACGTCGCCGCCAACGTGGTCGCCGGCTACGACTTCATCTCCGACGCCACCGGCGCCCGCGACGGCAACGGCCGCGACAGCAACCCCGCCGACCAGGGCGACTGGAGTGCCGCGGGCGAGTGCGGCACCGGTTCCAAGGCCAGTGACTCCTCCTGGCACGGCACGCACGTCGCCGGCACCATCGCCGCCTCCGCGAACAACGCCAAGGGCGTCGCCGGCATCGCGTACAACGCCAAGATCCAGCCCGTGCGCGTGCTCGGCAAGTGCGGCGGTGCCACCTCCGACATCGTCGACGCCATCACCTGGGCCTCCGGCGGCTCCGTCCCCGGCATCCCGGCGAACGCCACCCCCGCCAAGGTGATCAACATGAGCCTCGGCGGCTCCGGCGCCTGCACCGCCACCTACCAGAACGCCATCAACGCCGCCGTCGGCCGCGGCACGACCGTCGTCGTGGCCGCCGGCAACAGCAACGCGGACGCGAGCGGCTTCTCGCCCGCCAGCTGCAACAACGTGATCAACGTGGCCGCGGGCAACCGCACCGGCGACCGCTCCTTCTACTCCAACTACGGCTCGATCATCGACGTCACCGCCCCCGGAGGCGAGACCCGTCGCGCCACCGACACCCCCGGCACCGTCACCACGCCGGAGAACGGCATCCTCTCCAGCCTGAACGCCGGCACCACCACCCCCGGCGCCGAGATCTACAAGCCCTACCAGGGCACCAGCATGGCCGCCCCGCACATCGCGGGCCTCGCCGCGCTCCTCGTCGCCGCCAAGCCCGCGCTGACCCCCGGCCAGATCGAGGCGGCCATCAAGGCCAACGCCCGCCCGCTGGCCGGCACCTGCACCGGCGGCTGCGGCGCCGGTCTCGCCGACGCGGCCAAGACCGTCGCCTCCGTGACCTCCGGCCCCGCCACCCCCGGCCTGGAGAACCTCAACGACTACACCATCGGTGACAACACCACGGTGGAGAGCCCGATCACCGTCAGCGGGATCAGCGGCAACGCCCCGACCACCCTCAAGGTGGGCGTGAAGATCGTGCACACCTACATCGGTGACCTCAAGGTCGACCTCGTCGCCCCCGACGGCAGCGTCTACACGCTGCACAACCGGGCCGGCGCCGGCGCCGACAACATCAACCAGGTCTACACCGTCAACGCCTCCTCCGAGGCCGCGAACGGCACCTGGAAGCTCCGGGTGAACGACAACGCCGGCGGCGACACCGGCTACATCGACTCCTGGAACCTCGCCTTCTGACCCCTCCCCACCGGGACGGGGCAGGCCCCCGACCCGGCCTGACGGGCCGATAGTACGGACCAGACCCACCGCGCGGACCTGCCGATACACCTCGTAACGGCAGGTCCGACGGCTTTTCCCGCCACCCGGCTGATTTCTCCGTCACAATCCGGGTCCACCCGGCAGCCGACCTCGTATTGTCGCGTCTCACAGGAGAGGCACAGGAGCTGGGGACCGGAAGGCTGGTGGCTGTGTGGGGGCGGCGACGGGGCAGGCTGACGCGAGCGTCGGACAGGGCGAACTGGTCGAGGCGGTCGAGCGCGCACTGACCGCGCACGGCCGGGCCGTACTCACCGGCCCCACCGGCGCGGGCAAGACCGAGGTCGTCCGCGCGGTCGCGGCCGCCGCCGCGGCACGCCGCGAGACCGTGCTGCGCCTCGCACCCGAAGCCGCCGACCAGTGGATACCCGAGGCCGCCGCCGCCGCCCTCCTGGCCTCCGTCCCCTGCGCGGCCCTGGAACGGCTCTCCGGTCCCCAGCGCACCGCCATCGCGCTGCTGCGCCGCGAGGCCGACGCACCCCGCGACGGCCGCGACCACATCGCGCTGCGCCTCGCCGTCGCCGAGGTCCTGCGGACCCTCGCCGCCCGCCACCCCGTCCTCCTCGTCCTCGACAACGCCCAGTGGCTCGACGCCGAGAGCACCGACCTGCTCCGCTTCGCCCTGCGCCTCACCCCGCCCCGCGTCCGGGTCCTCGCGGCCGAGTGCGTCCAGGGCGGGACCCCGGTCGCCGAACCCCTCTGCGGCCCGGGCGCCCCCGCGATACGGGTACCCCCGCTCGGCGCCGACGAAGTCGCCGAACTCCTCGTCCGCCACGGCCTCCCCGCCCGCCTCGCCGGACGCATCCACCAGGCCAGCGGCGGCAACCCGCGCCTCGCCCTCGCCCTCGGCCGTTCCCTCGCCGAAGCCGCCACGGCCCGCGAGGGCAGCGCCCACCACTCCGACACCCTGCCCCTCACCGGGCAGGCCCGCGAAGTCGCCCGGCGGCTGCTCGCCGGCGCCCCCGCCGAGAGCCGCCGCACCCTCCTGCTGGCCGCCCTCGCCGCCCGCCCCACCACCGCCCTGCTGCGCCGGGCCGGACGCCCCGACGCCGAAGCCGAACTGGCCGAGGCGGAACGGGCCGCGCTCGTCCGGGTGGAGGAGGACGGCACCGTGGAGTTCACCGCCGGGGCCCTGCCCACCGCCCTGGCCGCCGACGCCGGCTGGCCCGAGCGCGCCGCCGGGCACGCCGCGCTGGCCGCCGCCGTCGACGACCCGGTCCAGGCCGTACGCCACCGCGCGCTCGCCGTGGACAGCCCCGACCAGTGGCTCGCCGCGGAGATCACCGAGGCCGCCGCCGTCTGCCGCCGCCGCGGCCAACGGGCGCTCGCCGCCGAACTCGGCCTGCTCGCCGCCGAACGCACGCCCTCCCACCTGGCCGGCGAAGGGCTCACCCGCCTGGTCACCGCCGCGGAGGACGCGGGCTGGGCCGGCCGCGCCGACCTCGCCCGCCGCGCCACCAGCGCCGTCCTGGCCCGTGACGCCTCGCCCGCCGACCGGGTCCGGGCCCGCCTCGCCGTGATCGACGCCGCCGGGCAGGCCCTCGGCGCCCTCGACGAGACCTTCGCGCACGCCATGGACGACGCCGCGGCGGACCCCTCCCTCCAGGCGGCCGTCCAGCTGCGCATCGCCTGGAAGCACAACCTCAGCGACGGCGACCCCGTGCGCTCCCGCGACGCCGCGGCCCGCGCCGGCGCACTCGCCGCACTCGGCGGCGACCAGGTCGCCCAGGCCATGGCCCTGACCGTACGGGCCCGCATGGGCCGCATCCTCGGCGACCCCGGCGCCGAGGCGATCCTCGCCGAGGCACTGGCCCTGCCGGCCCCCGAGGTCCCGCTCGGCATGCGCAACGCACCCCAGTACCTCGCCGTACGGCACGCGCTCTTCGACGACCGCCTGGACGACGCCCGCCGGCAGCTGATGGTGCTGCTGCCCGCCGTCCGGCGCACCGGCTCCGCCGAGGACGTCTTCGAAGTCCTGCGCAGCATCACGGAGGTCGAACTGCGCAGCGGCCGGTGCGAGGCGGCCTCCGCCCGTGCCCGCCAGGCCCTCGAACTGACCATAGAGGCGGGCCTCTCGCCCGGCCCCGCCTGGTACGTCGCCGCGATGGCCGAGGCCATGGGCGGCAGCTTCGCCCGGGCCGCCGGATACGCCCGGCGCGGCATCCAGGCCTCGCAGGAGGAGCACGACCAGGTCTTCCTCTCCCGCAGCCTGCACGCGCTCGGCCTCGTCGAACTGGCCACGGGGGAGGCGGCGAAGGCCGTCATGACCATGCGCCGGGTCGCCGAACTCGAAGCAGCCCAGAAGGTGGTGGACCCCTCGGTCCTGCGCTGGCACGGGGAGCTCGCCGAGGCCCTGGTCGCCGCCGACGCACCGGCGGAGGCCGCCCGGCTGGTCGACTCCGTCCGCACCGTCGCCGTCGGCCTCGGCCGCACCGGGGTGGTCGCGGCCCTCGACCGGGCCCGGGGCCTGTGCCTGTCCGCACAAGGCGAAGCCGACGCGGCCGTAGACCTCTTGGAGGCGACGGCCCGGCGCTTCACCACCCTCCGGCTGCCGTGGGAACGGGGCCGTACGCTGCTCGCGCTGGCCCGCGTGGAACGCCGCCGCCGGCGGCGCGCGTCCGCCCGGGCCGCCCTCCAGGCCGCGGCCGAGGTGTTCGACGCGGCCGGGGCGGCCCCCTGGGCGGAGATCGCCCGGCAGCCGGCGCCCGGTGAGGGCGGCCGCACGGAAGCGGCCTCGGCCACGAGTCTCACCGAGGCCGAGACCCGCCTGGCCCTCCTGGTCGGCCAGGGCGCCAGCAACCAGGAGGCGGCGGCCAAGCTGTTCGTCAGCGTCAAGACCGTGGAGGCCCGGCTGACGCGCATCTACCAGAAGCTCGACGTGCGCTCCCGGGCCCAGCTCGCCACCGCGCTGGCCGACGCCCTGCGCGCCCGCTGAGGGTCCGTCCGTCAGCAGCCGAGCCGGTCGCCCGGCGTCACCCCCAGGATCCGGGTGAAGCTCTGGTAGTTCGAGATCCGGCTCTGGACCTGTGCGGGATTGCCGCCGTTGCACTCCAGGGAGCCGTTGATGGAGCGGATCGTCTCGCCGAAGCCCGCGCCGCCCACCATCGCGGCGTGGGCGGTCATCGTCCCCGGGCCGTTCTGGGTGTTCCAGTACCACAGGGCCGTCTTCATCGCGACGGCCGGGTCCTGCTCCACCAGGTACGGGTTGGCCAGCAGGTTGATGCCCAGGGCGTCGCCGGCCGCCTTGTAGTTGAAGTTCCAGCTCAGCTGGATGGGTCCGCGCCCGTAGTAGGCGGCCTGGCCGGCCGGACAGCCGTAGGGCTGGCTCGCGTCGCAGTAGTGCGGGTAGTTGGCGGTGTTCTGCTCGACGATGTGGACGAGGCCGCCCGTCTCGTGCGAGACGTTCGCCAGGAAGGCGGCGGCCTCGCGCCGCTTCACCGTGTCGTCGCCGGTGTGGGCGAAGGCGGGGTACGCGGACAGGGCCGCGATCAGGCCGTTGTAGGTGTAGAAGGGGTTCCGGTTCGGGAACATCTGGTTGAACTGGGCCTCGGAGACCACGAAGCCGGACGGGTTGCCCGTACCGGGATCCGGGTCCTGGCCCCCGCCGCCACCGCAGACGCCCTGGTCCGACCAGACACCCCACTGACCGGTGGTCCCGGGCGTCTCGCCCTGGGTCCACCACTTCGCCTGCCAGTTGTGGCCGTTGTACGAGGCGCTCATGCCGTTCGTGTAGACGGCGGACGAGCCCCAGGGTCCGGCGCAGGCGGCGGCCGCGGCGGCGTGGGAGGAAGGGAGGGCGATGGCGAGGCCGGCCGTCACGGCCGCGGCAGCGGCCAGGGAGAGGGCGCGGCGACGAAGCGCACGTATCACGCAACTACTCCTTCAGTGGGGGGATTTACCGTGGGGGCGGTACCGGGACCCACTGAAGCGAAGGTGGTCTGAACCTGTCAAGGTCTAGACCAAACGAAAGCGCCGGCATGGCAGGCCATGCCGGCGCGCGACCGGAGGATCAGCTGCCGGCGGAGAGGTTGCCGGAGAGGACCGGGATGTTGTCGGCGATGTGCGAGAGCGAGTCGTCGCCCTTCGCCTGGGTGGAGTTCTCGGCGCACTGCTGGTTCTGCGGGTTGGCCAGCACATTGACGTCCTGAACACCGATGTTGGCGATGACCGCCAGCACGGACTGGACGTTGACCTTGGCCGGAAGGCCGACGCAGAGCTTGTTCAGGGATCCCTGGACCGCGGAGAGCTGCGGGCTCATCGCGCCCGCGGTCTCCTGGTTGCCGTAGATCTGCGAGGCGCCGTTGCCGTTCACGGTGTTCACACCGTTGTCGTTGCCGATCGCCATCGCCGGGGTGGCTACCGCGGCGCCCGCGCCCAGCACGGAGGCGGTGACTGCGGCGGTGGCCATGAACTTCTTGAACATGTGGGGAATCCTTCTGTCGCACTGTCGCGTGGATGGCTGCCCTCGGCGGGACGCGCTGATCAACTGCGGGGCGCGCTCCTGGTTATCCCCACTCACCCGGGTGGCCCAATGTGCGACGGGGCGGCCCGGTCCCGCCGCCGTGACGGCGAGACTGAGCTCCTCGCGTCCGAGGGTCAGCCGGTCTTGCGGCGGACCTTCTTGTTCTTGCCGCCGGGGCCGCTGCTGGAGCCCTGGACCTTCGCCCGGCTCTGGTGCGACTGCTGGGACTGGGCGCTCGCTGCGTTGCGCTCCAGAGCCTCCCGGAACTTGCGCTTCGCCTCGTCGGCCGGGGATTCGTCCTGCGGCGTGGTGTCTGCTTCGTCTGCCATATGTCCTCCTGGGGGTGATCAAGCCGTTTCAGTCTGTCAGCTGTCGTGCCCGCTGACCAGCGGGTTCGGTGCGAGGGGCGGGCGGAGCGGACCCAAGGAAAGCTTGGGAGGGTCATAAGATTTGGTTATGGGGCTATAAAGCGATACCGGGTGCCAGGTTAGGATTGCCTTCGTTTAGGGTTCCCCTTGATCCAGCTGCGATCACCGTGCTGTCGCTCGAAGGGAACCTCTGCCATGCCTCGCCCCCTGCGGGTAGCAATCGTCGGTGCCGGCCCGGCCGGTATCTACGCCGCCGACGCGCTGCTGAAGTCCGAGGCTGCCACCGAGCCCGGCGTGTCGATCGACCTCTTCGAGAAGATGCCCGCGCCGTTCGGCCTGATCCGCTACGGCGTGGCCCCCGACCACCCGCGGATCAAGGGCATCATCACCGCTCTGCACCAGGTGCTCGACAAGCCGCAGGTCCGCCTCTTCGGCAATGTCGACTACCCGAACGACATCAGCCTCGACGAGCTGCACTCCCTCTACGACGCCGTGATCTTCTCCACCGGCGCCACGGCCGACCGCGCGCTGGACATCCCGGGTGTCGACCTCGACGGTTCCCACGGCGCCGCCGACTTCGTCTCCTGGTACGACGGCCACCCGGACGTCCCGCGCACCTGGCCCCTGGAGGCGGAGAAGGTCGCCGTGCTCGGCGTCGGCAACGTCGCCCTGGACGTCGCGCGCATCCTCGCCAAGACCGCGGACGAACTGCTGCCGACCGAGATCCCGCCGAACGTCTACGAGGGCCTCAAGGCCAACAAGGCGCTGGAGGTCCACGTCTTCGGGCGCCGCGGCCCGGCCCAGGCCAAGTTCAGCCCCATGGAGCTGCGCGAACTCGACCACTCGCCCACCATCGAGGTCGTCGTCAACCCCGAGGACATCGACTACGACGAGGGCTCGATCGCGACCCGCCGCGCCAACAAGCAGGCGGACATGGTCGCCAAGACCCTGGAAAACTGGGCGATCCGCGACATCGGCGACCGGCCGCACAAGCTGTTCCTGCACTTCTTCGAGTCGCCGGCCGAGGTGCTCGGCGAGGACGGCAAGGTCGTCGGGCTGCGGACCGAGCGCACCGAGCTCGACGGCACCGGCAACGTGAAGGGCACCGGCCGGTTCACCGACTGGGACGTCCAGTCCGTCTACCGCGCCGTCGGCTACCTCTCCGACGAGCTCCCCAAGCTCCCCTGGGACGTCGCATCGGGCACCGTCCCGGACGAGGGCGGCCGCGTGATCGAGGGCGGGGTCCACCTCCGGTCGACCTACGTGACCGGGTGGATCCGGCGCGGTCCGATCGGTCTGATCGGTCACACCAAGGGCGACGCGAACGAGACCGTCGCGAACCTGCTGGCCGACCACGCGCAGGGCCGCCTGCACGACCCGGCCACGCCGGCGCCCGAGGCCGTCGACGCGTTCCTCGCCGAGCGCGGCGTCCGGTACACCACGTGGGAGGGCTGGCACCGGCTGGACGCCGCCGAGAAGGCGCTGGGCGAACCCCAGGGCCGCGAGCGCGTGAAGATCGTCGAGCGCGACGGGATGCTGGAGGCCAGCGGAGCCTGACGCGGGCGAACGCGGGAGCCGGCACGCGCGGCGGCGGGACCGGTCCGGGTCCCGCACGCGCTCCGGCCGCCCGGTTCGTCACCTGCGCGAAATGGCCGAAAAGCTGCTCCTCCCGGCGCGCCGGTCGTCTCCCGCGCGCCCTCCCGCACGGCTCGGCCGGCGGACGGCGGCCCGATCACGCCCCTCACCCGGGGGGCGCGCGATCCGGACGGAATGCCGTGCCGCCGACGGGGGTTCGAACCAGCGCGAGACCTGATCCCTTACGCACTGGAGAGCTCATGAAGATCGGCATCATCGGCGCGGGCAACATCGGCGGCAACCTGACCCGTCGCCTCACGGCCCTGGGCCACGAGGTGTCCGTGGCGAACTCGCGCGGCCCGCACACCCTGACCGCCCTCGCCGAGGAGACCGGCGCCACCCCCGTCACCGTCGCGGAAGCGGCGCGGGGGGCCGAGATCGTCGTGGTCACCGTCCCCTTCAAGAATGTGCCGGACCTGCCCGCCGGCCTCTTCGACGGCGCCGCCGAGGGCTTCACCGTCATCGACACCGGCAACTACTACCCGCAGCGGCGCGACGGCCGGATCGCCGGCGTCGAGGACGAGGGTCTCACCGAGAGCCGCTGGACCGAGCGGCACCTCGGACACCCCGTGATCAAGGCGTTCAACGGCACCTACGCCCAGGACATCCTCGACCGGCACCGTCCGGCGGGCGCCCCGGACCGGATGGCGCTGCCCGTCGCGGGCGACGACGCGGCCGGCAAGGAGGCCGTCCGCGCGCTCATCGACCAGCTCGGCTTCGACACCGTCGACGCCGGCGGGATCGACGACTCCTGGCGCCAGCAGCCCGACACCCCCGTCTACGGGCTCCGTGAAGGTGTCGAGGGCGTCACCAAGGCGCTCGCCGAGGCGTCGCCGCAACGCCCGGAGGGCTTCCGCGGCTGACGCGGGCGCGCAGCCGGCCGGGACGGCTCAGGCCGTGTCGGCCCGTTCGCCGCGGGAGGCCGTCAGGTGGCCGGCCCGGCGCGCGAGGGGCCGCCTGCCCCGGACCACTGCCGCGCGGCGCGCGGCAGCCCGCGATGCCACGATGGTAGGGGGAGGCGGAAAGCAGGCGGCGGCATGACGACGACATCCGCGCGGACGCCTTCGCGCCGGGGGGCTGTTCTCCCGGCGCGAACGCGCGGTGATCGTGGCCGCCGCCCTCTCCATGCTGCTCGTGCAGATGGACTGGTTCGCACTGAACCTGATGCTCCCGGTCATCGCCCGGGACTTCCACACCCCCACCACCGACCTGCAATGGCTGGTCAGCGGTTACATGCTGGCCCTCGGTGCTTTCATGATCACCGGCGGACGCGCCGCCGACCTCTTCGGCCGCCGCCGCGTCCTCGTCGCCGGACTGGCAGGCTTCGCGGCGGTCTCCGCGGTCTGCGCCGCCGCGCAGAACACGGCCTGGCTCACCACGGGCCGCGTGCTCCAGGGATGCGCCGCCGCGCTCGTCCTGCCGGTCTGCGTGGCCGTGGTCACCGCCCACTTCCGCGACGCGCGCCAGGGCAGGGCCCTGGCCACCGTCTTCGCCTTCAGCGCCATCGGCACGGCCCTCGGCCCCTTCGTCGGCGGAGCCTTCGCCGAACACGTCAGCTGGCGGGCGGTGTTCCTGCTCAACGTGCCGCTCTGCGCCGTCGCCGCCGTCCTCCTGCTGCGCTGCGTGCCACGGACGCGCCACGAGGAGGCCGGCGGCGGCCTCGACGTCCCCGGCGTGCTGACCCTGGCCGGCGGCCTGACCACGATCATGATCGGGGTCGACCAGGCGGCGCACTGGGGCTGGGCCTCAGCGGCCACACTGGCCTGCCTGACCGGCGGCGCCGGGCTGCTGGCGGTCTTCGTCCGCCTGGAGCGGCGCGCCGCCGAGCCCCTGCTGGACCTGTCCCTGTTGCGGAGCCGCCCGTTCGTGGCCCTCACCCTGGCCGGTTCGCTGTCCAACATCGTCTACTGCCTGGTCGCCGTCCTGTCCGCCCTCTACCTCCAGCAGGCGCGAGGGCTCTCCCCCTTCGACTCCGGGCTGATCTTCCTGGCGCTGTCCGGGGGAGCGGGCGCCGCGAGCTACTGGTCGGGCCGCCTGGCCCAGCGGGTGCGGCCCGACGCGCTGATGGCCGCCGGGATGCTGCTGTGCGGTGTCAGCCTGTTCGCCCTCACCTGGACCACCCGGCTCGTGCCGTACACCGCGGTCTTCGCCGTGGTGGGGGCCGGAGTGGGGCTGGGCTGGGCGCTGACCAGCGTGGCCACGCAGTCCTGTGTCCCCGCGAACCGCCTGGCCGCCGCGTCCGGTCTCGTGTTCACCTCGCTGGTGCTCCTCGGCGCCGTCGCGGTGGCCGTCGCCGCCACGGTGCTGGAGGCGATCAGCGGTTCGGCGGGCGCAGCGGCGTCGGACGGCGCCGCCATCGAGGCGATCCTGCGGGTGGGCGCCCTGCTCTCGGTGCTCGGCGCCGCCGCGCTGGCGGTGGTCGTACGCCGGACCGGCCGGGGGTGCGCGGACGGCGGGGGGATCAGGGCCTGACGTGCCGGGCGGCCATGCGGCCAGGCCCCAGCTCGATGGTGAAGGTGACCTGCTGCTCTTCCGAGAGCACCTGCGGGTCGTGCTCTATGTCCTCGCGCTCGACGAAGACGGGCTCCGTCTCGCCGAGGGGGAGGATGAACCCGTATCCCCGGTCACGGTCGTACGACTGGACGAACCCCTTGACGCGCGGTTCCATCGTGCACCTCCGTCCTACGAGGCTGACCGACGCGGCGCGGTACCGCCCTCCGGGCGACTCCGACCGGGTGAGGCCCGGTCTCGGGGCCGGCTCACCCGTGCTCCAGCAGGCCCCGTACGAAGGCGGCCTGGCCGGCGTGCTGCAGGTCGTCGGCCAGCACACTGGTCAGGCGTACCCCCAGGGTGACCGGCGGGTCCCAGCGCTCGTCCACCACGCGGTCCAGGTCCGCGGCGGCGAGTTCCCGCACGAACCGCGAGGACTGCTCGTGCACGGCGTCGAAGTACTCCAGCAGCAGCTCGCCGGAGTCGACCCGGACCGAGCCGGCCTGCCGCGCGGTGTGTCCGTACCCGGTGGAGCCGGCGGGCAGCGGCAGGGCGAAGCGGGCCGCCCAGTCCTGGGCCTGCCAGACCTGTTCCAGGCCGGCGGCCTGCGCGACGTGATCGTCCTGGACCCGGGTCAGGTGCCAGACGAGCCAGGTGATCGAGTTCGCCGCGGGGCCGACGCGCGCGTTGAGCCGCTCCGCCGGGAGCCCCTCGACGACCTCGTGCACGATCTCCCGGATGCGTCCGAGTCCCTCGGCGATGACGTCCGTAGCCTTCATGCCCCCACCATGCAGGGAGCCGCCGCCCGGCCACCGCGAGCGACACGCGGCCGCGCGGGCCTCGGCGCGGTCTACCGGGCGGCGCCGGCCACGGCCTCCTCGGCCTCCTCGGCCTTCTTGTCGGTCCCGTCCGCCACCGCGGCCGGCTGCTGAAGGCCGGCCGTGGCGCTCGCCGCGCTCGGGGTGGCGTGGCCGCCGCGCAGGCCGAACCGGCTGATCACCGCGACCAGGGCGAAGGCGGCCGCGCCGATGCCGAAGGTCAGGGTGAACCCGGACTCGGCGGGCAGCGCCGGGACGCCCGGCGGCAGGTGCTCGATGGTCTTGGAAGCCAGGATGGTGGTGACGATGGCACTGCCGATCGCGCTGCCCGTGGAGCGGGAGATCGAGTTGATGCCGTTGGCGATACCGCTCTGGTGGTGCGGGACGCTGGCCATGATGACGGCGGGCATGGCGGCGTAGCCGAAGCTGACGGCCGCGCCCACGACCAGACCGGCCCCGATGACCGAGGCGCTGTGCTGGTGGTCCAGCGCGAGCCAGCCGAAGCCGGCGGCGCCGAGCACGGCGGCCAGGCCCAGGGCGACGCGCGGGCCGCGGTGGCGCACCAGCTGGCCGCCGACGGGGGAGGCGAGCAGCGAGACGATGGCACCGGGCAGCAGGAACTGCACGGAGGCGCGCAGGATGGAGGCGTCGAATCCGTAGCCGGTGAGCGCCTGGGGCATCTGCACGAGGTAGGAGACGCCGAGGAAGTTCGCGAACATGCCGAAGCCGACGAGGATGCCGGCGAGGTTGGCCATCAGCACCGGGCGGTGAACGAACATCCGCATGTCGACGAGCGGCTCGCGGACCTTGAGCTCGGTCAGCACCCAGACGGCGGTCATGACGACGGCGCCGGCGAAGCTGCCCAGAGTGCGCCCGGAGGCCCAGCCCCACTCGTGGCCCTGGGAGATCGGCAGCAGGAGCAGGAGCAGCGCGATGCCGAGGGTCAGCGCGCCGAGGAAGTCGGTGCGCCCGCCGGTCTTGTGGCGGGTCGCGGGGACCAGGGTGACGACCGCGACCAGGGCGAGGGTCGCGAAGCCGGTGGCCATCCAGAACGCGTTGCGGTAGTCCGCGTCGGATCCGGAGGTGAGCAGTCCGGTGGCGACGAGCGCCAGGCCGCTGCCGAACGCGAGCGTGCCGCTGACCAGCGCCATGGCGCCAGGCAGCTTCTGCGGCCGGACCTCCTCGCGCAGGACGGAGAGCGCCAGCGGGAAGATCGCGGTGGCGGCTCCCTGGAGCACCCGGCCGAGGATCAGCAGGGGCAGAGAGGTCGCCAGGGCGGCGACGACGGATCCGGCCACCATGACGCCGAGCACGGCCACCAGCGTCGGCTTCTTGCCGTGCTGGTCGCCGAACCGGCCGAGGAGCGGGGTGAAGACGGCCGCCGACAGCAGGGTGGCGGTGGTCACCCAGCTCACGTTGGCCGTCGAGGTGCCGAGGTCGTTGCGGATCAGACCGAGGATCGGGACCGGCAGGGTCTGCATCATCGACACGACCATCGCGGCGAGGCTCAGGGCGAAGACGATGACCGTCTCGTTCCTGTGCCCGGCGGCCGGGGCGTCGGCGGGGGAGGGGGTGCTCATGGCTGGCAGGACCTTCTTCGTGCGTCAGAGCTTCAGGACACAGATGTTTGATGTCATCAAGTAACTGCACTGACGGTAGACGCCGATACTTAAGGTGGTCAAGTAAACAATTGATAATGTCAATTATCGTGAGTACGCTCCAGACATGAGCGACACCGCCCCGCACACCCCCACCAAGCTCCAGCTGCTGGAACTGCTCGCCGCGATCGGAACCGCCCAATGGCGGGACTTCGCGGCCGCGGCCGCCCATCACGGCCTCACCTCCACCCAGGCCAAGGTCCTCGCCCAGCTCGACGGCCCCCTCCCGATGCGCGGACTGGCCGCCCTGCTGGTGTGCGACGCGTCGAACGTCACCGGCATCGTCGACCGCCTGGAGGCGCGCGAGCTGGTGCGCCGCGAGGCGGACCCCGCCGACCGCCGGGTCAAGAACGTGGTCGCCACGGACGCGGGCCGCGAGGTCATCCGCCGGGTGCGCGAAGAGATGCAGGCGACCCACGGCGCCCTCGACGCCCTCGACGAGGCCGAGAGCGCGACGCTCTACGCCCTCCTCGGCCGGCTGCGCCCCACCATGGAGGCCTGACCCGGCAGCCGGCGACGCTGGCGCCCGTCCGGCAGCGCGCCGGGGATCCCCCCGCCGGGCGGTCCGCCGGGTCCGCTAGGGTCGGGCGCCATGAGCAGCGGCGCGGACGGCGGGCACGTACGACTCCTGCGGGCGGCCGACCGTACCGCCGCCCCCTGGAAGAACGGCGGGGGAGTCACCCGCGAGATCGCGGCCCGGCCCGAGGGCGCCGGTACGCAGGACTTCCTCTGGCGGGTCAGCCTCGCCGAGGTGGGGGCCGACGGCCCCTTCTCGGTCTTCCCCGGCGTCGAGCGCACCCTCACCCTCGCGAGGGGCGCCGGCATGGCCCTCGACGTCGGCGGTGTCCGGCGCCTCGTCGACGAGCGCTACGCACCGCAGGACTTCGCCGGGGACGAACCGGCCCACTGCCGGCTCCTCGACGGCCCCGTCGTCAACTTCAACGTGATGTACCGCAGGGAGGCGACGTCGGCGGAGACCGCCGTCGTGCGCGGCCTGCTGTCCCTCGCCGTCCCGCCGGACGGGGCCTTGCTGGTGGTGGCCCTGGAGGGGCCCGCGGTACTCGAACCGCCCGGCACCTGCGCGCCGCACGAGGAGCTGGCGCCCTACGACGCCGCCCTGCTCACCGGGGTGCCCGGCTGCCGGATGCGCACCGCCGGGCGCGCGGCGGTGGTGCGGTTCGCCCCCGTCGCGCCCGCCACCGGCGGGGCGTAGCCCTCCCCGGCCCCGGCCGGCCGCCGTAATGTCCCGGGCCGCCGTAATGTCCCGGGCCGCACCGACGTCCCGTGCCGCACCGATGTCCCGTGCCGCACCGGCGTCCCGCGACCCGACCGTTCAACGGGCGCCCAGTTTCACCCACTTCGCCGTACTGGGCACACCCTTCGCGTCGAGCAGGAACAGCATGTAGTAGCCGGGAGGCGCGTCCGCCGCGGTCGGTGGCGTGCGCAGTCCGATCGTGGTGCCGCGCACGCCGGTGAACCGCAGCTCCAAGTGGCGCTGGCTGGTGTTGACGGAGTGCGTGACGGTCGTCGGCGCCAGCAGGACGGCGCGCGCCACGTCCTCGGGCGTGGAGCTCACGACCTGGAAGGCGCTGTCGTATCCGAGGTCGCCGGCAGGCGCGCGGTCCAGGGCCGGCCGGGGACCGCGGTGGAGGTAGGCGGGCTCGTAGAGCTCGATGCTGCCGTCCATCCCGTCCCCGATGTCGGGGTCGTTGGCGATCTGCTGGAGCTCGTCCCCCGTCACCATCATCCGGCCGTCCGGCATGACCAGGGCGTTGGAGTGGTAGCCGCGGGGCAGTCGCTGGGCCGGGCCGAGGCTCCAGTGCCCGCGCGCGTCGCGCAGCTCGATCTGCCGGTACTTCAGGTCGGCCTTCGGGTTGAACGGACCGTTGCCGTAGTCCCGGGTGTCGAGTGCGCCGTTGACGGTGAGCAGTGTGCCGTCCGGCAGGATCAGGGTGTCGTCCTGGGTGCGTCCGAAGGCGCGCGGCTCCTCGGTGCTCCAGCGGCCGCCGGACAGGCGGTACGTGTGGGGGTCGCGCGGGTCGCCGCCGAGCACGAGGACGGAGTCGGGGCCGCGGAAGCCGGCCGGCAGCGGCACGGCCGAGCCGTAGCCCCGGAAGTCGGCCGGCCGCCGGGGCAGGTCGCCGCGCACCTCCTTGACCGGATCGAACAGCCACTGCTGGTCGGCGTCGCGGCCCAGACCGTAGATCATCCCGTCCCGCAGGGAGAACAGGTGCGGATAGTCGTTGCGGAAGGGGGCGTCCGCCCGCAGCCGCTGCGAGGGGACGTCCAGCGGGATGTCGAACGGCCGCCGCGGGACGGGGTGGCGCAGGGCGGGGAAGCGTTCCACCACCGGGGTGGGCGTGCCCGTACCGCGCTCGGACTGGCCGGACATGATGATCTGCCGGCCGTCGGCCCCGGTCACGACGGAGGGGTACCAGCGGCCCACGGACATGTCCCGGTTGCGGAACCAGGTCTCGGTCCACGGGTCGAACACGAACGACAGTCTGGCGCCGCTGCCGCCCTTGCCGCCGACGTTGCCGCCGAAGACACCGACCATCCCGTTGGGGAGGTAGGCGTGGCCCGCGCAGAAGAAGGGCGCCGGGCGGGGGGCGTAGGTGCCGTCGGGCATGAGGACGACGGGCGGCGCCACCTTCTTGAACGCCTGCGCACCGGTGCCCCGGGCGGGGTCCCAGAGGAAGGCCCGGCCCGCGTTGGTGCGGCCGACCGTGTTCGTGGGACCCGTCTCCTTCGTGGGGTCTGCCTGCACGCGCTCGAAGGAGAAGAGCAGCACCTTGCCCGTGGGCAGCTGGGCCACGTGGACGCCGAAGTCGGGGGAGGGGAAGAACTGCGTGAACCGGCCGGACCTCGCGGCCGCGAAGCCCTTGTTGAGCTCGCGCTGCGACTCCTGGAGCGCGCTCAGGCTCGCCGTGCGCTTCGACTGCGGGTAGCCGCGGGTGCCCTCGGCCGCTGTGCGCAGCCGGGCGTGCACCCGGGCATGGTCTTCGCCGATGACCGCGGCCTCGTCCGGTCGCGGCCCGGGTCCGGGTGCCGCCGCGGCGAGGGGGGCGGCGGCCGGGGCGGGAGCCGGCGCGGGGTGGGCGGGGTGTCGTGTCGCGAGGGCCTCGGCGGAGGAAGGCGCCGTGAGGGCCAGGGCCGAGGCGAGCAGCCACGCGGAGACCGCGGCGGACCGGTGGGCGCGGGACATGGAGCTCCTCACCGCAGGAGGGACCGGCGCACCGGCCGGCTCCGTCACCCGCTGAAAGTCTGATGGAGTGCGCCGATAGTAGGAGAAAGGGGATCAATCGGATGGCTGCGACGCGGGCTGGAGCCCCTCGGCCGCGCGGGACCGCCCGACTGATCGTTTCTCCGGCGCACGGACGGCTTACCCGCGGACCGGCCGGGCGAGGGGACCGCGCACGTCGGATGCGCCGCGTCAGGCCGACGCCCGCCGCACCAGCGACGTGGCGGTGATCACCGGAGCGGCCGCCGCGCGAGCGTCCCCGCCGGCGCCGGCGGGCCCGGTTGCGGTCCCGGTCCCGGTCCCGGCCAGGGCGTCCAGGAGCAGCCGCGCCATCATGCGGCCCATGCCCTCTATGTCCTGACGTACGGTCGTCAGCGGCGGATCCGCGCTCCCGGCCACCGCCTCGGCGTCGTCGAAGCCGACCACCGCCACATCGGCCGGGACCGTCCGGCCGCGCTCGCGCAGCACCCGCAGCGCGCCCGTCGCCATCAGGTCGTTGGCGGCGAACACCGCGTCGATCCCCGGCCGCCGGTCCAGCAGTTCGGCCATCGCGCGGGCTCCGCCCTCCACGGTGAAGTCCCCCTCCGCGACCAGCGCGGGGTCCGCCGACGGCAATTCGTCGCGGTAGCCGCTCAGCCGGTCGGCCGCCGAGGTCTGGTCCAGCGGGCCGGCGATGTGCGCGATCCGCTCCCGCCCCCGCGCCAGCAGGTACCGTACGGCCTCGCGCGCGCCCCCGCGGTTGTCCGCGTCGACGTACGCCACGGCGCTCCCGGGCTCCCCGGGGCCGGCCGTCCAGCCCGGCCGGCCTCCGTAGACCGTGGGCAGGCCGATCCGGCGGGTGATCGCGGGCAGCGGATCGTCGGTGTGCAGGGAGAACGCGAGCGCGCCGTCGACGTGCCCGCCCGCCAGGTAGCGCTCGATCCGGTCGTAGTCGCCGCGGTCCTCCACCAGGAGCAGCACCAGCTGGGTGTCGTGCGCGGTCAGTTCCTTGGCAATGCCGCGCACCTGGCGGGAGAAGAACGGGTCGGAGAAGATCCGGACCTCCGGCTCGGCGATGATCACGGCAACGGCGCCGGTACGCCGGGTGACCAGAGTGCGCGCCGCGGGATTGGGCACGTAGCCGAGGTCCCGGACGGCCTCGCGCACCCTGGCCACCAGGTGCGCGCGGACCCCGTCACCGCCGTTGACGACGCGGGACGCGGTCGCCCGGGAGACCCCGGCGCGCGCCGCCACCGCTTCCAGGGTGGGGCGGTCCCCGGCACGCTGTTCGGGCACGGGCGCTCCTCCTGGTGTCCGCCGGCAGTGGTCATGCCGCGCAGCAGGGTAACCCGCAGGGCGGGGACGCCGAGGACGCGCCCGCCCGCTGCGGGCCCCGGAGCGGGCGGGGTCCGCAGCGCCGGGCGCGCAGCCGAGCCGGGTTCAGCCGGTGGCGAGGAGCGTGAGCGTGTCGATCACACGGTTGGAGAAGCCCCACTCGTTGTCGTACCAGGCGACGACCTTGACGTGGCGGCCGTCGACTCGGGTGAGGGCCGAGTCGAAGACGGCCGAAGCGGGATTGCCCGTGATGTCGGAGGAGACGAGCGGGTCGTCGGAGTACTCGAGCACGCCGGCCAGCGGGCCCTGCGCCGCGGCGCGGTAGGCCGCCAGTACGTCCTCGCGCGTCACGTCGCGTGCGACGGTCGTGTTGAGCTCGACGATCGAACCGACCGGAACCGGCACGCGGATCGAGTCACCCGACAGCTTGCCGTCGAGGTTCGGCAGTACGAGGCCGATGGCCTTGGCGGCGCCCGTCGTGGTCGGCACGATGTTGACGGCGGCGGCGCGGGCCCGGCGGGCGTCGCGGTGCGGGCCGTCCTGCAGGTTCTGCTCCTGCGTGTAGGCGTGCACCGTCGTCATGAAGCCGTGCTCGATGCCGGCGAGTTCGTCGAGCACCGCGGCCAGCGGCGCGAGGGCGTTCGTCGTGCACGAGGCGTTCGAGACGATCGTGTGCCGGGCCGGGTCGTAGGCGTCGCTGTTGACCCCGTAGGCGAGCGTGACGTCGGCGCCGTCCGAGGGGGCGCTGACCAGGACCTTCTTCGCTCCCGCCGTGAGGTGGCCGCGGGCCGCCGCCGCCGACGTGAACCGGCCGGTCGCCTCCAGCACGATGTCGACGCCGAGCTCGGCCCAGGGCAGCTGCTCCGGCTCGCGCTCCGCGAGCACCCTGATGCGCCGGCCGTCTACCACCAGGGCGTTCCCGTCGACGGTCACCGGGCGGCCGAGCCGGCCGGCCGTGGTGTCGTAGGCGAGCAGCCGGGCGAGGGTCGCGGGTTCCGTGAGGTCGTTGACGGCGACGACCTCCAGTTCGCTGTCCCGTTCGAGCAGTGCGCGCAGCACGTTGCGCCCGATGCGGCCGAATCCGTTGATGGCGATGCGAGTCATGAGTGTGTCCCCTTCTCTCCCCACCAGGCTCGCTCCCGCCGCCGGTCCGCGACAGCGGCGAGATTGCCACGGTTCGAAAGGATCTCGCCATGGCGGCGCCGGGCGGCTAGCCGCCCTGGGCGAAGGTGCGCCGGTATTCGCTCGGTGTGGTGCCCAGGATGTGCTGGAAGTGCAGCCGCAGATTCGCACCGGTGCCCAGGCCCACGTCGGAGGCGATCTGCTCGACGCTGCGCTCCGACCGTTCGAGCAGCTCACGGGCCACGTCGATCCGGGCGCGCATGATCCACTGCATCGGCGTGTACCCGGTGTCCTGGGCGAAGCGCCGCGAAAAGGTGCGGGGCGACACCGCCGCGTGCTCGGCGAGCGCGTCGAGCGTGAGGGGTTCGCCGAGCCGGTGCAGCGCCCACTCGCGGGTGGCGGCGAACCGCTCACCGAGCGGCTCCGGCACGCTGCGCGGCACGTACTGCGCCTGGCCGCCGCTGCGGTAGGGAGCCGCGACCAGACGCCGGGCCGCGTGGTTCGACGCGGCCACCCCGAGGTCGCGGCGCAGGACGTGCAGGCACAGGTCGATGCCCGAGGCGGCCCCGGCCGAGGTCAGTACGGTGCCCTCGTCGACGAACAGGACGTTCTCGTCGAGCCGGACGAGCGGATGCTTCGCCAGGAGCGCCCGTGCGTAGTGCCAGTGGGTCGTGGCGCGCTTGCCGTCGAGCAGGCCCGTGGCGGCGAGCGCGAACGCGCCCGTCGAGATGGCGGCGAGCCGCGCGCCCCGGTCGTGGGCGGCGATCAGTGCTTCGATCACGGCCGGCGGCGGGTCATCGCGGTCCGGGAACCGGTAGCCGGGCACGAAGACGATGTCGGCCCACGCGAGGGCGTCGAGCCCGTGGGACACGGCGTACGACAGGCCGTCGCCGCCGGTCACGAGCCCGGGCGCCGCGCCGCACACGCGCACCTCGTACGGCATGCTCGCCCGGGTCGCGAAGACCTGCGCGGGGATGCCGACGTCGAGCGGTTTCGCACCTTCGAGCACGAGGACGGCGACACGGTGCAGGCGGGGGACGGACACAGGTAGAGGGTACGCGGGGCCCCACCGGCGCGGGCCGCCCGCGCTCGTGCGGGTGCCCGTCGAGGGCGGGCAGGGGACGGGCTGAGGGCGGGCTGGGGACGGGCGAGGACTGGCTGGGGACGGGCGGGGGACGGAACCATACGGACGCAGCGGGCCGGGTCGCCGCCCGGGTCGCCGGCACCGGCTTGTCACTCCGCTCCTCACCCGGGGCGCCACCCGAGTGGGGGAACGGGGTGGGGTGACCCGGCCGGGTCAGGCGCGGGGGCCCAGGACCTGCTGGGCGTGCGGGAGATCGTGGACGTCGGCGGCGCTTCCGGTCAGCGGCAGCAGGCCCGACAGCGGACACCGCGACGGCACCTCGTGGTCGACCTCCCACTCGCGCGTCGCGGCGGCGCTGCCGTCGCGGGCGGCGGTCGTGCAGACGGCGTAGAGGCGGCCCGCGCAGCCCCGGCAGAGCAGGGCGTCGTGGCCGGTCACGGTCGTCCCGCCGGTCGCGGCGCGGCCGCGGGCGGGCGCCGGCCGGCCGGGCCGCCCGAGGTGCCGGGTCCGGCCTCGCGTGGACGCCGGCGGGCCGGGCCGCCCGACGTGCCGGGTGCGGCGGGCGCTTGTAGCGTCATGCGCGTCAGGAGTCCGGGTGATCCGACAGGACTCCGCCGGCCGGTGCGCGGCCGCGGACCACGCTCCGCGGGCGCGCCGAGCCGCCCGAGCGCAGCCCCCGCCGAGGGTGGGACGACCTGTTCCCCGCCCCGTGGCCGGGCGCACGCGCAGCCCCCGTACGAGAGGCCGTGCCGATGCCGAACGACGCCCCGACAGCGAGCCTCCTGCGTGTGGAGAAGGGGCAGGCCGCACCGGAAGAGCTGGCGGCGATCGCCGTGGTGGTCGCCTGCTACGCGAACCGCACCGCCCGAGCCGGTGACACGGCGAAGGGCCGCCGGGCCCGGGGATCCGGCCGGACCGCCGGGCGACCGCGCGCCGTCCGCCCCGACGCAGGCTGCTGGGCGGGCTGCTGGGCCTGCCGCTGAGCCGTGCCCGGCTGCCGTCGGCCCCGGCCTGGTCGTCGGGTCCGCGTCCCGTCCGCGTGGCATGCCGGTCGTCGGGTCCGCGTCCCGTCCGCCCGCCGCCGGCTCCGGCACGGCGACCGTGGCGTCCCGTCCGGCCGCCGCTGTGGCCCGTCCGCCGGCCGCGCGGGCGGCCGGCGAACGGGAGGGCCCCGTGGTCACTTCCGGCGCAGTACCGTCGAGAGGACCTCCAGGAGGGTCGCCCGGGGATCGGCCACCGCCCCCTCCGAGCGCCACGCCACGAACCCGTCCGGGCGTACGAGCACCGCGCCTTGGGCGTCCATCCCGTGGACCTCCGCCCAGTCGGCGCCGACCTCCTGGACCAGGTCCGCCTCCGGCCCGGGACCGATCGTGTAGGCGTCCAGCCGGACCCCCAGCCGCTCGGCCACCTGCCGGGCCGCGTCCTGCCACGGCGTCCCCGCCCCGCCGAGCAGCACGAAGGACCGCTCGTACAGGTCCAGGGTCGAGATCCGCTCGCCGGCCCGGGCCAGCCACATGTGCGGGGCCCGCGTGCCCGTGTCACCCATCAGGCGCAGTGCCTCCGGGATGATCGGCCGCGCCGGATCGCCGCCGACGACCGCGCCGCGCGGATAGCAGTAGCCCATCGCCGTGGTGAGGACCCCGCTGCCCGGTCCGCCGCCCATGGTGGGCGGCGGCGCGTACCCCGGGTGGCTGTGTTCCGCCGAACGGGCCGACGCCCGCTCGCTCGTGGCGCGCGCCACCGGGAGCCGCTCGGCCTCGTAGGTGCCCAGCAGCCCGATGCCCGCAGACCCGTCCAGCACCGCGGCGATCTTCCAGGCCAGGTTGTGCGCGTCCTGGATGCCGGTGTTCGAGCCGAACGCCCCGGTCGGTGCCATCTCGTGGGCCGCGTCGCCGGCCAGGAACACCCGTCCGGACGAGTACTGCTCCGCCACCCGTTCGGCCGCGTGCCAGGGAGCCTTGCCGCCGATCTCCACGTCCAGGTCGGCCACGCCGATCGCGTTGCGGATCTGCTCCACGCAGCGCTCGTCGGTGAAGTCCTCCAGGGTCTCGCCCCGCTCCGGGTGCCAGGGCGCGTGGAAGACCCACTGCGTCGCGTTGTCCACCGGCAGCAGCGCCCCGTCCGCTCCCGGACGCATCAGGTAGCAGACGATGAAACGCAGGTCGCCCAGCACCCCGGCCAGCCGCTCCGAGCGGAAGGTCACGCTCACGTTGTGGAACAGCTCGCCGTTGCCCGTCTGGGGGATCCGCAACTGCTCCCTCACGGGGCTGCGCGGTCCGTCCGCGGCGATCAGGAAGTCGGCCCGCACGGTGGTGTGCTCACCCGTCTCGCGGTCCTTGACCACGGCACTCACCCCCGTGGCGTCCTGGACGAAGGACATCAGCTCGGTGGAGAAGCGGATGTCCGCCCCTTGCGCGCGGCTCTGCGCGGCCAGCACCGGCTCGATGTTGTTCTGGCTGCACAGGCACCACCCGGTCGGGCTGAAACGCCGCAGCGCCCCCGCCGGATCGATCGTCTTGACCAGCCACGTGTGGTCACCCCCGGTCAGTGACCGGGCCTGCAGAATGCCCTGGTTGCCCTCCAGTACGGACGCCGCCCGGCGGATCGCGCCCTCCGCCCCCGCCGTACGGAAGAGCTCCATGGTCCGGGCGTTGATGCCCCGGCCGCGCGGGTGCGCTGACGTACCGGAGTGCTTCTCGACCAGCAGGTGCCTCACTCCGTGGCGGCTCAGGAAAAGCGAGGTGGACAGGCCCACGAGGGAGCCGCCCACGACGAGAACCGGTACGCGAACATCGGCTTTGTCTTCCATCAGCTGCGGGCTCCTGTTTTCTGTGTGGGGGAGTGGACTCTTTATGCCCCCGATCGTCTGCCAGGCCCGGTTGATTTGCCGGTTGTCACCCGCTTGATCCGGACATGTAGCGGTACGTCGCCACCCGGATGACGATGAGCGACAGCGGCTCCCGCCGGCCCGCCGTTCCGCACGAGACGGCCCCCGGCCCGGGCGGACGCCACCGGTGACGGACGAGGGGTCCGTACGCGATGGATCTCCACCCCCTCATGAAGGAGTGAGTAGATGACAACCACCCTGTCCGAACGGGTGTCGCAGTCAGCCTTCGACGGCTACATGCTCCGGGTCGTCCTGCTGATGGACCTCCACGAGGGAACCCAGAAGCAGTTCTTCGAGGCGTACGAAAAGCTCCGCCACGACATCGCGTCGGTCCCGGGCCACATCAGCGACCAGCTGTGCCAGTCCTTCGAGAACCCCTCGCAGTGGCTGATCACCAGCGAGTGGGAGAGCGCGCCGCAGTACCTCGCATGGGTCAACAGCGAGCACCACGCCGAACAGGTCAAGCCGCTGGGCGCCTGCGCCCGCGCCATGCGCCCCCTCAAGTTCACCGTGCTGCGGGAGACCGGGCGCGGCTACGACCAGGCGGCCCGCCCGGCCAGGGCCCGGCTCCAGCCCGTTCCCCGGCTCGGCGCGGGCATCGTGCGCCACGCCCTCACCTTCACCGTCAAGCCGGGCAGCGAGAAGAAGGTCGCGGAACTCCTCTCCAGCTACGCCTCCCCGGCCGCCCGCGTCGACGAGCACACCCGGCTGCGCCGTACGACGCTCTTCATGCACGGCAACCGGGTCGTGCGCACCGTCGAGGTCGAGGGCGACCTGATGGCGGCCCTGCGGCACGTCTCGGAACAGCCCGAGGTGCGGGCGGTCGAAGAGGCCATCAACCCCTACCTGGAGAAAGACCGGAACCTCAACGACCCCGAGTCCGCCCGCCTCTTCTTCATGCGGGCAGCGCTCCCGGCCGTCCACCACATCGCCGCCGGGGAGACGGACGGGGACGCCGACGTCACCCGCCACGCGCTGTTCTACCCGGCCAAGCCCGGCTGCGGCCAGGCCCTGGCCCGCTTCCTCGCCCGCCAGGACGAGGAGGCCGCGCACCGGCCGGACAGCCCCGTACGGAGCAGCAGCATCTTCCAGCGCGACGACACCGTCGTCCGCCTCATCGACGTGCGCGGCCCGGTCCGGGCCGAGCCCGACACGATCCTCGGCGTCCGGGGTCCGCGCAAGGCGGCCGTGTTCGGCAGGCTGACGGACGAAGCCGGCGCGCGTGCGCACGCCGCGCAGCACACCATGGAACTGATCACCGACCGCCGCGCACCCGCGCAGTCCTGACGGCCGGTCCCCCACCCCAGCCCCGTCCAGGCTCTCCACACGCCAGGAGGAACCCGCTATGACCAGACAGCGCCCACGCATCGTCGACCTCAGCGAGACGCCGCCCAACCGGCGTCGCGGCGGCGACCTGAGGGCCGTGCTCACCCCGACCTCGGTGGGCTCCACCAGCGGCTTCATGGGTCTGGCGATCATGGCTCCGGGTGAGTCCATCGCCGAGCACTACCACCCGTACTCCGAGGAGTTCGTCTACGTGGTCAGCGGCCGCCTGGAGGTCGACCTCGACGGCGAGACCCACCCGCTGCGCACCGACCAGGGCCTGCTGGTCCCCCTCGACGTGCGCCACCGGTTCCGCAACACCGGGGACACCGAGGCCCGCATGGTCTTCCACCTCGGCCCGCTCGCCCCGCGCCCCGAACTGGGCCACGTGGACACCGAGGAGGCGCCGCACCCGCAGAGCACCGCCTGGGAGCAGCCCCCCGACCGTACGGGCGTGGTCTCGTGACGCCCCGCCGGGTCGCGGTCACCGGAGTCGGCGTCGTCGCGCCCGGCGGGATCGGCGCCTCCGCCTTCTGGGACCTGCTGTCCAACGGCCGCACGGCGACCCGCGGCATCACCCTCTTCGACCCGGCCGGCTTCCGCTCACGGATAGCCGCCGAGGTGGACTTCGACCCCGCCGCACACGGCCTCGACGAGAACGAGACGGCGCGGGCGGACCGCTACATCCAGTTCGCCCTGGTCGCCGCGCGCGAGGCCCTGCTCGACGCCGGACTCGACCTCACCACCGAGGAGGCCTGGCGCACCGGGGTCTCCCTGGGGACCGCAGTCGGCGGGACCACCCGCCTGGAGCACGACTACGTCGCCGTGAGCCAGTCCGGAGCCTGGTGGGACGTGGACCACAAGCTCGCCGGGCCGCACCTGCACCGGGCCTTCACTCCCGCCACCCTCGCCTCCGCCGTCGCGGAGCAGACGGGTGCGCGCGGCCCGGTGCAGACCGTCTCCACCGGGTGCACCTCCGGTCTCGACGCCGTCGGTTACGCCGTCCACTCCATCGCGGAGGGCCGGATGGACATCTGCATCGCCGGAGCCTCCGACTCACCCATATCGCCGATCACCGTGGCCTGCTTCGACGCCATCAAGGCGACCTCGCCGAACAACGACGACCCCGCCCACGCCTCCCGGCCGTTCGACGCCGACCGCGACGGGTTCGTCCTCGGCGAGGGCGGCGCCGTCCTCGTCCTCGAAGAGCTGGAACACGCCCGCGCCCGCGGAGCGAGCGTCTACTGCGAGATCGGCGGCTACGCCACCTTCGGCAACGCCCACCACATGACCGGGCTGACCGCCGAGGGACTGGAGATGGCCCGGGCCATCGAAACCGCCCTCGACCAGGCCCGGATCAGCGCCGACGACATCGACTACGTCAACGCGCACGGATCCGGCACCAAGCAGAACGACCGCCACGAGACGGCGGCGGTCAAGCGGGTCCTGGGCGACCACGCCTACAAGACGCCGATGACCTCCATCAAGTCCATGGTCGGCCACTCCCTCGGCGCCATCGGAGCGATCGAACTGGCGGCCTGCGTGCTCGCCATGACCCATCAGGTCGTACCGCCGACGGCGAACTACGAGACGCCCGACCCGGAATGCGACCTGGACTACGTGCCCCGCACCGCCCGCGGCCTCGCGCTGCGCAACGTGCTCTCGGTCGGCAGCGGCTTCGGCGGGTTCCAGTCCGCCGTCGTCATGACCCGGCCGAAGGAGGAGGTCTCGTGACCAGCCGTACGGTCATCACGGGGATCGGTGTCGTCGCGCCCAACGGTGTCGGCGCCGATGCCTTCTGGAAGGCGACCCAGTCCGGTCTCAGCGTGCTGGACCGCGTCACCCGGGCGGGGTGTGAGCACCTCCCGCTGCGGGTCGCGGGTGAGGTACGGGGCTTCGACCCCGGAGGCATGGTCGAGGACCGCTTCCTCGTCCAGACCGACCGCTTCACCCACCACGCCCTGGCCGCGGCGGACCTCGCCCTGGAGGACGCCCGGCTCGGCCGCGCCGACTACGAGAACGACCCGTTCTCGGTCGGCGTGGTCACGGCGGCCGGTTCCGGCGGCGGCGAGTTCGGCCAGCGCGAGCTGCAGCACCTCTGGGAACAGGGCCCCCGCTACGTCGGCCCCTACCAGTCCATCGCGTGGTTCTACGCCGCGAGCACCGGCCAGATCTCCATCCGGCGGGGCCTCAAGGGCCCGTGCGGGGTCGTCGCCAGTGACGAGGCGGGCGGGCTCGACGCCTTCGCGCACGCCGCCAGGGCCATCCGCCAGGGCAGCAGGGCGATGCTCGTCGGGGCGACGGAGGCGCCGCTCGCGCCGTACTCCATCGTCTGCCAGCTCCAGTACGAGGGCCTGAGCACCAGCGACGACCCCGAGCGCGCCTACCGGCCCTTCACGGACAAGGCCTGCGGTTACGTCCCCGCGGAGGGCGGCGCGATGTTCCTCGTCGAGGACGAGGAGACGGCGGCCCGCCGCGGCGCCACGGTCCGCGCCGTCCTCGCCGGCCACGGTGCCACCTTCACCGGGACACAGCGGCGGGACGAGCGCGGCGAAGGGCTCGCCCACGCCATCCGCGGCGCCCTGCGCGAAGCGGGCTGCGCCCCGCAGGAGATCGACGTGGTCTTCGCCGACGCCCTCGGGACGCCGGAGGCCGACGCGGCGGAAGCGGCCGCCATCGCCGACACCCTCGGCGCCCACGGGCGCCAGGTCCCGGTCACGGCGCCCAAGACCGGCACGGGCAGGGCGTACTGCGCGGCGCCCGCACTGGACACCGCCGCCGCGGTACTGGCCCTGGAGCACGGCGTGATCCCGCCGACCCCGAACGTCTTCGACGTGTGCCACGACCTGGAACTGGTGACGGGCGGCGCCCGCTCCGCGCGGCTGCGGACGGCGCTGGTGCTCAGCCGCGGGCGGATGGGCTCGAGCTCCGCGCTCGTGCTGCGCAAAGGCGCCTGAGCCCGAGTAGCCCCGCGCGACCCGCGCGGTAGGCCCGCAGGAAGGCCGCCCCGCAGGAACACAGACCACATGTCCGACCCACCGACCGACAACACCCTGATGACAGGAGCCTGAAATGGCAGGACACACCGAGAACGAGATCACCGTCAACGCACCCGTGGACGTCGTGTGGGAGATGACCAACGACCTCCCGGCCTGGCCGGACCTCTTCAGCGAGTACGCCTCGCTGGAGGTCCTGGAGCAGGAGGGCGACACCACCCGCTTCCGGCTCACCATGCACCCCGACGAGAACGGCAAGGTCTGGAGCTGGGTCTCGGAGCGGACCGTGGACCGCGAGAACCTGACGGTCCGGGCCCGGCGCGTGGAGACCGGTCCCTTCGCCCACATGGACATCGTGTGGCGTTACGCCGAGGTGCCGGGCGGCACCCGGATGAAGTGGACCCAGGACTTCGCGATGAAGCCGGACGCCCCGGTCGACGACGCCTGGATGACCGACAACATCAACCGCAACTCGCCGATCCAGATGGCCCTCATCCGGGACAAGATCGAGCAGCGCGAACGCGAGAACCGCGCCCCTGCGGTCAGCCGCCTCTGAGACGAAAGGCAGGCACCCCGGATGAACCCCACGCACCGCGCCCTCATCGTCGCCCGCATGGCGCCGGGATCGGCCCCGGACATCGCCGACCTCTTCGCCGGCTCGGACGCCGGCGCACTGCCGCACCTGGTCGGTGTCACGCGCCGGAGCCTCTTCCAGTTCGGCGACGTGTACCTGCACCTGATCGAGTCGGACCGGCCGCCCGGCCCCGCGATCGCGCAGGTCACCGACCACCCGGAGTTCCGGGACCTCAGCGAGAGGCTCACCGCCTACATCAGCCCGCACGATCCCGAGACCTGGCGCGGCCCGAAGGACGCGATGGCCCACGAGTTCTACCGCTGGGAGAATCCCGCCGCGAAGTGAACCGAGCGGCCCGGACGGGACCCGCACACGCCGTGTGCGGGTCCCGCCGCGTGCGGGGGCGGCCGTCCGGGCACCGGACTGATCATCATCGAGCACAGGGCGTGAGCTATGTTTGAGCGCGAGTGACATGAGTGAGGAGGCCCTGCGGTGTCATCGGGTCAGCAGGCACGCGCACAGGCGGCCGCGATCACGCCGAGCGGCCAGTCGTCGCCGTCGGAGACGGTCCGCCCCCCGGCCGACCGGCTCCTCGCGCTCTTCGACGGCCGCCGCCTGTCCCCGGGCCAGCGCCGGATCGCCCAGTACCTGATCGACCACCTCACCGAGGCCGCGTTCCTGTCGATCACTGAGCTCGCCGAGCGGGTCGGCGTGAGCCAGCCCTCCGTCACCCGCTTCGCCGCCTCCCTGGGCTTCAGCGGCTACCCGGCCCTGCGCGACGTCCTCCAGCCCATCGCGCTGAGCGCGGTCGCCGGCTCTCCGGACACCAGCGAGCAGATCCGCCGCAACGAACTCCAGGCGGCCGTCGACGCCGAAATCGAGAACCTGGAGAACGTGCGCCGGCTGCTGGCGGACACCAACCAGGTGCTGGACATCGGCCGCGAGCTGGCCGCGTCCGTGCCCCTGACCGTCCTCGGGCTGCGGATCTCGGTCTCCCTCGCCGAGTACTTCGCCTACGCGGCCCGCCGCATCCATCCCGACGTGCGCCTGGTCACCCGCGGCGGCAGCGTCGCCTTCGACGCGCTGCTCCAGTCCAAGGCGGCCGGCGGGACGTGGGTCCTGGCCTTCGCCATGCCGCGGCACGCCAGGGAGGCGCTGGCCGCCGTCCGGGCCGCTCGCAGCACGGGTCTGCGCGTCGTCCTGATCACCGACCCCACGCTGGGCCCGCTCGTGGACGAGGCGGACGTGACCCTGACGGCCGGGACCGGCTCGCGCCTGGTGTTCGACTCCTACGCGGCGCCCGGCATGCTCTCGGCCGCCCTGCTCCAGGCCATGGCCGACGCCGACCCCGAGCGCACCCAGGCGCGCCTGGAGGACTACGAGCACGTAGCCGATCAGCACGGTTTCTTTCTGTAACTCCGCCACCCCGTCATAGCCCCTCTGACCAGGGGGATATTCAGCGCGGGGGGCGCATGAAATTTTTCATGCGCTTGCGTACTCGACGGTATATATGTTTACTGACGACGGCGCTCCGGATCCACCAGATGCCAAGGAGGGCGACCCCACGTCCTCCCGAACGCACATGCGGCACGACGACCTCCTCACGTCGCGACCGCGTGTCGCCTCCAGGCTTTCGGATCCCGCCGGGCGCCCCGGCGGCCTCGGTCAACCCCTGGGCCGAGGCCGCCCCAGAAACGTCTCGATCAGAGTTCGACACCACTCGGAAGTGACGAGAATGCCCCAGACCGCCACGATCACGCGCAGCCCGGACTGGCCCCTCCAGGTCAAGGCCCCCGGGACCCACGACTGGGAGCGCACCGCCACGCGCTGGCTGCGTGACCTGCTTCCGGCCCGCTACGGCGGCTACCTCACGCTCACCCGCCACCACACGCTCCTGGCCCGGCACGTCCAGCTCCAGTTGCAGCACGAGATGCGCGCGGTCCGCGTGGCCCTGCAGACCAGCCGGGCCGAGCTGCCCACGCTGGGCGTCGCCGAGTCGGTCATCGAGAACACGATCAGGATGTACGCCGTGGAGCTCGAACAGCTGGGGCGCCTGGCCCGGGGCGCGCGACTGGTCTGCGACGCGCTCCTCGTGGGCACCGCGGCCCAGCGCCGGCGCTGAGCGGCCCGCGCCCGTCGGGGCGCGCTTCCACGCGCCCGCGAGGCGCGTGACCCGCCGCCGCCCGGCTTTGGGGAGCCGGGCGGCGGGGGGAGGCTACGGCTTGGGCAGCGTGCAGCCGGGACGGTTCAGGTCGATCGTGTTGCCGGGGGCTATGCAGGGGACGATGATGTACGTCTCCTGTGCGTAGTTGATGCCCTGACGGACCGTCACGTTGCCGTTCTGGTCGACCTCGCACGGGTTGTTGTCCGTGCAGCGGCCGCCGTCCTCGTTGCCCGTGTTGTTGACGGCGACGACCTTGCCGGTCGCCGTGTCGATCACCGGGGAGCCGGAGGTGCCGCCGATGGTGTTGCAGGACGGCGTGTAGCGCACGGAGTCCTTCCAGGTCCAGGCGCCCTCCTTGAGGCGGTAGGCGAAGCCGTCCACATTGCAGCTGTAGGTCCGCTTCCAGTAGCCGGAGACGACCTTGATGGCCGAACCCTGCGCCGGACGGCTGTCGTTGAGGGTGAGGGCGCTGATGCCGTACTGGCTCTGGATCTGGGCGTAGGTCTTGGTCAGCTGGTAGACCGAGACGTCGGTGTCGGTCATCGTCGCGTAGGCGATCTTGCTGGCCCGCAGCGTGGCGACCTTCGAGCCGGACGCGTTGAGCAGTGAGAACGATCGGGTGGACGGCTGGTCCTTGATGACTTCGCCGGCCGCCGGGAAGCCGGTCTCCAGACAGTGCCCGTTGGACAGCACGAGTGCGGGGTCGCCGGGCTGGGAGCCGGGCGCGCGGACGACGGAGCCCGAGCAGTTGCTGAGCGCGACGGTTCCCGCGTAGGTGACGGCGACGGCCGGTGAGGCCACGGCCGGGGCGCCCGCCGCTCCCACGAGGAGCAGGGAGAATAAGGCGCCGGCGAGAGGCTTGTTCATGTGGGGGTTCCCCTCTGAGGACAATGCGACCGAAGATCCTTCGGTTGTCATGCGCATTGTTAAGACCTGGAGCCCAACCCGCAAGAGGGCGTGGGCAGTCGGGCCCGGGAGGGGCGCGGACGCGCCGGCCGGCTCCGGGCGGCGCCGGTAACGGGCCGGTGACTTCGGCATCACCCTTCCGCAAGGGTGTTCCTCAGCGGCGGCTTTGCCTCCTACGGTCTGTGCAGCACAGTTCCGGACCAGGAGGCAGCGTGGAGCGCGAGATCGACATCGACCAGCTGGTGGCGGCGATGAAGGCGGTCGACGAGGCGGGCCTGCTCTTCGAAGAGGCCCTCGCCGTGTACGAGGCACGCGGCCCGAGGCGCACGGGCGACGACTTCACGGTGGCGGGCGGCTCCGTGCAGACCCTCCAGGGCGCGGAGGAGATGGTCCTCGGGGCCCGCAGGCTCCTCGCCGAACTCGCTCTGATCACCGGATACACGACCGCCGGTCTCGACGAGCGCGTCGGCGGCCGGGCGGTGGCCGCCCGGAAGGGTTTCGCGGGGCTGGCGGGCGGCGGCTCCCGCATGGGCCGCCCGCTGCTCGAACCGACCCTGCGCGGGCTGCGACTGCTGCTGGCCGTGGACCTCTTCGACCCGGAGTTCAGGGCGGAGATCGAGGCGGTCGTCCGGGCCGAGAAGGCGACGTACCCCGAGGCCATGCCGCTCCGCGTCCCGCGTCCGGTCGCCGGCCGCCCCTCGTAGCGCTTCCCGCGGCGGGCAACCGTGCCGGCCGGTCGTGCACGGGCAGCCGTCCGGGCGGCGGACGACTTCCGTCCGCCGCCCCGGCCCCCGGCCGCCGGTCGGCCCCTCCCCGCCACCGTCCGGCGCGGGCGGCCGGGACCGCTCGTCCCTTACGGGCGGCATCTCGCTCCATGCAGAAGCACGGGCGGCAGTGGCAGGAGTGCCGGCGCTGCGATGTCAGCGGTGCGCATCCGGCGGGGTGAATGCGTAGGTCCGGACCGGGTCGAGGTGGAGTTCCCAGGGTCCGGAGCAATCCGCGGCGAGCGTGGCGATGCGGGCTCCGCAGGGGCAGGCTCGGTTCGGTCCTTCGGTTCCGTCCGGGCCGCAGCATCCAGTGCTGTTCTCCCAGCAGGGCAGAGGCTGCAGGACGGAGCCGTCGTCGGGGTGAAGAACGATCGTGTCGCGGGCGCCGGCCGAGATGACGAAGCCGTCGAGGGTGGCCCTGAGGAGCCCGCGGGGCTGGGACGGTACGGGGTTGTCCTGATCTTCCTGCGGGACGAACGGTGCTCCCCACGGCTCGGGTTCGATTGCGTAGTAGCCCTGGGGAACCGTAGGCGGGGCCTGGCGTGCACCTTCGGGCCGGGCAACGTCGATGCCGGGGACGGCAGGAACGGTGGGCAGCGCTGTCAAGTCCGGTGTGAGTGCGTTGCCGCACCTGGAGCAGTGGAAGACCGTCATGGGTTCCGTTCCGGCTGTGGATCGTTGCGTTCTGCGTCCCATCTTCCTCGATCGGATCCGGCGGCGGCGTCATGCCGGGTGGATCAGGCGGCTTTCGTAGGCGAAGACCACGGCCTGTATCCGGTCGCGGAGTTCGAGCTTTTGCAGGATCCGCCCCAGATGGGACTTCACGGTCGCCTCCGCGAGGTGCAGGCCGGCTGCGATCTCGGCGTTGGACAGGCCGCAGCCCACCTGGATGAGCACCTCGCGCTCACGGGCGCTGAGCCGGCTCAGCCGCTCGTCGCGCTCGGCGCTGCGGCCGCCGGGGATGTGCGGGCGGAGGTTGTCCAGCAGGCGGCGGGTGATCCGTGGGGAGACCACCGCGTCGCCCGCGGCCACGCTGCGTATCGCGGTGAGCAGTTCCTCGGGCCTGGTGTTTTTCGGCAGGAAGCCCGAGGCTCCGGCGTTGAGTCCGGCGAAGGCGTATTCATCCAGGTCGAAGGTGGTGAGGATCAGCACTCGGCTCTGCGGGGAGATCCGGACGACCTGCCGGGTCGCCTCGATCCCGTCGGTCCCGGGCATCCGGACGTCCATGAGGACGACGTCGGGGCGCAACTCCCGGGCGAGGCGTATGGCCTGGACGCCGTCCGCGGCTTCGCCGACCGGCGCCATGTCGGGCTGGGCCTCCAGGACCGTGCCGAAGGCCATGCGGAGCAGCGCTTCGTCGTCGGCGATCAGGATGCGGATCGTCATGCGCAGGCCCCTTCGCCGCTGCCGAGGAAGAGGCGGGTGTGGACTCCCCAGCCGCCGCCCGGAAGCGGTCCGGCCCGCAACTTCCCCCCGTAGACGGCCGAGCGCTCGCGCATGCCGGGGATGCCGTGGCCGGATGGTGTGGCGCCGGGCAGCGGCGGGCAGGGGCCGTTGTCGGTGACGTCCACCGTGACGGTCTCGGCTGCGCACTGTATGCGGACCTCCGCGTGTGTGCCGGCGGGCGTGTGCTTGAGGGTGTTGGTCAAGGCTTCCTGTACCAGGCGGTAGACGGTCAGTTGTGCGGTGGCGGGTATGTGGGTGTGGCCGCCCCGGACCTCGACGCGGGTCGCCAGCCCGGCGGCGCACATCTGGTCGGCGAGACTCTCCACTTGCGCGATGCCGGGCAACGGGTGGCGCTCCGCGTCCGGTTCGCCGGTCCGCAGGATGCCGAGCGAGCGCCGCATGTCGGTCAGGGCCTGCCGGCCCGTCTCGGAGATCTGGAGCATCGCGGTGGTGGCCTTGTCGGGCGACCGGCGCTGTGCGTAGACGGCGGCGTCGGTGAGCGCGACCATCACGGACAGGTTGTGGGTGACGATGTCGTGCATCTCCCGGGTGATGCGCGTCCTCTCCTCGGCGACGGCCAGTCGCGCCTGCTGGTCCTGTTGTTGCTCCAGGCGTGCGGCCCGCTCCTCCAGGGCCGCGAGGTAGGCCCGCGTGGTCCGCACATTCACACCGAGGACGGCGGCGGCGACGACCATCGCGGTCACCGCGACGAAGGGGGTCAGGAACGCGCCTTCCGTCGCCCAGCGCAGGCAGGCCAGCAGGGCCCCGCCCTCCACGACGGCACCGGCGAGGAGCGCGGCGCGCCGGCCCGCGTTCGCGGCCGCCGTGTAGAGGGCCACCAGCAAGGCGATGTCCGCCGGCAGCTGGACGTCCATCAGCCACTGGACGAAGGCCGCGGCTGCCACGGCCCCGAACACCGTGAGCGGGGCCCGGCGCCGCCACACCAGCGGCAGCGCGAGGGCGGCGCTGAGGGTGACGGCAACCGGGAGCTCTCGCGGCGGGCGCGTGGTCACGATGTTGAGCAGGAGCAGCGCCGGCAACAGCGAGTCCCACACCGTGGGCGGCAGCCGCAGGCCCCAGCGCCGGGCGGCTCGCACCAGTCGCGCCCCTCGCGAGGAGGCCAGGTCGGCGTACCTCGTCAGCCGTACGGCTGTCCTCGTCCGTCGCACGCGGTCCCGGTGGCGCACCGGGTGGGCGTTGCCGGGCTCTGCGGCCGCCTCGGTCATCACACGTTCCTGCCGATTCGGCTTCATGGCGGCCCCGGGCCGGGACCGCCACCGCGTACAGCCGGAGCCGGGTCGGTACGAGCAGCCCGCACCCCGCACCCCGCACCCCGCGCTCCACGGCGTACCGCGGCCCTGTCACGGTAGGCCGCGGGCCCGCTCGGCACATGAGACCACCGGCTGATGGCGCCGCGCCGGCGTACGACCGCAGGAGGAGTCCCGGCACCTTCCGCGGTCGCAAAGCGTCTGTTCACCCGGCGCGCTCGATTGCGACTCCGGTGGCACCGGCGGGATGCCCGGATGCGACTGCGGTCGCACGGGGGACATGCCTCGGATTGCGACTGCGGTTCGCACGCGGTGGCGACCGGGGGCCGATGTGGCATCGCGCGCCCCGCCCTGAGGATGGCCGGGTGACCGAGATCATCGCGGGGCTGTACATGTCCCCTCCGGAATTCCTTGCCTTGTCGGGTGCCGTCGCGCTGGTGGGGGCGCGCTGGCTTCCCCCCACTGCCCGCCCACGCGTCACGATCGCGGCGGGGGCGGTCCTCGTGCTGTCCGCGATCGTGCTGAGTGTGGTGGGGATCCGCTGGCAGGTGCTGCCGGTACTGGCAGGCGCTGCCGTCGCGTTGCCGTTCGCCCTCTCTCCCCTGCTGCGACGCCGTACCGGCCGCCCGGCGTGGCGGGCCCGATGGTGGCTGGCGCTGCCGGGGTCGGTGGTCTGCGCCGGCCTGATCGCCACGGGTCCGGTGGCCGCATGGGCCTTTCCCGTACCCGTGTTCCCCGAGCCGTCGGGCCGTTTCGCGGTCGGCACCGGCGTGGTGCAGTGGACCGACCCACGCCGCCCCGAGAGCTTCACCGCCGATCCGAACGACCTGCGCACGGTCGTGGTCCAGCTCTGGTACCCCGCGCAGAAGGGCTCCGCAGGCGCGCGGCGGGCCCAGTACCTCGGACGCACGGAGCAGGAGGCGCGCACCGTTTCCGATGCCCTCGCCGGCGAAGTGGGCTTGCCCGGCTTCCTGTTCGACGGCGTCCCGCGCGCCCACACCCATGCGGTCTTCGACGCTCCGGTGGCCGGTGGGGGCGAACGGTTCCCGGTCGTGCTGTTCTCTCCCGGGTCGGGCGGAGTGCGTACCCAGAACACCGCCTGGGCGGAGGAACTGGCCAGCCACGGCTATGTGGTCGCCGCCCTCGACCACCCGTACGACTCCGCCGTCGTCGTCCTCGCCGACGGCCGAACGGTTCACGCCGAGACCGCCTCCACCGGAGACCGGGACAAGGACGGCGAGCTGGCCGCCCACTGGACGGCTGTCCGGGCCGCCGACCTCGGCTTCGTCCTCACCCGGCTGGAACACCTGGACCGAGGTGAGATAACCGGACCGCTGACCGGACGCCTGGACACCGGCCGGGTCGCGGTGACCGGCCACTCCATGGGTGGCGCCGCCGCTCTGCAGGCAGCCCGCCAGGACCACCGGTTCGGCGCCGTCATCGATCTGGACGGCTACCCCCACGGCCCCGCCTCCCCCTCCCTCCACCAGCCGACGCTCGCCCTCACCCAGGCCGTCACCTCCGGAACCGACCCGCACTACATGCCCCGCCTGACCGAGGCCCTGGGGCGCAGCACCGCGACGAGCTACCGGCTCACCATCCCCGGCGCCGCACACCTCACCTTCATGGACGGCCCCCTGTACCTGCCGCCCGTGCCCTCGGTAGTCGGCTCCCTGGGCCGCACCGAAAGCCCGCACGTGGTCGCCGCAACCACTCTCGCCTTCCTGGACGCCACCCTGCGGCACGCACCCGGTGACCTGGCCGGCGTTCTGTCGGCCTATGGCGACCTCGGCTTCCGCCAGCCGCCTCCTTCGCCTTCCTGATCTCCGTCGTGATCCGCTTGCCGCCGCGGCTTCCCTGCGGACCGATGCCTCGGCGGTGCGGCGGCCCTGGGCCCGGTCGTGGACCGGGCCCACCCGCTGCCGCACCTGGCCCCGGTGGTTCTTCGCGGTCTTGACCGCCCGGTGCGGCGGCAGCGTGCCGGGGAACACCCCCTGCGCTGAGAGGACTTCAACACCAGCATCAGCATCGGGGCCGGCGGATGCCCGTCGCGGTCCGCGGCACCGGACGCCCGCTCGGCCTCGTCCCGGGCAGGGAGTGGAACAGATGCAGCTCACCCGCATCGGCAGATGCAGCTCACCCGCATGGGCAGGGCTCGCCGCCCGTATCGGCAAGGGCCCCGCCCGGTCCGTCCGGGCTCGCCCCGCCCGGCCCGCTGAAACGTTTCGTCCGCGCCCCAGCCCGGCGGTGGTGAAGGGGGCCCGATCAGGCTAGGTTGCACGGATGCCGGGGCTGTCATGAACACATGACCCTGGCACCGACCGTTCGTCGCGCTGCCGTAAATTGTCCCACGGCCCGGCGGGCCGGATCGGACAAAATGGACGAGCGCGGACAGGAGTGGGCAGGTCATGGCGCGACGCGGACGTGCGGAAACGGTCCGAGGTGCCACCTCCGGAGCGACCGCGGTCCAAGGCTCCGCGATAGCCGCGGCGGCCGACGCCGGGCACGCCCCCGCGGGCTGGCTCCGGCTGGGGCGCGACGGCCGGCTGACCGCCTACGCGAGCTGCGCCGAGGGCCTGGTGCGCTGGACCGAGTCGGCGCCCGGCTCCGACGTCTGGCACGGGCCCGACCTGTTCCCCGTGGAGGGCTGGACCGGCCGCTACACCCTGGCGCAGGACCACAACGGCTTCGTCTGGTTCGCCGCGGGCCGCCGGCGGGACGGCGCCCCGGACGGCCGCGACTTCATCCTCGCCGCCCAGTACCAGAGCGGCCGGCCGCTCAGCGGATGGCGCGCCGTGGGCAACCCGTTCCCGGCCGGCGACGAGTCGGCCCCCGCCCCGGGCGCCCCCGTCGTCCTCGCCGACGCGGCGGGCTCCCTCCACTACTTCGTCACCCGCTTCGGAGTCGGCGTCCGCGCCCGCTCCCAGCGCGCCGACGGGGCGTGGGGCGACTGGAGCGACCACCAGCTCCGGTGGGTGCGCGGCGCGGTCGTGCCGCTCGGGCTCCCGCAGGGCCGGGTCGGTTTCCTCGCGCCCTTCCGCGGCGGTGCCGTGCAGATGGGCCAGGAAAAGCCCGGGGGGAGCGGCTTCGGCTGGCTGGGGCGGATGGAGGCCGATGCCGTCGAGGAGACCTACAGCTCCTGCGAGACGAGCCCGGGGACCCTCACCCACTTCTGGCGCGATCCCGTGGACGGTGGCGTGGTCGCCTGCCGGCCGCAGGGCGTCGGCGCGGTGACGAAGAGCGGGTTCGTGTCCATGGGCGGCGCGGGCGGCGTCGGACCCGTGGGGGTCGTCCGCGCACCCGTCAACGGTTACGACTGCACGGTCCTGCTCCAGCGGGGCGCCGGGGGCCACCCCGAGATCGCGGCCTACCCCACGGAGGGCGAACAGTACGGGGCCTGGTGGGCGCCGGTGGGGGACCGGTGCGCGGGGCTGCCGGCCATCGCCCTCGACGCCCGGGGCCGCGTCACGATCGCGATGATCGACACGGACGGCGGGCTGTGCGTCGTACGCAGGGATCCCACTGCCGAAGGGCTCGCCTTCGGCAGCTGGCGTTGCGTGGGGTGAGCTTTGTCACCGGGTGATCCGGCCCGACCGCGGTAAACAATTCATTCCCGCGCCTTCCCCTGTTCAACTGGGGAGTTGGCGTCGTTCCCGCCCTCCGGGCCCGGTTGCGTGTTAGCGAACGCGAACCATGGGGGCGTCGGCGCGTTTGTGGACACTTGCTCGGCGTTAACCGATTGGCCTAGGCTGCACGGGCCCTGTGAGGGTCGCATAACTGTGCGGATCAAGGTGGGGCGGGCGACGAGGCTGGGGGCGGCGGTGGTCAGGGTCAGGGGCGGATCCGACCCCGTGTCGCGGCGGGTCGGCGCGCACCGGAAGAAGAGTGACAGCCGAGGAGTTTTCTGAGTGGCAGGTATGCCCCGCCTGAGTGTCATCGTTCCCTTCCAGGATGTCGAGATCTATCTCGAAGAATGCCTGGAATCGATAGCCAGGCAGACGTTCCGTGACCTAGAAGTGATCATGGTCGACGACGGCTCGACGGACTCCTCGACCGCGATCGCCGCGGACTTCGCCCGCCGGGACCCCCGCTTCCGGCTGATGCGCCAGGAGTCCATGGGGCCGGGTCACGCGCGCAACGCCGGCATACGCGCAGCGCACCCCCAGGCCGAGTTCCTCGCGTTCGTCGACGGCGACGACGTCATACCCGAGTACGCCTACGAGCTGCTCGTGCAGACCCTGGAAGCCTCCGGCTCCGACTTCGTCTCGGGCAACGTGCAGATGATGAACTCCACCAAGCGGTGGCAGTCCCCCCTGCACAAGGCCCCCATGCAGCGCAGCAAGCGCGGCACCCACATCACCAAGGTCCCCGAGCTCATTTACGACCGCACGGTGTGGAACAAGGTGTTCCGGCGTTCCTTCTGGGACTACCACTACATCGCGTTCCCCGAGGGAGTCATGTATGAGGACTCCTGGGTCAACATGTTCGCCCATTTCCGTGCGAACAAGGTGGACATACTCACCGACATCGTCTATTTCTGGCGACGGCGTGAAGGCGGCGCCGCGCCCTCCATCACCCAGCGGCACACCGAATTCAGCAACCTCCAGGACCGGGTCGCCGCGGTGCAGTCGGTCAGCCGGTTCCTCGCCGGCCACCGCGCCAAGTCCTACAGCGACCACAAGCGCAAGTACGACCTCGCCTGCCTGAGGTCGGACCTGATGCTGCACCTGAAGGTGCTCCCCGACGCCGACGCGGAATACCAGGACGCCTTCATGCGGTGGGCGAACGAATTCCTGGACGAGGCCGACGAGGACATCATCGACGAGCTTCCCGCCGATGCCCGCGTCAAATGGCTGCTGGTGCGCGAGGGCCGCCTGAAAGAGCTGCTCGACGTCGTGGAGTTCGAGCGCAAGGGCGGCCCCATGCCCGTCCAGCGCCGCCTGCACCGCTACCTCAACTACCCCTACCTCGGGGACAAGTCCATCGGCCTCGACAAGAGCGCCTACCGGCTGGACAAGGAACTGTCGCTGCACGGGTCGCTGACCCGCGCGCAGTGGGACGATACCGGGCACCTGACCCTGGAGGGCTCCGCGTACGTCCGCTTCATCAACGTGCACAAGCGGCACATGTCGATGAAGGCCATCGCCGTGCGGAACAAGAAGCAGGGGCGGGTCGTCGTCGCCAAGGCGAAGACCACCTACTACCCGCAGGCCACGGAGCACTCGGGTCAGAACCGCTACTGCTACGACTGGTCCGGCTTCCAGGTCCGTTTCGACCCGGCGCGGCTCAAGCGCAAGGGCCAGTGGGTCGAAGGCACCTGGGACGTCGCGGCGGGCGTGCTGAGCCGCGGACTGTTCCGCTACAAGGGGATCGGCCGGGGCGGCGCCGGCACCGCCGCCAACCCGCCCTACCAGTACGTCGACAAGAACACCCGCGTGGTGCCGCTCTTCCTCCAGGGCAAGCTCAAGCTCCGCGTGGAGACGGTCCGTTGCCGCATCACCCGCCACCGCATCGTCGGTGACCAGCTGGAACTGGGCGGGGTCTACCTCGGACCCAAACTCCCCGAGTGGGGCAAGTTCCGGGTCACCAGCATGGGCGGCGCCGGCCGGCACGACGCGTGGGTCCACTTCAAGCCGGGCGGCGAGGGGTGGTACACCTTCGTGACGCGCATTCCGGTCAAGGCGCTCGTCCCCGGCCACCGCACCAACTCCGCGGAGGGCGTCCCGCAGACCTGGAACACGGGCAGCAACGGCTGGAAGACCACCTTCCACGTCGAGGGCCGCAAGGCGGCCATCTACCCCGTCATGGCGGAGGGCACCGGCGACGGCCACTACCGCCTGCCCGAGGAACTGCAGAACCGCGCCGCGGACCGAGAGGTCTTCATCCACCGCAACGGCTCCGGATACGTGGTGCTGTTCGAGCGCGACACCCTGCCCCTGGCCAAGTCGGTCACCTGGCGCCCGGACGGTTCGCTGGAGGTGGTCGTCGGCTACGCGGCGGAGGACATGCTCAGCAGCTCCGAATTCGCCGCGGCGCACATCGTCGTGCGCTCCCGCGCCCACGGCGCGGAGCGCGTCGTCCCCATCACCTGGTACGGCCAGGAGTTCCGCTTCGTCATCTCTCCCGCCGGCATGCGCACGCTGGCCGGAGACATCCCGCTGGCCGCGGGCCGCTGGGACTTCTTCCTGCGCCGCCAGGACCCCTCCGCGGTCACACCGGAGAACCGGTCCAACGACCTCATGGTCAAGATGACCCAGGAACTCATCCCGGCCTTCCCCAGCGAGATGACCAGCAACGAGCGCCGCTACGAACTCCAGGCGGAGGCGTACGACCGCCTCTCCCTGCTCGTCCACTCGGCCATGCCGGACGAGGCGCGCGGCCCGTACCGCCAGAAGCTGATGCGCACCAAGGCCTATCCGGACGCCCGCCGCAAGCCGCTGCGCCACGCGGTGCTCTTCGACGCCTTCAAGGGGACCCAGTACTCCGACAGCCCGCGCGCGCTGCACGAGGAGATGGTCCGCCGCGGCGTGGACCTGGAGCACCTGTGGGTGGTGCGCGACGACCAGGTGGCCGTTCCCCCGACCGCCCGTCCCGTCCGCATGTGGTCCCCGGACTGGTACGAGGCCATGGCCAGGGCGCGCTACGTCGTCGCCAACAACCACCTGCCCGACTGGTTCCAGAAGCGCGACGGCCAGGTCGTCGTGCAGACCTGGCACGGCACCCCGCTCAAGAAGATCGGGCACGACATCGAAGCCGTGCACTTCGCGGACAAGCGCTACCTCGAGCGCGTGGAGAAGGAGGTGCTGAACTGGGACATGCTGGTGTCCCCGAACAGCTTCAGCACCCCGATCCTCAAGCGCGCCTTCGGCTTCGCCGGCGAGATGGTCGAGAGCGGCTACCCGCGCAACGACATCCTGCGCCGTGCGGACGCCGGCCGGGCGGCCGAAGTGCGCCGCCGCATCGGGCTGCCGCCCGGCAAGCGCGTGGTCATGTACGCGCCGACCT
The DNA here is from genome assembly GCF_001905445.1 of Streptomyces sp. CB00455. GTDB lineage: Bacteria > Actinomycetota > Actinomycetes > Streptomycetales > Streptomycetaceae > Streptomyces. The sequence continues at coordinate 247,806 of NZ_LIVQ01000005.1, read as the reverse complement.
GGCGTGACGACCAGTTCTACGCGCCGGGCAAGTACAAGCTCGACTTCCGCATCGACCTGGAAGACGCCAAGGCGCAGCTGGCCCACGACCACGTCCTGCTGGTCCGGCGCCACCCCAACGTCGTCGACCCGGTGCCCGGCGCGGGGGACGGCTTCGTCTTCGACGTGTCCGACTACCCGGACATGGCGGACCTCTCGCTCATCACCGACGTGATGATCACGGACTACTCCTCCCTGATGTTCGACTTCGTCAACACCGGGCGGCCGATCCTCTTCTTCACGTACGACCTCGACCACTACCGAGACACCCTGCGCGGCTTCTACTTCGACTTCGAGCAGTCCGCCCCGGGGCCGCTCCTCTACAGCTCCCCGGAGCTGATCGGGGCGATCCGCAACATCGACCGGATTCAGCAGGGCTACGCCGCCCGCTACCGCTGGTTCCAGCAGGAGTTCTGCGACCTCGACGACGGTTTCGCGGCCGCCCGGCTGACCGACCGCATCCTGATCGCGGGCGGGGACCTCGACCCGGCGCAGGCCCAGGCGCCGGCGGTCGGCGCGGCCGGGGGCCCCGTACCCGGGCAGGCGGGCCCCTGGAACGGCGGCACCCTGGGGCAGATGCCGCGGCAGCCGGCGAGAAGAATGGATTCCGAGCATGTCTGACGCATCCAAGAACCCGCGCCGCGTCTTCAGCGGCGTCGACACCTCGGGCGTGGTACCCGTCGAATACCGTTTCTCGCACGCGCGAAACGGCAACCGGCACCTGGTCGTCGTCTTCGCGGGCGCCGGCGCCCCCAAGGGCTTCGGCATGTCCAACGGGGTGCTCGGCAGGCTCCGGGCGAACGTCCTGTGGATCCGCGACTCCTTCGACGGCGCCTACGGCTACTCGCTGTGCAAGGGCATGGACTTCTCCCTGGAACAGTCCGTCGCCGGCCTCATCGCCCGCGTCATGACCGCCCTGTCGCTGACGCCCGACGCCTGCACCGCCATCGGCAGCTCCAACGGCGGCAGCGCGGCCCTGCACTTCGGCCTGAAGTACGGTTTCCGCAACATCGTGAGCACCGTGCCCCAGTTCCTCATCGGCTCGCACCTGCGGGAGGGCGACCCGGGCGCCGCCCGGGCCGTGATGGGGGAGGTCACCGAGGAGAAGGTGCGCGTCCTCGACTCCGTCCTTCCCGACCTGGTGCGCGGCGGGGCTGGCCGCTCGGCCAACATCTACCTGATCTCCTCGCCCCAGGACGAGCAGTTCACCCGGCACGTGGAACCCGTGCTGGCGCTGTTCCGGGGGCACGAGAACTTCAACTTCCTCTTCAACGACTCTCCTCTCGTCCGCGGCCACGGGAGCGTCACGGCGCACAACGCGCCGGCCGTCATGGGGCTGTTGAACCTGCTCGTGGAGGGTCTGGCACCGCGGATCGGCGCGGTGCGCTACGGGCACGAGCAGCCGGGCCGGGACACCTCGGTCATCGACTCCTTCCTCGCGGAGACCGCGCAGGTACGGGGCGCGGAGTTCCCGCCGCCGGTCGTCGTGTCGCCCGCGGCGGGCGAGCACCTGCCAGGGAACCTGGTGCGTTTCAGGGGATCGGCGCCCGGCGCGGTACGCGTCAGCCTGTGGGAGAACGGCAAGTTCCTGGCCTCTCCGCCGGTCGCGCCCGACGGCAGCTGGGTGTGGGAGCGGGACGAGCCCTGGTCGAAGGGCCGGCACGTGGTGCGGCTCTTCGCCGTGGACGTGCACAACTACCACTCGCGGCGCAGCGAGGTGGCCTTCGTGGCCGCCGATCACGCGCCGGCCCCGGGGCCCGCCGCGGGGCCGGTCCGGGCTCCGGCCCAGCAGCTGCAACAGGTGCCACAGGTTTCGCAGGTGCAGCAGGTGTCGCCGGCGCTGTTGCTGTCGGTGTCGGCCCCGGTGCCGCACCAGCAGGTGGCGGGCCCCGTACCGCGGTTCATGGGCTTCGCCCCGGGCGCCGTGCGGGTCGACTTCCACGAGCGCGGCGCAGTGCTCGGCTCGTGCGCGGTGATGGCCGACGGCAGCTGGGTGTGGGAGTCGGGCTGGGCCTGGCCCGAGGGCGAGCACGTCGTCGAGGTCGTGGCGGTCGATGCGGTGGGCAACGCCTCGACCTGGAGCGCGGTGCCGTTCAGCGTGGTGAACACGTACACCGTTCCCGCACACGGCGGCTTCCACGACGCGAGGCACTGACCACCCCCGCCACGACCCCGCGCCCGGGGCGCGAGAAGCCCAGGGCGCGAGAAGAACGGATTTCCTGCATGTCCCAGCCGGCCGACAAGACGCGCCGCATCATCACGGGCAAGGACTCGTCGGGCCCCGTACCGGTCGAGTACCGGTTCTCGCACGCGCCGAACGGCAACCGGCACCTGGTCGTCGTCTTCGCCAACCTGAACGCGCCGGATGAGTACGGCATGGGCGGCGGCATCCTCGACGACGTGCAGGCGAACGTCCTGTGGATCCGGGACCTCTTCGACGGCGCCAACAGCTACTACCTGTGCAAGGGCATGGACTTCTCCGTGGAGCGGTCCGTCGCCGGGCTCATCGCCCGCGTGATGACGTCGCTCGCGCTGACCCCCGACGACTGCACCATGTTCGGCAGCTCCAAGGGCGGCACCGCCGCACTGTGGTTCGGGCTGAAGTACGGCTACCGCAACATCGTCAGCAGCGTGCCCCAGTTCCGCATCGGGACGTTCGCCGCCGCGAGCATGCCGGACGCTGCCCGTGCCATGATGGGCGAGGTGACGCAGGAGAAGGTGCACGTCCTCGACTCCGTCCTGCCGGACCTGGTGCGCGGCGGCCCGAACCCCGCGGCCCACGTCTACCTCATCTCCTCGCCGCAGGACCGGCAGTTCGGGATCCAGGTGGAGCCGTTCCTCGCACTGTTGCGCGGATACCAGAACTTCAACTTCGTCTTCAACGACTCCCCCCTGATATCCGGCCACGACAAGGTGACCACTCGCAACATCCCCGCCATGGTCGGCCTGCTGCACCTGCTCGTCGCCGGCCTGGCCCCGCGGATCGGGGCGGTGCGGTACGGGTACGAACAGCCCGGCCGTGACACGGCGGCGATCGACGCCTTCCTGGCGCAGACCGCGCGGGCGGGGGTAGCCGAGTGTGCGGCGCCCGTCGTCCTGACGCCGGGTGTGAACGAGCGGATCCCCGGAAACCAGGTGCGGTTCACGGGCACGGCGCCGGGCGCCGTGCGGGTGAGCCTGTGGGAGAACGGAAAGTTCCTCGCCACGCCCGACGTCGCGCCGGACGGCAGCTGGGAGTGGAAGCGCGACACGCCGTGGTCCAGGGGCCGGCACGTGGTGCGCCTCTTCGCCGTGGACGCCAACGACTGCGATTCGCCGCGCAGCGAGGCGGTGTTCGTGGCCACCGATCACGCGCAGGCCCCCGCACCGAACCCTGCCCGCCCCCCTGCCCCTGCCCCCGGCCCGATCCCGGTCCCCGGCCCGATGCCCGTACAGCCGGCGCCACCCGTGCAGCTGTCGGTGTCGTTCCCGGCGCCGCACCAGCAGGTGGCGGGCCCCGTGCCGCGTTTCGCGGGCTTCGCCCCGGGCGCCGTGCGGGTCGACTTCCACGAGCGCGGCGGCCTGCTCGGCTCGTGCGGGGTGGCGGCCGACGGCGGCTGGGTGTGGGAGTCGCCGTGGGCCTGGCCCCAGGGCGAGCACTACGTCGAGGCCGTGGCCGTGGGCGCGGCGGGCAACGCGTCGGCGTGGAGCGCGGTGCCGTTCACCGTGGTCCCCGTCAGCGGGATGAACACCTACACCGTTCCCGCCCACGGCGGCCACCGCGGCGCCGGGTACTGAGCCCCGGGGACCGACGCCTACGGGGCGACGGCGGGGCGGTCCACCCGCATGACGACGGGGCGGTGATCGGACGCCTTCGTGTCCACCACCTGACAGCCGGTGCGGTGCAGCTTCGTGAAGAGGTAGTCGATCTTCGACCCGTCCTCGTGGGTGCGCCGTCCCGCCCGGGAGTCGCCCTTCTGATCGCATTCGCGGAACGTGGTGTACGCCTCCTGCGGCCAGAGCCACACCGTCGTGCTTCCGTCCACCGGCGGCGGCGAGTTGAAGTCACCCCCGAACACCGTCCGGTCGTCCTGCGCGGCGGCATCGAAGAGGGAGCGGAGCTGATCGTCCCGGAAGTCCCATTCGGGATGCGCCGTATCGGTACCCCGCAGGGCGACGTGCGCGCTGCACGCCCGTATGCCCTCCGCGGGCACCAGGGCGCACAGGAACCGCCGGTGCAGCCCCACCGTCGGCTGTTGCGGCTGCACGGCCTTCACCTCGGCGAAGGCGGAGGACGCCAGCAGGCCGGAGCCGGCCTGACCCCTGCCCTCCCCGGTACAGCTCACGGGGGTGCTGCGGCCCACCGCGTCCACGTCGACATACGGCTCGAACTCGAAGTCCCAGTCTGTGCCCAGGCGCCGCGCCGCGGACCGCAGGTCGTCCGAGCACACCTCCTGCAGGAGCATCACGTGCACGCCCCGCCCCTCGGCGAGCGCCCGCAACTGCTGGAACTTGTCGTTCGGGCTTCCCTTGTCCTCGCACCCCCACTGCTCGACCCCGCACATGTTCCACGTGGCGACGGAGACCGAGGGCGGCTTGCTCCCGGACGACGCCGGGGGCTGCGCCGGGCCGGGATGCGCGGACGTGCACGCCGCCGTGGCCAGCAGACCGAGGGTCGCCGCGATACGGCCGATCCGGCGCGAGCGCACCCGTCTTGCGGGCTCCGTGTCTTTCTGCATCCCGACATCATTGAATACGAGCCGGTCAGACCGTGCACCGGGTCGGCCACAACCCCTGCGGAGGCGCCGAGAGCCCGCCGACCGGGTCCGCGACCGGGCCGGTTCGGGGCACCCCCTACGCTGGGGTGCGTGGTGACGAACGAGGCTGCGGCCGTGAACAGTGACCGGGTGCTGTACGGGTGCATGGGGCTGGGCGGGAGCTGGGATCGCGATGCGTACGGGCCCGGCGACATCGATGCCGCCGAGGCCGCGATCGGCGCGGCCCTCGACAGCGGGATCACGGCCTTCGACCACGCCGACATCTACCGGCGCGGGAAGGCCGAAGCCGTCTTCGGCGAAGTGCTCGCGCGCACGCCGGGCCTGCGCGAACGCGTCACGATCCAGACCAAGTGCGGGATCCGGCCGGCCGCCGGGGACCGCCCCGGCCTGTACGACCTGCGCGGACACAGCATCACGCGACGGGTCGAGGAGAGCCTGGCCCGGCTGCGCACCGACGTGATCGACGTGCTGCTCCTGCACCGCCCCGACCCCCTGGCGGACGCCGACTCGGTCGCCTCGGCGCTGATGTCGCTGCACCGGCAGGGACTCGTACGGCACTTCGGCGTGTCCAACATGGGGGCGGCGCAGATCGCCCACCTCCAGGCGCGCCTCGACGTCCCGCTGGTGGCGAACCAGCTGGAGATGAGCCTGCACAGCCGGGACTGGGTCGAGGCCGGGGTCCTGCTCAACACCCCCGCTCTCGCCGACAACGGCTTCCCTTTCGGGACACTGGAGCACTGCCACGACCACGGCATCCGCCTCCAGGCCTGGGGAGCGCTGGCGCAGGGCCGTTTCACCGGCCGCCAGCAGACGCCCGCCGAGTCGGCCACCGCGGAGCTCCTGACCCGGCTCGCCCGCGAGAAGGACACGACGCCGGAGTCGGTACTGCTGTGGTGGCTCGCCCGGCACCCCGCCCGGATCGCACCGGTCATCGGCTCCGCCCGCCCCGAGCGGATCCGCGCCTGCCGGGACGCGGCGCTCCGCGATCCCGACCTCACGCACGAGGAGTGGTACGAGCTCTGGGTCACGGCCAGGGGTGTCCCGCTGCCCTAAGGGGTGTCGTGCCGGCCGGGCCAGGGGACGTCGGTTTCGGTGGCGGTGGTGTAGTCGACGCCGGGGACGCAGAAGCCGTAGAGGCGGTGGACTTCGTCGCGGAACCAGTCGAGGTCGGCGAGTTCACCGATGCTGTCGCCGGTGGCGGCGTTCCAGCGGTCGGCGACGGCGCTCTGCACGGCGGGATCCAGTTCCCAGGCGTCGAGGCGGACCCGGCCCTCGTCGTCGAGGCCGAGGGGGCGGGCGCCGGTCAGCCGGTCCCACAGATCCACCAGCTGGCCGATCGGGGCCACCATGGCGCCGCCGAGGACGCCGCGCAGCAGCCCGGCGTACAGGGCGATGCCGGGGATGGCGGTGGAGGACTGGGTGACGGCGGCGGCGTTGACGGAGGTCAGGGCCCGGCCGCCCAGGGTCTTGCCCAGGCGTTCGTCCAACGTGCGCGCGGTGGCTTCCAGATGGGACTTCGCGACGCCGATGGTGCCCTGCCGGTAGATCGCGGCGGTGAGCGGCGAGCCGATGTAGGACAGGGCGGCGGTGGTGAAGCCGTCGGCCAGCAGGGACCGGCCGGCCAGGAACGTGATCCACCGTTCCCAGTCGGTCCCGCCCATCACGGCCACGGTCTGCTCGATGTCGTCGCCCTCGGCCGGCGCGGTGGTGACCTCCTTGACCTCCGGGGCGCCGTGCTCGTCGAAGAGGAGTGTCTTGGTGGTGTGGGGCGAGCCGATCGGCCTGAGGACCGAGGCGTACACCTCGCCGGTGTCCGGATCGGTGCGGCGGGGCGCGGCCACCGAGTAGACCAGGAAGTCGAGCCGTCCCCCGAACCGCTCGGTGAGCAGGTCGGCGACCTGCTCCTTCACCGCGTCGCCGAACGCATCGCCGTTGACGAAGACCATGTCCCGCCCGTGCTCCCGGGCGAGGCGGGCGGTGACGGCGGTGCGGTACCAGCCGGCCGTGCCGGTGCGCCGCGCGGGCGCCTTCTCGAAGCACACGCCGATGCCGCGGATACCGGCACGGGCCAGGCCCGCGATCGTGGCGGCCAGGCCGTACCCGGCGGACGAGCCGATGACCAGGGCCACCGGACCGTCCCCCCGGATGCTCACCGGGGCGGGGACGGCCTGCCACATGTCCTCCACCAGCCGTCGGCAGCCGCCGGGATGGGAGTCGAGGAACAGGAAGCCCCGGCTCTTGGGCGCGATGACGCGTTCGCTCACGGTGTGGGCCCCTGGTGTCGTGACGGACAAGGACGCGGTGGCCGCTCCGGCCACCCGTCCCGCAAGTCTGCGGCCGCGGCGACGGGCATGGTGATCTTGACGCGTCACAACGATCTCCGGCCGTGCTTGGAGGGTTCCCACTGTCGCGGCAGGGCAGCCCGCACTGCGGCGGACGGCCGTGGATCCACCGGGGTGCGGTGCGCCCGGTGCTTCACCCCGCCGGCCCCCTGTCCGCCGCGTCGCCACCGCCTTTCGGATGGGCTCGCCCCGCTCCGGCTGCTCATGCCGTCGAAACGGGCCGGACAGGGCCTATTCCTGATCCGATGAAGCTTCCCGTCGCATGCGGCGCGCTCGGCGGCCTGCTGCTCTGTGCGGCCGTCGCGGTCTCCTCCGGGCCCGCCGCCCGCCTCCTGGACCCGGCCGCGGGCGCCCGGTGGACGCTGCCGCCCCCCTACCAGCGGATCATCCCCGCCCCGGCCGCCGCCGCCCCGGGCGGCCCGGGCTACACCCTCGGCGGCCGCACGGTCATCCGTACGGCGGCCGGCTCCTCGGAGGTCCGCGCCATCGGGGAACGGCTCGCCGCCGGCTGGCGGGCGGACGCGCGACTGCCGCTCCCGGTCCGGGCGACCGACACGGGGGCGGGCACCGACGGCATCCGCCTGCGCCTGGACCCGTACGCGGGAGGCTTCGGCGAGGAGGGCTACCGGCTCCAGTGCGACGAGGACGGCATCCTGCTCACCGCCCACCGGCCCGCCGGCCTGTTCCGCGGCACCCAGACCCTGCGTCAGCTGCTGCCCGTGGAGAGCGGCGGTCCGTGGACGGTGGCGGGCGGCACGGTCACGGACACGCCGCGGTTCGCCCACCGGGGCGCGACGGTCGACGTGGGCGGTGCGCACGTCACCCTCGCCGGGGTGAAGCGGTACGTCGACCAGCTCGCCCTCTACAAGATCAACGTGCTGCGCACGCACCTCGCCGGGGGTTCCTGGAGCCGGGCCGACCAGGCCGAACTGCTCCGGTACGCGCGCGGGCGCTACATGGAGGTGGTCCCGCAGGGCCAGGTCCCGGCCGGTGTGATCATCTACGCGGAGCACGGCGCGGCGGAGGAGGCGGAGCTCGCGCGGGCCGTCCGGGCCGGCGCGCGGGTCATCCTCGCGCCGGCCGACCGGGGGGCGTCCGTCCGGCGCGCGTACACAGGCGACCCTGGCGCCTACCTCCCCGGGGTGCCGCGACAGGCGGTCCTGGGCGTGGAGGCGGCGCCGTCGCCCTCGCCGGGCGGCCGAGGCTTCACCTCGGCCTTCCCGCAGGTCCTCGGCACCGCCGAACTCGGCTGGTCGCCCGCCGGGGCGCTGGACTGGGCCGGCTACCGTCAACGGCTCGCTGCACAGGGACCCCGGCTGGACGCCCTGGGCGTGCGCTACCCCCGCAGCCCCGAGGTCCCCTGGCCCGCCCCGCTCCGGGCCCCTGCCGCCGGACCCCCGCACGGCGGCGCCACGACCCCGTGACAGGCGCCCCGCCCGGCGGCGCCACGACCCCGTGACAGCCGCCCCGCGCGGCGGCGCCACGACCCCGTGACCGCCCGCGGAGCGCAGGCAAAGGCACCCGCGAGCATCGTCCGTGCCCGCGGCCGTCCCGGCAACGGGTTTATCCGCCCCGGACGGGCGAATCCGGGACCCGGAGCGTGCCTTCGGGGCCCGGGGGTGGCACCCATGGCTCATGCCGCCGGTCTCAGCCTCCCTGCGTACCGCCGCTTCGTACGCCTGGCGCCTGCTGGTCGTCGGCGCCGCCGTCTACGTCGTCTTCATGGTGCTGGGCCGCTTCCACGAGATCGCCGTGGCGCTCTTCCTCGGCCTGGTCATCACGGCGCTGCTCTCCAGCCCCACCCGGCAGCTGGCGCGCGTGGTGCCCCGCTCCCTGGCCGTCGCCGTCTGCCTGATCGGCAGCACGGCGCTGCTGCTGGGTGTGCTCGCCCTCGTCGGCGAGGCGGTGGCAGGGGAGAGCACCACCCTGGTGCGCGAGTTCCGCCAGGGGCTCGCCAGCATCGAGGAGTGGCTGGAGCGGCCGCCCCTGCGGCTGAACCCCCGGGCGCTGTCGGGCTTCCAGGACCGCGTCGGCGACTACCTGTCGACCCACCGCTCGACCCTGCTCGACACCGCGCTCAGCGGGGCGGGCCGCGTCGTGGAGGTCCTCACCGTCCTGGCCCTGGCCGTCTTCTCCTCCGTGTTCTTCCTGCACGGCGGCAACCGGCAGTGGTCCTGGTTCTGCGAGCAGCTGCCCGCCTCGGCCCGCGCCCACGTGTCGGTCGCCGGGCAGGCGGCCTGGCGCACCTTCACCGGCTACACCCACGGGATCGTGCTCGTCGCGGCGACGAACGCCGTGCTCGTCGGGGTGGCCCTGTACTTCCTGGGGGTCCCGCTGGCGGTGCCGCTGGCGCTGCTGGAGTTCTTCGCGGCCTTCGTCCCCCTCGTCGGCTCGCCGGTCGCGCTGGCGGTCGCCGCGGTGGTCGCCCTGGCGGCGAAGGGACCGCTCATCGCGGGACTGGTGGTCCTGCTGATCGTGGTCATCGGCCAGATCGAGGGGCACCTGCTGCACCCGCTGGTGATGAGCTGGGCGGTGCGCCTGCACCCCCTGGTGGTCGCCATCTCCGTGATCGCGGGCGCCATCGCCGCCGGCGTGGTGGGCGCGGTCGTCGCCGTCCCCATGGTGTCGGTGGCCTGGTCGGTCCACTCGGCACTGCGCGAGGCCCGCGCTGGGACGGCCGACGAGCCCTGAGCGCGCCCCGCCCCGCCCGCCCCGTCCCGCGCCCCGCCCCCGTGCTCTGCGTCCTGCACAATCGGCGGATGAGCGATGAAGACCCGGACCCCTACCTCTGGCTCGAAGACGTCACCGGCGAGGCCGCACTCGGCTGGGTGCGCGAGCGCAACGACGAGACCGTTGCCGCGCTGGCCGCGGCGCCCGCGTTCAAGGTGCTCGAAAGAGCCGTCCGCGAGGTCCTCGACGACGACGGCCGCATCCCCTACGTCGTGCGGCGCGGCCGCCACCTCTACAACTTCTGGCAGGACGCCGGCCACGTCCGCGGGCTGTGGCGCCGCACCACCCTGGAGGAGTACCGCAAGGACCGCCCCGCCTGGGAGCCGGTCCTCGACCTCGACGCGCTCGCCGAGGCGGAGGGGGAGAAGTGGGCCTGGGCGGGCAGCGCCGTGCTGGCCCCCGACCACCGGCACGCCCTGGTCATGCTGTCGAGGGACGGGGCGGACGCCTGCGTGGTGCGCGAGTTCGACCTGCGCACCCTGCGGTTCGTCGCGGACGGCTTCGAGGTGGCCGAGGCCAAGACCAGGGTCGGCTGGATCGACCGCGACCGTATCTGGATCGGGACGGACTTCGGCCCGGGCACGATGTCGGAGTCGGGCTATCCGCTCCAGGTGCGCCGCTGGCGGCGCGGCACGCCCCTGGCGGAGGCGGAAACGGTGTACCAGGGCCTGCCCACCGACCTGTCCGCCTCGGGATGGCACGACGACACGCCCGGATTCGAACGGGACTTCGTGCACCGGCAGATCGACTTCTGGAGGCAGGAGCTGTTCCTCCTTCCGGAGCCCGGGTCCGACGCCCCGCCGCTGAAGATCGAGGTGCCGGACGACGCCTCGGCCTCCGTCCACCGCCAGTGGCTGGTCGTCGCCCCCAAGTCCCCGTGGCTGGGCCACGAAGCGGGCAGCCTGCTCGCCTTCGACTTCGACGCCTTCCGGGCGGGCGGGCGCGAGGCGGCGGTGCTGTTCACCCCGGACGAGCGCACCGCGCTCGCCGACTGGAACTGGACCCGCAACCACCTCATCCTCACCACCCGGGCGGACGTGTCCTCCCGGATGGAGATCCTCACCCCGGGCCCGGGCCCGGGCCCGGGCACCGAGGCGGGCGCGGCCGCGGGGAGCGCTGCGGGCACCGCTACGGAGGCGGGCGCGCGCGGCTGGCGCCGCGCCCCGCTGGCGGGCGTACCGCCGCTCTCCACGGCCTCCGTCACCGGCACCGATCCGGACTCCGGCGACGAGTACTTCCTGAACGTCTCCGGCTACCTCCAGCCCTCCACCCTCTACCGGGGCACCGCGGACAGCTCGGACGGCGTGGACGGCGCGGACAGCGAGAGCCTCAAGCAGGGCCCGGCCCTCTTCGACACCACCGGCCTCGTCGTTCGGCAGCACTTCGCCACCTCCGAAGACGGCACCCGGGTGCCGTACTTCGTCATCGGTCCCGAGGACCGGCCCGGTCCCGGGCCCACCCTGCTCTACGGGTACGGCGGCTTCGAGGTCTCCCAGGTCCCCTACTACAGCGCGGTCACCGGCCGGGCCTGGCTCGCCCGCGGCGGCACCCACGTCGTCGCCGGCATCCGGGGCGGCCACGAGTACGGGCCGCGCTGGCACCGGGCGGCCCTCGGCGCGAACCGCGTCCGTGCCTTCGAGGACTTCGCCGCCGTCGCCCGCGATCTCACCGCCAGGGGCATCACCACCGCCGCCCAGCTGGGCATCGAGGGCGGCAGCAACGGCGGCCTCCTGATGGGCGCGATGCTCACCCGCCACCCGGAGCTGTTCGGCGCCGTCGTCGCCCATGTGCCGCTGCTGGACATGCTCCGCTTCCACCGGCTCCTCGCGGGCGCCAGCTGGACCGCCGAGTACGGGAACCCGGACGACCCGGCCGACCGGCCCCACCTGGAGCGGATCAGCCCCTACCACCAGATCCGGGCCGACGGGCCCCCGTACCCGCCCCTGCTCCTGCTCACCTCGACCCGGGACGACCGCGTCCACCCCGGCCACGCCCGCAAGATGGCCGCCCGGCTGCGCGAGTCGGGCCACCCCGTCCTCTTCCACGAGCACCTCGGCGGCGGTCACGCCGGCGCCACCGACCACGGGCAGACAGCCTTCAACGAAGCCCTCGTCCACACCTTCCTGTGGGAACACCTGACCCCGGCGAAGTGACGTCCCGGCGCCCGCGCGCCACGCAGACCGCCCACTGCCGCCGACCGCCTCATCCGTAGTCAACCAGGCTTCGCGATAAGCCAGTTGCGGCGGGGATGGGGCGGTACCATCCGTCCGTGGGGGGACACATGACAGACAGACGAGGCTCCGCACTGCGCACGTGCGGCTGTGTGGCGGCGGGCCTTCTCGTACTCGCCGGATGCTCGGGTGCCGGGGGCGGGGGCGGGGGCGGGGGCGGGGCCGCCCGGGCGGCGAAGGGCGGAGCGAGCGCCGCTGCCTCCGGTACGGCCGCCGCCGCCGCGCCGGCCGCGCCGAGCCCGTCCGCCGCGCCGCTCGTGCCCGAACTGGACGAGACCAAGCAGCCCCGGACGAGGGACGAGGCCCGCGACCTGCTCGGCCGCATCGTGATCGCCCAGCAGGCCTTCGGACCCGAGGTCGAGCGCGCCACGCCCTTCGAGAGCGACCCCCGCCGCTGGCCGGTCCTCGACCAGGACTGCGTCTGGCAGACGGAGGGCCTGCCCCCCGACGTCCTCGCCACCAGCACCCGCTACTTCCAGATCCCGGCCGGGAACGGCCACGGCCGCGTGCAGATCAACGTCACCGTGACCGTGCACCGCAACCGCACGGAATCCGGCTGGGAGACCGCCCGCGCCATGGAGGAAGTCCTGCGCTGCCCCGATCAGGAACTGCGCGAGGGCGAGGACATCAAGGGCCTGTGGGGCGGCGCCTTCCACTTCGGTGAGCAGGGGAACGGCTGGACCGAGGACGCCTTCACCGAGGCCGGCCAATACGTCAGCCGGACGGGCGGCGGCCCCTACTCCTACATCTGGTCCCAGGGGCAGTTCGGGCCGGTCACCATGGCCGCCGCGGGCAAGGGCGCGGCGGGCTTCCCGGACGATACGCTCAAGGCCCTCCTCGTCCAGGGCACCAGCCGCCTCATGGCGAACGCCAGGCAGGTCCTCGCGAAGGCGGCGGGCTGATGGAGCGACTCCACCCGTCGGACCCCTCCCGGATCGCCGCCCACCGCCTCCTCGGGCGGCTCGGCGCGGGCGGCATGGGCGTCGTCTACCTCGGCCGCACCGACGACGGGGCCCTCGCCGCCGTGAAGGTGATCCGCACCGAGTACGCCGACGAGGCCGACTTCCGGGCACGTTTCCGCCGCGAAGCCGGCATCGCCGCCCAGGTCGACAGCCCCTGGGCCGTCCAGGTCACCGGCGCCGACCCGGACGCCGCCGAACCGTGGCTGGCCACCGCATTCGTCCCCGGCCCCTCCCTCGGCGAGGCCGTCGCGGCCCACGGGCCGCTGCCGCCGCGCGCCGTACGCGTCCTCGGCAAGGCCCTGGCCCAAGCCCTTGCGGTGATGCACGAGCAGGGCCTCGTACACCGCGACGTCAAGCCCGGGAACGTCCTGCTCGGCATGGACCGGCCCCGCCTCATCGACTTCGGGATCGCCCGCGGCGGCGAGCACACCGCCCTGACCTCCGCAGAAGCGATCCTCGGCACCCCCGGCTTCCTGCCGCCCGAACAGGCCGAGGGCCGCCCCGCAGAACCGGCCGGCGACGTCTTCTCGCTCGGCTGCCTCCTCGCCTACGCCGCCACCGGCAGACTGCCCTTCGGCGCCGGGCCCGTCGACGCCGTGCTCTACCGCACCGTCCACGACGAGCCCGACCTCGGCCCCGAAGTCCTCGCCGACCCCGAACTCGCCGCTCTGCTGCGCACCTGCCTCGCCAAGCACCCCGACAGCCGCCCCACCGCGCGCGAGCTCGGCGCGGCACTGACCGAGGACACCCCGCAGGAGGGCACCGACTGGCTGCCCGACGCGGTCGTCGCCACCATCGCCGAGCGCGCCGCCGAGCTGCTCGCGCTGCCCGGCATCGACGAAACCGTCGCCGATCCCGATGCCGCGCCCGCTCCGGGCAAGGGCCGGCCGGCACCGACCCGAAGGCGGTTCCTGGCCTTCGCCGCCGGCGGCACCCTGCTCGCGGCCGGCGGCGGCCTGGCCGCCTGGTCGGCGCTGCGCGAGGACGGCGGCGGCAAGACCCCCGCCCCACCGGCCGACCGGCAGTGGGTGATCGGCGTACACGCCGACCTCTCCGGCCCGCAAAAGGCCATCGGACAGGCCCAGGAGCGCGGTGTGCGGCTCGCGGCCGCCGCCTTCAACTCCCGCGCCGACAAACCCTTCACACTCACCGTCGCCACCGCCGACGACGCCGGGAGCGCCGACCGCTCGGCGGCCGCCGCCACCGGTCTGACCGCGAACCGCGACGTGCTCGCCGTGATCGGCCCGACGGGCAACGCCTCCGTCAGCCCCTGCCTGGACGTGTACGGGGAGGCGGGCCTGGCCCTGCTCACGGTCTCGGCCCTGGCGACCAGCTTCGGCGTCGCCGACCGGCGCAGCCTCTTCCAGACCAGCGCCCTGTCCCTCGGCCAGGGTTCCGTCGTCAACCTCGAACTGGCCGGCCGTCAGGGCGTACGCCGCCTCGGGGTCCTCTGCGACCGCGCGGGGGACATCGAGGGCTGGCAGGCGGTCCTGCACCTGAGCCGGACCCTGACCCTGTTCGCACCCGATGCCACGCTCTACTCACGCGTCGTACCGCCCGGCGTGGAGGAGCTCGCCGCCGTCGTCACGGACGTGCTCGCCCACGGCATCGACGCCTTTTTCTACACCGGCACCCCGGCGCGCGCCGCCAAGACCGCCGGGCTGCTGTCCGCCGCCGGTTTCAAGGGGCCCCGGGCGCTCGACTACACCCTCGTGGGGGCGGAGTTCCTCACCGCCGCCGGTCCGGCGGCCGAGGGATGGCAGTGCGTCGCCCCGTACACGGGACCGGACGCTCCCGAGGTGGCGGACGTCGCCCGCGCCCACCGGGCGCAGTACGGCGCGCCCCCCGACGTGTGGACCGCGGAGGCCTACGACGCGGCCGGCCTCGTCATCGACCGGCTGGTGACCGCCGCGCGGGGCGGAGGCCGCCCGGCCCGCGCCGATCTGCTCGCGGCCCTCGGCAAGGGCACCTTCAAGGGCCTGACGAGGGAGTACGCCTTCGACGAGCACCGGCAGGTGACGGGGAACGTCTACCACCACCACCAGGTGGAGGGCGGCCGGCTCCGCCACCTCGGGCTGTCCCTGCGTCCCGCCTCGGGGTAGCGGCCCGTGCACCCCCTCCTTGCGGCCGACCCCTCCGCGATCGGCGGGAACCGGCTGCTGCGGCGCCTCGGTTCGGGCGGCATGGGCACCGTGTACCTGGGCCGTTCCCCGGCGGGCACCCTCGTGGCGGTCAAGGTGATCCGCGCCGACCGCGCCGCGGACCCCTCCTTCCGGACCCGCTTCCGCCGGGAGGCACAGGCCGCGGGGCGACTGACCGGACGCTGGGTCGTCCCGGTGGTCGCCGCGGACCCGGAAGCGCGCGAGCCCTGGCTCGCCACCCCCTTCGTCCCCGGCCCCGCGCTGTCCGAGGCGGTGGGCGGGTACGGCCCCCTTCCCGCGGGGACCGTACGGACGCTGGGCGCGCGGCTCGCCGAGGCGCTGGAGCAGGTGCACGCGGCCGGGCTCATCCACCGCGACGTCAAACCGGGCAATGTGCTGCTGGCCGCGGACGGTCCCCGGCTGATCGACTTCGGGATCGCGCGCGCCACGGGAGCGACCACGCTGACGGCGGTCGACACGATCGTCGGCACCCCGGGCTACCTGGCGCCCGAACTCGCCCAGGGGGCCGGCCCCGAGCCGGGCCCGCCGAGCGACGTGTTCTCCCTGGGGTGCGTGCTCGCGTACGCCGCGACCGGCCTCGGGCCCTTCGGCGGCGGGCACCCGGCGGCGGTGGTCTTCCGCACGGTGCACGAGGAGCCCGCACTTCAAGGGCTCCCGGGCGAGTTGCTGGGACCGGTCACGGCCTGCCTGGCGAAGGACCCGGCGGCGCGGCCCACGCTCCCGCACCTGCGCGCGCTCCTCACGGACCCACGACGCGGCGCGCCCGGCGCCACCGGCCATCCCTCCGGCGCGGAGCCCGGCCAGTGGCTGCCGGCCCCGCTGCTGCGGCTCATCGCCGAACGCTCCACCCGGGCCCTGGACCTGCCTGCCCCCGAGCCCACCCGCCTCGACGCCCCGTCACCCCGACGGCCCCTCACCCGCAGGCGGCTGCTCGCGGCCGGGGGAGCGCTCGTCGTCACGGGGGCGCCCATCGCCTGGTACGCCACCCGCGACCGGACCGGCGGCGCGACCCCGCCCGCCGGTGGGCTCCGTACCCACACCCTCGCCCTCCAGGCGGATCTGAGCGGCCCGGGCAAGGACACCGGCCAGGCCCACGAGCGGGGCATGCGGCTCGCCGTGGACGGACACAACGCCCGGCGCGATGCCCCCTTCCGGCTGGCCCTGCGCGTCGGCGACGACGCCGGCGATCCGCAGCGCGCGGCGCGGACGGCCGCCGAACTCATCGCGGACCCCACGGTCGTCGCCCTCACCGGACCCACCTGGAGCGCCGCCGTCCCGGCGGTGGCCGCCGCCTGCCTCGCGGCGGACCTCACGCAGCTGCTGGTGTCGGTGAACGGCCCGGAGATGTACCAGACGCAGTGGCGGACCATGTGTGTCACCCGCCCCGTCGACGACCAACTGGGCTCTGCCATCGTGTACTACCTCTCCCAGCTGCGGCCCTCGCACCGCACGGGCGTCGTGGAGGACGCCGGTGCGCAGGAGCCGGCCTGGCGGCTCACCCGCGTCCTGGAGCAGAGCCCCCCGGCGCAGGGCACGGTGAGCGTCCACCGGATGCCGGCGGGCGGCTCCGACTTCGCCGCCGCCGCAGGCGCCCTGACCGGGGCCGGGGCGCAGGCCGCCGTCTTCGCCGGCACCTCCCCGGAGCGCGCCGGGCTCTTCGCCCGGGCACTTGCCGAGGCCGGGTTCCAGGGCCCGCGCCTCGGCATCCAGCAGGCCATGGAGCCCGCGTTCCTCTCGACCGCGGGCCCGGCGGCCGACGGCTGGATCTTCAGCTCCCTGTTCACCGATCCCGCCGCGGTGCCGGACGCCGCCGGGTTCACCGCCGCGTACCGGGCCGCCCACGGGACGGCGCCCGCCCGCTGGGCCACGGAGGCGTACGACGCCGTGGGCCTGCTGGTCGCGGCCCTGACCGGCCTGGAGGGCGAGGGGCGCGACCGGGCGGGCCTGTCCCGGCGGGTCTTCCGTACGACCCATCAGGGCCTGGCCAAACCGCTGGCCTTCGACGGCGACACGCACGCCCTGGCCGGGAACCGCTCGGCCCACCTCTACCGCGTCGAGTCGGGCGCCTACCGTTACCTGGGCCTCTACCCGGACGTCCGCTCCGTGCCCTGAGCGCGCATCCGCCGCATCCGCCGGCGGCGGAGCAGCACACCGCCCGCCGCGCCGGCGAGCGCGGCAGCCGCCACGCCTGCCGTCGTCCACCAGACGGTGCGGTCCGGGGCCTGCGCGGACGGTGTCTTCGCCTGGGCGGGCGGGGTGGCCGGGGCGGCCCCGGAGGTCGGACCGGCCGGCGACGCCGCCGGCACGCTCGGCGCGGGGGCGGAGGCGGAAGGGACCGGTGCGCCGCCGGCCGGCGGGGAGCCGACCGGCGCGGGGTCCACCACGGGCACCGCCACCTCGCCCGTGCCGTGTCCGAGGGAGGGGAACCCGACGTCCACGGTGACCTTCCAGGCACCCGGCGGCAGCACTTCGGCCGTCATCCAGCCGGCGGGAGCGGCGGCGGGGTCGCGGACCAGCCGCCAGGGGCCCAGGGTGCGGGCGCCGTCGCCGCTGACCGCGTTCGCCATGCCGGCGACGGCCTCGTCGACGGCGTCCCCGTCGTTCTGCCAGGTGACATCGGCGGTGACGTGGCCGTCGCGCTGCCCGGTCACCGCCACCTTCACGGTGTCGCCGTGGGCGTGGGCCGTGGCGGGGGCCAGGAGCGTCAGGCCGAGAGCGGCCATGAGGGCGGGGAACAGGAGGGCCGGGAAAGCGGTTCGTCTGCGCATCGTGGCGGTACTCCGGGTGCGTGGGGAGAGGGGCCGGCGGACGGCCGCGCGGTGCGGCCGTCCGCCGGGGGTGGACACGGGGCGCCTGGGCGCCCGGTTGCGGGGCTGCCGCCCGTCAGCCGGCCTTCTGGACCGTCCATGCCTGCGCCGCGCGGCCGTCCGCGCGCTGCAGGTCGAGCAGCCAGTTCCCGTAGTAGGGGCGGTTGCTCACGGTCAGGGCGAAGCCGCCGCTCGGGTCCGTGACGGTCATCGCACCGCCGCGGGGGGTCAGCTTCCAGGCCTGGGCGGGATTGCCGCCGCACGGCTGCTGCACGACCCACATGCCGGCGGCGGGGGCGCCGCCGGGCTGGAGGCACTTGCCGGACACCGCGGAGCGGATGCGGACCCGGCCGCTGCCCGCGTCGTCGAAGTACCACTGCTGCTGCGCGTAGCCGTTGGCGCGGCCGGCGACGAGCACGGTGCCGTCGGCGCCGCGGCCGCCCCACACCTCGGCGTTCATGCCGCTGCTGCCGTTGCCGAGGAGGTACTTGGCGCCCGGGGTGGTCGTCCCGCCGCCCGCACCCGTCGTACGGAAGGAAGCGGCCTTGCCGGGTCCGCTGTCCCGTCCGGAGCTGTCGCGGACGGAGACGGTGACCTTGTACGAGGTGCCGGGCTGGAGGTTGTAGATGCGCAGCACCTGGGACTGGACCCAGGTGAGGTGCTTGCCGTTCAGCAGGACCTGGTACCAGGCGGCGCCCTCGACCTTGGGCCAGCTCACCACGACGGAGGTGGCCTGAATCTGGGCAGCCGTCACGGCAGGTCCGCCGGTGGGCTTCTTGGTCGGGGTCGGGGTCGGGCTGGGCTTCTTGGTCGGCGTGGGTGTCGGGTTCGGGTTCGGACCCGGGTCGGTGCCGTCACCGCCCTTGCCCCGCATCAGGAACTGGTTGTCGGCGATGTTCCAGTGCGTCGCCAGGTAGCTGCCGGCCTTCGGACTGGTGTGGAAGTAGTCGTCGTGGTTGCAGTCCAGGATGTTCTCGGCCGCCTGGTTGGTGCAGACGTTGCGCATCTGCGGGTAGTACGGGGTGTCCGAGTAGCACATGACGTCGAACTCGTCGGTGCAGTGCGCGCCGCGGCTGGTGTTCGGGGCGCTGTTGTTGACCGCGCCCAGGTTGTGGCCGAGTTCGTGCGCGGCGGTGTGGCCGCCCCAGCAGCCGGAGTCCGTGCGCCCGTAGGAGGGGCCGAAGTTGCTCTGGTTGGCCTGGCCGGGCCGCTCGTCACCGTTGAAGGTGCCGATGCCGCAGTAGACCTGGGTGTCCGCGAAGATCATGTACTTGCGGTCGCGGCGGTCGAGGCCCTTGCCCGCGAGCGCGGCGTTGGTCGCGCTGAACTCGGAGAGCGCCGAGTCCGGGAGCTCGATGTTGAGCACCGTCGGGGTGCAGTCGGCGGCCGTCACGTAGCGGATGTGGCGTACTCCGCCGGTCTCCTGGGCGCTCGTCGCGTAGATGAGGTCGGCGTCGGCCGCCCACTTGCGGAAGGAGGCGACGTACTCGGAGTAGCGGTCGCGGCCGGCGCCGTGGACGTAGACCACCTGCACGCGGTTGCCGGTGCTGCCGTCGCCGTCGCACTGGACGGTCTGGCCCGCGGGGCCGGCCGCGACGGCCTGGCCTCCGGCGGAGGCGGCGGGGGCGGGCTGGGGCGCCGAGGCCTTGGCGGAGGCGGCGTCGGCGGCGGGCGCGTCCTGAGGACGCCCGCCGCCTTCCGTGGTCGCCGGGTCGTCGGTCGCGGGGCGGGCCGGGTCGGCCGCCGGGGCGCTCGCCTTGACGGCGGGCGCGATGTCCTTCGTGATGTCGACGCCCTGGGGCGGGGCGTCGGGGCCGTGGGTGCACAGGCCGGCGTCGGTGCGGTAGACACCGACGCAGCGGTCGCCCTTCGGCGCGGCCTTGAGGCCGTCGTAGATCATGCCGCGCGCGTTCTCGTTGGCGGGCGCGCCGGATATCGGCTCCGGCTCCTGGTCGCGGGCGGGTGCGGCGGCGGGCGCGGCCGTCTCGGCGCCGGCGGCCTCGACGGGAGCCGCGGCCTGGGCGCCGTCACCGATGCCGGAGTAGGCGATGCCTGCGGCGAGCACACCCGCCGCGGCCATGGCGGCGGTGAGGAGTACCAACCGCCGTGGCTTGCGGCGGTGTTCGCGCCGTCTGCGTCGTCCTGTCATGGGCACCTCAAATCGTGAGCGGATGGGTGGGTGCGCGGAAGCCTGCCAGACGAATGCCGCGGAGAATTCGGACAAAGGGGAGTGCGCTTCGAGAAATCGTTCCGTTACCTGTTGACCGGATCTGACGAACTATCAAAATGCTTAGCAGAAAGGGCAGTTACGCGCGTCGCGGTCCATTGGTCCAGGCCATACCTAAGGAGTCGTTATCAAATCGAGATATACGGTGCGGGCCTATTGACGGGAATTCAGTCAGGGATTCATCTAATTACTACCTGTCGAATTCCCTCCGTCACGACCCGTGAGGAACCATCCGCATCCCACCGACAGCCACACCAAGGGGACAATCGAGGCCGCTGCGGGGCGTCGTGGGCGTGTGCGCCCCTGCCGACCGGCCCTGCCCCGCCGGTAGGGTGCTGTCCCTGTTCGGCGGGGTTTCCGCCAATGGGCAACGGGACAGAAAGGCACCGCGCGCCGTGACCGCCTCGTGGGACACCATCACCGCCCTCGCCGACCGCTTCGACGCCGCCGACGCCGAGCTGGGCCTGCCGCCAGAGGAGAGTCACCTGCTGCAAGTGCTGAAGATCGGCGAGGAGTTCGGCGAAGCGGCCCAGGCCGTGATCGGCGCCAAGGGCACCAACCCGCGCAAGGGGCGCTCCCACAGCTGGGAGGACGTCCACGACGAGGTCTGCGACGTCGTCATCACGGGCATGGTGGCCCTCGCCCGGATGCGCCCCGATGCGTCGGCCTACTTCACGGCGCAACTCGCGCTGAAGGCGGCCAAGTTCCTGCCCCCACCGGCGGCGGACACCGCCACCTGACCGTGTCCCCGCCCCGGCCCCAGCCCCGGCCGTAGCTGGGGCCCCTGCCCCAGCTCCAGCCCCTGGGCCCCTGCCCCCAGCCCGTGATCCTGCTCCGGCCGGCCGGCGTCCCCGCCCGGGCCCCACCCGGCCGGCAGGCAGCGGCGGGTCAGGCGTCGATGGCGCTCAGGTCCAGGCGCGCCAGGCGTTCCGGGTCCGTCAGGATGTCCAGCGCGGTGATCCTGCCGGCCCGGACCGTGAAGGCCATGACCGAAAGCGGCCTGCCCTGCGCCAGGGAGACCACGCCGGGCAGGCCGTTGACCAGCACCGGACGGCCGGATTCGGCGAACCGGGCGAAGGCGATCGCCTGCGAGGCGACCTCGGACGCGCCGCGCCGCAGCACGCTGGGCAGCAGCGTGCCGCCGTCGGAGCGGGCCACGATCTCGGGATCGAGGAGAGCCACAAGAGCCTCGAAGTCGCCGCCGCGCGCGGCGGCCAGGAACGCGTCGACGATCGTACGCAGGCGGGCGCGGTCGGTGTCCGGAGCGGGCGCCGCACCCTGGACCCGGCGCCGGGCGCGGCTGGCGAGCTGGCGCGTGGTGGCGGAAGTCCGCCCGAGGACCGGGGCGATGTCGTCGAAGGGCACGGCGAACATGTCGTGCAGCACGAAGGCCAGCCGCTCGGCGGGGGCGAGCGTCTCCAGTACCACCATCAGCGCGGTGCCGACCGAGTCGGCGAGCAGGACCTCCTGCTCCGGGTCGAGGCCGTCCGCCCGGCCGACGACCGGGTCCGGGAGGCGTACCAGCCCCTCCTGGTCGTGCAGCGGATCCTCGCGCCGGCTGGTGCGCGACCGCAGCATGTCCAGGCACACCCGGCCGACCGCCGTGGTCAGCCACCCGCCCAGGTTGTCGACGGCATCGGCGTCCGCGCGGCCGAGCTTGAGCCAGGCTTCCTGAACGGCGTCCTCCGCCTCGCTGAGCGAGCCGAGCATGCGGTAGGCGACCGCCCGCAGGTGGCCGCGGTGTTCCTCGAAGCGCCGCGCCAGATCGTCTTTTCCGCTCACTGTCACATCCCCGTGTCCGTCACATCCGCCAGGTGACGGACGATAACCGACCGGTGGCGCGGCGAAGGGCGCCGCCCCGTGGTTCCCCACGGAGCGGCGCCCCTCGTGCATGCCGGGAGCCGGTCAGCTCACCCCGCCCTCTTGGAGCCGAGCTCGCCGGGCGTCTTCGGTACCCAGGGTTCCACGGCGGTGGCTTCACCGGGATCCGGTTCGGCCATGCCCACCCGCCACACGTCCTTGTGGTCCACGCTCACGGCCCGGACGTAGATCCCTTTGATCTGACCGGTGTCGTGCAGGTAGAGCACGACGGTCTGCCGGTACGAACCCTCGTCGTAGAACTCCGCGGTGACCTTCCCGCGGGCGCCCTTGCGGAACGCTGTGATCCAGTTCTCGGCGGTCTTCTCGGGGACGCCCTCGCCCCGGTCGTCGGACACGAGGGCCGCCAGCGCGTCGGCGTCCCCGTCGGCGATCCGCCACACCACCTGCTGGGTGATCCCCAACGACCCCGTGGACGGATACCCGACGACGGCGAGCGGCGGGTGGCTGCTGTAGTCGCCGGTGAAGTTCGTCTGCTCGGCGGCGTACTGCGCCGAGCAGGCGGTCAGCACGCCCAGCGACAGGGTGCAGCCGAGTGCGGCCCGCAGGGCCGGCCCGTACCTCACCGGGACCTCGGCCTCAGGGTACCGACCTCCACGATCTTCCCCCCGTTCCTGGCCACGGCCGTGTGGTCGTAGCCGCTGTGACCCTTGTACCGGAAGAGCAATATGTCTCCGGGAAGCAGATTGTACGAGCGGTTGACGTAGCCCGGCCGGCGGGGGTGGAACATGTGGACGGGATCGGCGTCGGCGTGGGCCGGGCGCCGGCGTGGATGCCCTGCGGGGCGTCGGGCAGCGGACTGCCCGTGAAGGCGGTCCAGTTGGGGCGCGGCTTCACGCCCCTTCGGTCTCCGTCCGCGCGACCTCCGCGGCGCCGCCCGCAGCCGCGCCCACGGGAAGGAGCCGGGGGCGTTTCGCGGTGCGGCCGTCGCCGGAGGACCGGCCCCGTACGCGCCGGGCGACCCAGGGGCCCAGGAAACCGGCCGCCCAGCGCAGTTCCGCTGCGGTCGCCTGCCACGGGCCGGGCAGCGTCCGGGGCGGCAGCGGGAGCGTCCAGGCATCGTCGCTCCCCGGCAGCCGGACGGCCCGGGCGAGGGCGGCGGCGATCCGTTCGTGGCCCAGGGGGCTGGCGTGCAGGCGGTCGGCCGTCCACAGTCGCGGGTCGCGGGCGATGGCCTGCCCGCCGATGTCGGCGACCGTGACCCCGTGCCGGGCGGCGGCGGCGCGGATGCGGGAATTGAGACCCGACACGCGCGATCCGAGCGGCCGGGCCAAGGGCACGATCTCGCCGAGGTCGGGGAAGGTCACCGTCACCACGTGCGCGCCGGCCGCCGTGAACGCGGCGAACATCTCCTCCAGGTGTCCGGCCACCTCCACCGCGTCGAACCGGGGCCGGAGCAGGTCGTTGACCCCGGCGACGACGGTGACCAGGTCGGGGCGCAGGGCCAGGGCGGGCGCCAGCTGCTGCGCGCGGACCTGGGCGGCGAGGCGGCCCCGTACCGCCAGATTGGCGTACCGGACGGCCGGGTCGACCACCGCGAGGTGCTCGGCGAGCCGGTCGGCGAAGCCGCGGAGGCCGGTGGTGTCGTCCCCGTCCCCGACGCCCTCGGTCTGGCTGTCGCCCAGTGCGACGTACCGCAGGTACTCAGTGCCGGGCATCGGTCGTCCGCCTCTTCCTCAGGGTGGCCGCGGTCTCCAGGCACCAGTCCCGGTGCCCCCGTTCGAAGGTGACGCCGCGCAGGCAGGTCAGGTATCCGCCGATCCGCTCGCCCCGCAGCAAGAACTCCTCCTCGTCGAGGTCGCCGCGCATCTCCCGCAGCAGCCCTTCGAGGAATTCGATCTTCGTTTCGGCCGCGGCAGCCCGCTCCTCCAGCTGTTCGATCACCGGGCCGGTGCCGATGCGGTCGGCGCTCTGGACCTTGACGAGCAGGTCGTCGCGGATGACCGACGGCTTCGCCGCGGCCACGGCGAAGGCTTCCAGCGCGGCGCGACCGGCATCCGTCACCTGGAACACCCGCTTGTTGGGCCGGGTCTCCTGGACCACCTGGCGGCCGGCGACCAGTCCCTCCTTCTCCAGCTTGGCCAACTCGGCGTACAGCTGCTGGGGGAGCGCGTGCCAGAAGTTGCCGACGCTCACGTCGAAGACCTTCGCCAGCTGGTACCCGCTGTAGTCGCCGTCCAGCAGCGCCGCCAGCACGGCGTGTCGCAGGGCCATCGCGGCCACCCCTTCCCTTGCCTCGCCGGTCCGGTGCATCATACGCAAGAAAGTGAATAGTCATTTTCTTGAGTATCAGGAGGGGTCATGGAGACTGCCGAACGATTCCGCGCCGCCGTGGAGAAGCGTGATCTCGCCGCGCTGGAGGACCTGTTCGCCGAGGACATCAGGCTCTACAGTCCGGTCAAGTTCACCCCCTTCGAGGGCAGGCGGATGGTCATGGGTCTCTTCGGGGTCCTGCTGCGCACCTTCGAAGACCTCCGGTACGTCGGGTACTTCGAGGGCGCCGCCGAGACCAGCTCCGACGGACAGGAGGCGCCGTCGGCGATCCTGCCCTTCCGGGCCGTCGTGAACGGCAGGCAGATCCACGGGATCGACCTGCTCCAGTTCGACGGGGCGGGCCGGGTCAAGGAGTTCACCGTGATGGTCCGCCCGCAGTCGGCCGTGCAGGCCCTGGGGCAGGCGGTCCTCGACGGCCTGGTCGCCGACGGCCTCGTCCCGGGCCCCGGCACGGCCCCGGCCTGAGAGGCCCGCCCGGCAGGGCAGGTACCGGGCCAGCCGGACGAACGGGACGGCCCGGACGACCCGGGCCGTCCGGGAGCCGGATCGGCGGGTGGTCCACGGGCACATGCCCGCCAGGCGGATTGTGGGGCAGAACGCCATGACCGGGGCCGTCGGGTGGTCCCCGGCCGGACCGTCAAGGGGCTGGGCGGCGCCATGGACCCGGTCCACGGGGCCCGGCGGGTGACCGTGCTGATGGAACACACCGCGCGGGACGGCTCTCCCGCACCGGTGGAGACGTGCGGACTTCCGCTCACGGGGCGGGGCCGGCCGCGCCTGCGCCAAGGGCTCGCAGCAGGGCATGGGGCTCTCCGGCATCTTCGTCGCCCACACCCTGGGGGAGTCCCCGCCGGGCCACTACGTCATCGCCGACACCGGCTGCGCACCCCAGGCCACGGCCCCGGCCTCCGGGGGGACCACGGGCAGGTGGCGTACGGAGCCGGACCCTGGGGGACACCCACACCTGCGGCGGCCCGACTGTGGTGGGCACACCCATGGGAGTGACGCGTCCGCGTCACGCATGCTTCCCGCCATGACAAGCGGAATCACTCCCGCGTTCGACGGGACAGCAGGTGTCGACCTGGCGGGCCGCACCGCCCTGGTGACCGGCGCCGGCAGCGGAATCGGACGCGCCTGCGCCAGGGCGCTCGCCGCGGCGGGGGCGCTGGTCCACGTGGTGGACATCGACGCCGAAGCAGCCGCGGCCGCCGCGCAGGAGACGGGCGGGCGGGCCCATGTGGTGGACCTCGCCCACGGCGCACTCGTCGAGGAGCTGCCGGCCGACATCGACATCCTGGTCAACAACGCCGGTCTCCAGCACGTGGCCCCCCTGGCCGACTTCCCCCCGGAGCGGTTCGAGCTCATCCAGAAGGTGATGGTGCAGGCCCCCTTCCTGCTGCTCCGCCGGACCATGCCGCACATGCGCGCACGCGGCTGGGGCCGCATCGTCAACATCTCCAGCGTCCACGGCCTGCGGGCCAGCGCCTTCAAGGCCGGTTACGTGACTGCGAAGCACGGCCTGGAGGGCCTGAGCAAGGTGGCGGCCCTCGAAGGCGCCCCGCACGGCATCACCAGCAACTGCGTCAACCCCGGCTACGTGCGCACCCCGTTGGTGGAACGGCAGATCGCGGCCCAGGCCGCCGCACACGGCATCGACGCCGGCCAGGTGGTCGGCGAGGTGTTGCTCAGCCGCTCCGCGATCAAGCGGCTGATCGAACCGGAGGAGGTCGCCGGCGTCGTCGTATGGCTCTGCGGCCCCCACAGCGGCTACCTCACCGGCGCATCGATCCCGCTGGACGGCGGCTGGACCGCCGCCTGAACGACCGCGCCGGGCCCACCCCGCTCACCCCACCCCCCGGGTCACCCGGTCACCCCTCCGTTCGCCCCCGCTCGCCCCTCCGTCCGTCCCCAGCCGAAATGTGGGTACCCCCGCCATGGCATCGCAGACATCCCGGCCGTCCCAGGCAACCCCGGCCCGCCGGGCCGGCATCGGCCGCATCATCAGCGCCGGCCTCATCGGCACCACCATCGAGTGGTACGACTTCTTCCTCTACGGCTCGGCCGCCGCGCTGGTCTTCAACAAGCTGTTCTTCCCCAGCAGTGAGCCGCTGGTCGGCACCCTCCTCGCCTTCCTCACCTACGCGATCGGCTTCGCTGCCCGCCCCCTGGGCGGCGTGGTCTTCGGCCACTACGGGGACAAGATCGGCCGCAAGAAGCTCCTCGTCCTCAGCCTCGTGCTGATGGGTGGCGCCACGTTCGCGATGGGCCTGCTGCCCACCCACGCCGGCATCGGCGTCGGCGCACCGGTCCTGCTCACCCTGCTGCGCCTGATCCAGGGCTTCGCCCTCGGCGGCGAGTGGGGCGGGGCGGTCCTGCTCGTCTCCGAGCACGGGGACGACGAGCACCGCGGCTTCTGGGCCTCCTGGCCCCAGGCCGGAGCCCCCGGCGGCAACCTGCTCGCCACCGGCGTGCTGGCCCTGCTGGCCGCCGTCCAGTCCGACGAGACCTTCCTCGCCTGGGGCTGGCGGATCCCCTTCCTGCTCTCCGGGGTACTGGTGGCGATCGGCCTGTGGATCCGCGTGTCCGTCTCCGAATCCCCGGTCTTCCTCGAAGCCCAGGCCAAGGCCGCCGAGCACGCTGACGCCGGCGCCGCACACAAGCCGCCGGTGGTGGAGGTGTTCCGGACGAACTGGCGCGGCGTCCTCACCGCCGTCGGCACCCGTCTCGGCGAGAACATCTCCTACTACATCATCACGGCCTTCCTGCTGGTCTACGTGACCACCCACCTGGGCCTGTCCAAGAGCGCGGGTCTGAACGCCGTACTGATCGGCTCGGCCGTCCACTTCGTCACCATCCCGGCATGGGGCGCCCTTTCGGACCGGATCGGCCGCCGGCCGGTCACCCTCATCGGCTCCGTCGGCATGATCGGCTGGGCCTTCGCGTTCTTCGCGATGCTCGACTCCAAGTCCTTCCCGGCCATCACCGCGGCCGTCACCATCGGACTGCTCTTCCACGGAGCGAT
Source organism: Streptomyces sp. CB00455 (assembly GCF_001905445.1). Taxonomy (GTDB): domain Bacteria; phylum Actinomycetota; class Actinomycetes; order Streptomycetales; family Streptomycetaceae; genus Streptomyces. The sequence goes on along the minus strand of NZ_LIVQ01000005.1, from coordinate 220,376 downwards.
GTACGGGCCCCAGGCCGCCTTCATCTCCGAGATGTTCGACACCAAGGTCCGCTACTCCGGCGCCTCGATGGGCTCCCAGCTCGCCTCCATCATCGGCGGCGCCCTCGCCCCGATCATCGCGGTCGCCCTCCTCGACGACTACGGCTCCGCCCTGCCGGTCTCGATCTACCTCGCCGCGGCGGCGGCGGTCACGAGCGTGACCGTCCTGGCGGCGCGCGAGACGCGCGGGCGTAGCCTGTCCCGGTCGCACGGCCGGGCCGCCGCCCCGGTTCCGGGCGGCCGCCAGGCCGAGACAGGTCAGGTCTCCGCGGGCAGCTAATGCTGTGACCGGCGGGGTTCACCGGGTCGCGGCGCCCGGCACGGCACCTCGCGGCGTTGCCGGACCACGCGAGTACGTCCAGTACGAGGCCGTCGCCGGCCCGGCCGCAAGGCCGGCGACGGCGGCGGCCCCGGCCGGTGCTGCGCCCCGCGCCGCACCGGGCCGTCCCGGCACGTCCCCGCGCCACCCGGCACGTCCCCGCGCCACCCGCCCAGCACCACGGAGAGCCGACATGCCCCACCCCGCGACGCACCCCGGCGACGGGGAGGCGTGGACCGCCCTGCGGCACCTGTTGGACCTGCTGGCGCAGGGCGCCCCGGCCGAACACTTCGCGCAGCCCGCCGAGACGGCCCGCCGGGCCGGCCTGCCCGCCGCGCAGATCCATGCCGTCGCCGAGGCCACGCAGGTGGCGCTCACCATCCGCCGCACGCTCAGCCAGCACCGCCGGCGCGAAGCCGAACTGGCGGCGCTCTTCGACACCGCCGGGGACCTCGCGGGGCTGCGCGACCTGGACGCCGTACTGCGGGCCATCGTCCACCGCGCCAAACTCCTCCTCGGCACGGACGTCACCTACCTCTCGCTCAACGACGACGAGGCCGGCGACACCTACATGCGGGTCACCGACGGCTCCGTTTCGGCCGCCTTCCAGCAGGTGCGCCTCGGCATGGGCGAGGGGCTGGGCGGGCTCGTCGCCGAAACGGCCCGCCCCTACACGACCGGCGACTACCGCGACGACCCGCGCTTCAAGCACACCGCCACCATCGACAGCGCCGTCGCCGAGGAAGGACTGCGGGCCATCCTCGGCGTGCCGCTGCGCCTGGGCACCCGCGTCATCGGCGTCCTCTACGCGGCGGACCGCACCGCGCGCACCTTCACCCCGGACGAGGTCGCCCTGCTGGCCTCCCTCGCCGACCACGCCGCCATCGCCATCGACAGTGCCCGGCTGCTGGAGGAGACGCGCAACGCGCTCGTCGAACTCAACGCCGCCTCCCAGACGATCGAGGCCCACAGCCAGGCCATGCGACGGGCCGAGGACGCCCACGACCGGCTGACCGACCTGGTCCTGCGGGGCGCCGGCATCACCGAAGTGGCCACCGCCATCGGAGCCGTCCTCCAGGGCGGCATGCTCATCCACGACGCGGATGGAGCCGAACTGGCCCGGGCCGGCGCGGACCCCCTGCCCCCGGCCCCCCAGGCCGTGGCCGCCTCCCGGGCGGGCGGCCGCGCCGTGCCCGTCCAGGGCACCTGGGTGTGCGCGGTCCTCGCCGGACACGAACTGCTCGGCAGCATCGCGCTCACCGGCCGCGCCGACCTGACGGACGCCGACCGCCGCCTCTTCGAACGGGCCAGCGTCGTCACCGCCCTGCTGCTGCTCCTGCGCCGCTCGGTGACCGAGACCGAGGACCGGGTACGCGGCGAACTGCTCGGCGACCTCCTCACCCGCGCCGCCGACCCCGCCGGACTGGCCGCCCGCGCCCGCCGCCTCGGCGTGAACCTCGCCCAGCCGCACGCGGTGTTCGTCCTGCACGCCGACACCGTCCCGCGCCCGCGACTGCTGGCGGTGGCCGCCCGCACCGCGCGGGCGCGCAAGGGCCTGGCCGGGCAGCACCACGAGGACGTCGTCCTCATCTGTCCCTCGGACAACCCCAGCGACTGCGCCGCCGGGCTCGCCGCCGAACTGGCCCAGGCGGTGGCCGCCCCGGTCACCGTCGGGGCCGCGGGCCGCCCCGTGACCGGGCCCCCGGACTTCGCCCGCGCCCACGCCGAAGCCCGCCGCGCGCTGGCCGCCCTGCACGCCCTGGGCAACCGGGGGACCGGGGCGGCCCTGGCCGACCTGGGCTTCGTCGGCATCCTCCTGGGGGACCACGCCGACCTGGGCGCATACGTGCGCCGGACGCTGGGCCCGCTCCTGGCCTACGACGCCAGGCGAGGCACCGACCTCACCCACACCCTGCGCACCTACTTCGCCCTCGGGATGAGCCAGGCCAAGACCAAGGCGGCGCTGCACCTCCACGTGAACACGGTGGTGCAGCGCCTGGACCGCATCGGACGGCTCCTCGGCCGGGACTGGCAGCGCCCGGAACGTGCCCTGGAACTCCAGCTGGCCCTGCGGATCCACCAGGTCTCGGTGGCCGGCCCCGCGCCCGCGGTCGGCGAGGACGGTCCGCCCGCCTGAGGGGGCGTGCGGCGCGTCGCCCACGGCAACACCGTTTGCCGCGGCGGCAGATGGGGACGCCATGCAGTGGCCGCCTTTGATCCACATCGACCACCACGTCTAGCATGTGCACGCCATACGCCCACGCCCCGTGCGTGCCCATGCCAGACGAAAGCACACCATGCGCCTACAGCGGGTCCTCGCCGCGACCGTCCTCCTCGCCTCCTGCGCCGCCCTCACCGCCTGCGAGGACTCCGAGCCCGGCGGCCGGCAGGCCGCCGCGACGGGAGCCGTCACTGCCCCCGTCGCGACGCCCGGATCCCTGGCCGAGGCGCAGAAGTACGTCCAGCGGTACGCGTCCTGCGAGAACATGGGCACCAAGCCCGACGACGGCCGGCTGCCGCTGACCGACCTCACGACGCCCGGCAAGTGGTCCGTGACCGAGCGCGGCGTGTGCAGCGACCGCACCGGACACGGCGAGATCGTCTTCTACACGGCCGCCGACATGAAGGAGTTCCAGGCGGGCTACAAGCAGCACGTCATGGACGAGATCGCGGCCGGCCGCGGTGCGTACGGCCTCAACAGCCGGGTCTTCGTGGGCGAGCACTACGCCGTCACACCGACCGAGACCAAGACGGCCCTCGCCCTCGCCCAGTCGGACCTGCGCATCCTCACCTGCAATCCGACCTTCGCCGTACCCGAGGGCTACAAGCGGGAGAAGGCACTGGTCGACGGTTGCGTACTCAGCGACTTCGTCGGGAGCTCGGACGGCGAGGGCAGCCCGAACTTCCAGACCCCCCAGGAGGACCCGGCCTCGGCGGGCGGGCAGTCCGCGAAGCCCGGCGGGCCCGCACAGGGCAGCCTCGGCCTGCCCCGGGCGGGCAGCATGGACGAGCTGAAGAAGCTCGTGCACCCCCATACCGTCGACTGCACGCACATGTCCGCCGCACCCGACGCCGTCGCCGCCTCCTCGATCGACTACCAGCCGGTCGTGGAGGGCGAGCAGCTCGCGTGGGGCATCAGGGAACGCGCCATCTGCGGCGAACCGGCGGGGGAGCAGCGGGCCCACGACCTGAACTGGCTCGACGTGGTGCGTGACATGAAAACCCTGCAGAACAAGGCGAAGGCCGCCCAGCAGGCCGACCTCAAGGACGACGGACGCCTCAAGGCCACCGCGAGCAGGCTCCTGGTCGGCGAGAACATCGCGGTGGAGACCAACAGCCGTGCGGTCCGCGACGGTCTCTACCAGCTGCAGTTCCTCTCCCTGAACTGCGAGCCGGGCTTCCGGGCACCGGCGGGATACCGCCTGGAGAAGGCACAGACCGAGGGCTGCGTCCTCACCAACTACGAGAAGTGACGGCCGGGCCCGCCCGCGGACAGGGCCGGCCGTATACGAGGCGTATACGGGCCGCGGACGGAGCCCGGGCGCGCGGGGTGGGATCCGCGGGCTCCCACCGGCCGTACACTCGGCCCATGGTTCGCACACGTATGACGAGGCAGTGCCCGCCCCGGGCCGCCTCCGCGTGCCCGGCGGCCACGGGCCGGGCAGCCGACGGCCCGCCGCGCCCGGCGGCTGCCGTGGCGCCCCGGACGCGCCGCACCTCCCTGCACGGCCACGGCTAGCGAACTCCCTGCACGGCCCCGCCCGGCGACCACCCTGCACGGCCCCGCCCGGCCCCCCTCTCCCGCAAGTCCGCACCGCCCGGCCCAGGTCGCCGGTACGCCGCCCTTCCCCGCACACCGGACGGGTCCTTCCTGCCGTAGCGCGCTGCCGTACCCGGATCCGCGGGGGCGACGCCGCTCCGGCCACGCTCCACGTCACCACCGCGGTCTGCGCACGCCGTCGCGGACCGCTGCCCGGCCACGGCCCGCACCACCGGGGTCCGGCCGCTTCGAAGGGATCATCGTGAAGCTGAGCGAGCTGCTGGCCGGACAGGAACACCACGTGGTGCGGGGCGATCCGGACGTGCCGATCACCGCGGGAGTCACCTTCGACGTCGAGCGGGTGCTGCCGGGGTCGCTGTTCATCGCGGTGCCGGGCCACCAGGAAGGCGGCCCCGACTCCGTGCCGGCCGCCCTCGCCCGGGGCGCGGCCGCCGTCGTCATCGACGGCGCGGGCCCGGTCCTGCCCCCACCGGTCTGGCCGTCCCGGGCATGCGCCGTCCGGGTCCCCGACACCCGCACGGCCGCCGCCGTCATCGCCTCGCGCCACTTCGGCGAACCGGGGCGGCAGATGGACATGGTGGCGATCACCGGCACCAACGGGAAGACCTCGGTCTCCTACATGGTCGAATCGGTCCTGCGGAGCTCGGCGGGCGCCAAGGTCGGCGTCATAGGGACGGCCGGCAGCCGGATCGGCGACGAGCCCGTTTTGATGCCGCCGTCCGTGCTCACGACGCCGGAATCGCCGGACCTCCAGTACCTCCTCGGGTACATGCGCGACCGCGGAGCGTCCAGCGTGGTGCTCGAAGCCACCTCGATGGCCCTGCTGACCCACCGCGTCGACCGCACCTTCATCGACGTCGGCGTCTTCACCAACCTGACGCAGGACCACCTGGACGACCACGGCACCATGGACAACTACCGCGACGCCAAGCTGCGCCTGTTCCAGGGCCTGTGCCGGCGGGCGGTGGTGAACGTCGACGACCCGGTGGGCGCCGGGATCACGGCCCTGATGCCGGGCGCGGTCACCACGTACGCCCTGGACGCTCCCGCGGACTACCGCGCCAGCGACCTCGTGGTGAGCGCGGCGGGCACCCGGTTCACGCTCCACCACGAGGGACGCGCCTACCCGGCGTCGATGCCCGTCCCCGGCCGGTTCTCGGTGTCCAACGCCCTGGCCACGCTGGCGGCATGCCACGTGCTCGGGCACGACCTGGGCCCCCTGGTGGACGCCCTGGACCGGATGCCGCCCGTCCCCGGCAGGTTCGAGCGCTTCCGTACCCCGCTGGGCACCTCGGTGATCGTGGACTACGCCCACTCCCCGGATTCCCTGGACAAGGTCCTGACCGCCATCCGCGGCTTCGCACACGGCCGTGTCATCACCGTCTTCGGCTGCGGCGGGGACCGCGACACCACCAAGCGGGCCGAGATGGGCGGCATCGCCGGCGCCCGGTCCGACCTGTGCGTCCTCACCTCGGACAACCCCCGTCACGAGGACCCCGAGGCCATCCTGGACCAGATCGCCCCCGGTCTGCGGGCGACGGGGACCCCCTTCGAGCGGTTCGCCGACCGCCGGGAGGCGATCGCCTTCGCCCTGTCGGCCGCGGGCCCCGAGGACACCGTGCTGATCGCCGGCAAGGGCAGCGAACCGCACCAGATCGTCGGGGAGCAGCTGATCCCGTTCAGCGACATGGCCACGGTGCGCGAACTCGCCCACGCGTAGCCGCCGCGGACGGTCCGGCCGTCACTCGAAGCGGCTGGTGTCCCCGGCGCCGGCGCGCACGATCTCGGCCTCGCCGCTGGAGAAGTCGATGACGGTGGTCGGGCTGGTCCCGCAGTCACCCGAGTCGAGCACCGCGTCCACCAGGTGCTCCAGCCGTTCCTTGATCTCCCAGCCCTGCGTCATGGGCTCCTCCTCGCCGGGCAGGAGCAGGGTGCTGGAGAGCAGGGGCTCACCGAGCTCGGCGAGCAGGGCCTGGGTCACGACGTGGTCGGGGATCCGGACCCCGACCGTCTTCTTCTTCGGGTGGAGCAGCTGGCGCGGCACCTCGTTCGTCGCGCGCAGGATGAAGGTGTACGGCCCCGGGGTGGCCGCCTTGATGGCCCGGAACACGTCGTTGTCGATGTGCACCAGCTGACCCAGCTGCGCGAAGTTGTGGCAGACGAGGGTGAAGTGGTGCCGGTCGTCGAGGTTGCGGATCGACCGGATGCGTGCCAGGGCGTCGCGGTTGCCGAGCTGGGCGCCCAGCGCGAAACACGAATCGGTCGGATACGCGACGAGCGCGCCGGAGCGGATGCTGTCCGCGACATTGCCGATGGTGCGCGGCTGGGGGTTCTCGGGGTGCACGTCGAAGTACTTCGCCATTCGGCGAGCCTACGGGATACCGGCCGCCGCCACGATCACCGGCGGAAGGCGGGGGCGGGGTCAGTCCGGCAGCGGGTGGGCCTGGACTCCCTGGACGGGCTGCTGCTGGCCGCCCGTCGGCAGCATGCGGACCTCGTCCTGGTCACTGATCTCGGCCTGGACGATCCCGGTCTCGTCGGAGTAGACGGGGTGCCCGCCGGGGCCGCTGCGGTCCGTGCGGGAGACGACCACGACGTCCTCGTCGTCGGCGAGGCGGTCCGGGAACACCAGCTGGTACCGCTGTGCGTGCATGTCTGTCGTTCCCTTCGGTGCTCCGGCAATGGTGCGGCAGCTTCATCATGCGGGCCCGGAGCCGGGTCCGCATCGCCGCGCGCCCCCGGGGGTCACCGGAGGTCACAGCGTGAGCGGCTTCGACGCGCAACCGACGCAAGATGCCCCGGGCCGCCCACCGGAGACAGACTGGCGTCCTCAGCCCGGGGGGAGAACCCTAGGAGTACGCCGTGACCATGCGTGACGAACTTCCCGTGGACCACCGCCTCAACCTGGTCTACCGCTTCGGGGCCGCCCTGTGCGGCGCGATCCTCCTCGCCTTCGGCGTCCTCGGCTTCGCCGACCAGCTCGCCTTCTTCGGCACGGACGGGTCACGGATCGCCGGCCTGTCCACGAACGGGCTGCTGAGCCTGATCTCCCTGGTCTTCGGAGGGCTGCTCCTCGCCGCCGCCGCGATCGGGGGCAACGTGGCCTCCACGGTGAAGATGACGGTCGGCGGTCTGTTCCTGCTGAGCGGCTTCGTCCACCTCTTCCTGATCGGCAAGTCCGCGAACGTCCTGGACTTCAGCATGTCCAACGTCGTCTTCAGCTTCGTGATGGGGCTGCTCGTGGTGACCTTCGGCATGTACGGCCGGGTGAGCGGCGGCCTGCCGCACGACAACCCGTACTGGCGCCGGCGTCACCCCGGGCAAGCGGGCAGCCCCGGCACCCGCGACGTTGCGGGCGCGGGTGCGGGCGCCGCGTCGATCGGCGGGAGCGCTCAGGCACGCGCGATCACCACCCGGAGGTGACCGGCATGTCGCTGGACGGCGTACGGATCCTCGTGGCCGGGGCCACGGGTGAGCTCGGCGGACGGGCGGTCGCCGAACTCGCCCGCCGCGGAGCCGCCCTGGCCGTCGCGGGCCGTGACCGGGGCCGGCTCGTGTCGGCGGCCCGCACGGGCGGTGACGCCCCCATGAGACGGTTCGACGCCTACGCGCTGGACCAGTGCGCCGAGCTCGGCCCCTGGGCGGCGGGCGAACTCGGCGGCCTCGACGGTGTGCTGGTGACCGTCGGCGTCGCCGGGTTCGGCCCGGCGGCGAGCACCCCGGACGCCGTCGGCGAACACCTGCTGACGGTGAACGCGCTGTGCCCCATGGCCGTCCTGCGCGGCGCGCTGCCCGCGCTGACGGACGGCGGCTTCCTGGCGGCCGTGACCGGCCGGATCGTGGACCGGCCCCTGCGGGGAACCGCCGATCTCGCCGCGTCCAAGGCGGCGCTGGGCTGCTGGCTCGGCGTGCTGGGCCGGGAAGTGAAAGACCGCGGGGTGCTGGTCCTCGACCTGCGACCGCCGCACCTGGCCACGGGCTTCGCCGGGCGCGCGGTGGCAGGAAGCGCACCGGCCCTGCCCGCCGGGGCGGACCCGGCGCGGGAGACCGTCGCGTGGGCGGACCGGCTGACAGCCCATATGGCACAGCGGCGTGTCCGCACGGGCTGACGCACCCGCGTGTGCGCACGGGCTGACGTACCCGCGTGTGCGCACGGGCCGAGCACCGGCGTGTCTGCACGGGCTGAGCGCCCGCGTGTGCGCACGGGGCCGAGCGCCGGCCCGGGCGGCACGGAGCCTGCCGGTCGGATCCGTGCCGCCGGCCGGGCGCCCGGGCCGGTCCCGGGTACGGTCAGCTCAGGGCATCGGCCAGCAGGCGCAGGGCGATCTCGGACGCCGCCAGGGCCGTCGCCACGTCGCCGCGCAGCCGGGCGTCCTGCGCGGCCCGCAGGGCGGTACGCGCCTCGACGACGGTTCCCCGCGGGTAGACGTTCGAGGCGAGGGAGACTTCGGCGGTCCGGATGTTCGCCTCCACCGTGTCCGTGTCCGTGTCGTGCATGGTCACTCTCCTCGAACGGTGCGGCTACGGCGTCGGGCCGGTACACCGGCCATGGGCAACGTAACCGACGTGCGGGCGCCCGGCGCGTCGGCCGCGCGCCCGTCCGGCGTAGGCTCGCCCCCATGACCGGCACCCGGAACCTTTCGCGCACCTGGGAGATCCTCCCGGCCAGGGGACACGCGACGGCCTGGCTCTCACTCGGTGAAGGGCGGCTGACCGCGCGCGGGCGCGCCGTCGGCCTGGTCCCGGAGCCCTACTGGGTGACGTACGAGCTGGAGACCGCCGACCGCTACGTGACCTCGCGGCTGCACGTCACGGTGGAGGGCGAAGGGGCGGCCCGGCGGCTGGACCTGCGCAACGACGCCGGGCGCTGGACCGCCGACGGAGTGCGCCGCCCCGACCTCGACGGCGCACTCGACTGCGACCTCGGCCTGTGCCCGCTGACCAACACCATGCCCGTGCTGCGTCACGGCCTGCACCGCGAGCCCGTGGGCGAGCCGCACGAGTTCCTGATGGCCTGGGTCTCCGTTCCCGACCTGACCGTCCGCGCCGACCGCCAGCGCTACACGCCCCTGGCCCGCGCCGGGCACGGTGCGCACATCCGCTACGAGTCGGACGGCTTCCGCAGCGACGTCGCGTTCGACGAGGACGGCCTGGTCCTGCACTACCCCTCCCTGGCGGCCGTGGTCACTCGATGACCTCGGGAGAGCGCTGAAGAACCGCTCGGGAGAGCGCTGAAGACGCGTGAGAGTGCTCGGCAGGCGGCCGTCGCGGCGGCCGTCGCGGCGGCCGCATCACCGCGCCGGCCGCGCCGGGTCCTCCTGGAGGTAGGCGGCGATCATCGCGAGGTCGTCGGCGATGGTCAGGACGCCCGCGGGATCCGTCGTCGGGGTGGAAGCACCGTTCACACCGGCGTAGAAGGTGTCGAAGCGGCCGCCGCCCTTGTCCAGATAGCCGGCGATCGTGATGGCGCCCACGGCCAGGCGGGCGCCCAGCGCGTCCAGTCCGACGACGGCGCCGGTCTTCGCGAACACCTTCCCCCGCGCCGGGCAGTCGCGGCAGTTGTCCGCCAGCAGGCCGTCGACGCCGAGGACGGGCAGCGACTCCCGGAAGCGCCTCGCCTCGGGCGTGCGCTGCCAGTACGTCAGCATCTGGACCTCCGCTCGCGGCGTGGCCCGGTCGACGGGGTTGCCGCCCCGGCCGTCCAGCAGCTGCACCTGCTCGCTGTCGACGCCCGCGCGCTCCAGGAAGCGGGCCAGCACCGGGAAGCCGCCCATGCAGTTCCTGCCGCCCGCCGAGACGGCCATCAGGCACACACCGAGGTTGGCGCCCAGATTGTGGCTGACCTTGAGGATGAGCTTGGCGTAGTCGGCGTAGGGCGGGGAGACGTACGCCGCCACGCGCGGGCGCCCCTCGTACGTGCCGGGCAGCCGGCCGGCCGGGTTGGGGCCCGTCGCCTTCGCCGTGACCTCCACCCCGGCCCGTCCCAGTGCCTCGATCAGCGCGGTGCGGCCGAACGCCGCCGGGTCGCCGACGCCGGCAACGCGCAGCAGCGGCTTACCGCCTGCCGGGATCGTGCCGGACAGCTGGATCCGGGTGCCGCCCGCGGAGGTCGTCACCTGGATGTCGGTCGGCTTTCCCGCCGCCACGGTCTTGACCGTCGAGGTGACGGAGTACGGGGCGACCTTCGGCCGCCAGTCCAGCCGGGCCGCCTCGCCGGGGCGGTCTGCGGGGGTGGTCAGCAGGTCGATCAGGTTGTCGTTGATGATCAGCGGGTCCGGGGTGGGCTGGAAGACGGGTTCGGGGAGGAAGAGCCGGTCGTCGACGATCACGTCCCCTTCGACGCGGGTGATGCCGGCCCGCCGTACCTGCTGCGCGATCCGGTCGATGCCGGCCAGTGGGTTCTCCGGGGTGAGGGTGGCGCCGGGGAAGTCGTTGGCGTAGGTGTGATCGAGGTCGGTGAACGCGACGGTGCCGTCGGGGCGGGTCCTGCCGCCCATGGTCAGGTCTCCCTGCGCGACGAGGTCGAGGTCGCCCGACAGGGTGGCTCCGCGCCGCTCGCCGACCGCATAGAGCGGGGTCGTGAAGCGGTGGTCCCCGCCGAGGGTGGCCCACGTCCCGGACACGCTGAACAGTTTGGCCGTCGAGCCCGGGAGGAAGAACTGGTCGGCGAACCGGCTGTGGACCACCGGCCCGCCGCCCGGACCGCTCTGCAGGAAGCCCCATTGGGCGTTGCGGTAGTCCGGTTTGCGCATGATCTTCAGGATCCGGGGATCCAGCCCGTCCGCACCGCTGTCGGCCGGGGAGGTCGGGCGCGGTGTGGGGGTGGGAGGGGGAGGGGGCGCCGATCCGGCCGCCGTGCCCGTGGTGAGGGCCACGAGCAGCAGGGCGCAGAACGCCCCTGCCGCGCGGCGCCGCGAAGATCCGGACTTCCTGCCTCGCACCATGGCACGCCCCGTTCGCCCCCGGCTCGCACGGCGCCGTCCGGCGCTCGTGCTCCTGCGCGTCTTCTCGCCTCCGGCCCTGCTCCCCGAGAGGTGTGACGGGTACTGCGATCAGGGTGGCACGGGCGCGGGGAGCGCGCAGCCCGGACCGTTCGTCCGGCGGCGCCTTGGTGCTGTGACCGCACTAGTGCTCCGGTTTCGTGGGGCCCAGCTGCTCCACCACCTCGGCGAGGTCCTCGCAGATCCGCTCGATCCGCAGCCGGACGTCGTTCTGCTCGGTGACGAGCGCGGCCAGCAGCAGCCCGGTCAGGGCGGCGGCCCCGTTGAGCAGCTGCAGGGTGACCATGACCTCCAGGAGGGTGTGATCGGCGAAGGGGCCCGCGTGGTCGGTCGCCGCCAGGACCGCGAGCACGGAGACGAGCAGGGCGCAGGGCGCGCTCCCGGCGAGCTGGAAGCGCACCGCGGCCCAGACGAGCACGGTGAAGACGAGGAAGAGCAGCGACAGGGAGCTGCGGGTCGCCACGAGGCTCACGGTGACGGCCGTGACCAGGAGCGCCGTCGCCTCGACCACCCGGTAGCCGTCCCGCGGGATCCGGGCCCTGCGCAGGGTCAGCAGCAGCGGGGTCACCACCAGTACCCCCATCGCGTCCCCCGCCCACCAGGCCGTCCACACGGGCCAGAACCTGCTCAGCGCCAGATTGCCGGTGGCCACCAGCGTCCAGGTGCCGAGGGTCGCGCTGATCAGCATCGGGATCAGCCCGCCCAGGAAGACCAGCGCCACCCCGTCCCGCAGCCGGTCCAGCTCCACCCGGAAACCCGCCCGTCCGAGCAGCACGTACGCGCACAGCGGCGCGAGCGTGTTGCCGGCGAGGATCCCGACGTCGGCGGGGTGGAAGGAAGCGATCCGCTCGATGGTGAGGTAGGTGCCGAGCGCGATCCCCGGCCACACCCGCGGACCCCTCCAGAGCAGGGCGGCGAGGGCGATGCCCGTGGGGGCCCAGAGTGCGGTGACCACCGCGCCGTCGAGCACCACCCGCTGGAGCAGGCCGAGCCGCCCGGCGACGTAGTAGGCGGCGGCGACGCCGAGGACCGGGAGGACAGCCGCGGGGAGTCGTCGCCATTCCTCGATGCGCACCACGTCATCAGACAACAGCGCCTGTCCGCGGGCTGGGCGTGACACGCGGTAGGGGGCGCCTTGCTGCTCGGGCCGGTCAGCCCGGGGGTCCGCCGCCGTCGTGGCTGAGGACCAGTACGGCGGCGTCGTCGGCGTGGCCGGTGGAATCCGCCACCTTCATCACCGCGGCGGCGATCTCGTCGGGCTCCGCGTCCGCCGCCTCCCTGACGACCCGGGCCACGCGCTCCAGCCCCACCTCGATCGGGAAGGACGGCCCCTCGACGACGCCGTCGGTGAGCAGCACGATGGACCCCGCCTCCGCCAGCCGCCGCCGGGTCACCGCGTACCGCGCCCCCGGCTGCACGCCCAGGGGCATCCCGCCCTCGTGCTCGGCTATGCCGTAGTCGCCGTCGACGGTGGCCCAGACCGCCGGAACGTGGCCCGCCCGGACGCTTTCGAGCACCCGGGTCGCGGGATCGAAGCGGAGCAGGGTGCAGGTCGCGAAGAGGTCGGCGTCCATGGACAGGAGCACGTCGTTGGCCCGGCTCAGTACCTCGCGGGGATCGACGACGACGGCGGCCACGGCCCGCAGCGCGATCCGCACCTGCCCCATGAAGGCGGCCGCATCCACGTCGTGGCCCTGTACGTCGCCGATGGAGAAGGCCAGCGCGCCCTGCGGCAGCCCGAAGCCGTCGTACCAGTCCCCGCCGATGTCCAGGCCGTGCCGGGCGGGCGCGTACCGGGCGGCCGTCCGCAGGCCCGGCGCGACGGGCAGGGTGGCGGGGAGCATCGCGCGCTGGAGCGCCTCGGCCAGCTCCACCCGGGCGTGGTGCAGCTGCGCCCCCTCACGCGCCTGCGCGGTGAGGCGGTCCAGTGTGGACAGCAGGTCGGCGCTCGCCGCCCGCGCCACACGGCGAGGGCTCATGCACCGCTCCGAGCTAGGTCCATCCCGCCTCTGCTTCCCTGCGCGAAGGTTCATGTCATCATATTTCCGCTCGCTCCGATGCGCGCAGCCGTCATCGTTCTCGCAGGTGGCCGTCGTGGTGCGGGCCCTCTGCCGGGATCCGGGCAGCCTTCGGCGCACACGCCTCCAGACGCGGACTGGGGGCGGCGCGCCGTCCCTCCTGCCGGGTGCTTGACTGGGCCGCATGCCGCTCAATGCCTACGGGGTGCTCGCGGGGACGCTGCACCACCATGTCCGTGAAGAGCCCGACGCCCGGGGCGGCCGGCTCCGGGTCGTCCTCGAAGTCGACGCGCCGGCCGGGCGCTACCGGTGCGCCGTCGACGTGGACGGCGATCGGTCCGGCACCGCCGTCCAGTGGAAAGTGCTCAGGCTGGCCGCCTCGGTCCTCGAACCGGCGAGCGCTTTGCCTCCCGGCTACCACGACCTCTCGACGAGTCCGGGATCGGGCGCGATCGACCACCTGCGGCACCCGGCCCTCGCGGACCGGTCCGGGCGCCTCTTCGGCCGCCGGCCGCCCGCCTGGCTGGAGGGTCTCGCGGCCCGGCTGAACCCGCCCCGGCCGTGGGTGTCGGGACCGGGCCCGGAGGCGGCGCAGGCTCTGGAGGGCGTCCTCGTCCCCGGCCGGCCGGTCCTCGTCTTCGGCGAGCCGCTCGACCAGGGCCTCGGCCTGCGCAACGTCCACCTGAACCAGGGCGCTCCGTACGGCAGCCCGTGGTGGGCCGGGGACGGCGTCTGGCAGGACGGAGCCGTCCTGACCCGGCGGCCCGACGGCTGGTACGACGCCTTCCTCAGCAGGTTCTCCGGGCAGTCCGTCCGCACCGGCGCGGACGGCCACCCCGCGTAGGGCTCGCCGCCCGCACCGGCGCAGGCGGACGCCGCGCAGGGCTCGCCGCCCGCGGCTGCCCGGCCGGGACGCTCAACGGCTGTGCAGGGGCGCCGCGTCGTAGAGCCGCCGGCGCAGCCGCATCAGGACGGGTATGTCCGCGATCTCCTTCAGCCGCTCGACGAGGAGGCGGATGCGGTGGTCGTCGCCCGCGCGGACTGCGGCGGCGATGTCGTCGATCAACAGGTCCGGATCTTCGTGCACCACAGCATCTTTGACCGATCGGGCCCGCTTCATGCGCGCGGCTCCGGTCCGTTCCTCCGGCCGGTCTTCTTCCCTGGTGGAACCGGCCCTAGCGGACGGAGGGAATGCGTTCCGCTTCGGGTGCCGAAGCCTGCGCGGGGAGCCGGCCGAGGGGCGGACGGACGGCGGTGTGCGACCGGATGTCCCGCAGCCCCCGGCGCAGGCTTTCGCGCAGGACCCGGCTCAGCGGCCGCTCGATCGCGCGGTGGATGATCCAGGCCAGGGTCACGATGCCCGCCGTCACCCCCAGAACCAGCGGGACGGGCGCCACCATCCGGCGGAAGTGATGGATGAGCGTGAGCCCGGCCATCATGTGGATCAGGTAGAGCGGATAGGTGACCGCACCCGCGTGCGGGAGCCAGCGCCACTGGATGCCGTCGAGGGCGCCGAGCGCGATGGCCGCCATGGCCAGGAACCCGAGGGTGATGACCAGGTGGGCGGGCCACGCGGGCGTCCGGTCGGTGACGCTCCGGCCGAGACTGGAGATCATGCGGGCGTGCACGTAGTGCTGGGCGAGCAGGAACTGGACGCCTACGAGGGCCCACAGGACGGCGTTCGGGCGGAAGCGGCGCATGAGGTGGAAGGCGATGCCGGCGATGAAGTAGGGGGAGAGGGCGGGCACCGCGAAGAACGACAGCACGCCGCTGTCGCCGGTGGGCGCGACGATGCCGGCGAGGGTCCACAGACCGCAGAAGATCACGCAGTTGCGGTAGGTCACGCCGCGCAGCACCACGACCGAGAAGAGCACGTAGAACTTGAGCTCGGCGAAGAGGGTCCAGTACGCGTCGTCGACGTGGGGCACCCCCAGGCCGCCCTGGAGCATCGAGAGGTTCACCACGACGTCGCTGAACGCGTTCAGGTGCCTGATCTCGGGCCAGGTGAACAGCACGAGCGAGGTGAACGCGACGGCCGTCCAGTAGGCGGGGAACAGCCGGGACACCCGGGACAGCGCGAAGTCCCCCACGCTGCGTCCCCAGGCGCTCATGCAGATGACGAAACCGCTGACCAGGAAGAATATTTCGACGCCGAGCCAGCCGTAGACGGCGAACCGGTGGGCGGTCGGGAAGACCGCGGTGGTCGGTCCGCCCCAGGCGCTCTCCAGGACCACGTAGTGGTAGCCGACCACGGCGAGGGCGGCGAGGATCCGCACGCCGTCGAGGGCGACCAGGCGGACACCCGGAGGCGCGGCGGGACCATCGGACGCACCCGGGGCCGGGGCCGGGTGGGCGCACGGCTCCGGGTCCCGGGCCGGAGCCGAGTCCGTGCCCGGGCCGCGGCCGCCCGGCCGCGGCCCGCCGAGGGAGGTGTGTCCGTCCATTCCTCGACCGCCGTCTCGTGCGTGCGGCGGTCCGGTGATCGCCGTCAGGTCAGCGGAACTGTCCCGGTCACGCTCCGGCTACCTCTGGGCATCACTCGTGTCACGCTCCGGCAACCTCTGGGCGCCACTCGTGGGGCTGGGCCGCCCCCGAGTGCGGCATGATCGGGGGATGTCTGATCGCATCATCGCCGCCTGTGACGGAGCGGCCAAGGGGAATCCGGGCCCGGCCGGCTGGGGCTGGGTCATCGCCGACGCCGAGGGGCGGCCCGAGCGCTGGGAGGCCGGCCCGCTCGGGCGGGCCACGAACAACGTCGGGGAACTGACGGCCCTCCAGCGGCTCCTGGAGGCCGTGGCCCCCGGAACCCGGGTGGAGGTGCGGATGGACTCCCAGTACGCCATGAAGGCCGTGACGCAGTGGCTCCCGGGCTGGAAGCGCAACGGCTGGAAGACCTCCTCGGGCCAGCCCGTCGCCAACCGCGAACTGGTCGAGCGGATCGACCTGTTGCTCGCCGAGCGCGACGTGACGTTCCGTTACGTCCCGGCACACCGCGAGGACGGCGACCACCTGAACGCGATCGCCGACCAGGCCGCCGGCGACGCGGCCCTCACCCAGCAGGCCGCGGGCACCGCCCTCGGCGACCGGGACCTGCCGGACCCCGCCCCGGTCCGCAGCGGGCCCTCGCGGCAGAAGACGGGCGCGGCGAAGCGGAAGACCGTGGGCAGCGCCTCCTCGGGTGGCGGACCCAGGCCGATCAAGGCGAAGTTCCCCGGCACCTGCCCGTGCGGAAAGCCGTACGCGGCCGGCGAGTTGATCAGCAAGAACGGCAAGCGGTGGGGGCATCCGGAGTGCGGCGCGGACGTGCCGGCCGCTCCCTGACGCGAAGGCCGGGGCGGCAGGTCGCCAGAGGTGATCGATCGTCCGGGGTGATGGATCGTCCGGGGTGGCGGGTCGCGCGGGTGGGTAACGAGGTCCACGTGGCGTTCGAGCACAGGGAGGTCCGGACGTGTCGGAACTGTCGGCGGACGAGGCGGCGGAACTCACCGGGCGGCTCGTCGCGCTCGACGTGAGCGCCGGGGCCCGGTGGGCGGTGGGAGCGGCGCTCGACGCCGTCCGCAGGGCCGGGCCCGGGCCGGGCATCGGCCCGGGCCCCCGTCCGGGCGATGCGGCGGAGACAGGGGACCCCACGCGCCGGGCCGCGCTCGCCGAGCTGTTCCAGGTCGCCGCCTGGATCACCTTCGACGCCGAACGGCACGACGTCTCACAGCGTCTGAGCCGCCGCGCCCTGGACCTGGCCCGCGGCGGCCCGGACGGCCCCGCCGCCGTCGAACCCCTGGTCCTGGCCGTGCGGAGCATGCAGGAGGAACACCTCGGCCGGCCCGCGCACTCGCTGCGGATCGCCTCCCGCGTCCTGTCCCGCACCGGCCTCCCGGGCCGCGTCACGGCGATCTTCCAGGTGCGGGCCGGGCGCGCCCTCGCCCGCATGGGGCGCGGCCCCCAGGCCCTGCGGGCCTTGCACACCGCGGCCGAGTTGCTGACCGACGCACCCACGAGCCGGGACCCGGCCTGGGCCTGGTGGTTCGACCGGCAGGAACTGGACGGCCACCACGGACTGGCCCTGGCCGCCCTGCACGAGCGGGAAACGGCTGCCGAGCTCCTCCACCGGGCGGCGCACGCCGAGGGGGACGGACCTGCCTACCGCGTGCTGTTCGCCGCAGAACTGGCCCGGGTGCTGGCGCGGGCCGGCGACTGGCACGAGACCGACACGGTCGTCTCGGCCCTGATCGGCGTCGTACCGACCGTGGGTTCCGTACGCGCGCTGCGCGCGATGGCCGGGGCGGTCCGGCTCGTCGGGCACGGCCACCGCGTGCCGCGCCGCACCCGGGACGCCGCGGACCACCTCGGCCGGCTGCTGCGGGCGGAGGCGGACCGGGACCGGCCCCGGGGAGACTCCCGCGCCCACCCGGACCGTGCCCCCGGGCAGGCGGAACCCGGAAAGGACGCCGTGGCGCCGCGCGGAGCACGACGCCACGTCGGAGGGCCAGGACGGTCCGTCAGGCGTTGACGCAGGCGTTGCCGGCGGCCGGGTTGAGCAGCCCGATGACATTGACGGAGTTGCCGCAGAGGTTGACCGGCACGTGGACCGGGACCTGGACCACGTTCCCCGAAAGGACGCCGGGGGAGCCGACGGCGACACCTTCGGCGACGGAGTCGGCCGAGGCGGCGCAGGCGCCGCTGACGAGCGCGATGCCGACGGCGAGGGCCAGCCCGGCACTCTTCAGGACACGCGTCATGTGAACTCTCCTCGAATGTGGTGCTTGCGCAGCGCGGCTGCGCGCGGACCCGGACCGGGGCCGCACCCCTTTGTTTCGGCAGCCGGGACCCCGCCTGCGGTCCCGGGCCGCCATGTTCCCCCTAAGGGGGTGCGGCGCGGACGCATTCGGCGGCACGCTGCGGCGGCTCAGCCGTCCCCGTAACGCAGACGGCCCAGCGCCGTCATCGGCCGGTCGTGGGCGGCCACGGCGGCGGGCAGGGCGGTGGAGCCGGTCAGGTGGCGGTCGACCGCCGCGGCCGCCGAGCGGCCCTCGGCGATGGCCCACACCACCAGCGACTGCCCGCGCCCCGCGTCGCCCGCGACGAACACCCCGGGCGTCCGCCCGCCGGCGGCGGCGAAGGCGGCGTCCCGCGCGTAGTTCCCGCGCTCGTCGAGCTCCAGCCCCAGCTGCTCGCGCAGGCCGCCCGCCCGCTCCGGACCGGAGAAGCCCAGTGCCAGCAGGACCAGCCCGGCCGGGAGCACGCGCTCGCTCCCGCCGAGCGGCCTGCGGGCCATCGGCTCAACGGCGGTCAGGCGCAGCGCCCGTACCCGTCCCGCGCCGTCCCCCTCGAAGTGCAGGGTGGCGCAGGAGAAGATCCTGGGGTCCGAGCCCTCGCGGCCGCGGGCCTCTTCGTGGGCGTGGGAGATCCGGTACACCTTCGGGTACACCGGCCAGGGCTCCCCGTCCGCCCGGCCGGGGCCGGGTTCCGGGTTGATGTCGAGCTGGACCACGGAGAGCGCGCCCTGCCGCAGCGCCGTGCCCAGGCAGTCCGAGCCGGTGTCCCCGCCGCCCACGATCACCACGTGGCTGCCCTCGGCCGTCACCGGAGACACCGCGAAGTCACCCTCCCGCACCCGGTTGGCGCAGGTCAGGTAGTCCATGGCCTGGTGGATGCCCCGCAGCTCGCGGCCGGGCACCGCGAGCTCGCGGCGCTCCCCGGCCCCGACGGCGACGACGACCGCGTCGTACCCGTGCCGCAGCTCGGCCGCACCGACCTCGCCCCCGATGTCGCAGCCCGTCACGAACGCCGTGCCCTCGGCCCGCATCTGCTCGATCCGGCGGTCCAGGTGCACCTTCTCCATCTTGAACTCGGGGATGCCGTAGCGCAGCAGGCCCCCGATCCGGTCGGCCCGTTCGTGCACGACGACGCGGTGACCCGCCCGCGTCAGCTGCTGCGCGGCGGCCAGCCCGGCCGGTCCCGAACCGATGACGGCCACGGCCCTGCCGCTGCGCCGCTCCGGCGGGCGCGGCGCCTGGTAGCCGCGGCGCCGGCCCTCGTCGGCGATCGTCTGCTCGACGTTCTTGATCGTCACCGGATCGGCGTTGATCGTCAGGACGCAGGCGTCCTCGCAGGGGGCCGGGCACAGCCGGCCGGTGAACTCCGGGAAGTTGTTGGTCGCGTGCAGCCGCTCGTAGGCGGCCCGCCAGTCCCCGTGCGCCGCGTAGGCGTTCCACTCGGGTATCAGGTTCCCCAGCGGGCAGCCGGTGTGGCAGAAGGGGATGCCGCAGTCCATGCAGCGGTCGGCCTGCTCGGAGACGAGCGGCAGCAGCGCCTGCCCGGCGTACACCTCGCGCCAGTCGCCGAGCCGCTCCTCGACGGGGCGGGCCGGGACGGCCTTGCGGGGGATCCTGAGGAAACCGAACGGATCGGTCACGTGCCGCCTCCCTGGATCGTTCGCGGCGTACACGCAGACGAGGGACCCGGCGCACACGGCGCGTCCGGCGCGCGCGGTATGCGGCGTTCCTCCCACATTACGCCGTTCGGGGGAAGGTTCGCCGATCCGGCGGCGGGCGATTCCGCGGCGGGCGGCCCGTGCGGGCGGGCCTCCCGGGCGAGGTCGCGGCGCCGTCCGCAGGTGCCGGTATCCGAGGTCGCGGCGCCGTCCGCAGGTTCAGGTATCCGAGGGCGTGCGCGCACCCGGTCCCACCGCTCGCGGCGCGCCCGCCCCCGCCGTCCCCGCGCCCACCGCTCCCGTCCCCGCCGGGCGTTCGCGACGGTCACCCGTGGTGACGCACCACATGCCGAACGTGACGCCCTGTGTCAGGCTGATGGGGTGCCGCCGTGGCGGCCCGGAGCCCCGGCCGGTGGCCATGGTCACACCCTGCCCCCGGCCGGTCTCCCGCCCGCGGCGCCGCCCGCCGCCCCCACCGCCGGCCCGTGTGCCGATGCGCGTGGGCGTTTCGCAAGCGATCCGATTCTCGTTGAGGAGCTCCTGGTGCTGGAACGAAAGTTGCGCAAGGACCGGACCGAGGTCACGTTCATCCTGCCCGCGGACAGGCCGCCGGGGCCGGTCAGTGTGGTGGGCGACTTCAACGACTGGCGGCCGGACACCCATCCGCTCAAGCCGCGCCGCGACGGCACGAGGGCCGTGACGGTCGAGCTGCCGAGCGAGAGCACGCACTCCTTCCGGTATCTGGCCGCCGGGGACTACTGGTTCAACGACGAGAGCGCCGGCGACCAGGACGGCCCCAACAGCCTGCTGCACACCTGACCCGGCCCGGGCGGGCGCCGGGCCCCCGGCCCGGCTCCCGCCCGGACGCCGGTCAGACGCGCAGGTCGGCCGGGAAGCCGGTCCACCGCAGCTCCGGCGGAAGGTGCCCCGTGTCGTTGTAGAGGAGCAGGGAGGCCGGCCGTCCGGGCACGTACCGGATCACGGTCAGGCCGGCGTTGGCGTGGTTGAGGCCCGTCCAGCGCCACTCCGGGGCGTCGAGCGCGGCCCGGACGAACCAGCCGATCAGGAAGTTGTGCGTGACCACCAGCTCGTGACGGGGCTCGGCGCCGCCCACGGGACCGGCGAACCGTGCGAGCGCGGCCCGGGCCAGCTCCGGCCCCCGCGCCCGATCTTCGGCGGGGAGCAGTGCCAGCCGGTCGAGCAGGGCATCGGCGGACTGTGCCGGCAGCTCGCCGCGGTGCGGCATGTGGGGAACGTAGTCCCCGGCCTCCTCGGCCGGCCGCGGGCGGACCCCCTCGAACCGGTCGCACACCAGCCGGGCCGTTTGCGCTGCTCGCGGCAGCGGCCCGTGGTACACGGCCGAGAGCGGGCGGTGCCGCATCCGCTCACCGAGCAGCTCGGCCTGACGCCGGCCGCGGTCCGTCAGCCGGCTCTCGTCCGGCGAGGCCTCGCCGTGCCGTGCGAGGTAGAGGTAGCGGGTGGCCGTGCCGGTCATGTACGGAGTCCTCGTCAGCATCGCGATCTTGCAGATGCCCGGAGGGACGCCGACGGCGGGCCTCCGGTTCCCCTGCCGCTGCCGTCGCCGTCGCCGTCGCCGTCGCGCGCCCGTGCCCGTGCCCGTCGCCCCGCCCCGTCAGAGCCGCTTGGCGCTGCGCAGGGCTGCCGCGTAGTAGCCGTTGCCGTCGAGGCGGGAGGCGCCGCCCTTGTCGCCGATGGTGGGGCCATTGGCCTCCTCGCGGCTCGAAATGAAGATCTTGTGCCCCTCGACGTCGTTGCCGAGATACATCCCCGTGTGGTCCAGCCGCTGGCCGGTCCGGCCGTCGAGTTTGAAGAAGAGCAGGTCACCGGGCTGGAGCACGTCGATGGAGGTGGGCCTGTCCCTTGCGGTGACGCCCTTGAGCGGCAGGATGTCCACGCCGGTCTTCGAGCGCGCCATCCCGTTGGCCGTGCGCGGCAGGCCGGTGCCGCCGGTGTCGCCGGACATCAGCGGGAAGCGGGCGCGGTAGCCGAACACCGTCCGGATGAAGCCGGAGCAGTCCAGCGCCCGGTACTTGGGCTTCTCGGGCTGCGCCGTGGTGCCGTCGCGGAAGGTGTACGAGGTGCCCAGGTAGTCGTAGAAGTCCGACTGCTCCAGACGCAGGTCGTTGCCCACCGAGCCGTTCGGGTTGATCGGCCCGAAGGCCGCGTCGCCCGCGTACTGGACACCGGCCGCGTCCTTCTTCACCGGGGCCTGGTCGCCGTACTGGAAAGCGGTCGCGAAGAGGTCGTCCTCCTCGCTGCCGTAGTACTTCTTGAACCAGTCCTGGAACCACTGCTCGCGCTCCGCCCCGCTCCGCCAGGCCTCCGGCAGCAGGCGGACCCAGTCGTCGGTGACGACCCGGGTCTGTGTGGTGGCCGGTTCGGAGAAGGTGCGGCTCTTCCCGGTGAGCGTCGCGGTGCGCGCGCCGTCCGTGAAGACGGCCAGGACGGCGCCGTCCCCGCTCCGCAGCACCGAACGCTCCGGGCTTTTCAGGCGTTCCCACTTCTGGGTGCCGTCCTGCCCTCCCTTGGCACCGCCCTTGGGGCCCTGATCGGTCACCCGCATGGCAGCGGGCGCCGCGGCCTGCTCCTCCTTGCGCAGCTCGTAGGTGAAGTACGCGCTGGCGGCCAGCAGGCTGGTGACGACGGTGGCGTGCAGGAGCGGTCGGGTACGGCGGGCGGACTTGGCGGTCATCGGGTGCTCCGGGAAGGATGCGGGCGATCGGGCGGGGCGGCGGCGGTCAGGCGTGCGGCATGAAGCCGAGCAGGATGCCCGATGTGAGGACGACGTACGTCATGAGGGTCGCGGACCCGGTGGCGAGGAGCGTGGCGCCCTTGGGCTGGCGGACCAGCTGGTAGGCGATCAGTCCCGGGACGATGAAGCCGAGGGTCTGGTTGGCGTACAGCAGGGGGAACTTCATCTGCAGCACGATGACGACCGTGGCCTGGAGCAGTACGCCGATCAGGACGACGGCCGCGAACAGGCGCTTGCCGTAGAGGATGACGAACTTCTGCGTGAGCAGGGTGAGCACGTACGTCAGGACGGTGATGCCGACGACGAGCGCCGCACGCTGCAGGTCCTCGATGAGGGTCAGCGCCAGCCATCCCGGGGTGATCATGCCGCCGGGGGAGAGGTTAGTCGTCAGGTAGCAGAGCAGGGAGAACAGCAGGCCCAGCGCGATGCCGATCGCGGCGATCTCGGGCGTGAGGACTGCGGGGATCAACGGGGCTCTCCTGGGTTCTGATTCTGATTCCGGTCCTGCCACTGCGGGCCGGGGTAGGGGTGCTGCGGCAGTGGCCGGGGCGGCTGGTACTGCTGCGGCTGCCCGGCCTGCGGCGGCCGGTACTCGTAGGGCCCCGCCTGAAGTTCCTGCGGCGCGGGCACGGACTGCTCGTACGGGTGACCGGGATGGACGTACTGCTGCGGTACCGGTACGGGGGGCAGTGCGAACCGCGCCTCCTGGGCGGCGGTGAGGTCCGCGTACGGATCGAGGTGGGCGGCGTACTGCCCCTGCGGGTGCGGCGCCGGCCGCTCGTGCGCCGCGGACCCGCCGGATGCGTGCGGAGCTCCCGGCTGCCCGGGGAGGCCCGCCGCGTCGGCGTCCTCCTCGAAGGCGGGCAGTTCCGCCAGGTGCTCCAGCAGGACCTCGCCCTGGCCGTGGATGTTGCCGATGGCGACCAGCGAGGACGTCGCACCCAGGTGGCCCAGCAGCTCGTGCATGAACTCCTCGCCGTCGCGCTGGTCACCGCCGAGGTCGACCGCGCGCGAACGCCATTCGGCCGGGATCGCGTCGATGGCGCTCTTGGCCGGGTGCCCGATCACGAAGACCTTGTCGGGCATCAGGTCGGGGACGATCTGGCCCATCTGCCCGTTGCGCTCGACGCGGTCGGGACGGCAGTTGATCACCACGTTCAGCGGGCGGTCGATCGCGCCGAGGTCGAGGAGCTGGTTGATGTTCATCAGCGTCGACTCGGGGTCGTTCGCAGCGAAGACGTTGGCGAAGCGCACCCGCTTGCCGCCCGGTGCCGCGTACCGCTCGACGGAGAGCACACCGGGGTCGGGCGGCGCGTCGTACATGCCCTGGAGGGCGGTCTCGCGGTCGACGCCCAGGAGGCCGGCGACGGTGAGTGCGATGGCGACGTTCTCCTTGAAGGTGAACCAGCTGAACCCGCGCAGCTCCTCGTCGCTGACCGTGTCGGGGTCCGCGTAGACGAGCGTGCAGTCCCGCGCGTCGGCCTCCTCCTGGAGGACGTGGAAGCGTTCCTTCTCGGCGGTGACGCAGATCCCGCCGTGCGGCATGGAACGCGACAGGGAACGCGCGATGTCGTCCAGGGTCGGCCCCATTTCGGCGACGTGGTCCTCGCGGACGTTGCACAGCACGCCGATGGTCGACTGGATCAGCTTGGACTGGTTGATCTCCTGGAGCGCGGGCATGACGGCCATGCACTCCATCACCAGCGCGTCCGGCCGGTAGGCCGCCGCCCGCCGCACGATGCCGATCTGCTCGACGACGTTGGCGATGCCGAACTTGCGGTAGACGGGCTCTTCGGTGGCGTCCGGATGGATGAAGCGGGCCGCGGTACCGGTGGTCTTGGCGACCGTCCGCAGACCGCCGCCGCGCAGCGCGCCCGCGCACAGCCGTGTGATGGAGCTTTTGCCGCGGATGCCGTTGACCAGTACCCGGTGGTGTATGTGTCCCAGGTTGGCGAAGTGCCGCCGCTGCTCGACGATGCCCGCGACGAGCATGACCAGGCAGCACAAGAGCAGCACGCAGTAGAGGAATAGCACGGGGGATCAGTTCCTTCCGGCCGGGGCGGCCTGGCCGGGCGTCCGGCCCGGGCCGGCGCCGGTGTCCCGCTTGCGCTGCTGGAGCAGCTGCTGACGGATGACTTCCAGGCTGCGGGTCACGGCGCCGACCTCGTCGTGGTGGGTCGGGAAGACGACGGTGCGGCGGTCGCCGTCGGCGAGGGCCTCGGACCGACGGGCCAGGTCGCGCAGCGGCCGGATGACGATGATGTGGATCCAGCCCAGGCAGGCCGCCGCGCCCGTGAGGCCGAGCAGCCCGGCCAGCACGGTGCGGTTCTGCGCGGTGTACGCGGGGATCTCCAGGCCCTTGGTGGGCTGCGAGGTCACGACCGTCCAGCCGAGCGGCTGGGCCACCCCGCCACCCGTCATGGGGGCTGCGGCCGCGACCGAGACGGAACTCCCGTGCCGCAGGAGGGCCACGGCGGGGCGCGGCCCCTTGTCGGTCTGCTTGTTCGCCTGGGTCACCAGCGCGTCGAGCTTGCCGTCCGACAGCTTCGAGAAGGCCAGGTAGCCGCTGTTGCCGCCCACCACCCGGTGCCCTGCGTCGAGCACGCGGACCTCGCCGAGCCCCGGCCGCTTGAGCATGGCGTTGAGGAAGTCGATGCGCAGCTCGCCGACGACTGCGGCGCCGCCCAGCCCGGGCGCCTCGGCGTACTCGGTGATGACGGGCTGGTTGCCGCTGTCGATCACGGTGACGGGCTCGCGCGAGGGCGCCCTGCCCGCCGTGTGGTGGGGCTTGCCCCCGGCTCGGGCCGCGATGGTGCCGTCGGCCTTCAGGACGTAGAGGGATTCGTAGCG
Organism: Streptomyces sp. CB00455; assembly: GCF_001905445.1. Classification (GTDB taxonomy): domain Bacteria; phylum Actinomycetota; class Actinomycetes; order Streptomycetales; family Streptomycetaceae; genus Streptomyces. The sequence goes on along the minus strand of NZ_LIVQ01000005.1, from coordinate 195,165 downwards.
CCCGTGCTGGGTGCGGGTGCGCTCCAGCACCGTCGTCATCTCCGCCGGCGTCGTCTTGGCGCTCAGCACGGAGGCGACGGAGGTGAGGTCGGCGTGTCCCTCGTTGAGGGCCCGGCGGACGCGGTCGGCCAGGGTGTCGGTGCGCTCGCGCTGGTCGTCGACGATCGTCGGCGGCACGGCGACGGAGTCACCCGCGCGGTTGAGCATGAGCAGCAGCGGCGCGGACCACACCAGCAGCAGGACGCCGCACACCGCGATCAGCGCGCGGGTGCCGATGCGCCCGCGGCGGCCGGGCCGGCGGCCTTCGCCGGCCGCTCCCGGTTCGCCGAGGAGCTGGCGCCGCAGCCGGTCCAGGGCCGCGCCGATGCGCGCGGCCTCGCCGTACTTCGGTACGGTGACCGGCCGCTGGAGGTCGCCGCGGCCGATCCGGCGGCTTTCCAGGAACAGCCGCAGCAGCGGGCGCTGCACGGTGACGACGAGCAGCGTGACGGCGAGCGTGCCGAGGAGCAGCAGGGCGCCGGCGGCGGCGATCCAGAAGAAGGAGTCGACGGCGGCGGAGCGTTCCTCGGTGACGCCGACGAAGGAGAGGACGGTCAGTCCGAGGGCCGTGGCGTCGGTGCCGACTCCCGGCTCGGAGCCGGTGAGCTTCGCGTAGCCGGCCACGGAGCGCTGACCGGCCTTGGAATCGCCGAGCAGGCCGCCGCTGACGCCGGGGAAGCCGCCCGAGCCGGGCTCCTTGGCTTGGAGCGGGTGTTGCGAGGCCTTCTGCGCCGAGGCCTTCGCGAACGTCCTGAGCTGCTTCCCGGCCCGGTCGGAGCCCCCGACGCCATCGCTGCTCAGCACATGGCCGGCGGCGTCGAGGACGGCGATGGCGCGGGACTTGCCCAGGCTGATGCCCGGCACCTTCAGACTGCTGGAGGCGATCAGGAGCTGCTGGGGCCGGTTCGGCCAGGACAGCAGGGCCAGGGTGAGCAGCCGGGTCTCGCCGTTCTCCAGCCGGACCATGCGCGGTGCGAGGCCGTCGTCGCCGGTCAGCCGGGTCAGGTCGACGGCGGTCAGCGGGAGGTTCTCGCCGCGCTGCGCCTCCAGCCGGCCCGATGTGATCTCGATGACGGCCGAGCCGCGCCATTTCTGGTAGACGCTGCCGAGCTTGTCGAGCACCGAGTCCGGGGAGACGGGCTCGCCCGCGCTGAACAGCGATGCGGTCCTGGCGATGTCCGTGATGCTCTCGTCGAGCGAGGCACGCAGGGCGATGGCCCCGTCCTCCGCGAAGTGCTGCTGCGAGGTGAGGACGGCCGGCGGCACGGTCTCCTTGCCCACCCGGCCGAGCTGGAAGGCGGTGAGGGCGGCGAGGACGAGCAGCACCGCGGACAGGGCGGCGATGGGCGGACGGATGCCACCCAGCAGCGACATGTCCGCCCTGCGGCGGACCCGGCGCCGTCGCTTCGATCGCGACGCGGCCAACGGGGGCTCCTCTACGTTCTGTCCGGGAGCCGTGCGGCCGAGGGACGGTGGTGATCTGCCTGCGGGTACTGCGGGTAGTGCGGGTGCTGCGGAGGCCAGGAGGGGGCCGCCGGGCAAGGCGGAACACCAGGCATCCGGGCGCCGGGGAAGGCTGCTTCCCGGCGCGCGGCCCGGTACGGGCATGCGGGGGCGCGCGGGCGGGCCGGTGCAAGGGGCCTGAGGGCCACTGGATGTTTCCCGCGCGCGGCGGGAGGGCCGGCTCAGCTCACCGTGGAACACCTGCCGCGGCCGCGTGCGGCCCGGTGGCTTCCTGCGGCGGTGTCGGCGCGGGGTGGACGGGCTCGCGGTGGCCGGTGCCGGTGTAGTGTCCGCTTCCCACGCGTCCGGAGGTGCCGCTGCCGAGCGGGGGGAATCCGGGCAGGCCGGCGTGCGCGTCGGCGCGGAGGCCGGTGGGAAGGAAAGCGGAGGGCGTCACTCCGATATTTTCATACGACTATGAGTGCGACATCGACCAAGCGAATAACGATTGCAGCACTGTGCGGCGCCATTTCTTTGCTATGTGCCGTTTGGGTGTTTATGGCAGTTGCTCCGGAAGGCGCGGGGGGCGCCCCGCCCCGGCAGCGAGTCGGCTCCGGGCCTCAGCCGTCCCCCGCCGGTGACCTGGAACACGAGGTGTCCCGGTTCACGACGGGCTTCGGCGAGCACGGCGGATACCGCATCCCCACGGCGGAGGAACGGCTCGTACTCACCCGCTCCGTCGCCCTCCTGCTCGACGGGGACCCGGAAGCGGCCCGTACGGAGCTGGCCGAGGTCGACTTCGCGCTGCGTACGGTCACCGACGCCGCCAGCGGACGCCGGTACGCGGAAGTGGCGGACGCGGCGAGCGAGTCGGGCCGGGCCAACCGCGGCTGGGGCCGTGTCTACGTCGACCTCGACAGCCCGCCGCGCTGGTCGGTGCAGGTGCCGCACCCCCTCGCGGACGCCCGTACCGAACTGCTGGGGGCGCGGGTGCTGCGCGGCGCGCCGGGCGGTGTGATGGTCCTGGCCGGGGCCCACCGCAACGCGGCCGGGGGCGGCGCGGCCGACATGGCGCACCGCGCCGACTCCGTCTTCCACGGCGTGGTCGACGAGCTGATGCGGCGAAACCTGCCGGGCGTCCAACTGCACGGGTTCGCGAACGAGTCGTTCCCCGGCCGTGACGCGGTCGTCTCCACGGGCGCGGGCGACGAGGCCACCGCTGACGCGGAGCGGTTGACGGCGGCGCTGCGGGGGGACGGCCTGAAGGTCTGCACGGCCTACTCGGCCCGTTGCAAGCTCTCGGGCACGGAGAACGAACAGGGTCAGGTCGCCGCCGGGCAGCAGGTGCGCTTCCTGCACGTGGAACTGAACAAGGCGGTCCGGTCGGACGATGCGGAGCTCGACGCCGTGGCCGCCGCGATCACGGGGCTCACGGTGCGCTGGGCCACCCCGTAGAAGGCGGGGCGCCACCTCGCCGGGGGCCGGGGCCGGGTCCGGGCGATCCGGACGGCCGTGCGGCCGTGCGGCCGGGCCCGGGGGGCGCGGCGGTCAGGGGCGGTGGAAGCGGTCGGCTTCGGCGACGCGCTCCCAGGCGGCGGGGGCCGAGGGCCTGGGCAGTGTGCGTCCCTCCTGCCGCCATTGGCGCACCATCGCGTCGTAGATCGGCGTGTCGTGGACCGGCATGTCGTGGACCGGCGTGCCGAACGGGCCCCGGTCCACCGCGGGCGCCGGCGCGGGTCCGGGGAGGGTTCGGGGCGCGAACATCGTCTCCTGCATGTCGGCCCAACGATCCTGCCGCCGGGGGAGTGGCGGCGCGTGATGCTTTCGTCACCTCCGCGCGGCGCCTCCCAGGGCGCCGGACACCCGGTCACAGCACTAGGGCCTGTTGCGAAAGTGGCGCGGTCGCCCGAAGGGCGGCCACGCGGCAGGCGCCGCTTCGTATCAGGTTCCGGAGGACCGCTGTCCCTGGGAGCCGTGGGCTGCGAGCGGAAGACTGCGCAGCGACAGTGCGCTCGGCGCCGGCAGCGCTCCGTGGGCCGCCTCGGCGCGGAACGACTGGAGCAAGAACGCCACCAGACGCCGGGACGCCGCACGGTCACCCGGCAGCGCGGTGACGAGACCGCAGTGCGCCAACAGGGCCACGGCAAGGTCGGAAGGGTGGAAGTCGGCCCGCAGCGCGCCCGCCGCCTGCGCCCTGCGGACCAGGGTAATGAAGTCCCGCTCGACCTGTTCCCCGAACCTCGCGTGTTCTCGCGTGCTGTCCGGATAGGCCGCGACGAACGCCGCCGGGAAGCCCCGTTCTTCCCGTTGCAGTTCGCAGACCGTCTCGACCAGTTGCTGGAAGCCCTGCCACGGATCGGGGTCGGCCAGCGCCTCGGTGAGCGCCCGAGCGCAGGTGTCCATCTGGCACGCGAACGCGGCCCGCACCAGGGCGTCCCGCGTCGGGAAACGCCGGTACAGCGTCGCCACGCCCACCCCCGCCCGTCGGGCCACGGTCGCCATGGGCGCGTCGATGCCGTGCTCGGCGAAAACCAGGCGGGCAGCCGAGAGGATGCGCCGCCGGTTGCGCCGGGCGTCCGCGCGCAGACCGTCCTGCCCCGCGATCCGAGAGGATTCCCCCACCGCTGTCTCTCACCTCCGGTCAAGTGGACGATCTCGTCCGTTTGCCAGCCTACGCTCGGCGCCACGATCCCCCACAGGGCCACTGGTGGCGAAGGTGAGAGCGCAACGATGAACGACCGCACGATGAAAGCCGTACTGTTCGACCGCTTCGGCGGCCCCGAGGTGCTGTATGTGGGCCGGGTGCCACGTCCCGGACCGGCACCCGGCGAGGTCCTCGTGCGCGTGCGCGCGTTCAGCGTGAACGGCGGCGAACTGGCGGTCCGTTCCGGTCGGGTCCGCCTCGTCACCGGCCGGAAGTTCCCGCAGCGCGTCGGGCTGGACTTCACTGGCGAGATCGCCGCACTCGGCACCGGCGCGACCGGCGTAGCGGTCGGCGACCAGGTGTGGGGCGTCCTGGGCCGCGGCTCCGGATTCGGCAGCGCTGCCGAGTACGTGACGGTACGGCCCGAGCGGCTCGGCCTGGTCCCGGACGGGCTGGACCTCGTGGCCGCTGCCGCGCTGCCGGTGGCCACCACTGCCGTCACGGCCCTCCGCGACAAGGCCGCACTGCGCCCCGGCGAACGGCTGCTTGTACGGGGCGCGGCGGGCGGCGTCGGCAACGCCGCCGTCCAGCTGGGGCAGGCGTACGGTGCCGAGGTCACGGCCCTGGCCCGCGCTGCCAACCTCGACTTCGTCCGTACGCTCGGTGCCCACCACGCCGTCGACCACCGGACCGTGTCTCCTGCGGAACTGGGACTGTTCGACGTGGTGCTCGACACGGCGGGCCGCGACCTGCGTACCGTGCGGCGGATGCTGAAGCCGGGCGGACGCATGGTCACCATCGCCTTCGACCTGACGCGGCCCGCCGCCTCGCTGGGCTATATCGCGGCCAGCGCCGTCCACGGACGCGGCCGGGTGCGCTTCTTTAGCGGCAACCCCGAACGTGCGCTCTTCGACGACCTCGCCCGCCAGGTGACAGAGGGGAGGCTGCGGCCGGCGGTGGACACGGTCTTCCCGCTGAAAGAGACAGCGGCCGCACACCGGGCGCTGGAGGCGGGCGGTGTGCGGGGCAAGTACGTGGTCAGGGTCGACTAGGGTTTGTTGGGAAGGTGCTGGTCACAGCCACTCGTTGAGGACTGCAACCAACACGGTCGCCTCGTAGCGGACGGCGAGCTTGGCGTATCTCGTGGCCACGGCCCGGTGGCGCTTGAGGCGGTTGATCCCGCACTCGACGGCATGCCGCTCGCGGTAGTCGGTTTTGTCGAACTTCGGCGGCCGACCGCCTCGGGCACCGAGCTTCTGGCGCTTACGGACGCGGTAGACCATGGTCGGCCGGCTCAACGGCAATGCCGCCGGGCGGTTCCTTTTGCAGATCCCCTTTTTCGAGGCCCCGGCGGCGTGCTGGTGGGCCCGGCAGACGGTGGAGTCGATATTCACGTCCCAGGTGATCAGGCCCTTCGCGTCCGCCTGAGCTTGGAGCTGAGTGACGAACCTGGCCCAGGTGCCATCGCGCTGCCAGCGCCGGAACAGGTCGTAGACCCGCTCCCAGGGCCCGTAGCGTTCCGGCACATCACGCCAGGGAGCACCGGTACGGGTCCGCCACCGAATGCCGTCTATCAGCTGCCGTCGCGTCCACACCGGCGGACGGCCCGGCTTGATGCCCTGCGGCAACAACGGCTCAAGCCGGGCCCACTGTCCATTCGTCAGATCACCACGCCCCACAGGGCGTGATCATCCACGACCAAGATCCACTTCCGCAACAGACCCTAGGCGCGCTTGAGTTTCGCCCACACGGTTTCCAGGGCCTCGATGTCGGCGTCGTCCAGCCGGTCGTCGAAAGCCTCCCGCAGGGCCTCACGCCGGGTGGCGTCGGCCTCGGCGAACGCCGTGCGGCCAGTGGCGGTCAGGGAGATCCGGACGGAGCGGGCGTCGGCGGGGGAGACGCTGCGGGCCACCAGTCCGCGCGCCTGGAGCTGGTCGACGACACGGGAGACCTGGCTGCGGCTGAGCAGGGTCTTGGCCCCCAGTGCGGAGGCGGCGACGGGCTCGCTCTGACGGTTGAGCCAGAGCATCACCTCGAACCAGGACAGGGGAAGGTCGTGCACCCGCAGCAGGGCCTGGTCCACCCGCGCGGCCAGCGTGGTCCCGGCCCAGATCAGTCCGTAGAAGGCGTGATCGCGGGGGGTGAGATCGCCCATGGTCAGCTCGGTACGCGCCATGCGATCAGCTTACCGGTTTGTGTGTGTGCGCACGGAGATATATTGTGTGCACACACACTTAATTCTCTGCTCCAGGAGACCGTCATGCAGACCCCCGGCACCGCCAAGACCGTCCTGATCACCGGCACGTCCTCCGGAATCGGCCTCGCCGCCGCGGTCGGCGCCGCCCGCGCCGGCTGGCAGGTGATCGCCACCATGCGCGACACCGGCAGGGCCGAGCCCCTGCGCCGCGCCGCCGCCGAGGCGGGAGTCGCGGAGCGGGTGCAGGTCAAGCGGCTGGACGTGGTGGATCCCGGCTCCATCGCCGCCTGCCTGGAGGAGGTGCTCGCCCGGTACGGACGGCTGGACGCGGTCGTGAACAACGCGGGCGCCGGCCGGGTGGGCACCCTGGAGCAGGCCGGCATCGAAGACGTACGCGCCACGATGGAGGTGAACTTCTTCGGCGTGGTCGAGGTGACCCGCGCCGCGCTGCCCCACCTGCGCGCCTCGGGTGGCCGTGTCATCACCGTCACCAGCGTCGGCGGTATCGTCGGACAGCCCTTCAACGAGGCTTACTGCGCGGCCAAGTTCGCCGTCGAGGGCTTCATGGAATCGCTGGCCCCCGTCGCCGCGACCGTCGGTGTCGCGGTGACCGTCGTGGAACCGGGCGCCGTGGCGAGCGAGTTCGTGGCCGCCCTGGAGCTCGACGTCCCCGCGCTGCTCGCGGCGGCCGGCCCCTACGCCCCCGCCCTCCAGGCCTACATCGCGCGCACGATGGAGTCCTACGGGCAGGCGCAGACCCCGGCCGAGGCGGCGGCCCCGGTCGTCGAGGCCCTGACCGCCCGGACGCCCGCCTTCCGGGTGCAGACCTCCGACTGGGCCCGCGACTTCATCGGAGCCAAGCTCTCCGACCTGGACGGCTCGGCGGTCCAGACCCTCACCGGCGGCTGGGTCCGCTGACGCCCCCGGGTCCCTTCCCGGGCCCGGTCGGCCACCCGGGCGGCCGGGGATGAGAGCGGCGGCGGCGGGCAGGATGCGTTCGTGGCATCGAACACTCTCCGCACCCCTCGGAGCACCCCGGGACACCGCACCGCCGGCCTCGCGCGACGGGCGCGCAGCGCCCTGCGCGAGACCGCCGTGCGGCTCTGGAACGACAACGTCGCCGACTACGCGGCCGCCCTGACCTACTACGCGGTGCTGGCGCTCGTTCCCGCCCTCCTGGTCTCCGTCTCCCTCGTGGGGCTCACCGGAGCGGGCACCCGCGAGCGTCTCATCTTCGACCTGACCTCCTACGCCCCTCCCGAGTCCGCGCGGGTCCTGCGGGAGGCGCTGGAGGGACTGACCTCCGAGCCGTCGTCCATGTGGCTGCTGCTCGTCAGCGGCGTCCTGAGCGCACTGTGGTCGGCCTCCAGCTACCTGGCCGTCTTCCGGCGGGCCCTGCACGCGATGCACCGGCTGCCGGACACCCGGCGGCCCCTGCGCGCGGCCCACGTCCTCGTGCTCACCGCCACGGCGCTGCTGGCGCTGCTCGTCACGGGCGCCGCGAGCCTGGTGGCGACCGGGCCCCTCGCCCGCCGCCTCGCGGCAGCCGCCGGCTACGCCGGGATGGACACCATGGTCGTCCTGCGGTGGCCGGTCCTGCTGGTCATCGTCACGTCCCTGATCCTGATCCTCTACCGGACCGGGCCCGCCCAGACCCGCGGGACGCGCCGCGGCATGCCGGGCGGCGCCCTGGCGGCGTGCCTGTGGCTGGGTGCCTCGGTGCTCTTCACCCTCTACACCGAGTTCGGCACCTACAGCAGGCTCTACGGCTCCCTGGCCGGGATCGTCGTCTTCCTCGTGTGGCTGTGGTTCACCAACCTCGCGCTGCTCACGGGCGCGCAGTTCAACGCGGTGCGGGCCGCCCGCGCCGGGGAGTGATCCCGGGCCGGGCGGCGGCGCCCGCGGCGCTCACAGGTAGCGGCGGATGGGGAGCACGGAGGTCTCCCGGGCACGCTGGAGGAGGGAGCGCCGACGCCAGCGGTCCGGGCGGATCGGCTCGCTGGCGCGGAGGTCCTCGTCGTAGTGCGCGTCGAGGGTCGCGGTGAACCCGGCGTCCATGACGGCGAGCATCACCTCCTCGTCGTGGTCGAGGGAGCGCCGGTTGAAGTTCGTCGACCCGATCAGGGAGACCACGCCGTCCATCGTGATGATCTTGGCGTGCATCATGGTCGGCTGGTAGTGGTGGATGCGCACGCCGCAGGCGGTGAGCGCCTCGTAGTGGTGCTGTCCGGCCAGCTGGCACACCCGCTTGTCGGTGTGCGGGCCGGGCAGCAGGATCTCCACCTCGACCCCGCGCCGGGCCGTGGCGCAGAGCAGGTCGATGAAGTAGGTGTCGGGGGCGAAGTAGGCGGTGGCCAGGCGCACCCGCACCTCCGCCGATTCGAGGATCACGCGGATCAGGGTCTGCATGTCCTGCCAGCCGAAGCTCGCCGAACCGCGGACCACCTGCACGATGGCGCTGCCGCTCGGCTCGTGACTGACGAAGCGGTCGCGATCGTCGAAGAGCTCCGCGTGGCATTCGGCCCAGTTCTGGGCGAAGGCGGCGGCGATGCCGTCGACGGCGGGGCCCTTGACCTCGACGTGCGTGTCCCGCCACTCCTTGGGGTTGCGTGCGTCACCGCACCATTCCTCGGCGATGCCCACGCCCCCGGTGAAAGCGGTCCGCTCGTCGACCACGAGGACCTTGCGGTGGCAGCGGTGGTTCTGCTTGAGGGGGGAGAGGTACAGCGGCTTGCGGAACCAGGCGATCTCGACCCCCGCCGCGCTCATCCGCTCCAGCAGGTCCCGCTCTATCAGGCGGCTGCCGAAGCCGTCCAGCAGCAGCCGTACCCGGACGCCCGCACGGGCCCGGCCGGCCAGGGCCTCGGCGAACCGCCGCGCGATGTCGCCCCGCCAGTAGACGAAGGTCATCATGTCGACGGTGTGGTGCGCGGAATCGATCGCGTCCAGCATCGCGGCGAAGATCTCGTCCCCGTTGCGCAGCGGACGCAGGGCGTTGCCCTCGGTCGCGGCGATGCCGATGAGCCGCTCCAGGCGGCGGCGTATGCGGCGGATCCGCTCGTCCGCCGTGCGGCTGTCGGCCGTCACGTCCGTCGCGCGGGCCGGCCGCTGCTCTGTGTCGGTCATGCCGGAGGCTCCTCGATCGGTCCCGTTACCGCCCTGGACCTTATCCGACGGTTCCGGGGACGGTTCCCGGGGACGGTTCCCGGGGCCGGGGGAGGGGCCGGGCGGCGGGCGAGGGCGAGACGGCGGGTCCGTTCCCGGAGGCGGGAACGGACCGTGGGATGGCGGGGCGCGGGGATCATGACGACGGCGGGGTCATGTCGCACGCCCGTAGCGCACGTTCCGGGTCCAGATCCGCTCCAGCCGCACCTTGGTGCCCGGTCGGGGGGCATGCCACATCTTGTCGTGGCCGGCGTAGATGCCCACGTGCCCCATGGTCGAGCCCCGGGGGAAGAAGACGAGGTCCCCCAGAGCGCGCCGGTGGGCCGGGATGTGAGCGGTGTGCGCGTACTGCTGGTCGGCCGTGCGGGGAAGGGTGTGGCCGGCCTTGCGGAAGGCGTAGAGGGTGAGTCCCGAGCAGTCGAACCGGCGGGGCCCCGACGCGCCCCGCGCGTATGGGGCGCCTTCCTTGGAGGCGGCGATGGCCAGGGCTTTTCTGCTGTACGGCGCGCCGGCGTAGGCGGGGGTCGAGGGGACCAGAACGGTCGCGAGGGCCATGAGAGTCAGGGCGAGGAAGGCGTGGGGTCTCAGGGCGGAACGAACGGCGCAGTGGCCGTGCGGGGCCTTGCAGGAGTCCGTGAACAAGTGGGACAACGTGATTCCTCCGCATTCGGGAATGCAAGACAATCGGTCGGCTTCTCGAAAGGTTCCCCTCCGTACGGACGTGACAGCCGACAAGTTTTCAGAGATGCCATCCGATATGAGGTCCGGGACACGGTAAAACCTGTCTCGTTTCCGTAAAGAACGTCTTTCGTGAGCGCTGGTGTTCTCGCTCAGGCGGCCCAATTGTCCGGCGACTGTGGGCTGTGACCTGCGGTTTCTCGGTGAAGGGCGGCGAAGATGACAAGATCATCCACAAGTGGGATTCGATGCGGGGGCTACTTGAGCGCGCCCGGTCCGCCCTTCGGGGTACGGCGGCGGCCCATGGGCGGCGCTATGCCCGGGCGCACGGTGGCCAGATGGGAAATCCCCCGCACCGACGGGATGCGAGGCCGGGGGGTCATCTCGGGATTGCGCCCTGCCGGAATTAACCGGCGGTATCACGGCGGACGGTGCAGCGGGAGCCTGCAGGAGATCACTTCACGTGAGAGGGACCTCAGGAAAGGCCACGGAAAGGGGCTGTTGGGCGGACCGTGCGCGACGGGACGTCCCAAGGGGGACGGCAGGGAGGCCCGTTGGCCGCGGGTGAAACGCGCGGGCCGGCCGCCGGGCCCCGCGCCGGGGTGCATTCCGCATTCCCCGCCCGCCGCGAACGCCGGTCGGCGGCCCGCCGGTTGACCGGCGGACCACCGCGAACCCACCGCCGGGCCGGGGAGGGGGCTGAGGGAGGAAGCAGGCTCACGGCGGCGCCGCGAGCAGGAGGTGCACGGCCATGACGGTGATCAGGACGCTGGAGGCGAGCGTGGTGACGAGCCGCCCGCGGGAGCCGGTCAGCAGCCGGCCCAGCAGGGCTCCACCCCCGGCCAGGCACAGCTGCCAGCCGGCGGACGCGGCAAACGCGGCGACGACGAAAACGGCCTGCTGCGGGCGGGTCGTGGTCGCCGTGATGTCGCTGCCGAGGACGAGCGCCGCGAAGTAGACCACGGTCATGGGGTTCATCACGGTGATCGCCAGGAGCGACACGTAGGCCCGTGCGGGCGTCGGGGGCGCCGCGTCCGCCCGGGCCTGCGCCGGCCCGCCGCGGCGCAGGCCCAGGGCGGCGACGGCGCTGCGGACGGCCAGCACGATCAGGACGATGCCGGAAGCCCACCGCAGGGGGACCGTGACCGGCTGGACGAACGGGGTGATCGTGGCGCCACCCACCACGGCGATCAGCGCGTAGAGTCCGTCGGCCGTGGCGACTCCCAGCGCGGCGGCCACCCCGGTCCTCAGGGACGTCCGGGCCGTCAGGGCCACCAGGTAGGCCGCGACCGCTCCGACGGGCAGGGCGATGCCGTAGCCCGCGAGCAGTCCCGCGACGAGGGCGGCGCTCACGTGCGCGGCGGCGTGGTCCTCCGCGGCCGGCCGGGCTGCTGCTGGACCCGCACCCGTCGGGCGGCGGAGGTCGGCGGCAGGAAGGCGGAGGTCGTGGTCATGGGGGGATGGTGTCCGCAACGCTGCCGCCCGGGCAAACCGTTTTCCGTGCGACGGCACTGGGCGGTGGGACCGGCCGCACGCCCTCGCCACATGTCGCTCGCGCGCGGCACTCGTGGAGCGACAGGTGCAGGGGGGGCCCGGGCCGGCCCCGGGCCCGAGGCCGGAGGGAGACCGAGCGGACCGACGAGCGCCGGCGCCCGGCCGCGGCCATGAGCCTCCGTGAGCGCCCGTGCGGCCGGATGAGTGGGCACGCGGGGTGTGGGTGAGCCCGCGCGGTGCCGGGAGGGACGCGTACACGACGCCGGGAGGGACGCGTACACGACGCCGGGAGCGCCCGGGCGGCGCCTGGAGGAGTGCGCAGGACGGGCAGTGAGCGTCCGGGCGACGCCTGGAGGAGTGCGTGCGCGGGGCCGTGAGTGGCCGGGCGACGCCCCGGGTGGGTGCTCAGGCCGCCGGCCGGCTCACGCGCGGCCGGGGGCGGCGAACGGGCCGCCGGGGCCGAAGACGCGGGCGGCGAAGCGCTCGCCCATGCGGCGGTGCGTGGCGGCGTCCGGGTGGAGGTCGTCCGGCAGCGGCAGTTCGGCGTGGTCGGCCTCGCCGTAGAGTTCACGGCCGTCCAGGTAGTGGAGGTTCGGATCCCCGGCCGCCCGCTGCTCCACGATCCGCGTCAGTTCCTCTCGGATGACGCCCAGGGTCAGCTTCCCGCCGGCCCGCTCCGCCGGGTCGCCCGCCGCCCGGAACCCGCGACCAGTGCCCGCCTGGGCCCCGTACCCCCCAGACCGGCGCCGGGCCCCCGGCACGCAAAAGACGGCTCCCGCCACCGTGCCTCGGTGGCGGGAGCCGTCTTTTGCGTGCCGCGCGGGGTGCGCTTCGCCGGGTCAGGCGTGGCGGTGCGAGCGGCGATTGCCGGTGACGAGCCGGTAGAGGGCGAGCAGGATGACGGAGCCGATGATGGCGGCGATCCAGGTGGAGAGGTCGAAGAAGCCGTCGATGGAGTCGACGCCGAAGATGACCTTGCCGAGCCAGCCGCCGAGGAGACCGCCCGCGATGCCGATGAGCATGGTGATGATGATGCCGCCCGGGTCCTTGCCCGGCATCAGCGCCTTGGCGATGGCGCCCGCGAGCAGCCCGATGAGGATCCACGCGATGATGCCCATGATGCGTCTCCCGCTTCGTCGTCCACGATGGTGTCAAGGCATCGTCTGCACCGGATCCGCGATTCCAAACGCCCCGGAGGACGTAGCCGTCAAGACCCGGGGCTCACGAGCGGTCCGGCGCCTCCCCCGCAGGCCGGGCAGGCCCGTCCAGCGGGATGAGGACCTCGATGCTCTTGCCGCCCGCGGGCAGGCGGCTGATCGCAACCTTGCGCGTGAGACGGCAGATCAGGGGCCAGCCGAACCCGCCCAGGGGCACCGTCCCCGGCTCTCTGGCCATGGTGACGGGGGCGTCCCCGCTGGCGTCGGCGATCGCGAGCCGCAGGCCCTCGGGGGACACGGAGGCGCTGAAACCGACGATCCCGCCGCCGTGGCGGATCGCGTTCGTCGCCAGTTCCGATGTCACGAGCAGGGCATCGGTCAGGACCTGGTCCCCGGATCCGCAGGGCTCTATGAGCGCGCGCACGTGGTCCCTGGCCTGCGTGGCGGTCCGAGGGACCGTGTGCGCCGATCCGCTCTCCTCGCGTCGCACCGTCCACCTCCTCGTCGGTCTCGGCACGGGCAGACCGTGTCCGTGTGCCCCCTTCCAGCCCCGGCAATCACAGAGGCAAACATTGCAGTCCTCCGCCTTTGCGGAGCCGGCTCAGCGGCGCCGCGGCGGGACGACCAGCACGCTCGCCTCGGCCACGCTGGGGGCGGACGCGAAGGCCCGGTCGGCGCCGGTGACTTCCAGCAGCCGCGCCAGCCGGTGCGGCACCTCGCCCGCGAGGACGACCGGCCGGTTCAGCGCGGGCTGCAGCATGATGCTGAGCGCGGTCGAATCGGCGAAGGTGACACCGGAGACGTCCAGGACGAACCGCTCCACGCCCTCGGCCTCCGGATCCAGCGCCGCCCGCAGTTCGTCCGAGTTGTCCATGTCGAACTCGCCCGCCATCACGACGATGCGCACCTCGCCCTCGGACCGGGTCTCGACTCTGCCGCGCTCGTCGGCCGTGTGCGTGTCCTTGTTGATACCCATGTTCCCCACCTTTTCTATTGCGATGTCAGACGGACCGCGGCAGCTTGACCACGGTGACGAAGAAGTCATCGATCTGCTGGATCGCCCGGATGAACTGGTCGAGGTCCACCGGCTTCGTCACGTACGCGTTCGCGTGCAGCTTGTAGCTGCGCAGGATGTCCTCCTCGGCTGCCGAGGTGGTGAGCACGACCACGGGAATGTGGCTCAGCTCGGAGTCGGTCTTGATCTGTTCGAGGACCTGCCTGCCGTCGTACTTGGGCAGGTTGAGGTCGAGCAGGATCAGATCGGGGCGCGGGGCATCGGCGTGCTCGCCCCGGCGGTAGAGGAAATCCAGCGCCTCCAGACCGTCCCGCACGACGTGCAGCGTGTTGCCGATCTTGTTGTCCTCGAATGCCTCGCGCGTCATGAGTTCGTCGCCGGCGTCGTCCTCGACGAGCAGGACGACCGCGGGCTCCGTCTGGTGGCGGGAGGTGGGCATGGTCACGGGGCACTTCCTTCGGTGGCCGCGGGTGCGGAGATCTGGGGCGGGACGCCGTCCGGTGCGGAGCCGGGGGCGGCCCCGTCGGCGCCGAGCACGGGCAGGGTGAAGAGCATCCGGGTGCCGACGGCGGGCGCCGGGTCGATCCAGATGCGTCCGCCGGCGTGCTCGACGATCTTCTTGCAGAGGGAGAGGCCGATTCCGGTGCCCCCGTAAGCCTCCCGGCCGTGGAGCCGCTGGAAGATGACGAACACCTTGTCGGCGAACTCGGGGGCGATCCCGATGCCGTTGTCGGTGACCGTGAAGGTGTGGAAGCCGGGATCGCTCTCGGTGTCGGTCCGCACGGCGATCTCCACGTGCGGTGGGCGCCCGGGAGCCCGGAACTTGACGGCGTTCCCGACGAGGTTCTGCCACAGCATGGTGAGCAGGGTCGGGTCGCCCATCACCTCGGGAAGCTCCTGCGGCCGCGTGATCTGCGCCCCGCTCTCCTCCACGGCGGCGGTGAGATTGCGCAGGGCCCGGTCGAGCGTGCCGCCGAGGTCGACCTGCTCGCGCGCGTCCTGCACGCGGCCCACCCGGGAGAAGGTCAGCAGGTCGTTGATCAGCACCTGCATCCGCTTGGCGCCGTCGACGGCGAAGCCGATGTACTGGGCGCCGCGCTCGTCGAGGCGGTCGCCGTAACGCTTCTCCAGCAGCTGGCAGAAGGAGGCGACCTTGCGCAGCGGCTCCTGGAGGTCGTGCGAGGCCACGTACGCGAACTGCTCCAGCTCGGCGTTCGAGCGCCGCAGCTCCGCCGCCTGCGCGTCGAGGTCCGCCGCCGTCCGCTCCAGTTCCTGCGCGTTGAGCCGGGAGGACGTCAGCTCGTCGACGGTCCGGCGGCGCATGGCCTCCACCGCGCGAGCGAGCGAGCGCAGGTCGGAGGGACCGCGCTCGGGGATCTCCTGGCCGAAGTCGCCGCCCGCGACCCGCCGCGAGGCGGCCCGCACCGCGCCGAGCGGCCGTACGACGCTCACGTGGATCAGGAGCGCCAGGCACATCCCGGCCAGCAGGAAGGCCACGACCACCGCCATCAGGATGTGGTCGCGCTCGGAACGGGCCTGCCCGAAGGTGGCGCGCGCCTCGCTCTGCAGCCGGTCCAGCTGCGTCTGCTCGGTCTTGATCAGCCGGCGCACCTCGTCGAAGCGCTCCTTGCCCGCCTGCGCGGACGGAGGGGTCTGCCCGCTGCGGGTCGCGGCGATGACGGGGGTCGCGAACTCGTCCCGCCAGGCACGGGCCGCGTCCTGCACCGCCTGCACGTCGGCCCGGGGGGCGTCGTCCTCGCCGAGCAGCGCGGACAGCTTCTTCGCCGCGCCCGCTTCGTTCCGTATGCCGCGCTCGTACGGTTCCAGCAGCCCCGGATCGCCGGTCAGCTGGTAGCCGCGCAGCCCGGTCTCCTGGTCCAGCAGGGCCGCTTCCAGTTTCAGGGCCTCCCGCTGTGCCGGAGCGATCTTGTCGACCAGCCGGTCACCGGCCCTGGTGGTCCCCGCCAGCAGGGCGGCGCCCACGGCGGCCGTGGTCAGGACCATGACGGCCAGCAGGGCGAGCGCGGCCAGGAACCACCCCTGCACGCTCAGCCCGCGGCGGGCTGCCGCCGGGCGGTCGGTCGGGAGGGCTGCTTGGTCAGGGGCGCTCACGAAGAGATGTTCCATTCGAGGTGGAGTACGGCGACGTCGTCGGCCAGCCCGCCGCAGTCCGCGGCGAGGCTGTGGGCGGTGTAGATCAGGGTGTCGACGAACTGCTCGGCGGGCAGATCGCCGTGGCGGCGGGCGATGTCGAGGAGCCCGGTCTCGTCCAGGCGCTCGGGGCCCGGGCCGATGCGGCCCTCGATCAGTCCGTCGGTGAAGAGCATCACGGCGCCGTCCGGGTCCACCGGGACCTCGGTGACGGGCCAGGCCATGGCCAGATCCGGCACGATGCCCAGCGCGGGCCCCCCGGGGACCTCCTCCAGGCGTACCCCACCGGAGGACCTCACCAGGAAACCGGGGTGGCCGGCGCGCTGCACGGAGATCCCGGTGGCGCCCGGCGAACGGGTGAGCGCGATCAGGGTGGCGAAGATCTCAGGTCCTGAGCGTTCCGCGACCAGGATCCTCTCCAGGAGATCCAGGAGCTCCTGCCCCCGCGCCCCGGCCATCACGAAGGCCCGCCAGGCCACGCGCAGGCAGACGCCCAGAGCCGCTTCGTCCGGGCCGTGTCCGGAGACGTCCCCGACGACGGCGTGCGTCGATCCGTCCGGGGTCTGGACGACGTCGTAGAAGTCCCCGCCCAGGAGCGCCTGGGCCCGGCCGGGCCGGTAGCGGGCGCAGACCGAGACGGTGTCGTCCAACAGGAGCGGCGTCGGCAGCAGACCGCGCTCCAGACGGGCGTTCTCCGCCGCGCGCAGTCTGCTCGTCTGCAGGGCGGCCGCGGCGAGCTCGGTCCGCTTGCGCTGGATCGCGTAGCGGATGGCCCGCATGAAGACGTCGGGCTCCAGGCGGCCCTTGACGAGATAGTCCTGCGCGCCGGCGGCGACGGCGGCAAGTCCCGCCTGTTCCTCCGAGAGGCCGGTCAGGACGACCACGGCGGCCTCCGACGAGCCGGCCAGCACCTCGTTCAGGGCGTCGAGCCCCTGGGCGTCCGGCAGGTGCAGGTCGAGCAGGACGCACTCGGGCGCCTCGGCCTTGAGCTGCGACAACGCGTGCGCCAGGGTGCGGGCCCGTCCGAGACGGACGTCGACCCCGCTGTCCGCCACCAGCTCCTCGACCAGCAGGGCGTCGCCCTCGTCGTCCTCGATGAGCAGGACGCGGGGCGGAAGGCCGCTCCACAGGGCCAGTGAGCGGTCCTCCTCGACCGACGAGGACGGCAGCGGCCGGCTTGCCACGTACGGCGCCGCGGGGTAGGCGAGGTGGTGGGACCCCCGGCCGAGCGCACTCTCCATGGCGTTGCAATTCCTTTCTCGCCACAGAGCGCGGAAGCCCGGCGGGCGCCCGGTCGCGTCCCGGGCGAGCTTAAAGTGATCATTTGCCGCAAGGCAACATTTTAACTGGTCAATAATCTCGGCACGACCACGCGGTGGTGCTCGACGGTCCGCTCCGACGATACGTCCGACCGCTACGCACTGTCGGACAGGTGTGCGCATGCCCCGGACGGTTCCGCTCCGGCAGACCTACGCCACGGGAGCCTCCGCGTCCGGACGGCCGTGCCAGTCGAGACAGACGACCATGGCGTCGTCGGAGGCCTGGATCTGCCCCCGGTGGCCGGCCAGCTCTTCGAGGACCGCCCGGGGAACCTGCGACGGCGGAAGCAGCCGGGTGTTCGTGATGGCCCGGGTCAGCGCGTGCAGCTCGTACGGCTCCCCGCCCGGAGAGGCGACGTCGTAGACGCCGTCGCTCAGGAAGAAGAGCCGGTCGCCGGGCAGGACCCGCAGGCGCTGGCAGGTGTACAGGGTGTCCTCGAACATGCCGAGCGGCAGTTGCGCCTCCAGCTCGATCGCCTCGACCGAGCCCTGCCTCAGCCGCCAGATCCGCGGTGAGCCGGCGTCGATGACGTCGACCTCACCGGTGCCCAGGCAGAAGCGCAGCAGGAGCATGGCCAGATGCCGGCGGCCCTGGTACTGGCCGTAGACGGCCTGATCCGCGAGCGAGGCCTGGCCCACGAGGTCGAGTCCGGCCCGGCGGGCGTTGCGCAGGGCGCTCACCGCGAGATTGGTCAACAGCGCCGCGTCGATCCCCTCGCCCATGCCGTTGTTGACGGTCAGCGTCAGGTGGTCGGCGGACGCCGACCAGTCGAAGCTGTCGCCGTAGATGGCGTAGGCGGGCTCCAGCTGCCCGCCGAGGTCGTACTCGGGCCGCGAGCACGAGCGCCCCGGAAGCAGCTGCCACTGCATCTCGGCGGCCAGCGTGAGCCGTGTCGCCCGCCGCGCCTGGAGGAAGAGGTCGGTGTCGCGCTCGGCGACGAGGATCTCGTGGGCCAGCGCGTCGGCCACGTCCTGGAGCTCCGGCAGGAGCGAGGACGAGTAGGTGTCCGCGGCGAAGCCCACGCTCAGCACCGCCAGCCGGTCTCCGCGCACGCTGACCGGGAGGTGGACGGTCACTGCGGCCGTCCCCGCGGCCCCGTCGGCGACCACGTGGGCCTTCTGCGCACCGAAGGCCCGGCCGGCCGCACTGGTGTGCACCGACAGCGGCTCCCGCGTGTAGGGCAGAGCGGTGACCGGCTGGAGTCTGGTCATGGCGTAATCCGCCATCAGCAGTTCCACGCAGTCCGCACCGTACCGCTCCGACAGTACGTCCTTGATCTTGTCGAACAGCTCGTGCGGCGCCGCACTGCGCAAAATGCGCTCGACTCCCTCGGGTTTTGCCACCGGCCCGGGTCCTGCCTCTCTCGATGCTGTCACTATGGGGTGCCATGAAGCCGCCGGTTCCGCAGGGGAAGGGCAGCTCGTACATCCGGTAGGGAGTGTCACATGAGCCAGGGCCCGATCCGCTCCCCCCGACCGCTCACGTCGGCCGTCGCGGAGATGAGCGGGCTGATCGAGCTGCTGGAAGTGGTGTGGGAGCGGGGCCGTGACACCGTCTGCGCGCCCCCCGTCTCCTCCGCGCAGGCCCGGGTCCTCTTCCTCATCGAGGGCAACGAGGAGATGAACCTGCGGACGCTCGGGAAGCTGCTGGGAGCGGCGCCGCCGTCCGTGACCCGGCTGTGCGACCGGCTCCAGGCCGTCGGCTTCCTGGAGAAGCACACCCGGCCCGAGGACCGCCGGGAGCTGCGGCTGGCGCTGACCCCGGCCGGCCGGACGTACCTGGAGCAGTTGCGGGCCCGCCGGGAAGCCGCGCTGACGGAGGCGATGGCCGCCATGCCGGCGGCCTCCCGGGCCGCACTGGCCACGGGCCTGGCGGACTTCAGCGCGGCGGTCGCCGCCCCGCTGCGCCTGCCGCCCCAGCGGGGCGTGGAGTCGCGCAGCGCCTGACCGGGCCGACGGCCGACTGCCCCTGGGCGTACGCCTGTACGGTCCGTCGCGGGCGCGGGTGATGATGCCGGTGCCCCGGGAGAGGGGATTGCGCCGACGGCCGCGGATGGTGGATGGTTGCCGAGGGGAAACTGTGTTGTGCCGTCCGACGTGAAGGGGTGAGGGGCCCGCACAGCGAGTCCTTGTCTATGGCCAGTTCCCCAGGGCGTTGTGCCCCGACGAGCCGCACCGTCACCGGATTCGCGATCGCAGCCGCTCCCTGCCCCGTCCTCGTCGTCGATCCGGACGGCGCGCTGTCCCTGGTGAACCAGGCGGCCGCCCGGATCTTCCCCGGAGCCCACGCCGGCGCCCTCCTCTGCGACACGGTGCCGCGCTGGCTCGCCGACGCCCACCGGCTCGTCGGGGCCGACCGGCGCACCACCGGGGCGGGGCAGGCGCTCGACCCCGCACAGGGCCCGGTCGGCGGCCGCAGCTTCGCGGCGCACCCGACCCGCCTCGACGACGGTGACGTCGCGTGGTGGTTCTTCGACGACACCGACCGCCGCGAGGCCGCCGCGTCCCTGGCCCAGGAGCGCCGGCGGACGGCGTTCCTGGGCCGGGCCTCCGGTGCGCTGCTGTCCTCGCTCGACGTGGACCGCTGCATGGCCGTCACCGCGCAGCTCGCGGCGGACCACATCGCCGACGGCGCCGTGGTGATCGGCCCCGACTCGGGCCGTACCGTGCCGGTCGTCTCCTGCCGCCGCGGACACGACCCCGAAGCCGGCCGGCTGGACATCGACCCCTCCCTCGTGCCCGGCCTGCCCGAAGCGCTCCAGGGCTTCCCGCCGGTCCCCTCCCGGTGGGCCGATGCCGCGGCGGCGCCGGCCTGGCTGGTGCCCGACGGACTGGGCACCGTGGGATCGGCGGTCGTCATCCCGCTGCCCGGACACGGCGTGCCCGCCGGAGCGCTCGTCCTGCTGCGCCGCCCGGACACCGCGTCCTTCACCGACGGTGAAGAGGTCTTCGCGCAGCTGTTCGCCGCCCTCGCGGGCGCCGCGCTCTGCGCCGCGCGGCTGTACGCCGAGCAGAGCGCGATCACCGAGACGCTCATGCGCGAACTGCTGCCCCCGGTCCTGCGCCACATCGACGGCGTCGAGTTCGCGGGCGGCTACCGGCCCTCGGGCGAAGGGGCCCGGATCGGCGGCGACTTCTACGACGTCCACCCCGCCACCGCCCCCGAGGGCCCCGAATCCTTCGTCGTCCTCGGCGACGTGTGCGGCAAGGGGCTGGACGCGGCCGTGCTCACCGGGAAGATCCGCAACACGCTCCACGCCCTGCTGCCCATGGCCCCCGACCACCAGCGGATGCTCCGCCTCCTCAACGGCGCACTGCTCAGCTCGCACCACACCCGCTTCGCGACCCTGGTGCTCGCCTCGGCGGCGCGCCGGGACGGCACCGTCCGGCTCCGGCTGACCAGCGCCGGGCACCCCCCGCCGCTCATCGTCCGCACCGACGGCCGGGTGGAAGAGGCACCGACGTACGGAACGCTCGTGGGGGCACTGGCGGAGGTCGAAGCCGTGACGGTACGGGCGGAACTCGCCCCGGGGGAAACCTGCGTGCTGTTCACGGACGGCTTCACCGAGGCCAGGGGCGGTCCCCTCGGGGCCGACCTGTTCGGCGAGGCGAGGCTGAAGCAGGCGCTCGCCGGATGCGCGGGACTGCCGGCGGAGGCGGTCGTGGCCCGCCTGCAGAAGCAGGCCGCCCAGTGGATCGGCGCGGGCCGGCACGACGACATGGCCGTCGTCGCGATCACCGCACCGCGCACCCACCACCTCAGCGCGGTGGGAGGGCGCGGGCCGGGCAGGTACACCGCATGACCCGCCCCGGCCGGGTGTCCAGCCGACGCGTGGACGGCACAGCAGCAACGCGTGGACGGCACAGCAGCGACGCGTGGATGGCCGCGTCATGCGGGGGTACACGCTCCTCACCTCTTCGAGAAGGAGCTGTTCCATGCTGGCCATAGCCGCAGCCGTGCTGTTCTTCATCGCATTCCTCATCAACGCCGCCGAGATCGCCACGAACGGCGTGTTCTCCTCCGGCAACGTCATGATCCTCGGCTTGATGCTCCTGGCCCTGCACCTGGCGGGCATCGGCAGCGGCTGGGGCGGCCGGGCCCGTAGCTGGGGCAGCCGGAACCGCAGACGCTGACCGCCGCGCGGCGCGGGCCGGAACTCCCGGACGGCATCCCGTCCTTCCCGGAGACCCGGCCCGCAGCTGTGTCCGGACGCGAACGGGCCCCCGCCGGTGCGTGGTTGGGCCGGTCCGGGGCAGACGCGTTGCATGACCGGAAAGAAAGTCCATCGGTTGCGGGACGTCAGCCGGCTGGTGGGACCGGATCTGCCGGCCTTTCAAAGGGCGGTACTGGAGTCGGTCCTGCGCCGGCACGCACCGCGGCCGGACTGCGGGACCCGGAGGAGGCAGCGATGAGTTGGACGACAGCGGCGGGCGAGGGCGTGACGGCGGCCCCGGTGTGGATGCACCTGGTGGTGATGGCGGTGGCCCTCCTGGTCCTCGCCTACAACCTGGCCAGGGACAGCAGGTAGCGGGCCCGGACCCGGGATCACCACGAGCCCGCTCCAGCCGGGGCGCACCGCGCCCGGCATCGAGACGTGGCCCGCGCCGGCGCTCGCGCACAGCCGGTTCACGTGTCGTTGAAGCTGCTCAGGTCCTCGTCCACACCGCGGGGGAGATGGTCGATCTCGGGGCGCAGATCCAGCATGCCGAGGAAGACGGCCAGCTCGGCACCGTCCCTCGCATGACTTGCGACGGTCCTGCGCGCGGCCCGGCGGGCCTGCCTGGCGCGCCCGGCGGCTGCGAATCCCTCATCGACACCATCCATGACGACGATCCGACCACGCCCGCGCGCCGCGCGCACGCCCCGTACGGCCGCTTGCCCCGCCGCCCCGCGGACACCCCTGGGCGGCGGCCCCGGCCCGGACTAACCGGCGACCGGGTACATCGACCCGCGCCGTCCCTCCGGCGAGGTCAGCCACTCCAGCTTCGCGGCCGTGTCCGTGCCCGGCACCGGGGTGTGGAGCACGATCGACAGATCGGGGCGGGCCGGGACGCGCAGCTGGGTCGACTCCACGTGCAGCGCGCCGACGACGGGGTGCTGCATCTGCTTGAGGAGCTGGCCGCCGGGCTGGACGTCCCGCCGGTCCCACAGCTCGGCGAAGCGGGGGCTGAGCTCGCGCGCCTCCTCGACCACCGCCTGGAACCCCTCGTCCTGCGGGTGCTCCGAGCAGGCCGTCCGGAACTGCGCCACCACGCGGCAGGCGATCTCCTCCCAATGCGGCGAACACGCTTTGTAGAGGGGATCGGTGAAGAAGGCGATCAGGCAGTTCTGCACGATCTCCGGACGCATCCCCAGCACCAGCGCCGCCGCGTCGTTGTACACCACGATGTTCCAGTACGCATCCATGATGTGCGCGGGGAACGGCATCCAGGCATCGATCAGACGCTTCAGGCCGTCACACATGTCCCGGTCGCCCGGAGCCACCTCCAGGGCCGGCGGATTGAGCCCCGCGAGCACGTACAGGTGCCGGCGCTCGGCGCTGGTCAGCCGGAGCACCCGGCTGACCGAGTCCAGCACCTGCGAGGACACCGTGATGTCGCGGCCCTGCTCCAGCCACTGGTACCAGGACACCCCGACGCCCGCGAGCACGGCGACCTCCTCGCGTCTGAGACCGGGGGTGCGGCGGCGGGCACCGCCGTCCGGCAGGCCGGCCTGCGCCGGGCTCACCCTGGCGCGCCTGCTCATCAGGAACTCGCGCAGTTCGCTCCGGCGGTGCCTGTCGATCGGTACGGCCACGAAATCCCCCCGTCGGCTGCCTGGTGGTACCGCCAACAGGATAAGTTCCCACTCTTCACGGGCAGTCCCGGGCCGCGAAGGTGGGGACATGGCGATCGACACACACACGACGACCCCCGCGCCGCACACGGCGGCCCCCGAGGACGAGCGGCTCTCCGGCCGGGCCAGGCTGGTCCTCTTCGTACTCTGCGCTGCGCAGTTCATGGTGGCGCTCGACTTCTCCGTACTGAACGTGGCCCTGCCCGCCCTCGGCAAGGACCTGGGCCTGAGCCGGTCCGCCCTCCAGTGGGCGGTCACCGCCTTCGCCCTGCCCTCCGGCGGCTTCCTGCTCCTGTTCGGCCGCATCGCCGACCTCTACGGCCGCAAGAAGCTCTTCCTGACCGGGCTCACCGTCTTCGGCGCGGCCTCCCTGCTCGCCACCTTCGCCTGGGACCCGGCCTCCTTCCTGACCGGGCGCGCCCTGCAGGGCCTGGGCGCCGCGGTCATCGTGCCGACCGGCATGTCCCTGCTGACCACGACCTTCCCCGAAGGCCCCCTGCGCGACAGGGCACTCGGTATCTCCGGCACGCTGCTGTCCCTCGGCTTCACCATCGGCATGGTGCTCGGCGGCGTCATGACCGACACCCTGGGCTGGCGCTCCACGATGGGCCTGCTCGCGGCCGCCGCGGTGATCGTGCTGCTCCTCGCGCCCGGACTGCTGCCCGAATCGCGCACCCCCGAGCGGCCGCGCCTGGACGTACCGGGCGCCGTCACCGTCACCGGCGGCCTGCTGGCGCTGATCTACGCCCTGTCGACGGCGGCCCAGCGCGGCTTCGGCGGCCCCGACGTCCGGGGCGCCCTGGTCGCGGGGCTCGCCCTGCTCGTCGCGTTCGCCGTGGTGGAGTGGAGGTCCCCGGCCCCGCTCGTCTCGCTGCCGATGCTGGGGCGGCGCACGGTCGCCTGGGGCAACATCGGTGGACTGGTGACCTTCTCGATGATGTCGACGGTCGTCTTCGTGCTGACCCTCTACCTCCAGGAGACCCTGGGCCTGTCGTCCTTCCGCACGGGTCTGGTCTTCGGCGTCCAGGGCGTCGCCTCCGTCCTCGCCGGGTCCTGCGCCCCCCGGGTCATCGGCCGCTTCGGCGCCCGGCGCACCCTGGTCGGCTCCCTCTTCGGCCAGGGCGTGTTCGTCGCCGCACTGCTCGCCGTGGGAGCGGAGTCGGGCGCGCTCACCGCGACCGTAGCCGTGTCGCTGGCCAGCATGTTCCACCTCGGCGCGATCATCTCGTACGGGCTGACGGTGACGAGCGGCGTGCCCGACGAGGAGCAGGGGCTGGCCACCGGGCTGGTCACCACCACCCAGCAGGTGGGCCTCACCGTCGGCATCCCCCTGCTGGGTGTCCTCGCCACGACGCAGGCCTCGCTCTTCGACGGGGTGCGGACGGTCCTGGTGATCGACGCGGCCCTGGTGATCGCCGCGGCGCTGCTGGTGGCTGTCGGCCTCGGCCGCCGGAAGACCTCGTAGCCGCGGCCCCGGGGAGCGGGGGTGGTGAGTCATGAGGGTGATGACGCGGACCGCCCCCCTTCCCCTGCCCGGCAACGGCGGCGGGCGGGGTTACCGTCGGCGGCATGGACGGTGATCGCCGAGGGCGGCGCGCGTGTTTGCTCAGCGGCGCGGTCTTCGCCGTGTGCATGGCCGGCACCACGCTGCCCACCCCCCTCTACGGCCTCTATCAGGAGGAGTTCGGCTTCTCCGAGCTCACGGTGACCGTCGTGTACGCCGTGTACGCCTTCGGGGTCATCGGCGTCCTGCTCCTGGCAGGCAACGCCTCGGACGCGCTGGGCCGGCGGCCGGTCCTGCTGGCGGGCCTGGCCTGTGCGGCGGCGAGCGCCGTCTGCTTCCTGTGCGCGAGCGCACTGGGCTGGCTGTACGCGGGACGGCTGCTGTCGGGACTTTCGGCCGGCCTGTTCACCGGGGCCGCCACGGCCTACGTCATGGAGCTGGCCCCGCCGCGGGACGCCTCCCGGGCCACGTTCGTCGCGACGGCCGCCAACATGGGCGGGCTGGGCTGCGGCCCGCTGCTCGCCGGGGTGCTGTCCCAGTACGCCCCCTGGCCCCTCCACCTGACCTTCGCCGTGCACCTCGTCCTCGTGGCGGCCTCGGCGGCCTGCCTGCTGTGGCTCCCGGAGACCGTACGGGAGCGGCGCCCGCCGAGTTCCGTACGACCGCAGCGGCCGGGCCTGCCGGCGCAGGTGCGGACGGTGTTCGGGCCCGCGGCGATCGCCGCCTTCGTGGGCTTCGCCCTGTTCGGGGTGTTCACCTCGGTCAGCCCGGCGTTCCTCGCGCAGTCCTTGCACATCGACAACCGTGCGGTGATCGGACTCTTCGTCGCACTGGCCTTCTTCGCCTCGACCGCAGGGCAGCTGGCGGTCGGCCGTGTCGGGGTGGGGCGTTCACTGCCGCTGGGCTGCGCCGTACTCCTGGCGGGGCTCGCGCTGCTCGCGGGCGCGCTGCGGTGGGAGCTGTCGGCGATGGTGGTGCTCAGCGCGCTCGTCGGCGGGGTCGGGCAGGGACTGGCCTTCCGCGGGGCGCTGTCGGCGGTGGCCGGTGCGTCTCCCGAGGACCGGCGCGCCGCGGTGATCTCGACCCTGTTCGTGGTGGCGTACGCGGGCATCTCGGTGCCCGTGATCGGGGTGGGGGTGCTCGTGGGACCCCTTGGCCTGGAGGGTGCGGGCCTGGTGTTCATCGCGTGCATGGCCGTCCTGGTCTCGGCCGCCGGCCTCTACCTGCTGCGCCGTCCGGTCCGCGCCGGGACCTGAGCCCCGGCGGGGCCGGCGCGGCGCCGGGAGGCGGCGGGCGCGGACGCCGGCGCCGCGGCGCCGGGAGGCGGTTCCGGGTCCGCCGGACGACGATGGAGGGGCACCGCCGGCCCGGTCGGCCGGACACCCCCGGGCGGCAGATCCTCCAGCCCGTGGCCGCCGGGTACGCGCCCGCAGCGGGCACGGTCTCCCACAGTGCGAGCGCCCATGAACGCACACATGCCGGTCGAGGACCTCATCAGCAGCGCCGCCCAGGCGGCGGGCGGATGGCTCGGCGCGCTGCCCGTGGCACTGATCGCCACCAGCGCCGACGGCACCATCGTGCGCTGGAACCAGGTCGCCCAGGACCTGCTGGGCTACGCGCCGCGACAGGTGCTGGGACGCAACATCGCCGGCCTCCTCCAGCCGGCCGCCGACCGCAGCCTGGGACGCTCCTTGTGGGAGACCGCGGCCGGCGGGCGGGGCGTGATGGGCACGGTCACCGCCTGGCACCACGACGGGCACCCCCTGGAGGTGGAGATCTGGGCGGCGCCCGTGCCCGACCGCCGGCACAGCGCGGCCACGGTGCTGGTCTTCGCCGCCGACGCGCACGCGGCACGGCGCATCCGGGGCTCCTCGGCGGTGTGGGAGGGCCTGTTCGCCCGCTCGCCCGTCGGCATCGCCATCCTCGACACCCAGCTGCGGTTCCTCCAGGTCAACGCCGCGCTGGAGGTGATGAACGGTCTGCCGGAAGCCGCCCACGTGGGACGGCGGCTGGCGGAGATCCTGCCCGAGGTGAACGCCGGGGAGATGGAGGCGGCGATGCGGGAGGTCCTGGCCGGCGGGGAGCCGGTGCTGGACCGCCGCCGGGTCGGACGCACCCCGGCCGAACCGGAACACGACCGGGTGTGGTCCTGCTCCTACGTCCGCGTGGA
Organism: Streptomyces sp. CB00455; assembly: GCF_001905445.1. GTDB lineage: Bacteria > Actinomycetota > Actinomycetes > Streptomycetales > Streptomycetaceae > Streptomyces. Next base: position 168,353 of record NZ_LIVQ01000005.1, on the reverse strand, counting down.
GGATCCCGCGGGCCTGCCGATCGGGGTCATCGCCACGCTCCTGGACATCACCGAGCAGCAGCGCGACCACTCGGAAGCCGAAGCGGGCCGGCGCCGGCTCGGCCTGCTCAGCGAGGCCAGCATCCGCATCGGGGGCAGCCTGGAACTGGAGCGTACGGCCCAGGAGCTCGCCGAGCTCGCCGTGCCGCGCCTCGCCGACGCCGTGACCGTCGACGTCCTGGGCGCGCTGGCCGACGACGACGATCCCGGCTCCGGCCTGACCGGTGGCGCGGCCCTGCGGCGCCTGGGCAAGGCCCCGCTCGGCTCACCGGTCGCCGACGTCCTGACACCGCTCGGCGGGTCCCTCACCTTCCCCGCCGCCGCCCCCTTCAGCCGGGCGCTCGCCGCCCGGCAGCCGTTCCTGGTTGCCCGCTTCGACGAGTGGAGCACGTCGCCCGCCGCCCGCCACTCCGGCGCCCCCGCCCGGCTGCTCGCCGCGGGCGTGCACTCGATGCTCATGCTTCCGCTCGTGGCCCGGGAGACCGTGCTGGGCGTCGCCACCTTCTACCGGGCCGAGCAAGCCGCCCCGTTCGTCTCCGACGACGTCACCCTCGCCGGGGAACTCGCCGCCCGCGCCGCCGTCAGCATCGACAACGCGCGCCTCTACCACCGCGAACACGAAACGGCGCTCATCCTCCAGCGCAGCATGCTGCCGCAGCACATCACCCCGCCCCCCGGCATCACGGTGACCCACCGCTACCTCCCGGCCAGCGACGTCAACGAGGTCGGCGGCGACTGGTACGACGTCCTCAGCCTTCCCGACGGCAAGGCGGCGCTGCTCATCGGCGACGTGATGGGCCACGGCATCGGCGCCGCCGCGGTCATGGGCCGCCTCGCCGCCTCCGTACGGGCCCTCGCCCGCCTCGACCTCACCCCCGTGCACCTGCTGCGGCAGCTGGAGGCGGCACTCAGCGACCTCGCCGAGCCGATGCTGGCCACCTTCCTCTACGTGGTCTGCGATCCGGCGACCGGCCACTGCACCATCACCCGCGCCGGCCACCCGCCGCCCGTCCTCGTCGAACCGGACGGCGCCGCCCGGATCCTGGACACCCCGCCCGGTGTCCCCCTGGGCGTGGGCGGCATCGACTTCACCCCCACGGATTTCACCCTGGTCCCGGGGAGTCTCCTCGTCCTGTACACCGACGGGCTCATCGAGGCGCGCGGTCACGACCTCGACGAACGGCTGGCCGAGCTGACCGAGCTGCTCTCGGGCCGCGACCGGCAGCTCGACCACATCTGCGACTCCCTGGTCACCCACCTCGTGCCCGTGGCCGCCGACGACGACATCGCCCTCCTCGTGGCGCGGATAGGGCACGGGTCGTGAGAGGCGGGCGCGCCCGCCCGGGAACCGCGCCGCCGGGTTCCGCGCCGGACCGGGCGTGGTGCGGCCGGGACGGGGTAGCGGCGTCGGTGGGGCATCACGGCACCAACCGCTGCGTGGAGAGGTGAGCGACATGACCGTTCCCGAGGAGACGGACGGGCCGGACAGGTCCGGGTCCGTGGCGGGAGTGCGTCCCCTGGCGGACGTCGATCGCGCGCTGGAGCGGCTGGCGCCGCCCGGGAGAGCGGCCGGGCAGTCTGCCGCCGGCGCGGCCGCCGCCTACCGTTGGGCCCTGGGCCGCACGGCGCGTGCCCCGGTCACGAGCGCTCATGCCCACGGCGTGCCGGACCTGGAGCTGCTGACGGCCGAAGTCGACGCCGCCATCGTCCAGTTGGGGGATCCCACCCTCCCGGTCGACCTGCGTGACTTCACCCTCGGTGTGCACGACGCCCTCGGCTGGGTCTGCGGGTACAACGACCAGCAGCCCTGACCCCGTGTGAGGCGGCGCGTGCGGGGCACGCGGGAGTCCGGGCGGACCCACGAGAAGGACAGCCGACGGTCCGCCGTCCGTACCGGAGGAGATGTATTCGCGTGACTGAGCATGTGTGGAGCTACAAGTCGACCTCGGGCTACCTGGCGGGCACCGACCTCACCGGCTTCAAGGTCGAGGCGACGGACGGCGGGATCGGCACGGTGGACGAACACTCCGACCAGGTAGGCGACGCCTACCTGGTGGTCGACACGGGAGTCTGGATCTTCGGCAAGAAGCTCCTCCTGCCCGCGAGCACCGTCGTCAGCGTGGACCCGCAGGAGCGGAAGGTCCATGTCGACCGCACGAGGGGCCAGATCAAGGACGCTCCCGAGTTCGACCGCGACCGGCACCTCGACGACCCCGTGTACCGCGACGAGCTGGGCGGCTACTACGGCACGGGCATCCCCTTCGGGGGGCGGCCCGCCTGAGCGTTCCCCACGGACGACCACCGGGGCCCCCGGCCACTCCAGGCCGGGGGCCCCGGTGCGTCCCGGTCCGGTGGCCGGGCCGCGGCGGCACGGTCGGCCGGGGGCGCCGACGGATCCGCGTCGGACGGCCCGCCACCGGGGGGACCAAAGTCCCGGTGGGTGCGGCGGCGTACGGGGCAGGGGGACGGGGGGACCGCCGCGCGGGTATGGACGGGCCCCGGCGCCCGGGACCGGGCCGCCCCGACAGGCCGTCCGTGTACGAGCCCCCGCACACCACAGGGGGCTCCGTACGACGGCTCAGACCACTGCTCCGGAGGATGTTCGGCCATGCAGCGTTTCGATGCCCCGGCGGCCCGCACGGGAGCCCGCCGGACGGCCCTGGCCCTCCCCTGGCTGTTGTGGGCGGCGACGGTCGCGGCCGAACTGTGGACCGGGCCCGGAACACACCTGGGCCCGCTCCTCGCCGCGGTCCCCGCCCTCGCGGCGGCCAGCCACGCCTGGCCCCGGGTCCTCGTCTTTGGCGCGCTGTCCGTCGTCACCCTGGCGGCCTTCCGCTGGTGGGGCCCGGTGCCCCGGCCCCCGGTCCTCGGCGTGCTGCTCGCCATCACGCCGAGGACCGGGGGCCGGGGCACCGGCGGCCGCAGCCCGCGACCGCGAGCACGAACGGCTGGAGCGGCTGGAGCGGCTGCGCTCCACCGTGGGCAAGGTCCAGCGGGCCGTACTGCGCGAGCTGCCCGACCAGGTGTGCGGGTACCAGGTCGCCGGCACCTACCGGTCGGCTGATCCCGAAGCCCGGGTCGGGGGAGACTTCTACGAGGCACTGGCCACGCCGTACGGGCTGCGGGTGGTCCTCGGTGACGTGTGCGGCAAGGGTCTGCCGGCCGTCGATGCCACCGTCACCCTGCTCGGCGCCTTCCGGGAGGCCGCGTACCAGGAGGCGGACCTCACCGACGTCGCCCGCCGCATGGACCAGTCGCTGCTGCACCGGCAGGAGGCGACCGGGGACGCACGCTTCGCCAGCGCGCTCCTCGTACAGGCAACGGCCGGAGGCAGGATGACGCTGGTCAACTGCGGCCACGTACCGCCCCTGCACATCGAACACGACGGGCGGGTCCGGGAGATCCCCCTGCCTGCGGGACTCCTCCTCGGACTGCCCGACAGCGGACGTCACCTGCCGCCCGCGACCGCGCACACCCTGCCGTCAGGGGCCTGCCTGCTGGCCGCGACCGACGGCATCACCGAGGCACGCGACCCCGGCCGCACCTTCTTCGACCTCGTTGCGGCCGTCGCCCGGCACCCCCACACCGGCGCCCGCGACCGCATCCGGACCCTGCTGGACGAGTTGCACCTGCACACCCGGGGTCACCTCAACGACGACGTCGCAGCTCTCGCCATCGCCTGCCCGGAGCAGGTACGGGCCGGGACGGCGGACCGGCAGGCGCCCCCACCCGCGCCCACCGCGGCCGCCGGATGACGCGCGCCGTACCGCCCCGCCCCGGCCCCCCGGGTCACTGCCCGGGCCGGGCCGACCGCAGACGGGAACGGTCCTGCTCCTGGCCCGCCGTGCCCTCCCGGATGGTCTGGGCCCGGTCCATCTTCGCCCAGCCGGCGCCGCCCTCGGCATTCACCTCGTCGCGCACGTCCCTGATGCCGTAGTGCCCGAACAACCGCTCCTCCTCGGCCACGGAGAGCACGCTCCCGCAGTCCAGCGCCGCGCACGGGGCCTGCTCGATCACGGCGACGGCATACGGGACCACCAGTCGCCCGTCCTCCAGCACCGCCTCGCGCAGCGGGACGAAGACGCCGCCCAGACCCGAGGCCCGATCGGTGATCCGCGCCCATTCGGGCCGGCCGGTGGTGTCGTCCACCAGGACGTAGTCCACCGCCCCCACGCGCTGGCCCTGGGCCGTGTGGGCCGCGCATCCGGTCACGGCCACCAGCTGCTCCTGAGTGATCACTGCTTGCTCCTCACCTCTCTGCCGCGCGCACTGTCCCCCGTCGGCTACCCGCGCAGCCCCCTGAGAAGCACGGTTCCGGGGCCGGATCTGCGCCGGGAGCGGCCGGAAAACACCGAATGCGCGGGCGGACCGGGGGTAGGGCGCGGCGCGGGCGGGCAAGCGCGCTCCATGAACGCTCTGAGCAGATGGGAAGACGCCGTCGAGCGGTGGGAGGACGCCCTGCTTGCCCGGGTGTCGCCCCGTGAACCCGTCGAACTGATCGAAGCCCTGCGCCGCGAGTGCGACGAGCAGGCGGTCGTGTGCAGCCACCGCCGGGTCGTGGTGCCCAACGCCTACGAGGTGGAACTGCCCCCGGACGTCCACGGACAACTCGCACCGCACGCCGACGGCATCGGGCTCCAGCTGACCGACGCCCTGGCCCGGCACGGCGAGGCGCGGGACTACGAGTGGGCCGGTCCGCTGACGGTACGGCTGCGCGCCTCGGAACACCTCGGCGACAGCCGCTACCGGGTGGCCAGCGCGGCCATGCCTCACATCAGCGCGGACGCGTTCCCCGGCTGAGGCCCGGCACTCGGGGGGTACGGGGCAGGCGCGGGCGCAGGCAGGGCGAAGCGGAGGACTCAGGCGGGATCGCCGCTGCTGCTGTTGTTGCTGCCGTTGCCGCCATCGCTGCCGCCGGCGCGGTCGCCGTCGTTGTCGCCGTCGGCCCGACGGGGTGGCGGCGTACCGAGATCGAGGAGCGCCTGGGCGCCCCCGCCGGGCGGGTTCGTGAACCGGAGTTCGGCACCGATCAGCTGCGCCTGCGCCGCCGCGATGGTCAGCCCCAGCCCCAGCCCCGACTGCGCGGCGCCGGTGCGAAAACGCTGCGGGCCGTGGGAGAGCAGGTGCACCGGGAAACCCGAGCCGTGGTCGCGCACCCGTATCACCTGGCCCGTCACCTCGACGAGGACCGGCTGCGCCCCGTGCCGCAGCGAGTTGCTGACCAGGTTGGTCAGCACGCGCTCCACGCGACGCGGATCGGTGTGCACGAGCATGTCCCGGACCACCTCCACGCGCACCGCGGGGGCCGGCCGACCGGGCACCGCACGCCCCTCCACGGCCGCCCGGGCGGCGCGCCGGGCCAGCACGCCGCTCTCCACCCAGCGCATCTCGGCGTCCTCGCCGCCGTTGTCGAGGCGGGCGACTTCGAGGACGTCCTCCACCAAGTCGCGGAGCCTGCCCACCCGTTCCCTGACCATGTTCTCCGCCGTCCCCTCGGGGAGCAGCCCGGCGGCCGCGACCAGACCGGCGACGGGGGTGCGCAGTTCGTGCGCGATGTTCGCGGTGACCTCGCGCTCGGCCTGGAGCCGGCCGCCGAGCGCCTCGGCCATGGCGTTCACGGCGCGGGTGAGGACGGTGATCTCGTCGCGCCCCTTCTCGGAGAGCCGCGCCGACAGTTCGCCCCGGGTGATCCGCTCGGCCGCCTGCGCCGAGAGCCGCAGCCTGCGTCCGAAGCGGGCGGCCACGGCGACGCCGATCAGGCCGGCGACCCCGACGCCCACGGCGCCGGACTTCCACATCACCTGCTCCAGCTCGTCGATGACGGGGCTGCGCCGGCCCGTCATGACCAGGTAGCCGCGCTCCGTGGGCGCTCCGGCCCAGATCCGCTTGCCCTGCGGCGTGTCCTGCACGTGCGTGGCCCGGCGGCCCCGGTCGAGCTGTTCGCGCAGCGGAACAGGCAGGTTGGCGGGGTTGAGCCGCAGCCCGAACCGGGTCTCCCCGGACTCGTCGTAGATCCGCTCGGCGAACTGGAGCCGCTCCGCCACGGTCTCGCGCTCGCGGTCGGTCAGCATGCCGGGCACCTGCACCGCGGTGACCAGCACCGCGATGGTCGAGGTCGCCGCGATGGTCGTCCCGATCTTGACCCGCAGACCCATTCGACGTCCCCCCGAACTGTCGCCGCCCCCTGTGTCCGGAGACGTGCCGCCCCGAAACCGGCTTTGCGATCATACCGGGCGTGATCACGGCAGACCGGGCCGCGCCCCGCGGCGGGCGGTACGGTGCGGCCGGGCATAGGCTGGAAAGTGGCGGCCGGTGGGTGAGCGGCCTCCCGGCCGCTGGGCCTGGCTGCGGGCTCACCCCTCCCTGAATCGGCCCGCGCCGGCCCCCCGCTTCCCGGGCGGGGTGTGCCTCCTCGGCCGCGCTCCGGTACCGGGGCTACCCTCCCAGGATGGAACGCGCAGAGGTCCTCAAGCGAGTCATCGGCATCCTCACCGAATCCCAGGAGATCCGCCGGGCGGCCGAAGCCGGAGAGGCGGACGACGTCCCCGAAGCGGAAGCGGGTGTCGTCACCCAGCTGCTGAACGAGATGCTGCCGTCGATCAGTGTGCCCGCCGAGGCCACCCCGCAGCAGGTGGCGCGCCTGGTCGCCGAGGCGCTCGGCCCGGCTCTGCACACCATGGTCGCCGGTTTCAGCCTGGCCTTCACCAGCCTGGCCATGGCACACGACGGCGGCCGTACGGACGTCTCCTCGATCCAGGTCCTCCAGGAACTCGCCCTGGAGGTGGAGGCGGGGACTTACGACGAGGGGGCCTGAAGGCCATCGCCGCGACCCTGCCGAGGGAGGGCAGCCGGATGCGCGGTCGGCCCCGCCCTGCGGGGGTGCGTGGGCGGGGCCGTTGACCTCTCCTCGGGGGAGGGGAGAAGGTCACCGCCGGCACAGCATTGCACTGGTTTCAGCCAAGCGACAAGACCTTGGCCGAAAAGCTGCTCCTCGGCCGGTGCGGGTGAACTAGGGCTGCGCAGGCGCCTTCTCGGGCGCCGCCTCGGAAGCCGGAGCCGCAGAGGTGGCCGCAGGGGCGCCGGTGGCCGCAGCGGTGTCGGTGGCCGGAGCGCTCGCGGGGGCAGGGATCGCGGTGTACATCACGGAGCCCTGCTTGTGCTCCTTCTCGATGAGCCCCTTCTTGGCGAGGGCTTCCAGGGTGTTGCGCACCACCTGGGTGGAGGCGGGGCGGCGGCCGGGGTGCGTCTCGGCCAGTTCGGTGGTGACCTCGCTGACCATGCGGGGCTCCGCGGCGCCGAGCAGCAGGGCCAGGACGAGCTCGCGCAACGGGGGTTCGCCCGCGGCGGCGCCCGCCTTCGCCTTCGCCCGGGGGGTCACGGCCGTCTGCGGCGTCGTTTGCGGGGTCTTCCCAGAGGCCTTTCGCGGGGCCTTGCGCGCCGCCTCCTCCTGCGGCGCCGCCTTCGCGAGCGTCTTCGCGGCCGCCTTCGTGGCCGTCTCCGGCGCCTTCCGCCCGGCTGCCGGTGCGGTCTTCTCCGCAACCGGGGCGGTCTGCTCCTCCACCGGTGCTGTCTTCTTCCCCGCCGCCGTGGCGGCTTTCTTCGCGGCCGGGGCAGCGGACCGCGCGGCGGCCTTGGCCTTCGTGCCGGAGGCGGCCGTCCCCGAGGCCTTCTGGGCCTGCACCGGCTTGCGGGTCCGCGCCGTCGCCCCCGCGGTCTTCTTCGCCCGCCGCGGTGCGGGGACGGCGCCCGCCTTCGGTGCGCCGTCAGCGGCGGGGGCCGGGGCGGGGGCCCTCTTCACGGCGCCCCGGCCGGTGGCCGCGACCGCCCGGTCCCCGCCGGTGGGCAGCGCGTCCTGCACCCCGGCCAGCCAGTTCTCCTCCGCCTTCAGTTCCTTCAGGCGCGCGTCGAGCTCCGCGATCTGCGCGGAGACGTCCTCCTGCTCCTTGCGGTTGGTCTCCAGGTCGGCGGCGAACCGCTGTGCGTACACGCTGTGGATGGGCATGGTGTTGGGCTCGTTGGCCATTGCGGCTCGCTTTCCTCATACCTCACGGTGTTGCTGTCGGATGCTACTCACCATCCGGCAGCCGCAGTTCCTGTTCCCGCATGATCGGGACCTCACCCGTGCGCCCGCGCATCAACGGACCGTGGCCGGGTACACGGCGTTGTGTCACCAGGGACTACGCACCGGGAGGATTCCGTGCCGGGACTACTCGCCAAGATCAAAGAGTTCAGCCGTAGCCCGCAGGGGCAGCGCACGATCGCCTCGGTCCGCCGTGCGGCGGCCGATCCGCGCAAGCGGGAGCAGGCCCGCGGGCTCATCGGCCGCCTGCGGGGCAGGCGCTGACCGCCGCGCACCCGACCGCCGGAGCGCGCCCGCACACCGCGCCGCTCCCCCCACGCACACGACGCCGGCCTGCCCCGTAGAGCAAGGGGCAGGCCGGCGTCGTCGTGTGCATGGGGGGAACCGCCGTACGGATGCGCGGCACCGAACCGATATGACAAGTGGTCAGAAACTGCGGCGCCGGCGCAGCCGCAGGGGCCGGCCGTCCGGATCGACGAGCAGGCGGTACAAGGGCATGGACCACGCCTTGGTCACCGACGACAACTGCGGAGGTCCGTAGGCGCGCAACCGGCCGGGCGGCCTGGGACCACGGCGACCGCCCTCGTGCCAGGCGTCCAGTGCCGCCGCCGTCCCGGCGAACATGTCGTAGGCGCGCACGGGATCACACAGCGGGTCCTCGGCCTGTGGCAGCGCGGGCTCCTGCACACCGAGGTGTTCGCGCGAGAGCCGCAGCCGCAGTTCCCTGGCGAAAGTGCGCGCCCCGTCCCCCAGACCGGCGGGATCGAGCGGCTCGCGCGGATCCGCGCTCTCGTCCAGCACGGCGCAGTTGAGTTCCGAGTCGTGGGTCCAGGAACGAAGGTTGATGTTGTCGGAGCCGACCGAAGCCCACGCGTCGTCGATCAGGCACACCTTCGCGTGCACGTACACCGGCGTCCCCGCGTCGTTCTCCAGCCCGTACACCGCGACGCGGTCACCGCCGGCCCGGCGCAGCGTCTCCAGCGCGGTGACGCGTCCGACCAGGTTCATCGGCAGCGTGAGGCGGCCGTCCTGCTCGGGGACGGCGGGAATGACCGCGATCAGGCGCAGCTCCGGGTTGGCGGCCAGGGCGTCGGCGAAGCACTTCACGACGTGCGGGGACCACAGGTACTGGTCCTCCAGGTAGATCAGTTTCCGCGCCCTGCGCAGGGCCTTCAGGTAGCTGCGCGCGATGCTGCGCTCCCCGTCGGGCGCGAAGGGGTAGCCGCGGAACAGGCGGTTCGGATACGTGCGCAGCACCTGCACGGTGTGCGTACCGCAGGGCTCGGGGTCCGGCAGCTGGGGCGGCAGGGGATCGGCGGAGGTGTCCTCGTGATGGAGCAGTTCCCGCAGCCGGTTCAGCGGGCTGCGGCTGAGCGGCGCCGGGTCCTCCCAGCGCTCGCGGAAGCCCGCCTCCAGGTCGCCGACGGCCGGACCGCGCACCGCGAGCTGCACGTCGTGCCACGGGGGACGGGAGCCGTACGCCTCGGCGAGGGGCACGGCCTGCGGGTCCCCCTCGTGGGAGGCGTCGTCGTTGCGGCTGTGGCACAGGTCGATGCCGCCCACGTACGCGACGTCCCGCTCGGGGCGGCCGGGGTGACGCAGCACGACGAGCTTCTGGTGGTGCGAGCCGCCGGGGCGCACCCGCATGTCCAGGAGGCATTCGCCGCCGGCGGCTTCGATCTCCTCGCCCAGGTGCCGGTTCTCCGTCTCGCTGAACTGGAGGCCGTCCAGGTGAGAGCGCCAGATCAGACCCTTGACGATCACGCCTCGCTCGGCCGCCGCGCAGAGCACGGCCCCGATGGCGCTGTCGCTGTCGCTGTCGCTGTCGCTGTCGCTGTCGCTGTCGCCGCCGCCGTCGCTGTCGCCGGGTTCGCCTCCGCCGCCGCCGAGCCGCTGGTCCGGGTCGCCGCGCCAGTCGGTGAAAAGCAGCAGGTCCCCGGCGCGCTGCGCGCGGATCGCGTCGTGCAGCTCCCGGAAGTACGTACTGCCGTGGACCAGGGGACGTACGTCATTGCCGCGCGACCATGCCGCGCCGTCGCGGTGGCGGCTGTCCAGACGCGTCGCGTCGTTGCCGCGCTCGCCGGTCGTCAGCAGCCAGTCGGATGGTTCCACGCTCATGGGCCTCCCCTTCGCGGGGGCGCCTACCCCGTTTGGGTACGCTCATTCGAGCACCGCGCGCGAGCCGGCCGCTGTGTCGTATACCGGAGTGGACCGTCAGGCGCCGGCGAGGGGAAAGCAAGGTCGATGGCAGGAACGGCCCAGGTCCAGGAGACGACGGGAGCCGAGGGGACCGTCGAGGGAGTCGCCCTCGGTGAGCTCCTCCAGGGCGTCGCACAGGACGAGAAGGGTGCCCTGTGGCGGCTGCGCCGCCACGGCCGGCAGCTGGACGCCAACGTGGTGCGACTGCCTTCCGGCGGTGAGGTCGCCGTCCACACCGAGGCCCACCTCGATGTCGTCGTCATCGTCGTCGCGGGCGGCGGCCGGCTGACCGTGGCCGGGCAGGAGCGGGAGGTGCGCCGGGGCACCCTCGCCGTCCTGCCGGCCGGTGCGCCGCGCGGCTTCCGGGCCGGCCGCGACGGGCTGGTGTACCTCACCGTCCACCGCCGCCGCGCCGGGCTGCGCATCGGGCGCCGGCCCGCCGCCGCAGCGGTGCCCGAGACCGGCGACCACTGCGAGCTCCATGTTGTCTGCGGCCAGTGCCACCGGCACGCCATCGAGGCCGACGCCCGTTTCTGCAGCCGCTGCGGCACTCCCCTCAAGCCCGCGGAGGACCAGGGCTGAACCACCCCGGCGAGCCCGCAGCGCTCCCGCGACGGGCGGCCCCTCCCTCCCTCCCTCCCCCCTCCCCGACTCCCTCGCCCCTCCCTCCCCCCTCCCACTCTGAAGGTGCGCCCCGAGGGGCCGCCCCGCCCCCAAGTGACCCGTGCGTACTGCACACCCCACCGGTGACACCCGTGACTGTCGCAACCCCCCTTCGGAGTGACACGGTTTGTTCACGCCACCGACCGAGGGAGCAGGAGTGAACAAGGGGTACGCAGCCTTCTGCGACGCCGACCGCTGGTTCTACGACGCGCCGTACCGGCGGGTCGAGGAGAGCTACCCGGCGGCCCTCGCTCCCGTACCGGCGGGGTGGCAGACGCACCGCAGCGGGGACTGGCTCGCACTGCGCCCCCTCGACGCCGAGCTGCCCGCCCAGGGCTGGAAGATCCACGTATCGGCCTGCCTCGACAACGCCGAGTCCGTCCTCCAGCGGGTCTACGACCACTGTGTTTCCCGCAGGATCGCGTTCAAGTTCGTGCCAAGCCGCTACCTGCTGCAGATACGCAACGCGAAGTACGCCGACCGCGGGGCGAGCGGCAAGTTCCTCACCGTCTACCCGGCGGACGAGGAGCAGTGCCGCCAACTGGCCGGGGAACTGGACACCCTGCTGGCCGGCGAGCCCGGCCCGTACATCCTCAGCGACCTGCGCTGGAACGACGGACCGGTGCACCTGCGCTACGGCAGCTTCACCCTGCGGCACTGCTACGACGACAGCGGCGAACTGGTCCCGGCCATCGAAGAGCCGGGGGGCCGGCTGGTGCCCGACCCGCGCGGCCCGGTGTTCCAGCCGCCCCGGTGGATGGAACTGCCCGCGTTCCTGCGGCCCCACCTCGACCGGCGCGCGGCCGTCACCCTCGAAGGCATCCCCTACACCGTCGAGAGGGCCCTGCACTTCTCCAACGGCGGCGGCGTCTACGCCGGCCGCGACACCCGCACCGGCGAAGCGGTGGTCCTCAAGGAGGGCCGCCCCCACGCCGGGCTGGCCGCCGACGGCGCCGACGCCGTGACCCGGCTGCACCGCGAGCGCCGCGCGCTGGAGCAGCTGGCCGGGCTGGACTGCGTCCCCGCCGTCCACGGCACCTTCACCGTCGCGGACCACCACTTCCTGGTCATGCAGCACCTCGAAGGGCGGCCGCTCAACACCTACTTCGCCCGCCGGCACCCCCTGATCGAGGCCGACCCCGATCCGGCGGAGCTCGCCTCCTACACGCAGTGGGCGCTGAAGATCCACCAGCGGGTGACGGAAGCGGTCGACGCCGTGCACGCCCGGGGCATCGTCTTCAACGACCTGCACCTCTTCAACATCATGGTCGCGGAGGACGAGACGACCGGCGAGCCCTCCGTGGCGCTGCTCGACTTCGAAGCCGCGGCGCACGTCGACGAGGGGCTCCGGCAGACCGTCGCCAACCCGGCCTTCGTCGCGCCGCCCGACCGACGGGGCTTCTCCGTCGACCGGTACGCGCTGGCCTGCCTGCGCCTCGCCCTGTTCCTGCCCCTGACCAGCCTGCTCGTCATGGACCGCGCCAAGGCGTCCCACCTGGCCGAGATCGCCGCCGCGCAGTTCCCCGTACCCCGGCGGTTCCTCGACGAGGCCGTCGAGGAGATCCTCGCCGGACCCACGGGCGAAGCGCCCCCCGGGCGGACGTCCGCCGCGGCCACCCGCTACCTGCCCGTGGAACCGGGGGACTGGGAAGGGGCCCGCGCCTCGATGACGGCCGCCCTGCACGCCGCGGCCACCCCCGACCGGGAGGACAGACTCCTTCCCGGCGACATCGCCCAGTTCGCCACCGCGGGCGGCGGAACCGCCTTCGGCTACGGAGCAGCCGGCGTCCTCTACGCACTCGCCGAGACCGGCGCCGAACCGTGGCCGGAAGCCGAGGAATGGCTGCTGGCCCGCACCAAGCAACCCGCCTCCGGCACGCCGCTGGGCTTCTACGACGGCCTCGCGGGGCTCGCCTGGACCCTGGAGCGGCTCGGCCACCGCGACCGCGCCATGACCCTCGCCGAACAACTGCTGCGCCAGCCCTGGCAGTCCGCCGGCCCCGACCTGCACAGCGGCCTCGCCGGCATCGGCCTCGCCCTGGACTCCCTGGGCACGGCCACCGGAGAGGGCGAACTGCACGCCGCGGCCCTGCGCTGCGCCGAGCTGGCCTCCGCATCGACGCCGGGTCTCAAACGCACCGGGCTCCTCCACGGCCACAGCGGACCGGCGCTGCTGTACCTGCGCCTGTACGAACGCACCGGCGACCAGGAACTGCTGACCCGGGCCGGCCGCGCGCTGCACCGCGACCTCGACCACTGCGTGACCAGCGCCTTCGGCACCCTCCAGGTCAACGAGGGATGGCGCACGATGCCCTACCTCGGAGCGGGCAGCGCGGGCATCGGCATGGTGCTGGACGACTGGCTGGAACACGCCGCGGACGACCGCTTCGAAGAGGCCCGTCCGGCCATCGTCCGAGCGGCCCAGGCGACCTTCTACGCCCAGCCCGGCCTCTTCCGCGGCGCCGCCGGCATGATCCTGCACCTGGCGCGGACCACGACCCCCGGACCCGGCACCCGGGCCGAGGACATCGCCCGGCAGATCGAGGCCCTGGCCCGCCACGCCGTCCCCTACCAAGGCCATCTGGCCTTCCCCGGCGAGCAGTTGATGCGCCTGTCCATGGACCTGTCCACGGGCACGGCCGGTGCGCTCCTCGCCCTCGGCAGCGCCGCGCCCGGCGGGCGCGCACACCTGCCGTTCCTTCCGCCGCTGCGGTCCACCGCGGCGGCCCCAGAGCCGGTCCCCCACCGGGGGGCCGTGTCCCATCGGAACACCATCACAGTGAAGAGGAATCAGACATGACGCTTCTCGACCTGCAGTCGATGGACACCCCCAAGGAAGAGACCACCGAGGCCGGGCACCTCACGGGTGGCGGCAGCCGCGCCAGCCTGCTCCTGTGCGGCGACAGCAGCCTGAGCGTCACGACCTGTAACTGATCAGGTCTCTTCCGGGCCCGGGCGGTTCCACCGCCCGGGCCCGCACCACACCCCTGGAGCCGCCGCCATGACCGCGCCCGATCCAGACGGGGAACCGGACGCCGAAAGGGCCTTGGCCGCGGACAAGACGCGGGCTGCGGCCCCGGCCGAGGAGACCGACGCGGCCGTCGCGCGCGACGCCGACCGGGCCCTGAAGGCCGCGGCGCGGCACAGCGCCGGCCGCACCACCGCCGTGTTCGGCTGCTCGGTGGCCGCCGCCTGCGCCGCGCTCGCCGAGCCCGCCGTCCTCGGCCATACCCTCGACCTGCTGTTGCGCCGCGACCCGTCCGCGAGCCCGTGGATCCTGTGGTGCGCGGTGGTGATCACCGCAGAGGTCCTGCTCGACGCCGCGACCGCACGGATCACCGGGAGCGTCGACGCCCGCTCCACCGGCCTGCTGCGCCGGCTCGCACTGACCCGGCTGCTGCGCACCGCACCGCACCACGCGGCCCGCCACCGCCCCGGTGACGTCTCGGCCCGGCTCACCGCCCACGCCACCGAGGCCGGCACCGTCCCGGCCGCCACCGTGACCGCCGCCGCGGCCCTGCTGCCCCCGCTCGGCGGTCTCGTCGCGCTCTTCCTCATCGACGTCTGGACCGCGCTGGCCTTCCTCGCCGGGCTTCCGCTGCTGGCGCTGCTCCTGCGGGCCTTCGCCCGCGCCTCCGGCGCCAGTGTCACCCGCTACCAGCAGGTACAGCTCGCCATGGCGGCCCGCCTCGTCGAAGCCCTCGACGGCGCCCGCACCATCGCCGCGGCCGGCACCGGAGAGCGCGAAGCCTCACGGATCCTCTCCCAGCTGCCGGAACTGGGCCGCGAAGGACGCCAGATGTGGCGCGTCTACGGCGCGACCATGGCCCGCACCAGCGCCCTGATGCCCCTGCTGCTCTACGTCGTGCTCGGCGTGGGCGGCATCCGGCTCGCGGCCGGAGCCCTCGGCGTCGGCGCCCTGCTCGCCGCCGTCCGCTACGCCGGCCTCGCGGCCGGCGTCGGCGCCGTCACCGGCCGGCTGGCCGCGGTGGTACGGGGCAGGGCCGCCGCCCGCCGTACCGCAGCCCTCCTCGGCCTGCCGGAACTGCCGCAGGGAACCCGTGAGCTGCCGACGGGCGGGCCGGGCACGCTGGAGCTGCGCGGGGCAGGGGTGGTGCGCGCTGGCGCCGTCGCCCTGCGCGACATCGACCTGCGGATTCCCGGAGGCACCACCGCCGCCGTCGTCGGGCGCTCCGGCTCCGGCAAGTCACTGCTGGCCGCGGTGGCGGGGCGGCTCACCGCCTGCGACGAGGGCCGGGTGCTGCTCGACGGGGTACCGCTCGACGAACTCTCCGCCGAAGCGCTGCGCCGGGAGGTCGGCCACGCCTTCGACCGGCCGGCGCTGTTCGGGGAGAGCGTGGGCGAGACCATCGCCTTCGGGGCGCCGGCGCAGCCGGGGGAGAGGCCCGGCCCCGGCTGTGGGGCCGTCCCCCGCTCCGGCCCCCGCCCGGACCCCGAGGCCGTGCGGGCGGCGGCCCGGGCGGCCGGGGCGGACCCCTTCGTACGGCGCCTGCCCGAGGGCTACGACACGCCGGTCGCCGATGCGCCGATGTCCGGCGGGGAGCTTCAACGCCTGGGCCTGGCGCGGGCGTTCTTCCATGCGGGACGACTGCTCGTACTGGACGACGCCACCTCCAGCCTGGACACCGTCACCGCGCGCGAGGTGGAACGGGCCCTGGCCCACGAGGTGCGGCCGGGCACCCGCCTGGTCGTCACCCACCGCCTGTCCACGGCGGCCCGCGCCGACCTCGTCGTATGGCTGGAGGCGGGGCGGATCCGGGCGACCGGCACGCACGCGCAACTGTGGCGCCACGCCGACTACCGCTCGGTCTTCGGCCCCGAGGGCGAGCCGCCGGAGGCGCGGACCGGCGACCTGCCCCCCGCCGAGGAGCGGCCCGAGCACGAAGCGGCCGCGGATCCCGCGCACGGGGCCGCCGCGCCGCGGACCGCGCGCGAGGCGGTCCGGTGAACGGGTCCGGGGCCTGGGGGCGGGTGGCCCGCGAGGGCCGCCGCTTCCTGCGCGGCCGCCCCCGCACCCTGGGGCGGCTCGTCCTCTGGTCCCTGCTGGAGTCCGCGCACACCTTCCTCGGCGGCTACGCGGTGGCCCGCGCCCTGGACGACGGCTTCCTCGCCGGCCGTACCGGGACGGGTCTCGCCTGGCTCGCCGTCGCCGGGGCCGGCGCCCTGCTCGGCGCCCTCGCCATGCGCGGCGTGTTCGGCGGCCTCGCCGACCTGGTCGAGCCGCTGCGCGACGGCCTGGTCCGGCGCGCCGTGCGCCAGGCGCTGGAGCGGGCGCTGGCCGATCCGCGGCGGGCCGGCGACTCGGCCGCCGTCTCCCGCCTCACGCAGCAGACCGAAATGGCCCGGGACTCCTTCGCCGGCCTGGTCCTGGTCGCCCGCTCCTTCGTCTTCACCGCCGCCGGTGCGCTGGCCGGCCTGGCCGCGCTGGCCCCCGTACTGCTGCTGTTCGTGCTGCCTCCGCTCCTCCTGGGCACGGCCGCCTTCCTGGCCACCCTCCCTCCGATGGCACGCGTACAGCGAGCCGCCCTCGACACCGACGAGGCGCTGGCCTCGCGCGCCGGCGAGCTCGCCGCCGGCCTGCGTGACGTGGTCGCCTGCGGTGGCGGGGCGGCGGCCGGAGCCCGGGTGGACGTGCTGGTCGCCGAGCAGGAGCGGCTGACCGGCCGACTCGCCCGGTGGACCGCGCTGCGCACCCTGGCCCTCGGCGTCGCCGGCCGCCTGCCCGTCATCGTGCTGCTGGCCGGGACGCCCTGGCTGCTGGGGCGCGGGGTGAGCGCCGGCGCGCTCGCCGGTGCGCTGACCTACCTCGTGCAGTCCCTCCTCCCGGCCCTGGACTCCCTGATGGCCGCGCTGGGGGCGGCGGGCACCCGGCTCGTGGTGGTGCTGGACCGGTTCTGCGCACGGGAACCGGCAGCGGCCACCTCGACGTCGGTCCGCGCCCCGGCGGACCCGGAACGGCGGGACCCCGACCCCGCCGAGGCTCGCCCGCAGCCGGACCTGCAGCCGGACCCGGACCCGGACCCGGACCCGGACCCGCACCCGGACCCGAAGCCGGCCTCCGGCGAAGACGGCCGCCGCCCCGCCGCCGAACTGCGCCGGGTCCGCTTCGCCTACGGGCCGCACGCCCACCCGGTGATCGACGGCCTCGACCTCGTCCTGCGCCCCGGCGAGCACCTCGCCGTGGTGGGGCCCAGCGGAATCGGCAAGTCCACCCTGACAGCCCTGCTCGCCGGGCTGCTGCCGCCCGACCGCGGGACCGTACTGGTGGCGGGTGCCCCGGCGCGGCGCGGGCCGGGACGCGCCGCCGCCGCCCCCGATCCCCGCCGCACCCTGCTGCCGCAGCAGGCGTACGTCTTCACGGGCACCGTCCGCGAGAACCTCACCCACCTGAACCCCGGGCCCGTGTCCGAGGAGCGGCTGGGACGGGCCGCGGCCGCCCTCGGCGCCGACGGGCTGGTGGACCGGCTGGGCGGCCTGGAGGCGACCGTCGACCCGGGCACGCTCTCCGAGGGCGAGAAGCAGCAACTGGCCCTCACGGCCGCCTATCTCTCCCCGGCTCCGCTGCTCCTGCTCGACGAGGCCACCTGCCACCTCGACCCGCGTACGGAGGAGCGGGCCGAGCGGGCGCTCGCGGCCCGGCCGGGAACCCTGGTGGTGGTGGCCCACCGCATCTCCTCCGCGGTGCGCGCCGACCGGGTCCTCGTACTCGACGGGACCCGCGCGGTGTGCGGTACACATGCAGAACTCCCGGCCAGGTCAGCCCTGTACCGGGACCTCGTGGGGATGTGGAACGCCGGATCCTGAGGGGGGCGCCTGCGGCACGGGCGGACCCGGCGCCGCAGCGCTCGCGCGGCTCAGACCCATCCGGCCCGGCGGGATATCCGTATGGCGTCTATCCGGTTGCGGGCGCCGGTCTTGCGCGTCACGGCGGCCATGTAGTTCCGTACGGTTCCGCTGGCAAGGTGCAGGGCGCGGGCGATCTCCGCGACCGAGTCGCCCTCGGCGGCCCGGGCCAGCACGCTCAGCTCGCGCGGGCTCAGCGGCATGGGGTCGGCCTCCATGAAGGCCGAGGCCAGCGAGGCGTCGATGAAGCGTTCGCCCGCCGCGACCTTGCGGACCGCCCGGACCAGCCGGCCCGGTGAACCGTCCTTGTCGACGTAGCCCAGGGCCTGGGCCTGGAAGGCCCGCTGCAGCGAGCCGGGGGTGGCGGAGGTGGCGAGGACCAGCAGGGGAGTGGGCGATTCGAGGGGCAGGCAGGCGGTCCTCTTGGAACTTCCGAAAGCGGCCGAAGCCCCCGGACAGTCGAGGTCGACCACGGCCACGTCCGGTCGTAAACACTGCGCCTGGCGGGCCGCGGTGCGCCAGCCGGCGCAGGTGACGTCGAATGCGCCCTCGGATCTCAGCAGGGCCGCGAGGGCCGACCTCACGAGGTTGACGCTGTGCAGCACGAGGACCTTGGTCATCAGGGCTCTCTTCCTCAGGTGGCGATCGATCAGCACCCCAAGCGGTTGCCCAGCAAGCACCCTGGCGGAACGTCACTGCCGGGAGCGCGCGGGGGCGCGTGGCCGAAGCCGGTGCTCCCTTCGTGCCACCGGTGCGCGCCGTCACCCACCGCCCCACCTCAGCAGCCCCGTCCGTACCGCCGCCGAGCGGGTGCCGGCGGACACATCCGGATGGGCTGGTTCCGGGCGCATGCGGGCGCGGATGCGAAACCCGGACGGCCCGGGGGGCCCGTGCACCTGCGTCACCGCCGGACTGGCCGGAATTCAGGTAACGGTCGGGGGAGCAGCTGGCCGGAACGTCTGTTGCAAAGGGGGGCAACGCTGACATCATGGCGCGGCAGCGGCGGGCGCGATCGCCGTGCCGGCCGGAAAGGTGCGGTGTGGAGCGGGACATGGAATCGTTGCGGACGGGGGACCCCACCCAGGTGGGTTCGTACCGGATCGCCGCTCGGCTGGGCAGTGGGGGAATGGGATCCGTCTACCTCGGGCGCTCACGCGGGGGCCGGTCGGTCGCCGTCAAGGTGATCCGCCCGGAGCTGGCGCAAGACCCGGATTTCCGGCGGCGCTTCGCCCGCGAGGTCGACGCGGCCCGGCTGGTGAACGGCGTGTACACGGCCGGAGTGATCGATGCCGATCCGAACGGCGACCCGCCGTGGCTGGCCACCGCCTACGTCGCCGGACCGTCCCTGAGCGAAGCCGTCCGTGACCACGGACCGTGGCCCGAGGCGTCCGTACTGGCGCTGGCGGCGGGCGTGGCCGAGGCCCTGGAGGCCATCCACGTCCACGGCGTCGTCCACCGGGACCTCAAGCCGTCCAACGTCCTGCTCTGCGCAGACGGGCCGCGCGTCATCGACTTCGGCATCTCGGCCGTCACCGAGGCCGCCACCGAACTCACCCGCGCCGGCACCGTCATCGGCACCCCCGGCTTCATGGCACCCGAACAGCTCACGGGCGAGAGGGTCACCGCGGCAACCGACGTGTTCTCACTCGGTGCGCTGCTGGCCTTCACCGCGACCGGCACCGGCCCCTTCGGCACCGGCACGGCGCCCGGGCTCATGTACCGGGTCGTCCACGACGAGCCGGACCTCGGTGCGCTCCCGGCCCGGCTGCGCGACCTGGTGGGCCGCTGCCTGTCGAAGGATCCCGCCCGGCGCCCCACCGTCTCGGCGCTCCTCGACCAGCTGGCCGCGGGCCCGGACGCCGCCGACGGCCTCCAGTGGCTGCCGCCGCAGCTGGCCCGGCTGCTGTTCGCGCCGGCGCGGTCCGGCTCCCCGTCCGTACCCCGCACGCTCGCCGACCCGCGTACGCCGGGGGACGCGCCGACGCCGGTGGACCCGCGGACGCCGGTCGGGCTCTCGAAGCCCGCGGTGCCCCCGGGTTCCCCGACGCCGACGGGTCCGCCGACGCCGACGCCGACGCCGACGCCGACGCCCGTCGACCCGGCGGCCGCCACCCGGACGGCGTCCCCGGCCGCCCCGCGCCCCGCCGATCAGCAGACGCCCCCTCCTCCCCGGCAGACGCCCCCTCCTCCCCGGCCCGCCGGCCAGGGGCAGCAACCCGCACCGCCGTCGATGCCGCCGTCCATACCGCCGCTGGTTCCGCCGCAGCCGCCCGTCGTGCACGACACCGTGCGCGGTTCGTACGGTCCCGCAGGTCCCGCCGGGCCGGCCGGTGCGCGGTCACAGGGGCGCGTCCTGGCTGCCGTCGGGGCGGCCGTGGCCGCGGTCGGCCTGCTGGCCTGGCTGGTGCCCCGGGCGCTCGACACCGCCACGACGGGCGCCTCGCGCCCGCCCTCCGCCCCGTCCTCGTCATCGGCGTCGACACCGCCGTCGTTCCCGCCGTCGCCCGCGGCGGGCAGCGGCCCCACCGGCCGTGCGGCGACGGGCGGCACCCGCACACCCGTCATCCCCGCCCCGCCGACACCGGCGGCGCAGACGCTCCCGGTGGTCGGCTCGTGGCAGGGGACGTACCTGTGCGGCCAGGGGCTAACCCGGCTCGACCTGAAGGTCACATCCCCGGGAGGGCACGCGCTGGCGGCGGTGTTCACCTTCTCCGCGCACCCCGACAACCCGGGCGTGCCCAACGGATCCTTCACCATGGTCGGTTCGTTCGAGAACGGCCGGATGACCCTGCGCGGGGACCGATGGGTCGACCAGCCCGCGGGCTACCTCATGGTCGACCTCGAAGCGTCCGTGGCGGGGGACCGCCCGGCCGTCCTGTCCGGCGCGGTGGTCAGTTCCGTGGCCAGCTGCACCCAGTTCGTGGTTGGTCGCCAAGGCTGAGCCGTGAGCCGTGAGCCGTGAGGTGCGCGGGCGTCCGCCCGGTGAGCCGGAGAAGTGGCGCCGGCGGGGCCGTCCAGGGCGGGTGCGGAGTGCCCAACCACCGTGGGCGACAGGGGCGAAGAGGAATACCCACTCCTCGCCACTTTCAACTTATAGCGCACAGGGGGGCTTGCGGCAAGACCCCCGTCATACCGCAGAATCGCTCGTCGAAGCCAGAACCTGGGGAAATGGGGGATTCTCGACGTGCGTGTGTTTTTGTCGGTGTATGGAACGTTCGGTGACGCCGGCGTGTGGATGTGCGCGCCCTTGGACGTCGCGGCAGCGACCACGGACCGGAGCTAATGGCATGGATCGCCTGACGACCAGCGCGTTCGACCTGCCCGACCACCTCGCACCCAAGGCCGATCCGGCGCTGATCGACGGTGACGAGAAGCACTTCGCGGCCATCTCGGAGAGCCTGGAGGAGGCAATCGCCGAACTGTCCGACCGGCTCGGGGCCGTCCGCCGGGCACCCGGCGGCATCGGCCGGGAGGCGATGGACCGGGACTCGGAGATCCACCGGCTGACCGGCCGCCTGCGTGCCCTGCGCCGCTTCGGCCTGGACCTGTGCCTCGGGCACATCGTCGGTACGGATGATGCGGAGCCCGTGTACATCGGCCGCCTCGGACTCACCGACAGCGCGGGGCGCCGGCTGCTGCTCGACTGGCGTTCCCCGGCGGCCGAGCCGTTCTTCGCGGCGACCCACGCCCGGCCGATGGGTCTGGCCAGCCGCCGCAGGTACCGCTGGACGCGCGGCCGGGTCAGCGACTACTGGGACGAGGTGTTCACCGCGGACGGGCGCGAGGGGCACGCGGCGCTCGACGACCAGTCCGCCTTCATCGCCGGCCTGGGCGGCAGCCGGTCGGCCCGGATGCGCGACGTCCTCGCCACCATCCAGGCCGACCAGGACGCCGTCATCCGGGCGGGATCCCGCGGCGCCCTGGTCGTCGACGGCGGTCCCGGTACGGGCAAGACCGTCGTCGCCCTGCACCGCGCCGCCCATCTCCTCTACTGCGACCCGCGCCTCGGACACCGCCGGGGCGGCGTGCTGTTCGTCGGTCCGCACCAGCCCTACCTGGCCTACGTCGCCGACGTCCTGCCGAGCCTCGGCGAGGAGGGCGTGCAGACCTGCACCCTGCGGGACCTCGTCCCCGAGGGAGCGGCAGCCACGGTCGAGACCGACCCGGCCGTGGCCCGGCTGAAGTCGTCCGCGGATCTGGTGAGGGCGATCGAGCCTGCCGTCGCCCTTTACGAAGAGCCGCCCACCGAGGGCATGACGGTGTCGACCGACTGGTCCGACATCCGGGTGAGCGCCGCGGACTGGGCGGCGGCCTTCGACGCCGTGGAACCCGGCACGGCGCACAACGAGGCGCACGACCAGATCCGGGAGGAGCTGGTCACGATCCTGGCGGACAAGGACGACAGCGACGCCCCGCCCGAACTGCTCCGCAGGTCGCTGCTGGCGGACCGGGGGCTCGCCAAGGCCCTCAACCGGGCGTGGCCGGTGCTCGAAGCGACCGACATCGTCGGCGACCTGTGGTCGGTGCCCGCGTACTTGCGCAAGTGCGCCCCCGGCCTGGGCCCCGAGGACGTCCGCACGCTCCAGCGCAAGGACCCCGACGCCTGGACGGTCAGCGACCTGCCGCTCCTGGACGCGGCGCGGCAGCGGCTGGGCGACCCGCGGGCGGCACGGCGCAAGCGCCGCCACGAAGCCGCCGTCGCCGCCGAACGCGCCCGCAGGGCCGACGCCATCGACAGCCTGCTGCAGAACGTGGTGATCGACGAGAGCGAAGGCGCGATGGGGATGCTGCACGGACGGGACCTGCAGGACACCCTCATCGACGAGAGCGCGCTGACCGGCGCCGCACCGGACCTGCTCGCCGGTCCGTTCGCGCACGTCATCGTGGACGAAGCCCAGGAACTCACCGACGCCGAGTGGCAGATGCTGCTGCTCCGCTGCCCGTCCCGGAGCTTCACCATCGTCGGCGACCGGGCCCAGGCCCGGCACGGGTTCACGCAATCGTGGCAGGAGAGGCTGGAGCGGATCGGGCTCGACCGGATCAGCGTGGCCTCCCTGAGCATCAACTACCGCACGCCGGAGGAGGTCATGGCCGAAGCGGAGCCGGTGATCCGCGCCGAACTCCCCGACGCCAACGTGCCCACCTCCATCCGCAGCAGCGGCATCCCCGTCGTCCACGGTCGCGCCGCCGATCTGGAGGCGACCCTCGACACCTGGCTCGCCGAGCACACCGAGGGGACCGCCTGCGTCATCGGCGCGCCCGCGTTCCGTGCGACGCCCCGCGTCCGGTCCCTGACCCCGGAGCTCTGCAAGGGCCTGGAGTTCGACCTGGTCGTCCTCGTCGACCCCGAGGACTTCGGCGAGGGCGTCGAAGGCGCGGTCGACCGCTACGTCGCGATGACGAGGGCGACCCGCCAACTCGTCGTCCTCACCAGCCCCTGACGCCTGCCGGCCGGTCCACCGGGACGCCGGTCGGAGCGAACGGGGGCGGCGCCGGGCGGCGTCGGGCGGCGCCGGGTGAGGGGAGCCGCTTCCCGGCTCTCGCGAAGTGAGTACGGTCTGCTCTATGCAGAACATCGGGCTGGAGCAGCAGCGGGGGCACGTGCTCCTCATGGCCGGAGACGTCGCCGTGAGGCGCCGCAGCGTTCAGGTCGCGCCGAGCGCCAATCTGGCGGCGATGGGAGTGGTGCCCGCCTCGATCCTGCTGAACAGCGAGGTGCCCAGCGACACGACGTACCTGGACGGGATCCGGGACCCGAACACGGCCCTGACGCGGCTGCGCACGGCCGCGGCCACCCCGGGGCCCCTAATGGTCTACCTGTCCGGCCGGCTCACCGTCGACCGGCGCAGTCGCCGGCTCCACCTGGCGCTTGCGGGGACGTCGACCGCTTCCGTGCGCTACACGGCCCTGCCGTGGGAGTGGCTGGGCAGGGAGCTGGGCGGCCGGCCGGCCGGGCTGACCACGGTGCTGCTCGACCTCGCCGCGGACCGGACGGCGTGGCCACTGCTGCAGGAGTACGGCAGCCTGCCCGCGCCGCCCTCCGCCGAGGTGTACGGAGTGGTGGCCCCGCCCGGTTTCGCCGGTGGCGGAAACGTCGTGAGCGGTTACACCAGGCAGTGGATCGACCAGCTGCGGTCCGGCCCCTCCCGCCCGGGCAACATGCAGTTGCACGCCCTCGCGGCGGGTACCGCCGCCCTGCCGCCGGGTGCGCTCGTCCTGCCCACCGCCCGAGAGCTCGGCGTGTGGACGGCGCCGCCACCCGGGACGGGCGCGGGACCCGCGCCGCGGCCGGATCCCGGGACCTGGGCGACGCCCGCGAGCGCGGTCGCGCCGGGAGCCGCGGCGATGCCCGCGACCCCGGTGGCGCCCGAGGCCGCTGCGGCGGCCGGGACGGTGGTGGCGACCGCCACGGCCACCGCGACCGCCACAGCCACGGTGACCGCCACCGCGACCGCCACCGCTCAGGATCCGCGCCCGCACATCCACGCCCTGGCGACCTCCGGCCGGCACCTAGAGGCGGCCATGCTCGCGCAGGCGTGGGAGCAGCACGCGGTGCAGACCTACGGGTTCACCTCTCCGGAGGCCACCCAGTGGGTCGAGATCCGCGCGGACCTCGCCCGCATGGCCGGGAACTTCCGGCTGGCGACGCAGTTGTGGACCAGCGCCGGCCGGACCCGGCTGGCCCACCAGCCCGTCGACGCGCCCGACGTCCAGGCTGCCGCGGCCGGCGCCCTCTACTGCTGGACGCAGCTCAGCGACCAGGCGGAGGCCGCCGACACGGGCCCCGAAGTCATCGGCCTCCTGCGCGCGGTGCCGTGCTTCGACCCGCGCCACCTCCAGCTGGCACAGAACCGGCTCGCACTCCTGCACCGCGCACCGAGCCGCCGCTGAGTCGCGCCGTCATCCGGGCCGTCAGCCGCGCCGTCAGCCGTTCAGCGACGTCATCAGTTCGGGGGCGTAACGGTCGCCCGAGGCGATCCCGTGCGGTGCCACCGCGTCGATCGCGGCCAGGTCGGCGTCGGTGATCGTCACGTCCGTGGCGGCGACGTTCTCCTCCAGGTACCGGCGCCGCTTGGTGCCGGGGATGGGCACCGCGCCCTGGCGGATGGTCCAGGCGAGGGCCAGCTGCGAAGGTGTGACCCGCTTCTCGGCGGCCAGGCGCCGCACCTGCTCGACGACGGCCAGATTGCGGTGGAAATTTCCGCCTTGGAAGCGGGGGTCCGTGCGACGGAAGTCGTCGGCGGCGAAGTCGTCCGGAGTGGTGATGGCGCCGGAGAGGAAGCCCCGGCCGAGGGGGGAGTAGGCGACGAGGCCGATGCCGAGGTCCCGCAGGGTGTCGAGGACGCCGTCGTGCTCGATGCCGCGCTCGAAGAGGCTGTACTCGGTCTGTACGGCGGTCAGCGGATGCACGGCATGGGCGCGCGCGATGGTGGAGGGGGCGACCTCGCACAGGCCGATGTGCCGGACCTTGCCCGCCGCGACCAGCTCGGCGAGGGCGCCGACGCTCTCCTCGACGGGCACCCCCGGGTCCACGCGGTGCAGGTAGTACAGGTCGATGTGGTCGGTCCCCAGGTGGCGCAGCGAACGGTCCGCGGAGCGGCGGATGTACTCGGGGCTCCCGTTGTGACCGAGGAACGCGCCGTCGTCGGTGAACTCGATGCCGGTCTTCGTCGCGACCAGGGCGGCTTCCCGGCGGCCGGCCAGCGCCCTGCCAAGAAGCTGTTCGTTGCGGAAAGGCCCGTAGCCCTCGGCGGTGTCGAGCAGGGTGACGCCCAGCTCCAGCGCACGGTCGATGGTGGCCAGCGACTCGGTCTCGTCGGTGGCTCCGTAGTGGGCGCTCATGCCCATCAGGCCAAGGCCCTCGGCGCCGACCTCGAACCCCTGGCTGCCCAGTGCGCGGATCTCCATCGTGCTCTCCCTCATAAGTAACTAACTGGATAGGTTGAGAATGCGGGACGGATGACCCGCATGTCAATAACCAGATAGTTACTTGCTAGGATCCGGTCATGGCAAGGGACTCCAGTGCGACCAAGGCACGCCTCCTCGACGCGGCCCTCTCCGAGTTCGCGACGTACGGCATCGCCGGGGCGCGGGTCGACCGGATCGCGGAGAACGCGCAGGCGAACAAGCGGCTCATCTACGTCTACTACGGCAACAAGGAGCAGCTCTTCGACGCCGTCCTGCGGCGGGCGCTGGAGACGGGCTCGCAATCCGTGCCCTTCGACGTCGGCGACCTTCCCGGCTACGCGGGCGCCGTCTTCGACCACCTCGTGGAGCGCCCGGCGCTGATGCGGCTGATGCTGTGGAAGCAGCTGGAGCACCCGGGGTACACGGAGGCGGAGGCCGCCTCCTACCGGGACAAGATCGAGGCGGTACGGCAGGCGCAGGAGGCCGGCCGGATCGACCCCGCAGTAGACCCCGCGGACCTTCTGACGCTGGTGATGGGCGTGTCGCAGGCCTGGTTCGGCGCGGCCGGAGGCGAGGGGGGCGCGGCCCCGGCCCCCGAGCAGCTCGCCCGCCACCGGGCGGCGGTGGTGGAATCCGTACGCCGCATCACGGCGCCGCCCGGCCGCGGAGCCTGACCGCGTCGAGCACGCCGGAGTTCATCCGGGTCCCGACCGCGGGGGCGGCGGAGACGAACCGCCCCGGATCGCGTCGCGCAGGAGGAGCGTGGTGATCACGCTGCTCACTGCTGTCAGGGCGATCGTCCGGCCGACCGGGAGGAATTGCGCGAACGCACCGAAGACCAGGGGTCCGATCCCCTGGATGGTCATGGTCGTGGTGTTGAGCAGTGCGAAACCCTGTCCCTGGAGGTCGGACGGGACCACCTCCAGGAAGCGGCGCTGCAAGCCGAGCAGGTAGGCGGATCCCACGCCAGTGATCGCGTACACCGCGGCGATCGCCTGATACGGCAGGTCCAGGACGAGTGCGGTCGTGGGCGTGCCCATCACCAGCAGCAGTGGCAGGACGAGTCGTTCCCGGGTGGCAGGCGCGAACGCTCGCCCGACGACGACGTCGCCGATGAGCATGCCGACCGAGGTGGCTGCCAAGAGGGTGCCGGTCTGCGTCGGGCTGAACGCACGCTGCGCGCAGTACGGGATGAGCAGGCTTCCCGCTGCGGCCAAGTACGCTGCGGGCAGGCACTGGACCATGATCAGCTTGAGGACCCCCGGGGCGGCGACGAGCGCGGCGTTGCCCTGCAGGGTCCTTTGCACGATCGATGCGCCCACCGTGGTCGACCCGCCCGCCACGGTCGACCCGCCGGCGCGGACCACCTCGGTGTGCGGCAGGAACAGGCGGCTGATCACCGACGCGAGCAGGTGCGCCCCAGCGGTGACCAGCATCGTCCGATCCACGCCCAGCCACACGATCAGCGCCCCACCGGCGGCCATGCCCACCATCTGCGCCGAAACCGCGACGAGGTAGGACAGTGAGCGCCCGAGCACGTAGGTGTCGCCGGTGAGGCCCTCCGCCAGGACTCGGCCCGCAGCCCCGGTGGTGACCGGTGTCAGGCAGGCCACGGCCGCGGCGAGGAGCAGGCTGACGGAGACCGGGAGGTGTCCGGACGCGAGCAGCAGCCCGACCGCGCACTGGAGGGCGTAGCCCGTGGTGATGAGGGTCCGCGGCGAGAACCGGTCCGCCATCGCGCCGAGGAACAGGCCGCCTGCGGCCTGGGGGAGGAAGCCGATCGTCATCGCCATCGCCGTCAACAACGCAGAGCTGGTCCGGCTGAACACCAGCACCGCCAGCGCGACGGACCGCAGCGTGTCCGACAGGACGCCCAGCAGCCGACCTGCGAACAGGGCACGGAACTGGGCGACCGCGAAGACGTGGCCGTAGGTGGCCTTCGTCGTTGACCCGCCGGTCATGAGCAGGATGCTCCCGAACGCCGGCCGCCGGGCGCCATTGAGGTGCTCTCGCAGGACCAGACGACGTCCCGACCGCTCGCACCTGCGTCACCCGGGAACGCAATCAGCCCCACGTCGCCCTCCCCCTGCCCGTCGAGTGGGCCAAGGATCAGCCGGAAACGTGACCACTGCAATCGAATTGATCCCGCGGTCGCCGGTGTGATCGCGGCGTCGGAGGTGCTGCTGCTGGTGGCGGCCCGGCCGGCGGACGACCGACGGGAGGGCTCTCAGCCGCCGGTGGCGGAGAAGTGCTGGTAGTCCGGGTTGCTCCAGCGGCCGCCCCAGTACCAGCCGGCCGCGCGGAACGCCGAGGTGACAAGGTCCCCGGACCGGATCGTCCCCGGGCCGGCCGGGGTGCGGTCGAGGTGGGCGTGCCCGTTCGCGGGATGGGCGGTGCCGCGGACGTCCACGTACGGGTTCTCGACCGGGTTGATGTCCACGGCGTCCCCGTAGGCGTGCCGCGACAGCCGCCCGGGATCGCCGGTCACCGGCCGGCAGTTGAAGGCCGAGGTGTTGTCGTCGGCCATGGCGCGGGCATCACTGCCCCCGTACACGGCCGTCACCCGCATCCTGCGGATCGGGAAGCGGGCTTCGAAGGCCGCGCCGAAGGCGTCCAGTACGGGCTCGACCGCATCCCGGTGGACGATCAGCTCACCGCGGTGGACCTTGCCGTCGAACCCCCAGTGGTTCATCCGGACCAGTCTCAGCTCCCCCGGCCCCACCGGACAACCGGGACGGTAGCTGGCCCCCAGCTTGTCCGGGGGAACGGCGCCGACCTGCGCGGACAGCGCGGCCACAGGCCGCTGCGGCAGTGCCCGCAGGCCCGCCGCGCGCGGGTCCGCGGCGCAGGAGACGGCGGCCGTGCACAACACCGCGGTCGCCGCGACGGCTGCGAAGTGAGGGCGCACTGAATCACCGTACGACCGTCCGGGTCAACGAGCCCGTCGGCCCGGAGCGGGGCTGGACATCCGCTGGACACCCCTGCCCGGGAGGCGGGGCCGCGCGGTACGCTCCCGGCTGGGCCCGCACGCCCTCACCGTCCGCATCCGAGAGGAACACACCGTGACCGTCGCGAAGGACAGGCTGGACGCACTGCGGGACGACATCGAGCGCCGCAACCCCGCGCAGCCCGAGTTCCACCAGGCCGTACGGGAAGTGCTGGACACCCTGGCGCCGGTCCTCGCCGCGCACCCCGAGTACGCCGAGGCCGGGATCGTCGAGCGACTCCTGGAACCCGAACGGCAGATCATCTTCCGGGTGCCGTGGACGGACGACCGCGGCCGGGTGCACGTCAACCGCGGTTACCGCGTGGAGTTCAACAGCGCCCTCGGACCGTACAAGGGCGGCCTTCGCTTCCACCCGTCCGTGGACATCGGCGTGGTCAAGTTCCTCGGCTTCGAGCAGATCTTCAAGAACGCCCTGACCGGCCTGGGCATCGGCGGCGGCAAGGGCGGCAGCGACTTCGACCCGCACGGCAAGTCCAGCGCCGAGGTCATGCGCTTCTGCCAGTCCTTCATGACCGAGCTGCACCGGCACATCGGCGAGCACACGGACGTACCGGCCGGTGACATCGGCGTCGGAGGCCGTGAGATCGGCTACCTGTTCGGCCAGTACCGGCGGATCACCAACCGCTGGGAGGCCGGGGTCCTGACCGGCAAGGGCAGCGGCTGGGGCGGTTCGGCCATCCGGCCCGAGGCCACCGGCTACGGCAGCGTGCTGTTCGCCGCCGAAATGCTGGCGGTCCGGGGCGAGTCGCTGGACGGCCTCGGCGCCGTGGTCTCCGGCTCCGGGAACGTCGCCATTTACACGATCGAAAAGCTCCAGCAGCTCGGCGCCAACCCGCTGACGTGCTCGGACTCCCAGGGCTACGTGGTCGACGAGAAAGGCATCGACCTCGCGCTGCTGCGGCAGATCAAGGAAGTCGAGCGCGGACGGGTCAGCGAGTACGCGGCGCGGCGCGGGCCGTCCGCCCGGTACGTGCCCGGCGGCCGGGTCTGGGAGGTCCCGGCCGACGTGGCCTTCCCGTCGGCGACGCAGAACGAACTCGGCGCACAGGACGCCCGCACGCTCATCGAGAACGGCATCAAGGCGGTCTCCGAGGGCGCCAACATGCCCACCACCCCCGAGGCCGTCCACATCTTCCAGGCGGCCGGGGTCGCTTTCGGACCCGGCAAGGCCGCCAACGCAGGCGGCGTCGCGGTCAGCGCCCTCGAAATGGCCCAGAACGCGGGCCGGGTGGCCTGGCCGGCCGCCCGCGTCGAAGAGGAACTCGCGGGCATCATGCGCGCGATCCACGCGGTGGCGCACGAGACGGCCGAACGGTACGGGGCCCCCGGCGACTACGTCACCGGCGCCAACATCGCCGGTTTCGAGCGGGTCGCCGACGCGATGCTCGCGCAGGGGATCATCTGAGGGATGCCCTGCCGGTCAGGCCGGGCCCGGGACCACCGGGCCCGGCGATCCGCTCGACGCGAGCGGGCGCCGCGCGCCGAACAGGCCGGCGGCCTGCGGACCGTGTCGTCCGGGCAGGCCTTCGGCCGCCCACTCGGCGGGGGCCGCGGCGAGCCGGTCCGGTCAGCCCCGGCCTGCTCGGCGCCCGTCCCGCGCCCGGTTCACCGTACGAGGCGGGGCAGCCGCAGGCTGAGGAGGGCCGTCAGTGCGATCATGGCCAGCTGCACCAGCAGGGTCGCGGCCAGGGCGTCGCGCATGCCCGTCGCCGGCACCATCGCGAGGAAGAGGCTGCCCAGGGTCGCGACGCCCAGCGCGAGCGCCGACTGCTGGGTGGTGACCATGACCCCGCCGCCCACCCCGGCCCGGTCGGCCGGCACGTCCGACAGCATCAGGCGCATCAGCACCGGCAGTTGCAGGCCCTGGCCGAGACCCGCGACGGCGACGCCGGGCGCGAGCGCGGCGAGCCCGAGGTCCGGCCAGCCGCGCAGGACGGCCGACAGGATCAGGCAGATGCCCACCGCCTGAAGGACCCCGCCCGCCGTGACGACCCGGCTGCCGAAGCGGCCGACCAGCCGCGGCCCGGCCAGGGAGGCCGCGAAGAACGCCACGGCCATCGGCACCAGAGCCAGCCCCGCGGCCACCGGCCCCATGCGCAGGCCCTGTTGCAGAGCCACCGCCACCACGAACATGAATCCGCTGAAGCCGATCGAGAACGGCACGACCATCACCAGGCCGCGCCGCAACGACTCCAGCCGCAGCAGGCTCGGCGGCACCAGCGGGGTGCGCCCCAGGCGGTCCGCGCGGCGCTCGGTGCGGTAGAAGGCGGTCGCGGCGAACGGGAAGACCCCGAGCGACACCCACGTCCACAAGGGCCAGCCCGTCGCCCTGCCCTCCGTCAGCGGCAGCAGCAGCGAGACCAGCGACAGTGCGAGCAGCAGGGTCCCCGGTACGTCGACCGACGCCGGGCGGTCCGAACGCGTCTCGGGGACGGCGCGCACGGCCAGCACCAGGCCGAGGAGCACCACCGGCACGTTCACGAGGAAGACCGAGCGCCAGCCGGAGCCCGCCACGTCGGCGGCGACCAGCACCCCGCCCAGGATCTGCCCGGCGACCATGGACAGCCCGGCGGTCGCACCGTAGAGGCTCATCGCCCGGGCCCGGCGCGGTCCCTGCGTCGTGGCCTGGATGGTGGCGAGCACCTGCGGCAGCATAAGCGCCGCCGCGGCTCCCTGCGCCACCCGCGCGCCGACCAGGGTCCAGGCGGTGGGGGCCAGCCCGCAGGCGAGCGAAGTGAGGCCGAAGGCTGCCATGCCGGTCAGGAAGAGCCGGCGGCGGCCGGCCGTGTCGCCGAGACGGCCGCCGAGGACGAGGAGCACGGCGTACGAGACGCCGTACCCGCCGACGATCAGTTCGAGCACGGCGGGTCCGGCCGCGAGGTCGTGGTCGATGGTGGGCAGCGCGACGTTGACGATGAAGAAGTCGATCAGGGGGAGGGCGGCGCCCAGCAGCACCGTGAACAGGCCGAGGGGGCCCAGTGCCGCTCCGTGGCGGGCGGCGGGGACGGACGGGGGCAACGGCGACGGGGATGACGACTGGGATGACGACGGGGACTTGCGCAGGGTTGCTTCGCTCACCAGGACGACGATCCTCCGTCCCCCAGCCTGGTACCAGAGTCTGCTCATCCTGGTACCAGCACTACCTGGCAACCGGCTGGGCACTGCGGCACCCTGGACGCATGACCACTGTGGCCCCGGAGGCCGATGTCCGCCGGCACGAGCTCGCCGACTTCCTGCGCAGCCGTCGTGAGCGGATCACACCCGAGCAGGTCGGCCTCGTCCGCGGGCCCCGCCGACGCACCCCCGGGCTGCGCCGCGAGGAGGTCGCGCAGCTCTCGGCCGTCGGCGTCACCTGGTACACCTGGCTGGAGCAGGCGCGCGAGATCCAGGTGTCGTCGCAGGTCCTGGACGCCCTGGCACGGGCCCTGCTGCTGGACGTGAGCGAGCGCGCCCACCTCTTCGCCCTGGCCGGCAGCCCCGACCCGTCGCCGCACGCCCCCTGCCCGAGCGTGACCCCGGCGCTGCGGGCCATGCTGGACCAGCTGGACCCGGTGCCGGCCTGCATCCAGAACAGCCGGTACGACATCCTCGCCTACAACACGACGTACGGGCGGCTGCTCTGCGACCTCGACCGCCTGCCCCCCGAGGACCGCAACTGCATGTGGCTGGCGTTCACGGACGCGGACTGGCGGGCGGCCGTCGTCGACCTGCCCGAGGCGAACCGGATGATGGCGGCCAAGTTCCGCGGCTCCATGGCCGAGCACCTGGCCGAGCCCGCCTGGAAGACGCTGCTGGCCCGGCTGGAGGGGGCATCGGCCGAATTCCGGGAGGTGTGGGCCCGGCACGAGGTCATCGGCCAGGGCGGGAAGACGAAGTACATCCGCAACGCCCACGTCGGGCTGCTGCACCTGGAACACACGAACCTGTGGCTGGGCCCGGCGGCGGGTTCGCGACTGGTGACGTACGTGCCGGTGGACGAGGAGACCCGGGCCCGCCTGGTCCGGCTCCAGGCCCTGGCGCCGCCGGCGGTGCGGCGCCCGCCCGCCCTCGCCGCCGCCCTCGCCGCCGGCCGCCCGGGGGCCGGTCCGGCGTGAGCCGTGTCTCACCGGGGCGGCGGCGCTTGTCTATGCAACGAGTTGCATAGAAAGATCGGGGCATGGCGCTCGAGCACGCGATCCTCGTCTCCCTGCTGGAGAAGCCGGGTTCCGGCTATGAACTGGCGCGCCGGTTCGACCGGTCCATCGGCTACTTCTGGACCGCCACCCACCAGCAGATCTACCGCGTCCTCAAGCGCATGGAGGGCGACGGCTGGCTCGACGTCCGGGAAGTGCCCCAGCAGGCGCGCCCGGACAAGAAGGAGTACTCCGTCGCCCCGCCCGGCCGCGACGCCCTCTTCGCCTGGCTCCAGGAGCCGATCCAGCCCGAGAGCCTGCGGCACGAGCTCGCGGTCAAGATCCGCGGCGCGGCCTTCGACGACCCGGCCGCCCTGATCAGCGAGGTCGAGCGGCACCACCAGGCGCACGGCGACCGGCTCACGCACTACCTCGCGGGGGAGCTGCGCGACTTCACCGGCCCGGACGCCCCCGGCGGCCGCGATGCCGGGCGGGAGCTGCAGCACGTCGTGCTGCGCGGCGGGATCGCCTACGAGCGGATGACGCTCGCCTGGCTCCAGGACGTACTCGACACCCTCCACCGGCTCGCCGGGACCTGAACCGTACGGCGGCAGGGCCCGGTGAAGCGGCAACGCCCAACCCGCCGCTGCCGTAGCCGAGTTGCCACCGTCCGGCCGGGCCGCCGGCCGACCCGGCCCGTACCCCACCCTTCGACCCGAAAGGCGAACACCCATGAGCGACCCGCTGCTGTTCAACCCGCGGACCTACGACCCCGCGCACTTCGACGCCGAGACCCGCAGGCTGCTGCGGGCCACCGTCGACTGGTTCGAGGACCGCGGCAAGCGCCGGCTCATCGAGGACTACCGCTCCCGCGCGTGGCTGGCGGACTTCCTCGCGTTCTCCGCGAAGGAAGGGCTCTTCGCGACCTTCCTCACCCCGGCCGCCGCCGGCCAGGGGGAGCCGGACAAGCGCTGGGACACCGCACGGATCGCCGCCCTCAACGAGATCTTCGGCTTCTACGGCCTGGACTACTGGTACGCGTGGCAGGTCACCATCCTCGGTCTCGGACCGGTCTGGCAGAGCGAGAACGCCACCGCCCGCGGGCGCGCCGCCGAACTGCTCTCCGAGGGCGAGGTGTTCGCCTTCGGTCTCTCCGAGAAGACCCACGGCGCCGACATCTACTCCACCGACATGCTGCTGGAGCCCGACGGCGACGGCGGGTTCCGGGCGACCGGTTCCAAGTACTACATCGGCAACGGCAACGCCGCCGGTCTCGTCTCCGTCTTCGGCCGGCGCACGGACATCGAGGGCCCCGACGGCTACGTCTTCTTCGCCGCCGACAGCCGCCACCCGGCGTACCGGCTCGTGCAGAACGTCGTCGACTCGTCCAAGTACGTCAGCGAGTTCCGCCTCGAGGACTATCCCGTGAGCGCCGAGGACGTCCTGCACACCGGCCGCGCCGCCTTCGACGCGGCCCTCAACACCGTCAACGTCGGCAAGTTCAACCTCTGCACGGCCTCGATCGGCATCTGCGAACACGCGATGTACGAGGCGGTCACCCACGCGGCCAACCGGATCCTCTACGGCCGCCCCGTCACCGCCTTCCCGCACGTGCGCCGGGAACTGGCCGACGCCTACGTCCGCCTCGTCGGGATGAAGCTGTTCAGCGACCGGGCCGTCGACTACTTCCGCTCCGCCGGGCCCGAGGACCGCCGCTACCTGCTCTTCAACCCGATGACGAAGATGAAGGTGACCACGGAGGGCGAGAAGGTCATCGACCTGATGTGGGACGTCATCGCGGCCAAGGGCTTCGAGAAGGACACCTACTTCGCCCAGGCGGCCGTGGAGATCCGCAGCCTGCCCAAGCTGGAGGGCACGGTCCACGTCAACCTCGCGCTGATCCTCAAGTTCATGCGCAACCACCTGCTGGATCCGGCCGGGTACGCGCCGGTGCCGACCCGTCTCGACGCGGCCGACGACGCCTTCCTCTTCCGGCAGGGACCGGCGCGCGGTCTGGGTTCCGTGCGGTTCCACGACTGGCGCACCGCCTACGACGCGTTCGCCTCCGTGCCCAACGTCGGCCGCTTCCGTGAGCAGGCCGACGCGCTGTGCGAGTTCGTGGAGACCGCCGCCCCGGACGAGGAGCAGAGCCGCGACCTCGATCTCCTGCTCGCCGTCGGCCAGTTGTTCGCGCTGGTCGTGCACGGGCAGCTGATCCTGGAGCAGGCGCGCCTGACCGGCCTCGACGAGGACGTGCTGGACGAGCTGTTCTCCGTGCTCGTACGCGACTTCTCGGCGCACGCGGTCGAGCTGCACGGCAAGGACTCCGCGACCGCGGAGCAGCAGAGCTGGGCGCTCGGCGCGGTCCGGCGCCCGGTCGCCGACGCCGACCGGGCGGCGCGCGTCTGGGCGCGCGTGGAGGCACTGGCCGGCGCGTACGAGATGGCGCCGTAACGCCCCGGGGGACCGGCGGGCCCCGACGGCAGCGCCGTCGGGGCCCGTTCGCCGTGCGGCTCCCCGTGGTGATCAGTGGGGGATGCCGTCGATCAGTTCCCGGGCGCCCTGGCGCAGGAGGGCGACGGCGACCGAGGTGCCCAGCGTGGCGGGGTCGAGGCGGCCGGCCCATTCGTGCGCGTTGAGGACGGTCTTGCCGTCGGGGGAGAAGACGCAGGCCCGCAGCGAGAGGTCGCCCCCGCGTTCGGCGCGGGCGTGAGCGGCGATCGGACTGTTGCAGTGCCCCTGGAGGACGTGGAGCAGCATGCGTTCGGCGGTCGCCTCGCGGTGGGTGTCCGGGTGACCGAGGCCGCTGACGAGGTCGATGAGGGGCGTGTCGTCCTGGCGGCACTGGAGGGCGAGGATCCCGGCGCCGACGGGAGGCATCATCGCCTCCGTGGACAGGACCTCGGTGATCATGTCGGCGCGGCCGATGCGTTCGAGGCCGGAGACCGCCAGCAGGGCGGCGTCGACCTCGCCGGCCGCGAGCTTGTCCAGGCGCCGGTTGGCGTTGCCGCGGAAGGGTACGCACTCCAGCCGGGGGTGGCTCGCGGCGAGCTGGGCGACCCGCCGGACGGACGAGGTGCCGATCCTGGTCCCGGCCGGCAGCCGGTCCAGGGTGAGACCACCCGGGTGGACCAGGGCGTCACGGATGTCGTCGCGCCGCAGGAACGCGGCGAACACCGTCCCGGCGGGCAGCGGCCGGTCGCACGGGACGTCCTTGAGGCAGTGGACGGCCAGGTCCGCCTCGCCGCTCAGCAGGGCCTCGTCGACCTCCTTGGTGAACGCCCCCTTCCCCTCGACCCGGGACAGGTCGCCCATCCACTTGTCACCGGTCGTGACGACGGGGACGACCTCGGTACGGACCCGGGGATGCAGCGCGGCCAGCTCGCGGCGCACGCGCTCCACCTGGGCCAGGGCCATCGGGGAGTTGCGGGAGACGATGCGGATCAGCTCAGGAGCGGACATGCCGCCCACGATAGACCCGGCGGGCCCCCTCCCGGCCGCGGGCCACAAGTCCATCCTGGTTGCCCCGTCGGCGGGTTGACCGGTGCGGCCGGTGCGGCCGGAGCTGCCGGGCGGCCGTGGAGCCGGGGGCCGGCCGTGCGGAGGCGGGCGGAGGCGGGCGGGAGCGGCGGAAACCGGTTGACGGGCGGGCGGGACTGGGGTCGGATGGCGGGCCATGAGCACAGGACAGACGCCTGCCGGCCCGCCCCGCCTCCACGACGACCTCGTGCGGCGGCTGATCGCCGGACAGTTCCCCCGATGGGCCGGGCGGTCGGTGCGGCGGGTCCCGTCGGGCGGCACGGTCAACGCGATGTACCGGCTCGGTGAGGACATGGTCGTACGGCTGCCACTGACGGCGGGCGGCGCCGAGGACGTGGCGGCGGAGCGGGCGTGGCTGCCGCACCTCGCCCGGCTGCTGCCCGTGGCCGTACCCGAAGTGCTCGGCGCCGGGGAGCCGGCCGAGGGGTATCCCTGGCCCTGGTCCGTCTACCGGTGGCTGGCGGGGGAGAATCCCCGGGCCGGGGCGCTGGGCGCACCCGAACTGCTGGCGGGGGACCTGGCCGCCTTCGTGGCGGCGATGCGCCGCATCACCCTGCCGGGGGCTCCGCCGGCCTACCGGGGCGGCCCCCTCGCCACCCTCGACGACTCGACCCGGGCGGCGATCGAGACGCTGCGCGGCATCCCGGAGGAAGGCGTCGACTGCGGCGCCGTGACCGCCGTGTGGCAGGACGCGCTGCGGGCCCCGGCCTGGGACGGTCCGCCGGTGTGGCTGCACGCCGACCTGATGCCCGGCAATCTCCTGGTGGACGGCGGCCGGCTGACCTCGGTGATCGACTTCGGCTGCACGGGCGTGGGCGACCCGGCCTGCGACCTGTTCCCGGCCTGGAACCTGCTGCCGGCCGCAGCCCGGAAGGTCTTCCGCGAGGCGCTCGATGTGGACGACGCGACCTGGCGGCGCGGGCGCGGGCGGACACTGTCGCAGGCGCTGATCGCCCTGCCGTACCACCGCGGAACGAACCCGGCGATGGCGGGCAACGCCCGGCACGTCATCCGGGCCGTCCTGGAGGAAGGGGCCTGAGGATCGCTCCCGACCGGCCCCGCCCCCGGTGCGCCCTTCGGCCGGTCAGGGCCGGGGCAGGCCGCTGATGACGCGTTTCCACAGGGAGCGGGTGGCGCCGAAGCCGCTCTCGTGCACCCAGATGTGGGCGCAGCCCGGGCACTGGAGGTGCAGCAGGCTGCCGGTGCTGGAGAGCATGTAGCGCCAGTGCTCGCGGCACGTCCGCTGCTGCGCGCACGGCTCGCACCCCTGGGTGTCCCGGCAGTTCGGGCAGGCCACCCAGGCCCGGCGCCCGATGTCGGCCTGCGGATCAAGCGGCAGCACGGCCGCCACCGCCCGGGCCCGCGGAGCCGGGCAGCACGCCCGCCGCGACCAGGTCGTCGTACACGCGCTGCTGCTCGGCGTCGAGTCCGGAGTACAGCAGCGCGTAGGCCGCCTCCTCGCCCCGCAGGACCTCGATCGGGTCCCAGTCGGGGCCCAGGGCGGCCATCACCTGCGCCCGCCGGAGGACTTCCTGGGAGGTGAGGTCGACGGTGAAGTCGGCCAGCCCGTCCGCGTCCGGCGGACCGGGCGCGGGCGGGTACGCGCCGACGGGCGCGTCCGGACCGGTCGGGGGTGTGGGGCGGTGCGAGGTCATGCAACGAACTTAGGTAACCCTTCCTTGCCGGGTCAAGGGAGGGTGGGCGGAGTCACAGCGGACGTCGGGGGCTCCGCCCGGGCACCTCCCGTCAGGCCTGGGGGGCGGCGGTGCGGCCGTCCGTGCACAGGGCCCAGATGACGAAGACGCCGATGGCGATCGAGATGATGGCCCACACCGGCGTGTAGGGCAGCCACATGAAGTTCACGACGATGTCGATCGCGGCCACGGCCACACCCAGCCCGCGCGCCCAGCCGGCGCCCTTGAGGATGCCCGCGCCGACGACGACGAGGATGAGACCGAAGATGAGGTGGATCCATCCCCAGGCGGTCACGTCGAATTTGAAGACGTAGGTCCCCAGACGCGCGTACACGTCGTCCTCCGCGATACCGACGATGCCCTTGATGATGCCGAGCACGCCGTCCACGAGGAGCAGGACTCCGGCGAACACGGTGCCACCCGCCGCCCAGGCGCTCCCTCCGGCATACGGGTCGCTGCTGCGGTGCGGGCTGCCGCTGGGGGACGCGGGATTCGTTGGCTGTGCCACGGGAAAACTCCTTCACCCGGAAAAACGGACAGACGGACAGTGGGACAGTCCCCAGCGTCAGGTGCCCGGCGAGCGAGCGACACCTGGCCGCGTCCGTTCGGGGAACCGCGTCCGGCTCCCGCCTATTGGTTCCGGCGAACACCCAGGTCATCCTTGGTGCAGCGGTGCCGGAGCGGGGGTCTTCGGTACCTTGTGCCTCACGCTCGTCCGTCACGCGCCGTCCGGGGGGACCGTGGACCAACCAGTGCGCGCCGCGCATTCGTTACGTGCCGAGGCCGCGTTCCGCGTCCACCTCGAAGCGGCCGGGGCGCGGTTGCTGGAATCCCGATGGCTCGGCAACGGCGTCGGGCACCGAGTGCGGTGCGCCGCCGGTCACCTGTGTGCGCCGCGCCCGTCCAACGTCCAGCAGGGCCAGGGGCTGTGCCGTACCTGCGCGCGCAAGGACCCCCTCGCCGCCGCGGCCGCCTTCCGGGAGCGGCTGGCCGCCGCTGGTGCCCGCCTGCTGGAGCCGGTCTGGCTCGGCGTGCACGCCCCGCACCGCATCCGGTGCGCCGGTGGCCACGAGACCTTGCGGCGGCCCTCCGCCGTGCGGCGCAGCGGGTGGGTGTGCCGCCGCTGTCCGCGTCCGGCAGCCGCCGCCCTGACATGACCCCCCGGTGCCTCCCGCTCCCGGTGTCTTCCGGTGCGGCCGCGCGGCCGCAGGGCGGCGTCACTGCCCGGTGTGAAGCCATTCGGGCGGCATGTCGGCGCACCGGAAGGCCTCCGGCCACAGGGGCCCGCAGACGCCGACCGCGGGGGAACTCGCACCTCCCGGCCCGCGGACGGCGCCGCCGGAGCGGGGCGAGGGGCGGTTTTGCGTACCGCGCCGGACGGTCCCACGGCCCGGCGCGGGGCCCGCGCGCCGAACATCCGCTTTCCGCAACCGGGAACCGCACCCGCTCGCCCATCCGACGAAGGAGGCGTTTCGGTGGCCCCGGCGGGGGTGATCCCTGTGGTGCACATCACCACTTCTCTCCCACAAGGAGCAGTCATGCGTATTCGGGCCGCAGTCACCACGGCGTTCCTGGCCGCCACCGTCGTCCTCGGTGGCGCCGCCACCGCCGTGGCCCACGGCGGGGACGACGACCACAGCGGTTCCGCCCACTACGGCGCCTGTGGCTTGTCCGCGGCCGTCATCCACGGCAACCCGCTGTTCCACGAAAGCTGTGAGCGCGGCGCCATCGACTGGCACTGATCGCCGGAGCACCGCCGGCACTGCCGGTGGTGACGGGAAAGGCGCGGCCCGAGCCCTGCTCCGGGCCGCGCCTTCTCGCGTCGAGGACCGCCGCGCATTCCTTACCCTTGACCGGCAGCACAGATCGGGGGGTCGAGCACGAAGGAAGAGCGCATCCATGGGCGTCATCAGCACTACCGGATACGGGCGACGGGCAGGCGTCGCCGTCGCTGCGGCCGTATGCGGCCTGCTCGCCGCGGCCGGCACTCCGGCCTTCGCCACGACGGACACCCCGGCCGGCCGGAACCCGGCGGGCAGCGCTGCGGCGGCCGCGGCGGCTCCCCGCGCGAGGGAAATCCCCGAGACCCCTGAGATACCCGTCACACCTGCGCATCCGATCGCTCCGGCTCAGGTGCCGGTCGGCATATCCCGGCTCGCCCAGGGCCCGGGTCACGCCATCGCCATCACGATCGACGACGGCCCGGACCCGCGCTGGACGCCCCAGGTCCTGAAGATCCTCAAGGACAACAACGTCAAGGCCACGTTCTGCATGATCGGCACGAGTGCCCGGGCGAACCCGGGACTGGTCCGGGACGTGGCGGCCGCCGGGCACCGGCTGTGCGACCACTCCGTCGACCACGACGTGACCATGGACCACAAGCCCGTCGCCTATCAGCGGCAGCAGATCCTCGACGGCAAGGCCATGATCGAGGAGGCCGCGCCGGGGGTCACCGTCGACTACTACCGCGCGCCGGGCGGCGCCTTCACCCCCGACAGCCGCGCGGTGGCCGCCGCGAGCGGCATGCGGCCCCTGGGATGGAGCGTGGACCCGAAGGACTGGAGCAGGCCCGGCCTGCCGGCCATCGTGTCCACCTTGGAGGGCAAGCTGCCCCCGCAGCCCACCGTCCTCTTCCACGACGGCGGCGGCGACCGCAGCGAGACCGTGGCGGCGCTCGCCCAGTACCTGCCCTGGCTCACCGCACACGGCTACACCTTCACGTTCCCGGCCCGCACCGCACCCTGACGACAGGGCCCGGCCCCTACAGCCGTACGGCGGCGCGTTCCCTCTGCCGATGCCCGGACAGGCCGCGGACGGCCTGCGCCACCGTCGCGTAGACCGGCGGGTGCGAACCGTCGTGATCGGCTGCGCCCAGCGGTTGCGCGGGAAGCGCCGCGCAGGCCACGGCCAGCGGGATTCCCCAGTGCCGGCACAGCCGCTGGGTGCGCAGCATCAGGCTGACCCCGGCGGGGGAGACGGCGGGCGCGCCCAGCTTCACCACCACAGTGCCGGGACGGCACGTCCGGATGAGGTGCTCGGTCGCCAGTGCCGCCGCGGCCCGCTCGCCGATGCCGATCGGCCGGTCGAGGGAGACGACGAGCGTTCCCCGGTCAAAGACGTGCGTCAGCATGGTGGTCCCTTCGGCAGCGGTGGAGTTCGTGGGTCGCTCGGCGCTCTTGTGCCCGCGCTCCCGCACGGCAAGCGCCCGGGTCGACAGCCTGGCGAACTCGCCCGTACGAGGTGCCGCTTGGGTGAATCGCATGCCGCCGTGCGGGGTAGGCGGGCCGCATGAAGCCGCCGAAATCGCTGAAGTCGCTCCAGTCGTCCGATCCCCTCGCGGCGCGAGCCGTACGACAGCTGCGCCGAGTCCGCACCGTCTACGCCGCCGGCATCGCCCTGTGGGCGGCGGCCGCCGCCTGGGAAGCGTGGCAGCATCCCGGCAGCCGCCAGATGTGGGTGTCCCTGATGCTCATGGTGCTGTTCGCGGGGCTGCTGTCCCTCACCGTCGTCTCGCTGTGGCGCCATCGGGTGGCCGTGCGCCTGCGGGCCGCGCGCCGGCGCCTCACCCGCGGCCGCACCGGCGTGCCCCGCCCGGCACGGCCCGGTGGTATGTCGGCCCTGACCAGGTGACCTCCCGCGGTGCACTGTGAGCCGCGGGTCCGGGGGCCCCTCCGCGGCCCGCGGCCCGCGGTGAGTCCAGCGGGTGCGGGGTGCGGCCGGATGGGGGAAGCTGGGCATGGCGAAGCCGGGCACGGACGCAGCGCCGACGGGGACGGGCACACCGCAGCGCCGACCGGGACACCGAATGCGAGGAGAGTCTCGTGCACGCTTCAGGACACGAACGGCCCGTGCGGGAACCCCGCCCCAGGATGCGGACCGCCGCGCTGCTGTGCGCCGCTGCGGCCCTCGTGGCGACCGCGGTACCCGCCTCCGCGCAGACCCGCGCCGCACCCTCCGCCCCGGATCCGCTCGTGGTCGTCGACTGCTTCTCGCAGCCCCAGGTGGGCCCCGAGGAGTACGTACTGGCCTGCGGTGACGGCAACAACCGCCTCGTCGACCTCCGCTGGACGGACTGGGGGCCGCGCACCGCGACGGCCACGGGCACGGACATGGTCAACGAGTGCCGCCCCAACTGCGCGGCGGGGCGCTTCCACCCCTACCCGGTGACGGTCACCCTGAGCAAGCCCCGGCCGTGGCCCGGACACCCCGACGTCGAGCGCTTCACCTCGATCAGGCTCTTCTACCCCCACGGCGCCCCGTCCCCGGTCTCCCAGGACGTGACCTACAAGCTCGTGTACTGAGCCCGTCACGCCGCGGCGTCAGTCAGGAGACGGCGTACCACTGGCTCCCCCAGCCGGTGTTGATGGTGCTGGTGGACTGCTCGGCGAGGTTCACGGACGCCGGCAGCGAGGTCTGGCCGGTCAGGACGGTGCTGTAGCGGAGGTTCGGCGGCGCCAGACCGGCATTGACCGAGATGCCCGCGCCCGTGGACTTCAGGGTGAGCCCGTTGGTGGCCCAGTTCCCGTTCAGCAGCAGCGCCACGAAGTAGGTCCCGGGGGCG
Organism: Streptomyces sp. CB00455; assembly: GCF_001905445.1. Lineage (GTDB taxonomy): Bacteria > Actinomycetota > Actinomycetes > Streptomycetales > Streptomycetaceae > Streptomyces. Next base: position 125,686 of record NZ_LIVQ01000005.1, on the reverse strand, counting down.
GCGGTGAACGGCTTGCCGAGGGCCAGCGGCTTGGCGACGGCGTCGGTCGCCAACTGGGGCGAGATGTCCGGAGTCGAGGCCACCAGGGTGCCGGTCGCGTCGTACACGCCGAGGTAGCAGTTGGCGAGCTGGGCGTTCGGGTCCACGCCGGCCAGGCCGAGCCAGATGGCGGACCAGGTGATCCGCTCGCGCAGGACGATCCGTACCAGGGTGACCCGCCCGCCGACTCCGGCAGCCGACTGGGCGGTGACGTGACCTGCGTCGTTCGGGTCTCCGGTCCAGGCCAGGAGGTTCTGGTCCTGCGGCCGGGGCCCTTCGAAAGCCGGCGCGACGCTCTGCGCGGGAGCCGGGGTCCCGGGGCCGGCCGCACCGCTCGGGCCTTGCTTCGGTGCGGTGCAGCCGGCCAGGACGAACAGCGCCGCGGTGGCGGCGGCGAGGCCGGTCGCGGCGGTGGTGGTGCGGGTGCGCATGGTCCCCCCATGAGGTGCGGATGTGCCGGGGGGTCATGGTCACACGGCCGCCCGCCGGGCGGGCGCGCGCGGGTCAGTGTTCCCGCACGATCCTGCGGACGTTGTCGATGCTCCCGCAGTCCGCCTTCAGGTGCTTCTCCCGATCGCGGAGGAACGCCTCCGCGAGCTCCGCGCGGCGCTGGTCCGGGACGTTCTCGCGGGCGCCGTTGAGGATGGTGCGCTCCTCCTCGTCGATGTGGTGGGTGATGGCCTTCGCGAGCTCCTCCAGCTTCTCGTCCCACGCGTCGGAGCCGACCTCGTCCACCTCCATCAGGGCGAGCAGGGCCTCGTTGCCCTCGTGGTGTTCCTCTTCCCCGTGCTCGACCTCCTCGTTGTCCACGTTGCGGAAGCGCTTGAGCGCGGGATAGACCTCCGCCTCCTCGGCCTCCCCGTGGGCGATGAGCAGCGCGGCGAACTCGTCCAGTGCCGCCCCGCGGTCCTCCTCGACGCTCCGCATGCGGCGGAACAGCTCTTCCATCCTGCGGTGGTCCTTGAGGATCACGGCCACCACGTCCTGCGTTGCGGACACCACAAGCTCCTTTCCTCGACTGGTGCTCCGCTGCTACCCGCAAGCAGGCGGGGCAAGCGCGCCGGTCGAAGGGCCCGGCAGGGAGGCAGGCAAGGGAGGCAGGCAAGGGAGGCGGAGGCAGGGAGGCGGAGGCAGGGAGGCAGGCAGGCCGGCCGGCCCGCCGTGCGGGCCGCGGTGGCCCGCGGGCGGTACGGCCCCTTCCTGGCCAGGGGCAAGGCTTCAACGAGAAAATCCTTGACGACGCACTAGGCTGGTGGGTTGTTCGGCGCCGAACCGGAACAACCCGGGCAGACCTGGGCTCCACCGGCGCCCCGGACGTTTCCGGGAGCGAGACGCGAGGGCCGATGACAGCCACACCAGAGCGCGGTGACACCACTCTGCTCGGCGGCGGGGACCAGGACGAGGAGACCGGCAAGTCCGCCCGTTTCTCCGCCGGACCGGCCGCCCCCGCACGCACCCTCGTCGACGTCTTCGAGGCCACCGTACGGGCGTACCCCGACGAGCCGGCCCTGGACGACGGCGCCACCCGTCTGACCTACCGCGCACTGGCGGCCGAGGTCGAGTCCCGGCGGCGCGCCCTCGCCGCCGCCGGAGTGCGGCTCGGCGACCGGGTCGGCGTCCGCGTGCCGTCCGGGACCAACGAGCTGTACGTGGCCATCCTCGCGGTGCTGGCCGCGGGCGCCGCCTACGTGCCGGTCGATGCCGAGGACCCGGACGAGCGGGCCGCACTGGTCTTCGGCGAGGCCGGGGTACGGGCGGTGCTCGGCGCCGGACAGCGCATCGAGGTCACCGGCGCCATGGACGCGGGCGCGGACGCGGGCGCGGACGCGGGCGCGGGCGTGGACGCGCCGGCGGCCCCGGCCCGCGCCGCCGACCGGCCCGGCCCCGGGCACGACGCCTGGATCATCTTCACCTCCGGCTCCACCGGCAAGCCCAAGGGCGTCGCCGTCAGCCACCGCAGCGCGGCCGCCTTCGTGGACGCCGAAGCCGCGCTGTTCCTCACCGAGGAACCGATCGGGCCCGGCGACCGGGTCATGGCCGGACTGTCCGTCGCCTTCGACGCCTCATGCGAGGAGATGTGGCTGGCCTGGCGGCACGGCGCGTGCCTCGTGCCCGTGCCCCGCTCGCAGGTGCGCAGCGGCGCCGACCTCGGCCCCTGGCTGATGGAACAGGAGATCACCGTCGTCTCCACGGTCCCGACCCTGGCCGCGCTGTGGGAACCGGAGGCGCTCAACGAGGTCCGGCTGCTGATCTTCGGCGGCGAGGCGTGCCCGCCCGAGCTGACCCAGCGCCTGGTCACCGAGGGCCGCGAGGTCTGGAACACCTACGGCCCCACCGAGGCCACCGTCGTCGCCTGCGCCTGCCTGCTGACCGGGGCCGAGCCGATCCGGATCGGGCTCCCGCTGAGCGGCTGGGAACTGGCCGTGGTCGACGAGTCCGGCGAACCGGTGCCGATGGGCGGCAGCGGCCAGCTCGTCATCGGCGGCGTCGGCCTCGCCCGCTACCTCGATCCGCAGAAGGACGCCGAGAAGTACGCCCCGCTGGAATCCCTCGGCTGGCAGCGCGCCTACCGCAGCGGCGACCTCGTCCGTGCCGAACCGGAAGGGCTGGTCTTCCTCGGCCGCGGCGACGAACAGATCAAGCTGGGCGGCCGCCGGATCGAACTGGGCGAGGTGGACGCCGCACTGCAGGCCCTGCCCGGCGTCGCCGGCGCGGCCGCCGCCGTCCGCACGGCCCGCAGCGGCAACCAGCTGCTCGTCGGCTACCTGGTCACCCAGGACGGCTGGGACCGCGCGGCCGCGGTCGAGCGGCTGCGCGGCGAACTGCCCGCCGCGCTCGTACCGCTCCTCGCCCCCGTCGGCGAACTGCCGACCCGCACCTCCGGCAAGGTCGACCGGGACGCGCTGCCCTGGCCGCTGCCCGAACCGGAGACCACCGGCTCGGCCGAGCAGCTGTACGGAACCGAGGCATGGCTCGCCGAACAGTGGAGCGAGACCCTCGCAGTGACCGTCACCGGCGCCGCCGACGACTTCTTCGCGATCGGCGGCAACAGCCTGGCGGCCGCCCAGCTCACCACCCGCCTGCGCACCCGCTACCCGAGCGCGGCCGTCCTCGACATCTACCAGCAGCCCACCCTGCGCAGGCTCGCCCGCCGGCTGGAGAAGTCCGTCCAGGGCGACGGCCCGGCCCGCACCGTCGCGCCCGTACCGCTGCGCGCCAAGGTGATCCAGACGCTCCTGCTGCTGCCGCTGTTCACCCTGACCGGCCTGCGCTGGACGGTCGCCCTGGCGGCACTGGGCAACGTGCTCCACCACTTCGGCCCCTATCCGTGGGCCCCTACCGCCTCGTGGTGGCCCGTCGCCGCCGGCGCCGCACTGCTGTTCACCCCGCCGGGCCGGCTCGCCATCGCGGCCGGCGGCGCCCGCCTGCTGCTGCGCGGTGTCAAGGCCGGCCGCTACCCGCGCGGCGGCAGCGTCCACCTGAGACTGTGGACGGCCGAACGGCTGGCCGAGTGCAGCGGCGCGACGTCCCTCACCGGATCCTGGCTGGAACGCTACGCGCGGGCACTCGGCGCCAAGATCGGCCCGGAAGTGGACCTGCACTCCCTGCCCCCGGTCACCGGCATGCTCAGACTCGGCCGAGGCTGCGCCGTCGAGTCCGAGGTGGACCTCTGCGGGCACTGGCTGGACGGGGACCGACTGGAGATCGGCCCGGTCCGGGTCGGGGCCGGCGCGGTGGTCGGCACGCGCAGCATCCTCTTCCCCGGAGCCAGGGTCGGCAAGCGGGCCGAGGTGGCCCCCGGCTCCGCCGTCGTCGGCCAGATCCCCACCGGCCAGCGCTGGGCCGGCGCCCCCGCCGGCAAGCTCGGCAAGGCCAAACACAACTGGCCCGCGCACCGCCCGGCACGCTCGTTCCGCTGGCGCGCCGTGTACGGGGCCACCGGCACGTGCCTGACGGCCCTGCCCGTGCTCGCCCTCCTGCCGGCCCTGTTCGTGGTCGGTCGGTTCGTGCCCGCCGACGCCGGCCTCTCCCGGGCCCTGCGCGGAGCGCTGCTCGCCGTGGTGCCCGGAGCGCTCGCCTTCGGGCTGGCGTACGCCCTGCTGCTGCTGGTCTCGGTACGCCTGCTCAGCCTCGGCCTGCGCACCGGCAGCCATCCGACGCACAGCCGGGTCGCCTGGCAGGCCTGGACGGTCTCCCAGCTGATGGACCTGTCCCGGGAGACCCTCTTCCCGCTGTACGCCGGGCTGATCACCCCGGTGTGGCTGCGCCTGCTGGGGATGAAGATCGGCCGGGGCGCGGAGGTGTCCACCGTGCTGGCGCTGCCGAGCCTCACGACCGTGGGCGAGGGCGCCTTCCTCGCCGACGACACCCTGACCGCCCCCTTCGAACTGGGCGGCGGCTGGGTGCGGATCGGCCACTCCGAGATCGGCCGCCGTGCTTTCCTCGGCAACTCCGGGATGACCGCCCCGGGCCGGTCAGTGCCGGACGACGGGCTCGTCGGTGTCCTGTCCGCCACCCCGAAGAAGGCCAAGAAGGGCAGCTCCTACCTCGGCCTGCCACCGGTGCGGCTGCCGCGGTCCGCCGCCGACGGCGACCAGAGCCGGACGTACGAGCCGCCCGCGCACCTGTTGTGGGCGCGCGGCCTCGTGGAACTGTGCCGGCTCGTGCCGGTGTTCTGTTCGGCCGCGCTGGCCGTCCTGACCGCGGCGGCGCTCTGCGCGGCGGCCGCGGCGGCGGGCGGACCGGGGATCCGGGGAGCCGCCCTGCTGTCCGGGGTGGCCCTGCTCGCCGCCGGCGCGGCCGCTTGTGCGGTGGCGGTCGCCGCGAAATGGCTGCTGGTGGGCCGCCACCGGTCAGGCGAGCACCCGCTGTGGAGCGGATTCGTCTGGCGCAACGAACTGGCCGACACCTTCGTCGAGGTGCTGGCCGTGCCGTGGCTCGCCGGCTCGGTGCCCGGTACGCCCCTGATGACCCTGTGGCTGCGCGGGCTCGGGGCGCACATCGGCCGGGGCGTGTGGTGCGAGAGCTACTGGCTGCCCGAGACGGACCTGGTGGTGCTGGGCGACGCGGTCAGCGTGAACCGCGGCTGCGTACTGCAGACGCACCTCTTCCATGACCGGATCTTGAGGACGGATACTGTGGTCCTCCGCGAGGGCGCCACCCTGGGCCCGGGCGGAATCGTCCTGCCCGGGAGTACGATCGGGGCCCGCAGCACCCTGGGTCCCGCCTCGCTCGTCATGGCCGGGGAATCGGTCCCCGCCGACACCCGCTGGCTGGGCAATCCGATCGAGGCGTGGCGGTCCTGAACGGCCGGGCCCGGCCGCGCCCCGCCCCGGCCCCGGCGGTCTTCGCGGGGGCTGAGAACGCCCACGGAAACGGCACCGGCACCGGTCCCACCGGCACACCAGCACGTCGTACGAGCACAGCGCAGGGAGCGGAAGCGGCAGTGAGCGGCCAGAGGACAACGGCAACGGATCCTTACTTTCCGGCCAACGGCGACGCCCGTTACCGTGCGCACCGGTACGAACTCGCCCTGGAATACCGGCCCGGCCCCAACCGGCTGGCCGGGACCGCCCGGATCAGTGCGATCGCCGGGCGGGCGCCGCTCACCGACTTCGACCTGAACCTGGCCGAGTTCAAGATCGGCCGGGTCCTGGTGAACGGCCGGGCGCCGCAGTACACCCACCGGGGCGGCCGCCTGCGCATCCGCCCGGCCAAACCGCTGCCCGCAGGCGCCGCCTTCACCGTCGAGGTCCACTGGTCGGGCAACCCCCGACCGGTGCGCAGCCCGTGGGGCGGCATCGGCTGGGAGGAGCTGACGGACGGCGCGCTGGTGGCCAGCCAGCCGGTCGGGGCGCCCTCCTGGTACCCCTGCAACGACCGCCCCGCGGACAAGGCCTCGTACCAGATCTCCGTCAACACGCCGTCCGCCTACACGGTCGTGGCCGGCGGCCGGCTGCTCACCCGGACGACGAGGGCCAGCACGACCACCTGGGTGTACGAGCAGCCCGCACCCACCTCCAGCTACCTGGTGGGCCTGTCCATCGGCATGTACCAGACGGTGCTGCTCGGCGACCCGGGACTGGGCGGTGTGCCGCTGAGCGCCCACGTACCGCCCCACCTCCTGGCGCGGTTCTCCCGCGACTTCGCCCGCCAGCCCGCCATGATGCGGCTCTTCGAGGAACTGTTCGGCCCCTATCCCTTCGGCGAGTACGCGGTGGTCGTCGCCGACGAGGACCTTGACGTCCCGGTGGAAGCCCAGGGCCTGTCCCTGTTCGGCGCCAACCACGTGGACGGCGTACGCGGCTCGGAACGCCTCGTCGCCCACGAGCTGGCACACCAGTGGTTCGGCAACAGCGTGACCATCGCCGACTGGCGGCACATCTGGCTGAACGAGGGCTTCGCCAAGTACGCCGAATGGCTCTGGTCGGAGCGCTCCGGCGGCCGCACCGCACACGGGCACGCGGCCGCCGCGCACCGGCTGCTGGCCACACAGCCGCAGGACCTGCGCCTGGTCGACCCGGGTCGCAAGCTGATGTTCGACGACCGCCTCTACCAGCGCGGCGCTCTCGCCGTGCACGCGATCCGCTGCGCCCTGGGCGACGGCGCGTTCTTCCGCATGCTGCGCGACTGGGCCAGCGTGCACCGCAACGGCGTCGTGACCACCGTCGGCTTCACCACCCACGCCGCCCGCTACGCGGCCGAGCCGCTGGACGACCTGTACTCGGCGTGGCTGTACGAGCCCGCGCTCCCGCCGATGCCCCCGGCGCCCCCTTTGCCGCCGTCGGTACCGGCGATGCCCGGTCACCCGCCGGCGATGGGCGGGTCCCCGGGCGGCCGGAGCAATCTCGCCTGAGGGCCGGCCCGTTGCAGCTGGCCCGTTGCAGCCAACCGGGCGTGCCCACCCCGGCAGTGCCCGCGGCGAGCGGCGGAGCGCGCAGCGCCCTTGAGTCTCTGCAAGCAAGGGAGTTGAAGGTTCTGGGCCGTCAACTATAGTTACGCGTGAAGGGCGTCAGCCAGGGTCACGCCCGATGACAGGGAGCAGCACGCAGTGGCGGACGCAGAAGTGGGGCCCGGTGTTCCGGACGGGCCCCGGCAGGTTCCGGCCCCCGTCCCGGGTCCCGGTGCCTCCTTCAGCGACCGGCTCAACTTCCTGTTCGACCGGGTGCGGCCCCCGGGCGCGGAGGAATACACCAATGCGCATGTGGCCCGCACCATCTCGTCCTACGGCGAGGACAGTTACACGCGCTCCCACATCAGCTACCTGCGCGCCGGCAAACGCACCCCGACCATCACCATGGTGCCCCTCCTCGCCCGGTTCTTCGGCGTGGAGGCCGCCTACTTCGTGGAGGACGAGGTCACGAGGAAGATCGCGACCCAGTTCGAGATCCTGCGCAGGCTGAAGGAGAGCGGAGTCGAGCAGATCGCCCTGCGCGCCATGGGGGTGTCCGCCGCCGGCCAGCGCAAGGTCTTGGCGGCCCTCGAAGCCGTACGCAGGGAGGAAGGTCTGTCCGACGATCCCGAAAGGGACCTGCCGTGACCCGCGTGCGGCATCTGTCGAAGAGGAGGGGAAACCCGATGTGGCTCAGCCGTCGCAACCGCGGCGCCGGCCGCGGCCGGGCCGCCGGATCCGGCGGAGCCGCGGTGGCCCACGACGCCGACACGGCCCGCGAGACCGAGGGGGCCCGCACGTGCACGGCCGGGCGGGCACGCGACGTCGAATGCCGCAGCCGCGCCTTCGTGGAATCGCTCGGCCTGCCCGCGGTCGACAGCGTCCTGGACCTGGTGCCCTTCATGGAGGAGCGCTTCGACCGCTCGATCCGGCTCATGCCCTTCGTGTCCGACCCCGCCGACCCCGACTCCCTCGACGCGTCCGCCCCCTGCGGACTCTGGATCGCCACCGGCGACACGGACTACGTGTTCTACGACACCGCCATCAGCCGCGCGCACGCCGAGATCATCGTCGGCCACGAGTTCGGCCACATGCTGGGGCGCCACCGGGGCAGCGCCCCCGTGGGGGCGGCCGACCTCGGCGCTCTGATCACCGACATCGACCCCGCCACCGTGCAGCTCGTCCTCGGCCGGACCCGCTACGACGAGCCGGAGGAGTTCGAAGCCGAGATGCTCGGATCCCTCCTCCAGGAACACCTGAGCGCGTCGCGCGCCCCGGACTCCCGGGAAGCCGACCCCATCACCCGCACACTGCTGCGCTGACCGGACAGGGAGCCGTGAAAGACATCCTTCACCCCCTGTGCCTGGCCATCGCCGGCACCGGGTTCCTCATCCTCGTGCGCGACCTCGGCAAGGGCCGCCGCGACCCGGCACTCGTCGCCCTGGCCTGCACCTACGCCTTCTCCGCGCTCAGTTACGCCGTCTCCCTGACCTGGGTGTGGGTGCGCGTCGACGGCCTCCTCGGCGTCCCCAACATCGTCGTCCCCGTCGCCCAGGGCTGCGTGATCCTCGTACTCGCCCTGCAGGCCACCGTCCTCGCCCACTGGTCCAGGCCGCCTCCCGCGGCCCGCCGGCGCAGCCGCCACCTGCTCGCAGCGGCCGCCGCCGTCATCGCCGCCATGTCGGTGCTGTTCGTCCTGCTCACCCCTGCCACGACCAGGCCCACCGACTTCTCCCTCTACTACGCCCACGACCCGGTCTTCCAGGCCTACGTCCTGCTGTACTTCGGCACGTACAGCGTCGCCGAGATCTACCTGGCCCGCTCCTGCCGGACGTACGCGCGCACCGCCACCAACCGGTCCATCGCGTTCAGCCTGCGCCTGGTCGCCCTCGGCGCCGTCGTCACCCTCGCCTACAGCGGCATCCGGATCGCAGGGATCATCGGCGCCGAAGCCGGGTTCGGCGTGAGCCACCTCAACGGCTTCGCCTGGGCCTGCGGGGACGTCGGAGCCACCCTCACCCAGATCGGCTACCTCATCCCGACCGTCGCCCGGCGCACCGGCCGGGCCCGCGACTGGGCCACGGCGCACCTGCGCTACCGGCGCCTGGGCCCCCTGTGGAGCGCACTGGACGAGGCCGACCCCGGCATCACCCTGCGCCGCCCCGCCCGCCAGCGCCACGACCTCCTGCGGGGCCGGAGCGCCCACTTCCCCCTGCTGCGCCGCCGCGTCGAGATCCGCCAGGGCCAGAAGCTGATGCGCCGCTACCTCGACCCGGTCGTCCGGGAGCGGGCCGAGGCCCGGCGCCGCGCCGAGGGACTGGCCGGCGCCGAGCTCGCCGCGGCCGTCACCGCCGAACAGATCCGGGCCGCCCTCGTACGGCACCGGGCGGACGCGCCCGCCGCCGCGCCCGCCGAGTACGCCGACGCGGACCTGGACCTGGCCACCACCGAGGACGAGCTGCGCCACCTGCAGCGCGTCGCCTCCTACTTCACCGCGCCACCGCCACCGCCGACGGCCCCGCCCGAGAGCCACGACACCGCAGACACCCGCAGCAGCACCCCAGGAGCCCGTTCGTGATCCTCCGCCGCACCCTTCTCGTCGCCTGCACGGCCGTCGCCGCCGCGGCCTCCATGGCCACCGCGCCCACGCCCGCCGCCGCCGCGGCCCGCACCGGCGCGACGAAGCCGCCCCGCGCCGGCCTGCACCTGGCGTCCGCCCGCGAGCAGCTCACCGCGCTGCGCACCGGCGCGATCACCAGCCGGGCCCTGCTGGAGCAGTACCTGCGGCACATCGAGCGGACCAACCCCGGCCTCGGCGCCGTCGTCACGCTGGACGCCGACGGCGCCAGGGCGGCCGCCGACCGGGCCGACCACCACCTCGCCGAGACCGGCGAACCGCTCGGCGCGCTCCACGGCCTGCCCCTCACCGTCAAGGACGCCCTGGAGACGAAGGGCCTGCGCACCACTTGCGGTTCCCCCGACCTGGCCGACCACGTCCCCGGTGAGGACGCGGACTGCGTCGCGCTCCTGCGCGCGGCAGGCGCGGTCGTCGTCGGCAAGACGAACACCCCGGTCCTGTGCCAGGACATCCAGACCTCGAACCCCCTCTTCGGCACGACGAAGAACCCCCACAGCGCCGGCCGGACCGCGGGCGGTTCCTCCGGCGGCCCCGCCGCCGCCGTCGCCGCGGGCCTGAGCAGTCTCGAAGTCGGCTCCGACCTCGCCGGTTCGCTCCGCCTCCCGGCCGCCTACTGCGGCGTGTACGCCCTGCGCACCACCACCGGCATCGTCCCCACCCGCGGCCACATTCCCCGCCCGCCCGGCTGGCTCACCTCCTCCGACATGCTCGCCCTGGGACCCGTGGCCCGGAGCGCCGAGGACCTCGACGTCCTCCTGGACGTGCTGGCCGCGCCGGCCCCGGCCGACGCCGCCGCCTGGACGATCGGTCTTCCGGCGCCCAAGCACGGCCGCCTCGCGGACTACCGCGTCGGTGTGTGGCAGGACGACTCCCACTGCCGGGTCGACCGGGACACCCGCCTGCTCCTGGAACGGGTGGCCCAGCTGCTGCGGTCCGCCGGAACCACCGTCGACGACACCACCCGACCGGTGGACCTCGCCGACAGCGACAGGCTGTTCCAGCGCCTCATGTTCGCCACGGCGAGCGCCACCGCCACCGACGCCGCCTTCGCCGCCGACGTCGCGGCCGCCGACCGGACCCCCGCCGACCACCCGGCCGCCCTCTTCCTGCACTCGCGCACCATGCGGCACCGGGACTGGCTGCGCGCGAACGAGGAGCGCGAGAAGCTGCGCGCCCGTTGGGCCGCGTACTTCACCACCCATGACGTCCTCGTCACGCCGGCCGCCCCGACCGCCGCCGTCGAGGACCAGACGTCGATCCCGGTGCCCGACCGGTCCATCACGGTCGACGGCGAGAAGCGCCCGTACTTCGACCAGACGGCATGGCTGAACATGGCCGGGCACGTCGGGCTCCCCGCCCTCGTCATGCCCGCGGGCAGGACTGCCGACGGCCTGCCGCTGGCCATCCAGATCATCGGTCCCCGCCTGGCCGACCGCACGGTCCTCGACGTGGCGGGGCACCTGGCCCGTCGTCTGCCGAGGCCCGTCCAGCCGCCCGCGTTCACCGCGTGACCGGGCGCCCATGACCGGGCCCGTTCTGCCTCCACGGGGGTGGGGCGGGGCGGGCCCGTACAGCAGAGGGGCCCCGGCCCGGCCCGGGGCCCCTCTGCGCTGTCCCCGCAGCGCCGCCACATCAGGAGGCGCCGGCGCCGGTCGTGGCCGGGCCACGGGACGGTTTTTCGATCCTCCGCCGGCAGGGCGCAAGGCCGTGCGGCCGCCGGCCGGGACCCCGCCACGTCACCGGGGCCGCGACACCGACACGTCAGCGCCGCGTCACCGGGGCCGCGACACCGACACGTCAGCGCCGCGTCACCCGCATCGAGGGCCCGTCCGCCGGCAGGGGGCCGTAGTCGGTGGCCGGCGCCCGGAAGCACGTTGCCGCGTCCGGCCGGCTCCTCTCGTCCGGTGCCGTCATGGCCGCCAGCAGATCCCCCAGTCCGGCGGGCAGGCCCGGCGGGATCACCGGTCCCCGGCGCAGCCGCGCGGCGGCCGCCTCGGACGGCGGCCCCGCGTACTCCCGTTCGCCCTTGAGGGCTTCGAGGAGTACCAGACCGAGGCTGTAGACGTCCGCGGCCGGTCCCGCGCCCTCGCCCCGTACCTGCTCGGGCGCGAGGTAGGCCGCGGTTCCCACGACCGTGCCGGCAGCGGTGCGCGCGGGTGCGCCGAGCACCCGGGCGTTGCCGAAGTCCGCCAGGTGCGGCATCCCGCTTCCGTCCAGGAGGACGTTCGACGGCTTGACGTCCCGGTGCACCACGCCCGCCGCGTGCACGTGCGCCAGCGCCGCTGCCAGGGCGGAGCCGATCCGCACGACCTCGGCGGGGGCGAGGGGTGACGCCGCGATGCGGCGCCGCAGCGTACCGCCTTCGAAGAGCCGCATCACCAGGTAGCACTGGTCCTCGTCCCGGCCGGAGTCGTACAGGGTCACCAGCCCGGGATGCCGGAGCCGGGCCAGGACGCGGCCCTCCTCGACGAAACGCTCCTGCGTCTGCGCCCCGCCGGCCGGACGGAAGGTCTTGACCGCCACCGGACGCCGCAGGCGCAGGTCCAGGGCCTCGTACACGTCGCCCGCGCCCCCGCGCCCGAGGAGACGGTCGAGCCGGTAGCGGCCGGCGACGAGCTGCGCCGTGAGCCGGAGATCCGGCGGGGACCACCAAGGTCGGATCTTCATCTCTGCCCCCCCCCGCGCCGTGCGTCCCGTCGTCGTCCGGTGTCCGCCCGCCCCTCCGCGAGCACGGACTACCCGTTCCCCCTGCACGCTCCGGCATCCGCGCGGCAACGGGATTTCCCGGGAACCGGACGATCCGGCGGTCCGGGGCCCGGTCACTCGATCAGGTGCTCCGCGCGGGATTCGGCCCGGGTGCGGCGGGCCGGTGGGTGAGACTCGCGACGTGGCAGAGACATCACCGGCCGAGGGCGGGCGCGCCCCGGATTCCCCGGGACGGCACGCGAGACGCCCCGCCGCGCGCACCACCGCCGGTCTCGGTTCGGCCTTCGCCCGGTGGGTCCGCGCACCGCACGCGACCTGGTGGACCCGACGCCCGGTGGGGGAGACCCCACCGGGCCCCGGCCCGGAAACGGCGCGGGAAGCGGCCGGCGGGCAACCGGGCGGGGCAGGACACGGCAGGCACCGGCGCGACGGCGGCGCCGCGGAGGAGCCGCCCTAGGAACGGCCCGTCCGAGCGGCCGGACGCGGCAGGCGCGCCGCGGCAGGTACGCCGCACGGCGCACGACGGTCCACCCACACCTCCACCCCGCGCTGTGACCACGCCGCGCCGTTCCGCATGAGGGACGGCGCACAGGGCAGAGTCCGTCCTGTACCCATGCAAGACCGGGAGAGGCGACGTGCGAACCGTAGGTGTGGAAGAAGAGCTGCTGCTGGTGGATGCCCGCAGCGGCGAACCGCTGGCCCTGTCCGAAGCCGTCCTGGCAGCCGCGGACCGGTCCGCCGGGCAGGAGCCGCAGGGCGGTGACGGCAAAGGGCACACCTTCGAGAAGGAGCTGCACAAGGAGCAGCTGGAGTTCGCCACCAAACCGGTGACGGAGATGGGCGAGCTCCAGGCGGAGATCAACGGGTGGCGCGCCGAGGCGGCCCGGCACGCCGCGACCGCCGGAGCGGTGATGGCCGCCCTGGCGACCTCGCCCCTGCCCGTGCAGCCCTCGCTGAACGTGGGGAAGCGCTACGAGTGGGTGGCCGAGCAGTTCGGGCTGACGGCGCAGCAGCAGCTGACCGGCGGCTGCCACGTCCACGTCTCGGTCGAGTCCGACGAGGAAGGCGTCGCGGTCTTGGACCGCATCCGTCCCTGGCTGGCGGTCCTGACGGCGATGAGTGCGAACTCACCTTTCTGGCAGGGCGAGGACAGCGGCTACGGCAGCTACCGCAGCCGGGTCTGGAACCGGCTGCCGTCGGCCGGCCCGGTCGACGTCTTCGGTTCCGCGGACCGCTACCACGAAGAGGTCCGCGCGATGGTCGACACCGGCGTACTGCGCGACGTGGGCATGATCTGGTTCGATGCCCGCCTGTCGGCCAAGTACCCGACGGTCGAGATCCGGGTCGCGGACGTCTGCCTGGAGGCGAGCACGCCCGTCCTCCTGGCCGCGCTCATCCGCGGCCTGGTCGAGACCGCCGCACGCGCCTGGCGGCGGGGCGAGCCCCCGGCCGGCGTCAGCACGAGCCTGCTGCGGCTCGCGTCGTGGCGCGCCGGCCGCTCCGGTCTGGACGGTCCGCTGCTGCATCCGCAGACGATGCGGGAGACCTCGCCCGAGGAGGCCGTGCGGGCCCTGTACCACCACGTGCGCGACGCGCTGGTCGAGAGCGGTGACGACGAGCTGGTCCGCGAGGGCATCGCCGGGCTGCTCGAACGGGGCAACGGCGCCCGCATCCAGCGCGAGCTGCTGCGGGCCGAGGGGAACCTGTCGGCCGTCGTGACCCGCTGCGCGCAGCTCACCACCGCGCCGGCGCGCTGACACCGCGAGGTCCCACAGCACTAGCTGTAGAGGAAGACCACATCGAAACGGACGAGATCGCGCGCGGCGTCGAAGAGATAGCCGCCCGAGCGGCCCGTGTCGCCACCCGGTCCCCCTGCCGTGCCCGGCCGGTTGGCGTAGGCATCGAAGCGTGCGCTCCCGCGCCAGGCCGCACCGGCGGGCACGTACCGCTCCAGCTCCGCGGGCAGGGGGGCGGGCTCGGCAGGGGCGAAGGCGTGGTCCGGCACGCGCAGGATCTCCGCGGCCCTGCCCGGCCGGAGGCGAGCGACACCGACCAGCCGGATCCTGGAGTCCGGGCCCGGAACGGTGCGCTCACCCGCGCCCCCGTCGATGTCGTAGCCCTGCCAGTGCGCCTCGGACAGTTCGCCGAGGACGGACGCGAAGCGCCGGTTCAGCGGTTCGGAGTCGGTCCTGACACGCCGCGGGCCCGGTTCGTCCCCGGACCGTACCGCGGCGGCCACGCCCGCTCCCGCCCCGGCGAGCAGCAGCGGGGCGCCCAGCGCCACCAGGAGACGGCGGCGGTCGCTGCGGCCCCGGTGTGCGTCCCGGTGTGCGTCCATGAGTCCCCCCGGCACGGGTCGGTTCAGCGCGCCGATCATAGCCCCGGCGGTGGCCGCCGCGACCGTGCCCTTGTTCGCACGCTCCTCACCTGCGGGTTTACGGTCAGCCATGCTCGCCTTTGCGAACCTTTTAGTCCGATGCGCCCCCTTTGATTTGCCTGGAGCAACCAACTGCTTTTACGGTTGCCTTAAGCAACGAAATGGGAGGTGTCATGGCCGAGCAGGCGCAGTACGAAGAACTGGCGCGCGAACTCAGCGCCATCGGCGCCGTGAAGAGGGACCTGGGGCGGATCCTGCCCCCTGACTGCCCGGCGGCCTCGGCCGCCGTCCTGACGCTGCTGCGATGCCACGGGGACATGCGGATGAGCAGGCTCGCCGAGCTGCTCTCCGTGGACATGTCCGTGACCAGCCGCCACGTCGCGCACGTCGCGGAGCACGGCTGGATCGACCGGTCCCCCGACCCCGCCGACAAGCGCTCCCGCATCCTGCGCCTCACCGCCGCGGGACAGGAGCAGCTCGACGAGCTCTCGCGGCGCACGTCACAGCTCCTCGCCCACCGGCTGAGCGACTGGTCCGCCGACGAAGTGGGCCGGCTCATCGAGCTCATGACCCGACTGCGGATGAGCTTCGGCGACTGCCGCTCCACCGGGCGGCTCCCGCACGCGCACGAACCGACCACCCGTACACCCGCATAGAACGTAAGGAAGCCCATGGCAACGACCACACCAGCCGGTGTGCGGGGCTCTCACGCCAAGCACGGAGGCGGCCACGACGACGCCGCCCCGATGACGCACCGCCAGATCATGGAGGCGCTCTCCGGGCTGCTGCTCGGCATGTTCGTCGCGATCCTGTCGTCGACGATCGTCTCCAACGCCCTGCCCCAGATCATCGGCGACCTGGGCGGCGGCCAGTCCGCCTACACCTGGGTCGTCACGGCGGCCCTGCTGTCCATGACCGCCGCCACCCCGCTGTGGGGCAAGCTCTCCGACCTGTACAGCAAGAAGGCGCTGGTACAGATAGCCCTGGTCATCTACGTCCTGGGATCGGCCGCCGCCGGCCTGTCGCAGAACGCCGGCATGCTCATCGCCTGCCGCGTCGTCCAGGGCATCGGCGTCGGCGGCCTGTCCGCCCTCGCCCAGATCGTCATGGCCGCGATGATCTCCCCGCGCGAGCGCGGCCGCTACTCCGGCTACCTCGGCGCCACCTTCGCCGTCGCCACCGTCGGCGGCCCGCTGCTCGGCGGCGTCATCACCGACACCTCGTGGCTCGGCTGGCGCTGGTGCTTCTACGTCGGCGTGCCCTTCGCGGTCATCGCCCTGATCGTGCTGCAGAAGACCCTGCACCTCCCCGTCGTCAAGCGCGAGGTCAAGGTCGACTGGGGCGGCGCGTTCTTCATCTCCGCCGCCGTCTCGCTGCTGCTGCTCTGGGTCACCTTCGCCGGTGACAAGTACGACTGGATCTCCTGGCAGACGTACGCCATGGTCGGCGGCGCGATCGTCCTCGGCCTGCTGTTCGTCCTGGTCGAGTCCAGGGCCAGCGAGCCGATCATCCCGCTGCGGCTCTTCCGCAACCGCACCATCGCACTGTCGTCCATCGCCTCGCTGTTCGTCGGCGTCGCGATGTTCACCGGCACGGTCTTCTTCAGCCAGTACTTCCAGCTGGCCCGCGACAAGTCCCCGACGATGTCCGGCGTGATGACCATTCCGATGATCGCCGGCCTGTTCGTCTCCTCCACCGTCTCCGGGCAGGTCATCACCAAGACCGGCCGGTGGAAGGCGTGGCTGCTGTGCGGCGGTGTGCTGGTGACCGCGGGCCTCGGCCTGCTCGGCACCATCCGTTACGACACGGCCTACTGGCACATCGCGATCTTCATGGCGCTGCTGGGCCTCGGCATCGGCATGATGATGCAGAACCTGGTGCTCTGCACGCAGAACCAGGTGGCCCCGTCCGACCTCGGATCGGCCAGCTCCACGGTGACGTTCTTCCGTTCCCTCGGCGGTGCGATCGGTGTCTCCGCGCTCGGCGCGGTCATGGCCAACCGGATCACCCACTACGCGAAGGACGGACTCGCCACCCTCGACCCGAAGTACGCGGCCGCCGCGGCCAAGTCCAGCTCCGGCAGCAGCATCCCGGACATGGACAGCCTGCCCGGGCCGCTGCGCACCGTGATGGAGAGCGCGTACGGCCACGGCATCGCGGACGTCTTCCTGATCGCCGCGCCGCTGGCGCTGATCGCCTTCCTCGTCACGATCTTCATCAAGGAAGTGCCGCTGCGGACATCGGGCGGCCTGGCCCAGAGCGCACAGGCGGAGCGGCCCGCTCAGGCCGCGCAGCCGGCTCCCGCCATGGCCGGGACCGACACCGGGGCCGACACCGTGGCCGGCGCCGCGACCGACCCGGCTGCGACAGGGACCGGGACCGGGGCGGCCGCCACCGGTGCCCGCCCCGGAGGAACACAGCGGCAGGCCGCTGTCACCGCGGCGCCGGACGCAGGGGCGGGTCCCGTGAACGGTGGAATTCCGGTACGCGGCCACGTGCGGGGCGCCGAGCGCGCGCCCGTGCCGCAGGCCGCGGTGACGCTGATCTCGCTCGCGGGACGACAGCTGGGCCGCTCGGTCGCCCAGGCCGACGGCACCTACGCGGTGGACGCGCCGGGCTCCGGCTCGTACGTCCTGATCGCCTCCGCCGACGGCTTCCAGCCGCAGGCGTCCACGATCGTCGTGAACGGCGAGCCGGTCGCTTACGACATCCTGCTCAGCGGCACCAGCGGACTCGGCGGCGTCGTGCGCACCGCCGAGACCGGCGCCCCCGTGGAGGGCGCCATGGTCATCGTGACCGATGTGCGCGGGGACGTACTGGCCACTGGGACCACCGGCGCGCAGGGCGAGTTCACCTTCGCCGAACTGGTTCCCGGCTACGTCACCGTCGCCGTGAATGCCCTCGGACGCCGTCCGGCGGCCCTGCCCGTCGAGGTCGGCGGCGCCGGCGTCACCCGGGTGGAGGTCGAGCTCAGCTCGGGCGCTCAGGTCCAGGGCGTCGTGCGGGCACCGGGCGGTCCGCTCGGCGACGCCCGGGTCACCCTGGTCGACGCGGCGGGCAACGTCGTCGCCACCGCGCGGACCGGGACGGACGGCGCGTACGCCTTCACCGACCTCGACGGCGGCGAGTACACCGTCATCGCGACGGGGTACCCGCCGGTGGCGACCGCCCTGACCGTCGGCGGTCACGGCGTGGACGGCCACGACATCGAGCTCGCCCACCCCGGCGAGTAGCGGAGCCCGGCCCGTGGGGCGCGTCCCGAGCGGAGGCGCCCCACGGGCCGGTCCGCGCCAGGTCAATTCGAGATGCTTTCGCAGGGAGAAAACGGGATGGGACTCACCGCACGGATTCGCACGCGCGACGGATGGGCCGTGTCGCACGCGGTCGTCACGGTGACGGACACGACCGGCACGCAGGTGGCGCGCGCGGAGGCCGACGGGGACGGCGCCGTGCACGACACGACGGCGCTCGCCCCGGGGGCGTACACCGTGATAGTCACCGCCCTCGGCTACGCGCCCGCCGCATCCAGCGCGATCGTCACGTCGAGCGGGCGCGCCGAGGTCGGCAACATCGTCCTCGCCCGGCACGGCGGCAGCGAGCTGCCCCCGCCCGGGCCGTGGACGATCGACCCGGCCCACTCCTCGGTGGGCGCTGTCGCCCAGCACCTCGGGATCTCCAGCGTGCACGGCCGGTTCACCGAGTTCGCCGGGCGTATCACGATCGCCCCGGACGAGGTGTCCGCGTCCCGGGTGGAAGCGGTGATCGGGGCGGCCTCCATCGACACGGGCAACGGTATGCGCGACGGCCACTTGCGGTCGCCGGACTTCCTGGACGTGGAGGCGTACCCGGAGATCACCTACCGCTCCACGGCCCTGACCCCGGCCGGCTCCGACCGCTGGACGGTCCACGGCGAACTGACCATGCGCGGCGTCGTGCGCCCCGTCGACCTGGACCTGGCCTACCTGGGCACCGGAGCCGATCCCTGGGGCGGAACGCGCGCGGCTTTCCGTGCCACCGCCGAACTCCACCGCGAGGACTTCGCGATGAACTACAACCAGGTCGTCCAGGCGGGCATCGCCGCCATCGGCGCGACGCTGAAGGTGGAACTGGACATCCAGGCCGTGCAGGGCGACGCGCTGCCCCAGGCGTAGCGGGCGCGCCGGCGGCCCGGCCGCGCCGCCGGCTCAGCCCTGACCGTCGGTACCGCCCAGCCCGGACAGGTTGATCTTCTTCCCGACCCCCTTGGTCACGGGGATCGCGTCGCCGATCACGCTGTCGGCCGCCTGGGCGGTACCGGTCGCGGTCAGGGTTTCGGCGGCGGTCTCCACGGGGCCGTCGGAGGCCTGGGCCTGGCCCGTCATCGAAAGGGCCGCCCCGGCGAGGGCCACGGCGGTCAGTGCGCGCTGAGCTGTGATCTTCATGTACTGCCCAACGCCCGCCGGGGCGCCGGGGTAACGCCCCGCCGCCCCCGGCGGGAGACCGGCCCCGGCGGAAGGCCCGGTTCAGCGGGAGACCGGGCTCAGCGGGAGGCGGCCTTCACGTCTGTCAGGTCCTCGCCCGTCAGCTCCGCGACGCGGTGCGCCGGCACGCCGGTGGCGAGGGCGCGCGTCAGCAGGGCGTCCCGGCCGTCCGTGCAGGAGCGGTAGGCCAGCAGGTCCTCCTCCACCCCGGCGATGGTCTCGGTCGACGTCCGGTGGCGTACGAGGCTCAACTCGTCGTCACTGAGCGGGACGGGCAGCCGTTCGGCGCCGTCGGGGATGGCCCCCGCCTCCTCCGGCGGCAGAAGACGCAGGCGCGGAGACGCCGTGGTGACACCTTGCGCGTCCAGCCACGCCTGCACGGCCGGGGTATCCATGCACGACAGTTCTCCGACAGCGGCCGGGGGCACACCAAGTGCCGCCGCCGTGCCGTCCAACAGGGCCAGGTAGGCGTCGTCGGTCATCTGCGGTCCTCACGAAAGAGCGGTCGTTCTGATGGCAGCCCTGTACCCCGTAACCGCCGTCTCACCGCACGATCTGTGAGCGGCGCACACCACCCGCAGCCCGCGGTGACGCTCCGGCGACCGGCTCCCGCCGCCAACGGGGGCGCCGCGAGGGGCCTTTGGCGCGTTGCCCTATGATCGAGCCGATCTTCGCCCCGCCCACCGCGTCATCACCGGTTCGGCGGAACGCGCAGCACGACGAGAGGGCACCGAGCACGTGCGTCCGGCGGGCAGGCACCGCATGTCCCTCGTCGCCTTGGCGGCCACGGCGGCGATCGTGGGGAGCCTGCAACTCCGCACCGCCGCGTTCGGCACCGGGGCGACGGGGAACACCGCGCAGGGGAGCGGCAGCGCCCGGACGGCCCCGCTGGGCGCGCAGGCACCCGACTCCCACGCGGAGGACTCCGCCGTCCACGCCGCGGACGGCACGGCCTTCCACCACGGCGTCATGTCGCTCGGGGCGCAGGCGGCCCCGCCCGCACAGCAGTCGGCCGCAGCCGCCGCGCCCGCCGCAGCGCCCCAGGGCGAGGGGTGGAAGCTGAGCGGTTCGACCAAGTGGCTGCGCAGCGGTTACACGATCAGGTTCTACGACCAGAAGTCCGCGGACTGGCTGGCCCCGTACGCCCGGGCGACCGCCGCGGACCTGCGGCGCATCACGAACCTGCCGGTCGCGGTCGACACGGAGCCGGTCGGCTGGGACTACGTCCGGCCCAAGGGCGAAGTGGTCGTCGGAGTCCTTGACCGCCCGTGCGTACCGCCCGCCGAAGGCGGCAGCATGGGCAACACGGGTTGGAAGGTCGTCCACGACGGGTCGGGCAGTGCGGACCTCAGCTGCGGTTTCACCAGCTCCTCCGTCCCCGAGACCGTGACCAGCGGACACGCCTACATCGACAGCGAGTTCTTCACCGCGGCCGGCAAGCCGACGGCCGCCCTGGGCGAGACGTACATGCGCAACCACGTCAGCCACGAGATCGGGCACACGCTGGGCCTGTCCCACGCCAACCGCAGCATGACCAAGAGCGACTGCGTCAAGGGCACCGACTCCGGTGAATTCCCGGTCATGTGCTCGCCGACGTACGCCTACCAGGACAAGCGCGCCGGCACCTACGTCCAGCAGTTCGACGTACAGGGCCTGCGCCGCCTCGCCGCAGGAGCGGGCGCCGAGCTGTCCCCGCAGGGCAGGATCACCGGGACCGGCGGCACGTGCCTGGACGTCAGGGGCGGGAAGGCGGCCAACGGCACGCAGATCCAGCTCCACACCTGCAACGGCTCCGTGGCGCAGTCGTGGATCCTGGGCAAGGACGGCACGTTCCGGGCGCTCGGCAAGTGCCTCGACGGCAGCCACAATGCCGCCACCGACGGCAACAAGATCAGCCTCCACGACTGCAACGGCACGGCGGGGCAGCGCTGGTCCGTCAACGCCAGGGGCCAGATCGTCCACGTGGCAACGGGCAGGGTCCTCGACGCGGCCGGCGGCGCGAGCGCCGACGGCACCGTCGTCCAGCTCCACACGGCGAACACGAACAAGCGCCAGGTCTGGGTCACCCCGAAGTAGCCCGCACGCTCCCGCGGCAGTGCGCCGTACCCCGAGGGCACGGCGCACCGGGGGCCGTTCCGGGAGCCGCGGGCGCAGGGGCCCTACGGGCACCCCTCTACGGCGGCGGGGCCGAGGTTCGGGCGTCCTGGCGGGTGGGCCCGCCGTTCGCGCCGGCCGGGGAGGCGGGCGCCGGCTGCGTGTGCCCGTACGCCCCGGCGATCCGCTCCAGGTCCGTCATCAGCGAATCCAGCCAGGACACGGCCGCGAAGTACAGCCGCGGCGCGCCCGGTGGCTCCGCCGAGAAACCGTCGAAGGCCGGGTCCCGCAGCGGCACCGGCGCCTGCGGGGTGTCGCCGCTCGGGTCCAGGCACGCGGACACCAGCAGCATCCGCCCGGCCACCCGGTCCCCGAGCCGGGTCACCGCCGCCGCCGGCTCCCGCCCCATCGGCGGTACCACGATCCGCGAGGGCGGCACCAGCAGCCGGTCCGCCCCCCACAGCGTGTGGTGGCCGGCCATCAGCGTCGCCTGCCAGTCCTGCATGCCGGTGCTCTGCGTCAGGCCCTTCGGTTCGCTCTGGTACTGCGCGTACGCCGACTCCGCCAGGATCAGCGCGTGGCGCAGCGAGCGGTGCCCCGGCGCGGTCACCACCGGCTCCCGCACACCGCCCGCGGCGACCTCGGCGGTCGTCGCCACCACGGTCTCCGCCGCCCCCCGCAACAGCGTCGCCACCGATCGCCGCAGCTCGTTCTGCGCGCCCCTGGGCCATGCCAGCAGCCCGAACACGGCGCCGATCACGCTCCCGGTCAGCACGTCCAGCAGCCGGAGTCCGGCGAGCTGCCAGGTCGCCGGCGCCAGCTGCGCGAACACCAGGGCGATGACGACCGTGAACATGGCCTGCGCCCAGCCGACCCCCTTGACCGGCCCCAGCGTGAACGTGACCAGCATCAGGGGCGGCAGCGCCGCCGCGTACACCTCGGTGTCCGTCCCCACCAGCGCCAGCAGCGCGGCCGCCACCACGGCGCCGACCAGCGTCCCCGTCAGCGCCACCCGCACGGTCGACCGGGTCTCCCGCACGGTCGTCCGGGTCAGGGTCAGGGTCGCCAGAAGGACCCAGAAGCCGTGCGGCAGCGCGTCGGCGCCGGCGATCACCCGGGCCGCCGCCAGCGCCAGACTGATCCGCACCGCGTTCTGGAAGAACACCGACCGCTGACCGGCGTGCCCCTCCAGCCGCCGCCACCACAGCTGCGGCGCGCGCATGTTCGCGTACCAGAACCGCCCGGGGCCCGCCCGCGCCGCGCCCGCCCGGCCCCGTACCGCGATCCCGGACGCCGTCGACATCGCCAGTGCGGCGTCCGCTGCCTCCAGCACCGCCGCGTGCCGGCGCAGCACCGCCGGGGAGGCGTCCGGGTCCGGTCCCGCTGCCAGCGCCGTACGGGTCCGCAGCAGCTCGGCGTGCGCGTCACCGGCCTGGACCCGGCCCCGCAGCCGGCCGGCCGTCTCCCGCGCCGTGTCCTCGACCGCCCGCAGCACCTCCAGCCCGGCCCGTGCCCGCTCCGGGCCCCCGGGGACCGGCGGCAGCAGGGCCAGTCTGGCCAGCAGGGTGCGGGTCGCCAGTCCGGTCTGGGCCAGGCCCCGGTCCCGCACGCCCGGTCCGGCCGGCCGCTCGGCCTCGGGCACCTGCGAGGACCGCAGCGAGGTGCTCGCCGTCCGCGCCGCCCGCAGCGCCGCGTCGGACACCGCGTACGGCGCGGCGGACAGCTCGCCGGCGCACTGCCGCGCGCAGTCGGCGGCCCGCGCGGCCAGCTCCCGGTAGGGGACGCTGGGCGGATCGGGCAGCAGGAACGCCTCGGCGAGGACGAGCAGCGCGAGGCCCACCGTCGCACCGGCCAGCCGTTCGCCGAGCGAGCCGGGATCGTAGGGCGGGAAGGACGGCAGGATGTACATCAGTTGCAGCCCCGGCGCGGCCCCCGCCAGGCGCGGGCCGCCCACGGCCAGGAAGGCCAGGGTGAAGCCGATGACCAGCATGCCGAGGGCCGCGCTCCAGGTGCGCAGGGACAGGCAGGTGCCGACCGCGATCAGCACCCAGCAGACGGGCACCAGCCGCAGCAGCAGGCCGGCGCGCTGCCGGCCGGTGCCGGGGATGTGCGACAGGCCCGCGAGGGCCACGGCGGCGAACAGCGCGTAGGTCGCGGCGACAGACGAGCCGAAGCCGTAGAGGAGCAGGTAGAAGCCCGCTCCGGCGGCCAGTGTGACCCGCACCGCGTTCCGCGCCGCCGCCGCGTAGGCGGCCGGTAGTCGCACCCTGGGAACGCCGGCCATGCCACCAGCATCACCCTGTGGGGCCCGCCCGGCACCCGGCGGGGGACGCGCCGGGCCTCAGCGCCGGGCCTCAGCGCCGGGCCGGGCGGGCTGGACGGAGTCGGCCGGCGGAGCCGGGCCGGCCACGCGTCCCGGTCCCCGCCGCCCCGCCGCCACCCGTCTCGGTCCCCGCGGCCGCCGTCCACGCGTACCAGCGCACGTTGGCGTAGTTGTGCACGTACCGGGCCGGCACCCAGCCGGGCCGGCCGTGTAGCCGGTACCAGACGTTGTTGCCCTGCAGGGGGGAGCCGTTCGCGCGGACCGGCGCTCAGGCGGGCAGGCCGGTCAGCCAGTCGGTCAGGATCCGGTTGACCTCGTCGGGGCGTTC
The DNA here is from genome assembly GCF_001905445.1 of Streptomyces sp. CB00455. Taxonomy (GTDB): domain Bacteria; phylum Actinomycetota; class Actinomycetes; order Streptomycetales; family Streptomycetaceae; genus Streptomyces. The sequence continues at coordinate 101,829 of NZ_LIVQ01000005.1, read as the reverse complement.
CTGCTGGATCCAGTGGCCGCAGTCTTCGAGGACGTGCGAGGAGACCAGGCCGGGCAGGGTGGTGGGGAACGCCTCGATCGCGTCGGCCATCCAGGTGGTGGAGGCGTCGAGGCTTCCGCCGGCGAACAGGGACGGCTGGGTGACGGGGGCGCCGTCGAAGCCGGCGAGGTCCTCCCAGTCCCGGTCCATGTTGCGGTACCGGTTCAGTGCGCCGCTCATACCGGTCCGCTCGAACTCCGCCGCGAATACGTCGAGGTCGTCCTCGCCGAGCCAGGCCGGCGGCGGGCCCGCGGGGAACCTGTCGCGCAGGGTCCCGCCCCGGCTGACGAAGTGCGGATCGGGCGCGCCGGGCGGGGGCATGGTGCCGGCGGACAGGGCGGCGTAGATGCCCCCGAGCCAGCCCCGCACGTCGGGCTCGATCTCTGCCTCGGCGCGGCCTGGCTTCTGGAAGTAGGAGACGTAGAACTCCTCGTCCCCTCCCAGGCGGGCGAAGACCTCGCTGGGCCGCGGCCCGCCGCGCGGGGCGTAGGGCACGCTCAGCAGGCCCACCGCGCGGAAGACGTCCGGTCGCAGCAGGGCGCAGTGGGCGGCGATGGCCGAACCCCAGTCATGGCCCACGACGACCGCGGAGTCCTCGCCCAGGGCCCGCACCACCGCGACGCTGTCCTCGACCAGGCCGTGCATGCGGTAGGCGGTCACGTCGGCGGGCCTGCTGGAACGGCCGTAGCCTCGGACGTCGATGGCCACTGCCCGGTACCCGGCCGCTGCCAGCGCCGGCAGTTGCCGGCGCCAGGAGTACCAGGACTCGGGGAAGCCGTGCACGAGCAGCACCAGCGGCCCGGCACCCTGCTCCACCAGGTGGATCCGGCCCGCGGGCGAGGCGACCAGCCGGTGAACGGGGTCTGCGGTCCGCTGCGTCATGAGTCCTCCAGGGCTCCCGGTCCGTTCTCCGTCATGATCGGAACCGTCATGCGGAACCATCATGTGGAGGGCGGCCGCTCACCCGCCACTGTTCTTGCCGTTCCGGCAAAGCCGGATCACGGCCCCACCCCGTCAGGCGTGAGAAGCCCCGCCGGGCATCTCCTCCGGATCGGCACGCGCGGGCACGCGGCGGCGGCCACCAGGGGAGCCAGGGGTGCGGTGGCAGCGCGCGCGTGCCCCCGTACGCCCCCGCCCGGCGCGTTCCCCGGGCCTCGGCCCGGGGAGGTATGAATCCGTCCGGAAGTTCGGCAGGCGCGGCCTGCGACGGGTGTGGGGGGTCGGGGTGCGGACGTCATGGAAGGCCGCGGTCATCACGGTCGGCGGGGGAGCGGTGGGTCTCGCCCCGGACTGCGGAGCGGCGCGGCGCGGCCGCTCGGTACTCGTGCGGGAACGATTCTCTGTCGGTGACCACCGGGACGGCCCGGCCGGTCTCGGACGCCGGTGGCGCGTCCAGCACAGCGAGGAGCGCTGGTCGCGGCGCGCGCTCGACACGTTGCCCCTGTGGTGCCGCTCGGGGTCGCCCGCAGGCCGGCGCCGGCGCCTGGTCCGCCTGACCGGAAGTCCCTGGTCCGGCCGCACCGGCGTCGCCGCCGGCGAAGGGAAACTGCGCGCCGCGGCCTCCGCGATGGGCCGGCGGGGGGTCCGCCACGCCTGGCTCCGCGCCCGCGTACACGCCCTCGACCCCGACGGTACGGGAGCGGGCGTCCGCACCGACCGCGGCCTCCACCGGGTGGAGGACCGCGGCCTCCACCGGGCGGAGAGCGACATCGTCAACGCCGGTGCCTACAGCGGTGACCGGCTGGAACGGCTCGGCTGCCCGCTCGGAACCCTCTCGGGGCGCATACCCGACGGCGAACGGGTGGTGGTGCGGGCGGGCGGACGGGCGTTCACCTTCGTGCCCGCCTTCGGCCGGATCTGTTCGGACCTGGCCCTCGGCGGGCACACCGTCGGCCACGACGACCCGGTGGAGCTGCGGTGAGCGCCGCACCCGAAGCCGCCGGAGCGGTCCCGGCCGCCGTGCTCGTACGACAGTTCCGCGGCCCCGCGGGATGCACCCTGCACGTCGCCCTCGCCCCCGACGGGCGCGGCCTGCCGCTTCCCGCCAACGGGGGCCTGCGCGTCGTACCACGCCACCAGCCGTGCCAGGGCGGCGCGCGCAGCCTCACCCGACGGCTCGCCGCGGAGATGCTGCTCACACACCAGCTCCACCACACGGGTTTCTCTGGCGCCGAGATGGTGCTGACCGGCGCGCAAGCACTCGACGACGGGCTCCTCGCGTGGATCGCCGCCGTCCTCGACGAGTACGCCGGCACGGTGTACACCGGCGCCGACATGGGGGTGACGGTCCGGGACATGGAGCGGCTGGCGGACATGACGCCTTACGTCCTCAACGCCGTGGGCAGCCGTACCGACCCCGGGACCTCCACCGCCTTCGGGGTGCTGGGAGCGGTGGAGGCGTGGGCGCGCGGCCCGGTCGCCGGGCTGCGGGCGCTGGTCCACGGAGCCGGCAAGGTCGGCGCGGTACTGGCGGCCGAGCTGGCGGCGGCGGGCGCCACCGTGCTGGTCCACGACAGCGTGCCGCACAGGGCGCGGATCGCAGGCTGCCGGACCGTACGGGACTGGACGGCCGCCGACTTGGACGTCTTCCTGCCCTGCTCGGTCAACGACCTCATCGACCCCGCGCTGGCGCGGCGGCTGCGCTGCGCGGCCGTGATCGGTTCCGCGAGCGCGGTGCTCGCCGACGAGGCGGCCACGCTGCGGATACTGGCGGAGCGCGGGATCGTCTACCTGCCCACGCCGCTGGTCAACGCGGGCGCGGTGATCGCCGGTTCGATCGAGCACTACGCACCGCAGGTGTTCCGGGCGGCCGATCCGGCGCAGGTCCACGCCTTCGTCAGGTCGACGGTGGGGGAGTCGGTGACCCGGCTGCAGGCCGCGTCCGCGGCTGCGGGAACAGCCCCGGCTCCGGCAGGGGCCACCACCCTGGTTCCCGCCCTGGTTCCCGCCCTGCTGCCGGGACGGCCGCAGGAGCAGTTCTGCGGCCTGCGCTTCGCCCCGGACGGCCCGGCGGGGTGGGCCCTGCCGGATGACGGAGGCAGCGCGGCGGTGTCCGGAGCCCCGCGGGCGGCCGGCGGACCGCCCTGACACCGCACACGCGTCGCGGGACCGCGCCGGTGGCACGCTCGCCGTCGAGGCGGATGCAGCGCGCCCGGCAGCCGCGCCTTCCGGTCCCGCGCCCCCGCCGGCGCTAGGGTGGACGGGTTGGGTTCCCCCGTGAGCGGCAGATGAGGCTGGCGACTGTGTCGACGTCGAGTCATGAGGTCTTCGGTGCCCCGTGCTGGGTCAGCTTGATGACCCGGGAACTCGACTCCGCGAAACGGTTCTACCGCGCGGTGCTGGGCTGGGAGTTCCGGTCCACCCGGCTCGGCGCGGGTTTCACCGTCGCACTCCAGGACGGGGCTCCCGTCGCCGGAATCGGTGCGCTGGCCCGCAGTCTGAGCCTTCCGGCGGCCTGGACGCCCTACTTCGCCGTGGACGACGCCGATGTGGCCGCCTCCCGCATCCGTGAGCGCGGCGCCACGATGGCCGTGGGCCCCCTCGCCTTCGGCACCGGCCGGGCGGCCCTGGCGGCGGACCCCGCGGGCGCCGTCTTCGGCTTCTGGCAGGGGGAGATCATCCCGGACTGGACGGTGGGGCGCGGCACCGCACCCGCCTGGCTGGAACTGCGTACGCGCGACGCCTTCGCCTCCGCCATCTTCTACGGAGAGGTTCTTGACTGGGCCGGCGGCCGGCAGGGCTGTTGCACCGTGTCCTACGAGCACGACCATGTCGTCCTCCGGCACGGCAACAACACCGTCGCCCGCATCAGCGGCGGCGCCCTCGAAGAGGACCCCGACCCCCTGGTGCAGCCGCGCTGGCACGTCCACTTCCGCGTGCCCGATCTGGAGGCTGCGGTCGAAGCCGCCACCGGTGCGGGCGGCAGGAGCGTCTCGCCGGTGCAGACGTCCAGCGCCAGCCGCTGGGTCACCCTCGCCGATCCCGAGGGCGCGCTCTTCACCGTGGTCGCGCCCCGCAATCCGCCTGCCTGACCGGCGTCCGGCGCGTCCGCGGCACCCTGCGGTCGGCGCCCTGCCTGACCCCGGCGCCTGCCCGACCGGCGCCTGGCGCGTCCGCGGTTCCGTGCGGTCGCCGCCCCGCGGGTCCGCGGCTCCGTGCGACCGGAGGCCCGAGAGGCTCCCCGTGCCGTCCGTCGGGCCGGCTCCGCTCACCGCCACCCCCTGCGCACGCCGGGGTGGACCGCTTCGTGGCCGGGCGGGCGAACGGGTGACGCGGCCCGCGGCCGGCGGCGTCGGCGTGTCGGTCGTGCCCGCCCCGCCCGGCTTCCGCGACGGTGGTCGCGGTCGTCGCCGTCCGTGCGCGGCGGCCCCACGGACGCGTGAGGGGCTGCGCATGGCGGAAGAGCACACCTCCCGGACCGGCCGGCGCACGGTGCTGCTGACCGCGTGGTGCGGCGGGCTCACCGCGCTGACCGCCGGCTGCGCCGCCCGGCCGGACAACGGCCGCGAGCCGGTCCGGCGGACACCCGGCCCCGTACGGCCCCCGCCCGTCGCGGCCACCCCCCACTGCGTCCTGACCACGGAATGGGGCAGCGGGCCGTACTACCTGGACCTCGGCCGCCTCCGCTCGGACATCACGGAGGGGCGCGAGGGCGTACCGCTGCGCCTCGACCTCACGCTGGTACGGGTGTCGGCCGGCTGCCGCCCCCTCGCGGGCGCCACCGTCGACGTGTGGCAGGCCGACGCCCAGGGCGCCTATTCCACGGGCAAAGAGACCTTTCTGCGGGGCACGCAGACCACCGACAGCACCGGACGGTGCGTGTTCCGCACGGTCCTTCCCGGCTGGTACGCCGGACTGGCCCCGCACATCCACTTCAAGGTCCGCCCCGATGCCCGGAGCGAGACGTCCTCACAACTCTTCTTCCCCGAGGACCTCCTGCGTGACGTGTACGCCCGGCAGCCCTACGCCCGGCGCCCCGGGCCGGAGCACCCCAACAGCCGGGACCGCCGCTACCGGGAATCGGGCGGCGCGCTGACCCTGGCCCCCACACCCCACGGCGCGGGCTACCGCGCCGTGTACACCGTCGGGATCGCCTGAGCCGCGAGCCGCTCGCGTCGCAGCTGCCAGGCCCGCGCTGCCCGGCACCCGTCGTCTCCGCTTCGTGACCGTCACGAGCGGAGTACGGATACGGGCGGGCCCGGGCCGGCGGCGGAGTGTCGTGTTCCGGGATGCCGGATCTTCCGGGTAGACTCACTCTCGTACTCGCCGCCGGGATTCCCGGAAGCGGGGCGCGCGTTGGTGGTCCAAGGAAAGACACCCCACTTCCCGTGGGGGGATGCAGGTGCAAGGCCTGCCCAGCGCTCGGTCAAGGCCCCGGCCTCCTTATGGAGACCGGGGCCTTCGTGCTGCGCGAGTGCCTCACCAACACGCCACGGGACGAACCCCTGCCGTGCTCGCTCCCGGGCCGGTGGCGCTCCGACGGGCGGGGAGCACCCGGCCGGGTACGGATGGCCGGGTACGGATCGGGGTGCAGACTTGGCAGATTTCGTGGAAGCGGCTGCCGTCGGGCCCGCTGCCCGGGGGCGGCGGTCTGAGCGTCGCCGCCGGGGGTTGGCCGGGAGGTGATCCGCAGGCCGGCCGGGGGAGGGCCGGCGACGCGGGTGCCCGGTTACCGTGCGGGCCCGGACGGCAGTCCGGTGGTGCCGGTGGCCGTGGCCGCGGTGCGGGGGGACGGGCAGCACGCGGTTCGGGCCGGCAGCGGGGACCTCTCCGGCCGTCGGCCGTGTCCCGCTGACCACGCGTGTGCCCCGCCGCAGCCGCGTAAACGCCGCGGCCGCAATTTTCTTGAGCGAGCGTCATCTCCCGCGTGGCGTACGTCCGTCGTGCCATACGGCGGTCGGGCATCGGGCATCGGGACCTCGGATCACGGGGCCGTCAGTCCTCGCCCCGCACTATGGTGCACTCCTCCCGTGCGCCGTCCGCCTCGCCCGTCCGTGCCTGGTCCTGCCTGCCGACCCGCGCGGGCCGACAGGTCCGGACCTGGCCCTTCGCCGTCCGGCGGTCGCTGTTCGAGGGGGTGCCGCCCTGTGATCGCATCATCGTCTCCTCACCTCGGATTCGGCTTGCTTCCTTGACGCGCTTGCCCGTGCGTCCGGCAGTCAAGCGGCACCGCTGTCGTGACGTCAGTTCGCGGCGGGCTGTCCGACCGCGTCGGGCTCGGGGCGTGCGGCGGGCAGTTGCGGCCAGCAGGTCGTTTCCTGGGCGCGCCGCTGGAGGAGCTGGCGGAAGCCCGGTACCTGGTAGCGCTGGGCGATGGACGAGCCCGGTCCGGGAATGCGGGCCACCTGCGCCATGAGCCGCTGGGGCTGGGCCTGCCACCCCACGACCATGACGCGCAACCCCAGGCACTCGGCGCGCCGGTGCAGGTGCAGCAGGAGCAGCAGACCATGGGTGTCCATCTCGGGCACCCGGTGCAGGTCGACCATCACGGCGGTGGCCTGGAGCGGGATCCTGTCCAGGCAGTGCTGGAGCGCCGCTTCCGCGGACGCGTCCAGGTGTCCGATCGCGCTGAGCATGATCGTGCTCTCGTGGCAGTGGACCTGTGTCGTGAAGGGCAACACGGGCTCCTTTCCGTGTCGTGCCGACCGGCTGCGGCTACGTCCGCGCCGACGGCGGGCAGTCCCTCATCCTGTCGCCGCAGCCCCCGCAACCCCCGGCGGCACGCCCGAAGAGACCCGAGAGCTCTTCGCGGGCGGGGAGGGACGCGATGGCCGGAACGGGTGACGCGCCACCGGGCGGGCCGGTGCCGACGACGCCGCGGCCATGTACCCGTCTGGCGCGGGTGAGATGCGGGCCGCTTCGGGTACGCGCACGATGACCGTGGCAGTACACCGTCGACGAAGGGTTTGTCATGCCCCGAGGTTCCAGTCCCAAGCGCGAGCGCCAGTACGAGCACGTCAAGGAGTCCGGTGAGAAGCGCGGCATGTCCGAGGGCCGCGCGAAGGAGATGGCCTCCCGCACCGTGAACAAGGAGCGCGCCCGTTCGGGTGAGAGCAAGACGGCCAGCCGCAGTTCCACTCAGGGCGCGTCGGCCCCGCAGCGCGGGGGCCAGAAGTCCGGCGCGGGCGGCGGCTCGTCCGAGCGCACCAAGGACGAGCTCTACCAGGAGGCGAAGAAGCGCGGCGTGGAAGGCCGCTCGACCATGACCAAGCAGCAGCTCCAGAACGCGCTCGGCCACTGATCCCAGGCAGCCGCCGCCGAGCCCCGGTGGTCCGCCCGCAGCGCGCGGACGGCCTCCGAGGGCTCGGGCGTGCCGCCGTCCCGAGGGCGCGACTCCGCCCCGGTCCCGGGCCGTCCCCGGCGCACCCGCGACCCGGGACCGCACCGCAGGCTGCCGCCACGCCTCGTCCGCTCCGGCAGAAAGACTTCTCCCATGGCCGTCCGTCATCAGCTCATCCGGCGCCCCCCGTCCGCGGTATGGGCGATCCTCGCCGACCCCACGCGCTACGGGGACTGGGTGGTGGGGCCGTCCGAGTCCATCCCCCTCGATCCCAGCTGGCCCGAGGTGGGGGCCCGGCTGCGCTACACCCTTCGTCTGGGCCCCTGGTCGGCGGAGGGCGTGACGACCGTCCGCCACCGGGAGACCGGCCGGGAGCTGGAACTGGAAGCGGCGTTCAAGGCCTTCGGCACGGCCAGGATCTTCCTCCAGCTCCGGCCGTGGGGCGAGGAGACCCTCGTCATCTGCGACGAGCACCCGCTGCGCGGTCTGGGCGGCGCCCTCCACAATTCCGCGAGCGAAGCGCTGCTCCAGCTCCGTCACCGCGGCATGCTGAGCCGCCTGGCCAAGGTCGTCGAAGGCAGCGGCGCGGCCGAGACCGACGGCGCCGCCACGGGACCCGGCAGAACAGCCCAGGGCGGGTCATCGCACGGCGGGACATCCCGCGGCGGGAAGGCCCGTGGCGGTGGACCCCGTCATGCCTGACGCCGTGGTGATCGGCGCCGGCCCCAACGGACTGGTGGCCGCGAACGTCCTGGCCGACGCCGGCTGGAGCGTGGAAGTCCTGGAGGCGCAGGAGGAGCCGGGCGGCGCCGTGCGCAGCGACCGCGGTGTCCACCCCGACTACGTCTCGGACGTCTTCAGCGCCTTCTACCCGCTGGCGGCCGCCTCCCCGGTCCTCTCGCGCCTGGACCTCGCGGCGGAGGGCCTTCGGTGGAGCCATGCCCCGCGCGTGCTGGCCCACCCGCTGAAGGACGGCAGGTGCGCCGTGCTGGAGCGCCGGGTACAGGACACCGCGGCCGGGCTGGGCGAGTTCGGCGCCGCCGACGGTGACGCCTGGCGGAAGATGTACGACGTATGGACCCGCGTGGGACCGGACCTGGTGCAGGCGCTGTTCACGCCCTTCCCGCCGGTCCGCTCCGGGCTGCGCCTGGCGGCGAAACTCCGTACCTCCGGAGGGCTCCGGCTGGCCCGGAACCTGGCGCTGCCCGTACGCCGGCTGGGCGAGGAGGAGTTCGCGGGGGAGGGGGGCCGGCTCCTGCTGGCCGGCAACGCCCTGCACGCCGACCTGGCACCCGAGGCCGCCGGCAGCGGGGGCTTCGGCTGGCTCATGTCGATGCTCGGACAGAGCCACGGCTTCCCCGTCCCCGTCGGCGGTTCCAGCGCCCTGACCGCGGCCCTCGTGAGCCGCCTCCAGCGGCGCGGAGGCGTCCTGCGCTGCGGGGAGCGCGTGGCCCGCGTCGTGGTGCGCGGCGGCACGGCGGTCGGGGTCAGGACGGCGGGCGGCGAGAGCGTCACCGCCCGCCGGGCCGTGCTCGCCGACGTCTCCGCGCCGGCCCTCTACCGGGACCTCGTGGGCGAGGAGCACCTCCCGGCCCGGCTCGTGCGGGACCTCGAACGCTTCCAGTGGGACTTCGCGACCTTCAAGGTCGACTGGGCCCTGACGGGGCCGGTCCCGTGGACGGCGCCCCAGGCCGCGACGGCCGGCACGGTCCACGTCGCCGACGGCGTCGACGGCCTGAGCCGGTTCGCCTCCCAGCTCAACATGGGCCAGGTCCCCGACGAACCGTTCGCCCTGTTCGGCCAGATGACCACGGCGGATCCCAGCCGCTCACCCGCCGGCACGGAATCGGCGTGGGCCTACACCCACCTCCCGCAGCGCATCGTCTCCGACGCCGGCCCCGACCACATCACGGGCCGCTGGGACGCGCGGGAGCAGGAAGCCATGGCCGACCGGATCGAAAAGCAGGTGGAACGGTTCGCGCCCGGCTTCCGCGCACTGATCCGCGGCCGCCGGATCCTGTCCCCCACGACCCTCCAGGCCATGAACGCGAACCTGCACAACGGCGCCATCAACAACGGCACCACCGCACTGCACCAGCAGGCGGTCTTCCGCCCCGTACCCGGCACCGGGCGGCCGGAGACCCCCGTCAGGGGCCTCTACCTCGCCTCCGCGGCCGCGCATCCAGGCGGTGGCGTCCACGGAGCCCCGGGTGCCAATGCCGCCCGCGCGGCCCTGCAGCCCCACGGCCTGCGCACCCTCCTGCACCGCGCCCAGCGCGTCTGAAGCTCCCCTCCCGGCCGGTAATTCCGGGGCTGCTGCCTGGGGGCCCCGGGAACGGGTAGGCGAGCGGCGGCAGCTTCGTACGGGAACGGTGGTCGGGTTGAGTCTGACGGGAATCGATGTGGTCTACGCCTGCGCCGGGTTGGGCGCCCTCTGCGCGGCGGTCCTGCCCACGGCCCTCGCCCGCCGCCCGGTATCGCTGCCCATGGTGTTCCTGGCGGCGGGCTTCCTGGTGTTCCTACTGCCGCTGGACGCGCTCCCCGAACTCGACCCCGTGCAGCATCGCGGTGCGGTCGAGCACCTCACGGAGATATGCGTCGTGATCGCACTGATGGGCGCGGGCCTCGCCATCAACAGGCCGCCGGGCCTGCGGTCCTGGTCGACGACCTGGCGGCTGCTGGGCCTGGCCATGCCCCTGACGATCCTGGTGACGGCGGCGGCCGCCGGGTGGCTGATGGCGTGGCCGCCGGCGGTCGCCCTGCTGGTGGCGGCGTCCCTCGCCCCGACGGATCCGGTCCTGGCCGCGGAGGTGCGGGTGGGGGAGCCGACCGACGAGGAGGACGACGAGGACGAGGTCCGCTTCGCCCTGACCAGCGAGGCCGGGCTCAACGACGGTCTCGCCTTCCCCTTCGTCCTGGCCGCCGTGGCCTTGACCACGGCCTCCGCGACCGGCTGGTCCGCCACGGGCCTGTGGCACTGGGCCTGGAGCGACGTGCTGCTGCGCGGCGGCGTGGCGCTGCTGGTGGGGGTGGCCATCGGCCGCCTCCTCGGCTGGATGTTCTTCCAGGCCGCCTGGAAGGCGCTGCGCCTGTCCGAGCACCGGGAGGGGTTCACCGCGCTCGCCGCGACCTTCATCGCCTACGGCGCGACCGAACTGCTGCACGGCTACGGCTTCCTCGCCGTCTTCGTCACCGCCTGCACGATCCGCGGCGCGGAACGCGCCCACGGCTACCACCGCGTCATGCACGGTTTCACCGACCAGATAGAGCGGCTGCTGACGGCGGTCGTGCTCTTCCTGGTCGGCGGCTTCACCGCCCAGGGAGGTCTGGGAGCACTGACCTGGCGCGGAGCCCTCCTGGGACTGCTGCTCTTCCTGGTGATCCGGCCGGCGGTGGGATGGCTGGTGCAGCTGCGGGGCCGCGCCGCCGGCCGGGAGCGCTGGGCCACGGCCTTCTTCGGCATCCGGGGGATCGGCTCCTTCTTCTACCTCGCCTACGCCCTGGGAGCGGCGGACTTCGCCGCGCCGGCCGCGGAACTGTGGGCGGTGGTCACCTTCACCGTCCTCCTGTCGGCGCTCGTGCACGGCGTGGCGGCCACCCCGGTCACCGCCCGCCTGGACCGGGCGAACGGATCGCGGCCCGCCGAGCCGCAACCCCAGCGGGACACGGTGCCCCAGGGGCGGTCACGAGGATGACCGAGCACCTTCCGGACCGGGTGCGGGCGGTCCACGCGGATCCGGGCCGGACGCCGCCCGCCCCTGGAGATCCGGGCGGGATACGGCCGGTCCCGGCGGATCCGGTCCACGCGCTGGGTGCCTCCTACGAGGCTCTGGCCGCTGCGGTCACCCCCTTGGGCGAGGAGGAGTCCTGGCGGCCCACCGGATGCGCGGGCTGGGTGGTCCGGGACCTGGTCCACCACTGCCTCGCGGACTGCCGGCGCGCACTGGTCGCCCTGCACACCCCGCACACCGGCCCGCCGGACCGCGATGCCGTCACCTACTGGCAGCAATGGCGCCCCGACTCCGCGGACGCGGCGCAGGAGCGTCGCTCGGCCCGCCTCGGCGCGAGCACGTACCCGGACTTCGCCCCCTTGCGCGAGCTGTACCTGGAGACCGCCGCGGCCGCGGTGACCGCCGCTGCCCGGACCGGCACCGAAGTCCTCGTCTCGACCCAGGGGCACGTCCTGACCGCCGGCGACCTGATGGCCACCCTGACGGTGGAGGCGACCGTCCACCACCTCGACCTGACCTACGCCCTGCCGGCCGCGCCGGGGCCGTCGGCGGCGGGCCTGGCCTCCGTCCGCTCCGCCCTCGACGGGCTCCTGGGCCGCCCCGTCCCCCTGGACTGGGACGACGGGCACTACGCCCGGGCGGCCACCGGCCGCGTCCCGCTGACGGACACGGAACGCCGGGCCCTGGGCCGCGACGCCGAACGCTTTCCGCTCTTCGGCTGAGGGACCTCCCGCCTCCACTTCCGGCTCGCCGGTCCCGCCCCCGCAACCGTCGTCGTTTCGCCCGCGGGAAAGCCGTCAACCGGTCAGCGCAATCCTTTGATCCGGAGCAAGGGATTCACGCCGTGCCCGCTGTCCGGGGCGGAGAAAGGCTCGGCTACATCTTCGCTCTAGCGGTTCTTCAGCATTCCGGAGGATTGTTGGGGCCAGCCGCACCAAGGGCCGGAGAATCCCGGATCCGGAAGGCCTGAACCGGAATTTTCGGATTTCGGGCCGGGCCGACCGGGCGCGCACACGGCCGGGAACGCATCGACCGCATCGGATCGCACAGGTGATGAGCCCTTCCAAGGTGAGGGGATGGCAATTCGGCCAGGGGCGGCGAAATTTCGACCCATGCCCATTCGGATTTCCCTTCCACTTCCGGGAGACAACCATGTCCGGTACCGAAAGCACCTCCGCATTCAGCCTCCAGGACCTGGAGCTGGACCTCAGCGACCTCACCGTCACCTCCATGCGCGACACCGCCGCGCTGCCCGAAGGCGGCGCGTCCTGGGGCTCCTGCTCCTGCCAGGGCTCGTCCTCCTGCGCCCAGCCGACGGACTCCATGCCGCCCGCGGCCTGACCTCCGCGGACACCCCGACCAGAGGAGACATCCATGGCCCCGTCCACCGGAGCCCCCGGCTTCGAACTCGAAGATCTCGACCTGGGCGACCTCACCGTGACCTCCATGCGGGACACGGTCGCGCTGCCCGAGGGGGGCGCGTCCAACGGAGGCAGTTCCTGCTCCTGCGGCTCGTCCTCGTGCGCCCACCCCCAGCTGCCGGACCTGCCGGCGGCCTGATCCCCCACCCCGCACGCGTGTCCCACGCTTCCCGCCGCACGCCCGTGCGGCGGGAAGCCGCGCGCCACCACCGACAGGACGGGACCACCATGCCGCAACCGCAGCGCCCCACCGGGGCCGCCGGGGCGGACGGTTCGCAAGGCTCCCGCCGTCCGGATGCCCCGGACGGCTACCGGGTGCGCTCTGCGCCGTACGCGCTGGTCCGCGCCACCGTGCTCGCGCACCCCGCCCAGCGCCCCGAAGCCACGCACTTCCGTACCCTGCTCGCCCGCCTGCACCGGATCGAGCACCAACTGCTGCGCTGCGCCCCGGCCCTGTGCGACGACCTGCACGACAGCCGGGACGGACACCCCGCGGCCTTCCACCGCGACGTCGTCCTCCCGCTGCGCCGTGCCCTGCACAACGGACGCCGGCCCCGGCCCGCCCTGCTGGCACGCCTCGGAGACCTGCCCGCACGCGTGCCCCGCCTCGCCTCCTGGAACGACCTCCACGCGCACCGGGCCACGCTCCTGGCCGAGCTCGCCACCGCCGCCGAGGGGGCCTTGTCCGCCGAACGCGCCGCCCTGTCCGCCCTGTGCCGCGAACCGGCCCTCGGCAACGCCGTCGCGCTCACCAGCGCCGACCTCCTGCGGGCCGTCGAACGAGCGGGGACCGGCGCGAGCGACCGCCGTTCGCGCAAGGAGGAAGCCGCCGTACTGCGCTACGCCCTGCGGGCCAGCACCAAGACCAGCCCGCTGTCGTGGTTCACCGCGGTCGGCTGGGGCGCGCTGACCGAGGACGCGCTGACCGAGGACGCACCGACCGGTGGCGCACCCACCGCGGGCGCGTCGGCCGGGACGCCGGCCCGGTCCGTACCGTCCTGGGGCGCCCTGCCCCTGTCCGAGGGCCCCCTGACCGCGGTCGTCAGGGCCAACCGCACCCTGACGACCGCGCTGACCCTGGCCCTCCTCGATGCGCCGCACCGCCGGGCCGCGCTCCCGCACCGCATCACCAGCACCGCCCGGACCGCCGGCGACCGGGCGGCGTACTCCCGCACCCGGTCCTCCTTCGCCGGGGGCCGCTACCTCGTGCCGGTCGAGGACGAGGTGGAGCTGGCCTTCGGGGGCCCGCTGCGCCTGGTCACCGAGCATGCCGAGACCCCGCTCACGCTGGGGGCGCTGACGGATCTGCTGGCCGCGGCCCTCGGTGGGACGGGCGGTAGCCGGGCCGAGGCCGCCGCGTTCCTCGACCGCGTCGTGCAGGCGGGCCTCCTGGTGCCGGGTGATCCGGTCCCTCCCCAGGACGCCGATCCGCTGGGGCGGATCGCACGATGGCTGCGGACACCCGGCGCGGCACGGCCGCAGCAGACGGCGCACACCGACGGCCCGGCGCACACCGACAGCCCGGCGCACACGGGCAGTTCGACGGACGCCGGGGGTGACGCGTACGCCGAGGACGCCGCGCGCGCCGACCGGATCGACGCACTCGGCCGTATGACCGAGCAGTTCGCCACCACGCCCGCCGCCCGGCGCCCCGCCCTCCTCGCCCGGCTGTCACAAGGCTGGACGGCGGAACTGGCCGCCGCCGGGCGGCCCGTACCCTCCGCCTCCGCGCCGCTCACCGTGCTGTCCGAGGACGTCGTCGCTCCGAGCCCGCTGAACCTCGACGGGTTCCTCGCCGCCGCCGACCACGAGGCCCTCGCCGAGGTCACCGCGCTCGCGGAGCTCTTCGACCTCGGCCACCTCGTCCGCCGCGTCCTGCGTGACCGTTTCGTCGAGCGGTACGGTCCCGGCGGCAGCTGCCGCCATCCGTGGGAGTTCGGAGCCGAGGTGGCCCGGGCCTGGGAGAGCGCCGGGCGGCTCGCGGCCCTCGATCCGCAGGACCGGGCCGCCCTGCCCAGCGGGACCGGTGCTCTGGTCCGGCTCCGTGCCGAGGCCGCCGACGCCGTACGGAACGCCGTCGACCCGCATCCGGAGGGCGCCGACGAGACAGTCCTGCCCCCCGACTTCGTCAAGACCCTCGGCGAGCGGCTGCCGGCCTGGGCCGTCGAACGTCCCCTGAGCTACGCGTACTTCCTCCAGCGCGACCCGGAGCGGGGCCTGCTGTGCGTGAACCACGTGTACGGCGGCTGGGGCCGCTTCACGAGCCGGTTCCTGGACGACCTGGACCCGCGCGCGGCCGCCGAGGTCTCCCGGCAGATCCGCCGCGGTCTCTCGCCCGGCGCACGGGCCGCGCAGATCCGGCCCGTCGGCGGCTTCAACGCCAACCTCCACCCCCTGCTCGTCCCGGAGGAGATCGGCCCCGACCGCAGCCGTGCCGCGATCGGCGAAGCCGACCTGGACCTCGTCCACGACGAGCCCACCGACCAGGTGCGCCTGCGGCTGCGCGACACCGGTGAACTCCTCGACGTGCTCTACCCGGGCTTCCTCGCCCCCGTACTGCTGCCCCGCCGCATCGGCGCCCACCTGAGCGACCATCCGCACGGGGTGGTCGACTTCCGGGCGCTGCTGCCCCGCCACGACCTGCCCGCCCCGGGCGGCCGGGTGACCCGCAGCCCCCGGTTGCGCCACCGGCACGTGGTGCTCCAGCGCCGTCGCTGGCTCCTGCCGCCCGCCGTCGTGGGCGAGCTGCGCTCCGACCTGGCCGGCGCACCGGTGCCGGTGGAGGCGGTGGCGCGCTGGCGCGCGCTGCTGGACCTGCCCGAGCAGGTCTTCCTGCACCCGGCCGCGCCGCCCCCGACCGGGCGCGCCGCGGAGGACTTCCTGAGCAGGCTGAGCCGGCCCAAACCGCAGTTCGCGGACCTCGGCAACGCGCTGCACCTGCGCTGCCTGGCCAAGTGGCTGTCCCGGTACGGCGACGGCGCGGTCCTGGAGGAGGCACTGCCGGCACCCGGCGGCGCCTCCTCGCCCGCCCGCGCGGCCGAGCTCGTACTGGAGACCTACCGGGCGGGGCGCGTCTCGTGACCGGACCCCGCACGACAGAGGAAAGGACCGTGCCGGCCGTGCCTCCCCAGGACAGCGGTGCCCGTGATGTGGTCGCCTACTACCACCAGCCCGTCAAGGCCGCGCTGTTGCGGGAGGTGCTGCTGCCGCTCGCCGCGTCCTGCGCGGCGCAGGGGCTGGCCGTCCACATCGAACGGCACTGGTTGCACGGCCCCCACCTGCGGCTGCGACTCCAAGGCCCGCCGGCGCGGACGGAAGCCGCCGCCCGGTCCGCCGCCTCCCGGATCCGCGCCTGGATCGGCGCACACCCCTCCCGCAGCGACCTGACCGAAGCCGAGCTGCTGGAACGGGCGGCCGAAACCGGGCGCGCCGAACTCATCGCCCCGCCCTACGGACCCGTCGTGCCGGACAACACCGTCCGCATCGAGGCCGTCGACCGCACCCCGGTGCTCGGACTCCTCGGCGCCGACGGCGCGGACCTGCGCGATGACCTGCTGCGGGCCGGGCTCGGGGCCCTGCGGGCCGGGACCGCGTTCCTCGGGGACCACGGGGACACCGCCCAGGCGCGGCTCCGGCTCGCGGTGGCGGGGCTCGCCGCGCACGCCCGCGCCCACCCCGGGGGGCTGGCCGGCGGCCACTTCTCCTACGTGTCCCACCTGGAGGACTTCCTGCTCTACGACGACCCGGACGGGCGCCTGCGGGAGCGGTTCGAGGACCACTGGGCGCGGGCGGGCGACGCGGTGACCGCGATCGTCGGGCGGATCGCCGACGGGGGAGCGGGGGGCTGGGAGCGGGCCTGGGCGGACTTCTCGGCGGGAGCCTGGCAGCTGGCGCAGAGCCGCTACGACGCCGGCGCGGATCTGCACGGTTCGCCGCTCGCGTACCGCTCGCGCGCCGCCGCGACCGGGGACGCCGCGGCGGCCGAGCGCTGGAACCAGGACGTCCGCACCCGGTACAGCGAGTTCCACCGCCTGCTGCGCCGCTCCGACCCGCAGGGAACGATGTGGAGCCGCCCCGACTACCTCGTCTACCGGGCCTGCACCAACGCCCTGTACCGCCTCTTCGCCATCTGCGACGTCCGTCCGCTGGAGCGGTACCTGGCCGCGCACCTGGTCGTCCGCGCGGTGCCCGGGCTGACGGGATGCGACTGGCGGGCGGAGATCGCCGCCGTCATCGACGCCGTGGAGGCACGGGCATGACCGCCACCACCAGCCCTGCCGGGCGGGACGCGCAAGCCGCGCCGGGGAGCACGGCCGGTCCGGGGGACGTACGACGGCTGCGGCCGGGCGTCGCGGTGACCCCGCTGGTGGCGGGACTCCACCTGCGCGGCCGCCGCGGCAGCGTCACGCTGGAGGGCAGCACGGCCCTGCCCGCCCTGTGGGAGCTCGTGGAGGAGCCCCTGCGGGAGGGCGGGCTGGACACCCTGCTGGACGGAATGGAGCCCGGGTCGGCCCTGCGGGCGGCGGTGGAGACCCTCGTGGCCCAATTGGACGCGCACGACCTGCTCGTGGCCGAGCCGCCCCAGCGGGCGGTGCATCCGGACCGGGCGGTGTATCCGGACCGGGGGGAGCAGGCGGTCCGCGCAGGGCAGGAGGGTCGTGCGGGCCGGGCCGGGCAGCCGGTCCACGCCGAAGAGCGGCAGCCGTTGGGGGGCGGACCGCGTGCCGGGCACGCGGAAGGGGCCGCTCGGGTCTCCCGGTGGCTGCGTGCGACGGCGGAGCGGCCCGCCCTCGCGGCGGTGGCGCTCGCCACGGCGCGTGCCGGGGTGGTGTCCGGTGACCCCGACGGGCCGCTGGCCCGGGCCGCCGGCCGGGCGTTGGCACTGGGCGGGCTGCCCGTCGCGTACGCCGCCGATCCGTCCCTTCCCGAGGGCCGGGTGCTGCTGTACCTGCACGGCGGAGGACCGGACCGGGGGGTCGCGGCCGGGCTGTGCGGCGGCGCGGGCTACGCCACCGCACCAGGCAGCCCGGCCCAGATCGGGTCCGAGGCGGCCGCGCTGGAGGCACGCCTGGGACCCGGCCCACCGGCCGGCCCCCCGGCGTTCGTGTCCCTCCTCGCCGGCGCCGCGGCGCACCGCTTGCTGTGTGCGGCGGCCGGGCTGCCCGACCCGGCCGGCGAAGGCGACGACGGCCGGCTGCTGCCCGGCCTTCCCGCGGTGCTCCTCGCGGAGTCCCGCCCGCTGCGGGCCGACTACCGCACCTGGCTGGGCCCCGTGCGCCTCGACACCGACCGGCGCGCGGACCTCGCCCCGGCGGACACCCTCGGCGAAGCCCTGCGGCGCGTGGGCGCCCTCGGCGACGAGCGGTGCGGGGTATGGCCCGAGCCGCTCCCGGCGGACCTGCGCCAGCTCCCGGTGCCGCTCGCCACCTGCGAACTCCCACAGCCGCCGGAGGGGTCGGGTTCCCGCCGGCGCCTGGTCGGCGGCGCACCGCGCCTGGACCTGGCTCGGCTGGAGGTGTTCTGCCGGGCGGCCGAACTGCGCCTGGGCGGGGCGGGTTTCACCGTCGGCGCGAATCCGGCGCACGCCCGGGGCCGCGCCCTGCGCGAAGCGGCCGCCACCTCCGTGCCGTCCGCGAGCCGTACGCCCGTGGCCGCCCGGCGCTGGTCCGGGCACCCCCAGGTCCGCCACTGGTGGACGACGCTCACGACCCGTCTCGGTGTGCCCGCCCGGCTGGAGGTCTTCCGGACCGTGCCGGGCGAGGAGGTCTACCACGCCGTGGTCCGCCCGACGGCCCCGTACGCGTCCGGACAGGGGCACGGACACGAGGAGGGGCAGGGGTACCGGCACCGGCCCCCGGGCGCGGGGCGGCCGTCGGCGTCCGCCGCGCCCCCGGCCCCTTCCGCGCCCCCGGGCCCTTCCGCGCCGTCGGCGTCCTCCGTGCCCCCGGTGCTCGGCGAGGCCGTCGAGGCGACGCCGGGTGACGCGGCCGCGTTCGCCGCGCTGGCAGCCGTGGCCTCGGTCGCGGCCGGCGGCGCCGGCTCCGTCGCGGGGCCTCCGCTCCGCCGTACACGCCCCTCGGGCGGCGCCGTCGCTCCGCTGGCCGCCGCCGGAGCGCGGACGGCCGCATGGGAGGACCGCGGATGGACCGGCCGCTGGCTGGCCGACCTCGCCGTGCGGGAGGAGGCGTTCCAGGACGCGCTGGGCCGGCTGATCCGCCCGGCTCCCCGCACCGCGGTGCCGGTACCGGCCGGGACCCGGGGACTCGTCGCGCACCTCGAAGCCTTCGGCTTCACCGTCCTGCCCACCGGAAGGGAAGCACCATGACCACGGCACCGACGGACCCCGCCTCGCCCGGGCCGCTCGGCGCCCTGCCCGTGCCGCTGCTCGACGCCGGGTCCGCGACGGCCCACACCGCCGGCCCGGCCGCGGTCCTGCTGCCGCGGTGGACGCCGGGACTCGCCGAGGAGCTCAGCCGGCACGCCCTGTGCCACCCGGTGACCCTCGTCCCGGTGCGCTTCGACGGGCCGCTCGCGGTCGTCGGGCCGGTGCTGCGGCCCGGCGCGGCGGCCTGCCTGTGCTGCGCCGAATACCAACGGCTCGCCACGGCGGGCGGCCGGGTGCCCTGGCAGAGCCCGAAGCTGGCGCTGGCCGGCGTGCCGAGCCCCGCACTGGCCGAGGCCCTCGGCGCCCTCGTACGGGACCTGCTGGAGGACGGCGAGCCGCTGCAGGACGAGGAGCCGGCGCAGGACGGGAAGTCGGCGCAGGGCGAGGAGCCGGCGCAGGATGCGGCGCGGCCGCCGGACGAGCAGCCGGCGCCGGTCCGGGCGCCGCGCCCGGGCGGGCAGTCGGCGACAGCCGTCGTGTACGTCGTGCACCAGGGGCGCGGGACGTGGTCCGCACACCGCATCCGCCCCGTCGGAGGCTGCGCCGTATGCCGTCCCCTGCCGCCGGACTCCCCGGCCGACGCGCCCCCGATACCCTCGGCGGCCCGCCCGCTCCCCGACCCGTACGTGCTCCGGACCCCCAACCCCCGTACCACCCCGCACCGGTTGCGAGCGGCCCTGTACGACGAGAGGTTCGGCCCGGTGCGCCGGCTGACCCGGTCCGAGGATTCGGCGTTCTGCCTGACCACCGCGCTGGTGACGGACGGCCGGCGCGTCGACGACGGCGGGTACGGCCGCGCCGCCGACTTCGCCGACAGCGAGCGGATCGCGCTGTTCGAGGGCGTGGAGCGGTATGCGGGGATGCGCCCGACCGGCCGCCGCACCCGGCTGCGCGCCTCCTTCGCCGACCTCGGGCCGGACCGGGCGGTCGACCCGCGGCGCCTCGGCCTCCCCGACCCCGCCCACCACGGGCATCCGGCCTCGCCGACCGTCCCGTACAGCCCGGACCTGGAGCTGGACTGGGTGCACGGCTGGTCCCTCACCCGGCAGCGGACGACCGCCCTCCCCGAGCACGTGGCGTACTGGGACGTGCCGGGCGCCGGCCGGCCGCGCGTGGTCTACGAGTCCTCGAACGGCTGCGGACTGGGGAACAGCCCCGAAGAGGCGGCCCTCTACGGCCTGTTCGAGGTGGCCGAGCGCGACGCCTTCCTCATGGCCTGGTACGCGGCCACACCCCTGCGCCGCATCCAGCCGCCGCCCGACGACCTCGTCACGGCGTCGCTCGCCGACCGCGCGGCCCTGGCGGGCTACCGGCTCCTGCTGCTGGACGCGACGAACGACTTCGCCGTCCCGGCCGTGGTGGCGGTCTGCCGGTACGAGGGCTCCCACCGGGACGCGCCGCGGATGTTCCTCGCGGCGGGAGCCCACCACGACCCGCGCGCCGCCATCCGTTCCGCGGTCGCCGAGGTCGTCACCAACGTGCTGGAGGCGCCCCACCGCGCGCTCGCCGAGGGCCGCCCCCGCGATCCGGGGCGGCTGCGGCCGATGCTGGACCGGCCCGAGCTGGTGATGACCCTGGACGACCACGTCGGGCTGAACACCCTGCCCGAGGCGGGCCCGCGCCTGGAGTTCCTCTTCGCGGACACCCCCTGCGTACCGGTCGCGCAGGCCTGGCCCGGGGCGCCCGAGCCGGTGGCCGACCTCGGCGCCCTGCTCACGCAGACCGTGGAACGGCTGTCCCGGGCCGGCCTGGAGGTGATCACCGTCGACCAGACCGAGCCCGGTTTGCGCGACCGGCTCGGCCTGCACTGCGTCAAGGCGGTCGTGCCGGGCTCGCTGCCCATGACCTTCGGCCACGTCAACCGCCGCACCCGCGGCCTGCCGCGGCTGCTGGAGGTCCCGTACCGCATGGGCCGCACGCCCGGGCCGCTGGTCTACGAGGACCTCGCCCTCCACCCGCACCCCTTCCCCTGACGGCCCTGCCTCCCCCGCCCAGGCCGACCCTCCCGGGCCGCTCCCGGCGCCCGCCGACCCACCACGAGGACCTGACGTGACGACCACCCGCGGCTGGCACAGCCACCACCTCTTCCTGCACTCCGCCACCGAGGACACCGACGCGTTCCTGGTCCGGTCGGCCGCCCCGCTCCTCGACGGTCTGGTCGCATCGGGCGAGGCCGCCCGGTGGTTCTTCATCCGGTACGGGGACGGCGGCCCCCACGTGCGGATCCGAGTGCGCGACCTCAGCGCGCCGGCCGCCGCGCGCCTCCCGGGCGAGCTGCGGCGGATGGCCGAAGGGGTGCCCGCGGTGCCCCGGTCGCCGGGGCCTTGGCCGTCCCGCCACGGGGAGGTCCGCACCGTCGCGTACGTACCCGAGACCCACCGCTACGGCGGCCCCCGGGCGCTGCCGGTAGCCGAGGAGGTCTTCGCCGCGTCCACGCAGGTGGCGACACAGGCCCTGCGGGCGCTGCGCGAGGGGAACGGCGGCGGGGCGCGGCTCGCCCTCGCCGCGGACCTCGCCCACGCGACGGTGTACGGACTCGGCATGGACCGGCTCACCGGCGCGCGCTGGCTGCGCCGGCACGCGGCCGGCTGGCGGTGGGTCACCGAGGTGGAGCTGCTGCCCGGCGCGTCCGTGCACACCAGGGTCAACTCCGTCTACGCGGCGCAGCGGGACGGCCTCGCCCGGCGCGCCCAGGACCTGCGGGACCAGCTCGACGCGGGCACCGCGCCCCCGTGGGCCGGGCAGTGGGCGACCCGGGTCCGGGAGAGCGACGAGCTGCTGCGCGCCGGGGACGGGCCGCTACCCGCAGGCGCGCGGCACGCGGAGGGGGAGGCGGATCCGGAGACGGGGGAGGGCTTGGGGGATGAGGTGCGGGCCTGGGTCTGGGCCTCGCAGCTGCACATGCTCTTCAACCGGCTGGGAGTCACCCCCGACGAGGAGCGGGCCGTGTGCCGGCTGGCCGCCCGGACCCTGCTGGAGACAGGCGGCCGGCCGCAGGGGTTCTTTCCGGACGGACACACGGCCCCCGACCTCCAGTACATGGAGCGCAGCAAGTTCCAGATCGGCCGCAACGAGGACACGGCGCTGCGCCCCCTGGCGCCCGTGCCGCAGCCGGCGGGGCCCGAGACCGCCCTGCCCGCGTACCCGCTGCCCGAGGTGACGCTCGGCTCCGTACTGGCGCGGCGGCGCTCGGTGCGCGGCGCACTGCGCGGACCGCTCGATGCCGGCGGACTGGGCGCACTGCTGTGGCATTCCCTGTCCGAGAGCGGCAGTTCGCGGCAGCGCCTCGCGGACGGCTCGCACCGCACCCTGGCCCACCGCCCCCATCCCAGTGCGGGCGCCCGGTACACCGCCCGGGTACGGCTGCTGGTCCTCGACGTGGCGGGACTCCCGGCGGGGACCTACGACTGCGTACCGGAACGGCGGACGCTGCGCCACATCGGACCGGCCCCGGCGGTACCGGACATCAAGGCGCTGTCCACCTACCTGTCCCGCCCGGCGACGGACCCGGACTGGATCGGCATCGACGAGGCGCCGCTGGTCCTGGCCGTGTACGCGGACCTCGGCCTGCTGCGCCGCCGCTACGGGCTGCGCGCGCTGCGCCTGGCCCTGCTGGAGACGGGCCACCTGACGCAGACCCTGCTCCTGACGGCCACGGCCCTGGGCCTGGGCGGCACCCCGCTGGGAGGCTTCCACGACGATCTCGCCCACGAACTCCTGGGCTTGGACGACCTCGACCAGCCGCTGCAGTACCTCCTCCCGCTGGGACGCGGCGCGACGGGGTGAACGGCGCGACGCGCCGGCCCCCGGCGGGAGGCGGCTCGGGTCGCGCCGGTCCGGCCCGGCTCGGGTCACGCCGGGCCGGCCCCGCGCTGTCGTCAGTCGCCGGGATTGCGCTGGTGGTGGCTGTCCCGGCGGAGCCGGTCGGTGTGGCGGGTCATGGCGTCGATGCGGCCGGCGAGCTCGGCGTCCTCGGGCCGCAGGTGCGGCCGGGCATCTGCGAGGGGGCCCACGAGGCGAGCGGCGTCGTTGTCCGCCAGGGCCCGGTTCAGATCGCCCACGGAAGCCTGCGCACCGGCGGGGAGATCGCTGAGCGAGGTGACCTGCCCGGCGAGCCGGCGCAGGTCCGCCGCGTTGTCGCGGGCCCAGGAGGTGACGCTGCGGTCGGCGGCCCGCACATCCCGGGTGGCCTGCACGCGCTGCTCGCCCGTCGTCCCGGCGGCTCCCGGGCGCAGGCGCAGGTAGCGGCGCTCGGCGGCCTGACGGCTGGCGACTCCCAGGGGTCCGGCCAGATCGGCCCAGCTGGCGCCCGCGCTCCGGGCGGTCTCGATGAGACCGCTCTCCCAGCCGGCGAGCTGCTCGCGGATCTCGCGCAGGAGGAGCAGCGACGCCAGGGCCCGCTCAGGCCCGCCGGAGGAGGGCAGCGGGGGAGCGCCCCCGTCGTCCGCCGCACGTGCAGCGGCGGTCAGGGCCTGGTGGATGTCGTCGAGGGCCGCGGAGGCCGCAGCGAAGGGAACCGCCGGGGGGCCGCCCCGCGGCGCGGGCTGGTCTGCTGGGGTCACGGTCACTCCCTACGGCGTCGATGTCATCCATCAGGTGACGCCTTGCTTGTCATCGTTTGGATGACATGCTACAACGGAAACACGTTGAAGCGCATGGGCAGTTCCTGCCTGAACCAACCGGAGGTGTTTCGCGATGCTGATGCGCACTGACCCGTTCCGCGAGATGGACCGCATCGTCCAGCAGCTGTCGGGGACGTCGGGGACCTGGTCGAAGCCGTCGGTCATGCCGATGGACGCCTACCGCGAGGGCGACGTCTACGTGATCGCCTTCGACCTTCCCGGCGTCAGCACCGAGGCGATCGACATCGACGTGGAGCGGAACATGCTCACGGTGAAGGCCGAGCGCCGCCCGGCCGCCAAGGCCGACCGGGTACAGATGGAGCTCTCCGAGCGCCCCCTCGGTGTCTTCTCGCGCCAGATCGTCCTGGCCGACACCCTGGACACCGAGCACATCCAGGCCGACTACGACGCGGGTGTGCTGACCCTGCGCATCCCGATCGCCGAACGCGCCAAGCCCCGCAAGATCAGCATCGGCCGCACCGGCGACCCGAAGCAGATCAGCGGCTGAACCCGGCGTCGGCGGCGGAAGGCGGACAGCCGGCGCCGAACCCGCAAGCGCCGCATCCGCGAAGAGAGCCGCACCTGCGAAAGAGAACGAACCTGCGAAGAGAAAGGCAACCGCGGAACCATGTTCGACCAGCCTCGACCGAACCGGCCCCTGACGGCCACGCCGTTCGACCAGATGCTGGAACGGGTGCGCTACGACGGTGCGTACCCGACCCGCGAGCGCGCCGCCGAGGTCGTCCACGACGTGCTCGCCGCGCTGGGACGGCAGGTCACCGGTGACGAACGCGTCGCCCTCGCCCAGTGCCTGCCCCTGGAGGCGGCGCTCGCCCTCGCCGCCCAGGTCCCCGATGGTGAGCAGCTCACCGGCTGGGGCTTCGTGAAGGACCTGGCCGCCCGCACCGGCTCCACCCCCGCCATCGCCCGCTGGGACGCCGGGGCCGTCCTCGCCGTCGTGGCGGCCCTCGCCGGACCGGACCTGCTGGCCCGCATCCTCGGCGGGCTCCCGGACGGCTACGCGCTCCTGTTCGGCCAGGCCCAGCTGCAACAGCCGCGGCGCCAGCCGCAGGCGCGGCGGGAGCCGCAGCGCCAGCACCAGCTCGCCGCGTAGGGGCGCTCGTTCAGGCACGGCCCGCCCCTCCCCGCGAGGGGGGCGGGCCGCCCGCGCGAGCAGGTCAGACCTGGCCGAGGTCCGTGCTCACCCAGTGCGTGGGGCGCATGTGGATCACGACCTGTTCACCATGGTTCTGCCACGCGAAGTCGACGTAGGCGTCCACCTTGTCCGGCGGCAGGTACCGGGCGGACATCTCGGTCAACTGCTCGCGCGTGCCGGCGACGGTGGAGACGACCGGGCCCTCGACCGACACGTACCGGATCGTCGGCTCCACGCGGTCGGCCATCAGGCTGAACCGCCCGGCCGCCGCGATCAGTCCGGCCTTGCGGGAGTCCCGGCCGGTCATGATCCACACATCTCCGCCCGGGGCGTACTGGTACCAGATCGGCACCGTCAGCGGTGCGCGTCCGCCGCCCTCGCCCGCGTCCACGGCCAGTGCGGCGATGTGGGGTTCGGCGAAGAACTGCTCACGTTCGGTACGGGACAGGGCCACGGCACACTCCTTCGGCGGCGAGGACTCACGGACTCACGGGCTCACGGGGTTACGAAGTTACGGGATCACGAGCCTCGGGGCCTGACGGGGCGTACGGTAATCGGCCGGTCAGCGGAAGGCTGCCGCGTTGCGCTCGGCCCACGCCGCGAAGGTTCCCGGAGCCCTGCCCAGGACGCGCCCGGCGTCGGGGCTCACCCACCGCTCCCGGTCGGTGGGTTCGCCCAGGATCGCCAGGGTCCCCTCGACGGCGGGCAGCGGCATGAACCGGGCCATCAGCGCGTGGGCCTCCTCGCGGGTTTGCTCGGTGAAGCGGACCGGCTCACCCAGCGCCGCCGCGATCGCCGCCGCCCGCTCCCGCGGGGTGGTCGCCTCGGGGCCGGTCAGCGTGTAGGTGGCGCCGCGGTGCGCCTCCTCGCGCAGGACGGCGGCGGCGACCGCTGCCACGTCGTCGGGATCGACGAACGGCAGCCCGACGTCACCGAAGGGCGCTGCCGCCGCCCGGTGCGTGCGGATCGACTCCGCCCAGGCGAGGGCGTTGGTGGCCATCCCGCCCGACCGCAGGATCGTCCAGTCGAGACCGGACTCCCGTACGGCCTTCTCGAACAGTGCGGCGTGCTCGTACTGCGCCGGGCGCGTCCCCGCCCCCTGTGACGACAGCAGCACCACCTCGCGGATCCCCGCGGCCCGCGCCGCGTCCAGTACGGCGTACGGCTCCTGGCCCGCCACCAGCAGGAAGAGCGCCCGCGCGCCGTCGAACGCGGCCCGCAGCCCGGCCGGCTCGGCCAGGTCGCCGGCCACCGCCCGCACCCCGGGCGGCACGTCGGCGGCGGTGATGTGCCGCGCCACGGCCGTCACGGGGATCCGCTCCTCGGTGAGCATCCGCACCAGCGCCCGTCCGACGTTCCCGGTCGCACCCGTCACCACGATCATGTCGATCTCCTCGGCCCTCGTCATAAAGTGAGTCGAATGACTAACTCCAGGCCGGACGCTACCGCCGTGGCCGCCTGCTGTCTATAGTCAGTCGGGTGACTGACTCAACGGAATCCCGGAGCCCCCGGGCCAAGGCCGCCGGGAAGCGGCAGCGGCTGACGGCCGCCACCGCCCGGATCCTGCACGAGCAGGGCGTGGAGCGCACGACCATCGCCGACATCGCCCGCGCCGCCGATGTCCCCTCGGGCAACGTGTACTACTACTTCAAGACCAAGGACGAGCTGATCGAGGCCGCACTCGCGGAGCACACCAGGCACCTGGAAGCCCTCACCGGCGAGCTCGACCAGCTCCCGGACCCCCGCGAACGCCTGAAGGGGCTCGTGGCCGCATGGGTCGCCCAGCGCGACACGGCGGCCCGCTACGGCTGTCCCACGGGCACGCTCGCCGTCGAGCTGGACAAGCGCACCGAGGGCGGTCTCGACCTCGCGGCGGGCCGCGTCATCCGCGGGCTGCTGAGCTGGGTGGAACGGCAGTACGGGCTGCTGGGCGCCGCCGACCCCGCGGGTCTGGCCGTGGCGCTCGTCGGTGCCTACCAGGGCATGTCCCTGCTGGCCAACGCCCTGCGCGACCCGGAGATCATGACTCGGGAAGGGGCGCGTCTCGTACGCGAGATCGACGGCCTGTCCTGAAGCGGCCACCGGAGCGGCGGCGCCGGCCCGCTCGGCGACCGATTCGACAGGCGGCGACCGCTTCGACAGGCGCCGACTCCTCCATGGCGGGAGGCCCCTCCACGCGCTCGCCCTCCTGACCGCGCCGGTCGCCGACCGCCTGCCGCCTGCCGGACCCCAGGTCTTGCTCTGCGGACCTCGGCGGGCCGGGCGGGACTTCGGCGACTGGGTTTCAGCCCGCCTCGGGCGCCGGCTCCGGGACGGGAACGACCGGCAGCAGCGCGCCGGCGCCGGTGACCTCCAGGAGCCGGACCAGCTGCTGGGTCGGGCCGGCCAGGCACATGGCGCGCCCGGCTTCCTCCGCGGCCATGCGCGCCCGCAGCAGCACGGACAGCCCGGTCGAGTCGCAGAAGGTGAGGCCGCTGACGTCGACGACGACGGGACCGGAGCCGTCGTCGGCGACCGCTTCCATCAGCATGCTGCGCAGCTCGTCGGTCCGGTCCATGTCGATGTCGCCCATGACCCGCACCACCGTGGCCTCGGCGCCGCTTGCGGACGGCCGTGCGCCGCCGGTGTTCTGTTCTTCTTCGTGTCCGTGCACGGGCACGCCCTCCGCGGTGTGTGATCTCTGCTGGGTGCACCCTACGAGGGCTCCGCACCGCGGGGCCAGCGGCGCCGGCCGGCGGCGGGGGCCGGGCCGGCCCCGGTCAGACGATCTCTCCGGCGCAGCGCTCGTGACCGCCGCAGGAGTAACAGGTGTAGCGCATGCAGCCGGTGCACAGCCCGATGTTCTCCAACAGGTAGCTGTCGCCGCAGGTCTGGCAGGTGGTCCGCTCGCGGAGCATGGCCTCCCAGCCGCCCCGGCCGCCGATGGAGTCGTACGACGCGGCGACGAACTCCGCCCACGCGATGTCGTGGTCGGTCCAGTGCAGCAGGTGCCAGGAGTACACCGCGAAGAACGCCTTGCCCGTCACCAGGTGGCGGGCGCGGCGGCCGTCGCGGATCCACATCCCGGCGAGCCGGCCTATCCGGGCCTCCAGGGGCAGTTGGCAGTCCAGGACCACGTCGTTGCTCGTCACCGCCGCATTATGCGGTCCCGGCGGCCCTCGGGGACAGGCATCCGACCGCGGGCTGCGCGCTCGGGGGCGGGCGCAACGTTCCTCCGGTGAATCCGGCGGTCCGAGCGGGTGAGCCGTCTCCCCTTTCCCCGTGGCCGCCGGGAGGGGGCGCTACATCTCCCCAGGTGATCGAAAACCTGATGCTGCGCGGCCTGCCCGCGCTCCTCCTCGCCCTGGCGTCCCTCGCCCCGGCCCCGGCCCAAGCTCCCGCGGCCGCCGCCCCGGACCCGGTCGTGTTCGTCCACGGGTGGAGCGCGGAGGGATCCGCCTGGGACGAGATGGCCGGCCGCTTCCGGGCCGACGGCTGGCCCGCCGACCGCCTCGACCAGTGGACCTATGACAGCAGCCGGACCAACGCCACCACGGCGGCCCTGCTCGCCGAGGAGATCGACCGCGTCCTGGCCGCCACCGGGGCCGCCAAGGTCGACATCATCACCCACTCGATGGGCGCGCTGTCCGCCCGCCGCTACCTCAAGAACCTCGCGGGCGGGTCCAAGGTCGATGCGTGGGTGTCCCTGGCGGGGCCCAACCACGGCACGGACACCGCCCGCTTGTGCGCGGGGGTCGCCTGCAGGGAGATGCGGCCCGGCTCCGCCTTCCTGAACGACCTGAACTCCGGGGACGAGACCCCGGGCCCCTCCCGCTACGCCACCTGGGGCTCGCCCTGCGACATCGTCATCAATCCGGACAGCAGTGTGGCCCTCGCCGGCGCCGTCAACCATACGACCCGGTGCCTCAGTCACGGGCAGCTGCGGACCGACCCCACGGTGTTCGGGGAGGTCGAGGCCCACGTGCGCTGAGCCCGGTCGCCACCCTGTCGCCGGCCCGGGCGGGACACGGGCGACGCCGGACGCCGCGCGCCTTGCCGGCGCTCCTTCGACGACAGGACCTACGCGTCCGCGGTCCGGGCGACGTCGGCCAGGTGACGGGTGGCCTGGGCGTGCGCCGCGCGGGCGGTGGCCGCGGCGCGAGCGGCGTCGGCCATGTTGCGTCCCATCACCCGGCGCGTCTCTCGGTCCGGGGAGATCACGGTGACCCGCGCCCCGCCCCGTGCCAGGGCGGCGGCTTCTTCGGCCGCGGTCCGGTGCGGGCCCGGCGGCTTGGGGACCGGCGCCAGGACCACCACGCGCCGCGCCCCGCCCGCCAGCGCGCAGTTGGTGGTCGAGCGGACCCCGCCGTCGATCCACTGCCGTCCCGCGACGGTGACCGCGGGCCACACCACCGGCACCGCGCAGCTCGCCGCCACCGCGTCGAGGAGGGTGACGCCCGATGCCGCGTCGAAGGCGGCGGGCTCTCCCGTGCGCGCGTCGACGGCCACCACGCGCAACGGCCGGTCGGGCCATGCCCGTACGTCTCCCAGCAAACCGACGACGGCGTCGCGCGCCGCGTACGGGGGTGCACTGCGGACGGCCAGGGCGGCCCGCCCCAGTCGCCGGGCCGATCCCTGACTGGTCCGCGAACCGAGCGCCGCCCAGAGGAATCCGGCGCTCTGGCGGGCCGTCACCGTCAGGTCGATCCGGTCTGCGCCCTCCAGTTGACGCCGGTACAGCTCCACGGCGGAGGTCCCCGCCGCCAGGCGGGCGCCGAGCACGGCCCCCGCGGACGTGCCGAGCAGCCGGCCGGAGGCGACCACCTCGGCCGCCCGGCCCCCCGCGGCGGCCAGGCCGGCCAGCATCCCCGCGAGCCACGCCGCGCCGAGGGGACCTCCGCCACCCAGTACCAGAGTCGTGCCGTCGTCCCGCACCTTCCGCCCCCGCTCCCAGCCGACCAAAATGGGGATTGCTCCCCGTTTCCTGCTCCGACGATAACATCAGTACCGGGGAATGGTCCCCACTACCTGTGGAGGCACCCATGTCCGTACGCCGGGACGCGCGACGCAACCGCGAACTCCTCGTCGCCGCAGCCCGCGAGGTCTTCGCCGGTCAGGGGCTCGACGCCCCCTTCGACGAGATCGCCCGCCGGGCCGGCGTCGGCAACGCCACGCTCTACCGGCACTTCCCCACCCGCGCGGCCCTGATCGAGGAGGTCTTCCACGACCGGCTCGCCCACACCGTGGCGGCCGGGGAGCGGGCCCGCGGGGCCGAGGACGGCTGGAGCGGACTGACCGGCTATCTGGAAGAGGTGTTCGCCGGGCTCGCCGCCGACCGCGGCGCGAACGACCTGATGACCTCGAGCATCGAGGGCGTCCCGTCCCTGGACGCGATCCACGCCCACAACCGCGAAACCGTGGACCTCCTGCTGGCGCGCGCCCGCGAGAGCGGCGTCCTGCGTGCCGATGTCACCACCGAGGACCTGCTCCTGCTGCTCGCCGCACTCGGCCGGATCGTCCCCGCCCTCGCCGCGACGGTCCCCGACGGCTGGCGCCGGTCGCTGACGCTCGTCCTCGACGGGCTGCGCACCGGCCCGGCCCCGGCGCGCGCCCTGCCCGGGGCGCCGCTGTCCCCGGGCGAACTGGGCGACGTACTGCGCGACCTGGGCCCGCACCGTGCCCGGCCGGCGTCGCCGGCTTAGGTCCGTGCGATCCGCGCGATCCGCGCGGGCCACCGGCGCCGCCCCGGTCAGACGGGCGATGCCGCGAGCCGCCGCGACCAGCGGACGGGCAGTGCTGCCAGGCCCCGGAGCATGACGCCCTGACGGTGCACCAGCGTGTCCGCATCCACGGTCAGCGCGAGGTCCGGGCAGCGCCGCAACAGCGTCTCCAGGGCGATCCGCCCCTCGGCGCGGGCCAGCGGCGCGCCCAGGCAGTGGTGGACGCCGTGTCCGAAGGCGAGGTGCCCGCGGGGCGGCCGCCGGATGTCGAAGCGGTCGGGGTCGGGGAAGTGACGGGGATCCCGGGAGGCCGCGGCCGGCGAGAGCAGCACGCTGTCACCGGCCGGAATGCGGACCCCGTCGATCTCCAGTGGTTCGGCGGCGTACCGGAAGGCGGCGGCGGTGACCGGTCCGTCGTAGCGCAGGATCTCCTCGACGGCGCCGTCCAGCAAGCTCATGTCGCCCCGCAATGCGGCCAGTTGATCCGGATGGCGCAGCAGCGCCAGGACGCCCGCCGAGATCAGGTTGACCGTCGTCTCGTGTCCGGCGACGAGCAACAGGAAGGCCATGCCGAGGAGTTCCCCGGCGTCGAGCCGCTCCTCCCGGGCGTGGGCGCGGACCAGCGAACTCAGCAGGTCCGCCCCCGGGTCGGCGGATTTGAGGTCGATGAGGCGGGCGAAGTAGGCGCTCATCTCCGCGCCGGCGGCGTCCGCCGCGCCCGCCGACGTCGGTGTGACGAGCTCGCTGGACCAGGCGTGGAACAGGTGCCGGTCCTCGCCCGGCACGCCGAGCAGCTCGCAGATGACGGTCAGGGGCAGTGGGAGGGCGTAGGCGTCGACCAGATCGGCCGTGCCGGCCGTGGGCAGGGCGTCCAGGAGTGCGTCGGCCGCCCGCTGGACGCGGGGGCCCAGGGCGGCGACACGTCCGGCGGTGAACTCCCGGGCGACCAGGCCGCGCAGCCGGGTGTGCCGGGGTGCGTCGGCCTGCAGCATGTTGAGCCCGACGGCGTTCCCGCCGTCGCTCTCCCACGACGCCGAATGGCGGATGTCGTTGCGCAGCCTCGGATCGGCGAGCGCCGCCCGCACCTCGTCCCGGCCGATCACCAACCAGGCATCGCCGGTTCCCGGCACGTGGATCCGGTGCACGAGGCCGCGCTCCCGCAGGGCGGCGTACACGGGATAGGGGCCGGCGCCGGGGTCGGCGCCCGCTGGAGCCAGTTCCTCAAGGGTCGGGGCAGGCACGGAAGTTCTTCCCTTCCTCAAGTGGGGAGAGGTCCCCGTTTGACGCCACGCTATCAAAGAAACGGGGACAGCTCCCCGCATCGTGCGGCCCGAGGACGCACACCGTGTGGTCGCCACCGGGTGCGAGTGGGACGTGGGCGGCGGTTCGCGGGAGAACATGCGGGCGGGTGGGCGAGCGAGCAGACGGGAGCGGGCACGCCGGGGCGGGCGGGCGGGGCGGCCCGCGGATGGGCGGCCCGCGCAACAGGCGGCCCTCGGAACGGACGAGCGTCGGAACGGACGAGCCGTCGGAGCGTACGAGCGGGTGAGCGAGCGACGTGCCGGTCCGGGTCGCGGCGTCGTCCCCCGGCGCATGGCTGCGCAGCAGCAGGGGTGTTCCCCGGCCGGGCCGCCGCCGTACCCTGCGTGGCGGCGGGGTGTGCGTCACCTGATGGTGAGGGGGAATCGTCGTGGGCGAGGGCACATGGGCGCGGATCCGGCGGCGGTTGCGCGGGGACGCGGCCCCGGACGGCGACGGGGACGGGGGCGGGGACAGGAGCCGGGGTCGCCGGAGGGCGAGGACCGACGAGTCCGGGGACGCGCCGTTCACCGTCACCCGCGGGGAGAAGGCCGACGGGACCCCGGTGATCGAGGTGACCCTCGGGCCGGTCATGTCCAGCTTCCTCCTCGTCGAGGCCGAACTCGACGACTACGCGGCCGACGATCCCCGCGCGGCGGAACTGCTCACCCGGCACGCCCGCTACCTCATGCAGCAGCGCGATCCCGCCGAAGCCGCCGCCGTCTACCGGCGGGTCCTGGCCCTGCGCCAGGCCACCCTCGGCCCCGACCACCCGGACACCCTCGCCACCGGGCACAGTCTCGCCTTCGCCCTGTACCGGCAAGGCGACTACGCGCAAGCGGAGAAGATCCAGCGTCACGTGTACGAGCGGCGCCGGGCCGTCCTCGGCCCGGGGGACCCGGAGACGGCCAACAGCGGCGGCAACCTCGGCAACCTGCTGTTCCGGCTCGGGCGGCTGGACGAATCCGAGCAGGTGCAGCGTGCCGCCATCGCCGTATGGGAGCGGATCGGCGGACCCGACGCCACGGAAACCCTGCACGGGCTGATGAGGCTGGCCGCGGTGCTGCGGGCACGGGGGATGGCGGAAGAGACCGAACGGGTCTGCGCCCGGCTCGTGGAGGGCTTCGACCGGGCGGAGGGCCCCGACTCCGCCGCCGTGCTCCAGGCCCGCAGCAACCACGTCACCGCCCTGCTCTCGCTGCACCGCTTCGCCGCGGCCCTGCCCGCCTCCAGGGCGGTGGTGGCCGACGCCGAGCGCGCACTCGGAGCCCTCCACGAAGTGACGCTCCACGCGCGGCACGGCCTCGCCGACGCCCTGGCCCTGACGGAGCGGACACAGGAGGCGGTCGGCGCGATCCGCGCCGCGGTCGACGGCTACGTCCGCGCCGCCGGCCCCGACCACCCGCTCACCCTGGCCGCCCGGGAGCGGTACGCCGAACTGCTGGCCGCCGCCGGGGACCGGCAGGGCGCCGTACGCGAGGCGCGGGCGTGCCTGGCCGGCCGGGAACGTGCCCAGGGCCCGGGGCACCCGGACACCGAGAGGACGCGGCTGCTGCTGGCGGCCCTGCGCCGGGACTGACCGCGCCCCGGTCCGCCGCCCGGCCGGTCACGCCCCGGTCCGCCGCCCGGCCGGTCACGCCCCGGTCCGCCGCCCGTCCGGTCAGGCCCCGGTGTGCGTGTGCGCGGCCCAGAGGGTGGGGGTCCGCGGGTAGCGGGCCCGCAGCACGCGCACCGCGTCGTGCAGGGCGTACGGCGCCCGGTCGGCGCGCACCCAGGACCCGGCGCCGGCGCGGTCCGTGCCCCCGTAGAACAGGCGCGTGACCTCCAGCGAGGCCGCGTCGTCGACCTGCCACAACGTGCCCACCACGTGCCGGAACCCGGCCAGCAGGAACGCCCCCGTGATGTGCACCGCCTCGTCGGCGAGGGCAGGGGCCCCGCGGGCGGTCGAGCAGGCGGACAGGAAGGCCAACTCCGCCCGCTCGATGCCGAGCCCGGACAGGTCGGCCACCGTCAGCGGATGTTCGGCGTGGTCGGCGGTCAGCAGCCGGGCGGCCCCCGGGCGCTGCTGGTCGTCGACGGCGTGGCAGGCGAAGTGGGCGTGGCTGGCCCCGCGCAACGCGGCCAGCACGCTGTCCCGTACGGCGTCCCCGTCCGCGGTGATCCGGGCGGCGGGCAGCGCCGCCGCGGCCACGGCCGCCTCCTCGGCCGCCGCGGGCAGCGCACCGTAGCCGCCGCCGGTCCGACCCATCGCCACCACGCAGGCCGACGCCCGCGCGGGGTCCCCCGGCGGCCGGGACCGGACGCGGCGCAGCGCCTCGACCGTCGGCGTGTACGAGGACACGACCCGGTCCAGGGCCGCGCCCTCCCCGCCCCGCAACCGGCGCCCACCGCCCCCGGGAGACGACTGCGCCGCATGCAGCGGCAGCAGCGCCATGGGGCCCGTCGGGCACCACCACACCCTCGGCCAGGGAGCTCCGGGACGGGGCGCGGTACGGATCCGGAGGCGGTGCAGCACGGGGCCCACGGTCGTGTGCCACAACCAGTCCAGGACTCCGGCGACCGTCTGCTGCGCGGCCATCCGCTGCCGGGCCCCGACGGCGGGATCGTGCGCGGCCGCCGTGGCCTCGCGGAGCCGGTCGGCCTGGTCGAAGGCGGCGGTGAAGGTCAGGCCGGGCAGCCGGAGCACCTCCAGCCGGCCGCGGCACAGCAGCAGGGCGTCGCAGCGGTACCTGCTGGGGACGACGACCGCGACGGGCTCCGCCCCGGTGTCGGAGAGCAATTCCGCGGCGGTGGGCGGGCGGAGGAAGGAGTCGAGGCCCGGCAGCGCCCGGATGCGCCGGAGCAGGTCCTCCCACTGCGCCTCCCCGTCCGGACCCGGCCCGGCGCCGCCGCGTGGTCCGGCACCGGCGCCGGCACCCGGCCCGGCGCCGGCACCCGGCCCGGCCGCGCCGGGCAGCGCGGCGCCGTCCCGCGGACCGCGGCCGTGGGCGAAGGGCGGGTCCGGCGGCCGCGCCGGGTCGATGGCGCGCCGCAGCCGGAGGTACTCCTCGGCGAGGCCCGCGTCGGCCTGCCACAGGGGCTCCAGCCCGCCGCGGGCGGTGAGCCGGCGGGCCAGCATGACCCCGCGGCCGTGTTCGATGAGCTCCAGGGCGCGTCCCCGCCGGCCGGCGTTGAGCGCGCAGCCGGCGGCTGCCGAGGCCAGCCCGGCGCTGGCTCCGAGGTCGTGGTGCTGGTCGATCAGCAGCCGGTCGCGGGAGGCCAGACGCGGCAGCAGGGCCACGGCCTCCGCGAGCGCGGCGGCCGCCGCGTCCCACTGCCCGAGGCCGGCCCGCACGTGCCCCTGGAAGGCGAGCGCCTCGACCCGGCGGCTGACGGGCGCGGTGCGCACGGCCACGGCCGACTCCGCATACCGAGCCGCCTCGTGCAGCGGGCGGCGCTCGCCCGTGTGCAGGTGCTCGGCGCGCAGTGCCTGGACGAGGGAGTGCAGCGTCGCCATCTGCTCCGGATCGTCCGGGGCGAACGAGCCGGCCGCGTCGCGGAGCAGCTCGACCGCCTCGTGCAGATCGGCGAGGTCCCCCCGGGCGTCGTACAGGCGGCGCAGTGCGTAGGCGAGGCCGTCGAGGAACTTCCAGCCGTGCGGCGTGTCTTCCGGCGCGTGGGCGAGGGCGTGCCGGAAGTAGCCGACCGCGATCTCCAGCGGCGCGGTGTCGCCGGTGTGACGGTGGATGCGCTCCAGTACGGAGGCCAGGTTGGCCACGGCGTCCGGCCGGTCGGGGTGCCTGTCCGGCAGCAGTTCGAAGGCCGACGCGGCGACCCGGAACGCCTCGCCCAGGGACTCGTCGTCGCCCGTGCGTTCGTGACGGCGGATCAGGGCCGTGCCGAGCGAGGTCAGCAGGCCGTGGCGGGCTTCGCGCTGCCACCCGCCCTCCGGGGGCAGGTCGATCGTGGTCCGCAGGACCTCGATGGCGCGGTCCACGTCCCCGGTGTGGCGGGTCGGGCGGGCCCGGGTGAGCAGGCAGGCGGACAGTTCGGCGGCCGCCACCGCCCGGTTGTGCCCGGTGGCCAGGTCCGCTGCACGCCCCAGCAGGTCGATAGCCTCGTCGAGGTCGGCGGCGCTTCCCTGGAGCCGGTAGCGGGTGTGCAAGGCCGTGCCGAGCAGGCCGCGGGCGGCGGACTCGTTCACCGGGCTGCCGGCAGCCGTGGCCGCCACGGCTTCGCGCCCCCTGCTGATCGCCTCGTCCAGGTCCGTGGCGCGCCCGCCCGCCTTGTACGCCGCGAGGAGGGTCTGGAACGTCACCAGCAGCAGGACGGGCCGGTCGGGATGCCCGGCCGGCCGCACCTGGAGGGCCGCGCCGAGGAGCCGTACGGCTTCTGCGCGGTTGCTGCCCCCGGAGTCTGCGACGGCGTCGAGCGCCTCGGCGAGCAGGACGACCCGTTCGACGGTTTCGTCCGCCGTGACCGGTGATGCGGCGAACGCCTTGCCGAGCCAGTGCACCGCCTCCTGTGCGTCGACGGGGTCGTGGTCCTGTCCGAAGCGGGCCAGCAGGGCCGCACCGAGCCCGGTCAGCAGGGCGGCGTGCCGCTGGGCCGGGCGGGGCTCCCGCTCCAGGGCCGCACGCGCCGCCGCGACGCGCGCGTCGAAGCCGCCGCTGACGCCCCCGGCGCCCGGGCCGCGTGCGCCGCCCGGACCACCGGACAACCGGGAGGAGCCGGGGCGCGGGTCCCCGTCAGGGTCGGCGTGGGGGCGCGGACCGGCCGCGTCGTCTCGCGTCATGCTCCCGGCCGCCTCCGTCGATCTCCGTGTGCCGTCCGTCCCCCTCCAACTACCCTGACACACAAGGAAGCAGGCGGGTCCCGGTCGCGCGCGGTCAATGCCGTGCGCCCGCCGGCGGAGGGGCAGGACACGATGCGCGGCGAACGCCCGGCGGCGACGCGACTGTCGGAGGTGACGGCCGGACAGGTGTCCCGTATGTGCGCGGACCTGGCCGAACTCCCCGAACTGGTGGGGGAGGAGGCCAGGGCCGCCCTGGCCCGGCTGCGGGTGCCTGCGGCCGGCGAGGACCAGGCGCGCAGGGTCCTCGCGGAGATCGAGGAACTGCTGCGACGCCACGGTCTGACGGGCGCCTGGACGGCGGGGCGCGGTCCGCAGGCCGCACCGGGAGGGCCCTACCAGCCGCTTCCCGGACTGGCCGCGGCCCGGCCGGTGGAGGAGGTGCTGGTCTGCCCCGGCGATCTGTGCGACCGGGTGGAGATCCCGCGGGCGGGAGCCGGGCAACCGCAGTGCGCCGTCTGGCAGTGCCCGTTGCCGCCGTTTCGGATGGAGGCGTGACGGCGCTGCTGGCCTCCCTCGGCGGCAGGCTCGCCGAACGCTGGCTGGCGGTCGTGGTGTTGCCCGGCGTGCTGTACGTCTGCGCCGTCGCGGCGGCGCTCGAACTCGGACACGCCCACGCCACGGACGCGGCCCGGCTGCGGGACGCCCTCGACCGCTTCGCCGTGTCCCCGGTCGCGCAGAGCAACGGAGCGCTGCTGCTGACCGCGGCAGCCGTCGGCGCCGGCGCCCTCGCCGCAGGGGGCGCGGCCCGCTGCCTGGGACGGCTGTTCTCCCTGCTGTGGACCGAGGACTGGGGGCGGCTGGGGGCGCCCCTGGCCCGCCGGCGCAAGCGCCGCTGGACGGCGGCGACCCTGCGGTACGAGCAGGCGCTGCGGGAGAAGGCCCGCATCCTGCGCGGGATGCGTCCGCCGCGGCCGGACGGCACTGCGCCGGACACCGCCGCTCTGGCCGCCGCCCGGGACCGGATCGCGCTGACCGAGCCGCGGGTGGCGACCTGGATGGGCGACCGGATGCGCTCGGCGGACGCGCGGGTCCGCCGCGCCTACGACCTGGACCTGGCCACCGTATGGCCGTGCCTGTGGCTGACGCTGTCCGAGGAGGCCCGTATCCCGCTGGCCGAGGCGCAGGCGGTCTTCTCGGCCGCGGCGCGATCGGCGGGCTGGGGGGCGCTCTACCTCGTGCTCGGCCTGTGGTGGTGGCCCGCGGCGCCGGCCGGAGCCGCCGTCGTCGTGGTCGGCTGGTGGCGGGGCCGGGAAGCCGTCGAACACCTGGCGCGGCTGGTGGAGCACACCGTGGACCTGAACACGGCGGCCCTCGCGGAAGCGGTCGGCCACCGGCTCTCCGGGCCGTTCACCCCCGCCGACGGGGCGGCGGTGACCAGGATCCTGCGCAAGGCGGGATGAGGCCCGCCGCCGCGTCACCGTGCCCGTCAGGCGGGGAGGGCGCCGGCCGTCGGGACGGCGGTGCCGCACAGGTCGGTGACTCCGGACCACTGCACGCCCGGACCCGGCACAGCCGGACCGCCTCCACAGAGCCGGGCCGCCTCCACACAGCCGGGCCGCCTCCACACAGCCGGGCCGCCTCCACGCCCGGACCGCCTCCGCATACCCGGACCGCGTGATACCCGGACCGCGTGCCGGTCGCCGGTCTACGGCTGCGCGTCCAGCCAGCTCGGCCTGTGGGCGTAGAGCACGCGCCGGCAGAGGCTGGTGCACGGCACGGCACGGCACGGCACCGCTCGGCACCGCACGGCACGTCGTCGGCGGCCGAGCGGGCTGTGCACAGGTGCGTCCGACGGGCCGTTGGCCGGGGCCGGCCCAGGGCGCCTCACCGCTGTGTCGTGGGCCGGTCACGGATCCGCCACAACGCCGTGTCCCGCAGAACTGCGGCACGGCCCCGTGGTGTCTTCGTCCACGAGTGCCGGCGTGGGACCGGTCGTGAACCTCGGGAGCGCACATGCAGCACACAGCGGGTGTCAGCCGGGCAGCCGGAGCGATGGTCGTGGCGGTGGCGCTCGCCGCCCTGGTGGG
Organism: Streptomyces sp. CB00455; assembly: GCF_001905445.1. Lineage (GTDB taxonomy): Bacteria > Actinomycetota > Actinomycetes > Streptomycetales > Streptomycetaceae > Streptomyces. The sequence goes on along the minus strand of NZ_LIVQ01000005.1, from coordinate 63,337 downwards.
CGGCTGCACGCCGGCCGGTGACGACGGCGCGCTCCCCGAACCGTCGGCGCCCCCGTCCACGGGACCGGCTTCGGCGCTGCCGACGCCGGCGGGCGGTTCCTCCGCCGGAACCCCGGCCGGGGCGGGCCCCAGCGGACCCGGCCCTTCAGCGCCCGGCCCGGCCGCCGGCGGGAAGGCATGTACGGCCGACCAGGTCAAGGTCTCCGACGGCCACCAGGCCGATGTCCGGCCGACGGGGACGGGAACGGGAGCCGTCGTCGTCTCCGTGACGAACACCTCGACGCACGCCTGCACCCTGCGCGGATTCCCGACCGCCGCCGGGATCGGCGACGGGTCACCCGGCCGGAACATCCCGCTCACCACCACCCCCGGCGGCTCCGCCGCCACCGTGTCCCTGGTTCCGGGCGGCCGGGCCTGGACGAAACTCACCTTCGTCAACGTCCAGGGGGAGGCCGACGGCTACTGCGTGTCCGGCGCCACGCCGACCACCTTCCGCACGCTCGCCCTCGGCGTCCCGGACGCGGGCTCGCACCGGCTCTCCATGGACGACGGCATCTTCGCGGAGTGCGACGACAAGGTGACGGTGACCGCCTTCTCGACGACCCGGCCCTCCTGAAGATCCGTCACGGCGCCGCCCGCCGGGGCCGTGACGGGTCCGGCCCGTGCCCTCCGGGGTCCGCCCGTGCCCTCCGGGGTGCGGCCCGTGCCCTCCGGGACCGATCGGGGGCCCTTCGCAGCCGGGCCGGGCCCCGGAGGGCGCCAGGGCGCTGTGCATACTGCTGGGCATGAGGTCCTCGATCGCCGTCCGCATACACCTGATGATCACCTTCGTACTGGTGACGTGCGGCGCCGTCGCGGGAGCCTGCTTCGGCCTTCTCCTGGGCGGCCGGCTGACGGCCGCGGTGGCCGGTGCGGCCGCCGGACTGGGCGCGGGCATCGGCTCGTTCCTCTCCCGCCGCCACGTGGCGGCCTTCCTGCGGCCCGATCAGGACGGCGCCCGGTCCGGCGGGTACGCGGAGGGGATCGCCGACGCGGTCCTCGTGAGCATCGCGACGTATCAGGCCGCGGTCTTCCCGCTCACCCCGGACGGGGTGAGCGGGCAGGAGCGGGAAGCGCGCCGTACCGTCGCCTACCGCGTCTCGGCCTACGACGGTCTGCCGCTCGCGGTACGGGTGTCGGCGGCGGCCGCGCTGGAGGCCGTCGACCAGGGCCAGGACGCGGAGCGGGCCAGGGCCGCGATGAAGGCGCTGTCCCTCACGGTCTACGACCACCGCGCCGGGCGCTGACGCAAAGACCGTGGGCGGTCGCACCATACGGAAGGCGGGTCGGGGGAGACCCGTATGGCGCGACCGCCCACGGCCACCGGGGAGCCGCACCGCTCAGTAACCGCTTCCCGTCCCCGCTTGTGACCGGCTGCCGCGCCCGTAAACGCGACTCGGTCGCCCCTCCCGTGTGGCGTGCCTCACAGGCGCCGGACGGTCCCATGGCCGCAGATGCGGTCCGCTCGGTCCGGTGACCGTCTCACGACCGGATTTCCGGGCGGCGTGCCCGGCGGCTCGGACCCGCCCGCGCACCCCGGGTTTTGCATGACCATACATGTTTATGCATACTCTTCCTATGTCTAAGGTCCTCACCTCCCTTCCCGCCGACGAGCGCGTCGGCATCGCCTTCTCGGGCGGCCTCGACACTTCCGTCGCGGTCGCGTGGATGCGCGACAAGGGCGCCATCCCGTGCACCTACACCGCCGACATCGGCCAGTACGACGAGCCCGACATCGCCTCGGTGCCCGGTCGCGCGAAGACCTACGGCGCCGAGATCGCCCGCCTGGTCGACTGCCGCGCCGCGCTGGTGGAGGAGGGCCTGGCCGCGCTCGCCTGCGGCGCGTTCCACATCCGCTCCGGCGGTCGTGCCTACTTCAACACCACCCCGCTCGGCCGCGCCGTCACCGGCACCCTGCTGGTACGGGCGATGCTGGAGGACGACGTACAGATCTGGGGCGACGGCTCGACCTTCAAGGGCAACGACATCGAGCGGTTCTACCGCTACGGCCTGCTCGCCAATCCGCACCTGCGGATCTACAAGCCGTGGCTGGACGCGGACTTCGTGACCGAGCTCGGCGGCCGCAAGGAGATGTCGCAGTGGCTGCTCGCCCACGAGCTGCCCTACCGCGACAGTACGGAGAAGGCGTACTCCACCGACGCCAACATCTGGGGCGCCACCCACGAGGCCAAGACCCTGGAGCACCTGGACACGGGCGTGGAGACCGTGGAGCCGATCATGGGCGTCCGGTTCTGGGACCCCTCGGTGGAGATCGCCGCGGAGGACGTGACGATCGGCTTCGAACAGGGCCGCCCGGTGACGGTCAACGGCGTCGCCTTCGACTCCCCGGTGGACCTGGTGATGGAGGCCAACGCCATCGGCGGCCGCCACGGCATGGGCATGTCGGACCAGATCGAGAACCGGATCATCGAGGCCAAGAGCCGCGGCATCTACGAGGCGCCCGGCATGGCCCTGCTGCATGCGGCCTACGAGCGCCTCGTCAACGCGATCCACAACGAGGACACCCTCGCGCAGTACCACAACGAGGGCCGTCGCCTCGGCCGGCTGATGTACGAGGGCCGCTGGCTCGACCCGCAGGCGCTGATGGTGCGTGAGTCCCTGCAGCGCTGGGTCGGCACGGCCGTCACCGGCGAGGTCACGCTGCGGCTGCGGCGCGGTGAGGACTACTCCATCCTCGACACCACGGGCCCGGCCTTCAGCTACCACCCGGACAAGCTGTCCATGGAGCGCACCGAGGACTCGGCCTTCGGTCCGGTGGACCGGATCGGCCAGCTCACCATGCGCAACCTCGACATCGCCGACTCGCGGGCCAAGCTGGAGCAGTACGCCGGACTCGGCCTGCTCGGCACCTCGCACCCCGCCATCGGCGCTGCCCAGGCGGCCGCGACCGGGCTCATCGGCGCCATGCAGGAGGGCGGCGCCGAGGCCATCGCCTCGCGCGGCGAAGCCGCCGGCGACGACGAGATGCTGGACCGCGCCGCGATGGAGTTCGGCACGGACTGACCGGCCCCGCCGGGCATGGCCCCGGCTCCGCACGGCACGACCCACCGGCAAGGGCGGGCACCACGCCATCGGCGCGGGGCCCGCCCTTGCCGGTGGTGCGGGCGGCGGTGCGAGGATTCGCCCGGTGGACCCTGCGTGCCGCTCGGCCGAGCCCGGTTCAGGCTGCGGGCGCCGCTGCCGCTGCCGTCTCCGGCTCCTGCGGCGGGTCGCCGAGTTCCTCGCGCAGGTAGTTCCAGACGACCGCGATCAGCGCGGCGACCGGTACCGCGAGCAGGCTTCCGACGATGCCCGCCAGGCTGCCGCCCAGCGTCACCGCGAGCAGCACCACCGCCGCGTGGAGCCCGAGCCCGCGGCTCTGGATCATGGGCTGGAACACGTTGCCCTCGAGCTGCTGCACCAGGACGATGATCGCCAGCACTATCAGGGCGTCCGTCAGGCCGTTCGACACCAGGGCGATGAGCACCGCGACCAGACCGGCGAAGAGGGCGCCGACGATCGGCACGAACGCCGCGACGAAGGTCAGCACCGCCAGCGGCAGCACCAGCGGCACCCCCACGATCCACAGGCCGAGGCCGATGAAGACGGCGTCGAGCAGACCGACGAACGCCTGGGAACGCACGAACGCCCCCAGGGTGTCCCAGCCGCGCTCCGCCACGACCGGCACGTCGGTGGCGAGCCGGCCGGGGAGCTGACGGGTGAGCCACGGCAGGAAACGGGGGCCGTCCTTGAGGAAGAAGAACATCAGGAAGACCGCGAGGACGGCGGTGACGACACCGTTGAACACGGTGCTCACCCCGGTGACGACGGTGGTCACCAGGCTCCCGACGCTGTCCTGGACACGGGCGACCGCGGCGTCGAACGCGCCCGTTATCTGGTCGTCACCGATGTTCAGCGGCGGTCCGGCGGCCCACTCGCGCAGCCTCTGGATGCCCTGGGCCACGCCGTCGGTCAGCTGCCCCGACTGGGAGGCGACCGGCACCGCGATCAGCGCCGCGATGCCCGCCGCGACCAGCAGGAACAGCACGGTGACCACGGACGCGGCCAATGCCGGACGCCACCCGCGCCGGCGCAGGAAGCGGGCCGGTGGCCACGTGAGGGTGGTCATCAACAGGCCCACTATCAAGGGCCAGACGACGGACCACATCTTGCCCAAAAGCCACAGGGCCACCGCAGTCATCACAAGGACCAGCAGCAACTCAGCGGAGAAACGAGCCGATGTGCGCAGCGCGGCGGCGGTTTTCTTGGAACTCAAGGTGGGAGGCATGCCGTCACCCTATGGGCACGCACGCCCGTGGCCGCGGCCGGATCAGCGCGACCTGCGGAGATCGGGGGCGGCCCCCTCGACCGCGCCCTCGGTGGCGGGGTCACCCGGCGTTCGCCGCTCCAGCGGATACGGGCGGTCCGCGACCTGCGCGGGGTGCGTACCGCGTGGTGCGGCCGCACCATGACCGTGTAGGACCCGGGAGAAGGAGACGGACATGCCCTCGGATTCCGCGCCGCGCGTGACGTCCGCCCCGGACCCGGGCGGTCCGGAGAGCTGCCGGCTGCTGCTGGTTCGGCACGCCAAGGCCGTGCCCAAGGGGCAGGTAGACGACTTCGAGCGCCCCCTGAGCGACCGGGGCCGCGCCGACGCGCACGAGACCGGCCGGTGGCTGGCGCAGTCCGGCTTCGACGCCGACCTGGCGCTGTGCTCCCCGTCCCGCAGGACGAGGCAGACGTGGCAGCCGGTCCTCGCCGCGCTGCGGAACCCGCCGCCGACCGTGTACGACGAAAGGCTCTACGACGCGGCACCGAGCCGCCTGGTGACCGTACTGACAGAACGCGGACCGGGGGTCGCCCGTCTCCTCCTCGTCGGCCACAACGCGGGCATCCACGAGCTGGCCGTAGCACTGTGCGGCAGTGGGCCGCCGGAGCTCCTGGACCGGCTGCGGGCGCGTTTTCCCACGTCGGGTGTGGTGGTCGTGGACCTGCCGGGCGGCTGGGAGGCACTGACGCCGGGCCGGGGGCGACTGACGGCCTATTGGGCGCCGTCCCACTGACGGCCGAAGGGAACGGTCGGCGCCGGTCGCTCCCGCGCCGGTCCCGCCCCGGACCGCGCCTGCGGGGCTCACCCTTGGCAGCGGACCGTTCGGGCGGCCCGTCGGCGCGGGGGTGGGATGGCGGCGCGATGCCGGGTAGGCGTGCTGCATGAAGAACACACACACGCTCGGTACCGCGTCGACCTGGTGGCTGACGGCCCTGGACCGCATCGAGCGGGCCACGGTGGCGGATCCGGCGATCCGGGTCCTCCAGCGGGGCATCCGCTCGCTCCCGTTGGGCGAGGTCCGCGACCTGCTGCGGGGCAGGCCACTGGGCCACCCCGTCCATCCGGTCCTCGTGCAGGTACCGATCGGCTGCTGGCTGTCGGCCGGCGTACTGGACGCTGTTCCGGGAGCGCAGCGTGCGGCCACGACCCTGACCGCCGTCGGACTGGCCGGGGTGGCCCCGGCGGCGGTCGCCGGCTGGGCCGACTGGGCCGACCTGCCGCCCGAGCAGGCCCGGGTGGGGCTGGCCCACGCGGTCTCGAACGTGGCCGCGGTCGCCTGCTTCTCGGTGTCCCTGGCGGCACGGCTCCGCGGCCGCACGGCGAAGGGCCGGCTGTGGGGGTGGGGCGGCCTGACGGCCGTCGGCCTCAGCGGCGCCCTCGGCGGCCACGTGGCGTACCGCGAGGCCGCAGGCCCGTACCCGGAACCGTAGGCCCCACCCCGGCGGCGCCCCCGGCGGGCGCCGCCGGCCGCGACCTGCGACCACGCCGGCGCGGTCCAGCCCGGCCCGGCAGGCACGCCGATCCCACGCAAAGCGCCGGACTCGCACGGCCCCTGGAACAGCCCTGCCGCCCGTATGTGGCGCTTGTATGTGGCGCACACCGGACGGGAGCACGTCACGGAGAATGGGCCGGGGTCCAAGGGCAGCAAGTGATGAGGGGCGGGCCGATGACGAGGTCGATCAGGCGCTGGGCGGTGGCCGTGTGGGCAATTCTCGTCCTGGTCGGCGGAGCGATCACGCTGTACTTGCAGCCTGCGGCAGAAGCCCCTGCGAAGCAGCAGCGGTGGGAACGCCATCCCGCCCCCACGGAGGAGCCCGACCCGTGCCCGAGCGCCGTCCCGGACGGGCCGGCCGATGCCGGCCGCAACTGCGCTGTCTGGGAGCGAGGGTGAAACCGAGCGCTCCATCCCGGCGCCCCCTGCTGCACCGTCGGTTCAGCGGGCGCTGCCGAGGTGGCGGTCCGCGTCGGAGCCTTCGAGCATGAGGGTCACTTCCTCTATGCGGCGGAAACGGCCGTCGGGGGCGAGGTCCGCGAAGACGTAGACCTCCGTGCGCACGGTCGAGCCGTCCTTCTTGGTGAGGCGGACGGTGTGGCGGTCGGCGTAGCGTCCGCCGTCGTGCAGCTCGTCGTGGACCTTGACGGTTCCTTCCGCCACGATTGAGCGCAGGTGGGCGATGTGCTCCAGGAAGCCGTCGCGGTCGTCCCACCGCCCGTCGGTGCGCTGGCGGTAGTCGGGGGCGAAGTGCCGGTCGGCGGCCTCGTGGAGGTCGAGACCCGGGGTGAAGATCAGGTCGGTGAGTGCGGCAGCGATACCGGTGCGGTGCATGGCGGACCCTTTTCCGGGATGCGAGGGAATGCGATGGCGTGGCGGGTGTGCGTGCGTCGCGCACGCTCTCTGGCCACGTTAGCCGATCCGCGTGCGTGGCGCACGTTATTCTGGTGCCCATGGAGACGAACACCGGACGCGAGATCGCCGACGCCCTGGGAGTGCTGCTCAAGCGGAGCACCCGGATCGAGCTGCACCGGGCCCTGACCGCCGGAATGGGGGAGGCGGTGGACGAGCTGACCTATCCGGTCCTCAGCGGACTCGCCCGCACCGGCCCCCTCAGCGCGGCGGAACTGGCTCCGGACGTAGGGCTCGACCGCTCGGGCGTCACCCGGCGCGCCTCCCGGCTGGAGGCGGCCGGTCTGGTGCGGCGGGAGCCCGACCCCTCCGACAAGCGCGCCACCCTGCTCACCCTGACCGACGAAGGAGAACGCACGGTGGAGGTGCTGCGCAGGCGCCTCGCCGACCACATCACGGCCGTCCTCTCGTCCTGGCCCCCCGCCGAGGCCGCCGCCTTCGCCGCGCACCTGCGCCGCTTCGTCGCCAGCGGGATCTTCGCCTAGTGCTGTGGCCGGAAAGGTTCACCGGGTCGCGGCGCCCGGCACGGGGGCTCGTCTGTGCAGTTCCGCGAATCGGATCCGGGGTCTTCGAACTGACCGGCCTGGGCGGGGAGATAGGCGGCTGTTCGCTTCCGCCGGTGCGCGACTCCGGGTGACGGTCGAAGGCCCAGTGCCATCCCCCGTCGCGTGGTGCGCAGGCCGGCACTCTTCCGGGTGACTGACGTACAGATCCGCTGACGGCTGGTCAGTCGCGGCGGTACACCGGGTGGCACGAGAGACCATCACGTCGATCCGGAGGGCCACGTGCACTTTCAGCGATCCGCTGTACGGCGAACCGTCGCGGTAGCCATCACGTCAGGGCTGGTGCTGCTGGCACCCGCGCCCGCCACGGCCGCCCCGCACCCGCCGAAGCCGCAACGGCAGGTCTACGCCTACATCACCAGCCTCGACGGCCACGTGTACCCGATCGACACGAGGACGAACAAGGTCCAGGGGCTCGGGACCACCGCCGTCGGCGGCGGCCCCGAGCAGGTCGCGGTCACCCCCGACGGCGCCAGTCTCTACGTGACCAACGCCTTCAAGTACGTGTCGGCGGTCAACATCTCCAAGAAGAGCGTCACGGACATCCCCTTCGACAAGGACGAACTCTCTCCCGACCTCCTCTACGGGGAAGCGATCGCCCCGGACGGCAAGCACGTCTACGTGGCCGTGCAGAACCCCTTCGACGGGGACAAGGTGTCGGTGATCGACACCGCCACCAACCAGGTCTCCGCCACCATCAAGACCAGCAGGCCCGACCAGGTGGTGATCAATCCCGGCGGCAAGCGCCTCTACGTGGCCGACAGCAAGGGCAGCCTGTCCGTGATCAACACCGCCGACAACCAGGTCATCGCCACCATCCGCCTCAACGAAGCGGCCAACGCCATGGCGGTCACCCCTGACGGCAGGCGCCTTTACGTGACCGGGAACAGCGGCACCGTCTCGGTGGTCAACCTCGTGAAGCAGAAGATCGTCCGCACCATCCCCGGTGCCGGCACGGGCGGGCTGACGATCAGCCCCAACGGCAAGCGGGCCTACGTGGTCGGCGTCGACAACAAGATCAGGCAGGGCAAGGTGTCGGTGATCAACCTGACCACCGACAAGGTCACCAAGACCATCCCCATCGGCGACATCCCACCGGACACCGGGTCAGGCAGGTACTTCCGTCCCGCGGAGGTGGCCCTCACCCCCGACGGCAAGAGCGCCTACGTGGTCGGCTCCTACGGCAACGGGACACCCCAGGGAACCGTGTTCGCGATCAACACCGCAACCAACGCCGTGACCCCCATCACCGTCGGCGCCGGCGACACCATGGGGGTAGCCGTCGGTCGACTGTGACGGCGACACGAGCGCTCGGCAGATCCAGGCGCCACGCGCTTCCTGCCGACGAAATCCGAACCTGACGCCTTTGCCCTCCGACGGCCGGACAGCAAGGCGTCAACGTCGCCCATGCCCGCATCCGCGCCCTCGGCGAGCGGGCCATGGCCGCCCTCAAGGCCTGGCGCCTCCTGCGGAAACTCCGCTGCAGCACCACCCGCATCACCGGCACCACCGGCATCACCGGCATCGTCCAGGCCATCCTCGGGCTTCACCTTGCGCCAGCCTGAGGTGGGAAAAGGCTCCATGACAAAGGCAAGGAGCTCGCACTCCTTGCCACTCTCAACATATAGCGCACAGGGGGGCTTGCGGCAAGACCCGGTTCGTCCCGCAGAATCAGCGGCCTAAAGCCACAACCTGCCGATTTGGGAGTCGCGACGTGCGAGTGTTGTTGACGGCGTGGGGATCGCGCGGAGATGTCGAACCGCTGGCGGCCTTGGCGGTGGAGCTGCGGGAACTGGGCGCGCAGGTACGGGTGTGCGCGCCGCCGGACGAGGAGTTCGCGGCGCTGTTGGCGCGTGTCCGCGTGCCGCTGGTGCCACTCGGTCCGGCGGTGCGCTCGGTGGTCGCCGGAACGAAGCCGCCGACGGCGAAGGACGCGTTCCGGCTGGCCCCCGAGCTGGTCGCCGCGCGGTTCGACGCGCTCACCGCTGCGGCGGCCGAGGGATGTGACGCGGTGCTGGCGACTGGCCTGATGCCCGCCGGCGCCCGGGACGTGGCCGAAAAACTCGGCATTCCCTACGTGCTGGCGTGCTTCCACCTCGCCGGCCTGCCGTCGCGGCACTTCGCTCCCGGGAAGCGGCCGGGCAAGCAGTCCCCGCAGGAGGAGACCGACAACCGGGTGCTGTGGGAACAGGACGCCCAGCGGGTGAACGCGTTGTACGGCGAGGCGCTCAACCGTCACCGGGCGGCGATCGGTCTGCCGCCGGTGGACAACGTCCGCGACCACGTCCTCACCGACCGGCCGTGGCTGGCGGCGGACGCGACGCTGTGTCCGTCGCAGGGCATGACGGACCTCGACGTCGTGCAGACCGGGGCGTGGATCCTGCCCGACGGGCGTCCGCTCCCGGAAGAGCTGGAGGCGTTCCTGGACGCCGGCACACCCCCGGTGTACGTGGGCTTCGGCAGCATGGCCGCGCACGCCCCGAAGGACATCGCCCGGGTGGCCGTCGAAGCGAGCCGTGCGCAAGGCCGTCGCGTGCTGCTCGCCCGCGGCTGGGCGGGCCTGGCCCCGATCGACGACGCCGACGACTGCTTCGTCGTCGGCGAGGTCAACCAGCAGGCACTCTTCGGACGGGTCGCCGCCGTCGTGCACCACGGCGGTGCGGGCACCACGACGACGGCGGCCCGGGCCGGCGCGCCTCAGGTGGTGGTCCCTCAGATCGCGGACCAGCCCTACTGGGCCGCCCGAGTGGCCGAGCTGGGCATCGGCTCGGCTCACGAGGGCCGGACGCCGACTTTCGACTCCCTGTCCGCCGCGCTCGCCGCGGCCCTGGTGCCCGAGACCCGTGCACGGGCGCGGGCCGTGGCCGGCACGATCCGCACCGACGGGGCGACGGTGGCAGCGCGACTGCTGATCGACGCGGTCCGGGAGGACGGACCGTCCGCGTCCCCGTGAACCACACGACCTCGTCACGCCGGGGACCAGTGGGCGATGTCATTCGCTCCCGGGATCGTCCGTGCGGTGGTCCCGGCGTGTCGCCCGCTTCCCGACGGGCCGTCAGGACCGGTACGCCGCGGCGAACCGCCGGGCGGGGATCGGCCGTGGGTGTGGCTTTGGGGGGCGGCGGTGACGTAGGGGGTGCTGGATCGTTTCAGCTGACATGAGGGATAGATTCCGCTTTTCCGTGGTCGGGAGTTCGCGCCCCACCGTCAGGACGGCCGGCAGCCCGCGGTCGCTGCGGGGCCACCGTGCCGTTGCGGCGGCGCGCCGAGGGGGTGGCATGTGACCGCGCGGGCCTTCTACTGGTGCCGAGCCTGCCGCCGGCCCCTCTTCGCCGCGAGTTCGGCGGTGGCCGGGACCGCCCGCGACTGGGAGATCGACCACCAAGAGCCGGGCGATTGCGCCAACGACGCCCTGTTCCCCCTGGCCGGCACGGCCGCCGCCCCCGAGGAACTGCGCCATGCGGCCGGCGTCCTGCGGCTGTTCGGCCACTGAACCCAGTCGGCTGCCCGGGTCGTGCGTACGGGCCGCCGGCGAGATGGCATTCGGGGGAGGTGGCGTGGGGGTGCCGGTGACGTAACAGGAGGTGACGGAAGGGTCACGGGGCGGTACGGGGCGGGGCCCGGGTCGTTGAATCCGTTATGCACCACAGAACCGTTACTGCGCAGACCGGCTTCGCCGACCTGCCGTCGGCTCGCCGGCCGCCCTGCGAGTCGCCGATCTACGATGCCATCGAGCGGCAGTGGCTCCAGGAGGGCCGGGAAGTGCCCCGGCAGCAGAACCGCGCCCGCACGGACCGGTACCGGACGGGAGACGGAGACCTCTTCCGCCGGGCGTAGGACGCCGCACGGCCCCGAAGGCTCGACGGGGCACGCGCGGATCCCACGTCCTGCGGCTACCGGACCGGTGCACCCCGTCGTCGGGGCCGCCCGGTCCGGCCGCACCCACGCCCCGGCCTCGCGAGCGGTCGGCCGCACCCACGCCCGGCCTCGCGGGCGGTCGGCCGCACCCGCCCCGCGGTGTGGGCCCGCGCTGCCCCACGGCGCCGGCCTCCGTGTGCTCCCGAGCCGCTCCGTCATCCGCCTCGGTGCGACACCGGCCGGCGTCCTACCGGTTGAAGGCGGGCAGGCCGAAGCGCTGGACGAGGGCGAAGCCGTCCTCGCGTGCGCTCTTGCTGTTGACCGAGTACACCAGCGTCCGGGACAGGTCGCGGGTTGCCGCGATCACCGTGTGGTAGCCGGGGCGGGATCCCGTCTTGCCCCAGATCTCCTTGCCGTCGACCACGAACCGCTGGAGCGCCGCGGCGTAGGTGGCCCCCGGTACGGCGGGCAGCGTGAACATCTCCTGGAGCTGCGGCTGCGGCACCACGCGGCCCTGGAAGAGGGCGACCAGCAGCCGTTCCATGTCCGCGGTGGTGGAGATGAGGTCGCCGGCGGCCCAGCGGTCGCTCATGTTCCACTCCGTCACGTCGACGACCTTTCCGTCGATTTCCCCGTAGCCCCGGTTGTGCGGGCCGTGGATACGGGGATCCGCCCCGGCCGGGAAGCCGGTGTGCCGCATGCCGGTGGGGCGGAAGATCCGTACGTCGGCCTGGTGCGCGTAGCGGTCCCCGGTGACCTCTTCGATCAACAGGCCGAGGACGGTGTAGTCGATGTTCTGGTACACCTGCCGCTCTCCCGGTGCGAAGGCCGGCCCCTTGGCGACCGCGGTGGCCACCACCGTCTGCGGCGTCAGCGTCCTGAACCGGTTGGCATACATCTCCTCGGGCGTCTCGCCGAGGGTCGCGCCGGGCTGGAGACCGCTGGTGAAGTTCAGCAGGTTCCGCACCGTCGGCGGCTTGGTGAAGGACGCCGGGAGCAGGCCCGGCAGGTAGCGGGTGACAGGGGCGTCCAGGTCGACGCGGCCCTCGGCGGCGAGTTGCAGCACGAGGGCGGCGGTGACCACCTTGGTCGTCGATCCGGCCCGGAAGCGGGCGTCGGCCAGTGCCGGAGCGCCGGTCCGCAGGTCCCGTACGCCCGCGGTGCCGAGCCAACTGCCGTCGCCGCCCACCCGGATCAGGGCCGCCGACGTGTCGTCGTCGGGAAGGCCCGCGATCGCCTTCTCCAGCGCCTCCACGTCGGGCCCGGCGGCCGAGGGCTGCGCCGGCGCCGCCGAGGCGACCGGTCGGGCGGCGGCGAAGGCGGTTGCGGCGGTCGGGCCGGCAGTGAGCGCCGCCAGCATCACGGCGGCGACGGCGACGCGGGTGCGAGAGTTCATCAGGGCGTACTCCTCTTCCCAGGGGCGTTTCGACGCTCACCATCCTGGTGATCACGCCGCGGCCCCGGATCCTCTGTGCTGAGGAGAACGGCCCCGGAGACATCTCGGGGTCCCGGGCCGTGCGCCGGGCACCGCCCGTCCGGGACACGCCCTAAGGGGCGGTGCGCAAAGGGGCGGCGCGCAAAGGGACGGCGCGCAAGCGGACAGCGGGCAAAGGGGCGGAGAGGGGGTGTGGCGAGAGGGGCGGCGGTGGGAGAGGGGCAGCGGGGGGAGAGCCGGCGGTGGGAGAGGCGCGGCGAGGGCGGGAGGGACGCGGGCGCGGGGCGGCCCCGTCCCTCAGCCGGATCCGGCTGCCGAGCGGGCGCCGGCGTCGCGCCCGGCCGCACGCCGTCTCCGCATCGCGGTCACCGCGAGGACGAGGACCGCTGCCGCGCCGTACGCGACGCGTGCCGGCGCCGCCCCGTAACCGAAGGCCGGCCCGAGGACGTAGACGGCGGCGCCCGCGAGCGCGACGCCCAGCCATTCCCAGCGCCCGTCCATGGCCACGAGCGCGACCAGGAGCAGGGCGTACCAGGAGTAGCCGGGCGTCAGGAGGACGAAGGCCCACCCGGTGACCAGAAGGGCGCCGCTCCAGGGTCGCCGCGGGTCGCCGCGCCGCATCACGTACAGGCACACCCCCGCCAGGACGGCCGCCGGCACGGGCAGCGCCCAGTTGTCGGGCAGGGCCAGGCGCAAGACGGCGTAGCGGGAACCGGCCGACGGATCGTCGTACCCCTCCTCTTCCACGTAGCCCCCGAGGTAACCGAAGACGGAGCCGTGCGAGAGCAGGACGTAGGGAAGGTAGGACAGTGCGGTGAAGGCCGCTGCGGGCAACAGCACGGCGGCCGCGTCGCATACGCGACGACGCACGAGGGACGCGCCGCCGTCCGGGGCCCCGGACGCGCCGCCGGACGTGCCACCGGACGCGCCGCCGGATGGGGCCCCGGACAGGACTCCGGAGAGGGCTCCGGGCAGGACGAGTGCCGGGATCAGTTTGGTGGCGACGGCCGCCCCGATGAACAGACCGCCCGCCACGCGCCGGCCGGTGGAGCGGGCGGCGACGAGGCCGAGCCCGCAGACCGCGAAGAGCACGCCCAACACGTCGGCGTGCGCGTTGTTGACGGCCTCGACCGGCACCGCCGGGCACCACGCCCAGTACGCGGCCTGGCGGAGGTCGCCGCGACGGCGCCGCAGGACCACCAGGAGTACCGCGCCCACCCCGAGGGAGGTCAGGGCGGCGCCGGTCTGGAGCGGCCGGTGCCGGGCGCCGCCGGGCGAGAGCCGGTCGACCGCCAGGAAGTACGCCTCGGCGACCGGTGGGTAGAGGGTGCGGACGGCGGGCCTGTTGATGCGCGTGCAATGGGGCGCGCTGCCGGTGTGGGGGACGGCGGTCAGGTCCGGGCCCTCGCATGCGGCGCCCGTGGGGAAGAGCCAGGGGTCGCGCAGCCGTGACAGCGCCGGGTCCTGCGGGGCGTGGTCGTACGGGGAGACGCCGGCGGACTGGACCCGGCCGTCCCAGGCGTAGCGGTAGGAGTCGGTACTGGTCCGCGGCGGGGCCGCCAGCCCCGTCACGGTGACGGCGACGGCGCCGGCCAGCACCAGGGGCAGGACGAGGCCGGCCGGGACCCGCCGCAGAGCGCACAGAGCCGCCGCGAAGAGCGCCCAGCACGCCGTGTACCACCAGAACACGTGGACGGGGTCGGTGAAGTAGCCGTCGTACCGGATGGTGAGGACGAGGGCGGCCGTGAGCGCGGCGAGGAGGGCGACGGCGACGGCTGTCGGGATCGCCGCCGCGGGGGCGCCGGAGACGGTGGCTGCGGGGGCGGTGCGCGGGTTCACCTGCGGAAGGGTTCCAGGCGAAGGCGGCCCGGCCGGACCGCAGGCGACGTCAGGTGCGGAGGGCCGCCCGCCGGGGCGAGCCGGGCGGTCATCGCCGCACCGCGCACAAACAACGGTGCAGGGCGGCGAAGCGGGTACCCGGAGCGCTCGCCGCGACCCGCGCCGCATCGGCGGGGGTGTCCACGTCGCACAGCCCGGGCAGGTCACGTACGACTCGCCCCGATGCCGTCAGCCGCCCTCGCTGCGCCGTTCCGGTGTGCGGTACGGACATGGGGACGCCGAGCAGCAGGGCCGGGTCGGGTTCGGCCAGGCCAAGGGACCAGAACCCGCCGTCGTCCGCCGGGCCGAACCAGGCGTCCGCCCCGCCGAAGTCGAGCCCTGCCAGAAGGAGGGCCGGGGTGACCTGAGGGGTGTCCATGCCGATGAGCAGGGCCGGTCCGCCGGCCAGCGCGAAGGCGGCGGCCAGCCGCGCGTCCAGGCCGCCCGCGCACTGGGCGACGACCTCGATGCCCGCCGGGAGCCAGGGGCCGGGCGGCCCGTCGAGGACCAGGACACGGCGTCGTACCGGAGTCGCCAGCACTGCCGCGAGAGTGTCCTCAAGTGCGGCGCGCGCCAGGCCGGCAGCCTGTTCCGGCGTGAATCGCGTGGTCAGACGAGTCTTGACGCGGCCCGCGACAGGGGACTTGGCGATGACGAGGAGCGTGCTCACGCGGACATCCCCTCGGCCGGGGCCGCCCCGGTGCGCGGCGGCTCGGCCAGCACCCGGCGCATGTCCCGTACCGCCTGCCACGTCCCCCGCCAGGTGCCGGTGACCTTGGACTTCCCCGAGCGGGGGAGGTAGGGGACGTTCGTCTCGGCCACCCGCCAGCCCGCGTCGGCGGCCCGGACGACCATCTGGAGGGGGTAGCCGCTGCGCCGGTCGGTCAGCTCCAGGCCGAGCAGCGCCTCGCGGCGAGCGACCCGCATCGGCCCGAGGTCGTGCAGCCGCAGCCCGGTGCGGCGGCGCAGCATCCGGGCCAGGGCGAGGTTCCCGGCGCGCGCGTGCACGGGCCAGGCGCCGCGGCCCTGCGGACGGCGCCGCCCGAGCAGCAGGTCCGCCCCGCCGGCCGCGACCCGGGCGGCCATCGGCGCGAGCAGACCGGGGTCCAGGGAGGCGTCGCAGTCGCAGAAGCAGACCAGCTCCGCGCGCGCGGCGAGCAGCCCGGCGTGGCAGGCGGCGCCGAAGCCCCGCCGGGGCTCGTGCACGACCGTGGCACCGAGGCGGCGGGCGATGTCCGCCGAACCGTCGGTCGAACCGTTGTCCACGACGATGGGCCGCCACCCGGCCGGCACGCGCGCCAGCACCCAGGGAAGGGCCCGCGCCTCATCGAGGCACGGCAGTACGAGGTCCGCGCGCAGCGGCGGACACGCAGAGGAAGTCACCCTCCCCACCGTAGGAACCCGCGGCCCGCAAGGGGCTCCGGAGACCTTACGAAACGCGGACGCCGTGGCGGATACGGGCGCCTCCCCGCTCCACGCGGAGGGCACGGTGTCACCCTGGGGGCATGGCATCCAGCAACGAGCGGGCTCCCGTTCCGGACGACCGGGCTCCCGTTTCGGACGAGCGGCCCTCCGTTCCGAACGGGCGGGCTCCGGCCCCGGACCAGCGGCCCTCCGTTCCGGACGGGCGGGCTTTCGTCCCCGACCGCGACCACACCGTCCCCGAGGCCGCTGGCCGCGTCTTGGTGGTGGACGACGATCCGACCGTCTCGGAGGTCGTGGCCGGCTATCTGGAGCGGGCAGGATTCACGGTGCACCTGGCCGCCGACGGGCCGGCCGCCCTGGAGGCCGCTGCCCGGCACCGGCCCGACCTGGTCGTCCTCGACCTGATGCTGCCCGGGATGGACGGCATGGAGGTCTGCCGGCGGCTGCGTGCGCGCGGGGACGGGGTCCGCCCGGTGGCGGTGGTCATGCTCACCGCGCGCGGGGACGAGGACGACCGGATCCTCGGCCTGGAACTCGGCGCGGACGACTACGTGACCAAGCCCTTCAGCCCGCGCGAACTGGTCCTGCGCGTACGGTCGGTCCTGCGCCGGGCGTCCCCGGCCGCGCCGGCCGGTGCGCCGCGGCTCGCGGCAGCGGGTCTGGAGATGGACCCGGTGGCCCGTCGCGCCCTCAGAGGCGGAGAGGAACTGGCCCTGACCCTGCGGGAGTTCGATCTCCTCGCCTACTTCCTGCGGCACCCGGGCCAGGTCTGCGGCCGGGAGCGGCTGATGAGGGAGGTGTGGGGGTGGGAGTTCGGCGACCTGTCCACGGTCACCGTCCACATCCGCAGGCTCCGCGGCAAGATCGAGGCGGATCCGGCCGATCCGCAACTGATCCGGACGGTGTGGGGCGCCGGATACCGCTTCGAGGCGACCTGGGACGCGTCCCGCCGCGCGCTGGAGGCCCAGGCCGCGCAGGCGTGCGCCGTGGACGCCCATGCGGCGGCCGCGGCCGGTTCGGGGGAGGGCCGTCCGGGGGGCGGACCGCACGGAGGACGGCCGTGAGTGACCTGCTGCTGATCGCCCTGTACGCCCTCCTCGGCGCGGGAGCCGCCGGGCTGCTCGGCTACGTGGCGCTGCGGATACTGCGCCGGCGCAGCGTCGCCGTGTCCCTCGCGGTGGTCGCGGCCGTCGCCGTGTGCGCGATGCTCGCCGGAACGCTCGCCGTGGCGTGGGCCATGTTCCTCTCCGCCCATGACCTCGCCGTGGTCACCACGGTCGTCGCCATGGCGGCCGCCGTGTCCCTGAGCACCGCTTTGCTGCTGGGCCGTCAGGTCGTCCTGCGGTGCCGGGAACTCGTCGGCGCCGCACGCCACTTCGCAGAAGCGGGCACCTTCACCGCGCCCGCCGTGCCGGCGCCCGCCGAACTGGCCGCGCTCAGCCGGGAACTGGCCCTCACCAGCGAGCGGCTGGCCTCCTCCCGCGAACGCGAGCGGGCGCTGGAGACCTCGCGGCGCGAGCTCGTGGCCTGGATCTCGCACGACCTGCGCACCCCGCTGGCCGGGCTGCGCGCCATGTCGGAGGCGCTGGAGGACGGTGTCGTGGCCGACCCGGCGCGCTACCACCACCAGATGCGCGCCGAGGTGGACCGTCTCAACTCCATGGTCACCGACCTGTTCGAGCTGTCCCGCATCCATGCGGGAGCCCTCTCCCTCAGCCCCACGCGCCTGTCCCTCTACGACCTGGTGGACGACGCGCTGGCCGGGGCCGACGCCCTCGCCCGCGCCCACGGTGTGCGCCTGGACGGCGGCGGCGTCGACCCGCTGCCGGTAGAGGTCGACGGCAAGGAAATGACGCGGGTGCTGTCGAACCTGCTGGTCAACGCCATCCGCCACACCCCGGCCGACGGCACCGTCGCGATCGCCGCCGAGCGCCGCGCGGACGCCGTGGTGGTGTCCGTCACCGATGCCTGCGGCGGCATCCCGGAGGAGGACCTGCCCCGCGTCTTCGACACCGGCTGGCGGGGCACCCGGGCCCGCACCCCTCCCTCGGGCGCCGGCCTGGGCCTCGCGATCGTCCGGGGCATCGTCGAGGCCCACGCCGGACACGCGGACGTTCACAACGTGCCCGGGGGCTGCCGCTTCGAACTGACCCTCCTGGCCCCCGCCTGACGGCCGGGGGCGCCCCTCCGCCCGGCCCTGCGCCGCATCCGACGCCGTGCGCCGACCCACCGGGGATCACGCGAAGGCCCTTTACCGGTCTCCTGCCGGTCTCATGCCGTTCGGGCCGGACTCGCGGCGGGCGCGGCGGGACGCCCGTCAGGGGGACGCACCCGTCAGGGACGCACCCATCAGGGGACGCACCTGTCAGGGGACGTCGGCCCCGGAGGCCGCCAGTTCGGCCATGCCCGCCGCGAACGTCACCGCCGGGCGCCAGCCCAGTTCCTCGCGCAACCGCGCCGAGTCGGCGGTGATGTGCCGGACATCGCCCAGCCGGTACTCGCCGGTGACCACGGGATCCGGGCCCCCGCAGGCGGTGGCAAGCGCCGCGGCCATCTCGCCGATCGTGCGGGGCTGCCCGCTCCCCACGTTGTACGCCGTGAAGCCCGGCCCGCCGTCCGGCCGGTGGGGCGTCGCCGGCGCTTCCGGCGCGCGCACGGCTTCCAGCGCGTCCAGCGCCACCGCGTTGGCGGCCGCGACGTCCCGTACGTGCACGAAGTCCCGGCGCTGTCCGCCGTCTTCGAAGACGCGGGGCGCCTCACCCCTGGCCAGCGCCGACCGGAACAGTGCGGCCACTCCGGCGTACGGGGTGTCCCGGGGCATCCCCGGCCCGTACACGTTGTGGTAGCGCAGCGAGATCACGCGTCCGCCCGTCGCGCGGGCCCACGACGCCGCGAGGTGCTCCTGGGCCAGCTTCGTCGTCGCGTACACGTTGCGCGGGTCCATCGGCGCGTCCTCCCCGACGAGGCCGGGGGCCAGATCGGCGCCGCAGGCCGGGCAGCGCGGCTCGAACCGGCCTGCCTCCAGATCGGACACCGCGCGCGGGCCCGGGCGGACCACGCCGTGCACCGCGCACGCGTAGCGGCCCTCGCCGTAGACGACCATCGACCCGGCGAGCAGCAGTCCGCTCACCCGCGCCCCGGCCATCTCGGCGAGCAGCACCGCCGTGCCGAGGTCGTTGGCCGACACGTAGCCGGGAGCGTCCCCGAAGTCCTTTCCGAGGCCGACCCTGGCCGCCTGGTGGCAGACCGCGTCGACGCCGGCCAGCGCCTGCCGCACCGCCCCGGCATCCCGTACGTCCCCGCCGCCGGCGGCCAGGTCGAACACCACCGGGTGGTGTCCCCGGCCGATCAGCTCGGTCACGATGTGCGAGCCGATGAAGCCCGCTCCGCCAGTCACCAGTACACGCATGCCCCGACGCTATGCCGCGCCGGCCCGCGCACCGCCCCCGACCGGCCGCAGGTCACGGACCCGTAAGAACACCGCGGCGCCGCGCCCGGCCCGGAGCGCGGCGCGGGCGCTCAGGTCCGGGCGCTCAGGTCCGGGCGCCCGGATCCGGACGCTCAGGTCCCGCCGCCGCCGAAGTCCCAGGCTTCGATGTCCCGGTAGTGGATCGGTCCCGGGCCGCGGCTGACGTTGCTGCCGACCAGGTGCAGGCGGTCGGTCCGCCACCGGCGCCCGGTGAACGCGCTGAGCCCGGCGGCGGCCTCCACGGCGCCGGAGGGATGGCTCCGGCGCGCCCGGGCCAGCGTCAGATGGGGGCGCAGCGGGCGGCCTTCGAAGGGGACACCGCATTCCTCGACCACGGTGCGCACCTCGGAGGCGAGCCGGTGCAGCCCGTCGAGGTCCCCGTCGATGCCGCTCCACAGCACCCGCTCGTCGAAGTGACCACCACCGCGCAGGGCCAGTTCCAGGGGCCGGCGCGACGCCGCGAGGCCGGCGAGCGGCGGGCGCAGGAGCGGGACGGTCGCGACCGGCAGCTCCCCCAGGAAGGCGAGGGTGATGTGCCAGTCCTCGATGCGGTTCCACCGCATGCGCGGAAAGGCCTCGTAAGCGGGGCGCAGCTCGCGTGCCAGCTCCTCCTTCGCCTCGTCGGGCGGGGCGAGGGCGATGAACACGCGAACGGTCGCGGTCGGGTTCTGTTCGGTCACGGACACTTCGTACCGTGCGACGTGCGGTTGCGGCGAACGGGTCGGGACGGGATTGCCCATCGCCCCAGCGGGCACATGGAGTGTGGTGACACGAAACACACCGCCGGACCGCACGCCCGACGGGCACTACGTCGTCATCGACGGCCGACGCTGGCGCGCCACCGATCCGTCCGTCCCCGAAGACGTCGGCGCACGTCTGCGCAGCCACCTGATGGCGGCGCGCCGGGCGATCGCGGCGGCCCGGCGCGCGCAGGACCCGCAGGCGGAAAGCGCCGCCCGCGCCCGTGTGCAGACGGCGAAGGTGGCGCTCGGGGAACGCGGCACGCCCTGGTGGGAGCAGAGTGACGCGGAGCGGCAGGAACGCTGGCGGAACGGCCTGGCCGTACTGGATCAGTGACGGCTACGGCTACGGCTCCGGAACGGCCCGGCCGCACCCGGCGTAACCGCCCACCGGTGGAGATGATGTGTGCTTCGTGTGCCGCTGTGGTGCGTCGTGGGCTCACAAGAGCGGTTCGTTTGCCAGCGGGTGGCCTATGGAGGATGGTTGCCGGAAGGCAAGTGTTTATTTCTTCGAGGTGATGAGGTGAGGGGTTCGCCCAGCGGGCCCTCAGCGTGTGGCGACTTCCCAGGCATCGGCCGGCACCGGCACCGGCACCGCGGTGAGCGTTCCCTACGGCCAGGCTCCCTATCCCGTGCTCGTGGCGGACGCCCAGGCGGCCGTGCTGTACGTCAACGAGGCGGCGAGCCTCGTCTTCCCGTCCGCGCGCCCCGGCTCGGCCCTCGCGGACGCCGTACCCGCATGGCTGTCGACGGCACACATGCAGCGCCTCTCACCGCTGCCCCCGCAGCGGGCGGAAACCGACGTGGACCGGCCGGACGCAGACCGACTGGATGCGGACCGGCTCATTGCGGACTCGCTCGTCGTCTCGGGACCGGTCGAAGACCGGATCTACGAGGCGCACCCCTCCCCGCGTGACGACGGCTCCGTGGTGTGGTGGCTGGTCGACGACACCGACCACCGCCTGGCCAGGGAAGCCCTGCGCATCGAGCGGGACCGCACGGCCTTCCTCACCCGGGCGTCCAACCTGCTGCTCTCCTCGCTGAACCTCGACCGGTGTATGGACGTCACCGCGCAGATGGCCGCCGAGCACCTCGCGGACGCGGCGCTGGTCATCTGCCCGTCCCCCGGCCGCGAGCTGCCGGTGGTGACCTGCCTGCGGGGCGCGAAGCCGTCGAAGGCGCGCCGGGCCGTCGATGTGGACGAGGTGCCCGGGCTGGGCGAGGCGCTCCAGGGATTCCCGCCGGTGCCCTCGCGGTGGATCGACCCGGCCGCCGCCCCCTCCTGGCTGGTCCCGGAGGGTTTCGGAGCGGTGGGTTCGATCGTCATCACCCCGCTGCCGGGGCACGGCGTCCCGGCCGGCGTGCTGGTGCTGCTGCGCCGTACCGACCGCGCGGCGTTCACCGAGGGGGAGGAGGTCTTCGCCCGGCTGTTCGCCGCCCGCGCCGGCGCGGCGATGTCGGCCGCCCGGCTCTACGCGGAGCAGGCATCGATCACCCAGACCCTGATGCGGGAGCTGCTGCCCCCGGCACTGCGCCGGATCTCCGGCGTCGAGTACGCGGGAAGCTACCGGCCCTCGCAGGACCACGAGCGGATCGGCGGGGACTTCTACGACGTCCACCCCGCCTCCGACAAGGGCGAGGCATCGCTGGTCGTACTGGGGGACGTGTGCGGCAAGGGCCTGGACGCGGCGGTGATGGCGGGGAAGATCCGCAACACCCTGCACGCCCTGCTCCCGCTGGCCGACGACCACCAGCGGATGCTGACCCTGCTGAACAAGGCGCTCCTGAACTCGCACCACACCCGGTTCGCCACCATGGTGCTGGCCTCGGCGGAGCGGGTGGGCAGTTCCGTGAAGCTGAGGCTGACCAGCGCGGGCCACCCGGCGCCGCTGATCCTGCGCTCCACGGGCCGCGTCGAGGAGGCCGACACCCGCGGCACGCTGGTGGGCGCGCTGCCCGAGGTGGAGGCCCGCACCGCGACCGCGTCGCTCGCGCCCGGAGAGACCTGTCTCCTCTACACGGACGGGATCACCGAGGCGCGCGGCGGCCCGCTGGGCGAAGCGATGTTCGGCGAGGAACGCCTGCGCCGGGTCCTCGCCGAGTGCGCGGGCATGCCGGCCGAAGCCGTGGTCGAACGGGTGCAGATGCTCGCCTCGCAGTGGGTGGGCGGCGGCCACCACGACGACATGGCAGTGGTGGCGATCTCCGCGCCGCGCACCAACCACCTGAGCATGGTCGACGGGCACACCCGGGGCAGGTTCACCGCATGAGCGCACGGCACACGACCGCCCTCGTCCGGGGCGCAGGGGACGAGCGGGGCGCGGGGAGTGCAAGGGACGAGCGGCGTGAACGGAGCGTACGCGTGGAAGCTGCCGCGGGTGGGGAACCGGCCGGTTCGCCCGGTCCCTCCGAGCCGACCGGTCCCTCCGAGCCGACCGGTGTGGCCGGTATGACCGGCGAGCCGGGGCCGCACGGCCCGTCCCGGCCGCACGGCGCGTCCGCGGCGGCGGGAGCGCTGTGGGAGGCAGTCATCGGCCTCGACGAACACGCCGCGATCACGACGGTGATGCGGGCGATGGACGCGGGCCTGCACGCGGAGAGCGCACTGCTCGATGTGATCGCCAAGACCCAGGCCCGGGTCGGCGAGGAGTGGGCCGCCAACCGCCTCACCGTCGCCCAGGAACACGCGGCCACGGCCATCAACGAGCGGGCCGTCGCCGCAGTGGCCCGGCACCCCTCGGCGCGCACGACCCCCACCCGCGGCAAGATCACGGTGGCCTGCGTGGACGGCGAATGGCACGGCCTTCCCGCCCGTCTGCTGGCGGAGGTGCTGAGGCTCCGGGGCTGGTGCGTCGACTACCTCGGCCCGCAGGTCCCCACGCCCCGCCTCGTAGCGCACCTGCACCGCACGGGCCCCGACGCGGTCGCCCTCTCCAGCTCGATCGCCACCCGCCTGCCCACCGCCCACGCGACCATCACCGCCTGCCAGGCCGCAGGCACCCCCGTGCTCGTCGGCGGCGCCGCCTTCGGGCCGGACGGACGCTACGCCCGCCTCCTGGGCGCCGACGCCTGGGCCGCCGACGCCCGCAGCGCCGCCGACCACCTGGCCCTGGGCCCGCTGCCGCACCCGCACGCCGCCCACCAGCCTATCGACGACCTGCCGCACCTGGCCGACCAGGAGTACACCCTGGTGGCCCGCACCCGCCCACGGCTCGTGCGGACCGTCTTCGCGGGGCTTCAGGACGCCCACCCCGCGATGCGCGACTACAGCGACCTCCAGCGGGAGCACACGGCCGAGGACCTGTCCCACATCGTGGAGTTCCTGGGCGTCGCCCTCTACACGGGCGACGCGGACCTCTTCTCCGGCTTCCTGCTGTGGACCGCGGGCGTGCTCGACGCCCGCCGTGTCCCGGCGGCCAGTCTGCTGGCCGCCCTGGAGATCCTCGGCCGCGAGCTGAAGGACTTCCCCCGCTCCACGGCGATCCTGCGACAGGCCGCCCGGCGTCTCACCGCCGCCGCCTCCGGCCCCGCCGCCGCCTCCAGCCCCGCCTCCTCCGCCGCCGACGCCGCCGCCGTCCTGCGACAGGGCGCCCAGTGCCTGACCGACCCTCCCTCCACCGCCGCCGGGACTTCCGTATGACCACTTTTCCCTCCAGCCCGCTGCTGCTCCTGACGTCCGCCGCCCGCGGCGCCGTACGGATCGAACTGCGCGGGGACCTCGACCACCACTGCGCCGACCGGCTGCTGGACGCGGCCACGCGTGCGCTGGCCGAACACGCCGGACTGCTCGACCTGCACCTGGACTGTGCGGGCCTGGCCGCCGTCGACTCCAGCGGCCTGTCGGCGCTGCTGATGATCCGGCGGCGGACCGACGAGGCGGGCGTGCGCCTGCACCTCGACGAGCCGCCCGTGATGCTGACCCGGATGCTGACCGTCACGGGTACCCTGAAACACCTCACACGGCCGGAAACCGCCCAGCGCGGTTCCGCCACGGTGCGCAGGCCACCCACGGCCGGGGAAGAGTCCACATCGGCCCGTTCCCGCCGGCCGGACCAACACGTCTGAAGACGGAACGCGCCGGTTCGGCGCCGCCCGAGGATCCGCTCGCGTGGAGGGAAAGCACATGCCAGTACCAGCCACCGGGCCCCAGCGGTCCGAACAGGACGTCGCGCGGTCGGTCCGCGACACGGCCGAGCTCCTCGACGTCCTGTGGGAACGCTCGCGGCACGCCACCACAGCCGCTCCGGCCTCCACCTCGCAGTTGCGCCTCATGTACCTCGTCGACCGCCGGCCGGGCATCCGCATGCGGACGGTGGGCCGGCTCCTCGCGGCCGCCGCCCCCTCCGTGACCCGGATGTGCGACCGCCTGGCGGCCATCGGTTTCCTGGAACGGCAGCCCTGCCCCACCAGCGGCCGTGAGATCACGCTCCGGCTGACCCCCGCCGGAGAGAGCCACCTGGCGCGGATACGCGAACACCGCGACCAGATCCTCGACCAGGCCATCGGCTCCATGACGGCCGAGCACCGGCACGCGCTCGCCCTGGGCCTCGCGGCGCTGCGCGTTGCCGTCACCACGACCGTGGGCGCCCCCGCGGACGAGGAGCGGTTCCCTGGACCTGCCGCGCGCTCGGCGGGATGACGCGGACGCCGCCTTCCGGGCAACTCGTGCGCCAGGCGACCGGATCCGCTGCGCACGGCGCTGCCTGAGGAGAAGGACGACCTGGAGCTGGCGCAGGGCCGCTACCGCGGCCCGTTCGGCCAGGTCGGCGGCCTCCAGGGCGTCCACACAGCAGCCCGGGACGTCGAACCGGTAGCCGTCGCCCGCCGACACCAGGATCCGCGGCGGTCGTCATCCCCGAGCTGACCGCGCTGGCCGCCGGACACCCGAGCCGCGAAAGGCTGCACGGCCTGCTGATGCGCGCCCTGCACGCCACCGGGCGGCGCACCGAGGCGCTGGCCCTGTTCCAGCGGGTGCGCCGCACCCTCATCGAGGAGCAGGGCATGGAGCCCGGCCGCGAACTGACGGACGTCCACCGCCGCATCCTGGAGGAGACCCCCGAGCAGCCCGCTACCCGGCCGGCCCCCGCCCCGACGCTGTCCGTCGCGCCGGCGCCCGTCCTGCCCGTGCCCGCAGCGTCCGCGCCCGGTGCGACGCCGACCGGTGCGTTCGCGCCCGCAATGACACCGCCCGGTGTGCTACCGCCTGGCGGCTCCGCGCCCGGGGTGACGCCGCCCGGTGTGTTCGCCCCCGGCTCCACGCCGCCCGGTGTGTTCGCCCCCGGTGCGACACCGCCTGGTGCGTGCGCGCCCGGTGCAATGACGCCCGGCCTGCCGGCCGGCGCCGTCCGGACGCCCGTCGCCGCGGCCCCTCCGCGCCGGCCACGGCATGGTCCGCGTCCCCGGCGCCCGCGCCCGCACCCGCCCGCCCCGGCGGCGGCCCCGGCGGGGCGGCGCGCACCGCCGACACGGCCCAGGGCGGGGCGTTCCGGCGGGTCGTACCGCGCAACCCCTGCGCGCGATAACCGACTTCGTCGGCCGTACCGCCGAGGTAGCCACCCTGCGCGCCCTGCTCACCGCCCCCGACCGGCACAGTCTGCCGCTCGCGGCCGTCTCCGGCATGGGCGGCATCGGCAAGACCGCCCTGGTCCTGCACGTCGCCCACCTGGTCCGCGAGCACTACCCCGATGGGCAGCTCTACGCCGGTCTGCGCGGCATGGACCCGGACCCGGAGGACCCCGCGATCGTGCTGGGCGCCTTCCTGGACGGCCTGGGCTGTCCTCCGGCGGGCCAGCCCGACGCCCCGGCTGACCAGGCCGGCCGGTCCCGGCCCTGCGCGGCCCGGCCGCGCACCCCCGGATCATCGGGGTCCTGCGCCGCGCGGGCACGGACGTGCGTCACTTCACGCTGCTGGCCGACGGCCCCACGATCCGCGAACGCCCTCGGCGGCGCATGGCCGAGCGCCACGAAACGGCCGACAAGTGGGGGGAGCTGAGCTGGGAGGGGCAACAGCTCGACCGATGCCTGGCGGCTCTGTCGGGCCCGGCCTTCGGGACGCACCTGTGGACGGCGGACAAGGCTCCCCGGGACGTGGCGCGCGAACTGGTGGCGCACCTGTGAGCGCCTGCCACCCGCAGTCCGCCGCGTCTGGCGCCCCTACCGGGCGAGGAGGGCGCTCACGGTCTTCCCGCCGCCGGGCCTGCGGATCACCGCGGTGACGAGGGCGAGGTCGTTGACCATGTGCCAGCCGAAGCCTCCGGTGCCACCGGTCAGGTCCGGGGTGCGCGGGCGCGGCGGCCGGGGATCGGCGTCGTCGACGGCCACCTCGATGGCGCCGGGGTGCGCGGTCAGGCGGAGCGTGCAGATCCCGCCGCCGTGGCGCAGGGCGTTGGTCACGAGCTCGGAGACGACCAGGACGGCGGTGTCCGCGGCCTCGGGGTCGACGGACGCCGGACCGAGCGCCGCGAGGAACTCCCGCATGGTGTCGCGGGCATCGGCGACGGCCACCGTGGTGGTGCACCGGACGGTTGCGACGTGGTCGCTCATCGTGTCCATCAGGTCAACCTGGTCTCTGGATCGTTTTCGCTCGGATCCTGCCTACGAGCCGCTTGTGCCCTGACCGGCGGCGCACAACCGCGGGGAGGCCCCTGCTTTCGCATCGGCCCGGGCGAGCGTGATCGGCGCGGACGGATGCCGAGGGGCGCCGATGGGCGTCGATGGGACGGGCGGAGCGTTGGTCCGGGCGGCCGCACCCGGTCTCGGGGATGACCGCGAGGTGCGGCGGCCGGGGCCGGGGCCGCGGCCGGGGGAGGGGGAGCGGAGTGGACTGCGCGGACGGCCGGCGCGGCGCCTGTGGCCACTCCCGGACGCGTTGGCCAACCGGTTTCGTACCTCTTCGAACCGGCGAGCGTCAACGGCCTGGCGCGGTCGGGTGCCGGTTGGGGCGAAGTGCCGGTCCGCGGTGCGCGTGTCCGCGGCGGCGGGGCGGCCTTCCCTGCTACACAGGCTCCACCGCGGCCTCTTGCCGGGGATGTTCCCGTAGGGAGGGACATGGCCAGCACGTACCCCGAGCCGCCCGGCCCGGCCGGAGACCCGGCACGGGTGCCCCGGGACCCGGCCGCCGCCCACAAGCGGCAGCCGGAACGAGCACCGGAATCCGATCCGGAACTGGAACCGGAACCGGAATCCGGGCTGAAACCCCAGCCGGAGCCGGACCACGAGCCGGAGCCCGGGCCCGGGGCGGATCCCGAGCCCGAGCTGGCGCAGGACCACGAGCCGGAGCCCGGGCCTGGGGCGGAGTCTGGGACGGAGCCGGAGCCCGAGCGGGAGTCCGGGACGGTGCCGGAGCGGAAGCGCTTGTCTGGGACGGTGCCGGTGTGGGAGCGCGGGCCTGGGGCGGAGTCCGAGCCGGGGCCGGAGTCTGGGACGGAGCCGGAGCCCGAGCCGGAGTCTGGGAGGGAGCCCGAGCCTGAGCCCGAGCCCGAGCCCGAGTCTGGGAGGGAGCCCCAGCCTGCGCCGGAGCCCCAGCCGGAGCACGAGCCGGAGCGGATGCCCGAGCCGGAATCCCAGCTGGAGCCGGAGATCGAGCCGGATCTCGAACGCGAGCTGGATGAAACGTCGGATCTGGGTCGGGCCATCGGCGTCCTGATGGCCCTCCTGCCGTGCACCGCCCGGACAGCGCGGCGGGTCCTCGCCCAGGCGGCCCGTGCCGCCGGGGTGAGCCATGAGCAGATCGCCCGGGCGGCGGTGGCCCTGCGCGCGGGCGCCGCGCCCGCACCGGGAAGCGCCGAAGCCGCCCTGCGGGCGGCCATCGACCGCGCCCTCGCCGCCGCGCACCCGGCGCAGCCCGCTCTGCTGCCCGACCCCCACACCCTGCGCCACCACCTGGCCCACTTCCGCGATCTGCGGCGGCGCACTCTCACCGCCCCCCATGACCCCGCCCTGCGCGCCCGCTACGAAGACGCCGGCTACACCCTGTGCGTCCTGCTCGGGCACCGCGCGGTCCACCGCGCCCTGACCGCCGCCGAGCAACTCGTCTCCGCCCACCGCCCGGGCGGCCCACCGCAGCTCGCCGGCCCGGAGGCGGGCACGTGAGCCGTACGGTTCGCGGCGGGGCGCGCCCCCGGTGCGCCAGACGTCAGCGGTACGAGCCACGCCTCGCTGAGCTCCCGCTCGGGTCCGGTTCCTGCGCCGGCTGATCGTGCCGGCCGGGGCGTGGCGTGGGGCCCGGTCGGTTCAGACCGTGCCGCGGTCCTCGGGGCCGCCGTGCGCGCCGTCCTGACCGTGCAGCCGTTCCCAGGCCGTCGCGAACATCTCGTGCAGCGGCGCCGTCGGCAGGACCCGTCCGAACGGGGACCGGATCACGTTGCCCCAGAGCGGGCGCACCGCGTGGCTCGCCAGCTTCGCGGTCTCCAACGGCAGGTGCGGGGCCTTCAGCTCGGTCCAGTCCCCGGGCAGGAACACGGACCGCCCCGCCCGCGCCCGCTTGGCCTCCACCACCGCGCCCGTGCCGAGGAGTTCCGCCCGCACCTGCGCGTGCCGCGTCGCCGACCAGCTGTTCCACCGCCGTACGTTCCGGTCGGTGGGCGCGGCCAGCGTCGCCACCTGGAGGTACAGCGCCGCCGCGTCCGGGCCGACCCCGAGCCGCCCCGCCGCACGCGCGACCAGCTCCGGGCACGACTGCCGCGGGTCCGCCTCGTACGCACCGGCCGGCACCGCGCCCGAACGAGCCCGGCGCATCATCCGGTCGAGCCCGCCGCCGTCGAGCAGCGGGGCCACCCGTTCCAGCTCCTCCGTCAGGCCGGTGACGGCCACGACCCGCCGCCACACCTCCGGGTCCGCCACCGCCGCGGGCCGCAGGAAGGAGGCGCCGCCGGGCGCGCACACCACCAGGGGCCCGGAATCGTAGGCGACCAGCGGGACCGGATCCTCCTCCTTGCGGCGGTCCTGCGCCACCGGCAGCCGCGCGGGCCCGAACCGTTCCGCGATCCGCGCCGAGGTGTCCTCGACCCGGCCGCCCGCCAGCGCCACCAGCAGTTCCGGGCGGCCAGTTCACCCCGCAGCCGCTCGTACAGGGCCATCGCCCCGGCCACCGCGGGATCACCGACGGGCCGGTCCGTCCACGCCCACACCAGTGCGCTCGCCATCTGCGGCAAGGAGAGGCCCACCGGCGTACCGTAGGGCAGCTCCGGACCGGCCGGCGGCACGGCCCGTACCTCCACCCCGACGCCGTACGGGGTCGCCGCCAGCTCCCAGCGCGCCGCGGGCACGGTCGCGTCCGCGGCGGCCTCGTACCCGCCCGCGAGCCGCCGTGCCCACACCTCGGAGAGACCCGGCCCGGCCTCCAGCGCGTCGGCGGCCTCGTCGTGCACGACCGGCAGCGCCCCGACGTGCTCGCACCACGCCGCCGCCATCCGCTCCACGGCCGCCTCGACCCCGCCGGGCCGCCACAGTTCTGCCGGATCCCCGGGGAGGGCCGCCGCCAGGACGGCGCGCCGGCCCGTGCCGCCCAGCCCGGCCCACAGGCGCTCGTACGCCTCGACCGTCATCGGCGTGGCCTTGTACGGGGCCTTGCGCACCAGGGCCCGGTCCTCCTCGCGGTCGGACCCGCCGACCAGCCCGGCGACCACCAGCCGCGCCACCGGCCTGCGCACGCCCGTCAGTTCGGCGAAGCGCGCCGCGGCCGACTCCGGCACCGGCACGGGCCCGTGCGCCTCGATCGCGGCCACCAGGGCCCGCAGCCTGCTGGCGTCGTCCCGCTCCACCCGCACCGCCCGGGCCTGCGGGACCGCCACCGGCACCGGGTCGCCGTCCGGGGCCCGCTCCGCGGCGGCGGCCGCCACGAACCAGCACTCCGAACCCCCGGGCCGCACCGCGGCGGACGCCACCGCCGTCCCGCCCTCCCGCAAACCGTCCAGAAGCTCCGCGGACGCGCGGCCCACCCACCACCGGCCGCCCTGCCGGGCGAACGGCTGGTCGGCCCAGGTGTCCAGCAGCGCCACCAGGGCGGCCCGCGCCGGCTCGGGGGTCGGCGCCACAGCGGCCCGCCAGGCCGCCGCGTCGATCGTGCCCAGCAACTGCGACCAGTCGCGCGACGGGGCCGGCGGTGCCAGCCGCCGCACCTCCTCCACGATGGTCCCCGCCAGGCAGGCGCCGTCGGCGGCCAGCGCGTTCAGCGTCGCCGGCAGGGGCACCTGCGGACCGCGCCGCCACGCATCCTTCTCCCCGTCCGACACCAGACCGAACAGCGCGGGCATCAGCTCCGTGTCCGGCGCGGACCGGCGCGGCAGGGCCGGCGGTGCCTGCGCGAGCAGCGTGACCCGCCGGTGCAGCGCCAGCCTGCGCTCCTCCACCCGGGCGGCCCGGACGGTCACCGCCGCGACCGCTTCGGCCAGGACCGGATCGGATATTTCCGGCAACTCCCGCTCCACAGCGGCCCGCAGCGCCCGCGGACCGCCGGCAGCGGCCGCCAGCAGTGCCTGCGCGGTCTCCCCGGCGACGGCCCGCAACGCCCGGGACCCGGCTGCGTCCCGGGTCCGCAGCAGGTACCAGAAGGCCGGCGGCAGAGCCACGCCCCCCGAAACGGTGGCCCGCCGGGTGCGCGCCACCCGCGGATGGCGAGGCGAGTGGTGCCCGTCCAGCTCCCACAGCAGGACGCCGTCGGCGGTGTACGCGCGTACGCCCGTGCGGGTCTCGGCTTCGGCGAGGACGACGTCCTGCGCAGCGCCCTCCGGCGGCGCCCACAGCCCCCACGGCTCCTGCCCCGGCCGGTCCGCGTCGAAGCGGGCCGTGCGTCCGTCCACGCTCTCCAGGAGGAAGTGGTCGGGCGCGTGGTCACGGTGCGGGCTGCGGAACAACACCCGGGTCCCGACCAGGCCGTCCCGGCTGCCCAGCGGTGAGCCGGCCAGGCAGGCGGGGAGCGGCGCCAGCTGGAGCGCCTCCGTGGCCAGGGCCATACCGGCCTCGGACGGCCCGGCCGCCGGACCGGAACCGGCTGCGCGGCCCGGGAAGCCGGGCAGGGGCACCGCGCCCCGGATCTCACCGCCGACCGGGTCGACCACCTCCCAGGAGCGTTTGCCGTAGACGGCGTTGGTCCAGATCCGCCGGCCGTCGCCGAGCTGCAGTTCGTCTAGGTCGATGCCTTCCCTGCCGCCGGGACGCAGTACCCGCCGGCCGCCGTGCCGCCCGCCCCCGTCGGCGGTCTCGAACTGGAATCCGTACGCCCCGTCCAGACTGCCGCCGTAGGGCACCAGGCCGCCCACCTCGTCCGGGGTGAAAGTCTCCGCGGGACGGTCGGCCCACGCGGCGGTGTCGCAGTGGTAGGGACTCGGCTTCACGGTCCAGCTCACCAGGAAGGAGCCGCCCACGTAGTGGACCGCGAACATCGTCGCACCGTCGGGCACCGTGAACCGGCAGGAGCCCCGCACCCCGTCCGGGGCCACCGCGACCGCCCGGTCCCGTCCGAACACCGTCAGCACCGGCCAGGTGGCCGTGACCCCCGCCACTCCCGGCAGCACTCCCCCCGCCGCCGGGCCGCCACCGGCATCCGCCGCGAGGGGCGCCTCCTCCACCGGCTGCACGCCCTCGGCGAACTGCGCGTACACCGATTCCAGCGCCGGCCAGGCCAGTTCCTCCGGCAGTCCGGCCGCCAGCGACCGCCGCAGCGCGCCCGCCGCCCCCGCTTCGGCGAGGGCGCCGGCGATCCCGCCGAGCGCCGTGACCGTCGGCCGGTCCAGCAGGGTCTCCAGCTCGGCCACGGCCTCCTCCGCCCCGGCCATACCGCCGCCCGCGACGGTGTCGACGAGCTTCCCCACGCGCCCGGCGACCTCACGGGCGATGCCCTCGTTGCCGGGCAGCAGCGTCACGGCCGATCCCGCCGTCCGCCGGCGCGCCGCCGACCGCCGGGGTTGCAGGCCCGCGTGCACGGTGCCCTCCAGCCGGGGACCGAACACCGGATCGGCGGCCAGCGCGGCCAGGTCGCGCCGGGACCGCTCGCCCCAGAACCGCATCCGTACGTCCGGCCCCGGGTCCACCACCGCCACCCCGGCCGCCAGACAGGCGTCCAGCACGTCGGCGTCGAGGCCCTGGTAGTGGTGCCGGGTGGTGTGCACGGTCACCGCGGTGCCCCCCGCCCGCAGCAGCGGCGCCAACCGGCCCACCAGATCGAGGAATTCAACCGGAAGCTGCTGCCGTCCGACCCCGCCGCCGGGCTGGGCGGCGTACTGGTACATGTGGACGAAGTGCCCGACCCAGTGGTGCAGCCCGCCCTCGGGAACCAGCCGCCCGGCCGCCATCGCCCCCGCCGCGCCGCTGCCGGTCAGCAGCCGCAGCCAGGCCCCGCCGTCGGTGGCGCCGTCGGGGAACACCTCCAGCAGCCCGGCGGCCACGGTGTCCGCCGGCGGATGGGCCGCCAGGATCGGGCCGGCGGCTTCCAGCAGCGCGTCCGGCACCGACTTCTTGCGCGTGACCGAAAGGATCGCCCCGACCAGGCGGGCGACCTCCCCGTCTCCGTGGCCCGCCGCCTTGGCGGAGGCACGCACCCGGCGCACCAGGTCCGCGGGCAGGTCGGCGGGCGAGGCCGCCCACGCGGTCAGGAACGCGTCGAGTGCGCCGTGTGCGGCCACCGGCTCCAGTGTCTCGGCGAGGAACCTCTGGTGCGCCCCGAACTCCTTGCCCGGCATCGCCCCGCCCGCCGCGAACAGCAGTGCGTTGGCGCGGCGGTAGCCGGGATCCACCGGCAGCCCGTGCTCGGCCTCGGCGGCCCGCGCCGCGCCGTAGGCCCGCCCGCCGGGCCGGCTCCCGTACCCGATCAGACGGTGGCCCACGGTGTCCCAGAACCACGGCAGGTGCGCGGGCGGCAGCCGCCGCGCCCGCACGGCCATGGTGTCCACGAACCGGCCGGGCTTGGTCCAGGAACGGCCGAGCTCGGTGCGCATGTCGTCGATCAGGGCGCGCGCGGCCCCGGCCGCGTCCGGGTCGTGGGCGGCGACCCAGTCGGCGTACGTGGTCGAGGTGTGCACACCACCGGTCGGCAGCAGGGATTCGAACGAGGTGATCATGGTCCGCATCGTCGCACGCGCCGCCGACAGCCCGGCCGGGCGTCATCCCCCGGGGCCGCGCCAGACGTTGTCGAAGGCCGCATCCTCGATGGCGCGCCGCTGCCGTACGGCCTCCAGCTCCACCAGAGCGTCATGAACGGCGGCCAGCACGGTCGCCACGGCGTCGTCGTCCACGTCGGGTTCCGCACCGGCGGGCAGGCCCGCGCCCTGGACGGCCTCCGCGTCGGCCTCCGCGTCGGCGTCCGCAGCGACGGACGCCCCGAGCGGCTCGCCGCGGAGCCCGAGGGCCTCGGCGAGGGCCACCAGAGCCGGCTCGTCCGCCGCCAGACGGTCCGCGGCGCGGCGGCGCGCGGGCGAATCGGCCAAGGCCAGGTGACCGGCCCGGAAGGACATCCCGCGGCGTCGCGGCCGGACGAGGTTGCCGTCCGCCTCCAGCGCGGCGCGGTAGGCGGCCGCCAGGCCCCGACCCCTGCGCCAGAGCCAGTCGTCGACCGACTCGTAGGGCTCCTGCGGGACGAGCGATGCCACCGCCTCGGCCAGCAGCGGATCGGCCGGCGCGGCCCCGCCCGAGGGCACGACGAGATCGTCGTCCAGCCTGATCGTCCCGGCGGTGAGGAGGTCGATGAGCTCGGCTCCCGCGAGTGCGAGCGACAGGTTGCCCTGTTCGACGGAGCGAGCGGCTTCCGTGTCCATGGCGATGATCAGCAAGTCCTGCGGTGTGGTCATCAGGCGCTCCATGCTCCCTACGTCCCCGGTGAAGCGGCTCTCGGCCACCTGCGCCGGCACGAGGAGCCGGCATGATCGCCCAGCCGCGAGGACGAGCTTACGGTCCGTGCACACCGCAGGCCACATGCGAACCGGACGGATTCCGCGTGCGCCCCCGCGGCGGACGTGGCCTCGCCCCGGGTGGAGGCCGCGATCATCGCCTACGAGGCCGGCCTGACGGAGGGCCACCACGGCCGGCCGCCCCGGACCGGCCTGCCCTGAGGGCCGCGGCGGGCCCTGGGCATACGCCGGCCGTGGGTACGCGTGCGAGAGCGGACGGCGCACGACCGGGCCACTCGGTACACGCCGGTCATCGTGGGCGGCGGGGCCTTAAGCCGAGTGCGTCACGGTGCGCCCGGCCGCGGGCGGCCGGTGGCCGGTGCCCTTCTCCCTCGCACCGGCCGTGCAGGACCGCGGCCCCGGATCAGCGGTGCTGGGCCGCCTGTTGGAGCAGCGCGACACCGAGGGCGTGCCCGGCCGACCGACCGTCCTGCGCGGCAGCGCGGCCCGTCGGCCCTGCGAGCGCCACGGCTTCACCGTGGAGGCTCACGACCCGGTCGGCATCCACGTGGTGCGAGGGTCGCGAGGGACGCGAGAGCCACGTGCGTGAGCTCCCCGCACGTGAGGGGGACGAGTGGCGCGCCGGACCGGGGCGGGGGACGCGTCGGCGCGCCGACGTCGTCAGGCGAGGCCCATCACGACCGGGCCGCCCGCCCGGTCCACGCGGTGCGTCGACGAGGGCGGCAGCCAGAGCGACCGCGACGGTGACACCGGGCCGGGGAACCATCCGCGCCACAGTCGGCGGCCGTCCTGGCGTACCGTCACCACCGTCCCGTTCAGCGGTGTACCCGAGCGCAGCAGCAACGGCCGTCCCGCGCCGCCGGTGGCGTCCGTGACCCGGTTCGGCACCACCCACACCAGCGGCGCCCGCACGACCAGCGGGGGCCCGGCATCCGGCCACGGCGCGCCTGCCAGACGGGCCAGTACCGGGGTGGCCGCGGCGGCGCCCTCGGCCGCCGCGGTGGCAGCGCGCTCGATGCCGTGCAGGGTGTTGCCCACCGCGAAGACACCCGGCGCCTTGGTACGGAAGGACGCGTCCACGCAGGGACCACGGGTGCCGGGGTCCAAGGCCACACCACCGCGGCGGGCCAGTTCGTGGTCGGGGATCCAGTCGCCGGTGAAGACGACCGTGTCGCAGGCGAGCACCCCCGTCCGGCCGTCCTCGTGGCGGACGGCCACGCCCGACAGGCGGCCCCGGCCGCGCAGCTGGGCCACGGTCGTGTTGGTGAGCAGCGGCGCCCCCGCGGGCGCGACGCCCCGCGAACGGTCGGTGACCACCGCCACCACCTCCGCGCCGGCCCGGCGCAGCGTACGGACCGCGTGCCGGGCGACCGGTTCGGCGCCCACCACGACGGCCCGGCGGCCCACGGACTGTCCGTACAGGTGCACCGACTGCTGCAACTCCCCGGTGGTCAGCACCCCGGCCGGGCGTGAGCCCGGCACCAGCCGGGCGCTGCGGGGGCGCTCGCGGGCCCCGGTGGCGAGGACGACGGCCCGGGCCGTGATCCGCTCCAGGCCCCCCGGGCCCGTCGTCTCCAGACAGAGGGGACCGGCCCAGCCGGTGGCCGTGACGCCGGTCCGGACGACCGCGCCCGCGCCGACGGCGGCCTCCACCAGCTGCCGTGCGTAGGCCGGCCCCCGCAGCCAGGGGCGCGGCGGCCGGCCGAAGCCCCGGTGGTGGCAGTGGCGGGGCACGCCCCCGGCCTCCTGTTCACGTTCCAGCACCTCGACCCGTCCGGCCCCGGCCCCCGCGAGACGGGCGGCGAGGGCCAGACCGGCCGGGCCGGCCCCGATGACCAGTACGTCGACGAGCACGCCCGTACGGTTCACCGGCGGCCCTCCTCGAACAGCGCGCGGACGGCGGCGCCGCAGTAAAAGCCCTGGCAGCGACCGCCCCGCGCCCTCGTGCGCCGCCGCAGGCCGTCCAGCGAACCGGGCGGCACGGTACCCGTGAGCGCGTCGCGGATCTCCCCGCGGGTCACCCGCTCGCAGTGGCAGACGATCCGTCCGTACTCCGGATCGGCCGCGATCAGCCGCTGGTCGCGGTACGGCCGGGGGAACGCCTCGCCCAGGTTCGGCATCCGCACCGGCTCCAGGTCCTTCGCGCCGCTCACCGCAAGGCCGCCGTCCGCAAGCAGTTCCACCACGTGCGCGGCGATCGCCATCGAGGCGGTCAGGCCCGTCGAACGGATCCCGCCCACGGTGACGTACCGCAGGGCGGGGTGGGCGCGGACCGCGTAGTCCTCGGACCCGGTGGCGGCCCGCAGCCCGGCGTACACGGCGGTGGCCTCCTCCTCCAGGAGCGCGGGGAGGATCCGGCGGCCCTTCTCCCGCAGCAGGGCGATCCCCTCGGCGGTCGAGCCGGTGGCCGTCTTGTCGTCCAGGTCCTCGGCGGTCGGGCCCAGCATCACGTTCCCGTACACCGTCGGCGACACCAGCACCCCCTTCCCGAGCGCGCCCGGCACCGGCAGCAGGATGTGCCGCACCAGGCCGCGGGCGAGCTCGTCGAAGACGATCAGCTGCCCCCGCCGGGGCGTCACGGTGAAGTCCGCACGGCCCATGAGCCGGTCGACCTCGTCGGCATACAGGCCCGCCGCATTGACCAGGTGGCGGGTGCGCAGGGGTCCCCGGCTGGTGGACAGGACGTGCGGGTCGCCCGGAGTCAGTGACTGGAGGCGGCAGTTGAGGTGGAGGTCGGTGCCGGCGCGCACGGCCTGCGTGGCGTAGGCGAGGGTCGTCGTCCAGGGGCAGATGATCGACTCGTCCGGCACGTGGAGCGCCCCCAGCACGCCCGGTCCCAGCTCGGGCTCGCGGGCCCGCACCTCCTCGGCCGGGATGATCCGGGCCGAGCGGTAGCCGTTGCGTACGGCCTTGGCGGCCAGGCCCGGCAGTGCGGCGCGCTGCTCCTCGTCCCAGGCCACCAGGAGCGCGCCGAGCGGTTCCACGGGGATGCCGCTGTCGGCGGCGAAGGCGGCGAGCCGGCGCTGTCCGTCCCTGACCAGCCGGGACTCCAGCGAGCCGGGCACCGCGTCGAAACCGGTGTGCAGGATGGCGGTGTTGGCCTTGGAGGTGCCGTCGCCGACGTCGCCGGAGGCGTCGACCAGGGCGATCCGCAGCGGGAGGCGGGCCAGCTCGCGGGCGATCGCCGAGCCCACCACCCCGGCCCCGACGACCGTCACGTCGTACGGCGCGCCGGGCAGGGCGCCGCCGGTGGTGACGGTCATGCCGGGCCGTCGAGCAGGGCCGAGACCGCACTGCGGAACCGTGCGCGGCGCTCCGCCGCCTGCCCGGCGCCGGCCCTCGGCTCGTAGACGACGGACGGCTTCCACGCCGGGACGGCGTCCTCGACGCCGAGCGAGGGATCGAGACCCAGCCGGGCGACGGCGCCCACACCGAGCGCGGTGGCGTCCGGCAGGGCCGACACCTCGACGGGTATCTGCAGCAGATCGGCCTGTGCCTGCATGAGCAGGGCTGAGCGGGTCAGGCCGCCGTCGACGCGCAGGGTGGTGAGCGGTGCGCCCAGGTCGGCGGCGACCGCGTCCGCGAGCTCCGCCACCTGGGCCGCGATACCGTCGCACAGGGCCCGGACCAGGTGTCCGGCCGTGGTGGCGAGGCCGAGACCGGTGACCGAGCCGCGCAGATCGCCCCGCCACCACGGTGCGGCGAGTCCGGCGAGCGCGGGGACGAAGGTGACACCACCGGCGTCCCGGACGCTCCCGCCCACGGTGTCGATGTCCTCGGCGCCGGATATCACGCCGAGATCGCTCAGCCAGCGCACCGCGGAAGCGGCCGTGTACACCTGCCCGTCCAGGCAGTAGCTGGTCCGTCCCGCGAGCCGCCAGGCCACACAGCCGGCCAGTCCGCGAGCGCTGCGGCGGGGGAGCGGCCCGGACTGCGCGAGCAGGAAGGCGCCTGTCCCGTAGGTGCACTTGGCGGTGCCCGGCGCAGTGACCCGCTGGGCGAACAGCGCCGCCTGCTGGTCGACGAGCAGTCCGGTCAGCGGCAGCTCGGGTCCGAAAGCGGTGGTGGTGCCGACGCGGGTGTCCGCGTCGACGATCCGCGGCAG
The DNA here is from genome assembly GCF_001905445.1 of Streptomyces sp. CB00455. GTDB lineage: Bacteria > Actinomycetota > Actinomycetes > Streptomycetales > Streptomycetaceae > Streptomyces. Next base: position 25,250 of record NZ_LIVQ01000005.1, on the reverse strand, counting down.
CCGTTCCTCCGCGAGGCCGAAGGCGTCGAGCGCCGCCTGCGACCAGCCGACCGTGTCGAGATCGAGCAACTGGGTGCGGCCCGCCGTCGCCGCGTCGGTGACGAACGCACCGGTGAGGCGGTGCACCAGCCACACGTCGCTGGTCGTGACGACGCCGTCCCGGGTCAGGTGGCGGCGTATCCAGGCCATCTTGGGCGCGGCGAAGTACGGGTCGAGCGGCAGACCGGTCGTCTGCTGCAACAAGGCCGCTTGCGGCGCGAGTTCGGAGCAGAGGGGATCGGCTCGGCGGTCCTGCCAGACGATCGCGTCGGTCAGCGCCTCACCGCTCGCCGGGTTCCAGGCGAGCACGGTCTCGCCCTGGTTGGCGAGGCCCACGGCGACGACCGGCTCACCGGCCGCCAGGAGCGCGGCCCGCCCGGCGTCGACGACCGACCTCAGCAGCTCGGCGGGGTCGACCTCCACCCGGCCGCCCGGAAGGTACCGGGGCCGGACGGGCGCGGATGCGGAGCCGATGACCCCGCGGACAGGACAGATGACGAGGGCCTTGGTTCCCGAGGTGCCCTGGTCGACAGCGAGCACCGGGCCCGTCATCACCACTCCGTCCCTGGTGTCCGCATGCTGGGTCGTCCTGCCGATGTCCGCTCGGAAGCCTCCACCAGCGAACGCCGCGCGTCAAGATCACCGGAACCGGACCCGATGCATTGACGCCAAGTCATATGGCGCTGGTGGCTTGTTACTTGCGTTCGAAAGAGAATCCGGATGCGGATGCCCCGAGTCGCTCTATAGTGATCGCCGATCAACGGGAAGGACGCCGACCGCGGGTCGACGGCGGGGATTTCCGGGCACGCGGTCCACGCGCGGCCCGCGCGTCCCCGGCGCGGCACGGCTGCAGCGCGGCAGCCGGACGCCGGACGGACCCACCCCCACGCGATCCGAGGACTGATGACCACGACCACCGCAGGACGCGCCCGCCCCGGCTGCTCGCGCCCGTCGACGGGGACGAGGTGATGGCGGGCGCCGACTTCCGGCCCGTCTACCACCCGGCCGGCCACGACAACGAGCTGCGCGTCGCGGTCCAGGACCTGCGCACGGGCCGCTGGGTGTCGATGGCGCAGTTGCTCGACCGGACCGAACACTGGGGGCTGTGGACCCAGCGCACCCAGGTCCTCGCCGCGGTCGCCGCAGGATCCGACGTGGTCCAGGCGTGGCGGAACGAGGAACCGCACAGCGTCGCGGCGACCGTGATGCACACCCGTGTCGTCGTCGAACGGGCCGTCCGAGCCCACCGCGCCGGACATCCCCGCACCCACGAGTTGTGGCAGGAGGCCTGGCAGGCCTGCCGGGACGCCGCCCGCACCAGCCCGGCCGACCCCGTGCCCTGGGTCTGCCTGCTCGCCCTCGCCCTCCTCGACGACGACCGGCGGCTGGACGAGCACCGGCTCCCGCCCCCCGGCCCGATGCTGCCCCCCGGGCCCTGGGGCATCCTCGCCGAAGCCGACAAGCGCGACCCGCACAACCGCGAGGCCTACCACCGGATGCTCCAGTTCGTGTACGCGGGCGCACCCGGACCGCTCTCCGAGGCGGCCAACTTCGTGCACTGGGCCGCCGGATCCGCCCCGGCCGGCTCGGCCGTCCACGTCCTGCCGCTCTACCTCCGGGTCGAACGCTACCGCCGGGGGCGCGGCCAGGAGAAAGCCCTCGACCTGCACTGGATCGCCGAGGACGCCCTCCGCGACGCCACCCGCGCCCTGGACGCGTGGTTCCGCCTCGCCGACCCCCGGCACGCCTCCCCCCTCGATCTGAACCACCTCGCCCACGCCCTGTGGGGAGCCCACCAGTTCGACGAGGCCGCGCAGGTCTTCGACACGATCGGCCGCTACTGGACGACACTGCCGTGGGCCTACCGGACCCGCGCCCCGGCCGACCAGGCGCTGGCCGAGGAGGTGTTCCTGGAGGCCAGGTCCCGCAGCCTGGCGGGCCGGAACTGACCTTCCCGGCCCGTCCCGGGCGGCGCTCCCCGGCCGCCCGCGCGCAAGGCCCCGGACCTCGCCCCCGTTCGCACACCCCCCCGCGCCACCGTCCCCGTGCTCCACCACCCCCCGGAGGTACCGTCGTGTCCCGAACCGCATGGGCAGCTCGCCAGGGCGGCAACGCCCCACGCCCGCAGGACGAGGAGGAACGGCTCAGAGAACTGGGTTACCAGCCCGTCCTCGCACGCCGCATGGGCGGCTTCGGGAACTTCGCCATCAGCTTCTCCGTCATATCCGTCCTCTCCGGCTGCATGACCCTGTACGGCTTCGGCCTGGGCACCGGTGGCCCGGCCGTGATGCTGTGGGGCTGGGTCGGCGTCGGCCTGTTCGTCCTGTGCGTCGGTCTCGCCCTGGCCGAGGTGACCAGCGCCTACCCCACCTCCGGAGCGCTCTACTACATGGCCGACCGGCTCGGCGGCCGCCGCTGGGGCTGGTACACCGGCTGGCTGAACCTGCTCGGCCTGCTCGGCGCCATCGCCGGGATCGACTACGGCGCCGCCCTCTTCACCGGCGCCTTCCTCAACCTCCAGTTCGGCTTCGTGCCCACCTCCGGCTCCACGTTCCTGATCTTCCTGTGCATCCTGCTGCTGCACGCCGCGCTCAACCTCTTCGGGGTCCGCCTCGTCAGCGTGCTCAACTCCATCAGCGTCTGGTGGCACCTCGGCGGGGTCGCGCTCATCGTCGGCGCCCTGGCCTTCGTCCCCGACCACCACCAGTCGCCCTCGTTCGTCTTCACCGAATTCGTCAACGACACCGGCTGGGCCAACCCGTTCTACGTGGCGGCGGTCGGCCTGCTGCTCGCCCAGTACACGTTCTCCGGCTACGACGCCTCCGCGCACCTCTCGGAGGAGACCTCGAACGCCTCCGTCTCCGCCGCCAAGGGAATCGTCCGGGCCATCTGGGTCTCCTGGATCGCCGGATTCGCCCTGCTCGCCGGGCTCACCTTCGCCATCCAGGACTACGCGGCCGTCCAGGGCAGCGCCACCGGTGTCCCGCCCGCCCAGATCTTCCTCGACGCCCTCGGATCCGGCGGCGCCACCGCCCTGCTCCTCGTGGTCATCGTCGCGCAGCTCTTCTGCGGCAACGCCGAAGTGGCCGCCGCGAGCCGGATGGTCTTCGCGTTCAGCCGGGACAACGCCCTCCCCGGCTCCGCGCTGTGGCGCAAGGTCAGCGGCCGCACCCAGACGCCGGTCCCCGCGGTGTGGCTCTCGGTCGTCGTCGCCGGCGTGCTCGCCCTGCCCTCGCTCTACTCCGCCACCGCGTACGGGGCCGTGACCGCCATCAACGTCATCGGCATCACCCCGGCCTACGCCATCCCGATCTATCTGCGGCTGCGCGCCGGCGACCGGTTCGAGCCCGGCCCGTGGAGCCTGGGCCGCTGGAGCAAGCCGATCGGCTGGATCGCCGTCGTGTGGGTGGCGGTCGTCACCGTACTGTTCTGCCTGCCGCAGAAGTCCCCGGTCACGATCGACTCGATGAACTACGCAGTGATCGCCCTGGCGGTGGTCCTGGTCCTGGCCAGCGTGTGGTGGGCCGTCGCGCGCCGCTCCTACGGGACCCCGTCGGCCTATGGAAACGCCCGGGAACAGGCGGAGATCGCCGAGGGCATCGTCTGATCCCCGGCACCCGTCACCCGGCCTCCCGGCACCCGCCCCCGGCGCCCGCTCCGGCGGCACTCAGTTCCTCCTGCGGCACCCGCTGCGGGGGCACCCGCTCCGGGGGCACGCGCCCGCCCGGTACCCGCTCGGCCGGTGTCACCGCCGGAACCCGCTCGTAGCGCCCCGTCCGCCCGTCCGCCCGTCCGCACCGGCCGCCGTCCCCGAGGGCAGAGGCCCCCGCGGGAGGGCGCCCGCGTCCCCGGGGGCCCGCCCGCGGTGCCCGCGGCGCCGGTGGGGCCGGGGAGGGCGCGGCGCTCCGGCGGTCGGCCGCGACGTCACTGCGTTGGTGCTACCCGCCCCGCCGGATGATGCTTGTCAGTGGAGCCCCTGCCCGTGCAGGTTGCCGTGGGACAGCGGCGGAGGAGCTAGTGCTGTGACCGGGAAGGCTCACCGTGTCGCGGCGCCCGGCACGGCACCTCGCCGCGTTGTCGGACTACGACGGTACGTCCAGTACGAGTCGCGGCCCTCCGCCTTGCGATGCACCGCACCGGACACCGCGACCCGGCAAACCTTCCCGGCCACAGCACTAGCGAGGGCGAGATGAGCGGCGATGGAGCACCTTCCCACCTTCCCCGGTGAGCGGCCGGGGGAGACGAACGCTTCCCCCGAACCGGCGTACACGGCCACGGCCACCATCAGCGAGCAGGGCATCGTGACGGAGTGGAGCGACGACGCCCGCCGACTGCTCGGTTACGCGCCCGCCGAAGTCGTGGGACTGCCCGCCGCCCGCCTGCTGGCCGACGGCCTCGGCGCCGCCCCGCAGACGGTCGCGCCCGGCCAGCAGCGCTGGAGCGGCACCCTCGCGCTGCGCCACCAGGACGGCCGGCGGCTGGACCAGGCACTGCTCGCCCACCGCTGGACCTCCACCGGCGGCACCGCCAAGTGGACCGTCGTGTCAGCGGTGCCCCCGGTGCCCGCCACCGCGGGCGAGCCCGGCCCGCCCTGGGGCGAACTGCTGGAGGGATGGGCGTTCACCCAGTCCCCCTGTTTCCTGGCGATCTTCGACGCGGACCTGCGACTTCTGCGGGCGAACGCCGGCATGGAGCGCACGCTCTCCCTCACCGAGAGCGAGATGCGCGGGCTGCGCCTGCCGGAGATCGTGCCGGACCCGGTGAGCGATGAGACCGAGCGCAGGATGCGCCTGGCCCTGGAAACCGGTGAGCCCCAGTACACGGACGCCTTCCTCCGCCGCACCGGGGCGGACACGGAGCACGCCTGGGCGGCCGCGCTGGCCCCCCTGCACGATCCGGACGGCCGCGTACGCGCCGTGTACCTGGCCGCGCACGACAGGACGGGAACGGACGGCGACCGACGCCGCACGCTCCTGCCGGGTGTCGCGGGCTCCCGCATCGGCACCACCCTGGACAGCGACCGCACCGCCCGGGAGCTGGCCGACGCCGCCGTCCCCCGGCTCGCCGACTTCGCCGTCGTCGACCTGCTGGAACCTCCTCCGCGCGCCGGCGCAACGTCCGCCGGCCCGGTGGCGGGGCCCGTCACCGCGAGCCGTACCGCCGTGCGGTCGGTCCTCGAAGAAGGCCCGCACGCCCAGCCCGCCATCGGCGACACGGTCGTCTATCCGCCGCTGACGCCCCCCGTCGCGTGTCTGGCCGCGGGACGGGGCGCCGTCTACGCAGCGGGTGACCCGTCCGTCGGCCGGTGGATGACCGAGGACCCCGGAGCCGCCTGGATCGGCGCGTTCGGACTGCCCTCGATGATGGTGGTGCCCCTGCGCGCCGGCGGTACGACCCTCGGCCTGGCCCTCTTCGGCCGCCGCCAGGGCCGGGAGCCCTTCCGGCCGGAGGACCTGTGGCTGGCCGAGGAACTCACGACCAGAGCGGCCGTCGGCGTCCACCACGCCCGCCGCTACACCCGGGAGCACACCAGCACCATGACGCTGCAACGCAGCCTGCTCCCGCACACCCTGCCCGACTACGCCGCGCTGGAGATCGCCTCCCGCTACCTGCCCGCCGGCAACGCGGCCGGCGTGGGCGGCGACTGGTTCGACGTGATCCAGCTGTCCGGCGCGCGAGTGGCCCTGGTCGTCGGAGACGTCGTCGGCCACGGCATGCGCGCCGCCGCCACCATGGGCCGGCTGCGCACCGCCGTACGCACCCTGGCCGATGTGGACCTGCCGCCGGACGAGCTCCTGACCCACCTCGACGACCTCATAATCCACCTGTCCGCGGACGACGCGGACCAGGAGGCGGGCGGGGACGCCGCCGCCGGCATCGGCACCACCTGCCTGTACGTGGTCTACGACCCCGTGACCCGCGGCTGCACCGTCGCCCGGGCGGGCCACCCGCCGCCCGCCGTGGTCTCACCGGAGGGCACCGTGTACCTCCTCGACGTCCCCGCGGGGCCGCCCCTCGGCCTGGGCGGCCTCCCCTTCGAGACCGTCGACGTCGAACTGCCGGAAGGCAGCATCCTCGCCCTCTACACCGACGGCCTCCTCCAGGTCCGCGACCACGACATCGACGACGCCCTGGACAGCATGTTCGCGGCCCTCGCCCGTCCCGCTTCCACACTGGACACCGTCTGCGACCGGGTACTGACGGCCATGCTCACCCACCCCCCGGAGGACGACGTCGCCCTGCTCGTGGCCCGGACCCGGGCCCTGCACACCGACCAGGTCGTCGTCTGGGACCTTTCCTCCGACCCCTCCGTCGTCGCCCAGGCCCGGCGCAATGCAACCGAGCAGCTGACGGCGTGGGGACTGGAGGAGGCGGCCTTCGTCACCGAGCTCCTGGTCAGCGAACTGGTCACCAACGCGATCCGCTACGGCCGGCCGCCCATCCAGCTGCGCCTGATCCACCAGAGCAGCACGCTGATCTGCGAAGTCTCCGACGCCAGCAACACCGCACCGCACATGCGGCGTGCCCGGATCTTCGACGAGAACGGGCGGGGCCTGCTGCTGATCGCCCAGCTCGCCCAGCGCTGGGGCACCCGGCACGCCCCCATCGGCAAGACCATCTGGGCCGAGCAGTCTCTCGCCGGGTTCTGACGGCGCCCGGCACGGGCACCGCAGCGCGTCGCGGCACACCTCGCGACTCCGGGGAAGCCCCGCCTGTGACGCGCCTGTGACAGTCGGCGGACACGGTCATGAAGTCACGCGAGCACGCTTTTCAGCAGGGACAAATAGCGACATTCAGCTATATGTCCCCTGCTTCCGAGGATGTGAGCAGTGATGACCGAACCGATTCGTCGGAGGTAATCCCATGAGCCTCACCCTCGTCGCGCCGCACGCCGAAGCCCCCGCACCCGCCCTGGCCCCCCGCGAACTGGAGGCACTGCGACACATCGCCGCAGGGCGCACCTATCTTCAGACGGCGCGCCACATGGGGCTCTCCAAGCACACGGTCGATGCCTACCTCCGCCGCATCCGGGCCAAGCTGGGCATCAACAACACGGCGGAAATGACCCGACTGGCCATCTCGATGGGACTGTGACACCCGACCCCACCGCAGGCGCCCCGCCGCCCACACCACCCCGTCCGCCACGAGCGGGCGGGGTGGTCTACGTCCGTCCGGGCTCGCCTCCGAAGACCGCTCGGGCCCAGGCCGGCGGCTCGGGCGGCGGGACGGTGTCCTGCGGCACGCCGGGAGCCCGGTGGTCCCCCTGCCGGGGCGCACCGGCCCGCCCGGCCGCGCCGTTCCCCGTCGCGGCGCGCAGCGCCGCCACGAATTCCAGGCACGAGCCGTAACGGTCCTCGGGGACCTTCGCCAGGGCCTTCGCCAGGACGCCGTCGGCGGCGGGCGCGATCTCCGGCCGCTTCTCGGTGAGGGCCGGCGGCTGGTCGTACTGGTGCGCCCACAGCAGCGCCACGTCCTCCTCGCGCTGGAAGGGCGGCGCGCCGGCGAGGGTTTCATAGACGACACAGGCGAGGCTGTAGAGGTCGCACCTGCCGTCCACCGGCCGGCCGGTGATCTGTTCCGGCGCCATGTAGTCGAGGGTGCCGACGAACTCGCCCGCCGTGGTGAACCCCGACAGCGACAGCGATTTCTTCGTCAGTCCGAAGTCCGTAAGGTAGACGTGTTCGGGGTGGTCGCTGTCGGTGCCCGCGGCGACCAGGATGTTGCCGGGCTTGACGTCCCGGTGCACCAGATCGTGCTCGTGGGCCGCGTCGAGTGCGGAGGCCACCTGGGCCGCGATCCGCAGGGCCGTCGCGACGGGGAGCGGACCGTCCCGGTCCAGCAGCCCCCGCAGGTCCAGCCCCGGGACGTAGCGCATGGCGATGTACAGGACGCCGTCCGTCTCGCCGGCTTCGAAGATCGGCACGATGTGCGGGTGGTCGATCTTCGCAGCCACGCGCGACTCGTGGGTGAAGCGGCGCCGGAAGGTGTCGTCGCGGGCCCGTTCCGGGGCGATCAGCTTGAGTGCGACCGTGCGGTCCAGGCGCAGGTCCTGCGCGCAGTAGACGACGGCCATGCCACCGTGGCCGATCAGGCGCTCGACCCGGTAGCCCGCGATCTGCTTCCCGATCAGGCCGGAGGGGCCGCCCGTGTACAGGCCCTGGTTCGATGGCGTGCCCATCAGACGCCTTCCACGATCGAAAGTCTATCCAGTGATCCACGGGAGTGCCCGTCCGAGCGCGACCCGCTGGGGGGGCGCGCTCGGACGGGTGGGGGCCGGCCGGTGGGTCACCGGTGGGTCACCGGTGGGGGAGCAGGTCGGGATCGGGCCGGCTCGGGCCGCGAGCGGGTGGGTCGGGGGCGGGTGGGTCGGGAGCGGCTGGTGCGGGTCAGCCGGCCCCGCCGTTGCCGCCGCGACCGCCCGCGCCGCTGGTCTCGCAGCCGGTGCCGACGCAGATCCCGCCGTTGCCACCCCGGCCGCCGTTGCCGCCGTCGCCCCCGGCTGGCGCGGCCCCGCCGTTGCCGCCGTTGCCCCCGTTGGCGCTGCCGTCGCACACTCCGGCGCATATCCCGCCGTTGCCGCCCTTGGTTCCGTTGCCGCCGGGCCCGCCGTCGGTGCCGTTGCCCCCGTTGGCGCTGCCGCTGCACAGCCCGGCGCAGATCCCGCCGCCACTGCCGTTGGTCCCGTTGACCGACCCGGTGCAGTTGCCGGCGCAGACCCGGTCACCGATGCGGACGCTGTCGTTGCCCACCTTCACGCTGCCGAAGACCGAGCTGCCGGCGAAGCGGGCCCCGGCCGTCCGGCCGTCCCCGCCGGCGGGCTGCGCCGGGCCGTGGTGCCGGCCGCCGGACGAAGGCGCGGTGTGGCTGTGCGGCGCCGCCGACGGGGCCGCCGTGGCGGCGGGCACCATGGCGCCGGCGCCGATCAGAGCCGTAGAGACGACGAGACCTGTACGGAACTTCCAAGAACGCATACGCATGGGATTCTCCCTGGACGAGAAGGTGCTTTCCGTGACGCGGTCCACGTGCCGCTTTCCGCGCGGTGTGCCGATGGGCCCCGGCGGACCGGCGCCCGCAGGGTGCGACGGGAGGGGCGGCCGCCGGCCGTCCGTCTTGCGGAGCCGTACCGCCCCTCCCGCCGCCCTCGTGTGCCTCACCGGCAGGAGGGGGAACTGCCTTCCATCAGGGCGAACCAGTTGCCGTCGAGGTAGTCCTGCTTCCAGGTCTCCAACTGGTCCTGCGAGATCTTGTACTTCTCGGTGATGCGCTTCTTCGTGGCGTCCGAGTCGTCGGTCAGCACCGTCAGCACGATGCGGACCTTGTCCGTCACGCCCAGCTCCTTCTTCGGCTTGTCGGGCAGGTCGTCGAAGCGGAAACAACCCGGTCGGCCGGGCTTGCCGGGCCGGCCCGGCTCACCGGGTGCGCCGCCCTTGCCTCCCGCCCCGCCCTCGCCGCCCCGGCCGCCGCCCCCGCAATGCGCGGACTGGCCGGCCAGGACCGAGGAACTGCTGCCTGCGGGGGCCTGGGTCTGTGACGCGTGCGCGGCGCAGCCCGTACCGGTGAGGAAGGCCAGGGAGGCCGCCGCCAGGATGAGCGGACGCTGCCAAGGACTTGTGAACATGGGACTTCTCCATTTCCGTGAGCGAGGGGAGCCGCAGGCGGGGATATTGCGTACGGGACGGGGTGGGTCGGGTCGCGGTGGGGGTGGGAGGTGGGGGATGGGGTGGGGTGGAGGCCCGGGGGCCTCCACCCCGTGTGTCCGGTCGGATCTGTCAGGTCCGGGGTCAGAAGATGCTGCCGCCGCCTGCGCCGCCACCGCCTCCGGCGCCACCGAAGAGGCCGCCGAAGCCGCCGAAGCCGCCCTTTCCGCCCTTTCCGCCCTGGAAGACTCCGAAGCCGCCGTCGCCGCCCTTTCCGCCCTTGCCGCCGACCAGGACGCCGTCACCACCGCTACCGCCGCCACCGGCGTTCCCGCCGTTCAGACCGGTACCGCCGTTGCCGCCCTTGCCGCCGTCGCCACCGATGACGCCGTCACCGCCGCCGCCGCCACCGCCGCCGCCACCGCCGGACAGGATGCCGTTGCCGCCGTTACCGCCCTTGCCGCCGTTGCCGCCGACGCCGATGACGCTGCCCCCGCCGGAGCCTCCGGCGCCACCGCCGCCCCCGACGAGACCGCCGCCGCCGTCCCCGCCGTCACCGCCGGCGCCGCCGCCGTTGGGGAAGGCGGTGGCCATGTGGGCGGGCATCGGAGCGGCGGATGCCACGGAGGCCGGAATGACGACCCCGGCGGAGATCACGGCCGCCGAGGCGAACAGGGTCGCGAGTCGGAAACCCCGACGGGCGGGACGGACGGCGTTGTTGGTCTGGATCTTGCGGTTCATGATGTTCTCCTACGCTCGAAAGGGTTTCATTGACGTGCCCGGATTTCCGGGAGGGTGCGGTGACTTCGGTGAGAGTGAGAACCTTCGAGGTTTTCCTTCTCCTCGTTGCCGCCTCATTTCGTTTCCGGTGAGGCCCGCATCACCAGTAGGCCCCACGGGGCAGGGGGCGGTCACGTTCCGGAAAGTCGGGACTTGACACGCCTGTAAGAGCCGGTTAAAAGGCGCGGCGCGGGCTCGACCCCGCCGGCCGGACTCCGGCGGCCGGGCATGACAGACAGACGCCCGACCGGGCAATTCCGGTCGGGCGTCTGTCTCGGACGGGCGGCGCGAGTGCCTCACGATTCCCGGGAATCCCCGGACCGGTGAGCCCGCTCGTTACGGCTCGTCTGGTTACGGCTCTTTGTCCTGCTGGTTGCCGGGTGCCTGCTGGTCCGGCTGGTTCTGCTGGTCCGGCTGGTTCTGCTGGTTCTGCTGGTCCGGCTGGTTCTTCTGGTTCTGCTGGTTCTGCTGGTCGCCCGTGTTCTGCCCCGGGGTCTGGCCGGGGGCCTGGCCCTGCCGGTTGCCGGTGTCCCCGCCGGGAACCTTGTCTGCCGGCTTGTCGACTGGCTTGTCCGCAGGCTTGTCTGCCGGCTTGTCGGCAGGTTTGTCGGCAGGTTTGTCGGCAGGTTTGTCGGCAGGTTTGTCGGCGGGCTTGTCGGCAGGCTTGTCGGCAGGCTTGTCCGCAGGCTTGTCTGCCGGCTTGTCGGCAGGTTTGTCGACTGGCTTGTCTGGGGGCTTGTCGACCGGCTTGTCTGCCGGCTTATCTGCGGGCTTGTCGGCGGGCTTGTCGACCGGCTTGTCTGCCGGCTTATCCGCGGGCTTGTCGGCGGGCTTGTCCGCGGGCTTGTCGACCGGCTTGTCGGCGGGCTTGTCACCAGTGCCCTTCTCCGGGCTCTGCCTCGCGTCCTTGCCCGGCTGGTTCCCGGTGTCCTTTCCGGGGTGCTCATCGTCGAGCTGCTTGCCGGGGTCCTTGGGGGTGTCCTTGCCCGGGTCCTGGGCGGGCTTGTCGCCGGTCTCCTTTCCGGGCTCCTTCTGCTGGTGGTCGCCGGTGTCCTTGCCGGGTTGGTCGCCTGTGTTCTGCCCCGGGTCCTTGGCCGGCTGATCACCCGTGCCTTTGTCGGGCTGCTGGTGGGTGTCCTGGCCGGGGTCCTTGTCGGGCTGCTGGTGGGTGTCCTGGCCGGGGTCCTTGTCGGGCTGCTGGTGGGTGTCCTGGCCGGGGTCCTTGTCGGGCTGCTGGTGGGTGTCCTGGCCGGGGTCCCTGTCGGGCTGCTGGTCGGTGCCCTTGTCGGGTTCCCTGCTCGGCGGATTCCCCGTGTCCTTCCCCGGGTCCTTGCCGGGTTGCGTCCCCGGGTCCTTGCCCGGGTCGGTGCCGGTGTCCTTCTTCGGCTCGTGGCTCGGGTTCCCGCCCGGAGGCTTCTGCGCGGGCGCCGTGTCGGGAGCCGGCAGCACCGGGTACGGGGCATCGGTCGTCCGGCCCTTCGGGGCGGAGACCTCCCGGTCATGCCCGCCGCGCACGTCTCCGCTCGGGCGCTCGTACCAGCCCTTGCGGTGCTGATCGAACACCGTGACGCTCTTCACCGGCTTCTCGGCCGGCTTGACCGCGACGAGGTCGGAGGAGCGGAACGAGGACCACTCCTTGCCGCTGTACGTCTGCTTGCCCTTCACGGCGACCGGCGGGGTCAGGGGATTGCCGCAGGCGCAGCGCACGCGCGGTACGCCGCGGTTGTCGACCAGGACCGCCGTACCCGCCTGCAGGACCGACTGGTAGCTGGTGGGCGCGCCGTTCCTGTACCCGTGGTTCGTGACCCGGGTGTCCCAGCCCAGCTGAACGGGCGTCAGCGATCGCAGGTAGGCAGGGATGTCGGGCGGTCGGATGCTGAGGGGAGCGGCGAAAGCCCGCCCCTTCTCGGTGTGTTGGGAGAGGAAGCCGATCTGCTTCTCGACGTCGCAGCTCGCGACGTTCCGTGTGCCCCCGTACAGCCCGGGGTACGCTCCGTAGACCTCGAGGGTGCGGGTGGCGCCCGTGCGCCCCGCCGACGCACCCGAGGCCGCGGGTGTGATGCCGCCGTCCGCGGACTCGTCTGCCGTCGACGGGGTGAACGGATCGGCTCCGGCCGCCGAGGCGGATTCGAGGAAGACCTCGCCGCCGGTCGCCTCTTTCCCGCCGACGACCGTGAACGCGAGGACCACCGCCGTCGCCATGGCCACCGCGGTGCCCGCGCTCAGCAGGACCTTGCGCGACGGACGCCCGTGCGCCGGACCGCCGCCGCCTCGAGGCCTGGGCTCCGCCGGACCGTCACCGCCGGCCGACGGACCTGTGGGCGGCCCGGGCGGGGGAGGGGGCACCGGTGGCGGCGGTGGCGGCGGTGGTTCCGCCGGTGGCGGCGGCAAGGACGGCGGAGGGCCCGCCGCGGGCGGCTGCTGGTGGGACGGCCGGCTGGACAGCGGACCGCACGGGGGCCCGGTGGGGCGCTCGGACGGAGGAGGTAGGGAACTCACGACACTCTCCTCCCGACATGGGACACCGGGAAAATGTTGGCTATCCGCATCTGTTCGCTCCTTATCGCCATTATGAACTCCACGCCCGGGAGGCGTGGATCATGGAATTCCGTGCCGCGGGAGGAGTGCGAGGAGGCGGACCACCGTTCTTCACGCACTGACGCCGCGCACGTGCACTGCGTGATCCCGCGTCTTCCTGAGTAAGCCCCCGGCGCCGCGGCGTGTCACGTCGCGAATTCTCGGGGCTTGACGGACGCCCCGCCCCACCGGACCGGTCTGCACGGCGCGGCACCGTAAAGCGCGGTTTTTCCGCCCCGTCAAGTCCCGAGTCTTCGGAACGTGACCGCGCGGGGCCCGCCGGGCTTACTTGAAGTGCAAGCCCCGCCGGAAAGTCGACGAGGCAGCACGGCAGGGAAGAATTCCTCCTCGCCGCCCCCTCATCCGAATGCACAGGTAGGAGAAAGCCATGACCCGCAACGTCCACACCGACAGCGCCGTCCGTCCCAAGCTGCGGGGCCTCAGCCTCGCGACGGTTCTGGTCTCCGGCGCTCTGCTCACCGGCGCCGCCGTCCTGCCCGCCTCCGCCGCGACGGTCTCCGCGGTGCCCGCCTCACCGGTCGGGAGTGTCGTCCCGAGCCACCACGGCCACCACGACGGGGACGACCACCACTGGCACCACCACTACAAGCACCACCACCACTACAAGCACTACGACTACAACCACCACTACAACCACCACCACTACAACCACCACGACCAGCACCGCTGGTAGACAACAGGTGCGGGCGCGGCAGCCACCCCCGCTCGTCGTCCGCACACCATGGGCCCCGGAGAACTCCGGGGCCTTCTTCCTGTTTCCACCACGTCAAGGGCCCGGCCGCGCCGCCTTCGGCGGACATGGCCGACCGGCGGCCTCGTTCGGGAGGAACGCCCTCGGCGAGCGAGCCGTCGCTACGGCCGTTCCCGCCGCGCGTTCCACGGCCCGCAGGCGCGGATCACGCGCCCCGTACCACCGCGGGCAGCAACGCCCGGCGCGCTCACCGGGCGCTCCCGGCCGGCCGGACCACGATCTCGTTCACGTCGACCTGCGGAGGCTGCGCGAGCGCGTAGGCGATGGCGTCCGCGATGGCCGCGGCGGGGAGCGCGACGGAGCGGTACGTCCGCATCGCGGCACGGGCGTCGGGGTCGCGGATGCCGTCGGCGAGTTCGGACTCCGTGACACCGGGAGAGACCAGGGTGACGCGGATGCCGCCGCCGGACTCCTGGCGCAGCCCTTCCGAGACGGCGCGTACGGCGAACTTGGTGGCGCAGTAGACGGCGGCGGTGGGTGATACCTCGTAGGCGCCGACCGAGGCGATGTTCACGAAGTGTCCGCCGCCCTGCGCGCGCATCGGCGGCAGGGCGGCCGCCATCCCGTGCAGGACACCCCGCAGGTTCACGTCGATCATGCGATCCCACTCGTCGGTGCGCAGGGCGTCCAGTGGGGAGAGCGGCATCACCCCCGCGTTGTTGACGAGGACGTCGATCCTGCCGAATTTCCGGCGTGCGCCGTCCACGAACGCCTTCATGTCCGCCGCGTCCGTGACGTCCAGCTCCTGGAACGCCGCGGCGCCGCCTTTCGCGGTGATGTCCTCGACCAGTGCCTCCAGCCGTCCGGCGCGCCGCGCGCCGAGGAAGACCTGGTGCCCGTCGGCGGCGAGCCGGCGGGCGGTCGCCTCCCCGATGCCGCTGCTCGCTCCGGTGACCGCTACGGCTTTGCTGGTCCGCGTCATGTTCGCTTCTCCTCCGTCGGACGTGGCGCTCCTGCGCGGAGCGCGACGTATGAGCTGTCGTCCCGTACCGCGTCTTCTTCCGTCACGGCCGGTCTGCGCCGAAGTCTGTGCACCGCAGGAGGTCCGATCCAGGACAGGTTCTGCCTGGGCACAGCACACCCAGGCTCGCCGCCGGATCCCGCCCTAGGGTGCGTGCGTGACCACCAACGATCTCGGAGACTTCCTGCGCGCACAGCGCGCTCGCCTGCGGCCCGTCGATGTCGCACTGGCCTCCCACGGGCGACGCCGGGTGGCCGGACTGCGGCGGGAGGAGGTCGCCGTCCTGGCCGGCATGAACGCGGACTATTACGCGCGCCTGGAACAAGGCCGTGAACGCAGCCCCTCGCCCCAGGTCCTCGAAGCGCTCGGCGGCGCCCTGCGGATGGACGCGGCCTCCCGCGACCACCTGTACCGGCTGGCGCACACGCTGCCGGCGGACCGCGCCGCACAGCCGGCCGAAACGGTCGCCCCCGCGCTCCGGCAGCTGCTGGAGGGCTACGCCCACACGCCCGCGTTCGTCCTGAACCCCGCCCTGGACCTCCTCGCGGCGAACCCGTCGGCCGACGCCTTGTTCGCCCCGTTCCACCCGGCGGACAACCTGGCCCGGATGACCTTCCTCGACCCGGCGGCCGGGACCTTCTACGCCCAGCGGCACGAGGCCGCCGAGGCGGTCGCCGCCAGTCTGCAGCGGGCCACCGGCTTGTACCCCCACTACCCGCGCCTGCGCGAACTGGTCCGCACGCTCAGCGCCGCCAGCGAGGAATTCGCCGCCCTGTGTTCCTCGTACGCCGTCTACGGGAAGACGGGCGGGGCCAAGGAACTCGTCCACCCGGCGGTGGGCCGCCTCTCCCTGACCTACCAGTGCTTCGACGTGCGCGCGGCGCCCGGCCAGGAACTCGTGGTCTACCACGCCGAACCGGACAGCCCCAGCTCCGAAGCGCTCAGCCTGCTCGGCTCGCTCCACGCGACCGGGCGGAGGTGACGCCGCACCGTCACCGGGCGAGGGTGTCCGGCGGCGCGCGCCGAGGCGCGATCGGCGGTTGCTTGCCACAATGGGCAGATGAGCGGCGCAGGTCTTTGGGCGGAGGGCGGGCCGCCTGCGGGCGGCGGGCGCTACGGTGAGCAGGTCTTCCGTCCCGAGGCCCGCGGAGAAAGCGACCGCATCGACCTCGGGGCCCTCACCTACGATGACACCACCATGGCCCGACTGAGACTCCTTGGCGTGGGCCCCGGCTGGACGTGCCTGGACGTGGGCGCGGGAACCGGCACGGTGGCCCGTCGGCTCCTCGGCGAAGCGGGGGTCGATTCGGTCCTCGCGGTCGACCGCGACGTACGGTTCCTGGCCCGGCATCCGGTGCCGGGACTGACCCCGCTGGAAGCGGACATCACCGGGGAGGACTTCGCCCCGGGGACGTTCCGACTGGTGCACGCCCGGTTCGTGCTGATGCACCTTCCGTTCCCCGAGCGGATCGTCGCCGCGCTCGGCAGCCTCGTGGCCCCCGGCGGAGTGCTGGTGGTCAGCGACGCGGTCGACCTGACGACGGACACCGCGCCCGCCACGCCCTACACCCGCGCGATGCGGGCCATGTGGCGCGGGCTGCGCGACAGCATCGGCACCGACGTGTCGCGGGTGCCGCACCACCCCGAGCTGCTGCGGGCGGCAGGACTGGAGCCGGTGGCCGCCGAGATCCACGTGCCGCCCCTCGAACCGGGCAGTGCGATCAGCAGGTTCTGGGTGGACACCTGGGACCGGGCCCGCGCGGCGATGACCTCGACGGGATGGGTGGACGACGCCCACATCGACGAGGCCGTGCGCTACCTGGACTCACCCCGCTGCACCGGCATGTCCCCGGGCATGCTCACCGCCTGGGGCTGGAAGCCCGGACAGACCGCGTGAGCCGTAGACCCCGTGGTACGCGCCCGCCCCCGCGCTACGGCCGCGCTATGGCTGCGCCTGCCAGGTGTGGGCCGGCAACGACTCCGCCAAGGGGGCGAAGAAGCGCTGGTCGCGCCACGCGTCCAGATCGCCGATCACGAAGAGGCGGCGCTTGGCGCGGCTGACCGCGACGTTCAGGAGGTTCGGGCGGGAGGCGGCCCACGCGCGGGCGCCGGGTCGGCCCGGGTCCGTGCCCAGGATCAGGATGACGACGTCGGCCTCCTTGCCCTGGGTCGTGTGCACCGTACCCACCCGCTCGGCCGGCACCAGGTCGCGGCAGGCCCGCTTCGCACCGGCAACGACGTGCCGGAACGGGCTGATCACGAACACGTCCCGGCCGAGGTCCACACCCGCCCCCGCCCCCGCCATCGGTGATCACTCCATCGCACCTTGCGGGGCGTGCGCGAACGGGTCAGGCGGTTGCGCGGACCGACCGGCAGCCGGACGTCGGTGACGGCGCTGGAAGCAGGCCGACGCGTACCGCTGCGGGCGGGGGCGGGCGGGGGCGGTACTAGCCTTGCGGGGCGTCCTTCAGGAACACGAGCCCGTCCATGTCGGTCAAGTGGGCCGGGTCCAGCGGGAAGTACCCGTGGTACGCGGAGGTGCGGGGGCCGGGCCGCGTGCGGCCGAAGGCGGCGGCCAGCCGGGTCGTGTCGACGAGGCAGCGGTCCTCCGGGAGCGCGTACAGGAGCCCTTCGACGGTGTCCGGGGGCGGGGCGCCCACACCGTGGTGCCGGACCGTGCCCAGCGCCGTGGCCAGGAAGGCGTACCCCTCGCCCAGCTCGGCGCCCACGATCGCACCGGCGCTCCACCACTCCAGGGGGACGCCGCCCATCCGCATCGTGCTCACGTTCCGTTGGAGGTGGAGGTTGTGGGCGTGGACCAGTACGGGGCCCCGGTCGGCGACGGCGAGGAGGTTGTCGGCCATCATCTGGTCCCGCAGCCCCACCAGTCGCGCCATGCGGCCCGGTGAGGCGGCGGCCATCCAGAAGTGGTAGCGGAGCAGGCCGGTGGCGCTGCGCCCGTACAGCCGCGCCCGGTCCCATGCGTCCCGCGAGGTCGCCGCGATCAAGTGCGGCGTCTGCGCGCCGAGCAGCGCCACCAGGTCGTCGGCGAGCAGCCGCAGCTCCGCGGCCTCGGGAGACTGTCCCACGGACCGGTCCGGTTCCCGCATCGCGTCAGGACAGGTCCACCGGTCCTCAGCGCCGAGCAGCCGGTCGAGGGTGTCCGAGGTACAGGGGAGCAGGTCCGCGTCCACCCGTGCCGCCAGGTAGCCGTAGAGCGCGGTGAGGGCCTGCCGGGGACTCGCGGCGCCGGTGATCTCCAGCGGACCGTCGATGCCGGCGAAGCGCACGTGGTCGCAGGCGGGCCGGCCGTCGTTGTACGCCCTTATCCAGCGCACGAGTTCGCGGTTGGCCGCGGACGCGCCGAAGCCGTGACTGAAGCCCCGCTCCATGACCTCGTCCAGGGTGCCCGCGCTTGAGGTGACGTGGTCGTCCACGACCAGGCCCCTCAGACAGTCGCTCTCGATCGCGATCGTCCGGTAGCCCTCCCGCTCGACCAGTTCCCGGAACAGGTCGTTGCGCAGGTGGAGCAGGCTGTCCTCGCCGTGCGTGGGCTCGCCCAGAGCGAGCACCCGCGGCCGGCCCGCCAGCAGCCCCATGACGGAGCCCGCCCCGACGGGATGAGTGGTGTGCGTGATGCCGGTATCCATGGCTTCAACGCTATCGTTGAAGCTTCGGTGGAAACTTTTCCCCGACGACGTGGAGCGTGTGGTGCGAAACCTTCAAAGCGGGGGTCGGCTCCGGCCGATCGACCTCGCGCGCGAGCACGGACTGTCCACGCAGGCCGTCAGGAACTACGAGGAGGCCGGCATCCTCCCGCCGGCCGGTCGCACACCGAGCGGCTACCGCACCTACACCCCGCTGCACGCGCGGGCCCTGAGGGCGTTCCTCGCGCTGGTGCCCGGTCACGGCCACCCGACGGCGACGTCGATCATGCGGACCGTCAACCGGGGCGCGGTCGAGGAGGCGTTCCGGCTCATCGACGAGAGCCACGTACAGCTCGCCGACGACCGGCGGACACTCCAGGCCGTCGAGAGCGCCCTGCGCGACCTGTCACCCTCGTCCGCCCCGGAACCGGACGCGCGGGGGTGTGAAGCATCCGCAGGCGCCGGCACGTTCATCGGTCCGCTGGCGCGGGAGCTCGGAATCCGGCCGGCCACGCTGCGCACATGGGAGCGCGCCGGCCTGGTGCGCCCGCGCCGCGACCGGCTGACCGGGTACCGGGTCTACGACGAAGCCGCCGTACGGGACGCGCGACTGGCCCGTCAACTCAGGCGGGGCGGCTATCTCCTGACGCAGATCGCGCCCCTGCTCGCCCAGGTGCGGGCGGCGGGCGGGGTGGAACCGCTGGAGGCGGCGCTGGCGGACTGGCGCGCCCGCCTGTCCGCCCGCGGGCGCGCCATGCTGATTGGGGCTGCCGAACTGGAGTCGTACCTGCGTGCCCGCGCCTGAGTGGGCGCCTCTCGCCCGGCGACGTCCGGGCGGGCGCGAGGAGACGCGGCGGCGGGGGAGGGGCCGTCAGGCGGTCGTCAGACGGGCCGTCAGGCAGGCCTCAGGCGGTTGTCGGACGAGTCGTCAGGCGGGCCTTCAGGCGGCGAAGCGGCCGCAGAGCCAGTTTCCCGGTTCCGCCGGGTCGTCGCTGATCCAGAACTGGCGCCACAGGAGGGCGAACTCGTCGCGGCTGAGGTGGCCGTCGCCGTTCAGGTCGAGGAGTTCGAAGACGCCGTCCACGTCCGCCGGCCGCCCGTTCCAGGTCTCGACGAGCCGACGGTGTTCCTCGGGGGAGATGACGCCGTCGCCGTCGGTGTCCACGGCGTCGAAGACGGTGCCGGCGGTCGCCGTGACGTCCGCGACCATGGCGGGCAGCATGTCGACGAGGGAGAGCAGTTCACCCATGTCGACCGCGCCGTCGCCGTTGGCGTCCCCGGCGTCCAGCAGGGCTGCCCACCAGCCCATCAGCAGCGTCTCCAGCCGCGTGCGCAGCTCCGTCCCGGGGCCCACCCCCGGCAGCCGGCTCCAGCGGGCGACGAGCGCCGCGAAATCCTCCTCGCGGAGGTAACCGTCCCCGTCCGCGTCGAACGCGGCGAACATCCGCCTGAGCTTGCGCTCCTGAAACGCGCTGGCCATGAGCGGCCTCCGTCGACGCCGAACCCGAACCACGAATCGCCGACCACCGCCGTCTGCGGGCGGCGGCCAGGGCCTCACCATAGGTGGGGACGCGCCACCGTCCCCACGGGCACGTGTGCGCGTATCTTCACCCTTGGGATGACCGGTCCGGTCGAGGCGCCCGAGCGCGCCCCCACGACCGGCACCTCCGCCGCAGGGCCGGCTTCCCCGTGTGCGGGGGGCGGCGCGTGCGGCCCTTCCGTGCGCGATGTATCCCGGGGCCGTAGCCGGGTAAGCGCCGGGTACGGGCCCGCAGCCGTCGGGCCGTCGAGCGGCCGTGATTCCCGCAGACCGCCGCCGGCGCCCGGCGCGCACGGCCGCAGCGCGGACCGCCCGGCCCGCCCGGCCCGCGGCAGACCCAAGGCGGAAGATCGCCGATGAGGGGTGAGAGACATGGCCACGTACAACCCCGATCCGGAGCCGGACCCTACCCCCGCCCCGGACCCGGATCCGCGCAGCACACCCGGCTTCAGCGCCGACGGAGGCGTCCTTCCGGGTGAAACGCCGCCCGGGGAAGCCAGTACGTCCTCCGGCGCCGGTCCCTACCGTCCCCTCAAGCGCGGCTGGGCCAAGGGCCCGGTCATCGTGATCAGCCTGCTGGCCCTGGCGTTCGCGCTCTTCTTCCTCGCCTACGCCATCGCGCTCAACACGTGAAGCCGACGGCGGACGGCCATGGACCGGCCGATCCCGCGCAGCCCCCGAGGTGCCGTACCGGCGTCGTCACCGGTGCCGCCCGTGGCCTGGGCGCGAGCCCGGCCCGGGAGCTCGCCCGGCGCGGCATGCGCGTGGCCCCGCTCGGGCTGGAGGCGACCGCCTGAGGCAGGTCGCCGCTTCGCTGCCGGGCGGTTCGCCGGAGTACGAGTCGCCGGAGTACGAGGCGGACGTCACCGACGAGACGACGAGACGATGGACCGCGTGGCCACAGCGGCGGTCACTTCACCGTGGTCACAGCGGTCACCTCACCGGAAACCCGGCGCCCCCTCGGTTGCCATCGCCAACGCGCGCATGGCCGAAGGCGGCCCCCCGGCCCCCTGCCCCCTTCGCCGCCTCGGATCCGCTGAAGAACGGCGGAGCACCCGGTCCGCGGTCCGCGGTCCGCACCCGGTCTACCGGGGCTGTCAGCCCACCGGGCCTGCCTCCGCCTCCCGGTGCATGCCCCGGCACAGGGCCCACACGACGAGGAGGTCGACGGCGATCAGTACCAGCGCCCACAGGGGGTAGTACGGCAGCCACAGGAAATTGGCGATCGCCCCGAGTCCGGCCACGGCCACACCGAAGAAGCGCGCCCACAGGGCGCCGGTGACGACGGCGAAGCCGGCGACGACCAGGACGATGCCCAGGATGAGGTGCACCCAGCCCCAACCCGTCAGGCTGAACTCGAACACGTAGTGGCGTGTCGCCAGGAACAGGTCGTCCTTGGCGAGGGCGGCGATGCCCTCGAAGAGCGCCATGAGGCCCCCGAAGACCATCAGGGCGGCTGCCAGCACGGTGGTGCCCGAGGTGGGCGCGTGCCAAGGGCTCGGGTGCGGGTCGCCCGCGCGGGGGTCGGCCGGCGTCAGTGGCAGTTTCGATCTCCATGGGTCGCAGAGCCGGGCCCGGCATGGCCGTGACCGGCGTGCTCCCCTGTTTCAGCCTGTCACGGCGCCCTTCGACCGGCACTCCGGCGGTCGGCCGGTCCTTCCGGGCCGCCGGGCGCGACATCAGCCGGACGGGATCGCGCTCCCTGTGCCGACCGCCTCCTGTGCCGACCGCCCGGAAGCGGCCCCGCCACGCAGCCGTCGGCTCAGCGGGCCAGGAGTTCGTCGAGGAAGGCATCGGCGTCGAAGACCTCGGTCCCCGGCGCGGTGACGGCGTACGTCTCTTCGAGGAAGCGGGCGACCGGCTGGGCGTCGATGTGGAGGACGGCCCCCTGCCCGTCCGCGCAGTCGCGCAATCCGATCCGGATGGCCCGGCCGCTGGCCGTCCACTGCGGCCTGAAGGTGACGTCGCCCTCGCCGACCGGGCGTTCAAGACCCTCGGCCAGCATCTGGCGGTCGAAGCACCAGTACGGCAGGGCCGCCTGGTGGGCGAAGAACTCAACCCGCACCGCGAAGGGATCGGCCTGGTCGTAGGAGAAGCGGCCGAGGAGGGGAACCTCGTCCCCCGCGCTCGCGTGGAGACGGACGGCGATCAGGGCGGACACACGGGACAACAACACGGACCTCCGGGGGTGAGCTGCTCAGCCGCCCCCCGTGTGCCCCGTCTGCGGCAGGGCACACTGCGCCATCCGAACGAACTACAGCACAGGGCTGATCCGCGGGACGGTTTCGTCGGATCCGTCCCGATATCCCGGTGATCCGTTGCCTCGGCTCCCGTGGTCCGGGGGGATCAGTGCCCGTCCCGCGCGTACCTACACGGCAGGCGACGAGGTTTCCGTACCGGGCACTCGGCCCCTGCAGGCGGGCGGCGAAGGCGAGGTGGGTCAGCAGGGAGTGGAGGGGCCCTTCTGGCGGGTGAGGTTGTCATTGGACATCCAGCCCTCTGTCTTCGTGCCGTCGACGCGGACGTACGTCCACTTGTTGCCGTAGGCGTTCACGACGTAACAGTGGTAGGAGAGCTTCGTGCCGGACTTGGCCAGGGTCACGGCCGGGCAGGTCTGGTACGGCCCCGTCTCCAGGTGGTAGTCCCCCGCCATGTAGCCGTAGCTGCCGGGAGCCGGGTTCTTGTGACTCCAGCCGCCGCAGCCCGTCGGCACGGGTCCGGGAGCGGCGCTCGCACCGGTGGACGCCTGCGGGGTCGCGCCGTGGGCCCCGGTCCCACCCGGCCTGGGCGAGGGTCCGCCGGCCGGCTTTCCGGAAGAGCGGGATGAGGGCGCGCCCGATGCTTTCGCGCCGCCGCTCGCCTTGCCCGTGTGCGGCTGCCCCTTGCCCGCCGGGGAACCGGCCGCGGCCTGCGCCCCCTGCGCCGCAGCCGCGTTCTTGCCGCCGCTGCTGCCGGTCAGGGCGTAGGTGAGACCGCCCGCGGCGAGGACGACGACAGCTGCCGCCACCACGACGACGGTACGGCTGCGGCGTCGCAGGCCGTCGACGGCCGCTGTGTGCTGCCGGGCGGCGCCGGCCGGCCCGGTCAGCGGCGGATAACCGACGTACGGAGGCTGCCGGCGGGCCTGAGGGGACTGAGACGCATGGGCCTGGTGGAAAGGCTGGGACTGGTGGAAGGGCGCGGCGCCTGGACCGGCCGCGGGCGGTGGCGGCCCGAAAGAGGCCGGTGGGGGAGCCGGCGCGGCGACGGACGGAGCGGTGGGCGTGCTCGGGGCGGGGGCGACGCCGCCATGCCCGCTGCCGGCGGCGACCTGTTCCAGCATCGCGCGTGCCTGGTCCGCGGTGGGCCGCCCCTGCGGTTCCTTCGCCATCAGCGCCCGCAGCACCGGGGTGAGCGGCCCCGCGCGCCGGGGTTCGGGCAGCGGCTCGGTGACGATCGCGGACAGCGTGGACCACACGGAGGTGCGGCGGAACGGGGACGTGCCCTCCACCGCCGCGTACAGCGTCATGCCGAGCGACCATATGTCGGAGGCCGGTCCGGGCTCCTGGCCCTGGGCGCGCTCGGGCGGCAGGTAGTCGAGGGAGCCGACGATGGCACCACTGCGGGTCAGCTTGGCCAGGGCCTCGTCCCCGGCGCGGTCCATGGTGGCGATGCCGAAGTCGGTGAGCACGACCCGGCCGCCCCGCTCCAGGAGCACGTTGCCCGGCTTGACGTCCCGGTGGATGACGCCGACCCGGTGCGCGGCGTCGAGGGCGTCCATCAGCTTCGCGCCGATCGCCGCGGCCTCGCGCGGGCCGAGCGTCCCGCGCTCGGCCAGGACGTCGTCGAGGGAGGGCCCGTCGACGAGTTCCATGACGATGACCGGCAACCCCCGCTCCTCGGTCACGTCGTGCACGGTGACCACGCCGCTGTGCCGGACACGGGCCGCGGCCTGCGCCTCGCGCCGCATCCGGCTGCGCAGATCGGCCAGTTCGGGGCCGTCGGCATCGGTGAACGCCCGCAGTACCTTGACGGCGACCTCGCGGTTCAGCAGTTCGTCCACTGCCCGGGCGACCACCCCCATACCGCCCCGGCCGATCATCGATGTCACCCGGTAGCGGCCGCCGAGCACCTTGCCGACCAGCTCATGCTTTGCTTCCCCCGCTGACACGCACGCTCCTTTTGACAGATGCTCATCACGTCGGGCCGTCTGGCGCGCACCACAGTAATGGGCATGATCACGAAGGAAGGACGCCGGACCGGCGGGCACAGTTGCGGCCGCCGCGCGGCGCCGAGCCGGGTCCGCGGAGCGCCGGCCGCCCCCGCCCCTCTGCGAGCGGGCGGCGGCGATTGTTCGACTGGCTGCGGGGCAGTGGCGGTCCAGCACGCCAGCCCGGAATCGAACAAGGAGAGTGGACATGCAGAGCGCCCCGCAGCCGGAACTTCCGGACCCCGTACCGGCGAAGCCCGACGCCGTGACCCCGGACCTGCCGCCGGCCGGCCCCACCGCTCCCGACCTCCCGCTCCCCTCGGGCGGCCGGACCGGGTCCGGCGCCGCCGACGAGGGCGAGCAGGAACAGGGCGCGGGGGAACAGGCCGCGGGGGAGGAGCGGCGCGAGGGGGCGGACCCGGCCGCAGGCCCGGGCACCCCGGCGCCCGAGGAACCCGCCGACTAGCGGGCCCACCCCCGGGGCTCCACCGGACCGCTCCCGAACGGCCCGGACCCTGCTCTCGCGGGACGGGGAGACCGGGCTCAGCGCCGGTGTCGGTGGCGTGGTGCATGATCGGCGCGTCAGTTCTTCGAAGGGGAGGGTGAGGCGCCGTGTCGCTCACGAACGAGCAGGTGGCAGGACACACGTTCCTGCGGCAGCTGTACGCGGACTCGTACTTTCCGGATCGCGTCCTCGACAAGGGGGCGGCGATCCTCGTGCGGCTGTGCGAGCGGATCGAGGCGCAGCGGCCTGCGGACCTGGCGGCGCTGTACGTGCTCACGCAGGCGGCGACGGAGGAGTTCAACCTGCTGGAGGCGGAGTTCGAGGCGGCCGGCAGCGGGATCGAAACCGTTGCCAGGGAGGAGATCGCCGAGGGCTTCTGGTTCGTCGCGTCGGCCTACGGGTTCGAGGACGCCGACATCGAGGAGCTGATCGCCACCCGGGACTGGTAGGTCAGGGAGGGCGTACGGATGCGGCGCGCCGCGGCCGCTCGGCCGGGGCGCGCCGCATCCGTCGGGTGGGCGGTCCACCGCCCGCCCACCGCGCTCGCCGCTACTGGCTAGCGGCCGTTGTGGTGGTGTCCGCGGCGGCCCCAGCTCTCGGTG
>NZ_LIVQ01000004.1:454174-641665 GCF_001905445.1 Streptomyces sp. CB00455 | reverse complement strand
AAGCACCCCGAAACCGGAGCCCCACAGGTCTTTTTCAAAGGAACCTCATCCACCGAAATGGACGGGGTATCAACTTTTGGCGTTGATTTTTGGCACGCTGTTGAGTTCTCAAGGAACGGACGCTTCCTTTGTACTCACCGCAGTATCACTACTGGGGCTTTCCTCCGGGCTTCGTTCTGTTCTGCTGTCTTGCGTTTCCGACTCTATCAGACTCTTTCGGGCCCGACTTCCTCGGCGCTTTCCAGGTCCTGCGCTGTCGCGCTTTCCCTTTCCGGCGGGTCCGACTCTATCAGGTCCTTTCGGGCCTGACTGCCAGTCAGCGGCTTCCCGTGCAACGGGATTTGGTGCGGTGCTTCGGGGCTGTTGGGCCCTTCGGCGAGTGAGACAGTAGCGGATTCCCCGCTCCGGAACCTAATCGGGGCCGGCGTCCTGTGGACACGGATTCCTCATTCGCAAATACGCATGAAAACGAGACGACAAAGCGAGTCGTTCGTTCGAATGTGTAGTGCGGGATGGCTGCCCGGGGACCGACCGGGGTCGGCGCTCACTTCGGACAACTCGGAGAACCTTACGGATGCGGGACACCCGTGTCAACCCCCGCTCACCTGGGACACGAGAGCGGCGAAACCACCGCCGTGGCCCCGCCCCTCGGTCTACGCTGGGTCCATGACTACGCATGCGCTCACGCTCAGCCTCTGCTGGTGGGCCGCCTGACGGCGGCCGGTCTGCAACGCGAGCACGCATGCGCTCACGGCCGCCGCCACGGCGGCCGTTTTTGTTTCTCCCCTCCCGGGAGTGGCTCGGTCGCCCTGTGCGCAGGCCCCACACCACTCACACCAGGGAGAGCAGGACATGACGAGGATCTTCAGCGGGGTCAAGCCGACCGGGCATCTGACCCTGGGCAACTACCTCGGAGCCGTACGGCAGTGGGTCTCGGCCGACCACGAACCGGACGAGGCGCTGTTCTGCGTCGTCGACCTGCACGCGCTGACCGTCGAGCACGACCCGGCGCGCGTGCGGCGGCTGAGCCGTCAGGCGGCCACGCTGTTGCTCGCGGCCGGGCTGGATCCGCGGCGGTGCACGCTGTTCGTGCAGAGCCACGTCGATGAGCACACCCGGCTGGCGTACCTGATGGAGTGCACCGCCACCGACGGTGAGCTGCGGCGGATGATCCAGTACAAGGAGAAGGCGACGAGGGCGCAGGCCTCCGGGGAGGGTGTGCGGCTGTCCCTGCTCACCTATCCGGCACTGATGGCCGCCGACATCCTGGCTTACGGGACGGAAGAGGTGCCGGTCGGCGAGGACCAGCGGCAGCACGTCGAACTGACCCGGGATCTGGCGGTGCGGTTCAACCAGCGCTACGGGCACACCTTCACCGTGCCGAAGGCGACGCTGCCGGCGGTCGCCGCGCGGGTTATGGACCTGCAGGAGCCCACGTCGAAGATGGGCAAGTCCCACGCGAACGGCGCGGGGATCGTCTACCTGCTCGACGAGCCGGGAGTCGTGCGCAAGAAGGTGATGCGCGCGGTGACCGACAGCGGGGACGGGGGCGTGGTCTACGACCGGGAGGAGCGGCCGGGGGTGGCGAACCTGCTGGACATCCTGGCCGCCTGCACGGGCGGCGACCCGGTGGCGCTCGCCGAGGGCTACGGAGGTTACGGCTCGCTCAAACAGGACGTCGCCGACGCGGTGGTCGAGCTGCTGCGGCCGCTGCAGGAGCGGCACGCGGAGCTGGCTGGTGATACGGCGGTGGTCGACAAGGTGCTGCGGGAAGGCGCCGGCCGGGCCCGGGAGCTGGCGCGGCCGGTGGTGGACCGGGCCTACCGGGCCATCGGGCTGCTCGCGCCGTGAACCCGTGGTGAACCGGTGCGGGCCCCCGGTCGCGGGGGCCCGCACCGCAGCTCAGTTGGCGCCCGAGGCGAGCTCGCGGCTGCGGTCGCGGGCGGCTTCGAGAGCGGCGATCAGGGCCGCGCGGACGCCGTGCTTCTCCAGTTCCACGATGGCGTTGATCGTCGTGCCGGCCGGGGAGGTGACGGCCTCACGGAGCTTGACCGGGTGCTCGCCGCTGTCGCGGAGCATCACGGCGGCGCCGACGGCCGCCTGGACGATCAGGTCGTGGGCCTGGGCGCGCGGGAGGCCGAGCAGGATGCCGGCGTCCGTCATGGCCTCGACGAGGAAGTAGAAGTACGCCGGTCCGGAGCCGGAGAGGGCCGTGGCCGCGTCCTGCTGGGATTCGGGGACGCGCAGCGTCTTGCCGACGCCGCCGAAGATCTCCTCGGTGTGCAGGAGGTGGGCAGCGGTGGCGTGGCTGCCCGCCGAGATGACGGACATGGCCTCGTCGACGAGGGCGGGGGTGTTCGTCATCACGCGGACGACGGGGGTGCCGGGGGCGAGGCGTTCCTCGAAGAAGGACGTCGGGATGCCGGCGGCGCCGCTGATGATCAGCCGGTCCGCGGGGACGTGGGGGGCGAGCTCTTCGAGGAGCTTGCCCATGTCCTGGGGTTTGACGGTGAGGATGAGGGTGTCGGCGCGCTTGGCGGCTTCGGCGTTGCCGACGGCTTCGACGCCGTAGCGGGCGTGCAGCTCCTCGGCGCGTTCGGGGCGGCGGGCGGTGACGAGGAGCTTCGAGGCGGGCCGGCCGCCCCGGATCATTCCGCTGAGCAGGGCCTCGCCGATCTTGCCGGTACCGAGGACTGCGACTGTCTGGGTCATGCCCGATTCACCTCGCCGAACTTTCTTGCACGCGTGCTGCGGATATCGCGGGATACCTCCTCATCCTTGCATTCGGGCGGGCGGGGGCGGGCTGTTGTCCGGCCCGTGGTCGTCAGGGGGTGCGGCGGCGGAGGGTGGCGGCGCCGAGGGCGAGGACGAGCAGGGCGCAGCCGGCGACGACGGCGGTGTCGCGGACGAAGTCGGCGGTCATGTCGGTGTGGGTGAGCACCTGGGTCATCCCGTCGACCGCGTAGGACATGGGCAGTGCGTCGGAGAGCCCCTCCAGGACGGGGTGCATCGTGGTGCGGGCCGCGAAGAGTCCGCACAGGAGCAGCTGGGGGAAGATCACCGCGGGCATGAACTGGACCGCCTGGAACTCGGAGGCGGCGAAGGCCGAGACGAACAGGCCGAGTGCCGTGCCGAGCAGTGCGTCGAGCAGGGCCACGAGCAGGAGCAGCCACGGAGAGCCGACGACGTCGAGGCCGAGGACCCCGAGGGCGAGGCCGGTGGCGAGGAGGGACTGCAGGACGGCGACGGCGCCGAAGGCGAGGGCGTAGCCGGCGATGAGGTCGCCCTTGCCGAGCGGCATGGCGAGGAGGCGTTCCAGGGTGCCGGAGGTGCGTTCGCGCAAGGTCGCGATGGAGGTCACCAGGAACATCGTGATCAGCGGGAAGATGCCGAGGAGGCCGGCGCCGACGCTGTCGAAGGTGCGGGGGGCGGCGTCGAAGACGAAGCGCAGCAGCGTGAGCATCAGTACGGGTACCAGGAGCATCAGCGCGACGGAGCGCGGGTCGTGGCGGAGCTGGCGCAGGACGCGGGCGGCGGTGGCGGTGGTACGCGGGACGCTCAGGGCGCTGGTGGTGGTCATCGGGTCTGCTCCCGGGCGGGGGCCGTGGTGGCGGCGGCTGCGGCGGTGGTGGTGGCCGCGGCGGTGGTGGTGGCCGCGGGGGTGGTCTGTGGGGCGGCGGCGGCCTCCTCGACGAGGCGGAGGAAGCCGTCCTCGACGGTGGCGGAGCGGGTGCGGGTGCGCAGCGCGTCGGGGGTGTCCTGGGCCAGGATGCGGCCCTCGCGCATGAGGAGCAGCTCGTGGCAGCGCTCGGCCTCGTCCATGACGTGGGAGGAGACGAGGAGGGTGGCGCCCCGGGCGGCGAGGTCGTGGAAGAGGTTCCACAGGTCGCGGCGCAGGACGGGGTCGAGGCCGACGGTGGGTTCGTCGAGGACCAGGAGCTCGGGGGTGCCGAGCAGGGCGACGGCGAGGGAGACGCGGCTGCGCTGGCCTCCGGAGAGGTTGCCGGCGAGGGCGTCGGCGTGGGTGGTGAGGCCGACGTCGGCGATGGCGCGGGCGACGGTGGCGGCGCGCCGGCCGGCGGCGGCGCGGCCCGGGTCGAGGACGGCGGCGAAGTAGTCGAGGTTCTGCCGGACGGTGAGGTCGTCGTAGACGGAGGGCGCCTGGGTGACGTAGCCGATGCGGGAGCGCAGTGCGGGGTGGCCGGCGGGGCGGCCGAGGACGTCGAGGGTGCCGGTGACATGGGCCTGGGTGCCGACGACGGCGCGCATGAGGGTGGACTTCCCGCAGCCGGAGGGGCCGAGGAGGCCGGTGATGCGGCCGCGGGGGACGTCGAAGGCGATGGAGTCGAGGACGGTGCGGGAGGTGCGGCCGGTGCCGCGGCGGACGGTCAGGCCGGCGGCGTGCACGGCGGTGGTGGCGGCAGTGGCGGGCGCCCGTGGGCCGGCCGGGGGGTCTGCCGGCGCATTATTCATCATGTGATGAATAATGCGCCCGGGTCGGCACGGGCGTCAACCGGCCGGTCCCTCCTGGCGTGCTACTTGCGGCGCTTGGGGCGGCGCGCGGCCGGGTTGCCCGTACGGGAGCGGCTGCGGCGCGCGAATTCGGCGGTGGCGCGCTCGTACTCGGCGCGGTGCAACCGCTCGCCGGGGGCCTCGGCCAGGCAGCGGAGGAAGTAGGCGATGAGGGAACCGATGAAGCCGATCGTCTTCAGGCCCTTGAGCGCGGCCTCGTCGGAGGAGGGGGCGCTGCGGCGGGTGAAGGATTCCCAGGTCTTGGCGAAGGCGATGGAGCTGGCGACCGCGAAGAGGACGACGACGGAGATGCTGAGGAAGGGGCCGACGTTCCCGATCTCCAGGCCCTCGTAGGCCAGGCGCAGCAGGTAGGCGCCCATGACGGCGGCGGCGAGCGAGCCGAGGGCGGCGCCGGCGCGGCGCAGGGCGTAGCCGCCGTCGTGCTTCACCCAGGTGGTGCCGAAGAAACGGATCGGCTCAGGCTGGGGCCCGGTGGCGGCGGCCGCCACCCGGGCCGGCTCCGGGGCCTTGGCCGCTTCGGCCGCCTTCGCCGCCTCGGTTGCCTCGGCGGGGGTCTGGTCTCGCTGGTCGTCGCTCACGCCGGCGATTATCCCCCCGCCTGGCCGGCCGGGCCGGGTGTGTCTCACGTGGCAGACGGGCCCCGCTCCGAGCCCACGGGCCGGTCGTACCGACCGGCCGCGGTGCCGGCTCGATGACGGATGCAGTCAACGCGTCAGACGGAAGTGAACGATGGTGGCGTCATCGGTTGCCTTGATGTCGGGGTAGTGGAACCGCAGCCTGTCTTGCAGCTCGGCGAAATCACGAAACCCGTCGGCGATGGCGTCCGCCTCGGTCAGCTCGGCAACGCTCTTGGAAGCGATCTGAGTGATCACACCGGGCAGCACTACCTCGTCATCCAACTCGAACACCATGTTCACCGGGCCCGTCTCCACTGGGTCGCGGAACCGCACCGTGGTCGTCTTCCGCCCTGTGCGTACAGCTTCGAGATAGGTGCGATGGAAATGCAGGGCCTGCGTCGCGGCCGAGCGCAGCGCGCCGTCGGACGCTGCCGACTGCTGCCCCCAGACATAGGCATGGGGCAGGAGATCGGTGATCGCGACACTGCGGATGCCACCAGCTGCCGGCACGAGGACGCGGATGCCCGGGTGGTAGTCCAGCAAGACCTGCCGGTCCCGGCCACACGGCGCCAGCACGCCGCGCCCCGTGTCGCCGACGGCAACGATCGCCGTCAGGTCACGTGCTCCCGCAGCACGCGCATGCCCGAGCGCCACCAACTCCGCGCAAGGTCCGCCGGTGAAGCTCCAGATCTTCTTCCGTCGGCAGATTCATCGTGCTGTCCATCCGACAGACCCTACTCATCCACGTCCCAGGGCCATGTAACCCGGTGAACGTTCCAGGTCAGAGCACTGGTGCTGGGACCTGAAAGGTTCACCGGGCCGCGGCGCCCGGCACGGCACTAGCCGCAGCGGTTGGCCACGTAGCCGTCGCTGCCGGTCCGCACGTAGGCGTCCGACACGAAAAGGCCGTTGCCGATGCAGTCCCAGATGTCCGTCGTGCCGTAGGGCCCCGAAACCGTGGTGCCCGAGCACTGGCAGCGGATCCACACGGTGGCGTCGTACGGCAGCACCTTCATGATCGAGTAGTTGGTGCCCGGTCCGCTGCGGACGTTGACGCGGTGTCCCGGCGCGACCGGGAAGGACTCGAAACCGGAGTCCGAGGCGAGGCCGCGGACCTCCTGCGGCGGGTCCAGCTGGTTCTCAACCGTCATGAAAAATCTCCCCCTTGAGCATGACGCTCTGCAACTCGCGCAGGGTAGCAGGCCCTTACCGCTTCATATGCGCCATCGACTAGGCTCCGGCGGGGGTGGTCGGCAGTGTATGCACTGCGCGCGGAACGGGCCGGTTTTCCGGAGTACGCCGGGCAGTACCGGCTGGAATCCGTACTGGGTTCCGGGGGCATGGGGGTGGTGCATCTGGCCACCTCGGCATCCGGGCTGCGGCTCGCGGTCAAGGTCGTACACGCACAGCACGCGGTGGATCCGGAGTTCCGGGCGAGGTTCCGGCAGGAGGTCGCTGCCGCCCGGCGGGTCAGCGGGGCCTTCACCGCGCCCGTGGTGGACGCGGATCCCGATGCCGAACGGCCGTGGATGGCCACCCTGTTCATCGATGCCCCCACGCTCGCCGAGCGCGTACGGGAGCGGGTGCTGGACCCGGCGGAACTGGCCGGGCTCGGGACCGGGCTGGCCGAGGCGCTGCGGGACATCCACCGGGCCGGGGTGGTGCACCGGGACCTGAAGCCCAGCAACGTCCTGATGGCGCCCGACGGGGTGCGGGTCATCGACTTCGGCATCTCGCGGCCGGCCGACAGCGATCTGCGCACCGAGACCGGCAAGCTGATCGGGACCCCGCCGTTCATGGCACCCGAGCAGTTCCAGCGGCCCCGCGAGGTGGGCCCGGCCGCGGACGTCTTCGCAATGGGCGCGGTCCTCGTGCACGCGGCGACCGGGCGGGGCCCCTTCGACTCAGACAGCCACTACCTCGTCGCCTACCAGGTGGTGCACAGCGAGCCCGATCTGACCGGGTTGCCGCAGGCGCTCGCGCCGATCGTCGCGCGCGCCCTCGCGAAGGACCCGGCCGAACGGCCCACTCCCGACACGCTGCTGCGCGAACTGCGGGTCGTCGCCCACCCGACGACCGGTGAGGAGACGCGGGCCTTCATCCCCCGGCCGCGGCGGCCGGGGACGGCCGATGCTCCCCCGGCCGCCGAGGAGGACACCCACCACCGGGTGCCGGCCGGGGCGGCGCCGCTGCCCGCGTCCGCGCCCGCGGGGCGCCCGCGGCGGTGGCGGACCGCCGCCGTGCTCGGCGCGGGCCTGCTGCTCGCCGGCGGGGCGGCCACCGGGTACCTGCGGTCCGGCGACGAGGAGCCCGGGCCCGCGGCCGGGGGCGCCGCGTCGCGGCCGGCCGCGCAGGTGCGGCCGGCCGGCCCCTGGATGACGCCGCTGGAGGACCACGGCCGGGACAACCGCGTCGTCTCCTGCTCCTCCGCGTCCGGCGCCCTGTTCTGCGCCACGCCCGCTCTGGCCGCCGCTCGGCTGGACCCGGTGGACGGCTCCGTCGCCTGGTCGGTGCCGGCGGCGGCGCCGGGCGCCGACAGCCAGCCCCCGCAGTACGCCGGCGGCCTCGTCCTGACGGTGGCGGCGGGCAGCCGGACCGTACAGGCCCTCGATGCCGCCACCGGCGCGCCGCGCTGGCAGAAGCCGCTCACGGGGGGCGGCCGGCTGGTGACGGCCGGCGGGACCGTCCTGGTCGTGGACGGGGACGGCCGTGCCACCGCCCTCGATCCCGCCACGGGAGCCACCTGGTGGACGAAGCAGGTCGGCGGCGTGGGATCCCTGTGGATCGCCGGGCCGGAAGGGCCCGACGGCTGCCTCGTGTACGTGGCCACCCCGGCCGGGGACGGCCGGTCGACCCGGATCGCGGCCGTCGACTGCGCGAGCGGCACGCAGCGCTGGCAGCAGCAGGCGCCGGGCACGGCCGAGCCGGTCGGGGTGGCGCAGGGCACACTGCACCTGCTGCAGAACGACAGCGGATCGAGGACCCGCGGGGTCCTGCGGGTGGACCTGCGGACGCGGGCGGTTCGGGAGACCGCGCTGCCCGCGGCCCTGCTCCTCGCCCAGGCGGCGGTGGACGCCCAGGGGGTGGTGTACCTCGTCGGCACTTCGGGGGCACTGGCGGCGGTCGGGCCGCAGAAGGAGGACTGGCGGCTGGAGACGGGGGTGTCCGTCGCCTCTCGGCCCGTCCCGGACGGCGGCCGCGTCTACCTGACGGCGGTCGACGGGCGGCTCCTGGCGGTGGACGCGGCCGCCGGGCGGCTCGTCGGCCAGACGAAGGCGCGGATGGGCTCGGGGCACGCCTACCCGGCGACGGTGCCCGCGCCGGTGGTCGGCGGCGGAAGGGTCTTCGCCAGTGCGCCCGACGGTTCGGTGTTCGCCGTCGATGCCGGCGATCCCGCCGGCTGGTGACGCCGCTGCCCCGACCGGGGACCGGTCGGGGCAGCGGCGCGGAGCGGTCGGGTGTCAGCCCAGCCGGGACACGTCGCGCACGGCGCCCTTGTCGGCGCTGGTGGCCATCGCCGCGTAGGCGCGCAGGGCGGCGGAGACCTTGCGCTCGCGGTTCTTCGGGGCGTAGACACCGCCCAGGGCCTCGTGGCGGGCCGCCAGGGTGGCGTCGTCGACGAGCAATTCGATGGACCGGTTGGGAATGTCGATCCGGATCCGGTCGCCGTCCTCGACGACCGCGATGGTGCCGCCCGAGGCGGCCTCCGGGGACGCGTGGCCGATGGACAGGCCCGAGGTGCCGCCGGAGAAGCGGCCGTCGGTCACCAGGGCGCATGCCTTGCCGAGACCGCGGCCCTTGAGGAAGGAGGTCGGGTAGAGCATCTCCTGCATGCCGGGACCGCCGCGCGGGCCCTCGTAGCGGATGACGACGACGTCGCCCTCCTTGATCTCCTTGCGGAGGATCTTGTCGACGGCCTCGTCCTGCGACTCGCAGACGACCGCGGGGCCCTCGAAGGTCCAGATCGACTCGTCCACGCCGGCCGTCTTCACCACGCAGCCGTCGACCGCGATGTTGCCGCGCAGGACGGCGAGGCCGCCGTCCTTGGAGTACGCGTGCTGCACGGAGCGGATGCAGCCGCCCTCGGCGTCGAGGTCGAGGGTGTCCCAGCGCTCGGACTGGGAGAAGGCCGAGGCGGAGCGCTTGCAGCCGGGGGCGGCGTGCCACAGCTCCATCGCCTCGTCGGAGGCGGTGCCGGAGCGGGCGTCCCACTCGGCCAGCCAGTCCTCCAGGTTCTCGGAGTGGACGCTGGTGACGTCCTTGTTGAGCAGGCCGCCGCGGTGGAGTTCGCCGAGGATGGCGGGGATGCCGCCCGCCCGGTGGATGTCCTCCATGTAGTACGTGCCGCCGGGTGCCACGTTCGGCGCGACCTTGGCCAGGCACGGGACGCGGCGCGAGACCTCGTCGATGTCGGTGAGGTCGTAGTCCAGGCCCGCCTCCTGCGCGGCGGCCAGCAGGTGCAGGATCGTGTTGGTCGAACCGCCCATGGCGATGTCGAGGGCCATCGCGTTCTCGAAGGCCTGGCGCGTGGCGATGGCGCGCGGCAGGACGGACTCGTCGTCCTGCTCGTAGTAGCGCTTGGTGATCTCCACGACGGTGCGCCCGGCGTTCTCGTACAGGGCGCGGCGGGCGGTGTGCGTCGCGAGGACCGAACCGTTGCCGGGGAGGGCCAGGCCGATGGCCTCGGCGAGGCAGTTCATCGAGTTGGCGGTGAACATGCCCGAACACGACCCGCAGGTCGGACAGGCGTTCTCCTCGATCCGCAGCACGTCCTCGTCCGACACGTTCTCGTTGACGGCGTCGACGATGGCGTTGATCAGGTCGAGCTTGCGGACGGTGCCGTCCACGAGGGTGGCCTGACCGGCCTCCATCGGGCCGCCGGAGACGAAGACGACCGGGATGTTCAGGCGCATGGCGGCCATCAGCATGCCGGGGGTGATCTTGTCGCAGTTGGAGATGCAGATCAGGGCGTCGGCGCAGTGCGCCTCGACCATGTACTCCACGGAGTCGGCGATCAGGTCGCGCGACGGCAGGGAGTAGAGCATGCCGCCGTGGCCCATGGCGATGCCGTCGTCGACCGCGATGGTGTTGAACTCGCGCGGGATCGCGCCGGCGGCGCGGATGGCGTCGGAGACGATCCGGCCGACGGGGGCGAGGTGGGTGTGGCCGGGCACGAACTCGGTGAAGGAGTTGGCGACCGCGATGATCGGCTTGCCGATGTCCTCGCTCGCTACGCCCGACGCACGCATAAGGGCGCGTGCGCCCGCCATGTTGCGGCCGTGTGTGACGGTGCGGGACCTCAGCTCGGGCATCGGGTTCACTCCCCATGAGTGCGGCCGTCTCACGCGAGCGCGGCCACGACTGTAGATATGAATCAGTTACGAGGCTACGCCTCCGGCCCGCGATGCGGACAACAAGTCCGCATGCCGGGACGGCGGGGTCATTCCTCGGTCAGGTAGCGCTGGAGCGTAGGGGCCACCAGCGCCACGATGGCCTCCGGATCGGCGGAGGCCAGGGGCTCGACCTGGACGACGTAGCGCAGGACCGCGATCCCCACCATGTGTGAGGCGGCGAGCTCGGCCCGGAAGGTCGGGTCGGGGACGTCGAGGTCGGCGGCCACGCGCTCCAGGACCCGGCGCAGGACGATGCGCCGCAGCACAGCGGCCGCCGCCTCGTGCGTCAGCGCGGAGCGGATGACGGCGAGCAGGGGGGCGCGGGTGACCGGGTTCTCCCATATGCCCAGGAAGAAGCGGGCCAGCCGCTCGCCGATGCCGTCCGGGCCGTCGCCGAGGATCGCCGGGACCACCGCGGCTGGTTCCATGGTCAGCTCGATGGCGGCCGCGAAGAGGTCGTCCTTGCTGCCGAAGTAGTGGTGGACCAGGGCCGGGTCCACGCCGGCGGCCTTGGCGACGCCGCGTACGGAGGTCTTGTCGTAGCCGCGCGCGGCGAATTCGGAGCGGGCGGCGAGGCGGATGCGCTCCTGGGTGCCGGGGCCCTCTTCGGCCTCGTCCTGCCGGGGCCGGCCGGGCCCGCGGCGGCGCGCGGGCGGCCCGCCCGGGTCGGCGGTCACGGGCGGTGCGCCCGGGGCCGGTGCCCGGTGGGCGCGGTGGGCGCCGTGGGCGCGGTGGCCAGGTGCAGGCGGGTGAAGGCCAGCGCCTCGGCCAGATCGGCCTCGCGCTCGGCCGAGGACATGGCGCGGCGGGTGTTGACCTCGATGACGACGTGCCCGTCGAAGGAGGTGCGGGCGAGCCGCTCCAGGAGCTGCGCGCAGGGCTGGGTGCCGCGGCCCGGGACGAGGTGCTCGTCCTTGGCCGAACCGTTTCCGTCGGCGAGGTGGACGTGCGCGAGCCGGTCGCCCATGCGGTCGATCATCGCGGTGGCGTCGGTCCGGGCGGTCGCCGTGTGCGAGAGGTCGACGGTGTAGTGGCGGTAGTCGTCCTTGGTCACGTCCCACTCGGGGGCGTAGGCGAGCATCTCGCGGTCGCGGTAGCGCCAGGGGTACATGTTCTCGACGGCGAAGCGGACGTCGGTCTCGTCGGCCATCCGCCAGATCCCGGTGACGAAGTCGCGCGCGTACTGGCGCTGCCAGCGGAAGGGCGGGTGGACCACGACCGTCCCGGCGCCGAGCCGCTCGGCCGCCGACCGGGCCCGCTGGAGCTTGGTCCAGGGATCGGTGGACCAGACGCGCTGGGTGATGAGCAGGCAGGGCGCGTGGATGGCGAGGACCGGCACCCGGTGGTGGTCGGAGAGGCGGCGCAGGGCGTCGACGTCCTGGCTGACCGGGTCCGTCCAGACCATGACCTCGACGCCGTCGTAGCCGAGGCGCGCGGCGATCTCGAAGGCGGTCGCCGTCGACTCCGGATACACCGAGGCGGTGGAGAGGGCGACTTTCGCGGTCGGGATGCGGACTGGTTCTGCCACGGAGACAGGGTACGGGGCCGGGGCCCGGCCGCGAGGCCGCCCCCGCTTCGCGGCCGGGCCCGCTCCGCATCCCGGCCGGACGGGCCCCGTACCGTCGCCGCTCAGGCAGGGCCGGCGGGGCCGCGACGGTCCGGGCCGTCGGCGGTGCCCGGAGCGCCCGGGCCGCCGGGGACGGCAGGGACGCCCGGGATGCCCGTGGCGGGGGGAACGGCCGCGGCGACGGGGTCTGCGGGGACGACGGGATCGGCCGGGTGCGGGGCCATCGGCAGCAGCGAGGCGAGGCGCGCCTCGCACAGCTCCACCAGCGCCTCGTACCCCTCCTTGCCCATCAGCTCCGTCAGCTCGGCGCGGTACGACACGTACACCGGCTCCCCGGCACCGTGCGCCGAGGTGGCCGACGTGCACCACCAGTGCAGGTCGTGGCCGCCCGGTCCCCAGCCACGGCGGTCGTACTCGCCGATCGAGACCTGGAGCACGCGGGTGTCGTCGGGCCGGTCGATCCAGTCGTAGGTCCGGCGGACCGGCAGCTGCCAGCAGACGTCGGGCTTGGTCTCCAGCGGCTCGCGTCCCTCGCGCAGCGCCAGGATGTGCAGCGCGCAGCCGGCGCCGGCCGGGAAGCCGGGACGGTTCTGGAAGATGCACGAGCCCTCCCAGCGGCGGGTCTGCTTCTCCCCGTCGTCGTCCACTTGCGTCCACCCGCTCTCGCTGCCGACGTCGTGGTACTGCCACAGCTCGGGCGTCAGCCGGGCCACGTGGCCGGCCACGCGTTTCTCGTCGTCCTCATCGGAGAAGTGGGCGCCGAGCGTGCAGCAGCCGTCGTCGGCGCGGCCCGCCTGGATCCCCTGGCAGCCGCTGCCGAAGATGCAGGTCCACCGGGAGGTCAGCCAGGTCAGATCGCAGCGGAAGACCTGTTCCTCATCGGCGGGATCGGGGAACTCCACCCAGGCGCGGGGGAAGTCCAGGCCCTTCTCGTCGGCTGCGAGTGCGGCCTCCAGGGCGGCTTTGCTGCTGCTCTTGCCCTTGTCGTTCTTCGACCGGGTCTTGTTGGCCTTCTTCGTATTGGGCACAAACCCAAGCCTAAGCGCCCCTTACACAACCCCCTCTTGTGCACCGCAGTAGCGTTCCCCCTTATGAGACTCGGTGTCCTTGATGTGGGTTCGAACACGGTCCACCTGCTGGTGGTGGACGCGCACCCCGGTGCGCACCCCCAGCCGGCGCATTCCCACAAGGTGGACATGCGGCTGGCGGAGCTCCTCGACGCGGAGGGCGCCGTCACCGCCGAGGGCGTCGAGCGTCTCGTGTCGGTGATCGGCGACGCCGTGCGGGCCGCCGAGGACAAGGGGTGCGAGGACGTCCTCCCCTTCGCGACCAGTGCGGTGCGCGAAGCCACCAACGCGGACGAGGTCCTGGCGCGGGTCAAGGCCGAGACCGGGGTCGACCTGCCGGTCCTGAGCGGTGCGGACGAGGCGCGGCTGACCTTCCTGGCCGCGCGGCGCTGGTTCGG
Source organism: Streptomyces sp. CB00455 (assembly GCF_001905445.1). Classification (GTDB taxonomy): domain Bacteria; phylum Actinomycetota; class Actinomycetes; order Streptomycetales; family Streptomycetaceae; genus Streptomyces. Next base: position 628,090 of record NZ_LIVQ01000004.1, on the reverse strand, counting down.
CTGGTCGGCCGGCAAGCTGCTGGTCCTCGACATCGGCGGCGGCTCGCTGGAGGTCGCCTACGGCATCGACGAGGAGCCGGACGCGGCCGTCTCGCTGCCGCTCGGCGCCGGCCGCCTGACGGCGGGCTGGCTCCCCGGTGATCCGCCGGACGCGCTGGACGTCCGGGCGCTGCGCCGGCACGTGCGGACCGAGATCGCACGCACTGTCGGAGAGTTCCGCCGCTTCGGAGTCCCGGACCACGTGGTGGCGACCTCGAAGACCTTCAAGCAGCTGGCCCGCATCGCGGGAGCGGCCCGTTCGGGGGACGGCCTCTATGTGCAGCGGGACCTGACCCGCAAGTCCCTGGAGGAATGGGTGCCGCGCCTGGCCGCGATGACCACCGCCCAGCGCGCGGCCCTTCCGGGCGTCTCCGAAGGCCGGGCCGGCCAGCTCCTGGCGGGCGCTCTGGTCGCGGAGGGCGCGATGGATCTCTTCGGCGTCGAGCAGCTGGAGATCTGCCCGTGGGCGCTGCGCGAGGGCGTCATCCTGCGGCGCCTGGACCACCTGCCGACGACGGGCGGCTGAGGGCCGCACCCGCTCAGCCGGAGCCGGCGGCGGGATCCGGGGAAACCGTACCTTCCGAGGACGGTGTCGGGGTCGCGGACTCCGTCGGCGTGGGAGTGGGCGTCGGCGTCGGCGTCGGGGTGGGAGTAGGTGTCGGGGTAGGGGTCGGCGCGGGGGTGGGAGCCGTCGTCGGGGTCGAGGGCTGCTCCTGCGGTGTCGGCGCCGGCCGGCCGCGGCCCTGGATGGAGACGACCGCGCCGGCCGGGTCCACGCCCACCCGGGCCGCCCAGGCCCCGACGGGCTGGGCCTCGTGGTCGATGGTGATCCGCAGGGTGACCGATTCTCCTGGGGCCAGCGTGCCCGCGGTGCGGCTCGCACGCAGCCAGGGCGCGTCGCACCACAGCCGCCAGTCCACGGGAGCCCCGCCGGCCGCGGTGAGGGTGAGCAGGGTCGTGGCCCCCCGGGAGGACGCGGCCACGGTGAGGCGGCCTACGGCGGCCGTGTGGCCGGGGCTCGCCGGCGGGCCGGTGCTGATCACCTGCACGGAGACGTCGGGCTCGGCGCTGCCCGCGGCGAAGCCTGGGCCGCCGCTGGTGGTGGCGGCGTTCCCGGCGTTCTCGTAGGCGGACAGGGGCCGGCCGCCGGGCAGCGCCAACGAGAGGTCGGCTTCGCCGGAGGAGATGCGGGTGGCGTCGCCGCCGACGGACTCGCCGGTGCTGGGAGCGCCCCGGTAGGCCGTCCACAGCGCGATGACCGGCGCCGCGACGACCGTGGCGACCACGGTGGTGGTGACCGCGCGGGCCCGCAGCCGGTCCCGGCGGGCCGCCCGGTCCTTCGGATCCATCGGGAAGCCGGTGCGGTCGAAGCGCGGTCCGGGGCGCCGGCCCCGTCCGGAGCGGAGCATCGCCGCGTGGACGGCGGTGCGGGGGGCGGGCACCAGGGGGAGCGCGGCGGCCGTGTCGATGCCGCCGGTGCCGGGCCACGGGGCCGCGGCGCCCACGCGTTCGGCGACGCGGCGGCAGCGCGGGCAGTCGTCCACATGGCGCACGAGCTCGGCGCGCAGCGTGGTCGACAGCAGGACCTGCCCGTCGCCGGTGAGCCGGGAGACGCTGGGGCAGCCGCCGGTCTCCACGACGGCCAGGGCGGCGCGGGTGCGTTCCACTTCGCAGGCGGCGCCGGACAGCAGCTCGCGGGCGGCGGCGGGCGGCGTGCCGAGCACGGCGGCGAGCTCGGTGACCCCGAGGCGGTGGCGGACGGCGAGCTCCAGGGCTTCACGCTGCTCGGGCGTGGTGCCCGCGGCTTCCGGCCAGGCGAGCCGGGCCAGCTCGGTACGGCGGTACGCGCTCACGTCAAGAGTGCGCCGGGCCCCGGGGGCCCGGTCGCCGGCGGAGTCCGGGTCGGCGCCGGCACCCGGCGCATGGTCGTGGCCGGTGTGCTCCGGCGCACGCTGGGCGCAGTGCGCGCCCCGTCGTGCGCGCCGCTGCTCCGCCAGGCGGCGCAGACAGCTCCAGCGGGCGAGGGCGTAGAGCCAGGCCCGCCGCTCGCCCTCGTCGGGGCAGCGGCCGGGATGCCGCTCGGCCACGGCGAGGGCGTCGGCGAGCACGTCGGTGGCCGTGTCGTGGTCGCAGAGGACCGAGAGGCAGTAGGTGTACAGACCGTCCAGGTAGGGCTCGTGCCGGAAGGGGGGCGCCTGCTCCCCTTCGGGGGGCGTGCACCCGTGCGCCCGGTGTGCGCCGGTGCGCGGCGAGGGGTGTGCCTGGTTGCTGCTGTTCACCTGGCGAACCGTAGGCGCCGCGCCGGTTGCGGCCCGGAAGCCTTCAGCACATTTAGCCCTTACGGGTGAACAGATCGGCGATCCGCTGACGCGGCCCCTGACGCGACGGCCGGCGGCGGGCACCGACGGGGGCACTCGGCACGGCGGGGAGGGCGGGGAGGGGGACGGCGGGGAGGGGGGACGGCGGGGACGTCGGGCGGCAGCGCGCCCGGCGCCCGGTCCGGCACCCGGCCCGGCGCCCGCCGGGCACCCGGCCGAACTCCCGCCGCGCATCCCCGTCCGGCACCGCGGGGCGGCACCGCGGGCCGGGCTGTCAGTGGGGGCGGCTACCGTGAGCGGCATGGCTGCCCGCACCGCTCGTTCATCCGCCAAGGACCGGCCGTCCTACCGCTGTACCGAGTGCGGCTGGACCACCGCGAAGTGGCTCGGGCGGTGTCCCGAGTGCCAGGCGTGGGGCACCGTCGAGGAGATGGGCGCGCCCGCCGTGCGGACCACCGCGGCCGGCCGGGTCTCGACCGCCGCCGTGCCCATCGCGCAGGTCGACGGCCGGACGGCGACCGCGCGCAGCACCGGCGTGGACGAACTGGACCGCGTCCTCGGCGGCGGGCTCGTGCCCGGCGCCGTGGTGCTGCTCGCCGGTGAGCCCGGCGTCGGCAAGTCGACGCTGCTCCTGGACGTCGCGGCGAAGGCGGCCAGCGACGAGCACCGCACCCTGTACGTGACGGGTGAGGAGTCGGCGAGCCAGGTACGGCTGCGCGCCGACCGGATCCACGCGCTCAGCGACCACCTCTACCTCGCCGCGGAGACCGACTTGTCGGCGGTCCTCGGGCACCTCGACGCGGTGAAGCCCTCCCTGCTCATCCTGGACTCCGTACAGACCATCGCCTCCCCCGAGATCGACGGCGCGCCCGGCGGCATGGCCCAGGTGCGCGAGGTCGCCGGTGCCCTGATCCGCGCCTCCAAGGAGCGCGGCATGTCCACCCTCCTCGTCGGACACGTGACCAAGGACGGCGCCATCGCCGGCCCCCGCCTCCTGGAACACCTCGTCGATGTGGTGCTGAGCTTCGAGGGCGACCGGCACGCCCGGCTGCGGCTCGTGCGCGGGGTGAAGAACCGGTACGGGACCACCGACGAGGTCGGCTGCTTCGAGTTGCACGACGAAGGGATCACCGGGCTCGCCGACCCGAGCGGGCTGTTCCTGACCCGGCGCGCCGAGGCCGTACCGGGGACGTGTCTAACCGTGACCCTGGAGGGCAAGCGCCCGCTGGTCGCGGAGGTGCAGGCGCTCACCGTGGACTCGCAGATCCCCTCTCCCCGGCGCACCACATCGGGCCTGGAAACCTCCCGCGTCTCGATGATGCTGGCGGTGCTGGAGCAGCGCGGCCGGATCACCGCCCTCGGCAAGCGCGACATCTACAGCGCCACCGTCGGCGGGGTGAAGCTGACCGAGCCCGCCGCCGACCTGGCGATCGCGCTCGCGCTGGCCTCCGCCGCCAGCGACGTACCGCTCCCGAAGAACCTCGTGGCCATCGGCGAGGTCGGCCTGGCCGGCGAGGTGCGGCGGGTGACCGGCGTACAGCGGCGGCTCGCCGAGGCGCACCGGCTGGGCTTCACGCACGCCCTGGTGCCTGCCGATCCGGGCAAGGTGCCCGCCGGGATGAAGGTCGTCGAGGTCGCCGACATGGGCGACGCGCTGCGCGTGCTGCCGCGCGGGCGCTCCCGTACGCCGGCCAAGGAGCGGGCCGCGGGCGAGTAGCGGGCGGCGGGCGCGTACCGGGACCGATGGCTGGTCGGGTGCCCCCCGACCGGCCACAGCGGGGCGTACCTGGCCAAGCCACGGCGGGGCCGCGGCGCGCGCCGGTAGACTTCTGGCTGGTCCGCCCGGCCGTACGCGCGTCTTCGTGCCCGCAGCGCCGGACGGCGCAACCCGCGACCGGAGGAGTGCAGTGGCAGCCAAGGACGGGGCAGCAGCATCCGGCAAGTCGGGCGCGAGCGCCAGGCAGGAGGCCATGGTGCGCGCTTCGCTGAGCGCGGTCGCGCCTGGTCAGCCCCTGCGTGACGGTCTGGAACGGATCGTCCGGGGCAACACCGGCGGGCTCATCGTCCTCGGCATGGACAAGAGCGTCGAAGCGATGTGCACCGGCGGCTTCGTCCTGAACGTGGAGTTCACCGCGACCCGCCTGCGCGAGCTGTGCAAGCTCGACGGCGCGCTCATCCTCGACAAGGACCTGACCAAGATCCTGCGGGCCGGCGTGCAGCTGGTCCCGGACGCGTCGATCCCGACGGAGGAGACCGGCACCCGCCACCGTACGGCCGACCGCGTCTCCAAGCAGTGCGGCTTCCCCGTCGTCTCGGTGTCGCAGTCGATGCGGCTGATCGCGCTGTACGTGGACGGTGAGCGGCGGGTCCTGGAGGAGTCCGGGGCGATCCTCTCGCGGGCGAACCAGGCGCTGGCCACGCTGGAGCGCTACAAACTGCGCCTGGACGAGGTCGCGGGCACTCTTTCGGCGCTGGAGATCGAGGACCTGGTCACGGTCCGCGACGTCACGGCGGTCGCGCAGCGGCTGGAAATGGTCCGCCGGATCGCGACGGAGATCGCCGAGTACGTCGTCGAACTCGGCACGGACGGGCGACTCCTGTCGCTCCAGCTGGACGAGCTGACGGTCGGGATCGAGCAGGAGCGGGAGCTGGTGATCCGGGACTACGTACCGGAGCCGACGGCGAAGCGTTCCCGCACGGTGGACGAGGCCCTTTCCGAGCTGGACGCGCTCACGCATCCGGAGCTGCTGGAACTGGCGATCGTGGCGAAGGCGCTGGGGTACACCGGCTCGCCCGAAACCCTGGATTCCGCGGTGTCGCCGCGGGGCTACCGGCTGCTGGCGAAGGTGCCGAGGCTGCCGGGCGCGATCATCGAGCGGCTCGTGGAGCACTTCGGCGGCCTGCAGAAGCTGCTCGCCGCCAGCGTCGACGACCTCCAGACGGTGGACGGCGTGGGCGAGGCCCGCGCCCGCAGCGTCCGCGAGGGCCTGTCGCGCCTGGCGGAGTCCTCGATCCTGGAACGCTACGTCTGACACCGAGGGCTGCCCCCGCCGCCGGGCCCGGGCCCCGCGGCGGGGCTGGTCCTGTCCTGCTTCTGGTTCTGCTTCTAGTCCTGCTTCAGGACGAACGAGGTGCGGGCCACCGGCATGCCCGGGGACTTGACCTCGACCACGTACGTGTCGGGCCCCGCGGAGCCGGCCGGAGGCGCCTGGCACTGGTCGGCCGCGCTGAACTTGCGGTCCCATTCGAGCGACTGCTTCGTCTCGCTCTGCGCGGGGAGCCGGAAGAACGCGTTGCCCGCGCCCGTCGGGCAGTCCGCCGAGGACCATACCGGCTTGCCACTCGTCGCCTGAAGGATGGTCAGGACCGCCTGCCGGGGGCCGAGGTCGACCTTGCAGGTGGTGCCGGCGATGTTGCGGGCGACGAGTTCGAGGCGGGGCTTCTCGTTCGCCTCGTACTCGTTCTTCACGCTCTTGACCTCCCACTGCAACGCGGTCGGCGCGCACGTGGGCAGCTCCGAGTCCGCGGGGACCGGGACCGGGGCGCCGCCCCTGCCGCTGCCGCCGGCGCCGCCCGCGCCCGAGGAGCCGCTGCCGCTGCCCGGTTCACCGTTCTTGCCGGCGCCCGCCGAGCCCGCGCCCTCGGACCCGGTGCCGCCGCCGCCCGACCCCGTGCGCCCGCCCGGGGCCTGACTGATCGCCGGCCCCGTGCCGCCGGGCCCGGGGGTGATCGAGGTGACGGGATGCGGGTGGCCCTGGCCCTTCCCGTTCGTACTCGACTTCCCCCCGCCGGAACTGACGGTCCATACGGCGAGGAGCGCGAGGAGCGCGACGACGGACGCCAGCACAGCCCTCCGTCGCCAGTAGATGGAGGAGGGGAGCGGCCCGACCGGATTGCGCAGAGATCCCACGGAGGGAACTTTACGAGAGTCGGGGGCCCGATCAGCGCCCCACATGCCGCGATGCGCGCTCGATTTGCCGATGATCATCCTGCGGGCGCAATCCGGGGCACCCGGAACCAGCCACGCGCCGGGCGCGGGACCGCCCGCCCATTGAGTACCGTCGGTGACCATGGACAGCTCCGGCCTCTACCGCGACATCACCGGCTTCGCCCACGCCACGCCCGTCTGGGTGCAGTCGGCGTTCGAGGTGTGGACGCAGTACGGGCTCCTGGTCTTCGGCGTGCTCTTCGCGGCCGTGTGGTGGCGCGCGCGCACCCGGCCCGGCTCGCGGGCGGTCGCACTGGCCGTCGCGGCTCCTGTGGCCACCGCCCTCGCGTACGTCCTCTCCGAGGCCGTGAAGTCCGCCGTGGACGAGGAACGGCCGTGCCGCGCCGTCGCCGAGGCCGCGGCCCCCCTGGTCCCGTGCCCGGTGCCCGGGGACTGGTCATTCCCCAGCAACCACTCGGTCATCGCGGGCGCCGCCGCCGTCGGACTGGCCCTGGCCGTGGGCCGGCTCGCGCTGCTGACCGTCCCGCTGGCGCTGCTGATGGCCTTCTCCCGCGTCTTCGTCGGCGTCCACTACCCGCACGACGTGGCCATCGGCCTGCTGCTCGGCGGCTTGCCGGCCGCCTTCGTCGTGCCGTTGCTCGCCGGCCCCCTCGGCACGGTCGTCGCCGCCATGCGGGCGAGCGGAGTCCGCGCCGTCGTCTGGTTCACCGGTCCGGGCCGGGCGCGGTAGGCGCCAAACGTGCCAGGATGCCGTCTGTCATGACTGCATCCCCCCTTTCCTCCCCCGACGTCTCCCGCGCGCTGCACTCCCCCGTCATCGCGTGGTTCGACGAGCACGCCCGCGACCTGCCCTGGCGCCGCCCCGAAGCCGGCCCCTGGGGGGTCATGGTCAGTGAGTTCATGCTCCAGCAGACACCCGTCAGCCGGGTCCTGCCGGTGTACGGGCAGTGGCTCGCCCGATGGCCCCGGCCCGCCGCCCTGGCCGCCGAGGCCCCGGGCGAGGCCGTACGCGCCTGGGGGCGGCTCGGCTACCCCCGGCGGGCGCTGCGGCTGCACGGCGCCGCCGTCGCGATAACGGAACGCCACGGGGGCGACGTCCCGCGGGACCACGCCCAGCTGCTCGCGCTGCCCGGCATCGGCGAGTACACCGCGGCCGCCGTGGCCTCCTTCGCCTACGGCCAGCGGCACGCCGTGCTGGACACCAACGTCCGGCGGGTCTTCGCGCGCACCGCCACCGGGGTCGAGTACCCGCCGAACGCCACCACGGCCGCCGAGCGGCGCCTGGCCCGGGCCCTGCTGCCCGAGGACGAGGCGACCGCCTCCCGCTGGGCGGCGGCCTCCATGGAGCTGGGCGCACTGGTGTGCACCGCCAGGAACCCGGACTGCGCCCGCTGTCCCGTGGCCGGGCTGTGCGCGTGGCGCCTGGCCGGGAAGCCGCCGCACGACGGGCCGCCGCGGCGCGGGCAGACGTACGCCGGTACCGACCGGCAGGTGCGCGGCAGGCTGCTGGCCGTGCTCCGGGAGGCGGTGGGCCCGGTTCCCGGAGCCCTGCTCGACACCGTCTGGGAAGAGCCGGTGCAGCGCGCCCGAGCGCTCGACGGGCTGGTCTCCGACGGACTGGTCGAACCGCTGGCGGGAGGGCTCTACCGGCTTCCGCAGACGTGAGCGGCGCGGGACCGGAGGCCGTCCCGCACCGCCGGCGAAGTTGACTCCCCGATTCCGTTTCCATCCGGGAAACCGCAGCTCACGGGGGTTGTTACACAACCTATGGGTGTCCGTGCGCCCACCGAAGGCTGGCCCGCACAGGCCCGTGACAACCCCTCCGTACCTTCGGATCCGTAAGCCGGTGGTTCAGCGGTGGGACGGAACGGAGGCGGTCTGAGATGGCGCACGGCGAGGTACTCGAATTCGAGGAGTACGTACGCACCCGGCAGGACGCGCTGCTGCGCAGCGCCCGGCGCCTCGTCCCCGACCCCACCGACGCCCAGGACCTGCTGCAGACCGCGCTCGTGCGCACCTACGGCCGCTGGGACGGCATCGCCGACAAGTCACTCGCCGACGCCTACCTGCGCCGGGTCATGATCAACACGCGGACCGAGTGGTGGCGCGCCCGCAAGCTCGAAGAGGTCCCCACCGAGCAGCTCCCGGACGCCTCCGTCGAGGACGGCTCCGACCAGCGCGCCGACCGCGCCCTGCTCATGGACATCCTCAAAGTGCTCGCCCCCAAGCAGCGCAGCGTGGTCGTGCTGCGACACTGGGAGCAGATGAGCACGGAGGAGACCGCCGAGGCCCTCGGGATGTCGGCGGGTACGGTGAAGAGCACGCTGCACCGCGCGCTGGCCCGGCTCCGGCAGGAGCTGGAGAGCCGGGACCTGGACATGCGGGCGCTGGAACGCGGTGACCACACCATGCGGTACGAGGGGCGTGAGCGGTGCGCGGCCTGAACGGCCCAGGACTGACCGGCAGGAGTTCGCTGGTCCTTGTGTCGGCGGGGACGGTCGTCCTCGTCGGCACAGCCGTGTTCGCGGTCGGTTGCGCCACGGGCGGCACCGGCCTGCGCGACGGCGGCCCCGCCCGTTCCGAATCCGTGGCCAAGGCCGCCCCGTCCTCGCCCTCGCCCGACGCCTCCTCGGCCTCCGCCGCAGCGCCCGTGAAAAAGGTCGACCCGGTGGCGCTGCTCAAGGCGGACCCCAAGGTCAGCCCCGACATCAAGCGGGACCTCAAGCCCTGCACGGGCAAGGAATACCCGGTCGACGTGAGCTACGGCAAGGTCACCGGCGGCTCCGTCGTCGACATCGTCGTCAACGTCCTGTCCTGCGCCGACGCCCTCGGCCGCGGCTCGTACGTGTACCGGGCCGAAGGAGCGACGTACGAGAATGTGTTCTCGGACGAGCAGCCGCCCGTCTACGCCGAGATCGAACGCGGCGACCTGGTGATCACGAAGCAGATCTACGGAAAGAGCGACGTGCTCGCCTATCCGTCGGGCGAGGACGTGATCACCTACCGCTGGAGCGGGGAGAAGTTCACCGAGCAGGACCGCGTGCACTCCGACTACAGCAACGTGGTCGACGGCGGAGCCCAGCCCGCCCCGTCCACGACCCGGAAGAACTGAGCACCGAAGAACCGAGGCGAGGCGTGCGCATGGCCGAGACCCATGTCCTGTTCGTGGAGGACGACGACGTCATCCGTGAAGCGACGACCCTGGCGCTGGAACGCGACGGGTTCGTGGTCACCGCCATGCCCGACGGCCTTTCCGGTCTGGAGTCCTTCCGCGCGGACCGGCCCGACATCGCCCTGCTCGACGTGATGGTCCCCGGCATGGACGGCGTGAGCCTGTGCCGCCGCATCCGCGACGAGTCGACCGTTCCCGTGATCATGCTGTCGGCGCGCGCCGATTCCATCGACGTGGTGCTGGGCCTGGAGGCCGGGGCCGACGACTACGTCACCAAGCCTTTCGACGGATCGGTCCTCGTGGCCCGGATCCGCGCGGTGCTGCGCCGCTTCGGCCACGCCGGAGGCCCGCAGAACGGCGGCCCGGGCGCCGCCGGCGACGACCAGGACGGCGAACGCGGGGTGCTGTCCTTCGGCGACCTGGAGGTCGACACCGAGGGCATGGAGGTGCGCCGGGCGGGCGCGGCCGTGGCGCTGACGCCGACCGAGATGCGGCTGCTCCTGGAGTTCTCCTCAGCGCCCGGCACCGTCCTGTCGCGCGACCGGCTGCTGGAGCGGGTCTGGGACTACGACTGGGGCGGCGACACCCGCGTCGTCGACGTCCACGTGCAGCGGCTGCGGACCAAGATCGGACAGGACCGGATCGAGACGGTCCGGGGCTTCGGATACAAGCTCAAGGCATGACCGGCTTCACCTTCCGCACCGGGATCCGCTGGAAGATCACGCTCGCCATCGCGGCCGTCGGCGCCCTCACCGCCGTGGCCCTGAGCCTGGTGGTGCACAGCGCTGCCCGGGTGTCGATGCTGGAGAGCGCCCGCGACTCGGAGCTGGAGCGCGTGCAGTACATCGCCCGCAACGCCGATGCCGGGCGCAAGCCCTTCATGGGTGCCAAGCTCAACGACCCGGAGCTCCCCGCCGAGCTGCGGGAGAAGGCCCGTTCGGGACGGCGGGGGACGTACGTGCAGGAGAACCCGAGGGGGCTCCCGGAGGTGTGGGCCGCCGTTCCCCTCGGCAACGGGCAGGTGCTCTCGCTGCACCACCAGTTCCGGGAGAGCGCCAACATGGTGCGCGACCTGGACCGGGCGCTGGTGGTCGGCTCCCTCGCGGTGGTCGTCGGCGGTTCGGCGCTGGGCGTGCTCATCGGCGGCCAGATCTCGCGCCGGCTGCGCAAGGCGGCGGCGGCCGCGCAGCGGGTCGCGCACGGGGATCCCGAGGTGCGGGTCCGTGACGAGGTCGGGGGCGTCGTGCGCGACGAGACGGACGACCTGGCGCGGGCCGTGGACGCCATGGCCGACGCCCTCCAGCAGCGGCTGGAGGCCGAGCGGCGGGTGACCGCGGACATCGCCCACGAGCTGCGGACCCCGGTGACGGGCCTGCTGACGGCGGCGGAGCTGCTGCCCCCGGGCCGGCCGACCGAGCTGGTCCGCGACCGGGCTCAGGCACTGCGGGCGCTGGTCGAGGACGTGCTGGAGGTGGCCCGGTTGGACAGTGCGTCCGAGCGGGCGGAGCTCCAGGACGTGGCGCTGGGCGAGTTCGTGAGCCGGCGGGTGACGGCCCTGATGCCGGAGGCTTCCGTACGGGTCGTGGCGGACGAGATCGTCAGCACCGACCCGCGACGGCTGGAGCGGATCCTGGGCAACCTGCTGGCCAATGCCGCGCGGTACGGGCGGCCGCCGGTCCAGGTCGACGTCGAGGGCCGGGTCGTGCGGATCCGGGACCACGGGGCGGGCTTCCCGGAGGCACTGCTGCGCGAGGGGCCGAGCCGCTTCCGCACGGGGTCGACGGACCGCGCCGGCGTGGGACACGGGCTGGGGCTGACCATCGCCGAGGGCCAGGCGCGGGTTCTGGGCGCCCGGCTGACCTTCCGCAACGTGGCGGCGCCGGGCGGCTCGGAGCGCGAGGGGGCGGCAGCGGGTGCGGTGGCGGTGCTGTGGCTGCCCGAACACGCGCCGACGGCGACGGGAAGCTTCCCGGTCGTCAAGCTGCCGCAGGGCTAAGGCCCGTCCTGTCGATCAGGCCGGACCCGTCTAGTCGATCAGGCCGGGCCCGTCCGCGCGGAGCCGGATCGGTACCGGCCGTACGGCCGGCGGGTCCGTGACCTAGCATCCGTGCATGACCGACGGCACGAATCCCCAGAGCACCCCGCAGCCCGAGCCCGCCCCGGGGAGCGGTGGCTACGGGTTCCCGCCGGGCCCGCCCGCCCAGGGCGGCTACGGCTTCCCGCCCGGAACGCCGGCGCAGGGCGGCTACGGCTTCCCGCCCGGGCCGGCCCCGCAGGACGGTTACGGCTTCCCGCACGGAACGCCCCCGCAGGACGCCGGCGGCTACGGCTATCCGCAGCCGGGGCAGCAGCCGAACCCGTACCAGGTGGATCCGGGGGCGCAGCAGGCCCCCTGGTCCCCCGCCCAGCCCGGCACACCCGGTGGCGACCAGCCGGACTGGGAGGCCATGGCCGACCGCTCCGCCGCCGAGCGGCGCCGCAAGCGGCTGTGGATGCTCGGCGGCGGGGTGAGCGTACTGGCGCTGCTGGCCGCGGGTGGAACGTTCTTCCTGCTGGGCGGCAACGGCGACGGCACGGACGACCAGGCCGACGGCAATCCCCCGGCCTCCGCCTCGCCCGGCCCCTCCGGATCGAAGTCCCCGGCGCCGTACTCCCCCACGGTCGAGGGCGATGCGACGCTGCTGCGCGACAGCAACGGCAGGATCGGCATCCGGCTGGGCCCCGACACCCAGGTCGGCCCGGTGGGCAAGCGGTTCCAGATCGTCTCGAAGGGAACCGCGAACTCCTACGGACAGGCCGCGGAACCGGCCGTGGACGTGTCCAAGAGCTTCACCGTGACGGCCCGCGTCTACAGCTCCAACGCCAAGGGCTCGCGGATCGCGGTGAGCCAGGGCGACGGGGAGTCGTTCTCGTTCGAACTCGGCATAGACATGGTCAACGGCAAGCAGGCCTGGATCTTCCGCGTGCAGACCGGGGACAAGGGCGCCGCCGCGACGACCCAGACCGTCGTCGCCGAGGGGCTCAACATGGTCAAGACCGCCACGGTGCTGATGGCCACCTACGACGCCGAGAAGAAGACGATCGCCCTCTACGTGGAGGGCAAGAAGGCCGGCGAGGCCGCGGTGCCGGGCATCTGGCAGGCCCCGGGCCCGCTCCAGCTGGGGCGCTCGCGGCACCACAACATCTGGAGCGGCGCCTGGCAGGGCGCCATGCACAACATCCGGGTCTACGAATCGGCGTTCTCCCAGGAGCAGGCCACCGCGTACAAGGAGGGCAAGCTCGGCGCGGCGCCGAAGCCGTCCCATTCCTGGCTGCTCACCTGACACGGCGAAGGCCCGATCTCGCTGATCCGTGATCGCTGATCGGGCCTTGCGGCGGCACAGGGGCGGGGCCGGGTCAGACGGTGACGCCGGCCTTGCGCAGGAAGGCCACCGGGTTGACGGCGGAGCCGTAGTTCGGGGTGGTGCGGATCTCGAAGTGCAGGTGCGGGCCGCTGGAGTTGCCGGTGTTGCCGGACAGCGCGATCCGCTGGTTGACGGAGACCTTCTGGCCGATCCGGACCTGGATCTTCGAGAGGTGCGCGTACTGCGAGTACGTGTTGTTCGCGTGGCGGATCACTATGGCGTTGCCGTAGGCCGGGCCGTCGCCGCCGCCGTTCGGGCCCGCCTTGACCACGGTGCCGCCGGCCGCGGCCTTGACCGGGGTGCCGACCGGGACGGCGAAGTCCTGGCCGGAGTGCTTGTGCGACCACATGTTGCCGCCCTTGCCGAAGGTGGCGGACAGCGTGTACTTCGAGACCGGCTTGGTCCAGCCGGGGCGCTTCGCGGACGCGGCGCCGGCGGCCTGGGCGGTCGCCTGGCGGGCCACGAGCTCCGCGGTGCCGGTGAGGGCGCTCTGCGTCGTGTCGGCGAAGGCGGCGGTCGTCCCGGCCCCGAGAGCAAGGACGGCACCGAATGCGGTTACGCCGACGGCAAGACGGGTACGACGGGTGTTGACGCGCTTCGCGGACATGAAGCAGACCTCCGGGGCCGGGGACAGGGCGGTTCACGCCCGCCTCGGGCATGAAGTGACCCGGCACGATCGAGCACGTGCCGGGCTGGCTCATCTTTGGTAACCCGAGTCCCCGCCGTTTCTCAAACCTCTCCTTTACTACGTCGGCTCGTAGCCGAGGTGGGGAGAAATGTCCTGTTGACGGCTCTCTCCCGGGGTGGAAGTGGTACGCAGGGCCCCTCTTCGCCTACGAAACCACCTAGTACGTCCGTTTTGTCCTGTGCGGCTTGTCACCGGCCGCGGCCATCGGCAACCCGTCGGAGGACCTTCGGCGGACACCCGAAACCGCGCTCCGGCACCCCGGCGGGGGCGCCCGCGCCCGCCCCGCCGGCACGACGGAGACGGAGCGGAACAGGGGCAGGCAAAAGGGGCGGCCCCGGGACTTCTCAGTCCCGGGGCCGCCCCTTCGTACTGCTGCCTACCGCCTCGCGGCGGTCACGCGCCCTTCGACAGGTCCGGGCCGGAGCCCGTGGCCTCGATCGGGGGGAGGTCCGGCAGCGCCGACTTCTCCTCGCCGCGGAAGGTGAACTTGGCGTCCTCGCCCTCACCCTCCTTGCCGACGACCACGATCTGACCGGGGCGCAGCTCGCCGAAGAGGATCTTCTCCGAGAGCAGGTCCTCGATCTCGCGCTGGATGGTCCGGCGCAGCGGGCGGGCGCCCATGATCGGGTCGTAGCCGCGCTTGGCGAGCAGGAGCTTCGCGTCGCCGCTCAGCTCGATGCCCATGTCGCGGTCCTTCAGGCGCTCGTCGACCTTGGCGATCATGAGGTCGACGATCTGGATGATGTCTTCCTCGGTCAGCTGGTGGAAGACGACCGTGTCGTCGACACGGTTGAGGAACTCGGGCCGGAAGTGCTGCTTGAGCTCTTCGTTGACCTTCGCCTTCATCCGGTCGTATCCGGTCTTCGTGTCGCCCTGGGCCGCGAAGCCCAGGTTGAAGCCCTTCGAGATGTCCCGGGTGCCCAGGTTGGTCGTCATGATGATGACCGTGTTCTTGAAGTCCACGACCCGGCCCTGGGAGTCGGTCAGGCGACCGTCCTCCAGGATCTGGAGAAGGGAATTGAAGATATCCGGGTGGGCCTTCTCGACCTCGTCGAAGAGAACGACGGAGAACGGCTTGCGGCGCACCTTCTCGGTGAGCTGGCCGCCCTCTTCGTAGCCCACGTAGCCGGGGGGCGAACCGAAGAGACGCGAAACCGTGTGCTTCTCGCTGAACTCCGACATGTCGAGGGAGATCAGCGCGTCCTCGTCGCCGAAGAGGAATTCGGCGAGCGTCTTGGACAGCTCGGTCTTACCGACACCGGACGGGCCGGCGAAGATGAACGAGCCACCCGGGCGCTTCGGGTCCTTCAGACCCGCACGGGTACGGCGGATCGCCTGGGAGAGCGCCTTGATGGCGTCCTTCTGGCCGATGACCCGGCGGTGGAGCTCGTCTTCCATGCGGAGCAGCCGCGAGGACTCCTCCTCGGTGAGCTTGAAGACGGGAATGCCGGTCGCGGTCGCGAGGACCTCGGCGATGAGCTCGCCGTCGACCTCGGCGACGACGTCCATGTCGCCGGCCTTCCATTCCTTCTCGCGCTTGGCCTTCGCCGCCAGCAGCTGCTTCTCCTTGTCGCGGAGAGAGGCCGCCTTCTCGAAGTCCTGGGAGTCGATGGCCGACTCCTTGTCGCGGCGCACGCCCGCGATCTTCTCGTCGAACTCGCGGAGGTCCGGCGGCGCGGTCATCCGGCGGATGCGCATCCGGGAACCGGCCTCGTCGATCAGGTCGATCGCCTTGTCCGGCAGGAAGCGGTCCGAGATGTACCGGTCCGCCAGCGTCGCCGCCTGGACGAGGGCCTCGTCCGTGATGGAGACGCGGTGGTGGGCCTCGTAGCGGTCGCGCAGGCCCTTGAGGATCTCGATCGTGTGGGGGAGGGAAGGCTCCGCCACCTGGATCGGCTGGAAACGGCGCTCGAGGGCCGCGTCCTTCTCGAGGTGCTTGCGGTACTCGTCCAGCGTCGTGGCACCGATGGTCTGGAGCTCACCACGGGCCAGCATGGGCTTCAGGATGCTGGCGGCGTCGATCGCGCCCTCGGCGGCGCCCGCACCCACGAGGGTGTGGAGCTCGTCGATGAACAGGATGATGTCGCCGCGGGTGCGGATCTCCTTGAGCACCTTCTTCAGGCGCTCCTCGAAGTCACCGCGGTAGCGGGAACCGGCGACCAGGGCACCCAGGTCCAGGGTGTAGAGGTGCTTGTCCTTGAGGGTCTCGGGCACCTCGCCCTTGACGATCGCCTGGGCCAGGCCCTCGACGACGGCGGTCTTGCCGACGCCGGGCTCGCCGATGAGGACGGGGTTGTTCTTGGTACGGCGGGACAGCACCTGCATGACCCGCTCGATCTCCTTCTCGCGCCCGATGACCGGGTCGAGCTTGGATTCGCGAGCGGCCTGGGTGAGGTTGCGGCCGAACTGGTCCAGGACGAGCGAGGTCGAGGGCGTGCCCTCGGCCGGGCCGCCGGCCGTGGCCGACTCCTTGCCGCCGCCGGTGTAGCCGGAGAGCAGCTGGATGACCTGCTGCCGGACTCGGTTGAGATCGGCGCCCAGCTTCACGAGGACCTGGGCGGCGACGCCCTCGCCCTCGCGGATCAGGCCGAGCAGGATGTGCTCGGTGCCGATGTAGTTGTGGCCGAGCTGGAGGGCCTCTCGGAGCGAAAGCTCCAGGACCTTCTTCGCCCGCGGGGTGAAGGGGATGTGGCCGGACGGGGCCTGCTGCCCCTGACCGATGATCTCCTCAACCTGCTGGCGAACAGCCTCGAGCGAAATCCCGAGGCTCTCCAGGGCCTTAGCGGCGACACCCTCACCCTCGTGGATCAAGCCCAGGAGGATGTGCTCGGTGCCGATGTAGTTGTGGTTGAGCATCCGGGCTTCTTCCTGAGCCAGGACGACAACCCGCCGCGCGCGGTCGGTGAACCTCTCGAACATCGTTTATCGCTCCTCAGAGCGGTCGGGCAGTTCGGGGTCGGTCCCCGCCCTGTCCTACCGCATGCTAGTCCCGCGGGGCGGGACAGCTGATTCCAACTGCCGACATCCGTCCGCGGCTCACCCCCACGTCGGTGAGGAAAAACCGGCTTGTAGAGCCGACACCTGCTCCAACTCGATGGTGCGAGACGATGTTCCCGCAGGCCAGGCAGATACCCGTCATGCGTGTACGCCGATGGCGAACGGAAGCCGCTCAAATCAGCGTGTCGCCCCGATCCACTAGGAATGTCTTACCCGTGGGGACTGACACTCCATGCCGACGGGACCGGTCCCCTCAGCTGAGGGCGAACACGTTTCCGTCCCGAATGCAGGGTGGAGCCCCCGCGGATGTTTACGTTCCGTATTCGTTCACGTGCAGTGTGTGACGCAGGCCGTAACCCCGATGCCGTTTCCGCAGTTGCTCCGGGCATGGCCCTCACCACCGCAGGCGTCCCGTCACCCCGCGTCCCGGTCGAGGGCCCGGACGCCTCCTGGTACGAGCGGGTGCTCGGCTGGAGCGTCGTGGCCGGATCGCCCGCCCGGCTGGTGACGGGGTCCCGGTTCGACGTACTGGAGCTGCCGTCCGATGCGGGGGCGGAGCTCCTGCGCAGGCCGGTCGCCACGGGCCCGGTGGCGCTCGCGGGGCGGCGGATGCGCTTCCTGGTGGCCGCGGGCGGCGCGGAGGAGCTGGAGGGGCTCCTCGACTGGCTGGAATGGGGCGGGGTGGCCCTGGATCTCACCGCCCTGGGTGAAGGCGGCCGGATCACCGCCCCGGTTCCCCCGGGGCAGCCCCCTGGCCCTCGGGGAGCCGCCGTGTGGCTGCGACCCCCCGAGCAGGGGTGTGAGGCTCTGCTGCCGGCCCTGCCGGGTCACGGACAGGGTGCCGGGCCCGCCCGCGGACCCGATCTCGTACGGCTGGTGGCCGCCGCGGCGACGGAATGCCACCGCGCGCGCCTGCGGCGCCGTACGAGCCGCTCCCGTCAGCCCTTGGTCTTCTCGTAGGCCTCGCGGATCTCGGCCGGCACACGACCGCGGTCGTTCACGTTGTAGCCGTTCTCCTTGGCCCACGCGCGGATCTCGGCGGTGTCCGGGTTGCCGGTCGCGGCGGAGGCGCGGCCGCCCTTGGTGCGGGCACCGGTGGCACGGCCACCGGTGCGGCGGCCGCCCTTGGTGTACGGGTCGAGCAGACCGCGGAGCTTTTCAGCGTTGGCGGTGGTGAGGTCGATCTCGTAGGTCTTGCCGTCCAGAGCGAACGTCACCGTCTCGTCCGCCTCGCCACCGTCGAGGTCGTCGACAAGAAGGACCTGAACCTTCTGTGCCACCGGGATTTCCTTTCATCGAAAAGCAGTACGCGGAAAGGAAACCGCTTTTGCCTGGAAAACACAAACCCCCGGGGAGAGGTTCGAGACCGCAACAGGGCGGGAAACGTGCGCGATTCGGACATAGGCCACAGGCGCGCGGAGACCCGAAAAGCCACGGTGATCGATCAGAGGTGCAGAAGCATCCGACTGTTACCCAAGGTGTTCGGCTTCACTCGTTCGAGACCGAGGAACTCCGCGACGCCCTCGTCATAGGAACGCAGGAGCTCGATGTAGACATCGGTCTCCACCGGCGTCTCGCCGATCTCGACGAAGCCGTGCTTCGCGAAGAAGTCCACTTCGAAGGTCAGGCAGAAAACCCGGCTGACCCCGAGCGTGCGGGCGGTGCGCAACAACTGCTCCAACACCAGGTGGCCCACTCCGGCGCCCTTCAAGGTGCGGTCGACGGCAAGAGTGCGGACTTCGGCGAGGTCTTCCCACATCACGTGGAGAGCGCCACAGCCGACCACCGAGCCGTCCGAGTCGCGTTCCGCGACCCAGAACTCCTGGATGTCCTCGTAAAGGACGACGGGGGCTTTGTCGAGCAGGATCCGCTGCTGCACGTACTGGTCGAGCAGGCGGCGCAGCGCGGGAACATCAGCGGTGCGGGCACGGCGGATCGTCACTGTTTCTGCATGTGCAGCGGAAAACTCTCCCATGCCCCGGACGCTATCGCCCCCTCCCCTACGGACGCTCGGCGGAGTCCTCTTCGGCTCCGGGTGGCGCGGGGGTTCGCGGCGCGGCCGCTCCGGGCGGCCCGGCGGCCGGGCCGGGGGCGGTTCCGGGGGCTGTTCCGGGGGTGGTTCCGGGGTCGTTCGCGGGGGCGTTCGCGGGGGCCGGCTCCGGGGCGGACTCGTCGTCGTGCTGGACGATCCGTACGGCGTCCCTGAGTGCTTCCCGCTGTTCCGCCGACATCATGCCGAAGAACGCGACGAGGGCGGCCGCGGGGTTGTCGCTCGTCGACCAGGCTTCGTTCATCAGTGCGGCCGAGTAGGCGGCGCGGGTGGAGACCGCCGTATATCGATAGGCGCGGCCTTCGGCTTCCCGGCGGACCCAGCCCTTCTGATGGAGATTGTCCATGACGGTCATGACCGTGGTGTACGCGATGGACCGTTCCTGCTGGAGGTCTTCCAGCACTTCCCGGACGGTGACCGGGCGGTTCCACTGCCACACCCGTGTCATGACGGCGTCTTCGAGTTCTCCCAAGGGGCGAGGCACAACAGCACGATAGTGCGGATTGTGGGTAATTGCCCGACTATTCGCTCGGCAACGCGCAACAAAATCGGGCGCCCGGCCCGATTCCGAAGGGCCCCGCGCCCGGTGTGCCCGCGGACGCTACTTCTGCGGCTGCCGGGCGGCTTCGGCCCGGGCGATCACGGCATCGACCGCCGCGTCCTCCTTGGCCTTGTTGGCGCCGCCCTGGGACTTCACGATCGTCACGACGAGGGCGATGAAGAACGCGGCCATCACGATGGGGGGCACGAGCGCGGAGACGTAGTCCATGCCCTCAGCGTAGCTACCCGGCGGCCCGCCCGGCCGCGGGGGGCGGACCGGGCTTGCGGCGCGGCGGGAAGACCTCGCCGGGGGTCGGGACCGGCCTGGCCGGCTGCCCGGGCTTGGCCGGCTGCCCGGGCTCCGGCGTGGGCGCCGGGGCGGGCTCGGGGGCCGGTGAGGGCTCCGGCCGCTCCTCACGGCCGCCGGCCAGGGCCAGCAGCCGGGTCCGGGGGGCGGGGGTGGTGGACAGCCGCCGGCGTACGGAGCGCTCCGCGAGTGCCTGGGCGCGGTCCAGCAGGGCGGCTGCGACCGGGCCGGCCCGCAGGGCGCGCAGGGCCGCGAGGTCGTCGGGCGTCGGCTCGTACCCGGCGGCCAGGGCGTCCTGGAGCAGTTCCAGGTACCCGGTGAGGCTGCCGGGCAGGGCGCCGCGGTAGCGGGCCAGGTCCTCCAGGAGGAAGGCTCTGAGCCGGGCCGCCTCCCGGACCGCCTCGTCCACCGACTGCGCGAGGCGCAGGCAGCCTTGGACCTCCGCGGCCGTGAGGGGCGCCGGGGAGGACTGGAGGGCGTGGGCGAGCGAACGCCTGAGCACGTGCAGCTCGGCGGCGCTGAACGCCATGCCGCCGCGGGATCCGTAGGGCGTGGGCATGCGCCGAAGATACGCGCTAATCGGACAAAAACCCCCGAGGTCGACCGGTCTCGGCGTGCCGGGCCGGGAGCGGGCATGGGCCGCTGCGGCGTGGGGCGGTGCGGGGTGGGGCGGTGCGGCGCGGGGCGGCGCGGGGCGGCGCGGGGCGGCGCGGGGCGGGGCGGCGCGACGCGGGGCGGCGCGACGCGGGGCGGGGCGGTGCGGGGCGGTGCGGGTAGCTGAGACCGGTGCGGCCCCCCGAAGCGACCCCGCCCGGGGCTGTTTGGCCCGGGACGGTCCGACCGGGGCAGCTCAGCCCGGTGCGGCCCGGCGCAGGGCAGCACGGCCCAGGGTGGCTCAACCCTCTGCGGCCCGGCGCGGGGCTGACCGGCCCCGTGCGGCCCCGGGCATGCCGGCCCGGGGTGGCTCGCCCCGGTACGGCCCCGGGCGGGCCGGCCCAGGGCGACTCAGAGCCCGGGGCTGCCCATCCCAGGGCGACTCAGAGCCCGGGGCTGCCCATCCCAGGGCGACTCAACCCGGTGCGGCCCGGCGCGGGGCGGTCCGGCACGAGTAGCTCAGCCTGGTGTGGCCCAGCCCGGGGCGGCCCGGCGCGAGGCCGGCCAGCCCGGGGCGGGGGCTCAGCCGGTTTCTTTGATCGCGCGCAGGAAATCGGACCAGGCGGCCTGGGTGGTCGCCAGGACGAGGTGCGCCGGGTCGGCGCGGTCGGCGACCCGGACGAGGGACCCGGGGGCGGTGGCGACGTAGACGCAGGCGTCTCCCTCGCTGCAGAACGAGGACTTCTGCCACACGGGCTGAGCGGTCATGGTGTCTCTCCTCCGGCTGATTCCCGTGGAGGGACCGTATCGCCGGGACGGGCCGCAACCGGCCGGTTCGGCCGAATTCGGCGTTTCGCCGTGTCTCCCGGCCGGTTTGCGGGGGCCCCGGGCGGGGGTGCGGGGCGCCTACAGGCGGGCGGCGAAGGCGGCGGCCGCCGCCCGGACGTCCTCCGGGGTCCAGGACAGGCCCGGTTCGGTGACCTCCACCTCCGTCATCGCCAGATCCGGCGGCCCGGCCGGGGCCCAGCGGCGGAAGAGGACCGTGCCCGTCTCCTCCGCCTGCCGCAGACCCGCGTCCGTCAGACGGTCCGCGTCGTACGGGAGCCACGCCTGGAACTGGTGGGTGTGCGGCTCCCGCGGATGGATCCGGAACCAGGGCAGTCCCGCCTGCGCGAACCCCTCCCGCAGCGCCGAGGCCACCTCCCGCGCCTGCGCCACGTACGCCGGGAGTTTCGGCAGCTCCCGTTCCAGCCCGGTCAGCGCCGCGAGGGCCTGGGGGAACTGCCGGAAGATCTGGCCCCCGTAGCGGTGGCGCCACACCCTGGTCTCCTCCACGAAGTCCTGCGGCCCCGCCAGGGCCGCCCCGCTCAGGCCGCCGAGCGATTTGTAGAAGGAGACGTACACGGAGTCGGCCAGGGCCGCGATGTCCGCGAGGGCCCGCCCGAAGTGGACGGTGGACTCCCACAGCCGGGCCCCGTCGAAGTGGACCACCGCCTCGCGCGCGCGGGCCGCCTCGACGAGCGCCCCGAGCTCCTCCCAGGTGGGCAGGAGGAAGCCCGCGTCGCGCAGCGGGAGCTCCAGCATCAGCGTCCCGAAGGGCTCCCGGACGCCGGCGACCTCGGCCGGCGACGGCTGGCGGGGCTCGGTGGTCGGGTGGACCGCGCGGAGCCCGGAGACGGCCGAGAGCGCGTCCCCCTCCCAGCGCTCGGGGTGGCTCATCGGGTGGAGCGCCACGGCCCGGTTCCCGGTCCGGCCGGCCCAGCAGCGCAGCGCCACCTGCTGCGCCATCGTCCCGCTCGGGAAGAACGCCGCGTCCTCGGTGCCGAGCAGCTGCGCGACCCGGCGCTCCAGGGCGGCGACGACGCCGTCCCCGTAGACGTCGGCCGGCTCGTCCAGGTCGTACGGGGCATCGGCGAGCGGCGCGAGCAGCTCTCCCACCGTGGCTTCCTGCAGGCAGGGGGACAGCTTGCGGCGCGCCCCGCGCCAGGCCGCGACCAGGCGCTTCGTGCGCGCGGCGTCCTCGTCGCCCGTGTCGTCGCAGCTGCCGCAGGCCGGCGCGTGGGCCGCCCCGTCCCCCGTCTCGTGGGCCGTGCCGCCGGCGCCGTGGTCGTCGTCCTGACCGCCCCCGTGCCCGCCGCTGTCGTCGCTCATGGTTCCGATCCTCGCCCCATCGCCGCCGGACCGGCCATCGGCCCCAGGAGCTAGCATGGCGGCGTATCGTCCGGTACCCCCCGCGGACTGGAACGGAAGGCCCTCCCCGCGTGAATCCTTCACAGCAGCCACGCCCTGCGCGGCTCGCGATCGGCGTCGTCGGAGCCGGCCGGGTCGGCCCCGCGCTGGCCCGCGCGCTCCAGCAGGCCGGGCACCGGCCCGTCGCCGTCTCCGGAGTGTCCGACGCCTCCGTGCGCCGGGCCGCGCGGATGTTGCCCGACGTCCCCCTCGTCCCGCCGGAGCAGGTCTTCGAGAACGCCGACCTGGTCCTGCTCACCGTGCCGGACGACGCGCTGCCCTCCTTGGTCGAGGGTCTTGCCGAGACCGGCGCGATCCGGCCCGGCCAGCTCCTCGTGCACACCTCCGGCCGCTACGGGACCGCCGTGCTCGACCCGGCGCGCCGCGCGGGCGCCCTGCCGCTGGCCCTGCACCCCGCGATGACCTTCACCGGCACCGAGGTCGACGTGCAGCGGCTCGCCGGCTGCTCCTTCGGCGTCACCGCCCCCGAGGAACTGCGCCTCGCCGCCGAGGCCCTGGTCATCGAGATGGGCGGGGAGCCGGAGTGGATCGCGGAGGAGAACCGTCCGCTCTACCACGCGGCCCTGGCCCTGGGCGCGAACCACCTGGTCACCCTGGTCGCCCAGTCCATGGAGCTGCTGGGCAGGGCCGGGGTCGAGCACCCCGACCGGATGCTCGGCCCGCTGCTCGGCGCCGCCCTCGACAACGCCCTGCGCTCCGGGGACGCCGCGCTGACCGGCCCGGTCGCCCGCGGGGACGCCGGAACCGTCGCCGCGCACGTCTCGGAGCTGCGCCGGCACGCGCCGGGCGCGGTCGCCGGATACCTGGCGATGGCCCGCACCACCGCCGACCGGGCCCTGGCCCACGGCCTGCTCAAGCCGGAACTCGCCGAGGACCTGCTCGGCGTGCTCGCCGACGGCGCCCCCGGCGCCGCGGGGGCGCCGGGCGCCACCGGCTCCGAGGACGGTGCTCCGTGACCGGACTGCTGCTGCACACCGCCGCGGAGCTGCACGCGCTCGCGCGCACCGGCCGCCGGGCCGTGGTCATGACCATGGGCGCCCTGCACGAGGGCCACGCCACGTTGATCCGTACCGCCCGCGAACTGGCCGGCCCCGGGGGCCAGGTCGTCGTCACCGTTTTCGTCAATCCGCTCCAGTTCGGGGCGAACGAGGACCTCGACCGCTACCCGCGCACCCTGGACGCCGACGTACGGATCGCCGCGCGAGCGGGCGCCGATGCGGTGTTCGCCCCCGCGGTCGAGGAGGTCTACCCCGGCGGCGACCCGCAGGTGCGGATCAGCGCCGGCCCGATGGGCGGGCGCTACGAAGGGGCCACGCGGCCCGGGCACTTCGACGGGATGCTGACCGTCGTCGCCAAGCTGCTCCACCTCACCCGCCCTGACCTGGCCCTCTTCGGCCAGAAGGACGCCCAGCAACTGGCCCTGATCCGGCGGATGGTGACCGACCTCAACTTCCCCGTCGAGGTGGTCGGCGTACCGACCGTCCGCGAGGAGGACGGACTCGCGCTGTCCTCCCGCAACCGCTACCTCTCCGCCGCCGAGCGGCGCACCGCACTGGCCCTGTCCCGTGCCCTGTTCGCCGGGCGCGACCGGCTCGCCGCCCAGGCGGCGCTGCGCGCCCGCGCCGAAGCCGCCCCGGCCAGCGACGAGCGGGCCAGTGCGCTGGCGAAGCTCGGGGAGGTCCGCGCCTCCGCGGACGCGCACGCCGTCTCGGCGGCGGGCGCCGGGCTGCCGGACGCCGTACGGGCCGCGGCCCGCCACGTCCTGGAGGAGGCGGGCCGCCACGATCCGCCGCTGGCCCTGGACTACCTGGCGCTGGTGGATCCGGAAGACTTCACCGAGGCGGCCGCCGGGTTCACCGGCCGGGCCGTGCTGGCCGTCGCCGCCAAGGTGGGCACGACGCGGCTGATCGACAACATCCCACTGGAATTCGGAGCACACGCGTGAGCACCCCAGGCAGAGGCATCCAGCCGGGCGGCACCGGCATACGGCTGCACGCGCCGGCCCCCGGCTGGTCCCTCGACGCCGACGTCGTGGTCGTCGGCTCCGGCGTCGCGGGCCTGACCGCCGCCCTGCGCTGCGCGGCCGCCGGACGGCGCACGGTCGTGGTCACCAAGGCGCGGCTCGACGACGGCTCCACCCGCTGGGCCCAGGGCGGCATCGCCGCGGCCCTCGGCGAGGGTGACACCCCCGAGCAGCACCTCGACGACACCCTGGTCGCGGGCGCGGGCCTGTGCGACGAGGAGGCCGTACGACTGCTGGTGACCGAAGGGCCCGGCGCGGTACGGCGTTTGATGGAGACCGGCGCCGTCTTCGACACCTCCTCGGAGACCGGTGAGATAGAGCTGACGCGCGAGGGCGGCCATCACCGGCGCCGGATCGCCCACGCGGGCGGCGACGCCACCGGCGCCGAGATCTCGCGGGCGCTGGTCGAGGCCGTGCAGGCCGCCGGCATCGAGACCGTGGAGAACGCGCTCGTGCTGGACCTGCTCCAGGACGCGCGGGGCCGTACGGCCGGCGTCACGCTGCACGTCATGGGCGAGGGCCAGCACGACGGCGTCGGCGCGGTCCACGCGCCCGCCGTGATCCTCGCGACCGGCGGCATGGGGCAGGTCTTCTCCGCCACCACCAACCCGTCGGTGTCGACGGGTGACGGCGTGGCGCTCGCGCTGCGCGCCGGGGCCGAGGTCTCGGACCTGGAGTTCGTGCAGTTCCACCCGACGGTGCTGTTCCTCGGGGCGGACGCCGAGGGGCAGCAGCCGCTGGTGTCCGAGGCGGTGCGCGGCGAGGGCGCGTACCTCGTCGACGCGGACGGCGTCCGTTTCATGACGGGGCAGCACGAGCTCGCCGAGCTGGCGCCGCGCGACATCGTCGCCAAGGGCATCATGCGGCGCATGCAGGAGCAGGGTGCGCAGCACATGTTCCTCGACGCCCGGCACTTCGGCGCGCAGATGTGGGAGCA
Source organism: Streptomyces sp. CB00455 (assembly GCF_001905445.1). GTDB lineage: Bacteria > Actinomycetota > Actinomycetes > Streptomycetales > Streptomycetaceae > Streptomyces. Next base: position 602,822 of record NZ_LIVQ01000004.1, on the reverse strand, counting down.
GCGCTTCCCCACCATCCTCGCCGCCTGCCGAAGCCACGGCATCGACCCGGTGACCGAGCCGATCCCCGTCGCGCCCGCCGCGCACTACGCCTCCGGCGGCGTCCGGACCGACCTGCACGGGCGCACCACCGTGCCGGGCCTGTACGCCTGCGGCGAGGTCGCCTGCACCGGGGTGCACGGGGCGAACCGGCTGGCCTCCAACTCCCTGCTGGAGGGTCTGGTCTTCGCCGAGCGCATCGCCGACGACATCACCGCGCAGGCCCGCTCCGGCAACGGCCCCGGCGTCCCCGTCCCGGCGACCGGGCCGCTGCAGCCCGCCGCAGCGCGGTACGAGGTCCAGCGGATCATGACGGACGGCGCGGGCGTGCTGCGCTCCGCCGCGTCGCTGCGCACGGCGGCCGAGGCCCTCGAAGGGCTGTACGCGACCGCTCTGAACGACCTCGAAGCGCACGGCAAGACCGCCGAGCCGGGTGTGGACACCTGGGAGGCCACGAACCTGCTGTGCGTGGCCCGGGTGCTGGTCGCCGCCGCGTTGCGGCGCGAGGAGACCCGCGGCTGCCACTGGCGCGAGGACCACCCGGACCGGGACGACGCCGCCTGGCGCCGTCACCTGGTCGTGCGGCTCTCGGCCACCGAGAAGCGGGCCCTGGTCGTCCTCCCCACCGATTCCGCGGACTTCCCGTCCGTGCGCCTACCCCTCAGTACCCCCCAGAGCCTGGAGCAGTGACCGTGAGCACCCCCGAACTTCCCCTGATCGACCAGAACGACGGCGGCTGCGGCGACGACTGCGCCTGCGGTGACGGCGAGGAGACCGGCCTGGACCCGGCGCTGGCCCAGCTGCTCGCGGACGCGGGCCTGGACCCCGTCGAGGTCGAGGACATCGCCCACATGGCGCTCTCGGAGGACCTCGACGGCGGGGTCGACGTCACCACCGTCGCCACCGTCCCCGAGGACGCCGAGGCCGTCGCCGATTTCGTCGCCCGCGAGGACGGCGTCGTGTCCGGGCTGCGCATCGCCGAAGCCGTGTTCTCCATGGTCTGCACCGAAGCCTTCGAGGTGGAGCGGCACGCGGAGGACGGCGACGGCGTCCGGGCCGGGCAGGTGCTGCTGTCGGTGCGCTCGCGCACCCGCGACCTGCTGACGGCGGAGCGCAGCGCGCTGAACATCCTGTGCCGGCTGTCGGGCATCGCGACCGCCACCCGCCGCTGGGCGGACGTCCTGGAGGGCACCGGGGCGAAGGTCCGCGACACCCGCAAGACCACGCCGGGCCTGCGCGCGCTGGAGAAGTACGCGGTGCGCTGCGGCGGCGGCGTCAACCACCGCATGTCGCTGTCGGACGCGGCGCTGGTCAAGGACAACCACGTGGTGGCGGCGGGCGGTGTCGCGCAGGCGTTCAAGGCCGTACGGGAGTCCTTCCCCGACGTGCCCGTGGAGGTCGAGGTCGACACCCTGGAGCAGGTCGCCGAGGTCGTGGAGGCGGGAGCCGACCTGATCCTGCTGGACAACTTCACGGTCGCGCAGACCGCCGAGGCCGTGGCCCTGGTGGCCGGCCGCGCGGTGCTGGAGTCCTCGGGCCGCCTGACCCTGGACACCGCCCGGGCGTACGCGGAGACCGGGGTGGACTTCCTGGCCGTCGGCGCCCTGACCCACTCCTCGCCCATCCTGGACATCGGTCTCGATCTGCGCGAGGCGGTGTAACCGGTGCTCCTCACCATCGACGTGGGCAACACCCAAACGGTCCTTGGCCTCTTCGACGGTGACGAGATCGTCGAGCACTGGCGCATCTCGACCGACCCGCGGCGCACGGCCGACGAGATGGCCGTGCTGATGCAGGGGCTGATGGGCATGCACCCGATGCTCGGCAACGAGCTGGGCGACGGCATCCACGGCATCGCGATCTGCTCGACGGTGCCGTCGGTGCTGCACGAGCTGCGCGAGGTGACGCGGCGCTACTACGGCGACGTGCCGGCGGTGCTGGTGGAGCCCGGCATCAAGACGGGCGTGCCGATCCTCATGGACAACCCGAAGGAGGTCGGCGCGGACCGCATCATCAACGCGGTCGCGGCGGTCGAGCTCTACGGCGGTCCGGCGATCGTGGTCGACTTCGGCACGGCGACCACCTTCGACGCGGTGTCCGCGAAGGGCGAGTACGTGGGCGGGGTGATCTCCCCGGGCATCGAGATCTCGATGGAGGCCCTCGGTGTACGGGGCGCCCAGCTGCGGAAGATCGAGCTGGCCCGCCCGCGCAACGTGATCGGGAAGTCCACGGTCGAGGCGATGCAGTCGGGCGTGGTCTACGGCTTCGCGGGCCAGGTCGACGGGGTCGTGGCCCGGATGGCCAAGGAGCTGGCCGGCCCGAACGGCGACCCGGACGATGTCCGGGTCATCGCCACCGGTGGCCTCGCGCCGATGGTCCTCGGGGAGTCCTCGGTGATCGACGAGCACGAGCCGTGGCTGACGCTGATCGGCCTGCGCCTGGTCTACGAACGCAACGCGCCGAACTTCGAGTGACGGGCTCCCCGCGGCGCGCGCCCGTGGGTCATCCGCGGCCCGTGTGCCGCGGGGCGGCCGGGGCGGGCAGGCGCCGAAGGGCGGCGCGCCACGGGTGCCGGGCGGTGCGGCCCTGCACGACCGCCCGGAACTGCTCGTAGGACCGGGCCGCGCGCAGCACGGCGAGGTCGTCCCGGCCCGGCGGCGGAGGCATCGGGGCGCCCTGCTGTGAGGCCCGGTAGGTGTCGATGAGGTACTGCTCGATCGCGGTCATGTATCCACCCTCGCTCCGTCGGTAGCGCGACGCGCGTCGATTGACGCCCGCCGTCAATCGATGCCGTCGCGGCCCTCCGTACAGGGCGTTCGCCGGACCGCTGCCGGGCCCCCGTCCGGCCCCGCCGGTGCGCCCGCCCCGAGGGCCCGCACGGCGGGCACACCGGCAGAATGGGGCGATGAGCGTCACCATCGACATCGCCGGGCTCCCTGCCGAGCGGATCTCCTTCGCGCCCTCGCCGCTGGCCGAGCTCTGCATGGCCCTGCACGCGCTCTCCCAGCCCGCCCACCACCCCGGGCTGGCCTCCTGGACGACCGCCACCTCCGCGGCGCTCGACCCCTCCCTCGCCGACCGGCTGCTGGAGGGCGACTTCATGTGGCGGAGTTCGTTCTCCGACGTGTTCATGCCCTTCGCCGGGATCCCCGGCGGAGCCGGGCTGCCCGCCGCGACCCTGGCCGAGGAACTCGACGTACTGGACCGGCTGGACGACGAGCTGTTCGTGACGGCGGCCCTGGAGCACTGCTGGCTCGCCCAGTACAACGAGGGCGGCATCCCCTCGCCGTTGAAGGATCCGGCGGCGAAGGCCAAGGCTCTGGAGACGGCTGCCGCCCGCGGTCCGCGCCAGCTGGCCTTCTCCGTCCGGCTGCTGGAGGACCCGGCCGGTGTCCGCGCCTGGATGCGCCGGCTCCTGGAGGACTGCGACGAGGCCTTCTTCGCCGAGGCCTGGAAGCGCTTGGAGCCCGCACAGAGCGCCGACGCCCGGCACAAGACCGAGGTGCTGCGGCGCAAGGGTCTCCCGGCCGCGCTGCAGGAGGTCTCCCCGGCGCTCAGCGTCGACGAGGGGCTGACGACGGTCACGGTGGACAAGATGGTCCACGGGTCGGCCACCGCCACCGATCCCCGGCTGGGCCCCGGCCTGGTCTTCGTCCCGACCCACTTCGGCCGGCCGCACCTGCTCGTCCTGCACGCCCCGAGCTGGCGACCGGTGGTCCACTACCCGCTCGGCTCCCCCCAACTGACCGTCGCTGCGGGATCGGTGGAGCTGATCCAGCGGCGGATGGAGGCGCTGGCGCACCCGATGCGGATGCTGCTGTGCCGCAGCCTCGCCCGCGCCCCGTACACGACGAGCGAACTGGCGACCGTACACGGCATCACCGCTCCGGAGGTGTCCCGGCACCTGGCCGCACTGAAGAAGGCCGGCCTGACACACACCCGGCGTCAAGGCCGGTACGTCCAGCACCAGTTGGACCTGTCCGTGGTGGCGCGCCTGGGCTCCGACCTCATAGAGGGACTGCTCCGCTAGTGCCGTGGGGCTCGCCCCCCGGGGTGAATGGCCGGTTCTCGACGGCGCGGAAGCTCCGATATACGGAATTCACAAACCGGAATCAGCGAAAACTCTGGCCAGGACCGCCGCTTGCTGTTTAACGTGCGTCCACCGCTCCCCCCACGTACCGCGCACCGCTTCCTGCTCGCCCTTGTCGTGGAAGGACCTTCATGCCCTCACGCCGTATAGCTGCCGCGACCGCGGCCCTGGCCGCAGCAGCCCTCGTCTCCCCCCTGCTGCTCGCCGGGCCGGCCGGAGCCACCGGGAGCCCCCAGAGCGATGCCGCACGAGGTGACGCCCTGGCCGGGAAACTGGTCAAGGAGGCGACCGGCAAGGGCGCCTACAACCACCTGAAGGTCTTCCAGGCCATCGCGGACTACAACAAGGGCACCCGCGTGGCGGGTTCGAAGGGCCACGTGCAGTCCGCCCAGTACGTCGAGGCCGTCATGCGGGCGGCCGGCTACAAGGTCACCAAGAACGAGTTCGACTTCGTGTACGTCGAGACCGTCGCCGAGAAGCTGACGGTGAACGGCGCGAACGGGCACGACGTCCCGATCCACCTGATGACCTACACCGCGAGCTCCCCGGCGGCGGGCGTGACCGCCCAGATCGCCGTCGCACCGGTCGACGCGGACGGCACCAACGGCTGCGAGCCGGGCGACTTCGCCGCGGGCGCCTTCACCGGGAAGATCGCCCTGGTCAAGCGCGGCGGCTGCACCTTCGCCGTCAAGCAGGCCAACGCGGCCGCCGCCGGCGCGGTCGGCGCGATCATCTACAACAACACCGAGGGCGCCCTGAACGGCACCCTGGGCGACCCGAACGCGGGCAAGGTCCCCACCGGCGGCATCAGCCAGGCCGACGGCGAGAAGCTCGCCGCCGACGCGGCGGGCGGCCCGGTCGCGGTCACCCTCGACCTCCGCGAGCTGCGGGAGAACCGCAAGACGTACAACGTCGTCGCGGAGACCCGGGGCGGCGACGCGGACAACACCGTCTTCCTCGGCGCGCACCTCGACTCGGTCGCGGCGGGCCCGGGCATCAACGACAACGGCTCCGGCTCGGCCGGCATACTGCAGGTCGCGCAGCGCCTCGCGAGCAGCCAGACCAAGGTCAAGAACAAGGTCCGGTTCGCCTGGTGGTCGGCGGAGGAGTACGGTCTGCTCGGCTCCGAGGCGTACGTCGCGGGGCTGACGGAGGCGCAGAAGAAGCAGATCAAGCTCTATCTGAACTTCGACATGATCGCCTCGCCGAACGCCGCCTACTTCGTCTACGACGGCGACGACTCGGACGGCGTGGGCTCGGGCCCCGGCCCGGCCGGTTCCGCCCAGCTGGAGAAGGGGATCAACGACTTCCTCGACTCCAGGAAGATCCCGCACGCGGGCACGGACTTCTCCGGCCGCTCGGACTACGGCCCGTTCATCGAGGTCGGCATCCCCTCCGGCGGTACGTTCACCGGCGCCGAGGGGGTCAAGACGCCGGAGGAGGCCGCGAAGTTCGGCGGTCAGGCGGGTGTCGCCTACGACGTGAACTACCACGCCGCGGGTGACGACATCACGAACATCGACCAGAAGGCGCTCGACATCAACGTCGACGTCATCGCGAACGCGGTCGGCCACTACGCCCACGACCTGGCCCCGCTCTCGAAGCCGGTCGTCTCCCAGCCGACGCCGGGCGGCGGCAGCGGGGGCGGCGGTCTGCACGAGGGCCACGACGAGGTCCGCCAGTAGGCACGCGCTCCGGCGTAAGGGGCCGCCGTCCCGCGGGGGACGGCGGCCCCTGCGGGACGGCGGCCCGGTCGGGGCCGGGGCGCCGCTCGGCCACTGCCCCTCACCCCGGCCGGAGCGGCCACCCGGACAGCCCCGTCACGCCGGGGCCGGGGCGTCCGCCGGCCGCCAGGCCCTGATGCCGACCGGCTGGACCAGCCAGCCGAAGTCACCGAGACCGCCGCGGGCGGTCAGTTCCGCCGCCTCCCCCGCCGAGGAGAGGGCCCGGACGTAGGCCGCCGGATCCGTCGACGCCAGGGCCAGCGGGGGCCGGGACCCCGAGACGCCCAGCGCGCTCAGGGCCTCGCGCTGGGTCAGCAGCACCGACCCCGGCCCGGCGCAGGCGTCCAGCGCCACGTGAGCGGTGACATCGCAGCTGCCGTCCGGGACCGGCCGGACCTCCCGGCCCGCGCGGAAGCCCGTCAGCGTGCCCCACGGGGGCCGCGCCCCGCGGGTGTGGGCGTAGTCGACCGCCACCGCCAGCCCCCGCTCCAGGCCCGCCACGGCCGCCGCCCACGCCTCGTCCCGCGGCCGGCCGATCTCCGCACGGTCGCCGCCGGGCCACCACCGCTCCAGCCAGGCCAGGTCCGCGCCTTCCACCGGGTCGCCGGGGCTCTCCGTACCGTCCGCCGCGACCAGGACGTAGCGCCCGTCCTGCGCGACATCCAGCGGTACGTTGTCCAGCCATTCGTTCGCGAAGAGCAGCCCCGTCACCCCGCCGGGCGGTTCGGCCGCCCACTGGATCCGCGGGTCGAGCCCCTCGGGCCGCTCCGCGCGCTCCACGGCGTACGGCCGCACCCGCGCGGCCACCTCCGGCTCCAGCGCGGCGAGCACCCCGGCCAGCAGCTCCCCCCGCCCGGCCCCCACGTCGACGAGGTCCAGCCGCCGCGGGTGCCCGAGCTCCCCGTCCACCCACCGCAGCAGCCGGGCCACGGCCCCCGCGTACAGCCCCGAGGCGTGCACCGAGGTGCGGAAGTGCCCGGCGGGACCGGGGCCGCCCGGCCGCACGTAGAAGCCGCCGGGCCCGTACAGCGCCGACCGCATCGCGCGGCGCCATCGAACCGGAGTCACGGACACACCCTGAGCGCTCATCACCCAAAGGCTAAGCTCCCCCTCCACCTTGGGGAGTACGCCTGCGGTGCGAGGTTCGCACCTGTGGTTGACTCCAGCACCTATCACCTTTCCCTACTCTGGGTTACGTGCAGCGCCTCTACGACTTCCTCCGCAGACACCCGACGGGCGTCGACGGCTTCTGGGCTGTCCTCCTGTTCGGTACCGCCATGCTGGAAGTCGCCGACAACGGCCCGAGCACCACCGCCGCCCGGCTGGTCGCGGTGCCGTCGGTGATCGCCATGGGCGCCGTCGTGGCCCTGCGCCGCAGGTGGACGAAGCAGATGTTCTGGCTGGCCGTCGCCACCGGCGTCTACCAGCTGCTGACCCACACCGACGTCCACATCGGCGACTTCGGGATGCTGATCGCCCTCTACACGGTCGCGGCCTCGGCCGAGGTCTCCCGGCGGCTCTCCCGCACGGCCTTCGCCCTCGGAGTGGCCGCCGCCCCCCTGTACGCCCTGCGCTTCCACGTGGACAAGGGCCGCACCGTCGACAACGTCCTGTTCACCCTCTTCGTGGTCGTCCCCTTCGTCCTGGCCTGGGTGCTCGGCGACTCCCTGCGCACCCGGCGGGCCTACTACGCCCAGCTCATCGAACGGAACCAGCGCCTGGAGAAGGAGCGCGAGGCACAGTCCAAGGTCGCCGTCGCCGCCGAACGGGCCCGGATCGCCCGCGAGCTGCACGACGTCGTCGCGCACAACGTCTCGGTGATGGTGGTCCAGGCCGACGGCGCGGCCTACGTCATGGACGTGGCCCCCGAGCAGGCCAAGGAAGCCCTCCAGACCATCTCCGGCACCGGCCGCCAGGCCCTCGCCGAGATGCGCCGGCTGCTGGGCGTGCTGCGCACCGGCGAGCCGCAGGAGTCCGAGGACTACGTGCCCCAGCCGGACGTGGAGCAGATCGAGGTCCTGGTCGAGCAGGTACGGGCGGCCGGGCTCGCGGTGGACTTCGAGGTCGAGGGCGCGCCGAGGCGGCTGCCCAGCGGTGTCGAGCTGACCGCGTACCGGATCGTGCAGGAGGCGCTGACCAATACGCGCAAGCACGGGGGCCCCGACGCGACGGCGAGCGTGCGGCTGGTCTACTTCGACGACGGGCTCGGTCTGCTCGTCGAGGACGACGGGCGGGGCGCGGCACACGAGCTGTACGAGGACGGCGGCGCCGACGGCGCCGGGCACGGGCTGATCGGCATGCGCGAGCGGATCGGTATGGTCGGCGGAACCCTGGACACCGGGCCGCGGCCGGGCGGCGGTTTCCGGATCAGCGCGCTGCTTCCCCTGAAGAAGAGTTGAAGTCGAAGAGGACGAGGTAACCGATGTCCATCCGAGTGATGCTGGTCGACGACCAGGTGCTGCTGCGCACCGGCTTCCGGATGGTGCTCGCCGCCCAGCCGGACATGGAGGTCGTGGCCGAGGCGGGCAACGGCCTGGAGGCGCTGGAGGTGCTGCGGGCCACGAAGGTGGACGTGGTGCTGATGGACGTGCGCATGCCGAAGCTCGACGGCGTCGAGGCCACCCGCCGGATCTGCGAGCCGGAGGAACACCCGAAGGTGATCATCCTGACCACCTTCGACCTGGACGAGTACGCCTTCTCGGGGCTGAAGGCGGGGGCGAGCGGCTTCATGCTGAAGGACGTCCCGCCCGCCGAGCTGCTGGCGGCCATCCGGTCGGTGCACAGCGGCGACGCGGTGGTCGCACCGTCCACGACCCGCCGGCTGCTGGACCGTTTCGCCCCGATGCTTCCCTCAACCACGCAGGAGCCGCAGAACAAGGAGATCGAGCGGCTGACGGACCGCGAGCGGGAAGTCATGCTGCTGGTGGCCCAGGGCCTGTCGAACGGCGAGATCGCGGCCCGGCTGGTCCTCTCGGAGGCGACGGTCAAGACCCATGTGGGCCGCATCCTGACGAAGCTGAGCCTGCGCGACCGGGTCCAGGTGGTCGTCCTGGCGTACGAGACGGGCCTGGTCAGAGCGGGCGGCGGAGCGGCTTAGGCCCTGTCGTCGAAGGGGCGCCGGCAAGGCCCGCGGCGGCCGGCGCCCGTGCGCCGGGGAGCCGGGGCCTGCGGGAGAGCCCTCAGGTCATCCAGCGGTCCGGGCGGGCCGCTGCCCGGGAGGTGTGGGCCCGGGCGGCCTGCGCGGCCAGGAGGGCGGCGGCTTCGGCCGTCGCCCTCAGCCGGGCGGTGACCGTGCCGTCGGCGCCCGTGTCGACATGGAGGTCGGCCAGGCCGCGGGCCCGTTCCCAGGGGCCCTGCGTGAGGCGGACGCTCTGCACCTTGGCGTGCGGGACCACCTCCGTGCGGCGGCACAGGCGGCCGTGCCGGGCGGCGAACACGTCCGGGGAGACCGCCAGGGCGTAGCCCTTCCACCACACCGGGACCACCCAGCGCGCACCGCGCGCCGGGGAGCCGCTGAAGGACAGCGCCGCCAGGTCCACCCCCGGCAGCACCCGGGCGATCACGGCATGGGCGGCGGCCCGCGACGCCACCGGGACCAGGACCCCGTTCTTCGAGCCCGCGACGGCCAGTTCCACCCGGACCCAGTCGCGCCGCCGCCACAGCAGCGGCTCCACGATCCGTACGCTCTGCACGCGCCCCGGCGGCACGGTCTCGTGGGCCCGGTCCAGCAGCCCGTGGTCCAGGCGCAGCCCGTCCGGGGACTCGGCGACGGTCCAGTCGTACTCGGTGAGGAAGCGGCCCGCGGTGCCCGCCCAGACCGCACCGAGCATCGGGAGCAGCGTGAAGACGGCCACCCACGGGTTGGAGCTGAACCACCACACGAGCACCGGCATGGCGATCCCCCCGGCCAGCGCCGCCCAGACGCCGAGGCTCAGCAGCAGGGAGACGACGACGTCGCGGGGGCGCACGCGCAGCAGCTCCCGTTCGGGTGCCTCACCCAGGCGCACCGCCTCGGCGGGGGCGAAGCCGGCCGCGCGGGCGAGGAGCTCGGCGCGCAGCGCCACGGCCTGCGGCTCGCCGAGGAAGGCCAGCTCGTCCTTGGCCTCGGCGCCGATGACGTCGAGCCGCAGGCTGGCGACCCCGGTCAGCCGGGCCAGCAGGGGCCGGGTGACGTCGATGGCCTGGATCCGGTCGAGGCGGATGTGCGCGGCGCGCCGGAAGATCAGGCCGCTGCGGATGCGCAGCTCGGTATCGGTGACGGCGTAGTGGGTGAACCACCAGCTCAGGAACCCGTAGACACCGAACACCAGGACCAGGCCGGCCACGGCGGCCAGCCGGAGCAGGGTGGACAGGTCCGCGATCCACTGGCCGGCGCGGTCGCCCTGCTGGGCGATGACGCCGACGGTCGCGGCGATCGGCACCCAGGCGCGGCGCAGCGGCGTGAAGGGGTGCAACCGCCGCTCGCCGGCCCCGCCGCCCGCGGCCGCCGGGGCTGCCGCTCCTGCTGTGGCCTCCGGGCCGGGGCCCCCGGGGACCGGGACCCCGGGGGCGCCGTCCCCGGGCGCACGGCCCCCGGGGACAGCGGCCTCCGGGAGCGGCAGTCGGGGGTCCTCGTCCGGCGGGCCGGGGGTCACAGGCCCGCCGATCTTGCCTCGCCGAGCTCGGTGAGGCGGTCGCGCAGCCGCTCCGCCTCCGCCGGCACCAGCCCGGGGATCCTGGCGTCCGTCGCGGCGGCCGCCGTGTGCAGCTGTACGGAAGCCAGCCCGAAGCGGCGCTCCAGCGGGCCGGAGGTCACCTCGACCAGCTGCATCCGCCCGTACGGCACCACCGTCTGCTCCCGCCACAGCACGCCCCGGCTGATCAGCAGGTCGTCCACGCGCTCGGCGTACCGCCAGGACCGCCAGTTGCGGCCGAGCATCACCCATCCCCAGGCCGGGACCACGAGCCAGCACCCGGCGAGCGCCGCCCACCCCGGGCCCGCCGCCAGGCCCAGCACGACCGCGCTCACCCCCACGAGAGCGGCCGTCCAGAGCACCAGCAGCAGCCGGCGCAGCGTGAGCAGCCCGCCCGGCAGCCCCACCCACACGGGCTCCCCCGACCCACCCGTCGTCCCGGTTTCCATGCGTCCACCCTAGGGGGTGTCCGGCCGCCCGGACCGGGCCCTCGGCACCCCGTCCGCGATCCGGCCCGATCGACGCGACGGCCCCCGCGGCTGAGACAATGCCCGCATGACGGAGACCACGGTCGGCATCGGCGGCGCGGCGGAGAGCACCGACATGGTGCTCAACATCGGCCCCCAGCACCCTTCCACGCACGGCGTCCTGCGTCTGCGCCTCGTCCTGGACGGCGAGCGGATCGTCAGCGCCGAACCGGTGGTCGGCTACATGCACCGCGGCGCCGAGAAGCTCTTCGAGGCGCGCGACTACCGGCAGATCGTGATGCTCGCGAACCGCCACGACTGGCTGTCCGCCTTCTCCAACGAGCTCGGCGTGGTCATGGCCGTCGAGCGGATGCTGGGCATGGAGGTCCCCGAGCGTGCCGTGTGGATGCGGACGCTGCTGGCCGAGCTGAACCGGGTGCTGAACCACCTGATGTTCCTCGGCTCCTACCCCCTCGAACTGGGCGGGATCACCCCGATCTTCCACGCGTTCCGCGAGCGCGAGGAGTTGCAGGCCGTCATGGAGGAGATCTCCGGCGGCCGCATGCACTACATGTTCAACCGGGTCGGCGGCCTCAAGGAGGACCTCCCGGCCGGCTGGCTCGGCCGGGCCCGCGAGGCCGTCGCCGACGTCCGCACCCGCATGGACGTCTACGACAAGCTGGTCCACGGGAACGAGATCTTCCGGGGCCGCACGCGCGGCGTCGGGGTCCTGTCCGCGGAGGCGGTCCACGCCTACGGGGTCTCCGGCCCCGTCGCCCGCGCCTCCGGCGTCGACTTCGACCTGCGCCGCGACGAGCCGTACCTCGCGTACGACGAGCTCCAGGACGTCCTCAAGGTGGTCACCCGCACCGAGGGCGACTGCCTGGCCCGCTTCGAGGTCCTGCTGGAGCAGACCCACAACGCGCTCGACCTCGCCGTCGCCTGCCTGGACCGGATGGCCGTCCTTGCGCCGGGCCCCGTCAACCAGCGCCTGCCCAAGGTCCTGAAGGCCCCCGAGGGCCACACCTACGCCTGGACCGAGAACCCCCTCGGCATCAACGGCTACTACCTCGTCTCGAAGGGCGAGAAGACCCCGTACCGGCTGAAGCTGCGCAGCGCCTCGTACAACAACATCCAGGCGCTGGCGGTGCTGCTGCCGGGACAGCTGGTCGCGGACATGGTGTCGATCCTCGGCTCGCTGTTCTTCGTCGTGGGCGACATCGACAAGTAGCCCGCGCGAGGGCGCCGCGCTCGACCAGGCACATCCCGGGCTCGACGAGGCACCCCCCGCGCTCGACGAGGCACCCCCTAGGGTGGGGTGATGGACTCAGCCATACGCGCCGGCTACCTGGAGCGCCTCGGCACCACCGATCCCGGCTCCCCCTGCGCCGAGGGGCTGTTCGCCCTCCACCGGGCACACCTGGAACGCGTCCCGTACGAGAACATCGACATCCAGCTCGGCCGGCCGCCCGGCATCGACCCCGCGCTGTCGGCCCGGCGCTTCGCCGCCGGACGGGGCGGGTACTGCTACCACCTCAACGGGGCCTTCGCGCTGCTCCTGGAAAGCCTGGGCTACGAGGTGACGCGGCACACCGGCGGCGTGAACGCCGATCCCGCGGAGCGCGGCGTGAACGGCGGACACCTCACCCTGACCGTTCGCGTCGACGGCGCGGCGTACTTCGTCGACGCCGGCCTCGGCGACGGTCCGCACGAGCCGCTGCCGCTGCGCGAGGGCGTGTACGCGCGGGGCGGCGGCGCCCGGTACGTCCTGGAACGGCTCGAACCGCTGGACGGGGAGGGGCCGGGCTGGACGTACCGCAATCCCGGCGGTCCCATGCCCCGGATGAACTTCCGGGACGCCGTGGCGACGATGTCCGGTTTCGAGGGCATGCACCGGTGGCTCTCCACCGGCGCGGACTCCCCCTTCGTACGGACCCTGGCCCTTCTGCGGCGGGACGCGCGGGGCATCGACGTCCTGCGCGGCCGGGTGCTGAGCCGCATCGAGCCCGCCAAGGGGACGAGCGAACGCGAACTGGCGGACCGGGACGAGCTCTTCGAGGTCATCGCCACGGTCTTCGGGCGGCGGCTGGACGATCTCACCCCGGTGGACCGGGCGGCGCTGTGGGCGCGGGTGTGCGCGACGCACGAGGACTGGCTGGCCTCCCGGGCGGTCTGACCGCTCCCCGCGGGGCGCACCCGTCGTCCGTGCCCCGTCGTCCGTGCCCCGGTGTCCGTCCGCGGTGTCCGTCCGCGGTGTCCCAGTGCCGGCGTCCGTACGCCCGCGTCCCCACACCGCTGTCGGAGCCGCAGGGCAGACTGGGGGCATGTCCCACTCCCCCCGCCGCGCCTGCCCCGTCTGTGGCCGCGACTGCGCCGTCACCGCCGGACGGATCGCCCGCCACGACCCTCCCGCCGGCCGGGACCGCGGCGATCTGGTGTCCTGTCCCGGCTCGCGGGCCCGGGTGGTGCTCGGTGCCTCGGCGCCGATGCTGGACGGCTTCACCCTGGGGCCGCACCCGGGTCAGCTCCCGCTGTTCTGACTTCCGAGGACACGCGAACCGCGCCCGGGGCGGACGGCGGCGGGGCCCGCTCGGCCCGTCCCGGACGCCGTGGTCAGGAAATCGCGGTGTGCAGGCGGACCACGTCGATCGGCTCCGTCTCGTCGTGCGCCGTGAGGTCGATGACCTGGCCGGGCGTGCGCGTCCCGGGGGTGTCCTCCTCGGCCGGACCCTGGCCCGAGCCCGGCCCGGCCGGGGTCCGGCCGGGCTGCGCGGACGCCACGGGCTCCGGGGACTCCGCGGACTGCGCCTCGTGGACCGCGAGGGCCTCGGCGCCGACCACGTCGGCCAGGTCCTCGTTCTGAACGGCCTCGATCGCCGCGATGGCCTGGGCGGCGTTCTTGGTACCGAAGAAGTCGAAGCCGCCCTCCACGCGGGAGGCCCGTCGCTGCGCCGCATACGGGGCCACCGCCGCCGCCCGGCGGTTGGCCGGGACGCCGGCCGGCCGGCCGTGGCTCTCGGCGGCGGCCGCGGGAGCCGAACCGGAGGCGGGAGCCCCGCCCGGAGCAGGAGCAGCGGCCCCGCCCGGAGCGGGAGCAGTGCCCGGAGCGGGAGCGGCGCCCGGAGCAGGAACAGTGGCCGCGGGGGCCCTCTTCGGCCCCCGCGGCGGCACGGGCAGCTCCCGGGTCCGGGCCTTGTGGGCCAGCGCGTTCAGCGCGGCGTGGGCGCGGGCGTAGCCGACGGAGGTCGGCGCGCCCGCCGAGGTGCGCTCCTCGGAGACGGCCGGGAGTTCCTTCGGCGCGGCGGCGGCCGGAGCCGCGGAGGCTTCGATGGCCAGCAGCCGGCGGCCCTCCAGCGCGCTCGCGCGCTCGGTCTCGGCGGTCGCGTACCGCCGCAGCAGCGCCGCGTGCTCACCCCGCAGCCCCGCCAGTTCGACCCGCTTGGCGCGCAGCTTCGTCTCCAGCCTGGCGCGCAGCACCCGGGCCTCTTCGAGGTCGGATTCGAGCTCGGCGATCCGCTCGTCCGTCTTCCACTCGTCCTTGACCCGCTCGCGCGCGAGTTCCGCGACGCGGCGGCCCGCAGCGCGGTCCCAGGCCCGCATCACGATCGCGCCACCCACGCCCGTGGCCGCCGCGAGGGCCACGAGGAGCCTCAGCGGGACGGGTTCCGCGAGCAGCCAGGCGGCGCCTGCGCTGGTGAGGGCCACACCGGCGACAGTCGTCGGCGTGAGCAGCCGGTGCAAGGGCTCGGGATTGCGGTGGCGTCCACGGGGCATGGCCTGAAATTTACAGGGCGTAGGGCCCCGTGGGGTACCCGCCGGGCAATCTCTGCCGGGCAGTTACCCCACTTTTCTCCGCCGGCCCGGTAACCGCACCGCTACTTCTTCGAAAGGCCCTTGGACTCCAGGTACGCCTTCGCGACATCCGCCGGCTTGGCGCGCTCCGCGTCCACCTTGCGGTTGAGGTCGACCAGGTCGGCCGTCGTGAGCGTCTGGGTCAGCCGGGCCAGGGCGGCCGCGACCTCAGGGGCGCCGGCGTCCTTGGCGTGGACCACGGGAAGCACGTTGTCGGCGTTCTGCAGCTTCTGGTCGTCGTCCAGCAGGACCAGGCCGTAGGTGTCGAGCGTGGCGTCGGTGGTCGTGGTGAGGACCAGCTGGTCGGCGCCGTCCTTGACCGCCTGCTTCGCCTGCGGGGTGCCGACGCCCTTGGGGTCGATCCCGGACACCTGGATCCCGTAGGTCTTCGTCAGTCCGGGTGCGCAGAAGGGGCGGACGGCGCATTCGTCCCCAGCGGCGATCTTCACCTTCAGCCCGGACTTTCCAAGATCGGAAAGGGACTTCAGGTTGTTCTTCTGTGCGAATTCCTTCGTCACGGCGAAGGCGTTCTGGTCGACGGCCGCGCCGGCGGGCAGCGCCTTCAGGCCGAGGGGCGCCGCGAGCTTCTCCAGGGCCGCCACCGTCGCCGCGGCGTCGCTCGACGCGACCGGCTTCTCCTCGGGCGCCTTCGCACCGTTCACCTTGGCGTTGAGGAACTCCGCGAGGGTCGCCGCGTACTCCGGGACGACGTCGATCTCGCCCTTCTCCAGGGAGGGTTCGTACAGCTCGCGGTTGTTGACCGTCTTGACCGAAGTGCTGTAGCCGGCGTCCTTCAGGACCTGCGCGTACAGCTCGGCCAGCACGTTGGACTCGGTGAACCCGGCGGCGCCGATCACCAGCGACCCCTTGCCACCCTGTGAGGAGGGCGCTGAGGCCGTGTCGGATCCGCCGTCCTTGCTCTTCTCCAGGCTGTCGCCGCCGCATGCGGCCAGCGACACCGTCAGGGCCAGGGTGCCCAGGGACGCGCCGAGGGCGCGGGTGGTCTTGGTCATGGGGGTACTCCGTTCGAGGCGGGGGAAAGGGATCAGCGGGACGCCGCGGCCGTCCGGGGCAGCAGCCGGTCCGCGGCCACCAGCACGCCCTCCACCAGCAGGGCCAGTGCCGCCACCAGCAGGGCGCCGGCGACGACCTGCGCGGTGTTGTAGGTGTTGAATCCGGCGGTGATGATCCGGCCGAGACCGCCCTGGCCGACCATCGCCGCGATCGTGGCGGTGGCGATGACCTGCACGGCGCCCGAGCGCACGCCGGTCATGACGAGGCCGCGCGCGAGCGGCAGCTCGACCCGGAAGAAGAGCTGGCGACCGGACATGCCCATGCCCCGGGCGGCCTCCACCACCGAGCGGTCCACCTCCCGCATGCCGACGTACGCGTTCGTCAGGAGCGGCGGGACGGCGAACAGCACCAGGGCGACGATGGTGGGCAGATAGCCCGCGTTGCGCAGCGGGGAGACCATGAACAGCGCCAGCACCGCGAAGACGGGCACGGCGCGGCCGGCGTTGGAGACGTTGACCGCGAGGGCCCCGCCCTTGCCGAGGTGGCCGAGGAACAGGCCGACGGGCAGCGCCACCGCGCAGGCGATCGCGAGGGCCATCCCGCTGACGTAGACGTGTTCGCCGAGCCGGTTCCAGACGCCGTTCTCCCCCGACCAGTTGGCGCCGTCGGCCAGCCAGTCCCAGGCTCCTGTCAGGACGTCCACGGGATCAGGCCCCCTTGCCGGAGGCCGCCGGCCGGGAACCGGCGCGGGTCCACGGCGTGAGCAGCCGCTGCACGGCGAGCAGCAGCAGGTCGGCCACGAGGGCGAGCAGCACGCACAGCACCGAGGCGGTGAGCACCTGGGCCTTGAAGGAGCTGTTCACGGCCGGGGCGATGAGGTTCCCGAGGCCGCCCTTGCCGACGATGGAGCCGACCGTCGTCAGCGCGACCGTGGAGACGGTGGCGATGCGCACGCCGGCCAGCAGCGCGGGCAGCGCCAGCGGCAGCTCGACCTGCCACATCAGCCGCCCGGGGCCGTACCCCATGCCGCGCGCCGCCTCCCGTACCTCCTCGGGGACGGCTTCCAATCCGGCCAGTACGTTGCGGACGAGGATGGTCAGCGAGTACAGCACCAGGCCGGTCACCACCAGCGCCGCGGAGAGCCCGAAGAGCGGCAGCAGCAGGGAGAACATGGCGAGCGAGGGGATCGTGTAGAGCAGGGTGGTGAAGGCGAGCACCGGCGCCGCCCAGCGCCGGCCACGGCGGGCCAGCAGGGCGAGCGGGACGGACACGGCTATGCCGATGAGCACCGACGCACCGGTGATCCATATGTGTTCGATGGTGGCGTCGGTGAGCTCCTGGGAGCGGGAGGAGACGTACTCCCAGCAGACCCAGTCGTTCGCCACCAGGCAGCTCTGCCCGGCCACTTCCTCACCCCACCCTCACCGAACCTGCGTCCCCGCACGGCACGGCCCTTCACGACACGGCCAGAGGCGACCTTAACCCCCGGCGCCGACGACGGCCGGAAATCTTCGCACGCACGCAACACTCGTCTGACGAACTCTTCGCCCATACGGCCGCGCCGGTGGGGGAGGATGGCGGTGTGATCCGATTCGAGCACGTGACCAAGCGCTACCCCGACGGGACGACGGCCGTGGAGGACTTGTCCTTCGAGGTGGCCGAGGGTGAGCTGGTCACGCTCGTCGGGCCGTCCGGCTGCGGCAAGAC
The DNA here is from genome assembly GCF_001905445.1 of Streptomyces sp. CB00455. Taxonomy (GTDB): domain Bacteria; phylum Actinomycetota; class Actinomycetes; order Streptomycetales; family Streptomycetaceae; genus Streptomyces. The sequence goes on along the minus strand of NZ_LIVQ01000004.1, from coordinate 585,258 downwards.
CACCACCATGAAGATGGTCAACCGACTGATCGAGCCGACCTCCGGCCGGATCCTGCTCGGCGGCGAGGACATCGCCGCCGCAGATCCGGTCGAACTGCGCCGCCGGATCGGGTACGTGATCCAGCAGGTCGGGCTCTTCCCGCACAAGACGGTGCTGGAGAACACGGCGACCGTGCCGCAGCTCACCGGCACCCCGAAGGCCAAGGCCAGGGCGCGGGCCGCCGAGCTGCTCGAACTGGTGGGGCTGGACCCGGCGGTGTACGGCGGCCGCTACCCCGAGCAGCTGTCGGGCGGGCAGCGCCAGCGCGTCGGAGTGGCCCGCGCGCTCGCCGCCGATCCGCCGGTGCTGCTGATGGACGAGCCGTTCGGGGCGGTGGACCCGGTGGTGCGCGAGCGGCTCCAGAACGAGTTCCTGACCCTGCAGAAGACGGTGCGCAAGACGATCCTGCTGGTCACGCACGACCTGGAGGAGGCGATCCGGCTCGGCGACCGCATCGCGGTCTACGGCGCGGGCACCATCGAGCAGTTCGCGCGCCCCGCCACCGTGCTCGGCGCCCCCGCCACTGACTACGTGGCCTCCTTCGTCGGCGCCGACCGGGGGCTCAAGCGGCTTGCGGTCACCCCCGTCGGGGCGGCCGACCTGGTGGCGGTGGACGGCACCTCCCCGGTCCCGGCCGCCGCGGTGGCTCTGGGGGCGACGCTGCGCGAGGCGCTCGCCGCCCTGCTCCAGGAGGACTCGGGGCGGATCGCCGTCACGGACCCGCGATCGGGCGCCCTGGTCGGCGTACTGACCCCGGAGGGCGTCCACCGGGCCCTGCGCCGCGCAGAACTGCAAGAGGCGTAGCGCGGGGTGCGAAGCCGAAGGGCCCGACCGTGGCCGGGCCCTTGGCGTCGTCGCGCGGCGGCCGGGGAAGGCCCGGGCAGGGCTGCTGCGAGGCGCCCGGGCCGGCCCCGGCCGCCGCTCAGGCCTGGAGGCGGCCGCTCATCCATGCCAGCATCGGCGCGATCTCGCGGCGCCAGGTGTTGAAGTTGTGGCCGCCGCTGTCGAGGATGATCGAGGAGACCCGGTCCGGGCCCTTGACCAGCTTGATGAACTTCCTGGTGTCGCCGAGGTTCGGCTCGCCCTTCTCGCTGCTGGTGACGAGGAAGGACGTGCCGGACGGCTTCTTGGCGCCCATGCTGTGCAGCACGTCCGCGTGCTTCCGCAGCTTGTCGTCGCCGTGGAACAGGTCACCGGTCGTCGGGTCGTCGGGGGCCTCGTAGTAGGCGGACAGACCCGCGGCGGCGCCGAAGGTCTGCGGGTAGTGCGCGGCGATCTTCAGGGCGCAGTAGCCGCCCGTCGAGTTGCCGATGAAGCCCATGTTCTGCGGCTTCTTGCCGACCCGGAAGGTCTCCGTGATGGCCTGCGGGAGGTCCTGCGCGAAGAAGGTCTCGGTCTGCGGGCCACCGGGTATGTCCACGCACTCGGTGTCACGCGGCGGCGCGACGGTCGGGCGCAGCATGACCAGGATCATCGGCTTCATCTTGCCCGCCTTGGCCTGCTTGAAGGCCGTCATCGGGTAGTTCAGCCCTTTGATGAGGTTCTCCGCGGTACCCGGGTAACCCGTCAGGACGATGGACGCCGGGAAGTTCTGGTCCTTGTGCTGCGGCTGGAAGTACTCCGGCGGGAGCCACACGTAGCCGGGGCTCGTTATCTTCGACTTCTGCCCGGTTATGGCAACCTTCAGGATCTGACCACCCACCTGGGGCTTGCCGCCGCCGGGCACGTCCAGCTTCTGCTTGTCGACGACCTTGATGACCTGACTGCTCATCGAGTGGTCGACGACCTTGCCGATGGACGTCTCCTGGCCGAACAGGTCCGCCCACGAACCGTAGAAGAGGAAGGACTTGTTGGCAGCGAGCCCCACCGCCGAGAACAGCGCCAGCTGGGTCGCCAGCAGGAGGCCGATCCGGCCGGTGAACGCGCGCCAGGTGCGGCCCGAAAGCTTCGGCCAGAACCAGACCGTGGCCGCGAAGAGCAGCACACCGGCGATGATGGCCAGCGCCAGAACCGTATTACTGGTGAGACCCATGAGCAGTCAGTCGACTTTCTGATGGCAGGACTGGATTTTTCCGACGGAAGAGTGAACCCGCTCCTCGTCGATGTCGTCCTAATGGACGCACCACACACCGGAGGCTGTCGCAGTCTTCGGCCACATGATCTCTCGCGGAGCAACGGGAAGCGATGTCTAGCAGGATAGATGGCGATAAGTCGGGACAGGTTCCGAGCGGGGTCCGCCGGATCTTCCGCGGACCGAGGCCGGAGTCGGTGCCCGGCCTGGTAGGTACGGCCGTCATGATCGTCGGCCTTCTGGACATCGCGGCCGGTGTCTTCCCGCGCTTCCGGCACAGCCGGTTCCACGCGGTCACCGAAGTGCTGCCCGGTTCCCTGGGCCCCTTCGCGGCGGCCCTGTCCATCAGCGCGGGCGTGCTGCTGCTGCTGCTCGCCCACGGGCTCAAGCGGCACAAGCGGCGCGCCTGGCGGGCGGCCGTGGTCCTGCTGCCCGCGGGCGCCGTGGCGCAGTTCACCTACCGCCACTCGGTCATCGGCGTGGTCATCGCGGCGGTGCTGCTGGCGCTGCTGCTGCGCCATCAGAGTGAATTCAAGGCGCTGCCCGACCCCCGCAGCCGCTGGAAGGCACTGGCGAACTTCGTCCTGATGAGCGCCGGTTCCATCGGACTGGGCCTGGTCATCGTCAACGTCCACCCGGGCAAGGTCGTCGGCAAGCCGGGCCTCTACGAGCAGATCACCCACGTCGTCTACGGCCTCTTCGGCTTCGAGGGCCCCGTCGACTACGCCGGCCGGGTGTCCTGGACCGTCGGGTACTCCCTCGGCGCCCTCGGCATGGTGACCGCGCTCACCACCATCTACCTGGCCTTCCGCCCCGAGCACCCCGCCGCGCGGCTCACCGCCGACGACGAGACCAAACTGCGCGAGCTGCTCTCCCGGCACGGTGGCCGCGACTCGCTCGGCCACTTCGCGCTCCGGCGCGACAAGGCCGTCGTCTTCTCCCCCAGCGGCAAGGCCGCCGTCACCTACCGCGTCGTCTCCGGCGTGATGCTCGCCTCCGGCGACCCCATCGGCGACGTCGAAGCCTGGCCCGGCGCCATCGAGCGGTTCATGGAGGAGGCCAAGGCCCACTCCTGGACCCCGGCCGTCATGGGCTGCAGCGAGACCGGCGGCGAGGTCTGGACCCGCGAGACGGGCCTGGACGCCCTGGAACTGGGTGACGAGGCGATCGTCGACGTCAAGGACTTCTCCCTGTCGGGCCGCGCCATGCGTAACGTCCGCCAGATGGTGAAGCGCATCGAGCGCAACGGCTACACCACGAAGGTCCGCCGGGTCAGCGAACTCACCGAGGCCGAGCTGGAGCAGGTCCGCGGCGCCGCCGCGGCCTGGCGGGGCACCGACACCGAGCGCGGCTTCTCCATGGCGCTGGGCCGGGTCGGCGACCCGGGCGACGGCGACTGCTTCATCGCCACCGCCCACCGGGTCGAGGAGGGTGACACCAGCCCCTTCGGCGACCTCAAGGCCGTCCTGCACTTCGTCCCCTGGGGCTCCGACGGCATGTCGCTGGAGCTGATGCGCCGCGACCGCGCCGCCGACCCCGGCATGAACGAGCTGCTGATCGTGGCCTCGCTGGAGGCCGCCCCCGCGCTGAAGATCGAAAAGGTCTCGTTGAACTTCGCGATGTTCCGCTCGGCACTGGCCCGCGGCGAGAAGATCGGCGCCGGCCCGGTCCTGCGGATGTGGCGCGGCCTGCTGGTCTTCCTCTCCCGCTGGTTCCAGATCGAGTCCCTGTACAAGTTCAACGCGAAGTTCCGCCCCCGCTGGGAGCCCCGCTTCGTCGTCTTCCGCACCACCCGCGACCTGCCCCGCATCGGCTTCGCCGCGATGCAGGCCGAGGGCTTCGTGACCCTGGCGCTCCCGCGGCTGTTCGCCGGCCGCCGGCGCCCCAAGCCCGTCCGCACCTGCGCCCACGACCACGCGGCGCGGGTCCCCGGCCAGGCCGAGCGCAAGGTCCAGGCCGCGTAGGCGGCGGGGCGGCCCCCGCGCCGTCGCACGCACCCGGGGCCCCGGCGGCCGGAAGGCGCCGGGGCCCTGCCGTATCCAGGTCAGCCCTACCCTTGGACCTATGAACACCAAGAGCGGAGCCACCGGCAGGGGCCGGGTCGCAGGTCTGCCGGAGTGGGACCGCTGCGGGGTCATGGGCGTCGTCAACGTCACCCCCGACTCCTTCTCCGACGGTGGCCGCTGGTTCGACACCACCGCCGCCGTCAAGCGCGGGCTCGACCTCGCCGCCCAGGGCGCCGATCTCGTCGACGTCGGCGGCGAGTCCACCCGGCCCGGCGCCTCCCGCGTCGACGAGGACGAGGAGCTGCGCCGCGTCGTACCCGTCGTGCGCGGCCTGGCCTCCGAGGGCGTCGCCGTCTCCGTCGACACCATGCGCGCCACCGTCGCCGCCCGGGCCGTGGCCGCCGGCGCCGTCCTGGTCAACGACGTCAGCGGCGGACTCGCCGACCCCGGGATGATCCCGGCCGTCGCGGCCGCCGAGGTGCCCTTCGTGGTCATGCACTGGCGCGGCTTCAGCGACGGCATGAACAGCCTCGCCGTCTACCGGGACGTGCTCGCCGAGGTCACCGCCGAACTCCGGACGCGGATCGAGGCCGTCGTGGCCGGCGGCATCGCCCCCGAGCGCCTCCTCGTCGACCCGGGCCTGGGCTTCGCCAAGAACGCCGAGCACGACCTGGCCCTCGTCGCCCACCTGCCCGAGCTGCGCGCCCTCGGCTTCCCGCTGCTGGTCGCCGCCTCGCGGAAGCGTTTCCTCGGCCGGGTCCTGGCCGGCGCGGCCGACGCCGCCCCGCCGCCCGCCCGCGAACGCGACGCCGCCACCGCCGCTGTCTCCGCCATCGCCGCCCACCAGGGCGCTTGGGCCGTACGGGTCCACGAGGTACGGGCCACCGCGGACGCGGTTCGCGTGGCCCGCGCCGTGGAAGGAGCGCTGTGACCACCGACCGAGAAGGAGCCCTGTGAGCACAACCGACATCGAAGCGGTCGAAGAGGTCAACACGGCCTTCTACGAGGCCATGGAGCGGGGGGACTTCGACGCGCTGTCGGCGCTCTGGCTCGATGACGAGATCTCCTGCGTGCACCCCGGCTGGCCGGTGCTCTCCGGCCGCGGCGAGGTACTGCGCTCCTACGCGCTGATCATGTCCCACACCGACTACATCCAGTTCTTCCTCACCGACACCAAGGTCGCCGTCATAGCCGACACCGCGCTGGTGACCTGCACCGAGAACATCCTCAGTGGCGGCCCCGCCGAGGACGGCGGGGAACTGGGCCCCCTGGTGGGCCAGCTGGTCGTCGCCACGAATGTGTTCCGACGCACATCGCAGGGGTGGCGTCTGTGGTCCCACCACGGTTCTCCCGTGCTGACGGAGTCCGACGACGACGAGGAGGAGGACGCCGCCTGACCCCTCCGGCGGGGCCGGAGGTGTTTCGCGGGTAAATTCGAGGACGGACGACGCCGACCGCACTCGGCGTAGGCCCATGGCCCCGGGGAGCCCCGGGACCGGAAGCACCTACGAAAGCAGGAGTGATTCGCGTGGATCGTGTCGCGCTGCGCGGCCTCAAGGCTCGCGGGCACCACGGCGTCTTCCCCCGGGAACGCGAAGAGGGCCAGACCTTCATCGTCGACCTCGTGCTGCACCTCGACACCCGCCCGGCGGCGGCCGGCGACGACCTGGCGAAGACCGTGCACTACGGGGTCGTCGCCGAGGAGGTCGTCGACGTGGTCCAGGGAGAGCCCGTCGACCTGATCGAAACCCTGGCTGAGCGGATCGCCCAGCAGTGCCTGAAGCACGAAGCGGTGGCACAGGTGGAGGTCGTCGTCCACAAGCCGGACGCGCCCATCACCGTCCCCTTCGACGACGTGACCATCACGATCACCCGGAGCCGCGCATGAACAACGGACTGAACACCCAGAGCGACCCCACGGTCCAGCCGGTACCCGCCTCCGTCGTCGAGACGGTGGACGCGGCGGACGTCACCCTGTCCAACCCGAAATGGGCCGTCATCGCGCTCGGCGCGAACCTCGGCAACCGGCTGGAGACCCTCCAGGGCGCCATCGACGCCCTCGGCGACACCCCCGGCCTGCGGGTCAAGGCCGTCTCCCCCGTGTACGAGACCGAGCCGTGGGGCGTGGAGCCCGGCTCGCAGCCCGCGTACTTCAACGCCGTCATCTCGGTGAAGACCACGCTGCCCCCGTCCTCGCTGCTGGAGCGCGGTCACGCCATCGAGGAGGCCTTCGACCGCGTCCGCGAGGAGCGCTGGGGCCCGCGCACCATCGACGTCGACATCGTCTCGTACGCCGACGTGGTCTCCGAGGACCCCCTCCTGACCCTCCCGCACCCGCGCGCCCACCAGCGGGCCTTCGTCCTGGCCCCGTGGCACGACATCGACCCCGAGGCCCGGATCCCCGGACACGGCGACGTCACCGGCCTCCTGGCCGAAATCGGCCTCACCGGAGTCACGCCGCGCCCCGACCTGGAACTCCGCCTCCCCGAGTAGTCGTTAGCCTGTGGACTGCTGAAGGATCGGTGCGGGAAGCGGGGAACGCGCAAGTGAAGCAACTGAGGCCGGCCGTGCTGGCGGGGATCTTCGTCGTCGCCGGGGTGCTGTCCTGGGCGGGCGCCCGGCTGTGGAACGCCTACGGCACCCTGCCGGGCGTCCCTCTGGCCGCGCCGATCGTCCTGGGCGTCATCGCCGCGGTGCTGCTGGCGACAGCCCTGTCGCTGCGTGCCCGCCTCAAGGCGCAGCGCGAGCGGCGGCCGGGCGCCAAGGGCGTGGAGCCGCTGATGGCGGCCCGCGCCGTGGTGTTCGGACAGGCCAGCGCGCTGGTGGCGGCCCTTGTGGCAGGCGCGTACGGCGGTGTGGGCGTCTTCCTGGTGACCGAGTCCCTCGACGTCCCCGCCCGCCAGGACCAGGCCTGGTACGCCGGCGCCTCCGTCCTGGCGGGCGCGGCGGTCGTCGCCGCCGCCCTCTTCCTGGAGCACGTCCTGAAGCTCCCGGAGGACGACGACGAGTCCCCCGAGGCCCCGGCCCCGGCCTAGGAAAGCCCGCGGGCCCTCTCGTCGGTCAGAGCGCCCGGTACGCCTGGTGCATCCGGTACGCCGGGTGCGCCCGGTGCGCCGGGTGCGCCCGGTGCGCCGGGTGCGCCCGACCGACGAGACACCATCTGGCTAGCGGGCGATGATCAGGCTCATGGCCTCGTTGCGCGTCGCCGGGTCGCGGAGCTGGCCGCGGACCGCCGAGGTGATGGTCTTCGCGCCGGGCTTGCGCACCCCGCGCATGGTCATGCACATGTGCTCGCACTCGATGACCACGATGACCCCGCGCGGGTCCAGGATCTCCATCACGGAATCGGCGATCTGCGTGGTCAGCCGCTCCTGGACCTGGGGCCGGCGGGCGAAGACGTCCACCAGGCGGGCCAGCTTCGACAGCCCGGTGATCTTGCCGTTGGTGGACGGGATGTAGCCGACGTGCGCGACCCCGTGGAACGGCACGAGGTGGTGCTCGCAGGAGCTCATGACCTCGATGTCCTTGACCAGGACCATCTCGTCGTGGCCGATGTCGAAGGTCGTGGTCAGCACCTCCTCGGGCTTCTGCCACAGACCCGCGAATATCTCGCGGTACGCCCGCGCCACCCGCGCGGGGGTCTCCCGCAGACCTTCGCGGTCCGGGTCCTCGCCGACCGCGATGAGGAGCTCTCGGACGGCCGCCTCGGCGCGCTTCTCGTCGAACTCGCCGATCGTGCCCTCGCCACCGGTCAGGGTCACTGGGTCGGTCATCTCTTCCTCGTTCCTGTCTGCAACACACTCGCGGACCTGTGAAAACGCCGCGCCCCCCAGGCTAGAACCTGGGGGGCGCGGCTTCCATTCCGGACGGATCAGGCCTCGGGGCGGTCCTCAGGGGCCACCTCGGCGCCCTTCTCCGTGGAGACCGGCGCGGCGGCGGCCGATGTGCCGTTCGCCGAATTCGTCAGCTGGAGCTCCTTGGGAGAGAGCACCGGCGGACGGGTGGAGGGGGTGCGGCGGGAGGAGCCGGTCCACGCGGGGCGGGCCGGACGCTTCACGATCGTGGAGAAGATCTCGGCGATCTGCTCCTTGTTCAGCGTTTCCTTCTCCAGCAGCGCGAGGACCAGGTTGTCGAGGACGTCCCGGTTCTCGACGAGGATCTCCCACGCCTCGTTGTGCGCGGTCTCGATGAGCTTCTTGACCTCTTCGTCGACCAGCGCCGCGACCTCTTCCGAGTAGTCCCTCGGGTGCGCCATCTCACGCCCCAGGAACGGCTCGGTGTTGTCGCCGCCGAACTTGATCGCACCGAGACGCTCGGTCATGCCGTACTGCGTGACCATGGCCCGCGCCGTGGCGGTGGCCTTCTCGATGTCGTTCGCCGCGCCCGTCGTCGGGTCGTGGAAGACCAGCTCCTCGGCCGCGCGCCCGCCCAGCATGTAGGCCAGCTGGTCGAGCATCTCGTTGCGCGTGGTCGAGTACTTGTCCTCGTCGGGCAGGACCATGGTGTAGCCCAGTGCCCGGCCGCGGGACAAGATCGTGATCTTGTGGACCGGGTCGGAGTTCGGGGAGGCCGCCGCGACCAGGGCGTGACCGCCCTCGTGGTACGCGGTGATCTTCTTTTCCCGGTCCGACATGATCCGGGTCCGCTTCTGCGGGCCCGCCACGACGCGGTCGATCGCCTCGTCCAGCATGTGGTTGTCGATCAGCTTCATGTCCGAGCGGGCGGTCAGCAGGGCCGCCTCGTTCAGGACGTTGGAGAGATCGGCACCGGTGAAGCCGGGGGTGCGGCGGGCGACGGCCGAGAGGTCGACGTCCGGAGCGACCGGCTTGCCCTTCTGGTGGACCTTGAGGATCTCCAGACGGCCCTGCATGTCCGGACGGTCGACCGCGATCTGCCGGTCGAAGCGGCCGGGGCGCAGGAGCGCCGGGTCGAGGATGTCGGGACGGTTCGTGGCGGCGATCAGGATGACCCCGCCCTTCACGTCGAAGCCGTCCATCTCGACGAGCAGCTGGTTCAGGGTCTGCTCGCGCTCGTCGTGACCGCCGCCGAGACCCGCACCGCGGTGCCGGCCGACGGCGTCGATCTCGTCGACGAAGACGATCGCCGGGGCGTTGGCCTTGGCCTGCTCGAACAGGTCACGGACACGCGAGGCACCGACACCGACGAACATCTCGACGAAGTCGGATCCGGAGATCGAGTAGAAGGGCACACCGGCTTCGCCCGCGACGGCGCGCGCCAGCAGGGTCTTGCCGGTGCCGGGCGGGCCGTACAGCAGCACGCCCTTGGGGATCTTGGCGCCGACGGCCTGGAACTTCGCCGGCTCCTGGAGGAACTCCTTGATCTCGTGGAGTTCCTCGACGGCCTCGTCCGCACCCGCGACATCGGCGAACGTGGTCTTCGGGGTGTCCTTGGTGATGAGCTTGGCCTTGGACTTCCCGAAGTTCATGACCCGGGAGCCGCCGCCCTGCATCTGGTTCATCAGGAACAGGAAGACAACGACGATGAGGACGAAGGGCAGGAGCGAGAGCAGCACGCTCAGGAACGGGCTGGTCTTGTCCGGCGTGACGGAGTATCCGTCCGGGATCTGACCGGCTTCGTACTTGGTCTGGAGGTTCTGGGCGAGCTGGACGCCCTGATCCCCGATGTAGTTGGCCTGGAACTTGGTGCCGTCATGCTTGCCGAGCTTCTGGTCCTTCTTGAGCTCGATCTTGATCATCTGGCTGTCGCCGGTGGTCAGCTTGGCTGTCTCCACCTGGCCACTGTTGATCGCCTTGATGACCTCGCTGGTGTCCACCGACTTGTAGCCGCCGCCGGAGCCGACGACATTCATCAACACGACCACGGCGAGGACGGCCAGCACGATCCACATGACCGGCCCACGGAAGTATCGCTTCACGTCCATCCATACGGGGCGCCAGGCACCCCGTCCCTCCTGCCCGTAGGTAAATGCTGCTGTGAGTAAAGACTGTTCTTCGGAATGTACCCCTGTATTGTCACCCGCGGCCTCGTGGGACGGCTGACAGACCCGCTTCCCCTGCTCCAACGGCGGGGATCGTCCACAGGTTCCCCGGCTCGCCGGGGCGCCCCTGGGGCGGGGGCGGATCAGCCGCCGTAGACGTGCGGGGCGAGCGTGCCCACGAAGGGCAGGTTGCGGTACTTCTCCGCGTAGTCCAGGCCGTAGCCCACGACGAACTCGTTGGGGATGTCGAAGCCGACCCACTTCACGTCGATCGCGACCTTGGCCGCGTCGGGCTTGCGCAGCAGCGTCACGACCTCCAGGGAGGACGGCTCGCGCGAGCCCAGGTTCGACAGCAGCCAGGACAGCGTCAGGCCGGAGTCGATGATGTCCTCGACGATCAGGACGTGCTTGCCCTTGATGTCGGTGTCCAGGTCCTTGAGGATCCGCACCACGCCGGAGGACTGGGTCCCGGCGCCGTAGGAGGACACCGCCATCCAGTCCATGGTGAGCGGGGTGGACAAGGCGCGCGCCAGGTCCGCCATCACCATCACCGCGCCCTTGAGGACGCCGACGATGAGCAGGTCCTTGCCCGCGTACTCCGCGTCGATCTTCGCGGCCAGCTCGGCCAGCTTCGCGTCGATCTCTTCCTTGGTGATGAGCACCGACTGGAGGTCGTCGCCCATGTCCTTCTCGTCCACCCGCATCACTTTCGTTGTCGGCCGGGGCTCCGGGGGGTGCCCCCCGGAGGACTCAGCCGTGTTTCAGCACCAATCAGCCCTGCCGGATGACAAGTCTGCCACCCTGCCGCTGGGCCTCGACCCGTCCGGGCAGGTTGATGGCGCCCTGACCGCGCCATCCGGTGATGAGACGGTCGACTTCCTCGATGTGGCGGGCGAAGAGGGAGCCGGCGGGGGAGCCCGCGGCGACCACGGCCCTGCGCAGCACCCGGCGGCGGACGGCCGGGGGCAGGGCGTACAGCTTCGCGCACTCCAGGCGGCCGTCCTCGTCCCGTACGCCGCTCTCCGCCTCGGCTGCCCAGGCGTCCAGGGCGTCGGCGTCGTCGCGCGAGAGCTGGGCGGTGCGGGCGAGCGCCTCGACGACCCCCTTGCCCAGCGCCTTCTCCAGGGCGGGCAGTCCCTCGTGGCGCAGGCGGGAGCGGGTGTAGGCGGGGTCGATGTTGTGCGGGTCGTCCCAGACGGGGAGGGACTGGGCCATGCAGGCCTTGCGGGCGGTCTGCCGGTCGACCTGGAGGAAGGGCCGGCGGTAGCGGTGGCTGCGGCCGGTGGCGCCGGACACTTCGGCCATGCCGGACAGCGAGCGGATGCCGGATCCGCGGGCGAGTCCCAGCAGGACGGTTTCGGCTTGATCGTCCCGGGTGTGGCCGAGCAGCACGGCGGCGGCCCCGAGGCGGTCGGCGGCCTCGTCCAGGGCGCCGTAGCGGGCATCGCGGGCGGCGGCTTCGGGCCCGCCGTCACGGCCGACGCGCACGGCGGCGGATTCCACCGGGTCCAGGCCGAGGGCGGTCATGCGGGAGACGACCTCGGCGGCGCGCAGGTCGGAGCCGGGCTGGAGTCCGTGGTCGACGGTGATGCCGCCCGCGCGGATGCCGAGTTTGGGGGCCTCGAAGGCGAGGGCGGAGGCGAGCGCCATGGAGTCGGCCCCGCCGGAGCAGGCGACGAGGACGAGTGGCGGGGTGCTGCCGGCCGTGCGAGGGTCGGCGCGGAGGATCCCCCCGGCCGGAGTCCTGGTGAGGTCGGTGAGATCGGTGAGGACGTCGTGGAGTACGCGGCGGACCGCCAGGCGTATCGCCGCGACCGCAGGATGGGGACCCATGTCCGGTGCCCTTCGATGGTGTTCGGATGCCTCGGAGGCGTTGGGGAAGGTGGTGCTGCCCGGCGCCCCCGCAGGACGGGGGTTGTCACTCAGAGTGCGTCGATGGTGACAGAACCGAGCCGTTCCCTGAGCATCGCACGCCCTTCCGCGGCCCACGGTCCCTCGGACGGGTGACGCTGCTTCCCCCAGTGAGACATGTTTACACCCCCCGAGTCACACCTATTCGCTCTCTTCGCTCCCCTTGCGGTGGACGCGCGCCACCCAGTCCGCGGGCCGGGCGATCTCCGCCTTGGTCGGCAGTGTGTTCGGAGAGGTCCACACGCGGTTGAAGCCGTCCATGCCGACCTGGCCGACGACGGCGCGCACGAAACGCTCGCCGTCGCGGTACTGGCGCATCTTGGCGTCGAGTCCGAGCAGCTTGCGCAGGGCGGTGTCGAGCCGGCCCGCCCCGCTGGCCCGGCGCTGCTGGAACTTCTCGCGGATCTCGGCGACGGAGGGCACGACCTGCGGTCCGACCCCGTCCATGACGAAGTCCGCGTGGCCCTCCAGGAGGGACATGACGGCGGTGAGCCGGGCCAGGACCTCCCGCTGCTCGGGGGTCTGCACGAGTTCGACGAAGGAGCGGCCCTCGTCGCCCCGCTCGGCGTCGGGGCCGGCGCCGGCGAAGGACTGGGCGGCTTCCCGGATGCGCTCCAGGATGGTCATCGGGTCCATTTCGGTGGCGCCGAGGAACGTCTGGATTTCGCCTTCGAGGTGGGCGCGCAGCCACGGGACGGCCGTGAACTGGGTACGGTGCGTCTCCTCGTGCAGGCACACCCACAGCCGGAAGTCGTGCGGGTCCACCTCCAGTTCCCGCTCGACGTGCACGATGTTGGGGGCGACGAGCAGCAGCCGGCCGCCGCCGGCGGAGCCGGGCAGGTCGCGGGAGACCGGCGCGAAGGTCTCGTACTGGCCCAGGACCCGCGAGGCGAGGAAGCTGAGCAGCATGCCCAGCTCGACGCCGGTGACCTTGCCGCCGACCGCCCCGAGCACGGCTCCGCCGGGGGTGCCGGCGCGGCGGTCCTGCATCTTGCCCAGGAGGGGCTGGAGCAGTTCGCGGAAGCCCGCCACATTCGCCCTGACCCAGCCGGCCCGGTCCACCACCAGGACGGGGGTGTCGTTCACGGCGGTCCCCTCGGGGATCATCCCGGTGAACGCGCGCACGTGCCGTTCCGAGGTCCTGGCGTGCTCGCGCAGCTCCGCGACGACGGCCCGGGCCTCGTCCCGGCTGACCTCCGGGCCGGGCCGCACCAGCCGGGTCGCGGTCGCCACCGCGAGGTTCCAGTCGACCATCTCCGCACCACTGATGCTCGTCATGCGTCAACCGTACGTGGACCGGCCTCCGGGCGGACCCCCTTGGAGCCCGCCGCCGCGGCCGGCTGCGGCGCGGGCGGCCCCGGGCGCCCGGGGCCCGGCATGAGCGGCGCGGCACTGCGGAGGCTAGCTGGTGGCCGCCACCGCGGCGGCCAGCTTGTCGAGGCCCTTCTCGGCGGCCGGGCCGTCGGGGCTGTTGGCCGTCAGGAAGGCGAAGGCGACGAGTCGCCCGGACGGGTCGACGACGGTGCCCGCGAGGGAGTTCACGCCGGTCAGCGTGCCCGTCTTGGCACGGAGCAGGCCGGCCGCCGGCGAGGTGCCGGCGTTGCGGGAGCGCAGGGTGCCGGTGAAGCCGGCGACGGGCAGTCCGGTCAGGACGGGCCGCAGCTGCGGGTGCGCGGGGTCGGTGGCCTTGGCGAGCAGTCCGGTCAGGAGGCCGGCGCTGACCTTGTCGGTGCGGCCCAGGCCGCTGCCGTCGGAGAAGCGGCAGCCGGAGGTGTCCAGGCCGAGGGAGTCGAGGCGGGAGGCGACGGCCTTCTCCCCTCCCTCGAAGCTGGCGGGCTGCCCGGAGGCGAGGGCGGTCTGCCGGGCGAGGGCCTCGGCGATGTCGTTGTCGCTGTTGGTCAGCATCCGCTCGACAAGGCCGGCCAGCGGTGTGGAGAAGGTGGCGGCCAGCGGCTGGGCTCCCTGGGCGGCCCCGGCACGGACGGGTGCGCCGGTGACCTTGACCCCGCGCTCGGCCAGCAGGGCGGCGAAGGCCCGGGCCGCGTCCCCGGAAGGGTCGTCGGTGCGGTCCGCGGGGCCGGAGGCGGATTCGTCGGGGCGGCCCTCGTCGGCGGTCAGGGCGGTGACGGGCGCGATGTTGGGGTTCTCGCCGATCGGGTGGCGGGCGGGGCCGGTGTAGAGGCCGTCGTCGTAGCCCACGGACACGCTGTCGGTGCCGGCGGCCTTCAGGGCCCGGGCGGTGTCGGCGGCGAGGGCGACGAGGCTGCCGCCGGATCCGGCGGGCTTCTTCTTCCTGGCGGTCAGGGAGGGGTCGCCGCCGCCGACGAGGACGATCTGTCCGGGTCCGGCGCCGGGGACGACGGTGGTCCTGATCCGGTGCTCGGGCCCGAGGGCGGCCAGCGCGGCCGCCGCGGTGGCGATCTTGATCGTGGAGGCGGGGGTCATCGCGTCCCGTGCTCCGGACTCGAACAAAACCTCCCCGGTGGCGGTGTCGACGACGGAGGCGGTGCGCACCGTGCCGAGCGCGGGGTCCGCGAGCAGCGGCCGCAGCGCGGCGGCGAGGCCCTCGGAGGCGGTCGCCGCCTCCGTGCGCGGGACGGCGGGGCCGATGGCTCCGAGGACGCCGGGCGCGCTCGGAGCGGGCACCGGAAGGCCGCCGGGACCGTGATCTGCGCCACCCGTGGGGCCCCAGGAGGCGACCCTGTCCCGCTCGGCCTTACGCTGGCCGGAGTCCCAGGGACCGGCGGCGCTCACCACGGCCACCGACAGGGCGAGGCCGGCGACGGCCGAGCCCGCGATGAGCTGCCACGTCTTGTCCAATGGCACCTCGGACCAGCCCCTTTCGCGATCACACATATGCGTGAGGGACACTTAACCACTGCGTCTTGCCGCGAGCATGGCACCCCACCCGGCAGGGCTGGGCCGGACGGCGCACGCAAGTGGATCAATGCAGTCTCGAAGCAATGAAGCTGATCATGGAGGAGCAGGACGTGGAGTTCGACGTCACCATCGAGATCCCCAAGGGTTCGCGGAACAAGTACGAGGTGGACCACGAGACCGGCCGGATCCGTCTGGACCGTCGCCTCTTCACCTCGACCAGCTACCCGGCCGACTACGGCTTCGTCGAGAACACCCTCGGCGAGGACGGCGACCCGCTGGACGCGCTGGTCATCCTGGACGAGCCGACGTTCCCCGGCTGCCTGATCAAGTGCCGCGCGATCGGCATGTTCCGCATGACGGACGAGGCGGGCGGCGACGACAAGCTGCTGTGCGTGCCGGCCTCCGACCCGCGTGTCGAGCACCTGCGCGACATCCACCACGTGTCCGAGTTCGACCGCCTGGAGATCCAGCACTTCTTCGAGGTCTACAAGGACCTGGAGCCGGGCAAGTCCGTCGAGGGCGCGAACTGGGTCGGCCGCACCGAGGCCGAGGCCGAGATCGAGGCCTCGTACAAGCGCCTGGAGGCGCAGGGCGGCCACCACTGACCTCGCGGTCGGCGGTGACGGGCCGGGGGGCTGCCCCGCGCCCGGTGTGACATGGCGGGCGGTACCCCCTGGAGGGGTGCCGCCCGCCGTCGTGTCCCGGGGGCCGTGCTCCCGGAGGCGGTCCCCCTTCGCCGCGGATGATTCAGTTCCGCATACTGATAGCGCAGGTGATCACTGACTGGAGGACGCGTGGCGGAGGCCGACGGGGCACAGGACAAGAAGCCCCAGTCAGACGAGGCGCACAGCGCCTTCACGCCTCCCCCCGGAATGGAGCCGGAGGCACTGGAGGAGGACCAGCCCACCTCGGAATTCGCCCGGCCGGCGGGCGCCGAACCGGTGTCCGCCGAACCGGAGGGCTCCGCCTTCGCCACCCCGGCCACCTACAGCGCCCAGCACTCCCCGCCCGCCTACACCCCCGGTCAGGGGTTCCCCGTCGCCCTGCTGAAGGAATCCCCCTGGCAGGACCGGATGCGCACGATGCTGCGCATGCCGGTCGACGTGCGGCCGGTGCCGGACCTGGTGCAGCGGCCGACCGAGGCCGGGCCGCCCGTGGGCCGCGTGCTCGACCTGACCCTGCGCATCGGGGAGCTCCTGCTCGCGGGCGGCGAGGGCGCCGAGGACGTGGAGGCCGCCATGTTCGCGGTGGCCCGCTCCTACGGCCTGGACCGCTGCGAGCCGACGGTCACCTTCACCATGCTGTCGATCACCCACCAGCCCACCCTGGTGGGCGACCCGGTCTCGGCGAGCCGGACCGTACGGCGCCGCGGCACCGACTACAACCGGCTCGCCGCCGTCTTCCGGCTCGTGGACGACATCAGCAACGCCGAGATCGACGTCTCGCTGGAGGAGGCCTACCGGCGCCTCGCCGAGATCCGCCGCAACCGCCACCCGTACCCCGGCTGGATGCTCACGGCCTGCGCCGGGCTTCTCGCCGGCGCGGCCTCCACGCTGGTCGGCGGCGGGACGCTGGTGTTCATCGCGGCGGCGCTCGGGGCGGTCCTGGGCGACCGGCTGGCCTGGCTGTGCGCCGGGCGCGGGCTGCCGGAGTTCTACCAGTTCGTGGTCGCCGCGATGCCGCCCGCCGCCATCGGGGTGGCGCTGAACATGACGGGGATCGACGTCAAGGCCTCCGCCGTGATCACCGGCGGGCTGTTCGCGCTGCTGCCGGGGCGGGCCCTGGTCGCGGCGGTGCAGGACGGCCTGACCGGCTACTACATCACCGCCTCCGCCCGGCTCCTGGAGGTCATGTACCTCTTCATCGGGATCATCATGGGCGTGCTGGTGGTGCTCTACCTCGGCCTCCAGTTCGACTCCTCGCCCAGGCCGGAGGAGGTGCTCCAGATCACCCAGCGGCCGCTGATCCAGATCGCGGCCTCGATGGTGCTGGTCTTCACCTTCGCGATCCTGCTCCAGCAGGAACGCTCCACGGTGTGGATCGTGACCCTGAACGGCGGCGTCGCCTGGGTGACCTTCGGAGCCCTGCACTACGCCGGCGAGATCCCGCCCGTGCCGTCCACGGCCATCGCCGCCGGGCTGGTGGGCCTGTTCGGGCAGCTCTTCTCCCGCTACCGCTTCGCCTCCGCCCTGCCCTTCACCACGGCCGCGATCGGCCCCCTGCTGCCCGGCTCGGCGACGTACTACGGGCTGCTGCTGATCGCCGAGAACCGGCTCAACGAGGGACTGGGCTCCCTCACCAACGCCGCGGCCATCGCGCTGGCCATCGCGATCGGGGTCAACCTGGGCTCGGAGACCTCACGGCTGTTCATGCGCATCCCGGGCGCGGCGAGCGCCGCCAAGCGCCGCGCCGCCAAGCGCACCCGCGGCTTCTGACGGGCACGCGTACGCCCCGGGACCCCCAAGGGGTCTTCCGGGGCGTACGCGGGGCCTGCCGGCCGCCTGGGCCTAGCGCTTGGCGTGGCGGCCGCGCTGACCCGGGGCCTGGGCACCCTCGCCGTCGAGCGGGGCCGCGCCGGCCTTCGCCTTGTTCTCCTTGCGCGCCTTGAGGACTTCGAAGATCACCGGGATCAGGGAGATGAGGACGATCAGGACCAGGATCGCCTCGACATTGGTCTTGATGAACTCGATCTGTCCGAGCCAGTAGCCCGCGACCGTGATGCCCGCACCCCAGCCGATGCCGCCGATGACGTTGTACGTCAGGAAGGTGCGGTACTTCATCGAGCCGGCTCCCGCGACCATCGGCGCGAAGGTGCGGATGATCGGCACGAAGCGGGCGAGCACGATGGCCTTGGGCCCGTGCTTCTCCATGAACTCGTGCGCCTTGTCGAGGTTCTCCCGCTTGAAGACCTTGGACTTCGGCCGGTTGAAGATCTTCGGGCCGAAGAACTTGCCGATCAGGTAGCCGACCTGGTCGCCGACGACGGCGGCGACCACGATCAGCGTGCAGACCAGCCACAGCGGCTGCTTGATGTACTCGCCGTTGGCGACCAGCAGCCCCGCCGTGAACAGCAGGGAGTCACCGGGCAGGAACGCGAACAGTCCCGACTCCGCGAAGACGACGACCAGGATGCCGATCAGTCCGAAGTGCGAGATCAGATAGTCCGGGGACAGCCACTGAGGGCCGAGCGCAAGCGTGTACACGGGTTCCGGACTCTCCTGGATCGGGGGGCGTGCCGGCGGCTGCAGGCGGGGTGCGGGCGGAGCGGGCGGTTTCAATTATCAACGCACGCGACCCCCGCCCGGTTCCAGGGACCGGCGGGGGCCGCGCGCGCGTGGTCCCGTCTACGCCCCGCGCACCGCGTTGGCCGTGATCGCGTCCCGCAGGAACACCGCCAGACCCGGCCTGACGGCGTCGTAGTGGGCGGCGAACCGCTCGTCCGCGATGTACATCTCGCCGAGGCAGGTGTGCATCGCGTGGGAGCAGTCGTAGTGGTTCTGGCTGATCCAGCCGCGGTGCTCCTCCGCCAGGTCCATGGCCGCGGCCGATCCGGCGGACGCGCCGCAGTCCATCAGCGCGGCCAGCCGCCGGTTGATGTCCTCGGCCTCGGCGAGGATCCGCTTCCAGTCGTCCTTGGTGTGGGCGGCGGCCCGGGCACGCGACTGCGCGTACGCATCGGTGGCGCCCCAGCGCTGCTCGGCCTCCTTCGCGTACTGCCCCGGATCGTGGTCCCCGAAGACCTCGAACCTCTCCTCGGGCGTGAGGTTGATGCCCATCTTCTTCGCCTCCATGGCGTGCTCGACGGCCTCGGCCATCTGCTGGAGCCGGGTGATCCGCTCGGACAGCAGGGCGTGCTGCCGGCGCAGGTGCTGTTGCGGATCCGACCGCGGGTCGTCCAGCAGGACCGCGACCTCTTCGAGGGGGAAGCCGAGCTCCCGGTAGAACAGGATCCGCTGCAGACGGTCGAGGTCGGCGTCGTCGTAGCGCCGGTGGCCCGCGTGGCTGCGGCCGCTCGGCGACAGCAGCCCGATCTCGTCGTAGTGGTGCAGGGTGCGCACCGTCACTCCGGCGAGTCCGGCGACCTTGCCCACGGAGTAGCCCATCGACTCCGCTCCCCCTCTCTTTCCCTGTGGGTACGCCCCTCACTGTGGTCCCTCACGCCGCGTGAGGTGCAAGCCCGCCCGTCACGGAGCCCGCGCTACCCGCTCATGGCGCGGGTCCCGTCGACGGATTCGCGGATGATGTCCGCGTGGCCCGCGTGCCGGGCGAACTCCTCCACCAGGTGCAGGAGCATCCAGCGCACCGAGACCTCCGCGTCCTTCGGGAACCAGGGCGCCGGCGGGAGCGGGAAGGTGTCGTCGAGGCTGGGGACGGCCGCCACGAAGGCCTCCGTCTCCCGCGCGACCCCGTCCCAGTGGGCCAGCACCGAGGGCATGCTCTCCCCGTCGACGAGGCGGAAGGCGTCCTTCCAGGCGTCCGGGGCGGCCCCCTGGCCACCCGCGTCGGCGCCGGCCCCCTGGCCGCCCGCGTCGGCGCCGGCCACGCCGTCTCCCGCGCCGGGCGCCGGGGAGGCGTCCTGCGGCCGGCGCCGGGCCATCCGCAGCCAGTTGAGCTCTACCTCGGCCGCGTGCTTGAGCAGCCCCGACAGTGACAGCTCGCTGACGCAGGGGCGGCTCGCCGCCTGCTCCTCGCTCAGCCCCAGGGCCGCTTCCCGCAGCGCCGCGCGCTGCGCCTCTACGAAGGCGAGCAGCGTGCCCCGCTCGTCGCCTGGGATCTCCGTGGAAAGCCGTGCCATGACCTACCGCCTCGGGTGTCGGTGCCTCTCCTGCTGACACCCGTCACGCTACGGAGCCTTGCGGACGACTTCTGTCCGCGATCGAACGCCGACCGGTTCAGTTGGGCGCGATCTCCCCGTCCGGGCGTATCGCCGGGAGGGCGGTGGCCGGCTGCGGCAGCAGCGCCTTGGACAGGTCCTGCCTGCCCGTCGGGTCGAGCCCGTACATCGCCTCGTAGATCTTGCGGACCGCCGGTCCCGACGCGCCCGAGCCGGTGCCGCCCTGCGAGATCGTCATCACGATCGCGTAGTCCTCGGTGTACGAGGCGAACCACGAAGTGGTCTGCTTGCCCTGCACCTCGGCGGTACCGGTCTTGGCGTGCATCGGGATCTGCTTCTGCGGCCAGCCGCCGAAGCGCCAGGCCGCGCTGCCGGTGGTGGCGACCGAGGCGAGCGCCCCGTCGATGTCGTCGCGGGTCTTGGCGTCCATCGGCAGCTTGCCCTGGACCTTCGGCTCGATCTCCCGGACCGAGCTGCCGTCCGCGCTGACGACGGCCTTGCCGACGCTGGGCTGGTGCAGCGTGCCGCCGTTGGCGATGGCCGCGTAGACGGAGGCCATCTGGACGGGCGTCACCAGGGTGTCGCCCTGGCCGATCGAGTAGTTGATCGCGTCGCCCTCGCGCAGCTGGTTGCCCTGGCGGCAGTTCTCGTAGGCGATCTTCTCGGCGAAACTGCCGTTCTTCTTGCCGTCCCGGCACCAGGCGGCCTTGTTCGCCTCGAAGAAGTCCTGCTTCCACTTGCGGTCGGGGACCCGGCCGGCGACCTCGTTCGGCAGGTCGATGCCGGTGGGCTTGCCCAGCCCGAAGTCGTGGGCGGTCTTGAAGAACCAGTCGTTGGGGTTCTTCTTGGGGCTGATGCCGCCGTCCTTCTTCCACTCCTGGTCCGCGATGGCGTAGTAGACCGTGTCGCAGGAGACCTCCAGGGCGCGCCCGATGGTGATGTCCCCGTAGCCCTGCGACTCGAAGTTGGTGAAGGTCTGGTTGCCCACCGAGTAGGAGCTGGGGCAGCCGTAGCGCCCGTTGAAGGGGTACCCGGCGTTCACCGCGGCGGTCGAGGAGACCACCTTGAAGATCGAGCCGGGCGCCGCCTGGGCCTGTATCGCCCGGTTCAGCAGCGGGTAGTTCGAGTCCTTGTCGGTGAGCTTCGCGTAGTCCTTGCCGGAGATGCCGCCCACCCAGGCGTTCGGGTCGTAGGTCGGGTTCGAGGCCATGGCCACGACGCGGCCGGTCTTGGCCTCCATGACCACGACGGCCCCCGCGTCGGCCTCGTAGGTGCGGTGGGTGTTCTTGTCGTACGTCTTGCGGGCCTCGACCATCGCGTTGTTCAGCTCGCGCTCCGCGACCGCCTGCACCCGCGAGTCGATGGAGGTCACGATGTTCGAGCCGGGCAGCGCCTTGTCGGTCTGGCCCTGGCCCGTGACCCGCCCGAGGTTGTCCACCTCGTAGCGGGTGACGCCGGCCTTGCCGCGCAGTTCCTTGTCGTAGGTGCGCTCCAGGCCGGAGCGGCCGACCTGGTCGGAGCGCAGGTAGGGCGAGTCACCGTTCTTCGCCTTGGTGATCTCCTCGTCGGTGACCGGCGAGAGGTAGCCGAGCACCTGTGAGGTGTTCGCCCCGTCCGGCCCGGCGTAGCGGCGCATCGCGGTGGGCTCGGCGGTGATGCCGGGGAAGTCCTCGGCGTGCTCGTGGATCTGCAGGGCCTGCTCGGTGGTGGCCTCGTCGCTGACCGGGATCGGCTGGTAGGGGGAGCCGTTCCAGCAGGGCTGCGGGGTCTTGGCGTCGCAGAGCCGGACCTTGTCGACGACCTCCTGGGGGTTCATGCCCAGGACCCCCGCGAGGCGGGTCAGCACGGCCTTGCCGCGGTCCTTCATCGCGAGCAGCTCGGTGCGGCTGGCGGAGACCACGAGGTGGGTCTCGTTGTCGGCGAGCGGAACGCCGCGCGAGTCCAGGATCGAGCCCCGGACGGCGGGCTGGACCACCCGCTGGACGTGGTTGTTCTTGGCCTTGTCCGTGTACTCCTGGCCGTTGCGTATCTGGAGGTACCAGAGCCGTCCGCCGAGGGTGAGCAGGAGCGAGAAGACCACGATCTGTATGACGACGAGCCGGTTCTGGACCCGAGGGGTCCGGCCGGTCTGCGGTATGTTGCTCAACTCTGATCTCCCCCGGGCGGCGCCGCGTACGCCCGCCCGAGTCTAGAACGGCTCCCCGCTAGAACGGGAAGCGCGTCCGGCCGTGCTGCACGGAGATCCACTTCTGGGTGGTGAAGGCCTCGATCGTGGCCTCGCCGTTGAGCCGGCCCAGGCCCGAGGCCTTCTCGCCGCCGAAGGCCGCCAGCGGCTCGTCCCCGATGGTCGAGTCGTTGACGTGGATCATCCCGGTCTCGATGCGCTGCGCGAAGCGGACCCCGCGTTCCACGTCCCGCGTGTGCACGGCGCCGCTCAGGCCGTACGGGGTCGCGTTGGTCAGCCGTACCGCCTCGTCCTCGCCGTCGAAGACCACCAGCAGGGCCACCGGGCCGAAGATCTCCTGGCCCAGCAGCGGGGAGTCCTCGGGGAGCCCGGCCAGGACGGTGGGTTCGACCAGGTTGCCGCGCGTAGACCCCCGTACGAGCGCCTGCGCGCCCGCCTGCACGGCCTGGTCCACGAGCGCGGTCAGCGCGTCGGCCTGGAAGGAGTTGATCAGCGGGCCGATCTCGGTGTCGGCCTCGTGCGGGTCGCCCGTCCGCAGGGCCCGCACCCGCGCGGTGAACTTCCCGGTGAACTCCTCCGCGATCGCCGCGTCGACCAGGATCCGGTTGGCGGCCATGCAGACCTGGCCCTGGTAGACGAAGCGGCTGAAGACGGCCGCGTCCACCGCGTAGTCGACGTCGGCGTCGTCGAGGACGACCAGGGCGCTGTTGCCGCTGAGCTCCAGGACCGTCCGCTTGAAGTGGCGGGCGGCGACCGCCCCCACGTGGCGCCCCACCCGGTCCGAGCCCGCGAAGGAGATGACCTTGGGGACCGGGTGGGTCAGGAGCGCGTCGCCTATCTCGGCTATGTCGGTGACCAGGACGTTCAGCAGACCCGCGGGGAGCCCGGCGTCCTCGAAGATGCGGGCGATGACCCCGCCGCCGACGACGGGTGCGTTCTGGTTGGGCTTGATCACCACCGCGTTGCCGAGCGCCAGCGCGGGGGCGACGGACTTCAGCGTGACCAGGAAGGGGAAGTTGAAGGGGCTGATCACGGTGATCACGCCGACCGGGAGGCGCTGGACCCGGTTCTCCTTGCCCTCGACCGGCGAGGCCAGGATCCGGCCCTGGGGGCGCACGGCCAGCTGGATCGCCTCGCGGAGGAACTCCTTGGCGAGGTGGACCTCGTACTCGGCCTTGGGACGGGTCCCGCCGAGCTCGTCGATCATCGCCTCGACGATCTCCTTCTCGCGCTCCTCGGTGATCCGCAGGGCGCGCTCCAGGACCGTGCGTCTGCTGTAGGGGCTGGTGGCCGCCCATTCCCGCTGCGCGCGCTCGGCGGCGCGGTAGGCCTGGTCCACCTGCTCGACGGTGGCCACCGTGATGGCCGCGAGCTTCTCCCCGTTGTAGGGGTTGACGTCGATGATGTCCCACGAACCGGTGCCGGCCAGCCATTCGCCGTCGATGTACTGGTGAGCCAGGTCGCTGAATATGGACATGCCATCCCTTACTGCGAGCGCGCACCCGTGCGCTGCACCGGAGACCGATCGGTCATCATGCACTGATCAGACGTCATACTACGTGCGAATCAAGACAGTTGGAGCAGGCCACGGAGAAGATCGCGGGTCCGGTCCGCGTCCGGGCAGTCGGCCTGGAGCCGCTCCATGGCGCGGCCGTACTGCCCCACTTCCTCGTCCTTGTCCAGGTAGAGAGCGCTGGTGAGCTGTTCCAGATAGACGATGTCCTGGAGGTCCGACTCGGGGAAGCGCAGCAGGGTGAAGGCCCCGCTCTCGCCCGCGTGGCCGCCGAAGGAGAAGGGCATCACCTGGAGCTGCACGTTGGGCCGCTGCGAGACCTCGATGAGGTGCTCCAGCTGCCCGCGCATGACGTCCCGGTCGCCGTACGGGCGGCGCAGCGCGGCCTCGTCGAGGACGGCGTGGAAGACCGGGGCGCTCTCGGAGACCAGCACCTTCTGGCGCTCCAGGCGCAGGGCGACGCGGCGGTCGATCTCGGCGGCGGTGGCACCGGGCATGCCGCGGCTGACGACGGCGTGGGCGTACGCCTCGGTCTGCAACAGGCCGTGCACGAACTGGACTTCGTAGATGCGGATGAGCGAGGCCGCGCCCTCCAGACCGATGTACGTCTGGAACCACCCGGGCAGCACGTCGCCGTAACTGTGCCACCAGCCCGTCGCGTTGGCCTCGCGGACCAGGCCCAGCAGCGACTCGCGCTCGGCGTTGTCCGTGACTCCGTAGAGCGTGAGGAGGTCCTCGACGTCCCTGGCCTTGAAGCTCACCCTTCCCAACTCCAAGCGGCTGATCTTCGATTCGGATGCGCGGATCGAGTAGCCGGCCGCCTCACGGGTGATGCCGCGGGATTCTCGGAGTCGCCTGAGCTGCGAGCCCAGGAGGATGCGACGCACCACAGAACCGCTGGCTTCTGCGGTCACTAGTACTGCCCTCCCCATCGCAATGGCGTGCGCATGGTGTGCGCGGTGCGGTGGGGCCCCCGCACCCCAGGTCCCGCAGTCTGCCACCAAAACGCATCGGTCCGTACTCGTTCTGTAACGGAATACGGGCTCCCGGAAAAGAAGTCCGCTCGCATGCGTAGGAAGAAATGAGCAAGAACCGTCACGGGAGTGGACAGGTCCGGCGCGTGCACGTGCATCTGCCCTTGCATCCGGCTCCGGCATTCGGAACGATGGTCCCCGCGCACCTGCGTGCTCCTCGCGCCGGCGCCGGACCCACCCCGCAGTTCTCTTTGGACAAAGCCGCCGCTTAGTCCGCGAATCCCGGGAGTGCCTCGCATGGGGACGAATGGATCGACCATGCTCGAGCCGTTACGGCAGGGGCTTCCCCCGGTCGACCCCACGGCTGTCTCCGGGTCCGCCTCCTGCGCTCTGCCCGCCCGCTTCGAGGCGGTGCGGGGCGCGCGCACGTTCACTCGCTCGACGCTGTCCCAGTGGGGCCTCGACGGGCGCTTCGACGACGTGGCGCTGGTCGTCTCCGAGCTCGTCACCAACGCGCTGCGCCATGCCCTGCCGGAGGATTCCCGGCGGGCGGGCGAGGCGGAGCCGCCGGTGCGCCTGCACCTGATGCGGTGGCGCACCCGGCTGGTGTGCGCGGTGCGCGACCCCAGCGAGGACCGGCCCGGTGGCTGCTTCTCCCCGGAGCGGACGGACGAGAACTTCGACCTGGAGTCCGGGCGGGGGCTGTTCCTGGTGGACAGCTACAGCGACAGCTGGGGCTGGCACCCGCTCGCGGGCCGGCTCACCGGCAAGGTGGTCTGGGCCCTCTTCCTGCTCCACGACTGAGACGGGTCCGGGCCCGGCGCTGAGCCGGCCCCCGGAGCACGAGGGCATCCGATACGGACAACTGGCCGGGATTGATCATTGCGATCAGTCCCGGCCAGTGCACGTGCACGGCTCGATCGGAGCGCTCCGCGCCAACCGTTCGTCAGCTGATCAGATGATCGAATTCGCCGTCCTTGACGCCCAGGAGCAGGGCCTCTATCTCGGCGGGTGTGTAGACGAGCGCCGGACCGTCCGGAAAGCGCGAATTGCGCATGGCGACATCGCCGCCGGGCAGCCTCGCGAACTCCACGCAGGAACCCTGTGAGTTGCTGTGTCTGCTCTTCTGCCAGGTCAGTCCATACAAGGAAGCGAGTTCTGCAGCTGCCATCCCGTTGTACGCGTGGTCCACAGGAAGCCCCCGATAGTGCAGATGTCAACTGCACCGGATCATAGCTGTGTTCACAAGCGCCTGCATGGGCAGATGCACGTGCACGCGGGGTGCCCCTCCCGTCACGCAGAGGCTTCTCCTCACGCCCGCAAGGCCGCTGACACCTCGTCGAGCGAGGCCAGCATCTGCTCGGCGGCCGGCCGCAGCACCGGGGACTGCGGCGGCGCCCCGTATGCCAGCGCCGCGCGGACCTCGTCCCATTGCGGCACCCGGCCCTCCCGCACCGCCGCGGCGCCCTCCTGCGTGGCGGCGCGCAGCGCCAGCGCCAGCTCGGCGGCGCCCGGGACCGGCCCGTGCGCGCGGTCCGGGATGTGCGCCTCCAGGAGCATGGCGCCGCGGCCCATCGCGGTCAGGGCGTCACCGGCGTCGGCCGCGGCCGTGCGGGACAGGCCCCGGCTGCGCACCGGCTCGCCGGCGGCCCGCGCCAGCGCCTCGTGCCAGGCGACCCGGGCCTCGCGCGAGGCCAGCAGGCTCTCGCGCACGTCCGCCCGCCGGGCCCCGGCCGGATCCGCGTACTGGCCGAGCACCGCGGCGGCGTACCGCCCGTTCGCGGCGAGCCAGTCGGCCAGGCGGGTGCGCAGCCGCGGGGTCTCCCAGGCCGGGTAGACGGCGTAGGCGATCATCGCGAGCACTCCGCCGACCAGGGTGAGGGCGACCCGGTCCGGCACGGTCTGGTCCCAGCGGGCCCCGCCCATGCCGAGGAGGAAGACGACGTACGCGGAGACGAACACCTGGGAGACCGCGTACCCGGTGCGCATCAGGGTGTACATCAGGCCCGCGCTGACCACGGCCAGGAAGCCGGACAGGTAGGTGCCCGGCTCCGCGAGCCGCACGGTCCCGGTGGCGACGGCGACACCGACGAGGGTGCCGCAGAAGCGGGCCACGGCGCGCGAGTAGGTCTGCGTGAAGTCGGGCCGCATGACCATCACGGAAGCCATCGGGGCCCAGTAGCCGTGCCCGAAGGGCAGGACGTGGCCGAGCAGGTAGCCCGCGCAGACCACGGCGCTCACGCGCACGGCGTGCCGCAGGACCGGGGAGCCGGCACGCAGTTCGGCGCGCACGGCCCGCCACGTCAGCGGCACCTGCCGGGGCAGGGTGGGCCGCAGCCTCGGCTCGCCGGGATCGTCCGCGCGCCCGGATCCGGGGTCCGCCGTCTCCAGTACGTCGTCCAGCAGGGCGGCGAGACGGCGCGCGGGCCGGCGGGCCGCGCCGGTGAGGAGGTCCTCGGTGTCGGGGGACTTCAGTACGGCAAGGGCCGGCGCGGGGACGCGTACCCGTGCGCCGTGCCGGATCGCCCGCGCTGCGGCGTCCAGGACCGACCCGGCGGCGGCGAGCAGTTCGCGCACCCGGTCCCGCGCCGGCCCCTCGGCGGGCGCCCCGACGGCCGGGTCGGCGAGCGAGGCCAGCGCCGGCCGGATCCGCTCCGCGAGCCCGCGCACCCCGTGCAGCTCGGCGGGCCGCCGACGGGCCTGGCGGCGGGAGACCGCGGCGGCGTCCCGGGCGTGCATCAGCGGCTGCGGGTCGAAGGGCGCGAGAGGGTCGTGGCGCAGACGGCGGGCGTAGTCGGCCTCGGCGGCGAGCGCGTCGGCGAGGGCGTCACGCCGGGCGCCCCAGCGGCGGACGGGGAGCAGCACGATGAGCAGCGCCTGCACGACCCCGCCGGCGGCGATCATCGCGGCGTGCCCGGCGGCCTGGGGCACGGAGGTGGGCAGGGTGACGGTGACCAGCACGATCGCGACGTTGCTGGAGGCGATGATCCCGGCCGTGGGGCCGGCCGCCCACATCAGGCCCGTCAGGAAGGTCCAGGCGGCGAGCAGGGCGAGGAAGAGCAGGGTGTGCGAGGAGCCGACGAGGTAGCCGACGAAGGTGGAGACGGCGAGGGTCAGACCCGAGGCCAGGGCGAGGACGGGCCGCGGACGCCAGCTCTTCTGGAAGGTCGCGATGGCGGCCGAGAAGGCGCCGAAGGCGGAACTGACCGCCGCAGCGGGCCCGAGGAAGGCGAGGCCGCCCCCGATCACGAGGGCGAGCCCGAATGCGGCCCGCAACGCGGCGAGCGGCTCGAGCCGGGTCCGCTCGATCGCCACGCCCGACCGGGCGGTGTGCTTCAGCGCCCGGAACCAGCTCATGGATGCGAGGTTAAACGAAGAAGCGCGAACGAATGGGGACAAAGGGGCCACCACGGGCGCGGGCCGAGGGCGACGACACGCCACGCCGGCGGACGAGGCCAGGCAGCCAGCGGACAGCGAACGCCGGTCCGGCCCCGGCCCCCGCTGCGGGGAGCAGACGCCGGTCCGGCCCCAGCCGCGGGCCGCAGGGCCGCAGGGCCCGGGCGGCAGCCGACAGGCCGCAGGCCGCAGGCCGCAAGCCCACAGGGCCGCAGGCCACAGGGCCACAGGGCCACAGGGCCCGCGTCTACGGCGGCGGCAACGGGGTGCGGCTACGGCAGTGGGCGGGCGGCTACGCCAGTGGGCGGGGGTTACGGCAGCCGGGGGCGGCGGCCGCCCATGTGGGCGGCGTCGGCGGCCGCCGTGCCGTCCTCCCAGCCCGCGTGGTCCGTCGCCCCGCGCAGCCGCGTCGTCGTGGTCCGCGGGAACATCTCCTCCGCCCTGGAGGTCACCGCCACGTCGCGTGCCACCAGAGCCGGCAGGTTGTCCGGAGCCTCGCTCGCCGTGTGCGCCGCGGTCTCCGCGAGCCGCTGCCCCAGCCGGCTGGCGTACGCGAGCAGGAACGACTGCCGGAATGTCTTCGTCCGCTTGCGCCCGCCCGAGCGCTGCGCGGCCTCCGCGCGCGTCATCGCCGCCGTGCCCTGCACGAGCAGCGAGGTGTACAGCAGCTCCACCGCCTCCAGATCGCTCTCGAAGCCGACCACCGTCGAGAATCCAAGGCCGCTGTTCCACACCGCCCGGCAGCGGTTGGCGCCGGCCACCGCGTCGAGCAGCACCGCCTTGGCCTCCTCGTACGGCGCCTCGACGCCGATCCGGCACGCCCCGGGCACCTGCGCGGGAGCGCCACCGCGTGCGACCAGCAGCGCCTCGTCCACGGTGTGCCGGGCCATCAGCTCCTGGGCCTTGGCGCTGAGCGCCTCCGCCTCCTCGGGGAAGGTGGTGGCCTCGGCCTTCGCCAGCAGCGCCCGGATGCGGCCGAGCATCCGGGGCTCGATGTGCGCGTGCTCCAGCGGATCGGCGGGATCCCCGGGCAGCGGACCCACCGGCTCGATCGAGGGCAGCCGGATCAGCAGCCGCAGCACCTCCAGGAAGGCGGTGGCCAGCGTGAACCGGTCCGCCCGTTCGCGCTGCGCGAGCCGGTCGGCGTAGGCCGTGTCCTCACCCCACCACGCCGCGGCCTCGGTCCACCGCTCCGGGAGGCGGGCGTAGCGGCGCGCCTCGGCGGCGACCAGGTCACCGGTGATCCGCACGTGCCGCTCGTCGAGGTCGCGGCGGACCAGCCGGAGCACATCGGCCGGCCGCCACCCCCGCTCCCAGCCCTGCCGTACGTACGCCTCCCCGCGCGCCAGCAACTCCTGCCCGACCCCCGCCCACCGGGCCGGTTCGGCCGCGAGCAGCGACGCCCCGGTGTCCAGCCCGGTGTCGTCCTGGGCATACAGGGCAGCGGCGAACGCTCGGTCGACGGTCTCGGCAAGGTCTCTCACGCCTCCCAGCTTGGCAGGACCCCCCGGGCCCGGCCGACCCGGTACGCCCTCCCCGCCCGAGGCACGGCCCCGGCCTCCACGGGGTCCGCGGCGGAGCCCGGCAACGACCCGGCGGACCCGAGGCACGGCCCCGGCCTCCACGGGGTCCGCGGCGGAACCCGGCAACGACCCGGCGCCGGGAACCCGCCCGGCCCCGCCGACGCGCCGGACCCCCGCTGTCAGCCCCTGGTGGGACACTCGCACCCGTGAGCGAACCCCCCACCCGCTGGGCCCTCGCGGAGGACGGCGACGGCTGGTGGCACGCCGCACCCGTGGCCCCGGCCGCCCGTACCACTGCGGCCGATCCGGCCGAGCCGGCCGATCGCGCCCATCCCGCCACCCCCACCGGCCCCGCCACCCCCCGGCTGCGCGTGCGCGACCCCGCCGAGGCGGTCCGCGCCGCCCCGCCCGGCACCCGCTGGGTCTGGCGGTCCACCGCCGCCGTGTACCCCCGCCTGCTCGCCGCCGGCGCCCGCGTCGAGCGGTGTCACGACATCGAGGACTGTGAACTGCTCCTGCTCGGCCACGAGGGACGGTCCGGCGAGCCCCGCTCGGCCGCCGCCGCCTGGGCCCGCCTCACCGGCGGCCCCGTACCGCCCGACCCCGCGCCGCGGGCCGCCGAGCGCGGTGCGCAGGATTCCCTCTTCGAGCCCCGGCCCTCACCCGTCCCCCTCGACGCCCTGCTCGCGGTCCACGCCGACCAGGCCGCCCGGCTCGGTGCCACCGCCCACCCCGACCGGATGCGGCTGCTCACCGCCGCCGAATCCGCGGCCTTCCTCGTCGCGGCCGAGATGAACCGCGCGGGCCTGCCCTGGCGGGCCGACGTCCACCGCGCCCTGCTGACCGAGCTGCTCGGCGAGCGCTACGCGGGCGGCGGGGAGCCCCGGCGGCTGGCCGAGCTCGCCGACCGGATCTCCGCCGCGTTCGGCCGGCGGGTCCGCCCCGACCTGCCCGCCGATGTGATCAGGGCCTTCGCCGAGGCCGGCATCAAGCTCAAGTCCACCCGCCGCTGGGAGATCCAGGGGCTGGACCACCCCGCCGTCGAGCCGCTCCTCGCGTACAAGAAGCTGTACCGGATCTACACCGCCCACGGCTGGGCCTGGCTCGCGGACTGGGTCCACGAAGGCCGCTTCCGCCCGGAGTTCCTCCCCGCCGGCACCCTCACCGGCCGCTGGGTCACCAACGGCGGGGGCGCCCTGCAGATCCCCAAGGTGATCCGCCGAGCCGTCGTCGCCGACCCGGGATGGCGGCTCGTCGTCGCCGACGCCGACCAGATGGAGCCCCGCGTACTCGCCGCGATCTCCCGCGACCCCGCCTTCATGGAGGTGGCCGGCCGGCCCGAGGACCTCTACACCGCCGTCTCCCGGCAGGGCTTCTCCGGCGACCGGGACAAGGCCAAACTCGCCGTACTGGGCGCCGTTTACGGGCAGACGTCCGGCGACGGCCTGAAGAACCTGGCCGCCCTGCGCCGCCGCTTCCCCCGGGCCGTGGCCTACGTGGACGAAGCCGCCCGGGCCGGCGAGGAGGGCCGGCTCGTGCGGACCTGGCTCGGCCGCACCTGCCCGCCGCCGGCCGTTTCCGGCGACCCGGACGAGGGGGGCGGCGGCGAGGCCGGTGTCCCGCAGGACCGGGACGACGCCTGGACCCCCGGCTACGCCTCGACCGACACCCGGGCCCGCGGCCGCTTCACCCGCAACTTCGTCGTGCAGGGCAGCGCCGCCGACTGGGCCCTGCTGCTGCTCGCCGCGCTGCGGCAGGCCCTCGTCGGGATGCGGGCCGAGCTGGTCTTCTTCCAGCACGACGAGGTGGTGGTGCACTGCCCGGCCGAGGAGGCCGCGGCCGTCGCCGAGGCGATCGGCGCCGCCGGCGAGCGGGCCGGGCGCATCGCCTTCGGCGACACCCCCGTCCGCTTCCCGTTCACGACGGCGGTCGTGGAGTGCTACGCCGACGCGAAGTGACCGCGGGCGGTGACCGGCCGGGGCGTGCTCAGTCCAGCGAGCGGAAGTAGAGGTGGAACCCCTCGCGGACGAAGCCCTCCGCCTCGTACAGCCCCTGCGCGACGGTGTTGTCGTAGGCGGTCTCCAGCTGCACCCCCGCCACCCCGGCCTCGCGGGCCCGGCGCAGCACCTCCCGCAGCAGCGCGCGGCCGGCGCCGGTGCGGCGGCCGGCGGGGTCCACGAAGAGGTCCCCCAGGATCCATGCGGGCCGCAGGGCGAGGGACGAGAAGGTGCGGTAGACCTGCGCGAAGCCGACGGTCCCGGCTCCGGGGACCTCGGCGAGCAGGACGAGGGACTCGTCGTTGGCGATCCGCTCCGCCAGGAAGGCGCGCGGGCGGTCCGGGTCCCCTACCGTCACCTCGTAGAAGTCCAGGTAGCCGCGGAACAGGGCCGCCGCCGCGTCGAGGTCCGCTTCCCCCGCGGTCCGCACCGCGACCGCGGATTCACCCCGCGGGCTCCCGCTGCCGTCGTGTGCCGCCCGACCGTTCATGTGCGTCTCCCTGGTCCACTCATCGCGTCGGCACTCATTGTGCGCAGGGGCCCATGGGCGCGCGGAGGCCGGGAGGCCGGTCGACCGCCGGGAAGGCGGGGCGGGCGGGGCGGACGGGACGGATAGGACGGTAGGACGGACGGGGCGGAGGGGGCGGGCAGGGCGGACGGGCGGGCGGGCGGGCGGGCGGGCGAAGCGGCTCAGTGCTGTCCCGGTACCGGCTGGGCGGGCAGCCGGAAGAGGTGGTCCGGAGTGACGATGCGGGTGATCGCCTCACCGAAGAGCGAGCTGGGCTCGGAGCCCTCGAAGGAGATGTCCGTGTTGAGCAGCACCACCAGCGTCGCCCGGGACTGCGGCAGGTACACGGTCAGCGACTCGTAGCCGGGCAGCGAACCGTTGTGCCCGATCCAGCCGTCCACGTCGAAGATGCCGAGGCCGTAGCCCGTGTCGGGCAGGTTGCCCGCCGGGCTCACCTTCAGACGCTCGGCCTGCGTGGCCGGCGTCAGCAGGGTGCCGGTGGCCAGCGTCTTCGCCCAGGACCGCAAGTCGGCGAGGTCGGAGATCATCGCGCCGGCCGCCCAGCCCCAGGAGGGGTTCCAGTCGGTGGCGTCCTCGGTCTTCCCGGAGGCCGTCTGGTTCGTGTAGCCGTGGGCGTGGGGGGCGGGGAACTCCGCGCCCGTGGGGAAGAGCGTGTGCCGCAGTCCCGCCGGTCCGACGACCCGGTCGTTGATGGAGGACGCGAGCGGCTTGCCCGTCACCTTCTCCACCACCAGCCCCAGCAGTACCAGGTTGGTGTTGCAGTACTCGAACTCGGCGCCCGGCGCGAACTGCACGGGGTGCCGGAAGGAGTAGTCGAGCAGCTCCCGCGGGGTGAAGGGCCGCCGGGGATCACTCGTCAGGGCCTTGAAAAAGCCTTCGTCCTCCGAGTAGTTGAAGAGCCCGCTGCGCATTCCGGCCAGCTCGCGCAGGGTGATCCGGTCGCCGTTGGGAACCCCGTCGACGTACTTCCCGATCGGATCGTCCAGCCCCACCCTGCCCCCGTCCACGAGCTGGAGGACGGCCGTCACGGTGAACGTCTTGGTCTCGCTGCCGATCCGCATGTTCAGACCGGTCCGCATCGGCGCCCCCGTCGCCTTGTCCGCGACCCCGAACGCCCTGACGTACTCGCCCTTGCCCGGCGCCGACAGCGCCACCATCACCCCGGGCACCTCGGCCCGGTCCATGACCTTCCGGACGGCCCCGTCCAACTGCGCGGCCACGGCGGGCGTGAGCTCGGGGAACGGCTCCGACTCGGGAGCCGTACCGGAAACCCCCGGCGAGGGATCGGGAGCGCCCGCGTCCCAGGCGTACACCGCCCCCGCCCCTACCGGCACGGCCATCAGCGCCGCCGCCACCACCGCGACCGCCGTCCTGCTCACCCGTGACGTCATGACCGATCTCCTGCCACCCGACGCCGGCGCCCCGACCCACCGTCTCTCCACGCTAGACCCGGCACGCCGCCCGGGCGACCGCCGGCCCCGCCCCGGCCGCCACACCGGCCCACTCCACACGGCGCCCGCTGACCCGTCCCGAAAAACAGCAAAACCCCCAGGTCACGGCGAGTGAGTCCTGGGGGTTCTACAGAGCCGCCTTCGGGATTCGAACCCGAGACCTACGCATTACGAGGCCCCACAAGATCATCCCAGCTGGTTCCGGGCAGTGCCGCGGAATCCTGTTTCCCCAGGTCAGCAAGGTACGGCCCGGCCCCCGCGTGCCACCCAATCCACCCTGTGCCACCCCGTCCGCTCACGCACCGCTCACGAAAGCCGTTCCTCGGCGACGCCGTGATCGAGGAGGGCGGGCTAGCCGGTATTGGATCAGATCCGGCCGAAGTCGGCTGGCTGCTGGCTGCTGGCTCACCGTACGCAGCCACTCGCATGAAGGGCACCATTCTCAACGTCGTCGACATGAACAATGGCATCCGGAATATCCATAAAGCGCATGAGGGCCCTGACGGAGACTTTGTAGCTCCGTCCCGCCCTCGCCACAGGGAAAGGAAACTGCCCGGCCCTGATGAGTCGATGTGCGGCAGATTCGGCAATTCCCATAACCCCTGCCGCTTCTCGGAGCCCAATGAACGAGGGGTAGAGATCCGAGGCATAATAGTAGCTGCTCTGGCCGGAAATCTGAGATTGGGTCGGCCGAGAGACCTTCATCGCTTGACTGACCGACCCCGAACGGCGGCCGGCACGAATTTGATCGTGAAAACCCCGCACTACGTCGAAGTAGCCCAGCATATGAAGTAGCGACCCGAATCGTTCACCCCTGATCTGTTCTGCGACGCCCGCGTCACGGATGCTATTGACATCAATAATCGACAATGCCCGCAGCGTAGAGTCCTGAGCATTCGATTCAGGCCGGAAGATCTCGACGTCGTCGGCCGAGCACTCCGAAGATGCGGCCCTCCCACGACGAAAGGCGACATCGAAAGCCGCCTTGACCATGCGATCCCTGACGTGACGCGGCGGAACACTCATGGCAGTGTCTGCCCATACCTCCAACGCCGTTGCCGTCATTGCTGACCGGATTTCTTCACACTCGATGCGGAAGTCACGGGCGATACTCGCGGAAAGCGGACGAAAGCAGGGAGTGATGCAATCGAGGATGACCAGCCGCCAGGTTTGGTCGCCATCCAGGTCACACAGCCTCCCCATGGTGATCATGGATTCCCATAGACGGGAAGTCGGAGCGGACCGACCCGACCGGATCGCCGAAGCGCGAAATCGCGGATAAGTCGGATGGCGCTTAATTTCACATTCTTCAACATTTCCCACATGGACACAGACCGGCTCTTCTCTGAAAAGATCCCGAACAGCCCATTCAATGCGATCGAAGACATCCGGCATGATTCAGACCCCAATCTCCTCCGACCATCCACAACCGAGTGTGGCGAACCCAGAAAGACGTAAAGGCTCGCCCCCTGGCCAGACCACCCGATCGTGTAAAGAATGTTTGCACTCGGCTTTCACTGCGGACTCAGGAGAGCCATCTCGACTCAGCTGTCACCAGGTTCGCAATTCAGGAGCGGTCCGCCGACTCCCCTGGCTCCGCGCATCCCGCGGGCCCCGCCCTTGAATGCAGATCGACAGCAGAAGCAAAGAACCTCAGGCCAGATGTCTGACCTGAGGCTTCTACAGAGCCGCCTTCGGGATTCGAACCCGAGATCCAAACATCACGAGGCTCCACAAGATCATCCCGACCCGTGCCAGACCACGCCGCCAAGCCCGCTACCCCAGCTCAGGAAGGTACGGCCCGGACCCCGCGTGCCCCCCAATCCACCCTGTGGCACCCTGTTCGCTCACTCAGACCGTGGATCCGATCCACACAAATGGGGTACTCCACACCAGCATCGTCGGGTACGCAGGCACCGACAGGCGCGAGGAAAACAACACCCTTCGGGATGGGCTCCGGTGTCATCCTGTACTGGTGGACGTATCCCTGCCCGACCAACTGGGCGCAGTCGACCAAGAGTCCTGTTCCGCAGCGCCAGCGGTGATCCGAAAGTTGGATCTCTCCCCACCTCCTGCACTCATCACGGGGCAGCAGGACGTGGCCTTTGTTCCGGTAACCCGCGCGCAATGGAAGTCAGTGTTGAGGGACGCCGACCTACCTCGGCTTCAGCGGGAGACCGACGAGACGGTCGCGGAGATTCTGCGACTGCGGACCGCCTCCGGCCGGATCGTGGGGAAGGAGCTTCCGGAGCTGTTGCGGCGCCTCTGCGCGTCGGTGGTCACCGTGGGCACTGTCGCGGAAGAGGTCTCCCGGTTCAGTCCGTCCCGCACCAGCGCGGCAGAGCGACGGTTAGCGACTGACCTGGCGAATGCGAATCGGGACGAGGTGCGAACGCTGTTCGCCTGCCTGGAACAGGGATGGTCGGAGTTCGCTTGGTCTGAGGTACGGAGGCATGCTCTCGCGGCCCAAGCAACTGGACGGACTCTGGAGGCTGCCGCCAAGGTTGATCACGCCAGCCTTCCCGACGAGGACGTCTATCAGCGAACGCTCGGGATGCCGGCCGAGCAACTGCGTCCCGGATCGGGTGTGGCGTCACGGGCCCGCTTGCTGGCCGCTTGGGCGCAGGCTCCGAGTGCGCTCGATCGTCGGCTGCGACGGAGCATGAGGCATCTGGTCGATGACTCGCTACCGCTGACGGTGAAACTGCTCCATCACCTTGCCGCCCTCGCGCTGTCCGATCGCCCCTTGGTGGCGCATCGCGCCGCATTCTTGGCGCGTGATCTGGTGACGTCCCATCTGAAGGCCGAACCGGAACTGACGTGTTCGGTGATTGCACGACACGTCGATCGTGAGCCGGAGATGCTGTCCTCCCATCGCGGGCAGGTCGCCTACCGCGACGCCTACAACCGCGAGGAACACCAAGAGGAAAAGGCGCGTGCGGCCATGGACCTGCACAGGGCCGTGCTGGAAGGTGACGTCAAGCGCACGGCCGCCGTGGTCATGGAACTGCTGGGCAGGGCGGTTCCGCACGGCGCTGCGCTCTCGACCGTACGGGACCGGCTGACAGCTGAAGACGGTGAACCGCTGTGCAAGTTCCTGGCTTCGACGATCCGCACTGAGTGGCGAAACGCGAACGCACACGAAGACTTCCGCTGGGACCCTGTCAACAGCACGCTCCTCCTAGGCGGACAACCCACGGACCTGGATCAGGTAATGGACGCAGCGAACCGAGCTCGTGCCATCTGCCACGGGTTTGAGCACGGAGTTGCCTTGGCTTACGCGCAGAACGCAGCGCTGATCACCTGGGGCGTGGAAGACCCGAACTACGTCAGCCGAGATCTCTCGGTACTTCAGGCAGCTGGAGAAGCCAGATACCCGGTGCTGGACATCCGACGCCACGGCAGCCTCGTACGGTTGGACGTGCCTGACATCTCCGTTGAGACTCTGAGCGCGGCGTGCCGGGCGCTTCTCAGGGCCGCCTTGGCGGACCCCAGCGTCGAGCGCTGGGAACTACGTCAGACTTCTCTTGGCCGGGCACCTCTGTGCGTGGACCGTAGGGGAACACATGCCGGACTCCAGGTCGCGGCACCCCTCTGGGAGCTTGCCGACCCCATCCCTTTCGCCGTTCTCCCTCTACTAGCGAATGCCATGACCAATGCCGGAGAACCCGCCGAGACGGCATCTTCAACGGTTCTCTGCTTGGCCGCTGCCCACGTGGTCGGAGAACGAGACCGCTTGTCGCCTGCCCTTGCACAAGGCGATTCAGCCGCCAAGGACGAGTTGATCAGCACAACGAAGCTGATCAGCGACGGCGCCACGGCGGCAGCTCAGCTGCTTGAGGGCCCAGCCCGACGCAAGTTGCTTGCCTTCGCAGAAGTCCTTGCTGGCCACTGCCACCGGCTGCGGAGCGCTCGCGCCTTCGAGCTCGTCCACGAGTTCGTGCCGGCGGATCGGGTCCTACTGAGGCATGCGCCAGCTCGCCTGCCGTGGGTCACAGCACTCGACGAGTCTGGCGGTTGAGATCCCCGACACAGCGCAGATCATGCTTCAGAAGCCAGTACGTGCGGTGGGCCAGCGGCCGCGGTGGTTACGGCGCCTATGAAACGAGGCGCAGCACTGTGATCGAACGTGTCTTCTGGTGCGGGGTCTCGTTGAGGCAGGTAGCGATCGTGGATGTGTCGCCCTGAAACAAGACAGTCACGGGGAGAGTCCTAGGGGGGCTCCTTTAACATGGGGTGTCTCATGAGGAGATCACTACTTTAAGCGACCACTTTCGCACGGCGAGTGGGCGGTGGCGTTCGCTCGGCAGGTCACCCGCGTGGTAGTCGAGGGTTTACGGCGGCGCGGACCAACCGGAAGCCTTGCCTCCGCAGCGTCATGCGTGATCTCCTGGAGCTCGTTCAGGTCGGCAAGTACGGAGGATTGGGTCGTGGCAAAGGAGAAGGGGGCGAAAAATACGTATGGCGTGCCCCTGGAGCGGAGCGACTACCTCAAGCTGGACAAGCACAAATACCACTGTGAGCCAGAAAAATTCGGGGAATGGGTCCGGTCTGGTTACGGGAAAGGCAAGCGCCTCGCCGTTGACCTTTTCTCGGGCGCCGGCGGTCTGAGTCTCGGCCTTGAACGAGCCGGATGGACCACCGCCGCGGCCGTGGACTTCGACGAGCGGGCACGCGAGACTCATGCGGTGAACTTCCCCGGAATGAGCCTTTGTGTCGACCTCGGGGACGACGGACAGCGAGGCGCGTTCGTCCAGCGAATTCTTGACTCCGGAGCCGAGATCGACATCGTGGCGGGAGGCCCTCCCTGTCAGCCCTTCAGTCGTGCCGGGCGTAGCAAGATTCGGCACTTGGTCGACAACCACAACCGCGACCCGCACGATATCCGCAAGGAACTGTGGCGCGCCTATGTCGACGTGGTGGAGCAGCTCCTTCCTCGTACTGTCCTCATGGAGAACGTCCCCGACATGGGACTCGGCGACGATTTCAGCGTGATCCGCATCATCGAGGCAAAGCTGGAGAGCCTTGGGTACGCGACCCAGGTTCGTCTCGTCGATGCGTGGAACTATCGCGTTCCGCAGCACAGGAAGCGTCTGATCCTGCTTGCGCGGAGAGATGGTGGCAGCTTCACGTGGGATAAGCCAAAGAAGCAGACCACCCTTCGGGATGCCATTAGCGACCTTCCTGCGATCAATCCGAAGCCTTTGGACCCGGTGGGCTCCCGAATTCTTGATTACGACGAGAATCAGGAGCCGAAACCTTCTCCCTTCGCCAAGGAGATGCGCAAGAAGGCGGATAAAAATGTAATCCATGACCACATGACGCGACGGGTTCGCGCTGACGACTTCAAGATTTTCACCATCATGGATTCCAAGACCCTCTACTCCGAGCTGGAGGAGAAGCTGGGAGACGACGAGAAGGAATTCCAGAGGTACGACGCGGAGCAGTTCACGGACAAGTACAAGAAGCTCGACTGGAACGAGTTGAGCCGTACAATCACTGCGCACATCGCCAAGGATGGTTACTGGTACATCCATCCTGAAGAGCCGCGAACGCTGACCGTACGTGAAGCCGCGAGGATCCAGACCTTCCCGGACCGCTTTCGGTTCGCAGGCACACGGAGCGACGCCTTCCGGCAGATTGGCAACGCGGTTCCCCCGCTGTTGGGTGAAGCTGCAGCCCGGGTTCTCCTGCCGCAAGATGCACCCGTCGGACACGAGGCCACGGACAAGTGGCCGAAGGTACGTGAGGAGCTGACTCGCTGGGCCAAGGAGCAGCGCGCTGGTAAGCAGTGGTACCAGTTCCCCAACGGCCGGAAGATGAAGCCGCTCGGCGCTCTCGTCATGGCGGTGCTCTCGGGAGGCAAGCTGCATCCGAGTCAGCTCGCCAACGTGATGAACGGTGTTGCTGGACACAAGGAACTGACACGGGACGTTTACCTTGCCCTCGTGAACGCGGCACCGACAGCAGCAGCCCGCCAGCGTTTGGAAGACCGACTCGGTCCGGTTGTCGACAAGCCCGAGGTCTGGGTAGACGCGGATTCGATCCTTGATCACAGCAAGATGATGGGGCTCAAGCCAGCTGAGCTCGCGTTGTTCAGACTGCTGGCCGGCGACGACATCATGCTGGTCAACCAGGGTGCATTGCGGGTGGCTGCGAGGTTGCAGCAGAACCAATCACACCTGACCAACCGACTGACCGAGGGGCGGCTTAACCTCATAAAGCTTCTCGGCGCTGGCCGTGATGCACCGGTGCGCATGGCCGCCATCAGGTTCGTCGGCGAGAACCTGTGCCGGGACAAGCAGCCCGTCTGTGGAAGCTGCCCGCTGAGTGACTACTGCCCAACCCGTCCACAGGAGGACGAGGGAGCCGCAGCCACCTTCGATGCTGTGCTATCCGCAGACTGACAGGTCCTTCCCCGGCAGAACAGGGACGCTGAGGCGTGTGGCGTCGGCGATGGGCGGGTGGCTCGCTCGGCGTCAGCCTTGACTTCCAGACGACTGCTAGGCGAGGAAACCCTGCAGCGGCAGCCCCAACTGTTCCGGGACTGCCGCCGCTCACGCCGTCTCGTGGTCAAGGTCGGCGGGAACAGGGTGGAACCCCTGCCGCAGGGCGTCTTCGTAGACCTCTATCGCCTGCCTGGCCTGGGCCCCGACGACCCGTCGCCCCTGGGATAGACGCTGCGCGACGCGGTCGGCGAGCTGCCTGTCCACGGAGCGCAGGACCCGGCCCTCGCGGGCCCAATCCGCGAGAGCTTGCCACTCCTCGCTGGGGATGTCCTCGACGGCGGCTTCTGCCTCGTCCGACTCGGTGCTCTCGGGCGAGGCGATCTCGAAGGGATCAGCCGTGAGCTCGGTGGCAAGCGTGGCGGGGAGCGTCCACGGGATGCGCGACACCTCGTCCCAGCAGTCGGGCTTCTTCGCCCATTCCGACACGTGCCGGTCGCCGGAGATCACCGTTTCCATGATCAAGGGACAGAGTTCGTCGAGGGCGCTGTTCAGGGCATCTGTGGTGCCCTGTTCGTTCCAGATCCTGTCGAGGTCGATCCGCTTCTTGGCCTCAAGCGAGAGCCGGGCGACCGTGTAGGTCGTGATCAGCCGTTTGTGGCTACCAGCCGAGTGTGTACGGGCGATCCGGTCGGCAGCCTGGAAAAGGAGGGAGGTGGCGATGGCGCGCTTGCAGTACTGCACGTCCACGACGGGATCGGACTTCTCGATCCGCTCCATGAAGTGGGCGAAGTTCTTCTGGGCGCCGCGGCTCACCCAGTGCGGGAGCTGTTCCCAGGAGTGCACGAAGGTGGCCAGGTCGGACTTGCTGAATCTCTGCCGGGTCGGCGTGATCAGCTTGAACTTGCGCTGGGCGGCGCGCGTCTCATACTCGGCGGACTTGTCGGTGTACTGACCCCGAGCCCGCTCGTAGAACCATCGCGTTTCCTGACCGCTGCCGTCGGTTGCGGGAGCCCACAGGCTGCGGGAGACACGCTCGAAGGCGACGTGGAACTCGTGGTTTGAGCTGAAGTCGACGAGCGTCACCTTGTTCTGGGTGTTGGAGTACTGGGAGATCCTCGGAACGATCTCGGAAAGGTGGGCGGGATCGACGATCGTGAGCTTCATCTGCACGTGTACCCCGTCCAAGTCCCGCTTGTCACGGGTCAGGACGTGGTGCAGCGAGGCGGTGGTCTGGCCGCCGTTGACGATTTGGAGGCCGGTCATGCTCCTGATGGCGATGGGACTGCCAGCCTCGTCGGTCTCGAAGTCCACGTCTGAGGCGGTGGCGGTCACACCGTTGTTGTAGGCGAGGAACTGGCCCGGAGCGTTCAGCAGGGTGTCGCGGATACCCTTGTTCACGGCGCCGCGGGTCTGGAGGAAGGACCGGACGTTGAGTTCGAGCAGTCGGGTCCGGTGCTCCTTGTACAGCTCGGCCAGCTGCCGACCGGGAATCACGGCCAGGACGACCGAGTAGTTGGGCTCGTCGCTGTGAGCCGCCAGGCACGGAAGGGGACGCTCGAAAGTCACCTTGATGGGCTCGCCGATGCTCCCGGATGTCTCGTGCCTGTGGAGCCGCGCGAGGTCCCAGAGCTCGTAGGTGACGGGGATCCCCTCGAACTCGGTGGGTTCCGGGGCGCTCGTCGTGCTGACCCGGTTGCTGAGGAGGAAGAGGCGGATCTTCGGAACATTCGACAACGCCTTCTCCACACCGACGCACATGTCGTGCACGTCGGTGTTGTCCTCCTGGTTGGGGCGGATTGCCCCGTGCTTTCCCAGGAACGCGAACAACCTGCGGAACAGCCTGTCGGACTCGGCCTTGGTCAGCTTGCTGCTCGACGGGGTCAGGTTGAAGTCCGTCGTGTAGAGGTCGAGGCTGGACCCGTCCTCAGGCAGGCCGTAGCCGTAGATCTCCAGTCCCCGAGATGAGTGGTAGGCGAGTGCCGCGTCGGTGACGACACCGGCTTCCTCAAGGATCTCGAGTACGTGCTGGGTGAACGTGTTCGGAATCGAGCCGCCCTCGGCGTCCGCCAGCGCCTGGATGTCGGTGACCAGCGCGCGGGAGTACTCGTGGACGTCGTGCTCAGCCATGGGTTCCTCGGATCAGGTCGACCAGTGTTTCGGCGGTCACGCTGTGGGTGGCCAGGGCCGACACGTCAATGGTGTAGGTGCAGTTGCCGATCCCGGGCGGCAGCGCGGCCTCGACGATCCGGGGGAAACCCTCCCCGACCGTCCAGAACTCGCTGCGACGCAGGGTGTAGCGATCATGGTCGTAGAGGTCCCGTTGGTTCGGCAGATAGCCGGCTTGGACCAGCAGGCTCTCGAAGCGCTGTGAGGCGGACGGTGAGGTCAGACGAGCCCGTATCTCGTCCACCAGGCCGTTCAGGCTCGTGCCGAGCCCCCGCTGCCGGTCGTCGAGGACGACATGGGCCAGTGCGAGGGGCGTCGAGTCGGCCGTGTCCAGCTGCCGCTCGCTCGCGATCTGCACCGTCCGGGGAGAGCGGACCGTGGTCGACTTCACCTCGACCGCAGCGCCAGGCAGCTGGAAGTCCTGGTTCGTCTGCCGGGGTCCGGTCCAAGAGCTGATAGCTGTGTGCTGGTCGACAGCCGGCAATACGTACTCGAGGAGAAAGTGGAGTTCGCCGAAGAGGCCGCACCGAGCCTGTCGGGACAGGCCCTCGCGTGACACAGAGCGCAGCAGCTGCTGCCACCCAACGTAGCGACGAACCGCAGCCTCCGCCGCCGTCTCGGTGGTCGGTGAGTCCCGCACCACCTCTGCGATGTCGGAGACGAGCGGGGTGAACACCTCCGTGAGTTCGTCGTCAGTGAGCATGACCTGGAGCTCGTACTGGTTGCCGGACACCGACGACAGGTTCAGCTGCAGGCCACGTGTGGCCGGCAGTTGTTGGATCTCCTGACGTACGGTGTCAGCGGTCCTGGCGTCAGTGCCGAGCAGCAGCATCCGCCGGAGGGCGGGGTGCGTCACCGACACCTGGATGTCGTGTGGGGAGTCGGGGTAGAGCCGCCGGGTGGACCTCCCCGGGGTCTGCTGGTGAGCTTCCAGCTCCTGCCACACACTCTCGTCGATCACTCTTCGTCCTCGAAGTCGTCGAACTCCATGTCCTGCTTGAACCAGATGTCGTTCACCACGTACTCAGTCTTCAACTGGTGGCGGGAGAACGGGAAGCTGATTGCGAACCCGACCAGCGGAGCGACCGGCTCGGGGTTTCCCGACGACTTGGCCACCTCGGCAGGGCTGAGGGGATAGAGCAGAAGCAACGGCTGGTCAGGGCGGCGCTGGTGACGCAAAGGCCGACCGCGGGGGGTGTCCGGATCGAGCGGTTCCCCCTTCCTGTTGAGCTTCCCCTTCGCGGCTTCCTGCGTGGCTTCCAGGGCACGCTTGAGCTGTTCCGGGGTCAGGTCGCGGAGCTCGTCGGCAGGGCTGAGCACACGCTTGATCGTGTAGCGGCCGGAAAAAACTTCCGAGGACCTGGAGTGGCTGCGCGTGATGAGGCCGACGGAATGGCCTGCGATCTCGGCCGGAGCTCCCTCGGGCAGTCGGCTCGCCAGACGGATCGTCCAGTTGCCCAGCTCACCCTGTTTGGCGCACTGGCGTACGTACTCCGCGATGAATGCCGGCCGCACCCGCTGGGCCTGTCGGTCGGTGAGGTAGGAGTCGAGGAAACCTTCGGTGACGTCGGAGGATGCGACGCCGCTCCAGACAATGGTCCCGCTCCGCTCGTCCACCTCCCTGGCGGAGTGCGCATCGAGGCGTGCGACAAACGACTCCAGCAGCTCGTGGTTGCTACGGACCACCTTCTCGGAGAGGTCGAAGATGGTCGTCTCGGGAAGCTCACCGGAGTAGCTGAGGCGGACACGTGTGCCCTGCCTCATCTTGTTGGACGCCGTGATACCGAGGCCTAGCGACGAGGTTCTGACCTTGAGACCGTACTCGCGGGGGGTGAGTCCAACCGCGGACATCTCCTCGACGTCGCGCCGGAGTTCGTCTGTGGCGGCAGTGATCTCCGCGTACTGGCGCTGCAGCGTACGTGTCGTGTACAGCCGACACAGGTCTTCGTAGCGAGGCCGGTAGCCGAACCAACGTCCCATCTGCAACAAGGTGTCGTACGTCTTGGAGGCACGCAGGTAGTAGCTGACCGACAGCCCTTCGAGGGTCAGACCGCGGGAGAGCTTCTCGCCGCCTACGGCGATGACTGACAAGCCGGTCTCCCGGCGCTCGTAGTACTGGAGGGCGTCCTTCGCCGCACCGTTGACGGCCATGACGATGATCTTCGCGAGGGCGGCATG
Organism: Streptomyces sp. CB00455; assembly: GCF_001905445.1. Taxonomy (GTDB): domain Bacteria; phylum Actinomycetota; class Actinomycetes; order Streptomycetales; family Streptomycetaceae; genus Streptomyces. The sequence goes on along the minus strand of NZ_LIVQ01000004.1, from coordinate 541,196 downwards.
GAGATGAGCTTCGACTTCCTCCCAGTCGAGCCTGTCACCGGTCATGTCCTCGGTGCAGGGGACGAAGTCCTCCTCCCAGAGCTGCCGCAGCTCTTCCTCGAGTTCTTCACGTGCGCTGCTGAACCGGTCCTGGAGAACGTCGAAGAGCAGGCGTACATGGGCGTCGATCTGGTCGCGGACCTGCTGCTGCACAGCGGTGAAGCGAGTCACGTGCACCAACATGGAGTTGTGCACTGCGACCTGCCCGCGCGCTCGGCGTGCCGCACAGGTCAGGACGAAGGACCGGATGGCGCGCTGGAGCGACTCCGGAAGGAAGTCGGGAACCTGGAGGTGGGACTTGTGCTTGTCCGGCACCCAGAGGTCCGTGTCCTTGATGTGCCTTATAAGCGGCAGGGGCTCGATGTCCTCCTCGTCGCCGTCGGTCTGCAGACCGAAGAGACGCTCGGGACCGAGGTAGTTTGACGGCGCCCGCAGGGTACGGATGAAACTCTCCGGGAAGAGGTCGGGGCCCAGTTCGGCATCGTCTGTGTCGGGGTTGATGTAGATGTTCGCGAAGGGAGTCGCGGTGTAGCCGACGTAGGACGCCTTTGTGAAGCTGTTGACCAGCCGCCTGATGGCCTTGTTGATCGCCGACGGGTTGGTGTCCGGGTCCTTGGAAGTGTTCACCCCGGCGTTGTCGGCTTCGTCGTCGATCACGAACAAGGGAAGGTCGGGAACGACCATCCGGCCGGTCTCCGGGTCCTCCACGCCGTGGTTGTCGATGACCCAGTCGCGCAGGTTGTCGATGATCCGACGGTTCTTTTTGACCACGAGGACCACTGGGACACTGCCCACCGGCACGTTCGCGGAGACCGCCGTCTTCCGGGCGAAGTCCCCCTTCTCGTGACTGGTGGTGAGCGACGCGGCCTTCAGCCGCTTGCCGTGATGCGACATAGCGCCAACACCGATATGACGATGCGCGTCGTCGTCCGAGCGGAACTGGTACTGGGTGTCGAACCCGAGGAGTCCCTCGTCGATACGGAGCTGGGTCTGGCTGCGCAGGTCGTTGTGGATCCCTGCGAACACCACGATGAGCCGGTAGCCGGCGTCGGCTGCCTTCGCGGCGAGCCCGATGAACTGCCCCGTCTTACCGGACTGTACCTGTCCGATCACGAGCCCGGTCCTGCGCCAGATGCCTTCTCGCTGAGGGTCTTCCAGCTCACCGAGAACGTCGTCGGTGCTCTGGTCAAGGCGGCGCACGAGCTGCGTCGGGAGCTTGGACACACTCAGCAGGTAGCGCCGGTAGCGGTCCCAGAAGTCCCACTCCCGGTCTGCCTTCGCGTCGGCGAGCCAGGCCACGTGGCCCTCGTCGTTCGTCATGGCGGAGGAATCAGCCTGGAACACGGAAGCTCGGGCCTCGAGCACCTTTCGCACCTGGTCCCGCTCCACGGTGATCCCCTGGGCAGCAAGGATGCTGACCGCGGTGTTCACGGCGAAGTCCACCTCGGCCGGCGTTGCCTGGCGGTCACCCGGCAGGAGCAGCAACGCGGTCTGTTCGGCCTTCTCGAGACTGTCTTCGGGGGTGGTGCTCACAGCGACCTCCAGCGGCCGGGTCGGTTGGGAGTGGGGCTACCAGGTGGGTCAGGAGTTCCAGAAGCCTTGTTGCTCGTCGAAGGGAGGCATGGAGCCGAGTACTCCCCGGGCGTCCTCAGGGGAGCGGCCCTGCTCCAAGAGCGCCTCGTACACCCGGCGAGCGATGTCGACGGTCTCGGGAGCGGCTGGCCCTGGACCGCCGAAGGGTTCGGGGTCGTCGACCGTGTCGGTCTCGTGGAGCATGCGGAGCGCCGTGACCGGGACCGTCTCCTCAAGGAGGCGGAGCATCGAGCGGACGACTTCCGGATTGCCCCCTTGGTCATCCATCGCTGCCTTCACCAAGGGGTGTTTTCTGTTGATACGCAGAGTGATCCGGCCGTCGTGACGCTTCACATTCCAGGCAAACCTCAGGGGGTCACCGTGCGCCCGCGACACCACCTGACCACGCTGTCGTGCGGAACGGGAGGCCGCCTCGCGGGTGTACCTGGCGATCCTCTCCAGGTGACGGCGCAAGGAGACGGGGGGAACCACGCTCGCTTTGCGTACGTCCACGCCCCAGTCCGCGTCGGCCTCCGCAGGGATGTCCACGGCGATCCGCGCGAGGTTGTACTTCTCTTCGCGCTTCAGGCCGCGGATCCCCAGCCAGTCACCGGCCAGAATCAGGCGATCACGGCGGTAGACGTAGAACCCCTGTTGCCCCAGCCACCCCCTCTGCCCGGCAGCCGACTCGTATTCGGCCTCCGAGAGACGCTGTGCCGTGGGGAGGATGAAGGGCTCCACGCGCACCGACTGCGATCCCAACGGCAAAGGCTCCCAGGGGATCCGCTGTACCGACGGGTGCGTGGACAGAAACGGGTCCCACGGGGAGAGGTCGGAGCCGCGCACCCGGATCCGGCACCGGACCGGACGCTTCAGGAAACGCGCGAAGACCATCGAGAGGTGGGCTTCGGTACGCTCCACCTCCGCATAGAACTGGGCCTGCGTCTTTTCGTCGTCGCCGGCCACGGCGGTGTTGTGGTAGCCGGAGAGCTGCTCCCACAGGACGACGGTCCCGTGCTGCATGCTTCCCGCGATCCGACGCAGGAGGGTCGAGGTTGTGTCGCCGGGGTCACGGAGTAGCCGCCACTCCTTGTAGTGCTCCACGACACCGAGGTCCCACGTCCGAACGTGCCAGATCCCGTCCTTGGCTGTGGCTACGGTGAGCTTGCGGCACTGGGAGAACGAGGCGGACTTCAACCCCACACCGAAACGACCGAGATCCGTGGCACTCCGTTCGGCGGATGGGCCGCGGGCCGCCACCGTCATGGCGGTCACCAGCTCGGGCTCCGTCATCCCCTTGCCGTCGTCCGTCACTGAGATCCAGGAACCCTGTCCGTCCCACGTGAAGTCGACGTCGATGTTCTTGGCCTCTGCGGAGACGCTGTTGTCCACAAGATCTGCGACGGCGGCGGGAAGCGAGTAGCCGAGCGAACTGAGCGACGCCACCATGCCGGCAGGGTCAGGCGCGGCAACGTCGAAGTCCATCTTCACGCTCCGTACCCGGTGCACCCGGTCAGTCCTGTGTGGTCGATTCGTCTGTGTGCTCTGCGAAGCGGCACGTGGCAGGACTGCTCGGGCTTCGTGCGGTGAGTGCGCTGCAACTCGTCCCGCGTCAGCCGAAATCCCCCGTTCGGAGCATGCTACCGAAAGGGGCTGGTCGGGCGTAGGTGATCTTTAAGAAGAGTTGTCCACTGGAGGCCTGCTCAGTCCAGGTCGCGTTCGCCACAGCGTCGTTGGTGACACGGGTTGCCACGGGTGGTGTTCACGCTGAGAGGACTGGCCTGGCCCCCTATTGGGCATGGAGCAGGCCATGGGTGAATCGACAGGGGCTCGGCCAATCCGAGTGTGCGAGCCGGAGTTCAGAGATGTGCTTCCCCGGCGGTGGGCACATTCTCAGGGGTGGCGGCGCGTGCAGCGGGGCTCGGTCCGGCGCTAGCAGCGAACGCTGAGCTGCTGGCTGCTGCGGCGGTGCTGCATGACGTGGCTTACGGGCCCGGCTGGAGACGGGTTTCCTGCACCGGTGTGGTCATGCCCCTGTTTCCGGCGACTGTCCGTGTTCCAAGTAGGCAGTCAGGCCGTTCGTTCGGGCCTGGATGCCAGCGGCGATTCGGCGCGCGAGGCGGGGGATGGTGAGGTCTGGCACCTGTTCGGCGCCGTGGAAGTCGTAGCCGCGGAGCTCGTCCGCTTGCAGTGCAATCTGCTGACGGAGGTCGGCGCTGAGACAGCCGCCGTCGAAGAGGTAGAGCACCTTGTCGCCCTCTCCCGGGTTCGGCGCCCAGTCGACGACGAGGAGGCGGCCGATGTGCGGCTCGATGCCCAATTCCTCCTGGACCTCACGCACACAGGCTTGTCGAGGCGACTCACCTTCCTCGACGTAGCCGCCGGGAATGTCTCGATAGTCCTTGTACGACGGCTCGACGAGCAGGACTCGATCAGCTTCGTCGAAGAAGAGGGCGCCAGCCGCCATGCGGGGGTGGGCCATCTTCGCTTCATGCTCGCTCTCGCTCACGGATTCGACTCTAGCCGCCCGCCACGATGTGGAGCCTTCGGGCCAGGTCCGCCACGGGATGGGACGGCCGGCCTCTGGTGTCGCGTATCCAGCCGATGACCAGCTCTCGGCTCATGTAGTGGTGGCGGACCTCTTCGGGGGCGGCCTGTTCGGCATCCAGGAGGACGGCCAGCGCTCGCGCACTCTCCGCGTGACAGGAAGTGCGACCAAAACGCTTTCCAAATGTTCGTACGCCCGTCCGGCGGAGGTTGTACTCGTCCTGACCTGCGGCGGAGCGTTCGGTGTGGCCTCGCCCGGCCAGCCCCGGACAGGGGTGAATGAGACCAGGAATGAGACCATCCTGAGGGCGGGTACGTCAGGGTCGAGGGCGTATGAGTGGGAACCGCATGCGGCCGAGACTGACAGCGTCCTTGCCGCCTGCATGGTTTCGCGCAACGGTTCATCACCGTCCGGCGCTGGTCGTGTGTCGGGCCACGCCGTCCGTTCGCGGCGTGGCCGCCCTACCGCAGAGTCGACAGAGCCCCTGCCTGCGGTGGCCCAGGCGGTGATGCTGCTGGTGAACTGTCGAGCCTTGATCGCGTCGTATAACTCCCGAGGCTGTATCCCCGCAGGCTACGCATCATCGCCGCGGCCCAAGCGCATGCCGGGTAGCAGATCTGCCAGTTGACCTGCAAGACCGCTTTGGATGTCGTCTTCCACCCCGGGAATACTCAGAGTCATCCGCCCATCACTCACGTGTTCCCGGATGGCCTCCAACTCGCGTCCCATGGCCGCGACGTCGCGTGAGGTGAGCCGTAGTTCCAGGATGTGGGTGTCGCGGAAAAGGACGGGGCGGATGTCCGTGCGGGTCATCAACTGCCGCGCGAAGTGCCACAGCCACTCCGGGTCACGGTGACGGATGATCAGCGTGAACGCCATCGGGCTGCGGTGAGTGAGGGGCGCATCCGGGTCGTGCCATGCCCGGGCGGCCACCATCCGCTGCTGGAGTGCGCGCGCGGGTTGCCAGTTGATGTGCGCGCCGTCGCCGGCGGGCACGAGTTTGAAGTGCAGGGACTCTTCGTGTGGTGGCGGGAGGCGCCGCGCCGGAGCGCGCGTGGGTTGCTCGGGACTTTGGGCGGTGTAGGTAGTCAGCGCGGTGTGTGCGCTGGAGTTGAGGCAGTGCTCGAGCCATCGCCAGGATGCCGGCCGCTCACTACGGCGATCTCGGGCAAGCCGCATCGTGTCGGCCAGAATACGCAGCCCTTCCGCAGCCATCGGCAGCGTGCGGTCATCTGCCAGCTGCTCCACGACGCTGCGGATGTCGAAACGGCGCCGTGTCCGGTGGGCCACCCAGAGCCCGATGGCCAGGGAGTCCGCCACTCCCTCGCCGGTGGTCCGCTGAGAGGCCAGGCCCTGCAGCCATTGTTGTGCTCCTTCCACCTCACCTCGTCGGCATAGCGAGTATCCGATGGCCAGATCAAACAGAGTGGGCCTGCGCCCAGGGGCCAGGGGAGCCTGCTGCCACGCGGTCTCGATGGCCAGAGCGGCAGGGATGCGCCCGGTACGCAGCGCTTCGAGCAGTGTGTAGCCGGAGTCGGCGACCGGTCGTACTTCGAGCGGCCCCTTCAGAGCCGTCGAGAGGGGCTTCACCGTCAACTCGGTCTGGCTGGGCAGGATGGTGCAGGCGGGGGCACGGTTGGCACCGCCTGTCTGTAGAGCCCAAATCGTGCCCGGAGTGATGTGCGGAGTGGAAGGTCCGCGATGCCTGGTGTCCCGGTCCCAGGCCATGGGAGAGTCGGTGGCCATGCTGCGGGGTTCCCACTGCCCGTCGGCGTGCTGCCAAAGGCAGATCCATCCACTACTGCTGGAGCGGGGAGTCTGCGTGCTGGACAGCGAGGGCTTCGCAGGCGGGGTGAGGGCCGTGGTGGGAGTGCTACCGCCGGTGATGACGGTCGGCTGCAGACGGATGTACGGTGACCAGCCGCGCAGGAGATGGCGTTCGCCGCGGCGCAGAGAGACGGCATGTGGGGTTCCTGCGATCAGCGGGAAGACGTCCTGGGTCTCAGAGCGACTGTTGAGCCGCTCGACGACGCCAATCACCGTTCCGGGGGTGGCGCCCGCCAGATGAGGGGGATGCACGTGTGTCGTATGTGCTCCGGACGCTGGGCTGGTCATGAAACATCCACCTGCACGGTGTGATGGAAGCATGGTGGCTGCAGCCACACCTGCTGACTTGTGGTGCTGTAGGGCCCGTCGGCGAATGCGACATGGAGGTCGCCCTCGCCTGCCGGACCCGAGTCAATCCACGGTTCAGGTCCTGGCATCCGGGACGCGACCTGGTTGCCGCGCAGGTCGGCGAGTGACCACGCCGCAGTGGCCAATGCGCTGGTGGGGGCAGTGTCAAAGTGGAACGACACCTGCGGCCGGTTGGGGAACCGCAACAGCACACCGCCGCGCACATTCGTGCTGGACGTGACGCACTGCTGCTCGGGCATATCGCGGTGGCGCAGCCCGGGCCACTGCATGAGCTGGTCGATGGCCGTCCCGATGCTGGTGGTCGTCACCTGCCAGCCTTGCCCGTCGCGGCGGTGCTCGGGCGAGAAGAGGGCCTTGAGAAGAGACCGGGTGAATAGGGTGCTCTCACCAGCGCGGCCGTGCGCCGGTGCCCCCGCCCCGGTGGAATACACGACGAGCTGTTCCGGATCATGTGAAATGTGCAGTTTAGGGCCCAGCGCCGTGGACTTCAGCGATTGCAGAGTGGCGTCCACGTCCTGCGAACTCCTGCATGCGTCGAGGAAGAAGCACTGGATGGACGCGCGGTTCCCCTGCATGTTCTGCACGGTCCCATGCACGTCGATGGAGTTTTGGAATGAGGCGAAGCGGCTGGAGCGGGTGTCCTGCAACAGCAACGCGTGATCGCCGTAGGCGCCCAGCTGGAGGCCGTGGCCGCAGAAGTAGAACAGGGCGACGTTGTCTCGGTCGCTGTCGCACCGTTCGTACCACCGCTCGAAGGCTTCCTGGACATCTTCGAGCTCGGCTGTGGTGCCGATCGCCTCGTCTACGTCGGGGAACAGGTCTGCGAAGCCTGCGGGAAGCTGCGGATCTTCGGCCGAGATGACGGCTTCGATGCTGCCTAGTGCCCGGTCCGGCACATCACGTAGCTCTTTCAACAGCGTTACGCACACCTCATACGCTGAGGCCGGAGGCGCGGTCAACTGTCCCAGCCCCTTGGCTAGCATTCCGGGGCGGGCTTGGTGCTTGCTGCCGCCGTTGAAATGGTCGTAGCGGCCGACGCCGATGACCAGGACATGGATGGCTGGGCCGGTGTCCTCGCTCTGCCACAGCGTGGTCACCGCTTCCCCTCTGCAGCGCGCATGGCAACACGATGGTGGAAGTGGGGGGAGGTGACATAGCCGCCGTGCGCCCACCAGGCCCCGGTGCCGAAGTGCAGGTCTTCCGCGCCGGCGAACACCGTGGCCGCACTGAAGGCGAGCGGGTCTGCCTGGTCCACCACGTTGATCCACCGACCCACGTTGGGTAGTGCAGGCACCTTTCGTCCGCCAGTTCCGGTCAGCGATCGGTCGCTGGCGCGGAAGAGTTTCAGCTCTTCGAAGAGTCCGACCTGCGTCCCTGCGGTGACCAGCAGATCCACCTGAAGGTGGGGACGGAAGTGGGAGAGCACGTCATGAATGATGTTGCCGCCCATGCTGTGCGCCACGACGACCAGGGGCTCGTCGTTCTGCCGAGCGTGATCGGCAGCCTCTTCGAGCGCCTCGCCAACCAAGGCAATGATCGAACTGTTCTCGACGGTGTCTCGCTGGGCGAAGTAGCCCATCACATCACCCAGCAGCAGCGCCAGCCTGCGAGTGGGTCGGCGCAGAAGTGCCGCGCCCCCACGCGTGACAGTCATGGCCGCGCAGGAGTTGAGCCGCCGCAGCACCAATCGGGCAGCCCGGGGCACACTGCTTGCGGCACCGAACGTCTCCCAGCCCTCCGCAGAACCAATGATGTTCGGCACGGGATTAGGACGCCATGCCTCGAGCTCTGCACTGAGCCGTTCCAGCAACTCCGTGTCGTCACCAACTTCGACGAGCCACGGAAAGACAGCCGGTCCGTCACCTCGCCCGCCGGTATCCGAGCGCTCAGCCCAGTACGCAGTGGCCTTCCCGCAGAACGCCGCGCCCTCACGCAGCTCGTCCTCGGTGCCGGCTAGGGCCTTACAAACGATCTCGATGGCCCACTGCAGCGAGGTCGCAGCCGCAGCGACCAGCACCCGTTCGGGCTCGGCCGCGCCGACCTGCGCGGCCACGTCTAGCACCGACGCCTCCGCGGCGCTTGCTTCTTCGGCGCCGCCGAGCCGCTCCATTCCCGCGACGTCTAGGGAAGCCCAGCCCCATGCAGGCTCCGCGAGCAGGCTGCCCCACCACGGGCTCCAGACCCGCGTCTTGTCTGGATCACAGCCCAGCGCGGACAGGACATGCTGGCGGTACAGCGCATCGCGCACAGCCATATGCTCCGGATCCTGCGGCGCTCGGTTGCCAATTCCATGGACATGCACCAACGGCACGCCAAGCCCCCTCCTCTGCGGCGAGCCCCCATTGTGCGGCACGTCACTGCCCGAACACAGCCGGATCCCCGCATACTCCGCCCGGCCGGTCATGAGGGAGACCGGTAGCGTCCCGCTCGGGGTACGAGGTGTTGGAGGCTGGGGGTCCTTGTCACCGACCAACAGGGCGATCCCTGGTGTTGGCGGGCCAGAGACTGAGCAGGATGGTACGGCGACACCGACGAGCGGAAGATGGTCCGCCGGGCCGCGACAACCTACGGTCGGATCCGCAGGCAGCCGGTGACATTGGCCCGGTCCCGAGGTAGAGGACTATCGAGCTGATCGGGAAGCCTGTGTCGCAGGCGTCAAAGCAGAAATCCTTCGAGGAAAGTGCGGGTTGGCTCGGCTGGCTTTAGTCGTTCGTGCCGAGGACTTCAAAGTGGCCGGCGAAGCTGCCGGTCAGGCTGGCCAGCACGGCTTTGCCCTTGCCTGCGGTAGCGAAGGACGGAAAGCCGATCACGCCGGATGTGGTGTACGCCCTCATGCCCTGGACTAGGAGGAAGGGACGTGGGCCGCCGTCGTGGTCGGCATCGGCGTTTCCGTCTCGCACGAGTTCTGGGGCAGCGTGCAGGAGGATGGAGGTCTCGATCTCTCCGGCGTGCATGTCGGCGTGGCGGTCGGAGTCCAAGCTGGCGTGCTCGCGGGCTCGGTCCCAGTCGGCGCTGAGCGGGAAGAGGGAGACGGCGGGACCGTCGACGTTGGCTTCCTGCACGATGTTCGACAGGACGTAGTTGCCGCCGTGGCCGTTGATGATCACGAGCTTTCTGATGCCGGACCGGGCGAGGGATGCGCGGATGTCGTCTATCACGGCGAACAGGGTCTTCGCGCTGATGCTGACCGTGCCGGGGAACGCGGCGTGCTCATGGCTGCACGACATCGTGATCGGCGGGAGCAGGTGGACCGGGTAGGCGTCAGCGACCTCCTGGCCGATGATGCAGGCGATTGCCGTGTCGGTGATCAGTGGGAGATAGCGGCCGTGCTGCTCGAAGGAGCCGACGGGGAGCACGGCGACGCGTGGCTGTCGGTCCTCGACGTCCGTGCTGGTGGCGGTCGGCAGCAGGTTCACGGCACTCCCTAAGGGTCGACTACGGGGCGGCTCTCTTCATCGTGTCGAGCTCCCTGTTCAGCTCTGAAACTTCCACCAGTTTGCGCCAGGGCGCAAGGTGGGGTTGAAGTCGGTACAGCTCGTTCAGGATGCGTGCCGAGCCCGTCCGTTGGGCGATCCCCAGTGCTTGCTCGGCGGTCTGGTGGGCCCCCTCCACGTCTTCGAGGAGGGCGTTGGCCGTTGCTAGACGTGCGAGGCACAGGCCGCGGTCCCGCTCTTGTACGGCGGGCCAGTGCCTGAGGCTTTCCTGGTAGATCTCCGCCGCCTGGCCTGGGCGTTCCAGGCGGACGTTGCAGTTCGCGGCTTCCATTTCGATGTAGGCCACGGAGCAGTACCCGGCCATGGGGTCAGCGTCATCGCCTCTGGAGGCGGCAGCGAGAGCCTGGTCGATCGCACGGGCGGTCTCGGCCGCTTCACCTAGCCCGGCCTTGCTGTTGGCAAGCTGGCGCAGTACGACGGCATGGACCCGTGGGGAGAGCTGTGTAGCGAAGCGGAGCGCGGCGCTGGCGAGGCCAGCGCCGTGTCCTGCGTGGCCGGCCTCGGTGGCGATGTTGCTGCGTCGCTGGAATAGGTAGGCGATCAACATGGGGTCGCCCAGCTCCTGGGCGTACTCCATGGCGAGGCTGGTCCACCGCATGGCCTTGTCCGCGTGGCCCGTGTCCTGATGCAGCCACCCAAGGAACTCGGTGTACCGAGCGCTGACGCGCAGGACGTCCTCGCGTAAGGGCCCGTAGGCGTCCTGGCACATCTGCTCTATGAGGGGCATCTGGCTCTGCACAGGTGCCAGCAGAAACTGTGGACCGACAAGCGGCTCGGCCTGGGCGTGCTGGTCGAGGAGGGAGGTCAGGTACGTCAGCAGCTCCGGGCTGATCGGTACGGGGTTCTTCGTCCGGAGTGGGCCCGCCGGCGGATGAGGTGTCCGGTTCTCCAGCAGGATTCCGGGCTCCGGGAATCCGAGTTCCTCGTTCGTCGCTTGGTAGGCCTCGCGGAAGAGGGGCTGGTGGTCCGCGCTCACCGGTCGTCGACCGTTCTCGTACATGGAGACGAGCGTCTTCCAGCTGGCGGGGGAGGGTGATTCGACGCCGAGGCGCTCGGCACTGGCAACAAGAGCCTCGATGAGGTCCCCCTGCATCCATCCGCGGCTGAGCCGCGCTGTCTGAAGTCTGCTCTTGGACTTCATCTCTCCCCCGAAGCACATCGCGGCCGCCCCCTCTCACTATGCGTCCAAGGTGGCGTCTGACGTGGGGAGTTAACAGTTAACAGCCGGTCCTGTTAACCCCGTCCACTGCTCGATGGCGAGGACTCGGGCTTACTTGGCGCAAGCACGACGGCGGGGCCATCAACCCCGGCAAGGTCATTCACGTGAAAGCGGCAGGCTGGAGGTGGGATTGTGCTCGGCGCTGAGATGACAGAAACGGACATCGAGCACCATCTCGGCCCCTTCGGGCCAGTGACCGGCAAGCCGCACTCCCGAACTCGGCGTGCGATGGACGGCTCTGCACTGCTGAAGGTCTACGTGGAGATCGATCCGGAAGGCCGGCGACGGCGTGAGGCTGACACGGTTGGGCGGGCCGTCCTTCGAGGGGTCTCGGCCCCGGCTGTTCTGGCCACGGGAAAGGGCGAGGCTGGGTCCTGGACGGTCTTCCGCATGCTGCCTGGGACGCCCTGCTCGATCGGCGCGCATGAAGCGATCGATGAGTACATAGGTCACGTTCTCGATGTGAGCGGCAGGGTGCATCAACCTGCTGTTGACCTCACCCCCGGCTTCGGTTGGGAACGAAGGCAAGCCGGCCCCGTTTCCCAGCACCAGTTTCTGCTGGACCAGCTCTCGTCACGCTGTCGGGGGCGGTCTTGGTGGGGGGTGCTGGGAGGGTTCCTCCTTCCACTCGACTCGCAGCCCGTGGTTTACCTGCATGGCGACCTCAAGCCCGAGCACCTCCTCGTCGACGGCGAGCGCCTACACGTCGTGGACTGGGAGGCCAGCGCCTGCGGTCCCGCTGTCGTCGATTACACCGACGTCGTCTTTCACCTCGTACGTGACTTGCTGTACGCGGACGTGCCACACGAGCGGGTTCCGGTCGATCTCCTGACTGCGATGCCGTTCAGCGGGCCCGTTCTGGCCTGGCGACTCCTCCTCTGGCTTGATCGCCGGCGGCCACACGACATCGACCTGCTCAGTACCCACGATGTTTCTCGAATCGCTGCCGAAGAGCAGCCAACAGCCGCTTACAGGGCACTGGCTCGGTCCGTTGCGGTTCTTCGGGCAGCTGGCGTCCCACGCTGACCTCGCACTTCAGCGCTCATCCGGGCGTGCTGACGCCCTGCGCACATTTCCTTAGCCCCCCTGAACGGGAGTTCTTGATGCCTCGTACAAGCACGACCATCGGAAACAGCCACCTCGTCATCGAGACCGGCAGGGCCACTCCGGACGCGACGACCATCGTGGAGCGCAAGGGCCTCGGCCACCCGGACACCCTGGCAGACCACCTCGCCGAGCGGCTGTCCCGCGCTTACAGCCACTACACCGTCCGGCACTTCGGTGCCGTCCTGCACCACAACTTCGACAAGCTCGCCCTCCTCGGTGGGGCCAGCGAGGTCCGCTACGGCGCCGGCGGGATGACGTCCCCCGTCCGCGTCCTGGTCAACGGACGGGCCGCACCCATTTGCGGCGGGGAACGGATCCCCGTACAGGAGATCGTCGAGGCCGAGGTCGGGGCCTTCTTCGCCGAGCGGCTCCCCGAGGTGTCGAACCACCTCGACATCACGTTCAACATCACCAGCAACTCCAGCCCGGGCGCCGTCCTCACCGGTGACGGAGTGCCGGACCGCACCCGCTGGTTCAACCCGCGCTCCATCGACGACCTCCGCGAGCGGCGGGTACGGCTGTCCAACGACACGTCCCTCGGGACGGGCTGGGCGCCGGAGAACCCGTTCGAGTCGTTCGTCCGCGAGCTGGTGGACCACTTCTCGGGCGAGAGTGACTTCACCCTCGCCCACGCCTGGTGCGGCTCCGACGTCAAGCTCATGGGCTACTGGGACGGGGACCGGGCGGACGTCGTGCTGTGTGTCCCTCAGAAGTCGCGCCATGTCGCCAGCCGGGCGGAGTACGTCCGCAACTCGGAGAGCGTTCTGGCCGAGTGCCACCGGCTCGCCGCCCTCCGGATGTCCGGGGCGGAGACCCGCTTCCGGCTGAACGCCCGGGACGTGCCGGAGAAGGACGAGCTGTACCTGACGTACACCGGCAGCTCCATCGAGTCCGGTGACGAGGGCGTCGTCGGCCGAGGCAACCGTGTGAACGGTCTCATCACGCCGCTGCGGCCGATGAACCTGGAGGGGGCGAACGGCAAAAACCCCGTCTACCACGTTGGCAAGCTCTACAACATCGCCGCGCAGCGGCTGGCCTCCCGGCTCCACGAGGCGACCGCGGGCCACGCGGAGGTGCACCTCGTGAGCACCACCGGGCAGCGGCTCGATGAGCCCTGGCGCATCCTCGTCCGCCTCTCCGCTCCCGACACCGAGGTCGACAAGGTGCAGGCCCTGGTCTCGGAGATCCTCACCGAGTTCCCGGCCCTGACGGACGAGCTCGTCTCCGACGGGATCGTGCTGAGCTGATGCCGAAGCGGACGCTCGGAGAGATCCCCCCAGGCTGCAGGCGGCGCTTACTCGCGCACTACGGCAACAGAGTCGAGGGCTGGATAGATGCAGTCCCCGGCCTGCTAGCGGGGGCTGCGGAACGCTGGAAGCTCTCACTCGGGGACTACTTCGACGCTGGACACGCCTCGGTGATCGCCACGGCGACCGACCTCGACGGGCGTCCGCTGCTCCTCAAAGCCTGGGTCGACCCCGCCCGGTACCGCCACGAGGTGGACGCTCTACGCCTGTGGGCCGGCGGACCAACGGCAGACGTCTTGGAGGCCGCAGACGATCTGGCTGTGGCCGCCCTCGAACTCGTAGGGGGGCGGCCCGGGGGAGCAGATCGGCCGGCGCGTGAGACGCCGATGGTCGCCGCTGCCCTTCAGGGACTCCACACCCTCGGGCGGCGCAGAAACCGGCCGAACGACTTCCCCCGGCTCGCCGGCTACCTCGACGGGGAAGTCCTCCCCCGGATCCGACGACGGGAGCACGCGCTCGACACCGGCGCCTGGCGCCCTCTCGTTGACGCCACCCTCCCGGCACTCACCGAACTTGAGGAAGACCCGAGCCGGGTGACGGTCCTGCACGCGGACCTGTACCGGGAGAACGTGCCCTTCGACTGGCTAGCGCACCCGCGCCTAATCGACCCGCTCCCCATGGTGGGTGACCCGGCGTTCGACTGGGCGTTCTGGACCGTCTACTACGACCTCGCCCGCAGGACCGGGGAGCGGCTGACCACTGCCTCACGCATCTCCCGGATCCCCATCCCCGTACTCGCGCCCTGGTGCCGCCTGCTCGCCCTCGACGGTCTCCTCTTCTACCTGGAGACCGACGACCCGAGAGCACCGCAGATGGCGGAAGTGCTCTCCGACCTCTCGGCATCAACTCCACGGAGCGGAACGTGACCACCTACATCGTTCGCCACGGCCAGACGAACTACAGCAAGCGGTACCTCGTCAATGGCGACCCGACCAAGCACATCCACCTCAACGAGGAAGGCCGGCAGTCACTCAGCCGTGCCTGGACCACCCTCCCCTTACACTCCGTGTCCACGTGGCTGACCAGCGAATTCCCGCGAGCCAAGCAGACGACTTCTCTTCTGATGGGCGTTCCCGCGGCCACGCTGGTTGTCGATGGCCGGCTGAACGAACTCGACTACGGGGAATTCGAGGGCAGCCCGTTCCTCGAATACGCGGTCTGGCTCGACACTCACGGTGCGGGGCAGCGTCCACCCGGTGCCGCAGAATCGCAGCGCGAGGGCATCCGGAGGATGCTCTCCGGGATCCTCGCCGCCCTGGAGCACCCCGGTCCCCGTGTACTCGTCAGCCACGGTCTGCTCGTCTCCGTACTGCTCTGGCACCGGGACCGCTCGCCAGACGACCGCATGCCGCTGTTCTTCCCGGAGGCCCCGTACGTCGAGCCGGTCGCCATACCCGATGACGAGCTCCCCATCCTCATCACGGCACTGCTGGACGATCTTGATATGAGCGTTCACCACGAATCAGCCACCGATGGTGACTCGACGATATTGCGGATCAGCGAGGGGTCGACGGTTGCTACCGTCGATGCGGTATCCCCATCCCACTCGCTGGATAAAAAGGATCTTCCTCATGCATGACGCCCGCGCCCTGATTGAAATGGGTGCCGAAGCAGTTCGTCGGCTCGCTCGTCGCGGTTACTCCCTGGACCTGTCCCGGCTGGAAGACCTCCAGTCCCGGCGCAACCAGAGCATCCGCTCAGCCGACGAGCTGCGGGCGGAGGCCAAGCGGGTGGCGAGCGAGGTCCAGCAGACGGCCAAGCAGGGCGGCGACATCTCCAAGCTCAAGGAGCGCGCCCGCGAGCTGAAGGACCAGATCCGGGACATCGACACCGAGCAGGAGCAGGTGCAGGAGGAGCTGACGGATCTGCTCCTGACCATCCCGAACCTGCCGGACGACGCGGCCCCGGACGGCGACTCCGACGAGTTCGCGGTCGAGGTACGGCGCGTGGGCAACCCGCCGGCCTTCTCCTTCGAGCCGAAGGACCACGTCGACCTCGGCGAGAGCACCGGCATGCTCGACTTCGCCCGGGCGACGAAGCTGTCAGGCCCCCGGTTCGTCGTCTCCCGCGGGGCGGGCGCCGCCCTGGAGCGCGCCCTGGCGACGCTCTTCCTCGACATCCACACCCGCCGTCACGGGTACGTCGAGCACGCGGTTCCGTACCTGGTCAGCCGCAAGACGATGACCGGCACCGGGCAGCTGCCGAAGTTCGAGGAGGACCTGTTCAAGACCGGCGTAGCCGACCGCGAGCTGTTCCTCATCCCGACGGCCGAGGTACCGCTGACCAACCTCTACGCCGACGAGATCATCCCGCCGGCCGATCTGCCGCTGGCCCTCACCGCGCACACTCCGTGCTTCCGGTCCGAGGCGGGCTCGTACGGTCGCGACACCCGCGGTCTGATCCGCCAGCACCAGTTCGCCAAGGTCGAGATCGTCCAGATGGTCGACCCGGCGGACGCGGACGTGACGCTGGAGACGATGGTCGGCCACGCCGAGGCGTGCCTGAAGGAGCTCGGCCTCGCGTACCGCGTCGTCAAGCTGGCCGCCGGTGACACGGGCTTCTCCGCCCAGCTCACGTACGACATCGAGGTCTGGATCCCCAGCCAGAACACGTACCGGGAGATCTCCTCGATCTCGAACTTCGGCACCTTCCAGGCCCGTCGCGCGAACATCCGCACCCGAGGCGAGGACGGCAAGCCCAAGCTCGTCGCCACCCTCAACGGCTCCGGCCTGCCCATCGGCCGCACCCTGGCCGCGCTCCTCGAACAGTGCCAGCAGCAGGACGGCTCCCTCGTCCTTCCCGAATCCCTTTTCCCGTACCTCGGCTTCCGCCGTATCTCGGCGGACGGAACACCGGAGGCATAACGTGCTCGTCGGCGTCTGCGACTTCCCTGGTAGCTACGCCTTTCCACCCGCCGGGTACGGCGGGATCGAACGATGGCTGTGGGCGGTCGCCGTCGGCGCCCGGGCCGCAGGCGCCGACGTACACCTCCTGGGGCCGGGCTGGCTCACGGACCTGGAGAACGACTGGGTCCGTAAGCCGGTCCGTCTGGAGGACGTCACCGCTGGATCGCTCGCCGAGCGCGAGCTCCGTGGCGCCCGATACGACCTTCTGATCGTGGGGCACGAGTACCCCTCGCTGCCCGCCTGGACCCGCACCTGGAACGACCTGGACTGTGACGTCGCCACGTTCCAGCACTCTCCGGTGTTCCAGCACGCCGCTACCGCCTTCGACGGCAAGCGGTCACGGCTCTACTGCTACTCGCCCGAGATGATCGAGCGGTACGCCGACCACCGGCCGATCCCCGAGCTGGCCGTGCACCTCGGCCTCAACGAGGAGGAGCCGCCGGCGGTCGCCGGTACCGACCTCGTGTGGCTCGGCCGGATCGACGAGGAGAAGGCTCCGCACATCGCCGTACGTGCTGCTCAGATACTCGGCCGCCGGATCCGGATCGTCGGACCGGTCTTCGACGAGGGCTACGTACGACGCCACGATCGGCTCTTCAGCGCAGACCACGTCAAGTGGGTCGGCGAACTCGGCGGCCCCGCCAAGACCGCTGCCATCCGCGAAGCGTCCGTCTTCGTCTACACCTACGCCCGCACCTATGTGGAGGCCGGCGCCGCTGTGTTCGGCGAATCCCTCCGCGCCGGCACCCCGATGGCCGCCCTCACCTGGCGAACCGGCACCTGCGCCGAAGCCGCCCTCTGCGACCAGACCGGCGCGATCAGCGTGGCCGATCCCGATGAGGACGACGAGACAGCGGCCCGCCGACTGGCACACGCCATCGAGCAGGCGGAGGGCCTCGACCACGGTCAGGTCCAAGAGATCGGCCTGCGCCGCTTCGACCCTGCGCGGCACTTCTCGGCGATGGCAGCCCGATCGTGCTGACTGGGGCAAGCAGTTTGGCCGGAGACTCCCTGGCCTTGCGGATACCCGCTGTGCTCCGCGCGGCGTTAGGTCCCCACTGGGAGTTCGCCGCCGACGGCTCCCGCATCCAGATCCAACACCCGCTTCGAGGCACCCCCTACAGCTCGCCGCGTCGACCACCCTCGTGGCGCGAGCTGCTGGACGGTCTGCAGCACGGGTTCGCGGGCAACGGCGCCCCTCGTGACGCCTGCCTTCCGCTCCGATGGGGCCGAGAGACCGAGCTCACCATCTCCGCGGTCCAGGCCCTCGACCCCCTCCTCAAGGAGGGCAAGCCCCACACCTATCGGAGTGGATTCCTCCCCCAGCCAGTCGTCCGCTTCACAGGCCAACGCGACGCCAGGGGCTTCTTGGCCGAGGGGTTCCTGACCTCCTTCGTCAATGTCTCCCGAGTCCAACCCATCAAGGACCTAGACGAGTACGGAGCCATCCTCGACGGCTGGCTGACCGTCCTCTCCCGACTCGGCTTCCACGCTCGGCACCTGAGCATCTACGGCACTCTCATCCCCTGGCGCCGAAAAGAGGTCGAAGGCCTAACCCTGCGCTTCCGCCACCTGGACCTCACCCTCGGCGACATCGTCCTCCTGTGGAACACCGACCACCCGGACCGCCTGGCTGTGGACCTCGGCACCGGGTTGGAACGCCTCGCCTGGGCACGTACCCGGAAACACTGGTACGACCTGGTCTACGGTCGCTTCGCCCAGTCGGCACCGCCGACGACGCTCGACGCTATCCGCACCGCCACACTCCTCCTCGGCCACGGAATCACTCCCGCGGCGCGCGGAGCGGGAGGAATCACGCGGCGAGTCATAGGCGCCATCGCCCCGGACGCTGCCCGCCTCGGCGTCAGCGCCATGGTCCGCGAGGCATTCGCCTACTGGACTCTTTTTGGCGAGCTGCGCGTTCCGTGGCCGGCAGTCGCCTGCCTCATCGAGGAAGAGGCGCTCCGGTAAACGACGGCGACGAAAGCGCTGTCCAGGGCGTCAATCGATGCGGCCCAGCACTCGAAGGCGCTCGTTCTCCTTCTCCAGCTGGGCGATGCGGCGTTCAAGCTCAGCACGGGTCGGCCGTTTTGGCGGTGGAGGAGCTGCCAGTTCTTCACGAGCAGCGGCGGGCGGCTCTCCCACGAGTCCGATGGGTTCGAAGGCCACGATCGCCGAAGACTCCTTCCCGCATTCTGGGCAGTCCATCGAGGAGGAGCCGTGCAGGGTGGGATTGCAGCTTTCGTAGTGACGCCGAGTTTCGGCGATGTGGCCGCAGTACAGACGGACCCGCCACCGCATGATCTCGTGGTCCGCCTTCTTGAAGGACTGCATCAGCTTCCAGGCATTTTCGAACGCCTGGCGGCGCCGCGCAGCCATCTCCGGGTCTGCCCGGCACTTTGCAACGTCCTCCTCGACCTGTCGGCTAACGAACTGCCTCATGGTGTCGCGCTGCTGCTGCTCGCGATGGTCTCGGGGGGTGAACTGGTACTCCTCCAGCGGAACCCCGCGACTCTCGTACTCGATGTCAGGCACGGCTGACACGCTAGATCCAAGGAGCGGAGCGGCTATGGGGGTGGAGGATCTCGACCGATTGACCCGCCGGTTCTGAACCAACTTGAATCCTGATGACCAATTAGGACAGTTGGTTGTACGAACGTCGAACCGTAGCGAGGCCGACCGGCAGCCGGGCAGTTCCCGGCAGCCGGTCTGACCGGATGGCGTGCGGCCGGTGGCGGGAAGGGCTCCCGCCACCGGCTGCCTGTCCCTGCGCTGGGTGGCTTGCCGTGTGCTTCGGCCGCCCTTCCTCGGTCAGCGACGGCGGGTTGAGTCGCTCGCTGCCCTGGCCGCCGGCTGTGCGGCAGGGGTTGCCGGCGGGGTGCGTCGGCTGCCGCGGGCAGGTAGGCCGTGAGGGGTGGCGGGCAGGTGGGCGCTGCCGCGAAGGCGCCAGACGAGGACGTCGCTGATGGAGGCGGCGGTGTCGAGTTCCCGTCGTCGGGTGGCTTCGGTGAGCAGGACGGTCGGGTCGTGGCCAGCCTTCTGGGCGTCGGTGAGGGTGGCGGCGAGGGCGGGCCAGCCGGGCTCGGTGAGGATCTGCTCGGCCAGGTCCGGTAGTGCCTGGCGGACGAGGGCGGCCTGCCGCTGCTGCACCGTGACGGCCAGACGGAAACCGCGCTGTTGGATCACGGTCAGGGGCTGCATGGCGGCTGCCTGGTAGGCGGCGTGCAGGTGCTCGGCTGCCTGGCGGGCGGCTTCGGCCTGCTGGTCGTGCTGGCGGTTGTGGTGCCAGTGCTGGGCCGCGACGACGGCCACGAGCAGGGCGTCGAGGAGGATCGCTAGGAGGGCTCCGTCCTTCGGCGCGGGTTCACGCACGATCGCCTTGATGGCCCGGCGTGTGGCCTGGGCCTGCTGGTGGCGGGCGCGGATGCGGGAGCGGCTGGCCCGCTCGAATGCCGCGGCTGCCTGGGCCAGCTGGGGCCTGTAGCTGGCGGGGGCGATGAGGGGGAGGGCGTCGAGGGTTTCGGCGACCACGGTGATGTGAGCCTGGCCCACGGCGTCGTCGGCCTGGTCGAGAACGTCAGGGATCTGGTCGACGGCGTCGGTGACCTGCTGCCATGCCGTTCGCCGACGGCCGGAGTGCCGGCCCATGGGAGCGGATTCCGTGGGTGCGAGGCGTTCGCTGATCTTGGGGTAGGACAGGTCGGGGCCGAGGGTGGAGCCTGAGAACCACACCGGCTCGCCCTTGGCGTTCCTGTCGTCGGCGAGGGCGACCTTGTAGCCGCGGATGTCGCCGGAGGGGAAGCGCTGGATGTCCACCAGCACGCCCGCGTCGCGGAGGATGGTGAAGAACTCCTCGGTGCCCGTGGCAGCCGCCACCGCCGTGCGGACGCTGGCCCGCAGCCTCTCCCGGGGCGTGGCGGTGTGCCCGGCGCGCAGGGCCCTCTCCTTCTCGGCACGGGTGGGGCGTTTGGCGGCGGTGCGGTCGCCGCGCACGACCTGGCGCAGGCCGTACTCCTTCTCGATCGCGGCGCACTCCTTGTCGGCGCGCAAGTAGTCGTTCCAGTTGCGGGGTGTGCTGAGGTCGCCGCGGACCTTGGTGGCAACGATGTGGATGTGGTCCTCGGCGTGGCGGACCGCGACCCAGCGGCAGGCGTCCGGGTCGCCGGCGGGAGCGATGCCGGTGGCGTTCAGGACACGGCGGGCGATCACCGCCCACTCCTCGTCCGACAGGATCCGGTCCTCGGGTGCGGCCCTCACCGAGCAGTGCCACACGTGCTTGTCGCGTGCCCGGTCGCCCGCCTGCTTGACCCGCAGGTCGAGGACCGTGGCGAGCTGGGCGAGCGTGGCGTCGGGGTCGCGTCCGGGATCGGGGGCGAAGCCGTCGAAGGAGGCCACGAGGTGGGGGTCGGTGTGATCCTTGGCCCGGACGGTGTCGTACAGATACCTCAGGACCCCGCGGGTGTTGGCGCCGGCCTTGCCTATCTTCGCGATCACTAGGCGGCTCGCTTCGATGTGGCGGCATCGTCCGAGGCCACATCGATCGACGTGGCGGCGTCACGGGCCAGGCCGAGGACGCGTCGGGCTTCCGCGAGAAGGGCTGTGTCCCCAGGGTGTGGATGGCCGCCGGAGTTCAGCTTGAAGGCGATCTGATTGACGTTCTTGCCGATAGCGGCGACCTGGAACCGCAGGGCGGCGAGCTCGTCGATCAGGTCATCGTGGGAGGTCCGCTGGCCGGGCAGCGCGAGATCACCGTTCAGGTGGGCCATGACGACGGCGCCGACGTAGTGCGCGCCGGCCAGATTCAGACGGCGGGCCTCGGCGAGGATCTCGGTGTGCTCGTCGGCGCTGTAGCGGACATCGACACGCATCTTGCGCTGCTCGGTGTCACGAGCGCGACGGCGGGCGACCCGGTACAGCGCGGCCTCGTCGGCGGCACGCACGACGGGCTGGCCGGCGTCGGCGCCACCGGCCGCCTCCTGCCCCGGTGCGCCCTCGCGCCGGGGTTGCACCTCCGCCACCCCCGGGGCGGAGGCAGTGTTGGACCGGCCCTTGGACGGTCCAACGCCATACCTTGCTGCCTGGTCTGGGGCTGGGGTACGGGTGTTGTGCTGCTGGTGGACGGTGAGGTCGGGGGTGTGCAGGTCGGACATGCCGGGCCTTTCTTCGGAGGTGGGGTCGCCTCAGCGGGCGGAGTGCGGGGAAGGTGCCTGCCCACCCGCGGTGCCGGTACGGGTGGGCAGGCTGGATCAGTGGACGGCGGCGGCGTGCTCGTCCAGTTCGGCCTGGAGGAGGTCCTTGACCTCCTCGGCGAGGTCCTTGTTGATGGTGAAGCCCTTGTCGCGGACGGCGTCCTCGATGCGACGGCGGGAGGCGTGTCCGTCCCGGCCGGGCTGCGCGGTGCGGCCTATCTCGATGGCCTGCTCCAAGGTGGCGCTGGGCTTGCGTCCCTTGCGCTTGGGCGGGGTGTTGATTTCCGCCTCTTGTTTCCCCGCAGGCTCGGCCACATCCCGGCTCGTTTCCACGGGTGTTGGCGCCCCAGCGTCGGCTGCCAGCACCTGGCGAGGTTCGTCCACGACGTCGGGCTTGTGGCGCGTGGCGGCTTGGACGTCTGCGGTGTTGTGGCGCGTGGCGGGTTGGCGCTGGACGAGCAAGTAGAAGTGGACCGCGCCTGCCAGTGCGAGCGGAGCGATGGCGGAGATGGCGCCCACGGTGATGTCGTCCAGCGGGAGTCCGGTGTGGCGGGCTTGCTGGTTGAGGCGGATCGCGTGGAGCACGTTGGCCCAGATGCTTGTGGCCGTGGCGAGTGCGACCAGCGAGGCCACGTAAAGGCGGGCGCGCAGAGGTCCGGCGTGCAGAACCATGAGCGCGCCGATTCCCAGGGCGATGAAGCCGTCGACGAGGAGGGGGAAGACGTATGTGAGGGCTGCGTGGACGTGGCTGGCGGCGGCCATCTGACGCAGGGCGTCGTAGGACAGCGCGAACGCGCCGAGCGCCATGAGCGCGACCCCGGTACGAATCGCCACGGCCAGTTTGGGCCGAGCCGGAGATGGGGTGGGGGAGGACGGGATGGCGTGCGAGGGCAAGCGTGAGGCTCCGGGGAGTTGGCGGGGACCACAGGGGCGGGTGGCCGTGAAGGGCGCGGACTCGTCCCACTCGTCCCGTCGCTGGTCAGAGCAGGTACGGGTGAGCGGCTGATGTCGACCCGACTCGTTGCGAGGGACGGGGCGTCCGGCTCGGAGACGGTCGGTGGGACGAGTGGGGACGGGTCGGTACGGGTGTTGGTCCGCAGACCGCGCCGACACTCCTCGGAGGGCGGCGGAGAGCCGCGCCTGCCGTGTTCGGCGAGGTCAGCAGCGTGGTGATGTCGGGTTGACCCGTTGCGGCGTCCTGACCCGTCCCCGCGCTGACCTGCGCGGGGACGGGTGGGACGAGTTGAGGCGGGTCACGGCCCGGTGGCGGGTGCTGCCTTGTGAGCGGGCTGTTCCGGCGGGCAGTACCGGGTCCAGGCGTCGGTGAACTGCGCGAGGGTGAAGCCCTTGGCCTGGTTGCCGCCGGGGAAGCGGCGGTTGCCGGAGCTGATGCCGTAGTCGGTCAGCAGGGCCCGCAGCTTCAGTGGGGTGAGCCCGGCGGAGCTGATCTCGGCCCACGGCGCCTCAGGGTCCTCGTTAAGGAAGTTCAGCAGGTCGGCGGTCCGCAGGGCGGGCGGGTTACCCACGCTGGCGAACGCTTTGCGGATGTCGGTCAGGATGCGGATCTTCAGCCCGCCGTCCTGGTCCCGCCCGGACTCGTAGTCCGTCATGGCCTTGCACGCCGTACGGGCGATCATCGGCCAGCGCCCGCCCGCGAGGTTGGCGACGCTGATCAACGGCTCCCACGTGTCGGCGGCGCGGTCGTCGACCGGGAGCTTGGGCTCCAGCGCGATGGCCTCGTCGCGGACGCTGGCCAGCCAGGCCGCCAGCCGCTCCCGAAGTGCCCTGACCGCCAGGTCGTCGCGGCCGTAACGCCAGGAGGTCACCTTCTCGCCGCTGGCACGGCGGCGCATGCGGATGACCACGGACCGGTCCATGATCGTGTCGGGCAGGTCCCCGATGCCGGCCAGGGCGGCCATGGCGAAGGTGGAGAACTTCTGCACGTCGTGGTTCGGGCCGGACACGCGCAGGGTGGGGCGGTTGCGCTGGTGGCCCGCGTTGAGCAGGCCGCGCATCTCCTCGTTCTTCTCCGCGACCTTCGCCGACCCGAAGATCGTGTCTACCTCGTCCACCAGCAGGGTGGGCGGATTGCCCTCGCTGATCGAGCGGAAGATCGCCGCCGCTGACGCGTTGACCGTGATCAGCGGATCGTGGACGGTCTCGATCAGGACCTCCAGCAGCCGCGACTTCCCGCACCGCTTCGCGGGCCCGACCACCGCCAGGCGCGGGGCGTGCTGCCACACGGTTTGCAGGTGGGTGGCTGCCGCCCACAGCGTGGTGGCGGTCAGGGCCTCCTCGCTGGGCATGACCACGTAGCGGCGGATCGTGGTCCACAGCTCGTCCAGGAACTGCTCCCCCTCCGAGGCGGGGGCCCGCGGCTCCGGAGGGCTATCGGCCTCGACAGAGGATTCGGCGGCTGCGTCGAGCTCTCCGTCCTGTGCGCCGCGCAGGTGGGCATCCAGCTGGCCGGGGATCGCGGGCACGGGCCAGCCCGTCTTGGCGGGTGCGGCAGGGGGCGTGGATGTCGTAGGTTTCAAGAGGCAGCTCCTTCTCGTGTGGCCGCGTGCGTGCAGGCCACTCGGGTTGACCGTGTGATCGCGTGTGGGGATGTTGCCGGGGCCTCCGACGTTGGCGCGTCGGGGGCTCATTCGTTTCCCGTGAGCCCTTGGCGGAGCCGGGCGACGACGAACAGTACGTCCGACCCCTGGCACAGTCCAGCATTTCTGTGTCAGCTCCGCGCAGAATCGTCTGCTACTTTCTCTCCGCCTCAAGCGGCCAGGCCCAGCAGGTCCAGCAGGTCTGCGGTCACCACGCGGTACGCCTTGCCCAGCCGCAGCACCTTGCACGGGTACTCGCCCCGCTTGGCCAGCTCGTAGCCCTTGCTCCGCCCGAGGCCCAGCGCGCGATTGCTGGTGTCCAGGTCAATGGCCGCCGGCAAGGCCAACACCTCCTCGCGACTCATCCCCTTCGACCTGGTTCCGGTCGGGTTTTCCCGCACGCAGCACTCCTCTCGTCACAGCCGTCGGCGAACGCGGTGGCACGTCCGGCTCCGGGCCTACGAGAACAAGTCTGGTCGAGCTAATGTGTCTCTATGACACAACATGGATCTGATGATGAAGACGAGGACAACGTCCCGGAGTGGGCGGACCACGTCATGGCCACCGTGGCTAACGAAGTCCGGAGACGGAGAAAGGAAATTGGTTGGAGCGCACAGGAGTTGTCCGACCGCTGCGAGCTGCTTGGACACCCCATCCCTCGCAACGTGATCGCGAACATGGAGTCTGGCCGCAGGGCCAACCTTCCGCTGGTCGATGTCATCGTGCTGGCAGAGGCCCTCTGGACTAACCCGATCTGCCTGATCTACCCCGTCGGGTACGTACCCGAGGTGCAGCGGCTGCCTCTCCAGGAGCGGATCCCTCCGTGGGAGGCCCTGCTCTGGTTCTCGGCCCAGGACGACGCCGGACTGGACGACCACGAAATGCTCCACCGGCAGCGCCAGCACATCTCAGCCCTGTCTGAGGCCGAGAGCGCCATGGCGGGTGAAGGCTACGCAAAGTACGCCGTCGAAACCGAGAAGGACCCGGTCCGACGCGCCGACGCCCAACGCGCCCATGCGGCCTTCGCCGAGCGAGTCTCCCAAGCCAAGGAGTCCCTCCGCGAGGCCCGCTCATACATCAGCAGCCACGGCGGGATCCTTCCCTATCTGCCGCCCGAGCTCGCCGATATCGACCCACCCGACACTGACGAAGAGGACGACATTTGAAGGGCTCCACCTACCGGCGCTGTTCCTGCCGCGACCCCAAGACCGGCAAGGAACTCGGCACTTCCTGCCCCAAGCGCAACAGCAGGAACCACTGCAAGTACTCCATACGCCAGGAGCTGCCGACCCGCGAGGACGGCAGCAGGCGATCGTTCGCCCGTGGCGGGTACGCCAACGTCAAGGCGGCGCAGGCCGATCTCGACCAGGTGCGCGCCCTGCTCGGGCTCGCCGAGTCCGACGACCCCGAAGGCACCCAGCTGGTCGCTGAGATGCTGGCCGAGGTCAGCGGCGAGAAGCTGCCGCTGCCCAACGTGGAGGAGACCCGGCGGCGGCTCAAGGCCGGCCAGGACCTCGTCGGGAGCCTGACCGTGGCCGAGTGGCTGGACCGGTGGCTGGCGGGCAAGCGGATCCGGAAGTCGGGCATCAGCCGGTACGAGACGGACATCCGTGTGCACCTCAAGCCGCACATCGGGCACCGGCGCCTTGACCGGCTGCGGGTCAGCCACCTGAGCGAGATGTTCACGGCCATCGCCGACGGCAACGCCGAGGTCCTGGAGCAGAACGCCCAGCGGCGGGCAGCCGTGGAGGAGTTGTCGACGATCCCGTGGAAGGGGGCCGAGAACCGTGCTCGCCGGAAGGCGCTGAAGGCGGCGATCGACGCGATGCCGGCCTTCCGACGGGTGACCGGCCCTGCCACGCGCCAGCACGTTAAAGCCACGCTCCGCGCGTCCCTGAACGACGCGATCGGGCAGCAGATCATCACGTTCAACCCGGCGGCCCACGTCGAGATCGATCCGGTGCGCAAGCCAAAGGCGCTGGTGTGGACGGACGAGCGGGTCGCCAAGTGGGAGCAGACCGGCGAGAAGCCCTCCCCGGTGATGGTCTGGACGCCGGAACAGACAGGCGCCTTCCTCGACTTCGTCGCTCCCGACCGGCTGTACACCATGTGGCACCTGATCGCGTTCCGCGGTCTGCGGCGCGGCGAGGCGTGCGGGCAGCCCTGGTCGGAGACCAACCTCGACCGGCACTCCCTCACCGTGACCGGGCAGCTGGTCCAGGACGGCTGGGAGGTCGAGGCGTCCGAGCCGAAGACGGACAGCGGCTTCCGTGTGGTCGCGGTCGACGATGACACGGTCGGCGTCCTGGAGCGGCACCGGAAGCAGCAGGAGGCCGACCATGCCGAGTGGGGGGCGGCCTGGGTGAACACCGGGCTCGTCTTCACTCAGGAGGATGGCTCCTGGCTGCACCCGGGCAAGGTCACCGATCTCTTCGAGCGGCTCGTGGCGGCCTCCGGGCTGCCGCCGATCCGGCTGCACGATCTCCGGCACGGCGCGGCGACGCTCATGCTGGCGGCCGACATCGACATCAAGATCGTGTCGGACACGCTCGGCCACAGCGACACCCGGATCACGCGCGACATCTACCAGAGCGTGCTCCCCCACGTCGGCAAGAGCGCCGCCGAGGCCACGGCCAAGCTGGTCCCCCTCCAACGCAAGGCGGAGCAGGAGGAGCAGGCCCGCAAGGCCGCCAAGAAGGCCAAGCAAGCCGCGAAGGCGAAGGCCAAAGGGAAGAAGAAGGCCAAGGCCAAGAAGGCCGCCCACAAGGGGTGACGTCGGCCCCTCCGCTCACGCATCGCTCACGCACGGGGTTTCGGACCCCAGCCGCCGCGCGCGCCGACTGACCCCGGAAATAGCAAAACCCCCAGGTCACGGCGAGTGAGTCCTGGGGGTTCTACAGAGCCGCCTTCGGGATTCGAACCCGAGACCTACGCATTACGAGTGCGTTGCTCTGGCCAACTGAGCTAAGGCGGCACCGCTGGTCAGACAAGTATTCCCCCGGAGAGGTGCTCTCATCAGCAGCGGCGCCAAGTCTACAGGGTGTGGAAGGGTGCCCCGAACCAGGTTGCACGGAGGCCGGGAAAGGACCACTTACCGGGACGGAGACCTCATTTCCGGCACGACCGCCCCCGGTGTCTCCGCCCTCAGCACTTCTTGCCGTCGGCCGGGGCCTTGCCCTCCAGCAGGTACCGGTTGATGGAGGTGTCGATGCAGTCGCTGCCGCGCCCGTAGGCCGTGTGGCCGTCGCCGTCGTAGGTCAGCAGGGTGCCCGACTCCAGCTGGCCCGCGAGGGCCTGGGCCCACTTGTACGGGGTCGCCGGGTCGCGGGTGGTGCCGACCACCAGGATCGGGGCGGCGCCCTTGGCGGTCAGCGGCCTCGCCGTGCCCGTGGCCTTCACCGGCCAGTACGTGCAGTTCAGCGAGGCCCAGGCCAGGCCCGTGCCGAAGACCGGGGAGGCTTTCTCGAAGGACGGCAGGGCGCTCTGGACTTCCTCCGGACCGGCGAAGGCCGGGGGCTGGTCGAGGCAGTTGACGGCGGCGTTCGCGAACATCAGGTTGGCGTACTTGCCGTCCGGTCCGCGCTCGTAGTAGCTGTCCGCCAGGCTCAGCAGGCTCGCCCCGTCACCGTTCATGGCCGCGGTGAGCGCCTCGCGCAGCTGCGGCCAGGCGCTCTCGTCGTACAGCGCCGCGATCGCCCCGGTGGTCGCCAGCGCCTCGCCCAGCGGGCGGTCCGCATCGCCCGAGGGCACCGGCTGGGCGTCGGCCTTGCGGAAGAAGTCCTTCAGGCGGGCCGCCATCGCCTCCGGACCGCCCTTGCCGAGGGGGCAGTCGGGCTGCTTCGCGCAGTCCTCGGCGAAGGCGGTGAAGGCGGTCTCGAAGCCCTCGGTCTGGTCGCGGTTGAGGTCCACCGCCGAGCGGGTGGGGTCCATCGCGCCGTCCAGGACCAGCCGGCCGACCCGGGCCGGGAAGAGGTCCGCGTAGGTCGCCCCGAGGAAGGTGCCGTAGGAGGCTCCGACGTAGTTGAGCTTCTCGTCGCCGAGCACCCCGCGCAGCAGGTCCATGTCCCGGGCGGCGTCGACGGTGGAGACGTGCGGGAGGATCCGCTCGGAGCGCTTCTGGCAGCCGGCGGCGAACTCCTTGAAGGAGGCCACCAGCCGTGCCCGCTCGGCCGCGTCGTCCGGCGTCTGGTCCACCTGCGTGTACTTGTCCATCTCCGGGCCGGTCAGGCACTCGACGGGGCTGCTGCGGTCCACTCCGCGCGGGTCGAAGGACACCATGTCGTACCGGGCGCGGACGGGAGCCGGGTACCCGATCCCCGCGTACGCCTGGAGGTACCCGATGCCGGATCCGCCGGGGCCGCCCGGGTTGACCACGAGAGAGCCGAGCCGCTTGCCGGGGCCGGTGGCCTGGCGGCGGGCCACCGCGATGTCGACGTCCTGGCCGGAGCCGGGGTTCGCGTAGTCCAGGGGGGCCTTCATCGTGGCGCACTGGAAGCCGGGGACACCGCATTCGCGCCAGCTCAGCTTCTGCTCGTAGTACGGGCGCAGGGCGGCCGGGTCCGCGGACGGAGAAGCGAAGGACGCGGCGGCCCGGGGTCCCCCCGACCCGCCCGAGGTGCATCCGGAGAGCAGCAGCCCGGCGGCTGCGATCACGGTTCCGGTGGTACGCAGCAGGCGACTGGTGTCCATCCTCGGAGCCTACGGCCTGTCGGCACCGGACAGCGGGCGGCCCCGCACCGGACGCCCGCGGGGACCGCGCGGCCCGCGGCCGGACGGGGGCACGGACGGGGCCACGACGGGGCCGGGGACGGACCCCGTCCCGCCCCCACCGCCGGTCCCCCCGTACGGGTGAACCCGTCAACCCGGCGTGGGCTGAACCCGGCCCCCGACCGGCGAGGACACCGGGAGCCCCGCGACGGCCCGCGACGGTGACACCCGGCAGCGGACGGGCCACGGCGATGCCCCGCTGCCGCCCGCCCCCGGTGCGGTCCGGCGAGGGGACGGCCGCAGGCCGGAAAGGCCGGAGGCCGCCCGCGCCCCGCCCCCGGTGGGCCCGGCGAGGGGACGGCCGCAGGCCGGAAAGGCCGGAGCCCGTCCGCGCCCCGCCCCCGGGGCGGCTCAGCCCGCCCGCAGCGACATCGTCATGGCCTCGACCGCGAGGAGGGGCGCCACATTGCGGTCCAGGGCGTCCCGGCAGGCGATGATCGCCTCGATCCTGCGCAGGGTCCGCTCCGGCCCCGAGGCGCGGGCGATCCGGTCGAGGTCGGGCCGTATCTCCTCGTTGGCGATGGCCACGGTCGAACCGAGCTGCAGGGCCAGCACGTCCCGGTAGAAGGTGGTGAGGTCGGTCAGCGCCAGGTCCAGGCTGTCGCGCTGGGTACGGGTGCGGCGGCGCTTCTGCCGGTCCTCCAGCTCCTTCATCACGCCCGCCGTGCCCCGCGGCATCCGGCTGCCGGCGCCCGCTCCGGCGCCGAGCGCCGCCCGCAGCTCCTCGGTCTCCCGCGTGTCGACCTCCTCGGCGACCTGCTTGGCGTCCTCGGCGGCGGCGTCGACCAGCTCCTGCGCGGCCTTGAGGCAGCCGCCCACGTCGTCGACACGGAGCGGAAGCTTCAGCACGGTGGCCCGGCGGGCGCGGGCGGACTCGTCGGTGGCGAGCCGGCGGGCCCGGCCGATGTGCCCCTGGGTCGCGCGGGCGGCGGCCGCCGCGAGTGCGGGCTCGATGCCGTCCCGCCGCACCAGCACGTCGGCGACGGCAGCCACCGGCGGGGTGCGCAGGGTCAGGTGCCGGCAGCGGGAGCGGATCGTGGGCAGCACGTCCTCCAGGGAAGGCGCGCACAACAGCCACACCGTCCGCGGGGCGGGCTCCTCCACGGCCTTGAGGATCACGTTGCCCGCGCCCTCGGTGAGCCGGTCGGCATCCTCCAGGACGATGACCTGCCATCGGCCCACGGCCGGGGAGAGCTGCGCCCGGCGGACCAGCTCCCGGGTCTCCTTCACGCCGATGGACAGCAGATCGGTCCGGACGATCTCCACATCGGAATGCGTACCGATCAGGGTGGTGTGGCAGCCCTCGCAGAAGCCGCAGCCCGGCTCCCCGCCGAGGGCGCGGTCGGGGCTGGTGCACTGGAGGGCGGCCGCGAAGGCACGGGCGGCGGTGGACCGCCCGGAACCGGGCGGCCCGGTGAACAGCCAGGCGTGCGTCATCTTGGAGGCGGCGGGCGGCTCCGTCCCCTCCACGACGGCCGTGACCAGGCCGTCGGCGTCACGGGCGGCGGCGGCCAGCTGCGTCTGGACCCGCTCCTGCCCCACCAGGTCGTCCCATACGGGCATGCCGCCCACCGCCTTTCACTCTCCGTGCGCCCATTGTGGCGGGCGCCACTGACAACCCCTCCCGCGCCGGTCAGCGGCGGCGGTGCGGGCCCTGCCCGTCGTCGTCGCCGTCCTCGCTCTCCCGGCGCCGGCCGAGCAGTTCGTCCGCCAGCGTCGGCAGGTCGTCCAGCGGCGTCTCCTCCGCCCAGTCCGGGCGCGGGCGGCGCGGACGGCCGTCCTCGCCGAGGACCGGCAGCTCGCGCGTCCGGTCGTTGCCGGGCTCCCGGAAGATGCCGGGCGGCACCCGGTCGGCCGGGTCCTGCCGGGGGCGCCGGGCCGTGGGCCGCGAAGCGGACCGGGCCGGTCCGGTCGTCGCCTGCGGCGCGGGTCCGTCGCCGGGGCGTACGGGGGGCAGTACGGCCGTCTCGTCGTCCGGGCGGACCGGCGGCTTCGTCAGGTCGGCCTTCGGCACGGGCACGGTCTGGGTGACGTCGTCCGGCTGGACGACCCGCCGGAGCGCCGGCGTCTCGACCGTCACGGCGTCGTCCGGATGCGGCCCGGCCTCGGGGGCGGCCGCGGGAGCCTGCGCCGGGGCCGAGGCGGCCCGCGCGGACGCGGCCCGACCCGACGTACCGGGATCCGAGGAGACCGAAGGAGCCTGCGCGGCCTGAGCCGACGCGCCCGGTGCGGCCTGTGCCGGGGCAGCCGGGGCAGCCTGCGCCGCCGACGCCGCGGCAGCCGACGCCGCCGAGGCGGCCGCAGCCTCCGCCGCCGCCTCGGCCGCGGCGGCCGCCGCCAGCCGGCGCGCCTGCTCCGCCTTCAGCAGGGCCTCCTCGGCCCGCCGCTGCTTCTCCAGCCGCCGTTCCTCGGCCTCGGCCCGCAGCCGGGCCTCCTCCTGCGCCTGCCGCCGCAGCCGCTCCTGCTCCGCTGCCCGCGCCTTCTCCTCGGCCTCCGCGCGCAGTCGCTCGGCCTCGGCCCGGGCCCGGGCCTCCTCCTCGACGCGCTGCCGCTCCTCCTCGGCCCTGCGGGCGGCCTCGGCCTCGGCCCGGATCCGGGCCTCCTCGGCCTCGCGCGCCCTGCGGGCCTCTTCCTCGGCCCGCAGCCGCTCCTCCTCGGCCTTGCGCGCCGCCTCTTCCTCGGCCCTGCGCCGGGCCTCCTCCTCGGCGAGGCGCCGCGCCTGCGCCAGCGCGGCCAGCTCGGCCTCCGAGAGCGGGAGCATCCGGTCCAGGCGGTGGCGTACGACGGTGGTGACCGCTTCCGGGTCCTGGCCCGCGTCAACCACCAGGTAGCGGCCGGGGTCGGCCGCGGCGAGGGTCAGGAAGCCCGACCGCACCCGCTGGTGGAACTCCGCCGGCTCCGACTCCAGCCGGTCGGGGGCCTCGGTGAACCGTTCCCGCGCCGTCTCCGGGGACACGTCGAGCAGCACCGTCAGATGCGGGACGAGCCCGTCGGTGGCCCAGCGCGAGATGCGGGCGATCTCCGTCGGGGACAGGTCGCGGCCGGCGCCCTGGTAGGCCACCGAGGAGTCGATGTAGCGGTCCGAGACGACCACCGCGCCGCGCTCCAGGGCCGGGCGCACCACCGTGTCCACGTGCTCGGCGCGGTCGGCGGCGTACAGCAGTGCCTCGGCGCGGTTCGACAACCCCGCGGAGGAGATATCGAGGAGGATGGAGCGCAGCCGCTTGCCGACCGGGGTGGCCCCCGGCTCGCGGGTCACGACGACCTCGTGGCCCTTGCCCCGTATCCAGTCGGCCAGCGCCTCCACCTGGGTGGACTTGCCGGCGCCGTCGCCGCCCTCCAGGACGATGAAGAAGCCGGTTCCGGAGGTCGCCTGGCCCGGTTCGCCGCCGCGCAGCGCCTCGCGCAGGTCGCGCCGCAGGGGCACGCCCCTGCGGTCGTCGGCCTTGGTCAGGACCACGGCGGCGAGCGGCAGCAGCAGGACGCCGACCAGCATCAGGGTGTAGGCGGCTCCGCCGTGCGAGAGGACGACCTCGCCGCCGCCCAGCCGGTGCGGACCGATCGCGGCGGCCAGGAGCGGGCCGGCGAGGGCCCCGAGGGCCACGGCCACCCGTACGACGGCCTGCAGGTGCTCGGTGACCCGGGCCCGGCGGAACTCCTCGGTCTCCTGGTCCAGCAGGGTGTGGGCGGTGTTGGCCGCGACCCCTGCCGAGGTGCCCGCGAGCAGCGCGGTGAGCAGCACCGTCGCGGTGTCGGGGATCAGCCCGGTCAGCAGCAGCGCGAGCCCGGTCACCGCTATGGCCAGGGCCAGCAGGCGGCGCCGGGACAGCGCGGGCAGCACCTTGCCGGCCTGGGTGGCGCGGATGCCGGCGGCGGTGCCGCCGAGCAGGGCGAGGACGAACAGCGCGAAGGCCGCCGGTCCGCCGCCGAGGTCGGAGGCGTGCAGCACGGACACGGCCACCGCGCAGGACACCGCTCCGGCGACCGCGGCGCCGGCCAGGACCAGCAGGGGGACGGCGCCGGTACGGCCCTTTTCGGGCCGGTCGCCCGCCTTGGGGGCGCGCAGCCCTTCCAGCGGCGAGCGGGGCCGCGGGGTCTTCGTCCGGGGCAGCACCAGCGGCAGCAGCAGCGAGACGGAGGCCGCGAAGAGGCCGGAGGCCACGTACGAGCCGAGGGCGGCCTGGTTGTCCGCGAACCAGTCCACGCCGAGACCGAGGGCCTTGCCGACCAGGGTGGCGGCCAGCAGCACGGCCGCGGCAGCCGGGAGCGTCGCGAATCCCGTACGCAGGGTCAGCCGCCGCAGCGCGTCCAGGTGGTCGGGAAGCGGCCGTACGGTCGCCCCCTCCGGCGGCGGCGCCGGCAGCAGGGCGGGAGCCGCGCTGTCCTTGGCCAGGGTCCACAGCCGCTCGGCGGCGCCGGCGACGAAGACGGTGGCCAGCAGGGCGGTGAGCGCGTGCTCCGGCAGCCAGCCGAGCCACAGCGGGGCCACGACGAAGAGCCCGAGCCGGAGCCCGTCGGCGCCGATCATGGTCCAGCGGCGGTCCAGCTTGCCGCCGGGGGCGAAGAGCCCGGCCAGCGGGCCCAGCAGGACCGCACCGAAGAGCAGGGTGGCAAGGATCCGGACCCCGAAGACGACGGCGACGGCGAGCGCCGCGCCGCGGTACCCACCGCCGAAGGACTCCTCGGCGACCGCCGCCTGAAGGGCCAGCAGAACCAGCACCAGCAAGGCGAGGGCATCGCCGATGCCGCTCACCAGCTGGGCGCTCCACAGCCGGCGCAGCCTCGGGGTGCGTAGCAGGGCGCGCACCGCACGCTCGCGGGAATCCGCGGCTAGGGCTTCGTCGTAGGTGGGGTTCGCGGGGGCGGTCACGACCGTCGGCTGCTCGGCTCGCGTCATCCGCCCAGCCTATCCGCTGCGCTCGACTCCATGCGGCCGAGCACCGACCGGTGTGATCCGCACTGCTCACAGCCGTCGCGCCGCGCCCCGGCCGCCCGGCCCGCCGACGCGAACGACCCGGCCTTCCGGCCGCGAACGACCCGCCCGACGCGAACGACCCGGCCCCCGTGCCTGCGCACGTGGGCCGGGTCGTTCGCGGCCAAAAGGCCCGAGGGCCGGGCCCCCGGGTCGCGTTGCTACTCGTCCGTCGAGGCGGTCGCCGATCCCGCCGTCTTCTTCGCCGCGGCAGCGCTCTTCGTCGCCGTCGTCTTCTTCGCCGCCGGAGCCTTCTTCGCGGCCGCCGTCGTCTTCTTGGCCGCCGTCGCCGTCGTCTTCTTCGCGGCGCTCTTGGTCGCCGTCGCCTTCTTCGCCGGGGCCTTCTTGGCCGGAGCCTTCTTCGCCACCTTCTTGGCCGGGCCCTTCGCCCGCTTCTCGGCGAGCAGCTCGTAGCCCCGCTCCGGCGTGATCGTCTCGACGTCGTCGTCCCGCCGCAGCGTCGCGTTCGTCTCGCCGTCCGTCACGTACGGCCCGAAGCGGCCGTCCTTGACCACCACCGGCTTCTCGCTGACCGGGTCGGTGCCCAGCTCCTTCAGCGGCGGCTTGGCCGCGGCGCGGCCCCGCTGCTTCGGCTGCGCGTAGATGGCCAGGGCCTCGTCCAGCGTGATGGAGAAGAGCTGGTCCTCGGTCTCCAGCGACCGCGAGTCCGTGCCCTTCTTCAGGTACGGGCCGTAGCGGCCGTTCTGGGCCGTGATCTCCACGCCCTCCGCGTCGGCGCCGACCACGCGGGGCAGCGACATCAGCTTCAGCGCGTCGTCGAGCGTGACGGTGTCCAGGGACATCGACTGGAAGAGCGACGCCGTCCTCGGCTTGACCGCGTTCTTGCCGGTCTTCGGGGTGCCCTCGGGCAGGATCTCCGTCACGTACGGCCCGTAGCGGCCGTCCTTGGCGACGATCTCGTTCCCGCTGACCGGGTCCTTGCCGAGCGCGAACTCTCCGCTCGGCTTGGCGAACAGCTCTTCCGCGTACTCGACCGACAGCTCGTCCGGAGCCATGTCGTCCGGTACGTCGGCCCGCTGGTGGCCCTCCGCGTCCTTCTCGCCGCGCTCCACGTAGGGCCCGTAGCGGCCGACCCGCAGCACGATGCCCTCGCCGACGGGGAAGGAGGAGATCTCCCGGGCGTCGATCGCGCCCAGGTCCGTGACCAGCTCCTTCAGGCCGCCGAGGTGGTCCCCCTCGGCGGGCACGACCTCGGTCGCGTCCTCCGAGCCGAAGTAGAACCGCTTCAGCCACGGCACGGACTGGGCCTCGCCCCGCGCGATGCGGTCGAGGTCGTCCTCCATCTTCGCGGTGAAGTCGTAGTCGACGAGCCGGCCGAAGTGCGTCTCCAGCAGGTTCACGACGGCGAACGACAGGAAGGACGGGACGAGCGCCGTGCCCTTCTTGAAGACGTAACCGCGGTCGAGGATCGTGCCGATGATCGACGCGTACGTCGACGGGCGGCCGATCTCGCGCTCTTCGAGCTCCTTGACCAGCGACGCCTCGGTGTAACGGGCCGGCGGCTTCGTCGAGTGGCCGTCCGCCGTGATCTCCTCGGCGGACAGCGCATCGCCCTCCGCGACCTGCGGGAGGCGCTTCTCGCGGTCGTCGAGCTCGGCGTTCGGGTCGTCCGCGCCCTCCACGTAAGCCTTCATGAAGCCGTGGAAGGTGATCGTCTTGCCGGAGGCGCTGAACTCCGCGTCCCGGCCGTCCGAGGCCCGGCCGCCGATCTTCACGGTCACCGAGTTGCCGACCGCGTCCTTCATCTGGGAGGCGACGGTCCGCTTCCAGATCAGCTCGTACAGGCGGAACTGGTCACCGGTCAGACCCGTCTCGGCCGGCGTGCGGAAACGGTCGCCCGAGGGGCGGATCGCCTCGTGGGCCTCCTGCGCGTTCTTGACCTTGCCGGCGTAGACGCGCGGCTTCTCGGGCAGGTAGTCCGCCCCGTAGAGCTGCGTGACCTGCGCCCGCGCCGCCGAGATCGCGGTCTCGGAGAGCGTGGTGGAGTCCGTACGCATGTAGGTGATGAAGCCGTTCTCGTACAGCTTCTGGGCCACCTGCATGGTCGCCTTCGCACCGAAGCCCAGCTTGCGCGAGGCCTCCTGCTGGAGCGTCGTCGTACGGAACGGCGCGTACGGGGAGCGGCGGTACGGCTTGGACTCGACCGAGCGGACGGCGAACGAAGCGCCTTCCAGCGCGGCGGCGAGCGCCCGGGCGTTCGCCTCGTCCAGGTGCAGCACCTCGCTCTTGAGCTGCCCGGTCGAGCCGAAGTCGCGGCCCTGCGCCACGCGCTTGCCGTCCACCGTGTTCAGGCGCGCGACCAGCGTGGAGGGGTCGGAGGCGTCACCGGCGCGACCGGTGGAGAAGGTGCCGGTCAGGTCCCAGTACTCGGCGGAGCGGAAGGCGATGCGCTCGCGCTCCCGCTCGACGACGAGGCGGGTGGCCACGGACTGGACGCGGCCCGCCGACAGCTTCGGCATGACCTTCTTCCACAGGACCGGCGAGACCTCGTAGCCGTAGAGACGGTCGAGGATGCGGCGGGTCTCCTGGGCGTCGACCATGCGCTGGTTCAGCTCGCGCGGGTTAGCGACGGCGTCGCGGATCGCGTCCTTGGTGATCTCGTGGAAGACCATCCGGTGGACGGGGACCTTGGGCTTGAGGACTTCCTGCAGGTGCCACGCGATGGCTTCGCCCTCGCGGTCCTCATCGGTGGCGAGGAAGAGTTCGTCGGATTCGGCCAGCAGCTCCTTGAGCTTCCTGACCTGGGCCTTCTTGTCGGCGTTGACGACGTAGATCGGGGCGAAGTCGTGCTCGACGTCCACACCGAGGCGGCGCACCTCGCCGGTGTACTTGTCGGGAACCTCGGCCGCGCCACTGGGGAGGTCGCGGATGTGCCCGACGCTCGCCTCGACGACGTATCCGGGGCCGAGGTAGCCCTTGATCGTCTTCGCCTTGGCAGGGGACTCGACGATGACGAGTCGGCGGCCGCCCTTTGCGGTCTCGCTAGTCGGGGACAACTTGGCTCTTCTCTCCGGTCGGCACTCGGTCGCAGTACGGCGACGCTGCGGAGTGTGACGGTACAACCCGCCCCCGTGTCAAACGGCACAAGCCCGCAACGGCCACTCGAACGGTAACCCGACAAGTGCCGTTTCTGCCGCCCGGATGCCGCGCCGGACGCTTCCCGGTCACCGGGCCGAGTGGCCGCGGGGCCGTCCGGCAGCGCCCCCGCACCCCCTCCCACGTCGGCTTTCCCGCTCGCCACGGCCCGCTCCGGAGCTTCTCGTCACAGCCGCGCGACGCACCACCCGCCGAGGGCCAGCGACGTCGCGGCGACGAGCAGCGCCAGCGGTACGGCCACGGCGGGGCGCACGCCCTGCGCCACCGGCGCGCGGTGCAGGGCGCGCGCTGTCGTCCAGGCCAGCAGGGCGGCCCCGAACAGCAGGAACACGGCCGCCGCGAAGATCGCCGGGCCGCTGTCGATCCCCTTGTCCATGCTGTTCTCCCCACCCCCGGGCCGCCCGCGGGATCCCCCCGGATCCCGCCCGGCAGGAGCCTGCCGTCCGCGTGCGTACGGCGGGCGAACCCCGGGTTACATCCCGGTGCCGGCTACCCCTCGGGGTGCGCCACGGGCTCCAGGAATCCCTGCTCGACCAGCATCCGGATGGCCTCCGGCGTCCGGTCCCGCAGAACGACCGGATCCTCCTGCACCAGCTGCGCGATCGCGTCGAGGATCCGGCCCGCGCTCAGTGAGCCGTCACACACTCCGGCGAAGCCCGCGCCGACCGTGTCGACCTTGGTGGCCCGGCGCATGCCGCGGTTCTGCCGCAGCACCACGTGCTCGGGGTCCTCCGCGCCGGGCGTGCCGACCTGCTCCTGGACCACCTCGTGCGCCAGCAGGAAGTACCCCTCCAGCAGCGAGGCGTCGTCGTGGCGGCGCAGGTAGTCCTGGCGGGCGAAGTGGGCCAGGACGGTCCCGCCGAGCGGCTGCTCCACCGAATGCGGCCATTCCTCGACCACGATCGAGGGCTCGGCCGCGTCCGTCCGGCGCAGGGTGATCCACCCGAAGCCCACGGACCTGGTCTTGCGAGCCTCGAACTCGTCCAGCCAGGCTTCGTAGCGCCGCGCGTATTCGGCGGGATCGCTGTGGTGGTCGCCCGCGTCGCGCAGCCACAGCTCCGCGTACTGCGTCACGTCCTGCACGTCACGCTGCACGATCCACGCGTCGCAGCCGCGCGGCACCCAGGAGCGGACCCGGTCGTGCCAGTCCTCGCCCTCGACGTGCTGCCAGTTGCCGAGGAACTGCGCGTACCCGCCGGGGTTCAGGTGGGCGCCGGCCTCCTGGACCAGCGTGCGGCACAGGTCGTCGCCGCCCATGCCGCCGTCCCGGTACGTCAGCCGGGCGCCGGGAGAGATCACGAAGGGCGGGTTCGACACGATGAGGTCGTACGTCGCGTCCCCGACCGGGTCGAAGAGCGACCCGGTGAGCAGTTCGGCGTCCGGGGCGCCGGACAGCGCCAGCGTCAGCCGGGTGAATTCCAGGGCCCGGGGGTTGACGTCGGTGGCCGTGACCCGGGTGGCGTGCTGGGCGGCGTGCAGCGCCTGGAGGCCCGACCCGGTGCCGAGGTCCAGGGCGGAGCCCACCGGGAGGGGGACGGTGATCCCGGCCAGCGTGGTGGAGGCGCCGCCGACCCCGAGGACCACCTCGGTGCCCGGCTCCCTCCCGCGGCCGCCGATGCCCCCGGCGCCGCCGACGGCGCATCCGAGGTCGGAGACGACGAACCAGTCCCCGCCGGTCCCGTCGCCGGCGTCGGCGTCGGCGTCGGGGCCGGCGTACGGACGTACGTCGACGGTGGCGCGCACCGACTCGCCCTCCCGCAGCAGCCAGCCGTCGGCCAGGGCCACCCCGACGGGCAGCGCGGCCTCGGCGTGCGCGTACGGGACGCTCTGCTGGAGCAGGAACAGCCGCACCAGCACAGCGAGGGGGGCGTCTCCGGCGCCGCGGGTGGCGCGCAGGGCGGGGACCGTCTCGCTGCGGGCCAGGGCGGCGTAGGCGGGGGCGCCGAGCAGGTCGAGCAGCCCGTCGGCGGTGAAGCCGGCGGCGAGCAGCGCGCTACGGAGCTCGGCGGCGTGATCGGGCGAGGGAAGACTGGTGGTACTCACCCGACCATTGTGGCCGCTGGGAGCGCCAATCGGTGCGCCGCGCGGGCACTTGGCGTGGGAACCGTCCCCCTGCGGGCACGTGGCGTGGGAACCGTCCCCCCCGCCGGAGCGGGGCCCGCCGGGCCCGGGCGCGCCCCCGGCGCCGCAGGGACTTCCCCCGCCGGGTGCGCGGCGCCGCACGTACGGCAGGGCGGCCGCGGCCCCGCGGGACACGGCCGCCCGATCCGCCCGTCACGGCCTTCGCGGAGGTCCGCCCGTCACGGCCTTCCCGGAGCTACTTGGCCGACGGCGAGGGCGCCGTCACCTGGCAGCCCTTCTGTCCGTTCATCGCCTTGTCCAGACCGCCCGCGTTGAGCTGCGCGAGCGCGTCCTTGCCGCCCTGCGTCGCCTGCTGCAGACCGCCCGCGACCTCCTTGAGGCCCTCGGCGAACTTCGTCTGGTCCTTCGGGTCCAGGCCGTCCATCTTGGTCTTGAGTTCGGCGTAGCCCTTGGAGGTCTCGTTGAAGCCCTTGACCGCGGCCTCCTGCGTCGCCTGGCCGTTCTTGACCGGCGGGACTCCCGCCCCCTGCAGGGCGGCGCCCATCGTCTTGTACGACTCGGACATGGTCCCGAACGCCGCCGAATCGGTCGTCTGGACCTCCTCGGGCTTGCTGCTCTCGGTCGCCACGCGCTTGATCTCGGCGTTGGCCGTCTCGATCTTCTTCAGTTCGGGCTGCCACTGGTCGCAGACCTTCTTGGCCCAGGCGTCGGCCTTCTTGTCGCCGTCGTCCCCGCCGCAGCCGGACAGGACGAGCATCAGCACCGCGCCGCCCGACAAGGCGGCCGCAAGCTTCTTGTTCACCGGATTGGTCCCTTCGAAGGCTCTCGGCCCGGAAGATACACGCCTGCCATCGGGGGACGCACAAAGGCGGACAGACGGCGCGTCAGTCCGCGCCGCCTGTCCGCCCTTCGGGCGTACGGCCGGTCCTGCCCGGCGCCGCCCGTACCGCTGTCGCTACCCGGGTCAGGAGACCGCCGCGGGATCGGCCGGCTGGGCCACCCGCTCGACGGCCCCGCCGTCCTCCTCCTCGCCCACGGCGATGCCGCGGCGCTTGGAGACGTACACGGCGCCGACGATGACGCCGATCGCGAGGACCGCGACGATCGCCCGCACGGTCGCGCTGGTGTCCTCGCCGTAGCTGAACTGCACGACGGCGGGGGCGATCAGCAGCGCCACCAGGTTCATGACCTTGAGCAGCGGGTTGATCGCCGGACCGGCGGTGTCCTTGAACGGGTCGCCGACCGTGTCGCCGATGACGACCGCGGCGTGGGCCTCACTGCCCTTGCCGCCGTGGTGGCCGTCCTCGACCAGCTTCTTGGCGTTGTCCCACGCCCCACCGGAGTTGGCGAGGAAGACGGCCATCAGCGTGCCCGTGCCGATGGCCCCCGCGAGGAACGAGCCGAGGGCGCCGACGCCGAGGGAGAAGCCCACGGCGATCGGGGTCAGGACGGCGAGCAGGCCGGGCGTGGCGAGCTCGCGCAGCGCGTCCTTGGTGCAGATGTCCACGACGCGCCCGTACTCGGGCTTCTCCGAGTAGTCCATGATCCCGGGGTGCTCGCGGAACTGCCGGCGCACCTCGTACACCACGGCGCCCGCGGAACGGGAGACCGCGTTGATGGCGAGCCCAGAGAAGAGGAACACCACCGCCGCGCCCAGGATCAGCCCGACGAGGTTGTTGGGCTGCGCGATGTCCAGGCTGAGGTTCATCTCGCCGGCCTTGGCGCCGACCTCCTTGACGGCGGTCGCGATCGCGTCGTTGTACGAGCCGAAGAGCGCGGCTGCGGCGAGCACGGCCGTGGCGATGGCGATGCCCTTGGTGATCGCCTTGGTGGTGTTGCCCACCGCGTCCAGGTCGGTCAGCACCTGCGCGCCGGCGCCCTCGACGTCGCCCGACATCTCGGCGATGCCCTGGGCGTTGTCGGAGACGGGACCGAAGGTGTCCATGGCGACGATGACGCCGACGGTGGTGAGCAGGCCGGTGCCGGCCAGGGCCACCGCGAACAGCGCGAGCATGATCGAGGTGCCGCCGAGCAGGAACGCCCCGTAGACGCCGAGACCGATGAGCAGCGCCGTGTAGACGGCCGACTCCAGGCCGACGGAGATGCCTGCGAGGACGACGGTGGCCGCGCCGGTGAGGGAGGACTTGCCGATGTCCCGGACGGGACGGCGGCTGGTCTCGGTGAAGTAGCCGGTCAGCTGCTGGATGAGGGCGGCCAGCACGATGCCGATCGCGACGGCGACGACGGCCAGGACGCGCGGGTCGCCCGAGTGGCCCAGGATCGCGGCGTCCTCGACGCCGACCAGCTCCTTGTAGGTGGCCGGCAGGTAGGCGTAGACGGCGACCGCGACCAG
This sequence comes from Streptomyces sp. CB00455, assembly GCF_001905445.1. Classification (GTDB taxonomy): domain Bacteria; phylum Actinomycetota; class Actinomycetes; order Streptomycetales; family Streptomycetaceae; genus Streptomyces. The sequence goes on along the minus strand of NZ_LIVQ01000004.1, from coordinate 499,731 downwards.
CACGAGGGAGATCACGGCGGAGATGAAGAAGCCGCGGTTGATCGCGGTCATGCCGCTGCGGTCGCTGCGGCGCGGGGACACCGCGAAGATGCCGATCATGGCGGTGACGACGCCGATCGCGGGGACGATCAGCGGGAAGGCCAAGCCCAGGTCGCCGAAGGCGGCCTTGCCCAGGATGAGCGCGGCCACCAGGGTGACGGCGTACGACTCGAAGAGGTCGGCGGCCATTCCCGCGCAGTCGCCGACGTTGTCGCCCACGTTGTCGGCGATGGTCGCGGCATTGCGCGGGTCGTCCTCCGGAATGCCCTGCTCGACCTTGCCGACCAGGTCGGCGCCGACGTCGGCGGCCTTGGTGAAGATGCCGCCGCCGACGCGCATGAACATCGCGATGAGCGCGGCGCCGAGGCCGAAGCCCTCCAGGACCTTGGGCGCGTCGGCCGCGTAGACCAGGACGACGCAGGAGGCGCCGAGCAGGCCGAGGCCGACGGTGAACATGCCGACCACGCCGCCCGTGCGGAAGGCGATCCTCATCGCCTTGTGGGAGACCTCGGTCAGGTCCCTGGCGGGCTCCCCCTCGGCGGGGGTGGCCTCGCGTGCGGCCGCGGCGACGCGGACGTTGGCACGGACGGCCAGTCGCATGCCGATGTAGCCGGTGGCCGCCGAGAAGAGCGCGCCCACGAGGAAGAAGGCGGACCGCCCCGCCCGCTGCGACCAGGTGTCGGCGGGGAGCAGGAAGAGCAGGAAGAAGACCACGACGGCGAAGACGGCGAGGGTGCGCAGCTGGCGTCCCAGGTAGGCGTTGGCGCCCTCCTGGACGGCTGCGGCGATCTTCTTCATGCTGTCGGTTCCCTCGTCGGCGGCGAGGACCTGGCGGACCAGGATCTGTGCGACGACGAGGGCGGCCAGTGCCACGGCCGCGATGACGATCACGATGAGCCGGTTGTCATCGGTGAGTACTGCGGCTGCCAGATCCGAGGTGCGATCGGGCGCGATAGGGGTGAAGAGCCCCGTCATTCGTCCTCCTTGACGTGATGAGCTCAAGATGTGGACGGATTGTAGGGAGCGCGCCCCGATCAAAACAGTGCACGGGAAACGGAATTGGCGTGCTCCTGCTCCTCACCAATAGATCGCGCCCCTTCATTACCCCCGAAAGTGGTAATGGGACAAAGGCATTGACGCCCGATCGCCGATCAAGAGAAATGGAAAAGGCCCTGCTCAGCAGGGCCTTGATTCTGATCCGAAGATATGAGGGCAATGCGCGGCCCCCTGGGTCTAAGGGCTGTCCCGCAATCCCCGGTGGACCAGCGCACGGCGTCAGATGCGGTGCATCGCAAGGCGGATGGGCGCCCTCATACTGGGCGTATCGGGGCGTTCCGACAACGCCGCGAGGCGCCGTAGCCGGCGTCGTGCGCCCGCCGGGGATTGCGGGACAGCCCTTAGGGAACGTCGGAGTCGGCCGAGACGGGCCAGCTCATCCGAATGGTCCCGCCCCCTTCCCCGCTGGTCACCTCGACGTCGTCGACGAGCCCGCTGATCACGGCGAGACCCATCTCGTCCTCGCCCTCGATGTCCGGGTCCAGGACGGCGTCGATGCCGGCGACGGCATCCACCGGCCCGCCGGCCGGTCCGGGGAGCTCGTCGCCGACCTCGATGGAGAACACTTTCTCCTCCTCGGTCAGGACGACCCGGACGGGCGCGGTCAGCCCGTTGCTCCGATGGAGTCCGACGGCACGTGAGCAGGCCTCGCCGACGGCGAGGCGCACCTCGTCGAGGACGGCTTCCTCCACACCCGCGCGCCGCGCCACGGCGGCCGCGACCAGGCGGGCCGTCCGGACGTGTTCGGGCTGGGCGCTGAAGCGCAGTTCAACGGTGGCCATGCGCGTCCCCCTCGGACTACGGGCGTGCCTTGACAGGGGCCGGGCCGGCGACGGCCCGGTACCCCTCATCTCGTCGGCTCCTTACTGTCCGGAGCCCTCAGTCAGTAGCGCTGACGGCGTCTTCCACGGTCGTGTGGATCGGGAACACCTTGGTCAGACCGGTGATGCGGAAGATCTTCAGGATGCGCTCCTGATTGCACACCAGACGGAGCGAACCCTCGTGCGCGCGGACGCGCTTGAGGCCTCCCACCAGCACACCAAGCCCGGTGGAGTCGAGGAAGTCCACTCGCTCCATGTCGACTACCAGGTGGTAGCTGCCGTCGTTCACCAACTCCACCAACTGCTCGCGCAGCTTGGGCGCGGTATACACATCAATCTCGCCACCGACCTCCACGACCGTACGGTCGCCGACAGTGCGAGTCGACAGGGACAGGTCCACGGATCCTCCAGCACCTTGCTATCGAGCGGCGCCCCCCAGGGGCCTCCCCACCCGAAGGTAGGCGAGGGATTGGCTGCCGCAATGGCATTCAATCACTTACCGGCAGGCGCGCACGACGCCTTCCGACCATTGTCCCGCACGCCAGTGACACACTCGCTTCCAATGGCCAATACTCACCGTCCCGGTCGGCCCACGGCACCCGCGGACTCCAGACCCACCCCCGGCACGGTCCTGGACCGGCTGGCACGGGGGCCTTCCCGCGCTGCGCGCATCACCCATACGGAGCACTTGCCCCCTCGGGAGGGACGTCATGCAGTCTGGCCCGACCGCATCCGAACGGATGTCGTAGCCGCAATCCAGGCAGCCGGGATCGACCATCCGTGGGAACACCAGGCCGCGGCCGCCGAGCACGCCCTGGACGGCACCTCCGTGGTCGTCGCCACCGGCACCGCCTCGGGCAAGTCGCTGGCCTACCTGGCGCCCGTGCTCTCCGCCCTCGCCGAGGGGGCCGACGCCCCGAACGGCAGGGGCGCCACCGCCTTGTACCTGGCCCCCACCAAGGCCCTGGCCGCTGACCAGCGACGCGCCGTGCGGGAGCTGGCCGCCCCGCTCGGCACCGCGGTCCGCGCCGCCGTCTACGACGGCGACACGCCCGTCGAGGAACGCGAATGGGTGCGCCAGTACGCCAACTACGTGCTGACCAATCCCGACATGCTGCACCGGGGCATCCTCCCGGCCCACCCGCGCTGGTCCTCCTTCCTGCGGGCCCTGCGCTACGTCGTGATCGACGAGTGCCACACCTACCGGGGGGTCTTCGGCTCCCACGTGGCACAGGTGCTGCGCCGGCTGCGGCGCCTGTGCGCCCGCTACGGCTCCGACCCGGTCTTCCTGCTGGCCTCGGCCACCGCCGGCGACCCGGCCGCGGCGGCCTCCCGGCTGACCGGCGTCACAGTGACCGAGATCACCGACGACGCCTCCCCGCGCGGCGAGGTCGTCTTCGCCCTGTGGGAGCCGCCGCTGCTGAGCGAGCTGCGGGGCGAGAAGGGCGCCCCCGTGCGCCGCACGGCCACCGCCGAGACCGCCGACCTGCTGACGGATCTGGTCGTCCAGGGGGTCCGCACGGTCGCCTTCGTGCGTTCGCGGCGGGGCGCCGAGCTGATCGCGGTGATCGCCCAGGAGCGGCTCGCCGAGGTGGACCCCTCACTGTCCCGGCGCGTCGCCGCCTACCGGGGCGGCTACCTGCCCGAGGAGCGCCGCTTGCTGGAGCGGTCCCTGCGCTCCGGCGAGCTGCTGGGCCTGGCCGCCACGACCGCCCTGGAGCTCGGCGTGGACGTCTCGGGCCTGGACGCCGTCCTGATCACCGGCTACCCGGGCACCCGGGCCTCCCTGTGGCAGCAGGCGGGCCGGGCCGGGCGGGCCGGCCAGGGCGCCCTGGCCGTGCTGGTGGCCCGCGACGACCCGCTGGACACCTACCTCGTCCACCACCCCGAAGCGCTCTTCCGGCAGCCGGTGGAGGCCACCGTCCTCGACCCGGACAACCCGTACGTCCTGGCCCCCCATCTGTGTGCGGCGGCGTCGGAGCTGCCGTTGACCGAGGCGGACCGGGAGCTCTTCGGTCCGGCGACCGCGGAGCTGCTCCCCCAGCTGGAGGCGGCGAAGCTGCTGCGCCGGCGGGCCACGGCCTGGCACTGGACCCGCCGGGAGCGGGCTTGCGACCTGGCCGACATCCGCGGCGGCGGCGGCCGCCCGGTCCAGATCGTGGAGGCCGCAACGGGCCGGCTGCTCGGCACGGTCGACGAGTCGGCCGCCCACACGGCCGTCCACGACGGGGCCGTCCACCTCCACCAGGGCCGCACGTACCTCGTGCAGCACCTGGACCTGGAGGACGCGGTGGCCCTGGTCGAGGAGGCGGACCCGCCCTTCTCCACCACCGCCCGCGACACCACCTCCATCTCCATCCTGGAGACCGAGACCGAGCTCCCCTGGGGCGCGGCCCGGCTCTGCTACGGCTCGGTCGAGGTCACCAACCAGGTCGTCTCCTACCTGCGGCGCAAACTGATCACCGGGGAGGTGCTGGGCGAGACCAAACTGGATCTGCCGCCCCGCACCCTGCGCACCAGGGCCGTGTGGTGGACGGTCACCGAGGACCAGCTGGACGAGGCCCGGATCCATCCGGAGATCCTCGGCGGCGCCCTGCACGCCGCCGAGCACGCCTCCATCGGACTGCTGCCGCTGTTCGCCACCTGCGACCGCTGGGACATCGGCGGTGTCTCCGTGCCGCTGCACCCCGACACCCTGCTGCCCACGGTCTTCGTCTACGACGGCCACCCGGGCGGTGCCGGCTTCGCGGAGCGCGCCTTCCACACGGCCCGCGCCTGGCTGACGGCGACCCGCGACGCGATCACGGCCTGCGAATGCGAGGCGGGCTGCCCCTCCTGCATCCAGTCCCCCAAGTGCGGCAACGGCAACGAACCCCTCCACAAGCGGGGCGCCGTCCGTCTCCTGACCCGCCTCCTCTCCGAAGCCCCGCCCGACCCGGCCCCCGATCAGCCCCCACCCCCCGGACCCCCCGCCCGATGACCCCCGGGACGCCCCGCCGCAGCACCCCGGACCGGCCCGGGATCCGGGGCAGGAGCCGGGGCGGGAGCCGGGGCGGGATCCGGCGCGGGAGGGGTGCGGGGCGGGCCGGCTCGGGCGCGGATCGCCGGGGTGAAGGGGCCCGCACCCGGGCGGGCCGTGACCTCGGCGACCTCGCCCCGGACCTCGCAGGCGGCCAGGGCCGCCCCCTGCGCCGCGGCCACCCGCAGCGCCGCCCCGCAGGCCCGCTCCGGCCCGTGCGCCCAGGTCGCCGCCGCCGCGAGCGCCGCCAGGTCCGCGGCCGATGCCGCCCGGTGCCGGGCCACGACCGCCTGGCCGAGCACCAGCACACCGCCGAAGACCGCCGCCAGTACGGTCGCAGCAAGCGTCGCCCACACCGTGGCCGAGCCCCGGTCCCGGCTCACGGCGGCGGCCCCACGCTGTCCTCCGCCAGGGCGACCGCCTGTGCGCCGAGCCGTACCGGCAGCCCTCCCGGCCCCGGCGCCGGAGCCGCCACCCGTACCCGCCAGAGGTCCCCCTCCCGCTCCAGTTCCACCCGCGCCCCGGCCGGCGCGGCCTGCCGGGCCGCCGCCAGCGCCACCTCCCCGGGCTCCGAGCGGGCCGCCGCCCGGGCGCCGGCCCGGGCCGCGTCCACACACCGGATCTGCGCGGCCGCTGCCATCAGCGCCCACACCAGGAGCGCCGCGAAGAGCACCAGCGCCGGGATGACCAGCGCGGCCTCCGCCGTCACGTAGCCCCGGTCTCCCGTGCACCGGTCTCCCATGCGCCGGTCTCCCCGGCGCCGGTTCCTTGCGGCGCTTTTCTCAGAAGGGCACATCGAGTGCCTTCCCGATGGTCGACTGAAGGGCCGTGGCGACCACTTCACTCGTCACCACTTTGTACAGAACGGCCGCGAACGCACAGGCCGCGATCGTTCCCATGGCGTATTCCGAAGTGGACATGCCCGCATCGCCGCGGCGACCCCGCAATGCCGTCCGGACACGAAACCAGATGATCCTCATGGCAACCTCCTGTTGATTTCCTCGTGGATGGGTGTGACTTATGTGACGTCAGGTGTTCGAGAGAAGACCCGAGGCCATTCCGATCACCACCGGAGCAACCCCGATTGCGAGAAAAGCGGGGAGAAAACACAGCCCCACCGGTGCGGTGACGAGCACCGCCGCCCGCTGCGCCCTGGCGCCCGCCTGCCGGGCCCGGTCCTCCCGCAGAGCCGACGCGAGCCGGGAGACCGGTTCCGCGGCGGGAGCCCCCGTCCGCGCGGCCCGCTCCAGACAGCCGGCAAGGTCCCGAGCGCCCGGTATCTCGGCCAACCTGCCCCACGCGACGCCCGGTTCGCCGCCGAGCCGAACCTCCGCCCCGGCTCGGGCCAACCCCTCGCCCACCGGACCGCCCAAGGACTCCCCCACCACCTCAGCAGCCTCCACCGGCCCCGCCCCGGCGGCCAGGCAGGCCGCCAACAGGTCCGCCGCTAAGGCCAGCTGACGCTCCACCTCCCCCGGATCCGCCCCGGCCGGCGGCCGCGCCCGCCGCTGCCACCGGCGCACCCCGAGCGCCGCCGGCACCCCGACCGCGACCCCGGCCGCCCCGCCGACCAGCACCCAGGCCGCCAGCAGCGCTCCGGCCGGCCCGCCCCACGCCGTCACGACCCCGCGCAGCCGCGCGGCCCGGTCCGGCCCCCTCGATACCGGCGGCACGCCCAGCAGGCCCCCGGCCCTGCGCCGGGCCCGGCGCGCCCGCAGCCCAGCGGCCGCGGCCGAACCGGCACACAGCGCCGCCACCGCCAGGCACAGCACGATCCCCAGCCTGTGGACGGTGAAGCCGCCCATCACCGCTCCCCCGTCCGCACGATCCGCCGGCACCACGCCAGCCCGAGTGCCTCCAGCACCGCGCCAGCGAGCAGGCACCCCCAGCCCATCGGGGTGTGCAGCAGCACGCGCAGGGGATCGGCGCCCAGCCCGGTGCCGATCAACAGGCCCACCAGGGGCAGCAGGGCGAGCACCACCGCCGTGGACCGCGCCCCCGCCAGCTGGGCGCGCAGCGACTCCTGCCGGTCCCGCTCGGAGCGCAAGGCGCCTTCCAGCCGGTCCAGTCCGGCGGCCAGTCCCGCTCCGCCGTCCACCGACACCCGCCAGCAGGCGGCCATCCCCGCCAGTCCCTCGGCGCCGGGCTCCCGCGCGGCCAGCCGCAGGGCCCCGGGCACGTCCCCGCCGAACGCCGCAGCGGCCAGCACGCCCGTCTCCAGCGCCCCCGGCCCGCCGGGGCCGGCGGCCGTGCGCCGTATCGCCGCCGTCAGGGCCTGCCCGGGCTGGGCTCCCGCCCGCAGCTCCCCCACCGCCGCGCCGCACAGGGCGACCACCTCCGCGGCCCGCGCCGCCCTGGCCCGCTCCCGGGCCCGGCCCCGCAGCCACCGGCGTACCAGCGGCACCGCCGCCGCCCCGGCCAGCAGCGGGATCGCCGAGCCACCCAGCACCGCGACCACCAGCCCGGCGCCAACGCAGGCCCACTCCCGCCAGCGCTCCGCCCGCATCCGCACGCCGGCCAGCAACCGCTCCCGGCGCACCGGCCCAGCCGCGACCACCGGGCCGCCCCCGGCCAGCACCAACCGGGTCCGCCGGGACACCCGGTCCCCGCCGGTCAGCGCCCAGGCTGCCGCTCCGGCACACAGCATCCCGGCGAACACCGGCACCGGCGCCGCCGCCCCCGGGTTCACCGGGCACCCCGCAGCAGCGGCCGCAGCCGTTCCCAGCCCCGCTCCCGTACGAAGCCCCGCGCCGACCAGCGCAGCGCCGGCACGGTGACCACCAGCCCGGCGGGATCGCGCTCCAGCACGTGCACCTCGGCCACCCGCCGCCGGCCCTCGCGGTCCCGCGCCAGGTGGATCACCAGGGTCAGCGCCGCCGCCAATTGGCTGTGCAACGCGGCCCGGTCGAGCCCGGCGGCGGTACCGAGCGCCTCCAGCCGGGCCGGTACATGGGCGGCGGCATTGGCGTGGACCGTGCCGCAGCCACCCTCGTGCCCGGTGTTGAGGGCGGCCAGCAGGTCCGCCACCTCGGCGCCCCGCACCTCCCCGACCACCAGCCGGTCGGGCCGCATCCGCAGCGCTTGGCGGACCAGGTCCGCCAGCGTGACCAGGCCCGCGCCCTCCTGGTTGGCGGGCCTGGCCTCCAGGCGCACCACATGCGGATGGTCGGGCCGCAGCTCGGACGAGTCCTCGGCGAGCACGATCCGCTCACCTGGGCCGACCAGCCCCAGCAGGGCGCTCAGCAGGGTCGTCTTCCCGGTCCCCGTCCCACCGGAGACGAGGAACGACAGCCGGGCCTCGACCATGTCCCGCAGCAGCCGCTGCCCGCCGGGCGGCAGGGTGCCGGCCGCGACCAGCTCCTCCAGCGTGAACGCCCTGGGCCGCACCACCCGCAGCGAGAGGCAGGCCGATCCCACCGCCACCGGCGGCAGCACCGCGTGCAGCCTGGTGCCGTCGGGCATCCGGGCGTCGACCCAGGGCCGGGCGTCGTCCAGGCGGCGCCCGGCGACGGCGGCCAGCCGCTGGGCGAGCTTGCGCACGGCGTCGGTGCCCGTGAAGGTCACCCCGGTCAGCTCCAGTCCGCCGCCCCGGTCCACCCACACCCGGTCGGGGGCCGCCACCAGCACGTCGGTGACCTCCGGGTCGGCGAGCAGCGGCTCCAGTGGGCCCGCGCCGACCAGTTCGGAACGCAATTCGGCCGCGACGCCCAGCACTTCGGCGTCGCCGAGCAGACGGCCCTGGGCCCGCAGCGCCGCCGCCACGCGCGCCGGGGTCGGCTCGGCCCCGCTCTCGGCCAGCCGGCGGCGCACCGCGTCCAGGAGCACGGCGCTCATGCCGGCACCGCCTGGGCGGAGCCGAGCGCCCGCTGCCAGAAGCCGTCGCAGAAGCGGGCCAGCGGGCCGCGCCCCTGCGCCCCCGGGGGCTCCCCCTCGGCCACCCGGCCCGGGAGCCCCACCTCGACCGGCACCTCCCCGGCCAGCGGCGCCCCCAGCAGCCCGGCCACGGCCTGTGGTTCGAGACCGCCGGGGCAGCGGCCCCGTACGACGACACGTACGTCCCGGGCCACCATCCGGACCCCGGCCGCCACCCGGCCCGCGGCGGCCACCGACCGCAGTTCGCCCGGCACCACCATCAGCACCAGGTCGAGCTGCGCGAGCACCTCGGCCACGGCTTCGTCCACCCGCCGGGGGAGGTCGACCACCACGACGCCGCCGCGGCGGCGCGCCGCGGCCACCACCGAACGCACGGCGGCGGGGGGTACCACGACGCGGTCCCCCCGGTCCCAGCTGAGCAGCCGCAACGAGTGCACTTCGGGCAGGGACTCCTCCAGCGCACCGGCGCCGACCCGGCCGCGCGAGGCCGCGAAATCCGGCCATCGCAGCCCTTCCGCGCGCTCGCCGCCGAGCAGGACGTCCATGCCGCCGCCCAGGGGGTCCCCGTCGATGAGGATGGTCCGCTCTCCGGCGCGCGCGGCCCGCAGCGCGAGGGCGCAGGCCAGGGTGGAGGCCCCGGCCCCACCGCTGCCGCCGATCACGCCGACGGCGAGGGCGGGCCGCCCGGCGCCTTCCACCACATCGGCGATGCGGTCGACGAGGCGGCTCTCGGCATCCGGGAGCCTCAGCACCTCCTCGGCGCCGATCTCCACCGCCAGCTGCCACACGAGGGGGTCGTCCAGCTCCCGGCCGACGAGGAACACGCCGTCCCTGCGGGGCGCCCCGCGCACCCGCCGTGCCGCGTCGTCCCCGACCAGCACCAGCGGCGCGGACTCCCACCCGACACCCCCGGCGGACACGCCCGGCGCCCCTTCCCCCGGCACCTCGTGACCGTGGTGCACGTGCGGTTCGGCGCCCGCGGCGGCGCAGAGCCGCAGGAGGTCGTCGAGCAGCAGGGGATCCTCGGTGACGATCAGCGGGCGCCCGCCACCGCCCGCTCCCGCGGCCACACCACCGGCAGCAGCGGTTCCGGCCACTGCCACGGCCCCGTGCACCACAGCATTCGCGGTGCCTGCCCCGGCCGCCACCGCCTTCGGAGTTTCACACGACTTGGATCGAGCCACGATCTCCGCCCCCTTCTCGCAACGAAATGAAGCGCCGCGGACTTCGCGGCTGGAATCACCGTGCAGCGATCGGGAAAAAGAAGTGGATCTTGATCCAAAACTGTGGACAACGCATCGGCTGTGAATAACCCGTTCACCCTGCCGGGGGAGTTCCACAGCGCGGTGGAACCGTTACGCTCCGTCACGAGTCTGGGTAAAGGAGAGTCTTCGACGGGGAGGCGCCATGAGACAGGGGGGCCCAGGAATGGTCACTTGGGGCCGAAGGCAGGGACGCGAACCGCGTCCGGACATGCGACGACCCCCGCCGGGGGGGAGAGCGGGGGTCGTCCCCACGGTCCGACTCGGGGGGGGAGGAGCCAGACCGGGTTAGCACGGTCGCGAACGATCCGTGACTTCCATGGTGTACCCGAGAGCCTTCTCAGGCAAACCCACGCGCCACACCTTACGCCGAATGGTGGGCGCATATGCTCGGGGCGTGGAAAATCAGCCCTTGCCGCACTCCTCGCCTCGCACCGCAGCGTTCTTCGACCTGGACAAGACGGTCATTGCGAAGTCGAGCACCCTGACGTTCAGCAAGTCCTTCTACCAGGGCGGCCTGATCAACCGGCGGGCCGTGCTGCGCACCGCGTACACGCAGTTCATCTACTTGGCCGGCGGCGCCGACCACGACCAGATGGAACGGATGCGCGAGTACCTCTCCGCCCTGTGCAAGGGGTGGAACGTGCAGCAGGTCCGGGAGATCGTCGCGGAAACCCTGCACGACCTCATCGACCCGATCATCTACGACGAGGCCGCGTCCCTCATCGAGGCCCACCACACCGCCGGCCGCGACGTGGTGATCGTGTCGACCTCGGGCGCGGAGGTCGTCGAGCCGATCGGGGAGATGCTCGGGGCCGACCGCGTCGTCGCCACGCGCATGGTCGTGGGCGAGGACGGCTGCTTCACCGGTGAGGTCGAGTACTACGCCTACGGCCCGACCAAGGCGGAGGCCGTCCGCGAGCTCGCCGAGTCCGAGGGGTACGACCTCGCCCGCTGCTACGCCTACAGCGACTCGGCCACCGACGTCCCGATGCTGGAGGCGGTGGGACACCCCCACGCCGTCAATCCCGACCGGGCACTGCGCCGGGAGGCCGTGGCGCGGGAGTGGCCGGTGCTCGTCTTCAGCCGGCCGGTGCGGCTGAAGCAGCGGCTGCCGGGGCTGTCGATGCCCGCCCGCCCGGCGCTGGTCGCCGCCGCGGCGGTGGGCGCCGCGGCCGCCACGGCGGGGCTGGTCTGGTACGCGAGCAGGCGCCGGGCGGGCGCACTTGCAGCTGCCGCCTCCGGCTGAGCCCCGCGGCGAAATGGCCGGTAATGCGATGGTGCGAGATATCCGTTTCGCACCAATCCGTCCAGGAAAGTAAAGAAGTCCGACCAGGGGTTTCGCTCATCTCGGAAGCGGAGTACAAAGGAGTCAACGGCCCGCGAGACCAAAGAACATCCGAGAGGATCATCTTTAAAACGCAGTAAGGCCCACGGACCGAAGCACGAACGCCGAGCACCCACGCGACGTCGACCCGTCGATTACGGGCCAGCCGCACCAGGTGACGGGCAAAGTTCCCGACCTGATGGGCATATTTCGAGGACGCTTGGTAACACGGCGGGAGTGCCAGCGGCGACACCAGCAAAACGGTGTCGCCGCAACCCTTTGTCCGGCCACCCCGGACCCCCCGGCCGCTCCGGCTCCTCACGCTCCCCCAGCCGCTCCGGACCCCCAGCCGCTCCGGCTCCTCACGGCTCCTCCGGACGCCGCCGCGCCCCGGGACGGTCCGCCGCCCGTCAGGCGTCAGGCCGCGCCCCGCTGCAGGGCCTCGCACACCGCCGTCGACTCCCGCACGCCCAGCTCGACCGCCCGCCCGCAGTGGGCGATCCAGGCGCCCAGCCCCTCCGGAGTGCCGGAGACGTAGCCCTCGAAGGCGGCCAGGTACGCCTCCCGGCCCTGTTCCGCGTGCCCGACCTCCGCCGGGCAGATCGCCTTGGGATCCAGACCGCTGTTGATCAGGACGATGCGCTCGGCGGCCCGCGCGACCAGCCCGTTGTACGTACCGAAGGGGCGCAGGGCCAGCAGCTCGCCGTGCACGACCGCTGCCGTCACCAGCGCCGGGGCGGACCCGCCCGCGATGACCAGCCGGGACAGTCCGTCCAGTCGGCCCGCGACCTCTTCCGCGTCCGGCAGCGGGAGGTCCACCAGCGGTTCGTGCACCGGCTCGCCCGCAAGCCGCGGCCTGCCCACCACGTCGCCGTCCGCCGTCGACCCCGACGCCACGAGGTGCAGCCGCGCCAGGACCCGCAGCGGCGACTGGCGCCAGATGCTCAGCAGCTGCCCCGCCTCCGCGGTGAGCCGCAGCGCGGCGCCCACCGTCAGCGCCTCGGCCTCCGAGCCGAAGTCGGTCCTGCGGCGGACCTCCTCCAGCGCCCAGTCCGCGCCGGACAGCGCCGCGCTCCCGCGGGCACCGCGCAGCGCGGCCTCCGAGGTGATCTCGCCGCTGCGGCGGCGCATCACCCGGTGCCCGTAGACACGGTCCACGGCCTTGCGTACGGAATCCACGGAATCGGCGACACCGGGCAGCCCGGCCAGCGGGGCCAGCGGGTCAGAAGCGCTACTCATAAGTAGGGAGCCTACGCACTGGCCACCCGTGACACCGACCCCTCCTTGGAGTGGTCTTCTTCACTCACTTCGACCACTCTTCGCGGTCAAGCCGCTACGCTTGGTGAACATGAAGATCGCTTTCGTGGGAAAGGGCGGCAGCGGCAAGACGACGCTGTCCTCGCTCTTCATCCGCCACCTCGCCGCCAATGAAGCCCCCGTCATCGCAGTGGACGCCGACATCAACCAGCATCTGGGCGCCGCGCTCGGTCTCGGCGAGGACGAGGCCGCCGCACTGCCCGCGATGGGCGCCCACCTTCCCCTGATCAAGGAGTACCTGCGGGGCTCCAACCCCCGCATCACCTCCGCCGACAGAATGATCAAGACGACCCCGCCCGGCCGGGGTTCACGCCTGCTGCGGGTGACCGAGGACAACCCGGTGTACGACGCCTGCGCGCGCACCGTCCTGCTCGACGGAGAGCCCGTACGGCTCATGGCGACCGGGCCGTTCACCGAGGCCGACCTCGGCGTGGCCTGCTACCACTCCAAGGTCGGGGCGGTCGAGCTGTGCCTCAACCACCTCGTGGACGGGCCCGACGAGTACGTCGTCGTCGACATGACCGCAGGCTCCGACTCCTTCGCCTCCGGCATGTTCACGCGCTTCGACGTGACCTTCCTGGTGGCCGAGCCGACCCGCAAGGGCATCGGTGTCTACCGCCAGTACAAGGAGTACGCCCGCGACTTCGGGGTCTCGCTCAAGGTCGTCGGCAACAAGGTGCAGGGGCCCGAGGACATCGAGTTCCTCCAGGACGAGGTGGGCGAGGACCTGCTGGTCACCGTGGGGCACTCCGACTGGGTGCGAGCGATGGAGAAGGGCCGGCCGGCCGCCTTCGAGCTGCTGGAGGCGACCAACCGGCTGGCCCTGCAGTCCCTGCAGGACGCGGCCGACGACTCCTACGCGCACCGCGACTGGGAGCGGTACACCGAGCAGATGGTGGGTTTCCACCTCAAGAACGCTCAGAGCTGGGGCAACGCCAAGACCGGGACCGATCTGGCGGACCAGGTCGATCCCGGTTTCGTCCTGCGCGAGGAGAGCGCGGCGGACCGGGCTCCCGGGGAGGCGGCGCAGGGCGACGCTCCCGTCAGCCCTCCTCACCTCCCGCTTCGGCCTGCTCCCCAGCCGGCGTGACGGCCGCGGGGGCCGCCGGCGGAGCGGGCGGCGGTCCCGCGGTCAGGAACTTCGACCAGCCCTGCTTCGGCGCCTCGCCGACGTCGAGGGTGCGCATCCACTCCAGGGCCTTGGGGTCCTGTGCGTCCAGCCAGTCCGCCAGCTCGCGGAACGGCACGCAGCGGACCTCCTTCTGGGTGCACATCGACTCGATGGACTCCTCGACGGCGCGCATGTAGGTGCCGCCGTTCCAGGACTCGAAGTGGTTGCCGATGATCAGCGGTGCGCGGTTGCCCTGATAGGCCCGGTCGAAGGCCTGCCGCAGGCCGTCGCGCATCTGGTCGCCCCAGTACGTGTGCTGCGAGGGGTCGCCCTGCGAGGTGGTCCCCGACTGGTTGACCATGTAGTTGTAGTCCATGCTCAGCGTGTCGAAGGCGCGGCCCGGCATGGGCACGAGCTGGAGCGGCAGGTCCCAGAGCCCGTCCGTCTTCTTGGGCCAGATCTGCTTGCTGATGCCGCTGGAGTCGTAGCGGAAGCCCATGTCCCTGGCCGCCAGCATGAAGTTCTTCTGGCCTTCGAGGCAGGGGGTGCGGGCCCCGATGAGTTCCTTGTCGTAGTCGAAGGGGAGCGGCGCGTGGTCCTTCAGGCCGGCGTTGGTCTTCCAGTTCTTGACGAAGGACTTCGCCTGGTTGATCTCGCTCTTCCACTCCTCCACCGACCAGGTGCCGACGCCGCCGTCGGGGCCGCAGAAGTGGCCGTTGAAGTGGGTACCGATCTCGTTGCCCTCCAGCCAGGCCGCGCGGACCTGGGTGGCGGTGTCCTTGATGCCCTGGAGGTCGCCGAATCCGATGTCGGATCGGCCCGGCGCGTGCTGCGGGGCGGTGTAGAGGGAGCGCTTCTCCTCGGGGAGCATGTACACGCCGCTGAGGAAGTACGTCATGCGGGCGTTGTACTTCTTGCCCACCTCGCGGAAATGCGAGAAGAGCTTCTGACTGTCCTCGCCGGCCCCGTCCCAGGAGAACACCACGAACTGCGGCGGCTTTTCGCCGGGCTTGAGCTTCTGCGGCTTCTGTACGTTCGGCTGCGCACCGGTGTAGACGGTCGACCCGTCACCGATGGGCCGGTTGACGCTGCCGGGCGCCTCGGGCACGGCGCCCTTGCGGGCGTTCTGGCCCCCGGGGGCCGGGGACTTGGCGGGTTCCGAGGTGCTGCAGCCGGCACCCCCAAGGACCAGCGCCGTGGCGACCAGGCCGCCGGCGATCTTCTTCGTGGCGGCGATCATCCGCCCCACCTCTCCCTCGCAGTTCCATCGCAGGACTTCCGCGCCGCAACGTCCCACGCGGTCCGCAAAGAAGAAAGTATGACAAGCCGTACAAAATGCTTAATCACCCGTGCGTGGTAATTCGTAGGCTATTTGCCCGTATTATCCACCATCGTTCTTTACTCTCCATTACCATCCATTTACCGAGCGTTGAGACTCCCGCCGCTTCATCACTCTCCCCGAGGAGACGGGACCCATGACAGCCACCTGCCCCCCACGCACGAGCGAAGAGACGCACGGGAAGGCCCTCGCGGCCTCCGGTGCACAGCGCCGCAGGGACCGCCCCAAGGACCTGCCCGCGGACCTCTCCGCCTCCCTCGCCGTCTTCCTGATCGCCCTGCCGTTCTCGCTCGGCATCGCGCTGGCCACCGGAGCACCGCTCCAGGCCGGCCTGGTCGCCGCCGCGGTCGGCGGAATCGTCGCCGGACGCCTCGGCGGCGCACCCCTCCAGGTGAGCGGGCCCGCGGCCGGACTCACGGTCGTCACCGCCGAGTTGGTCCAGCACTACGGATGGCGCACCACCTGCGCCATCACCGTGTTCGCCGGTTTCTGCCAGGTCGGCCTGGCCCTGTTGCGCACCGCCCGGTCCGCCCTCATGGTCAGCCCGGCCATCGTCCACGGCATGCTCGCGGGCGTCGGCGTGACCATCGCGCTGGCCCAGCTGCACATCGTGCTCGGCGGTACCCCGCAGAGCTCGGCCGTCGC
Source organism: Streptomyces sp. CB00455 (assembly GCF_001905445.1). Classification (GTDB taxonomy): domain Bacteria; phylum Actinomycetota; class Actinomycetes; order Streptomycetales; family Streptomycetaceae; genus Streptomyces. Next base: position 483,922 of record NZ_LIVQ01000004.1, on the reverse strand, counting down.
CAATGTCCTCGGGCTGCCGGCGCAAATGGCGGAGCTGCACCCGGCCGCACTCGGCATCAGCGTGCTGACCCTGCTCGTCCTGTTCGGCTGGCCCAAGCTGCCCGGGCGCACGGGCCGCGCCCTGCGCAAGGTGCCGGCCGCCCTCGCCGCCGTCGCGACGGCCACCGCCTTCGCCGCCCTGGCCGGGCTCAGCCTGCCGCGGGTGGACCTGCCCTCGTGGCGCAGCCACGCGCTGCCCCAGATGCCCGAGGGGCCGGCCCTCGGGATCATCGCCGCCGTACTGACCGTCACCCTGGTCGGCAGCGTGGAGTCCCTGCTCTCCGCCGTCGCGACCGACAAACTGATCGCCTCCGAGCGCGCCGCCGGCCGGCGGCCGCCGCGCGCCGACCTCAACCGGGAGCTGCGGGGACAGGGAGCGGCCAACATCGTCTCCGGCGCCCTCGGCGGACTGCCCGTCGCGGGCGGAGCGGTCCGCAGCGTGGCCAACGTCAAGTCCGGCGCCGTGAGCAGGCGGTCGGTCATGTTGCACGGCCTGTGGATCCTGCTCGCGACCGGGCTGCTCGTGCCGGTCTTGGACCTGATTCCGCTCGCCGCGCTCGCCGCGCTCGTGATGGCGGTGGGCGTGCAGATGGTGAATGCCACGCACCTGCGCAGCGTCACCCGGCACCGGGAGGCCCTGGTCTACGGGACGACCATCGTGGCCGTGGTCCTCGGCGGGGTCCTGGAGGGCGTCGCCATCGGCATCGCGGTGGCGGTCGCACTGGCTCTGTACCGCCTGACGCGGACCCGCATCACGGTGGAGCAGCTGGACAGCGGCGTCCACCGAGTCTGGGCGCGAGGGCAGTTGACCTTCCTCGCGGTGCCGCGGCTGAGCCGGGTGCTGAGCCACATCCCGCACGAAGCACGCGTGCTGGTCGAGCTGGACGGCTCCTTCATGGACCACGCGGCCTACGAGACGCTCCAGGACTGGCAGGACGCCCACGTGGCGCACGGGGGATCGGTGGAGGTCACCGGCCGCCACGCCGAGGGGGCCCAGCACTCCGACCTGGCCCGGCGCACCTCCCAGCGCGGCGGGCACCAGTGCTGCCGCCCCTGGACTCCGTGGCAGAACCACTGCGACCACCGCGCCGCGAACACCCCTACGGAGCCGGAGCGGACGACCGCCACCCTGGCAGCGGCGTCGGCAGCGGCATCGGCATCGGCATCCGCGTCGGGCCAGGCACCGGCGGCGGCCACGGCGCCTCCCCGGCGGCGCGGCGCCGGCCAGCTGGCAAACGGGATCGGCGCCTTCCAGCGCGACACCGCCCCCCACGTGCGCGACGAGCTGGCCCGACTCGCCCGCGAGGGGCAGCGCCCCTCCCAGCTCTTCCTCACCTGCGCCGACTCCCGCCTGGTCACCAGCATGATCACGGCCAGCGGACCGGGTGACCTCTTCACCGTCCGCAATGTCGGCAACCTCGTCCCGCTGCCGGGCGCCGAATCCACCGACGACTCGGTCGCGGCGGCCATCGAGTACGCGGTGGACGTGCTCCAGGTTGACAGCATCACGGTGTGCGGGCACTCCGGGTGCGGAGCCATGCAGGCGCTGCTCGACTCCACCCCCGGGGCGCCCATGACCCCGCTGCGCCGCTGGCTGCGGCACGGTCTGCCCAGCCTGGAGCGGATGGCCAGCCGCCACCACGCCTGGGCCCGGATCTCGGGCCGGCTCCCGGCCGACGCCGTGGAGCAGCTGTGCCTGACCAATGTGGTGCAGCAGCTGGAGCACCTGCGGGCCCACGAATCGGTGGCCAGGCGGCTCGCCGAGGGCACGCTGGAGCTGCACGGGATGTACTTCCACGTGGGTGAGGCGCAGGCCTACCTGCTCTCGGGGGGCGAGGACTTCTTCGACTGCCGGGTCTTCGACACCGTCGGCCAGAGCGTCTGATCACGACGTCTTCGCGGCACGCCCGAACCGGTACTCTCCGGTACCCGTGCAATCGTTCGGCCCCTTCCCGCACCCGCAGCGGGGAGGGGCCGTCGCATAGGTGCTGGCGTGCTATAGGTCTAAACCAATTTCAGGTTACCCCTTGTCACCTGGGCCGCTGACTGATGAGCTATGCCCGGGGACACAACGGACACCCTGGGAAAGGGAGATGTCGTGAGCAATGAAAGCCTGGCCAATCTGCTCAAGGAGGAGCGGCGGTTCGCACCGCCCGCCGATCTGGCCGCCGCTGCCAATGTCACCGAGGCGGCGTACGCACAGGCCGACGCGGACCGGCTGGGCTTCTGGGCCGAGCAGGCCCGGCGGCTGACCTGGGCCACGGAGCCGGCCGAGACGCTCGACTGGAGCAACCCGCCCTTCGCGAAGTGGTTCGCGGACGGCAAGCTGAACGTCGCGTACAACTGCTTGGACCGGCACGTCGAGGCCGGCAACGGCGACCGTGTCGCGATCCACTTCGAGGGCGAGCCCGGCGACAGCCGCGCGATCACCTACGCCGAGCTCAAGGACGAGGTCTGCCGGGCCGCCCACGCCCTGACCGAGCTGGGCGTCCAGGCGGGCGACCGCGTCGCCGTCTACCTGCCGATGATCCCCGAGGCGGTCGTCGCGATGCTCGCGTGCGCCCGCATCGGCGCCGCGCACTCCGTGGTCTTCGGCGGCTTCTCCGCGGACGCCGTCGCCTCCCGCATCCAGGACGCGGACGCCAAGCTCGTGATCACCGCCGACGGCGGCTACCGCCGCGGCAAGCCGACCGCCCTCAAGCCCGCCATCGACGAGGCCGTCGCCAAGTGCCCGCAGGTCGAGCACGTGCTCGTCGTGCGCCGCACCGGCCAGGACACCGCCTTCAGCGAGGGCCGGGACATCTGGTGGCACGATGCCGTCGGCCGCCAGTTGGCCGAGCACACCGCGCAGCCCTTCGACGCCGAGCACCCGCTCTTCATCCTCTACACCTCGGGGACCACGGGTAAGCCGAAGGGCATCCTGCACACCTCGGGCGGCTACCTCACGCAGGCGGCCTACACCCACCACGCCGTCTTCGACCTGAAGCCGGACACCGACGTCTACTGGTGCACCGCCGACATCGGCTGGGTGACCGGGCACTCCTACATCGTCTACGGTCCGCTCGCCAACGGCGCCACCCAGGTGATGTACGAGGGCACCCCGGACACCCCGCACCAGGGCCGGTTCTGGGAGATCGTGCAGAAGTACGGCGTCACCCTCCTCTACACGGCGCCCACGGCCATCCGGACCTTCATGAAGTGGGGCGACGACATCCCCGCGAAGTTCGACCTCTCCAGCCTTCGCGTCCTGGGCTCCGTCGGCGAGCCGATCAACCCGGAGGCCTGGATGTGGTACCGCAAGCACATCGGCGGCGACCGCTGTCCGATCGTGGACACGTGGTGGCAGACCGAGACCGGCGCCATGATGATCTCCCCGCTGCCCGGCGTCACACAGACCAAGCCGGGCTCGGCGCAGCGCGCGCTGCCCGGCATCGGCGCCACCGTGGTGGACGACGAGGCGGGCGAGGTCCCGAACGGCGGCGGCGGCTACCTCGTGCTGACCGAGCCGTGGCCGTCGATGCTGCGCACCATCTGGGGCGACGACCAGCGGTTCATCGACACCTACTGGTCGCGCTTCGAGGGCAAGTACTTCGCGGGCGACGGTGCCAAGAAGGACGAGGACGGCGACATCTGGCTGCTCGGCCGGGTAGACGACGTGATGCTGGTCTCCGGCCACAACATCTCCACCACCGAGGTCGAGTCGGCGCTCGTCTCGCACCCCGCGGTCGCCGAGGCGGCCGTGGTCGGCGCCAACGACGAGACGACCGGGCAGGCCATCGTGGCCTTCGTGATCCTGCGCGGCAGCGCCTCCGAGACCGAGAGCCTGGTCGCGGAGCTGCGCAACCACGTGGGCGCCACGCTCGGCCCGATCGCCAAGCCGAAGCGGATCCTGCCGGTCCAGGAGCTCCCGAAGACCCGCTCGGGCAAGATCATGCGCCGGCTGCTCCGCGACGTCGCGGAGAACCGGGCGGTCGGCGACGTCACCACGCTGGCCGACTCCTCGGTCATGGACCTGATCCAGAGCAGGCTCCCGGGCGCTTCCAGCGAGGACTGACCCGGACGGGTACGGCCTCGGAGGGCGTGTGGCGCAGAGCGCGCCGCACGCCCTCCTCCCGTTTAAGGTGAAGATCACCCGATACGACCGCGCGGACCCGGTAAGATGCCCGAACCGTCAATAATCGACGTCCACTACAACGAACACACACAGGGTGCGCCGGGAAGTCTGGTCGGCAACTGCATGAGTCATGCCGTCGACCGCCCCGGAGGTGCCCCACCGTGGCCACGCCCACGCCCCCGCCGCCCGCCCAGGACCCCGCACCCGCGCAGAGCGCCACCCCCGCCGCCGGCCGCAAGCTCCTCGGCAGGCTCTCGCTGCCCGAGCGCCGCTTCGTCGCGGAGGCTCTGCGCACCGAGACGGTCGGCGGCGTACTGCTGCTCATGGCCGCCGTCGCCGCACTGCTGTGGGCCAACATCCCGCCGATCGCCGACAGCTACGCGAGCGTCCGGTCCTTCCACATCGGCCCCGCCGCCCTCGGCCTGGACCTCTCGCTCCAGCACTGGGCGGCCGACGGCCTGCTCGCGGTCTTCTTCTTCGTCGCAGGCATCGAACTCAAGCGCGAACTCGTCGCCGGCGACCTGCGCGACGCGAAGGCGGCCGCCCTCCCGGTGATCGCCGCGCTCTGCGGCATGGCCGCCCCGGCGCTGGTCTACCTGCTGGTCAACGCGCTCGGCAACGGTTCCGCGAGCGGATGGGCGGTCCCGACCGCCACCGACATCGCCTTCGCGCTGGCCGTCCTCGCGGTCATCGGCACCTCCCTGCCCTCCGCCCTGCGTGCCTTCCTGCTCACCCTCGCCGTCGTCGACGACCTCTTCGCCATTCTGATCATCGCGGTCTTCTTCACCAGCGGGATCGACTTCCTCGCACTCGGCGGCGCGGTCGCCGGCCTGGTCCTCTTCTGGTTCCTGCTGCGCTTGGATGTCCGCGGCTGGTACGTCTACGTCCCGCTCGCCCTGGTCGTCTGGGGCCTGATGTACAACAGCGGCGTCCACTCCACCATCGCCGGCGTCGCCATGGGCCTGATGCTGCGCTGCCACCGCAGGGAGGGCGAGGAGCAGTCCCCCGGCGAGCGCATCGAGCACCTGGTCCGGCCCCTCTCGGCCGGTCTCGCCGTCCCCTTGTTCGCGCTGTTCGCCGCCGGCGTCTCCCTCTCCGACGAAGCCATCGCCCAGGTCTTCACCCGGCCGCAGACCCTCGGCGTGGTCCTCGGCCTCCTCGTCGGCAAGACGGTGGGCATCTTCGGCGGGACCTGGCTGGCCGCCCGCTTCACCAAGGCCGAACTCAACGACGACCTCGCGTGGCCGGACGTCCTGGCCGTGGCCACGCTCGCGGGCATCGGCTTCACCGTCTCCCTGCTGATCGCCGAACTCGCCTTCGCCGGCGACGAAACGCTGACGGACGAGGTCAAGGCCGCCGTCCTGATCGGCTCCTTCGCAGCCGCTCTCGTCGCGGCCGTCATGCTCAAGATCCGCGACCGCAAGTACCGGGCGCTGACCGAGGCGGAGGAACGCGACGAGGACCTCGACGGCATCCCGGACATCTACGAGGAGGACAAGCCCGAATACCACCTGCGGATGGCCAGGATCCACGAGGAGAAAGCCGCCGAACACCGCCGCCGGGCCCGCATCGCGGCCGCCACCGCCGCCGAAGAACCGGCCGGGTCCAGCACCGAGGGCAACCGTCCGGCATGATCTGAACTACGACGGAGGACCGCCGCCGGCAGCAGACGACAGAGGGAGAGAGCGATGAGCGCAGTGGACCAAGGGGCGCAAGGAGCCGAGCGCACACTCGGCCAGCTGGTCGCCTCGGCCACCGCCGAGATGTCCGCCCTGGTGCACGACGAGATCGCCCTCGCCAAGGTGGAGATCAAGCAGGACGTCAAGCGGGCGGGCATCGGCAGCGGGGCGGCGATCGTCGCGGGCGTGCTCCTGCTCTTCTCCCTCCCCGTACTGAGTTTCGCCGCGGCCTACGGGATCCATAACCTCGGCCTCGGCCTCGCCTGGTCCTTCCTCATCGTCGGCGGCGCGTTCTGGCTGCTCGCGGGCCTGATCGGACTCCTGGCCGTCGTCAAGTTCAAGAAGGTCAAGCCGCCGACGAAGACCATCGAATCGGTCAAGCAGACCGCCGCGCTCGTCGGGACCGTCAAGCCCCACGCACGGCCGGCCAGTGACAAGGCCGTGGGTGTGGCACGCTCGTCCTCATGACATCCACGCCGGACCCGGGCAATCCCCCCACCGCTGCCACGGCGGTACGGCTCGACCTCCCCGGCGGGAGGGCGGTGACGCACCGGGACGTCGCCGCCAACGGCGCCCGCTTCCACGTCGCCGAGCTCGGTGACGGGCCGCTGGTCCTGCTGCTGCACGGCTTCCCGCAGTTCTGGTGGACCTGGCGCCACCAGTTGACGGCCCTCGCCGACGCCGGCTACCGGGCCGTCGCGATGGACCTGCGCGGAGTGGGCGGCAGCGACCGCACCCCGCGCGGCTACGACCCCGCCAATCTGGCGCTCGACATCACCGGGGTCGTACGGTCCCTCGGCGAGCCGGACGCCGCCCTGGTCGGGCACGACCTGGGCGGCTACCTCGCCTGGACGGCGGCCGTGATGCGGCCCAAGCTGGTGCGCCGCCTCGTCGTCTCCTCCATGCCGCACCCGCGCCGCTGGCGCTCGGCGATGATGTCCGACTTCGGCCAGACGCGGGCGAGTTCGCACATCTGGGGCTTTCAGCGGCCCTTCGTCCCCGAGCGGCAGCTCGTCGCCGACGACGGCGCCCTGGTGGCGGAGCTGATCCGTGACTGGTCGGGGCCCCTGCTGGGAGAGGACGGGGACACCGCCGCCGACGAGGCGCTCGCCGTGTACCGGCGGGCCATGTGCATCCCTTCCACCGCACACTGCTCGATCGAGCCGTACCGCTGGATGATGCGGTCGATGGCCCGGCCCGACGGGCTCCAGTACTACCGGCGGATGAAGCGCCCGGTGCGGGTGCCGACGCTGCACCTGCACGGCTCGCTCGACCCGGTGATGCGTACGCGCAGCGCGGCCGGTTCCGGTGAGTACGTCGAAGCCCCGTACCGGTGGCGGCTGTTCGAAGGCCTGGGGCACTTCCCGCACGAGGAGGACCCGGTGGCCTTCTCGACGGAGCTGGTGAACTGGCTCAAGGACCCGGAACCGGACCGCTGAGCGGTCTGACCACCGTTCAATTGCCCGGCGCATAGGCCAATTGGCCGCTCCCGACGGGATTACGGACCTTGGGGCCCGGGCACAGCTCGGAGTATGGGCTGGACGCACGACTACGGTGACACCGCACACGAACGCCGCTCGGCAGCGACGCCGGGCGCCCTCGGGGGAACCGGCCGCCACGGCCACGACCTCCGCCTCGGGATCCCGCGCATCCTGCGCCGCCGGGCCCTGTGGGTCTCGGCGCGCCTGCGTCATCCGCGCACGTAGGAGCCACGTAGGAGCCCGGCGCCCCCACCGGCGAGCCTGGCGGCCCCACCGGCGGGCCCGGCGGGCCCCCGGCACCGTCCGGCGTGCCCGTCGGACCTCTCCGGCGCGTCCGGCTCGCAGGTGCGTCGGCCCGTCAGGCCGGGCGTCTCAGAGGGCGCAGCCCTGGCTGTCGATCCGCTGCTCGGCGCTCCGGCCCATCCGGATGTCGTCGCGGATCTCGTCCGCCGTCAGCGCGTAGCCGGTGTTCGGGTCGTCGAGGGACTTCGCGAAGACGACCCCGTACACCTTGCCGTCGGGCGTCAGCAGCGGTCCGCCGGAGTTGCCCTGGCGGACGGTCGCGAACAGTGAGTAGACGTCGCGCCGGACGGTGCCGCGGTGGTAGATGTCCGGGCCGTTGGCGTTGATCCGGCCGCGGACGCGGGCGGGCCGCACGTCGTACGCGCCGTTCTCCGGGAAGCCGGCGACGATCGCGTCGCTGCCGCTCGTCGCGTCCCGGTCGGTGAACTCCAGCGCCGGGGCCTTCAGCTTGGGCACGTCCAGGACGGCGATGTCGCGCTCCCAGTCGTAGAGCACGACCTTGCCGTCGTAGAGCCTGCCCTCGCCGCCGACCTGAACGGTCGGCTCGCCGACCCCGCCGACGACGTGCGCATTGGTCATCACCTTGCCGGGTGCGAAGACGAAGCCGGTGCCCTCCAGCACCTTGCTGCAGCTGGGCGCGGTGCCGACCACCTTGACGATGGAGCGCTTGGCCTGGCCGGTGACGGGGCTGTTGACGAGGTCCGGGTCGGGCGCCTGCACCTCGGTGATGGGCTCGTTGGAGAACGGGGTGAAGACCTGCGGGAAGCCGTTCTGCGTGAGGATGGAGCTGAAGTCGGAGAACCAGGTGTTCGCCTGGCCGGGCAGCACGCGCGACACGCCGAGGAGCACCTTGGAGTTGCGGACTTCCTTGCCGAGCGTGGGAAGCGAGGTCCCGGCGAGCGCCGAGCCGATCAGCCAGGCCACCAGCAGCATCGCGACCACGTTGACCAGGGCGCCGCCGGTCGCGTCGAGCGCGCGCGCCGGCGACCAGGTGATGTGGCGGCGCAGCCTGTTCCCCAGATGGGTGGTCAGGGCCTGGCCGATCGACGCACAGATGATGATCACGACGACGGCGATGACGACCACCGTGGTGGACACCTGGGTGCCGTTGTCCGTCACCCGGTCCCAGATCAGCGGGAGCAGGGACACGGCGACGAGACCACCGCCGAGGAAGCCGGTCACCGACAGGACGCCGACGACGAAGCCCTGGCGGTAGCCGACGATCGCGAACCACACGGCGGCGAGCAACAACAGGATGTCCAGCACGTTCACAGGGGTCACCGTCTCACGCGCGCCAGTCGAGCGGGACCTGCCGGGAACGGTCCCAGGGCAGCTCCCAGCCCGCGAAATGCAGGATCCTGTCGATCACTCCGGCGGTGAAACCCCAGACCAGAGCCGATTCGACGGTGAATCCCGGTCCCAGGTGGCCGCTCGGGTGGACGGTCATGACCCGGTGCCCGGGGTCCGTGAGATCCGCCACGGGCACCGTGAAGACGCGGGCCGTCTCCGCCGGATCCACCACGCCGACCGGGCTCGGGGCGCGCCACCAGCCGAGCACCGGGGTCACGACGAACTCGCTGACCGGGATGTAGAGCCGGGGCAGCACTCCGAAGAGCTGGACGCCGCTGGGGTCGAGCCCGGTCTCCTCCTCGGCCTCGCGCAGCGCGGCGCGCAGCGGGCCGGTGGTGTGCGGGTCGCCGTCCTGCGGGTCGAGGGCGCCGCCCGGGAAGGACGGCTGGCCCGCGTGCGAACGCAGGGTGCCGGCGCGCTCCATGAGGAGCAGCTCCGGCCCGCGCGGGCCCTCGCCGAACAGCACGAGGACGGCGGACTGCCGCCCGCGGCCGTCCTCGGGCGGCAGGAACCGGCTCAGTTGGGTGGGCCGCACCGTCCGCGCGGCCCGGGCTACGGGATCGAGCCAGCCGGGCAGGCCGCGGGTGGTGAGGACGGGGCCGGTGTCCGAGCCGTCGTGCGGGCCCTCCTGTGCGCCGCGGGACGCGCCGGCGCCCGCGCCCGCACGTCCCGCCGCGTGCACCTCGGCATCGGCCGGGCTGTTCCGCGTAGCTCCAGTCATAGGCACCCCTGTCCGTGATCTCCCACACCGCCGAACGCGGTCCGGGTACCGATTCGTTCCTGTCGGGTTCGTTCCTGTCAGGGCGCCGCGGTGGCGCCCAGGGGCGGGGCCGGGCGGCCCGGGTAGTCCGGGGGCGGGCTCAGCCGCTGGCCCGGCTGGCCCCCCTTCTCGTACTTGAGCAGCTTCCGCGCCTTCTCCGGATCCGTCTCGCCCTCCCCGTAGGCCGGGCACAGCGGGGCGATCGGGCAGGCCCCGCAGGCGGGCTTGCGCGCGTGGCAGATCCGGCGCCCGTGGAAGACGACGCGGTGCGACAGCATCGTCCACTCGCTCTTGGGGAAGATCGCGCAGATCTCCGCCTCGACCTTCTCCGGGTCCTCCTGCCCGGTCCACTTCCAGCGGCGCACCAGTCGGCCGAAGTGGGTGTCGACCGTGATGCCCGGGACACCGAACGCATTGCCGAGGACCACGTTCGCGGTCTTGCGGCCGACTCCCGGCAGCGACACCAGGTCCTCGATCCGGCCCGGCACCTCCCCGCCGAAATCATCCCGCAGCGCCCGCGACAGGCCGAGCAGGGAGCGGGACTTCGCCCGGAAGAAACCGGTGGGCCGGATCAGCTCCTCCAGCGCCTCGGGCTCGGCCGCGGCCATGTCCTCGGGGGTCGGGTAGGCCGCGAAGAGGGCCGGCGTCGTCTGGTTCACCCGCAGGTCGGTCGTCTGCGCGGAGAGCACCGTCGCGACGAGCAGCTCGAAGGGGTTGCGGAAGTCGAGCTCCGGATGGGCGTACGGATAGACCTCGGCCAGCTCGCGGTTGATGCGGCGGGCACGGCGCACCATGGCCACCCGGGATTCGGGCTTGGGCACTTTGGGCGTTTTCTTGGCCGAAGCTTTGCCCGCGGGGGCGGGCGGAGCCTTCGCGGGTACCTCCCCGGGGGCCTGTTCGCCCACGGCTGAATTATGGGCGGCGGTCACTCCCGCGGACCCCTTGGCCTGTGCTCTCACCGGCTTATTGGACACCCGGCCAGCCTAAGGCCGGCCGCCGACACCCGCCCGGACCTCTGGTAACACCACTCCGATTGGCCACCCACCACCCAGCACCCGCCCGCGTCCGGCATCCTAGGTAGTGATTGATCGCACTGTTTGAGCCGTCCGGCAAAATGGGAGACCGGTCCCCTGAGCTGGTCGACATAGGAGAGAAACTCGTGGACGACGTTCTGCGGCGCGCCCCGCTCTTCGCGGCGCTCGATGACGAGCAGGCCGCGGAGCTCCGCGCCTCCATGGGCGAGGTGACCCTCGCACGCGGTGACGCCCTGTTCCACGAGGGCGATCCCGGCGACCGGCTGTACGTCGTGACCGAGGGCAAGGTGAAGCTCCACCGCACCTCCCCCGACGGTCGCGAGAACATGCTGGCCGTCCTCGGCCCCGGCGAGCTGATCGGAGAGCTGTCGCTCTTCGACCCGGGCCCGCGCACCGCCACCGCCACCGCGCTGACCGAGGTCAAGCTCCTCGGTCTCGGCCACGGCGACCTCCAGCCCTGGCTGAACGCCCGGCCCGAGGTCGCGACCGCGCTGCTGCGCGCCGTCGCACGGCGCCTGCGCAAGACCAACGACCAGATGTCCGACCTGGTCTTCTCCGACGTTCCCGGCCGTGTGGCCCGGGCGCTCCTCGACCTGTCGCGCCGCTTCGGCGTGCAGTCCGAGGAGGGCATCCACGTCGTGCACGACCTCACGCAGGAGGAGCTCGCGCAGCTCGTCGGCGCCTCCCGCGAGACCGTGAACAAGGCGCTCGCCGACTTCGCGGGCCGCGGCTGGCTCCGTCTGGAGGCCCGCGCGGTGATCCTGCTCGATGTGGAGCGCCTCGCGAAGCGCTCGCGCTGACGCCGGCCCGCCGCCGTCGTGAAGGGGTCCTGTCCGTCCACCGGGCGGGGCCCCTTCGCGCGTCCGGGTGCCGCGCCGCCACGGGTGCGCCGCGCCCCCGCGCCGCCTCGGCCGCTTGAGGGGCCCCACCGTGCACAGTGAAGCCATGGAACACAGGGGCCTCGACCCGTACGGGTACTTCGAGCGGGAGGGATCCCTCGGCCGGATCCAGGAGGAGTTCCGGCCCGTCGTGGCCGCCGCGCGCGAAGCCATCGCCGAGGCGTACGGGCAGCGCCTGCACAGCGCCTACCTGTACGGGTCCGTGCCGCGCGGGACGGCCCGCCCCGGGCGGTCCGACCTCGACCTGCTGCTCGCCCTGCACCGGGAGCCCGCGCAGGACGACCGGGACGCCGCCGAGGTACTGACGCGCGCCCTCGACGAGGACTTCCCGCAGATCGACGGGACCGGCATCCTGCTGTTCGGCAAGGACACCCTGCTGAGCGATGCCGAACGCCACGACCTCGGCTGGTTCGTCGCCTGCCTGTGCACCCCGCTGCTCGGCGCCGACCTGGCCGAGCACCTGCCCCGCTACCGCCCCGACAGCCTGCTCGCCCGGGAGACCAACGGGGACCTGGCCGTCCTGCTGCCCGGCTGGCGGGCGCGGGCCCGCGCCGCCTCGACGCCGCAGGAGCTGCGCGCACTGAGCCGGGCCTTCGCCCGCCGGCTGGTGCGCACCGGCTTCACCCTGGTCATGCCGAGGTGGGGCGGCTGGACCAGCGACCTCGCCCAGTCCGCGGAGGTGTTCGGCGCGTACTACCCCGAGCGCGCGGCCCAGATGCGGGCCGCGGCCGCCGTGGCGCTGGATCCGGTCGCCGACCCGGCCGTGCTGCGCTCGTACGTCGAGGACCTCGGGCCGTGGCTCGCGGACGAGTACACCTCCCGGCACGGCATCAAAACGCCCAGGCCGCCCGCTTAGGCAGTCCGGTCGACACCGGCCTCCAGGGCCTCGACGGCCGTCTTGGCCTCCCGCAGGTCCGCGCCTGTGAGCCGCCGGTAGACCTTGATCGCCTCGATGGTGCGGCCGGCGCGCAGCAGCGCCCGTACGTCCTCCAGACCCGCCTGCTCCGGCTCCTCGATGCCGAGGTGGTCCAGGAGCAGGCCCATGCGGCGCTCCAGGCGCTCGGCACGGCGTTCGAGCGCCTTCGTGCGCAGGGTCACCGTCGAGGTGATCCAGGCGCCGGTGGCGATGAGCGCGAACAGCACGACGTAGGTCATTCGGGTCCCCCTGGGATCAGTCCGTGATCTTGAAGGTACTCGAGCTGCGCGCGTACGGACCATTCGGCGGCGGGCCACAGGGAGCGGTCCACGTCCGCGTACACGTGGGCGACGACCGCCTCGGGCGTCTCGAAGCCGTTCTCGACGGCCGTCTCGACCTGGGCGAGCCGGTGCGCGCGGTGGGCCAGGTAGTACTCGACGACGCCCTGGGCGTCGTCCAGCACCGGCCCGTGGCCCGGCAGGACGGTGTGCACCCCGTCGTCGACGGTCAGCGAACGCAGACGGCGCAGGGAGTCCAGGTAGTCGCCCAGCCGCCCGTCGGGGTGTGCGACCACGGTGGTGCCGCGGCCCAGGACCGTGTCGCCGGTCAGCACGGCCCGGTCGGCGGGCAGGTGGAAGCAGAGCGAGTCGCTGGTGTGCCCGGGGGTCGGCACGACGCGCAGCTCCAGACCGCCGGTGCGGATCACGTCCCCGGCGGCCAGCCCCTCGTCACCGAGGCGCAGCGCCGGGTCCAGGGCGCGGACCCTGGTGCCGGTGAGCTCGGCGAAACGGCCGGCGCCCTCGGCGTGGTCGGGATGGCCGTGGGTGAGCAGGGTCAGGGCGATCCGCTTGCCGGCCCGCTCGGCGGTGTCGACGACCGCCCGCAGGTGCGCCTCGTCCAGCGGGCCGGGGTCGATGACGACGGCCAGCTCGGAGCCGGGCTCGGACAGGAGCCAGGTGTTGGTGCCGTCCAGGGTCATCGGGGAGGCGTTGGGCGCCAGGACGTTGACCGCCCGGGCGGTGGCCCGCCCGGAGGAGACCACCCCGCGGGGATGGCCGGGCAGTGCGGCGGCGTCGCTCATGCGGGACCTCCGTGGCGCACGCGCCTGGTGAACTCGTCGTGGCCCGGCCAGCTGAGGACCACCTCGCCGCCCTCCAGCGCGGCCCGGGCCAGCACGGGGGTCAGGTCCTGCGCGCCGGCCGCGGCGAGCGCCCCGGCGGCGGTCCCGTACGGCTCCAGGGAGCGCAGGGTGGAGATGGTGGGCGGCATCATCAGCAGCTCGCCCTCGTCGTACCGGGCGGCGGCCTCGGCCGGGCGGATCCACACGGTCCGGTCGGCCTCGGTGGAGGCGTTGCGGGTGCGCTGGCCCTCGGGCAGGGCGGCGACGAAGAACCAGGTGTCGTAGCGGCGCGGCTCGAACTCCGGGGTGATCCAGCGCGCCCACGCCCCGAGCAGGTCCGAGCGCAACCGCAGGCCGCGCCGGTCCAGGAACTGCGCGAAGGACAGCTCCCGCGCCACGAGGGCCTGCCGGTCGGCTTCCCAGTCGTCGCCCGTGGTGTCGCCGACGACGGTGTCCGGGGTCTGTCCGGCGAGCAGGACGCCGGCCTCCTCGAAGGTCTCCCGTACGGCGCCGCAGACGATGGCCTGGGCGGTGGCGGGATCGGTGCCGAGGCGTGCGGCCCATTCCTCGCGGGCCGGTCCGGCCCAGCCCACCTGGTGCTCCTCGTCGCGGGGGTCGACCCCGCCGCCGGGGTAGGCGTACGCGCCTCCGGCGAAGGCCATGGAGGTCCGCCGGCGCAGCATGTGCACGATGGGTCCGCCGGGGGTATCACGCAGGAGCATGACGGTGGCCGCGCGTCTGGGCTCCACCGGGGTGAGCGAGCCGTCCGCGAGCGCGCGGATGCGGTCGGGCCACTCCGGCGGGTACCACTGGCCTCCGGCGGGGGGCTGCTGCTGACCGTACTGACCATTCGGCATGGCGGGATGCTACGGCCATCCGGCCCGATGTTCGAGTGGTCCCCGCCGTGGCGAGGGCCCGGGCCGCGTCGCGGCCCGGGCCCCGCCGCCCGTGCTCCGCCGGGCGGGGCGGGTCAGTAGGAGCTGAGCTCGACCTGGATCTCGATCTCGACCGGGGCGTCCAGCGGGAGTACCGCCACGCCGACGGCGCTGCGGGCGTGGACGCCCTTGTCGCCGAGGACGGCGCCCAGGAGCTCGCTCGCCCCGTTCAGCACGCCCGGCTGGCCCGTGAAGTCGGGGGCCGAGGCCACGAAGCCGACCACCTTCACGACACGCGCGATCTTGTCGAGGTCGCCGATGACCGACTTCACGGCGGCCAGGGCGTTCAGCGCGCACGTGGCGGCCAGCTCCTTGGCCTGCTCCGGCGAGACCTCGGCGCCGACCTTGCCGGTGACCGGCATGCTGCCCTTGACCATCGGGAGCTGCCCCGCGGTGTACACGTACTGGCCCGACCGCACGGCCGGCTGGTAGGTGGCCAGCGGCGGGACGACCTCGGGCAGGGTCAGGCCCAGTTCGGCCAGCTTCGCGTCGACGACGCCGCTCATGCCTTCTCCCGCTTGAGGTAGGCCACGAGCTGCTCGGGGTTGTTCGGGCCGGGCACGACCTGGACGAGCTCCCAGCCGTCCTCGCCCCAGGTGTCCAGGATCTGCTTGGTGGCGTGGACCAGCAGCGGGACCGTCGCGTATTCGAACTTCTTGGTCATGGGAGCGAGGGTAGTGCCTGCGGTGCGGGGCTCTCGCGCGCCCCGGCGTGCGGGGCTCATGCGCGCCCCGGGAGCCGAGTCGTTAGGCTCGGACGCTGTGAGCAGGCTCCAGGTGGTCAGCGGCAAGGGCGGCACCGGCAAGACCACGGTCGCCGCGGCACTCGCGCTTGCCCTCGCACGCGAGGGCAAGCGGACTCTTCTGGTGGAGGTCGAGGGCAGGCAGGGTCTCGCACAGCTCTTCGGTACCGAGGCGCTCCCGTACGAGGAGCGGAAGATCGCCGTCGCGCCCGGGGGCGGTGAGGTCTTCGCGCTCGCCATCGACGCCGAGCGGGCGCTGCTGGACTACCTCCAGATGTTCTACAAACTCGGCTCGGCCGGCCGCGCGCTCAAGAAGCTCGGCGCCATCGACTTCGCGACGACCATCGCGCCCGGGCTGCGCGACGTGCTGCTGACGGGCAAGGCATGCGAGGCGGTGCGGCGCAAGGACAAGGCCGGCCGGTTCGTCTACGACCACGTGATCATGGACGCCCCGCCGACCGGGCGGATCACCCGGTTCCTCAACGTCAACGACGAGGTGGCCGGCCTGGCCCGGTTCGGGCCGATCCACAACCAGGCCCAGGCCGTCATGAAGGTGCTCAAGTCCCCCGAGACGGCCGTCCACCTGGTCACGCTGCTGGAGGAGATGCCCGTCCAGGAGACGGCGGACGGCATCGCGGAACTGCGGGAAGCCGGGCTCCCGGTGGGCCGGGTCGTCGTCAACATGGTGCGCCCGCACCATCTGGACGAGGAGACCCTGCGGGCCGCGGCCGATGACCACCGCGCCGGGGTGGCCCGGGCGCTCTCCCGGGCGGGCCTGGGCGGCGCGCGCCCCGGCGGACTCGCCGAGCGGCTGGTCGACCCGCTGCTCGCGCAGGCCGCCGAGCACGCGGGCAGGGTGGAACTGGAGCGCGCGCAGCGCGTCGTACTGGCGGATCTGGACGTGCCGGCGTACGAACTGCCCCTGCTCGGCGCGGGGGTGGAGCTGGCCGGGTTGTACGAGCTGGCCAAGGAACTGCGCAAGCAGTCGGTGGCCGAATGAGCGAGGGGGTGGACACCGTGGGCCTGGACATTCCGCCGCGGCTGGTGGTCGACGGACTGCTGGACGACCCGGAGACCCGGATCATCGTGTGCTGCGGTTCGGGCGGGGTCGGCAAGACCACCACGGCCGCGGCGCTGGGCGTACGGGCGGCCGAGCGCGGGCGCAGGGCGGTCGTGCTCACGATCGACCCGGCGCGGCGCCTGGCGCAGTCGATGGGGATCGACTCGCTGGACAACACCCCCCGCGAGGTGGCGGGGGTGGGGCTGGACGGTGGCGGACTGCACGCCATGATGCTGGACATGAAGCGGACCTTCGACGAGATCGTCGAGGCGCACGCGGACGGCGAGCGGGCCCGGGCCATCCTCGCCAACCCCTTCTACCAGTCCCTGTCGGCCGGTTTCGCCGGCACGCAGGAGTACATGGCGATGGAGAAGCTGGGGCAGCTGCGGGCCCGGCCCGACTGGGACCTGATCGTCGTGGACACCCCGCCGAGCCGCTCCGCGCTGGACTTCCTGGACGCGCCGAAGCGGCTCGGGTCCTTCCTGGACGGGAAGTTCATCCGGGTGCTGATGGCTCCGGCCAAGGTCGGCGGCCGGGCCGGGATGAAGTTCCTCAATGTCGGCATGTCGATGATGACCGGCACCCTCAGCAAGCTGATGGGCGCCTCGCTGCTGAAGGACGTACAGACCTTCGTGGCCGCGATGGACACCATGTTCGGCGGTTTCCGCACGCGCGCGGACGCCACCTTCCGGCTGCTCCAGGCTCCCGGTACGGCCTTCCTCGTGGTCGCGGCGCCGGAGCCGGACGCGCTGCGCGAGGCGGCGTACTTCGTGGAGCGGCTGGCCGCGGAGAGCATGCCGCTGGCCGGTCTGGTGCTGAACCGGGTGCACGGCAGCGGCGCCGACCAGCTGTCCGCCGAGAGGGCGTTGGCCGCCGCAGAGAATCTTGAGGAGGGCGGCATTGTCGATCAGGAGTCCGGGAAAGCTGGACTTCGTGACGGGGCGGCAGAAACTCCGAAGACTCCCGAACCCGGTTCCCCCAGCACCGCGAGCGACACGACGGAGGCCGACGAGACCGATGCGGTCGATCAGGACGCGGTCGATCAGGACGCAGCCGATCGGGGTGCAGCCAATCAGGACGCGGTCGACGAGAGGGTCGTCGACGAGATCACGGCAGGATTGCTGCGCCTGCACGCCGAACGCATGCAGGTGATCGCGCGCGAGCAGCGCACGCGCGACCGCTTCACCTCACTCCACCCTGAGGTGGCAGTGGCCGAGGTGGCCGCCCTGCCCGGCGATGTGCACGATCTCGCCGGGCTGCGGGCCATCGGGGAGCGGCTCGCGGCCGGGGATCCGGCCGGAGCGTAGGCGTTCGTACGCCGACGAAGCGGGTGGCCGGGTGATCTACCCGGCCGCCGCGTACGTCTCGTACGGGACGTCCATCTCCTCGTCGACATCCATGGTCAGGATGTCCGTGCTGCGCTCGTACTCCGTGCGAGCGGTTTCGAGCAGCCGTCGCCACGAGGTGACGGTGGGACGCCGGCGCAGCAGCGCCCGACGTTCCCGCTCGGTCATTCCGCCCCACACGCCGAACTCGACGCGGTTGTCGAGCGCATCGGCCAGGCATTCGGTCCGCACCGGACATCCGGTGCACACCGCCTTGGCCCTGTTCTGTGCCGCTCCTTGAACGAACAGTTCATCCGGATCGGTAGTGCGGCAGGCTGCCTGCGCACTCCAGTCGGTAACCCAGCCCATCCCGGCGCCGTCCTCTCCCGAATCGAGGCTCCCCCACGGCGGCAGAGGCATATTCACCGCTGCCAGTTGAGGACGTTACGGAAGGCGAGCACAGTGCAACACCCCCGACGGGCCCAATCTTGAATGGTCCGAACGGACTATGGGTAAGCGGCAGATCACCCGACGGAGTGATCCGGCGACATGCCCGACCATTCCGGCGATTCGGGTGGAATCGGTGCGGCTCGGGCGGCCCAGCAGGCGAGATTCGGACATGAGTCCACCCCATTCGGGAAGGGTGAAAATCAAGCCGAGGGGTTGATGTCGCACCACTCTGCTGTGACAGTTGGGGACAGCTTAGGCCAAGGCATTCGCGTGTGTCCGGCGAATCAGAACGTAGGCTGCCCTCCATGGGAAAGAAGCGCTCGGGCGGCGGGCTCACGGGGAGCCAGCAGGCCGCCAAGTTCCTCGGTGTGTCCGTTCTCTCCGGATGTGTGCTGGCCGGCATGGCGATTCCGGCGGCAGGCGCCCTGGGGCTCGCGGCCAAGGGCACGGTAGAGGGATTCGACGAGATCCCGGCCAATCTCAAGACTCCGCCGCTGAGCCAGCGGACCACGATTCTGGACTCCGAGGGTGGCCTGATCGCCACGGTCTATTCGCGTGACCGCCAGGTGGTCCCCCTCACGGCGATCTCCCCGTACATGCAGAAGGCGATCGTCGCCATCGAGGACTCCCGTTTCTACGAACACGGGGCGGTCGACCTCAAGGGCATCCTGCGCGCGGTCAACCGCAACGCCCAGGAGGGCGGCGCCGCACAGGGCGCGTCCACGCTCACGCAGCAGTACGTGAAGAACGTGTTCGTCGAAGAGGCCGGCGACGACGAGACCAAAGTGCGCGAAGCCCAGGAGAAGAGCCTCGGCCGGAAGATCCGCGAGCTGAAGTACGCGATCCAGGTCGAGGAGGAGCTCGGGAAGAAGAAGATCCTCGAGAACTACCTCAACATCACCTACTTCGGCCAGCAGGCCTACGGCATCGAATCCGCCGCACAGCGCTACTTCAGCAAGCCGGCCAAGGACCTGACGCTGGACGAGTCGGCGCTGCTGGCGGGCGTCGTGCAGTCGCCGAGCCGGTACGACCCGGTGAACGACGCGCAGGAGGCGACGAAGCGCCGCAACATCGTCCTCCAGCGGATGGCCGACACGAAGGACGTCTCGCAGACGGAGGCGGACGCGGCGAAGGCGAAGCCGGTCGCGCTGAAGGTGACCAAGCCCAGGAACGGCTGCATCACGGCCGTCAAGGGCGCGGGCTTCTTCTGTGACTACGTCCGCAACTCCTTCCTGACCGACGCCGTCTTCGGCAAGACCCGCGAGGAGCGGGCCAAGGTCTGGAACCAGGGCGGCCTGACGGTCCGTACGACCCTGGACCCGCAGTCGCAGGACGCCGCCAACGAGTCGATCAAGGACCACGTCTACCAGGACGACTCGATCGCCACGGCCGTGACCATGGTCCAGCCGGGCACCGGCCGGGTGCTGGCGATGGGGCAGTCCAAGCCGTACGGCTTCGGCAAGAACGAGACGCAGATCAACTTCTCCGTGGACAAGCGGATGGGCGGCTCGAACTTCGGCTTCCAGGTCGGCTCGACCTTCAAGCCCTTCATCGCGGCGGCCGCGCTGGAGCGGGGCATGCCGCCGACGAAGGTCTACCAGGCGCCGAACAAGATGGACTACCCGACGCCGATCACCAAGTGCGACGGGACGCAGTGGCTGAACCTGCCGATGCAGGGCGGCAAGCTGCAGACGGCCAAGAACGAGACCGAGGACGAGATCGGTCCGTACGCGCTGAAGACGGCGATGGAGAAGTCCATCAACACGTACTTCGTCGAGATGATCGGCGAGATCGGCCTCTGCCCGGTGACCGAGATGACGCAGAAGCTCGGCGTGGTCCCGGCCGACGGCTCGAAGCTGCCCGAGGCGCCCTCCATCGCGCTGGGCTCCGCCGAGCTCTCCCCGCTGACGATGGCCGGCGCGTACGCCACCTTCGCCAACCGCGGCACCCACTGCACCCCGATCGCCATCGAGTCGATCACCGACGCGCACGGCAAGGCCCTCGCGGTGCCGAAGTCGCAGTGCACGCGGGCGATGTCGACCGAGACGGCCGACACCATCAACACCCTGCTGCGCGGAGTGGTCGACTCCGGTACCGGTGAGCGGGCCGGCCTGACCGACCGCGACAGTGCGGGCAAGACCGGTACGACGGACTCCCGGTACAACGCCTGGTTCGTCGGCTACACGCCGAACATCTCCGGCGCGGTGTGGGTCGGCTCGGGTGGCGCCAAGAAGATCACGATGGAGGACATCGTGATCGGCGGCCGGTCGTACGACAAGGTCTTCGGCGGTGGCTTGCCCGGCCCCATCTGGAAGGACGCGGTCACCGGAGCACTGTCCGGCCGCGAGGCCCCGGGCTTCGCCACCGTCAGCATCCCGGAGCCCTCGGTCCCGGGGGGCGGCGGCGGCAACAACGGCGGCAAGCCGGCCACGAACCCGGTGAAGCCCGGGAAGCCGGCCAAGCCCGGCGGCGACGGCAAGCCGGGCGGACGCCCCGGCGGGGCGACGGCCGCCGGAACCACCGGGGGACGGACGGGCGGCGCCGGCCCGGACAACCCCTTCCCCGTGCTCCCCGTGGAGCCGGGCCTGATCGGCGGCCGCGACACCCAGTAGGTCAGCCGGGCGGACCCACCCGCGGTGGGCCCGTGGACGCACGGCACGCGAAGGGGCCCCAGCCGGATCCGGCTGGGGCCCCTGGCACGTCCGGAGGGACGCGGGGTCGCGCGCGGCGCGGTCGTGCGACGCGTGATCACGTGCGGTGCGACGCGAGGTCGGCACCGCGCGAGGTCGGCACGGCGCGAGGTCGGCACGGCGCGAGGTCGGCACGGCGCGAGGTCGGCACGGCGCGAGGTCGGCACGGCGCGAGGTCGGCGCAGCGTCAGGTGCGGCGCAGGCCGCTCGCACGCCGGGCGCGGCGCGGACCTCACGCCGGGTGCGGCGCGGCGCCTCAGCGCGGCGCGGCCCTACGTATGGCGCGGCGTCACGCGGGGCGCCGCGCTCCGTACGGGGGCGCCGCGCTCCGTACGGGGGCGCGGCGCTCCGTACGGGGGCGCGGCGTCAGGAGAGCTGCTTCTTGACGGCGGCGGCGACCCGCCCGCCGTCCGCCAGACCCGCGACCTTCGGGTTCACGATCTTCATGACGGCGCCCATGGCGCGCGGCCCCTCCGCGCCCGCCGCCCTGGCCTCCTCGACCGCCTGCGCGACGATCGCGGCGAGCTCGTCGTCGCCGAGCTGTCGGGGCAGGTAGGTGTCGAGGAACTCGCCCTCCGCGGTCTCCCGCGCGGCCTGCTCGGGACGGCCGCCCTGCGCGAAGGCCTCCGCGGCCTCGCGGCGCTTCTTCGCCTCCTTGGCGATCACCTTGAGGACTTCCTCGTCGGAGAGCACGCGCGCTTCCTTGCCCGCGACCTCCTCCTTGGTGATGGCGGAGAGGGTCAGTCGCAGCGTGGACGAGTGCAGCTCGTCGCGCGCCCTGATGGCGGTCGTGAGGTCTTCCTGGAGCTTGGCCTTGAGCGTGGTCATGCCCATGAGTCTGCCAGGTACGGGGGCGGCGGCGCCCGCCGGTTTTGCGGGTCTGCGACGATGGGGCCATGCGTGCGCGTTACGGAGTACCCCTGAAGGCAGCCGCCGGCATCGCGGCGGTGGGGGCCGCGGGTGTTGCCTATGCCGCCGGTTTCGAGGCGCGGTCCTTCCGCCTGCGCCGGGTCACGGTGCCCGTCCTGCCCCGGGGGATGCGCCCGCTGCGCGTGCTCCAGGTCTCGGACATCCACATGGTCGGCGGGCAGCGCAAGAAGCGCGCCTGGTTGCAGTCCCTCGCCGGGCTGCGCCCCGACTTCGTCGTGAACACCGGCGACAACCTCTCCGACACGGGGGGTGTCCCGGAGGTGCTCGACGCCCTGGGCCCGCTGATGTCCTTCCCCGGCGTTTACGTCTTCGGATCGAACGACTACTACGGGCCGCGGCTGCGCAATCCGGGGCGCTACCTGATCGAGAAGACCCAGGGCCGGCACGGACTGAACGGCAACAAGCCGGTCGTCGGCGCCGTCCACAACCCCTGGGAGGAGATGCGGGACGCCTTCGACGCGGCCGGCTGGGTCAACCTGACCAACACCCGGGGGCGGCTCAAGCTGGACGGCCTGGAGCTGGCTTTCACCGGCCTGGACGACCCCCACATCAAGCGGGACCGCTACGAGCGGGTCGCGGGCGGCCCGGAGGCGGACGCCGACTTCTCGATGGCCGTGGTGCACGCGCCGTACCTGCGCACGCTGGAAGCCTTCACGGCCGACGGCTACCCGCTGATCCTGGCGGGGCACACGCACGGCGGCCAGCTGTGCATCCCCTTCTACGGGGCGCTCGTCACCAACTGCGACCTGGACACGAAGCGGGTGAAGGGCCTCTCCACGCACGAGACCGGCGGCCGGCGCGCGTACCTGCACGTCTCGGCGGGCTGCGGTACCAACCGGTACACCCCGGTCCGCTTCGCCTGCCCACCGGAGGCGACCCTCCTGACACTGACGCCACGGGCGTAGTCCCGCCGGGCCTGCCCGCCCGGTCCCGGCCACCCGCGGCCCAGCCCCGGCCAAACCGGATTTCGTCTCCGGCCACGGGTCCGCTAAAGTAATCGATGTCGCCAGGGCAGCAAGCGCTGCAAAGGCGGCGATCGGGGTGTAGCGCAGCTTGGCAGCGCGCTTCGTTCGGGACGAAGAGGTCGTGGGTTCAAATCCCGCCACCCCGACTTCGTAAGACCAGTTCAGGGGCCTGATCCGCATCGCGGATCAGGCCCCTGTTTGGCGTTTGCCCCTGTCTGGGGAGCCATCGGGGAGCCGACTTCGGAATCCGGCTCCCAGATGTCTCCCGAACCCTTCCGCGATCTACCGCAACGAACTGCCCCGGGAGCGACCCGCACGTAGGCTCGGGGCGGTCCGACGCGAGAGCGCCTGGCTGACGCATCGGGGCAGGGGGACAGCGTGGATCATCTCTTCACCGTCGACGGGGGCTCGGCCGCGCCGGTCTCACCGACCACGCTGGCCGCGGAAGGCCTCCTCGAACGGCAGCACCTCCAGGAGTGGGTGACAGCGCACCCTCAGATCCTCGGCGAATCGGTGCTCGTGATCACCTCCGAGTTCGATCGGTGGGCCGACACGGACGGGGTGCCGGCACGCGACCGCTTGGACGTCCTGGGCCTGGATGCCACAGGGCGCCTCGTGGTGGTCGAGCTGAAGCGGGGTACCGCCGACCGGGACGTCCACCTCCAGGCGATCACCTACGCCGCCCTGGTGTCCCGGTTCGACCTCGACACGCTGGCCCAGGCACACCGCGAGTTCCGCAAGAGTCGGGGCGAGATCCTCGAACTCGACACGTGCCGTCAGCGTCTCCTGGACCACGTGGACGGGGACTGGAGCCCTGAACTGCTCCAGCGCCCCAGGCAGGTGATCATTGCTGCCGACTTCCCCAAGCAGGTCACCCACACCGTGGTGTGGCTGTCGGAGATGAACCTCGACATCGACCTCATCCAGGTGGGCCTGTGGAAGGTGAAGGACCAGCTCGTCGCCGGCTTCACCAAGGTCTACCCCACCCCGGAGGTGGAGGAGTTCACTCTCGCTCCGGCCAGGATCGAGGCCAAGGCCGCGGCCCAGAAGCTGGAGGAACGTTCGCGGGCCCAGAACGCCGTGCACGTCATAGGCGACGCCGGGCTGATCCCGGATGGGGCCCTGCTCCGGCTGACGCCGAGGCACGGAGTGACCGAAGGCATCCGCGAGGACATCCTGGCCTGGGTCGGTGAGGACCGCAGCCGAGCAAGTGTCACGTGGAACAACAACACCGCCAAGCCGCTGACGTGGAAGAGCGACGGCAAGCCGTACACCCCGACCGGACTGGCCAACCACATCTTCACCAGCGTGACCGGCCGCAAGGCCGACGGCATACAGGGAACCACCTGGTGGGACATCGACACCGCCCACGTCCCGGACGCAGTCGACCCCGACGAGTGGGGAGCATTGGCCGGCACCCACCTCGCGAGCCTGGCCAAGCAGCTCAACGGCACCAGCAAGGACTGGACAGGCCTGCACACCCTCCTGAACGCCGTCCCCGCCGGACGGTGGACGACCTACGGGGACGTGGCGGCCGTGATCAGCAGCCACTCCGTCCCGGTCGGCACCCACTTGGCAACCTGCGGCCAGTGCCCTAATGCCTGGCGGGTCCTCAACGCAGCGGGCCGCATCAGCCCCGGCTTCCGGTGGACCGACCCCACCCGCACAGACTCACCCGCCGACGTCCTGGCGACCGAGGGCGTCCGTTTCGATGGAGGGGCAGCGGATCCGACTGCGCGCCTGTCCGTGGACGCCCTGAAGGCCCTCCCCGGCGACTGACCCCGAACTGCCGTAGAAGCCGGCCGGGAACCAGCCCCGGAAAGCCGACCGCACAGCTTGTGCCCACCAGATCGCTGACGCTACGACGATCACATGCACCGTTGGACACCGCTCAACGATTGCCGACTCGCCCTCCTCACAGGCATCGGGGAGGGAAGCGACCCGGTCACGTCAGATTCCCCGGGGCTCGCCCTTACTGCGCGTGCCCTGAAGGAACGGGGCCTCATCACCATGCCGAAGGAGGGCGGACGGTGGCAGGCGGAGATCTCCGATGCCGGACGCTTCTACCTCCAGCACGGCCATGCCTCCCGAGCCCAAGAACCCAGCCGAACCAAAAACTCGTGTTCAGCGTGCGCCCAAGGTTCCACAGCCCTCCCCCGCGGATATCGGGGTGGTCTTGATCGCGGAAGTGCAGCAGGCTGTGCGTTTCCTGCGCACCCCGGATCCGGGTGAGGCGGAGCGGGCCCGGTACCGGCGGGCCTTCGATGCCGCAAGGCAGTGTCCCCCGGCCGGATACCACCTGAAGTACACCGGGCGGGCCAAGGGAGACATCAGCTCCGGGCGAACGGCGAGGACGACACCGAGTGGAACCGCATCAGGCTCGCACGCAGGAGGACTCTGACCGACGTCGACGATGTGATCGCGGCAGTCGAGAAGGACCACAGCGCCTTCGAAGTCTCGGAGGAGGTACTCCCCCGGGTTCTGTCTCTACTCCGGCTGCTCGCCGAGCGCGCCTTCGCCCTCCATGGTGAGATCACGGTCTCCAGGAAGTGCAAGCAGCCAAGGCCGTTGCTCACCGTCCATGGCATCACGTGCGAGATCAGCTTCCGTGAGCGGCAGAGGCAGGTCCGGTACGTGCCCACGCAGCCGGGTCGGCGCACGTACGACTGGCAGCGGGTGACGCCGGCGCACCGGTCCGAGCCTTCCGGAGAGCTTGAGTTGCGCCTGGGCATCAAAAGGGAGTGGGCCGACGCCGACGGGAGCCAGTTGAAAGACCAGATCGATACGGTCTTCAAGGTGCTGAAGGCCCGTGCGCAGGAGCAGGAGCGGGCCATGCTGAGCAGGAAGCCAACGTCGACGGCCCCGTCGTCTCCCTCCTCCCGCTCAGCGCCGACTGGGACCGAGCACGCGATCACGCCGATCTGATCTCCGACCGCCGTGCCGACATGCACGCAGGCGAGATCGAGACCTCCATCCTCCTGCACGCTGCCCCAGAGCTTGTGCGCGACGGAAACGCCAATGCCGACCATGGCGGCGGCCCCCGCCCCTTCCTCCTGGTCCAGGGCATGGGGGCGTACACCGCATCCGGCGTGATCGGCTTTCCGTCCTTCGCCACTGCAGGCAAGGGCAAAGCCGTGCTGGCCAGCCTGACCGGCAGCTTCGCGGGCCACCTCGAATCCCTCGGCGCGAACGACTGAAGCCGGCCAAGCCAACCCGCACCAGACCCGCTCGTCGAGCGAGGCGGGCGGCGCCGACGACATCAAAGACTGCTAGCTCCCAGCCCGGTGTCGCCACACTCACCACTGGTGAGTGGCACCCCACGATCCGCAGCGCCCCGGTGGACCCAGTCCAGGCCGAGGGCTTCAAGGTGGGCACTGGGCGCTCGGGCTGACTCCCCCGATCCGAGTCGACCACCAGCGGTCAGGTGCTCGCTGACCTATTCGTATCCGAGTTGGTGGAGAGACGAAGGATCTTGTCCCAAGTAGCCACTACCCCCGCAGCGGCAGCCGTCGCCAGGGCGACGCCGACAGCTGACGAAGCCAAGGCAAAGACGATGCCAGCGAGACAGAGGGTGAACGCAGATCCTCTCAGTACCTGCTGCCGCCACGCTCTGCGCTCCCGGTGACTGTGCAATAGCCCCTCGGCGGATACGTCCCCAGGTGCAAGATCTTGCAACTGGCCGCTGGCGAGCACTTTCAGGATTCGCTCCATTTCGAGCAGAGCGCGCTTCGCGCCGTCGATGCGATCAAGTTCAACCCCGTCCCGAAGCTCACGCACGAGGGCGGCAGCCGCTGAGAACCGGGCGACGACCTGGGGCATGGGGTTGCGGCCATCCGGAAGCGCACGTTGCACGGCATACCTCTCCAGCGCGATGGCGAAGTCTTCCAGCGCTCGGACTGCCGCAACGTGTGGGGAGTTGAAGGGCGATGCCGTCGGAGGCTCCTTACCCGTCAGCTCCAGTGGCTGGAGGAGTGCCCCATAGGCCCTACGCACCGTGACCGTCACGGCCTCGGTTGTCCACCGTTGCATGCCTTGGTTTGTGACAAGCGAGGCGATCACAGCAGTGATCAACATGGGCGTCACCGTGGCCCCCATGGCGATGGCGTCGCGCCATACGTGCCCGCTTGTGCGCTGGATGGTTGCTGCAAGGGCACCCCCCGCTGAGACGGACATGGCGACGGGGACGATCATCTTGAGGGCGAGTGCCCTGCGGGACACCTGGTACAGGACATCTTCACGCTGCAAGTAGTCCAGTGTCGGACGGTCTGGACGCGTCGCAAAGGAGCTGTCGCGGACGCGGCGAACCAGGTGCGCGGCGCCGTCTTGCGTGTGCCCGCGCGCGAGCCCAGCAGATCCGTTCCAAGAGCGTTCTGTTACCTCGGCGCTGCGACGTCGCCGTCATGGTCAGGGCCCATATCGACACTGTCCAAGCAGTGAAGATGAGAGCCCCTAACTCGGCTTTCGACACGTTCTCCCCCTCCGGGGCATCGTGGGGCTCAGCCCCATCACAAGTCCCTATGCCCTGGCGAGGTTCACAAATACCTCACTGTCAGTAAGAAGCCCCGCTCGAACCGAATACCGTCGATCTGGGCACCGTAGCCCGTGACCAGCTACAGAACCGGGCCGCCAGCCTGGCAGAAGACCTCGCTCCAAGCTCTCAGTTCTGGTCTCATTCCCCTACGTCCGGGACCGTCCAGGGGACCGTCAACCAGCGGCTCCGCCGCAGGTCAGAGCACCTCCGCACGCCCCAGGACCCCCGTAAGAACATTTGGAAAGCGTGGTGGGGGCAACCCCTCACGAGTTCGAATCTCGTATCCCCCGCACCCGCCAAACGAATTACCCGACTGCGTCCCGGTCGGGTCCTTCGTCGTTCCGTGGTCGCAGTTGCCCTCCGCTGCGGCTTCGGAGCTAGCGCCGTTGAGGACAGCGCGGCACGCACGGCAGAACATGGCGGCGTCCCGCCCGTACCGGCGCATTAGCTGGCCGCACTTGGCGCATGGCTCGAAGAACGCGTCGGTACGCCTTCGGCCGCAGCGGTTTCACAGCAGACCCTTGCGCGTGTCCTGGACCATGGTGGCGGCGGTCGATGCAAAGGCGCGATTCCAGGGGCGCTGACAGGCGGTCTCCTGACCGGGCTTGTGACTCTTCGAAACGCGCGTCTGCACCGTCCAACGCGGCCCGAGACCAGGGCCGGTGGCGATCAAGAAGAGCTGTTCACCGTGACGTTCGACGAAGCGCCTGTAGCCCTCCCTCAACGCACAGGCAGACGTGGTCGAGAACGTCAGATCCCCCCTTCGAGCTGGTCCCGCAATCGCCCGAGATAGAGACGGCGCTGACCATCGGCAGGTATGGCCCGGACAACGACCAGTGTTCCGCGTAAGTTGGTGAGGATCGCAGTCGTCCGTCCTAAGGGATGCGCGTTCCAGACGGACCCGCATCAGCACGACAGGTCACGACGCCATCCACGCCCTGATCGCCCCGGCTCGGCCGCATCGTTACTTCAGCGTTCTGCGGCGACAACGAGGCCGCCGACGACACCCGCGATCGTCGAAATGGTCCGAGCAGACGGAGACCGCGCCCGGCAGCAGGCAGTCGCAATTGGGTGCCGGGCCAGACCGGCCGACGCGGTGCCACGCCAGGACACAGACACGGGGCGGTGAGAGCTCCTGGGAGATTTCCATCATCAGGTCGCGTCAGGCACTGTTCCGTAGCCGATGATTTGAGATTTGACGAGGCCCTGGGGCTGTATGGGGGAAAAGTCGGGCCCTTCAGCGCGCCTGGTGATAGGTCAACCCCCGTTGTCGTCATCCTATCGACTGAAAGTCAGGATCCGGACTGCAAGGACGACGAAAGGTCAGTCGAATGCACCTCACCAAGCGGTTCGTCGCGATCAGCACCGCAGCCACGGCGGCGGTTCTGTTCAGCGCCGGCGGCGCCCAGGCTCAGGAGAACGGAGAATTCCTTTCGTTCCTCGGCAACACGACGCTTCTTCGGGTCTCATATCCGGTGCAGGTCGGCAATGACAACACCTACACCGGCCCGCAGAACACCAACACCAACAACAACACCGGAGGGGGCACGAACAACAACAACAACAATAACGGGGCGGGGGGCCTGCAGCAGGACGTTGCTGGGCTCTACTCGCGCAGCACAGCCCTCATGCAGGTCTCGCACCCGGTGCAGGTCGGCAACGGCAACACTTACACCGGCCCGCAGAACACCAACACCAACAACAACACCGGCGGGGGGACGAACAACAACAACAACAACAACGGGGGCGTAAACAACAACAATAACAATAACAACCTCGGGGGCGGGGTGAACAACAATAACAACAACAATAACAACATCGGCAGCGGCAGCGGCATCGACAAGGGCAACCAGATGCGCAAAACGGCTCGCCTCCAGGACGGTGCAGCCATGCAATCCTGCTACCCGATGACGCGCCTTGCGCAGGACATCGCCGTCATTGAACACCTGAACATCGACTGTGACCAGCATTGAATTGACCGGTGCGCCCGGGAAATGAGGCGCAGTGCACTGCGGGCCGCACCAGGCGTCGGTCAATTCCAGGTCGGCGGCATGCCGTGAACGATCACAGCAATCGAAATCCATAGCTCCATACCTGGCGCTCGGTACCACCGATCGACCACCACCCGGTTGATTCGGCCACAGGATTACACGCGCCTGTATGAGCTCCCGCACGACCCTTCAGATGCAAGGCGATCTGGCGCTGGACGCCGACGATGACGGGCACTGAGCGTCAGGCGGCCTCCGCCACCCCAAGACGCGCGACACGACAATCCGGCGGCCAGGTGACTTCGAAACCACCGGCCGCCGGAATGGGAACATCAGTTGTTATTGTTGTTGTTGTTCGCAGCCCCTCCGCCGTTGTTGTTATTGTTGTTGTTGTTCGCAGCCCCTCCGCCGTTGTTGTTATTGTTGTTGTTGTTCGC
>NZ_LIVQ01000004.1:0-454067 GCF_001905445.1 Streptomyces sp. CB00455 | reverse complement strand
GCCCCTCCGCCGTTGTTGTTATTGTTGTTGTTGTTCGCCGCTCCCCCGCCGTTGTTGTTATTGTTGTTGTTGTTCGCCGCTCCCCCGCCGTTGTTGTTATTGTTGTTGTTGTTCGCGGCTCCCCCACCGTTGTTGTTATTGTTGTTGTTGTTCGCGGCTCCCCCACCGTTGTTGTTATTGTTGTTGTTGTTGTTCGCCGCTCCTCCGCGGTTGTTGTTGTTATTGTTGTTGTTCGCACCCTTGTGGCAGTTCTTGTTGTTCGCACCCTTGCGGCAGTTGTTGTTGTTATTATTGTTGTTGTTTCCGCCCCTGCGGTTGTTGTTATTGTTATTGTTGTTGTTGTTT
Source organism: Streptomyces sp. CB00455 (assembly GCF_001905445.1). Classification (GTDB taxonomy): domain Bacteria; phylum Actinomycetota; class Actinomycetes; order Streptomycetales; family Streptomycetaceae; genus Streptomyces. The sequence continues at coordinate 453,722 of NZ_LIVQ01000004.1, read as the reverse complement.
CCGCCGTCGTCACTCGGAGCCGTCGCGTGAGCCCCTGTAGGCGTCGGCGCAGCAAAAGCGGAGGAGGGCACCAAGGCGGCGCCTCCCATAGCCAGAGCAGCCGACGCGGTCAGCATCGCCGCACGCTTTGCGTAGTGATTGAGCATGGAAATTCCTTTCCGTATGAATCCTGCCTCGATTTGCAGTCCACTTCACTGGCAGCCCACTTCGGCAGCCCACTTCGCCTTCAAGAGCTACGGCCCATGCCACGCTTCCCCCTCCATGTCGCACAACTCGACGGAAACCCTCTGGGAGGCGCGGGCGGACGCGTGCTGTGCGCACGGCCGGTCGGGCGCGTGAATCGATGAGAACCTGGTTCCGCCGTCCCTTCGACAGGATGCGCTCAGACAGCCGGAGGCGCATGGGGTGAACACCCCAGATTCCGCCCCGACGCACCCCACATTTCCTTTATGTGCGCCCCACGTCGTCCTCGGCCCCGCGCACCACCACCCCCGGGCCCCCCCTTTCCCCGACCGTTCTGGATCTTTTGCGGAGCTCCGGCGAGGGGAGGAGACTGACGAGTGATGGACGTGCTAGAGCGAGAGGCCGTGCTCCAAGCCCTCGTCGGTCAACTGCAAGCGACCGAGAGTGGTCCCGGCCGTCTGACCCTTTTGCGCGGCGAAGCCGGGATCGGCAAAACCACCGTCATTCGCCACCTCACGCAGCTCGCCGATCCCCACATCCGGATCCTGGTCGGCTCCTGTGACCCCCTGGCCACGCCCCGACCCCTGGGCCCGCTGATGGACTTGGCCCCGCGATTGGGCCGGGGGGTGCGCGCCGCCCTGTCCGGGGCACTCGCCGGCACCTGTCGTACCGATGAGGTTTTCGACTGCCTGCTCGCGGACTTGAGCACCTGTCCCAGCCTGCTGGTCGTGGAGGACGTCCACTGGGCCGACGATGCGACGCTGGACCTGCTCCGTTACCTGGTGCGGCGGCTGCCGAGCGTTCCGGCGCTGGTGGTGGTCACCTATCGCGACGACGAGATCAGCCGCACCCACCGTCTGACCGGGCTCCTGGGCACCCTGGCCGGCTACCCGTGGGTGTGCCGCGAGGATCTGGCTCCTCTGAGCCGCCGGGCCGTGGCCCGCCTCGCCACCGGACACGCCATCGACGCCGAGCGGCTCCACCGCCTCTCCGCCGGCAACCCGTTCATCGTGACCGCGGTCCTGGCCGCCCCCGGCGAACCCATCCCGGCCGCGGTGCGCGAAGCCGTCGCCGGGCGCCTGGCCGGCTTGTCGGCCGCCGCGCGGACGGTCGTCGACGTACTGGCCGTCCTGGGGCGCCGGGTCTCGATGCCGCTGCTGGCCAGCATCCTGCCCGTCCCGCAGGAGCTGCTCGACGAGGCGGTGGCCTGCGGAATTATGAGCACCGACGGGCAGACTGCCGAGTTCCGCCAGGAGCTGGCCAGGCTGGCGGTGCTGGAGGCCGTCCCCGCCGCCTGCCGCCTGCGGTTGCACCGGAAGGTGCTGGCAGTGATGCGGTGCGGTCCGGTCATGGCGGACGATCTGGCGTTGCTGGCCGATCATGCCGCAGGTGCCGGGGATGTGGCCGCCGTGTTGGAGTACGCGCCCGCAGCAGCCGCCCATGCCGCTTCGTCGGGTGCGTACCGGGAAGCTGCCGCCCACTACGCCCGCGCCCTGCCGTACGCCGACCACCTGCCACCGGATGAGTCGGCGTCCCTGCTGGAGGGCCATTCCCGGGCCTGCCTGCTGTCCGGCCGGCTGGACGAGGGGATCTCCTCACGCCGCAGGGCCGTAACGATGCGCCGGGCCCGGGGCCGGCAGCTGCACATGGCGGACGACCTGCGCTGGCTGTCGTGCTGGCTGTGGCCGGCCGGCCGGGCCGCCGAGGCCGGACGGACGGGCCTGGACGCCGTACGGGTGCTCGAAGGGCTGGGGCCGAGCCGGGAGCTGGCCGACGCCTACCTGAACCTCTGCCGGCTGCTCTGCTACGGGCACGAGGGGGTGGAAGCGGTCACTGCCTGCGCCGGGAAGGCGATCGCTCTGGGTGAGCGCTTCGGCGACGCGGGGGTACTCGTTCAGGCGCGCTTCCATGCGGCGGCCGTACGCATGCTGTGCGAAGGGGGCCGCCAGGAGGAGTGCGAGCAAGCGTTGAGCAGTGCGTTGGCACAGGATCTACCGGTGGACGCGGGGTCCTTGGCGCTCGTCACGTGCTGGTTCGCCGCGCTGCAGCGTGACGCGGTCCGGACCCTCGCGGTCGCGGGCCGGGCGGAGGCCCACTGCCTCGATCACGACCTGCAGTCCTACCTCCTGTGCGCCAGGGCCTGGCGAAGCTGGGGTCTGTTGCACCGGGGCTCGTGGATCGCGGCTGCCGATGCCGCACACGCGGTCCTGTCCCATCCCGGCTCGCCACCGGTCGCCCGGTCCACGGCCCTGACCGTCCTGGCCCTGGTGCAGGCCCGCCGCGGCCAGGCCCAGGTGGGGCCGCTGCTGGAGCAGGCGGCGAGTCTCGTCGACTCCGAGTGTCTGCTGGACACGGGCCTGGGGTGGGAGGCGCACGTCGAGGCGGCTTGGCTGCTCGGCGACGACGAGCGGGTGCAGGCAGAAGCCCGACGCGGTCTCGCCATGTTGGCGGGGCGCACCCACCCCTGGCTGTCGGGGCCCTTGGCCTGCTGGATCCGGCGCGCCGGTGGGACGCCGCCGCAGGTACCGGCGGCCGGACCCTACGCCCGGGAGCTGGCGGGCGACTGGGCCGGCGCTGCGGCACGGTGGGACGGGCTCGGCTGCCCGCACGATGCCGCAGTGGCCCGCCTGTCCGGCGACGTACCCGCGCTGCACCAGGCCCTGACCACCTTCGAGGCCCTCGGCGCCCGGCCCGGGGTGGTACGCACCCGCGCCGTGATGCGTACGCGCGGTATCCGCCCGGTTCGGCGTGGCCCGCGCGCCGCGACCCGTGCCAATCCGTACGGGCTGACCAACCGGGAGCTGGACGTGCTGAAGCTTTTGGACGAGGGCCTGTCGGATGCCGATATCGCGGCCCGCCTCTACATCACACCCAAGACCGCCGGACACCACGTGGGTGCGGTACTGACCAAACTCGATGTCCACACCCGCCACGAAGCCGCCCGCAAGCTCCGCCATTCCCCGCCCTGACCGGGCATCGCGTTCCAGGTGATGAAGATGACGAGAACAGCCGTTCGCTGTGCGGGCCTTGCCGCAGCGGTTGCCTGCTCCATGGCACTCGGCGTGTGGGGCGCATCGGCGAGTGAGGCGGTCCACCTGCCACCGGAACCGAAACCCGCGGCTGCCGCGTCGGGGCTCCGGTGCTATGCGGCGACATCCGAGCCGGACCGGGTCGTGTGCTATCGGACGTCGTGGAAGGCGGAATTCCGGGGCGGTGACATCGAGTACATCGCCAGGCTCGTACAAGTGCCCACGCCCACGCCTCCACCGTCCGTCACCGTCGTGGACAGCCTGAACGACATCCGTCCGGATACGGGGTCGGCGTCCGGCAGCCCGACGGCTTCGGTCCCCGACGGTACGACGGGGCTGCCTCCTTCGGCCTGATCCGCCGGCGCGTTCCGGACACTGCCAAGTGTGCTGCCGGGCAGCCGAGTTGGGTTTCGAGGGTGTCTGGCGTGAGGGGTTCGCGGGGGTGGTGGGGTCCGTTAGTCTGCCTCCACGTTTCTGGCTGGGGGAAGGCGGACGGGCGTGCTGGAGGACGTGGGTGGGGCGGCGGCGTCGGGGCATCCGTGGTTCGGGGGGCTGCGGCTGAGGCCCGCCGCGGGGGCCGGCACGATCCGGGGGATGCTGCGCGAGGAGATCCGCGACATCGGTTATCCGCACCAGCCGCTGCTGCCGGCGGCGCCGATGGTGCTGCCGCGGGCCTCCTACGCGGAGCTGTTCCGCGCGACCGCGGCCCTGACCGACCTGGTGCGCCGGACGGCCCTGGAGAGCGCGGCCACCACCGCCGGGCGGCTGGCGGCGTACGGCATGCCGCAGAGCGAGCACCGGCTCTTCGTCGCCGACCAGTTCACCGAGGAGCGGTACGCGGACTGCGTGGTGCGGCCGGACGTCGTGATCGGGCCGGACGGGCCGCGGTTCCTGGAGTTCAACGTCAGCGGGGCGCTCGGCGGGCCGGTGGAGACGCACTGCCGCATGGAGGTGTGGCGCAAGCTCTACGCCGACGGGCAGGGCCGGCTGCCCTTCGCCCACCACGACGCCTTCGCCGTGCGCACCCGCATGTTCCGGGACCTGAGCACGGAGCTGGGGACCGCGCCCCGCATCGCGCTGCTGGGCAGCGCCCGTGACCAGGGCGATTGCACCCGCTACTTCGACATGCAGATCGACTACTTCAACAGCCACGGGCTGACCGCGCGCTTCTTCGAGCCCGAGGACCTCCACGAGGCGTGGGACTGCCCGCCCCACCTGCGCCATCCGATCGGGCTGCGGGACTTCACCATCCCGGACTGGGACGAACTCGGCATCGACACCGCCCCGGTACAGGCCGCACTGGACAACGGCTGCCTGCTGGTCGGCACCCAGACCTCCACCTTCCTGTCCAGCAAGCTGACCATGGGCATGCTCTCGGAAGGGCGGCCCTGGATGAGCGCTGCCGAGCGGGCCCTGGTCGACACCTACCTGCCGTGGACGCGGGTCCTGTCCGAGCGGTGGACGACCCGTGGCGGGAGCAAGGTCGACCTGGTCCGCTTCGCCTCGGACCACCGGGAGGGTCTGGTGCTCAAGGAGGGCCTCGGGATGAGCGGCCGGCAGGTCGTCATCGGCTGCCGGACGGAGCAGGGCGCGTGGGAGGCGGCGGTGGCCGCGGCCGCCGCGACGGGCACCAGCGTGGTGCAGGACTTCGTGGAGCCGCGCACGTGCAGGCTGGCGATGATCGCCGACGGCGCGGACGAGGCGCACGACGCCGACGTCGCCCCGGTGCTCGGGCCGCTGCTGTTCGGTGGGCGGCCGGCCGGGGTGTTCTCCCGGTTCCTCGGGGACGGCGGCACGGGCATCGTCAGCGTCCTCGGGACCCGCAGCTCCGACGACTGCGTCGTCGCCGTGTGAGCGCGCCGGCCGCTCCTGACGCGAACCCGGCGCCGGGCTGCCGGCGGCGCGCCCGGCTCCCGCGCAGGTGGCGCACCTGCCGGGTCGCGGTCCAACCACCTTGTGCGGCAGGGGCGTTGACGCTCGGGCTGGCGAGATCTAGCCTCAACATCGTTCGATTCACAAAGGAGCGGGAAGCGAACGGCGCCCCGTCACGCCCTTTTCGGCGCGGACGGTGCCGGCTGCCGGACCGGGCCGCCGACGCGGGCCGGGGCGTCCCGCACGGACGGAGGGGGCGTCCGCACGGGCGGGCGGGCGCGGCCGGACGGGGGAATCCCGGCCACGCCGCGGTGGGCGCCGTACGACTTCCGTCCGGACAGTGACCTCGGTAGTGCTTATTGCAGCGACAGGAGCATCGTGGCGGGGGTCGCATCGGGGTCCGATTCCGGGCTCGGTTCCTATTACCGGTTATTGAGGAAGCCCGGCGCCGCGGCGCTGGCGTTCTGGGGGATGGTCGGGCGCTTCCCGATCGCAATGCGCGCGATCAGCATCCTGATGCTGGTCTCGGCGGTCACCGGCTCGCTGGGGGACGCGGGGACGGTGGCGGCGGCCATGCTGATCTCGCAGGGGGTGGCCAGCCCGGTCAACGGGCGGCTGGCCGACCGGCTCAGCCAGCGCCGGGTGCTGCTCACCGCGTGCCTCGGGCACGCGGTGGGGATGACGCTGCTGCTGGTGGCGATCGTGCTGGAGGCCCCGCTGTGGCTGATGGTCGTCGCGGCGGTGGCCACCGGCTGCACCTCGGTGTCCTTCACCTCGTTCATGCGGGCGCGGTGGGCGACGATGGCCGAGCGGGGCGCGCTGCGCACGGCGTACGCCATGGAGTCCATGCTGGACGACACGATCTTCCTGCTCGGACCCCTGCTGGTCACGGTGCTGGCATCGGCGGTGCACCCGGCCGCCGGTCTGGTCGTGTGCCTGGCGATGACCGTGGCCGGCTCCGTCTTCGTCGCGCTGCACCGCAGGTCCGAGCCGGTGTACGAACCGGCCCCTGGCCACGTCCCGCGGCGGGCGATCACGGTGCCGGGGGTCTGGGTGCTGGTGATCGCCTACGCCGGGATGGGCTTCCAGTTCGGTGCGGTCGACGTGACGATGATCGCCTTCGCCGAGGAGCGGCGGGCGCCGGGCACCGCCGGTGTGCTGATCTCACTGATCGCCGTGGGCAGCCTGGTCGCCGGGGTGGTCTACGGGGCGGTCGGCTGGCGGCTGTCGCAGGCCCGGCTGCTGTCGCTCACCACCTGCCTGCTGACGCTCGGCGCGGTCCCGCTGGCCTTCGCCGGTTCCACCCCCCTCATGGCGCTGTGCGCCGTCGGCGCGGGCATCGCCATCTCGCCCGCGCTGATCGCGGGCAGCACGCTGCTGGAGTCCCTGGCTCCGAAGGGTTCGCTGTCGGAGGCGTTCTCCTGGCTCACCAGCGCCGGCGCGATCGGCATCGCCTCGGGCACGGCCGCCGGGGGGCACCTGGCCGATCTGGGCAGTTCGGCGTGGGCGGCCTGGGCGGGGGTCGGCGGCGGGCTCCTCGCCCTCGTACTGAGCCTCGCGGGGCAGTCGGCGCTGCGCGGCGGCAAGCCGGAGGCGGCCACCGAGCCGGCTCCGGAAATGACGGCACTCGACCAATGACAATGAGGTCCGGATTGTGAACGTCAAGCACCCCGCAACGCAGCGGGACGGCCTCGGGGGCCTGCCGGTACCCCGCATCTCGTTCGACGAGTTCACGGCCTTCGGGCCGCAGGCCCTCATCCGGGCCGACGTCCCGGTCGTCATCACCCTGCCGCGGGGCACCGAGGGCCTCGGCAGGAAGGGCGTGGCCGAGCGGCTCGGCGACATGACGGTGACCCTGTTCACCGAGCCGGGCAACAAGCAGAACGCGCAGCGGTGGACGACCCGGGAGATCCGGCTCCGCGAGTTCTTCGAGGACGAGCGGTTCCAGTCCGATCCCGGCACCTGGAACCGCATCGTGTCGAACTTCCGCAACAGCCCGGCCGACGTCAACGCGATCCTCGGCTTCGACGCCGAGCGGCTCTTCGATTACCGGCACGCCATGAACGCGGCGAACCTGTGGATCAGCCACCGCGGGGTGTTCACCCAGAGCCACTTCGACGAGCTGGAGAACTTCAACATCGCCCTGGAGGGCCGCAAGCGGTTCGTGCTGGCGCCGCCCGGCTTCCGGGAGTACTACCCGAGGTCCCTCAGGCAGGGCTTCGGCGACAAGTCGCAGGTCTTCGACTTCGACGACGTGGACTGGCGGCGCTACCCGAAGCTCGCGTCCAAGCTGGCCCAGCGCCGGGAGCTGATCCTGGAGCCGGGGCAGATGCTCTACCTGCCGCTGGGCTGGTGGCACCAGGCCGAGTCGCTGGACGAGATGAACATCAACATGAACTTCTGGCTGCGCGATCCGAAGATCCTGCGCAGGCCCTACGTGCTGGGCGTGGCCCTCTACACGGCCGTCTTCCGCAAGCTCAAGGGCGTCTACAACTACGAGCCCGCAGAGGCGGCGTCATGACCGAGCGCAAGGCCATCACGCCCACCCACCGCTACCGCAACAACGACAAGCTGATCGGGATCGGCAACGAGTTCTGGGACATGTCGGAGCGAAGCGGCCTGGCCGGCATCGTGGCCGACTACCACCACGGGCAGGGCGTCCTGCGCACCGCGCCGGGCCACGATTCCATCGGCGCGGACCACGAGTTCGTCAACTTCAGCTGCTGCTCCTACCTGGACCTCGACTCCCATCCCAAGGTGATCGAGGGCGGCATCGAGGCGCTGCGCCGCTACGGCGTGCTGGACCACTGCATAGCCCGCAGCCGGGTGCAGATACCCGCCATGCTGGAGCTGGAGGACTCCCTGGGCGAGCTGTTCGGCGCCCACGTGGTGTGTTCCATCGCCGCCAGCACCGCGACCTTCGGGCTGCTCCCGCTGATCGCCTCCGGGCACCTGGGCAACGGCACCCGGCCCCTGATGGTCTTCGACAAGAACGCCCATGTGTCGATGGCCAACCTCAAGCCGGTCTGCGCCGACGAGACCGAGGTCGTCACCTCCCCCCACCACGACCTCGACTTCATCGAGGACGCCTGCCGCAAGTACGCCCGCGTCGCCTACGTCTGCGACGGCAGCGACAGCCTGGGCGGATACGCGCCCGTCAAGGAACTGGCGGAACTCCAGGACAAGTACGGCCTGCTCGTCTACTACGACGACTCCCACTCCCTGTCGGCCTACGGTGAACGCGGCGTCGGCTACGTCCGCTCGCACAGCCCGGTCCTGGACGAGCGGACCATCGTGGTGATGACCCTGAACAAGGCCTTCGGCACCAGCGGCGCGGCAATCGTGCTGGACGGGTACGGGAAGGAGACCCTGCGCGTCATCGAGCGCTTCGGCGGCGCCCTGAACTACTCGCAGCTGCTGAACACCCCGGCTGTCGGTGCCGGCCTCGCGTCGGCACAGATCCACCGGACCGCCGAACTGACCGTGCTGCAGAACCGGCTGTACGCCAACATCGCGCTCTTCGACTCGCTGATCCACACCGACCAGAGCGGCAGCACCTTCCCGATCCGGCTCGTGCCGATGAGCGACGAGACGGTGATCGAGGCGGGCCGCCGGGTCTTCGAGGCCGGTTTCTACGTCTCCCCGGTGTTCTTCCCGATCGTCGCGCGCGGTACGGCGGGGCTGCGCGTCATGATGCGCGCCGGCCAGAGCGGGGAGCAGATCCGCGCGCTGTGCGCCGTACTGGCCGAGGTGGGCGCCCCCGCGGCCGCCCCGCTGCCGGCGGAGACGGCGCGATGACGGGCACCGCCCGGGCGGTGCCCCGCAGCATCCTGTACACGCCCGCGCTGTCCCTGGACCGGGTCGTCAAGGCGTGGTCCTACGACGCGGACGTCCACCTGATCGACCTGGAGGACGCCGTCCCGCCGGGCGGGAAGGCCGCGGCGCGGCTCGTGTGCCGGGCGGCACTGGAGAAGGCGCCGCGGCCCGCGGACCTGGCCGTGCGCGTCAACGGGCTGGGCACCGTCGAGGCGGTGCACGACCTGGTGATGCTCACCGCGAGCCCGGTGCGGCCGGGCTTCGTCGTGATGACCATGGTGAGGTCGGCGGTGGAGGTGACGCTGCTGCGCGACACCCTCGCCTCGGCGGGGGCGCATCCGGAGATCTACGTGACCGTGGAGACCGTCGAGGCCGTCACCGGCATGGACGCCATCGCGGCGGCCGCGGACGGGCTGGTCCTCGGCTCCGCCGATCTGGCCGCCACCCTCGGCATCGAGATCGGCTGGGCGGGGCTGCTCGCGGCCCGGCAGGCGATGGCGCTGGCCGCCGCCCGGCACGGCGCCGGCTGCATCGACACCGCCAATTTCCGGCTCGCCGAACCACAGGTCCTGGCCGAGGAGATCGGACGGGCGCGCGAGCTGGGCTTCCACGGCAAGGCGACCGTGCACCCGGCGGAGCTGGGGGCGATCAACGCGGCGCTGCGGCCGTGCCCGGACGACCTGCGCCAGGCCCGGCGGGTCACCGAGGCCGTACGGGCGGCGGACGGCGGGGTCGCGGTCCTGGACGGCAGCATGGTGGGGCCGCCGTTCGCCCGGCTGGCCCGCGACACGGTGGCCCGCGGGGACGCGTGGGCCGGGCGGTTCGGCCCGGAGCGCGGCCAGGGCGGGGAGGTCGGCCGTGACGATCACTGACCGTGCTTCCGGCACGTCCGGTCCGGCCGGCACGTCCGGTCCGGCCGACACGTCCGGCACCTCCCGCGCGTCCGGCGCGGCCCGCGGGTCCCGTCCGGCCCACGGGACCGGCGCCACGCCGCGGGCCGCGCTGCCCGCCGCCGTCGCCGTCATCGGCACCGGGGCCATCGGCCGGGACCTGGTCAGCAAGGTCCACCGGTCTCCCGTACTGCGCTGCGCGCTGGTGGCCGGGCGCAATCCGGACTCGGCGGGCCTGCGGTACGCCGCCGCCCTCGGCTATCCGGCCAGCGCGGACGGGATCCAGGCGGTCCTGGCGGCCCCGGCCCCCTTCGACGTGGTCTTCGACGCGACCAACGCGAGGGCGCACGCCGAGCACTGGCGGCTGCTGCGGCCGCTGGAGACCCTGCTGATCGACCTGACGCCCAGCAGGGTCGGCCAGATGGTCGTGCCGACCCTGACCGGCACGCAGGCCCCGACCGAGCGCAACGTCAGCCTGATCAGCTGCGGCGGCCAGGCGTCCACCCCGATCGCGCACGCGCTCGCCGAACGCTTCCCGGTCCGGTACATCGAGGTGGTCTCCACCGTGGCCTCCACCATCGCGGGCCGCGCGACGCGGCTGAACCTCGACGAGTACGTCGCGACGACCCGGCACGCCCTGTCCGCCTTCTCCGGCGTCGCCGATACCAAGGCGATCCTCAACATCAGCCCGGCCGTACCGCCGGCCACCTTCCGCACGGCCGTCCACGCGATCGTGCCCGGGGCGGGCGCCGAAGCCGCCGTGGTGCGCGCGGTCGTCGCCGAAGCGGCCGAGCGGGTGCGCAAGTTCGCGCCCGGCTACGAGGTCGTCGCCTGCGACGTGAGCGGCGAGCGGGTCGTGGTCTCCCTGGAGGTCACCGCGGACAGCGACGTGCTTCCCCGGTACGCCGGCAACCTCGACATCATCAACTCGGCCGCCGTCATGGTCGCCGAGCAGCACGCGGCCCGGCTCCGCCCGGCCGCCCGGACGGGAGTGCGCCCATGAGCGCCGTGGTGATCCACGATCCGACGCTGCGCGACGGCCAGCACGCCGTGCGCCACCAGCTCGGCGTCGCGGCGCTGCGCGGGTACGCGCAGGCGGCCGACGCGGCCGGGATCCCGGTGGTGGAGGTCGGCCACGGCAACGGCCTGGGCGCCTCCTCGCTCCAGGTCGGACGGGCCGCCGTCAGCGACGACCTGATGCTGTCGACCGTGCGGGAAGCCCTGCGCCACAGCCGGATGGGCGTCTTCATGCTGCCGGGCTGGGGGACGGGCGAGGACCTGCGCAAGGCCGTCGCGCACGGCGCCGACGTGGTCCGCATCGGGGTGCACTGCACCGAGTCCTCGCTGGCCGAGCGCCACCTCGGCCTGCTGCGGGAGGCGGGCGCCGAAGCGCACTGCGTGCTGATGATGAGCCACATGGCGAGCCCCGCCCAGCTGGCCGAGCACGCCGCACTCGCCGTCGGGTACGGGGCGCGGGCGGTCGGCATCATGGACTCCGCGGGTCACTTCCTGCCGAGGGACGTCACCGAGCGGGTCGGCGCGATCGCGGCGGCCGTGGACGTGCCGGTGATCTTCCACGGGCACAACAACCTGGGCATGGCCGTGGCGAACTCCGTGGCCGCCGCCGAGGCCGGGGCCGGGATCATCGACGGCTGTGCGCGCGGTTTCGGCGCCGGGGCGGGCAACACCCAGCTGGAGGTGCTGGTGCCGGTGCTGGAACGCAGCGGTTTCGAGACCGGCATCGACCTGTACGCACTGCTCGACGCCGCCGAGTTCGCCGAGCGGGAGCTCATGCCGGCGCCGCCGGTCACCGGCTCGCTGGGCATCGTCAGCGGCCTGGCCGGGGTGTTCTCCGGCTTCAAGCACCAGGTCCTCGACCTGTCCGCGCGGGCCGGCGTCGACCCCCGCGACGTGTTCTTCGAGCTCGGCAGGCGCCAGGCCATCGCCGGGCAGGAGGACCTGATCGTCGACGTGGTGGCCGAGCTGAACGCCCGGAAGGCCGCCGTATGACCGGCCCGCGGACCATCGGCGCCGAAGACATGGCGGGTACGGACCGGCTGCTGCGGGTGGTCGACGCCCTCGCGGAAGCCCTCGCCGACCTGTCGGCCGGCCGGACGCGGTCCCCGTCCCGGACGATCGTCCCGCACGGCCGGGACCGGGAGCTGCTGTCCGCCGCGGCGGTCTGGGAGCGGCGCGGCGTGGGCACCGTGAAGATCACCACGCTGACGCCCGGCAACCCGGACCGCGGCCTGCCGCTGATCCACGGCGTGGTCGTCCTGACGGACCTGGAGACGGGGCGGATCACCGCCCTGCTGGACGGCGCCGAACTGACCGCCGTGCGCACCGGCGCGGTCGCGGCCCTGGCGACCCGTCTGTGCGCCCCGCAGGACGCCGGGGACCTGGCCGTCATCGGGGCGGGGGTGCAGGCTCGCGCACTGGTGCGGTCCGTGTCCGCGGTACGGGCCGTCCGCTCGGTCCGGGTGTTCTCGCGCACCCCGGCCCGTACCGAGTCCTTCGCGCAGTGGGTCCGCGACACCGCGGGGCCGGGGGTCAAGGTCTCGGTGTGCCGCACGGTGCGGGACGCCGTGGCCGACGCCGAGGTCATCTGCACGGCGACCTCGACCGGCGGCCGCACGCCCCTGGTGGCGGCGCACTGGGTGGCTCCCGGGGCGCACGTCAATGTGATCGGGGGGACCCACGAGGACGCGCTGGAGGTCGACCCGGCGCTCCTGGCGACCGCCTTCGTCACCGTCGAGGAGCGGGCCGCGGCGGCCCGGGAGGCGGGTGAGGTGAGGGCCGCGATGGCCGGCGGCCTGATCGGCGCGCAGGCGCTGCACGAGCTGGGCGCCCTGGTCGGCGGCGGGGTCACGGCCGACGGCCGGACCTCGGTGTTCCGCAGCGTGGGCCTGGCCATCGAGGACACGGCCGCCGCCGCGGCGCTGCACGGGGCCGTGAGCGCCGCGGGGTGAGTCATCCGCTCTCGCGGCAGCGGACCATGAAGGACCGCTCGAAGACGATGACGGTCTCGCCGGTCGACTTGCTGCCGGTGGTCTCCACCGTGATGATCCCCTGCCCCGGCCGGGAGGCGGAGAGCCGCTTGCCGAGGATCCGGCTCGTCGCGTAGAGCGTGTCGCCGACGAAGACCGGGTCCTTCAGGCGGACCTTGTCCCAGCCGAGGTTGGCGACCGCCCGCGCGGACAGCGCCTGCACCGTCATGCCGCCGACCAGGCAGAGGGTGATCCCGCTGTTCACGAGGATCCGGCCGTGTTCGGCGCCCTGCGCGTAGTGCCGGTCGAAGTGCAGCGGGTGCTGGTTCATGGTCAGCAGGGTCAGCCAGGTGTTGTCGGCCTCGGAGAGGGTCCGGCCCGGCCAGTGCCGGATCACCATTCCCGGTTCGAAGTCCTCGTAGTCCCCGCCGTGTTCCTCGACGTACTCGTTGCCCTGGACGTGGCGCAGCGTCATGCGTCCCTCTCCCCTGTGGGGCGCTCCGGACGGACCGGGCGCGACAGCGTACGTGATGTGATCCTCAGTCATATGATGGGCTGCGGTGACCAGTTCGCTCAATGAGGAGGAACCGTGGCAGAGACCGCCGAGGAACAGCCGATCACGCAGCGGAAGAACGGCCTGTCCCGGGGCGTCTCCGACGAACTCGCGGAGAACATGGCCTCCGGCTGGGCCGACACCGAGGCGGACCTGCGGCCGATCGCGCAGGCGGACAACACCGCCGCCCGCCGCGCCGTGCTGTCCGCGCGGTTCCCCGGTGAGCGGCTGGTCGTCCCCGCGGGCAACCTCAAGACCCGCTCGAACGACACCGAGTACCCCTTCCGCGCCGCGACGGACTACGCGTACCTCACCGGCGACCTCAAGGAGGACGGGGTGCTGGTCCTGGAGCCGGTGGCCGGCGGCCACGACGCCGTGCTGTACCGGCTGCCGCGCTCCGACAAGGAGAACGGCGAGTTCTGGCTCGACGGCCAGGGCGAGCTGTGGGCCGGGCGCCGCCACTCCCTCACCGAGGCGCAGGCCCTGTACGGGCTCCCCTGCCGCGACGTCCGCACCGTCACCGACGTGCTGCGGCGGGCGGACGGGCCGGTACGCGTGGTGCGCGGGCACGACGCGGGCATCGAGACGGCGCTGGCCGACAAGATCACCGCCCGGACCGATGAGGAGCTGCGGGTCTTCCTCTCCGAGATGCGCCTGGTCAAGGACGAGTTCGAGGTCGGCGAGCTGCAGAAGGCCGTCGACTCCACCGTCCGCGGCTTCGAGGACGTCGTGAAGGTCCTCGACAAGGCCGAGGCCACCTCGGAGCGCTACATCGAGGGCACCTTCTTCCTGCGCGCCCGCGTCGAGGGCAACGACGTCGGCTACGGCTCCATCTGCGCCGCCGGCCCGCACGCGACCACCATCCACTGGGTCCGCAACGACGGCCCGGTGCGCCCCGGCGACCTGCTGCTGCTCGACGCGGGCGTGGAGACCCACACCCTCTACACGGCCGACATCACCCGCACCCTGCCGATCAACGGCACCTTCTCGCCGGTCCAGCGCAAGATCTACGACGCGGTGTACGAGGCGCAGGAGGCGGGCATCGCGGCCGTCCGGCCCGGCGCCAAGTACCAGGACTTCCACCACGCGGCGCAGCGCGTGCTCGCCGAGAAGCTGGTGGAGTGGGGCCTGCTGGAGGGACCGGTCGAGCGGGTCCTGGAGCTGGGCCTGCAGCGCCGCTGGACGATGACCGGCACCGGCCACATGCTCGGCATGGACGTCCACGACTGCGCCGTGGCGCGCCGGGAGGCGTACGCGGACGGCACGCTGGAGCCCGGCATGTGCCTGACCGTCGAGCCCGGCCTGTACTTCCAGCCCGACGACCTGACGCTGCCCGAGGAGTACCGGGGCATCGGCGTGCGCATCGAGGACGACATCCTGGTCACCGAGGACGGCAACAGGAACCTGTCGGCCGCCCTGCCCCGCACGTCCGAGGACGTCGAGGCCTGGATGGCACGCCTCAAGGGCTGATCCCGGGCCGCAGGCGCCGAGGGGCCGGATGCCGCGCCGCGGCCCGGTCCGCCGCACCGGCGGACCGGGCCCTGCGGCACGTCCGCCCTGCGGCACGTCCGCGCGGCGGCCCGGCTACGGGGCGCTCTGCTCCGGGCCGTCGTGCAGGGCGGCCAGTTCGGCGCGCGCGAGGGCGAGCCACCGCGCGGAAGGTCCGGGCTCCAGCCCGAGGGCTGCCGCCGCCCGGTCGAGGTGGCCGAGGACCGCGGCGACAGTGGGGTAGGGGCCGACCGGACGCAGCAGCCAGAGACGGCCGCGGGGGCGGGGCGGCAGGCCGAGGGCGGCCAGCGCGGCGTCGCTCTCCCCGTCGAGGCCGCGCAGATCCGCCTCGGGCAGCGGGGCGGCCTCCACGGCGGTGATGTGGCCCCGCCCGTCGAGCGCGGTCTCCACCGCCCAGTGGGTGGACCGGTCCGGGATCCAGGTGCGGGCCGCCGCCGGCCAGACGTACGGGAGGAACGCCCAGCGCAGTTCCCCGGGCGCCGGCTCCCAGCCGAGCACCTCCAGCTCCCGGACCTCGGGCAGCCGGTCCGGTTCCAGTTCGCTTCGGCCGGTGCGGCGCTGTGCGAGCGGGTGCGGTGTTCCGTCCTCGTCCCACGACATGCGGGCACGCTATCGGAAGGCCGCGGCGGATACGGGTGACTTGCGAGGTGGCGTCCGCACGGGCCGCGGCCACGGCCCCCGCACCGGGCCGGTGGACCCGAGTCCGGCGCGGCGCCGGACTCGGGTCCACCGGCCCGCTGGGCCTAGGCGGCGTCCCCGGCCGGGCGGTCCAGGGGGTTGGCCGCGATGCGGACCGCCGCGCCGCCCGCGACGTAGGCCGCCGCCGCACAGTCGGGCTTGCGCTCCGCCTGGTCCTCGACCAGGGCCAGGAAGGTGGCGCCGAAGCGGCCCCGCGGATGGGCGGCGAGCAGCCCGGCCGTGAACGACGGCTCGAATTCGGCGACGCGCAGACCCGACACGTCGGCGCTGGTGCCGACCTGGAGGAGGTGGCTCTCCACGTCCTGCGCCGCCGTCACGTCGTCCCGCATGTGCAGCACGATCACCTCTTCGGCGCGTGCGCGGCGCTCCGCCGGCCAGCCCAGACCCGCCGTCAGGACACGCGCGACGTGGCCGCCCGCCTCCTCGAAGGGCAGGGTGTGGCTGTCGAAGGGGGCGGTCAGGCCCAGGTCGTGGACGAGCGCCGCAACGTAGAACAGTTCCCGGTCGTACTCCAGACCGTGCTGCTGCGCGTACCGCGCCCCGAAGGCGTAGGAGCGGATCGAGTGGGCCAGCAGGTCGCGGTCCGCATACTCGGACGCGATCTCGAGAGCGGCCCGTCCTGCATCGGTGTCGAACGTCCACGTCGTCATGGGGCGTCACCCTAGGGGGTGGCCGAAGTCGATCTCCGACCGGGCCTCCCCCGGCCAGGACAGCACCGTCGGGGCGGGCGGGGTCTGCGCCAGGACGCTGCCCCGCGCGACGACGTACCGGGGGCGGACCTGGCGGCGCAGCGCTTCCTGCGGCGTCGGGGCCGGGAGCAGGACGAAGGAGGCGGGAGCGCCTGCCGTGATGCCGTACTCCGCCTCCGACAGGCCCAGCACGCGCGCCGCACGGTCCGTCACCATCGAGAAGGCCAGCGGGATCTCCTCCACGCCGGTGAGCTGGGCGGCGTACAGCCCGACCAGGGCGGTCTGGAGCGGATTGGCGGTGCCGAGCGCGTTCCACGGGTCCATCACGTCGTCGTGGCCGAAGGCCACATTGACCCCGGCCGCCAGCATCTCCTTGACCTGGGTGAGGCCGCGGCGCTTGGGATAGGCGTCGAAACGGCCCTGGAGGTTGAGGTTGGCGAAGGGGTTGGACACCAGGTTGATGCCGGAACGGGCCAGCAGGCGCTGCAGTTTGAAGCTGTAGGCGCCGTTGTAGGAGCCCATCGCCGTCGTGTGGGAGGCCGTGGCGCGCTCGCGCAGGCCCGAGCGCAGCGCGAGGGTGGCCAGCACCTCCACGAAGCGCGACTGCTCGTCGTCGATCTCGTCGCAGTGGGCGTCCACCCGCAGGCCGTGTTCCTCGGCCAGCGCGAAGGCCGTCCGCAGCGAGGCCACGCCGTCCTCGCGGGTGTCCTCGAAGTGCGGGATGGCTCCGACGACGTCCGCGCCGCGCGCGACGGCCTCGCGCAGCAGCGCCTCGCCGTCCGGGAAGGAGACGATGCCCTCCTGCGGGAAGGCGACGATCTGCAGGGTCATGATGTCCCGGACCCGGTCGCGCACTTCGAGCAGCGCGTCGAGCGCGGTGAGCGAGGGGTCGGTGACGTCGCAGTGGGTGCGTACGTGCAGGACCCCCTGCGCGGCCTGCCAGCGCAGCACCTCGGTGGCCCGCGCGACGACGTCCTCGCGGGTCAGGGTCCGTTTGCGCTCGCTCCAGCAGGCGATGCCCTCCCAGAGGGTGCCGGAGGCGTTCGGGCGCGGTTCGCCCGCGGTCAGGGCGGTGTCGAGGTGGATGTGCGGTTCGACGAACGGGGCGCAGAGCAGCGAGCCGTGGGCCTCGATGAGGGTGCCCGTGGCCGGGGGCTCCTTCTGGTCGTCGTACGGGACCACCCGGGCGATCCGGCCGTCCTCGGCGACCTCCACGTCGAACAGGCCGTGGTCCTCGCGCAGCCGGGCACCCCGGACGATCATCCGCATGAGGGCCAGCGTAGGGGGTGCGCGGGCGGCCGGGCAGGAGCGCGGGGCGGGCGTACCGGTTCCCCTGTGCCCGTACGGAGCAGTCCGCATCCCGGCGCCGGGTGCGGCAAGGTGGGGGGCATGACCAGCGACAACGACCTGACCCCCGGAGAGACGGGCGGGACCGCGGCCGGCGGGACCGCGGCGGCGCACGAGATGCCCGACTGGGAGAGGCGGTTCCGGGCGCCGCGCGTCGGGCTGCCCGACTGGGCCGAGGACGCCCCGGACCGCTCGCTCTTCGTCTCCAACGCCACCGGGACCTACGAGCTGTACGCCTGGGACCGCGCCACCGGCACCCAGCGGCAGGCCACCGACCGCCCCAACGGCACCACCGACGGCACCCTCTCCCCCGACGGGGAATGGATCTGGTGGTTCTCCGACACCGACGGCGACGAGTTCGGCAGCTGGGTGCGCCAGCCCTTCGCGGGCGGCCCCGACGAACCGGCCACACCCGGGCTGGAGCCCTCCTACCCCGCCGGCCTGGCCATCGGCCGCGACGGCACGGCGATCGTGGGACGCTCCACCGACGAGGACGGCTCGACCGTTCACGTGGTCCGCCCGGACGGCTCCGCGCCCACCGTGATCTACCGGCACCGGGAGTCGGCCGGGGTCGGCGACCTGTCGCGCGACGGGACCCTGGTCGCCGTCGAGCACACCGAGCACGGCGACGCGATGCACAGCGCCCTGCGCGTGCTCACCCTCGACGGAACCACCGTCGCCGAGCTGGACGACTCCCGGGGCGGCACCGAGCCCCTGGGGCTGGAGGTCCTCGGCTTCGCACCGGTCGAGGGCGACACCCGGCTGCTGGTGGGCCACCAGCGGCGCGGCCGCTGGGAGCCGATGCTCTGGGACGTGGCCACCGGCGCCCAGGAGGACCTGGGGATCGAACTGCCGGGCGACGTGAGCGCCGAGTGGTATCCGGACGGCTCCGCGCTGCTGATCGTCCACAGCTACGAGGCACGCAGCGAGCTGTGGCGCTACGACCTGTCGGCGCGGGCGCTCGTCGAGGTGGAGACCCCGCGCGGGTCGGTGTCGGGTGCCACGGCGCGGCCCGACGGGACGGTGGAGTTCCTGTGGTCCTCGGCCGCCGAGCCCTCGTCGGTACGGTCCACCGCCGGCGGGATCGTCCTGGACCCGCCCGGTTTCCGGGCGCCCGGCTCGGTACCGGTGGAGGACGTGTGGGTCGAGGGTCCCGGCGGGCGGATCCACGCGCTCGCCCAGCGCCCGGCGGGCCGGGGCGACGGCCCCTTCCCGACGATCTTCGAGGTCCACGGCGGGCCCACCTGGCACGACAGCGACGCCTTCCTGGCGACCCCGGCGGCCTGGCTGGACCACGGCTTCGCCGTCGTCCGGGTCAACTACCGCGGCTCGACCGGCTACGGCCGCGAGTGGACGGACGCCCTCAAGCACCGGGTCGGCCTGATC
This sequence comes from Streptomyces sp. CB00455, assembly GCF_001905445.1. GTDB lineage: Bacteria > Actinomycetota > Actinomycetes > Streptomycetales > Streptomycetaceae > Streptomyces. The sequence goes on along the minus strand of NZ_LIVQ01000004.1, from coordinate 434,762 downwards.
GAGCTGGAGGACATCGCGGCGGTCCGGGAGTGGGCGGTGGCCTCCGGTCTCGCGGACCCGGCGCGGCTGGTGCTCTCCGGCGGCTCGTGGGGCGGCTACCTGACGCTGCTGGGGCTCGGCACACAGCCAGGGGACTGGGCCGTGGGCCTGGCCGCCGTACCCGTCGCCGACTACGTGACGGCGTACCACGACGAGATGGAGGCGCTGAAGGCGCTGGACCGCACGCTCTTCGGCGGTACGCCGCAGGAGGTCCCGGACCGCTTCGAGGCGTCCTCTCCGCTGACGTACGTGGACGCGGTGAAGGCCCCCGTGCACATCGCGGCGGGCGTCAACGACCCGCGTTGCCCGATCCGCCAGATCGACAACTACGTGGACCGGCTGGCGGCGCGCGGCGCGGTGCACGAGGTGTACCGCTACGACGCCGGCCACGGCTCGCTGGTCGTGGAGGAGCGGATCAAGCAGGTCCGGATGGAGCTGGAGTTCGCGCGCAAACACCTGTCCGTCTGACCCTCAGGGCGGGTTTGCGGTGCACCCCCCGTACCGTGGTGGGGTGCACCGGTTTCTCCTGACCCCGCGCTGGTGGGGGATCAACGTCTTCGTCGCGCTCGCCGTGCCCTTCTGCCTGTTCATGGGGACCTGGCAGCTCGGCCGGTTCGAGGACCGCGTCGGCAGCCACCGGGAGGCGGCGGCGGCCGCGCGGCCCGCCGACCGGACGGCCGCGCCGCTGGACTCGCTCCTTCCGGTGGACACGAAGACCTCGGGACGGCTGGCCTCGGCGTCCGGTGAATACGCCGACCAGCTGCTGGTCCCGGACCGCCGGCTCGACGGCGCCTCCGGTTTCTACGTGCTGACCGTGCTCAGGACCGACTCCGGCAAGGCCGTCCCGGTGGTCCGGGGCTGGCTGCCGGGGGCCGCCGACCCGGCGCGGGCGCCTGCCGCGCCGACCGGGCGGGTGGAGGTCACCGGGGCCTTGCAGGCGTCGGAGAACTCCGGCACGAAGGGGGTCCACGCCCAGGGCGGCCTGCCGGCCGGACAGCTCGGGGTGATCGCGGCGGCCTCGCTGGTCAACATCGTCCCGTACGAGCTGTACGACGCCTGGCTGACCGTGCAGACCCCGGCCGACGGCATGGTGCCGGTGCCGGCGCAGGCGCCGGACAACACCGGGCTTGACCTGAAGGCCTTCCAGAACCTCGGCTACACCGGCGAGTGGTTCGTCTTCGTCGCCTTCGTGCTCTTCATGTGGGTCCGGCTCTACCGGCGTGAGGTGGAGACCCTGCGCGACGAAGAGGCCGGCCTGCTGGATCCGGTGCCCGCCGGGGCCGCGCAGGAGCCGGTCGCGTCCGCGGGGGCCGCGCAGGAGCCGGCCCGGGGCTGAGCGGAACCGGCCGGGGCCACCGCGGCGAGGCCGTGGACACGCCCCCGGACCGCGGGCCGGGGGCGGGCGGAAGCCGGGTGCGATCCACCGCACCACCGGGTTTGCCACCGCCGAACCACCGGGCTGCCGCCGCTCCACGGGCCGCATGGGCTGCGGGCCGCGGGGCGGCCGGCCGCCGGGCTGCCAGCCGCCGGGCTGCCGGCCGCGGGGCCACCGGCAACGGGGCTACGGAGCGGCGAGCGGGATCGCACCCGTGCGGTAGACCGTCCCGCCGCAGGCCCCGGGAATCGTCGTCTGCGTGGTCGGAGCCCCGCTCGGCGGGGTGTGGGACACCGCCACCCCGGCCGGCGCGGGAGGCGTCGCGCCCGTCTGCGGACCGGTGCCCTCCGACGTGCCCGCGGTTGCCTCCGCCGCGCCGCCCGACTGCCCTTGCGGCGGCTTCGTCCCCGCGCTCGGGCTCGCCGCGGGACAGGGCTCCCCCGAAGGCACCCAGGCGAAGCGGACCTCGTACGCCGTGTTCGGCTGGAGCACCAGCACGGGGTCCTGCGCCGACGGATCGGGCAGCAGCCCGCTCGCCGGGTCGCCCGCCGTGTGGCCGACCACGGTGAGCCCGGAGCCGGAACCGGCCTGCGCACCGGCGGCGACGGCCGCCGTCACCGTGTCCGGGCCGGCGACGGTACAGCCCTGTGCCGACACGTTGGTGACCTTGAAACTTCCGTAGACCTTGCCGTCGGTCCCCGGGGCGCGGGCCGAGCCCACCACCCCCAGTTGCTCGGCCCCGCACCCGGGCGCCCCGGGCGCCGCCGCCGGTGCCTGCGTGCCCGCGACCGGGCCCGTCGAGCCGCCGGGGTCGGACGGGCCGGCCGACACGCCGCCGGCCGGGGGCACGCTGGCCTGCGGGGACGGCTGACCGCCGGCGAGGCCGCCCGCCTCGGAGGCGCCGCCGCCGGAGCGGGCGGACCGCGGGTGGGCCCCGGAGCCGTTCTGGTGCGGGTCGGAGGGCACGCTGCTCGGCTTGGCGCCCGGCTCGCCGTGCCCGGCGATGGCCGAACGGTCGGGGGCGCCGCCCTCGCCGGCCGTCAGGTGCAAGGCGGCCGGGATCGCGGTCCCGGCGAGCAGGGCGACGGCGGCGGCCCCCACGAGGGCCTGCCGCCGCAGGGTCCGGCGCGCGGGGACGGCGTACCGCAGGCGCTCCAGCGCGCCGTCCGAGGGCTCCAGGCCCTCGACGGCCCCGCGCAGCAGGCCCCGCAACGCGTCTTCCTCGCCGGGCCCGGCGGGGCGCGGGTGGTCGTCCCTCATGACTGCGCAGCCTCCATCGCCACCCGCAACGCGGCAATCCCCCGCGATCCGTACGCCTTGACCGAGCCGAGGGACACCCCGAGCGTGTCGGCGACCTGGGCTTCCGTCATGTCCGCGAAGTACCGCAGCACGAGCACCTCCCGCTGGCGGCGCTGGAGGCCGCGCATCGCCTTGATCAGATCGTCCCGCTCCAGCTGGTCGTAGGCGCCCTCTTCGGCGCTCGCCATGTCGGGCATCGGCTTCGAGAGCAGCTTGAGGCCGAGGATGCGCCGGCGCAGCGCGGAACGGGAGAGGTTCACGACGGTCTGGCGCAGGTACGCCAGCGTCTTGTCACGGTCGCGGACCCGGCTCCGGGCCGAGTGCACGCGGATGAACGCCTCCTGGACCACGTCCTCGCAGGAGGCGGTGTCGTCGAGGAGCAGGGCGGCCAGACCCAGGAGGGAGCGGTAGTGCGCCTGGTAGGTCTCCGTCAGGTGGTCGACGGTGGTGCCGGCCACCACCTCGGTGACCGCCTCGGCCTCCGCCTCCGCCTCCGCAGCACGCTCGCTCCGGCCGCTCCCGCCCGCGTCAGCGCCGTCGCGCGGTGCGGGCACGAGGCCGCCCCGGATCGGTACGGCGGCCCGTGCGGACGCCTCTGACGGCCCCACCGGCGGGACGGGCACGATCACGGGTGGGCCGGTGTCGGGCGTGCGGGAAGCCCGCCGCGGCGGAAGGATCCCGGTGCGCGCCGGCAGGACGGACAGTTCGAGCAGTGCTTCTGCCACGCCTGTAGGACACGCGTCCCCCCGTCAGGGTTGTACGCGTGAGGAGTCCTCACCAGCAAAATCCCCATTGCCCTCATGCGTAACCGCTCTTCCCGATTTGCCCCGTCGTATCGAGACGGCGGTCGGGCCATCACCTTGATCAAGGGATCAGCACCGATCCTACAAAGCGAATTACGCGAATTCACCCGCGATCAGTTCCGCGATCTGAGTGGCATTCAGTGCCGCGCCCTTGCGGAGATTGTCGGCGCACACGAAGAACTCCAGCGCGCGGCGGTCGTCGAGCGAGACCCGCACCCGGCCGACCCAGGCGGGATCGGTGCCCGCGGCGTCCGCGGGCGTCGGGAACTCGCCCGCGGCCGGGTCGTCCACGAGGACCACGCCGGGCGCCGCCTCCAGGATCTCCCTGGCGCGGCGGGCGTCCACCTCGTTCTCGAACCGGGCCCGCACGGTCAGCGAATGCCCGGTCACCACCGGCACCTGTACGCAGGTCACCGCCACCGGGAGCTGCTCCAGCTGCAGGATCCGGCGCGTCTCGGCCCGTACGGCCAGCTCGTGCGAGGACCAGCCGTCCTCGCGCAGCTCCCCGGACCACGGCACGACGTTGAGGGCGAGCGGGGCCGCGAAGGGGCCGGTGTCCTCGCCCACGGCCCGGCGGACGTCCCCGGGCTGCTCGCCCAGCGAGGTCCCGGCGACCAGTGCCAGCTGGCGGCGCAATGCCCGGGAGCCGGCCCGGCCACGGGCGCCCGCCGCCTGGTACGAGGAGACGGCCAGCTCGGCCAGCGCGTACTCGGCGTGCAGCGCGCCGAGGGCGGCGATCATCGCGGCGGTCACGCAGTCGGGACCGGCGACGATCCCGCGCGGCCGGATCCGTACGGCGTGCCCGTTGACCTCGGGGACCACCAGCGGCACCTGCGGATCCTCGCGGAAGGCGGCGGACTGGTCCACGACGACGGCTCCGCGCGCGGTCACGACGGGAGCCCATCTGGCCGAGACCTCGGCCGGGGTCAGGAAGAGTGCGACGTCACCCGGACCGAGCCCTTCGAAGGCATCCTCGGTGAGGGCGAGCACCTCGGTCTCCTCCCCGCGGACGGCCAGCACGCGGCCGGCCGAACGCGCGGAGGCGATCAGGCGTATGTCGCCCCAGACGTCCGCCCGCTGGGACAGGATCCGGAGCAGGACCGATCCGACCGCCCCGGTCGCTCCGACCACGGCGAGCACCGGGGCGGAGGACCGGGCCCGGATCATCGTCCGGTGCCTCCGTAGACGACGGCCTCGTCGCTGTCGGAGTCGAGGCCGAAGGCCGTGTGCACGGCGCGGACCGCTTCGTTGACGTCGTCCTGGCGGGTGACGACCGAGATCCGGATCTCGGAGGTCGAGATCAGTTCGATGTTGACGCCCGCGTCGGACAGCGCCTGGAAGAAGGAGGCGGTGACGCCCGGGTTCGTCTTCATGCCCGCGCCGACCAGGGAGATCTTGCCGATCTGGTCGTCGTAGCGCAGCGAGTCGAAGCCGATCTGGCCCTTCGCCTTCTCCAGGGCGTCGATGGCCTTGTGGCCCTCGGACTTGGGGAGCGTGAAGGAGATGTCGGTCAGGCCCGTGGAGGCCGCCGACACGTTCTGCACGATCATGTCGATGTTGATCTCGGCATCGGCGATGGCGCGGAAGATGGCCGCGGCCTCACCCGGCTTGTCCGGGACGCCGACGACGGTGATCTTGGCTTCGGAGACGTCATGGGCGACTCCGGAGATGATGGCGTGCTCCACCTGCTCGTCCCCTTGCGGATTCTCGTTGCTGACCCAGGTGCCCCGCAGTCCCGAGAAGGACGAACGGACGTGGATCGGAATGTCGTAGCGGCGTGCGTACTCGACACAGCGGTGCAGCAGCACCTTGGAACCGGAGGCCGCGAGCTCCAGCATGTCCTCGGAGGAGATCCAGTCGATCTTCCGGGCCTTCTTGACCACGCGCGGGTCGGCGGTGAAGACGCCGTCCACGTCGGTGTAGATCTCGCAGACCTCGGCGTCCAGCGCCGCGGCGAGCGCGACGGCGGTGGTGTCCGAGCCGCCGCGTCCGAGGGTGGTGATGTCCTTGGAGTCCGCGGACACGCCCTGGAAGCCGGCGACGATGGCGATGTTGCCCTCGTCCAGCGCGGTGCGGATACGGCCCGGCGTGACATCGATGATGCGCGCTTTGTTGTGGACCGAATCGGTGATCACGCCTGCCTGGCTGCCGGTGAACGACTGGGCCTCGTGGCCCAGGTTTTTGATCGCCATGGCCAGCAGGGCCATGGAGATCCGCTCTCCGGCGGTCAGCAGCATGTCGAATTCCCGTCCGGCAGGCATCGGGGACACCTGCTCGGCGAGATCGATCAGCTCGTCCGTCGTGTCGCCCATCGCGGATACCACGACGACCACCTGGTGGCCGTTCTTCTTGGCATCCACGATCCGCTTGGCGACGCGCTTGATGCCTTCGGCATCGGCTACGGAGGAGCCTCCGTACTTCTGCACGACAAGGCCCACGTGCGCTCCTCGATCAGTCCGTCTCATTGCGGGTGCAGTCTAACGAGCAGCCGCGATCCGGCCGCTCCGTGCCACATCATGAGACGAAAGGATCAATGGATCCGTTCCCTCGCCGGGCCCCTCACCTGCGGCCCAGTCCGCCCAGTTCCTCGGCCATGACCCGACCGGCCTGCTCCGCGAGGTCGTCCTCGGTCAGGTCCTCGTCCGTGTCCAGCCCGTCCAGGGCGGCCAGCGGCTGGTCCAGGCGTACGTGGGCCACCAACGACTGCAGGGCGCGCAGGGTCGCCGAGGCGGTCGGACCCCAGTTGGTGAAGTACGAGAACTGCCACCACCACAGCGCCTCGGTGGTCCGCCCCGCCCGGTAGTGAGCCAGCCCGTGCCGCAGATCGGCCACCACGTCGGCCAGGTCGTCGGAGATCCGGTGCGCCACCGGGGTCTTGCGCGGCTCGTACGGGTCGAAGACCTCGGAGTACACGTCGACCGGCTCCAGCATGAGGGCGAACCGCTCGCGCAGGTCGTCCACATCCGGCTCCGGGCCGAGATCGGGCTCGTAGCGCTCGTCGGGCAGCACGTCCTGGTACGCCCCCAGCCGGCCGCCCGCGAGCAGCAGCTGGGAGACCTCCAGGAGGAGGAAGGGCACGGCGCTGTCCGGATCCTCGCCCTTGGCCACCTCGGTGACCGCGACGATGAACGAATCGATCTGGTCCGCGATCTGGACGGCGAAGTCATCCGGATCCTGGGCCAAGGCGTGCAGCGTTGCGTCAGACATCGAGAAGTCGCCTTCCTTCAAAGGCCCGCCCCAGCGTGACCTCGTCCGCGTACTCCAGATCTCCCCCGACGGGGAGCCCGCTGGCCAGGCGGGTGACCTTCAGGCCCATGGGCTTGATCATGCGGGCGAGATAGGTGGCGGTCGCCTCGCCCTCCAGGTTCGGGTCGGTGGCCAGGATCAGCTCGGTCACCTCGCCGTCCGCCAGGCGCGTCAGCAGCTCGCGGATGCGCAGGTCGTCGGGGCCCACGCCCTCGATCGGGCTGATCGCGCCGCCGAGGACGTGGTACTTGCCCCGGAACTCGCGGGTGCGCTCGATCGCCACCACGTCCTTCGGCTCCTCCACGACACAGATGACCGTGGTGTCGCGGCGCGGATCACGGCAGATCCCGCACCGCTCCTCCTGCGCCACGTTCCCGCAGACCGCACAGAAGCGGACCTTGTCCTTGACCTCCAGCAGCGCGTGCGCGAGGCGGCGGACGTCGGTGGGTTCGGCCTGGAGGATGTGGAAGGCGATCCGCTGCGCGCTCTTGGGCCCGACGCCGGGCAGCCTGCCCAATTCGTCGATCAGGTCCTGGACCACGCCTTCGTACAACGGACTGCCTTCTTTCGTTTCCTGCGGGAGGGGCGGGAGCAGTACCCGGGGTGGTGCGGATACTGCCGGTACTGCTTCGCTACTGCGGGTACTGCGGGAGCTCGGGGTACTAGAACGGGAGCCCTGGGATGCCGCTGCCGCCGCCCAGGCCCTGCGCCAGCGGGCCCAGCTTCTGCTGCTGGAGCGCCTGGGCGTTCTCGTGGGCCGCCTGGACCGCGGCGACCACCAGGTCGGCGAGCGTCTCGGTGTCCGCGGGATCCACGGCCTTCGGGTCGATCACCAGGGCGCGCAGTTCACCGGAACCGGTGACCGTCGCCTTGACCAGGCCGCCTCCGGCCTGACCCTCGACCTCTGCCTGGGCCAGCTCTTCCTGGGCCGCGGCGAGGTCCTGCTGCATCTTCTGGGCCTGCTGGAGCAGCTGCTGCATGTTGGGCTGGCCACCACCGGAAATCACAGGTCACTCACTCCGTACCGTCGGGACGCTTGGTCAATCCGAGCCTACGTGCTCCCCGCGCGCTGCGCCCTACGCCGTGAGGACCAACTCTTTCGAGTGAAGGACCAGGCGTACGCGTACCTGATGGAGACGTCCTTGCGGGCGGAAATCCCGGGATTCGTCGTCCATCGCGTGTCATTCGAAGGTAGGAAGAGCATGCGCACCATTGCGCACACGCGCACCACCACACGTCAGCGCAGGCAGAGGGAGTGCCGGGTGAGCCAGCCGGAGATGCAGCCCGAGGGGCCACCCCGGGATCCCCGGGAGCCCCGGGAGGAGGGCGGCGGGGCCATGGCGGCGGGCGATCTGACCGGCATGCCCTTCCCCCTCGGGGACTGGGGCGAGCCCGCCGAGCGGCTCGACGAGCTCTACCGCCGGGTCGAGGACGACGCGCTGCGCACCGCCGAGTGGTACCTGTCCGACCGGGCCTGGAAGCGCCGGGGCGCGCGCGTGCTGCGCGCCGCGGCGGCCCTGGGCGCCGTCACCGGCGCCGCGATGCCGCTGCTGGAACTGACGGGCTCGGTGCCGGGCGCGTCGGCGTACGGGTACCTCGCGTTGCTGCTGGGCGCGGCGGCGCTGGCCTGCGACCGGTTCTTCGGGCTGACCTCGGGGTGGATGCGGGACGTCGCGACGGCGCAGGCGGTGCAGCGCCGGCTCCAGACGCTGCAGTTCGACTGGGCGTCGGAGAACGTACGGGAAGTACTGGGGCCCACCGAGGGCACGGCCAGCGAGGCCGCCGAGCGGTGTCTGACCGTACTGCGCCGCTTCTCGGAGGACGTCACCGAGCTGGTGCGCGCGGAGACGGCGGACTGGATGGTGGAATTCCGGGCCGGGCCGACGCCGCTGGTGATGCAGTCCCTGGGCATGGCCGGCTCCCGCGCGGACGCGAGCGTTCCGCCGGCCCGTTTCCCGATGCCCCCGGGCACCCGTCCGAACATGCCGCGCCAGCGGCCGCCGGAGCAGCCGCGCTGATCTGGCGGTCGGGAACGGGGGCCGGGGCGGCGGGGGGCGGCGAGGCCGGGTCCGGGGGCGGGGCCGGGCGCCAGGCGCCGGGAGCGTGGCCGGGGGTGGGGGCGGAGCCACCGGATCGGCCACTCCGCCCCACCGCGCCCGGTCAGCTGAAAATGATCATCGAGCCCTGGCCGAGGCTGCGGGTCGCCGCCGCGTGCAGGCCGAGCCAGACGTGCCGCTCCCGGGCGAAGGGGCTGTTGTCGTACGGGATCGGCCCCGCGGGCTCCTCCAGCGACGTCGGCCGGCCGGGCGGAGCGGGCGCCGCGGGCGGGTTGCCCGGGTCTATCCCGATGGCGGGCCCCACGAACGCCAGCTCCCTCAGCAGGCCCTGCGCTGACCCGAGCGGTCCACCGCCGGCCAACAGCTCCTCGTTGGCCAGCGGAGCGCGGAAGTCCACCGGGACGTAGGCCCCGGCGTGGTCGTAGTGCCACACCAGGTGCGACTGCTGCGCGGTGGGCTCGAACATCTCCAGCAGCTGTTCGTAGTCCCCGCCCAGCTCGTCCACCGGCGTCACCGGCAGACCGCAGATCTGCAGCAGGTAGGCCCGCCGCAGGAAATGCAGGGCGTCGTAGTCGAAACCGGCGACGGGGGCGACGTCCCCGCTGAGCCCCGGCATGTAGGCGAACACGGGCACGGACGGCAGCCCGGCCTCGCCCAGCGCCCTGTCGTACGAGGCGATCTCTTCCGCGAAGGGGTTGTCGGGGCTGTGGCACAGCACGTCGACAAGGGGGACCAGCCACAGGTCACAGGCCACTCGGGCTCCGATCGGTCGTTGTCGCCTATCGGGCCAGCGTAGTGCGCCGAACACCCTGCGCGAAGGGCTCCGCAGAACCTGGGCCGGGCGCCCCCGCGGGATGCCGCGCCGATCCGGCCGGATCAGCCCCGGGGACGGACCTGCCGGCAGGACACCCCTGGGGCCGCCCTGTCGTCGACGTCCCGCCGGGCCCGGCGCTACTTCGGGGGCAGGACCGGGAGCCGGGCGGCCCAGTCCAGGCCGTGCTGGTTGTAGCCCCGGACGATGCGCCGCACCGCCTCGCCGTCGGCGAGCGTCACCGCCTCCACCAGGTCGCTGTGCCCGTCCCACAGCGCCGCGTGCAGCTGCGGCTCGCGCTGGAGGTGGGGCACGGCGAAGACCCAGCACTGCACCCGGATGCGGTGCAGGAACTCGGAGATGTAGGTGTTGCCGACCAGCCCGCCCAGTTCGCGCCAGAAGCGCAGGTCGTAGCCGATCAGCACTTCCAGCGAACCGCTCTGCGCGGCCCGCCGCGCCTCCTCGGCCCGGCGGCGCACCGAGACCAGCATCTCGCCGGTGCCGGCGGGGGCGCCGCGCTCCGCGAGCCTGCGGAAGATCCCGTCCACGACCAGCGCGCGGGCCTCGATCATTCCGCGGAAGTCGTCAACGGAGAAGATCCGCACGCGGAAACCCCGGTGCTGGACCAGTTCGAGCAGGCCCTGGGCGGAGAGGTCCACGAGCGCTTCGCGGACCGGGGTAGCGGAGACCTCGTACTGCTCGGCGATCTGCTTGACGGTGAACTCGGTCCCCGGCGGCAGGCGTCCCGCGAGCACCTCGTCACGCAGCGCGTCGGCGATCTGCTGGCGAAGTGTGTTGCGGGTGACAGCGCCGCTGCCTGGCATAGGGGTCCGTCTCCTCTGTAGGACTCCGGACACCTTAGGCCAGGCAGCGAGGCCGAAAAAGATCGGTCGGCGAGCGGTATGCGGATGTGCGACCCGTTATGCGGACGTGAACGGGGCACCGGTCGCAGCGCGCCCGCACGCGGGAGCGGGTCCGCGCGCGGTGCGCCCGCACGCGGGAGCGGGTCCGCGCGCGGTGCGGCGCCGGCGGCGGGTGCGCGAGGGCGTCGCGGCGGCTATCCGGCGGTGGTGTGGCGGTCCGCGACCGTCAGCGCCTCGTCCAGCAGGGCCAGCCCCTCCTTCGCCTCCGTTTCCGTGATGGTGCACGGCGGCACGACGTGGGTGCGGTTCATGTTGACGAAGGGCCACAGACCGGAGGTCTTGCAGGCGGCCGCGAATTCGGCCATCGGCGCGTTGTCCGCGCCGGCGGCGTTGTACGGGACGAGCGGCTCGCGCGTCTCCGCGTCCCGTACGAGCTCCAGCGCCCAGAAGGTGCCCAGGCCCCGGACCTCGCCGACGGAGGGGTGGCGCGCGGCGATCTCGGCGAGCGCCGGTCCGATCACGTTCTCGCCCAGGTGGGCGGCGTGCCCGACGATGCCCTCCTCCTCCATCGCGTTGATCGTCGCGACGGCGGCGGCGCAGGCGAGGGGGTGGCCCGAGTACGTCAGTCCGCCAGGGTAGGGGCGCGTGGCGAAGGTCTCGGCGATGGCGGCGGAGATGGCGACGCCGCCGAGCGGCACGTAACCGCTGTTCACGCCCTTGGCGAAGGTGATCAGGTCGGGGGTCACGCCCCAGTGGTCTGCGGCGAACCACCGGCCGGTGCGGCCGAAGCCCGACATGACCTCGTCGAGGATGAAGACGATGCCGTGGCGGTCGCACAGCTCGCGCACGCCGGCCAGATAGCCGGGGGGCGGAGTCATGATCCCGGCGGTGCCGGGGACGCTCTCCAGGATGACGGCCGCGATGGTCTGCGGTCCCTCGAAGGCGATGGTGTCGGCGAGGTGGGCGAGGGCGCGGGCGCACTCCTCGGCCTCGGAGGAGGCGTGGAAGGCGGAACGGTAGAGGTAGGGCCCCCAGAAGTGGACCACGCCGGCGGCTGCCGTGTCGGAGGGCCAGCGGCGCGGGTCGCCGGTGAGGTTGATCGCGGCGGCGGTGGCGCCGTGGTAGGAGCGGTAGGTGGACAGCACCTTCTGCCGGCCGGTGTGCAGCCGGGCCATGCGGACGGCGTTCTCGACTGCCTCGGCGCCGCCGTTGGTGAAGAAGATCTTGTCCAGGTCGCCGGGGGTCCGCTCGGCGATGAGGCGCGCGGCCTCGGAGCGGACGTCGACGGCGAAGCCGGGCGCGAGGGTGCAGAGCCGGGCGGCCTGCTCCTGAATGGCGGCCACGACCTTGGGGTGCTGGTGGCCGATGTTGGTGTTGACCAGCTGGGAGGAGAAGTCCAGGTAGCGCTTGCCGTCGTAGTCCCAGAAGTACGACCCTTCGGCCCCGGCCACGGCGAGGGGGTCGATCAGGGCCTGGGCGGACCAGGAGTGGAAGACGTGCCGGCGGTCGGCGTCCTTCACTGCGGCGAGGGTGTGCGGGGTGACATGAGGGGTCATGGCGACACGCTAGAAGTGCGCAGGTGGGGAGGGACATCGGCGGACTGTATGGGGGTGGGGGGCCGGTCTCGGCAACATGTCGGCCATCGTCGGCGATCCGCGCCCTTGACAGCATGCTGTCGTCACGTCAGCCTACTGTCATAGGTACTGGCACACGGCCGGCGGGGAACGGGCCGCCCGGCCCGACACGGAGCGGCGCAGTGGTATCGCTCGCACGAGGCCACCGCGCACCAGACGATCGACGCAATGAAGGCTCGGCACGGAGCCACGCCGGAGGCGATCAGCATGAGCGGGACCCCGCGCAAGCCCGTCCATCTCGCCGTCTACGACACGTACGCGGACTGGGAGACCGGCCACACCACCGCCCATCTGACCCAGCGCGGGCACCGGATCCGCACGGTCGGCTTCGCCGCGGAGCAGCCGGTCACCACGATGGGCGGTCTCCGCATCCAGCCCGACCTGGCCCTGGCCGGTCTGCGGCCCGAAGACTCCTCCCTGCTGATCCTCACCGGGGCTTCGCTGTGGGACACGGGCGAGGAGCTGGCGCCGTTCGCGGCGAAGGCCGGGGAGTTCCTGGAGGCCGGAGTCCCGGTCGCGGCGATCTGCGGAGCCACGGCCGGTCTGGCCCGGGCGGGCCTGCTGGACGCCCGCGCCCACACCAGCGCGGCCTCGCTCTACCTGGCGCAGCAGCCGGGCTACGCGGGCGCGGGGCGCTATGTCGAGGCCGACGCGGTCACGGACGGCGACCTGATCACGGCCGGCCCGACGGAACCGGTGGCCTTCGCCCGCGAGGTCTTCGCGCGGCTGGGCGTGTACGGCCCGGAGGTGCTGGACGCCTGGTACCGCCTGTTCCACGACTCGGACGCGAGCGCGTTCCCGGTCCTGATGGCCGCGGCGGAGGCGGGCCATGCGTGATCCGCAGCCGGCGACGGGTCCGGGTCCGGAGGGCTCGGCGCAGCCGGCGACGGGGCCGGTGACGAGTCCGGCTCCGGAGGGCTCGGCGGGGGCTCCGGCGCGGGGACGGTCGGACAGTGCCGGGTCGGCGGAGGGTCGGTCACAGGGGCGATCGGAGACTGACGGGCCGACGGAGGGCGGGGCGCAGGGGCGGTCGGAGACTGACGGGCCGATGAAGCGCCCGGCGGAGAGCCGGGCAGAGATCGACGGGCCGGCGGAAATTCCGGCGGAGAGCCGGTCGGAGACCGACGGGCCGGCGGAAGGCCCGGCGCAGAGGCGATCGGAGACTGACGGGGCGGCGGAGAGCCGGGCACAGGGGCGGTCGGTCCGGGAGCGGCAGGATCTGCTGAGCAGGACCGCACTCGGGGTGTTCCGGCTGAACGGCCAGTTCCTCTCCATCGCGGAGGAACTGGCGCGGCCGGCCGGACTGACGGCCGCCTCCTGGCAGGTGCTGGGCGCGGTGCTGCCGCAGCCGCTGCCCGTGGCGGGCATCGCGCGAACCATGGGGATCACCCGGCAGAGCGTCCAGCGCATCGCGGACCTGCTCGCCGCGAAGGGGCTGGCGGAGTACGTTCCGAATCCGGCGCACCGCCGGGCGAAGCTGCTCCGCCCGACGGATGCGGGCCGCGCGGCGGTGGCGCGCATCACTCCGGACCACGCCGCCCTCGCCACCCGCCTCGCGGAACAACTAGGCGACACCGCCTTCACCGAAACGGCCCAAGCCCTGGCTCGCCTGACGACGGCCCTGGACGCCCTCACCACCGACTGACACCCCCTTCCGGCACGCCCCCACGCGGCGACACCACCCTCCACGCCCCAACTCCCCCCGACGGCAGCCCCTCTCCAGCCGGGCCCCGCCCCCACTCCACCCAACGGCAACCCCCTCCAGCCCCGCCGGCGCTTGAGGCGCGGGGCCCGGGTCGCAGCCCCGGCAACCCAAGCCACAGCCACAGCCGAACCCACCCCGACCGCCGATCCCCCCTCCTTCCCCACCTGCTCCCGCCCGCCGACACCCCCTCCAGCCCCGCCGGCGCTTGAGGCGCGGGGTCTGGGGCGCAGCCCCGGCAACCGAAGCCGCACCCGAACCCACACGGCACCGCGGGCAACCACACCACCACCCCCACCCGTCTTCCCGGGCGGAGCCCCCCGCACAACGCCCGGGCCCCGAGGGGGAGGACCCACCCGGCCATGGAACAACTGCACCCCGCCGACCCGCACCGCATCGGCCCGTACCGCCTGTTCTCGCGGCTCGGGGCCGGCCGCACGGGCCAGGTCTACCTCGCCCGTTGCGACCGCGGCCGTACCGTGGCCGTGAAGCTGATCCACCCGGCACTCGCCGCCCGCCCGGAATTCCGTACCCGCTTCCGCCACGACGTCGACGCGGCCCGTCGCCTGGACGGCGAGTGGACCGCTCCCGTGCTGGACGCCGACACCGAGGCCCCCACCCCCTGGCTGGCCACCGGCTACGTCGCCGGGCCCAGCCTGCACGAGGTCGTCGCCGGTTCCGGCCCGCTGCCACCGCGTTCCTTACGGGTCCTGGCCGCCGGCCTCGCGTACGCCCTCCAGGACCTCCACCGCGCCGGCCTCCTCCACGGCGCCCTGCACCCCTCGAACGTGCACCTCACCCTCGACGGCCCGCGCGTCACCGACTTGGGCATCACCCACCCCCCGTCCGACCGGGCCGCCCCGCCCCCCTTACGCGCCTTACGCGCCTTACCGGCCCCACCACCCGCCCGTCCGCCCCGGACCGGCGAAGCCGACCCGGCCGGCTCCCCCCGCTCCCCCGGTTTCGCGGCTCCCGAGCAGATCGGCGGCGGCCCCCTCACCGCCGCCTGCGACGTCTTCCGCCTCGGCGCGGTCCTGGCCTACGCCGCTACCGGACGGCTCCCCTTCGGGGAGGCGGAGCCGCCCGGCGGCCCGGACGCCCTGCCGCACCGCGTCACCACCGCCGCACCGGACCTGGACGGCGTCCCCGCCGCACTGCACCAACTCCTGCGGGACTGCCTGCGCCGGGACCCCGCCGCCCGGCCGGGAACCGCCGAGGTCCTGGCCCGGGTCGGCGCCCGCGACACCGTGGCCGACGGGAGGGCCCTGGAGCCCTGGCTCCCCGCGCCCCTGGTGGCCCGGCTCGGGAGGCACGCCGTACGGCTCCTGGACCGCGAGGACGCCGGACCGGACCGCCCGGCGCCCCCGCCCACCCCCCTCGATCCGGTTCACCCGGCCCGCCCGACGACCCACCCCACGCCCCGCCCGGCCTACCCCACCAATTCCACCGACTCCACCGACTCCACCGACTCCACCAGCCCCAAGCCCGCCTACTCCGCCTACGCCCCGCCCCGGGTCCCCGCCCCGACCGCGCCCCCGCCCCGCCCCCGCGCCGCCTCCACCGCCTTCCTCCTCGCGGTCGCCGCCGTCGTCGCCGTCACGGCCGGCGGCACCGTGTACACCGTGATGACCGGCGCCCAGGACCCCCTCCTGCCCGGCGGCGCACCCCGTACGCCGACCCCGGCCACGGTCCCCCCGGCCGCAACCGCAACCGCTGCCACCCCCGCCCCCGGCGGCATCCCCGAGTCCTACCTCGGCACCTGGCAGGCCACCGCCGGCGCCCGCACCTGGCGGCTCACCCTCACCCCCGGCGCCACCGGCGACCCGGTCATGTCCCTCGCCGTCCAGGCCCCGCAGCTCTCCTGCGCCTGGTCCGCCCCCCTGCTCGACGCACCCCCCGGCGCGGTGGAGCTGGGCCCCTCCACCGTCACCTCCGGCGCCCCTGCGGCCTGCATGCCGGGGGGCCGGAGCCGCCTGCGCCTGCTGCCCGACGGCACGCTCCAGCGGGAGCTCACCGGCAGCGGCGGCCCCCCGCTCACCTACCGCAGGCCATGACCGGAGGCGCTCCGCAGCGAATGTGTCGAAGTCAATAAGCCTGCAAGCAGAGCTTGTTACGTATGACGCCCGCGTCGGACACTGCCGACCATGGAGCCGTTGAACGTAGTGGCACAACTGTGGGAGCGGATCGAGGCGCGCGACTGGGACGGCGTGGCCGGGCTCATCGCCGAGGACGCGGTCATCGAATGGCCCGTGAGCGGTGAGCGCATCGTGGGACGCGCGAACTTCATAGCCGTCAACACCGACGACGGCGACGCGGACGAGAGATCCGTGGACCTGCTGCGGATCCTGGCGGACGGCGACCTCGTCGTCACCGAGGTGGAGGTACCCGAGGACCACGTGGTCTACCGGGCCGTCTCCCTGTGGACCGTGCGGGACGGGGAGATCGTGGGCGCGCGCGAGTACTGGACCAGCCCCGGCCAGGACCCCGCGCCGCGCTGGCGGGCGGGCTACGTAGAGCCCCTGGTGGCAGACTGAGGCAGGTGCTGACCCACCTGTCCCCACTGCTCGGCGCCACCGCGGTCCTTGCCCTTTTGACCCTCGTACCCGGTCCCGACATGGCGATCGTGACGAAGCGGGCGGTCACCCGGGGCCGCGCCGACGGGCTGCGCACGGTCGCCGGGATCGCCGTCGGCCTGCTGTTCTGGGGAGCCCTCACCGTGGCCGGTCTCGCGGCGCTGCTCGCCGCTTCGGCCGAGGTGTACCTGGTCGTCAAGCTCGCCGGGGCCGCCTACCTCTGCCTGCTCGGGGCGCGGTCGCTGCGTGCGGCGGGGGCGGAGCCGGGCCACGAGACCGCCGCGGCGGGTGCCGGCGGTGCCTGGCGCACCGGACTGGTCGCCAACGTCCTCAACCCCAAGATCGCCGTTTTCTACACGGGGCTGCTGCCCACCCTCGCGCCGCCCGGCATGCACCCGGCGGCGGGCATGGCGTTGCTGGTCCTGGTCCACGTGCTGCTCACCCTGGTCTGGCTGGGCACGTACGTGCACGCCCTGTCGCGCGCCCGGCGGTTCTTCGAACGGCCGCGCGTACGGCGCGCCCTGGACCGGGTGACGGGCGTGGTCCTGATCGGCTTCGGCGTACGCGTGGCCACGACCTAATGGGTGCTGTGCCGGGCGCCGCGACCCCGTGAACCTCTCCCGTCACAGCTCTGGCCGGGCCGCCGGTCCTCTGGACGGCCAGTCATCTTGCTGCTGCTCGGCGGGGTTCGGCTGCCTCGGGCTGCTCCGTGCCGTGGGGGGGTTGCGTGCCTCTCCCGCCGCTGAAGTAACCCCCGTCATACCTGAGAGCTACGCGCGAACACGGCTCTGGAGCGGGACGCAGACGAGGGGCCGCGAATTCTAACTTCGGTGGCAGAGGAGGGCGCTGGGGGCTCTTCCCGACCGGAGGAAGAGAAACATGGCGGCGGGGACGGGGACGGGGACAACGGCTACGGGGCCGGCGGGCGGAGCGGGGACGAAGGCCACCGCCGGTATCCCGGGCACGACGGAACCGGCGGGGACGGCGGGCCCTGCAGGCGTGCCGGGCACAGCAGGCATGCCGGTCACGGCAGGGCCCGTGAGCGGGCGGCTCCCCGGAGCGTCAGGTGGCCGGCCCCGGGCGGGGGGACGGCTGCGGCGTACGCTGCTGGCCGGCCTCGTCGCCGGGGCCGTGGTGGTTCCCGTGTCCGCGGCCGCCTCCCCCGGCGCTCCCGCCCCGGCACCGGCGGCTGTCGCCGCGACGGCCTCGCCCCACGACCGGTACGCGGCCAACCGCGCGAACCTCACCGAGGCGGCCCGGATGGCCGAGGACGCCGGCCGCACCGGCCGTGCATCCAAGCTGCGGACCATGGAGGCGTCCGGTACGGCCCAGTTCCTCGCCTTCGACGGCCGGGGGCGGGGCCGGGCCGTCGAGGTGTTCGGGGAGCTGGAGACCGCCGACCGGGTGACGGTCCTGGTGCCCGGCTCGGACACCACGCTCGACACCTACCAGAGGTTCCGTGCCGGGGCCGTCTCCCTCCAGCAGCGCCTCCAGGCCGGGCATCCGCGCTCCGCCGTGGTCGCCTGGCTCGGGTACGACACCCCCGGCACGGTCAGCGCGACGGTCCTGACGGCGGACCGGGCTAAGGAGGCCGCCGCCGAACTGGGCCCCTTCCTGGACCGGTTGCGCCCGATGGCGGGGCCCGGCGCCCGCCTCTCGCTCCTGTGCCACTCCTACGGCTCCGTCGTCTGCGCCCGCACCGGCACCGGGCCCGCTGTCACCGACATGGTCCTCTTCGGCAGCCCGGGCACGGGGGCGGCTTCCGTCCGGGAGCTGCCGACGCGGGCCCGGGTCTGGGCCGGCCGGGGCAGTGGCGACTGGATCGGCCACGTCCCGCACGTGCGTCTCGGCGGCATCGGCTTCGGCAGCGACCCCGTCGATCCCGCCTTCGGGGCCCGGCCCTTCACCGCCGGTCCCGCCGGGCACAGCGACTACCTCAAGCCGGGCACCGAATCCCTCGACAGCCTGGCCGCCATCGTCCTCGGCTCCGCCGGCGCCTCCACCGCTCCGGAGATCCCCCATGCGTAGGCCCCGCGCACGCTGGTCCGCCTTGGCGGCGGGAATCGAGGCCGCCACCCCGGCCGGACGGGACCGCGCCGTCGACGCGCTGCGGGCCTTCGCGATCCTCGGTGTGGTGCTCGGGCACTGGCTGGTCACCGCCCTGACCACGGCCGAGGGCGGCCTCAGCACCACCAGTCCGCTGGCCCACATGGCCTGGCTGGCCCCCGTGTCCTGGGTGTTCCAGACACTGGCCGTGTTCTTCCTCGTCGGTGGCCGTGTCGCCGCCGGCGGGTATGCGACGGCGCGGGCGCGCGGGGACTCGTACCGGGACTGGGCGGGCCGGCGGCTGGGCCGGCTGTTTCGCCCGGTCGTGGCCGTGCTCCTCCTGTGGACCGTCGCGGCGGGCGGGATGCTGGTCGGCGGGGTGGAGCTGGACACCGTCCGGACCTTGCTCAAGCTGGTGCTGTCGCCCCTGTGGTTCCTGCTGGTGTTCGCCGCGCTGACCGCGGCGACCCCGCTCGTGGCCCGGCTGCATCCGCTCTGGCCGGTCGCCGTGGTGGCAGGCGTCGATCTGTGGCGCTTCGGATCCGGCGGCCCCGAGTGGGCCGGCTGGGTCAATGTGGCGGCCGGCTGGCTCGTCCCCTACACCCTGGGCGCCGCCTGGTCCCGGGGGGCGTTCGCGCGGCGCGGCCCCTGCCTGCTCCTGCTCGGTGCGGGCGCGGCGGCAACGGCCGCGCTCGTCCTGTGGGGCGGGTACCCGGCGTCCATGGTGGGTGTCCCTGGGGCGGCCATGTCCAACCTCAACCCGCCCACGCTCGCCGCGGTGACGTTCGGACTGGCCCAGTGCGGGCTGGCACTGCTGGTCCGCGAGCCGCTGGGCCGGGCCATGCGGCGGCCGGGAGCCTGGGCGAAGGTCGCCCTGGTGAACCTCTCCGCCATGACGGTCTTCCTGTGGCACCAGACCGCCATGATGACCGTCACCGCCCTCGGGCTGCTCGTCTCGCCCGACCTGCCGGGGCTGCACACCGTGCCCGGCGCCCCGGAGTGGATAGCGGCCCGCCTGCTGTGGCTGCCGGTGTTCGCCATCGCGCTGGCGCTGTGCTGGGCGACGTTCCGTACGTATGAACAGGGCCGTCGGCCGCGACCCTGCGGTCCGGCACGACCCGCGCGCAACGACCGGCCGCGCCCCCGGCCCGGGCGGAGCCGCCCGGAGCCCACGGCCCCCGGCCTCCCCCACCGGACGCGCTCCACCCCGCCCGTCGGCTCCGTTGCGCCGGCCGACTCCACCCCGCCGACCCGCTCCACCCCGTACGCCTGCTCCGCCCCGCCCGTCCGGACGGCCGTGCCGGCCCGCGTCGGTCCGTCCCCCCGCGCTTCCGCCGGGGCGGTCACCCATGCCTAGGCTGGCCCATGTGACCGAGCAGCCCGCGCCCTTGGCCGATGCCCCGCCCTCCCGCTCAGCCCATCGCACCTCATCGATGGGGCCGTTGGTCCGGGAGCTGTTCACGCTGCGTCAGGACGCCCTGCCCCGGATGTCCCGGCCGCGGTGGCTGAACCGGCTGCCGCACGTGCTGGTCCTCTACGCCGCCGTGTTCTTCGGCTTCCTGACCGTGGAGGAGCTCGGGGACCACTACCACGTCACGGGCGGCTCGCCGCTGGTGCTGGGCATCATGACCGGCATGTCCATCGGGCTCGCCATGGTCCGGCCGATCGCCGGGTGGTGGCTCGGCCTCGCCGCCGCCGGCCTGACCGCCGGGGCGATCCACGGCCCTGTCGGGCACGGCCAGACCTGGCCGTGGACACCCGGCGGCCTGTTCGCCTTCGCCGTGCCGCTGCTCCTGGTCGCGCTGCGGGTTCCGCCCCGGGTCACCATCGCGGCCGTCGCCGTCCCGGCCGCCGCCACCGGCCTGGCCGAGGCGCTCCTCAAGCCGGAGCACAGCCAGTCCACGGCCATCGGGGCGCTCGTGCTCTTCGGTTTCGTGGGGCTCCTCGGATACGCGCTGCGCGCCTTGCGGCTGGCCCGCGGCGAGCTGGTCCAGCAGGAGACCCTCACCGAGGAGGAACGCGCCCGGCGCACCCTCCTGGAGGAGCGCAGCCGGATCGCCCGCGAGCTGCACGACGTCGTCGCGCACCACATGTCGGTGATCTCCATCCAGGCGCAGGTCGCCCCGCACCTGGTGGACGATCCGTCCGAGGAGCTCAAGGAGAACCTCGCGGGCATCCGGGAGAACGCCCTGGAGGCGCTGACGGAGCTGCGGCGGGTGCTGGGCGTGCTGCGCTCCGAGCAGCCGGGCGATCCCGCCCGCCCCCACCATCCGCAGCCCACCCTGGCCGAGCTGGACGGCCTCGTGGACAACGTGCGGGGAGCCGGGTTGCCGGTCACCGTCGAGGTCGCGGGGCTCCGGCGGCCGCTGACGCCCGGCGTCGAGCTCACCGCGTACCGGATCGTGCAGGAGGCGCTGAGCAACTGCCTGCGCCACGCGCCGGGTTCCGAGGTGGAGGTCGGCATCGCCTACGGGCCGCGCGATCTGCACCTGTGCGTCGCCAACACCCCGCCGACCGGGGTCGCGTCCCCGTCCCCCGGTGCGGGGCACGGGCTGCTGGGGATGCGGGAGCGGGCGGGCATGCTGGGGGGCGAGCTGGCCGCAGGTCCGCGCCCCGACGGCGGGTACGAGGTGACCGCGGTACTCCCGATGGATCCGCAGGACCTGTCCGGCGGCTCCTTCCCCGAGACGAAGAAGGTTTCATGAGCACGCCGATCAAGGTGATGATCGCCGACGACCAGATGATGGTCCGGCAGGGCTTCACCGTGCTTCTCAACGCCCAGCCCGACATCGAGGTGGTCGGCCAGGCCGTGGACGGCGCCGATGCCGTCGCCAAGGTCGGCGAGCTGCGGCCGGACGTGGTCCTGATGGACATCCGCATGCCGGGCATGGGCGGCATCGAGGCCACGTCGGTGATCACGGGCACCGCGGGCTCCGCCGTGAAGGTGCTGGTGCTGACCACCTTCGATCTCGACGAGTACGTGTACGAGGCGCTGCGGGCCGGGGCCTCCGGCTTCCTGCTCAAGGACGCCTCGGCCGACCAGCTCGCGGAGGCGGTGCGGGTGGTGGCGGCCGGGGAGGCCCTGCTGTCGCCGAACATCACCAAGCGGCTGATCACGGAGTTCTCCCGGCTGGGGGCGCCCCGGGCGCCGTCACGGGCACGGATCGACGAACTGACCGAGCGCGAGACGGAGGTCCTCTCGCTCGTGGCCCAGGGGCTGTCCAATGCGGAGATCGCGGCGCACCTGACCGTGGCGGAGCAGACGGTGAAGACCCACGTGGGCCGGATCCTCGTGAAACTGGGCCTGCGCGACCGCACGCAGGCGGCAGTGTTCGCGTACGAGACGGGCCTGGTCCGTCCGGCGGGGTACTGAGTCACCGGCGTAGTACTTGAGGGGGACCCCGGGATATCCCCTTCAGCGGCGACGCGGAGGAGGCCGGCGCGGACCTACGGTGGTGCGTATGACCGATACGACCGCCGGGGGGACAGCCCGGGCACCTGAATTCCGCATCGCCTCCGGTCTCCTTGAGAGTTTCCGCGAGGATCTGATCACCGATGCCTTCGCCTACCGGCCGCTGCCGCCGGCCGGCACGGACGGCCGTCCGGCGCGGTGGATGCCGAAGTCGCTGCGGCCGAAGGCGGCCTTCCTCCCGCATGCCGCCGTGGGCGGGCTCGCGCTGCTGACCCTGCTCGTCTCCTCCGCCGACAACGCCGACGTGTCGCCCGGGCTGGGCCTGCTGATGGGGCTGATGGCCGCTGCGCCGGTCCTGATGACCCTGGTGCGTCCGGTGGGGGCGTTCTGGATGGTGCTGGGCGTGGCGCTGCCGCTGGCGGTGGTGCAGAACACCGGCATGAACTGGCCGTGGGCGCCCGGTACGTTCGTGGCGCACATGGCGGTGGTGACGGTCGTGGCGATGCGCAGTCGCCCCCGGGTGGCCTGGTGGCTGTGGCTGATCACCGTGCTGGCCGGGACCGTGCTGCCGGTCCTGATCGGTCGATCCGTCGAGCTCGGCCCGATGGCGTTCCTGTCCGGAGTCGTCCTGCTGTTGGTCACGGTCCGCAATACCCGCAGGCAGGCGCAGCAGGAGGTGACGGCCCAGCAGGAGGTCACGGCTGTGGAGCGGGACAAGCGGACGCTGCTGGAGGAACGGACGACGATCGCCCGGGAGCTGCACGACGTGGTGGCCCACCACATGTCGGTGGTCGCGATCCAGGCCGAGGCGGCGCCGTACCGGGTGAAGAACCCGCCGCCGGAGCTGGAGGCCGCCTTCGTCACCATCCGGGAGAACGCGGTCTCGGCGCTGACGGAACTGCGCCGGGTGCTGGGAGTGGTGCGTTCCGCGGACTATGAGGCGCCGGACGCCCCGCAGCCCACGCTGGCGTCGCTGGACGGGCTGCTGTCGAATGTGCGGGAGGCCGGGCTGAGCGTGGAGAAGACGGTCACCGGCGCGGTCCGGGAGCTGCCGCAGGGGGTGGAGCTGTCGGCCTACCGGATCATCCAGGAAGCGCTGAGCAACACGCTGCGGCACGCGCCGGGCTCGACGGCCTCGGTGGAGGTGTCCTACGTACTGGGCGGCCTGGGGATACGCGTGGTCAACGGGGCGCCGACCGGGGACGCGCGGCCCTCGCCGGGGGCCGGGCACGGGATCACCGGGATGCGCGAGCGGGTGGCGATGCTGGAGGGGGAGATGACGGCGGGCGAGACGGGGTCGGGCGGGTACGAGGTGGCGGTGTTCATACCGGTGCGCGGCCGCACGGAGCCGGTGGCGGAGCCGGGGACGGGAGCGGGTGCGGCATGACGATCAAGGTGTTGATCGTCGACGACCAGATGATGGTGCGCGAGGGCTTCTCGGTCCTGCTGAACGCCATGGACGGCATCGAGGTGGTGGGCGAGGCGGTCGACGGCCGGGAGGCCATCGCGCAGGTGGCGGCGTTGCGGCCGGATGTGGTGCTGATGGACATCCGGATGCCGCAGATGAACGGCCTGGAGGCGACGCGGGAGATCGTGGCCGCCGACACGGACGCGAAGGTGCTGGTCCTGACGACCTTCGACCTCGACGAGTACGTGTACCAGGCGCTGCGGGCCGGAGCCTCCGGCTTCCTGCTGAAGGATGCCTCGGCCCGTCAGCTCGCGGACGGCGTACGGGTGGTGGCCGCCGGTGAAGCGCTGCTCGCGCCGTCGGTGACGAAGCGGCTGATCGCGGAGTTCTCGAAGATCGCCGAATCGCCGAAGCTCGCCGACCCGGCGGGGGTGGGCGAGTTGACGGACCGCGAGAAGGAGGTGCTGGTGCTGATCGCACAGGGACTCTCCAACGGTGAGATAGCGAGCCGGCTGATCGTGGCGGAATCCACCATCAAGACCCATGTGAGCCGGATCCTGGTGAAGTTGGGCCTGCGGGACCGCACGCAGGCGGCCGTGTTCGCGTACGAGACCCGGCTGGTGACCCCCGCGTAGGGACCACCGCGCCCCCAAGACACCCCCTGAGGGCTGTCCCGTAATCCCCGGTGGATCAGCGCACGGCGTCAGATGCGGTGCATCGCAAG
This sequence comes from Streptomyces sp. CB00455, assembly GCF_001905445.1. GTDB lineage: Bacteria > Actinomycetota > Actinomycetes > Streptomycetales > Streptomycetaceae > Streptomyces. The sequence continues at coordinate 410,770 of NZ_LIVQ01000004.1, read as the reverse complement.
GCGGAGGGGCGCCCTCATACTGGGCGTATCGGGGCGTTCCGACAACGCGGCGAGGCGCCGTAGCCGGCGTCGTGCGCCCGCCGGGGATTGCGGGACAGCCCTTAGGGTGCGGGGATGGGCTTTGATCCGTGGGATGCCGCGTTCGTCGCCGATCCGTATCCGGCGTACCGGGAGTTGCGCGAGCAGGGGCGCGCACTGTGGTGCGAGGCCACCCGGCAGTGGCTGGTGCCGCATTACGCCGACGTGAGCGCGCTGCTGCGCGACCGGCGGCTGGGCCGGACCTACCTGCACCGGTTCACGCACGAGGACTTCGGCCGGGTACCGCCCCCGGCGGAGCACGAGGCCTTCCACGTGCTCAACGACAACGGCCTGCTGGACCTGGAGGATCCCGCGCACGCGCGGGTGCGGCGGCTGGTGGCGAAGGCCTTCACCCCGCGGACGGTGGAGCGGCTCGTACCGGCCGTGCGGCGGCTGGCCGGGGAGCTCACGGGGCACCTGCTCGCGGACGGCGGCGGGGACCTGCTCACTGCTGTCGCCGAACCCCTGCCGGTGGCGGTGATCGCGGAGCTGCTGGGTGTGCCGCAGGCGGACCGGGGGCTGCTGCGACCCTGGTCGCAGGCCATCTGCGGGATGTTCGAGCTCCGGCCGCAGGAAGAGACGGCGCGGCGCGCGGTGCGGGCGAGCATCGAGTTCAGCGCCTACCTGAGGGAGCTGATCGCCGAGCGGCGCACCCGCCCGGGAGAGGATCTGATCTCCGGTCTGATCGCCGCCCACGACGAGGAGGGGCGGCTCAGCGAGCAGGAGATGATCTCCACCTGCGTACTGCTGCTGAACGCCGGCCACGAAGCCACCGTCAACACCACCGCCAACGGCTGGTGGACCCTCTTCCGGCATCCCGCGAAGCTCGCGGAACTGCGCGCGGATCCGCATCCCGAAAAGTTATCCACAGCTGTGGATGAACTTCTGCGCCATGACACGCCCCTGCAGATGTTCGAGCGGTGGGTCCTCGACGACCTCCGGATCGGGGACACCGACATCCCCCGCGGAGCCGAGGTCGCCCTGCTCTTCGGGTCCGCGAACCGGGACCCCGCGCGGTTCGCCGACCCCGACACGCTCGACCTCGCCCGCGCCGACAACCCCCACCTGAGCTTCGGGGCCGGAATCCACTACTGCCTCGGAGCCCCGCTGGCCCGGCGCGAACTGGAGGCATCCTTCGGGGCGCTGCTGGCGGACGGCGTCCCGCCCATGCGGCTCGTCAGGGAGCCGCAGTGGCGGGACGGTTACGTCATCCGGGGCCTGCGGGAACTGCTCGTCGAGTTCTAGGCCGCGATGTCCCGTCGGCGCAGGCCGGCCAGGCCGGCCGCCGCGAACACCGCGGCCGACCCGGTCGGCGCACCCGCCCCCGCCCCGCCCTCACCTCGGCAGCGTGAGCGTCCACGCTCCCGGCCGCAGGGTCCACGTACGGCGGCGCACCGGTCCGGCCATCGCCGCGTCCGCCCGGTAGCGGAAGTCCGCCCCCGAGACCGTGACCGTCTTCGCCCGGGCCCTCACCACGGCCTCCGCGCCCCCGCCACCTGTCCGGACCACGACCTCGGCCAGGCCCCCGTCGTCCCCGGTGCGTACCGAAACGTCCTCCACCGGCCGGTCCACGTCCGCCAGGACCACCCCGTCCGCCTCCACCCGCAACCGCAGGCGGCCCGCTGCGCCGGATCCCACCGCCGGGCGCACCAACGTCCGCACCAGCGAGCGGTACGCACTCCACACGGACGGACCGGCGCCCGGCGGCGGGCTCCCGGTCCGCAGTGGCGGGATGCGCAGCGCGCCGAGGACCACCCCGTCGCTGTCGTCGACCAGCAGGTCGCACAACCGCGCCGCTCCTTCGAGCACCGCACGCGCCGCCGAGACGGCGGACAGTGGCACGCCGAGGGACCGCGCGAGCCCGAGGGACCCCGCGTGCCCCACCGGCACCAGCGCCAGGGCGCCGTCGCCCAGCCCCCGCTCCCGGTGCAGCAGCCCCACCGCCCGGACCAGGGCGCGGTCGTCCCCCACGATCACCGGCCGCCGATGGCCCCGGCGGGCAAGGGCCCGCGCGAATTCCTCCTGCGAATCGGGGAGGCAGATTTTCGCCGCCGCTCCCGCTGACAACACATCCTTCGCGATCCGCACGGACTCGCCGTCAAGACGGCGGGCGACCGGGTCGACGAGCACGAGCAGGCCGCCTACCGGCGCGCCCGCGTGGCTCATGGTGGGCTCTGGAGCCGACACCTCGGTCCTTCCTCGGGTAGCATCTTTGTGCAAGAGGCCCTTGCGCTATTGCGCCAGGGCCTTCGTCTATTCCGGGGCACCGGTCCGACGGCTCAGCCTGCGGTGTACATCGTCGTACGCCCCCTGACCTTGGACATGCCCCATCCGGAAGAGGTGTACGCCTGTGCCCGCTCTTGTGCTGCTCGGAGCTCAGTGGGGTGACGAGGGCAAGGGAAAGGCCACCGACCTGCTCGGTGGATCCGTCGACTATGTAGTGCGCTACCAGGGTGGCAACAACGCCGGCCACACCGTCGTCGTAGGCGACCAGAAGTATGCACTGCACCTTCTCCCCTCCGGCATCCTCTCCCCCGGATGCACCCCGGTCATCGGTAACGGCGTCGTCGTCGACCCGGCCGTCCTGCTCTCCGAGCTGCGCGGTCTCAACGAGCGCGGCATCGACACCTCCAAGCTGCTCCTCAGCGGCAACGCGCACCTGATCACGCCGTACAACGTCACCCTCGACAAGGTCGGCGAGCGGTTCCTCGGCAAGCGCAAGATCGGCACGACCGGCCGCGGCATCGGCCCGACGTACGCCGACAAGATCAACCGCATCGGCATCCGGGTCCAGGACCTCTACGACGAGTCCATCCTCACCCAGAAGGTCGAAGCGGCCCTCGAAGGCAAGAACCAGCTCCTCGCGAAGCTGTACAACCGCCGCGCGATCGACGCCGCGCAGATCGTCGAGGAGATGCTCCAGTACGCGGAGCAGATCAAGCCGTATGTCGCCGACACCACCCTGATCCTCAACAACGCGCTGGACGAGGACAAGGTCGTGCTCTTCGAGGGCGGCCAGGGCACGCTGCTCGACGTCGACCACGGCACGTACCCCTTCGTCACCTCTTCGAACCCGACCGCGGGCGGCGCCTGCACCGGTACGGGTGTCGGCCCGACGAAGATCAGCCGCGTCATCGGCATCCTGAAGGCCTACACGACCCGTGTCGGCGCCGGCCCGTTCCCGACCGAGCTGTTCGACAAGGACGGCGAGGACCTGCGCCGCATCGGCGGCGAGCGCGGTGTGACCACCGGCCGAGACCGCCGCTGCGGCTGGTTCGACGCGCCGATCGCGCGCTACGCCACCCGCGTCAACGGTCTGACCGACTTCTTCCTCACCAAGCTGGACGTGCTGACCGGCTGGGAGCAGATCCCGGTCTGCGTCGCGTACGAGATCGACGGCAAGCGCGTCGAGGAGCTCCCCTACTCGCAGACGGACTTCCACCACGCGAAGCCCATCTACGAATACCTCCCCGGCTGGTCCGAGGACATCACCAAGGCGAAGACCTTCGAGGACCTCCCGGCGAACGCCCAGGCGTACGTCAAGGCCCTGGAGGAGATGTCGGGCGCCCCGATCTCCGCGATCGGCGTCGGCCCCGGCCGCACCGAGACGATCGAGATCAACTCGTTCCTCTAGGAACCGCCCGTCCGCAGCCGGACACCCGAAGGGGCGGTGCGCCCACGGGGGTGTCCAGCGGTCGTCGCGACACGTGGTTGGTTTGGTCAAGCCGCGAGTAGTTCATGCAGGCGCTCGGCTGGGGTTTCCCAGCCGAGCGTTTTGCGTGGGGCCCGATGAATTCTGCGGCGACCCGCGGCCCCGGCCGGAGGACGGCCGCCGCAGGACGCCGGGCACAGGACGCCGGCCGGCGCCCGCAAGCGGCTTCGCGGTCGACCGGTGCGTGCACGTCCTGCTCCTGCACCGGGCCGCCGGGCCCTACCAGGCCAGTTGCGCGATCTCCTCCGCGACCACCGCGCAGGCGTCCACCGCCGGGTCGATCAGCGGGAAGTGCCCGACCCCGTCCAGCAGGGTCAGCCCGACCGTCTCGCCCGCCTCCGCGGCCGCGGCCACGTAGGACTCGGACACCCGCGGCGGGACCACGATGTCCTCGCGCCCCTGGACCACCGCGGTGGCGATGCCCGTCGGCAGCAGGGCCGCCGGGTCGGCGAAGGGCAGCCGGGGGGCGAAGTGTTCCGCGCCTCCCAGCAACTGCCCGCTCGCGCCGCCGCACACGCCGAGCTGCTGTGCCACCGTGAAGTCCGCGATCGGGGCCAGCGCCACCACGCCGCGCAGCACCGGGGGCGAAGGCAGCCTCCACGGGGCCCCTCCGGGCAGGACGTGCCGGGCCGCGCCCCACAGCGCGAGATGACCGCCGGCCGAGTGGCCGGTGAGGACGACCCTGCGGAGGTCGGCCTGCGGCAGCGCCGACGCGGCGAGCCCCGGCAGGGCGTCCAGCGCCGCTGCGACGTCGTCGAAGGTCTCCGGCCAGCGCCCGGCGACCGGTCCCTCGGCGCCCTGGCGCGGGAGGGGACTTCCGCGCCGGTATTCGACGTTGGCGACCGCGAAACCCCGACGGGCCAGGAAGTCGGCGAAGGGACTGATGTGCTGCCGGTCGTACGGGGCGCGCCACGCGCCGCCGTGCAGCACCACCACCAGCGGGGCCGGGGTCGCGCGGGCGTCGTCGCGCGGGGCGTAGAAGTCGACGACCTGGTCCGGGTGGTCGCCGTAGGCGGCCGACGCGTCCGGGGGGACCGCCGGATGGGAGAAGGCCGAGGCGGCCTCGGCGGCGTCCCGTTCCACGGCGGCGGGGTCCGTCATCGGCTCGACCTCTCGGTAACGCATGTGACAGCGGGGACAGATGATCCGGTGTTCCGGCAGAGCGGGACCGTATCAGTCTGGAACGGCCGATTCCGTGCGGGGCCCGGGATATGCCGCGGCGGGCGGAGCCGTGGCCCCGCCCGCCCGGTGATGTGACGTTTCGCTGGGGGGTCACCCGAAAATGTGACCCAGGGTGCGCGCGGCACGCTCCGCGTCGGCGAAACCGACGTACAGCGGAGTGAAACCGAAGCGCAGGACGTCGGGAGCGCGGTAGTCGCCGACGACGCCCCGGGCGATGAGTTCCCGCATGACCTCACGGGCGTTCTCGGTACGCAGCGAGACCTGGCTGCCGCGCCGTTCGTGCTCGGCCGGGGTGACCGGTTCGACCGTGCCCTGCGGGACGTACTGCGCCACGCACGCGAGGAAGAAGTCGGTCAGGGCGAGCGACTTGGCCCGCACCGCCTCGACGGTGACCCCGTCCCAGGCGTCCAGCGCCGACTCCAGGGCCAGCATGGACAGGATGTCCGGGGTTCCGACGCGGCCGCGCAGCGCGCCCTCGGCCGGGGCGTAGTGCGGGGTCATGCCGAAGGGGTCCGCGTGGCTGTTCCAGCCGGGGAGCGGGGAGTCGAAGGCGGCCTGGTGGCGCTCGGCGATGTAGAGGTACGCCGGGGCGCCGGGGCCGCCGTTGAGGTACTTGTACGTGCAGCCGACTGCGAGGTCGACGGCGTGCGCGTCGAGGCCGACGGGGAGGGCTCCGGCCGAGTGGCACAGGTCCCAGACCGCGATCGCGCCGGCGGCGTGGACCGCCCGGGTGAGGCCGGGGAGGTCGTGCAGGCGGCCCGTGCGGTAGTCGACGTGGTTGAGGAGGACGACGGCGGTGTCCGGGCCGAGGGCCGCGGGCACGTCCGCCGGGTCGGTGGGGAGCACGGTCAGGCCGGTCATCCGGGCGGCCGAGGCGGCGATGTAGCCGTCCGTGGGGAAGGTGGCGGCGTCGACCAGCATCGTCGTCCGCCCGGGGCCGGCCGCCTCCGCCAGGCGGGCGGCGCCGACCAGGGCCTTGAAGAGGTTGACGCTGGTGGAGTCGCCGACGACGACCTGGCCGGGGGCCGCGCCGACAAGGGGGGCGAGCTTGTCGCCGATCCGCTCGGGCGCGGTCCACCAGTCGCTCTCGTCCCAGGAGCGTATGAGGAGTTCGCCCCACTGGCGGGTGACGACGTCGCTGGTGGCCGCCGCGACCGTGGCCGGGAGGGCGCCGAGGGAGTTGCCGTCCAGGTAGACGACTCCGTCGGGGAGGGTGAAGCGGTCGCGGAGCCCGGCCAGCTCGTCGGCGGCGTCCAGGGCCGCGGCGCGGGCCGCCAGGTCTCCGGTGGGGGAACCGGAGCCGCCGGGGCCGCCAGCGGTGCCGGGGGCGCCGTGGTCGGGTTCGAGCGGTGCGCCCGCCCGCGGGCGCGCGGCGGCCGGCTCGGATGTGCGCGTCGGCTCAGACATGGCTGCGGGCCGTCCACAGTTCCGGGAAGACGTTCTTCTGGGCGCGCTTCTCCAGCCAGGTCACCCCGGCCGAGCCGCCGGTGCCCGTCTTGGCGCCCATCGCGCGGCGGGTGGCCACCAGGTGGTCGTTGCGCCAGCGCCAGACCAGCTCGGCGACGTCCGTGAGGACCTCGCCCAGGCGGTGGAGGTCCAGGTGCTCGTCCGGGGAGGCGTAGAGCCCCGTCCAGACGGCCTCGACCTCGGCCGAAGGCTCGTAGCGCCGGGACAGGTCGCGGTCCAGGACCTCGGCCGGGACGGGGAAGCCGCGGCGGGCCAGGAGGCGCAGGACCTCGTCGTACAGGCTGGGCTCGTGCAGGGCCTTCTCCAGCTCCGCGTGCACGCGCGGGGCGCCGCGGTGCGGGACCAGCATGGACGCCGACTTGTCGCCGAGCAGGAACTCCATCCGGCGGTACATCGCCGACTGGAAACCGGAACCCTCACCGAGGGCGGAACGGTAGGCGTTGAACTGCCCCGGGGTGAGCTGAGCCAGGGGGCGCCAGGAGGCGTTCAGCGCTTCCAGTTCGCGGAGGGATCGTTTCAGCGCATCCATCGCGACCGGGATGCGGTCCTCGCGCAGGGCCTTCGCGGCGGTTTCCCACTCGTGGACGATGACCGTGAACCACAGCTCCATGACCTGGGTCGTGACCAGGAAGACCATCTCGCCGGGGTCGTCCGAGCGCAGGTGCTGGAGGTGGGTGAGGACGTCCGCCTGGACGTAGTCCTCGTAGGGGGTCGTGCCGGCGAAGTCGAGGTTCGGGGTGTCCGAACCGGCTCCGGAGGCATCAAGGGTGTTCGACATCGCTGTCTCCTCGACACGTGCTTCCGGGTAGCGGTCCGCTCCTTCCGTGAGGTGAGTGGAGCCCCGGTCCCCTGCCCGCATCATAGGGCGCGGTCGGGGCGGGGCTCCAGCGGAGTGTGGCGTACGTCACGCTCCTTGGTGGAGGACCTCAGGCGGTGAGGGTGTCCGCCGCCGTCGGGGAGGAGTCGCGCAGGAAGGTCGAGCAGCGCTCGTACTCCTCCTTCTCGCCGATCTCCCCGGCGGCGCGGGCGAGGGCGTTCAGGGCGCGCAGGAAACCGCGGTTCGGCTCGTGCTCCCACGGGACCGGGCCGTGGCCCTTCCAGCCGGCGCGGCGCAGCGCGTCCAGGCCGCGGTGGTAGCCCGTACGGGCGTACGCGTACGACTCGACCGTGCGGCCGGCGGCGAACGCCTCGTCGGCGAGGGTCGCCCAGGCGAGGGAGGACGTGGGGTGCGCGGCCGCGACCTCGACGGCGGGGGTGCCGGCGGCCAGGGCCTCGCGGCCGGGCTCGTCGGGGAGGTGGGTGGGGGCGGGGCCCCCGAGGAGGTTCTGGTGAATGGACATGCCCCCAGTCTGGCCGACGCCGGGGGGCTTCCGGGTCCGGGCGGCCACCGGGAAGGCCGAAGGGCCCGGCCGCCGTCGCGTGGGACGGGGGCCGGGCCCTTCGGTGCGGCGTACCGCGGGACTGGCGGGACTACTTGAGCTTGGTGCCCGTGGAGCGCAGGTTCGCGCACGCCTCGGTGACCCGCGCGGCCATGCCCGCCTCGGCGGACTTGCCCCACGTACGGGGGTCGTACTTGGACTTCGTGCCGACCTCGCCGTCGACCTTCAGCACCGCGTCGTAGTTGCGGAACATGTGGTCCACGACGGGGCGGGTGAAGGCGTACTGCGTGTCGGTGTCGAGGTTCATCTTCACGACGCCGTTCTCCAGCGCGGTGGCGATCTCCTCGGCGGTGGAGCCGGAGCCGCCGTGGAAGACGAAGTCGAACGGCGACGGCTTGCCGTACTTCTCGCCGACGCCGGCCTGGAGGTCCTTCAGCAGCTCGGGACGCAGGACGACGTTGCCCGGCTTGTAGACGCCGTGGACGTTGCCGAAGGAGGCGGCCAGCAGGTAGCGGCCCTTCTCCCCCAGGCCCAGGGCCTCGGCGGTGCGCAGCGCGTCGTCGACGGTGGTGTACAGCTCGTCGTTGATCTCGTGGCTGACGCCGTCCTCCTCGCCGCCGGTCGGGGTGATCTCGACCTCAAGGATGATCTTCGCCGCGGCGGCCTTGGCGAGCAGCTCCTGGCCGATGGCCAGGTTGTCGGCCAGGGTCTCGGCGGAACCGTCCCACATGTGCGACTGGAAGAGCGGGTTCAGACCGCGGGCCACGCGCTCGGCGGAGACCTCCAGGAGCGGACGTACGTAACCGTCCAGCTTGTCCTTGGGGCAGTGGTCCGTGTGCAGGGCGACCGTGATGTCGTACTTGGCGGCGACGACGTGCGCGAACTCGGCCAGCGCGACCGCGCCGGTGACCATGTCCTTGTTGTACTGGCCACCCAGGAACTCCGCACCACCGGTGGAGATCTGGATGATGCCGTCGCTCTCGGCCTCCGCGAAGCCGCGCAGCGCAGCGTGCAGGGTCTGGGAGGAGGTCACGTTGATGGCCGGGTAGGCGAACTTGCCTGCCTTCGCCCGGTCGAGCATCTCGTTGTAGACCTCGGGGGTTGCGATGGGCATCTGTCCGCTCCTTGGATGTGCGGGGAGTGTGCTTATTGCGGGCCCTGACCTGGGGGCGACGTCATCGTCGCGCCTATCTTTCCAGACTCCGCGCGACACTCCACCCCCGCCGGGCGCCGACGCGGGCCGAACCGGCCGGGACGTTTCACGTGAAACATCCCGGCCGTCTGAGAAGGTCCAGGTCAGAGCCTGCCGGGCCCTCCCGAGGACCTTCGTCCACCCGTCGGGCCCGAGTCTCCCGGCCACAGCGTTAGGACAGGCCCAGGTCCTCAAGGCGGTAGCCGGTGAGGTACGCCAGGCCCGCCTCGGCGATGGCCCCGGCCGCGCCGCGGTCGACGATCGTGGCGACGGCCACGACCTCGCCGCCGGCCTCGCGGACCGCCTCGACGGCCGTCAGCGGGGAGCCGCCGGTGGTCGAGGTGTCCTCGACGACCAGGCAGCGCTTGCCCCGCACGTCGGTGCCCTCGATGCGGCGCTGCATCCCGTGCGCCTTCTGCGCCTTGCGGACGACGAAGGCGTCCAGGCGCTGACCGCGCGCGGCGGAGGCGTGCAGCATCGAGGTGGCGACCGGGTCGGCGCCCAGGGTCAGGCCGCCGACGCAGTCGAATTCGAGGTCGGCGGTCAGGTCGAGCATGACCTGACCGACGAGCGGGGCCGCCTCGCCGTCGAGCGTGATCCGGCGGAGGTCGATGTAGTAGTCGGCCTCCAGGCCGGAGGAGAGGGTCACCTTGCCGTGCACGACGGCCTTGTCCTTGATCTGCTGCAGAAGCGCATCGCGTACGTCAGTCATGGCCCTGAGCTTAATTGCGCTCTAGGAGAGCCGCCGCCAGGTCCACGTGGTGGAGATTTCCAGCGGGTCGACGGGTGTGACCAGGCGCGGAAGGGTGTTCAGCCCGTTGGGCGGCCCGGACTGCGGCTCGACGCAGACGGCCTCGGCCTCCTCGTCGTAGACCACGACCCACTCGGCCCGGCTGGTGATCCTGACTTCCAGCGCGCCGGGCCAGGTGAGCGTCACGTCGACGCCCTGCGGCATGCCGAAGCAGTCGTCCCACGGCCCGGGCTTGGGGTCGATGCGGTTGCCGGTGGGGAGGTGGTCCTCGCCGCGTTCCTCCTGCCACGCCGCGTCGAAGCCGATGCCGACCTCCTGGCCTCCGAGTCCGAGGTCGCGCCGGAACCAGGGGTGCCAGCCGGCCTGGGCCGGGAAGGAGTCCCCGTACGTCTCGACGCCCATGGTGAGCGTCATGGCGTCGGGGGAAAGCTCGACGATCTGGGTGACCCGGCCGGGGTAGGGCCAGGGGTCGGCCAGGTCGTAGGTGAAGACCGCCTCGGCGTCGGTAACCCGGGCGGGGCGCCAGGCCGCGTCGCGCCCGAAGCCGTGGATGGCGTGCGGCGGCTGGTTGACCGGGAGCTGGTGGACGGTCGCGCCGTCCTGGAAGCGGCCGTTCTCGGTCCGGCCGCACCACGGAACCATCGGGAAGGACCCGTATGTCGGGCCCTGGCGCAGCAGTTCCGTCCCGTCGATGCGCAGACTGCTGATCCGGCAGCCGTTCTCCTGGTCGACGGTCACCTCGGCGCCCCCGGCGCTCAGTTGCGTACTCATGCGGTCGACCCTAACGGGATGCCACCCCGGTCACGGCGGACCGGCCGCACCGGTCGGCGAGGTGCCGGCGCGACGGCCTCCCGGCCGGTCAGCGGCGGCGGCGCAGCGCCCGGCCGAGAACGACCGCGGAAGCCAGGGCGAGGGCCGCGGCCGGGGCGATCCAGCGCAGGCTGTCCCCGGCCGCGGCGGAGGTGGGGGCCGGGACCGGGGCGTAGCGCCCGCGCGGCGGCGCGTGGTCCACCTCCTCCGCGCTGCGGCCGATCATGGTGCGGCGGGCATGGGCGGCCTCGGCGGGCGGTCGGGGCAGTTCGCCCACGTCCTCGAACCCGTCGGCCAGGAAGGGGTCCAGGGTGGGCGGCGGCACCTCGGTCTCGAACACCGATGCGCTGACCTCGGTGACGTCGTCGCCGTCCGTGGCCCCCGCCGTCCCGCCTTCGGCCTCCTCGATGGCCTCGGCCTCGGCGACGGGGTCCCGCACGTCGTCCTCGGCGTCGTCGGCGTCCTCGGCGTCCTCGGCGGCATCGGCCCCGGCGGCCGGGTCCACCGGCCCGGGCTCGACATCCGTACCGTCCCCCGTACCCGTACCCGTACCCGTACCCGTAGCCGTAGCCGTAGCCGTAGCGACACCCGTACCCGCCGCGCCCGGCGCGGCGGCCACCGCGAGCTGTTCGGCCGTCCGCTCCAGCAGCCGCCGCACGGCGGTCGCGGTGGCCTCGGCGGTGAAGGCGGCGGCCCGCCCGTCGGCGGTGCCCCCGGCGGTGACGTCCAGCCGGGTCCCGTCCTCCTGCGCGGTGAGCCGCACCGCGACGGCGAGCTTGACGCTCCCGCTGCCCCGGACCTCCGTGCCCTCGCCCTCGACGGCGAAGAGGTCGGGCCCCTGCTCGGTGACGGCCAGGGCGCCCCGGTAGGTCACGGTGTGGCCGCCGACCCGGACCTTCAGCCGGCCGGAGAGCGGCCCGGACTCCGTGTCGGCGTCCTGCTGGAGTCCCGGCAGACACCCGGCGACCCGGACGGGGTCGCGCAGCACGGCGCGGAGGCGCTCTGGCGGAACCGGAACGAACACCTGATGCTCCATGCGGTCGAGCCTACCGAGCAGACCCGCACCCGGTCACGAATACCGCGGGTGCGGCAGCGTCGAAGGCGGCAGCCCCGCCATCCGGGTCCGCTCCGTGTCGCGCGCCGAATCCAGCAGCGACCCGGTCGACAGCGAGCGCAGCGCCGGCGTGTCGTGGTCCACGCGCAGCGGGGGCGCCTGCTCCCGGGAGGCCAGCACGAAGCCCCAGTCCTGCGCCGGCGCACCGCCGGCACCGAGCGGGGTGCGGTCGGGGCCCGCGGCGGAGCCCGAGAGGCGGCCGCCCGCGCTGTAGGGCGTGGTGCGCAGCCCGGCGGCGCGCAGGGTGGAGTCGACGGTCCAGTAGGTGCGCGGGCGGGTGCTCGGCGGTCCGGCGTGCACGGCGATCCGGCCGCCGGGCCGCAGGGCCCGTGCGGCGAGCCCGTAGAACTCCTGGGAGTACAGCTTCGTGCTGGGGGTGATGCCCGGGTCGGGGAGGTCGGAGACGATGACGTCGTACCGGTCCCGGGCGCCCGGCCGGCGCAGCCAGCGGAAGGCGTCCTGGCTGACGACCCCGAGGCGCGGGTCGTCGAACACCCCGGCGTTGAGCGCGGACAGCATCGGATCGGTCCGGGCGAGCCGGATCACGCCGGGGTCGAGCTCCACGACGGTGACGGAGGTGACGTCGGGGTAGCGCAGCACCTCGCGGGCGGCGAGCCCGTCGCCGCCGCCGAGCACCAGGACGCGGGAGTGCGGGCCGGTCATGGCGGGGTGGACGAGGGCCTCGTGGTAGCGGTACTCGTCGTAGCCGCTGACCCGCAGCCGGCCGTCGAGATAGAGGTCCAGGGAGCGCGGTGAGCCGGTCGGGGGCCCGGTGAGCACCAGCTCCTGCACCCCGGTCCGGACGGCGACCCGCACCTCGGCGCCGTAGACGGCGCGGCGGGCGACCCGCTCGAAGTCGTCGGCGAGGACGGTCGCGCAGGCGAGCACGGCCAGGACGGTCACGTTCGCGACGATCAGCAGTACCCGGGAGCGGCGGCTGAGGTCGCGGCGGAACAGCCAGAGCACCAGCCCGCCCCCGACGAGGGCGTTGACGGTGCCGGTGAGCATGGCTCCGGTGAGCTGCCCGAGCAGCGGGAGCAGCAGGAAGGGGAAGGCGAGGCCGCCGACCAGGGCGCCCACGTAGTCGGCGGCGAACAGGTCGGCGACGGCCCCGCCCGCGTCCTGTCTGCGGATGCGCTGGATGAGGACCATCAGCAGCGGGATCTCCGCGCCGATGAGGACGCCGATGGCGAAGGAGAAGGCGACGAGCGCCGGCCGCGACTCGCCGAGCCAGGCGAAGCTGGCGTACAGCGCCACGGCCGAAAGCCCGCCGAGCAGGGCCAGTGCGGCCTCGATGGCGGCGAAGCCGACGGCGGGCCGGGTGCGCAGCCGTTTGGCCAGCAGGGAGCCGACGCCCATGGCGAAGACCATCACGGACAGCACGACCGACGCCTGGGTGACGGAGTCCCCGATGAGGTAGGAGCCGAGGGCGAGCAGCTCCAGTTCGTACACGAGCCCGCAGGCAGCGCAGATGAACACGGTGGCCAGGACGAGGAGCCGGCCGGTCCGGGGCCGTACGGGCAGGGCGGCCGGGACGGTCGCCGCACCGCGCGGCTCCGGAGCCGGGAGTACCCGCCGCGGAACGGATCGGTCGATCATGCAGCGAACCGTACGTCACCGCCCACCCGCACCCGGTCACCCACATGGGTGCAAGTCACCTGCCGGTAGGGCCAGTTGGCGTAACCGAAACGTCTTCCCGGTGCGTGCGGACGCTACCGCGCGCGCGGCGGCCGTCCGGAACGCGCGGGCGCCGCCCGCTGCAGCGCGGCGCGCTCCTCAGAGCATCGCGGGGGCCTCCGCTGCCGGCGCGGCCGCGGCGCCGGTCCGCAGCCCGATCCGTGTCCTGGTCGCCACGAGCTGGCCTTCCTGGGGGTAGGCGTGCCAGGTCCGCCAGCGGACCTGGCCCTCGTGGCGCTGGGCGAGCAGGGCGGTGAAGGCGTGCGGACTGCCCGGGAAGGTGCCCGCCAGCCCGTTCGGGTGGTCGGCGACCAGTGCGAGCAGTTCCTGCGCGCGCCCCGCGAAGGAGCCGCGGGAGAGTGTCTCGACGCGGGCGGCGAACTCGTACTCCCAGTCACCCATCCGCTTGGCCACCCCCAGCGGCAGCGGCGTACTGCTGCCGGGCATGCAGGCGACCGTCTCCGAGCAGAACACCTCCCCCTCCTCCAGGAGTACCTGGTGCGAGGCCCCGAGCAGGCGCAATTCGACTGCGGCGCCCGACAGTTCGAGGTTCAGTACGGCAAGGGCGGGAAGCCGCTCCCGACCCAGGGCCCAGGCGAGATCGGCGGCACACGTGTCGGTGTAAGTGGTCTGGAGGGTCGTGAGCATGAGTCGGCTCCGCAAACACGCGAGGGAGAGGGGCCGGGGCCCGCCAGCGGTAGTCAACGGGTGGGGGGACGACGGCACGGGTCCACAGGAAGTCCAGGGAGGTCCGAGGACTGGCTACTCGACCGAGGGAATCATGAAAGGCACGGCACTCACAGCGCCTTTACCCAACTTGAAGGGGTTTACATCCCCCCGGGGGCTACACAGTTCACGTGTTCAACAAGCTGCGTTGCGCGCGTCGTGGTGCACGGACGCGCAGAAGGCGCCCGGCGGAAATCCAGACCGCCGGGCGCCCCCCGTCCATGCGGTGCCAGCTGCCCCGTGTCAGCTGGAACCGCACCCCCCGCCACCGCACGAGGACGATGATCCGCCGCAGGACGAGGAGGATCCACAGGAGGAGGACCCGCACGAGGATCCGCTCGAACAGGAACTCGACGAGGAGTTCCCGCTCCCGCCGGCCCACCAGCTGTTGCCGCTGCCGCCGGACGCGTAGCCGCTCCTGAATGAACGGATCGCCACGGTCACGACGAATCCGACGATCACGAGCCCGAAAACGATGAAGACGAACACCATGCCCGCCCCCTCTCTCACACCCCGGTCGTCCCGGGGGGCGGGATCCCCGCGTCCCGCGTGCAGGGGAGATGCCCTTGGCCCACACGACCCAAAGCACACTTGAGCAAGTCCAGAGCTTCCCCGCAGGATGGCGCCCATGAGCGCACCCGTGAGCAGCGACCGCCCCTTCCTCAACCGCCGCCTGGCGGCCTTCGGCACCACGATCTTCGCGGAGATGTCGGCACTGGCCGACCGCACCGGCTCGATCAACCTGGGCCAGGGCTTCCCCGACACCGACGGCCCCGCCGAGATCGCCGAAGCCGCCTCCCGCGCCGTCCTCACGGGCCTCGGCAACCAGTACCCGCCCGGCCCCGGCATCCCCGAACTGCGCGCCGCGATCGCCGCGCACCAGCAGCGGTTCTACGGCCTGTCCTACGACCCCGACACCGAGGTCCTGGTCACGGCGGGCGCCACCGAGGCCATCGCCGCCGCCCTCCTCGCCCTCCTCGAACCGGGAGACGAGGTCATCGCCCTCGAACCGTTCTACGACTCCTACGCGGCCTGCATCGCGATGGCCGGCGCCGTACGCGTCCCCGTCACCCTGCGCCCGCAGACCCCGGGGCACCTCCCGGGGGCGGCCGGCGGAGCCTTCGTCCTCGACCTGGACGAATTGCGCGCGGCCGTCACGCCGCGCACCCGCCTGCTCCTGATCAACACTCCGCACAACCCGACGGGCACCGTCCTGACCCCGGCCGAGCTGGCGGCCGTCGCCGAACTCGCCGTCGAGCGGGACCTGCTCGTCGTGACCGACGAGGTGTACGAGCACCTGGTCTTCGAGGGCGCCCACACCCCGCTGGCGGGGCTGCCCGGCATGCGCGAGCGCACGGTCACCATCTCCTCCGCCGGCAAGACCTACTCCTTCACCGGCTGGAAGGTCGGCTGGATCACCGCGTCCCCCGAACTGGTCACGGCGGTCCGCTCGGTCAAGCAGTTCCTGACCTACGTCTCCTCCGGCCCGTTCCAGTACGCGATCGCCCAGGCCCTCGCCCTCCCCGACGCGTACTACGACACCTTGCGCGCCGACCTGGCCGCCAAACGCGACATCCTCGCCGACGGCCTCGCCGCGGCCGGGTTCGAGGTCTTCCGCCCCCAGGGCACCTACTTCATCACCACGGACATCACCCCCCTCGGCGAGAAGGACGGCCTCGCCTTCTGCCGCGCCCTCCCCGAGCGCTGCGGCGTGGTCGCCGTCCCGAACCAGGTCTTCTACGACGACAAGGCCGCCGGAGCCGCCCAGGTGCGCTGGGCGTTCTGCAAGAGGACGGCGGTTTTGGAGGAGGCGGTAGACCGCCTCGGTCGGCTGGCTCGCTGAGCAGCGAGTCAGAGGGACGTGCGGGCACAGGGCCCGGCCTTTCAGCCGGAGCCCGTGCCGCACGGGAACTACGAGTTACTCGGTGTCCTTGGGGTGCCTCGTGGACGCGTAGACCAGGACTACGGTCGATGTCTCAGGGCTGACCAGGTAGCGCACGCGGCCGCCGCTCGGACTTCGAACTCCCACTGCTCGAGCGCGGATCCCTGGTGTGTGCTGCCTTCCGACGCACGCCTTGCCCTTCTGCAAGAAGGCCGAAGTCCTCCAGGAGGCAGCGGCCCGGCTGCGCCGGCTCCAGTGCTGCGACCGGAGCCGGAACGTCGCGGTGGGAACGCCGGCAGAGCGGTTCACGCCGATGGTTGCGGGGCGGGCGAGGCCGGTGTGAAGCTGGCGGCATCGAAGGTGCCCGAAGCTCTCATCGACGGATGAGCGTCCCCACGAAGAGCAGGAGAGTCGGGATACATGGCAACGGGCAGAGCCTCGGTGTCCGCGTCGCCCCTTGAGGTCCGGGCCGTCAAGGCGGTACGGTCCGCCGCTCCGGTGACCGTCCTCGCGCTCGGGGTGTTCGGCGCCGTGCGGGGCGCCGGGGTGCTGGTCCTCACCCTCGGCTCCTGGTGGGCGGGCCGGGACCCGCTGAAGGTCCTCGGCGGCTCCTGGGACTCCGTCTGGTACCTCGGGATCGCCGCCCACGGCTACGGCCGGACCCAGATGTGGGCGGACACCGGCTCCATCCAGAGCGACTACGCCTTCTTCCCGCTCTACCCGCTGC
This sequence comes from Streptomyces sp. CB00455, assembly GCF_001905445.1. Lineage (GTDB taxonomy): Bacteria > Actinomycetota > Actinomycetes > Streptomycetales > Streptomycetaceae > Streptomyces. The sequence goes on along the minus strand of NZ_LIVQ01000004.1, from coordinate 394,073 downwards.
TGATGCGGCTCGGGGCCGCCGTCCTGCCCGGCGGGCTCGTCCCCGCCGGGATCCTGGTGGCCTGGACCTGCGCCGCCGCGGCCGCCGTCGGGGTCTACCGGGTCGGGGAGGCGGTGATCGGTCCGCGCGCCGGACTGCTGCTCGTGGGGCTGTGGGCGGCCCTGCCGCACGCGGTGGTGCTCACCCTCGCCTACACCGAGCCGCTGCTGGCCGCGCTCGCCGCCTGGGCCCTGTACTGCCTGCTGCGCGGCCGCTGGCTGGCGGCGGCCGGCCTCGCCGTGCTCGCCGGGCTGACCCGGCCCACCGGGCTCGCCGTCGCGGCCGCCGTGTCGGGCATGGCCCTGCACGCGGTCCTCGTCCGCCGCCGGCGCGAACCCGAGGTGTGGGCGGCCGGGCTGCTGGCCCCGGCGGGCTGGGCGGGTTACGTCCTGGCCGTCGGGGCGCGGACGCACGACCCCCTCGGCGGCTACTTCGCGGTCCAGCGGCGCTGGGGCTCCCGCTTCGACTTCGGGTACGGGGCGCTGCGCTCCGCGGAGCGGGTGCTGACCGGCGGCCACGTGCCGCTCGCCACGACGGTGACCGTGGTCCTGCTGGGCGCCGCGGGGCTGCTGGCGGCGGCGCTGCTCATGGACCGGATCCCGCTGCCGCTGCTCGCGTACACCGCGGTGCTCCTGGTGATCGCCTATGGCGGGGCGGGCTTCTTCGAGTCGAAGCCGCGGTTCCTGCTCCCGGCCTTCCCGCTGCTGCTGCCGGTCGCGGCCGTCATGGCACGAGCCCGGCCCCGCACCGCGGTCGTGGTGACCGCGGTGCTGGCCGGGCTCGGCCACGGCTACGGGCTCTACCTGCTGCTCGTGGCGCGCGTACCGCTGTGAAGGCGAAGGCCGACGGGGCCGGTGCAGCCGGTGTGACCGACTACTGGCCGTCGTCCTCGCCGTTGTTCTCGTCGCCGTCGGCGGAGTCGACTTCCTTCTCCAGGCCGAACTGCTCGACGAGCCACTTGTCGAACTCGATGGAGGCGCGGACCCAGCTGACCGTGGAGGACACGAAGTGCTCCAGGCTGACGCCGGTGCCGATCAGCATCTGCGCTTCGCCGATCAGACGGACCGAGCCGTCGTCGTGGGTGTGGCTGTAGACCTTCGGCCACAGGGTGCGGCGGTTCCAGTCGTCGATCGATTCGAGAAGCTGGGGCTTCTCCTCGATCTTGTGCGGACGGTCGTAGAAGGTCCGCACCGAGAAGACCTGCTGTTCGTCCTCGCCGCGGAACATGAAGTACGTGCGGAACTCCTCCCACGGCGCCGCGAGGTCACCCTCGTCGTCGACGACGTACTTGAGCTCCATCTGCTCCAGCAGCTGCTTGACCAGATCCTGGTCGGGGACGACGGGGCCCGCCGGTCCTGTGGCCTGCGGATCGGGCTGCTGCCCTCCGAAGTTCGGAATCGAGGCCGGGTCGATGCTCACCGTGATTTCCCTTCGTGCGGATACCTTCATCCTCCACCATGCCGCCCACCCCGTGTCCACCCCCGGCCCCCGCGATCCGCTCCGGGCGGACACACGGCGGCAGGGGCGGGCGCCGCGGCGAGGGGCAGGAGGCGCGGGGGCGGGCGGCCCGGCGCCCGCCCCGGCGCTCAGAGGGCCTTGCCGACCAGCAGGTCCTCCCCGGCCACGTCGACCCGTACGGTGTCGCCGTCCCTGACCTCGCCGGAGAGGATCTCCTTGGCCAGGCGGTCGCCGATCGCCGTCTGGATCAGGCGGCGCAGCGGCCGCGCGCCGTACGCCGGGTCGTTGCCCTTGTCCGCCAGCCAGGCCAGGGCCGCGGGCGTGACCTCCAGGCTCAGGCGCCGGTCGGCCAGCCGCTTGGCGAGGCGGCCGATCTGGAGCTCGGCGATGTGCGCCAGTTCCCCGGCGTCCAGCGCGGAGAAGACCACCAGGTCGTCCAGCCGGTTGAGGAACTCCGGCTTGAAGGAGGCCCGCACCACATCGAGGACCTGCTGCTTCTTCTGCTCCGCCGGGGTGGCCGGATCCACCAGGAACTGGCTGCCCAGATTCGAGGTCAGGACCAGGATGGTGTTGCGGAAGTCCACGGTCCGGCCCTGGCCGTCCGTGAGGCGGCCGTCGTCCAGGACCTGGAGCAGGATGTCGAAGACCTCGGGGTGGGCCTTCTCCACCTCGTCCAGCAGCACGACGCTGTACGGGCGGCGCCGCACGGCCTCGGTCAGCTGGCCGCCCTCCTCGTAGCCGACGTAGCCGGGCGGGGCGCCGACGAGGCGGGCGACGCTGTGCTTCTCGCCGTACTCCGACATGTCGATGCGGATCATGGCCCGCTCGTCGTCGAAGAGGAAGTCCGCGAGCGCCTTGGCCAGCTCCGTCTTGCCGACGCCCGTCGGGCCCAGGAAGAGGAACGAGCCCGTCGGGCGGTCCGGGTCGGCGATGCCCGCGCGGGTGCGGCGCACCGCGTCCGACACGGCCCGCACGGCCTCGGTCTGGCCGATCAGGCGGCGGCCCAGCCCGTCCTCCATCCGGAGCAGCTTCTGGGTCTCGCCCTCCAGCAGCCGGCCGGCCGGGATGCCGGTCCAGGCGCCGACCACGTCCGCGATGTCGTCCGGACCGACCTCGTCCTTGACCATCGTGTCCTTGGAGACCTCCGCCTCGGCCTCGGTGGCCTCCGCGAGCTCGCGCTCCAGGGCCGGGATCTCTCCGTAGAGCAGCTTGGAGGCCGAGTCGAAGTCGCCGTCGCGCTGGGCGCGCTCCGCCTGCCCGCGCAGGTCGTCCAAGCGCTCCTTGAGCTCGCCGACGCGGTTGAGGGACTGCTTCTCCTTCTCCCAGCGGGCGGTCAGGCCGCGCAGCTCCTCCTCCCGGTCCGCGAGGTCCTTGCGGATCTTGTCGAGGCGCTCCAGCGAGGCCGGGTCGGACTCGTTCTTCAGCGCCAGCTCCTCCATGCGCAGGCGGTCCACCGAGCGCTGGAGCTCGTCGATCTCCAGGGGTGAGGAGTCGATCTCCATGCGGAGCCGGGAGGCTGCCTCGTCGACGAGGTCGATGGCCTTGTCGGGCAGGAAGCGGGAGGTGATGTAGCGGTCGGAGAGGGTCGCGGCGGCCACCAGGGCGCTGTCGTTGATCTGGACCTTGTGGTGGGCCTCGTAGCGGCCCTTGAGCCCGCGCAGGATGGCAATGGTGTCCTCGACGGACGGCTCGGCGACCAGCACCTGCTGGAAGCGCCGCTCCAGGGCCGGGTCCTTCTCGATGCGCTCGCGGTACTCGTCGAGGGTGGTCGCGCCGACCATCCGCAGCTCGCCGCGGGCCAGCATGGGCTTGAGCATGTTGCCCGCGTCCATGGCGGAATCGCCGCCGGCGCCCGCGCCGACGACCGTGTGCAGCTCGTCGATGAAGGTGATGATCTGCCCGTCACTGGACTTGATCTCCGCGAGGACGGTCTTGAGCCGCTCCTCGAACTCGCCGCGGTACTTGGCGCCGGCCACCATGGCGCCGAGGTCGAGGGAGACGAGCCGCTTGTCCTTCAGGGACTCGGGGACGTCGCCCTTGACGATGCGCTGGGCGAGGCCCTCGACGACGGCCGTCTTGCCCACGCCCGGCTCGCCGATGAGCACCGGGTTGTTCTTGGTGCGGCGCGAGAGCACCTGGACGACGCGGCGGATCTCCTGGTCGCGGCCGATGACCGGGTCGAGCTTGCCCTCGCGGGCTGCCGCCGTGAAATCGGTGCCGAACTTCTCCAGTGCCTTGTACTGGCCCTCGGGATCGGGGGTGGTCACCCGCCGTCCTCCTCGTGCGTTCTCGAAGGCGTCCAGCAGCTTCTTCGCGCTCGCGCCCTGTGCGGAAAGGATCTCGCCGGCCGCGCCGCCCTTGGCCGCGGTGCCGATGAGCAGGTGTTCGGTGGAGAGGTAGTCGTCGCCGAGCTTCCCGGCCCGCTGGTCGGCCTCGGCGAGCACGGCGAGCAGCTCACGGGTGGGCTGCGGGGGCGCGACGGTGGAGCCGGTGACGCTGGGCAGGGCGGCGAGCAGCCGTTCGGCTGCGCCGCGCACGGCCGCCTGGTCCGCGTCGCAGGCGGCGAGGAGGTCGGTGACGTTCTCGTTGTCCTCGCCGGCGAGCAGGGCCAGGAGCAGGTGGGCGGGGGTCAGGTCGGCGTGGCCGTCCTTGACGGCCCTGCTGGTGGCCGCGTTCAGCGCGTCGCGGCTCTTGTTGGTCAGCTCGGCGTCCACGGGTGACTTGCTCCTCTCCGGAAGGGAACAGAACTATGACAGAGACAACCTGCGCAAAGTTGAGTCTATTCCACTCAAGGCAGCGCGTCGTACCCTTCGGGCCATGTCCCATGACGTACTCAACCCGACGCCCGAGTACCTCGCCTTCTGGCGGGAACGGCACGTTTGCACACTGACCACGCCCCGTCCGGACGGCTCCCCCCACGTGGTGCCGGTCGGTGTCACCTACGACCCGCAGGCGGGCCTCGCCCGGGTGATCAGCAACAGGCACAGCAAGAAGGTCCGCAACATCCTGGCGGCCCAGTCCGGGGAGCCGGCGGGGGCGCGGGTCGCGGTCTGCCAGATGGAGGGGCGCCGCTGGGCGACCCTGGAGGGGCGCGCGGTGATCCGGACGGACGCGGCGTCCGTCGCCGAGGCGGTGGCCCGTTACGCCGAGCGCTACGGGCGGACGCCCTCGCCCAATCCGGACCGGGTCGTCATGGAGATCACGCTGGAGCGGGCCATGGGCCGCGCGTGAATCGTTGACCCCTCATCTTTTCCGGCATCTTTTCCGGCGCCTTTTCCGGCGTCTTGTCCGGCCGACCACTGGACGCGGACATCACAACGGCGCCATCGTGGTCAGGTCCACGATGGCGCCGTTGTGTGGGGGTAGCGCCTGAGCGATCTGCAACGACGGGGGAATCGCTTCAGGCACTGCGGGGGGTGGCGGTGGTGATGTCGGGTTCGAAGAGCTGGTGATCGCGCTGATCAAGATTGACGAAGACCATTCCGTAGCGCACCTCGCAGCGGACGGGCTGCGGCGCGCCCCGCGGGCGGCGCAGGCACCGGTAGGCACGTACGTCTTCGTCCTCCTCGCGCACGACGACGATCGGTTGGCCGAACAGGGTGACCATCAGCGAGTCCCCGGGGTACGGAATCGCCGTGGCCAGGTCGATGAACTGCCATCCCGACCGGTAAGCGGAGGCCATTTCGCGGCGGAAGCCGCGGTCGTCGGGGGTCATGCGTCCGAGGTCTTCCCACCCACACCCCAGCCGCTGTCCGGCTCCGCGCCGACCGGCGCGCTGCCCCAGCCGCTGTCGCCCTTGCGCACGGGCTTGGGCGCGGGGCCCCAGCCGCTGTCGGCCTGGACGCTGCCCCAGCCACTGTCGCCCCTACCGGTAGGACCGGCCCCCCAGCCACTGTCGGCAGGCGAGCTGCCCCAGCCACTGTCCGCGAGCGAGATTCCACCGACAGCAGCAGCCGAAGAGAGAGCAATGGCAGCCACCGAGCGAAGCAATTTCTTGTACATGGTCGACGTTGTCCTCACTTGATGGATTCCTCTCCCCCGCATCTCAGACGATGACTTATCGAGCCACGTCATTGCCACGGTGGCGATGCATCATGTTCCTGTACATGCAGGACCCTGGGGGTGGGAGATTTGCCGATTATGCGGATGAACCAGACACATCCCCATGCGGTGACAGACCTGTGCGACCTCGGGGCCGAGCTGTACGCAAGTGCGCTCAGCTCCGGCCGAATCGCCCGCGAAGAAGTCGAGCAGACGCCCTGCCTGCTGGAATTCGCGCTGCTGCACCCTGATCCCGACGACGACAACTGGCTCCGTCCGGTTCCCCCGTCGGTGGCACTGGCCCAGCGGCTGCATCCGCTGGAACGGGAGATCCTGCAACGCCGGCGCTCCTCCATCGAGCTGGCCGAAGCGTTTGAGCCATTCATGGCCATCAGCGCGCTGACTCCCGCCCCCACACACGCCATCACCGTGCTGGAGGGATTCAACAGGATCAACGCGGCGCTCAATGTCGCCACCGCCGAGTGCCAGGCGGAAATGCTCACCATCCAGCCGGGTGGCGGGCGTTCCGAGAACATCCTCAACCAGGCGATCGAACGGGACCAGCCGCTCATCCGGCGGGGGGTGAGCATGCGCACCCTCTACCAGCACACGGTGCGCCACAGCCGCGGCACCATGGCCTACGTCGACCGGATGGCCAGCGGAAAGGTCGAGATCCGGACGCTGGAGGAGCTGGTCGAACGGCTCATCATCTGCGACGAGTCGGTCGCCTTCATCCCCGCCAGCGACGACCAGCAGATCGCGCTGGAGCTGCGGCATCCGGCGCTGGTCCGCTACCTGGTCAGGGTCTTCGAGCAGCTGTGGCGGCGGGCCACCCCGCTCAACGAGCAGATCCCCTACGACCCGACGCCCTCGGGGATCTCGGGCGTGCAGCGCTCCATCGCACAGCTCCTCGTCGAGGGGCACGTGGACGAGGCCATCGCCCGCCGCCTGGGCATGAACGTCCGCACCTGCCGCGCGCACATAGCCAAGCTGGCGACGGCCCTGGGCAGCGGAAGCCGGGCCCAACTCGGTTTCCTCATCGCCCAGTCGGGCATCCTGGGGCGCGTCTCCGGGCCGCCGCAAGAGCCCCGGCCCTGAGAGGCCCCGGCCGCTGCCGCAGGGGCCCCACGGCCCTCACAAGGCCCCCGAGCGCCGCGCCGGACCCACCCGCACGCGAAAGGCCCCGCCCGGGGCGGGCGGGGCCTTTTCCGTATGCTGCGCGCCGGCGCCTTCGGCGCCACCGCGTACCGGCCGTCAGTCCATCGGGCGCTTGGGACGCCACACGACCAGGGCGTTGCCGGGCACCGGCGGCCGGTACGGGACCAGGTCCCGCCGGTAGGAGGCGTGCACCTGGGCCTCGCGGGCCTGGAGCGTGGCCGCGGCGCCGTCCACCGCGGCGGAGAGCTCGGCCACGCGCTGCTGGAGCGCGGCGACCTGGTTCTCCAGCTCGATGATCCGCTTGATGCCCGCCAGGTTGATGCCCTCGTCCTGGGACAGCGCCTGCACCGTGCGGAGCAGCTCGATGTCACGGGCCGAGTAGCGCCGGCCGCGTCCGGCCGTACGGTCCGGGGAGACCAGGCCGAGGCGGTCGTACTGGCGCAGGGTCTGCGGGTGCAGGCCCGAGAGCTGGGCGGCCACCGAGATCACGTAGACCGGGGTCTCATCGGTGAGCTGGTAACTCCCACTGCCCAATCGGGACGATCGACGGCGGCCGTCCATGTCATGCTCCCTTCGCGGACTCGAACAGCGCGGAGCGCGGGTCCTGCGAATCCGTCGCCTCGCGGTACATCTCCAGCGCCTCGCGGGCCTTGTCCGACAGCTCGGTCGGAACCGCGACCTCCACCGTCACCAGCAGATCGCCGCGGGTGCCGTCCTTGCGGACCGCGCCCTTGCCGCGGGCCCGCATGGTGCGGCCGTTGGGGGTGCCCGGCGGAAGCTTCAGCGTCACCGCCGGACCGTTCAGGGTCGGGACCTTGATGTCGGCCCCCAGTGCCGCCTCCGCGAAGGTCACGGGCACGGTCACGGTCAGGTTGTCGTCCTTGCGGCCGAAGACCGGGTGGGAGCCGACGTGGACGACGACGTAGAGGTCACCGCCGGGGCCGCCGCGCTCGCCCGGCCCGCCCTTGCCCCGCAACCGGATCCGCTGGCCGTCGAAGACGCCCGCCGGAATCCGGACCTGCATCGTGCGCGAACTGCGGGCCCGCCCGCTGCCCTTGCAGACCTCACAGGGGGTCTCCGCGATCAGACCGCGGCCCTTGCAGTCCGCGCAGGGGTCGGTCAGTGAGAAACCGCCGCCGGAGCCGCGCGAGACCTGCCCCGTGCCGACGCAGGTCGGACACACCCGCGGGGTGCCGTTCTTGTCGCCGGTGCCCGAACACGCCTTGCAGGGCGCCTGGGAGGACATCCGCAGCGGGACCGTGGCCCCGTCCACCGCCTCCGTGAAGGAAAGGGTGACCTCCGACTCGATGTCCTGGCCGCGGCGCGGCTGGGTGCGGGTCCCCGCACCGGCGCCGGCGCCTCGGTTGAACAGGCCGCCGAAGACGTCGCCCAGGCCGCCGCCGAAGCCGCCCGCACCGCCGGCGCCGCCCGGCTGCTGGCCGCCGAAGAGGTCGCCGAGGTCGAAGTTGAAGGAGCCGCCGGCCCCGCCCGGCCCCGGGCGGAAGCCGCCGTTGCCGAACAGGGCGCGCGCCTCGTCGTACTCCTTGCGCTTCTTGGCGTCGCCGAGGATGTCGTTCGCCTCGGAGATCTCCTTGAAGCGCGCCTCGGCCGAGGCGTCGCCCTTGTTGGCGTCCGGGTGGAACTCGCGCGCGAGCTTCCGGTACGCCTTCTTGATCTCGGCCTCGGTGGCGTCCTTCGGGACACCGAGGACCTTGTAGTAGTCCTTCTCGACGAAGTCCTTCGTGCTCATCCCCGGTGTCCCTCCTCTCGTACCTCTACGTGTGGTGCATCAGCCCTCGTCGGGGGCATCCGCGTCCTTGTCCGACGGCGCTTCGCCCTCCGCGGACTCCGACTTGGGGGCCGCGCCCGGCTGGGGCTCGGCCACCGCGACCCGTGCGGGACGGATCGTACGCTCGCCGATCCGGTACCCCGGCTGCAGAATGGCCACGCACGTCGTCTCGGTGACGTCCGGCGCGTACGAGTGCATCAGGGCCTCGTGGATCGTCGGGTCGAAGGGCTCGCCCTCCTTGCCGAACTGCTGCAGGCCCATCTTGGCGGCGACCGTCTCCAGCGATTCGGCCACCGACTTGAAGCCGCCGACCAGCTCGCCGTGCTCGCGCGCCCGGCCGATGTCGTCCAGGGTCGGGAGCAGCTCGCTCAGGAGGGACGCGACCGCGATCTCCTTGACGGTGATCCGGTCCCGCTCCACCCGGCGCCGGTAGTTCTGGTACTCCGCCTGGAGCCGCTGGAGGTCCGCGGTGCGCTCGGAGAGCGCGGTACGGGCCTGGTCCAGCTGCGCCAGCAGGGCGGTTTCCTGTACTGCGGACTGTGCGTCCCCGGCCGGGGCCGCCTCACCCTCCTGGGAGGAGTCGGCGGCCTTCGGCTCGGCGTCGTCCTGAACGGCGTCGGCGGGGACTTCGGGCTTCTCCTCGAAGCCCGGGGTCTCCTCCGACATCAGGCAGCGCCGCCCTTCGGCTTCTCGTCGTCGACGATCTCGGCGTCGACGACGTCGTCATCGGCCTTGGCCTGCTCGCCACCCTCGGCGCCGGCGGCTCCCTGAGCGGCCTGGGCGTCGGCGTAGATGGCCTGGCCGAGCTTCTGACTGACCGCGGCGAGCTTCTCGGTCGCGGTGCGGATCTCCGCCGTGTCCTCGCCCTTGAGCTTTTCCTTCAGCTCGGTGACGGCGGCCTCGACCTCGGTGCGGACGTCGGCGGGAACCTTGTCCTCGTTGTCCTTGACGAACTTCTCCGTCTGGTAGACGAGCTGCTCGCCCTGGTTGCGGGACTCGGCCGCCTCCTTGCGGCGCAGGTCCTCGTCCGCGTACTGCTCCGCCTCCTGGCGCATGCGGTCGACCTCGTCCTTGCCGAGCGAAGAGCCGCCGGTGACGGTCATCTTCTGCTCCTTGCCCGTGCCGAGGTCCTTGGCCGTGACGTGCATGATGCCGTTCGCGTCGATGTCGAAGGAGACCTCGATCTGCGGGACACCGCGCGGGGCCGGCGGCAGGCCCGTCAGCTCGAACATGCCGAGCTTCTTGTTGTACGCGGCGATCTCGCGCTCGCCCTGGTAGACCTGGATCTGCACGGACGGCTGGTTGTCCTCGGCCGTCGTGAAGATCTCCGACCGCTTGGTCGGGATGGTCGTGTTGCGCTCGATGAGCTTGGTCATGATGCCGCCCTTGGTTTCGATACCGAGGGACAGCGGGGTCACGTCGAGGAGCAGGACGTCCTTGACCTCGCCCTTGAGCACACCGGCCTGCAGGGTCGCGCCGATGGCGACGACCTCGTCCGGGTTGACGCCCTTGTTGGCGTCCTGGCCACCGGTCAGCTCCTTGACGAGCTCGGCGACGGCCGGCATGCGGGTGGAGCCGCCGACCAGGACCACGTGGTCGATCTCGGACAGCTGGATGCCGGCGTCCTTGATGACGTTGTGGAACGGGGTCTTGCAGCGCTCCAGCAGGTCCGCGGTCAGCTGCTGGAACTGGGCACGGGTGAGCTTCTCGTCCAGGTGCAGCGGGCCCTCGGCGGACGCCGTGATGTAGGGCAGGTTGATCGAGGTCTCCGTGGAGGAGGACAGCTCGATCTTCGCCTTCTCGGCAGCCTCGCGCAGACGCTGGAGCGCCATCTTGTCCTTGGACAGGTCGACGCCGTGGCCGTTCTGGAACTGCTTCACGAGGTAGTCGACGACGCGCTGGTCCCAGTCGTCGCCACCGAGGTGGTTGTCACCGTTGGTGGCCTTGACCTCGACGACACCGTCGCCGATCTCCAGGAGCGACACGTCGAAGGTGCCGCCACCGAGGTCGAAGACGAGGATGGTCTGGTCGTCCTTGTCGAGACCGTAGGCCAGGGCGGCGGCCGTCGGCTCGTTGACGATGCGCAGGACGTTGAGGCCCGCGATCTCGCCGGCCTCCTTCGTCGCCTGGCGCTCGGAGTCGTTGAAGTAGGCCGGGACGGTGATGACCGCGTCCGTGACCTTCTCGCCCAGGTACGCCTCGGCGTCGCGCTTCAGCTTCTGCAGGATGAAGGCGCTCATCTGCTGCGGGTTGAAGTCCTTGCCATCCAGGTTGATCTTCCAGTCAGTGCCCATGTGGCGCTTGACGGAGCGGATGGTCCGGTCCACGTTCGTGACCGCCTGGCGCTTGGCCACCTCGCCGACGAGGACCTCGCCGTTCTTGGCGAAGGCGACGACGGACGGCGTGGTCCTGGCGCCCTCGGCGTTGGTGATGACGGTGGGCTCGCCGCCTTCCAGAACGCTGACGACGGAGTTAGTGGTGCCCAGGTCGATGCCGACCGCACGTGCCATTTCGATTCCTCCAGCTGACTTGAGTGGAACAGGCTCAACCATGCCGCATCCCCGCGCCTGCGTCAACAGAGCTGAGCCACCCGGGCTCAACCTTTAGGCTCCCCTTACGCGCAACCCTGCCCGCCCACTCGCCCCGCCACCCCCTCCCACCTGCCGTTACGTTCCGACAGGGATCGCAAGTCCAGCCCCGCCGACGTGTGAGGCGCGCGGTCCAGGGCGGAGCCCCCGGCGGCGGCGCCGCACCCGGGCAGGCCAGGCCCCCGCCCAGCCCCCCGCACACGGAACGGAGACGACACACCCGAACGGGTTCGAGCCGCACCCGACGGCCGCGCGCCACCCCGAGCCCGCCGCAGGCGTACGGCAACGTGCTGACATGCCTCTGCCGCTGCCGCTCCCCCTCCCCGCCCGGCCGGCGCACCGGCGGGTCCGGCCACCGGCCAAGCGGGTGCTCGACATCGCCGGCGCCCTGATCCTGCTGATCCTGCTCGCCGTCCCCCTGGCCACGGCCGCGGCTCTGCTCCACGCCGCCCACCGCGGCGGAGCCCGCGGCCGGGACCGCGCCTTCGTCCGCGTACCGGCGGCCGGCCTGGCCGGCCGCCCTTTCCGTACCTGGCAGCTGCACACCGCCGCCGCCGGCCGCTTCGGCGCCGCCCTGGAGCGCTGCGCGCTGGACGCCGCACCCCAGCTGATCAACGTGCTCCGCGGTGAGATGTCCCTGGTCGGCCCCCGTCCGGGACCCCGCACGGACCGCCCCGACCGGCTGCTCGTACGGCCCGGGATCACCGGCCTCTGGCAGGTGAGCGCACGCTCCGACCTCCCCTGGGAGGAGATGGCCCTGCTCGACCGGCATTATGTGGAGAACCACTGGCTGGGGATGGACCTGGCGATCCTGGCGCAAACCCCGCGGGCGGCCTTCCGGCACAGGCATGCCTGAGCGACACAGATCACCGCACGCTCGGCTACATTGCGGCGTCGGGAATGGGTAACCTCAACCCTTGACTATATAAGTTACCGCTTAGTAAGTGCCGCCCGAGGAGCCCTTCCATGCAACTCGCCGCGATCATCGTGTCGCTGGTCCTGACCGTGGTCGGCGTCGCGCTGCTCGCCCGAGCCGTGGCGCAGATCTACCGGTTCGTGAAGATCGGCCAGTCCGTACCGGCAGGCAGCCGTACGGACGACCCGAAGGCCCGAACCCTCACCCTCGTCCGGGAGTTCCTCGGGCACACCCGGATGAACCGCTGGGGCATCGTCGGCTTCGCGCACTGGTTCGTCGCGATCGGCTTCCTGACCCTGCCGCCGACCCTGGCCCAGGCGTACGGCCAGCTCTTCGAAGCCGACTGGACGCTGCCGGTCATCGGCGGCTTCCTACCGTTCGAGATGTACATCGAGTTCATCGGCGTGATGACGGTCGTGGGCATCCTCGTCCTCATCGCCATCCGCCTGCTCAACCTCCCCTCGCGGGCGGGCCGCAAGTCGCGCTTCGCCGGATCGAAGGCCTGGCAGGCGTACTTCGTCGAGTACGTCATCCTCACCATCGGCCTGGCGATCCTGACGCTGCGCGGTCTCGAGGGCGCGATCCACCACGTGGACCACTACGAGCCGGCGTACTTCGCCTCGTACCCGCTGGTGCTGGCCTTCAAGGGACTCTCCCTCGGCGCGCTGCAGAACGCGATCTACCTCACCGCGATGATCAAGATCGGCGTCTCGCTGATCTGGATGATCGTCGTCTCGCTCAACACCAACATGGGTGTCGCCTGGCACCGCTTCCTCGGCTTCCCGAACATCTGGTTCAAGCGCAACGCCGACGGCGCGGTCGCGCTGGGCGCGCTCCAGCCGATGACGAGCGGTGGCAAGGAGATCGACTTCGAGGAGCCCGGCGAGGACGACGTCTTCGGCGTCTCCCAGGTCGAGCAGTTCTCCTGGAAGGGCATCCTCGACTTCTCCACCTGCACGGAGTGCGGTCGCTGCCAGTCGCAGTGCCCCGCCTGGAACACCGGCAAGCCGCTGTCCCCCAAGCTCCTGATCATGTCCCTGCGCGACCACGCGCACGCCAAGGCCCCGTACCTGCTGGCCGGCGGCGGCAAGGACATGGAGGGCAACGAGAAGGCGACCGCCGAGCAGCTCAAGGACGTCCCCGCGGCGGCCCTGGCCGAGGCCGAGCGCCCGCTGATCGGGACCGCCGAGGAGAACGGCGTCATCGACCCGGACGTGCTGTGGTCCTGCACGACCTGCGGTGCGTGCGTGGAGCAGTGCCCGGTCGACATCGAGCACATCGACCACATCGTCGACATGCGCCGCTACCAGGTGATGATCGAGAGCGCGTTCCCGTCGGAGGCGGGCACGATGCTCAAGAACCTGGAGAAGAAGGGCAACCCCTGGGGCCTGGCGAAGAAGCAGCGCGTCGAGTGGACCAAGGAGGTCGACTTCGAGGTCCCGATCATCGGGAAGGACGCGGAGGACCTCTCCGAGTTCGACTACCTCTACTGGGTCGGCTGCGCCGGCGCGCTGGAGGACCGGGCGAAGAAGACCACGAAGGCCTTCGCCGAGCTGCTGAACATCGCGGGCGTCAAGTTCGCGATCATGGGCGGCGACGAGAAGTGCACCGGCGACTCCCCGCGCCGCCTGGGCAACGAGCCGCTGTTCCAGCAGCTGGCCCAGGAGAACGTGGCCATGCTGAACATGGCCTTCGGTGAGGACGACGAGGACCCGGAGACGAAGAAGCCGAAGTCGGCCAAGCGGATCGTCTCGACCTGCCCGCACTGCTTCAACACCATCGCGAACGAGTACCCGCAGCTGGGCGGCGAGTACGAGGTCATCCACCACACGCAGCTGCTCCAGCACCTGATCGACGAGGGCCGCCTGACGCCGGTGACGCCGGTCGACGGTCTGATCACCTATCACGACCCGTGCTACCTGGGCCGGCACAACAAGGTCTACACGCCTCCGCGCGAGATCATGTCGGCCGTGCCGGGCCTGCGGCAGCAGGAGATGCACCGCCACAAGGAGCGGGGCTTCTGCTGTGGCGCCGGTGGCGCGCGGATGTGGATGGAGGAGCGGATCGGCAAGCGCATCAACAACGAGCGCGTCGACGAGGCCCTGTCCCTGAACCCGGACATCGTCTCCACCGCGTGCCCGTTCTGCCTGGTGATGCTGACCGACTCGGTGAACGGCAAGAAGAACGACGGCAAGGCCAAGGAGTCCGTGCAGGTCGTGGACGTGGCCCAGCTCCTGCTGGACTCGGTCAAGACCCCGGAACCCCCGCTGGTGGAGCCGGAGCCGGAACCGGAACCGGAACCGGCCCCTGCGGCGGAGCCGGAGCCGGCGCCCGTGGCCGAGGCGAAGCCGGAGCCGGCACCCGCCCCCGCGGCGGAGCCGAAGGCGGAGGTCGGGCCGGAGCCGGTCCCGACGCCCGCGGTGGAGCCGAAGCCGGCGCCGGCGGCCGGGTCCGAGCCCGTCACCACGGCGGAGCCGAAGCCCGAAGCGAAGGCAGCCCCCGCGCCCGTCACCAAGGCGGAGCCGGAGCCGGAGACCGCGACGCCGGCGAAGGCGGAGCCGGCCCTCGCGCCGAAGGCGGAGACCAAGCCCGAAGCCGAGGCGAAGCCCGAGGGCGAGGTCAAGCCCGAGGTCGAGCCTGCCGCTGAGGCGAAGCCCGAGGTCGAGCCTGCCGCTGAGGCGAAGCCCGAAGCCGAGGCGAAGCCCGAGGGCGCCAAGTAGTCCCATCCAGTCCGCTCGATACGGAACGGCCGGTCCCCCACCCGGGGTACCGGCCGTTCCGGCGTTCCGGGGGGTGGGGACAGCCCCCCGGGGTTCCCCTAGGGGATGTCACAGGTCAGCCGCAAAGGCCGCGTGTTCCGGCCGCCCGTCCACCGGGGCCCGCCGGACCAGGTACGTTCGATCACGTGGCTGGATTCAGGATCGGACGCGGCCGGGACAACAACCGCACCCCGCAACAACCCCCGCGGCAGCAGCCGTACGGACAGCAGCAACCGCCGCCGTACGGCCAGCAGCCCTACCCTCCCGCAGGCCCACCGCCGCAGCAGCAGTGGCCGCAGCCGGGCGCCGGGGGACACGACGAGCCCGAGTACTTCGACCCGTACGGACAGCAGCCGCCGCAGGCGCAGCAGCCCCCGTACGGCCACGGAGGCCACGGAGGCCACTCCAACGACAACCCGGGGCATACCCAGGTCTTCGCCGTCGGCGAGGACCCCTACAGCCAGGGCGCCACGTACCACGCCGGTGCCGCCGCGGCCGCGCCGACGGGGCCGCGGCTGCCGTGGAAGGAACTGCTCCGCGGCATCGTGACGCGACCGGGGCAGACCTTCCTGCAGATGCGCGACTACGCCGTCTGGGGGCCGGCGCTGACCGTGACCTTCCTCTACGGGCTCCTCGCGGTCTTCGGCCTCGACGACGCCCGTCAGGACGTGATCAAAGCGACCCTCGCGCAGGCCGTCCCGATCGTCCTCTCCACCGGCGTGGCCTTCGTCATCTGCGGCCTGATCCTGGGCGGGGTGACGCACACCCTCGCCCGCCAGCTGGGCGGCGACGGCTCCTGGCAGCCCACCGTGGGCCTGTCGATGCTGGTCATGTCCATCACGGACGCGCCGCGCCTGCTCTTCGCCGTGTTCCTCAGCGGCGACAACATGGTCGTGCAGGTGCTGGGCTGGGCCACCTGGGTCGCCGCGGGCGCGCTCTTCACCTCGCTGATCAGTAAGTCGCACGACCTGCCGTGGCCCAAGGCGCTGGGCGCCTCCGCGATCCAGCTGGTAGCGCTGCTGTCGATCATCAAGCTGGGCACGCTCTGACGGTCGCCCGCACGCGACACGCACCATCACGGCAGAGGCCCGCCGCGCGGGGAATCGCGCGGCGGGCCTCTGCCGTACCCCCGGGAGGGGCCGGGCGACTGCTAGGCGTCGAGGACCTGGCCCTCACGCTTGACGACGGGCGGCTCGACGGACCACGGGAAATTGATCCACTCGTCCGTCTTCTTCCACACGTACTCGCACTTCACGAGTGAGTGGGACTTCTCGTAGACGACGGCCGAACGCACCTCGGCGACGTGTCCCAGGCAGAAGTCGTGGACGAGCTTGAGGGTCTTGCCGGTGTCGGCCACGTCATCGGCGATGAGGACCTTCTTGTCGGTGAAGTCGATCGCCTCGGGCACGGGCGACAGCATGACCGGCATCTCCAGCGTGGTCCCGACACCGGTGTAGAACTCGACGTTCACCAGGTGGATGTTCTTGCAGTCGAGCGCGTACGCCAGCCCGCCCGCCACGAACACCCCGCCCCGGGCGATGCTGAGGATGATGTCGGGTTCGTAGCCGTCGTCGGCGATGGTCTGCGCCAGCTCGCGCACGGCGCGCCCGAACCCCTCGTAGGTCAGGTTCTCGCGTACTTCGCTCATGCCTCGTGCCTCACCTGGGTGCGGTGGAAGTTCTGGAAGGAGCGCGAGGCGGTCGGCCCGCGCTGCCCTTGGTAACGGGATCCGTAGCGCTCGCTGCCGTACGGGAACTCCGCGGGCGAGCTGAGCCGGAACATGCACAGCTGGCCGATCTTCATGCCCGGCCAGAGCTTGATCGGCAGTGTGGCGAGGTTCGACAGCTCCAGGGTCACGTGGCCCGAGAACCCGGGGTCGATGAACCCGGCGGTCGAGTGCGTCACCAGGCCGAGTCGCCCCAGGCTGGACTTCCCCTCCAGTCGGGAGGCGATGTCGTCGGGCAGCGAGACGACCTCGTAGGTCGACGCCAGGACGAACTCGCCGGGGTGGAGGATGAAGGCCTCGTCACCCTCCGGCTCGACCATCCGGGTCAGGTCGGGCTGCTCGACCGCCGGATCGATGTGTGCGTAGCGGTGGTTCTCGAACACCCGGAAGAACCGGTCGAGACGTACATCGATGCTGGAGGGCTGCACCATCGACTCCTCGAACGGGTCGATGCGAACCCGTCCGCTGTCGATCTCGGCCCGGATGTCTTTGTCAGAGAGAAGCACGTCCCGAGGATACGCAGAGCGCGCGGGCCACCCCCAATCGAGAGGGACGGCCCGCGCGCCCGGGCCGGCCTGCGCCGCCGCGCCTACCGCTTCACGCCACCGACGGGAACGGCCTGCCTCAGCCGCGCGCACCGCGGGCACCGCAGCAGCCGCCCGGGCCCGATCCGGCCGGCACCGAGGTGCTGCAGCGGGAAGGAGGCGGTACTGAAAACGTGCCCTTCGGCACAACGGACGACGGTGTGCTCCATCGAGTCCCTTTCCCCAACGAGCCGTACTGCGACGAATCGCCACATTAGGGGATGAGCGCGACCCGCTCCAGCCGCCGCTCCGCCCCCAAAGATACGCCCCAACTCCCGCCCCCACGCGCCCCGGTGTCCACCACGAACGACAACGACCCCGCGGCTGATTCGCCCGGGGTCGATCTTGAGGTAGAGTGAACAACACTACGGCTCCGGTCAACGGGACCGCGGTGCGGATGTAGTTTAATGGTAGAACATGAGCTTCCCAAGCTTATAGCGCGGGTTCGATTCCCGTCATCCGCTCTTGAGAGAAGGCCCAGGTCAGCGACCTGGGCCTTCTTCGTTGTCTAGACCTATATACGCGGCGCGGACCACTTGCGCACCCCCTGCCTCCCCTGCGCGGCCTGCTCGGCAGCCTCCTGCCGGCCGCCCCGCACCCTCCCGTCCAGACCCCCGGCGACTTCCTTCTGCCGCTCGCGGTCCGAGTGTTGCCAGATCGATGCGGCCTTCTCCGAGCACTGGCCCACTTACGCCCGAACGTCGTACGCGGGAACGGCGCCCTTTTCTCCCCAGCACTGCGCCCGACCCCAGGCACAGCAGTGCCCCAGACCATTGCTGGTGCCAGCCGGCGAGATCGGACGAGAAATAGGCCGGTACCTCACCGGGGCAGTTCGAAGTCGTCCACACGTCGTGGCACACGAGGGGTCGCTACGACAAGTTCACTCCCTCGCGCCGCACGGCCGACAACCCTCCGCGCACCTCCGCTGCTTGATCGTGGGCGGAGGACCCCAGCTCCAAGGCCCGCGGGGGCGGCGGGAACGTCCAACGTGCCGAAGCGGTCGCCCTCACGCACGAACACCACCTCGGACGGCAGGCCTGCGGGGGGGCGCCACCGCGATTTCAGTACCGGGGTTCGTGCGTCCCTTTGCTGCGCGTGCAGGGCTGCGCCCGCAAACGATCATGGCTGGGGGCACTGGTGGTCGGCGCAGGACGAGCCCGGCAGCAGTGAGTCGGACGACATGAGCGTTCCATCGTGCACGCGTGCTTCGAAAGTGGACAGACGCCTACGAGGTCAGCCAGCCCCGTCTTCATGCCTGCCCCCCACAGCCAGACCGGCGCGCTCACCCCGCCGCTGGACAGTTCGTCCAGCAACAGGCGAATGGCGGTTCCCTCATGCCTGGCAGCGGTCCATCGTGGTTGATCCCAGGCCGCCCCGGCAGGTCGGCATCCCGGTGCAGCCGGTGTGCGCCCGCACGGTCGCCTTCCCATGGAGCAGAGTCTCCGTGGCTAACGACCTGCCGACGAAATCATCTGGCGCCTGCGCTCCGTGTGCGTCATGTGCCGGCCGACACCGCCGCAGGTCCACGACCCCAAGAGCGGCCGACTACCCAAAAACGACAGCGAGTTCATCTTTGGCGACCCGCTGAGGTATCCCGATTCGGCCACCGAAATAGCAAATGCAACCATCGTGATTTTCCCAATCATGCCGTCATTTGACCGAAGCGAAAGAAATTATGAAGATCATCTACAGCTGGGTGTCGATGACGGCACGCAGTGCACAGACTCCACCGGGGAAGGTGGAGCAATCGGGAGGAAACCCCATGCGTACTCGCATGAAGTCGGCCGTGGTGACGGCCTCGCTCGCAGCAGGACTCGTTGGCGCACTCGCGCCGAACGCCTTCGCCGCGTACACCCAGGTCAAGAACTTCTCCTTCACCGACGAGGGCGTGGGTGCGGAGACCGGCCGTTGGACGGCCCCGGGCAACAGCCAGTCCGCAACGCAGGACGCGTGCGCCACAAGCAACGGCGCTCAGGGCCGGGTCGGTTACGACTTCAAGATTGACATCGACTGGGCACCCGACAAGTGGGTGGCCTGGCGTGACTGGTCTTGCGACAACGGCACGTTCTGGAAGGAGTTCGGCAACGCCCCCGCCGGCAAGTACTACATGCAGATAGCCAACGCCCCGCACTTCATCCACTCGTCGGGTCGCGTCGTCTACGACTGGAAGTAATCTCAGACGATGAGCGTCCTTTCCTGTCACGAAGTGACCAAGAGCTTCCGGAAGCACTCCGTGCTGGAAGGGGTCCATCTCAGCCTGGAGGCCGGCGAGATCGTCGGCCTCCTCGGGCTCAACGGCGCCGGCAAGACCACCCTCATGCGGGTGATCACCGGGCTGTCCACCCCCGATTCCGGTGAGGTGCGGCTGTTCGGGGAGTCCCTGCCCATGCGGCCGCGGCAGCTCGACCGGCTCGGAGCCGCGCTCGACGCGCCCGCCTTCAACCGGTGGTCCACCGGACGCGCCATGCTGCGCACCCTTCTCGACACCGCCGGGCTGCCCGACGGCGGGCGCATCGCCCGCACGCTCGACCGCGTCGGGCTGACCGGCGCCGCCGACCGCCGCCTCGGGACGTACTCGCAGGGCATGCGGCAGCGGCTGGCCATCGCCGCGGCGCTGCTCAAGCAGCCCGATCTGCTGATCCTTGACGAGCCCACGAACGGGCTCGACCCCGAGGGACTGCGCATGGTGCGGCGGATCGTGGCCGAGGAGGCCGCGCGCGGGGCCGCCGTCCTCGTCTCCAGCCACCAGCTCGACGAAATCCAGCGGATCTGCCACCGCGTGATCATGCTCGCCCAGGGCCGCGTCGTCGCTGCAGGCACCCTTGACGCGCTCGGCTACGACCCGGAAAGCGGTCCGGCCGCCTTCGAGGACTGGTTCTTCGGGCTCGTCGGGAACGGCGGCCGCCAGTGAACCGCCTCGTCCGGGCAGAGACCCGGCGGCTGCTGCGGCACCCGCTCGCCCTCACCCTCGCCGTGCTGTTCGTCTTCGGCTCCCTCTACTGCGCCTGGGTGAGCCAGAACATGGCCTCGTACAACATCACGCAGGTGCAGGCCAACCTCGACTACCTCCCCCGATCGTGTGATTCCGCGCAGAACACCCCGGAGCAGAAGGCCAAGTGCCTGGCGGAAGTGCCCCTGCAGGCCGTCGGGCTGGAGCGGATCAAGGAGAGGTTCACCGCCGAAGGAGTCCGTGCCGCGCACGCCCAGCACCCGGTGGGCTCGCTGCTGTGGACCGTACGCCTGCTGACGTCCGTTCCCGGGCTCGCGCTCCTCGTCATGCTGGCGGCCTTCTCCGTCGCCGGCGAGTGGAGCCGGGGCAGCATCGTGCCGCTCCTCCTCTACGAATCCCGCCTCAGCAGGCTGCTCGCCGCCAAAGCCCTGGCCGTCTGGGCGTGGAGTTTGGTACTGCTGTGCGTGTCGGCCGCCATCACAGCCGCGTTCGGCATGCTCTACGGCCGCAACGCCTACACGCTGCCTTCGCCCGGCGCCCTCGGCACCGTCCTCGCCGACACCGCACTCGGCGTACTGGCCGGTGCAGCCGTGCTGGCCGGGGCCGCAGCCGTCGCGGTCGCCCTCGGCGCACTGCTGCGCCAGCCGATGCGCACCTTCCTCGCCGGGATGCTGCTGCTCGTCCTGGTGGTCCGCACCTCCGCCGCCCCGGGGCTGGGCGCCTGGCTCCCCGGCGGCGCACTGGCCGACCTCGTCGGCTTCGGTGCGGTGGACGGAGTCTGGGACCACTTCTGGATCTCCACCGACCCCTCCACGGCCCCCGTCCTGCTCCGCGTCCTGCCGACCCTGGCCCTCATCGGCCTGCTCTGGCTCGGGCTGGACCGCATCAACCGGACCCGGGACCGCGCCTGATGGCCGGTACCCGACGGCGGCCCGCGCGCGGGGAGGGGACCGCCTGGGCCGGCGAGCTGCGAGCCCTGTGGACCGCTCCCGTATGGGGAGCGACCGCGGCCGTGATGCTGCTGGCCCTGGCGCTCGTCGGCCGGCTCTGGATGGCGGGAGCCCCGTACGGGGTGCTCGACCCCTCGGTGTCGGCACTTACCTCGCTCCCGTCGGCGCTGCGAGCGGCGGCATGGCAGTTCGCGACCCTGCTGGGTCTCGTCCTCACGGGTGTGGTCGTCGCCACGGGGCTCGGCCAGACCCTGGAAGGCGGCACCTGGAGCGCCCTGCGCCTGTTCGAGAACCGGGTCGGCGTGCTGTGGGCCCGGAAGGTCGGCGCCGCACTCGCCCTGTCACTCGCCAGCCAGATCGCCACCGGCGTGCTGCTGTGGCTGGGCACCTCGGCATACGCCCGGCTGTGGCCGGTGCGGCCCCGCGCAGTGCCCTCCGGGTTCGCCGACGGGGCCGTCCACACGTCACCTCCCCTGCCCGTCGAGTTCGCGACCTGGGGCCAGGCCGCAGGCGCGATCGCCGCCGCCCTACTCGTCCAACTCCTCTTCATCTCCCTGGCCGCCCTCGCGGCGGCCCTGCTGCGCAGCGTCATAGGGACCCTCGCGCTCGGCATCGGTCCCCTGCTGGTGACCGCGCCACTCGTACTGCTTCCGGCGGCGCCGTTCCTGCCGCACCGCTGGATCGCCGATCTGCTGAACCTGCCCGCCGAGGCCCAATACCAGCTCTACCTCTGGAATCAGGCCCCGTCCGACCCTGCCCCCCTGACCGGCGGCCTCGCCCTCGCCGGGGGTGCGGCCCTGGCCGCCGTGGCCGCCTGGGCGGCACTGCGTTCCGAGCGCGCGCTACGACCCGTTGACTGACACCGCGGCCAAGTGTGGCGAGACCGACAGCAGATGCAGCCGAAGAGGGCGCCGGTACAGCTCATCAGTCGTGGCGGGGAGCCCCGTTCCTTAACCCACTGGAGCGCGCACGCAACGAGGTTGACCGCCCCAGCGTCCGGGTCGTGCCAGTCCCCGTTATGGGTCTCGGTCTGCTCCTCAGCGAGCCAGTCGTCCGCGTCCCGTGAGGTTGCAGAGGTCTCAGGTGCCGTCCGCATGACGTCGTCAGGACCGGATACCGAGCCTGGAACCGCCCGGACGGCAACTTCCGCGTGGCTCCGAACGTCCGTCGTCTGCCTTTGCGGTTGGCCATCGGGCAGCCCTTCGGAAGCGCGAACTCTGCGGCCGGCGCGGCTCGAGGTGTGCGCGGCCATGTACTCCTGCACCGCTGCTCTCCGCGATCCGCACGTGCCGAACCCGGCGGCGTCCTCCGCGTCGCCTGCGGCGCGCGCCCCCGGCGGTCGCGGCGTCGGCCGGGCGGAATGCGCGGGGCCGGCCCCGGCCCGCCCCCGGGGCCGGGGCCGGGGCCGGGGCCGGGCCCGAGGCCGGGGCCGGGGCCGGGGCCGGGGCGGGGGGATCAGTGCAGGGTGAGGGGGGTCTGTGAGGCGACGCGGGTGAGTTTTTCCGGGTTGCGGACGTAGTAGAGGCCCGTGATGCGGGCGTCCTCGACGCGGACCGCCATGACGCCGTCGATCTCGCCGTCCAGGTGGACGACGAGTGCCGGGTTGCCGTTGACCACGGTGGGGCCGAGGGTGAGGGGCAGTTGGTTCTTGGCGAGGCCGCCGATCATGAAGCGGGCCACCTTCCGGGCGCCGGTGATCGGTCGCGGAGCCGCGTGCCTGATGCCGCCGCCGTCGCTGACCAGGACGACCTCGGGGGCGAGCACGTCGAGGAGGCCCTGGAGGTCGCCGCTGTCGAGCGCGCGCCGGAACGACTCCACCGCCGCCCGGCTCTCGCTCGCGGACACCACCTCGCGGGGGCGGCGGGCATCGACGTGCCGGCGGGCCCGGTGCGCGATCTGGCGGACGGCCGCCGGACTCTTGTCCACGGCGGCCGCGATCTCGTCATAGCCCACGTCGAAGACCTCGCGCAGGACGAAGACGGCACGCTCGGTGGGCGACAGCGTCTCCAGGACGAGCATGACCGCCATCGACACGCTCTCGGCGAGCTCGACGTCCTGGGCGACGTCCGGCGCGGTGAGCAGCGGCTCGGGCAGCCAGGGGCCGACGTACGCCTCCTTGCGGCGCGTCATGGTCCGCAGCCGGTTGAGCGATTGCCGGGTCGTGATCCGGACCAGGTAGGCGCGCCGGTCGGCGACCTGCCCGAGGTCGACCTCGATCCAGCGCAGCCAGGTCTCCTGCAGGACGTCCTCGGCGTCGGCCGCCGAGCCGAGCATCTCGTAGGCGACGGTGAAGAGCAGATTGCGGTGGGCGACGAAGATCTCGGTCGCCGGATCGGTGGCGCGGTCGGCGCTCATCCACCGGCTCCTTCGGGTCGCGGCCGGCTCCGGTCGCCGGCCTTCGAACGTGCATACACGGCAAGTCCCCTCGGCGTCGACAGTGGTTCGATCACGACCCGCCCTCCGGTGCGTGCCCGCCACGCCCCGGCGCGGCCGCGGCCGGCGCCGCGCGGCGTCCGGCCTCCAGCAGCAGCTGCCGGCGCTTCACACCTCCCGGGATGCGGTGCAGGGCGTACGAACCGGGCGTGGCCGCCTCGCCGGCCAGGTGCCCGAGGACGCCCTTGCACACGATCTCCTTGAGCTTCGCGCCCGGCCGGCCGTCGATGGTGAACCAGACCGCGACGTCGGACCGGTTGGCGAACTGGAAGATGCCGTCGCTCCGGCCCAGGCTGATGCACTGGGCGCCGAACACCGACCTGAGCGGCGAGGGCCGCTCGCCCGCGATCCGGCTGAGCACCGTGTCGGCGGCGCGCGCGCCCAGCGGCATCGCCGCCTGACAGCTCATCCGCAACGGCAGGTCCGATGGCGCCGCCGAGTCCCCGGCCGCGACGATGCGTACGTCGTCCACGCTGGTCAGCGTCTCGTCCGTGAGCAGGCGGCCCACGGCGTCGGTGCTCAGCCCGCTGCGCGCCGCCAGGTCCGGCACACCGAATCCGGCCGTCCAGACGGTCACCTCGCTCGCCGGCGCGCGGCCGTCGCCGAGCCGGACGGCATCGCGGGTCACGGCCGTCACCTTCGTGCCGGGGCCGTCGAGCACACGCACACCGAGCCCGGCAAGCCGCCCGGCCACCGAGCGGCGGCCCCGGGGGTGCAGGTAGGGGCCTAGCGTCCCGCCGCAGACCAGGGTCACGGCGCGGCCCGTCTGCGCCAGCTCGGCGGCGGTCTCGATGCCGGTCGGACCGGCACCGACGACCGTCACCGCGGCCGTCGCGGGAGCCGCCTCCAGGACCGGCCGCAACCGCTGCGCGTCCTCCAGGCTCGCGAGGGGGTGGGCGAACTCGGCCGCTCCCGGCACCCGCGGGACGGCGCTGGCGCTGCCCGCCGCGTAGATCAGGTAGTCGTAGCCGACCGCACCGCCGGACGCCAGCGCCAGCCTGCGCCCGGCCGCGTCGATCCGGGTCACCGTGTCGACCACCAGCCGGACGCCCTCGCCCAGGACCTCGCGGTAGTCGACGACCGCGCCGCCGGTCCCGCCCACCAGCTGGTGCAGCCGGATCCGGTGGACGAAACAGGGCCGCGGGTTGACCAGCGTCACGGACACGCCGTCGCGCCGCGTCAGGCGATTGGCCGCCATGACACCGGCGTATCCGCCGCCGATCACGACCACTTCGGTGTTCTTCGCCATGGTGTTTCCTCCGCTCCGAGGGGTTCGGACACGAGACACCGCACGGCCGCCCCCTGTGACACCGTGTGAGCCGGATCACTCCGAGGCGGGCCGAGGCGAGCCGGGGGAGGCCGGGCGGACACGTCAGGATTCGAGAAGCGGGCGGCGCCGGGGCGCCGTTAACGTGGCGGCATGGACCTCACCATTCACACCACCGTGCTCCCCCACGACGACCCCGACGCCGCTGTCGCCTTCTACCGCGACGTCCTCGGCTTCGAGGTCCGCAGTGACGTCGGGCAGGGCCCGATGCGCTGGATCACGGTCGGTCCCGCCGGGCAGCCCGGCACGTCCATCCTGCTCGCGCCGCCGGCCGCCGACCCGGGGATCACCGAGGAGGAGCGCCGCACCATCGTCGAGATGATGGCCAAGGGCACCTACGGGTGGATCCTGCTGGCCACCCCGGACCTCGACGGCACCTTCGAGAAGCTGCAGGCCACGGACGCCGAGGTGGTCCAGGAGCCGACCGAGCAGCCGTACGGTGTCCGCGACTGCGCCTTCCGCGATCCGGCCGGGAACCTGATCCGCATCCAGCAGACGCGCTGACACGACGGGCCGGGAGGCGGCGGCCGGCGGCTCCCGGCGTCCAGGAGAGGGGTTCTGCCATGTGTCATCCTGCCTGGATGAGCGCACTGACCGCGGCGCAGCGACTGAGTGATCTCGCGCGGCTGCGCCGTGTCCGCGATCGCATCGACCGGGAGTACGAGCAGCCGCTGGACGTCGAGGCGCTCGCCCGGGGCGCGAACATGTCGGCCGGCCACCTCAGCCGACAGTTCCGGCAGGCCTACGGCGAGTCCCCGTACTCGTACCTGATGACGCGGCGCATCGAGCGCGCGATGGCGCTGCTGCGCCGGGGCGACCTCGGCGTCACCGAGGTCTGTTTCGCGGTCGGCTGCTCGTCCCTGGGCACCTTCAGCACGCGCTTCACCGAGCTGGTCGGCATGGCGCCCAGCGTCTACCGGCGCCAGGCGGCGGACGCCGCGGCGGGACTGCCGTCGTGCGTCGCGAAGCAGGTGACCAGACCGGTCAGGAAACGGCAGGCACCGCAGGCCGAGCCCGCCCGGCCCGCCGAGCCGGCCCAGCGCGCCCGGCCCGCCTAGGCTCCCGACCCGCCCGGCTCCTGCGGGCGCGGCCCCCGCCCGTGGTCCGCCCGGGTACTCGGGCGCATGTGCACGAATGCAGGCAGGCCCAGGTCGGTGACCTGGGCCTGCCTGCCTTACCCGGCGCGGGCGGGGGGTGGCTACGCCGGGAGGATCTCCATCAGAGCGCCTCGGCGGTCCAGGTCCAGGACGTGCCGCACGTCGCGTACGAGCGCCTCGGGGTTCGCGTTGGCCAGGACCACCCGGCCGTACGACGTGATCAGGTCGGTGGTCTTCTCGATCCGGTCTCCGGGCGCCTGCTCGCAGGTGTCGAAGAGGTAGCTGTCGAGGCCCCCGCAGGTCTCGCGCACGCGGTTCGCCGCGACCAGGCCCGCCACCGGCGCGGACAGGAAGCACTCGACGATGCCCCGGCGCAGGGACGGCATGGACCGGGTGCGGTGCCGGAAGTCCTGCGGCGCGACCCGGGAGGCCAGGGTCAGGTCGATCAGGGAGTGCGAGGACGCCGCCTCGACCAGCTTCGGGCCGAGCCCCCCGTGCATCCGGGCGCCCGTCTCGATGAGGACCGGGCCGTCCGCGGTGAGGATGAGCTCGCTGTGGGCGGGGCCGTTGTCGATGCCCAGGGCCGCGAGCGCCCGCTCCACGTAGGCCACGATGTCGGGGTGCTCCCCGACCTCCACCGACGACATCGCCCGGTAGACCGGATTGCCGTCGATCGTCTCCTTGGTGTAGCGGAACATGTTGACGACGAACGGCGTGCCGTCGAGGGACACCGAGTCGACCACGAATTCCGGGCCCACCAGCCGCTCCTGCACCAGGAGCTCGGTGATGACCTGGCCGGAGAGGTCCCTGCTCCCGAACAGCCGGTCGCAGGCGGCGCGCACCTCGTCGAGGTCCGAGCAGAAGTACACCCCGTCGGTCGCGAAGGACCGAACCGGCTTCACGACGTACTCGGCCAGGCCGCTGCCGGCACACCACTCGACGAGGGACCCGGTGTCGGACGCCATGTGGTGCGGGATGTAGGGCACGCCCGCGTCGCGCAGGCGGCCCTGCATCAGGAACTTGTCGCGGCGGGCCTCGGAGGGCCCGGAGTTCGGGCGCAGCCCCCAGTGGGCGGCCAGCGCGTCGAAGGCCTCCACGCCCGGCTCCGACCCGCAGATGACGAAGTCCGGCCGGCCGCCGCACAGTTCCTCGACGGCCCGGGCCGTCTGCCCGGTGTCCGAGAAGCGCACCTCGGCGGCGAAGTCGCCGGCCGGGTACGACGCGACGAGGGCGGCGGGCAGGGTGCCCGGGGTGAGCACGGCGATGGCATCCATGCCGTACAGCTCCTTCGCGCGGCGGGCCAGGACCGCCCCGCTGGAGTACGGGTCCACCACCACCAGGGGGCCGGTCACGGAGCCCGGCGCGGCGGCTGCCCCTACGGCGGCGGCTCCCGCCGCGGCTGCTCCCGTGACGGCCGCTCCCGTGACGGCCGCTCCCACGGCCGCCTCTGCCGCTGCGGCTGCGTCTTCGCGGATGTCGAGGTCAGGCATTTTCCAGCACCTTCTCTTCGCGGGCGGGTCGGGGGCTGGGCTCGCCGCTGCGCACCAGGGTCATCGCGAGCGACCCGATGAGCGCGCACCCGGCCGACACCCACAGGGCCGCCTGCCAGTGCCCGCCGTCGAGCAGCTCTCCGTAGACGGCGGCCGCGACGGCTCCGCCCAGGTAGAACGAGGACTGCCGCAGGCCGATCGAGACCATCTGGCGCGCCGGGGCGAAGCCCGACATCGCGACCGTGTCCAGCAGCGGCATCAGGCAGTAGTTGAACAGCAGCCGCAGCAGGTAGAGCACGGCGAAGACGATCAGCGGCACGGTCAGGGACTGCAGCAGCAGGCCGACGACGGCCAGCACGCCGAAGACCGCGGCGCTCGGGCGCAGGGAGAAACGCCGGACCAGCAGCGGGGCGAAGATGGCCCCGAAGATGCTCACGATCTTGTCGCTGCCCAGGATGAGCGAGATGTCACTGACCGAGATGTCGTAGACCTGGGCGAAGAGGACGTTCGCGAACCGGAAGAACAGCGCGATCGACGCGCCGAGGAAGCCGGCCGCGACGAAGAGCGTGACGAAGTTGCGCTTCTCGCCCGGCACCTGGAGGTCCTCCTGCGGGAGCGCCGAGGCCGTCTGCGGGGCCGTGGTGCCCGACGGGATGCGCAGGACGAGCATCACGCAGGCGGCCAGGAACGACAGCAGGAGGAAGAAGCGGTACTTCTCCAGGTCACTCGTGTGGAGCCAGCCGCTGACCAGCGACACCAGCGCGGAACCGATGGCCCCGGCGCCCAGGTAGGAGATGAAGAACGCGCTGAACAGGCGGGTACGGGCGGCCTGCGGCACCTGCCCGCCGGCGATCGCGTTGCCCACCGAGAGCAGCCCCAGCATGCCGGCGAGGATCAGGCTCAGGACGACGGACGCCGAGGCGACCGAGGCCACGAACGGCAGACCGGCGAAGGGCACGGTGTAGAGCACCGACGCCCCGATGAGGAGGGCCCGCTGCGACATGTAGCGCCGCAGGAAGAGCAGCGGGACCACCGCGACCGCCATGGCTCCGGTGGCGATGGCGTAGATCACGCCTGCGTCGCCCTCTTCGATGCCGCGCTCGGCGAGGTAGAAGTTGAACACCACGTCGAAGATGGTGTTGGCGAGCCCCATGAAGAACGAGGCCGCCAGGTAGAAGTAGACGGGCCGTGGCACCGACGAGAATTTACTGCGCAAGGGGGACACGTCCCGGAGTCGTTTCAAGTGCGTTGCCGGAAAGCCGCTCGATCAGCCCCGCCACGTGGCTCCACGGGCCGAAGCCGTCGAGCGTGGCGAAGTGCCCGCCGCCGCTGATGACCTCGACGCTGCTCCCCCACGCCTCCGCGAGCGCCAGGCCGCGCTCCAGCGACAGGTGCGGATCATTGTCGGACACCACGAGGTGCGTCTTCAGCGGGAGCGCCACCGTGGGCAGGGGCGCCTGGGACCGGATGGCCGCAAGCGCCCCGGCCGCGTCGACATCGGCCGGGGCGACGAGCAGCCCGCCGACGACCCGGCTGTCCCAGCGGGTCGCGGCCCACTGCGCGAGCGTCACCGATCCACAGCTGTGCCCGATGAGGAAGACCTCGTCGTCGGTGCCGCGGACGGCCGCGTCGAGCGTGTCGACCCAGCGGCCGCGGTCCACGTCCTCCCAGTCCTCCTGGACCACGCGGGAGAAGCCCTCGAAGGTGTTCTCCAGATGCGTCTGCCAGTGGTCCGGGCCGGAACCGGTGTAGCCGGGTACGGTCAGATAGTGCATGGGGTACTACCTTTCGAGCCCGAGATCGGGCAGGGGAACGGTGAGGCCGAAGTGGCGCGCGAGCACGTCCTGCAGCTGCGCCTCGTCCTCGACGGGGGTCGTGTTGCTGCTGCCGTCCCGCACGACCGTCACGTGCCCGTCGCGCACGCTCACCCGGCCGGCGGGGGTGGGGATGCTCGCCACCTTGTGCTTGTTCAGCAGGCTGTTCGGGGACGCCGTCGTGTAGAAGTGCGCCATCTCCAGGTCGGCTTCGCCGACCGGGGCGTCGACGAAGCGGTAGATGTCGCGCCATTCGGTCGCGTTGGCGGCGTGCTCCATGATCGCCACCGTCCAGACCGGGGCGGCGCCCGTGCTGTCGAGGCCGACCCGGCAGGACAGCGCCGGGTGCTCCACCCGCTCGCCGTCGGCCAGCGGGACCGGACCCCGGGGGCCCTGGGCGCCGTACCCGATGTCGAAGAGCAGGCGCTCGGCGCCGATGGTCACGACGAAGACCTGGTGGGTGGCCGGGCCGAGGCCCTGGGTGGTGGGGTTGACGCAGCTCGCCAGGCGGATCTCGTAGTCGAATCCGCACGCGTCGAACAGCGACTGCATCATCCTCCCGGTCTCGAAGCAGATGCCGCCCCGGCGCCGCTCCACGATGGCCTCGCCCAGCGCCTCTTCGCTCAGGCCCCGTTCCGCGTTGCCGTGCATGCTGAAGTTCTCGAAGGGGACGTTGTAGAGGTGCGCCTCGTGCAGCTGCCGCAGGCACTCGACGGTCGGCTCCAACGGCACCTGGAGTCCGATCCGGCCGGCGTAGCCGGTGATGAGCTGGTTCACAGGGGTCTTCCTGGTCAGGGTGGTGGTCGCCGGCATCAGACGTTGAGCACGAGGCGTGTGCTGATCGACTTGCTGACGCACGGCATCATGTAGCTGGATGCGGCCTTCTCCTGGTCGGTGAGCACCTCGTCGCGATGGTCGATCTGGCCCGTGCGGACCTCGATCTCGCACGTCCCGCAGATGCCCTGTCGGCACGAGGACGGGACGACCACGCCGTGGCGGTTCAGTGCGTCGAGCAGCGGCTGGTGCTGCGGGGCCTGGAAGGTGATGCCGGTCTTGACGCATTCCACTTCCACCGAGTGCGGCATGTCGCCGGCGGCCGCCTCGCGCGCGTCGGTGACCATCTGGCGGGAGCCCGGGGCGCGCTCGACGGCGGCACGCACCGCCGTGACCATCGCGGCCGGGCCGCACACGCCGATGGTGGCGCCGGCCGGTGTGCCGCCGACGACCTCGGCCCAGTCCGGACGCCCCTGCGTCCCGGTGTCGACGGTCACGACACTGCCGTCCTGTTCCCCCGCCAGCCGGCGCAGTCGCCCGAGGAACGGGAACTCCTGCGCGCCGCGGTCGACGTAGACGAGCCGCCAGCCACGCAGCCGGCCGTCGGCCAGGACGGCCAGGACGGGGTTGATGCCCACGCCGCCGGCCAGGAAGTGGGTGAAGGGCGTCAGGTTCTGCGCCGTGAAGTGCCCGGCCGGGTCACCGACGCGGACGGCAGCGCCGACGTGCATGCGGGGCGAGAGGTGGTCGCGCGGCGCGCCCCGGTGGCGGTTGCGGATCGCCAGCTCGTACCCCTCCTCGCCGGCCGCCAGGACCGTGAAGGTCTTGAACCGCGGGCCCACGCGCAGGTTGACGTGCTGGCCGGGCACGGCGGCGGGCAGCGGGGAGCCGCCCGGTGCCTGCGCGAGCCAGTACTGGGTGACCGTCGGCGTCAGGGCGCGCGCCGCCTGGACGATGGCCGCTCTCACGCGATCAGCCCCGATTCCTGGAAGGCTTCGAGGGTGGCGCCGTGTTTCAGGGCCCCGGCCTCGACGAAGTACTGGAGGGTGGGCGCGGCGCCGCGGCGCACGTCGTCCACCACCTTGTCGCGCGTGTAGACGTCGCTCATGACCTGCTCCACTTCTCGGGCGCCCAAGCCGGCGGCGCTCAGCCCCAGGGCGGCGCTCGTGTAGTCCGGTTCCAGGAACGCGAAGATCAGCTGCGGGATGTACGGGCCGGCCAGCTCCCGTTCCTTCCGGCTCATCGCGGGCCACAGGAAGCGCAGCAGCGTCGAGAAGTACGAGTGGTGCTTGGCTTCGTCGACCGCGTGATCGGCGACCATGTCGCGGACGCCCTCGGGGAGCCTCTTGTCCTCGGGCAGTTCGTCGAGGATCGAGGAGATGAGCGTCTCGCTGACGATGGCGAACAGCATCTCGTCGAGGCCGCGGATCTCGGCCGGCAGTTCCTCGTGGATCCTCGCCAGCTCCGAGGTGAAGGTGGGGGTGGACGGGAGGGCCGGGTCGATCCGGGTGCGGGTCCGTACCTGGCGCAGGATCTCGTAGGTGAACTGCGCGTGCCAGGCCTCGTCCGTCACGATCTTGAAGGCGTCCAGGCGCATGGGCTCGGGCAGGTCCAGTCCCGACATGCCGCGGCTGATGTGCCCGGTGACCGGGATGACGGCGCTCTGCTCCAGGTCGATCGTGAACGTGAGGTACTCGTAGAGGCGGTGGACCAGCACCGTCTCACGGACGTGGGGCTCCGCCGCCTGAAGGAGCGGATGTGAGAGGGCGGGCACGAGTTCGGGGCTGAAGAAGAGCTCGCCGTCGCCGTCCAGCATCCGCACGGGGTTGTTCCGGACGGTGGCGACTCGTTCCCAGGTACGGAAGCGGCTGCGGTAGTCGGCTTCGACAGAAGCCTGGTCGAGGCGATTCTGGTGCCGGCGGGCGAGAACGGTCCGATTGGCCGTGCTCGCGAATTGCAGTGCCATGCTCAAACCTTCATGTGACTGCTCAGGTCGTCGGTGTGACCTGCGTGTGATGGTGTCATTGGCTTTTTCGTGGGTTTCTCGACGCGCCGCCCTTTTGCACCTGGGGATCTGCCCGCGTGCGGCGGAATGGAACCGACCGGTTATCGGCCTCGCAGGTGAGCGATTGTCCGAAACGGTTCGGCGATACGAGGATGTCCACCGGCGCAAGCACCCGTCAAGCGGCAGAAGTTTGCCGCTGGACCGGCTTGTCCGGTTCGTCGGCATTCGGGAGCACCGAAAAGGCGCAAATGAAAGGCGACCGGCAAATGATTGCCGGTCGCCTGTCGGGGAAGGGCCGCCGAATCC
Organism: Streptomyces sp. CB00455; assembly: GCF_001905445.1. Classification (GTDB taxonomy): domain Bacteria; phylum Actinomycetota; class Actinomycetes; order Streptomycetales; family Streptomycetaceae; genus Streptomyces. The sequence continues at coordinate 361,869 of NZ_LIVQ01000004.1, read as the reverse complement.
CGGGGATCCATGAGCGGCAGGAATGTGCCGCTTACGGCCGTGTGGAATCGTGTGTAAGGTGTTCGTTATTCCGCCGGACCACCGGACTGCTGCTCCGGAATGAGCGCGCAGGGCGGCAGGACGGTCTTCTGCGGGAGCAGCATGACGCAGCGCAGACCGTGCTGATAGGCGGGCAGGAGTACCTGGGAGGTGACGGTGATCTGTTCGGGCGACACGTGCGGCAGGGCCAGCCGGTACCGGTGTCCCTGGCGGAACGCGACGACCTTCGGCCCCTGCGCCCACAGCCGGCGGCATTCGGGATCCTCCAGGACCTGCTGGAGGAGGACGTCGAGCGAGGCCTTGCGCGAGCCGCCCGTGGCCAGCGCGAACCGCAGCATGGCCAGGTAGACCTCCGCGTGCCGGCGCCAGTCCAGCATCTGCTCCCGCGCCCCGGGCTCGGTCAGGGCCCAGCGCATGAGGTTGGCGCCCGGTTCCAGCACCCAGGGGAACCAGGTGGACATCAGGGTGTTGTAGCCCAGGATGTTCCAGCAGCCGTCCGTCAGGTACGCCGGGAAGCCGGTCTGCGCGGTCACCATGTGCAGCAGCGCGAGCTGCCCTTCGGCCGCGTCCTGTTCATCGGTCAGCGCCAGTCCGGCGCCGTCGAGTGCGCGGCTGTAGAGAACCATGCGCTCGTCGGGCCCCAGTACGAGGGCCTGGGAGAGCCGGCCCAGGATCTCACTGGAGAGCGAGACGGAGTCCCCCGCTTCGAGGCTCCGGTACCAGCGCTCGCTCACCCCCATGAGCTCGGCGACCTCTTTTTGCGGAATTGCTTTTCCCCGCCGCAATTTGACGCCCGCGTCGATGCGCCAAACACGAAGAAGTTGTGACAACTTCATTGCTTGAGCATGAAGATCCGGCGCAAAAGCGCGATGATGAACGCCAGCTGTCCCCATCGTAAACTCCCCCAGCGATGGCGCGTATTAGACGCATGATCTGCGAGTCGAAGTGTACAGCTCCCCCTGTCATTGTTTGTCGACTTCCATCCCTCTTTGCGGCGCGCCGAGTGACGAGCGTCTCAGGTCCTTGCGTGGACGCCCTCAAGGCGGCTTTCATTCAATCAACTGTCCACCGCAGACTGGCGGTTGACGGTCAGGAACAGGAAAGCAGATCTTCATGCAGCAGCCGCCCACACCTCACGGCCGGCCCCATGCGGTGACCGGGGCCACAAAGCGCCGGGTCGTGATTACCGGCCTCGGTGCGATCACCCCTCTCGGTATCGGCGTGCAGCCGCTGTGGCAGGGCCTCCTCGAAGGACGGGGCGGCGTGCGGCCGCTGGCCGGTGAGGAGTTCTCGGACCAGCCCGTGCGCATCGCCGCCACCGTCTCGGACGACCTCGCCGGGCTGCTGCCCAGGGCCCGGGCCCGGCGGATGAACCGCGCGGCCCAGTTCGCCGTCATCGCCGCCCGGGAGGCGTGGCGGGACGCCGGCTTCGACCTCGCGGGAACCGTCGGGAGCGGACTCGCCCCCGACCGGGTGGGCGTGTGCGTCGGCACGATCATCGGCGGCGCCCCCGTGCTGGTCGAGGGGGACCGCCGGCTGCGTGACAAGGGCCCGCGCGGCGTCTCGCCGCTCGCCGCGCCGATGACGGTGCCCTCCCAGGCCGCCGCCCAGATCTCGCTCGACCTGAACATCACCGGCGAGGCCCGGACCGTCGTGAGTGCCTGCGCCTCGGGGACCGAGGCCATCGGGCAGGCCATCGACCGCATCCGCTATGGCCACGTCGACGTCGCCCTGGCGGGAGGAGCCGAAGCGGCCGTCACGCCCGCGGTGATGGCCGCCTTCTGCGCCATGCGCGCCCTGTCCACGCGCAACGACGAGCCCGGCCGGGCGTCCCGGCCGTTCGCCAAGGACCGCGACGGGTTCGTCCACGGCGAGGGCGCCGCGCTGCTCGTCCTGGAGTCCGAGGAACACGCCCTGGCACGCGGCGCCCGGATCTACGGGGAAGCCGCCGGCTGGGGCCTGTCGGCGGACGCCCACCACATCGTCGCGCCCGACCCCTCGGGGGACGGGATCGTCCTCGCGCTGCGGCGCGCGCTCGCCGACGCCGGTTCCACCCCGGCCGACATCGTCCACGTCAACGCGCACGCCACCGCCACCGTGGAGGGGGATCTCGCCGAGGCCACGGCGCTGCGCCGCCTCCTGGCCGAGCGGGACGCCGCGGCGCCGCGCGTCCCGGTGACGGCGGTGAAGGGGAACGTGGGCCATCTCCAGGGCGCCGCCGGGGCGGTGGCAGCGGTGGTCGCCGCCCTCACGCTCCACCACGGGAAGGTCCCCCCGACGATCGGCTGCGACGATCTCGACGATGCCTGCGACCTGGACCTGGTCACGGGGGCGCCCCGCGCGCTGCCGGACTCCGGCGACATCGTCCTGAGCAATTCCTTCGGTTTCGGCGGTCACAACGCGGTGCTCGCCCTTCGACCCGCCCGCCCGGTCCGTGCGAGAGAGGCAGGCGCCGCAAGCGCACACACGTCCCAGGACCTGGTCCGGGAATTCCACGAGGCCTTCGGCCTGGACGCCGCATCCGGCCCGGTCGGCGTCACACCGGAACTGGCCCGGCACCGCCAGGTGCTCCTGGAGGAGGAGGTGGCCGAACTGGGTGAGGCGACCGCGTCCGGGCGCCTGGTGGACATCGCGCACGAACTGGCCGATGTGGTCTACCTCGCATACGGGACCGCCGTCGTGCACGGCATCGACCTCGACGCCGTGCTGGCCGAGGTCCACCGCGCCAACATGTCCAAGCTGGGACCGGACGGGCGCCCCGTCCTGCGGGAGGACGGCAAGGTGCTCAAGGGAGCGGGCTACCGGCCGCCGCGGGTGGCCGACGTCCTGCGCGCACAGTCATAGGAAGACGCTGCACCACACGCAATTCAATATCTGCTCCCGCGGTGGGAGGGTTTTACGGTCCCGGCGGTCAGGGTTCTTATCGCGGCGGCTGGAGTCGAATTCCACACCTCCGACGGCCGGTTGTGGCGTGCTACTGTCGTTCTCAGTTGCAGTTGTGGTTCCCAAAACTTACAAGTGCCCCCACCCCGCTTCGGCGCGGTGGGAGTACTTTTGTATTTCCGGTCTTATTCCGGTCGGGGTGATCATCGCGGCGACACGGTATCCGCACGGTGTGGATACCGGTGTACTGCCCCTAAGGAGATATGACATGGCTGCTGGTACCGTGAAGTGGTTCAACGCGGAAAAGGGCTTCGGCTTCATCGAGCAGGACGGTGGCGGCGCTGACGTGTTCGCCCACTACTCGAACATCGCCGCCCAGGGCTTCCGCGAGCTCCAGGAAGGCCAGAAGGTCATCTTCGACATCGCGCAGGGCCAGAAGGGCCCGACGGCCGAGAACATCGTTCCCGCCTGACGCTGACGCGCAATACGTAGCTGGGGCTCACATCCTTCGGGGTGTGGGCCCCAGCTGCTTGCGTTTCAGGTGTCAGCTGCCGGTGCGCCGGTAGTGCGGGCTGCGCTGCTGCGGAACCGTTCGCAGGCGGCGCGGTCCGTCCCCCCGCGGCCCGGTATCGCGGTGCCGGCCGAGCGCCTGCCCGGCCCGCAACCCGCGCCGGCCCTTGCCGGCGCCCGCGCGGGGCACCGCGACCGACGGGGCGAGTACGAGAGCGGTGATGATCGCTACCACCACGCTGAGGATGAGTACGGTACTCACTGTCATGGTCCCGCCTTCCTGCAGGTGACTGATCCATTCTCCTCACCCAGTGTTACCCCTTAGCACGGAGGTAAACACGTTGTGTGATCGAAGGTGCGTCACCCCTGACCGGAAGGCCGTGCCTGGTGGCCCTTCTCCACGCACTTACGGCGTGATGTTCTGGTTGAGGTGGAACAGGTTCCCCGGGTCGTAGAGGCGCTTGACCTCCACGAGGCGGTCGTAATTGCCCCGGTAGTTGGCCCGTACCCGGTCCTGGTCGTCCCCGGCCATGAAGTTGACGTAACCGCCCTCCTCCGAGTGCGGGGCGGTCGCCTCGTAGTAGTCGCGCACCCAGGCCGTGTTGGCCTCGTTGTCGGCCGGGTCGGGCCACATGCCGGCGATGACGGTGGCGAAGGAGGCGTCCCGGTAGGCGAAGGCCGTCGCCTCCGGAGCGACGCGGTGGCACGCGCCGTCGATGGGATAGATGTGCACCGTCGAATTCACCGCCGGCAGGTCGGGCGCGTGCCGCGTATGGGCCTCGATCGCCCCGTCGCCGAGCTCGGTCACGAAGTTGGCCTTCCAGTAGTGCTGGAGGCCGGGCGGCACGAGTGCGTCGAAGGCGCTGTTGAGCGCCGGGTACGGCATGGGTCCGACGTGCTCGGCGACCACCGGCGCGAAGTCGTGGAACGGCTGGAGGGCGCGCCCGCCCTCGTCGAGCGCGCCCGCCCAGCAGGAGACGACCAGGATGAACGGCTCGCCGTGCCGGTCCTCGGGGATGAAGGGGAGCGGCGGGGCCATCTGGAAGGCCGGGAAGCCGCCCAGTTCCTCCGGGGCCTTCCCGATGAAGTCGCGGAAGGAGCGCAGGACGGTCGCGGCGTCGGCCATCTCGTAGAGGATCGGTCCGCCGTACACGTCCTTCACCTCGGCGAGCTTGAACTCCAGCGAGGTGACCACGCCGAAGTTGCCGCCGCCGCCGCGCAGCGCCCAGAAGAGGTCCGCGTTCTCCTCCTCGTTCGCGACGAGGAACCGGCCGTCGGCGGTCACCACATCCGCCGAGACGAGGTTGTCGCAGCTCAGGCCCAGTTTGCGGGAGAGGTATCCGATACCGCCGCCGAGGGTCAGCCCGCTGACGCCCGTGGTCGAGATGATCCCGCCGGTCGTCGCCAGGCCGAAGGCGTAGGTGGCCGCGTTGAAGTCGCCCCAGGTCGCTCCGCCCTCGGCGCGCGCCGTCCGCCGCGCGGGATCGACGCGGACGCCGCGCATTCCGGAGAGGTCGGCCACCACGCCGTCGTCACAGGTGCCGAAGCCGGGCACGCTGTGGCCGCCGCCGCGGACCGCGAGATCCAGCTCGTTCTCCCGGGCGAAGTCGACCGCGGCCATCACGTCGCCGGCGTGGGTGCAGCGCACCACGACTGCCGGCCGCTTGTCGATCATGGCGTTGTAGACCTTGCGTGCCTCTTCGTAGCCGTCGTCGTCCGAGGTGACCACGACTCCGCGTACCCGTTCCCGCAACTGATCGATCGATAGCCTGCCCATGGCCGTCGCTCCTCGCGCCCGTGTGTCCCCCTGCCCCCTGTCCCCTGTTGTTTTGTGCGTCCCCTCTCCACGTTTCACGCTACGCCGATGGGCCGCACCCTCAACTCGTCGCCCGGGCAAAAGATTGCATGCGGGAGAGAACTCCTGAAGCAAATTCCGGAGGAAATCTGTCCCGGTCGGAGTAGACATGGTCAGCCATCAGGGTTAGCGTCTCTGGCGTGACATCTGAGAAGTCCCCGCTCTCCGACAGCCTCGACGACGACGACTACCCCGCCTACACGATGGGCCGGGCCGCCGAAATGCTCGGCACCACCCCCGCCTTCCTCCGCGCCCTGGGCGAAGCACGCCTGATCACCCCACTGCGCTCCTCCGGCGGCCACCGGCGCTTCTCCCGCTACCAGCTGCGCGTCGCCGCCCGGGCCCGTGAGCTCGTCGACAGCGGGACGCCGGTGGAGGCGGCCTGCCGGATCATCGTGCTGGAGGACCAGCTCGAAGAGGCGCTCCAGCTGAACGAGGAGATGCGGCGCGGGCACGAAAAGCCTTGAGGGGCGACACCGTTTATATGACTTACAGGCAGGCATATCTGCCGCTGCCGATGCAGAATTACGAACGGCCGCTCGGGGAGGCCGACGGCGCGCGTGTGGGACGGCCTACATTTCCGCGCCGTCCGGCACCTCCTGTGCTACTGTGATCTCAGTTGCAGTTGTGGTTCCCAAAAACTTACAAGTGCTCTCACCGGACTTTTCCGGTGCGGGCGCTTTTCATTTGCCGGTGCAGTTTTCCGGTCGGGGCAATCATCGCGGCGACTCCGGAGATCGCACAGTGCGGTTCCGGGCACTGCCCCAAAGGAGAATTCATATGGCATCTGGCACCGTGAAGTGGTTCAACGCGGAAAAGGGCTTCGGCTTCATCGAGCAGGAGGGCGGCGGCGCTGACGTCTTCGCTCACTACTCGAACATCGCCGCTTCTGGCTTCCGTGAGCTTCAGGAAGGCCAGAAGGTTACCTTCGACGTCACGCAGGGCCAGAAGGGCCCGCAGGCCGAGAACATCGTTCCCGCCTGACGCTGACGCGTACACGTAGCTGGGGCCCGCACCTTGGGTGCGGGCCCCAGCTCGTTGCTTTTCCCCCGCCCACGCCCGTCGGCTCCCGACGGTTGCGTGTGCGCGGCGGGTGACGGCGCCCGGCGCCGGCCCGCCTCACCGTCCGGCCGGGCGGCCGCGTCGTCCACGACGAAGCACCGCCTCGCCCCCGCCTCGTAAGACGTCCGTCCGCCGTTTCCCGGCTTTCCGACGCACCGCGCGGCACTCTCTCCCGCAGACCCGTCCGTTGATCGCGGTACGGCTCTGCCTCGTCTTTCTTCGGCTCGTTCTCGCGAATCCCCTTGCCGGGAATTCCTCGATACGCGCCGCATCGAGGAAGGTTCTGCATGAACCGCACCACTCGCACGAACGACCGCTATTCCCGCACCCGTACCGGTGGCGGCCAGGGCGGCGCTCCGCGCACCGGCCGCTCCGGCGCTCCGGCACGTTCCGGCGGCCCCGCCCGTTCGGGCTACGGCGGCCGGCGTCCCGCCGCGGTGCAGGGTGAATTCGCCCTGCCCAAGACCATCACCCCCGCGCTCCCCGCCGTCGAGGCCTTCGCCGATCTCGACATGCCCGGTGAGCTGCTCGCCGCGCTCGGCGCCCAGGGGATGTCGGTGCCGTTCCCGATCCAGGCCGCGACCCTGCCGAACTCCCTCGCGGGCCGCGACGTACTGGGCCGCGGACGCACCGGCTCCGGCAAGACCCTCGCCTTCGGCCTCGCGCTGCTGGCCCGCACCGCCGGACAGCGCGCCGAGGCCCGCCAGCCCCTGGCGCTGGTCCTCGTACCGACCCGCGAGCTCGCTCAGCAGGTCACCGACGCGCTGACGCCCTACGCCCGCGCCGTGCAGCTGCGTCTGGCGACCGTGGTCGGCGGCATGCCCATCGGCCGCCAGGCCAACGCGCTCAGGAACGGCGCCGAGATCGTCGTCGCGACCCCCGGACGCCTCAAGGACCTCATCGAGCGCGGCGACTGCCGGCTGAACCAGGTCGGCATCACGGTGCTGGACGAGGCCGACCAGATGGCCGACATGGGCTTCATGCCGCAGGTCACCGCCCTGCTCGACCAGGTGCGCCCCGAGGGCCAGCGGATGCTGTTCTCCGCCACCCTCGACCGCAACGTCGACCTGCTCGTGCGCCGCTACCTGACCGACCCGGTCGTGCACTCCGTCGACCCCTCGGCCGGCGCGGTCACCACCATGGAGCACCACGTGCTGCACGTCCACGGCGCGGACAAGCACGCGGCGACCACCGAGATCGCCGCCCGCGAGGGCCGGGTGATCATGTTCCTGGACACCAAGCACGCCGTCGACCGCCTCACCGAGCACCTGCTCAGCAGCGGGGTCCGAGCCGCCGCCCTGCACGGCGGGAAGTCGCAGCCGCAGCGCACCCGGACCCTGACCCAGTTCAAGTCCGGGCACGTCACCGTCCTGGTGGCGACCAACGTCGCGGCGCGCGGCATCCACGTCGACAACCTCGACCTCGTCGTGAACGTGGACCCGCCCACCGACCCCAAGGACTACCTGCACCGCGGCGGCCGCACCGCGCGCGCCGGCGAGTCGGGCAGCGTGGTCACCCTGGTCACGCCGAACCAGCGCCGTGACATGACCCGCCTCATGGCCGCCGCCGGTATCACCCCGCAGACCACCCAGGTCCGCGCGGGCGAAGAGGCCCTGAACCGGATCACGGGAGCGCAGGCCCCTTCGGGCATCCCCGTCACGATCACCGCGCCCCGGCAGGACCGGCCGGAGCGCAGTGCGCGTTCCTCCCGCGGACGGCGCAGCCGCCCCGCCCAGGAGCGTCGCCGTTCCATGGGCATGGCCGCCGCCTGACCGGGGCGGACGGGCGGGTGGTTTGGCCTTCGCGCCGTACCGCCCGCGCCGCCCCGCCCCGCTCGGCCGGCCCCGTCCCGGCCCGTCCGTTCGTCCCCGCGTACCCCTTCCCGTCTGTGAGGCATCATGCGCTTCGTCATCGCCCGGTACCCCTTCGACCTCGAGAAGAGCGAGGTCGAGGAGAAGATGAAGGGCGTCAAGGCCGAGCCCGTCACGGGAGCGTCCGTGATCGTCGGCCGTCGCACCTACCCGGTCAAGCAGGTCGGCGAGGTGATCACCCGGCAGGACCGCCGCGACTTCACGGCCGCGGAGGTCACCCGCGCGCTGACCCGGCTCGGTTTCACCTGCCGCGACCTTTCGGCGCCGGTGCCCGTGCCCGCCCTGACTCCGCTGCAGGCCGCCTCGGCACTGCTGGGTACCCCGGCCGGCGCCTGAGCGCGCTTGCTAGAGTCCTGGGCCATGTCGATCCCTGATGACCTGCTCATCGATCTCGCAACCATGGTCGAGTCGGAGCAAACCAATCAGATGTCCCTCACTGTCGTGGTCCACGGCGCCGTCATCACCGGCCGCCTGGCCCCTGAGAGCGTCTGGCGTCAGCGCGTGGCCGAGGTCCTCCAGGACTCCGACCAGCTGGCTCCGTTCGCCGAAATCTTCAGAGCCTCCCCACAGGCGGGCCCCGCCCGGCCCGCCGGGGAAGCGCCCTCGCACCTGCACTTCCACGTGGCGCGCATCCTCCAGGGCACCCTGGGCATCCCCGAAACCGGCGGGATGTACCGGATCGCCGTCAAGGACGTCAGTGCCTGGACCGTCGGAGACTTCAGCTACTCCGACAAATGACCCCCCGCCCCCGCTCAGCCGTTCCGGCCGACAGGGCCCCCGCACCGTGACGCCGAGCGCGTCGCGGTGTCGGGGGCCCTGGAGGTACCGGGCGACGACGGGGGCGGCGTCATGCCCGCGTCACGGCGTCACTACGTCATGGCGTCATTGCGTCACGGCGTCACGTCACCAGCGCCCGCAGCGCCGGCAGGAGGGGCCCGGAACCCGGCTCCGCAGCCTGCCTTGACGGCCCCCGTACGCCCGTGGCCCCCACCCGTCACGGCTTTGTGACGTCGGCGCCCGGGAGCCCTTCGAGGAACCGGCGCTGGTCGTCGAGGAGGCCGGGCGGGAAGAGGGCGCGCGGCGCGAACAGCGCCGTCAGGGGCAGCCGCCAGGAGGAACGCTCGATCCCGGTGCGCACCAGGGAGTGGGTGGTGCCCGGATAGCGGCGGACGGTGAGCGTGCCGGGGGCGAGCAGCGACCGGTAGACGGACTCGGTCTCGGCGCCGTCCACGTTCAGGTCGTCGGCGCCCGAGATCAGCAGCACGGGAACGGACGGCATCGCCCGCAGGTCGCCGGTCGCGTCCGCGGTGTGGTTGCGGCTGATGAACGACCAGCGCTGAGCGGTGAGTTCCCGGTCGGCGTCCGGGCTCGCGCGGTACTCCTCGTATGTCGCTCCGCGCCGCAGCAGCGCGAGCGTGGACTCGCGGGTACGCAGAGCGGCAGCCGTGCGGCCGGCGTCCGCCCCCTCGGCACGGAGCTCGGCGCGCAGGTTGTACTCGCCCTGGCGGTCCCAGTTGACGGCGGTGCCGACCGCGATGACGAAGCGGACCCCTGGGGCGGGTGCCCGCGCCACCACCTTGGGCAGCACCCAGCCCGCCTGGCTCGCGCCCCACAGGCCGATCCGCGCCGGGTCGACCTCAGGCCGGTTGTGGGCCGCCCAGGTGAGGGCGTCGGTGGTCTCACGGGCCCGGTCGTCCATGGTCTGGCCGAGCCAGTCCGCGGGCTTGTCGAGCGAGAGGGAGGCGTAGCCCGCGCGGGCGAAGGCCTCCCAGAACGGCCGGTAGAAGCCGTCGTGGGTGGCGTCGACCTCGCCGTCGCCGTGGACGAACACGACCAGCGGGAAGGGGCCGGGCCCCTTCCCCACAGGAAGGGCGAGCACGCCGGGCAGCTCCCGGCCGGCCGCCGGGACGGTGACGTGACGCTCGTCGAGGTCGTAGCTGTTCTGCCATATCACGACGCCGGCGAGACCGGCGGCGAGGAGGGCGGCGCAGAGCGCGAGGAGCAGGACGGTGCGCACGACGGTGCGAGCGGGGTGGGGCGGGCGGGCGGGGTGAGTGGCGGGGCGAGGCGGGCGGGACACGGAGCTCCCTTTCCTTCATCATTTCCGGACGGCTGAACTATCATCGCTAAAACGATCGTAGCGCCGATGAACGTATTAGACTCGTCCTTATGACGACGACGACACGGCGGGGGTTGCCCCGGGGCGCCGAGGAGCGGGTGGCCGAGCTGTACTGGGAGGCCTTCGGCGGGAAGCTGGGCGCCGCCCTCGGCCCGGCCGGGACCGGACGGCGGTTCATCGCGGAGCACCTGAACGCGGACCGCGGGGTGACGGCCCTTTCCGACGACGGACGGGTCGTCGGCGTGGCCGGCTTCCAGCTCGCCGGACGCGGCCTCGTCGGCGGGGACGCGGCTGCGGTCAGGGCGACGTACGGGCAGGTCAGGGGCATGTGGCGGCTGTTCCTGCTGGCCCTGCTGGAGCGGACCCCGGCCCGGGGGGAGCTGGTCATGGACGGTATCGCCGTGGACGCCGGCGAGCGGGGCCGGGGCATCGGCGGGCTCCTGCTGCGCGAGATCGAGGCGGTCGCCGTCGAGCAGGGCTGCCGGCGGATCCGCCTGGACGTGGTCGCGGAGAACCGGCGGGCGCAGGCCCTGTACGAACGGCACGGATTCCGGGCGGTCGCCGTGCACAGGACGCCATGGCTGCGCGACGTGCTGGGATTCGGGGCCGTGACGACGATGCACAAGGCGGTGGCGCGATGACTCCGGCCCGTCCGGCGGTCCCCACCCGCCTGGTGGTCCACGCGCTGGTCCGGGAGGACGGGACGGTCGACGCGGGCGAGCTGTACGAAGTCGCGGGCCTGCTCGGGATGACCGACCAGCAGGTGCGGCTGTGCGTGAAGCGGCTGGTGGCCGAGGGCCGGTTCACGGTGGAGGGGCGCGGGCGGCGCGCCGTGCTGCGGGTGGCCGGGTCGGAACCGGGCGCGGCGGTCGGGGCGCAGTCGGGCGCGGGAGCCGGGGCGCGGTCGGGCGCGGGAACCGGCGCGGAGCCGGGCGCGGGACCCGGCGCGGAACGGGGCGCGGAAACCAGGGGGGAACCGGGCGCGGGAAAGAGGGCCGAACCGGGTGCGGGAGCGGGACCCGGGGCGGGGTGGGGGTCGGGGCCGGGGCTGCCGCTCGTACCGGAGGTGGAGTTCGTCCGGTACGCCTACCGGCAGGACCGGGGACTGGAGCCGTGGGACGGGGTCTGGCACCTGTTCGCCTTCGCGGTACCGGAATCCGCGCGGGCGGCGCGGGACGCCCTGCGGGACACCCTCACGAGCCTGGGCGCGGCCCCGGTCCAGGGCGGGCTGTACGCCACACCGAACGCGATCGGTCCGTACGTGCGGGCCCGGGCGGCGGAGCTGGGCCTCTCGGCGGCCCTGACCGGCCTGACCACCCGCGACCTGGCGGTGGGGACCACCACGGACCCGCGGGCCCTGGCGGCGCGGCTCTGGCCGCTGGACGAGATCGCGTCCCGCTACGCCTCCCTGCACGCCCTGGCCACGGCCCCCCGGCCCGCAGCCGGTGGTGGGGCCGCTGCGAGCGGTGCGGGCGCCACCGGGGCGGAGGACGGCTCCGAGGGCGGGGACGGGGTCGCGGGGCTGGCCAGGGCCGTGGCCCTGGCGGCCGCCTTCGGCGAGGCGATGCATCCCGATCCGCTGCTGCCGCCGGAGCTGCTGCCGCAGCCGTGGCCGGGGACGGCGGCCCGGGCCGCGGCGGCCGAGGCCTGGGACCGGCTCCGGGCCGGTACCCCGCCGGGCGGCCCCCGCCTCTTCCGGCTGTACGGCGAAGCCGTGACCCGGTCGGCCCGCGACACCGGGCAGGACCACTGAGCCCGCCACACCGGGCGGGACCGAAGAGCCGCCACACCGGGTCGCCGGCCCTGGCCCCGCCCGGGTTCCCTGCGCGTGCCGCTCCCGGCCGCCGGGCCCGGCGCGACGCGCGCGGGGGAACCCAGACGGGCAGGTGGGACGTGGTCTGGGCGCCGCGCGGCGTCAGGTGGGGTAGCTTTTGGATGGGGTACGTGCTGATTCATCCGGGTATATCCCCTGGGACAGCGCGACGACGTACCCCCGGTCACCCCCGGGGCCACATCGTCGGAGGAGCGCAGCGCCATGCACCGTACAGACCTCACAGATGTCGGAACCCGCGAGGCCAGGGCCCTGTCCGTGTCCCTGTTCAAGCGCCTGGCCGAGCTGGACGAGGGCAGCACGGAATACTCGTACGTCCGCAACACCCTCGTCGAGCTGAACCTCAGCCTCGTGAAATACGCCGCCCGCAGGTTCCGCGGCCGCAGCGAGCCGATGGAGGACATCGTCCAGGTCGGCACCATAGGGCTGATCAAAGCCATCAATCGCTTCGACCCCGCGCGCGGGGTGGAGTTCACCTCCTTCGCGATGCCGACGATCACCGGGGAGATCAAGCGGTTCTTCAGGGACACCAGCTGGGCCGTCAAAGTCCCCCGCCGGCTCCAGGAGCTGCGCATCGACGCCGCCAAGGCGCACGACGCGCTGGAGCAGTCCCTCGGCCGCGAGCCGACGGACGTCGAACTCGCCGGACGCCTGGAGGTGACCCCCGACGAGCTGGCGGAGGGCCGCAAGGCCGCCTGTGCCTACTCCGCGCGGTCCCTGGACGCCCCCGTCCAGGAGGACGGCGACCGGGACGCCGCCGTCGAGCGGCCCTCGCTCGGCGAGGAGGAGGACGCGTACGACCGCATCGAGTGCCTGGAGTCGCTCAAGCCGATGCTGGCGGGCCTGCCCGAGCGCGAGCGCGTCCTGCTCGCGCTGCGCTTCGGTCAGGAGCTGACGCAGTCCGAGATCGGCGACCGGCTGGGCCTGTCCCAGATGCACGTCTCGCGGCTGCTGACCCGGACCCTGACGCGCCTGCGCACCGGGCTGCTCACCGACGAGGCGCAGGACGGGGCGCCCGAGACCGCGCCCGCGGCCCCGTAGTCCTGCCCCCCGTGGCCACGCGGTGAGGTCCCGCGAGGTGGGTCCCGCGCCGTGTCCCAGCCGGGCTCCGGCCCTGGCCTAGCCGGGCCCCAGGGGGCCCTTCGCCGGGACCTCCAGCCACACCGTCTTGCCGGTGACGCCGTCGGGCGACGGCACCGAACCCCAGCTGCGGGTGAGCCGCTCCAGCACGATCAGGCCGTGTCCGCCGGGCAGCGCGCGGTCCCCGGGCCCCCGGCGTCTGGGGAGCTCGGTGCTCCCGTCGCTGACCTCCACCCGCAACCGCTCGGGCGAGTGCCGCAGGACAAGTTCGCGCGGACCGCCCGCGTGCAGGCACGCGTTGGTGACCACCTCGGACACCAGGAGGAGCACGTCCTCCACGGCGTGCGCCTCTTGGGACCACTGCCAGTCGGCCAGCGCCCGGCGGGTGAAGTCCCGGCACCTTCCCACGACTCCGGCCGTGGCTCCGCCCAGGACCAGCCTCCGTGTCTGCTCGGCCACAGGGCCTCCCGTCTCCGCGTCTCCGCGCCGCACCTACCCCTACGCCAAGGTGCCAATCCTAGGCGGCCGCCAAGACCCGCCTCACACGGGCTTTCCTTCCGGCGGAAAGCGCATTTTGCCGGGCGCGGAGGGGCGGGCGGACGCGCCCGGCGGTCCCGCGTCCGGCATGCGGGATGGGGCCCCCACGCACCCCCACTTCCGCATCGTGGACAACTACTCTCGTTTCATGAACGCAGATGCCGACACCCCCGCCACCGGTGCGCACGACGCGGTGAAGGACGCCGACCGCAGGCACGTCTTCCACTCCTGGTCGGCGCAGGAGCTCATCGACCCGCTCGCCGTCGCCGGGGCCCGGGGGGCGTACTTCTGGGACTACGAGGGCAACCGCTACCTCGACTTCTCCAGCGCCCTCGTCTACACCAACATCGGCTACCAGCACCCGAAGGTGACCGCGGCCGTCCAGGAGCAGGCCGCCAGGCTCTGCACCGTCGCGCCCGGCTTCGCCGTCGACGTGCGCTCCGAGGCGGCCCGGCTGATCGCCGAGCGCACCCCCGGAGACCTCGACAAGATCTTCTTCACCAATGCGGGGGCCGAAGCGGTCGAGCACGCCGTCCGCATGGCGCGGGTGCACACCGGCCGGCCCAAGGTGCTGTCCGCCTACCGCTCCTACCACGGCGCCACCTCCGCCGCGATCAACCTGACCGGTGACGCCCGCCGCTTCGGCAACGACACCGCGACCGCCGGCGTCGTGCACTTCTGGGGCCCCTTCGCCTACCGCTCGCCCTTCTACGCCGCCACCGGGGCCGAGGAGTGCGAGCGGGCCCTCGCCCACCTGGAAGACACCATCGTCTTCGAAGGTCCGCAGTCCATCGCCGCGATCATCCTGGAGACCGTCGGCGGCGCCCCGGGGGTGCTGGTGCACCCCGACGGCTACCTGGCCGGCGTGCGCGAGCTCTGCGACCGCCACGGCATCGTCTTCATCCTCGACGAGGTCATGGTCGGCTTCGGCCGCACCGGCACGTGGTCGCCTCCGAGCACTGGGGCGTCACCCCCGACCTGCTCTGCTTCGCCAAGGGCGTGACCAGCGGCTACGTGCCGCTCGGCGGAGTCGCCATCTCGGCCGCCATCGCCGGGACGTTCGCCCGGCGCCCCTATCCGGGCGGGCTGACCTACTCGGGGCACGTGCTCGCCTGCGCGGCCGCCGTCGCCACGATCAACGTCATGGAGGAGGAGGGCATCGTCGAACAGTCCGCGCGCACCGGCGCCGAGCTGCTCGGCCCGGGGCTGCGCGCCCTGGCCGAACGGCACCCCGCAGTCGGGGAGGTCCGGGGCCTGGGCACCTTCTGGGCCCTGGAACTCGTACGGAACCGGGCGACGCGCGAGCCGCTCGTCCCGTACAACGCGGCCGGGGCGGATAACGCGCCCATGGCGGCCTTCGCCGCCGCCTGCAAGAAGGGCGGCCTCTGGCCGCTCACGGCCGGGAACCGGATCCACGTCGCGCCGCCTTGCAACATCTCGGCGCAGGACCTCGCGAAAGGCCTGGCGATCCTCGACGAAGCCCTCGCGGTCGCGGACGCCCACACCGTCTGAACTGACGCTCACGCCGTCCGAACTGACGCTCCCACCGCCTGAACTGACGCCCACTCCGTCCGAACTGCGGAACTGCGCGGTCGCCCAACCGGTGGGTGCCGGGGTTCTCGTAGGGGCCCTTCCGCCGTTCAGTGCGGCCCGGGCCGCGTCGCGGGGTCCGGACCGTCCTGCTCCTGTTGCCCCACCAGCAGGTTCCACCGGCCGGCCCGCCCCGTGAGGGTGGTCACCGACGCCGGGCGCACGTCGAGCCGCCAGAAGGCCGCAGCGGGCAGCTCCAGTGCGTGCACGACGGCCGCCCGCACGACGGCCTGTTCGACCACGGCGCGGTGGGTCCCGGGGGGCAGCGCGGCCAGTGCGGCCCCGACCCGGGCGACCAGCGTGTCCACGGACTCCCCGCCCGGAGGGGCGTAGCCGGGATCCGTCATCCAGGCGTGCACGCCCGCCGGATCCCCGGCCGCCACCTCGTCCAGCGTGCGCCCCGCCCACTGCCCGGCGTCCAGCCCGCGCAGGCCCTCGTGGCCGGGGCACGGGAGCCCCGAACCGAACCGTCCCCGGCGGCCGGCGGCGTCCAGCGGCGGTCTCACGAGATGAACTCGTACGAGGGGGGTCTTCATAAGGGGAGCGTAAGCGCGGTACGGTCTCGGACGACATAACTACATGACGACGGTACGACGGAAGCATCGGTGAGAATCCGGCACGGTCGCGCCACTGTGAATCCTCCCGGAGGGGGAGGGAAGTCAGACCCGCCACCGTCGTCGCGAGCACCACTGACCGGGACGCGTGTTCCCTCTGGAGGTTCTGCCATGGCCCACTCCGCCGTGCCCGCGTCGGCTCCCGCCGCCGTCGCCCCGATTTCCCTCTCCGCGCTCGCTCCCTGGGCGGCCTTCGTCGGCGTCCTCGTCCTCGTCCTCCTGTACTTCGTCGGCATCGAGCAGGGTGCCACCGCGGTCTTCCAGGGCGAGACCGTCCACGAGTGGCTGCACGACGGCCGCCACCTGCTCGGATTCCCCTGCCACTGATCTCCGCGCCGCAAGGGAACCGAACCATGACATCTCCTTCCCCCCGCGCAGCCTCGCCACGGGTGCTGCTCGTCCGGGGCATGCTCGCCGGCCTGTTCGCCGGTGTGGCCGCGTTCCTCGTGGCGTACCTCCTCGGCGAGTCCAAGGTGGATGCGGCGATCGCCATCGAGGAGGCCGGCCACATCGCGGCCGGCCACGACCACGGCGAGGAGGCCCCGGTCAGCCGGGCCCTCCAGGCCACGGCCGGCCTCGGCACCGGTGTCCTGCTGTACGGGGTCGCGCTCGGCGGTATCGCGGCGCTCGTCTTCTGCTTCGCCCTGGGCCGCATCGGCCGCTTCGGCCCGCGGGCCACGGCCGCACTGGTCACCGGGGGACTGTTCGTCACCGTCACCCTGGTGCCGTTCCTGAAGTACCCCGCCAATCCGCCGGCCGTCGGTGACCCCGACACGGCCGCCCGGCGAACCGCCCTCTACCTGCTCATGATCGCCTTGAGCGCGCTGCTCGCGGCGGGCGCGCTGATCCTGGGCCGGCGGCTGGCCCCGCGGCTCGGCAACTGGAACGCCTCGGTCGCCGCCGGCGCGTTCCTCGTCCTGGCCGTCGGGATCTCCTACGCCTTCCTGCCCGGCATCAACGAGGTCCCCGCGGACTTCCCGGCCACGCTGATCTGGCAGTTCCGCCTCGCCTCCCTGGCCATCCAGACCGCACTGTGGACGACTTTCGGCCTCGTCTTCGGGCATCTAGCCGAACGCGCCCTTGTGCCGGCCGTCGCACCCAAGGAGGCTGTGCTGCCGACGAGTTGACGATGAAGGGGCCGGTAGCACATGCCGACGGCGATACGGGAGTGGCGAGGCTGGACGGGCGCGGCTCCGTTCTGGCTGAACTCCTTCCTGCTGCTCCTGGCCCCTTTCACCGCCGTCACGCTGTTCGGCCAGATCGGCGTGATCGCGGCTCTGGCCGCGCTGGGCGGCCTGGCCCGCCACCTGTGGTCCGGTGACTACGGGCATCCGGCCGTCCACCTCGCCGCCGTGCTGATGGGCGCCGCCACGGCGATGCTGGTCGCTGTCTGACGAAGGGCGGCGGACGGCTCCCCGGCCCGGTGGGCCGGCAGAGGGCCGCGGCCGCCTCACCCGTTCGGGCGGACACCTCCGGGTCTTGGGGTGGGGGCCGCCCGACCCGCCGGAAGCAGGCCGGACACCGGGATCCGATGCCGACATACCCGTGACGTTCCGTCAGTCTCCCGTGTTGCACGGCGCGCCGAGGGGCGGAAGGGGTGTCCACTGCTCTCATGACCCGGCCGCCCGAGCCGGACAGGAGGGATTCCCATGCCCCGCGCCAAGTGGGTCGTCGCCGCGCTGTCGGTGGTTGCGCTGTCCACCGGCATCGGAGTGCTGCAACGCACCGAGGGCGCCCGACCCGCGGTCGCGACCACCGACGACGGACTGCCGTCCCGGGCGCTGGGACTGTCCGACCACCGGCGTCTCGCCCGGCAGGGGGAGCACGCCGGTGAGCACGTCCCGGGGCGGGGCGCCCGGTCGCCGAGGACCGCCGCAGGGCCCATGCGGCCGGTGTCCGGCCCGCTCCGGGCAGCGCGGCCGCTGCGGCTGCGGATCCCGAGCCTGGGCGTGGACGTGGCGCTGACCGGCGGGGCCGGGGAAGCCTCCTGGGATCCTGCCGGGCCGGCCCCGGGGGCGTCGGGCACGGCCGTGGTCACCGGCGCCGGCCTGGACCTGGGCGGGCTCCAGCGGGGCCGCACCATCGAGATCACCCGGGCGGACCGCCGTACCGCCGTGTTCACCGTCGTCCGGATCTCCCCCGGCGAGGCGGCGGGCCGCGAGGACCGGGCGGGGCGGGCCCGGCTGCGGCTGATCGGCGGCGAGACCGCCGTGCTGGCCCGCCTGACCGGTCAGCGCCGCAGCCGCTGAGCCGCGCAGCCGCTGAGCCGCGGTAGCCGCAGCCGCCGGAGGCCCCGGCCCGCCGCCGGCGGGCGCCTTTGTCGGCCGAGGGGGGTGTCTTCGTCCTCCGGTCGGGGGCTTTGGCGCATCCGGCCGGGAGCCGCCCGGTACGGCGGGGCACACCCCTCCCATGAGCGGGAGGCAGCGCGTGCGCGCGGCACTGACCCGGGCCCTGACCGCGGCCTGCGTCGTGCTGCTGTGCGTGTTCGGGACCGGCCCGGACGCCGCGACGGCGGCGGACCCCCGGCCCTCCTCCAGCGCCCCCGCCGAACCCGCCGAGGGGCCGTCCGATCCGGCCGCCGACGCCGAGGCGCGGGCGGCCGTACGGACGGTGCCGCACGGGGAGGCCGGCGTACGGCGGACACCCCTGCCGTGGTTCCACGTGAAACATCCTGACCGGCCCGCGGGCGCTGCCGCGGCGGGACGTGCCGAACCGGCGTCCTGCCCGCGGACGGTGCGGAGTGCGGTGCTGCGCTGCTGAGAACCGGCGGCAGCCCAGTCACCCCCGCCCCTTTGAGCACCCGTGAGGTTCCGCCATGCCCATCGACCCGTACACAGCCCTGAACGCCATGATCCGCGCCGAGGCCGCCCGCTCCACTGCACCGGCCCGCCGCACCGAGCCGGCCGCGGCGCCGAAGGCACCCGCCGCGGTCACGGCCGTCACCCCGGCCGCGGCCCCGCAGCCACAGGGCGAACCGCAGCAGCGCTCCGCCGTTGCGGACCCGGCGGCCTGACCCCCGGCGGGAGAACGCAGCGGGCCCGGCCGGACGTACGGCCGGGCCCGCTCAGGCTGGTGCGCGCAGAACCCGCTCAGGGCGCGTGCGTGTAGAAGCGGTAGAACGCCGCCGCGCCGACGCCGGCGCCGCAGAAGAGGCCGATGACCGTGGACCTGAGGACACTCGCGCCGGTGAGGCTGTGCAGGTAGCCCACGGCGATACCCGCGAAGGCTCCGTACGCCGCGGCGCGGACCTCGCGCTGCAGGCGCGGGCCGGCCCGGTTGAGTCCGAACATGACGGCGGCGAAGAGCGCGCCGCACAGGATGCCGTAGAAGACGTTGCCCGTGTTCACCGGGCCCATCTGTCGCTCGATGAAGGCGGCCCAGAATCCGTAGACCAGACCCATGAGCAGGGCGCGGGTGAGCGCGTTCCTGGCGGCGTGGGCGGTGCCCCCCGACGGACCGT
Source organism: Streptomyces sp. CB00455 (assembly GCF_001905445.1). Lineage (GTDB taxonomy): Bacteria > Actinomycetota > Actinomycetes > Streptomycetales > Streptomycetaceae > Streptomyces. Next base: position 342,418 of record NZ_LIVQ01000004.1, on the reverse strand, counting down.
AGGGACGCCGCCGTGGGGCGGTGGATGCCGCATGTGCCATGACGGGCTCCTCTCTCCCATCCTCCAGGGCACACCCCGCTCACCCGCCCGGCAAGTGGATCACCGGCCGGCACCCGGGCCTGGAGCGCCGGGCCGGTGCGGGCCGCCGCGGACACCGCACCACCCGGGCGCAGCAACACCGCTCGCGCCGGGGCCCGCCGGGGCATTCCCTGGTGACGTGCGCACCATCCTGTCGGCGGTACTGATCGCGCTCGTGGCCCTCCTGGTGCCCGCGAGCGCCGTCGCATACTGGGCCGACCACGAGCTGGGCAACGCTGACCGCTACACCGCGGCCATGTCCCCGCTCGCCGAGAACCGCGCCGTCCAGGGCGTCGTCGTCACCCAGGCCGGCCGCGCCCTGGCCGGGCAGATCGACGCGGGCCCCTTCCAGGGCGGGGTGGACGCCCTGCTCGACGAGGCCCTTCGGTCCTTCGCCGGCACCCCGGCCTACCGCACCGCCTGGGACGCGGCCAACCGCGCCGCGCACGCCGCTTTCCTCGACGCCCTCGCCACGGGCGACGGCGACGCCGTCACGATCGACCTCGCGCCGGTCATCTCCCAGGTCAAGAGGGAGCTCGTCGCCGACGGGGTGCCCTTCGCCGACCGCATCCCGAAGACCCACGTTTCCGTGAAGGTCATGGAGTACGACAACCTCGGCGCGCTCCGGAAGGGTTTTCGCATGCTCCAGATCGCCGGTGTCTGGCTGCCCGTCCTGACCGTGGTCCTGGCCGGGGCTGCCGTGACGGTCGCCGTCCGGCGGCGCCGGGCCGTCGTGGCCACCGGGCTGGGCCTCGCCGTCGGGGCCGTCCTGCTGTGGACCGCGGTGAGCCTGTGCCGTCGGCTCACGCTCGACGACCTGCCCGCCGACGTCGACCGGGCGGCCGCGGCGGCGGTGTTCGACGCCCTCACCGCGTTCCTGCGGACCACCGCCTGGGTGGTGCTGGCCGTCGGGCTCGTGGCCGCACTGGCCGCATGGCTGACCGGACGACTGCGCCGCACCCCATAAGCTCGGAAGGTACCAACGTACGCAGAACGACGCAGAAGATCCCAGAAGAACCGATTCGCGAGCGGCGGCACGGAAGCGGGAATGAGCACCGAACGCACCGAACACATACCGTCCGGGCGAGACCGGCACCATCCGCTGGCCCCGCCGGCCTGGCTGCTGAGGGGGCTGCAGCCCAGCGGCGCCCCGATCCCCTGGGCCGCGGTGGCGCGCGCGGCGGTGGCGCTGTCCGTACCGCTCGCCGTCGGATTCGCCCTGGACGAGCCCGAATACGGCGCGCTCGCCTCCATGGGCGCCCTCTCCGGGGTCATCAGCGACACCGCCGACGCCTACCGGATGCGCGTGCTGAACATCGCCGTGCCGCAGCTCTTCGGCGCGGTCGGGGTGGCACTGGGCACCCTGGTCTTCGGACACGGCTGGCTGGCCGTCGGCGCCCTCACGCTCGTCGCCCTCGTCTCCGGGATGATCTCCTCCATCGGCACGGTGGCCTCCGTGTCCGGGCTGCTGCTCCTGCTCAACGCCGTGGTGGGCGCGGGACTGCCGATGCCGGAACCCTGGTGGACGGCGCCGCTGCTGCTGGCCGCGGGCGGGCTGTTCGTGCTCGCACTGACCTTGCTGGGCTGGCCGCTGCGCGGCCGGCAGCCGGAGCGCGCCGCCGTCGGTGCCTCCTACCGCGCCCTCGCCGCCGCCCTCGAGGCCGCCGGCGGACCCTCCGGCGTCTATGACGACCGCCGCCTGGAGGTCACCCTGAGCCTGAACCAGGCCTACGACCTGGTGCTGGGCCGCCGGGCCAGGGTGCACGGGCGCAGCCCCGCGCTGGTGCGGATGCTGGCCCAGCTCAACGTGCTGATCCCGCTGGTGGAGGCCGCGCCGGCCGCGCACCTGCTGGGCCGGCCGCTGGCGCCGGAGATCCCGGCGGCCGTGCGGGACCTGGCGGCGGCCGTGGAAGGGGGCCGCACCGGCGCCCCCGTACTGGAGCTGCCGGACCCGCACAGCCAGGCCGAACGGGCCATCGATTCGGCCCTGCGGCATGCGGCGACCGTCGTCCACCTGGCGGAGCCCGACCCGTACAAAGTCGACGACCGGCTGGGGCGGCCGGCCGCCCTGCGGGTACGGGCCCGGCGCGCGGTGCGGGACATGATGCTGTCCCGGGCCTCCTGGCGGTACGGGCTGCGCCTGGCGCTGTGCATCGGGCTCGCCCAGTCGCTCGTGTCGCTGATCTCGGTCGAGCGGTCCTACTGGGTGGCGCTGACGGTCACCTTCGTCCTCAAGCCGGACTTCGGCTCGGTGTTCTCCCGGGCCGTACTGCGGGCCCTGGGCACGGCGGTCGGGATCGTCGTCGCCGCCGCCGTCCTGGCCGAGGTTCCGCGCGGCTGGTGGGACGTGCCGGTGATGATGTTGCTGGCCGCGCTGATCCCCGCGTTCTCCGCCAAGGGGTACGCCTTCCAGACCGCCGCGATCACCCCGGTGATCCTGCTGCTCTCGGACCAGCTCAACCGCCAGGGCTTCGACCTGATCCGCCCCCGGCTGCTGGACAGCCTGATCGGCTGCGCCATCACCCTCGTCGCGGGCTACCTCCTGTGGCCCGAGAGCTGGCGCACGCGGATCGGGGCCCGGCTCGCCGACACGGTGGACGACGCCGCCCGGTACGTCGAGCGGGCCTTCGCCCCCGTCCCCGACGAGAGCGGGCTCGCGGCGGCGCGCACGGCCCGCCTCCAGGCCCGGCGGCGGATCTACCGGGACCTGTCGGGGGTGCGCAGCGAATTCCAGCGGGCCCTGACCGAGCCGCCCCCGACGGGGGCGCGGGCAGCCGCGTGGTGGCCCCTGGTGGTCGCCGTCGAGCGGATCGTTGACGCGACCACCGCAGCGCGGGTCCGCGTCAACCACGGCGCGCAGCAGCCTGCCGCCTCCGAGGTCGACGTGATCATCCGCGAGTTGCGCGCCCTGGCCATCGGAGTCCGCAGCAGCACGACCCCCGTCCCGGTCGAGACGGAGCCGGCGGGCGACGATTGCGGCGTGCTGGCCCCCGTGCGCCAGGAGGTGGCGGCGGCCCGCGCCATCGCCCGCCCCTGAGAGCGTCCCCGAACGGCCTCCCGTCCGGGCCCGGCGGAGCCGGGCGGGAGAGCATCGGTAGATGCGGCGCCGTGCTGGAGGTCACGCTGACCTTGCCAACGCGCCCGACGGGGGCGCGCTCATCATCCTCCCCCTGCCCGTCGGCCGCCTGACCGGGGGAAGTTGAGCGCCGTGCGGGCGGTGTTTCACGTGAAACACCGCCGCCCGCACGGCGCGCTGCCGAGGCTCAACCAGCCGGATCAGACACCGATGTTGCGGCCGTCCTTGCGCCAGACGGAGACGACCGCCGGGCGGACGATCTTGCCGGGGCCGTCGGGCCACACCGACTGCGGCTTCTCGACGGACGCGCCGTCGATCTCACCCGGATGCTGGACGGAGACCAGGACGCGCTTGTCCTGGACCAGCGGGCCGCAGGTCTCGGCGCCGCGCGGGACGGTCAGGAACTGCTTCAGCTCCCCGCGCCGGTCACCGGTGGTCGCGACGCCGAACAGGCCGTCGTGGGAGCCGAGCTGGTTGCCGTCGGTGGAGATCCACAGGTTGCCGTGCGGGTCGAAGGTCACGTTGTCGGGGCAGGAGATCGGGCTGACCTTGTCCTTCGGGAAACCCGCGAAGTAGGTGGCCGGGTCGTTCGGGTCGCCCGCGACCAGGAAGAGCCGCCAGGCGAAGCCGTCGCCGGCCGGGTCGTCGAAGTTCTCGGCGAGCTCCAGGATCTGGCCGTGCTTGTTCAGGTTGCGCGGATTGGCCTCGTCCGCGCCCGCCTTGCCGGCCTTGCCGCGGTCGGTGTTGTTGGTCAGCACCACGTAGACGCGGCCGGTGCGGGGGGAGGGCTCGATGTCCTCGGGGCGGTCCATCTTCGTGGCGCCCACCTTGTCGGCGGCCTCCCGGGTGAAGACGTACACCTCCTCGGCGGTCATGCCCTCGACGTGCGAGACGTTGCCGGTGGCGAGTTTGATCCAGACGCCGGAGCCGTCGAACCCGCCGTCCGCGGGGAGCTTGCCGGAGCCGTCGATCTCGGCGGTCGGGGAGTCGCCGGTGAGCTTGGCGACGTAGAGCGTGCCTTCGTCGAGCAGCGTGAGGTTGTGCTCCTTGGCCGCGCGCGAGTTGCCCTTCTTCATCTGCTTCGACGAGACGAACTTGTAGAAGTAGTCGAAACGCTCGTCGTCGCCCATGTAGACGACGGGGCGGCCGTCCTCGGTGAGGCGGGGCTGGGCGCCCTCGTGCTTGAACCGGCCGAGCGCGGTGCGCTTGCGCGGGACGGAGTTCGGGTCGTACGGGTCGAGCTCGACGACCCAGCCGAAGCGGTGGGGCTCGTGGGGCTCCTGGAGGGTGTCGAAGCGCTTGTCGAACCGCTCCCACTTGCGCTCGGTGGCGCCGGCGGTGACGCCGTAGCGCTTCAGGCGGGCGGCCGCGACCGGGTCCGTGACCTGGCCGGCATTGGCGAAGTACTGGTTGAAGTTCTCCTCACCGTGGAGGGTGGTGCCCCACGGGGTGGTTCCGCCGGAGCAGTTGTTGAGCGTGCCGAGCACCTTGGTGCCGGTCGGGTCGGCGGAGGTCTTCAGCAGGGCGCCGCCCGCGGCCGGGCCGGTCAGCCGGAACTCGCTGGTGGCGGTGAGGCGGCGGTTGAGCTGGTGGCGGGTGACCGCGGTCAGCCTGCCCGAGCGGTGGTCCTCCTGCACGACGACGACGCCGAGGCCGTGCGCGGCCCAGGCGATCTCGACCTGCTCGCGGGTCGGGTTCGCCGGGTCGTAGCCCTTGAACATGAGGTTCTCGTCCGTGTACTCGTGGTTGGCCACGAGGAGCTGGCGGCGCTCGTAGGCGTCGCCGAGCGGGAGGAGGCTCAGGAAGTCGTTGTTGTAGCCGAACTGGCCGGCCTGCGCGGCGGCGGTCTGCTTGTCGGCGTTGAAGGCCGGGGCCCCCTTGACGATCGGCTCGCCCCAGCGGATGACCACGTTCTGGTCATGGCCCTCGGGTACGGTGACCCGGTCGTCGGTGTTGGGGGCGACCGCCTTGAAGCGCAGGCCGCGGGCGGCCTCGCCGGAGCCGGTGCCCGTGCCGGTGCCGGTGCCGGCGGCCTCGGCGCTGGGGGTGGCGTTGGCGGGCTGGCTGCCACTGCCCAGGGTGACGGCGGTGCCGGCCGCGGTGGCGACGGTCAGGACGGCGGCGGAACGCAGCATCGAGCGGCGGGAGTAGGCGCGGGCTATGACATCACCCACGTACTCGTTGTCGCTGGTGTTCGGCACCTCGTGGAAGCAGGCGTCGCCGCAGCGGTAGCGGCAGGTGAGGGCGGAACGGCCGCCCCCATGCGGGTTGCCGATGAGCGGCAGGAGCTTGCGCACGAATGTCCTCCGAGTAGCTGCGTGGCGCCGACAACGTGTCGGAACGATCCAGCGGTGACGCTAGGCGGGGGTTGCGCCGAAGCGGCGGCGGTGGGATGAACGGTCGGTGAACCCGGCACGTCGGTGCGGAAGTTCGCGGGCAGGGTGAGGGTGTCTGGAAGCCGGACGCCACGAAGGGCGCCCCTCCCGAAGTTCCAGCCGGGCGGCCGATAACCTTACGTGTCCACTCTGGGCAGGGATCATCCGCGCAGCACGGACAAATGACGCACGCACTCATGCGAAAGGCCTGGCCCATGGGTATTCGGAGCTTGTTGCGCAAGGTGTTCGGACGGTCTGCGGAACCGGTTCCGGAATCGTCGGACGCCCACTCGGCGGCCCTCCCGAGCCAGGCGGAACGCACCCCCCTGGACGCGGCGGCCGAACTGGTGGCGGCGTCGTTCGACAACCCCACCGTTCCGCCGCAGTCCGCGCCGCGGGACCGCGAGCCCGGGACGGTCCTGACCGCTCCGGCCCCGGACCCGTCCCCGGCGGCGCCCCCGTCGCCGGACCCCACGGTCCCGGAGGCCCGTCGCCCCGTGCCCCCGGCGGCCCAGCAGGACCCCGCGGCCGAGGCCGAGGCCGAGGCCGACCTCCCGGCCCCCCGCACGAAGACCCCCACCGCCGAAACCGAGCCGCCTGCGGCGAAGCCCACCCCGGAAGCCGAGCCGCCTGCGGCGCAGCCGGTCGCGGAAGCCGAGCCGGTCACCTCCGAGGCCGCCGCGCCTGCGGCGCAGCCCGTCGCCGAGGCCGAGCCGCAGGCGCAGCCGGTCGTGGCCGAGGCCGCGGTCCCCGCGCCGGAGGCACGGCCGGGCGCGACCGACGCCGGGACACCGGCGCCGGTGCAGGACGAGACCCCCGCAGTCGGGGGCGACCCGGCCGCCGCCCAGCCCGAGCCGGAACCCGCGCCGGACGAGGAGCGGGCGCTCGCCGCCGAGGCCGCCGAGTCCGCGCCGCAGGCGCAGGATGAAACCGCCGCACCGAAGGCCGAGCCGCAGACCGCCGAGGCGCCCCAGGCGCAGCCGGTCGCGACTCCGGTCGCGGCTCCGGTCGCGGCTCCGGTCGCCGAGGCCGAGCCGGTCGCGGCCGAGGCCGCGACCCCCGCGCCGCAGGCGCAGGAGGAAGCACCCGGCCCCGTGGCGGAGCCGGTGACCCAGGCCGAGACTGAGACCGCGCCGAAGGCGCAGTCGGTCGCGACTCCGGTCGCGCAGCCCGCCCCCGAAGCCGAGCCGAAGGCGGAGCCGGTCGCGGCCGAGGCCGCGACCCCCGCGCCGCAGGCGCAGGAGGAAGCACCCGCACCTCTTGCCGAGGCCGAGCCGAAGGCGGAGCCGGTCGCGACTCCGGTCGCGCAGCCCGCCCCCGAAGCCGAGCCGAAGGCGGAGCCGGTCGCGGCCGAGGCCGCGACCCCCGCGCCGCAGGCGCAGGAAGAGGCCCCCGCACCCGTGGCGGAGCCGGTGACCCAGGCCGAGACTGAGACCGCGCCGCAGGCGCAGGCGCAGGCGCACGACGAAACCGCCGCGCCCAAGGCCGCACCGCAGGCCGTCGAGGCGCAGCCGGTCGCGGCTCCGGTCGCGCAGCCCGCCCCAGGCGTCGAGCCGCAGGCGGAGCCGGTCGCGGACGTAGCCGCGGTTCCCGCGCCGGAGGTGCAGGAGGAGGCACCCGGCTCCGTGGCCGGGGCCGGGTCGGAGACGGTGCCGGAGGCGGCCGGTGGGGGGCCTGCGCTGGGTGCCGCCGTCGTGCGGCGGCGGGCGCCCGGGGTGGCCGGGGCGTACAAGGCCGCCGGCCAGGTGCTGCGGGGCAAGGGGAAGGCCGGGGCGCGGGCGAAGGTCTACCTCGTCCTGGACCGGTCCGGATCGATGCGCGGGTTCTACAAGGACGGAAGCGTCCAGCACCTCGCCGACCACGCCCTCGCCCTCGCCGCCCACCTCGACGAGGAGGCGACCGTACACACCGTGTTCTTCTCCACGGAGGTGGACGGCACCGCCGATCTGACCCTCGACGCCCACGACGCGGCCTGGACCGGGGCCCGCCACGCCGAGTTCGGACGGATGGGCCGCACCAGCTACCACGTCGCCGTCGAGGCCGTCGTCGAGCACTACCAGAAGGACGGCGGCGAGGGCCCGGCCCTCGTCGTGTTCCAGACCGACGGCGCCCCCGACAACCGGCAGCCGGCGAAGGCGGCGCTCACCGCGGCCGCCGTCACCGCCCCCGGCATCCACTGGCAGTTCGTCGGCTTCGGCGAACACGACACCAAGGCCTTCGACTTCGTGCGCAGGCTGGACACCGGGAACGCCGGCTTCTTCCACGCCGGCCCCGCCCCCCGCGAGCTGACGTCCACCGCCCTCCTCAAGGGCATCCTGGACCGCTTCTGACCGCGACCGCCCGAGCGCGCGACACGAGCGCGCGACGACGGGCGGCGCACACACGACCGAAGGGCCCGGGATCAGCGATCCCGGGCCCTTCGTCACAGCTGTCGGTCGCGCTTACCGCGCGGCGTCCGGGTGGACGGCCTCGGTGACCGGCTTGGCGTCGGCCGCCTTCGTCTCCACCGGCTTGCGCAGCGCGATGTTCAGCTCACGCAGACGGGCCTCCTCCAGCACCGTCGGCGCGCCCATCATCAGGTCCTGCGCGTTGCCGTTCAGCGGGAAGGCGATGGTCTCGCGGATGTTCGGCTCGTCGGCCAGCAGCATCACGATGCGGTCCACACCCGGGGCGATGCCACCGTGCGGCGGGGCGCCCAGGCGGAAGGCGCGCAGCATGCCGGCGAACTCGCGCTCGACGGTCTCGGCCTCGTAACCGGCGATCTCGAAGGCCTTCAGCATGACCTCGGGCTCGTGGTTGCGGATGGCGCCGGAGGACAGCTCGATGCCGTTGCAGACGATGTCGTACTGCCACGCCAGGATGTCGAGCGGGTCCTTCTCCTCCAGGTCCTTCATGCCGCCCTGCGGCATGGAGAAGGGGTTGTGCGAGAAGTCGATCCGGCCGGTCTCCTCGTCCTTCTCGTACATCGGGAAGTCGACGATCCAGCAGAAACGGAAGACGTTCTCCTCGAACTGGCCGGCACGCTTGGCGGCCTCGACCCGGACCGGGCCCATGATCTTGGAGACCTCGTCGAAGTCGCCCGCGCCGAAGAACACGGCGTGGCCGTGGGCCAGACCCAGACGCTCGGTGAGGACCTTGACGTTCTCCTCGGTGAGGAACTTGGCGATCGGGCCGGTCAGGGCGCCGTCCTCGCCGACGCGGACCCAGGCCAGGCCCTTGGCGCCCAGCGAGATCGCGTACTCGCCGAGACCGTCGAAGAACTTGCGCGGCTGCGCGGCGGTGTCCGGGACGGCCAGCGCCCGCACGTGCTTGCCGGCGAAGGCCTTGAACTCCGAGCCCTCGAACACGTCGGTGATGTCGACGAGCTCCAGCTTGGCGCGCAGGTCGGGCTTGTCGTTGCCGTACTTCAGCATCGACTCGCGGAACGGGATCCGCGGGAAGGGCGAGGTGACCTCGCGGCCCTTGCCGAACTCCGTGAAGATCTCGGTCATCAGGCGCTCGATGGGCTGGAAGACGTCCTCCTGCTCGACGAAGGACATCTCCACGTCGAGCTGGTAGAACTCGCCCGGCGAGCGGTCGGCGCGGGCGTCCTCGTCGCGGAAGCACGGCGCGATCTGGAAGTACCGGTCGAAGCCGGAGATCATCAGCAGCTGCTTGAACTGCTGCGGGGCCTGCGGCAGGGCGTAGAACTTGCCCGGGTTCAGGCGGGACGGCACCACGAAGTCACGGGCGCCCTCGGGGGAGGTCGCGGTGAGGATCGGGGTCGCCATCTCGTTGAAGCCGAGGGCCACCATCTTGGAGCGGATGGAGGCGATGACGGCCGAGCGCAGCATGATGTTGCGGTGCATGCGCTCGCGGCGCAGGTCGAGGAAGCGGTACTCCAGGCGCCGCTCCTCGTTCACCCCGTCGTCCGTGTTGATGGTGAAGGGCAGCGGGGCGGCCGCGCCGAGCACCTCGACACCGGAGACCTCGATCTCGATCTCGCCGGTGGGCAGCTCCGGGTTGACGTTGTCCGCGCCACGGGAGACGACCTTGCCGTCGATGCGGACGACGGTCTCCTTGGTGACGCTGCTCAGCGCCTCGTTCGCGGCGGTGCCGGGACGGGCCACGAGCTGCGTGATGCCGTAGTGGTCACGCAGATCGATGAAGAGGATGCCGCCCAGGTCTCGACGGTTGTGCAGCCAGCCGCTCAGCCGGACGTCGCTGCCGACGTCAGAGGCGCGGAGCTCGCCGCAGGTGTGGGACCTGTACCGATGCATCAGTCATCCAGTTCTTCGTGATACCAGGGTGGACTCAACCCTCACAAGGTTACCGTCCGGGCGGGGGGCGGACCGGGCATGCCCGCGGGGGCCTGCGGGATGCTCCCGGCGAGCGCGCTGAACAGGCACCCGGGAGGGATGACCTGTAAAGATGACCGGGTGCGCACCGAGGACGTCCTGGCCGCCATCGCGACCGGCCTGTGGCGATGGGACAACGCCTCCGGGACGGTCACCCTCGACGGCGAGGCCGCCCGGCTCCTCGGCCTGCCCGCCGAGCCGGTGGTGCTGCCCGAGGTGGCGGTACGGTCGCGTTTCCACCCGGTGGACTGGAACGAGATCAACGGCATCGTGAACCTGGCCGTGGCCGAGGACACGCTCGCCGAGGCCCGGCTGCGGATCATGGACGAGGACGGGCGGGTCCTGCGGACCGTGCGCAGCCGCTCCAAACCGGTGGAGAACCGGACGGCCGACGGCCACGTCGACTACGAGCTGATCGGCACCATCCAGGAGATCGCCGAGCCGCAGCCAGGCACCACCGCCGTGCACACGCCCATCACCGGCGACTGGCGGCGCTCCCGCGAGGCCTTCCTGCTGGACGCCGGGCGGGCACTGGCGGAGGCCCGCTCCACGGCGGAGGTGCTGCGGGTCGCGGCCTCGCTGTCCATGCCCGGCTTCAGCCCGGACGGGCTGGCCGTCTTCGGCGTGGAGGGCGACCGGCTGTCGATCACCGGGCACCACGGTCACGGCCCCGGCGACGACGGTCCCTTCACGGAGATGCGCCTCGACACGGACTACCCGGCCGCGGAGGTCGTGCGCACCGGCCGGGCGATCTACCTGCCCAGCCCCGAGGAGTACAAGCGGCGCTTCCCGGCGACCTGGCCCCTCGCCCAGCGCTTCGGACGGGTCTCCTGGGCCTTCCTGCCGCTGATCGTGGCCGGCCGGACCATGGGCGCCTGGATGGCCGCCTTCAAGCACCCCGTGTCCTTCTCGCCCGACGAGCGGTCCGTCCTGACCACCGTGGCCCGGATGCTGGCGCAGGCGCTCCAGCGCGCCGGGGTCACCGAGTCCGAGCGGGAGCTGACCACCGGCCTCCAGCGGTCGATGATGCCGCAGCTCGGGCCGGAGATCCCCGGCATGCGGCTCGCCGCCCGGTACGTCCCGACGGGCGGCGGGCTGGAGGTGGGCGGTGACTGGTACGACATGATCCCGCTGCCCTCGGGACGGTTCGCGCTGGTCATCGGCGACGTGCAGGGCCATGACGTCCGGGCGGCCGGGCTGATGGGTCAGCTGCGGATCGCCGTACGGGCCTACGCCTCGGAGGGCCACCGCCCCGACGCGGTGCTCTCCCGCGCCTCCCGCTTCCTGGCCGGGCTCGGCTCCTCGACGCAGTCCGACGCCCGGGAGGACCAGGACTTCCACAGTCCCCGGTTCGCCACCTGCCTGTACGTGGAGTGCGACCCGCGCACCGGCGTGCTGGAGGTGGCCCGCGCCGGGCACCCCGATCCGGTCGTCCGGATGGCGGACGGGACGGTCCTGATGCGCTCCACCGCGGGCGGGCTGCCCCTCGGGATCGTCCCCGACACCGACTACCCCACGACCCGCTTCACGCTGGAGCCCGGCGAGACGATGATGCTGTGCACCGACGGCCTCATCGAGACCGGTGGGCACGACCTGGACACCGGCTGGGCACGGCTGCGGGCGATCCTGGAGTCCGCCCCGGACGAGCGGGGCCCGGAGGGCGGCCACCTCGACGGCGGGCACCTCGAAAGGCTGGCGGATCTGCTGGTCCAGGCCGTCCACGGCCCGTCCTCGCACCACACCACCGGCCCGCTGGCCGACCGCCGCGAGGACGACATAGCCGTGCTGCTGCTGTGCCGCGAAGGCGGAGAGTGCGGCTGTGGCTCGCCGGTGCGCCACCCCGGCCGGCCCGCGCGCCGCACGATGCTGACGGTCGCCCAGGCCGAGCCGCAGCGGATCGCGGACGCGCGCCGGCAGATCCGTGAGCTGCTGCACGACTGGGCCGACCCGGAGCAGGTGGACTCGGCGGTGCTCATGGTCTCCGAGATGATCACCAACGTCCTGGTGCACACCGACGGCGACGCGGTGCTGGTCGCGGAGGCGGTGGGTGAGCTCGGCGGCCGCCGGCTGCGCATCGAGGTCGCCGACGCGAGCGACGAACCCCCGCACAGGCGGAACCCGGGCGAGACGGCCTCCAGCGGCCGCGGGGTGCTGCTGATGGAGATGCTGGCCGACAGCTGGGGCGTGGACCCGCGCGGCGAGGGCAAGTCCATCTGGTTCGAGCTCCGCGAGCAGGCGAAACCGGACACCGACCCGGTGGTGTGAGGCCGGAGGGGCCGGACGGGCCGGACGGGCCGGACGTGCCGTGCGGGCCGGATGGGCCGTCCGGGCTCCGGCTCGCCCGGGCCCCTGCCCGGCGGGCCCCCGGGGCGGCCGTCGACGTGCCGTCCGGAAACGGCACGGGCCCCGCGCCGTTTCCGGACGCGGGGCCCGTGCGGGGGCTGCCGCTGCTGCTACCTCGTGCGCTCCGTGGTGGGTACGGTCCCCAGCCGGCCCGCCTGGAAGTCGTCGAAGGCCTGCTGGAGCTCGTGCTTGCTGTTCATGACGAACGGCCCGTAGTGCGCCATCGGCTCCCGGATCGGACGACCGCCGAGGATGACGACCTCCAGGTCCGGGGCGTTGGAGTCCTGGGACTCGTCGGCCCGCACCGTGAGGGAGCCGCCCTCGCCGAAGACGGCCGTCTGCCCGGTGCGGACGGGGCGGCGGTCCTCGCCGACCGAGCCGCGCCCGGCCATGACGTACGCCAGGGCGTTGAAGTCCTCGCGCCACGGCAGGGTGATCCGGGCGCCCGGCGTGATGGTCGCGTGGATCATCGTGATGGGGGTGTGGGTGATGCCCGGGCCCTCGTGCCCGTCCAGCTCGCCGGCGATCACGCGGAGCAGCGCGCCGCCGTCCGGGGTGGTCAGCAGCTGGACCTGGCCGCCGCCGATGTCCTGGTAGCGCGGGGGCATCATCTTGTCGGAGGCCGGGAGGTTGACCCACAGCTGGAGGCCGTGGAAGAGGCCGCCGCTGACGACGAGCGACTCCGGCGGGGCCTCGATGTGCAGGAGGCCCGCCCCAGCGGTCATCCACTGCGTGTCGCCGCCGTTGATGACGCCGCCGCCGCCGTTGCTGTCCTGGTGGACGAAGGTTCCGTCGATCAGGTACGTGACGGTCTCGAAGCCCCGGTGCGGGTGCCACGGCGTGCCCTTCGGCTCGCCCGGCGCGTACTCCACCTCGCCCATCTGGTCCATCATGATGAACGGGTCGAGGTACTGGTAGTTGATCCCCGCGAACGCGCGGCGCACCGGGAATCCCTCACCCTCGAACCCGGCGGGAGCGGTGGTGACGGCCAGCACCTTGCGCGGGACGACCGCCTGGGGCTGGGCCACACGCGGGAGCGTCAACGGGTTCTCAACAGTCACTGCGGGCATGGTCAGGACCTCCTTCTGCGTCGAGTTTAGTTGAATCTCGAACTTTCTGCCACACCCCGCAGAACCACGCCCCCTCCCGCTTCATTCCCGCACCGCCCCGGACGCGTACGACGGCCCGCCAGGCGCGCCACGGGGCCCGGACGCACGGAAGCGGGCCGGGGATCACCCCGGCCCGCTTCCGTCGACGCGCCGACCTTTGCCGGCCGCGCTGGGCCGACCCGTATGACCTTTTCGTTTAGCCGTACATGCGGCGCATGGCGAAGTCGACCATCTGCTCGACCGCCTTCGCGTCGAAGACCATCCGGTGGTCGCCCTCCATGTCCAGGACGAACCCGTAGCCGGTGGGCAGCAGGTCGATCACCTCGGCTCCGGTGATCACGAAGTACTTGGACTCCTTGCCGGCGTACCGGCGCAGCTCCTTGAGCGTGGTGAACATCGGGATGACGGGGTGCTGGGTGTTGTGCAGCGCGAGGAAGCCGGGGGTCTCGCCGCGCGGGCAGTAGACCTTCGACGTGGCGAAGATCTGCTGGAAGTCCTCGGCGGCGAGCTGACCGGTCGTGAAGGCCCGCACCGCGTCCGCGAGGGAGGGGGGCGACGGCTCGGGGTACAGCGGCGGCTGCTGCGCGTAGCCCTGCTGGGGCGGGGGCTGCGGCGGGGCGTACTGCTGCTGGGCGCCCGGAGTCTGGTCGTAGCCGTACATGCGGCACAGACTACCGAGCGGCCGCCGCCCTACGGTCGGGTACGGGCCACCAGCGCCCGGCGGCCCCCGGCGACGGCCTCAGCCGCGCGGCCCCCCGGCCTTCAGCGCCCGCACGAACGGGACCCATGCGCGGGCCCCGACGACGACGACGGGCCCGTCCGGCTGCTTGGAGTCCCGGACGGGCACGACCCCGACGAGGCCGTCGGCCACCTCGACGCACTCGCCGCCTGTGCCGTTGCTGAAGCTGCTCTTGCGCCAGATGGCAGCGCCGAGGAACCCTTCCGCGACCTCAACGCAGTCACCGCCGCTGCCGTTGCTGTAGCTGCTCTTGCGCCAACTGGCGGAACTCAGGTCAGTGTCGGTGCTTGGCATGTCGGGACTCCTCTGCAGCGGCTTCGATCCTCGCCAGGGACACCTCAGGTGACAGTGCGGCAGCCCTGAGCAGATCGTACGACCTGCGGTAGTCCTTCAGGAGAGCGGGAAAGTCGATGAGTTGGCCGCTGTGAAGGCCCTCCGTGTACACCACCGGCGGCGCGTCCGGGAACGTCATCACCTTGATCATTCCCATCATCATCGGGTGTGCGGCCACCGTTTCCGGGAGGATCTGCAGAACACTCTGCGAGGACCGGACCACGTGCACGATGCGGTCCAACTGATGCGTCATCTCCTCGGGCGACAGGAGCGCATTGCGGATCAGCGACTCGTGCAGGACCGCCCAGAACGCCGGCCGTTCCTCATGCTCCCAGAGTCTCGCCCGCTCCATCCGGGCGTTGACCTGCTTCTCGACTACCGCGGGCCGCAACCACGGGAGGCAAGTGCGGACGACCGCCCTGGCATAACTCTCCGTCTGTAGCAACCCGGGGATGACCACCGGCGCCCATTCCTCGATCGTCTCCGCGAACGGCTCCATCTCCGCCACGTCCGCGAAGTATTCGGCGTGCCCGGACTGCTTCGCCTTGCGCGCGTCTTCACAGCGCCGCTCGAAAAAGCCGTCCGTCCCCAGCCTCGCGTCCACGTGCCGGGCCAGGTCCAGCGGCATCCGGCGCTCGCCGCGCTCGATCTGGCTCAGGAACGGGACACCCCGGAAGCTGTCCTCCGCCAGCTGCTCCAGCGTGAGCCCGGCGGCTTCCCGCTTGAAGCGCAGCTCCGCGCCGTAGAACGACGGAACGTTCGCCGACGCATCAGGGTCCTTACGAGCAGGCACAACCCACCACCGTCATTTGCCACTTGACCAGCGCAACCTCAAACCCTTCCCACGGTACGCACCGTGACCCCACCCTGTGAGGGATTCGTCACACTCCGCACAGGAACGGACCCACCTCCATGAGCGACCACGCCGGCGACCGCGTCGCGATCGACGCACTGACCGAGCTCCGGGGCGCCCTGGCCGCGCACGGGATCACCCTCCCCTCCCTCGACCTGCACCTCCCCTCCTACGCCGCGCGGCATCCGGCCCCGCCCCTGATCACCCTCGGCAACTGCAACCCCGCCGCCGCCCGCGCGCTCGCCGAGGCACTGAACCGGGCCTCCGGCCGGTGAGGCCGTTCCGCACCGGGGTGCTCGCCGTGCCCGCGGAGCTGGCCGCGCTGCGGCGGGCCGTGCGGGCGCACCTCGACGCGCCCTGCGACGACCTCCAGCTGTGTGTGAGCGAGCTCGTCGGCAATGTGATCCTGCACGTCGGCGAGGGCACCCCCGTGACCCTGGCCATCACCCGTACGCCCGAGGGCCGCACCCGCGTGGAGGTCGGCGACCCCGATCCCCGGCTGTGGCCCGTCCTGCGCCGGGCGACGGAGGAGGACGAGGGCGGCCGGGGCCTGGCCCTGGTCGGAGCCGTCGCCACCCGCTGGGGCGTGCGGCCCGGGCCGCACAGCGGCAAGACCGTCTGGGCCGAGCTCCGCCACCCCTAGGCCGCTCCGGATCGGGCCGGGCCCGCCGCCGCGATCCCGGCTTGATGCCCGTCACAGTGGGGCGCCGGGGGTTGCGACTTATTACCCACGGGTAGCATCATGACGTTACCGATTGGTATGTACGAGGAACCTGTCTCCCCGAGCCTTAACGGAGCCGTCGCCATGGGGCACTACAAGTCGAATCTCCGCGACATCGAGTTCAACCTCTTCGAGGTGCTCGGCCGCGACAAGCTGTACGGCACCGGTCCGTTCGAGGAGATGGACACCGAGACCGCCAAGAGCGTCCTGTCCGAGATCGCCCGCCTCGCCGAGAACGAGCTGGCCGCCTCCTTCGCGGACGCCGACCGCAACCCGCCGGTCTTCGACCCGGCCACCAACACCGCGCCCGTCCCGGCGTCCTTCAAGAAGAGCTACGAAGCCTTCATGGACTCCGAGTACTGGCGCCTGGGCCTGCCCGAGGAGATCGGCGGCACCGTCTCGCCCCGCTCCCTCATCTGGGCCTACGCCGAGCTGCTGCTCGGCTCGAACCCGGCCGTGTGGATGTACTCCTCCGGCCCGGCCTTCGCCGGCGTCCTGTTCGACGAGGGCAACGAGGCGCAGAAGAAGATCGCGCAGATAGCGGTCGAGAAGCGCTGGGGCTCCACGATGGTGCTCACCGAGCCGGACGCGGGCTCGGACGTCGGCGCCGGCCGCACCAAGGCGGTCCAGCAGCCCGACGGCTCGTGGCACATCGAGGGCGTGAAGCGCTTCATCACCTCCGGTGAGCACGACATGGAGGAGAACATCCTCCACTACGTCCTCGCCCGCCCCGAGGGTCACGGCCCCGGCACCAAGGGCCTGTCGCTCTTCCTCGTCCCGAAGTTCCACTTCGACTGGGAGACCGGCGAGCTGGGCGAGCGCAACGGCGTCTACGCCACGAACGTCGAGCACAAGATGGGCCTCAAGGCCTCCAACACGTGCGAGATGACCTTCGGCGACCAGCACCCCGCCAAGGGCTGGCTGATCGGCGACAAGCACGACGGCATCCGCCAGATGTTCATGATCATCGAGTTCGCCCGGATGATGGTCGGCACGAAGGCCATCGCCACCCTCTCCACCGGCTACCTGAACGCGCTGGAGTACGCCAAGGAGCGCGTGCAGGGCCCGGACCTGGCCAACTTCATGGACAAGACCGCGCCCAAGGTCACCATCACGCACCACCCCGACGTGCGGCGCTCGCTCATGACGCAGAAGGCGTACGCCGAGGGCATGCGCGCCCTGGTGCTGTACACCGCGTCCATCCAGGACGAGATCCAGGTCAAGCAGGCCGCGGGCGAGGACGCCTCCGCGCTGGTCGGCCTGAACGACCTGCTCCTGCCGATCGTGAAGGGCTACGGCTCGGAGAAGTCGTACGAGCAGCTCGCGCAGTCCCTGCAGACCTTCGGTGGCTCCGGCTACCTGCAGGAGTACCCGATCGAGCAGTACATCCGCGACGCCAAGATCGACACCCTCTACGAGGGCACCACCGCCATCCAGGGTCAGGACTTCTTCTTCCGGAAGATCGTCCGCGACCAGGGCGCCTCCCTGAACGTCCTCTCCGAGACGATCAAGAAGTTCCTGGCCGAGGCCGCCGGCGGCGACGACCTCGCCCCGGCCCGCGACGCGCTCGCCAAGGCCGCCGTGGACCTGGAGGCCATCGTCGGCCAGATGATCGTCGACCTCACCGCCACCGGCGAGGACGTCAAGAACATCTACAAGGTCGGCCAGAACACCACCCGCCTGCTGATGGCCTCCGGCGACGTGGTCGTCGGATACCTGCTGCTCAAGGGCGCGGCGGTGGCCGCCGAGAAGCTCGCCACCGCCTCCGCCAAGGACGCCCCCTTCTACACCGGCAAGATCGCCGCAGCGAAGTTCTTCGCCGCGCAGGTCCTGCCGGGCGTCTCGGTCCAGCGCCAGCTGGCCGAGGTCGTCGACAACTCCCTCATGGAGCTCGACGAGGCCGCCTTCTAAGGCGCTCCCGCCCCCACCCGTCGCACGCGCGCAGCGGCCGGGCCCTCCGCACGGGGGCCCGGCCGCTGCCGCGTGCCGGACGTTCCGTCCGCCCCCACAGGCCCGTGTCCTGCGCCTTTACCCGTTGTCGGTCGTTCATGGGACGCTCGTAGGCATGAGTCCACAGGATCAGCACGGCAGCAGGGGGTATTCCGTCCCCACCGGGCGGCCGTACGCCCTCAAGGAGCTGCAGGCGAGCCTGGGCAGCCTCGGCGACCACCTCCGGGAGCTGTACGACGGCGCGCACCCCGCCGAGTACGACACCATCGCCGATGCCCTCTACGTGGCCTTCAAGACCGCCGCCGGGCTCGCTCCCGCCAAGAGCTACACCGGCTGCCCCGAGCACCCCAACGGCGCCCTCGACCCCGAGGCGCCCGACGGCTGGGGCCGCTGCCTCATCTGCAACGACCGGCGCCGCCTCGGACAGCGGCGGCAGGGCGGCCGCCCAGCCGCCCCCGCGCCCGCCGCCGAGCAGCGCCGCCTCGGCTACCCGGTGCCGGAGCCCCCGTACACGCTCCAGGCGCTGCGCGACTGCGTGCGCACCGTCGAGGACCAGCGCTTCCACCTGAGCCTGTCCTCCCCCGCGCAGGACTTCGTCCGCATCGCCGACGACCTCCACCGCGCCTTCATCGTCGCCCGAGAACTGTCCCGCCCGCGCAACGCCTCGGGCTGCTCCGAGCACCCCGGAGCGCCCATCGACCCCGACGCACCCCCCGGTGAGGGCTGTATCTTCTGCGCCGGACGCAAGAGGCGCGCACAGCGCTCCGCGCAGACCCCGCAGATGCTCCCGCGCATCCGCCGGGGCGAACGCCGGCAGCTGCAGCGCCGCTTCGAGCGCCCGCCGGGCTGAGCACCGACGGGACCGCGGATCCCACACCGCCCGGCCCCCGGCCCCCCTCGGCCATCCACCGCAGTCCGGCCATGGCGAACACGACCGTCGTTAAGGTGAACCACATGAGCTCTCCCGCCCGCTTCGACCGCGGCCACACCGACGATCTGATGACCTTCCTTACGGCCAGTCCGTCGCCGTACCACGCCGTGGCCAACGCGGCCGAGCGGCTGGAAAAGGCAGGCTTCAGGCAGTTGTCGGAAACGGACGCCTGGGATGCCGGCACCGGGGGCAAGTTCGTGCTCCGCGGCGGCGCGCTCATCGCCTGGTTCGTCCCCGAAGGCGCCGCCGCGCACACGCCGTTCCGGATCGTCGGCGCGCACACCGACTCCCCCAACCTGCGGGTCAAGCCGCTGCCGGACACGGGCTCGCAGGGCTGGCGCCAGATCGCCGTCGAGATCTACGGCGGCACCCTGCTCAACACCTGGCTGGACCGCGACCTGGGCCTGGCCGGCCGGCTGACCCTGCGCGACGGCACCGAGCGCCTGGTGAACGTGGACCGCGCCCTGCTGCGCGTGCCCCAACTGGCCGTGCATCTGGACCGGTCGGTAAACACCGACGGACTGAAGCTGGACAAGCAGCGCCACATGCAGCCCATCTGGGGCCTGGGCGAGGTCCAGGAGGGCGACCTGATCGCCTTCCTGGAGGAGGAAGAGGGCCTGGCGCAGGGCTCGGTGGCGGGCTGGGACCTGATGGTCCACTCGATCGAGCCGCCCGCCTACCTGGGCCGTGACCGCGAGCTGCTGGCCGGGCCCCGGATGGACAACCTGCTGTCCGTGCACGCGGGGATCGCGGCGCTGGCGGCCGCATCCGGCGCCCGGAAACTCGACCACATCCCGGTGCTGGCCGCCTTCGACCACGAGGAGAACGGGTCGCAGTCGGACACCGGCGCGGACGGACCCCTGCTGGGCAACGTGCTGGAACGTTCGGTCTTCTCGCGCGGCGGCTCCTACGAGGACCGTGCCCGGGCCTTCGCCGGGACCATCTGCCTGTCCTCCGACACGGGCCACGCCGTGCACCCCAACTACGCGGAGCGGCACGACCCCTCGCACCACCCGCGCGCCAACGGCGGCCCCATCCTCAAGGTCAACGTCAACCAGCGGTACGCGACGGACGGCAGCGGACGCGCGGTGTTCGCGGGTGCCTGCGAGCGGGCCGGCGTGCCGTGGCAGACCTTCGTCTCCAACAACTCGATGCCCTGCGGCACGACGATCGGCCCGATCACCGCCGCCCGCCACGGCATCCAGACCGTCGACATCGGCGTCGCGATCCTCTCGATGCACAGCGCCCGCGAACTGTGCGGGGCCGACGACCCGTTCCTGCTCGCCAACGCCCTAGTCGCCTTCCTGGAGGGCTGATCCCCACGCCGGACGCGCGCGGCCCCGCCCCGGACCCCCGGTCCGGAGCGGGGCCGCGCCCGCGCCCGGGCTGCCCCGGCCGGCCGCGCTACTCGGCGTCGAGGCCCGCCAGGACGAGCGGCAGACGGGAGATCCCCCGCTCGGTGACCGTCACCGGGACGCCCCAGTCCTGCTGGTGGACATGGCACGCCGGGTACTCGTTGTCCGGGTCGTCGTCGCAGGACGCCGCCATCGCGGACACGTGCAGTACGCCCTCGGTGACCTCGGGGTTCAGCGCCAGCTCCCGGAAGAGGTCCGTACCGGCGCCCTCCCCGCCCGACAGCAGCTCCGGCGGGGTCGAGGAGACCAGCAGCCGCGTGGACGGCCCGTAGCGGGTGTCCAGCTTCTGGCCGGCCGGCGCCTGGAAGACCACGTCCAGACGCAGCGTGCCGGGAGCCACCTCCGTCGCGGCCCGCTGCGTGCGGTGCGCCACGGACTCGACCCGGACCGCCTCCTCCGGGAGGCGCAGCCGGGTCAGCCGGTGCCGGGCCGACTCGACGACCACGATGTCCTCGCCGGCCAGCACGGCGTCGCTGGGCTCGCGCAGGTCGGTGGCCAGCGTCGAGACCTCGCCGGTGGCCGGGTCGAAGCGGCGCAGCGCGTGGTTGTAGGTGTCGCACACCGCGACCGACCCGTCGGGCAGTGCGGTGACCCCGAGCGGGTGCTGGAGCAGGGCCTGGCCCGCCTCGCCGTCCCGGTGCCCGAAGTCGAACAGGCCGGTCCCGACCGCGGTCCGGATGACGTAGCCCCCGCCGGGGCCCCCGCCGTGCCCCTCGCCCTGCCGCTCCTGCCCGGCGCGTTCCACGTACCGCAGGGCGCTGGTCTCGGAGTCGGCGATCCACAGCCGGTCCCCGGCGGCCGCGAGCCCGGACGGCTGCGCGAACCATGCCTCGCCGGCCGGGCCGTCCAGGAGCCCCTCGTTGGTCGTCCCGGCCGCCAGTGCGACCGTCCCAGCCTCGGGATCCCAGGTCCACAGCTGGTGGACGCCGGCCATGGCGATCCACACCCGGCCCTGCCACCAGGCCACGTCCCACGGCGAGGACAGGTCCACCTCCAGGGCGGGCCCCGAGGTGGGCGATCCCTGCCACCACTGGCGCCCGGTCCCGGCGACGGTCTCGACGGTCCCGCTCACCGGGTCGAAGCGGCGCAGGGCGTGGTTCACGGTGTCGGCGACGACGACGCTGCCGTCCGGCAGCAGCGCCAGACCCTGCGGCTCGCTGAAGGCACCGGGCCCGAAACCGCGCTCGCCGCTGCCGATGCGCCGTACGACGCTCTCCCCGTCGGCGGCCAGCTCCACGAGCTGGTGCCGGGTCGAATCCGACACCAGGAAGTTCCCGGAGGGCAGCGCCAGCGCCTTCCCGGGAAACCTCAGGTCGCCTGCGACCGGCTCGGGCGCCACGTACGGCCCGTCACCGCGCCGCAGCGTGCCCTTGGCCTCGTGCTCGGCTTCCAGCTCCTCGACGAGCCGCGCGATGGCGTGCGCGTGGCCTTCACCGGCGTGCTGCGCGACGACGTACCCCTCGGGGTCGATCACGACGAGCGTGGGCCAGGCCCGTACGGCGTACTGCTTCCAGGTGGCGAGCTCGGGGTCGTCCAGTACGGGGTGGTGCACCTCGTACCGCTCGACGGCATCGACGACGGCGGCGTGCTCGGCCTCGTGCACGAACTTCGGGGAGTGCACCCCGATGATCACGACGGTGTCGCGGTGCTTCTCCTCCAGCTCGCGCAGCTCGTCGAGGACGTGCAGGCAGTTGATGCAGCAGAAGGTCCAGAAATCTACAACAACGCACTTACCTCGCAGGTCGGCGAGGGTGAGATCCTTCCCACCGGTGTTCAGCCAGCCGCCCTTGCCGATCAGCTCGGGGGCACGGACACGGGCACGTCGGCGGGGCGCGGGGGAGGCAGAATCCATGTCCCCAAGGGTGCCATCCGGGGTCGGGCCCGACACCTGCGGGCCCTAGGCGCCGGGGGCGAAGGCGTGGAGGGAGCGGGCGAAGGCATCCACGAAGGAGTCGCGCTCCGGCTCCGGGAGCAGGTCCAGCGAGAGGTAGGGGTTCAGGTCCTCCAGCTCCACCAGCAGCAGCTCTCCGGAGGGGCTCGGCAGGCGTCCACGCGCTGGATGCCGTGGTCCAGGGTGTTCCACGCGATGAACACGCGGGCGAAGGCCAGGTCCGCGTCGGTGGCGGCGTAGGGCCGCAGCTCCCAGCGGCGGGCCGGGTCCGGGGCGTAGAGGGCGTACTGGAAGGCGTCGTCGACGAAGTAGAAGGACACCTCGTACGCGAAGTCGATGCGGGGCTGGACGAGGACCTCGCCCGCGGGGCCCTGCGGGGTGGCGGTGAAGGTGAGGCCGATGGAGTCGGCGCCCTGTTTGGGCTTGACGGCGTACTGCGCCGCCCGCGGCAGCTCCGACAGGCGCGCCGGGTCGTCGACGGTCGGGATGACCGGGTAGCCGGCGGCGGTCAGGTCGAGCAGGTACTGCTTGCCCGCCATGTCGCCGCGGCCGGTGAGGGGGTTGTAGACCGGGGTCCCGGCGGCGAGTGCGGCCGCGCGGAAGGCGTCGTACGCCTCCTGGTAGTGCAGGACCGGGCCGCTGTTGCGGACGACCACCGCGTCGAAGCCGGGCATCAGGGCCAGGGCGTCGCCGGGGTGGCACAGGGCCACCTCGAAGTGGGCGCGCAGCCGGGAGGTGAGGAATATGTCCTCGTCGCAGTAGCGGCGGCCGCGCGCCGGGTACGCCAGGTCGGTCACGTAGAGCAGGGGCATGACGGCAACCTATCGCGGGCAGCGATGACGGCATGAAATACCTGGTTCGGGACAAAGTGCTGGCCATCGGGGACGACTACCGGGTGGAGGACGAGGCGGGGCGCCACGTCTTCCTCGTCGACGGGAAGGCGCTGCGGGTACGGGACACCCTGGAGCTGAAGGATCCCGACGGGCGGACCCTGATCACCCTGCGGGAGAAGATGTTCAGCTTCCGCGACGCGATGACCCTGGAGCGGGACGGCGGCCGCCTCGCGGTGATCCGCAGGAAGCGGTTCTCGCTGCTGCGCAACCACTACCTGGTGACCCTGGTGGAGGGCACCGAGCTGGATGTCAGCGGCCGGATCCTGGACCGCGAGTTCAAGGTCGAGTACGACGGCGAACTGCTGGCGCTGGTCTCCCGGCAGTGGTACCGGATCCGCGAGACCTACGCCGTGGACGTGGTCCGGGAGGACGCGGAGGCGGCGCTGCTCCTCGCGGTGGCCGTGTGCGTGATCCGGATGGCGGAGAAGGAACGCGAGGAGCGGCGCGAGGAACAGGAGGACGCCGCGCCGGACGCCGGGGACTGACGGCGCCGGACGGCGGTCTGCGGTCGACAGTCGGTGGTCTGCGGTCGGTGGTCTGCGGGTCGATACGGCTAGCGGCCCAGGCGGCGGTCCTTGAGGGCCGGGAACTGGGCGCGGGTCTCCGGGACCTTGGCCGGGTCGAGGTCGACCGTGAGGACGGCCTCGTCCGGGCCGGCCTCTGCCAGGACCTCGCCCCACGGGTCCACCACCAGGCTGTGCCCCGCCTGTTCGACGCCCGCGTGGGTGCCGGCCAGCCCGCACGCCAGGACGTACGACTGGTCCTCCACGGCGCGCGCCCTGCTGAGCAGGGTCCAGTGCGACCGTCGCCGCGCCGGCCAGCCGGCGGCGACGACCATCGTGGTGGCGCCCGCATCGACCAGGCCGCGGAACAGCTCGGGGAAGCGCAGGTCGTAGCAGGTGGCCAGGCCCAGCGTCTGCTCGGGCAGCGCCACCGTGGTCAGGGACTCGCCGGCCGACATCAGGACCGCCTCGCCCTGGTCGAAGCCGAACCGGTGGATCTTGCGGTAGCTGGCGGCCAGCTCGCCCGCCGGGGACAGCACCAGGGCGGTGTTGTACAGCGAGCCGTCGCCCGCGCGCTCCACGACCGACCCCGCGTGCAGCCAGACCCCGGCGTCGCGGGCGGCCTTGGACATGGCCTCGTACGTCGGGCCGTCCAGCGGCTCCGCCTCGGTCTCGAACTGCTCGTAGGCGAAGGCCCCGATCGTCCACAGCTCCGGCAGGACCACGAGGTCGGAGCCGGCCTGCTCCCGTACGAGGTCGGCCGCCCGGGAGCGCCGGGCGGACACCGACTCGCCCTCATTCACAGCGATTTGGATCAACGAGGCGCGCACAGTACCACCGTCCTGGCTTTCCAGCCGTCAACTCGGGCCTACGATCGTCACACGAAAGCACTGCCGGGGTGCTCACCGGCAGCGTAGTTTTGGAAACCGAGTCCGACTTCCATAGCTTCCGAAAACGCGCCACTGAACAGCACCGCGAGGGGTCCCGTTGACCGTCCATCCCAGCCTTCAGCCCTATGCCGACGCGTGGACGCACTCCATCGAGGCGATATCCGAGCTCGTCCTGCCCCTGGCGGAGGGCGAGTGGAACAGGGCGACGCCGTGCCCGGGCTGGTCGGTCCGTGACGTCGTGTCACACATCATCGGTATCGAGTGCGAGCAGCTCGGCGACCCCAGGCCGATCCACACCGTGGCCCGGGACCTGCGGCACGTGGTGGACGAGTTCAGCCGGTACATGGAAGTGCAGGTCGACGTACGGCGCCACCACACCGCGCCGGAGATGACCTCGGAGCTGGAGTACACGATCATCCGCCGTTCCCGGCAGCTGCGGAACGAGAAGCGGGATCCGGCCGCGATGGTGCGCGGCCCGGTGGGCGACCCGGTGACGCTGGAACAGGCGTGGCGGCTGCGGGCCTTCGACGTGTGGATCCACGAGCAGGACCTGCGCCACGCGCTCGGCGCGCCCGGGAACTGGGACTCCCCGGCGGCGTTCGTGGCGCGCGACGTCCTCCTCTCCGGGCTGCCGAAGGTGGTCGCGAAACTGGCGGGCGCGCCGGCGAACTCGGCGGTCGTGCTCGACGTGCACGGCCCGGTGGAGTTCATGCGGACGGTACGGGTCGACGCGGCGGGCCGGGGGACGCTGGACAAGGCGCCGTCGCTGGGGCCGGCCGTGACCCTGACGACGGACTGGGAGACGTACGTGCGCCTGGCCGCCGGGCGGGTACGGGCGCACGCCGTCGCCGACCGGGTGAAGGTGGAGGGCGACGCGGAACTGGCGGACGCCATCCTGACCCGGTTCGCCGTGACGCCGTAGCGGGCGCCGCCCGCGCCTACACGGCGGCGCGGTCGAAGCGGCCCGGCTCCTGCCGGGCACCCTCCGCCGCCGGGACCGGGACGGGGCGTTCGCGTTCGCGGGCCAGTGCGCGGGGGCGCAGGCGCAGGATCTGGACGATGCCGGCCGCTTCCAGGACGAACACCGTCGAGAAGGCGATGCGGTAGTTGTCGCCGGTGGCGTCCAGCAGGATGCCCACGGCCAGCAGGGTGGTCATCGAGGCGATGAAGCCGCCCATGTTGGTGATGCCGGAGGCGGTGCCCTGGCGCTCGGGCGGGTTGGCGGGGCGGGCGAAGTCGAAGCCGATCATCGAGGCCGGACCGCAGGAGCCCAGCACCAGGCACAGGGTGACCAGCAGCCGCAGCGGCGCGTGCGCGCCCGGGTAGAGCAGGACCGACGCCCAGAGCAGGGCGGTCAGGCCGACGGTGCCCACAACCAGCGGGATCCGCGCGGACTGGCTGCGGCCGACGATCTGGCCGTAGGCGAGGCCGAGCGTCATGTGCGAGACGACCACCAGCGTCAGCAGGCCGCCCGCGGCGGTCCGTGACAGCCCCTGCGCCTCGACGAGGTACGGCATCCCCCACAGCAGCAGGAAGACCATCGCCGGGAACTGCGTGGTGAAGTGCACCCACAGGCCGAGCCGGGTGCCCGGTTCGCTCCACGATTCCCGGATCTGGCGCCGGACGAAGCCGCCCGCACGGGCGGCGCCGCCGTCCGCCGCGGTCGCCGCGGCGGCCGGTTCCGGGCGCGGTTCGTACCCCTCCGGGTGGTCCCGCAGGAACAGCACCAGCGGCACCAGGACGACGAGGCCCGCCACGGCGCTCCCCGCGAAGGCGGGCACCCAGCCCACCCCGTGCAGGACGGGCGCGAGGACCAGCGTCGAGACGAGGTTGCCCGCCATCCCGACCAGGCCCGCGAGCTGCGCCACCAGCGGACCGCGCCGGGCCGGGAACCACCGGGTGCCGAGCCGCAGCACCGAGATGAAGGTCATGGCGTCGCCGCAGCCCAGCAGGGCCCGGGCGGCCAGTGCCATCCCGTAGGAGGGCGAGAGCGCGAATCCGATCTGCCCCACGGTGAAGAGCACGGCGCCCAGCGTCAGCACCTTCTTGGTGCCGAGCCGGTCCACCATCAGGCCCACCGGTATCTGCATCCCCGCGTACACCAGCAGTTGGAGCAACGAGAAGGTCGCCAGCGCCGAGGCGCCGACGTGGAAGCGGTCGGCGGCGTCCAGACCGGCCACGCCCAGGCTGGTCCGGAAGATCACCGCGACGAAGTAGACGGCGACGCCGATGCCCCAGACGGCGACGGCCCTGCGCCCGCCGGGCGGGTCCTTCGGGATCGGGGGGACGCTCACCGGCCCGGCCCCCGCACCAGCGAGTCGACCCGGCCGATGTGCCCGCGCACCGCCGCGGCCGCCGCCTCCGCGTCCCCGGCCCGCAGCGCGTCCAGGATCCCGGCGTGTTCGGCCAGTGTCCGCTCCAGCCGGTCGGGGTGGGCGTGCAGCAGGGCCACGCCCATCCGCAGCTGGCGGTCGCGGAGCTGGTCGTAGAGGCGGCACAGGATCTGGTTGCCGGCGTGGCGCACGATCTCGGCGTGGAAGGCCCGGTCGGCGGCCGTCATCGCGGCGAGGTCGCCCTCGGCGGCGTGCCGGCGCTGCTCCCCGAGCAGGCCGGCCAGCCGCTCCAGCAGCCCGGGCGGGGCGGGTACGGCCCGGCGCACGGTGAACTCCTCGACCAGCAGCCGGGTTTCGAGCACGTCGGCGATCTCCTGCGCGGAGACCGGGAGCACCAGGGCGCCCTTCTTCGGGTACAGCTTCAGCAGCCCCTCGGTCTCCAGGCGCAGCAGCGCCTCGCGGACCGGCGTGCGGGAGACGCCCACGGCTCCGGCGAGTTCCCCCTCGGTGAGCAGGACGCCACCCTCGTAGCGGCGCTCCAGCACACCCTGCTTGACGTGCCGGTAGACGCGATCGGCGGCGGTCACGGCGGCGGAGGGGCCGGGAGCGGGAGCGGGGCCGGCGGAGGTGACGGATGGCATGCGCACAGCATAGATACAAGACAGGTGCAAGCCACGGCCCGTCCGGGATGTGGACGACGACGACCGGTCCCGGGCGTGGCCCACCGGTTCAGGCGGGGCCGATCACCGCCCCCTCGTGCCAGCCTCCGCCTCCCCCGGACCCGTCCGGTGAGGGGGAACCGCGCCAGTAGTGCTGGAGCAGGCGGTCGGTGCGCAGGACGACGACTTCCAGGTTGAACCCGAAGCTTCCCTGGAGCATCCCGGTGACCGCGAGGACGTCCCGTCCGAAGACGGCGCCGCGGCTCCAAGCCGAGCCGGACGAACCGCTCCGCCACCAGTGCTCGACGCGGCCGCCGGCGACGGCCACGCACAGCTCGTAGTTCCCGGCGGTGTCCTCGTCCGCGGCCCCGTACTGGCCCTCGATCAGGCAGGGCGCGCAGACTGCGCCTTCGCCGAAGACCTCCCCGGCGCGCCAGACGAAGCCGTTCGCGTCGTCCCGGGTCCACCGCTGCATCCGGCCGTCGGCGCGGGCGGCGACGAGGTCGAGACGGCGGCCGCGGGTCTGGACGAGGGCGGGCCCGTAGTGGGCGATGCCGGAGGCGAAGCGCCCGCCGTCGTTCCAGCTCCAGGGGGCGCCGTTGATCCGCCACCAGTGGTTCAGCCGCCCGTCCGCGGTCCGTACGACCACCTCGAAGTTGCCCGGCCTGCCGTAGTCGCTCTGGATGAAGGCCGGGGTCGAGCCGACGGCCGCGTCCCCGGGACCGAAGACACCGCCGTCCCGCCAGACGCCGGCGGACTGCTCGTAGTACCAGTGGCGCAGCCGGCCGCCGGTGGTCACGTGCAGGGACTCCATGTTCCGGTTGTAGGTGCTGCCGGTGAAGGCGGGTTGGCCCGACGCGTCGTGGGCGAAGGTGCCCGCGCGGGCCCACGCGAAGGGGGCCTCGCCCTCGCGCCACCAGTGCTGCAGGCGGCCCCCTCCGGCGCGCGCGAGCAGCTCGAAGTTGCGGTGGGCGCGGCCGTTGCCGCTCTCGTAGACGTTGCCCGTGTGCAGACGGCGCTTGCTCCACGGGTCGACGTCGGTGCCGTACAGGCCGTACTTCGCCCACTGGTCGATGCCGGCCTCGCCGTAGGCGATGCGTCCGTAGCCGCCGACGTGGTGGGCCGTCCCCCAGGAGTTCTTGAACAGCCAGCAGCCGGCCGCGTCGTCGTACCCGACGACCAGCACGCAGTGTCCGCCCGCGCGCCGGCCGCCCGTACGGTGGTAGACCCCGGCCCCCAGGCCGAAGAAGTCGTCGTAGACGTCGAAGCAGGCGGTCAGCGGGCCGACCGTGTCCAGCCAGACCTTCTGCTGCTCGACGTCCCCGAGCCGGACGTAGTCCGTGATCCGCACCGTCCGGCCCGACCGGTCCCAGCTGGGCGTGCGCGCGGACCGCCAGGCGTCGCGCCGGGCGGCGGGCAGACCGGCGGGCGGGACGCCGTACGGGCGGCAGTCCGGGTCGGCGAGGCCGCCGTTGGTCCTGATCCAGTCGAGCGCCGTCACGGGGTCGCCGCCCTGCCCGCAGGCGCACCGCAGACCGTCGTACACGTCCCCCTCGGAGCGCTCGGCCCAGACGTCGTGCTCGATGCGGGCCATGGACTCGACGAGACCGGCGGCGGCGAAGACCCAGCAGGAGCCGCAGGGGTTCTGGTCCTTCACCCTGGTGATCCACGGCCATCCCCAGCGGCTGCGCCAGTCGACGGCGGCGGGCCGCGCGGTGGCGGGAGCGGCGGCGCGGGCGGCGGCGGCACGGGCGGCGGCCGGCGGGGCGGACCGCGGCGCCCGCGCGGGGCCCGGCAGCAGGCCGTGCGCGGCCCGGCGCCGGTCCAGGTGCGGGTTGCCGCTGGGCCGCCCGACGAGGGCCCGCAGGTCCACGGGGCCCACCTCGTCGGCGCGCGCCAGGTGCGCCCCCGGCTCCAGACCGAGGGCGGGCCGCGGCACCGGCTCCTCGTCGGCCAGGTGTTCGAGGACCGACCACCGCGCCCCGTACTGCGCGAGACGCGCCCGCAGTTCCCCCGCCGTCTGGACGGTTCCCTCCGGCATGGCGGCCCCCCAGCTGCAACCGTTCGGATCCCGGAGCGGGCAGCCTCCCTCCCGCCCCGGGGGCGGTCAAGGGGGGCGGTACGGTCGCGCGGGGGCACGGGGGGGCTCGTCCGGGGTGCCGGCCGGGCACGGGAGCGGGGACAGCCCGGGAGCCCGGGGCGCGGACCTGCGGGAGACTCCCGGGGGCCGGGCGGGGACCGGATCGGGGACGGCCCGGCGGCCCGGGCGGGGATCGGCCCGGCGGCCCGGGCGGGGATCGGGGTGGGGGGCCGGGGCGGGGACGGCCCGGTGGCCGGGGCGGGGATCGGGGTGGGGGGCCGGGGCGGGGGTCCCGATAGGGTTTCGGCATGGGGACCTGGATCGCGCCGAGTGCCGTGGAGAGAGAGCTGTGCGAGGCGAAGGCCGCCGGCGACTGGGCCGCGTACCTCGACACCCTCGCCCGCGCCCAGATCTTCGTGGCGCAGCCCCGGGTGCAGGCCGATGCCGATCCCGACGCCCTGCGCTTCTACCCCACCCCCCAGCGCGCCCTGGTCGTGCACACCGCGGGCATGCTGCCCGCCCCCACCCCCGAGACGGTCTTCGAGTCCCAGAGCCTCGCCTGGTTCGCCAAGGTGTGGACTCCCGCCGATCCCGCCTTCCTCGCCGTGAACCCCGGGTCCCCCGCCGAGGCGTTCCTCACCACCACCCCCGCCGACCTGGCCCGCTGGCGCGCGCACGCCCGGGCCGCGCCGGGCTACGGCCTGCCCGCGGGCGCGGTCCACGCCCTGTTCACCGGTGGCCCGCTGCACGGGGACATCGCCCACGGCCTCGCGGTCGGCGCCCATCTCGCCGTGACGAACGGGGAGTTCTGGAACGCCCTGGCCTACCACGGCAGCGGCTACCACCACGAGCGCCGCCGCCTGCGCTCGTCGTGGGACATCACCGACCGGCCCGGCTGGCTCGCCACCCTGGAGGATCTGCTCGGCGCCCGGATGGTCAGCCCCGTGTGGGAGTACGCGCTGCGCGTCCGCCGCGTCCTCGCCTCCGACTTCGCCGGGCCCGTGGACACCGAGCACTGGCGGCACGCCGCGGAGGCGGGCCTGCGCCGCAACGCCGAACGCTCCGCCGAGCCGCAGCTGACCCCCGACGGGGTGACCGTCGCGCAACCGCGCCCCGCCGCCGAGGTGGAGGGCGAGATCACCGGCGTCAAACGGCTCATCGGCCGCATCGCGCGCTACGAGCAGCGCTTCCGGGCCGACGGCGTGCTCCCCGAGGACGGCTGGGTCCGCTCGGTCGAGGCCTGGGACCACGGCCGCGCCTCCCAGATGGCCCGTTGGGGCCTCGGCACCCGCTTCGGCACCCTCCACGAGGCCGAGAAGGCGGTCCTGCGCGCGGGCGAGGCCGCCCGGCAGACCTACCGCTCCTGGGCGGACTTCTCCGCCGGGTACGTCCTCGGCCGGTGCCTCCACTTCGACGAGGAGGAGTTCGGCGAGTGGTACAGGAGCGCCCTCCGCGCCCACCTGACGCTGACCACCGACCCCGCCAGTCCCTGGCTCAACATCCCCTGGAAGTGACCGGGCCCGGCCGGGCGGTGCGCACCGGGCACACCGCCTAAGGCGGGACAGCCCTTAGGGCAGCTGCGGCCGGACCGCCGACCAGGCGTCGAGCGCCTCCGCGAGGGGGTCGGCGTCCGGGAGGTGGGGGCGTACGAGGTCCAGCGGGCGGAGCAGGTTCTTGATGCGGCGCAGGTGCAGGATCCGAGGCCGCGGCAGGTCGCGCCAGGCGCGGGCCTGCGCCGCGGCCGCCTCCGGGGCCAGGTCGATGAGCGCCAGCGCCTCCCGGCACACGGCGGCCGGATCACCGCCGCGCCCGGGGCCGAACCGCTGCACCATGCAGGCGCGCAGCGCGGCCAGTTCGGCCCCGCGGGCCAGGTCGGGCATCTGCTCCGCCCGCGCGCAGCGGTACGTCGCGGCCAGCGCCACCCTTCCCCAGCGCAGCCGGACCCCCTCGGGCAGCCGGTCGTCCTGCATCCGTCCGACGGCCAGGATGCGCAGGGTCCGCGGATGCGGTTCGTCCCGCAGGGGCGGATCGCCCGCCAGCCAGTCCTCCAGCTCCTCCAGCGCGTGCCCGTCCGGCGGCACCGAGGTCAGCACCTGCCCCCGGCTGAGCAGCGCGACCACGGCGCCGGTCAGGTGGACCCGCGCCGTGTGCCCGGCGGTGAGGCAGGCGGCGGTGCGCCCGTACCGCTCGATCCGGCGCAGCCCCAGCCTCAGGCCGCCCACCGCGTAGACCTGCCCGGCGCGCGCCGTCCCGCCGACGCACCGGACCACGCACACGCCGCCCGTGACGTCGGCCTCCTCCACGCGGTACACCTGAAGTTCGGCGATGGACACCCCTGCCCCCTTCCCCGGGCGGGAGGCTACCGCGCCGCGGTGCTCACGTGCCGTCCGATTCGAGGACGAGGCGGATCTCGGTGACCTCGTAGCCGGCCCGGTCGAAGGCGGCGGCCATGGGGAGGTTGACGGTGTCCGTGGTCGCGGTGACGCGTTCGGCACCCGCGGCCGCGTGGAAACGGGTGATCTCGGCCAGCACCTCGTCGATCAGGCCCCGGCCGCGCAGTTCGGGTACGACCCCCAGGTAGCCGACGTTGCGGTGGTAGGGGGTCGCGGAGGGGATCGCCATGCCCGCCAGAGTTCCGTCGGGGAGGTGGGCCAGCCGCCACCAGGACCGCTCGCCCGGGCAGCCGAGGTAGAAGTCGAAGTCCGCGCGGGCGAGCTCCTCGGCGTCCATCAGCCGCAGTTCGTCGCGGGTCGCGACGTCGAGGCTGCCGGTGGAGAGCCGGGCGAAGACGTCGAGGAACTCCTCGTCGGTGCCTTCTCGGAAGACCAGCCGCCCGGTGGGCGGGGCCGTGCCGGCGGCCGGGGTCCACTCGTAGCGCAGGCGCTCGATCTCGCGGGTCAGGCCGGCCCGGTGCGCCGCCTCCCGCCGCCAGGCGACCCGGTCAGGGCGGGGACGGGGCCGTCGGCCGGGTAGGCGGCGGCGCGGTCCACGTCGGAGGGGGCGGCGGTGGCAGGACACAAGCGCATCCGATGATGATCACACCGGGCGGCCTGCCTGACCACCGTTTTCGGCGGTGCCCCCAGCCCGACGGCCGGCCTCCCGGGGAGAGGCCGGCCGTCGCCAGGGTGTACCGGTGGTCCGCTACGACCAGGTGATCAGGCGGCGGGGGTGTTCCAGCACCGCCGCGATGTCGGCCAGGAAGCGGGAACCGAGCTCACCGTCGATGAGGCGGTGGTCGAACGACAGCGCCAGGGTGGTGACCTGCCGGGGCTTCACCTTGCCCTTGTGGACCCAGGGCTGGAGCTTGATTGCACCGACCGCGAGGATCGCGGACTCGCCCGGGTTCAGGATGGGCGTACCGGTGTCGACGCCGAAGACGCCGACGTTGGTGATGGTGAGGGTGCCGTTCTGCATGTCCGCCGGGGAGGTCTTGCCGTCGCGGGCCGTGGCGACCAGCGAGGACAGGGCCTGCGACAGCTCGGGCAGCGTCTTGGCGTGGGCGTCCTTGATGTTCGGGACGATCAGCCCGCGCGGGGTGGCCGCCGCGATGCCCAGGTTGACGTAGTGCTTGAGCACGATCTCTTGGGCCGCCTCGTCCCAGGAGGCGTTGACCTCCGGGTTGCGGCGGACGGCGACCAGCACCGCCTTGGCGATGAGCAGCAGCGGGTTGACGCGCAGTCCCGCCAGGTCCGGGTCGGCCTTGAGCTCCTGCACCAGCTTCATCGTGCGCGTCACGTCGAAGGTGACGAACTCGGTGACGTGCGGCGCGGTGAAGGCCGAGCCGACCATGGCCTGGGCGGTGACCTTGCGGACGCCCTTGACCGGGATGCGGGTCTCGCGCGCACCCGCCTCGGCCGGAGCCTGGGCGGCAACGGGCGCCGCCACGGCCGGGGCGGGCGCCTGCGCGGCGGGCGCGGGCGCGGCCTGCGGGGCGATCGCCGCGGCGGCCGCGGCGTGCACGTCCTCCCGGGTCACGACCCCGCCCTCGCCGGTGGGGACCACCGCGGCCAGGTCGATGCCGAGGTCCTTGGCGAGCTTGCGCACCGGGGGCTTGGCCAGGGGCCGGGCGTCCGGCTCGGCCGGAGCCTGCGCCGGGACGGCGGCGGGTGTGGCCGTGCCGTTCTGCGCGGCCGGTGCCGCAGCGGCTGCCCCGGCCCGCACGGCCGGAGCCGACGTGCCGTTCTGCGCGGACGCCGGAGCGGCCTTGCGCGGCCGGCGCTTCGTGGAGGCTTCGGAGACCCCGTAGCCGACGAGCACGGGCTGGCGCGCGGCGGCCGGGGCCGAAGCGGCCGCGGCGGCCTCCTCGGCGGCCGGCACCGCCTCCTGGACCGCAGCGTCGTCGTCGGCCCCCGTCCGGACCGAAATGATCACCTGGCCGACGTCGACCGTGGTGCCCTCCTCGAACAGGAGCGCGTGCACGGTGCCGTCGAAGGGGATCGGCAGCTCCACGGCCGCCTTGGCCGTCTCGACCTCGCAGACGACCTGGCCGTCGGTGACCGTGTCACCCGGCTGGACGTACCACTTGAGGATCTCGGCCTCGGTGAGGCCCTCGCCCACATCGGGCATCTTGAATTCGCGGATCGTCACAGGGCTCTCCTCAGTACGCCAGCGAGCGGTCGACGGCGTCGAGCACCCTGTCCAGGCCCGGCAGGTACTCGTCCTCCAGGCGGGCCGGCGGGTACGGGGCGTGGAAACCGCCCACGCGCAGCACCGGCGCCTCCAGGTGGTAGAAGCACCGCTCCGTGATGCGGGCGGCGATCTCCGAGCCCACCCCCAGGAACACCGGCGCCTCGTGGACGACGACGAGCCTGCGGGTCTTCTCCACCGACGCCTGGATCGCGTCGAAGTCGACCGGGGACATCGACCGCAGGTCGACGACCTCCACCGACTTGCCCTCCTCGGCGGCCGCGGCCGCCGCCTCCAGGCAGACCTTCACCATCGGACCGTAGGCGGCCAGCGTGATGTCGGAGCCCTCGCGCGCCACCCGCGCCGAGTGCAGCGCGTGGGGGATGGCCTCGACGTCGACCTCGCCCTTGTCCCAGTAGCGGCGCTTCGGCTCGAAGAAGATCACCGGGTCGTCGCTGAGGATCGCCTGCTGGAGCATCCAGTACGCGTCGCTCGCATTCGACGGCGAGACCACCTTCAGGCCCGCCACGTGCGCGAACAGCGCCTCGGGGGACTCGCTGTGGTGCTCGACCGCCCCGATGCCGCCCGCGTAGGGGATGCGCACGACGACCGGCATCTTGATCTTGCCCAGCGACCGCGCGTGCATCTTCGCGAGCTGCGTGACGATCTGGTCGTAGGCCGGGAAGACGAACCCGTCGAACTGGATCTCCACGACCGGCCGGTAGCCGCGCAGCGCGAGCCCGATCGCCGTGCCGACGATGCCCGACTCGGCGAGCGGGGTGTCGATGACCCGCTCCTCGCCGAAGTCCTTCTGCAGGCCGTCGGTGATCCGGAAGACGCCGCCCAGCTTGCCGACGTCCTCACCCATGATCAGGACCTTGGGGTCCGTCTCCAGGGCCTTGCGCAGCGACTCGTTGAGCGCCTTCGCGATCGACATCTTCTCGACAGCCATCAGTGACCCTCCTCGGCCGGCTCGAAGGACGCGAGGTAGGCGGCGAACTGGGCGCGCTCCTCGTCGACGAGCGCGTGCCCGTCCGCGTAGACGTTCTCGAAGATCGCCATGGTGTCCGGGTCGGGCATGGCGCGCACGACCTCGCGCACCCGCTTGCCCAGCGCCTCGCTCTCCGCCTCCAGCTCCGCGAAGAAGCCCTCGTCGGCGCCGCCACTGGCCAGCAGGTGGGTCTTCAGGCGCAGGATCGGGTCCTTGGCCTCCCAGGCCGCCGTCTCCTCGTCGCGCCGGTACTTCGTCGGGTCGTCGGAGGTGGTGTGCGCGCCCATCCGGTACGTGAACGCCTCGACCAGGGTCGGGCCCTCGCCGCGGCGGGCCCGGTCCAGGGCCCAGCGGGTCACGGCCAGGCAGGCCAGCACGTCGTTGCCGTCGACGCGGACGCCCGGGAAGCCGAAGCCCTGCGCGCGCTGGTAGAGCGGCACGCGCATCTGGCGCTCGGTGGGCTCGGAGATCGCCCACTGGTTGTTCTGGCAGAAGAACACCACGGGGGAGTTGTAGACGGCCGAGAAGGTGAACGCCTCGGCGACGTCGCCCTGGCTGGACGCGCCGTCGCCGAAGTAGGCGATGACCGCGGAGTCGGCGCCGTCCTTGGCCACGCCCATCGCGTAACCGGTCGCGTGGAGCGTCTGCGAGCCGATGACGATGGTGTAGAGGTGGAAGTTGTTGATGGTGGGGTCCCAGCCACCGTGGTTCACACCGCGGAACATGCCGAGCAGGTTGGTCGGGTCGACCCCGCGGCACCAGGCCACGCCGTGCTCGCGGTAGGTCGGGAAGACGTAGTCCTCGTCGTTCAGGGCCCGGCCGGAGCCGATCTGAGCGGCCTCCTGGCCGAGGAGCGAGGCCCACAGGCCCAGCTCTCCCTGACGCTGCAGGGCGGTCGCCTCGCCGTCGAAACGGCGGGTGAGGACCATGTCGCGGTACAGCCCGCGCAGGTCCTCGGTGGTGATGTCGGCGACGAAGGGCGCGAATTGCGCAAGGTCGGCGTTGTCGTCGACCCCGACCCGTTCCCCTTCGGGCGTCAGCAGCTGTACCAGCTGGGGTTCGGCGTCCTGCGTCTGCGCGGTGGCAGCGGCGGTCTTGCGGGCGCTCGCCGCGCCTGCCGCCCGCTTGGTGCCGCTGCTGCGTCGCGGCTTGCGCGCGGCAGTGCTCTCCACGGTCACGTGTGCTCCTCCGTCGGTCCGGCACCCGGGTTCTCCGGGGTCCAGTGCGGCTCACCTGACTCCGTACCCGTGCACGGGGTGGGTGCGCGGCGCGTACGGGATCCAGGCGTGACAGGTGCCCCGGCGAGTGCCCTGCGCAATGCACGTTACCCAGTGCGCCGCATAACTGCGAAACCCCGTTTGACCTGCGATTTTGCTTGGATTTCCAAGTAAATCCGCGGAAGCGGGAACAACCACTGGTCACAGCCTTGCAGGGGGCCGGAACAACGGCACGTTATCCCGGGTAACTCCGGCAGGGAAGGGGTGAGTGTGTGAAACTGACTTCGTGCGCGAAGACGGAAAAATCAAGGTATTCCTCCTGGACGACCACGAAGTGGTACGCCGGGGCGTTCACGAGCTTTTGTCGGTCGAAGAGGACATCGAGATCGTCGGCGAAGCCGGTACCGCCGCCGACGCGCTGGTCCGCATCCCCGCCACCCGCCCCGACGTGGCGGTCCTCGACGTGCGCCTGCCGGACGGCAGCGGGGTGGAGGTGTGCCGCGAGGTGCGCTCCGGGAACGAGGACATCAAGTGCCTCATGCTGACGTCCTTCGCCGACGACGAGGCGCTGTTCGACGCGATCATGGCCGGTGCCTCGGGTTACGTCCTCAAGGCGATCCGGGGGAACGAGCTGCTCAGCGCCGTGCGTGAGGTCGCCGTCGGCAAGTCGCTGCTGGATCCCGTCGCGACCGCGCGCGTCCTGGAACGGCTGCGGGACGGCAAGAGCGGCAGGGGCGACGACCGCCTGTCCCACCTCACCGAGCAGGAGCGCAAGATCCTCGACCTGATCGGCGAGGGCCTGACCAACCGCGTCATCGGCGAGCGGCTGCACCTGGCGGAGAAGACCATCAAGAACTACGTCTCCAGCCTGCTCTCCAAACTGGGCATGGAGCGCCGCTCCCAGGCCGCCGCCTACGTGGCCCGGCTGCAGGCCGAGCGGCGCTGACCGCGGCAGGGCCCGTCCTGGCCGGCCGGGGGCCGGCTTCCGCGGTGGAATTCCGGGGCGCCGCCGCTCCGGCCGGTCCATTCACCGGAAAACCGCCCGAATGGCCGAACCGGCCACCGCCGAACCGGAGCTTTTCGGTCCCGTCCCGCATTCCGGGGATCTCCCCGCGTCACTCCTCGGACGTACCGGCGCCACCGCCGCCGCCCGTTTCGGAGCTCGGCTTGGGCGACGGAGACGCCTGGGACTTCGACGGCGAGGGCGAGGCGCTCTTCGACGGGGTGGGCGAGGAAGAGGCCGACGCCGAGGCCGAGGCGGACGCCGAAGCCGAAGCCGAAGGGCTGTAGCTCTGATTCCTGCTGCGGGTCGGCGCGGGCTGGGTGTTCTCGCTGAGCGAGGGGGTGTTCTCCGGGCTGGGCTGGGACGGGGTGTGGTCCTGGCTCGCGGGGGCGCTGGGCTGCCCGCCCGGGGAACTCTGGACGACGCCCGGCGTCTTGTCCTTGGTACCGCCGCCACCGCCCACCTGCTTGACGGCGTAGGCCACGCCGCCCGCGACCGCGATGATCGCGAGGATGGCGAACAGCCACATCTTCCACCGGCTGCGCCCGCGGTCCTCGTACCCGTCGTAGCCGCCGCCCTGACCGCCCTGGCCGCTGCCGCCGCCGCCGGGGAAGGCGGAGCCGTCGTCAGGGTTCAGCGCCGGCACCATCGGCCGCTGGAACTGCGAGGTCGTGGAGTTGGCGGGGTACGCCTGCTGGCCGCCGGTCCCGCCCAGGGGCATGGCCGTGGTGGCGGCCCCGCCCCGGCCGTGCGGCAGGGCCATGCTGACCGGGCCGGTGTTCCAGGTACCGGAGTTCGGCCCCTGGTCGTGCAGCATCTGGAGCGCGTACTGGACCAGCCCGCGCATCTCCTCGGCGCTCTGGAAGCGGTCGTCCGGGTCCTTGGCCAGCGACCGCATCACCAGGCCGTCGAGCTCCTGCGGGATGTGGTGGCCCTCCGGCAGCTGCGAGGGCGGCACGGGGGCGTCCTGGACGTGCTGGTAGACCACCGACAGCGGCGTCTCGCCGGTGAACGGGGGCCGCAGCGCGAGCAGTTCGTACAGCAGACAGCCGGTCGCGTACAGGTCGGAGCGGTGGTCCACGGCCTTGCCGAGGGCCTGCTCGGGCGACAGGTACTGCGGGGTGCCCATGACCATGCCGGTCTGGGTCATCGTCGACTGGACGCCGTGCAGGGCGCGGGCGATGCCGAAGTCCATCACCTTGACCGCGCCGGTCTCGGTGATGATGACGTTCGCCGGCTTGATGTCGCGGTGCACGATGCCGTGCTGGTGCGAGTAGGCAAGGGCTTCGAGCACGCCCGAGGTGATGATGAGCGCCTGCTCGGGGCCCGGGGCCTCGGCGCTGAGCAGCAGTTCGCGGATGGTGCGGCCCTCGACCAGCTCCATCACGATGTAGGGGACGGTGGTGGGGCCGACCCGGTCCTCGCCGGAGTCGTACACGGCGACGACGGCATGGTGGTTGAGCCCGGCCACGGACTGGGCCTCGCGCGTGAACCGCGCCTTGGAGACCGGGTCCTCGGCCAGGTCGGCGCGCAGCAGCTTCACGGCCACGGTGCGGCCCAGGCGCACGTCCTCGGCGGCGAACACCTCGGCCATGCCGCCACGGCCCAGCCGGTGGGTCAGCCGGTAACGGCCGTCTCCCACCAGGCCGCCGGCGCCCCAGTGCGAAGGGTCCTCGGCCATCCCGGCGCCGCCTGCCTCGGGTTCGGGTGCCATCAGTCCTCGCCGTCGTCTCTCTCGGCCGCCGCTCAGCGGTGTCCTCTGCTCTGGTGCTCCGGTGAACGCTACAGCCTCGCAACCGGTCACCGTTCGGACAAGGGCCCTCTGAGACCGACTGGTCACGGAACGGGCACCCGGCTTGACGTGTGCTTGCCCTCCGGCAGACTGGGCGCGACATGCGCTCAGCCAGACGCGTAGGGACACATCCCGAGGGGAAGCAACAGTCATGAGCCAGGACGGCACTCAGGGCCAGTACGCGGGCGGCTCTTTGGCCGGTGGCCGTTACCAGCTAAGGGACTTGCTCGGTGCGGGCGGCATGGCCTCCGTGTACCTGGCGTACGACTCGGCGCTCGACCGGCAGGTCGCCATCAAGACGTTGCACAGCGATCTGGGACGCGAACAGTCCTTCCGCGAGCGGTTCCGCCGCGAGGCGCAGGCTGTGGCCAAACTGTCGCACACGAACATCGTCTCGGTATTCGATACGGGCGAGGGCGAAGTCACCTTCGCCGGCTCCGCCCGGGGCGACGCGCCGGTCATGCCGTACATCGTCATGGAGTACGTGGAGGGCCAGCCGCTCGGCTCGGCGCTCGACGCGGACGTCCGGCAGTACGGGGCGATGCCTGCGGACAAGGCGCTGAAGGTGACGGCCGACGTGCTGGCCGCGCTGGAGACCAGCCATGAGATGGGGCTGGTCCACCGCGACATCAAGCCCGGCAACGTCATGATCACCAAGCGTGGCGTCGTCAAGGTGATGGACTTCGGCATCGCCCGCGCCATGCAGTCGGGGGTCACCTCGATGACGCAGACCGGCATGGTCGTCGGTACCCCGCAGTACCTGTCGCCCGAGCAGGCGCTGGGGCGCGCGGTCGACGCCCGCTCCGACCTGTACTCCGTCGGCATCATGCTCTTCCAGCTGCTGACGGGGCGGATCCCCTTCGACGCCGACTCCCCGCTGGCCATCGCCTACGCCCACGTCCAGGAGGAGCCGGTCGCCCCGTCCTCCATCAACCGGTCCGTGACCCCCGCGATGGACGCGCTGGTGGCGCGGGCCCTGAAGAAGAACCCGAACGAGCGCTTCCCCTCCGCCGCGGCGATGGGTGACGAGGTCGCGCGGGTGCTGGGCTCCGGGCACACCGGGGCGCCGGTCATCGTCCAGGGGGCCGGGCCGGGCAGCAGCGGGGCGGGGGTGGCCTCGGCCGTGTTCCCGCCGGTGGACTCCGCCTTCCAGGCGCCGCAGTCGGTGCAGCAGCCGTACCAGGCTCCGCACGCTCCCACGCCGTCCCCGTACGCGCCGGCGCCCTCCCCGCAGTCCCAGCACCAGGGGCAGCCGCAGCACCACGCGCAGGGCGGGTACGCCTACCCGCACACCCCGCCGCCGCAGCAGCAGTACGGGACCCAGACCCCGCCGCCGTACACGATCTCGGCGGCGGCCCCGCAGAGCGGGTCCGGGGGCGGCGCCTCGGGCGGCAGGAAGAACAGGCCGGTGGTCGTGGGCGCGATCGCGGTGGCGCTGCTGGCGGTCGGTGGTCTGATCGCCGCGCTCACGATGAACGACGACGACAAGGGCGGGAACACGGCGGGCCCCTCGAACCCGAGTTCCTCGGCGGGCGGCACGGCCAAGGCCGGGTACAAGGGCCCCGACACCTCGCGCACCATCGACCCGGCCAAGTGCAAGGAGCCGGTGAAGCACTTCAGCACCGCGGGCAAGTACCAGGCGCCGGACCTGCGGTACAAGAACCTGCTGTCCGTGAAGACGTGCATCCAGGCCTCCGGCGGCAAGTACAAGATCGTTGAGAAGGACGAGGCCGTGTACGGCAAGGACACCGTCCTCGAACAGATCCCGCGCCCCGACGACGCGATCGACAAGGAAGGCACGGAGTACACGCTGACCGTCTCGACGGGCAATCCGGA
Source organism: Streptomyces sp. CB00455 (assembly GCF_001905445.1). Classification (GTDB taxonomy): domain Bacteria; phylum Actinomycetota; class Actinomycetes; order Streptomycetales; family Streptomycetaceae; genus Streptomyces. The sequence goes on along the minus strand of NZ_LIVQ01000004.1, from coordinate 301,444 downwards.
GTAGCGGCGTCCCGGCGGTCACGGCCGCGGCGGATCCCCGGCGGTCACGGCCGGGGTGATTTCCGACGGCCACGGCTGTGGCTGTGGACGTGGACGTCACGGTCGCCGACGGGCACAGCCATCGGCCCGGTCCCTCCCACCATGACGCACCGGCATCCCGGGCACTCCGATGGAGCGCCCGGGATGCCCATTTTGTCCCCTTGTGCAAATCTGAGCGCACATCTCTGATCCGGCAGGGGATCTGGGTCGTTCGGTACGGGAGGGGCACCCAGTGGTCCGATGCTTCCACCCGTCGCCGTGGCTGGCCCGCGCCGCACTGGCCGCCGCCGCGCTCACGGTCGCGGCCCCCGCCCCCGCTCCCGCGCACGCCGGGCCGCTCACCTTCGGCGCGTTCGCCCCACCCGCGTCGGCGGCCGCTCCGCTCGCCCCCGCCGGACCCCTCCCCGCCGGACCCCTCCCCGCCGCGCCGCGGGACGACGTACCGGAGGAGGACCAGACGCTGGCCGGCAGCGCCGCCGGGGTGGGGCGGGAGCGGCCGGGCAGGCCCGTCACCGAGCCCGCGAACCCGGAGGTGGCGGTGGCCGCCCGCCCCCTGCCCCTCCGGCCGCCCGCCGATCCGCAGGCACCGGCGCAGCCGCGGCCGCCCCTCGCGCTGCCGCCGCCGCACCAGGTCCGGCCGGCCCGGCCGACGGCCCCGAGCGCCGCCCCCGTCCCCCGCGCGCCCTCCGCTCCGAGCGCACCGAGGGCACCGACCGGGCCGACCGGGCCGACCGATCCGACTGGGCCGAGCGCACCGGGCGGGCCGACCGAGCCGATCCCGCCGGGCTCCGTCAACGCCCTCGGCACCGGACGCAACGAGCGGGCCGCCGACCTGGCCGCGCACATCCTGCCGCTGGGCACCGGATTCGCCCTGATGGGGCTGGGTCTGGGCTACCTCGGCATACGACTGCGCAAGGGTCTCTAGTCCGGTGGCCGGAGAGGTTCACCGGGTCGCGGCGCCCGACCCGGCACACCCTTCCGGCCACAGCACTGCAACCACCCGACGACCCGCCCGGCAGCCCCGTCCCCCTTCCGGCGTACGCCTGGAGAGGGTTGCCGCCTATCGACATACTCGGTATACATACTCGGTATGTCGATCCGTCACGGGCTACTCGCCCTGCTGGAACGGGGCCCTCGGTACGGCTCCCAGCTGCGCACCGAGTTCGAATCCCGCACCGGCTCCACCTGGCCGCTCAACGTCGGGCAGGTCTACACCACGCTCGCCCGCCTCGAACGCGACGGCCTGGTCGCCCCCGGCGGCGAGGACGCCGCCGGGCACACCCTCTACGCCATCACCGATGACGGACGCGCCGAACTGCACCAGTGGTACGAGCGCCCCGTCGACCGCGCCCACCCGCCCCGTGACGAGCTGTCCATCAAGCTCGCCATGGCCGTGGGCGCCCCCGGCGTGGACATCCGCGCCGTCATCCAGGCCCAACGGCACGCCACCATCAAGGCGATGCAGGACTACACCCGGCTCAAGGCCACGGCGCTCGCCGCGGTCGAGAGCGGGCAGTCCCGCGAACGCGACGACGTGGCCTGGCTGCTGGTCCTCGAACAGCTGATCTTCCAGACCGAGGCCGAGGCCCGCTGGCTCGACCACTGCGAATCCCGGCTGGTACGGCTCTCCCTGCCGGCCGACCGGAGAGCCACCGAGCCCGCAGCGCCCCAGGCCGCCGACGGCGGGGACCCGGACCATCCCGCCGTCCCCACCACCACCCCGGCTCCGGCCCCCGCTTCTGTCCCGGCCACCGCCACCGCCCGGCCCCGCACCGCCCGCATGCGGCGGAGCTGAACCACCGTCCCAGGGGGGACCCTCATGCCTGACCAGCGCCAGTCCCAGCGCCCCGTACTGCAGTTGGACCGCCTCGTGCGCACCCACGGCAGCGGCGCCACCGAGGTCCACGCCCTGCGCGGCATCGACCTCTCCGTCTTCCCCGGCGAACTCGTCGCCGTCATGGGCCCGTCCGGCTCCGGGAAATCCACCCTGCTCACCCTGGCCGGGGGCCTCGACACCCCGAGCAGCGGCCGCGTGATCGTGGAGGGCACCGACATCACCACGGCCGGCCGCAAGCAGCTGGCCGCACTGCGCCGGCGCAGCATCGGCTACGTCTTCCAGGACTACAACCTGATACCGGCCCTCACCGCCGCCGAGAACGTGGCCCTGCCCCTGGAGCTCGACGGCACCTCCGCCCGCAAGGCCCGCTCCTGCGCCCTCGGCGCGCTGGAGGAGATGGGCCTGGGCGGGCTCGCCGACCGCTTCCCAGACGAGATGTCCGGCGGCCAGCAGCAGCGGGTGGCCATCGCCCGCGCCCTCGTGGGCGACCGCCGCCTGGTCCTCGCCGACGAACCCACCGGCGCGCTCGACTCCGAGACCGGGGAGTCCGTCCTCGCCCTGCTGCGCTCCCGCTGCGACGCGGGCGCGGCCGGGATCCTCGTCACCCACGAACCCCGGTTCGCCGCCTGGGCGGACCGCGTGGTCTTCCTGCGCGACGGCAGCGTGGTCGACGAGACCCTGCGCAGCCACGCCGACTCCCTCCTCGCGGGTGGGGCGGCCAACCAGTGAGCCTCCCGTTCCAAGGCTGGTACCACTCCTGGGTCGCCGCCCTGCGGATCGCCCGCCGCGATGCATGGCGCGCCAAGGGCCGCAGCGCCCTCGTCCTCGCGATGATCGCCCTGCCGATCATCGGGGTGAGCGCCGCCGACCTGACCTTCCGCAGCGCCGAGCTCTCCACCGGGCAGCGCCTGACCCGGGAGCTGGGCAGCGCCGACGCGCTGCTGGACTCCTCGCACCTGGGCACGGCCGTCTACCAGGACCCCACGGCCGAGAACACCGTGCCCGTCGGCGGCTACGACGCCTACGACCCGTCCAAGGCGAAGGACGTGCCCCCCGACGCATTCGTGTCGGCGATCCCGCCGGGCGCGCAGTCCCTCAAGAACAGCGAGGCCCGTCTCAAGGTCCACACCGCGCACGGTCTGCTCGGCATCGGCGTCCGGGAACTGGACGCGCACAGCCCGCTGGCGACGGGCATGTTCACCCTCCTGCGCGGGCGCCTGCCCGAGGGCGCGGGCGAGGTCATGGCCACCCGTGCCTTCCTGGAGCACTCCGGCCTCTTCGTCGGCTCGTCGCTCACGCCGCGCGGCAGCGCCGTCTCCTACAGGATCGTCGGGGCGTACGAACTGCCCTCCGACCTGAAGACGGACCAGGTCGTGGCCCCGCCGGGGACGCTGTTCGGCGCACTCGACGAGGCGCTGGAGTCCGCAGGAGCGCCCGGCGTCCGGCCCCAGGACTCCTACCTGGTCAAGGTCGGCGGCGCCGGTTTCACGTGGAACATGGTCAAGGCGGCCAACACCCAGGGCGTGACCGTCATCTCCCGCGCCGTCCTGCTCGACCCGCCGGCCGACTCCGAGGTGCCGCTCTACCAGCAGGAGTCCAAGGACCGGCTCAGCCTCTCCTCCGGCACCCGGCCCATCGAGATGGTGGTCCTGGCCACCGTCGTCGGCCTCGCCATGCTGGAGATCTGCCTCCTCGCCGGACCGGCCTTCGCGGTGGGCGCCCGCCGCTCGCGCCGCCAGCTGGGCCTGGTCGGCGCCAACGGGGGCGACCGGCGCCACATCCGCTCCATCGTGCTCTCCGGGGGCCTGGTCATCGGTGCCACGGCCGCCGTCCTCGGCACCGCCGTCGGCGTGGCGCTCACCATCGGACTGCGGCCGGTACTGGAGGACTTCCTCGGCAAGCGCTTCGGTGGCTTCGAGGTGCGGCCGCTGGAACTGGCCGGCATCGCGCTGCTCGCCGTCGTGACCGGCCTGCTGGCCGCGATCGTCCCGGCGGTCACCGCCTCCCGGCAGACCGTCCTTGCCTCGCTGACCGGCCGGCGCGGGGTCCGCAGGGCCAACCGGGTGCTGCCCCTCGTCGGCCTGGCCGCCGTCGCGGGCGGCGCGGCCATCGCCCTGTACGGCACCACCTCGCGGATGGGCTCCACCGTGGTGGCGGGCGGCAGCGCCCTCGCCGAGCTCGGCATCGTCGCCCTCACCCCCGTCCTGGTCGGCCTCTTCGGCCGGCTCGGACGCCGGCTGCCGCTGTCGCCGCGGCTCGCGCTGCGCGACGCCGTGCGCAACCGCGGCCGTACGGCCCCGGCCGTCGCCGCGGTCCTGGCCGCCGTCGCCGGCACCGTCGCGGTGGCCACGTACGAACAGAGCCGGGACGTCCAGAACCGGCATGAGTACGTCGCCGAGCTCCCGCGCGGAACGGGGCTGATGCAGGCCACCGAGAACAGCGCTCACAAGGAGGTGCCCGCCCTGCGCGAGGCCCTCTCCAAGGAGATCCCGGTGGCGCAGCGGGCCGATGTGGACCGGATCGTCGTCGGCAAGCCGGGCTGCGCGTCGTACTCCACCGAACCCGGCTGCGGGCGGGCCGTGATCATCACGCCCAAAGAACAGCGGTGCCCGCTCTTCGAGGCCCCCAACGGCCCCGCCTCCTTCTCTCCCGAGCAGGCCAGGGCGCTGCGCTCCGACCCGCGCTGCAAGCTGAGCGAGCACGGGGCGCAGTACGACACGGTGGTGGCGGACGAGAAGCTCCTCGCGGTGCTGGCGGTGACGGACCCCGGCTCCGTGTCCGCCCTCAAGGACGGCCGGCCCGTCTCCTTCGACAAGCGCAACGTGAAGGACGGCAGGGTCACCCTGCGGATCGTCACGGACGCGCAGGCGGCCGACACGGCGGCCGGGAAGAGGGAGGATCCGCCGGGTCAGGACAAGGTGCTGGCCGTCCACCAGGCGCCCGACTCCGTCGAGGGCTGGGGACTCCAGCTGGTCCTGCCGCCCGCCGCGGTGAAGTCCGCCGGGCTGGCCACCGCCCCCTACGGCTCGTACTTCACCCTCGACGGGAGCGTCGGCACCGAGCAGAAGCAGCGGATGGAAGGCGCGATCGACCGGATGGGCGTGGAAGCCTCCCTGACCATCGAGGCGGGCTACCAGGGCACGGCCGACCTGTCCATGATCGTCCTGACCGTCTTCGCCGGCCTGGTCACCGTGGGCGCGGCCGGCATCGCCACCGGGCTCGCCCAGGCCGACGCCGAGGCCGACCTCAAGACGCTGGCAGCGGTCGGGGCGGCCCCGCGGGTACGGCGCACGCTGAGCGGCTTCCAGTGCGCGGTGGTCGCCATGATGGGCGTCGTACTGGGCTCGGCCGCCGGCATCCTGCCCGCGGTCGGCCTGCGCCTGGTCCAGCGCCGGGAGCTGGAGCACCTCTACGCGTCGGGCGCCGCGATGGGGTACCAGCCGGAGGGCCTCGTGCCGTACGTGCCGATCTCCGTGCCGTGGGACACCCTGGGCGCGCTGCTGATCGCCGTACCGCTGGGCGCGGGGCTGCTGGCGGCCCTGGTGACCCGCTCGGGCGGGGCGCTCGCGCGGCGGGCGGCCGGGTAGCGGGTGCGGTCCGGCGGCGGGGCAGCGGGTGCGGTCCGGCCGCCGGACCGCACCCGGCCCGCCGCGGCTCCGTCGCGACCGGCCGCCCCGGCGGCCCGGCTTGGTGCACACGGAGTAACGCGGCGCCTGCGCACAGGGTGGATCACGCCTGTACGGGGGCACACCGTGTGAGTACGAAGGTGTACGAGACAATGACGGCATGGAGATGCCGAGGAGTGAACGGTCGCAGGACAGCCCCCCGCACGTCCTGATCGTGGGACAGGACGGGACGGCCGTCGGCGGCGCCGATGACGAGTCGCGCGAGGTCCCGGTGACGGAGATGGTCGAACAGCCCGCCAAGGTCATGCGCATCGGAAGCATGATCAAGCAACTCCTGGAAGAGGTACGCGCAGCGCCTCTCGACGAGGCGAGCCGGGTCCGGCTCAAGGACATCCACGCCGCCTCCGTGAAGGAGCTGGAGGACGGCCTGGCCCCCGAGCTCGTGGAGGAACTGGAGCGCCTGTCCCTCCCGTTCACCGAGGAGGCCATCCCCTCCGAGGCCGAACTGCGTATCGCACAGGCGCAGTTGGTGGGCTGGCTCGAAGGCCTTTTCCACGGCATCCAGACGGCCCTGTTCGCGCAGCAGATGGCGGCTCGGGCGCAGCTTGAGCAGATGCGCCGCGCCCTCCCGCCCGGCTCCTCGCACGAGGACGACGAGGACGGCGGACACGGAGCGATCCGCTCCGGCCCGTACCTCTGACCACCCGCGATCCCCTGCTGGTCGGCAGGATGAAGGCGGGCCCGGTACACGCCCAGCGTGGTCCGGGCCCGCCTTCGTCATGTGACGGCGGCCGCGCCCGCGGCACGGTGGAAAGGGGACCGCGCTCTCGTGAAGACCCTCGGACACACCTTCCGGTCCCTGTCGGTGCGCAACTTCCGGCTGTTCGTCCTCGGGCAGGTCCTGTCCGTGACCTGCACCTGGATGATGGTCGTCGCCCAGGACTGGCTCGTGCTGGACCTGTCGGGTGACTCGGGCACCGCCCTGGGCGTGGTGACGGCGATGCAGTTCACCCCCGTACTGCTGCTCACGCTCTACGCCGGGCGGCTGGCCGACCGTCACGACAAGCGGCACATCCTGCTGCTCACGAATCTGGCGGCGGGGCTCCTCGCGCTGGCGCTGGGCCTGTGGGTGCTGGTGGGCGACGTGCGGCTGGGGCACATCTGGCTCTTCGCACTCGCCCTCGGCACGGTGAACTCGCTCGAGGCGCCCGCCCGGATCTCCTTCGTCGGCGAGATGGTGGGCAGTGAGCTGCTGCCGAACGCCTCCGCGATGAGCGGGGTCTACTTCAACCTCGCACGGGTGGTGGGACCGGCCGTCGCGGGCATCATGATCGCCCGATTGGGCGTGGCGGCGGTCGTCCTGGTCAACGCCGTCAGCTACGCCGCGACCGTGGTGAGCCTGGCGATGATGCGGCCGCCGGAACTGCACCGCCCGGCCTCCCGGCCGCGCCGCGCCCGCGTGGCGGACGGGCTGCGCCACATTCGCGGGCGACCCGACCTGATGCTGCCGATGGCCCTGGTGGGGGTGCTGGGGCTGGTCGGCTGGAACTTCCAGTTCACCCTCCCGCTGCTCGCCAAGACGGAGTTCCACACGGACAGCGCCGCCTTCGGACTGCTGAGCAGCGCCCTGGCAGCCGGCTCGCTGCTGGCAGCCCTCGCGACCACCGCCCGGCGCGGACGGCCGACGGCCCTGGTGGTGGCGGTCTCGGCGCTGGCCTTCGGGGCTCTGGAGGCGGTCACCGGCCTGGCGCCGGACCTGCCCACGGCCTGCCTGCTCCTCGCGCTGACCGGCTTCGCGATGATGTATTTCGCCCAGGCCGCGAACCACCGCGTCCAGCTCGGCTCTGATCCCGTCTACCGGGGCCGGGTGATGGCCCTGTACACGCTGGTCTTCCAGGGCACGACCCCGCTGGGCGCGCTCCTCGGGGGATGGCTCGCGGAGCACCGGGGCGTGCGCTGGGTGCTGTACGCGGGCGGCCTCATCTCCCTCACGGCGGCGGCCGCCGCGCTGGCCGCGGGAGCGCGCCCCACCCGCCCGTCCGCACGGACCCGCGCCCCCGCGACCGGCCCGGCCGCCCCGCGCGCCCTGGAGGGCCCGTCCCGCCCGCGCCCGCCGAACCGGGAACGCCCGCGCTGACCGGAGCGCGAGGGACGGCCGCACCCACCCCGAACCGGCCCCGCCCACCCCCAGACCAAGCGTCTCCCCGCCCGGACCGGTCGTGACCGCCGGGACCGCGGGGGCGGGCGGGCACGCCGGGGCCGCGGGGGCAGGGCGGGCATGCCGGGACGGCCGGGTGGGGCGGGGGCGCCGGGACGGCCGGGCGCAAGGGCCTGGCAGGGCCGCAGGGCCGCAGGGCAGACATCCCGAGCCGGCCCGGGTGGGGCGGGGGCGCAGGGGCTGAGCAACCACGCCGTGACGGCCGGGCCGAGCGGGCGCAGAGGCCGAGCACGCACGCCAGCCAGGCCGGGCCGCGGGGCCAGGCAGGCACGCCGCGGGCGGGGCTTGGGCGCCCGGGCCAGGCAGGCACCCCAGGCCGAGTGGTGGGGAGGCCCGGCCGGTGGATGGAGGGGGGCTGGGCCAGGGGCCCCGCCGCGGCACGGGCCCCGCATACTCGGGGGCATGAGCTACGACGCCATCGTGCTGGCCGGAGGCGCCGCGCGCCGCCTGGGCGGGGCCGACAAACCCGGACTGAGCGTCGGCGGGCGGGCCCTGCTCGACCGTGTCCTCGACGCCTGCGCCGACGCCCGTACCACCGTCGTGGTCGGCGGCCGCCGGGCCACCGCCCGCCCGGTGCGCTGGACCCGCGAGGAGCCGCCCGGCGGCGGCCCCGTGGCCGCGCTGGACGCCGGGCTGCGCCCGACCACCGCCGAGCTGGTGCTCGTCCTCTCCGCCGACCTCCCCTTCCTCGACGCCGGCACCGTGCGGGCCCTGCTGGAGGCACCCGGCGGTCACGAGGGCGCGCTGCTGCGTGATCCGGACGGCCGCGACCAGCCGCTCGTCGCCGCCTACCGCGCCGAACCGCTGCGCCGCGAACTCGCCCTCCTCGCCGCGGAGCACGGCAGCCTCACCGGGCTGCCGCTGCGCACGCTCACCGCCGAGCTGGACCTCACCCGCCTCGCGGCCGGGCCGCTCGCCTCCTTCGACTGCGACACCTGGGACGATCTGGCCGCGGCCCGCGCCCGGATCAGGGAGCATGGGACCGTGCTGGACCAATGGATCACCGCAGCCAAGAACGAGCTGGGCATCGACGTCACTGTCGACACCAAGATGCTGCTCGACCTCGCCCGTGACGCCGCCCACGGCGTCGCCCGGCCCGCCGCGCCGCTGACCACCTTCCTGGTCGGCTACGCCGCGGCCCGTGCCGAGGCGGCCGGGGCGGACCCCGCCCAGGCCGTCGCCGAAGCCTCCCGCAAAGCCGCCGACCTGGCCCTGCGCTGGGCGGCCGAGGCACAGGCCGCCGACACCACCCCCGCATCCCAAGAGAACGGCTCCGGATGACCCCCGCGAACCAAGCCGAGCAGGCGCTCGACGAGGCACTGGCCCTGGTGAGCCGCTCCCCGGAGGGCGGCGGCCACCGTGCCTGCCTCTGGACCCGGGCCCGGGAGGCATCCGTCCGCGCCGGGAGCGCGGTGCGCGCCCGCACCCATGTCGTCCCCCTCGCCCTGGCTCTCGGCGAGGTGCTGGCGGCACCCCTGGAAGCCCTCGGCGACCTGCCCTCCTTCGACACCTCCGCCATGGACGGCTGGGCCGTCGCCGGACCCGGGCCGTGGACCGTCCGCGGCGGCGGCGGGGTGCTGGCCGGCTCCGAGCCCCCCGCGCCCCTCGGCGACGGCGAGGCCGTACGGATCGCCACCGGCGCCCGGATCCCCGTCGACACCACCGCCGTCGTCCGCGACGAGCACTGCCGCGAGAACGGCACCCAGCTCTTCGCCGACCGGCCCGTCCTCACCGGCCAGGACATCCGTCCGCGCGGCCAGGAATGCCGCTCCGGCGACCTCCTGCTGCCCGCCGGCTCACTGGTCACCCCCGCCGTCCTCGGTCTCGCCGCGGCCTCCGGGTACGACGAGCTGACCACCCGGCCCCGTCCCCGCGTGGAAATCCTGGTGCTCGGCGACGAACTGCTCACCGAAGGCCGCCCGCACGACGGCCTGATCCGGGACGCCCTCGGCCCCATGCTCGGCCCGTGGCTCACCCGCCTGGGCGCCGAGGTCATCGGCACGCGACGGCTCGGCGACGACGCCGCCGGGGCCGCGGCCCTGCTGGAGGCCGTCACCACCTCCCGCGCCGATGTCGTCGTCACCACCGGCGGCACCGCCTCCGGCCCCGTCGACCACGTCCACCCCGTCCTGCAGAAGGCCGGCGCCGAGCTCCTCGTCGACGGCGTCGCGGTCCGCCCCGGCCACCCGATGCTGCTGGCCCGCCTCGGCGACGCAGCGCCCGGCCCCGGCGCAGGAATCCCCGGCCCCGGCGACGGGGCGGGCGGCCCGCACGCGCCGCGGTACCTGATCGGACTGCCCGGAAACCCCCTCGCGGCCGTCTCCGGACTGCTCACCCTCGCCGAACCGCTGCTGCGGGCCCTCGCCGGCCGCCGCCGGCGCCCCCGCTACTCGGCGACGGTCCAGAGCGACGTCCCGGGCCATCCGCACGACACCCGACTGGTCCCCGTCCTGCTGAGCGGCGAACACGCGGAGCCGCTGCGCTACCACGGTCCGGCGATGCTGCGCGGGGTGGCCGCCGCCGACGCGCTGGCCGTCGTACCGCCGCTCGGCGCCCGGTCCGGGCAGGAACTGGAGATCCTCGACCTGCCGTGGGCCTCGGGGGGATGTTTCACGTGAAACTTCACGGCCAGGACGCCATGGCGCGGGGAGCCGACGAGAAACTCGTCTCCCGGCGCATCAAACTGCCCCGGCGCATCATCGAGAAGCCGCTGCTGCAGGTCGGCAAGCGCGTACTGATGGCCCTGTTCGTGCTGTGTCTGACGGTCCTGCTCGTCTGGCTCGACCGCGACGGCTACCACGACAACGCCGACGACCAGGTCGACTTCCTCGACTGCGTCTACTACGCCACCGTGACACTGTCGACGACCGGGTACGGCGACGTGGTCCCGTACAGCGATACCGCCCGGCTGGTGAACATCCTTTTGATCACGCCGCTGCGCGTGCTGTTCCTGATCATCCTGGTCGGAACCACCCTGGAGGTCCTGACGGAACGGACCCGGGAGGAGTGGCGGCTCAAACGCTGGAGGAAGAACTTGCGTGACCACACGGTCGTCATCGGCTTCGGCACCAAGGGCCGCTCAGCCCTGCAGACGCTGCTGGCCACCGGCCTCCACAAGGAGCAGGTCGTCATCGTCGACCCCAGCTCCAAGGTCATCGACATCGCGAATTCGGAAGGCTTCACGGGCGTGGTCGGCGATGCCACCCGCTCCGACGTCCTGCTGCGTGCCGAGCTCCAGAAGGCCCGTCAGATCGTCATCGCCACCCAGCGGGACGACACGGCGGTCCTGGTCGCCCTGACGGCCCGCCAGCTCAACCGCGGCGCGAAGATCGTCGCAGCGGTCCGCGAGGAGGAGAACGCACCGCTGCTGCGGCAGTCGGGCGCCGACGCCGTCATCACGAGCGCGAGCGCGGCGGGCCGGCTGCTGGGCCTGTCCGTCCTCAGCCCGAGCGCGGGCACCGTCATGGAGGACCTGATCCAGCAGGGCAGTGGCCTCGACCTCGTCGAACGGCCCGTGAACAAGCGCGAGGTCGGCAAGGGCGTGCGGGAGACGGAGGACCTGGTCGTGAGCGTGCTGCGCGGGCACCGGCTGCTGGCGTACGACGACCCGCACGCGAGCCCCCTCCAACTGACGGACCGTCTTATCTCCATCGTCCGCGCGGTGCCGCCGACTTCACCGCCGGTGACACTGCCCTCCGCCGAGTAGGTGCTGTCCCGGCGGGGCCGGTTCGCGTAGCCTCCGGCGCATGCATGCGATCACCATCGAGCAGCCCGGCGGCCCCGAGGCCCTCGTCTGGACCGACGTACCCGACCCGGTGGCCGGCGAGGGCGAGGTCCTCGTCGAGGTCGCGGCGAGCGCCGTGAACCGGGCCGACCTCCTCCAGCGCCAGGGGTTCTACGATCCCCCGCCCGGTGCCTCCCCCTACCCGGGCCTGGAGTGTTCCGGGCGGATCTCCTCGATCGGACCGGGGGTGTCCGGCTGGTCCGTCGGGGACGAGGTGTGCGCCCTGCTGGGCGGCGGCGGGTACGCGCAGAAGGTGGCCGTCCCGGCGGGCCAGCTGCTGCCGGTCCCGGAGGGCGTCGACCCGGTGACGGCGGCGGCGCTGCCGGAGGTCGTCACGACGGTGTGGTCCAACGTGTTCATGGTCGCGGGGCTGCGCCCCGGCGAGACCCTGCTGGTGCACGGCGGGTCCAGCGGCATCGGCACGATGGCGATCCAGCTGGCGAAGGCGGTCGGCGCGAAGGTCGCTGTCACGGCCGGCGGCCCGGCCAAGCTCGCCCGCTGCGAGGAACTGGGCGCCAACATTCTGATCGACTACCGCGAGCAGGACTTCGTCACCGAGGTGCGTGCGGCGACGGGCGGGGCCGGCGCGGATGTGATCCTCGACATCATGGGCGCGAAGTACCTCTCCCGGAACGTGGACGCCCTCGCCGTGAACGGGCGCCTGGCCGTCATCGGGCTCCAGGGCGGCGTGAAGGCAGAACTGAACCTCGGCGCCCTGCTGGCCAAGCGGGCCGCGATCACCGCCACCTCGCTGCGGGCGCGTCCGCTGGAGGAGAAGGCGGCCATCGTCGCCGCGGTACGGGAGCACGTGTGGCCCCTGGTTTCGGCCGGGCGGGTACGGCCGGTGGTGCACGAGACGTTCCCGATGGCGGAGGCGGCCGAGGCGCACCGCGTGATGGAGTCGAGCAGCCACGTGGGCAAGCTGCTGCTCGTCGCGCCCGGGAACTGACCGCCACCGACGGCCCGTCCCGAACGGCCCCACGGGCGTGGGGGAGGAGCCCGCGCCGCAGCCCCCTCCCCGCCCCCGCCGGGTCACAGGCTGCGCAGCAGCACCGCCGGGGACTCCACGCAGTCCGCGACATAGCGCAGGAAGCCGCCCGCCGTGCCGCCGTCGCAGACGCGGTGGTCGAAGGTCAGCGACAGCTGCACGACCTTGCGGACGGCCAGTTCGCCGTCGTGCACCCACGGCTTCGGCACGATGCGGCCGACGCCGAGCATCGCCGCTTCGGGGTGGTTGATGATCGGCGTCGAGCCGTCCACCCCGAACACCCCGTAGTTGTTGAGCGTGAAGGTCCCGCCGGTGAGATCGGCGGGTGCCAGCTTCCCGGCCCGCGCCAGCTCGGTCAGCCGGGCGAATTCCGCCGACAGGGACTGCGCATCGCGGCCCTGGGCGTCCCGGACCACCGGGACCATCAGGCCACGCTCGGTCTGCGCCGCGAATCCCAGGTGCACGGCCGGCAGCCGGACGATCTCGCCCGCCGCCAGGTCCACCGTCGAATTGAGCTCCGGATAGCGGGCCAGGGCGGCCGTGCAGATCCGGGCCAGCAGCGCGAGCACCGAGATCTTGGGACCGTCCACGGCGTTCATCGCGGCCCGGGCGGCCATCAGCTCGGTGGCGTCCGCGTCGACCCAGCAGGTGGCGTCCGGGATCTCCCGGCGGCTGCGCGACAACTTCTCGGCGACCGCCCCGCGCACCCCCTTGAGCGCGATCCGCTCGCCCTGCGCCGCCGCGGCGGCCTTCGGGGCGGCCGGGGCACAGACGGAGGCGGCAGGGGCGCTTTCCGGCGCGCGCAGCGCCGTCTCGACGTCCGCCCGCAGGATCAGCCCCTCGGGGCCGGACCCGCGCAACGCGCGCAGGTCGACCCCGTTGTCCCTGGCCAGCTTGCGCACCAGCGGCGAGATCACCGGCACCGGCCCGGCCTGCGCGGCGGGAGGGGCGGCGACCGCGGCAGCGGCGGAACCGACCGGAGCCACCGGAGCCACCGGAGCCACCGGAGCCACCGGAGCCACCGGAGCCGAGACGTCGGCCGTGACGGGTCGCACCCGTCGCCGCCGCGCCGGGCGCGAGTGGTCCGTGCCGTAGCCGACCAGGACGTTGCCCGAGCCCGCCGACTCCGCCTCCGGCGGCTCCGCCGCCCCCGCGCCCACCGCAACGGTGATCAGCGGGGCCCCGACCGGAAGCTCCTGCCCCTCCTCACCGAAACGGGCGGTCACCACGCCCCCGTAGGGGCAGGGCACCTCCACCATCGCCTTGGCCGTCTCGACCTCGACGACCGGCTGGTCGATGGCGACGACATCGCCCACCGCCACCAGCCAGCGCACGATCTCGGCCTCGGTCAGGCCCTCACCGAGATCCGGCAGCTTGAACTCCATGACCTGCGGCATCAGTTCTCCCACTGCAGGCGCGCGACGGTGTCCAGGATCCGGTCCACTCCCGGCAGGTGGTGCTTCTCCAGCATCGGCGGCGGATACGGGATGTCGAAGCCCGTCACCCGCAGCACCGGTGCCTCCAGGTGGTGGAAGCACCGCTCCGTGACGCGGGCGGCGATCTCCGCGCCCGGCCCGCCGAAACCGCCCGCCTCGTGGACGACCACCGCGCGCCCGGTCCGGCGTACGGACTCCACGACCGTCTCCTCGTCGAACGGCACGAGCGAGCGCAGGTCCACGACCTCCAGGTCCCAGCCCTCCTCGCGCGCCGCCTCGGCCGCCTCCAGGCACACCGGCAGCGAGGGGCCGTAGGTGATCAGCGTCGCGCTCGTGCCGGCGCGCCGGACCAGCGCCCTGCCGATGCCCGGCACCGCCGCCGGAGCCTGCGGCGACCAGTCGGACTTCGACCAGTAGAGCCGCTTGGGCTCCAGGAAGACCACCGGGTCGTCACTGGCGATCGAGGCGCGCAGCAGACCGTACGCGTCCTCGACCGTCGCCGGGGTGACGACCGTGAGGCCCGGAGTGGCCACGTAGTACGCCTCCGAGGAGTCGCAGTGGTGCTCCACCCCGCCGATCCCGCCGCCGTACGGCACCCGGATGGTGATCGGCAGCGGCATCGCGCCCCGCGTGCGGTTGCGCATCTTCGCCACGTGCGAGATCAGCTGCTCGAAGGCCGGGTACGCGAACGCGTCGAACTGCATCTCCACCACCGGCCGAAGCCCGTACATGGCCATGCCGACCGCCGCGCCCAGGATCCCCGCCTCCGCGAGGGGAGTGTCCGTGCACCGGTCCTCGCCGAACTCCTTCGCGAGCCCGTCCGTGATCCGGAAGACGCCGCCCAGCGTGCCGACGTCCTCGCCCATGACGTGGACCGTCGGGTCCTCGGCCATCGCGTCGCGCATGGCCCGGGTCAGGGCCTGGGCCATCGTCGCGGGCTTGACACCCGCCGCCGACTTCGCCGCCACCGTGGTCACGCGTCTTCCTCCGCTTCCAGCTCTGCGCGCAGCAGGGCCGCCTGCTCGCGCAGTCGTCCCGTCTGCTCCGCGTACACGTGCGCGAAGAGGTCCATCGGGTCCAGGACCGGCTCCGCGTTCATCCCCTCGCGCAGCGCCGCCGCCATCTCCTCGGCCGCGTCGCGCGCCTCCTGGATGCCCGCCTCGTCGAGGATCCCGCGCGCCGTCAGCTCGCGCTCCAGCAGCTCGACCGGGTCGTGCGCCTTCCAGGCCTCGACCTCCGCGTCGCCGCGGTAGCGGGTGGCGTCGTCCGCGTTCGTGTGGGCCTCCATGCGGTAGGTGACGGCCTCGATGAGGGTCGGGCCGCCTCCGGCCCGGGCCCGCCGGACCGCCTCGGACAGCACCTCGTGCACCGCGGCGATGTCGTTGCCGTCGACCAGCCGGCCGGGCATGCCGTACCCCACGGCCTTGTGGGCCAGGGTCGGCGCCGCGGTCTGTTTGGCGAGCGGGACGGATATCGCGAAGCCGTTGTTCTGCACGAGGAAGACCACCGGCGCCTGCCAGACGGCGGCGAAGTTCAGGGCCTCGTGGAAGTCGCCCTCGCTGGTGCCGCCGTCGCCGACCATGGCCAGGGCCACGACGTCGTCGCCGCGCAGCCGGGCGGCGTGCGCCAGGCCCACCGCGTGCGGGAGCTGGGTGGCGAGCGGGGTGCACAGCGGGGCTATGCGGTGCTCGCGCGGGTCGTACCCGGTGTGCCAGTCGCCGCGCAGCAGGGTCAGGGCCTGTACGGGATCCAGCCCGCGGGCCACGGCCGCCAGGGTGTCGCGATAGCTCGGGAAGAGCCAGTCCTGCTCCTCCAGGACCAGGGCGGCCGCGATCTCGCAGGCTTCCTGGCCGACGGTGGACGGGTAGACGGCGAGCCGCCCCTGCCGGGTGAGGGCGGTGGCCTGGGCGTTGTAGCGGCGGCCGCGCACCAGCTCGGCGTAGAAGCGGCGCATCAGCGCCGGGTCGAGCCGGTCGGCGCCCGGCGTGCCCAGCACCCGGTGGGGCTCGGGGTCCGGGAGCAGCGGGGCGGCGTCCGTACGGGGCCTCCAGGCGGGCGGCGGGGTGGGTCGGTGGGACGCACCGGCACCGGGCAGCTCTTGGACCGTCATGGCGGCGTACACCTCCTCGTGGGAAGCGGGCGGGAAGGACCCCGGGTGTGAGGCGCCTCACCTACCGATTGTTCGGTTGTCCGCGCAATTTGGCTACAGGCGGCTCAAGGCTGTGGACAAACTGGCGCCGGGGCCCTGGGATGGATGCAGGACGTCCAGGAGAGGGAGGCATCGGGCAATGCCGGATGAACAAATGGCCGGAGCGGGCTCCGCGCCGGCCCCGCCGGGTGGCACCCCGGGAGTCCCACCGGTCCCGCCCCGTCCCCTGGACCCGATCGACCGGTCGATCATGCGGCTGCTGCAGGCGGACGGCCGCGCGTCGATACGGTCGGTGGCGGAACAGGTGCACGTCTCCCGGGCCAACGCCTACGCCCGCATCAACCGGCTCATCGACGACGGGGTGATCCGCGGCTTCACCGCCCGGGTGAACCACGAGCGCGCGGGGCAGGGAGCCTCCGCCTACATCACCCTCAAGATCGTCCAGAATTCCTGGCGCACGGTCCGCGAGCAGCTCCGCGAACTCCCGGGAGCGGCGCACATCGCGCTGGTCAGCGGCGACTTCGACGTTCTGCTGCTGGTCCACACCCCGGACAACCGCACCCTGCGCGAGCTGGTCCTGACCCGCCTGCAGGCCATCCCGGAGGTCCTCTCGACGCGCACCCTGCTGGTCTTCGAGGAAACGGATCTGCTGGCCCCCGGCCCGGGCCCGGCCGCGCCCCCGGCGATCACGGAGGACTAGGCCGTCCGGGGGCGGGGTGGACGCGGCCGGTCAGTCGCGGACGGTCCGCAGCCCGCCGAAGGCCATGTGGACCACCGCGTCCGCAAGCTGGTCGTGGCCCGTGCCCGGATGCGGGCGATACCACTCGACCAGCGAGTTCACCATGCCGAAGAGCAGGCGGGTGGCGAGCCGGATGTCGACGTCCGCGCGGAGGTCGCCGTCGTCGGCGGCGGCCTTGAGGAGGTCCGCGACCTGGTGGTCGAACTCGCGGCGGCGCTCCAGGGCCCACCGCTCGGTCCGCGTGTTGCCGCGCACGCGCAGCAGCAGCGTCACGTAAGGGAGTTCGCAGACGAGCACCTCGACCGTGCGGCGCGTGACGTACTCGACGCGCTCGACCGGCCGGCCCCGTACCGCGCCCGGCTCCTCCAGGACGGCGAAGAGGCCGTCGAGGGCGCGGCTCACGGCCCGGCGCAGCAGCTCCTCCTTGCCCGCGACATGGTGGTAGATCGAGGACTTCGAGATGCCCGCGGCCTTGGAGAGGTGCTCCATCGAGGTGCCGTCGTAGCCGCGCTCGTTGAAGACCTGGACGGCCACGGACAGCAGCGTCTCCGGGGTGTAGGTGTCCCGTCTGGCCGTCGTCATGCGGTCTCCTCCGACCCGTCCGGCGTCCCGTCCGCCGCGTCGTCCGCCGTCCCGTCCGCCGCGTCGTCCTCGTCACCCGCCGCGTAGCCCAGCTTGAACAGTGCCAGCGACGGCGCGTACCGCCCGCCGGGACAGCGCTCGTCGAGGTGGTGCAGCAGGTCGTAGGCCCAGTCCCGGCCGAGCCGGTCGTGCCATTCGGCGGGCCCCAGCGGGTAGTTGACGCCGAGCCGCATGGCCGTGTCGATGTCCTCCGCGCAGGCCACGCCGCGTGCGACCGCGTCGGCCGTGAGGTCGATCAGCATCGCGACGGTGCGGGCGACGATCATGCCCGGGACGTCCCCGATGACCGAGACGCGCTTGCCGAGCTTCTGGAACAGCCCGACGGCCTCGGCCAGGGTCCGCTCACTGGTGTCCTCGCTGGCGGAGAGCGCGATCCGGGTGGCGCCCCGGTAGTCGAGCGCGAGGTCGAAGTAGACGACGTCCGAGAACTCGACGGAGGTCTTCCCGTCGGCGAGGACCAGCTGGCCCTCGCCGGGCAGCTGGATGTACGGCCCTCCGTGACCGGTCGCGGTGACGGCGATCCCGGCCTCTTCCATCAGGTCGGCCAGCTCTGCCGCCGGCCCGAGGTCGCCGACGACGGTGACCTTGTCCGGGGCCTCCTCGGGAGCGGCGGTGTGCGGCTCCGGCACGGCCGTGTCCTGCGCGGACGGACCGTACGGGTACCAGCCGTGCCCCGACTTGCGGCCGAGACGGCCCGACTGGACCAGCCGGCGCTGCGCGAGCGAGGGGGTGAACTTGGGGCTGCGGTAGAAGGACTCCCACACCGAGCGGGAGACGGCCTCGTTGACGTCCTGGCCGATCAGGTCGGTCAGCGCGAAGGGGCCCATCTTGAAGCCGCCGCTCTCGCGGAGCACGGCGTCGATGGTGGCCGGATCGGCGCCGCGCTCCTCGTAGACCGCGAAGGCTTCGGCGTAGAAGGGCCGCGCGATCCGGTTGACGATGAATCCGGGGGTGTCGGCGCAGCGGACCGGGGTCTTGCCCCAGCCGAGGACGGTGCCGTAGGCGCGCTCGGCGGCGGCCGGGTCGGTCGCGTGGCCGCTGACGACCTCGACCAGGGGCAACAGCGGGGCGGGGTTGAAGAAGTGCAGGCCGAGGAAGCGGCCGGGGTGCGCGAGCCCGGCGGCGAGCTCGGTGACGGAGAGGGAGGAGGTGTTCGTGGCCAGCAGCGCGTCCGGCGCGACGACCCCCTCCAGCGCGGTGAAGAGCGTGCGCTTGACGGTGACGTCCTCGATGACGGCCTCGATGACGAGCGCCGCGTCGGCGAGGTCCCCGAGGGACTGCGCCGCACGGATCCGGCCGAGCGCGTCCCCGGCCCCGGCCCGGTCCAGCCGGCCCTTGGCGGCTATCCGCTCGATCCGGTCCTGCACGAAGCCGACGCCGTCGGCGGCGAGGGCCGGGTTGATGTCGTAGATCAGCACGCGGTGACCTGCGAGGAGGGCGACCTGGGCGATGCCCTGACCCATGGTGCCGGCGCCGACGACCGCCACAGTGCGGGACCGCTCGATTGCTGTCATGACCCGATCCTCCCGCACCGACTTGTCCACAGGTCCGCCGGGCCCTCTTGTCCCGACCGATCGTTCGGTTACTCTAACTCCAGTCTGCTCTCCTTCGCCCGGCTCAACGAGGAGTTGGTCCCTGATGGCCGCCGAGCTCACCGTCCCCCAGCTGTCCGCCAAGCACCGGCCCACCCTGGACCAGGCCCTGTCGGCGATCCGCAGCCGTGCCTACTGGTCCCCGCACCCCGAGCACCCGAAGGCGTACGGCGAGAGCGCCCCCGCCGACGGGCTCGCCGCCTTCGAGGCCCTCCGCGGCACGCGGCTGGACCTCGGACAGCCCGGCACGGACGGCTGGACCGGCGGCGAGGTCTCGCCGTACGGCCCGGAGCTGGGCGTCGAGTACCCGCATGCCGATCCGGACGTCCTGCTGCCCGCGATGCGGGCCGGCATGGGCGCCTGGCGGGATGCCGGCCCCGAGGCGCGCGCCCTGGTCTGCATCGAGATCCTGGCCCGCATCAGCGCGCGGACGCACGAGTTCGCGCACGCCGTCATGCACACCAGCGGCCAGGCCTTCATGATGGCGTTCCAGGCGGGCGGACCGCACGCGCAGGACCGCGGCCTGGAGGCCGTGGCGTACGCCTACGAAGAGCAGACGCGGGTCCCGGGCCGCGCCGACTGGTCGAAGCCGCAGGGCAAGCGGGATCCGCTGGCCCTCGGCAAGACGTTCACGGCCGTTCCGCGCGGCATCTCCCTGATGATCGGCTGCAACACCTTCCCCACCTGGAACGGCTACCCGGGCCTCTTCGCGTCGCTGGCCACCGGAAACGCGGTGCTGGTGAAGCCGCACCCGCGCGCCGTACTGCCGCTGGCGCTGACGGTCCAGGTGGCTCGCGCGGTCCTCGCCGAGGCCGGTTTCGACCCGAACCTGGTGGCGCTGGCGGTGGAGCGGCCGGGCGAGGGCATCGCCAAGTCCCTGGCGGTCCGCCCCGAGATCAAGCTGATCGACTACACCGGGTCCACCAAGTTCGGCGACTGGCTGGAGGCCAACGCCCGCCAGGCGCAGGTCTACACGGAGAAGGCGGGCGTCAACACCGTCGTCCTCGACTCCACGGACGACTACAAGGGGATGCTGTCCAACCTCGCCTTCTCCCTCTCGCTCTACAGCGGCCAGATGTGTACCACCCCGCAGAACCTGCTGATCCCGCGTGACGGCATCGCCACGGACGCCGGCCACAAGTCGTACGACGAGGTCGTCGCCGACCTCGCGGCCTCGGTCGACGGCCTGCTGGGCGACGACGCCCGGGCCAACGCCCTGCTGGGCGCGCTGGTCAATGGGGACGTCAAGACCCGTCTGGAAGCGGCGGCCGCCCTGGGCGAGGTCGCGCTGGCCTCCCGGGAAGTCGTCAACCCCGAATTCCCGGGGGCGGTGGTCCGCACCCCGGTCATGGTCAAGCTGGACGCGGCCAAGCCCGACCCGGAGGCGGCCTACTTCTCGGAGTGCTTCGGTCCGGTCTCCTTCGCGGTCGCGGTGGATTCCACCGCGGACGCCCTCGACCTGCTGCGGCGCACGGTCCGCGAGAAGGGCGCGATGACGGTCGGCGCGTACACGACCTCCGAGGACACCGAGCGGGCGATCGAAGAGGTCTGCCTGGAGGAGTCCGCGCAGCTCTCCCTGAACCTGACCGGCGGGGTGTACGTCAACCAGACCGCGGCGTTCTCGGACTTCCACGGCTCGGGCGGCAACCCGGCGGCCAATGCGGCGCTGTGCGACGGCGCCTTCGTCGCGAACCGCTTCCGCGTGGTGGAGGTCCGCCGCCAGGCCTAGCTAGGCAGTCTTCGGTCCGCCCCAGTGGAAGAGGGCCATGGCCACGCTGGTTGCCAGGTTGTAGCTGGAGACCTGCGGACGCATAGGCAGGGACACCAGGTGGTCGGCCCGGGCGCGCAGCTCGGGGGAGATGCCGTGGCGTTCCGAGCCGAAGGCGAGCAGGGCGTCGTCCGGGAGGGTGAGGGCACGGATGTCCTCGCCCTCCGGATCGAGCGCGTAGAGCGGCCCGGGCGGGAGTTCCTCCAGCTCCAGCCGCTCGACGGTGGTGGCGTAGTGCAGCCCGGCCCCGGCCCGGACGACGTTCGGGTGCCACGGGTCGAGATCGCCGCGGGTCACCACCCCGGTGGCGCCGAAGCCGGCCGCGAGACGGACGACGGCCCCGACGTTGCCGAGGTTGCGGGGGTTGTCGAGGACGACCACGGGCGCGGGCCGCGGCAGCCGTCCCAGCGCCGCGAGGCCGTCGGCCCGGTCGGGGCGCACGGCCAGGGCCGCCACCCCGGTGGGGTGCACGCGGGGCAGCAGCTCCTTGAGCGGCGCCGCCCGCACCAGGCGGCCCACGGCGTCCCCGACGTCCGGAGCCAGCTCCGCGGCCAGAGCCCGCACGGCGACGGGATCGTCGGCGACGGCCATCCGCACCTCGGCCCCGAAGCGCAGGGCGTGCTTCAGGGCATGGAACCCGTCCAGCAACACGAGGTCCCCCCGCCCCACGCCCTCCCGCCACTCCCGCGCGATCTCTCCACTCAGCTCCACACTCATACCCGGACCCTACAAACCCCCGCCCCGACCCCCGCCCATCCGGCCCCGCCGGACCCCGGACAGCCCCGCCGAAGGCCGGACGGCGCCGGCGTTCGAGGCGCGGGTCCGGGCCGGAGCCCCGGGAGGCGGCGGCGCGCGCGGCCGGTCAGCGCGGCACGGACCCGGCGCCCGCAGGATCCGACTCCGCCTCCGAGGCCGGGCCCGGCACCACCGCCCCGCCCGCCGGTACCCCGTCGGCGCCTGCCACCCCCCGCCGAGGCCGCAACGCAGCGCCCCGGCTGCCGAGCCACACCAAGAACCCCGTCGGCAGGAACACCGCATCGGCGGCGATCATCGCCAGCGAAAAGAACGGCAGCCCCAACAGCACCGCGATCCCCGCGTGCTCCAGCATCATCACCGCCAGCAACACGTTCTTGATCCGCCGGTTGAACAGCGTGAACGGGAACGCCACCTGCACCGCCACCGTCCCGTACGACAGCAGCATCACCAGCGTCCCGCTGCCCGCCACCAGCTCCGACAGCGCCGGCCACGGCGTGAAGTAGTCCAGCCCCAGCGGGTAGTACAGCGCCGTCCCGTCCTGCCACCGCGATCCCTGGATCTTGTACCAGCCCGCCGTCGCGTAGATCAGGCAGACCTCCGCCATGATCACCACCATCGCCGCGTTGTGCAGCACATCGGCCAGCACGTCCAGCGTCGCCCGCCCCGGCCCCCGCGGCGCGTAGCGGTCGGTCACCCACCACAGCCCGCAGCCCACCCACACCACCGCGAAGGCCGCCAGCCAGCCGTGGCTGAACCGCTCGGTCGCCGCGCCGTAGGCGAAGACCGCGCCCAGCACGGCCCACAGCACCGGCCCGGCCGCCCCGGCCGTCGCCGACCCCCGCAGCCGGGCCCTGCGCGCGTCCAGCGACCACACCTGTGCACACCGGGTCAGCACCAGGTACAGCGCCATCAGGTGGATGACGTTGTCCCCGCCGTCCCCCATGAAGACGCTGCGGTTCTGCAGCGACAGCACGCCGACCGTGAACAGCACCGAGCTCGCCCGCGTCCGCCAGCCCAGCAGCATGCCCACGCTCGCGAGGACGGCCACCGCGTAGACGATCTCGAACCACACGGCCGAGCCGGACCACATCAGCACCGTGAACGCCCCGTTGGAGGCGGTGAGCCGCTCTGCCAGCGCCCAGCTCCACGGCCCGTCCGGTCCGTACAGCTCGCCCCGGTGGGGGAATTCGCGCAGCAGGAAGAAGAGCCAGGTCCCGGCGAAACCGATGCGGATCACGGCGCTCTGGCAGGGGCCCATGGCCTGCCCGGTGATCTTCGCGAGCGCCCGCCCCGCCGGGGCCCTGAGCCTCACACCGTCCACCACGGCAGCTCCCGGTAGTACGTCTGGGTGTCGGTCGTCTCGCCGCTCCACCGGGGCGCGGCCACCGCCGTCGTCGCCGAGCGCAGCTGGATCCGCAGGAGGCGCCCGCCCCGGGCGGCCGGAGCCAGCCGGTCCACCGCGATCCGCCGCAGGTACTGCTCGGACAGCTCGCCGCGCTCGCCGTTCGGCTTGTCCGCCTCGTCGTGGGAGCCGGTGTAGAAGTCCCAGGCCCGGCGGAGCTCGTTCTGCTCCGTGTGGCTCGGCAGCAGGCTGTGCCGGATGGCCGCGCCGTCCTCGGCGCTCAGGTCCCGCCATCCGGTCGTGGTCAGCTCGCCGCCCGCGGTCCGGACCTGGGCGCGCACCTCCACCGCGATGTTCTGCTGGAGCGGGTTGGGCGCGAAGAGCTTCCAGTTCTGCTCGAACTCGGGGTAGACCCAGTCGTCGATCGTCTTCGCGTGCTGCCGGCTGACCGTGTTGGACGGGGCGACGTGCAGGAACACCAGGCCCAGGTGGCCGCAGACCGCCGCGGCCGCGACCCCGAGGACGAGCGCCGTGAGGACCCGGTACGGGGTGGGCAGACCGGCGATCCCGGGCGGCCGTGGGGGTGGAGGACCGGCCCCGTCGGCGGGCTCGTGCTCGTTCGAATCCATCCCGCCCCGATCGTCCGGCGTTCACAGGGTTGCCCACAGAGGTTGACACCCTACGGGCCGCCGTCTCACCATTGAAGCGGATGAACCGAACGATCGGTCGGTCGGGCGGCGGGCAGACTCTGAGAGGGGGCCGGGATGGTGGCAGTGACCCCGGAAACGGGGCCGGGAACGGCCCTCGGGACGGACGGACCGGACGGGACGGCGACGCCCGCCGACCTAGGCGGACAGCTGGCGGCGGCCTTCGATGCGGCCGTCGCCGCGGAGGAGCGCGTGGAGCCGCGCGACTGGATGCCGGAGGAATACCGCGCCTCCCTCGTCCGCCAGATGGCCCAGCACGCCCACTCCGAGATCATCGGCATGCAGCCCGAGGCGAACTGGATCACCCGCGCGCCCTCGCTGCGCCGCAAGGCGATCCTGATGGCCAAGGTGCAGGACGAGGCCGGGCACGGGCTCTACCTCTACAGCGCCGCAGAGACCTTGGGCACCAGCCGCGACGAGCTGCTCGACAAGCTGCACGCGGGCAGGCAGAAGTACTCCTCGATCTTCAACTACCCCACTCTGACCTGGGCGGACGTCGGCGCCATCGGCTGGCTCGTGGACGGCGCGGCGATCACCAACCAGGTGCCGCTCTGCCGCTGCTCCTACGGCCCGTACGCGCGCGCCATGGTCCGGATCTGCAAGGAGGAGTCCTTCCACCAGCGCCAGGGGTACGAGCTGCTCCTGGCCCTGTCCCAGGGCACCGAGGCACAGCACGCCATGGCCCAGGACGCGGTGGACCGCTGGTGGTGGCCCTCGCTGATGATGTTCGGCCCGCCCGACGACGAGTCGGCGCACTCGGCGCAGTCCATGGCCTGGCGGATCAAGCGCCACTCGAACGACGAGCTGCGCCAGCGGTTCGTCGACATCGCCGTCCCGCAGGCAAAGGCGCTGGGCCTGACCCTGCCCGACCCGGACCTGAAGTGGAACGAGGAGCGGGGCCACCACGACTTCGGCGCCATCGACTGGACCGAATTCTGGAACGTGCTCAAGGGCAACGGCCCCTGCAACGAAGAGCGCATCGGACGGCGGCGCAGGGCGCACGAGGAAGGCGCCTGGGTGCGCGACGCGGCCGCGGCGTATGCGGAGAAGCACACGGTGACGCACGCGGAGAACGCGGGCGCGCAGGCCGGCGAAAGCGCCGGAAAGATCGAGGAGGCACGGGTATGACGCAGAACTGGCCCCTGTGGGAGGTGTTCGTGCGTTCGCGGCGCGGCCTCTCGCACACGCATGCGGGGAGTCTGCACGCCCCCGACGCGGAGATGGCCCTGCGCAACGCCCGGGACCTCTACACCCGGCGCGGCGAGGGCATCTCGATCTGGGTGGTGCCCTCCACCGGGATCACCGCCTCCTCGCCGGACGAGCGCGACCCCTTCTTCGCCCCGTCGGCCGACAAGCCCTACCGGCACCCGACCTTCTACGACATCCCGGAGGGGGTGAGCCACCTGTGACCGACACCGGCACCCGCCCCGCCACCGCCCTCGGCAAGGACACCGGCGCCACCGCGGCCGCCCTCGCCCTCGGCGACGACGCCCTGATCCTCTCCCACCGCCTCGGCGAGTGGGCCGGCAACGCCCCCGTGCTGGAGGAGGAGGTCGCGCTCGCCAACATCGCCCTCGACCTGCTCGGCCAGGCCCGCGTCCTGCTCTCCCTGGCGGGCGATGAGGACGAGCTGGCGTTCCTCCGCGACGAGCGCGCCTTCCGCAACCTCCAGCTGGTCGAGCAGCCCAATGGCGACTTCGCCCACACCATCGTCCGGCAGCTCTTCTTCTCCTTCTACCAGCACGAGCTCTACGGGGAACTGGCCCGCGCCGAGGGCCCCTTCGCTCCGCTGGCGGCCAAGGCCGTCAAGGAGACCGCCTACCACCGCGACCACGCCGAGCAGTGGACGCTGCGGCTGGGCGACGGCACCCAGGAGAGCCGGGCCCGCATCCGCACCGCCCTGGACGCCCTGTGGAAGTACACCGGCGAGATGTTCGAGCCGGTGGAGGGCCTCGAAGACCTCGACTGGGCGGCCCTCCAGGGGCGCTGGCTCGCCGCGGTGGGCGGCGTACTGGAGCGGGCCGGGCTGACGGCGCCCGAGGGGCCGCGCTCCGGCGCCTGGGCCGCCGGCGCCGGGCGGCAGGGCCTGCACACCGAGCCCTTCGGCCGGCTGCTCGCCGAGATGCAGCACCTGCACCGCAGCCATCCGGGGGCGTCGTGGTGAGCGCCGATGCCGCAACGACGCGCCTGGAGGCGGAGCTGGCCCGGCTGGCCGGCTCCGTCCCGGACCCCGAGCTGCCCGTGCTCACCCTCGGGGAGCTGGGTGTGGTGCGCGGGGTGCGGGTGCACGAGGACGGCCGCGCCGAGGTCACCCTGACCCCCACCTACACCGGTTGCCCGGCCATCGAGGCCATGTCCGCCGACATAGAGCGGGTCCTCACCGGTCACGGCATCCCCCGGGTGCGGGTGACCACCGTGCTGGCTCCCGCCTGGTCGACCGACGACATCAGCGCCGAAGGCCGCCGCAAGCTGGCCGAGGCCGGCATCGCCCCACCGCGCCCGCACGCGGCCGGCGGCCCGGTCCCGCTCGCCCTGTCGGTGCGCTGCCCGCAGTGCGGGTCGACCGACACCGAGCTGCTCAGCCGGTTCTCCTCCACCGCGTGCAAGGCGCTGCGCCGCTGTACCGCCTGCCGCGAACCGTTCGACCACTTCAAGGAGCTGTAGATGGCCGCCCCCCGCCACGGCGCGTTCCACCCGCTGACGGTGGCGGAAGTCGACCGGCTCACCGACGACTCGGTCGCCCTGACCCTGCGGGTCCCCCAGGAGCTGCGCGAGGTGTACCGGCACGCCCCCGGCCAGCACCTGACCCTGCGCCGGGCCGCCGCAGGGGGCGAGGTGCGGCGCACGTACTCGATCTGCTCCGCCGCCCCGGCGGCGGACGGCCCGGGACCCGCGGCGCTGCGTGTCGGCGTGCGGCTGGTGGAGGGCGGGGAGTTCTCCACTTTCGCCCACAAGGAGATCGCCGCCGGGGACGTGCTGGAGGTGATGGTCCCGGCCGGCCGGTTCGTACTGGATCCGGCCACCGCCCCCGCCGGCGCCCACTACGCGGCGGTCGTCGGCGGCAGCGGGATCACCCCCGTGCTGTCCATCGCCGCGAGCCTGCTGGCCGCCCGGCCCGACGCCCGGTTCTGCCTGGTACGCAGCGACCGGACGGCGGAGTCGACGATGTTCCTGGAAGAGGTCGCCGACCTCAAGGACAGGTATCCGGCGCGGTTCCAGCTGGTGACCGTCCTCTCCCGGGAGGAGCAGGAGGCGGGACTGCCCTCCGGCCGCCTGGACGAGGAGCGGCTCGCCGCACTGCTGCCCGCGCTGCTGCCGGTGGCGGAGGTGACGGGCTGGTTCCTGTGCGGGCCGTACGGCCTCGTGCAGGGCGCGGAGCGTGCACTCGGGGCGCTCGGCGTCGCCCGCAGCCGGGTACACGAGGAGATCTTCCACGTCGAGGACGCCGCGGCGCCGGTCCGCGCGGCGACCGCCACGGCACCGTCCCACGGGCGGGTCACCGCCCGGCTCGACGGCCGGTCCGGCACCTGGCCGGTGCGGGACGGCGAGTCCCTGCTGGACGCGGTGCTGCGCAACCGCGCGGACGCGCCGTACGCCTGCAAGGGCGGAGTGTGCGGCACCTGCCGGGCGTTCCTGGTCACCGGCGAGGTCCGGATGGAGCGGAACTTCGCGCTCGAAACGGAGGAGACGGAGGCCGGATTCGTCCTGGCCTGCCAGTCCCACCCGGTCACGGAGGAAGTGGAGATCGACTTCGACCGGTGAACCCGCCCCGCCGGTTCCAGGCTGAGCTTTCAGGCTGTGCTCTCAGGCTGTGCTCTCAGGCTGTGCATTTTCAGGAACGTGTCCTATCTTGACGCTCCGTCAGGACTGGCCAGACCTGGACAGGATCCGGTGCACGCGCGGGAGGACAGGCAGTGGACTTCACCTTCACCGAGGAGCAGCAGGCGGCCGTCGAGGCGGCGCGGGCCGTGTTCGCGGATGTCGCCCCCGATGGCGTGCCCAGCCCCGCGCTCACCCCCGGGGCCGTCGCCGAAGACTTCGACCGTCCGCTGTGGGCCGGGCTCGCCGGCTGCGACCTGCTGGGCCTGGTCCTCGCGGAGGAGCACGGCGGGTCGGGCCTGGACGCCATCGCCCTGTGCCTGGTGCTGCGCGAGGCCGCCAAGGTGCTGGCACGGGTGCCGCTGCTGGAGCACTGCGCCACCGCCATGACCGTGCAGGCCCACGGCAGCCCCGAACTGGCCGCGGCCCTGCTGCCCGGCGCCGGCAGCGGAAGCCTCGTCCTCACCGCGGCCGCCCACGGCCGCACCGGCCATGACCCGGCCGAACTCGCCGTCACCGCCCGCCGCGAAAGCGGCGACGGCGACTGGATCCTGGACGGCACGCAGACCACCGTCCCGTGGGCACACGGCGCCGACTGGATCGCCGTTCCCGCCCACACCGGCGAAGGCGACGCCGTCCTGGCCCTCCTGCCGCGCGCGAGTGAAGGGCTCTCGCTCGCCGACCAGTTCTCCACCAGCGGCGAGCGGCTCGCCGAACTGACCCTGGACGGGGTACGGGTGGCTCCCGCGCACCTCATGGACGCCCCCGGCGCATGGGAGCGGCTGCACCAGCTCCTCGCCACCGGGACCTGCGCCCTCGCGCTCGGCCTCGGCGAGGGCGTGCTCACCATGACGAGCCGCTACACCAGCCGCCGCGAGCAGTTCGGCTTCCCGGTGGCCACCTTCCAGGCCGTCGCCGTCCAGGCCGCCGACCGCTACATCGACCTGCGGGCCATGGAGGCCACCCTGTGGCAGGCCGCCTGGCGGCTCGACGCCGCGACCGGCGGAGCCGGCGGACCGCTGCCCGCCGCCGGTGACGTCGCGGTCGCCAAGATCTGGGCGTCCGAGGGCGTGCGCAGGGTCGTACAGACCGCCCAGCACCTGCACGGCGGCTTCGGCGCGGACACCGACTACCCGCTGCACCGGTACCACGCGTGGGCCAAGCAGCTGGAACTCCAGCTCGGGCCGGCCGCCGCGCACGAGGAGGCGCTGGGCGACCTCCTGGCCGCCCACCCCCTCGCCTGACGCACTACAGCACGAAGGCCGGGTTCCCGGTGTCGGTCACCATCGGGCGCCCGGCACCGTCCCACGCCTGCATGCCGCCGTCGATGTTCACGGCATCGATGCCCTGCCGCACCAGGTACTGGGTGACCTGCGCGGAGCGACCGCCCACGCGGCACATCACGTGCACCCGGCCGCCGTCCGGGACGGCCTCCGTCAGCTCACCGACGCGGGAGACGAATTCGCTCATCGGGATGTGCAGCGCGCCCTCGACGTGGCCGGCCGCCCATTCGTCGTCCTCACGGACATCGAGCACAAAGCCTTCGGAGGGCACCGCGGCGGCGTCCACCGAGGGAAGCGGGCCGAAGTTCATCACTGTCGCCTTCTCTCGTCGCAGATCTACCGCCAACCTATCCGACCGCTGCCTCACTCAGCAGCGAGCGCCTGCGCCTCGGCCAGTTCCGCCTCGCGCTCCGAGACCTGCGCCAGCAGCTGCTCCGCGATCTCCTCCAGCAGCCGGTCCGGATCCTCCGGCGCCATCCTCAGCATCGACCCGATCGCGCTGTCCTCCAGCTCCTTGGCCACGAGCGACAGCAGCTCCTTGCGGCGGGTCAGGAACTCGAGGCGCGCGTACAGCTCCTCGCTCTCGCCCGGCGCCGCCCGTTCGGGCGCCGGACCGGCCGCCCACTCCTCGGCCAGCTCGCGCAGCAGCCGCTCCTCACCCCGCCCGTACGCGGCGTTGACCCGCGCGATGAAGGCGTCCCGCCGCTCCCGCTCCGCCTCGTCCTGGGCGAGGTCCGGGTGGGCCCGGCGGACCAGCTCGCGGTAGAGGCGGCGCACCTCCTCCGAGGGGCGCACCCGCTCCGGCGGCTGCACCGGCCGCTCGGTGAGCATCGCGGAGGCGTCGTCGGACATTCCGTCCGAGTCCAGCCAGCCGTGGAAGAGCTCGTCCACGCCGGGCATCGGCATGACCAGCGAGCGGGCGTCCCGAGCACGCCGCAGGTCCTCGGCGTCCCCGGTACGGGCCGCCTTCGCCTCCGCGATCAGCGCGTCCAGTTCGTCGAGCCGCGAATACATCGGGCCCAGCTTCTGGTGGTGCAGGCGGGAGAAGTTCTCCACCTCGACCCGGAAGGTCTCCACCGCGATCTCGAACTCGATCAGCGCCTGTTCGGCGACTCGCACCGCCCGCTCCAGGCGCGCTTCGGCGCGCTCCTCGCCGGGGGCTCCGGAATCACCGGAGGCTCCCGCATCGCCGGAAACTGTCTGTTCGGGCTGTTCGGGCCCCTCGGTCTGCTCGCTCACCCGGCCAGCCTACGGCCCGCCCGGCCGGGCGAGGTTTCACGTGAAACACCGACCCGTGTTTCACGTGAAACACCGACCCGCGCCGGTCTCGGCCCCGGCGGCCGCGGGAGGGTCGGACCCCGTGCACACGCAGGCTCAGACCCCTTGCACACCAAGGCTCAGACCCCGTGCTCCGCCGCGATCCGCCCGGACCGCACCGCCGCCACCAGATCGGCATGGTCGGCCTCCGTCCGGTCCGCGTAGGCCACGGCGAAGGCAGCCATCGCCTCGTCCAGCTCCTCGTTCTTCCCGCAGTAGCCGGACAGCAGCCGCGGATCCACGCTGTGCGCGTGCGCCCGGGCCAGCAGGGCCCCCGTCATCCGCCCGTAGTCGTCGATCTGGTCGGCGGACAGCGCCGCCGGATCCACGCTGCCCTTGCGGTTGCGGAACTGCCGCACCTGGAAGGGCCGCCCCTCCACCGTGGTCCAGCCCAGCATGATGTCCGAGACCACCTGCATCCGCTTCTGGCCCGCCACCACCCGGCGCCCCTCGTGCTCCTGCGGCGGCGGGGCGAACCCCAGCGCGGGCAGGTACGGCAGCAGTACCGAGGGCCGCGCCTCCTTCACCTGGAGCACCAGCGGCTCGCCCCGGTGGTCCAGCAGCAGCACCACGTACGAACGGGTGCCCACGCTCCCGGTGCCCACCACGCGGAAGGCCACGTCGTGGATCGCATGCCGGGCCAGCAGCGGCAGCCGGTCACCCGCGACGGTCTCGAGGTACGGCCCCAGCGAGGCCGCGACGGCCGCCGCCTCCGCGTTCCCGACCCGGCGCAGCACCGGCAGCGCGTCCACGAAGCGGCGCCCGCCGTCCGGTGTGACCTCGGTCGACTTGGCCGCGAACCGGGCGGAGGTGTTGTTGCGGGCCTTCTGCGAGACCCGCTCCAGAGTGCCCAGCAGATCCCGGGCGTCGGTGTGCGAGACCAGCTCCTCGTCCGCGATGGCGTTCCAGGCGTCGAGTGCGGGCAGCCTGGCCAGCAGCCGCACGGTCCGCCGGTAGGCACCCACCGCGTCCAACGCCGCCGCCCGGCACGTGTACTCGTCCGCCCCCGCCACCCGGCCCGCCAGCACCAGCGAGGTGGCCAGCCGCTTCACGTCCCACTCCCACGGGCCGAACACGGTCTCGTCGAAGTCGTTCAGGTCGATGACCAGACTGCCGCGCACGTCGCCGTACAGACCGAAGTTCCCCGCGTGCGCGTCACCGCAGATCTGCGCGCCGACCCCGGTCACCGGCCCCGCGGACAGGTCGTGCGCCATCAGCCCGGCGGAGCCGCGCAGGAAGGCGAAGGGGTTCGCGGCCATCCGGCCGACCCGTATCGGCGTCAGCTCGGGAACCCGGCCGACATTGGACTCCTCCACCGCGCGCACCGCGTCCGGCCGCCCGGCCGGTGGGTCCAAGGCGGCGTGCGCCGACCGCGGCACCCGGCCGCGCAGCGCCCTGCCCTCCTCCTTCGGCGACCCGGCCGCCTCCCGCGGTGCGAAACCCGCCACCTCCGGAATCCGCTGCCCCGCAACCGCCGCCATCCGCGCCGCCCCCGCCCGTCCATCCATCGTCTTCGAACGGGCTGACCGTATCTACAGCCCGGCGTCCCTGGCCAGCAACGCCGCCTGCACCCTGTTCTCGCACTCCAGCTTCGCCAGGATCCGGCTCACGTACGTCTTCACCGTCGCCTCGCTCATGTGCAGCCGCCGTCCCGCGTCCGCATTCGACAAGCCCTCGCCGAGCAGGGCCAGCACCCCGCGCTCACGCTCGCTCAGCTCCGCGATCCGGCGCCGGGCCTGCTCTCCCCGCGCGACGGCCTTCCCGGAGGCGAGCTGGTCCACCACGTGGCGGGTCGCCGACGGCGAGAGGTACGCGTGGCCGGCCGCGGCCGCCCGGACCGCCCCGATCAGCTCGCCCGGCGCGGAATCCTTCAGCAGGAAACCGGCGCCGCCCTCCCCGAGCGCCCGCAGCACGTTCTCCCTCTCCCCGAAGGTGGTCAGGATCAGCGCCCGCACCTCCGGGGCCGCCCGGCCCAGCTCCCCGAGGGCGGTCAGCCCGTCCATCACCGGCATCTGTATGTCCAGCAGCACCACGTGCGGCCCGTGCGCGCGGGCGAGCTCCACCGCCTCCCGCCCGTTAGCCGCCTCCGCGACGACCTCGATGTCCGGCGCCGAGGTCAGGATCATCCTGATCCCGGCCCGGATCAGCGGCTCGTCGTCGGCGATCACCACTCTGATCACTTCGGCTGTCACCCGTGCTCCTACTGCTTGACCTCGTACGTCTGCTTCTCGACGAGCTTGCCGCCCTCGAAGCAGAACCGGAAAACCCTGTCGGTGGACAGTTCCGCCGAATCCTCCGACGACAGCAGCGCCAGGCAGGTCGTGCCCTGCGGCCGCGGCGGTCCCTTCCGGTCCAGGCCCGACGTCAGCATGCTCTCCCCGTCGGGCAGCCGGTCACGGACCGCCTTCTCGGACTCTCCCACCCGCACGGCGTCGAAGTCGGCCCGGTCGATCATCGCCTTGTTCACCGAACCCAGCAGCAGTACCGCGAAGGCCGCGACCACGATCACCAGGAGCACCACGGCCGCCACCGCGATCCCGCAGCCCAGCGCGACGCCTCCGGTCCGGCTGCGCTCCCGCACCGCCAGCTCCCGGTCCACCGCCGCCCAGTCCATCGGCGGAGCCCCCCGCAGCGCCTGGGCCTGCGCCTGCTGGCCGAAGTCGTCGGCCACCTCGGCCACCCCGGCCGGCTCCGTGCCGTAGGGCAGGACCCCGGCCACCCGGAAGCCGCCGCCCTCGCTCTCGCCGGCGTGCACCATCCCGCCGACCAGCCGGGCCCGTTCGCGCAACCCCGTCAGCCCCTGCCCGCCCGAGACCACCTCACCGGCCCCCGGCCCTGCCGCCGGCCCGTTGGCGATCTCCACCACCAGCGAGTCGTCCTCGTAGCGCAGTTCCACCGAGATCGCCGAACCCGGCGCGTGCTTGTACGCATTGGTCAGGGCCTCCTGCACGATCCGGTACGCCGCGTGGTCGCAGGCCGCCACCAGAGGCCGCGGCCGCCCGGCGGTGGTCAGCCGTACGTCGGTGCCCGCGCCCCGCGCCGCGGCCACCACGCCCGGTATGCCGGCGACTCCCCGCGCGGCGGGCTGCGCCGCCTCCTCCACGGGGACCGGCGCCTCGACCCCGTCCCGCAGGATGCCGACGACCTCCCGCAGTTCGTGCATGGCCGCCACCGAGGCCTGTCGCAGCACGCCCACCGCCCCGCGCTGCCGGCCGGTGAGCTCCGGGTCCACCTCCAGCGCCCCGGTGTGCACGGAGATCAGGGCCAGTTGGTGGCCCAGGCTGTCGTGCATGTCCTGGGCGATCCGCTGCCGCTCCCGCAGCCGCGCCTGGCCCGCGACCATCGCCCGTTCCCGCATCAGCTGCGCGTTGCGTTCCTGCAGTGCGCGCAGCAGCGTGCGGCGCTGGTGCCAGTACCGGCTGGCCAGACCGGGCATGACCGTCGTCGCCAGGAACATCAGGGTGGAGAACACGATCACCAGCAGCGGCCGCATCTGCGACCACTCGTGCAGCACGTTGAAGCCGACCGAGGCCGCGAAGGCGACCGTGAAGGCCGCCAGCGCCCGGCCCACCCCCACGATCCGGCGCCCCGCCGACCAGCCCAGCAGGCTGGTGACCAGGAAGATGCCGGGCAGGAACGCACCCGCCCCGGATCCCGCGATCAGGGCCGTCGCCGGCCACCGCCGCCGCAGCAGGGTCAGCGCCAGCACGGCGACCGCGCTCGCGGCCATCCGCCGGCCCGAACCGCCGTCGAGTTCCTCTACACCCGTGCCCAGCAGGGCCAGTACCGCGGCGAGCGCCACGTCCCCCGCCAGCATCCGCCGGGTCCAGGGCTCCGGCCCGCTCAGCCGGTCCCACCCCGCCCGCGTCATCGCCTTCACGTCCACCCGACGACCCTAGACAGCCCGCCGCCGGCCCGGCCGTCCTCTTTCGTCGCGCTGCCCACGACGAAAGTCGCCGCGGTACGTGTCCTGGATCACTCTGCGGCTCCGCCGCCGCCCGCTCCCCCGCCGACCTCCACCGCCGGCCCCGTCACCAGCCCGCCGGGGAAACACGAAACGGCCGCCACCGCTTACGCGATGACGACCGTTTCGTCGATGTGGGCGAGGGGGGATTTGAACCCCCACGTCCCGAAGGACACTGGCACCTGAAGCCAGCGCGTCTGCCGTTCCGCCACTCGCCCGAGCAGCACCCCAGTGGATCTTCCCTTTCGGGCCGTTCCCCTGGCGACGTCGAAAGATTAGCACGTCGGACGGGGTGGAATCACATCCCTTTCCCGGCACCCCCGCACCCCCTCCGGGGACCGGCCCCTCCCGCTCTGCGCCCCCGGTGCGGGACACTGTCCCTGAGGCCCCCCTACGATCGCTTGTGAGGACCAACACTCGTCCGCACAGGACCGATGGGGAACCACCCGAATCCGCCACGCGTGGATACGATCAGTAAGCAGTACAGGGCGACAACGACGGAGGAGGTGCCCCATGGGAGTTCTGAAGCGGTTCGAGCAGCGACTCGAAGGTCTGGTGAACGGCACCTTCGCCAAGGTGTTCAAGTCCGAGGTCCAGCCGGTGGAGATCGCCGGAGCCCTCCAGCGGGAGTGCGACAACAACGCCACCATCTGGAACCGCGAGCGGACCGTCGTCCCCAATGACTTCATCGTCGAACTCAGCGCCGGCGACTACGACCGCCTGAGCCCCTACTCCGGGCAGCTCGGCGACGAGCTCGCGGGCCTGGTCCGCGACTACGCCAAGCAGCAGCGCTACAGCTTCATGGGCCCCATCAAGGTCCAGCTGGAGAAGGCCGACGACCTGGACACCGGGCTCTACCGGGTCCGCAGCCGTACCCTCGCCTCCAGCACCTCCCAGCCGCAGGCCCCCCAGGGCCGGCAGCCGGGCGGTGCCGCGGAAGGCGGGTACGGCTACCCGCCGGTCGCCGCCCCGCCCATGCCGAGCGCACCGCCCCCCGGCGGACCAGGCGCCCGGCGGCCCGCCACCGGCGCACCGGGCGCGGGCGCACCCGCTCCGTCCTCGGGCGCACCCAGGCGCCACTGGATCGAGATCAACGGCACCCGCCACCAGATCTCGCGCCCCACGCTCGTACTCGGCCGAAGCACGGAAGCCGACGTGCGGATCGACGACCCCGGCGTCTCGCGCCGGCACTGTGAGATCCGGACCGGAACGCCCTCGACGATCCAGGATCTCGGGTCCACCAACGGCATCGTGGTGGACGGGCAGCACACCACCCGCGCTACGCTCCGCGACGGCTCGCGGATCGTCGTGGGCAGTACCACCATCATTTACCGGCAAGCCGAAGGGTGAAGCGGGGGCAATGTCAGAGCTGACCCTGACGGTCATGCGGTTGGGTTTCCTAGCCGTCCTGTGGCTGTTCGTCATCGTGGCCGTACAGGTCATCCGCAGCGATCTCTTCGGAACGAGAGTGACGCAGCGCGGTTCGCGCCGCGGCGGCGCCGCCGCCGGCGCTCAGCAGCAGGCCGGCCGGCAGGCCGCGCCTCCGCAGCAGCGCCAGCGCCGCGGTGCGCCCACCAAGCTCGTCGTGTCCGAGGGCACCCTCACGGGAACCACGGTGGCCCTCGCCGGCCAGACGATCACGCTGGGCCGCGCGCACGACTCCACCATCGTGCTGGACGACGACTACGCGTCCAGCCGCCATGCCAGGATCTACCCAGACCGTGACGGTCAGTGGATCGTCGAGGATCTCGGGTCCACCAACGGCACGTATCTCGACCGGACCCGGCTGACCACCCCGACGCCCATTCCGCCGGGCGCCCCGATCCGCATCGGCAAGACCGTCATCGAGCTGCGGAAGTAGTACGAGAATGAGCGAGCGGAGCGAGCGCGCGGCGGCGATCCGTCCCACCGAGGGCACGGACCCGCGCGCGTTCCCGACCGGAGGGTGGGCAGTGTGGCTCGAGACCGGTTGTACCCGGAGGAAGCCTCGACAGGGCAGGTGCGCATGAGTCTGTCCCTGCGGTTCGCAGCCGGATCGCACAAGGGCATGATCCGCGAGGGCAACGAGGACTCCGGCTACGCCGGGCCCCGTCTCCTCGCGATCGCCGACGGCATGGGCGGCCAGGCCGCCGGCGAGGTCGCGAGCTCCGAGGTGATCTCCACCCTCGTGCAGCTCGACGACGACGTCCCGGGCTCCGACCTCCTCACCTCCCTCGCGACGGCCGTGCAGCGCGCCAATGACCAGCTGCGCGTCATGGTCGAGGAGGACCCGCAGCTCGAAGGCATGGGCACCACCCTGACCGCACTGCTGTGGACCGGTCAGCGGCTGGGCCTCGTGCACGTCGGCGACTCCCGGGCCTACCTGCTCCGCGACGGCGTCCTCACCCAGATCACCCAGGACCACACCTGGGTCCAGCGCCTCGTCGACGAGGGGCGGATCACGGAAGAGGAGGCCACCACCCATCCGCAGCGCTCGCTGCTGATGCGGGCGCTGGGCAGCGGCGACATCGTCGAACCCGACCTCTCCATCCGCGAGGTCCGGGCCGGCGACCGCTACCTCATCTGCTCCGACGGGCTCTCCGGAGTGGTCTCCCACCAGACCCTCGAAGAAACCCTCGCCGACTACCACGGCCCCCGCGAGACCGTGCAGTCGCTCATCCAGCTCGCCCTGCGCGGCGGCGGGCCGGACAACATCACCTGCATCGTCGCGGACGTCCTCGACACCGACAGCGGGGACACCCTGGCCGCCCAGGTCAGCGACACCCCGGTCGTCGTCGGTGCGGTCGCCGAGAACCAGCACCAGCTCTTCGACGGCGGCAACGCCATGCAGACCCCGGCCGGCCGCGCCTCGGGCCTCGGCCGCCAGGCCGGTCCGCCCGCCGGCGCCTTCGGGCCCCCCGGCAGCGGTGAGGCCCCGGGCTACGGGCACGCCGAGCAGAGCCAGGGCGGCGCCTACGGCAGCTTCGGCGAAGCCGAGGGCTACGACGAGGACTCGCGCTACGAGGACACGTACGACCGCCCCCGCAGGCGTCGCGGCAAAGGGCGCAAGTGGACCACCCGTACGCTGACCCTGCTCCTCGTCGCCGGTGTGGTCGGCGGCGGCCTGTACGCGGGCTGGCGCTGGACCCAGACCCAGTTCTACATCGGCGTCAAGGACGACCACGTCGCGCTGTTCCGCGGCATCAGCCCGAAGCTCGGCCCGCTGGAGCTCTCCAAGGTGGAGACGAACCGCCCCGACATCGAACTGAAGTACCTGCCGCCCTTCAAGCTCAAGCAGGTGAAGGCCACCATCAGCGAAACCGGCCTCGACGGCGCCCGCACGAAGATCGACGAACTCGGCGTCCAGGTCTCGGCCTGCAAGAAGGACGAGGAACGCCGCAACGCCGAGGCCCAGAACCAGACACCCGGCTCCACTCTGACTCCTGCGGA
Organism: Streptomyces sp. CB00455; assembly: GCF_001905445.1. GTDB lineage: Bacteria > Actinomycetota > Actinomycetes > Streptomycetales > Streptomycetaceae > Streptomyces. The sequence continues at coordinate 264,009 of NZ_LIVQ01000004.1, read as the reverse complement.
GCAGCAAGTGGTCAGCCTGTGCGGCAAGCAGTAGACACCCGCGGGCACAGGGGGCCTGCCACACCATGAGCGTTGTCACCAACACGACCACCATCGGCGCGATCGAGCTGCCGAGCCGGCGGAACACCGAGCTCCTGCTGCTCGCTTTCGCCGTGGTCATCCCGATCTTCGCCTACGCCAACGTGGGCCTGTCGATCCACGGGAAGCTGCCCCCCGGCATGTTCGCCTACGGACTCGGCTTCGCCGCCCTGGCCGGCATCGCGCACGTGGTCGTGCGCCGCTACGCCAAGTACGCCGACCCGCTGCTGCTGCCGCTCGCCACGCTCCTCAACGGGCTCGGCGTCGTGCTCATCTGGCGGCTCGACCAGTCCGAGCGGCTGCAGAACCTCGCCAAGCGCTCCTTCGGCGAATTCTCCCCCTCGGCGCCGCGCCAGATGATGTACACCGCGCTGGCCATCGCCCTGTTCGCGGGCGTCCTGCTGGTACTGAAGGACCACCGCGTCCTGCAGCGCTTCACGTACATCTCCATGGCGGGAGCCCTGGTCCTGCTGATCCTGCCGGTCATTCCCGGCCTGGGCGCCGACGTCTTCGGCGCCAAGATCTGGATCAGCGTCGGCGGCTTCTCCATCCAGCCCGGCGAGTTCGCGAAGATCGTCATCGCCATCTTCTTCGCCGGCTACCTCATGGTGAAGCGCGACGCGCTCGCGCTGGCCAGCCGCCGCTTCATGGGCCTGTACCTGCCGCGCGGGCGCGACCTCGGCCCGATCCTGATGATCTGGGCGATGAGCCTGCTCGTCCTCGTCTTCGAGAACGACCTCGGCACCTCGCTGCTCTTCTTCGGCATGTTCGTGATCATGCTGTACGTCGCCACGGAGCGGACCAGCTGGATCGTCATCGGCCTGCTGATGTCGGTCGGGGGCGCCACCGTCGTCGGGGCCACCGCCAGCCACGTCAAGGCCCGCGTCACCGCCTGGCTCGACCCCTTCGCCTGCTACACCAAGTCCGGAGCCTGCGAGCAGGTCGGCCAGTCGATCATGAGCTTCGGTTCCGGCGGTGTCCTCGGCACCGGATGGGGCCAGGGCAACTCGGACCTCATCGGCTTCGCCGCCAACTCCGACTTCATCTTCTCCACCGTCGGCGAAGAGCTCGGCCTCGCCGGCGTGATGGCCTTCCTCCTGCTCTACGGCCTCATCATCGAGCGGGGCGTCCGCACCGCCCTCGCCGCCCGCGACCCCTTCGGCAAGCTGTTCGCCATCGGCCTCTCCGGCGCCTTCGCGCTGCAGATCTTCGTCGTCGCCGGCGGAGTCATGGGCCTCATCCCCCTCACCGGCATGACGATGCCCTTCCTCGCCTCCGGCGGCTCCTCCGTCCTCGCGAACTGGATCCTCATCGCCATCCTCATCCGGATCAGCGACACCGCACGCCGACCTGCCCCGGCCCCCGCCCCGTCCCCCGACTCCGAGATGACCCAGGTGGTCCGCCCGTCATGAACAAGCCCCTGCGCCGCATCTCGCTGTTCTGCGGGCTGCTCGTCCTCGCGCTGCTGATCCGGACCAACTGGCTGCAGTACGTCCAGGCCGAGGAACTCAGCACCCGCAAGGAGAACCGCCGGGTCCAGATCGCCCAGTACGCCACCGAGCGCGGCAACATCATCGTCGGCGGCCAGCCCATCACCGGCTCCGCGGTCACCGACGGCAGCGACTTCAAGTACAAGCGGACCTACCTCGACGGCCCGCTGTGGGCCCCCGTCACCGGCTACGCCTCGCAGGCCTTCGGCTCCACCCAGCTGGAGAACATCGAAGACGGCATCCTGACCGGCAACGACGACCGGCTGTTCTTCGACCGCACGATCGGCATGTTCACCGGCGAGAAGAAGCAGGGCGGCAATGTCGTCACCACCCTGAACGCCGCCGCCCAGAAGGCCGCCTTCAAGGAGCTGGGCGACAAGAAGGGCGCCGTCGCGGCCATCGACCCGCGCACCGGCGCCATCCTGGCCCTGGTCAGCACCCCCTCGTACAACCCCTCCAGCTTCGCGGGCTTCTCGAAGGACGACGGCAAGGCCTGGCGCGACCTGAACGACAGCGAGGACAAGAACCTCGTCAACCGCGCCCTGCGCGAGACCTACCCGCCGGGCTCCACCTTCAAGGTCGTCACGGCCGCGGCCGCGCTGGAGCACGGTGTCGTGAACGACATCAACGCGCCCACGGACACCCCCGACCCCTACTTCCTGCCCGGCACCAAGACCGAGATGGTCAACCACGCCTCGGGCTGCGAGAAGGCCAGTCTCAACAAGGCCCTCGAAGTCTCCTGCAACTCCGTCTTCGCGAACATGGGCGACAAGGTCACCCGCGACAAGATGGTGGAGACCGCGGAGAAGTTCGGTTTCAACAGCACCATCGACACTCCCGTCCGCGCCTTCGCCAGCGTCTACGACAAGAAGATGGGCAAGGACGGCAACGCCCAGAGCTCCATCGGCCAGTTCAACACCGCCGCCACCCCGCTCCAGATGGCCATGGTCACCGCGGCCATCGCCAACGACGGCAAGCTGATGAAGCCGTACATGGTCGACCAGCTCACCGCGCCCAACCTCGACGTCATCGAGAAGCACTCGCCCGAGGAAATGAGCCGGCCCCTCTCCGCCGCCAACGCGCAGAAGGTCCAGCAGATGATGGTCAACGTCGTCGAGAACGGCACCGGCACCCCCGCCAAGATCAAGGGTGTGAAGGTCGGCGGCAAGACCGGTACCGCCCAGCACGGCGAGAAGAACGCCAAGCGCCCCTACGCCTGGTTCATCTCCTACGCCGAGAACCCGGACGGCACCTCGCCCGTCGCCGTCGCCGTCGTCGTCGAGGACAGCCAGGGGACCGACCGCGAGGACATCACCGGTGGCGGTCTGGCGGCTCCGGTCGCCAAGGCCGTGATGGAAGCCGTCCTCGGCAGCAAGGGCTGAGCAGGGATGACGGAGCGACGGAAAAGAGTGACCCCCGTCACTGATCCAGTCCGGATCCGAGCGTACGGTACCGGTCCAGTATCAGCCTGTGCCCGCGAACCGATCACAGACGATCGGCCGGTAGCCTTTGCGCGAACAGCACACCGCCGGACCACACACAGGTGCGGTCGGGACTGACGGAGAGGGCTGCAACGTTATGGAAGAGCCGCGTCGCCTCGGCGGCCGGTACGAGCTGAGCCACGTGCTCGGCCGCGGTGGCATGGCCGAGGTCTACCTCGCCCACGACACCCGGCTCGGCCGTACCGTCGCCGTCAAGACCCTGCGTGCCGACCTCGCCCGAGACCCGTCCTTCCAGGCCCGGTTCCGTCGCGAGGCGCAGTCGGCCGCGTCGCTGAACCACCCCGCGATCGTCGCCGTCTACGACACCGGCGAGGACTACGTCGACAACATCTCCATCCCGTACATCGTGATGGAGTACGTCGACGGCTCCACCCTGCGCGAGCTGCTGCACTCCGGACGCAAGCTGCTGCCCGAGCGGACGCTGGAGATGTGCATCGGCATCCTCCAGGCCCTGGAGTACTCGCACCGCGCCGGCATCGTGCACCGCGACATCAAGCCCGCCAACGTGATGCTGACCCGCACCGGCCAGGTCAAGGTCATGGACTTCGGCATCGCGCGCGCCATGGGCGACTCCGGCATGACCATGACGCAGACGGCCGCCGTCATCGGCACCGCCCAGTACCTCTCCCCGGAGCAGGCCAAGGGCGAGCAGGTCGACGCCCGCTCCGACCTCTACTCCGCCGGGTGCCTGCTGTACGAACTGCTGTGCGTGCGGCCCCCCTTCATCGGCGACTCCCCCGTGGCGGTCGCCTACCAGCACGTGCGGGAAGAGCCGCAGCCGCCGTCGAACTTCGACCCCGAGATCACGCCCGAGATGGACGCCATCGTCCTCAAGGCCCTGGTCAAGGACCCGGACTACCGCTACCAGTCCGCCGATGAGATGCGCGCCGACATCGAGGCCTGCCTCGACGGGCAGCCCGTCGCCGCCACCGCCTCCATGGGCGCGGCCGGCTACGGCTACCCCGACCAGGGCCACGGCTACGGCCACCCGGGCTACGACCAGCCCACCACCGCCCTGCGCCCCGCGGACTCGGGCGGGCAGACCTCGATGATGCCGCCCATGCCCCCGGGCGACGGCGGATACGGGTACGGCGACCAGGGCTACGACCAGGGACCGCACCGCCGCCAGCAGAAGAAGAGCAAGGCGTCCATGATCCTGCTCGTGGCGGCGGGCGTCCTCGTCCTGGTCGGCGCGATCCTCATCGGCAGCTCCCTGTCCAAGGGCCGCGCCGACAACCGGCCCCTCGTACCGAAGCTCATCGGCACGACGCTGGAGCAGGCGCAGCAGAGCGTGAACAACGTCGGCCTCAAGGTCGTGAAGGAAGCCGACGCGGCTTGCGAGGACCAGCCCAAGGGCAACATCTGCAAGCAGGACCCGGCGGCCGACTCCAAGGCCGAGAAGGGCTCCACGGTCAAGGTGACCGTCTCCACCGGCGCCCCCTCGATCCCCGTACCGGACGTGCTGAGCGCCCAGTACGACGAGGCGGAGAAGACCCTCAAGGCCAAGGGCTTCCAGGTGGAGCGCAAGAACCAGGAGTCCGACCGCACCCCGGGCGTCGTCCTGGACCAGAACCCCAAGGCCGGCGCCGACGCGAAGAAGAACGACGTCATCACCCTGACCGTCGCCAAGGAGCTGTCCAAGGCCGTCGTCCCCGACCTCAAGGGCAAGACCCGCGAGGAGGCGGCCAAGCTCCTGTCGGACGTCAAGCTCAAGCTGGGCAGCACCACGGAGGTCGAGTCCCCCGGGGCCGAGCCGAAGAAGATCATCCAGCAGCAGTACCAGCCGGGTGAGCAGATCGAGGTGGGCAAGACGGTCAACATCACCGTCACCAAGGCCGCCCAGCAGACCCAGGTACCGAACCTCGCCCAGAAGACGGTGGCGCAGGCCAAGCAGGAGCTGGCGGCCAAGAACCTGACCTTCGGCAGGGTCATGTCCGGCCCGACGGACGACAACGCGATCGTGGTGCTGTCCGACCCGGCCGCCGGCACGACGCTCAACTCCGGTACTCCGGTGAACGTGTTCACCATCCAGGGCCAGCAGGACGGCGGCAACAACAACGGCGGAGGCGGCCTCTTCGGCGGCCTGACCGGCGGCGGCGGGCGCCGCTAGGCGACGCACGGCACACATGTACGAAGGTCCGGCCCCCGGGGGTCGGGCCTTCGCACGTATCGGCGGCGCACTCCGCGCGGCCTGCTGGGCGGCCCGTGGGGCGTCCGGCGGCCCCCGGGACGGGCCGCGGGGGCTCCGCCTCCGGGCGGCGCCTTCCACAGGGCTCCGAGGGGCCTGTGGGGCGTCCGGGCGCGGTGTCCGGCGGCGGCCTCAGCGCAGCTCGGCCGGCGGCGTCCGCTTCGCGTCGGCCTTCTCGGTGCGGACCAGCTCGCCCCACACGACGTACCGGTACTTCGAGGTGTACACCGGCGTGCACGTCGTCAGCGTGATGTAGCGCCCCGGGGCCGTCCTGCCCGACTCCTTCGGGACCGGACTGATCACGTCGACGTCGTACTTCGACGTCTGGCGCAGTTGTGCGAAGACCTTGTACACGTACCAGGTGTCCTTGGTCTCGAAGACGATCGCGTCGCCGTTGTCGAGCTTGTCGATGTCGTGGAACTTCGCGCCGTGGCCGTCCCGGTGCGCGGCGAGGGCGAAGTTTCCCTCCCCGTCCCCCGGCAGCGCCGACTTCACCGGCTGCGTGTAGTAGCCCGCCACGCCGTCGTCGAGGACGTCCGGGTCCGTGCCCCGCTTGACCAGTACCTCGCCGTTCTCCATCGCCGGCACGTGCAGGAAGCCGACGCCGTCCTGCGTGTCCAGGGCCCCCGGCTCCCCGTTCTTCGACGGGGCGGGCGTCTGCCACTGGCGGCGGACCTCGTCGCCCCGCGCCGACGCCTGCCGGTCCGCGAGCACGTTCGTCCACCACAGCGAGTAGGCCACGAACAGGCCCAGCACCAGGCCCAGCGTGATCAGGAGCTCGCCCAGCAGGCTCAGGAAACCGGCGAGCACGCTGCGGCGCGGGGGCCGCTCGGCGGCGGCGGGGCGGCGGTGGGCGCGAGACACTGCTGATTCGTCCTTCGGGCGGTCTACGAGCGGGTCAGCGCGGGCGGCGGGCCCTGGCTGCGGGGGCGTTCGTCGGTCATCCTGCCCCATACGATCATCCGGTAGGTGCTGGTGAACTCCGGGGTGCAGGTGGTCAGGGTGAGGTACCGGCCCGGTGAGGTGAAGCCGGAGCCCTCCGGCACCGGCCGCAGCACCGACACGTTCGTCGGCGGCGTCTGCGCCAGGGACGAGGTCGTCTCGTACGTGTAGTAGGCGTCCCGCGTCTCGACGACGACGGGGTCGCCCGGCACCAGCCGGTTGATGTAGCGGAACGGCTCGCCGTGGGTGTTGCGGTGGCCGGCCACCGCGAAGTTCCCCTGCTTGTCCGCCGGCATCGCCGTCTTGAGCGGTCCCTCCCCGTAGTGCCCGACCATCCCCCGGTCGAGCACCTTCGGTTTGCTGACCCCCTCCGCCACCGGCACCTTCAGATCCAGCTTCGGGATGTACATGATCGCGAAGCCCTGGCCGGGCTCGAAGGCCGCCACCGGCGGTGCGGCGGCCGTGCCGGTGCCCGGATCGCGCTGCCAGGTCTGCCGGAGCGAGCCCGCGGCGCCGTCCGCCTCCCGCCCCGCCACGATGTTCGTGTACCAGAGCTGATAGGCGACGAACAGCAGCATCACCAGGCCCACTGTGATGAACAGTTCCCCGCCCAGCCGGCTCGCGACGACCACCGGACCGCCCGAGGCGGGCCGCCTGCGGCGCCGTCCTCCCCGCCTGCGGCTGTGCCGGGCGGCCCGCTTCGCGGCCTCCTGAGCTGCCCTGCGTCGCGCGGCCCGGCCCTCCGTGGGGGCGGACGGCGCGAGCACGGTCACGCGACGGCCTTGCCCACCACCGGGGCCAGCCCCACCGAGCGCTCCACCGCGCCCGCGTCACCGCAGCGGACCAGCCAGTTCGCGAGCATCCGGTGGCCCCACTCGGTCAGCACCGACTCGGGGTGGAACTGCACGCCCTCGACGTCGTGCTCCCGGTGGCGCAGACCCATGATGATCCCGTCCTCGGTCCGCGCCGTGACCTCCAGCGCGTCGGGCAGGGTCAGGGGCTCGGCGGCCAGGGAGTGGTACCGGGTCGCGGTGAACGGCGACGGGAGCCCCTCGAAGACCCCCAGCCCCCCGTGGGTGACGGGCGAGGTCTTGCCGTGCAGCAGCTCGGGGGCCCGGCCCACGACCCCTCCGTAGGCGACCGCCATCGACTGCATGCCCAGACACACGCCGAAGACGGGGACGCCCGTCCGCGCGCAGTGGCGGACCATGTCGACGCAGACCCCCGCCTCCTCCGGCGTCCCGGGGCCGGGGGAGAGCAGCACGCCGTCGAAGCCGTCCTGCGCGTGCGAGAGCTCGACCTGGTCGTTGCGCAGCACCTCGCACTCGGCGCCGAGCTGGTAGAGGTACTGGACCAGGTTGAAGACAAAGCTGTCGTAGTTGTCCACGACCAGAATGCGCGCGCTCACGGAGTGGCTCCCGATCCCTCGTCCACCGTCACATCGTTGAACGGAAGGAGGGGCTCGGCCCACGGGAAGACGTACTGGAACAGCACGAAGACCACCGCGAGGACCAGTACGAGCGAGATCAGCGCGCGTACCCACGCGTTGCCCGGCAGATGCCGCCAGATCCAGCCGTACATGCCGTCCGTTTCCTTCTCGTCCACGATCGTTGCCCGCACCGCGGGGGCGGTACGCGAACAGACTAAAGGCAGCGGCCCGGCCGGGAGGGTCACCTCGGCAATCCCTCCGGTCCGCCCCGGCCCACGGGGCGCGTGCCGGTCAGCTCCGCCCAGACGACCAGCCGGTGGCTGTGGCCCCACTCGGGATCACAGGTCGTGAGCGTGAGGTAGCGGCCGGGCGCCGTGAAGGGCGACTTCCGGGGGACGGGGTCGACCACGCCGACGTCCGTGGGCAGGGTGCGCAGCGGGCCGCCGCGGACCGTGTAGGTGTACCAGGTCGTGGCGTCCTTGAGGATGACGGCGTCGCCGGGGCGCAGCAGCGGGAAGTCCTTGAAGGGGTCTCCGTAGGTGCGCCGGTGGCCCGCGACCGAGAAGTTGCCGGTGGCGCCGAGGGGGGCGGTTGCGGCGTAGTGCCCCAGGCCCTTCTTCAGCAGGCCGGGGTCCGTGCCCTCCAGCACGGGCTTGTTCCAGTCCGGGCCGAAGCGCGGGATGTACATCTCGGCGAAGGCCCGGCCGGCCGGATATCCGGTGGACCGGGCGGGGGCGGGATCGGGGGACGGCGCGGGGCCGGGGGCCCGCGCGGGCGCGGGGGAAGCCGTCGGTGTCGCCGCCGGCGCCGGTGCGGCGCCGCCGGCCGCGCCGGCCGCCGACCAGTCGTCGCGCAGCCGGATCATCTCGCCGTCCATGGCCCGGTCCGCCTTGACGCCCGTCCACAGCAGTACGTAGACCACGAACAGCACGATCAGGGTGCCGGCCGTCAGGCACACCTCGCTGAACGTCCGCACCGCCAGGCGCAGGACGACGTCGGGCCGTATCCCCTCAGGACGAGGGCTCCACCGGCTTCGCATAGTGGAGGTCCACTGTGCCGGAGTAGCCGGGAAGTGTCAGCGCCCTGTGCTCGTCCACTTTCCAGCCGAGCCCGTAGGCGTTGACGTACATCTGGTAGTTCTGCAGGGCCGGGGAGGCGCCAAGGGCCTTGCGCAGCGCGCCTGGGTCCCCGACGGCGGAGACCTTGTAGGGCGGCGAGTACACCCGGCCCTGGAGGATCAGGGTGTTGCCGACGCAGCGGACCGCACTGGTGGCGATGAGCCGCTGGTCCATGACCTGGACGCCCTGTGCGCCGCCCTGCCACAGGGCGTTCACCACGGCCTGGAGGTCCTGCTGGTGGATCACCAGGTCGTTGGGCTGGGGCTCGGGCACGTTGGGGATGCGGGCGGTGGCGCCCGGCGGGGCGTCGTTGAGGGTGACCGTCAGGCCCTTGCCGGAGAGCTCCTCGGTGCCGGACGCTTTGCGCAGGGCCGCCAGCTTGGCGTCCTCGGCCTTGGTGCTGCCGTCGTCGCGCTCGGCGAGCGCGTCCACCCGCCGGCGTGCCGCCGCGGCGTCCGTCTCCAGCGCCGCGTTGTTCTGGCTGCGCTCCTCGATGAGGTCCGACAGCTTCAGCAGCGAGGCGTCGGTCCGGATGTTCGTACCCTTGGAGGTGTTGAAACTGGTGACGAAGAGCAGCCCGGCCAGGGCGAAGACGGCGGCCGTCAGCAGCCGGACCGGTCTGGCCCGGCGACGGGGACCCGCGGAGGAGTCGTCTGAATTGCTCAACGTACCCTTCTCCTTCAACGCCACAGGTCCACTACGCTAACGGACGCCCGGGGCAGGCAAGGTCCCCAGCGCATCGACAGGAGAGCCCCTCGTGCCGAAGTCACGTATCCGCAAGAAGGACGACTACACGCCGCCGCCCACGCGGCAGCCGCAGAGCATCAGGCTGACGAACCGCAGCTGGGTCGCCCCGGTCATGCTGGCCCTCTTCCTGATCGGACTCGCGTGGATCGTCGTCTTCTACGTGACCGAGACCCAGCTGCCGATCGAGGCGCTGGGCAATTGGAACATCGTGGTCGGTTTCGGCTTCATCGCGGCGGGCTTCGGCGTCTCCACGCAGTGGAAGTAGCAGCAGACCACCCCTGAGGGGAAGCTCTCCCCATGAGTTATCCACAGCGTCATCCACACCTGAGGAAAAGACAGAAGATCTGTGGATAACTCTGTGGAGAGTTGACGCCGGTGTGATCAGGTGAGTTCCGCCGTGCGGGCCCAGATCACCGCTGCGGCCAGCAGGAACACCGCCGCACAGGTCCCCCACTGGATCAGTGCGCGGTTCCTGCCGGCGGCCGGCCGGAGCATGCCCACACCCACCAGCGCCCCGGTCACCAGGCCGCCCACGTGCGCCTGCCAGGACACGCTGAGGCTGCCGCCGAGGGGTACGAAGGTCAATACCAGCATCAGGACGACCATGGTGATCACCGGGCGCATCTCGTAGCGCAGCCGGCGGGCCAGGACGACGGTGGCTCCGAGCAGGCCGAACACGGCACCGGACGCACCGAGCGTCGGGGTGTTCGGGGCGGTGAGCAGATAGACCAGGGCGCTGCCCCCGAGCCCCGACAGCAGGTAGACGGCGAGGTAGCGGGACCGGCCGAGGGCCGCCTCCAGCGGACCGCCGATCACCCACAGCCCGATCATGTTGCCGATCAGGTGCCACCATTCGACGTGCAGGAACACCGAGCTCAGCAGGCGGTAGTACTGGCCGGTCGAGATCCCTTCCACCGGGGCGTCGAAGAACTCGACGTACCGGCCGAGCAGCTCCAGCCGGACCACGAGGGACGGGGCGGCCAGACCGGCGAGGAACACGGCGGCGTTGAGCCCGATCAGGACCTTGGTGACCAGCTGCGGATCGGCGGCGACCGTCCCGCCCGCGAGGGTGCGCGGCGCGTTGGCGGCGGGCCGGTGGCCGGTGCCGGAGCCGCCGCGGACGCAGTCGGGGCACTGGAAGCCGACCGAAGCGCTGGTCATGCACTCGGGGCAGATGGGGCGGCCGCAGCGGGTACAGCTGATGCCCGTGGAGCGGTCCGGGTGGCGGTAGCAGCCCGGCAGACGGTCGGTGTCCATCGGTCCCCTCGATCAGCGGCGGAGCGGGAGGACACCCCGCCGGTCCGGTATGTATCCAGGACGGACGGGCGGGGCGCAAAGGTTCCCGGCCGCGCGACGGCCGCCGTCAGCGCCGCTCGATCACGACCGACTGGATGATCACGTCGTCCAGGGGGCGTTCGGTGCGCGGGTTGGTGGCGCTGCCCGCGATGGCGTCCACGACCTTGCGGCCGGCCGGGCCGGTGACCTCGCCGAAGATGGTGTGCTTGCGGGTCAGCCAGGCGGTGGGGGCGACGGTGATGAAGAACTGCGAGCCGTTGGTGCCCGGACCGGCATTGGCCATGGCGAGCAGGTACGGCTTGGTGAAGGCCAGGTCGGGGTGGAACTCGTCGGCGAACTGGTAGCCGGGGCCGCCGGTGCCGTTGCCGAGCGGGTCGCCGCCCTGGATCATGAAACCGCCGATGACGCGGTGGAAGACGGTGCCGTCGTAGAGCGGCTCCGTGGTCTTCTGCCCGTCGGTGGGACGGGTCCACTCGCGGGCACCGGTGGCGAGCTCCACGAAGTTGCGGACGGTCTTCGGAGCGAAGTTCTCCAGCAGCTCGATCTCGATGTCACCGAGACTCGTCTTCAGGGTGGCGTAGAGCTTCTCGGCCACGGGTCTGCCTTCCATAGTCATCACTGTCGGTCCAGATAGTGCCACGGAGCGCTCCGCGGCAGAGAAATCGTCCACCCGTATGCCCTGTCGCGCATGCCGCTCGGCGGGGTGACAGGCATGATCCGACAAAGGGTGGAAAGGTGAGCTGTGTCGCCACCGAGGAGGAGGATCCCGTGACCCGCAAGGACAGCGTGCGCCTGGCCGCCGAGAGCGCCAGGGAGACTGTGCGGCACGCGTCGGAAGTGGTGGCGCCGTACGCAGAATCCGCCAAGGATGCCGCGGTGCATTACGCGCATGAGGCGAATGAGCGGCTGGCGCCGAAGGTGTCGTACGCGGCCAACGAGGCCGCACGGCAAGCCCGTACGACCTACGACAGCCACGTGCACCCCCGGCTGAAGGCCGCACGCACCCACGTACCGCCCAATGTCGACCGGGCGGCGACGAAGGCGGTGGAACAGACACGCCGGGCCGCCCGCCAGGCCGCCGACTACACGCAGCCGCGCCTGGAGAGCGCCCTCGCGGCCGCCACCCCGGTCGCCGGGGAGGCCGCCGCGCGGTCGACGGCCGCGCTGGCGGCACTGCGCGGCCAGGTGACGCCGCAGGAGATCCAGCGGCTGGTGCGGCGCCACGAGCGGCGTGCCCGCAGGGGCCGGCTGTTCAAGGGCGTCGCCCTGGTCGGCCTGCTGGCCGGCGGTGCCTACGCGGCGTGGAAGTGGTGGGACCAGCAGTCGAACCCGGACTGGCTCGTCGAGCCGCCCGCGGCGACGGAGGTGCCGGCGGGGGACACCGCGGCGACGAGCTTCGACGACGAGCTGGCGGAGAAGGAGCGCGAAGCGGGCTCGGGGCCGGCTGCCGGAGACAATAGGCAGCTCTGACCCCGGCGTCCGCCGGACGAAGGGCCCGGATCCACCAGGATCCGGGCCCTTCGGCTGTCCACCCGGTGTCCGCTCCGGCTGTCCCACCCGGCCGGCTGTCGCCGTCGTTTCGGGGCCGGCGCCCTCCCGTGGCGGCCGTCAGCTGGGAAGCGTGAGGATCATGCCCGGAAGGATGAGGTCGGGGTTGTCACCGACGATGCCCTTGTTCATGGCGTAGAGCTCGCGCCAGCGCGCCTCGTTGCCGAGCTCGCGGCGGGCGATCGCGGAGAGCGAGTCGCCTGACCTGACCGTGTACGTGCGCTTCTTCGCCGTGGGCGCCGGCTTGGGGGCCGCGGGAACCGCTTTGTGCGCGGCGGACGCCGGGGTCGGTGTGTGGGTGACCCGGTGCGGCGCGGTTGCGGCGGGCTTCGGCGCGGTGGGAGCGGGCCCGGGCGCCGTGGCGGGCTTCGGCGGGGCGGGAGCGGCCATGCGCTCGGCGGCCGCCCGGGTGACCGAGGCGGCGTCGGCGGCCTGGCTGGTGGCAGGGGGCGCTGCCCCGGACGGCTGTTGCTCCACCTGCTCCTTCGCCTTCTCGCCGGCCTCGTGTTCCTTCTTCTTGTCGGACTTCAGAAAGTCGAAGAGTCCCATGTGTGTACGCCTCCGGCGTGGTGTCGCCCCCCGGGCACGGTGCCTTCCCCCACTCTCTGACAGCCGGGGCCGGGCGGCCCCGTGACGGGGCCATCCGGGGGACCGGACAGAGGCGGTGGTCGTGCGCCTCCCCACGGGCCCATGTTTCACGTGAAACAGCGGCGGGGGCCGGGCGGCCCGGTCGACTCGGAACCGGCTGTTATCGTCCGGAACATGCCCGAGCTGATACCGCCCACCCCCCGGCTGCACTCCTCCTGGCTCGCCGCCCGCGAGGAATGGGGCCCCGACGGCCATATGGACGGCGCCGGCCTGGGCTCCGAGGACGACGTGGACAGTCCTGCGGGATTCGCCGCGTGGGTGGAGCGCCTGCACGGGTACGCGGACCGCAGACGGCCGGTCGAGCAGGGCCGGGTCCACGCGACGTACTGGTGGATCACCGAAGGTGACACCTACCTGGGCGCCATAGACCTGCGCCACTACCTGAACGCGTTCCTGGTCGACGCGGGCGGCCACATCGGCTACAGCGTCCGGCCCTCCGCCCGGGGGCGCGGGGTGGCCGGCCGCGCGCTGCAATCGGTGCTGCACGAGGCACGCGTGATGGGGATGGACCGGGTCCTGCTGACCTGCGACCCGGACAACGCGGCCTCGGTGCGCACGATCGAGCGGTCCGGCGGCGTCCTGGAGGACGTACGCGAAACCCTGATCGGCCCCAAGCGCCGCTACTGGATCGACCTCTGAGCCGGCCCACACCCGGCCACGACCCGGCCACTACCCGCCGCGGCGGCCTGCCCGACGCACCGGCCGCGTGGACACAAAAAGACCCCCCTGACCGCGTTTTCGCAGGTCAAGGGGGTCTTGCCGTGGAGCCTAGGAGATTCGAACTCCTGACATCTGCCTTGCAAAGGCAGCGCTCTACCAACTGAGCTAAGGCCCCATGGATCCGGGCACGCCGGTCCCCCGTACGGGGAGCGTCCGTTCCGCAGGACAGAGTACCGGGTGTACCCCCTCATCCCGCAAAATGATAGGGACTCCCGCGCCGCGACCACTCTCCGTAAGATGCTCGCGAGGTTCGCACCAGCGAAGGGGAGTAGTGAGAGTGGACGCAGTACAGCAAGAGGCCACGGCCAGAGCCAGAGAGCTCCAGCGCAGTTGGTACGGGGAGCCCCTGGGAGCGCTCTTCCGCCGGCTCATAGATGACCTCGGCTTGAACCAGGCCCGCCTCGCTGCCGTACTCGGGCTGTCGGCGCCCATGCTGTCCCAGCTGATGAGCGGCCAGCGCGCCAAGATCGGCAATCCGGCCGTGGTGCAGCGCGTCCAGGCCCTCCAGGACCTCGCCGGCCAGGTGGCCGACGGAAGCGTCAGCGCGGCGGAGGCCACCGACCGGATGGACGAGATCAAGAAGACCCAGGGAGGCTCCGTCCTCAGCAACAGCGGTCAGACCACCAACGGTTCGGGCGCGCCCACCGTCAAGCGCGTCGTCCGCGAGATCCAGTCGCTGCTGCGCTCGGTCTCCGCGGCCGGCGACATCATCGACGCGGCGGCCACCCTCGCCCCCAGCCATCCGGAACTGGCAGAGTTCCTCCGGGTGTACGGCGCGGGCCGCACGGCGGATGCGGTCGCCCACTACGAGGCCCACCAGAACTGACACGCACGACGACGGATCACACAACGACGGATCAGCGGCCGACACGTGACGGGGGACGGGCACAGCGATGGGTGAGGTCTTCGCCGGTCGGTACGAGCTGGTCGACCCGGTCGGGCGCGGCGGAGCGGGCGCGGTGTGGCGCGCCTGGGACCACCGCCGCCGCCGGTACGTCGCCGCGAAGGTCCTCCTGCAGAGCGACGCCCACACCCTCTTGAGGTTCGTCCGGGAACAGGCGCTGCGGATCGATCACCCGCACGTCCTGGCCCCCGCCAGCTGGGCGGCCGACGACGACAAGGTCCTGTTCACCATGGACCTGGTCGGCGGCGGCTCCCTCGGCCACGTCATCGGGGACTACGGCCCCCTTCCTCCCCGGTTCGTGTGCGCCCTGCTCGACCAGCTCCTGTCGGGGCTGGCGGCGGTGCACGCGGAAGGCGTCGTCCACCGGGACATCAAGCCGGCCAACATCCTGATGGAGGCCACCGGTACCGGACGGCCGCACCTGAGGCTGTCCGACTTCGGCATCTCCATGCGCAAGGGCGAGCCCCGGCTGACCGAGACCGACTACGTCGTCGGCACCCCGGGGTATTTCGCCCCCGAGCAACTGATGGGCGCCGAACCCGACTTCCCCGCCGACCTCTTCGCCGTCGGGCTGGTCGCCCTCTACCTGCTCCAGGGGCGCAAGCCCGACTCCCGGGCCCTGGTGGAGCACTTCCTCGCCCACGGCACTCCCGGCGCCCCGGAGGGCGTTCCGGCGCCGCTCTGGGACGTCATCGCCGGTCTGCTGCAGCCGGACCCCGACAGCCGGTTCCGGACGGCCACAGGGGCACGCAAGGCCCTCGCCGGGGCCGTGGAGCTGCTCGGGCCGCCCGCGCCGGAGGAGGGCCCGGTGGAGGTGTTCGACCAACTCGGCCCGCTGCCCGCAGGTTTCGGCCCTCAGGGGCCGCTGAGCACCGCCGCGGTCACCCCTCAGGCACCCACGGCCGCCGTGCCGTCGCAGACCCAGGCCCAGGCCCAGCCACAGGTCCCGGCCCAGCCACAGGTCCAGCCGCGGGCCCCGTATCCGTCCGCCCACCAGCCGCTTCGTCCGGCGCCGCTCGCCGCCGCGGATCCGGTCCCGCAGTCCGCCGCCACACCGACGCCGCCGCCGGCGCCGTACGCGCACCCGCCCGCCGTTCCCGCTCCCGCTTCCCTCCCCCCTGCGTACGGGGCCCCCACCCCGGTGCCGACAGCTGCCGGCGATCCCCGCGGCTCCGCCGTGACCGTGGCCTCGTACCAGCCCTCGGAGACGGGAAGTTTCCACCTCTCGCCGCCCGCCCCCGGGACGGCCCCGTCCGCCCGGGCCGGCCGGATCGCCCCGCCCCCCACCGGGGTGAAGGCCGGGATCCTCGTCGCGGCCCTGCTCTGCTTCGCCGTCGGCGTGTGGGCCCTCACCCGGCTGTAGCGCCGCGCCCCCGTCGGGCCAGCAGGATCCAGCCGCCCAGGACGACCAGCAGCAGCGCCCCGGTGCCGAAGCCCGCGCCCGCCACGACCCGCATCAGCGCGTGCTCCCCGATGGCCGCGGCGGCCTCCGGGGCGGTGAGCCCCTCCTCGGCCGCGGCCAGGTCCTGCGCTCCCACTCCGAAACCGCCGGCGGCGAGGCCCTCGGTGTAGGCGGGCGCCTTCGCCGGGGCGCCGCCGATCTCCGTGCGCAGGGTCAGCGGCACGGGTACCGCGTCCTCGGTGAACTCGGCGGCCTTCCCGCCCATGGTCACCGCGATGTAGTACCAGCCCGCGATCCCCACGGCCCGTACGTCCCGATCGCTTGCGAAGCGGTTCTCGTAGGCGACGGGCGGTGTCTCCTTCAGGGTGACCGCCGCCTGCTTGCCGTCGTACGGGGCGTCGTCGTCGGCGACCAGTCCCCGGTAGGGGTTGTAGAGCGAGACGCTGAGCCCGTCGGAGGCGGAGCCGTACGGCCGGGTCATCTTGGCGGCGGCGAGTTCGGCGCCGATCCCCAGCCGTCGGCCCCAGTCCAGCGGCACCCGGTAGTAGAGGGTCTGGCCCGGCCGCAGTTCGTCGCGCCACACCCCGGCGCCCAGCGCGCGGGCGTCGTTGAAGCCGGTCCCGCCGGTACGGCCCACCGCCTCGCTCCCCGGCAGCGCCGGCGCCCCGGAAGGCAGGCTGCCGGGCGCCGTCGTGGGCCCGCCGGCGGCCCGGCCCGGCTCGCGCTGCACCATCAGCTCCAACGGCCAGGGACGTTGGTCCGCCCCCTTGGCCGCGATGCGGGTGACCTTCACGTAGTAGACGCCGGCGGGCGCGCAGTCGGCGTCCTCGGCGCCCCACCGGACCCCGACCGCACTGACGGGGACGGGGTCGGAGCCGAGGCTCGTCCTGCCGGTGCCGCCCGGGCAGGGCCGCCCGGCTGTGGTCATCACCTCCACCTCGATGCCATCGGTGTACGACACCTCGGCGCCCGCCGGGGGCCGGACCACGGCCGACACGTACACGTTGGACCGGTCCTTCTCCAGGACGAGGCGGTAGACGCGCTCCCCGGGGGCGATCTCGTCCGCGTAGACGCCGCCCGGCTCCAGGCGCGGGGCGTCGGCCGTGGAAGGCGTGCCCTCGATCTGCTTCGCGTCCTGCGCGGCGCGGTACGCGGGCACCGGCCGGGGCGCCGTTTCCCCGGCCGGTGCCGCGTGGGCGGTCCAGGAGAGGCCCGCCAGGACCAGGGCCGCCGCCCCCACCGCGGATCCCGTCCGCACCGCCGCCCCCGTCAGAACCCTCACGCCCACCCCGAGTTTCGCTCGCGCACGCCACGTCTTTGCGCAATGCAACTTTTTGTCACAGAACAGCACAAAGCCCCGGCAGCAGCGGCAGCCGGGGCTTCATGCGATCAGCCTTGGGTCTCACACACCGGAACCAGAAGGCACGGAGTCGGTTGCCTCCGTCCACAGGTCCTGCTCGGCGCGGTCCGCCTGGATCTGGCGGTACACGAGGAGCCCGCCGATGGCGGCCAGTGCGACCAGGAGCAGCTTCTTCACCGCGCGACCTCGTCTTTCGTTGACGTAGGGGACTTCTGGCGCCCAACAATACACACCGACCGATACCGATCGGTGACCTGGGAGGCCGCCAACTGCCCGGACGACAAAGACCCCCAGGCCTTGGGCCTGGGGGTCTTCGACACTGTGGGGCTAACAGGATTTGAACCTGTGGCCTCATCCTTATCAGGGATGCGCTCTAACCAACTGAGCTATAGCCCCATCCGCGCTGCGCGCTGACTCCTGAAGGTTAGCGCACAGACCCGGGAGGTCCAAAATCGGTTCCTGACGAGCGTCTGCGCAGGTCACTCGTCCTCGGCGAGCGTCAGCTCCACACCGCCGACGAAGCCCGCCGACAAGTTGTAGATGAACGCGCCGAGGGTCGCCAGGGCCGTCGCCAGCACCACGTCGATGACCGCGATCACCGACGTGAAGATCAGTACGCGGGGCAGCGACAGGAACGACTGGAGGTCGAAGCCGTTGCTCTCGTTCGAGCCGGTCGCCTCGCTGATCGTGCCGCCGACGGTCGAGAAGACGCCCATCGCGTCCATGACCATCCACAGCACCACCGCCGCCACGATCGTGCAGACGCCCAGCGCGATCGACAGAAGGAAGCTGACCTTCATCACCGACCAGGGGTCGGCCTTGGCCACCCGCAGCCGCGCCTTGCGCGTCCTGGGCGCCGTACGGGCCCCCACGCGCGGCTTGCGCTGCGCACCGCCGGCCGGGCCGCCCCGCGGCGCCCCGGCGCCCTGGGGTGTCGCGTACGCCTGCGGCGGCTGGTACGCCTGTGCGGCCTGGTCCTGACCGGTCCCCGCAGCTGCCGCCTGCTGCGGCTGCGGTCCTCGGGTATCCGTCACGGTTCCCCCCTGGGAGTCCGCGGCGGGGCCACGGGCACCATTCGCTCCAGTCTTGGCCGGTCCGGCGCCCGTGGCTCCACTCACGACTTACTCCTCGTGCTCCCCGGCCGAGGGCTGCGTGCCCTCGGCGGCCTCGGCGGCCTGTCCGTCGGCCGCCTCGGTCCCGCTGTCGGTCCCGGTTTCCGTCCCGGGCTCGATCTCGTCGACCTCGTCAGCTTCCTGACCGGCCTCGGCGTTACGTGCGATGCCGACCACGGCATCGCGCTTGCCCAGGTTGATCAGCTGGACGCCCATGGTGTCACGGCCGGTCTCCCTGACTTCGTTGACGCGCGTACGAATCACACCACCGCTGAGCGTGATGGCGAGAATCTCGTCCGTTTCGTCCACCACGAGTGCCCCGACGAGGGACCCGCGGTCCTCCACGATCTTGGCGGCCTTGATGCCCAGACCGCCACGGCCCTGGACGCGGTACTCGTCGACCGGCGTCCGCTTGGCGTAGCCGCCGTCGGTCGCGGTGAAGACGAACGTACCGGGCCGGACCACGCTCATGGAGAGCAGTTCGTCACCCTCCCGGAAGCTCATGCCCTTCACGCCCGAGGTCGCGCGGCCCATCGGGCGCAGCGCGTCGTCGGTCGCCGTGAAGCGGATCGACTGCGCCTTCTTGCTGATCAGCAGCAGGTCGTCCTCGGCGGACACCAGCTCGGCGCCGATCAGCTCGTCGTCGCCGCCGCTCTCCGTCTCGCGGAGATTGATGGCGATGACACCACCCGAACGGGGCGAGTCGTAGTCCTTCAGCGCCGTCTTCTTCACCAGGCCGCCCTTGGTGGCCAGGATCAGGTAGGGCGCCGCCTCGTAGTCGCGGATCGCGAGGATCTGGGCGATCTTCTCGTCCGGCTGGAAGGCCAGCAGGTTCGCCACGTGCTGCCCGCGGGCGTCGCGGCCGGCGTCCGGGAGCTCGTACGCCTTCGACCGGTAGACGCGGCCCTTGTTCGTGAAGAACAGCAGCCAGTGGTGCGTGGTGGAGACGAAGAAGTGGTCGACCAGGTCGTCCTGCTTCAGCTTCGTGCCGCGCACGCCCTTGCCGCCGCGCTTCTGCGAGCGGTAGTCCTCGGTCTTGGTCCGCTTGACGTAGCCGCCGTGCGTGATCGTGACGACGATGTCCTCTTCGGCGATCAAGTCCTCCATGGACATGTCGCCGTCGAAGGGCACGAGCTTGGAACGCCGGTCGTCGCCGAACTTCTCGACGATCGCGGCCAGTTCCTCGCTGACGATGGTGCGCTGGCGCTCTTCCGAGGCCAGGATCGCGTTGTACTCGTTGATCTTGGCCTGGAGCTCGTCGTGCTCGGCGACGATCTTCTGCCGCTCCAGGGCCGCCAGGCGCCGCAGCTGCATCTCGAGGATCGCGTTCGCCTGGATCTCGTCGATCTCCAGCAGGCCCATCAGGCCCTCGCGCGCGATCTCGACGGTGTTGCTGCGCCGGATCAGCGCGATGACCTCGTCGATCGCGTCCAGCGCCTTGAGCAGACCGCGCAGGATGTGCGCGCGCTCCTCCGCCTTGCGCAGGCGGAACTTCGTGCGCCGGACGATGACCTCGATCTGGTGCTGCACCCAGTGGCGGATGAAGGCGTCGATCGACAGCGTGCGCGGCACGCCGTCCACCAGTGCCAGCATGTTCGCGCCGAAGTTGGTCTGCAGATCGGTGTGCTTGTAGAGGTTGTTCAGCACGACCTTGGCGACGGCGTCGCGCTTGAGCACGATCACCAGGCGCTGGCCGGTCCGCGACGAGGTCTCGTCACGGACGTCGGCGATACCGCCGACCTTGCCGTCCTTGACCAGGTCCGCGATCTTCTGCGCGAGGTTGTCGGGGTTGGTCTGGTACGGGAGCTCCGTGACCACCAGGCACTGGCGGTTCTGGATCTCCTCGACCGCGACGACCGCGCGCATCGTGATGGAGCCGCGACCGGTCCGGTACGCCTCCTCGATGCCCTTGCGGCCCACGACCAGGGCGCCCGACGGGAAGTCAGGACCCTTGATCCGCTCGATGAGCGCGTCCTGGAGCTCCTCGTGCGTGGCCTGCGGGTGCTCCAGCGCCCACTGCGCGCCGGCGGCGACCTCGCGCAGGTTGTGCGGCGGGATGTTGGTGGCCATGCCGACCGCGATGCCCGCGCTGCCGTTGACCAGCAGGTTCGGGAAACGCGCCGGCAGGACGGTCGGCTCCTGGTTGCGGCCGTCGTAGTTGTCCGTGAAGTCGACGGTCTCCTCGTCGATGTCCCGGAGCATCTCCATGGCCAGCGGCATCAGCTTGCACTCGGTGTAGCGCATCGCCGCCGCCGGGTCGTTGCCCGGGGAGCCGAAGTTGCCGTTGGAGTCCACGAGCGGCATCCGCAGCGACCACGGCTGGGCCAGGCGCACCAGGGCGTCGTAGATCGAGGAGTCACCGTGCGGGTGGTAGGTGCCCATGACGTCGCCGACGACGCGGGCGCACTTGTAGAAGCCCTTCTCGGGCCGGTAGCCGCCGTCGTACATCGCGTACAGCACCCGGCGGTGGACCGGCTTGAGGCCGTCCCGTACGTCGGGCAGTGCGCGGGAGACGATGACGGACATCGCATAGTCGAGGTAGGAGCGCTGCATCTCCGTCTCGAGCCCGACGGGCTCGATCCGCAGCACCGGCTGCTCTTCCGCGGGAGTCTGCGTGATGGGGGTGGTTTCGTCGGCCATTGCTGGTCAGAAGTCCTTTCAGGGCGGTCAGCTGAGCCGACTCAGATGTCGAGGAACCGAACGTCCTTGGCGTTGCGCTGGATGAAGGAGCGCCGGGCCTCGACGTCCTCTCCCATCAGCACCGAGAACAGGTCGTCGGCCTGCGCGGCGTCGTCCAGGGTGACCTGGCCGAGCACACGGTGGTCGACGTCCATGGTGGTGATGCGCAGCTCCTCGGCGTTCATCTCGCCCAGACCCTTGAAGCGCTGGATCGAGTCTTCCCTGATCCGCTTGCCGTTCTGCTTGCCGAGCTCCACCAGGGCGTCGCGCTCGCGGTCGGAATAGGCGTACTCGAAGTCGTCCCGACCCCACTTGATCTTGTAGAGCGGCGGGCGGGAGAGGTAGACGTGCCCGGCCTCGACCAGGGGCCGCATGAAGCGGAAGAGGAAGGTCAGCAGCAGGGTGTTGATGTGCTGGCCGTCGACGTCGGCGTCCGCCATCAGGATGATCTTGTGATAGCGGAGCTTCTCGATGTCGAAGTCCTCGTGCACACCCGTGCCGAAGGCGCTGATCAGCGCCTGGACCTCGGTGTTCTGGAGGATCTTGTCGATGCGGGCCTTCTCGACGTTCAGGATCTTGCCGCGGATGGGCAGGATGGCCTGGTACATCGGGTTGCGGCCGGACTTCGCCGAGCCGCCGGCCGAGTCGCCCTCGACGATGAAGATCTCGCACTTCGTCGGGTCGTTGGACTGGCAGTCCGACAGCTTGCCCGGCAGCGACGCCGACTCCAGCAGGCCCTTGCGGCGCGTCAGGTCCCGGGCCTTGCGGGCCGCGACGCGCGCCGTGGCCGCCTGGATCGACTTGCGGATGATGTCCGCGGCCTCGACCGGATTGCGGTCGAACCAGTCGTTGAGGTGCTCGTGGACGACCTTCTGCACGAAGGTCTTGGCCTCGGTGTTGCCCAGCTTGGTCTTCGTCTGGCCCTCGAACTGGGGCTCGCCCAGCTTGATCGAGATGATCGCCGTCAGACCCTCGCGGATGTCCTCGCCGGCGAGGTTGTCGTCCTTCTCGCGGAGCAGCTTCTTCTCGCGCGCGTAACGGTTCACCAGACCCGTCAGCGCCGCACGGAAGCCCTCCTCGTGCGTACCGCCCTCATGGGTGTGGATCGTGTTCGCGAAGGAGTAGACCCCCTCCGTGTACTGCGAGTTCCACTGCATCGCGATCTCGACCGAGAGCATCCGCTCCTTGTCCTCGGCCTCGACGTCGATGACGGTCGGGTGGATCATCTCGCCCTTGCGCGAGTTGAGGTACTTCACGAAGTCGACGATGCCGCCCTCGTAGAAGTACTTCACCGTGCGCGCGGTGGGCTCGGCCGCGTCGGCTTCGGGGTCGTCGGCGCCGACGGTGGCCTTCGCGGACTCGCGCTCGTCCGTCAGCGTCAGGGTCAGGCCCTTGTTCAGGAAGGCCATCTCCTGGAAGCGCCGCGAGAGCGTCTCGAAGGAGTACTCGGTGGTCTCGAAGACGTCCGGGTCGGCCCAGAACGTGACCGTCGTACCGGACTCGTCGGTCTCCTCGTTCCGCTGCAGGGCGGCGGTCGGGACACCCAGCTTGTAGTCCTGGGTCCAGCGGTAGCCGTCACGCCGGACCTCGACCGCGACCCTGGTGGACAAGGCGTTCACGACGGAGACACCCACACCGTGCAGACCGCCGGAGACCGCGTAACCGCCGCCGCCGAACTTGCCGCCCGCGTGCAGAACGGTCAGGACGACCTCGACGGCGGGCTTGCCCTCGGACGGCACGATGTCGACGGGGATGCCGCGGCCGTTGTCGACGACGCGGACGCCCCCGTCGGCGAGGATCGTCACGTCGATGGTGTCCGCGTGCCCGGCCATCGCCTCGTCGACCGAGTTGTCGACGACTTCCTGGACGAGGTGGTGCAGACCACGCTCACCCGTCGAGCCGATGTACATGCCCGGCCGCTTGCGCACCGCGTCCAGGCCCTCGAGGACCTGGATCGCACTGGCGTCGTAATTCTTCTCGTTGGAGTCGCCGGAATCGGCCACGAAGCGCCCTCTCTGGCACAGCGCAGCCCGTACCCCGGACCAGCGTGTGCACCGGCGGGAGCGGCCGCGTCGATCTGCGTTGTCTGCCTGGCCGGTGTGGAGCCGACCGGATCCCGCGATTGAGCGGGATTCCCTCCAGTCTACCGGTACCACTGACATGAATGGGGGTTTGCGGGTACCTGAGTCCGCATGTGCCGCCCTGAACCCGCACCTTCCGACTCCCCATATCCGGGACGGGGCTCAAAGAGGCTCACACGGGCACCCAGCGCTTCGGCCTGTCAACCTCCCGCTACCGTGAGGGACGCCACCCGCGGACCGCCGCCGACGGGGGCCCGGAGCCTTCCTCGCCACCGCGTCCGGCGGTGTGGACGGGCACGCGGACGGGCTCGCGGACGGCCCGGCGGATGGGCACGCGGACGGGCACGCGGACCGGCCGGCCGCAGCCCGTGGCAGTGGCCCGCCCCCGTCGTCCCGGCTCCGGAGGCCGGCTCAGCCGTAGGTGTCCCCGGGTCCCGTACTGCCCGGCGCCCGCCACGCCCCGTACCGCTTCGGCCGCCCGCCCGGACCCTGCACCTTGATCATGCGTACGGTGCCCTGCCCCAGGTCCGCGTTGAGCCGCGCCACCAGCTGCGGAGCCAGCAGCTTCAGCTGCGCCGCCCAGGCCGAGGAATCGCACCGCACGACCAGTTCACGGTCCTCGTAGCGTTCCGGTTCACAATGGGCCGCGATCTCCGGGCCGACGATCTCCGGCCAGCGCTCCATCACGCCCGCCACCGCCATCGGCATCTCCCAGCCGCGCTCGGTACGCAGCCGGTCCAGCGCCGCCATCAGCGGCATCGGGTCCCGGCCGTCCGCACGGGCGCCCGAGCGCAGTCCCGGATGCTGCTGGCGCTTCCTGCCGGCCGCCGCGTTGCCACGGGCCCGTGCCTGCTCCCGCGCCGCTGCCAGCGCCTGCCGCGCCAGATCCACCCCCGAGGGCTCCGGGGCCTTGCGCGGTTCGTTGTCCTGATCGCTCACAGCCGGGTCACCTCACCACCGGACACCCCGAACCGCGCCCCCACCAGCACTCCCGGAACGTCATCCTCCACCGCGGCCGTCACCAGGACCTGCTCGCCCGGCGCCACCAGCTCGGCCAGCCGCTCCCGGCGCCGCGCGTCCAGTTCCGCGAAGACGTCGTCCAGGACGAGCACCGGCTCGGCGCCCTCCGAGCGCAGCAGCTCGTACGAGGCCAGCCGCAGGGCCAGCGCGTACGACCAGGACTCGCCGTGGCTCGCGTACCCCTTCGCCGGCATCTCGCCCAGGCGCAGCAGCACGTCGTCGCGGTGCGGGCCGACCAGGGTCACGCCCCGCTCGATCTCCTGCTTGCGCACCTGCGACAGGGCGTCCAGCAGCACCTCGTACACCGCTTCACGGGTGCGCGCCGCTCCGCTGTCCACCGCCTCCCCCGCCGACGACCTGTAGGCGAGGCCCAGCGGGCCGCCGCCGGGCGCGAGCTGCTCGTACGCTTTGTCCGCCAGCGGCAGCAGCGTCGCGATCAGGTCCAGCCGCTGCGCCAGCAGCTCCGCGCCCGCGCGCGCGAGATGCTGGTCCCACACGTCGAGGGTCGACAGGTCCATGGAGCGCCCGCCGTGCCGGCGCGCCATCGCCGCCGACTTCAGCAGGGTGTTGCGCTGCTTCAGCACCCGCTCGTAGTCGGAGCGGACTGCGGCCATCCGCGGGGAGCGCGCGGTGACGAGTTCGTCCAGGAACCGGCGCCGCTCACCGGGGTCGCCCTTCACCAGGGCCAGGTCCTCCGGCGCGAACAGCACCGTCCGTACGATCCCCAGCACGTCGCGCGGCCTGACCTGCGAGGAGCGGTTGATCCGGGCGCGGTTGGCCCGTCCCGGGTTCAGCTCCAGCTCGACCAGCTGACTGCGTTCGCCCTGGGTGACGGCGGCGCGGATGACCGCCCGGTCCGCGCCCATCCGCACGAGGGGGGCGTCGGAGGACACCCGGTGGCTGCCCAGCGTGGCCAGGTAGCCGATCGCCTCGACGAGGTTGGTCTTGCCCTGGCCGTTGGGGCCCACGAAGGCGGTGACGCCCGGGTCGAGGGCGACCTCGGCCCGGGCGTACGAGCGGAAGTCGGCCAGCGAGAGATGCGAAACGTGCATGCGGCGCCGACCTCCCCCGGCTTCCTTGCTGCTCTTCGTGGTGCTCCGCGGCTGCTGCGAGCCGCGGCCGTGACTGCTAGTTCTTCTCGACCGCGTGGCCGCCGAACTGGTTGCGCAGCGCGGCGATCATCTTCATCTGGGGGGAGTCGTCCTGGCGCGAGGCGAAGCGCGCGAACAGCGAGGCGGTGATCGCGGGCAGCGGCACGGCGTTGTCGATCGCCGCCTCCACCGTCCAGCGGCCCTCGCCCGAGTCCTGCGCGAAGCCCTTCAGCTGCTCCAAGTGCTCGTCGCCGTCGAGGGCGTTCACGGCGAGGTCGAGCAGCCAGGAGCGGATGACGGTGCCCTCCTGCCAGGAGCGGAAGACCTCGCGGACGTCGGTGACCGAGTCCACCTTCTCCAGGAGCTCCCAGCCCTCGGCGTAGGCCTGCATCATGGCGTACTCGATGCCGTTGTGGACCATCTTCGCGAAGTGGCCGGCGCCGACCTTGCCCGCGTGTACGGAGCCGAACTCGCCCTCCGGCTTGAGGGCGTCGAAGACGGGCTGGACGCGTGCCACGTGGTCCTTGGCGCCGCCGTACATGAGTGCGTAGCCGTTCTCCAGGCCCCAGACTCCGCCGGAGACCCCGCAGTCGACGAAGCCGATGCCCTTGGCCGCCAGCTCCGCGGCGTGCTTCTCGTCATCGGTCCAGCGGGAGTTGCCGCCGTCGACGACGACGTCGCCGATCGAGAGCAGCTCTCCCAGCTCGTCGATGGTGGACTGGGTCGCCGCCCCGGCCGGGACCATGACCCAGACCACGCGGGGGGCCTGCAGGCTGTCCACAAGTTCCCGCAGGCTGTGGACATCTGCGAGGTCCTTGTTGCGGTCGTATCCGATGACGGTGTGGCCTGCGCGGCGGATGCGCTCGCGCATGTTGCCGCCCATCTTGCCGAGACCGACGAGACCAAGCTCCATCAGGTGGTTCCTTAAGCGTTGTGGCCGTCTTTGACGGGGCCTCCTGCTTCCTGGAGGACGTCCCAGGCCCCGAGCCTACGCCGGGCGGGCCCGCCGGGCGCCACGGGGCACGCGTTGCCCCGACCATCGGCAGAAGACGGTCAGGCCCGGCCCCGCGGGACGGGAAACCGGGCCTGACCTGCGAAGAATCAACCGGAGAGACGCACCGGCATGATCAGGTACTTGTACGCCTCGTCCGCTTCGGCATCGACCGCCGGGCGCCCGCTGAGCAGTGCGGGCTTGGTCGAGGTGGTGAAGCTGAGCTGGGCGGCGGGCGAGTCGATCGCGCTCAGCCCGTCGAGCAGGAAGGTCGGGTTGAAGGCGATCGAGATGTCGTCACCCTCCAGCTTGGCGTCGACCCGCTCCACAGCCTGTGCGTCGTCGCTGGAACCGGCTTCCAGGATGAGCACGCCCTGCTCGAAGCTCAGGCGGACCGGGGTGTTGCGCTCGGCGACCAGGGCCACGCGCTTGACGGCCTCGACGAACGGGGCGGTCTCGATCACGGCGATGGAGTTGAACTCCGTCGGGAAGAGCGTGCGGTACTTCGGCAGGTCGCCTTCGAGGAGGCGGGTGGTGGTGCGGCGGCCGGCGCCCTCGAAGCCGATGAGGCCCTCGCCGGCGCCGGAGCCCGACAGCGCCAGGGTGACGGTGTCACCGCTGGTCAGGGACTTGGCGGTGTCCAGGAGCGTCTTGGCGGGCACCAGGGCCACGGCGGAGGCGTCCGGGTTCTCCGGCTTCCACAGGAACTCTCGGACCGCGAAGCGGTAGCGGTCGGTGGAGGCCAGGGTGACGCGGTCGCCCTCGATCTCGATGCGGACGCCGGTGAGCACGGGCAGCGTGTCGTCGCGGCCGGCGGCGATGGCGACCTGGGCGGCGGCGGAGGCGAAGACCTCACCGGGCACGGTGCCGGTCGCGGTCGGCATCTGCGGCAGCGCCGGGTACTCCTCCACAGGCAGGGTGTGGAGTGTGAACCGCGAGGAGCCGCAGACCACGGTCGCCCGTACACCGTCTGTGGAAATCTCCACCGGGCGGTTGGGGAGCGCGCGGCAGATGTCGGCGAGCAGCCGGCCGGAGACCAGGACGGTGCCGTCCTCCTCGACGTCCGCCTCGACCGAGACGCGGGCCGAGACCTCATAGTCGAAGCCGGAGAGGCTCAGCGTGCCCTCCTCGGCCTTCAGCAGCAGGCCCGCGAGGACGGGCACCGGCGGCCGGGCCGGGAGGCTGCGGGCTGCCCAGGCCACCGCCTCCGCGAGTACGTCGCGCTCCACCCGGATCTTCACCGGAACCGCCTCCTGCTGTTGCTCGCTCGTCTGCCGGCCTTCGTCGTCGGCTCGTCGATGCCTCGACCGATGCCGGGGACCAGTCTGACGTACGGCGCCGACAGTCGCTGCGGTCGGCGGTCAAGTCGGGGGCGAGGCGTCGGTGAGGCTTCCCGCCGAGTTGTGCACAGGGCCTGCTTGAAAACCGAAACCGGCCTCACTCTCTATGGAGGTAGTAGTAGGGCCTGTGGATACAGTGGATAACGTCGTTTGGCCAGGTCAGCCCGCGTTTTTTATCCCCACACCCTGTGGGTGGCACCGGTGGACAACACGGTGACTCTGTGGAGAACGAAAAGTTCTGCACAGGCCGTCCCCAGACGACCCCCACTACTCCACAGGTGTGTCCCCAGCTTTTCCCGGGTTCCCCACAACCCAAACGTCTACATCCGTGTGACCGCTTTCACTCGGGGCGGTGAGAGGGGGTGGCGCGTTGCCGAACAGTGGACAAGGGTGTGGAGAAGACCCCGGATCCTGTGCACAGGAGCGCCGAACCTGTGGGCAGCCCGTGGACAACGTAGGGGACAGCCCTGTGGAGGAAATATTTGTCCACAGCCTGTGGATGACACTTGCGCACAATTCCACAGGGGGCTGACCAGCCCTGATGGAACATCACCCCGCACGCCTGTGGACAGATTGTGGGTGACGCCACCCGTCCCCAGGGTGTGGACGGAAGAAAGTCCCCGAATCTGTGGATGACTTGCTCCTGCGGGGGCGTATTCGAACAGGTCAGGGGCGCGCGAACGAAGAAGGGCGCCCCCGGTGTGCTCCGGGAGCGCCCTCTGATCGCGTTTCAAGGAGCCCCGTCGGGGCCCTTCCCGGTTCTCCCGGGCGGCAGGCTCAGGCGTTCTTGATGCGGTTGGTGAGCTCGGTGACCTGGTTGTAGATGGAGCGCCGCTCGGCCATCAGTGCGCGGATCTTGCGGTCGGCGTGCATCACGGTGGTGTGGTCGCGGCCGCCGAACTGTGCCCCGATCTTGGGGAGGGACAGGTCGGTGAGCTCCCGGCACAGGTACATGGCGATCTGCCGGGCGGTGACCAGGACCCGGCTGCGCGAGGAGCCGCACAGGTCGTCCACGGTGAGCCCGAAGTAGTCGGCGGTGGCCGCCATGATGTCGGAGGCCGTGATCTCCGGGGCGCTGTCCTCGCCGCCCGGGATGAGGTTCTTGAGGACGTCCTCGGTCAGGCCCAGGTCGACCGGCTGCCGGTTGAGGCTCGCGAAGGCCGTGACCCGGATCAGCGCCCCCTCCAGCTCGCGGATGTTGCGCGAGATGCGGGAGGCGATGAACTCCAGCACCTCCGGCGGGGCGTTGAGCTGCTCCTGGACTGCCTTCTTGCGCAGGATCGCGATGCGGGTCTCCAGCTCGGGCGGCTGGACGTCGGTGATCAGGCCCCACTCGAAGCGATTGCGGAGCCGGTCCTCCAGGGTGACGAGCTGCTTGGGCGGCCGGTCGGAGGAGAGCACGATCTGCTTGTTGGCGTTGTGGAGGGTGTTGAAGGTGTGGAAGAACTCCTCCTGCGTCGACTCCTTGCTCGCGAGGAACTGGATGTCGTCGACGAGCAGGATGTCCATCTCGCGGTAGCGCTTGCGGAAGGCGTCGCCCTTGCCGTCGCGGATGGAGTTGATGAACTCGTTGGTGAACTCCTCCGAGCTCACGTACCGCACCCGGGTGCCGGGATAGAGGCTCCGCGCGTAGTGCCCGATGGCGTGCAGCAGGTGCGTCTTGCCGAGCCCCGACTCCCCGTAGATGAAGAGGGGGTTGTAGGCCTTCGCGGGCGCTTCGGCGACGGCCACCGCGGCGGCGTGCGCGAAGCGGTTGGAGGCGCCGATGACGAAGGTGTCGAAGAGGTACTTCGGGTTCAGGCGGGCGGTCGGCTCCAGCGGACCGGAGGTGGAACCGCCGGACGGGGCCGGGGCGGCGGGCCGGCCGGGGGCCTGGCGCGGCGCCTGCTGGTCGTACTGCTGTTGTTCGTACTTCTGCTGCTCGTACTGGTGCGATTGGTGTGACTGGCGGCTCTGGTGGCCCTGGTGCGACTGCTGGGAGTCGTAGGGGGCCTGCTCGTACTTCTGCTGCTCGTAGGAGCCCTGGTCGTAGCCGGAGGGCTCGGACTGCAGGTAGTTCGGCTGCGGGGAGGCGTACGGGTCGCGGTCGGGGAAGCCGCCGAGGCGCGGTTGCTGCCAGCCGTAGTCGTCCTGCTGGCCACCGCGGGGCCAGGCCCCGGGCTCGGAGCGCGGCTGCTGGTAGTCCGGGTAGGCGGGACGGGCGCTCGGCAGCTGGTCGTCGGAGGCGCCGCCGCCCGGGCGCTGGCCCCCGTACGGCTCGTAGCCGCCCTGCTGGACGGGCGGGGCGGGGGGCGCGGGCTCGCCGGCCGAATCGTCCACGGTGATGGCGATCCGGATGGGACGGCCGCATTCCCGGCTGAGCGCGTCGCTGATCAGCGGTGCGAGCCGGCCTTCGAGGACGCGTTTGCCCCACTCGTTGGGGACGGCCAGCAGTGCGGTGTCGGCGACGAGTGCCAGGGGCTGGCACCGCTCGACCCACTGCTTGTCCTTGGGCTCGATGCCCGGCTGTCCCTCCCCGAGGAGCTTTTCGAGCACCCTTGGCCACACTGCGGCAAGATCGGCAGGTACGTCAGCCACAGAGCACGCTCTCTCACAGGGGGTCCCACGAATGTGTGGTTCTTTGGGACGGTCGGGACAAAAAATCCGGGGTCGGACAACGGTAGTCAGGCCAGCGGGTACGGTTCAAGTCGTTGTCCACAGCCTGTGCACAGTGTGGGGCAGCGCCGCCTCGGTTTGACCGGATGGCGTAGCCGCGCGTACCGTAACGAGGTCGAGTTGTCGATGGCTGCTGCCGCCTGCCTACCGATGGGCGAAGGTCACTCTTAGTGATCATTTAGCGGTGTCCACTCGGGCGAACACGCGAGTTTCCTCGTGGGCGCACGGTGACAGCCAGGCGATGTCCCGCCACAACGATTCATTCTCTGGAGCCCCCGAGTGAGCAAGCGCACCTTCCAGCCGAACAACCGCCGTCGTGCCAAGACCCACGGCTTCCGCCTGCGGATGCGTACCCGTGCCGGTCGCGCGATCCTCGCGAACCGTCGTGGCAAGGGCCGCGCCGCCCTTTCCGCGTAACAACACGCAGGTCGTGACGTCGTGCTGTCTCCCGAAAATCGGCTGAGGCGGCGCGAGGACTTCGCGAGCGCGGTACGCCGAGGGCGTCGGGCTGGTCGCCCGCTCCTCGTCGTCCACCTACGTACAAGCGGTGCAACGGACCCGCACGAGCCGGGGGAGATCGATCCCTCGACGCGTGCGGGTTTCGTCGTCAGCAAGGCTGTCGGCGGCGCCGTCGTACGTAACCGGGTCAAGCGCCGACTGCGCCATCTCGTACGGGAGCGGCTCCCCATGCTGCCCGCCGGTAGCCTGGTGGTGGTACGCGCGTTGCCCGGATCGGGCGACGCCGGCCCCGACGAACTGGCCCGGGACCTGGATGCCGCCCTGACGCGGCTCCTGGGAGGCGTCGCTCGATGAAGTACCCGCTGCTCGCTTTGATCAAGCTGTACCAGTGGACGATCAGTCCGCTGCTCGGGCCGGTGTGCCGCTATTACCCGTCGTGCTCGCACTACGGACATACGGCCATCGACCGGCATGGTGCGGTGAAGGGGACGGTTCTGACCGCCTGGCGGATCCTGCGGTGCAATCCGTGGTCCCCGGGCGGTGTGGATCATGTCCCACCCCGGAAACGCCCGCGTTGGCACGAGCAGCTGCGCAGTGCGTTGCGTAGATCTCGCAATGCTCAAGGAGCCTGATTAGTGGACACGATTGCCAGTCTGTTCAGCTTTATCACCACGCCCGTGTCGTGGGTCATCGTCCAGTTCCACAGCCTGTACGGGGCGATCTTCGGCCCGGACAGTGGATGGGCCTGGGGTCTGTCCATCGTGTCCCTGGTGGTCTTGATCCGTATTTGCCTGATCCCGCTCTTCGTGAAGCAGATCAAGGCGACGCGGGGCATGCAGGCGCTCCAGCCGAAGATGAAGGCGATCCAGGAGCGCTACAAGAACGACAAGCAGCGTCAGTCCGAAGAGATGATGAAGCTGTACAAGGAGACGGGTACCAACCCGCTCTCCTCGTGCCTTCCCATCCTCGCGCAGTCCCCGTTCTTCTTCGCGCTCTACCACGTGCTCTCGGCCATCGCCAACGGGCAGACCATCGGCGTGATCAACCAGTCGCTGCTGGAGAGCGCCCGCCAGGCGCACATCTTCGGTGCCCCGCTGGCGGCGAAGTTCACGGACAGCTCCGAGAAGGTCGCCTCTCTGGGCGCCTCGATCACCGACGTGCGCATCGTGACCGCTGTCATGATCATCATGATGTCGCTGTCGCAGTTCTACACCCAGCGCCAGCTGATGCAGAAGAACGTCGACCTCTCGGTCAAGACGCCGTTCATGCAGCAGCAGAAGATGCTGATGTACATCTTCCCGGTGATCTTCGCGGTGATGGGCATCAACTTCCCCGTCGGTGTCCTCGTGTACTGGCTCACCACGAACGTCTGGACCATGGGTCAGCAGATGTACGTGATCAACCAGAACCCGACCCCGGGCAGCAAGGCGCAGGACCAGTACCTGACCCGCCTGCTGAAGCACGTCAGCACCCACGGTGACGTCAAGGGCCGGGGCAAGAAGAAGATCGTCGCGGCGATCGTGGCCAAGGGACCGGACCGCAACGACAACGAGCGCAAGTTCATCACCGCGCTGACGAAGCAGGGCATGGCCGCGCAGGCGGACGGCTCCGTGACGAAGAGTTCCGAGGCGACCGCGGAAGCGGATGCGGCGAGCGGCGGTGTCGCCACGAAGCGGCAGCAGCCGAAGCGGCAGACGAAGGCGAAGCGCCAGACGCCCCCCAGCAAGCCCTCCAAGAAGTAAGAAGGAGTCCCTCCCGTGACGGAAGGCACCACCACCGCCGCTGCCGAGGGCGGCGACACCCTGACCCGCCTCGAGCAGGAGGGTGAGATCGCGGCCGACTACCTCGAGGGTCTGCTGGACATCGCCGACCTGGACGGCGACATCGACATGGACGTCGAGGCCGACCGGGCCTCGGTGTCGATCGTCAGCGACTCCGCGGGCCGCGACCTGCAGAAGCTCGTGGGCCGTGACGGTGAGGTCCTGGAAGCGCTGCAGGAGCTGACCCGCCTCGCCGTGCACCGGGAGACCGGGGACCGCAGCCGGCTGATGCTGGACATCGCCGGCTTCCGCGCCAGGAAGCGCGAGGAGCTGGCGGCGCTCGGCGCCGAGGCCGCGGCGGACGTGAAGGCATCCGGTGAGCCGCTGAAGCTGGCCCCGATGACGCCGTTCGAGCGGAAGGTCGTCCACGACGCCGTGGCGGCCGCCGGTCTGCGGAGCGAGTCCGAGGGCGAGGAGCCGCAGCGCTTCGTCGTTGTGCTCCCGGCCTGACCGGTAGCGCGAGTGTCCGGCCCCGTCTGTGTCGCAGACGGGGCCGATGTTTGTCAGCCTGGCTTGTGAACGGCGCAGCGCCGAGCTGCCATCACCGAGACGGCAGAGACGACGTGCATGTTGAAGACGTGGTTCTTTCGGAACCATGCGGTACGGAAGACGGAAGGACGGTCCCCGTGACGGAGGCAGCGGAGCTCCCCCCGGCGCCCGAAGAGGCGCGCGCGGTGTTCGGTGAGTTTTTCCCGGAGGCTGTGCGGTACGCGGAGCTGCTGGCCGATGCGGGAGTCAAGCGCGGCCTGATCGGCCCGCGTGAGGTGCCCCGGCTGTGGGAGCGGCACCTGCTGAACTGCGCGGTGCTGTCGGAGGTGGTCCCCCAGGGGGTCACCGTCTGCGACGTGGGTTCCGGTGCCGGTCTGCCCGGCATCCCGCTGGCCCTGGTGCGCCGTGACCTCAAGATCACGCTGCTGGAGCCGCTCCTGCGGCGGACGACGTTCCTCCAGGAGGCCGTGGAGCTGCTGGGCCTGGACCAC
Organism: Streptomyces sp. CB00455; assembly: GCF_001905445.1. GTDB lineage: Bacteria > Actinomycetota > Actinomycetes > Streptomycetales > Streptomycetaceae > Streptomyces. The sequence continues at coordinate 230,409 of NZ_LIVQ01000004.1, read as the reverse complement.
GTCACGGTGGTGCGCGGCCGGGCCGAGGAGGTGCTCGGCAAGCTCCAGCCGGTGCACGTGGTGACGGCCCGCGCGGTGGCTCCACTGGACCGGCTGGCCGGGTGGGGTGTGCCCCTGCTGCGTCCGTACGGGGAGATGCTGGCGCTCAAGGGTGACACCGCCGACGAGGAGCTGGTCTCTGCCAAGACGGCCCTGGCGAAACTCGGTGTGGTGAAGACCTCGGTCCTGCACGTGGGCCAGGGAGTGGTGGACCCGCTGTCGACAGTGGTGCGGGTCGAGGTCGGAGAAAGCCCCGGCGGGGTGAGGTTCGCGGCCAAGCGGGCCAAGGCCGCCCGGACCAGCCGCACGCGCCGACGCCGCTGACCCAAGGCCCCCCGAGGTTTCGAGCGGAGATTTCGGGGGTGTTGGGCCCTATAGGTATGGATTTCGGAGTGTCGTAGCGGCCTGGTGCCTCCGTCCGGGCATCGTGTTTCACGTGAAACGTCGCTCTCTGCTGCACGGAATCATCAGCCGCGGTCGTGTGGCTGCGACCCCTCGCCCCCGCCAGGACGCAAGGGGGACGGAGTTGTCCACATCGGTGGATTCATCCACAGGAGTACGGGCCCCGCTGGTTCGCGACCCCGGTGCCATGGCAGGCTCTGTTCATCGCGAGCCTGATGTCGAGGAGAGTGACACCGTGCGGTCCGACGCCAACCTCGCGGGGCCGATGACCGATCCGGTCCCCGGTCCCCGCTCTGAACCGGCGGGCGAGGATGTTTCACGTGAAACATCGTCTCCGCCCCTTGTGGACAACGACACGCCCATCGGCCGGGCTGCCCAGCTGGCCGTCGAAGCGCTGGGGCGCGCCGGCGAGGGACTGCCCCGGCCGGAGCAGACCAGGGTCATCGTGGTCGCCAACCAGAAGGGCGGCGTCGGCAAGACCACGACGACCGTGAACCTGGCGGCCTCGCTGGCACTGCACGGGGCGAGGGTCCTGGTGGTCGATCTCGATCCGCAGGGCAATGCCTCGACGGCCTTGGGCATCGACCACCACGCGGATGTGCCGTCGATCTACGACGTCCTGGTGAACAGCCGTCCCCTGCTGGAGGTCGTCCAGCCCGTGGTGGATGTGGAGGGCCTGTTCTGCGCTCCGGCCACGATCGACCTGGCCGGTGCGGAGATCGAGCTGGTGTCACTGGTGGCCCGCGAGAGTCGGCTGCAGCGTGCCATCGAGGCGTACGAGCAGCCGCTCGACTACATCCTGATCGACTGCCCGCCCTCGCTGGGGCTCCTCACCGTGAACGCACTCGTGGCCGGTGCGGAGGTGCTGATCCCCATCCAGTGCGAGTACTACGCGCTGGAGGGCCTCGGCCAGCTGCTGCGCAATGTCGATCTGGTGCGCGCCCATCTGAACCCGACGCTGCATGTGTCTACGATCCTGCTGACGATGTACGACGGCAGGACCCGGCTGGCCTCGCAGGTGGCGGAGGAGGTGCGCACCCACTTCGGCAAGGAGGTGCTGCGGACGAGCATCCCCCGGTCGGTGCGTATTTCCGAGGCGCCCAGCTACGGGCAGACGGTCCTCACCTACGACCCGGGTTCCAGCGGCTCCCTCTCCTACCTGGAGGCGGCGCGCGAGATCGCGTTCCGAGGGGTCGGAATGCAGTACGACGCCCAGCAGGCCCATCTGGGCCAGGGCATGACCAGCACGCAGAGTGTGGCGGAGGGGATCCAGTGAACGAGCGACGTAGAGGGCTGGGACGGGGGCTCGCCGCGCTGATTCCCGCAGCTCCACAGGAGAAGACCCCGCCGGTGATCGGTTCCGGGTCGACGTCTCCGTCGGCGGTGCCGGCGCTGAACCCGGAGCGCGGGATCGCGGCGGCCAAGCTCGCTTCGCTGGCGCAGGCCGATGTTTCACGTGAAACATCGGCCGCTGCGGCGGGTGTCTCGGTGCGTGAGGCGGCCCCGGTCGAACCGGAGGCCAATGCGGTGGCGGGAGCGACGTTCGCGGAGCTTCCCATCGGCGCAATCACGCCGAACCCGCGGCAGCCGCGTGAGGTGTTCGACGGGGACGCGCTCGCCGAGCTCGTGACCTCCATCCAGGAGGTGGGTCTGCTCCAGCCGGTGGTGGTGCGACAGGCGGCTCCCGGCCGCTATGAGCTGATCATGGGCGAGCGCCGCTGGCGGGCCTGCCAGAAGGCCGGTCTGGAGACCATTCCGGCGATCATCCGGGCGACGGACGACGAGAAGCTCCTGCTGGACGCGTTGCTGGAGAACCTGCACCGGGCCCAGCTGAACCCGCTGGAGGAGGCCGCGGCCTACGACCAGCTGTTGCAGGACTTCCATTGCACGCACGACCAGCTGGCGGACCGCATCGGCCGTTCGCGCCCCCAGGTGTCGAACACCCTGCGGCTGCTGAAGCTGTCGCCGCCCGTACAGCGGCGGGTGGCCGCGGGCGTCCTGTCGGCCGGACACGCCCGGGCACTGCTGTCGGTCGACGACTCCGTGGAGCAGGACCGGCTGGCACACCGGATCGTGGCCGAGGGGCTGTCGGTGCGTGCGGTCGAGGAGATCGTGACGCTGATGGCATCGGAGTCCACCAGTGCGGTGAAGCCGAAGGGCCCGCGAGCGGGTACCCGGGTGGCGCCGGCGCTCAGTGAACTGGCGACGCGGTTGTCGGATCGGTTCGAGACGCGGGTCAAGGTGGACCTGGGTCAGAAGAAGGGCAAGATCACCGTCGAGTTCGCCTCGATGGAGGACCTGGAGCGGATCCTCGGGACACTGGCGCCCGGCGAGGGCCGGGTGCTGGAGCAGGGACTGTCCGGGGAGTGACCCCGTAGCCCCCGAGGGGCGGATCGTGTCGGCGGGATCCGACGCGTTCCGCCCCTTTGCCGTCCGGCCGGAGCTGCGCTCTCGAAAGAGCGGGGACCAGTGGATACGATGCGTTCATGGGTCGTCGGCTGGTACCGCTCACGCTGGACAACCTCCAGGACCTGCCCCGTCGTTGCCGGTCCTGCGTGTTCTGGGAACTGGACCCGGTCAGCGGTGAAGCCGCCGTGAAGGCGGGCACGTCGGCTCAGGAGAAAGAGGCATGGATCTCCGCCGTCCTTCTGGAGTGGGGATCGTGCGGCCGCATCGTGTACGTGGACGAGATCCCGGTCGGCTTCGTGCTGTACGCACCACCCGCCTACGTACCGCGCGCCACCGCCTTCCCGACCAGTCCTGTCTCGCCGGACGCGGTGCAGCTGATCACGGCGTGGATCATGCCGGGCTATCAGGGGCAGGGCCTGGGCAGAGTCATGGTCCAGACGGTCGCCAAGGACCTGCTGCGGCGGGGGTTCCGGGCGGTCGAGGCGTTCGGGGACGCGCGATGGGAGGGCCCGGCGTGCCTGCTGCCCGCGGACCATCTGCTCGCGGTGGGTTTCAAGACGGTACGCCCCCACCCGGTGCATCCACGGCTGCGGTTGGAGCTGCGGTCGACGCTGTCGTGGAAGGAAGACGTCGAGTTGGCTCTGGACCGGCTGCTGGGCGGGGCGCGCAAGGAGCCGGCGCTGCGCCCGCTGTGAGCCGGATGGATGCGTGAAACGGGGCCGCTCCGATGGGAGCGGCCCCGTTTCACGTGAAACGTGCGAGCCGTCAGGCCGTCTTGACCTCGACGAAGTCCGACAGGTCACGCAGGATGGCGGCCTTCGGCTTGGCGCCGACGATGGTCTTGGCGACCTCGCCGCCCTGGTAGACGTTCAGTGTCGGGATGGACATGACGCCGTACTTGGCGGCCGTGGCCGGGTTCTCGTCGATGTTGAGCTTGACGATCTCGATCTGGTCGCCGTACTCGGCGGCGATGGCCTCCAGGGACGGCGCGATCTGGCGGCACGGTCCGCACCAGGCGGCCCAGAAGTCCACCAGTACGGGCTTGTCGCTCCTGAGGACCTCGGCGTCGAAGTCAGCGTCGGTCACGTTCTTGAGGGTGCCGGCCACAGCGGCCTCCTTATTCCTGCGGGGTGTGGGGTGGGGACTGGTGCGAGGTCAGACGGTCGCGTGCGCCTTCTCGGCGTCCGCGAGGGCGGCGAGGTAACGCTCGGCGTCGAGGGCGGCGGAGCAGCCGGTGCCCGCGGCGGTGATCGCCTGACGGTAGGTGTGGTCCACGACGTCACCGGCACCGAACACGCCGGTCACGCTGGTCCGGGTCGAGGGGGCTTCGACCTTGAGGTAGCCCTCCGCGTCGAGCTCCAGCTGGTCCTTGAACAGCTCGGTGCGCGGGTCGTGGCCGACGGCGATGAACAGGCCGGTGACGGGCAGCGCGGAGGTCTCACCGGTCTGGGTGTTGCGCAGGGTCACGCCGGAGAGCTTCTGCTCGCCGTGGATCTCGGCGACCTCGCTGTTCCAGGCGAACTTGATCTTCGGGTCGGCGAAGGCGCGGTCCTGCATGGCCTTCGACGCGCGCAGGCTGTCGCGACGGTGCACGATCGTGACGGACTTGGCGAACCGGGAGAGGAAGGTGGCTTCCTCGATCGCGGTGTCGCCGCCGCCGACGACGGCGATGTCGTGCTCCTTGAAGAAGAACCCGTCACAGGTGGCGCACCAGGAGACGCCGCGGCCGGAGAGGGCGTCCTCGTTCGGCAGGCCGAGCTTGCGGTGTTGGGAGCCGGTGGTGACGATGACGGCCTTGGCGCGGTGGACGGTGCCGGCGGTGTCGGTGACGGTCTTGATCTCGCCGGAGAGGTCCACGGCCACGATGTCGTCCGGGACCAGCTCGGCGCCGAAGCGCTCGGCCTGACCGCGCATGTTGTCCATGAGGTCGGGGCCCATGATGCCGTCCTGGAATCCCGGGAAGTTCTCCACCTCGGTGGTGTTCATCAGGGCGCCACCGGCGGTGACGGCGCCTTCGAACACCAGGGGCTTGAGCGAAGCGCGTGCGGTGTACAGGGCGGCGGTGTAACCGGCCGGCCCGGAACCGATGATGATCACGTTTCGTACGTCGCTCACGGGTTTCTTCCTCGTCTCTGTGGACTGCGTGCTGCCTACCGGGGGCCGGTGCGGACTCTCACCCCACCCAACGGATCCTACGGCGCCCGCATTCCCCTTCTGCTCCCCGTGCGGACCGTGGTCCGTCAGCTCCGCGGATAGGTGTGCGTGAGCAGGACCTTCCCGGGGGTACCGGCAGCCGTGGTCTCGCAGGCGGTGTCGATGAGGAAGGCGTCCACGCGGGAGGCGTCGTCCGGGTGGGGCAGGACGACCAGGAAGGCGGGAGTCCCCTGATAGCTGCCGCGCTCGGCGGCGAGCGGCGTGTCAGGACGGCCGGTCGCGTCCTGCACACAAGCGGGAACGGATGCCGCGCGGCGGTCATTGGGCGCGACCCTGGGGGCCGGAGAGGTGTTCTCCATGCCGTAGGTGTTGTTCTCCGGTTCGGTCTTGGCACCCTGCCCGGAGGCCAGCAGCTGTCGGACGTTGCCCTGGAGGCCCTGGGCGGTGTAGGAGTCGTCGCCGGTGGACGGGAGAGCGGTGGTGTGCGAGGCATCACCGCGAGCGGTGGCGTCGGGGCCGGGGGAACCGGAGGGGCCCGCGAACAGGAAGATGCCGAGGGCGCACGCGGCTGCTCCGGCCAGGCCTGCGAGTACGGCGATCCGGCGGCGGGCCCGGTGTCGCCGCCCGGGACCGCTCGGGCCGGCCGGGTGACCGGCGGGCGATGTTTCACGTGAAACATCGCGGTCGGCAGGGCCGGGTCGGGCCGCTGCTGCGGGCCGGGGCCGGGAGGCGGTCGAGTCGAGGAGGGCTTCGGCGGCCAGGGCCGCGTCGATACGGCCGGCGATGTCGGCGGGCATCCGGGCCGGGCCCGGCAGGGTGCCGAGGAGGGAGCGGATCTCCTCCAGGGAGGTGCGGACGTCGGCGCACAGGGCGCAGTCGTCCAGGTGGCGTCGGATCTCGGCACTGCGGGCCGGGGGGAGCAGTCCTTCGGTCAGGTCGGAGATCTCCGAGACGTCCGGGTGCCGGATCGTGCCGGTTGTGCCGGTTGTGGGGCTCACGGTCGTCCACCTCCGCCCTTCACTGCGTCTGGGTCTGGATGCCTGGGTTCTGCCGCTGGTGGGACGGCCGACCGCGGCGTCCGGTTCCTTCCCCTCTCGGCGGCGGTGTTATCCCCGGCATTCGTGCGCAGATGAGTGAGCATCGGGAGGAGTTTCGCCCGGCCGCGGGCGCAGCGGCTCTTCACGGTGCCGGTGGGGACGTCGAGGATGCGGGCCGCTTCTGCGACGGGGTAACCCTGCATGTCGACGAGGACGAGCACGGCCCGCTGTTCGGCCGGCAGGGTGCTCAGGGCCGCCAGGAGCTGGCGATGGAGCTCCTGACGCTCCGCCGGGGCCTCCGCGGACTCGTGGGGCTCCAGGAGCCGCTCCAGGCGGTCGGTGTCGTCGAGGGGCGCGGTCCTGCGGGAGGCGGCCTTGCGTGCGCGGTCCAGGCAGGCGTTGACGGTGATGCGGTGCAGCCAGGTGGTGACGGCGGATTCCCCGCGGAAGGTGTGGGCGGCGCGGTAGGCGGAGACGAGGGCGTCCTGTACCGCGTCGGCGGCCTCCTCACGGTCCCCGAGGGTCCGCATGGCCACGGCCCACAACCGGTCCCGATGCCGCCGCACGAGCTCCCCGAACGCGTCCGGGTCGCCCGCGGCGTGCCGCGCCAGGAGCTCCTGGTCCCGGACCGGAGCGAGGTCGTCAGCCTCAGGCTCCATGGTTCCCCTCCTCTGCCGAGGGCTCATCGCAGTACCCGGACGTGAGCCGGCACGCGCGGACTGCGTCCCGCTCACCGGACGTGTAGGGCGGAGCTGTGGGAGCTCGGCTCCCGCGGCCCCGTTCTGCTACGAGTTCCGGAAGAACGAGACGTTGGAAATGCCCTGCTTGTAGCCGGCTCGGCTGTATTCCGAAGCACCCGACTCCGGCATGGCCGTGAGCCATACGACCACGTAGCGCGTCTTGACCGCGGCAGGCGCGGCGAGGTCGAGCTGTCTGTCGGCGGTGGTCCCCACGGCGATCTTCTGCAGGCTGCCGACCGGTGTGGACGAGGACATGCTGGGTGCCGCGTAGATCGTCGCGGTGGTGTGGTCGCCACCGAACTTGAACGCTATCGAGGCGCCGCTCACGTCCTGCTCCGAGCCGAGGTCGAAGACCAGGCCGAGGCCCTTCTTGTAGGCCCCCAGGTCGGGGCCGTCATCGAACGCGTAGGTCCGCCAGTAGGAGTCGGGGTCCTTGTCGTAGCTGTTCGCGACGTCCTCGATGTTCTGGGGCTTGCCGTCCGGGTAGTACTCCTCGGCCTTCTTGATGGCGACCGGGACGCGCTCCGGTGCCTTCGGGGCGTCCTGGTTCTTGGGCTGGTTGTTGTTGCTGCTGCCGTTCTCACCCTGGGGGCGGTGGTCCAGGAGGGCGTCGGCCAGCTGCCAGCTGCCCAGTCCCAGGGCGGCGATCAGCAGGGCGGCGACGCCCCACTTCAGGGCCCGGCCGGTGCGGCTCTGGAGGGGGGGCGGCGGGGGGACGACCGTGACGGTCTGCGTCGGAGGCACGCCGGGGGGCGTGGGGCGGCCGTAGGTGCCCTGCTGGTAGGTCGTGTGCTGGTACTCCGGCGGCGCGGTGAAGGCGGGCTCCGGCGGCCGGATGCGCGGCATCGCGGCGACGGCCTTGGCCAGTTCCTCCGGAGTGGTGCAGGCGGGCTCCTGACGGGAGGCGGTGGCCCCGTCGTTGGCCAGGGCGCGCATGGCGAGTTCGCCGAGGCCGCGGTGGACGCCGGCACGGACCTGGTCGGGGGCGATCAGGCCGACCCCCTTGGGCAGCCCGGTGAGGCCGTACGCGTCGTTCTCGTACGGCCAGCGCTGGGTGAGGGCGGCGTACAGCAGTGCGCCGATGGCCTCGGTGTCGGCGCGCTGCGGGGTGTCGCTGGTGATGCCGCGCAGCGCCGCGTTCACGGCGAGCCCGCGGATCCGGTACTGACCGGAGGAGGTGCGCAGTATGGCGCTGGGCGTCAGGCGCAGATGGGCGAGACCTTCGCGGTGCGCCGCGCTCATGGCCTGGGAGACCTGGCTGACGAGTTGGTAGGCCTCGTGCGGCTCCAGGGGGCCCGCCGCGAGGAGCGCGGTGAGTTCCGTGGCGTCGGGCAGCCATTCGTGGACGACGTAGACGAGGTCGTTCTCCTCGACGGCGTCGAGCACCTGGACGAACCGGGGGTCGCCGAGGAGGGCGGAGGAGCGTGCGGCGGCCAGGACGGAGCGGGCCCGCGCGTGGTCGGCGGGCAGCAGGTGGACGCCCACGGCCCGGCGCAGCTTCTCGTCCATCGCACGCCAGCTGCTGAATCCGTCCACACGGGTGACGCACTCTTCGAGCCGGTAGCGTCTGGCGAGCTTGTGGCCGCTGTGGAGTTCGGGTGCGGCCGCGGGGGCCGCGCTCGTGCGTTCGCCGTCCTTCTCGGTCATGGGTCCGTCCGCGGCTCGTCCGTTCTGGATGTCCACCCCGTCGGCCGTGGCCTTGTCCGCCTCTGCGGCCAGCGGCTGGTCGCCACTGTTGTCGGCCACGTCGACGGCGGCCGTGCTACGTTCCGCCACCGTCGTTCCCGCCTCCCCATCCGTTGCGCGCTGTCGGCCAGTCTGCGAAGCCATGCCAATTGTGCCCACAGTCCGACGCTATGCACGACACACGAAGGGGGGCGACGGTTGTGCGCATCAGCGCCCCAAACGTCCGCGGACCATTCCGACCATCGAGTTGAGCTCTTCGATCCGCATCCGCTTGGCGGCGATCAGGAACACGCCCGCGAGGGCGATGCCGCCCGCGACGAGGGCGGCGGCGGAACCGCCGACTCCGCCGCCCAGCCACTGGGTGATCCCGTAGGCGACGGCGCCGGCCACGGCGGCGGCGGGGACACAGGCGCCGGTGAGGCGGGCGTAGGTGCGCATCACGTGCGCGCCGTCGAGGTCGCCGCCGAGGCGGGTGCGCAGGCGGCGCCAGGCGACTCCGACACCGACCGTGTAACCGAGACCGTAGGCGGCGGCCATGCCGACGACCGCCCAGCGGGCGGGCAGGACGAAGAAGGAGGCCGTGGAGACGGCCGCGTTGACCGCGGCGACGATGACGGTGTTGTAGAAGGGCGTCCGGGTGTCCTCGTAGGCGTAGAAGCCGCGCAGGACCACGTACTGGACCGAGTACGGGATCAGTCCGAGGCCGAAGGCCATCAGGACGTAGCCGATGTTCTGGGCGCCCGCGCCGGATCCGGCGTAGAGCAGCGTGGCCATCGGGACGCCGAGGGCGAGGAACGCGAAGGCGCAGGGCACGATCGCGACGGCCGAGGTCCGCAGCCCGTAGGAGATGTCGTCGCGCACGGCGGCGGCGTCGCCGTCGTGCGCGGAGCGGGAGATGCGCGGCAGCACGGCCGTCATGACGGAGACGGTGATGATCGCCTGCGGCATCTGCCACAGCAGCAGCGCGTAGTTGTAGGCGGTGATGCCGGTGCCGGGGTGGCCCTGCTTCTCGGCGACCGAGCCGGCCCAGGTGGCGAGCTGGGTGACGACGACGAGGCCGACCTGGTTGGCGAGGACGAAGAAGAACGTCCACTTGGCCAGGCGGGCGGCCTTGCCCAGGCCGTGGCCCTTCCAGTCGAAGCGCAGGCGGGGCTTGAAACCGGCGTCGCGCAGGTAGGGCAGCATCGCGAGGGCCTGGACGGTGAGGCCCAGCAGCGTGCCCAGACCCAGCAGGCGGACGCCTTCGGGAGTGACGGTGGTGGCATTGACGCCGGAGGTGGTGAAACCGCCGAAGGCCCAGATGAAGGCGCCGAAGGTGGCGATGACGACGATGTTGTTGAGGACCGGGGTCCACATCATCGCGCCGAAGCGGCCGCGGGCGTTGAGGATCTGACCGAGGACCACGTGCACACCCATGAAGAACATGGTCGGCAGGCAGTAGCGGGCGAAGGCGACCGCCACGTCCATCTGCTGGGGGTCGGAGGCGATCTTCGGCGACATCATCGTGATGAACACCGGGGCGGCGAGGACGCAGATGGTGGTGACGGCGGCCAGCAGGACCACGACGAGGGACAGCAGCCGGTTGGCGTAGGCCTGCCCGCCGTCGTCGTCGTTCTTCATGGCCCGGACCAGCTGCGGGATGAAGACGGCGTTGAGCGCGCCGCCGCCGACCAGCACGTAGATCATCGTGGGCAGCGTGTTGGCGATCTGGTACGTGTCGTTGAAGGTGCCGACGCCGATCGCGCCGGCGATCACGAGGGTCCGCAGGAAGCCGGTGATGCGGGAGACGATGGTGCCGGCGGCCATGAGCGCGCTGGACTTCAGCAGGCTGGAGGCGCGGCCGGCCGGTCTGGCCGGCGCCGGGGCGGCCACGGGGGCGTCCTCGGCGGGGATACGGGGCGCGGCCTCCTGGTCCCGGTAGAGGTGCGCGAAGGCATCGGGTTCGGGCTGCTCGTCCGCCGCCTTGGTCACCAGGGAGTCCACGCCGACGAACTCGGTGGTGGTGGCGTGGTCGCCGTACGGCAGGTGGCGGGAGGGCCCGTCCGGCTCGGGCGGCGGGGTCTGGGCCCAGACGCGCGGGTCGGGGGCGTACGAGGGCGAGGCCGGCGCCGCGTACAGCGGGCCGGGCTCCTGGTAGGTGCCCGGGGGTGGCGGCGGGTGCGACGCCCGGTCGTAGAGGACCTCAGCGACGGGATCCTGGGCGGACAGGTCCTGTGACCGGTACGGGTCGTAGCCGTAGGCGTCCTGGACATACGGGTCGTGGTCCGGCGCGGGCGCAGGCGCGGGAACCTGGCCCGGCACCGGGGTGCCCGGGGCAGTGCCCTGGGCGGGCGCAGGCCCACCAGTGCCCTGCGCGCGGTCACCGTCGTACGGCGCGTTCATCGAAACCCCACCTCATCGTCCCCAGGCCGACCGGCCACGGCATCGCTCAACGGTCCACTGTCTCACCCGTGCCGGACCCCTCGGCGCTTTGCGGTCCGGTGTCCGGGGACTCGTCACTCGGCTGCGTGCTCTCCTCGGAGGCCGCACGGGCCGCCACGCGCTTGCGGCTGGCGTACATCTTGATGCCGGCCAGGACGAGGAGGAGGACACCGCCGGCGATGACCAGCATGACGGTGGGGGTGATCTCGGTGGCGTCCACGGTGAACGTGCGTTCCTTGCCGTAGGGGACGCCGTCCTTGGTGAAGAGCTGGGCGGTGACCTCCACCGGGCCGCTCGCGGTGGCGTTGGCGGTGAACTTGACGGTCTGGGTGTGGTCGCCCTGGACGGTGACCTGCTGCTCCGCCTGACCCTTGTCGCCGAACATCAGGCGGGTCGGGTTGGCGGACCGCACACGCAGGACGAGGTCGTGGACGTCCTGGACGAGGCTGTTCTGGACGCTCACCGGGATCGTGGCGCTGTGTCCGGACAGGGTGGCGTCGGATTTCGGGATGACCTTGACCTTCTCGGTGAGGCCCAGCAGGTACTCCTGGACCTGGTCCCGGTAGAGGGCGGCCTCCTCGGGACGGCCGCGCCAGGAGACGGACATCTCCCGGTTGGTGGTGTTGCCGAAGGGGATCTCCACACGGTCGGGTGCGGCGAGGATCACCTTGAAGTGGTCGAGGGTGTTCTGGGTGGTGCGGATCTTCTCGAAGGCCGTCACCGGGAGCTCCTGCTTGCGCAGCGCCTCGGGGTACTGTCCGGCACCCGGCACCTGGGTGGCCGCCGCCGGGTCCGGCTTGGCCGCGGCCGCGGCTTCGAGGTCGGCGGGCTGGGTCCAGCGGCCGGCCTGCAGGGTCCGCAGCGCCTCGGCCATCGTCTCCACCTGGCTGGTGGTGGGCATACGCGGCGGGGCGACGACGAAGCTGCGCTGCTCTTCGGTCTTCTGCAGGTTCAGGGCGAGGCTGTGGGCGAGGAACCGCTGCACGGCCAGGGTGGAGGTCCCTGAGTTCAGCATGTCGCCGTCGAAGGCGGTGGAGAGTTCCGCGTCCGCGACGACGGCGGTCGCTCCCGCCCCGATGGGCCGCGCGGCAGAGGGGGTGTACCCGAGAGCTCCGCTCTCCGAGAGGCTGTCGCTGCGGGTGAGGATGTTGTGGGCGCCGGCCGAAGTGGCGACGTTGACGATCGCCGGATCGATGGCGCCGTCCACGGGCCAGGAGAAGTCGGTGGACGCGGGAACGTGCAGGACGGTCTCCACGGCCTGCTTCGCCTTGTCGGTGGCGGGCCGCAGCTGGCCCAGGGTGCCCGAGACGTCCTTGCCGTGATGGGCGAGGGAGGCGACGTCGGGGTCGGCGAAGGGCAGGGCGACGACCTTCTTGCCCTGGACGGCGGCTTCCAGCGAGCTCAGCCACTGCTCGGCGATGGCCTTGTTCTTGCCCTGGACGGACTTGCCGCCCGGGACGCGGACCCGGTAGCCCTTGGTCATCGCGTCGACCGTGTACAGCAGGTCAGGGTCGATGACCCAGGTGATGGGCAGGTCCTTGCCGAGTGCGACCATCCGCTCCAGCCGGCCACCCGATGCCAGTTCCGCGGCAAGGGAGTCGTCGAGGAAGACGGGGGTCTGCGTCTCGTCCGAGCCGGTCTCGGCGGTCACGTGGGTGGTGGAGATCAGCGGCCAGACGTAACCGAGCTGAGCCCGCTTGGCGGCCGCCTCCGGCTGCCACGGCAGGAAGGTCCGCTTGATGCCGAGGACCTGCTCGGAGGGGCGGCTCTCGGTCGCGCCCGAGAGGGACACACCGAGCTGGTAGACACCGTCCTTGTCCAGCTCCAGCTTGTTCACCGGGACGGTGAGGGTGAACTGCCGGCTGACCTTCGACGGCAGTGAGTCGAACTTCACCGCGTGGGCCGGATCGATCTCCCCGGGGTCCGCGCCCGCCCGGAAGCCACTGCGTTCCGCCGCCTCGTCGATCGAGGACCGGTCCGCGAGCAGGGGGCCGACCCGCAGCCCTACATGCGCATCGTTGATCGTCTCGGAGCCGTTGTTGACCACGGTTCCGGTGAGGATCAGGGTGTCGCCCTTCACCGGGGCGGCAGGGGTCATCGACGTCAGCTGCACGTCGACGGGCGAAGGCTGGGCGGCCTGCGCCTCGGGGGCGGGAGAGTAGACCAGAGCGGCCAGCACGGGCGTTCCCGCGAGCAGGACCACCGCCCGCCGCAGCCATCGGCGCCGGACAGGGGCGGGGGACGCCCCCAGGTTCTCTGCCGCCTCGGCCACGCGCTAGCCCGTCCCTCGAAGTGTCAGTGGTCGTCGTCTGTGCGTCCACGCATGGTAACGAGACCCGCTGTGCGCGAGTGCCGCGCCTTGCTCCACATGATCGGCGACCCCCGCAGCGCCCGTGTACCGGGGTCGCCGCAAAACGAGGGAGCCCGCGCCGGGCGGGACACGTACCCTTTTCTGTTGTGCCGAACGCCAACGAAGACAACCCCAGTGCCCTGAGTCAGGTGCAGCGCCGCGCGGTGAGTGAACTGCTGCGGGTCGCCCCTGTCGCCGACGAGCTCGGCCGCCGATTCCAGGAGGCGGGCCACCGCCTCGCCCTGGTCGGAGGGTCCGTCCGCGATGCGCTGCTCGGGCGTCTCGGCAACGACCTGGATTTCACCACCGACGCCCGTCCCGAGGACGTCCTCAAGATCGTCCGCCCGTGGGCCGACTCGGTGTGGGACGTCGGTATCGCCTTCGGCACCGTCGGAGCGCAGAAGGCCGGCTTCCAGATCGAGGTGACGACGTACCGCTCCGAGGCGTACGACCGGACCTCGCGCAAGCCCGAGGTCTCCTACGGCGACTCCATCGAGGAGGACCTGGTCCGGCGTGACTTCACGGTCAACGCCATGGCGCTGGGCCTGCCCGAACAGCGGTTCATCGACCCCCACGGCGGCCTGGAGGACCTGGCCGCCGGCGTGCTGCGCACCCCCGGCACCCCCGAGGAGTCCTTCTCCGACGATCCGCTGCGGATGCTGCGCGCCGCCCGGTTCGCGGCGCAGCTGGACTTCGAGGTCGCCCCGGAGGTCGTCGAGGCGATGAAGGCGATGTCCGACCGGATCGAGATCGTCTCCGCGGAGCGGGTTCAGGGCGAGCTGAACAAGCTGATCCTTTCCACGCATCCGCGCAAGGGCCTGGGCCTGCTCGTGGACACCGGACTGGCCGACCGGGTGCTCCCGGAGCTGCCCGCGCTGCGGCTGGAGAGTGACGAGCACCACCGCCACAAGGATGTCTACGACCACTCCCTGATCGTGCTGGAGCAGGCGATCTCGCTGGAGGAGGAGGGCCCGGACCTGGTTCTGCGGCTCGCGGCCCTGCTGCACGACATCGGCAAGCCGCGCACCCGCCGTTTCGAGAGCGACGGCAGGGTCTCCTTCCATCACCACGAGGTGGTGGGCGCGAAGATGACCAAGAAGCGCCTGACCGCCCTCAAGTACTCGAACGACATGATCAAGGACGTGTCCCGGCTGGTGGAGCTGCACCTGCGGTTCCACGGCTACGGCGACGGCGAATGGACCGACTCCGCCGTGCGGCGCTATGTCCGCGACGCCGGCCCGCTGCTGGAGCGCCTGCACAAACTGACGCGGTCCGACTGCACCACGCGCAACAAGCGCAAGGCCAATGCCCTCTCCCGCACCTATGACGGCCTGGAGGACCGCATCGCGCAGCTCCAGGAGCAGGAGGAGCTGGATGCGATTCGGCCCGACCTGGACGGCAACGAGATCATGCGGGTGCTCGATGTCGGTCCCGGCCCGGTGATCGGCAAGGCGTACGCCTTCCTGCTGGAGCTGCGGCTGGAGAACGGTCCGATGGGCCGTGACGCGGCCGTGGCCGCCCTGAAGGAGTGGTGGGCCGCGCAGGACTGACCCCGGTCGGTCGAGACGGCGGTGCCGATGTTCCACGTGAAACTCCGGGAGGATGTTTCACGTGAAACATCGGCAGGGCGTTTCACGTGAAACGGCGGATCTGCCGCCTCAGCAGGACCGCGGTGGCGGCGTAGAGGACGGCCACACAGAGGATCAGCGGCGCGGACCGCCCGTCGGCGGGGAGCATCAGGGATGCCACCGCCGCAGCGCTCACGAACGCGATGTTGAAGAGAACGTCGTAGACCGAGAAGACCCGGCCGCGGTACTCGTCGTCCACGCGGGACTGCACGACGGTGTCGGTGGAGATCTTCGCGCCCTGGGTGGCGAGACCCAGGACGAAAGCGGCGGCCAGCATCGGTCCCGGGGCGAAGAACAGGCCGAGGGCCGGCACCAGCACCGCCGCGGACGCCGAACAGAGGGCGATCCACCCGAGGGCGCCCAGGCGGCCCACCAGCCACGGGGTGACGACGGCGGCCGTGAAGAACCCGGCCCCGGAAACACCGATCGCCACGCCGAGCAGGGCCAGCCCGTCCGACTCGTTGTCCGACCACGCATACCGGCACAGCATGAGCAGCATGACGAACAGCGCTCCGTAGCAGAACCGCATCGCGGTCATGGCGGTCAGCGCCTGGGCGGCCTCTCTGCGGGAAGCCAGGTGCCGCAGGCCCTCGGCCATGCCCCGGGCGGTGAGGGCGATGCCTTCACCCACCGAGGGGTGCGTTCGTCCCGGGGGGTGGTCGGGGCCCAGCAGGCCCACGGCCAGGCGCAGGGAGACGAGCGCCGAGCACAGGTACAGCGCCGCGCCGAGGAGGACGACGAGGGCGTCGGAGCCGGAGTCCAGCACCCGGACGAGGAAGGCCAGTCCCCCGCCCGCGGTCGCCGCGAGGGTGCCTGCGGTGGGGAACAGCGCGTTCGCGGTCACGAGGCGGCCGGAGTCGACGACATGGGGCAGGGCGGCGGAGAGCCCGGCCAGGACGAAGCGGTTGACGGCGGTCACGGACAGCGCCGAGGCGTAGAACAGCCAGTCGGGCACGTGCGCGACGATCAGCACCCCGGTGACGCAGGCGAGGAAGGCGCGGAGCAGGTTGCCGAAGAGGAAGACCTGTCGGCGGCGCCACCGGTCGAGCAGCACGCCGGCGAAGGGGCCGATCGCCGAATACGGCAGCAGCAGTACCGCCATGGCCGAGGCGATGGCCGTCGGCGAGGTCTGCTTCTCGGGGGAGAAGACGACGTAGGTGGCGAGCGCGACCTGGTAGACGCCGTCGGCGGCCTGGGAGAGCAGCCGTACGGCGAGCAGGTTGCGGAAGTCCCTCAGGCGCAGGAGTACGCGCAGATCACGTACGACAGGCATGGGGGCAAGGGTCACATACGCGGAGGGTCCCCGGACACATTGCCCGGGGACCCTCCGCGGAAGAACAGCCGAAGTCCAGGTGTCCTGGAGGACCCTTGGGGTTCGACTAGCGCTCGACCTCGCCCTTGATGAACTTCTCGACGTTCGCGTACGCCTCGTCGTCGAAGTACTGCACCGGCGGGGACTTCATGAAGTAGCTGGACGCCGACAGGATCGGGCCGCCGATACCGCGGTCCTTGGCGATCTTCGCGGCGCGCAGGGCGTCGATGATGACACCGGCGGAGTTCGGGGAGTCCCACACCTCGAGCTTGTACTCGAGGTTCAGCGGGACGTCGCCGAACGCACGGCCCTCGAGGCGGACGTAGGCCCACTTGCGGTCGTCGAGCCACGCGACGTAGTCGGACGGGCCGATGTGGACGTTCTTCTCGCCGAGCTCCCGGTCGGGGATCTGCGAGGTGACGGCCTGGGTCTTGGAGATCTTCTTCGACTCGAGGCGGTCGCGCTCGAGCATGTTCTTGAAGTCCATGTTGCCGCCCACGTTGAGCTGCATGGTGCGCTCAAGACGGACACCGCGGTCCTCGAACAGCTTCGCCATCACGCGGTGCGTGATGGTGGCGCCCACCTGCGACTTGATGTCGTCGCCGACGATCGGGACACCGGCCTCGGTGAACTTGTCAGCCCACTCCTTGGTGCCGGCGATGAAGACCGGGAGGGCGTTGACGAAGGCGACCTTGGCGTCGATGGCGCACTGGGCGTAGAACTTCGCCGCGGCCTCGGAGCCGACGGGCAGGTAGCAGATCAGGACGTCGACCTGGCGGTCCTTGAGGATCTGCACCACGTCGACCGGAGCCTCGGAGGACTCCTCGATGGTCAGGCGGTAGTACTTGCCCAGGCCGTCCAGGGTGTGGCCGCGCTGAACGGTCACGCCCGTGTTCGGTACGTCGCAGATCTTGATGGTGTTGTTCTCGCTGGCGCCGATGGCGTCGGAGAGGTCGAGGCCGACCTTCTTCGCGTCGACGTCGAACGCGGCGACGAACTCGATGTCACGCACGTGGTAGTCGCCGAACTGGACGTGCATCAGACCGGGGACCTTGGCCGCCGGGTCGGCGTCCTTGTAGTACTCGACGCCCTGCACCAGCGAGGCGGCGCAGTTGCCTACGCCGACGATGGCTACGCGAACCGAACCCATTCCGGTTGCTCCCTGTTTGTTCTCGGACGAGGCCTGCGAGATGCAGGCCTCATTTTGCAGTTTCGTCGGACGGGCCGGGTCGTCTCCGATCCCGTCCCGCCCGCTCGCTCTCGATGAGCTCGTTCAGCCAGCGCACTTCGCGCTCCACCGACTCCATGCCGTGCCGCTGCAGCTCAAGCGTGTAGTCGTCGAGGCGCTCCCGCGTACGGACGAGAGAGGCGCGCATCTTCTCCAGGCGCTCCTCCAGCCGGCTGCGGCGGCCCTCCAGGACCCGCATGCGCACGTCCCGTTCGGTCTGGCCGAAGAAGGCGAAGCGGGCGGCGAAGGACTCGTCCTCCCAGGTGTCGGGACCTGTGTGGGAGAGCAGCTCCTCGAAGTGCTCCTTGCCCGCGGCCGTCAACCGGTAGACGATCTTGGCGCGGCGCCCTGCGAGTGAAGCGGCGAGCGCGTCTTCCGGGGCGTTGCCCGGCTCCTCGATCAACCAGCCGTTGGCGACCAGCGTCTTGAGGCAGGGGTAGAGCGTCCCGTAGCTGAAGGCCCTGAACACCCCCAGTGAGGTGTTGAGCCGTTTGCGCAGCTCGTAACCGTGCATGGGAGATTCGCGAAGCAGGCCGAGGACGGCGAATTCGAGGATGCCTGAGCGCCTGCTCATCCGCCTGCCTCCCCTCCGACTGTGAGTCTTTATACCGAGCTGATGTATCGACTCGATACATCCAGACGATAGAACGGGCCGCGCCCATCGACAAGGGGCGGCGTGGTGACCGGCGTCACATCACCAATTCGTACGAGGCAAGTTGCCTGTTTTGGGGTGAACTTCGGCACTGAGCGGGTTTTGAGCGTGCGTAGTCTGTGCGCCATGACGGGGGAACCGGAATTCACCTGCCGCTTCCAGGCCACTCGCCTGCCCGAGGAGTAGTCGTTCGATGAGCGAGCACCGCCGCAAACCGCCGCAGCCCCAGGGTGGCGGGCGAGCCTCGGCCCGCCGGGCCGCCCAGCCACGCCCTGGCCGGGGTGCCGGGGCGGGACGTGACGTCCCCACGGCGTCGCCCAGCGGCCCCTACGCGGAGCAGTCCGACCAAGGCAGCCGCGCCGGGGTCCGCCGCTCTGCCCAGAAAGGGCCTGCGGGCCGCGGGCGCGGCGCGGGCAAGGCCGGCCGGGGTGCGGCCCCGGGCCGCCCGGACAAGCGGCTCATCAACTACCCGCGGTCCGACAAGGACGGCTGGAAGCGCTTCGTGCCGTCCTGGAAGTTCGTCAGCGGCACGGCACTGGGCTTCTTCGCGATCATCGTGGCGGCGGCCGGCATCGGCGTCGCCATGGTGAACAAGCCCGACCCGAACAAGGCGGCCAAGGCGCAGAACAACGTCTTCTACTGGGCGGACAACACCCAGATGGTGGCCACCGGCGGGTCGATGAACCGCCAGATCATCACCATCGACCAGATCCCCCTGTCGATGCAGAACGCCGTGATCGCCGCGGAGAACGAGTCCTTCGAGACGGACAAGGGCGTCGACCCGATGGGCATCGTCCGCGCCGTGTACAACATGGCCAAGGGCGGTTCCACCCAGGGCGGCTCGACCATCACCCAGCAGTACGTGAAGAACACGTACCTGGACTCCGAGCAGACCCTCAAGCGCAAGGTCTCCGAACTCTTCATCTCGATCAAGCTCGGGGTCTCCGAGGAGAAGGGCACGGTCCTGGCGGGCTACCTCAACACCGCCTACTACGGCCGGGACGCCTACGGCATCCAGGCCGCGGCCCGCGCCTACTTCGGCAAGGACGCCAAGGACCTCAACCCCTCGGAGTCCGCCTTCCTGGCCTCCGTGCTCAAGGGCCCCAACCTGTACAACCCCGACGGCGGCATCGGCGCCGCCGCGACCCCCGCACTCAACGAGCAGCGCGCTCGCAAGCGCTGGTCATGGGTGCTGGACCGCGAGGTCGAGGTCGGACGGATGTCCAAGGAGGAGCGGGCCAAGTACAAGGACGGCGACTTCCCCGCACGCGTCGAGTCCGAGCAGGCCCGGGGCATGTCCGGCCAGATCGGCTACCTGGTCGAGACGGCCAAGCAGTACGTGATGAAGACCAAGGGCATCACCGCCGAGCAGATGGCCCTGGGCGGGTACCGGGTCCACACCACCTTCCAGAAGCCCAAGGTGGACGCCCTGGTCAAGGCGGTGGAGGACACGCGCAACGACTTCCTCGACGAGAAGAAGCGCCCTGAGCTGGACACCTTCGTGCAGTTCGGAGCCGCCTCCGTCGACGTGAAGACCGGCGCCATCGTGGCCCTGTACGGCGGCCCGGGCTGGGACAAGAAGTACTTCAGCAACAACGCCAACACCATCGGTGTCCCGGTCGGCTCGACCTGGAAGCCGTACGTCCTGGCCGCGGCGATGCAGTACGGCACCCAGAACTCGGGCGGCCGGGGCATCTCGCCCGACAGCAAGTACCTGGCCGACGACCTCACCGTGATCAAGAACCGTCAGGGCAAGCCCCTGCTGGCGGCGGACGGCAAGCCGTTCAAGCAGAAGAACGAGAGCTCCACGGCCTACGGCTACGTGACCCTCAACGAGGCGATGGAGAAGTCCATCAACGTCCCGTTCGCCCAGCTCGTCTTCGACGTCGGCCACACCAAGGTGCGCGAGGTCGCGAAGGCGACCGGCATCCTCGAGGACTCGATGGACGGAGCCGACAACGCCTCCTTCGCGCTCGGCACCTCGACCCCCAGTGCCATCCGCATGGCGGACTCCTACGCCACCTTCGCCGCCTCCGGAAAGCACCGCGAGCCGTTCTCCGTGGTCAAGGTCGAGAAGGACGGCCAGCCGCTGTCCGGTTTCGAAGCCCCCAAGAGCCAGCAGGCCATGGACGACGCGATCGCGGACAACGTCACCAAGGTCCTGCAGAACGTGGTCCAGAACGGCACCGGCACCAAGGTCAAGAAGCTGGGCCGGCCCGCGGCGGGCAAGACCGGCACCACCGACCAGAACAAGTCCGCCTGGTTCGTCGGCTACACCCCGGAGCTGTCCACCTCCGTCACCCTGTTCCGTACCGACCCGAATTCGGCGGACAAGAAGCTGATCTCGATGAACGGCGTGGGCGGCACCGACTCCATCCACGGTGGCGACATCCCGGCCGTGATCTGGACCGAGTACATGCGCGAGGCGCTCAAGGGCACCCCGGAGCAGAGCTTCCCGGACCCCGACGACATCGGCGTCGTGGCGGACTCGGCCGGCGCGCCGTCGCCCACCCCCTCGCCCCCCGCGGCCCCTTCCCCCTCCCCGTCCACGCCCTCGCCGAGCGCCTCGCCGCCGGCGTCCCCGAGCCCGTCCAGGGGCGGCAAGCCCTCCTGCAAGCCGTGGGAGCTGTACTGCGACCCGAACACCACCGGCGGGGGCGGCAACGGAGGAGCCAATGGCGGCGCGAACGGCGGCGCGAACGGCGGTGCGAACAGCGGAGTGATCGGCGGCGCCGACGGAGGACCCAGCGGATCGCCGTCCGCTACGAACTCGGGCAGACCGGGCCGCCCGGGCGGCACCACGGGCTGGCCCACCGGCGCGGCGGCCCAGTAACCGGGACCGCCGGGTGAACCAGGGGGAGGCCGTCGCACGGGATGCGGCGGCCTTCCCTCATGTCCGGCGCCGTACGGCAGGATGAGCCCATGACCAAGGTGCACGAGGACCGTCCCGTACTGCCCACGCAGCAGGACGAGGTCGCCGCTGCCGGCAGTGAGATCATCGGCGGCCCCACCGGCCGCTACGCCCGGCTCGAAGGCCACTGGCTGGGGCCGGTCCGCGTGGTGGCCCTCGTCGCCATCGGCATGTTCGCCCTGGGCATGGTGCAGAAGCTGCCCTGCTACGACTGGGCGTGGTTCCGGGGAGCCGGTTCGCAGTACACCCACGCCTGCTACTCCGACATTCCGCACCTGTACGCGGTACGCGGCTTCGCCGACAACCTGACGCCCTACTTCGACCGGCTGACCGGCGACATGGAGTACCTGGAGTACCCCGTGCTGACCGGGTTCTTCATGGAGATCGCCTCCTGGCTCACCCCTGGCAGCGGCTCCATGCAGCACCGCGAGCAGATGTACTGGATGGTCAACGCGGGCATGCTCATGGCCTGCGCGGCGGTCATCGCGGTCTGCGTCGCGCGCACGCACCGCCGCCGCCCCTGGGACGCCCTGCTCTTCGCCCTCGCCCCGGCCTTCGCACTCACCGCGACGATCAACTGGGACCTGCTGGCCATCGCCCTGACCGCGGCCGGGATGCTCATGTGGTCCCGGGGCCGCGCGGTCCTCTTCGGCGTCTTCATCGGCCTGGCCACCGCGGCGAAGCTCTACCCCGTGCTGCTGCTCGGGGTGCTGTTCGTGCTCTGCTGGCGGGCCGGCAAGTGGCGGGCGTTCGGCGCCGCGACCCTGGGCGCGGCCGCCTCCTGGCTCCTGGTGAACCTGCCCGTCATGCTCTTCGCCTGGGAGGGCTGGACGAAGTTCTACACCTTCAGCCAGGAACGGCCCATCGACTTCGGATCGGTGTGGCTGCTGATCTCCCAGCGCTCGGGCAACCCCCTGCACGACGCCAACACGTACGCGACCGCACTGACGCTCCTGCTGTGCGGTGCCATCGGCCTGCTCACCCTGACCGCGCCGCGGCGCCCGCGCTTCGCGCAGCTGGCGTTCCTGGTCGTGGCCGCCTTCATCCTGGCCAACAAGGTGTACTCGCCGCAGTACGTGCTGTGGCTCATCCCGCTCGCGGCGCTGGCCCGCCCGCGCTGGCGGGACTTCCTGATCTGGCAGGCCGGGGAGGTCGTCTACTTCCTCGGGATCTGGTTCTACCTGGCCTACACGACCAGCGGGGAAAAGCACCAGGGCCTGCCTGCGGAGGGCTACCAGCTGGCGATCGCCGCGCACCTGCTGGCCACCCTCTACCTGTGCGCGGTCGTCGTCCGCGACATCCTGATGCCCGAACGCGACGTGGTGCGCAGGGACGGCTCGGACGACCCCTCCGGCGGGGTGCTGGACGGCGCCGAGGACGTGTTCGTGCTGTCGGACGCGGCGAGGGCGCCGCGGTACGCGACGCCCTCGCCGGAGCAGCGGGTCGACTGGGGCACCGACCACGAGGACTGACCGGTGCGCGCCGGCCACGGCCGGCGCGCGGCGGATCAGGCGTCGAGCACCCGGTCGAACTGCGTGGTGGTGTGGCGCAGGTGTGCCACGAGCTCGTCGCCGACCTTGGGCTCCGTCGAGTCCGACGGCACGAAGAGGATCGACACCTGCATGTGCGGCGGCTCCGCGAACCAGCGCTGCTTGCCCGCCCACACGAACGGCGACAGGTTCCGGTTGACGGTGGCCAGGCCCGCCCGGGCGACGCCCTTGGCTCGCGGCATGACGCCGTGGAGGGCCTTGGGGGCCTCCAGACCCACGCCGTGGGAGGTGCCTCCGGCCACCACGACCAGCCAGCCGTCGGAGGCGGCCTTCTGCTGGCGGTAGCCGAAGCGGTCGCCCTTGGCCACGCGCGTGACGTCCAGCACCGCGCCGCGGTACTGGGTCGCGTCGTGGTCGCCCAGCCACAGCCGGGTGCCGATCCGGGCCCGGAAACGGGTCTGCGGGAACTGCTGCTGGAGCCGCGCGAGCTCCTCGGCCCGCAGGTGGCTGACGAACATGGTGTGCAGCGGCAGCCGGGCCGCGCGCAGCCGGTCCATCCAGCCGATGACCTCCTCGACGGCGTCCGAGCCGTCCGGGCGGTCCAGCGGCAGGTGCAGGGCGAAGCCCTCCAGCCGGACGTCCTCGATCGCCGAGTGCAGCTGCCCGAGGTCATGCTCCGAGATGCCGTGGCGGCGCATCGAGCTCATGCACTCGATGACCACCCGGGCGCCGACCAGGCCGCGGACCCCGTCCAGCGAGGACACCGAGCGGATGACCCGGTCGGGCAGCGGCACCGGGTCCTCGCCCCGCCGGAACGGGGTCAGGACGAGCAGGTCACCACCGAACCAGTCCTTGATGCTGGCGGCCTCGTAGGTCGTCCCGACGGCCAGCACGTCGGCGCCCATCCGGGTCGCCTCCTCGCACAGCCGCTCGTGGCCGAAGCCGTAGCCGTTGCCCTTGCAGACCGGGACCATTCCGGGGAACTGGTCCTGGATCTGCTTCTGGTGCGCACGCCAGCGCGCGGTGTCGACGTAGAGCGTGAGCGCCATGCCCGTCCGGAACCTCTCCTGAAAAGCTGCGGGATGCAGCGGTGCGGTGGGTGGGGGTGGATCAGCGACGCGACATGTAGATGTCGAGCGCCTTGTGCAGCACCTTGTTGAGCGGGAAGTCCCACTCGCCGACGTACTCGACGGCCTCGCCGCCGGTGCCGACCTTGAACTGGATCAGCCCGAACAGGTGGTCGTTCTCGTCCAGCGTGTCAGAGATGCCGCGAAGGTCGTAGACGCTCGCTCCCAGCGCGTAGGAGTCGCGCAGCATGCGCCACTGCATCGCGTTCGAGGGACGGACCTCGCGCTTGTGGTTGGCGGAGGCGCCGTAGGAGTACCAGACGTGCTGGCCGACGGTGAGCATCGTGGCGGCGGCCAGCGGCTCTCCCTCGTGGGTGGCGATGTACAGGCGCATCCGGTTGGGGTCCTCGGAGTTGAGGGCCGTCCACTGGCGCTGGAAGTAGCTGAGCGGGCGCGGGCGGAACTTGTCGCGCTCGGCTGTGATCTCGTACAGGTGCTGCCAGGTCGGCAGGTCGTCGTAGCCGCCCTGGACGACCTCGACGCCGGCCTTCTCGGCCTTCTTGATGTTGCGGCGCCACAGCTGGTTGAAGCCCTTCAGGACGTCGTCCAGCGAGCGGTTGGCCAGCGGGACCTGGAAGACGTAGCGGGGCTGCACGTCGCCGAAACCGGCGCCGCCGTCCTCCGCCTGCTGCCAGCCCATGCGGCGCAGTTTGTCGGACACCTCGAAGGCGCGGGGCTCGATGACCGATGCCTCCACGTCGCGCAAGCGCTTGACGTCGGGGTCCTGGATGCCGGCCTTGATGGCGGTCGCGTTCCAGCGGCGGATGACGACGGGCGGGCCCATCTTGACGGTGAAGGCGCCCTGCTGCTTGAGGTGCGCCAGCATCGGCTGGAGCCACTCCTCCAGGTTGGGGGCGTACCAGTTGATGACCGGGCCCTCGGGCAGGTAGGCGAGGTAGCGCTTCACCTTGGGCAGTTGGCGGTACAACACGAGCGCGGCACCGACGAGTTCGCCGGCCGCGTCGAACCAACCGAGGTTCTCCGAGCGCCACTCGTTCTTCACGTCGGCCCACGCCGGGACCTGGCAGTGGCTCGCCGAGGGCAGGCTCTGGAGGTAACCCAGATGCTGCTCTCGGCTGATGGTCCTCAGGGACAGGCTCATGCGGGGCGTCTCCTCCGGCGGCTTCGCTGGCTATGGCGCGAAGCCTACTGCGACAAGGGCGCCACCCATCTGGGGGACGGGCCGGGGGGCCGCCGCGGACTTCGGCCGGCGCCCTGTCGCGGAGGTACCCCGTTCAGCCCAGCCAGCCGCCGAAGAGGCCGCCGTGCGCCATGCCGAGGAAGAAGCCGAAGGCCGATGCGCCTAGGCCGATGATCAGTGCGAAGCGTTCGCGTGTCGTGACGGAGATGAACTGTCCGTACGCGCCGGTCAGGATGCCGATCAGGCCCGCCCACGAGCTGAGCAGGTGCAGCTGGTCGAAGAACGCAGTGACGAACGCCACGGTGCCGAGCACCAGCGTGACCGCCATGAGGGCGTCCTGCAGGGGGTGGGGCTTGCCGTCGGTCGCGAAGAGGGAGATGGAGGACTGGCGTCGCATTGCCTGTGCCATCGGAAGGCACCTCCTGGATGAAGCAGAGCGGTGCGGCGGAGCCGCCTCCGGACGGGCCGGAGGGCATAGCACCGAGCACACCCGTTGCCTACAGATTGTGT
The DNA here is from genome assembly GCF_001905445.1 of Streptomyces sp. CB00455. GTDB lineage: Bacteria > Actinomycetota > Actinomycetes > Streptomycetales > Streptomycetaceae > Streptomyces. The sequence goes on along the minus strand of NZ_LIVQ01000004.1, from coordinate 205,172 downwards.
CCCCCTGACGCCGGATTTCAACCGGAAGGAGTCGAGCAGGTAGTCTGTACGGTCTGCGCGGTGTCTGCTCTGCGGATGCCGTGCGCACGCATCACGACCCTCCTGCCACGGAACGACCGTGGCCGCTGAGTCCAAAGGAGGTGGGTTCCACATGCGTCACTACGAAGTGATGGTCATCCTCGACCCCGATCTCGAGGAGCGCGCTGTCTCCCCGCTGATCGAGAACTTCCTCTCCGTCGTCCGCGAGGGCAACGGAAAGGTCGAGAAGGTCGACACCTGGGGCCGTCGTCGTCTCGCTTACGAGATCAAGAAGAAGCCCGAGGGCATCTACTCGGTCATCGACCTCCAGGCCGAGCCTGCGGTCGTCAAGGAGCTTGACCGACAGATGAACCTGAACGAGTCGGTTCTCCGGACCAAGGTCCTTCGCCCCGAGACCCACTGAACTTCGGTTCAGCGGTAATCGGGACCGAGTAGCACAGCAGCCCAGCAGCAATCCCCGCCGAGAGGTTCACCCATGGCAGGCGAGACCGTCATCACGGTCGTCGGCAATCTCGTCGACGACCCCGAGCTGCGCTTCACCCCCTCGGGTGCGGCGGTCGCGAAGTTCCGTGTCGCGTCCACTCCCCGCATCTTCGACAAGCAGACCAATGAGTGGAAGGACGGCGAAGGCCTGTTCCTGACCTGCTCGGTCTGGCGTCAGGCGGCGGAGAACGTCGCCGAGTCCCTTCAGCGGGGCATGCGCGTCATCGTGCAGGGCCGGCTGAAGCAGCGGTCGTACGAGGACCGTGAGGGTGTCAAGCGCACGGTCTACGAGCTGGACGTCGAGGAAGTCGGCCCCAGCCTGAAGAGCGCTACGGCCAAGGTCGCCAAGACCAGCGGTCGCGGTGGCCAGGGTGGGTACGGCGGCGGCGGTCAGCAGCAGGGTGGCGGCGGCGGCAATTGGGGCGGAGCCCCTGCTGCCGGTGCCCCGCAGGGCGGCGGAGCTCCCTCCGACGACCCGTGGGCGTCCAGCGCGCCGGCCGGTGGCCAGCAGCAGGGCGGCGGCGGGGGCGGCTGGGGCGGAAGCTCCGGCGGCTCCGGCGGTGGCTACTCGGACGAGCCGCCCTTCTAGGGCAGCTCGCACCCCCACTTCTTGATCACACAGGAGAGACACAATGGCGAAGCCGCCTGTGCGCAAGCCTAAGAAGAAGGTCTGCGCGTTCTGCAAGGACAAGACCGCATACGTGGACTACAAGGACACGAACATGCTGCGGAAGTTCATTTCCGACCGCGGCAAGATCCGTGCCCGCCGCGTTACCGGCAACTGCACGCAGCACCAGCGTGACGTCGCCACGGCCGTCAAGAACAGCCGTGAGATGGCGCTGCTGCCCTACACGTCCACCGCGCGATAAGGAAAGGGTGACCGACTAATGAAGATCATCCTGACCCACGAGGTCACTGGCCTCGGTGCCGCCGGCGATGTCGTCGACGTCAAGGACGGCTACGCTCGCAACTACCTGGTCCCGCGTGGTTTCGCGATCCGCTGGACCAAGGGTGGCGAGAAGGACGTGGCGCAGATCCGCCGCGCCCGCAAGATCCACGAGATCGCGACCATCGAGCAGGCCAACGAGGTCAAGGCCAAGCTCGAGGGCGTGAAGGTTCGTCTGGCCACCCGCGCGGGTGACGCCGGTCGTCTCTTCGGTTCCGTTACCCCGGCCGACATCGCCACGGCGATCGAGTCCTCGGGCGGCCCGAAGGTCGACAAGCGCCGCGTCGAGCTGGGCTCCCCGATCAAGACCCTCGGTTCGTACCAGGTCTCCGTGCGTCTGCACGCCGACGTGGCCGCGAACGTGGGCATCGAGGTCGTCGCCGCCTAAGGGCAGCGAATGAAGGGCCGCACCTCTCCGGGGTGCGGCCCTTCGTCATGGCCGGGGTGGTGTTTCACGTGAAACACCACCCCGGCCCCTTCGTGTTTCACGTGGAACACGGCGGGAGCGGACGGGGACGGCCTCAGCGGCTGGCTCCCGCGACCAGCCACCGGCCCGAGCGGGCCCTCAGCTGGAGGGTGGCCATACGGACCAGCATCATCAGCGTCATGGCCCACCACAGCGCCGTCAGGCCGCCTCCCACGGTCGGGACGAGCAGCGCCGCCGGGGTGAAAGCGGCCAGTGTCAGCAGCATCGCCCATGCCAGATAGCGGCCGTCGCCCGCTCCCATGAGAACCCCGTCGAGCACGAAGACGATGCCGGAGACGGGCTGGGAGAGCGCCACCACGAGCAGCGCGGGCAGCAGGGCGTCCTCGACCGCCGGGTCCCTGGTGAAGAGCGGGACCAACACGGGACGGGCCACGACCACCAGCAGACCGAGGACGATGCCTGCGGCTGTGCCCCACTGCACCATGCGGCGGCACACGGTCTTGGCCCCCTGGGTGTCACCCGCTCCCAGGTAGCGGCCGATGATCGCCTGCCCTGCGATGGCGATCGCGTCCAGGGCGAAGGCGAGCAGGCTCCACAGTGAGAGCAGGATCTGGTGGGCGGCGATGTCGGCGTCACCGAGCCGGGCGGCCACGGCGGTCGCGATCAGCAGAACCGCCCGGAGGGACAGGGTGCGGATCAGTAGGGGTGCGCCGGCTTGTGCGCAGGCGCGGATTCCCGCGAGATCGGGGCGCAGGGATGCGTGGTGCCGCCGGGCGCCCCGCACGACGACCACGAGGTAGGCGACGGCCATGGCGCACTGGGCGATGACCGTGCCCCAGGCCGAGCCGGCGATCCCGAGACCCGCGCCGTAGACCAGGAGGGCGTTGAGCCCCGCGTTGAGGGTGAACCCGCCGATGGCGACGTAGAGCGGTGTACGGGTGTCCTGGAGTCCGCGGATGACGCCGGTGGCGGCGAGGACCATCAGCATGGCCGGGATGCCGAGGGCGGAGATCCGCAGGTAGGTGATCGCGTGGGGGGCGACCGTGTCGGAGGCTCCGAAGAGGGAGACCAGCCAGGGCGCCGCCGGCATGACGACGGCGATGACGGCCGCGCCGAGGAGGAGGGCGAGCCAGATGCCGTCCATGCCCTGGCGGATCGCCGCCCGCAGGTCTCCCGCTCCGACCCGGCGGGAGACGGCTGCGGTGGTGGCGTAGGCGAGGAAGACGAAGACGCTCACAGCGGTGGTGAGCAGGGCGGCTGCGATCCCGAGACCGGCCAGCTGGGGCGTCCCGAGGTGCCCCACGATGGCGCTGTCGGCCATCACGAAGAGGGGTTCGGCGACAAGCGCGCCGAAGGCGGGAACGGCGAGTGCGAAGATCTCCCGGTCGTGCCGTCTCGGCGCAGCCTTCGGTGCAGCGGGGGCCTGTGTCATGCGCTCAATCTAATCTTCCACAGGTAAGAGACACAAGGTGGCTAGGGTCCTTACCGAGGCGCTGACTTGCGCGTTCCTCCCACCCCGTTGGAGGCGATCTTGAGACAGTGGCCAAGAATTTTCTGCGCCAGGTCCGCTGGATGGGGAAATCGCAGGTCAGCATGGGTAACGGGGTGGTGCAGGTGATTTTGTCCACAGTGTCGTCCCCCGGTCCGTACACAGCTTCCGGGGAGTTACCCACAGCATTGGCGCCGTCGTCCACATCTCATCCACACAGCCTGTGGATAACAAGATTGGCTGACGCCGCTCCCGGGCCTACCGTGGTGCGTTGCCCGACTCGCCGACAGCCGATTCGGGTGCCCCAGATGTCAGAGCCGTGTCGTAGAAAGAGTGGCACGGCAAGGTCCGCGTTGCGGACGGGAGGAGGCGGCCCGGTGAGCATGGCCGAGCCCATGGACGACCCCTGGGCCGACAGCGGTCCAGGTGACCGTCTGCCGCCCCGTCCTCGCCGCAACAGCGAAGGCCGCGGCCGCGGGGACGAGCAGCACGACCGGGGCCGGGAGGGCGGCTCCTGGGACGGCGGTGGCTCCGGCGGCTTCGAGCGCGTCCCTCCCCAGGACCTCGATGCCGAGCAGTCCGTGCTCGGCGGCATGCTGCTCTCCAAGGACGCGATCGCCGACGTCGTCGAGGTCCTGAAGGGCCACGACTTCTACCGGCCGTCGCACGAGACGATCTACCAGGCCATCCTCGACCTGTACGCCAAGGGAGAGCCGGCGGACCCGATCACGGTCGGTGCCGAGCTGACCCGGCGCGGCGAGATCAGCAAGGTCGGCGGAGCCTCGTACCTGCACACCCTGGTGCAGTCCGTCCCCACAGCGGCCAATGCCGAGTACTACGCGGAGATCGTCCACGAGCGGGCCGTCCTGCGACGGCTGGTCGCAGCCGGTACGAAGATCACGCAGATGGGCTATGCGGCCGACGGTGACGTCGACGAGATCGTCAACAGCGCACAGGCGGAGATCTACGCGGTCACCGAGCAGCGGACGTCCGAGGACTACCTGCCGCTGGGCGACATCATGGAGGGCGCCCTCGACGAGATCGAGGCCATCGGGTCGCGCAGCGGCCAGATGTCCGGTGTTCCGACCGGGTTCACCGACCTCGACTCGCTGACCAACGGCCTGCACCCGGGCCAGATGATCGTCATCGCCGCCCGTCCCGCGATGGGCAAGTCCACGCTCGCGCTGGACTTCGCGCGGGCCTGTTCGATCAAGAGCAACCTGCCGAGCGTGATCTTCTCCCTCGAAATGGGGCGCAATGAGATCGCGATGCGCCTGCTCTCGGCGGAAGCCCGGGTGGCCCTGCACCACATGCGCTCCGGCACGATGACGGACGACGACTGGACCCGGCTGGCCCGGCGGATGCCGGACGTCTCCGCCGCCCCCCTCTACATCGACGACTCCCCCAACCTGTCGATGATGGAGATCCGGGCCAAGTGCCGTCGCCTCAAGCAGCGCAACGACCTATCGCTCGTGGTCATCGACTATCTCCAGCTGATGCAGTCGGGCGGCTCGCGACGTCCCGAGAGCCGCCAGCAGGAGGTCTCGGACATGTCGCGAAACCTCAAGCTGCTGGCGAAGGAGCTGGAGGTCCCCGTGATCGCGCTCTCCCAGCTGAACCGTGGCCCGGAGCAGCGCACCGACAAGAAGCCGATGGTCTCCGACCTGCGTGAGTCGGGCTCGATCGAGCAGGACGCCGACATGGTGATCCTGCTGCACCGCGAGGACGCCTACGAGAAGGAGTCCCCGCGCGCGGGAGAGGCGGACCTGATCGTCGCCAAGCACCGAAACGGCCCCACGGCGACCATCACCGTGGCCTTCCAGGGCCATTATTCGCGGTTCGTGGACATGGCCAACACGTAGCATCCGCTCATGGACGAGCTCTCTGAGGACCTGGACCTTCTCCCTGCCACCCGGCGTGCGCTGCGGCACCGGATCGCCGTCGCACAGAGCGAGGGACGAGCGCCGTCCGTGGCGGCCGCGGTCGTGCGGGGCGGGCGACTGGTCTGGGAGGGCGCCCGCACCTCCGTCGAAGGGCACGCCCCGGACGGGAACGTGCAGTACCGGATCGGGTCGATCACCAAGACCTTCACGGCGGTTCTGGTACTGAGGCTCCGGGACGAAGGGCTCCTCGCGCTAACAGACCCGCTGGAGCGGCACCTGCCGGACACCGGAGCAGGACATGTGACCATCGCCCAACTCCTCGCGCACACCGGCGGGCTGGCAGCGGAGACGCCGGGCGAGTGGTGGGAGCGCACACCCGGTGGGACGCGGCCCGCGCTCGCCGACGTGCTGGGTGAGGATCCGTTCCGGCACCCGCCCGGGAGCCGGCACCACTACTCCAACCCGGGCTACACGCTGCTGGGTTCGCTCGTCGAGGCGCTGCGCGGCAAGCCGTGGGAGGAAGTGCTGCGGGCCGAGGTGCTGGAGCCGCTGGGTCTGGACCGCACGAGTGGCTCGCCGAGGGCGCCGCACGCAGGTGGCTGGGCCGTGCATCCCTGGGCGGACGTGATGATGCCCGAACCGCTGGAGGACCTCGGGCTGATGGCTCCGGCCGGTCAGCTCTGGTCCACCACCCGGGACTTGGCGCGGTTCGCGGACTTCCTGCTGCGGGGGGACGAGCGGGTGCTGAGCGCGGAGGCCGTGCGGGAGATGCGCACCTCGGCGGCTCCTCCCGAGCCCGGTTTCGCCGAGCTCGGCTATGGGCTCGGGATGCAGCTGATGGCGCAGGGTGGGCGCCGGCTCGCGGGGCACAGCGGCTCGCTGCCCGGCTTCGTCGCGGGACTGTGGGTGAGCGAGGCCGACGACGTGGCGGCAGTGGTGCTGGCGAACTGCACCTCGGGTTTGGCGGTTTCCTCGCTGGCGGCGGATCTCCTGACTGTCGTCGCGGAGGCCGAGCCGCGCTTCCCGCAGCCGTGGCGGCCGTTCCTGGCAGCCGACCGGGTGCCCCTGGAGGTGTGCGGCCCCTGGTACTGGGGCACCTCGGCACACGCGGTGCGGCTGAAGGCGGACGGATCGCTGGAGTTGGGACCGGTGGGGACGACCGGACGTGCCGCCCGCTTCCGGGCGGAGCAGGACGGTACGTGGACCGGCGTGTCCGGCTACTACGCCGGTGAGACGCTGCGGGCGGTACGCCGCCCCGACGGTTCGGTGAGCCACCTCGACCTGGCGTCCTTCGTGTTCACGAGGGAGCCGTACGACGCCCAGGCCCCGGTGCCCGGCGGAGTGGACCCGCAGGGTTGGCAGGGCATCGGCTGACGGACCGCTCCCAGGTGAGAGACTCGCGCTCCGGCGATCTGCGCGGGCACGGCCGGGGTCGCCGCCCGGAGCGGCCCCGGCAGAGCCGGTCGGTCAGAGTTGCAGCTTGAACCCGACGTGCGAGGCGGTGAATCCGAGCCGCTCGTAGAAGCGGTGGGCATCGGTCCGGCTCACGTCCGAGGTCAGCTGGACGAGCGAGCAGTTATCGGCGCGGGACTGCTCGATCGCCCATTCGACGAACCGGGTGCCGAGGCCGCTTCCGCGTTCATCGGAGTGGACACGGACCCCTTCGATGATGGAGCGGGTGGCGCCCTTGCGGGAGAGGCCCGGGACGATCGTGAGCTGGAGGGTGCCGACGACCCGGTCCGCCCGGACGGCGACGACCAGGTGCTGGTTGGGGTCGTCGGACAGCCGCTTCAACGCCGCCTCGTACGGGGTGAGGTCCTCCGGCGATTCGCGGGTCGCACCGAGCGGATCGTCGGCCAGCATGGCGACGATGGCGGGCAGGTCGTCGGCGGTTGCGGGGCGGATGCTCAGCCCGGCGGTGTCGGTCATAGGGGGTGCTCCTCGTCTCAGCCCGCCGCCACGGTGAGCGGCGCCCAGCGTCGGGTCCAGTCACCGGGCAGGCCGGGGGTGTTGCGGGTCATGACGTCGTTGAAGGCGACCGATTCGAGACCGCGGGCTTTGAGCCAGGCGAGGAGTTCTTCGTGGCGGACGTCGACATCGGTGCGCAGCGGGCGATCGGTGGCGGCTGCGAGGGCGGTGACGAGTGCCTTGGCCCCCGCCGCGTCTCGGGCGATCAGGGGGCCGATGACATGGGTGTCCATGTTGGGCCAGATCGCGCCGTAGCCCGTCACGGCGCCCTTACCGTCCTGCGCCACCATCAGCCGGTCCGTGAAGGCGGGAAGCCGGGTGATCAGGTGGGTCCGGTCGGCGCCGAAGACCTCGGTGTCCAGGTGGACGATGAGGGGGAGATCCTCGGCCGTGGCGCGCCGGACCGTGACGGCATCGGCGCCGCCCGCGTCCGCGGGAGCGTCGGGACGGAAGGCTCCTCTCAGCATCTCCGCACGGCCGGTGGCGGCGAAGCCGAGTTCCTCGTAGAGGGGGCGGCCGTAGGGGGTGGCGTGCAGGGTGAGGGGGACGTCCTTGAGTACGTCGTCGCAGATGTGGGTCATTAGTCGCCGTCCCAGGCCCTGACGGGCGTAGCGGCCGGCGACGAGGACCATTCCGATGGCGGCGAGAATCGGTGAGGCGGGGGCGTGGCCGTACCGGGTGACGACGCAGACGGCGGCGAGTCCCTGCCCGTCCGGTGCGTCGACGCCGTAGCCGTTGCCGGCGGCGAGGAGCAGCCCCCACTTGTGGTCCTCGCGGGGCCAGCCGCGGTCCTCGGACAGGTCGGCGCAGCGGCGGAGATCGTCCAGGGTCAGCGCTCGGATCGGCAGATCCGTGAGGTGTGGTGGTGTCACCCGCTCAGACTGGATCATCGATCGGGGGTCGTCCAGAGGATTTGGATGACGGATGTTTCACGTGAAACCAAGGGGGGCGAAGCATGTTTCCCGTGAAACGGGTCCCCCAACCCCGACGAAACGGGCTCGGTTTTGCGTCAAACGGCTCGATGTTTCACGTGAAACACGCTGTTTCACGTGAAACGGACCCACTAGCCTCGACGGCTATGCCCCTTCTCCACCTCTTCGACCTCGACGGGACCCTGATGTTCGGCTCGGCCGCACCGGTCGAGATCTCCCGGCAGCTTGGACTGAGCACTGAGATTGCCGAGCTGGAGCGCGCCTTCGCGGCTCGTGAGATGGAGCCGCATGAGTTTTCACTGGCGGCCCACGCGCTGTGGGCGGAGCTGACACCCGCACATGTCCGGGCGGCGTTCGATGGCTCCCCATGGCTGACCGGCATCCGGGAGGTGTGGCGGGATATCCGGGAGCGCGGCGACTACTGCGCGGTGATCTCCCTGTCGCCGTCCTTCTTCGTGGAACTGCTGATGGAGTGGGGGGCGCACGCTGCTCACGGTTCCGTCTACCCCTCGGTGCCGTTCACCGGCCCGTTGGAGGTGGCAGGGATCCTGACGCCCGAGGGCAAGGTGACGGTGGCGGACCAGTTGTGCGAGCGGTTCGGGGTGACCCGGGAGGACTGCGTCGCCTACGGGGACTCCATGACGGACTCGGTGCTCTTCGCGTCGGTGCCGGTCTCGGTCGCGGTCAACGCACGTCCCTATCTCGCAGAACGTGCGACGCACGTATATGTGGGTAGGGACTTGCGGGAGGCGTACCGGCTGCTGGGGCTGCCCCGCTCCGAAGCTGCGCCATCCTAAGAGGGAAGTGGGTTCGAAACCCGGATTTTCTGCATTTCCCCGCAGCGCGCTGGACTGGCTGGCACGCTGTGGAACCCGGAACCACGGATTCTCAGACCGTGGCGTGTGCAGACCGACCGACATGCTCGAAGCGAGGCATTGCATGGACGCTCCGCCCACCAGACCGGCCGGACGGGAGGCAGCACGGATATCCGCCGAGGGCGGAATGGCCGAGCCCTCCCCGGACGCCGTGCTCATCCGCCGGACGCTCGCGGAGATCGCACCCGTCGCCGACAAGGTGACCTCGTATTTCTACGCCCTGGTCTTCACCAGCCATCCGGACATGCGCGGCATGTTCCCCGCGGCCATGGACACCCAGCGCGACCGGCTGCTGAAGGCCCTGCTGACAGCGGCCGACCACATCGACGACCCCGAGGTGCTCACCCCCTACCTGCGGAGGCTGGGAACGGGGCACCGCAAGTACGGCACCATGGCGGGTCACTACCCGGTGGTGGGCGAGGCGCTCATCGGCGCGCTGGCCCGGTACGCGTCGGCGACATGGGGGCCACAGGCCCAGGCCGCCTGGGTGAGGGCCTACACCACGATCTCCCAGATCATGATCGACGCTGCGGCCGAGGACGAGGCCACGTCCCCGGCGTGGTGGCACGCGGAGGTGGTCTCGCACGAGCTGCGCACCCCGGACATCGCGGTGCTGACCGTCCGCCCCGACCAGCCGTATGCCTTCCTGGCCGGCCAGTACACGAGCCTGGAGACCCCGTGGTGGCCTCGGGTGTGGCGGCACTACTCCTTCGCCTCGGCGCCCCGCGCCGACGGGCTGCTGTCCTTCCACGTCAAGGCCGTGCCCGCGGGCTGGGTGTCCAACGCGCTGGTGCGCCATGCCCGCCCCGGAGACGTGCTGCGCCTCGGGCCGCCCTCCGGGTCGATGGTCGTGGATCACACGACGGACAACGGCATGCTGTGCCTTGCCGGAGGCACCGGGATCGCCCCCATCAAGGCGCTGATCGAGGACGTGGCCGAGCACGGAGAACGCCGTCCGGTGGAGGTCTTCTTCGGAGCGCGCAGCGACAACGACCTGTACGACAAGGACACGCTGCTGGGCCTGCAGCGCTCACACCCCTGGCTCTCGGTGCGCCCGGTGGTCGGTGACGGAATGGCGGGGCAGCTGCCGCACGCGGTCGGCGAGAACGGCCCGTGGAGTTCGTACGACGCCTTCGTCTCGGGGCCGCCGGCGATGATCCGCAGCGGGGTGGACGAGCTCAAGCGGATCGGCATCCCGGACGAACGGATCCGGCACGACGCGGTGGAGGAGCTGGCGGGTGTGGCCGGCTGAGACCGGCGGGCCGACCGCCGGTCTCGTCGGGGCCGTCAGCCCAGGTCGGCGGCGTGCATGGCGCGCACACCCTCGATGTTCCCGTCGAGGTAGTGCCGCAGGGACAGCGGGACGAGATGGACGGCGGCGATTCCGACGCGGCTGAAGGGCACGCGGACGATCTCGTACTCGCCCTCGGGCTGGTCGATCTCGGGGCCGTGCCGTTGGCTGGGGTCCATCGATTCGAGGTGGCAGACGAAGAAGTGCTGCACCTTCACTCCGGTCACCCCACCGTCGGCGATGTGCTCGACGGTGTCGACGAAGCAGGGCACCACATCGGTGATCTTCGCGCCGAGTTCTTCGTGGACCTCCCGGTGAAGTGCGTCGACGACGGTGGCGTCCGAGGACTCCACTCCGCCGCCGGGTGTGACCCAGTAGGGATCAAGGCCGGGCTTGGTGCGCTTGATGAGGATCATGTCGTCACCGTCGAGCAGGATCGCGCGGGCGGTGCGTTTGACCACGGGGCGTTCGGTCATGGGAGAAGAGTGGCCCACGGCTGCCCTTCTGAAACGCGCCAGGGGCCGGAAACAGGGGCTCACCAGCGCGTGGCGGCTCGCAGGAGCCGGTCGTGGGCCCGGGCGAGGTGGGCGAGGGCGAGGCTGCCGGTCCGCACGACAAGGAACCAGGTGCGCAGCGGCGGCACCGGAGGATCTGCCAGGGCCACGATCCGGCCGCTGTCGAGGGCGTCCTGGCAGAGGTAGCGGGGGAGGACCGCGAACCCGGCACCGGCCTGGACGCATTCCAGCACGGCCCGCAGATCGGGCACGACCACCGTGGCGGCGACGGCGCCGGCGTGGGGCCTGCTGTCGAAGACGGCATTCCAGTAGCGGGTGACGAGCGGCAGTGTTTCGTGGACCTCCACGAGCGGGATGCCGTCGAGGGCGGCCGGTCCTTCTTCGTGCAGCTGGTCCGGACCGACCAGGGCGGCCCAGTAGGGCGCCGCGACCAGGACGTGCTCCTCGTCGCACAGCGCGGTGGCGGTGAAGAGTTCGCCGCGGGGGTGGGCGGTCGTGACGACGAGGTCGTGATGGCCGGCGGCCAGCCCGTCGAGGGTCTCCTCGGCATCCGTCTGCAAGGCGGCGCGCAGGGTGTGGCCCTGGCCGACCAGGGGAGCGAGGGCGGGCAGCACGCGCAGGCCCAGGAACTCCGGCGGTCCCGCGATGTGGAGGGTGCGTAACGTCCCGGCGGCCTCACGCTCGGCCTCGGTGATCCGCAGCAGCGCGTCGAGGTGCGGGGCGGTTTTGTGGGCGAGCTCGTCACCCATGGCGGTGGGTGTGACACCGCGGGCCCGTCGGTGGAAGAGGGGGCGCCCCAGCTGGCGTTCCAGCGTGCGGATCTGTGAGGTGACCGCGGGCTGGGACAGGCCCAGGAGCGCGGCGGCCCGGGTGAAGGAACCCGCCCGGTGCACGGCGACGAAGGTGCGCAGCAGGGCCAGGTCCATGGCGGCACCTCTCGGTGGGGGCCTTCAAGTATAAATATGCCGATAGCCCCCTGTCGTTACCGTGATTGGACTCTGACGCAGAGTCAACTAGCCTTGTCACGTGGTTCTTCGCGGGCGGGAACCCGGGGCGGTCCGAGCCACGAGGGGGGAGGCTCGGACCGCCCGACCACAGCCCGTTCAGGCCGTGTTGCCGGCCAGGTCGAGGGCGCGCAGGACGTCCGCGACGAGGTCCGCGGTGTCCTCCGCTCCGGCGGAGAACCGGATGAACCCCTCCGGCACGGCGTCGCCGCCCCAGCGTCCGCGCCGCTCGGCGGTGGACCGCACGCCGCCGAAGCTGGTCGCGTCCTCGACCAGACGCAGGGCCGCCATGAACCGTTCGGCGTGGGCCCGGTCGGGCAGCGTGAAGGAGACCACCGATCCGAAGCCCCGCATCTGACGGGCGGCCGTCTTGTGCGAGGGGTCCGACGCCAGGCCCGGGTAGCGCGGCCCCGTCACGTCGGCGCGGTCGGCCAGTGCCTCGGCGACCGCCAGGGCATTGGCCCACTGGCGCTGCGCCCGCAGCTGGATGGTGGCCAGGGAGCGGTGCGCCAGCCAGGCCTCCATCGGCCCGGGAACGGCGCCCACGATCTTGCGCCACTTGCGGACGCCGGCTGCCAGTTCCGCGTCGCGGCAGACGACGTAACCGAGCAGGAGGTCACCGTGTCCGGTGAGCCCCTTGGTGCCGCTGGCGACGGAGAAGTCGGCGCCGAGTTCCAGGGGGCGCTGGCCGAGCGGGGTGGCGAGGGTGTTGTCGACGGCGACCAGGGTGCCGCCGCGGTGTGCGGCGTCCACCAGGAGCCGTACGTCGCACACGTCGAGCCCCGGGTTCGACGGGGTCTCGATCCACAGCAACCGGGCTCCGTCGAGGACCGCGAGCTGGGCGTCGTCCCCGGTCGGCGCGGTGCGGACGCGGATGCCGTACGCCTCCAGCTGCTCCCGCAGCAGGGGCAGCGCCTGGTAGCCGTCGTCGGGCAGGACGACGGTGTCACCGGTGCGCGCCTGGGAGAGGAGGACGGCGGAGATCGCCGCCATGCCCGAGGCGAAGACGACGGTGTGCACCTCCTGGCCCGGAGCCTCCAGCTCTCCGATCGCCTCTTCCAGCAGGGTCCAGGTGGGGTTGGTGTCACGGCCGTAGGTGTAGGGCCCCTCGACCTCCCCGGGCAGGTGGAAGTGGGCGGCGAAGACCGGTCCGGGCAGGGGCGGTTCGTTCTTGACGGGCCCGGGCAGCCCGGCGCGCACCGCGAGGGTGCCGTCGCCGAGACGGGCCGCGGACCCGGCGTCGTGCCCGCCGTCTGCGGGGTCAATGGTGTTGCGGTGGCCGCCGTCGTGGTGGCCGAGGCCGTGCGTGTCTTCGGGTTCGTGAGAGTTCACGCGGTGTGCTCCTTCATGGCCTCGCGTAAGGCCTCCAGCCGGCCGGGGTGAGGGCCCCGCGGGTCCCCGCTCGTCAGTCCTTGTCGGGCAGGACCATGTTCACGGCCCAGGAGACGACGGAGATGATCAGTGCGCCGACGACGGCGGTCCAGAATCCGTCGACGTGGAAGCTCAGGTCGAGCTGCTCGGCCAGCCAGGAGGTCAGCAGCAGCATCAGGGCGTTCACGACCAGGGTGAAGAGGCCGAGGGTGAGGATGAACAGCGGGAGCGAGAGCAGCTTCACCACGGGCTTCACGATGAAGTTGACCAGCCCGAACACGAGGGCGATCAGCAGCAGGGTGACCGTACGGCGGCCCAGGCTGCTGCCGTCGTCGAGGGTGATGCCGGCGAGCAGCCAGATGGCAACGGCCAGCGCCGCCGCATTGGCGAGCGTCTTGACTACGAAATTCGTCATGGGTCTGATCGTGGCAGAGAAGATTCCCGTGGAACATCCGTGGACCAGCGGGTGCGAGGGCACGACCGAGTACAAGGGGCACAACGACGATGAAGGCCTTCCGGCTTGACGAGCTCGAAGCGGAACGGATCGCCAACGACGGCGCTTACCTGCAGTTCGTGCGCGAGCGCAACATGTCGGTGGGCCTGTACGCCCTCGACGCCGGGCAGGGCGATCCGCAGCAGCCGCACCGTCAGGACGAGGTGTACTTCGTCGTGAGCGGGCGCGCCTCGATCACGGTCGGGGAGGAGACGACCACGGTGGCGCGGGGCAGTGTGGTCTACGTCCCGGCGGGAGTCGCGCACAAGTTCCACCACATCACGGAGGATCTGCGGGTGATGGTGGTGTTCTCCCCGCCGGAGGGCTGACCTGTCCCCGGATGAGGGTCGCGCCCCTGGTCCCCCTAGGGGGCGGATCAGGGGACTGCGGGGGCTTGCCGGGCCCCGTCCGGGACCCCCGGCTCCTAGCATCGGGAGCAGGACATCACGGACGAAGAAGAAGAGGTCGAGGACATGGACGGGATCCGAAGGACATTCGCAGGCATGCCCTGGTGGGTTAAGTGGGTCGCCGTTCCGCTGCTGGCACTGTTCGTCTTCGGTGGCGTGATCACGAGCATCCTGGGCGCCCTGATCGGGTTCGTCTTCAAGCTGCTCCTCTTCGTCGGTCTCGTCGGCGGCCTGATCTTCGTGGTGAAGAAGGTCGGCGGCGGTACGAAGTCCTCCTCCGGCGGTTGGTAGCCGGTCCGAAGAGGCCCGGTGGTACCGGTGCGTCGGGCGGTCGCGGATTGAGCCAGGCGAGGGAACGTGGCTTCCAAAACCGCCTACGACGTGGGAATCGGCGGATACAGTCGCAATCCGTGCCGTTCCCTGGGCACCGAAAGCCGGTACCACCGTTCTGAACGGCGGCCGTGTGGAACAGCCGCCGAGCACGGCCCCCAGGAGTCGCGGCGCACGCGGGGGCGGCCCCCGCAGGGCGGGCCGCCCCGAGGTCTGCCGCCACGCCTGGGGGTGCGCTTTGTCTTCGGTTCAAACCGGCGTTGTGCCCACGCTGATCGGTTCGGTGCAGCGGGCGCTGCGGCTGCTCGAGGCCGCAGGTTCGCACCGCGAAGGGGCTCCGGCGAAGCAGCTCGCCCGCGAGGCGGGGCTTCCCCTTCCCACCGCGTACCACCTCCTGCGCACCCTGACGCACGAGGGCTATCTGCGCCGGGAGAGCGGCGTCTTCGTACTGGGTGCCGCGGCCGGTCGGCTGGCGGGCGGCGGACTGCAGCAGAAACGTCGCAGCATGATCCTCGACTCCCTCGCGCACTTCCGCGACGCCGTCGGGGCCCCCGTCTACTTCGCGGTGTACCGCGAGGGTGAAATCGAGGTCGTGGGTGTCTCGGACACCCCGTCCAGCCCGGCCTGCGAGGAGTGGGCCGACTTCCGGGCGACCGGCCACGCCCACGCCATCGGGCAGTGCCTGCTCGGCCAGCTCGACGAGAAGGCTCGCAGGGACCACTACGCCCGCCACCCGGTCGAGGCCGTCACCCCCTACACAGTGGCGGATCTTCGCTCTTTGGAGGACCGGCTCGGGGCCATGGAGCGGATGCAGCCGGTTACGGAGCGTCAGGAGTACGCGCTGGGCACGGTGTGTGCGGCCATCCCCATCACTGCCGGCAATACCGCTGCAGCCATGGCCATTTCTCTTCCCCTGCACCAGCAAGGCCGGTTGCTTTATGCGGTCGATCGACTACGGAGTGAAGTAGGCGCGCTGTTGAACACCCTCTCGTTCTCTATCAGTATCTGAAAACTCACTCCTTGTGATCTGCTAGCGCTTACACCACTCTTGGTCAAGAGGCCCTGGGGGACCATTCCTGGCCACTTCCACTAAAGCGGGGTAGGCAATGCGCGAGTCGGTACAGGCAGAGGTCATGATGAGCTTCCTCGTTTCCGAGGAGCTCTCGTTCCGGATCCCGGTGGAACTCCGGTACGACGCTCGTGATCCCTACGCAGTCCGCCTGACCTTTCACCTCCCCGGAGACGCGCCCGTGACCTGGGCGTTCGGCCGGGAACTGCTCCTCGACGGCATCAACAAGCCGTGCGGTGACGGCGATGTGCGCATCGCCCCCACCGATCCGGAGGAGCTGTCCGATGTCCACATCCGTCTCCAGGTCGGCGGCGACCGGGCGCTGTTCCGCGCCAGCGCGGCGCCGCTCGTCGCCTTCCTCGACCGCACCGACCGGCTCGTTCCCCTGGGTCAGGAGCGCGATCAGGGCGACTTCGAGGAGAACCTCGACCAGGCGCTCGGCAGGATCCTGGCCGAGTCCCGGCAGAACGAGCAGAACGCGGGCTGACCGCCCACCCCTTCGCGAGATCCGGCAGCCCGTTCGCGAGATCCGGCGGCCCCGCCGGCCCGGCGGGCGGGACACCGCTCAGCGCTTGCGCCGACGGCCCCGGCCGCGGACCGGTCCCGTGGCCGGCGGGCCCTGCCCCCCCGGCCGGTCGGCGGACACCACCAGGGCGGCGAGCGCCGTCGTCACCGGGACCGACGCCACGAGCCCGATCGAACCCACCAGCGTCCGTACGATCTCCTCCGCGACCAGTTCGCTGTTGGCCACCGAACCCATGCTGCTGTTCGCGATCGAGAACAGCAGCAGCAGGGGCAGTGCGGCGCCCGCATAGGCGAGCACCAGGGTGTTGACCACAGAAGCGATGTGATCGCGCCCGATCCGGATGGCCGCCCGGTACAAGGAGCGCGGGCCCATCGACGGATCGGCCTGGTGGAGTTCCCACACCGCCGACGTCTGGGTGACCGTCACGTCGTCCAGCACACCCAGCGATCCGATGATCACGCCCGCGAGCAGCAGACCGCTCATGTCGATGTGCGGGTAGAGCCCGTGGATCAGACCCGTGTTGTCGTCGGTGTTGCCGGTGAGGAACGCCCAGCCGATGAAGAGCGAGCCGAGCAGGCCGATCAGCAGCAGCGAGACGAGCGTGCCGAGGACGGCGACCGAGGTGCGCGCGGTCAGTCCGTGGCACATGTACAGCGCGATCAGCATGATGGCGCTCGCACCGATGACCGCGACGAGCAGCGGATTCGATCCCTGCAGGATGGCCGGGAGGATGAAGAGCGTCAGCACGCCGAAACTGACGACCAGGGCGATCAGCGCGAACAGCCCCCGCATCCGGCCCACCACGACGACGGCCACGGCGAAGATACCGGCCAGCAGGGCCATCGGGAGCTTGCGGTTGACGTCGACCACCGAGTACTGGAGGTCCCGCGGCGCGTCCGGCGCGTAGGCGACGACCACCTCCTGACCCTTCTCCAACTGCCGCGGTGCGCCCGGCTGCACGATCTCCACGAAGGTGCGGCCCTTCTCGGGGCCGGTGCCGACCTCGATGGTGGCCTTCTTGCACTCGCCGGTCTGCGCGGCCTGTGCCTCGCGGCCCTCCGGGGTGGACGTGTTCCCGGTGGGCGGGACCTGCGCGGCGTTCACCGATTTGCAGTCGACCTGTGCCAGCGAGACGACCGTCCCCTGCTGCGTCTGGCGGTCGAAGCCGACCCCGGTGCGCTCGTGGGCGGGCGCGCCGCCCGGCCACAGCACCGCCATGCCGATGAAGACGGCGGCGGCGAAGGGGATCAGCACGGCCGCGATGACCTTGCGCAGGTGCTGGGAGACGGGTGCCGCAGGCCCGTGGCTGTGACTGTGGGAATGGCCGGACGGGTGTCCCGGCGAGTGCCCGGACGAGGGGCCGGAGGAGTGCCCTGGGCCTGGGTGCGCGTGACCGTCGTGGCCGGCGGGTTCTGTGGGCTGGCTGGGGGGATGCGGCGAGATCGTCACCGGCAGATCATCGCAAGAGATGAGGGGGCCCACTGTTCAGCACGCCATAGATGACGCTAGCGTGGGGGCACCTTTGCACAACGCGGGAGCTCGGAGCACCGGGCTGAGAGGACGCTGATCACCGTAGGCGCATCACGGATGCGCACGGGAAGAGGCTGCGTCGACCGCCGAACCTGTTACCGGGTAATGCCGGCGTAGGGAGATAGGTCTCATGACCATTCAGGACGCACGCACGCCTGCCGTCAGCCAGGACGCCGACGGCCAGACCGAGCGCCAGCCCGGCTGGCACAAGGGGTACGTGGCGGGCTCCCGCCCCGACATCCGGGTGCCGGTCCGCCAGGTCCACCTCACCAACGGCAAGGACGTCACGCTCTACGACACGTCCGGGCCGTACACCGACCCCGGGATCGAGACCGACGTGCGCCGCGGTCTCGCACCGCTGCGCGAGAACTGGATCATCGGACGCGGGGACACCGAGGAGTACGCGGGACGCCCCGCGCGCCCCGAGGACGACGGCATCAAGCACACCTCGCCGCGCGGCGGGCTCAAGAACCTCGACGCGGTCTTTCCCGGCCGCCCCCGCCAACCCCGCCGGGGCCGTGACGGCGCCGCCGTCACCCAGCTCGCGTACGCCCGCCGGGGCGAGATCACTCCGGAGATGGAGTACGTCGCGATCCGCGAGAACGTATCCCCCGAGGTCGTGCGCGAGGAGATCGCCGCGGGTCGTGCGGTACTCCCCGCGAACGTGAACCACCCCGAGATCGAGCCGATGATCATCGGCAAGCGATTCCTGGTGAAGGTCAACGCCAACATCGGCAACTCCGCGGTCACCTCCTCCATCGAGGAGGAGGTCGACAAGATGACGTGGGCGACCAAGTGGGGCGCCGATACCGTCATGGACCTTTCGACGGGCCGCAACATCCACACCACGCGTGAGTGGGTCCTGCGCAATTCCCCTGTCCCGATCGGCACCGTCCCGCTCTACCAGGCGCTGGAGAAGGTCGACGGTCGTGCCGAGGACCTGACCTGGGAGATCTACAAGGACACGGTCATCGAGCAGGCCGAGCAGGGCGTGGACTACATGACGGTCCACGCAGGCGTGCTGCTGCCCTACGTCCCGCTGACCGCCCGCCGCAAGACCGGCATCGTCTCGCGCGGTGGTTCGATCATGGCCGCGTGGTGCCTGGCGCACCACGAGGAGAACTTCCTGTACACGCACTTCGAGGAGCTCTGCGACATCCTCGCGACCTACGACGTCACGTACTCGCTGGGTGACGGCCTGCGCCCCGGCTCGATCGCGGACGCCAATGACGCGGCGCAGTTCGCGGAGTTGAAGACGCTGGGCGAGCTGAACACGATCGCCAAACGTCACAACGTCCAGACCATGATCGAGGGCCCGGGCCACGTTCCGATGCACAAGATCAAGGAGAACATCGACCTTCAGCAGGAGATCTGCGAGGAGGCGCCGTTCTACACCCTCGGTCCGCTGACCACGGATGTCGCACCCGCTTACGACCACATCACCTCGGGCATCGGCGCAGCGATGATCGCCTGGTGGGGCACCGCGATGCTCTGCTACGTCACGCCCAAGGAGCACCTGGGTCTGCCCAACCGCGACGACGTCAAGACCGGCGTCATCACGTACAAGATCGCCGCGCACGCGGCGGACCTGGCCAAGGGACACCCCGGGGCCCAGGAGTGGGACGACGCCCTGTCGGACGCCCGGTTCGAGTTCCGCTGGGAGGACCAGTTCAACCTGGCGATGGACCCGGACACCGCCCGCGAGTTCCACGACGAGACGCTGCCCGCCGAGCCGGCCAAGACGGCGCACTTCTGCTCCATGTGCGGCCCTAAGTTCTGCTCGATGAAGATCTCGCAGGACATCCGCCGTGAGCACGGGGGCGACCTGAAGGCCGACGAGATCCGGGCCGGGATGGCGGAGAAGTCCGCCGAGTTCGCGGCTTCGGGCAACCGCGTCTACCTCCCGCTCGCCGACTGACGCACCCGCTCCCCTCCGGGCGCGGCTCCGCGGCCCTAGGGCTGGCTCCCGCTGGTGTTTCACGTGAAACACCAGCGGGAGCCGGTGCGTCGGCGCCTCTCGGATACCGCTACCGCGTCGTCCCGTTGGTCACCGTGCCACGGGGGGTCACTTCGGCTCGTGCTCCGGGCCGCCGAAGTCCGGGCTTGTGAAGTCCGGGGGCGAGTACCCGGGCCGGGGCCCCTCGGAGGGCAGCCCCGGACTGGAGAAATCAGGAGGTGTGTACCCCAGGCTGGGGATGCGCCCACCGCGCGAGCGCGGGGCCGGAAAGCCCGGCCCGGCGCTCGGATCGGCCAGCGCGTCCCGCAGGAAGGGCATGATCCCGCGCTCCAGCAGTGCCTTGCGCCATTCCTCACGGGCCCAGGCGACCTCGTCGGGTACCGGCTCGCCGTCGTCCGCCGCCACCTCGGTCGCGCTGTTGCGGACGGCCGCCATCAGCAGCCCGGTCACCGCGAAGACGAGGGAGACGATGGTGAGCACCCCGAAGAACGAGCCTGCCGTGAGCATGGTTTCGGCGAAGGCGGGTTCGGGGTCGACGATCTTGAGGGCATAGCCGACGAGCAGGAAGATCAGCATGGCGGTGCCCGCCAGGACGGGTGCCAGGACCGCGATCACGGCGGCGAGGCCGGCGCCGCCCGCGCTGCCCCGGTCGTCGTCCTCTTCCCCTGCCGTACCGGGCGGGGACAGGAGCTCGTCGCGCCGCTCCTCGCGGACCTTCACGTAGTGGTCGTACTCGGCGGCCGCCGCGGCCGTCAGCAGCGCACTGGCCGCCAGGGCCATGGTGCGCAGCTGTTCGGCGTTCAGGCGTTCGCCCAGGGCGGCGAGCTCGGGGCGTTCGTGCGCGGTGCGCAGCGCCTCGTCGAGGAGCCGATCGAATTCCGGCCGGTCTTCGGTCAGCAGGTGCGGAGCGCTGGTCATGTGCATCCCCCGATGCTCCGTAGAAGCCGGTTTGCCCGCGTAGACCCGGGCGCCGGCACAAACGGAGGAGAGCCTGCTACGGATAGGGCGATGGTAGAGGGCCCACACCGCACGTTGACAGGGGCTTTACCGAAATAGCCCGGTGCGGGAAGCCTCAGTCGCTCAGGGGAAGTTGGACGACGAGCAGCTTGCCCGCCATCGTGACCCCGCCGTCCATGGCGATGGCGAGGCCCCCCGCGTACACGTGCGGCCCGTCGACGGCTTCCGGACCGCGTGCCTCGTCGCCGTCCTCGGCGCCCACCTCGCCGAGCAGGTAGGGGATGGGACTGTGCCCGTGCACGACGCGGCTGCCGCCGTAGGTGCCGAGCAGTTCCCTCACGGCGTCCGGGCCGGTCTCCTCGTCCCGGAAGGCGAACCGCTTGGTGAACTTGCGGAACAGGTCCCAGGTGATGTCGGCGTCGTTGCGGTTGAGCAGTTCGTGGATGGTGTCGTTGACGTCCTCGACGGAGTCGCCGTAGTCGAGGTAGGCCGTGGTGTCCGAGTGGAGCAGCAGGTGGCCTTCCTCCAGGACGGCCGCGTCCAGCCGGGACATCCACTGCAGGTGTACGTCCTGGAGCCGCTCCATGTCGCTGCGCTGGCCGCCGTTGAGCAGCCAGGCGGCCTGGAAGGTGGCCGTGCCGGCCCCGGAGGCGACGGGCGTGTCGCCGAACCGCTTGGCGCCGATGAGCAGCAGTTCGTGGTTGCCCATGAGGGCCTTGCAGTAGCCGCCCGCAGCGGCGGCCTCGGCGGACAGCCGCATGACGAGGTCGATCACGCCGATGCCGTCGGGGCCGCGGTCGGTGAAGTCGCCGAGGAACCAGAGCCGGGCGTTGCCGGCGGACCAGCGGCGCTCCGCGTCGATCAGGCCCTGGGCGTGGAGTTCGGCGACGAGCTCGTCGAGGTAGCCGTGGACGTCGCCGACGACGTAGAGCGGCCCCGGGCCGGCGGTGGCCGTGTCCTGGGGGACGTACTGCACCTGGACGGTGTCACCGGGACCGCCGAGCGCGCCGCGCCCGATGACGGGCAGGTCACGCTGGGTCGGGGTGTACCCGTCGAGGTCTTCGTCCTCGGGTTCCGCGGCGGGCGGTGCGCTCGCCTGCGGTGCGTATCCGGGCTGCGGGGGCGCGCCGGGCGCGCCGCCCTCGTAGTACGCCGGGTACTCGCCGTACACGGGAGCTTCACCGGGAAGCCCGGTGGATACGGCGTACGGAGCGGGTTCGGTGACCGGAACCCGGAAGTCCCGCAGCGTCTCCGTCCGCATCGCGGGTCCCTGACCGGCCCCCTGAGTCATCGACCCCTCCACCACCGTCGCGCTGCCGTACACCTGCGGACCCTCCTGACCTCCGGGGAGGAGGGTCCGTGATGTCGTGCGCCCATCATAGGAATGCGGCTCGCGCTCTGTGACGCACCAGGGGTGGTGAATCCTGTGCGGAGCCGATCGTTCCTACCGTTTTCTCCCGATATCGGTGTTGCCGAAATTTTCGGCGGTGTCGACGGACCCGCCGACGGGGGGTGCCGCGGGGTCAGTCCTGCGCGGGAGACCGGGGTGGACTGACGGTCGTACGGGGCTGCCTGCGCTGTGACGAGGTGCGGATGATGAGTTCGGTCGGGACGACCTGTTCGACGGTGCGCCCGGTGTCCACGCCCTCGATCGCGTCGATGAGCAGCTGCACGACGGCGGTGCCGATGCGGCGCGGTTTGAGGGACAGGGTGGTGATGGGCGGTTCGGTGGTGGCGTACACGGTGGACTCGCTGCAACACACGAGCAGCAGGTCCTCGGGGACGCGCAGGCCGTAGCGCCGGGCGGCGGCGAGCAGGTCGGTGCCGTTGGGGTCGAACAGTCCGTAGACGGCGTCCGGCCGGTCGGGACGCGCGAGGAGCCGGTCGGCCGCCACGGCTCCCGCACAGGGGTCGTGGGCGGGGTAGGACTCGTAGACGGGGTCCTGGCCGACGCGCTCGCACCAGTCGAGGTAGGCGGTGGTCGAGAGCCGGGTGTAGGTGTCGGTCGTGGTGCCGGTCAGCAGGCCGATCCGGCGGGCGCCGGCGGCCGCGAGGTGGTCGAGCAGGTTGAGTACGGCGGCCTCGTGGTCGTTGTCGACCCAGGCGGTGACGGGGAGGGATCCTGCCGGGCGCCCGTCGGAGACCACGGGCAGCCCCTGGCGGACCAGTTCGGTGACGACGGGGTCGTGGTCCGAGGGGTCGATGACGACGGTGCCGTCTAAGGCGACGTTGGACCACACGTCGTGCCGGGAGGTGGCGGGGAGGATGACGAGGGCGTAGCCGCGGGCGAGCGCGGCGGATGTGGCGGCCCTGGCCATCTCGGCGAAGTAGGCGAACTCGGTGAAGGTGAAAGGTTCATCCCCGTACGTCGTCACGGTCAGGCCGATGAGGCCCGACTTGCCGGTACGGAGGGTGCGGGCAGCGGCCGACGGGCGGTAGCCCAGCCGGTCGGCGACCTCGCGTACGTGGCGGCGGGTGACGTCCGGCAGCCGTCCCTTGCCATTGAGCGCGTCGGAGACGGTCGTGATGGAGACGCCTGCCGCGGCGGCGACGTCCCTGATGCCGGCCCGGCCCTGTCGGCCGCCGGTCCGCCGGGTGGTCTCTGTCCGGCTCACCTGATGCTTCCCTGCTGCTGTCATGGCGAGCCGATAGTAGGGCTCGCCGCAGTGCGTGGTCCGGGTGCATATGCACGCGTTGACAGGCACGATTCTGCGTGGTTCGCCACCCCCAATGACCTTGGAAATGAAGGCATTTAAGCCCCGCCGTCAACCGTCAGGCTTGTCGGCGGGTACGAGCATGCCAAGTGGGCGTGGTCTCGGACCGGTCTCAACTCACCTGTACGAGGGATGCGCGCCACGGCGCGGGCCACCAGCGCGCGCATATATGCGCGCGCTCCCCCGCATTCCAGGCGCCCCCATTCTCGGGAGGACGGAATCCTCATAAGGTGAGCAGTATTGAGTCGACGGCGACGTCGTACGGGACGGTCGAGGAGGACCTGCGGTGAGCGAGAAAAGCCCGAAGCTGCGCGCCGAGCTGGATGGCATTCCCACGTACAAGCCCGGCAAGCCGGCCGCCGCGGGCGGGGCCGTCGCGTACAAGCTGTCCTCGAACGAGAACCCTTACCCGCCCCTGACCGGGGTCCTGGAGACCGCGGTCGCGGCGGCCGGGAACTTCAACCGGTACCCGGACATGACCTGCGCCGCCCTGGTCAACGAGCTCGCGGAGCGGTTCGGCGTGCCGGCCGAGCACATCGCCACGGGCACCGGATCGGTGGGTGTGGCGCAGTCGCTGATCCAGTCGACGGCCGGCCCGGGAGACGAGGTCATATACGCCTGGCGTTCCTTCGAGGCCTACCCGATCATCACGCAGATCTCGGGCGCGACCTCCGTCCGGGTCCCGCTGACCGACGGCGACGTGCACGACCTGGACGCGATGGCCGAGGCGATCACCGAGCGGACCCGGCTGATCTTCGTCTGCAACCCCAACAACCCCACCGGCACCGCCGTGCGTCGGGCCGAGCTGGAGCGGTTCCTGGACCGGGTGCCCTCGGACGTCCTGGTGGTGCTGGACGAGGCCTACCGCGAATTCGTGCGCGACACCGATGTGCCGGACGGCATCGAGCTGTACCGCAGCCGCCCGAACGTCGCCGTGCTGCGGACCTTCTCCAAGGCGTACGGGCTCGCCGGCCTGCGCGTCGGTTTCGCGGTGGCGCACGAACCGGTCGCCGCTGCGCTGCGCAAGACGGCGGTTCCGTTCGGCGTGAGCCAGCTCGCCCAGGACGCGGCCGTGGCTTCGCTGCGCGCCGAGGACGAGCTGCTGGGCCGCGTCGGGGCGCTGGTGTGCGAGCGCAAGCGCGTCCACGACGCGCTCCTGGCACAGGGCTGGACCGTCCCGGACACGCAGGCCAACTTCGTCTGGATGCGGCTGGGGGAGCGGACCGCCGACTTCGCGGCGGCCTGCGAGAAGGCCGGTGTGGTGGTCCGGCCCTTCGCGGGTGAGGGCCTTCGGATCACGATCGGTGAGACCGAGGCGAACGACATCTTCCTGCACGCGGCGGAGGCGTTCTTCAAGGAGCTGTAGACCGTCGGACCGTCGGAACCGCCTGATCGGGTGCCGTGAACCGGATCAGGCGAGTTCCGCGCGGATGGGGTCGCCGTCGCGGCCGGCCGACAGCAGGCGGGGGGCGCCTTGGCCAGAGGGGACCCCCCCCCAGGAAGATCCGAAAACCGGTGCGACATAATGCTTGTGAATGTGAACGCGTTCACAAGCGTTCCGGTTCCTCCCGTATTGGGTGGGGCCGCGAAAGACAGACTGCGGCTGTTACCACGGCGAAACGAAGGAGACGACGACGTGGAGCTAGCGTTGGCGCCGGAGACACTGGCGCGATGGCAGTTCGGTATCACCACCGTCTACCACTTCCTCTTCGTCCCGCTGACGATCTCGCTCGCCGCGCTCACGGCCGGCTTGCAGACCGCCTGGGTGCGCACCGAGAAGGAGAAGTACCTCAGGGCCACCAAGTTCTGGGGAAAGCTCTTCCTGATCAACATCGCGATGGGTGTCGTCACCGGCATCGTCCAGGAGTTCCAGTTCGGCATGAACTGGTCCGACTATTCGCGCTTCGTCGGCGACATCTTCGGGGCTCCCCTGGCCTTCGAGGCGTTGATCGCCTTCTTCTTCGAGTCGACCTTCATCGGCCTGTGGATCTTCGGCTGGGACAAGCTGCCCAAGAGGATCCACCTGGCCTGCATATGGATGGTGTCCGTCGGCACCATCCTGTCCGCCTACTTCATCCTGGCGGCCAACTCCTGGATGCAGCACCCGGTCGGCTACCGCATGAACGCGGAGCGCGGCCGGGCCGAGCTGACCGACTTCTGGCTCGTACTCACCCAGAACACCGCGCTCGCACAGTTCTTCCACACCATCACGGCCGCGTTCCTGGTCGGCGGCGCGTTCATGACCGGCATCGCCGCCTACCACCTGGCTCGCAGGAGGCACATCCCGGTGATGCGCAGCTCGCTGCGGCTCGGCCTCGTAGTCATGATCATTGCCGGGATGGGCACGGCGATCAGCGGTGACCTGCTGGGCAAGGTGATGTTCAAGCAGCAGCCGATGAAGATGGCTGCCGCGGAGGCGCTGTGGGACGGCGAGGCGCCCGCGCCGTTCTCCGTCTTCGCCTACGGCGATGTCGACAAGGGTCACAACCGGGTCGCCGTCGAGGTCCCCGGTCTGCTGTCGTTCCTGGCCAATGACGACTTCACCTCCTTCGTCCCCGGCATCAACGACGTCAACAAGGCCGAGCAGGAGAAGTTCGGACCGGGTGACTACCGGCCCAACATCCCCGTCGCCTACTGGGGCTTCCGCTGGATGATCGGCTTCGGCATGGCTTCCGTCGCGGTCGGCGCGCTGGGCCTGTGGCTGACGCGCAAGAAGTTCATGCTGCCGCCGGCGCTGCGGACCACCCCGGACGAGGTTCCGCACATGGTCCTCTTCAGAACGGCGCTGAGCCCCCGCATCGCCGGCCTGTACTGGATCGTCGCGCTCTGGACGATGGGCTTCCCGCTCATCGCCAACTCCTGGGGCTGGATCTTCACCGAGATGGGCCGCCAGCCCTGGGTGGTCTACGGAGTCCTGCGTACCAGGGACGCGGTCTCGCCGCACGTGTCCCAGGGAGAGATCCTCACCTCGATGATCGGCTTCACGCTCCTCTACGCGGTGCTTGCCGTGATCGAGGTCAAGCTTCTCGTCAAGTACGTCAAGGCCGGTCCGCCCGAGCTCACCGAGGACGACCTCACACCGCCCACCAAGATCGGCGGGGACGACAAGAGCCCCGACCGGCCGATGGCCTTCTCGTACTGAGGCTGGGGAGACCACACCATGCAACTTCACGACGTCTGGTTCGTGCTCATCGCCGTCCTGTGGATCGGCTACTTCTTCCTGGAGGGCTTCGACTTCGGAGTCGGCGTCCTGACCAAGCTGCTCGCCCGCGACCGTACGGAGAAGCGGGTCCTGATCAACACGATCGGGCCTGTGTGGGACGGCAACGAGGTCTGGCTGCTCACCGCCGGCGGTGCGACCTTCGCGGCCTTCCCCGAGTGGTACGCCACTCTCTTCTCCGGCTTCTACCTGCCCCTGTTGCTCATCCTGGTCTGCCTCATCATTCGCGGCGTCGCCTTCGAGTACCGGCACAAGCGGCCTGAGGACAAGTGGCAGACCAACTGGGAACACGCGATCTTCTGGACCTCGCTGATCCCCGCGTTCCTCTGGGGCGTGGCCTTCGCCAACATCGTGCGCGGCGTGAAGATCGACCAGAGCAAGGAGTACGTCGGCACCCTGTTCGACCTGCTCAACGTCTACTCGATCCTCGGCGGCCTGGTCACCCTCACCCTGTTCACCTTCCACGGCGCGGTTTTCACCGCGCTCAAGACCGTCGGTGACATCCGGGACCGGTCGCGGACACTGGCGACCCGACTGGGAGCGGTCACAGCCGTACTGGCGCTGGTCTTCCTGCTCTGGACACAGTTCTCGCGGGGAGACGGCACGAGCCTGATCGCCATGCTGATCGCGGTGCCGGCACTGGTGGGGGCCCTGGCGTGCAATCTGGCCGGGCGCGAGGGCTGGGCGTTCGCCCTGTCCGGGGTCACCATCGCGGCGGCCGTGGCGATGCTCTTCCTGACGCTCTTCCCGAACGTCATGCCTTCCTCGCTGAACGACGCCTGGAGCCTCACGGTCACCAACGCGTCGTCCAGCCCCTACACCCTGAAGATCATGACCTGGTGCGCGGGAGTGGCCACGCCGCTCGTCATGCTCTACCAGGGCTGGACGTACTGGGTGTTCCGCAAGCGGATCGGGACCCAGCACATCGTCGACGTCCACTGAGCCCGACACTCGCCCTCCCGCCTGACTGACCCTGCCCTGGGGGATGTTTCACGTGAAACCGATCGACCCGCGCCTGCTCCGGTACGCCCGCTCCACCCGCCTCTTCCTGGGGGCGGTGATGGCACTGGGCCTTGCCGGGGCGGGGCTGGTCGTCGGCCAGGCGATGCTCATCGCCGAGATCGTGGTCGGCGCTTTCCAGGAGGGGCTGGACGGGGCCGCGCTGCGGACGCCGCTGCTGCTCCTCGCGGCGGTGGCCCTGGGTCGTGGTCTGATCGCCTGGCTGACGGAGGTGGCCGCCCACCGTGCCGGCGCCGCCGTCAAATCGGAACTGCGCGGCCGGCTGCTGGAGCGGGCCGCGGATCTGGGTCCCGGCTGGCTCTCCGGCCAGCGGACCGGCTCCTTGGTGGCACTGGCCACCCGTGGTGTGGACGCGCTCGACGACTACTTCTCCCGCTACCTGCCGCAGCTCGGGCTCGCCGTGGTCGTACCGGTGGCGGTGCTCGCCCGTATCGTCACCGAGGACTGGGTCTCTGCCGCCATCATCGTGGTCACGCTCCCGCTGATCCCCCTGTTCATGATCCTCATCGGGATGGCGACCCAGTCGCGGATGGACCGGCAGTGGCGACTGCTGTCGCGCCTGTCAGGACACTTCCTCGACGTGGTGGCCGGTCTCCCCACCCTCAAGGTCTTCGGACGGGCCAAGGCGCAGGCAGAGTCGATCCGGAAGATCACCGACGACTACCGGCGCGCGACGATGCAGACCCTGCGCATCGCCTTCCTCTCCTCCTTCGCACTGGAGCTGCTGGCGACCCTCTCGGTGGCGCTGGTGGCGGTCACCATCGGCATGCGACTCGTCCACGGGGACCTGGACCTCTACACCGGCCTGGTCATCCTCATCCTGGCGCCGGAGGCGTACCTGCCGCTGCGACAGGTCGGCGCGCAGTACCACGCGGCCGCCGAGGGGCTGTCGGCCGCGGAGGAGATCTTCCAGGTACTGGAAACCCCCGTCGCGCATCCGGCCGGCACCGAGCAGCTACCACCCGGCGCCGCCCTGCGGATCGAGATCGACGGGGTCGCCGTCCGGTACGAAGGCCGGGGTCAGGACTCGCCCGGGCCCATTTCCCTGACCGTCGAGCCGGGCGAGTGCGTGGCCCTCACCGGCCCGAGCGGGGCGGGGAAGTCCACCCTGCTCCAGGTACTGCTGGGATTCGTGGCACCGACCGCCGGACGGGTCAGGGTCGCGGGAGTGGACCTGGCCGGGCTGTCGCCGGAGCAGTGGCGGGAGCGGATCGCCTGGGTACCGCAGCGCCCCCATCTGTTCGCCGGGACGATCGCGGACAACGTACGGCTGGCCCGGCCCGGCGCCTCCGACGCCGAGGTGGTCCGGGCGCTGGCGGACGCCGGAGCGCGGCAGTTCGTGTCCGCGTTGCCCCGAGGAGTCCAGACCCCGCTGGGAGAGGGCGGAGTCGGGCTGTCCGCCGGGCAGCGGCAGCGGCTGGCCCTGGCACGGGCCTTCCTCGCGGACCGGCCCGTGCTGCTGCTGGACGAGCCGACGGCGGCGCTGGACGGTGAGACCGAGGCGGGAGTGGTCGACGCGGTCCGCCGTCTCGCGGTGGGGCGGACCGTGCTGCTGGTCGTGCACCGGCCGGCCCTGCTCGCCGTCGCCGACCGGGTGGTCCCGATGGCCGCGGCCGATGTCCCGGAGGGGCTGCTCCCCCGCCCTGCCGCCCGGGTCGAGACGCCCGAGCCCCCCGCACCCGGAGCCGGGGAGTGGATCCTCGGCGGGGCCCGCGAGCGGGCGCGGTCCGGCAGCGGAACGGACCCGGCCGGGGCCGATCCACTGCGACGCGTACGTGCGGTGGCCGAGGCATGGCGGGGACGCTTCAGACTCGGACTGTTCCTCGGGGCCCTGGCCGTCGGGTGCAGTGTCGGACTCATGGCCGTCTCCGGCTGGCTGATCTCGCGCGCCTCGGAGCAGCCGCCCGTGCTCGACCTGATGGTGGCCGTCACCGCCACCCGTGCCTTCGGCATGGGCCGGGCCGTCTTCCGCTACGCCGAGCGGCTCGTCTCGCACGACGCCGTGCTGCGGATGCTCGCCGACCTGCGGGTCTGCGTCTACCGGCGACTGGAGCGCATCGCCCCCGCCGGACTGCGCGAGCACCGTCGCGGAGATCTTCTGACCCGGCTGGTCGCCGATACCGACGCACTGCAGGACTACTGGCTGCGCTGGTTGCTCCCCGTCGGGACGGCCGTGCTGGTCGGCACGGGGTCGGTCGCCTTCACGTGCTGGTTGCTGCCTGAGGCCGGAACGGCGCTCGCCGTCGGGCTGCTCGCCGCCGGCGTCGGTGTCCCGCTGATCAGCGGGGCCTGCGCCCGGCGGGCGGAGCGCCGGCTGGCCCCCGCCCGGGGCGAACTCGCCACCCGGGTGGCCGATCTCCTCACCGGTACGGCGGAGCTGACCGTCGCCGGGGCGCTGGAGGACCGCAAGGGCCGGGCGCGGGAGAGCGACGGAGTGCTGACGGGCATCGCCGCGCGCGGAGCCGCCGCGAGCGGTCTGGGCGGCGGACTGTCCGCGCTCGTGTGCGGGCTCACCGTCGTGGCCGCCGCGGCCACCGCGGCGAACGCGGTCCACGCCGGGCGGCTCTCCGGCGTGGCGATGGCCGCCGCCGTGCTGACACCCCTCGCAGCCTTCGAGGCGGTCAACGGCCTTCCGCTCGCCGTCCAGTACCGCCAGCGCGTGCGGCGCAGCGCCGAGCGGGTCTACGAGGTCATCGACGCACCGGTTCCGGTCGCCGAGCCGGAGCCGGCCGCGGCTGCCCCCCGCTCGCCCTTCCCGCTCCGCCTGGCCGGGCTGGCCGCCCGTCACCCCGGCCAGGAGCGTGACGCGCTGCGGAGCCTGGACCTGACCCTGGAGGCCGGCCGTCGTATCGCCGTCGTCGGCGCCTCGGGCTCGGGCAAGACCACCCTGGCGCAGGTCCTGCTGCGGTTCCTGGACCTGCGCGAGGGCGCGTACACGCTGGGCGGGGTCGACGCGCGCACGCTCGACGGCGACGACGTCCGGTCCCTGGTCGGGCTCTGCGCCCAGGACGCGCATCTCTTCGACAGCTCGGTACGGGAGAACCTGCGGCTGGCCCGCACCGGGGCGAGCGAGGGGGAAATGCGGGGGGCGCTGGCCGCGGCGAGGCTGCTGGAGTGGGCCGACGGGCTCCCGGAGGGGCTGGACACGCTCGTCGGGGAGCACGGGGAGCGCATCTCCGGCGGGCAGCGCCAGCGTCTGGCCCTGGCCCGTGCGCTGCTCGCGGACTTCCCCGTACTCGTTCTGGACGAGCCCGCCGAGCACCTGGACCTGGCCACGGCGGACGCGCTGACCTCCGACTTGCTGGAGGCCACCGAGGGCCGTACCACCGTGCTGATCACGCACCGGCTGGCCGGACTTGAGGCAGTGGACGAGGTGCTCGTGCTCGACGGCGGAGAGGTGGTCCAGCGCGGTCCGTACCGGGAGCTGGCCGCTGCCGAAGGGCCGCTGCGGCGGCTGCTGGAGCGCGAGCGGGCCGCAGACGGCACGCCGGCCGACTTTCACCATGCTGACTATCCACGCTAAAGAGGACTAACTAGGCTCAAGGGCATGCCAGTGCAGGAGTCGCAGGTACCACCGGATCCGTCACCGGGCACACCGGGCCCCCTGGAGGCCGCCACCCGGGCCACGAGGAGTTTGCAGGGCCTGTCCACCGAGCTCACGGCCAGGGTCCCGCAACTGCTGGAGGCCATGAGATCGGTCGGTACCGGGCTGGAACTGCACTCCACGCTGGACCGCATCTGCGAGACCGCGGCGGAACTCGCGGACGCCCGTTACGCCGCGATCGGAGTCGTCGACACCGAGGGCCGCGGGCTGTCGGACTTCGTCACGTACGGGATCAGCTCGCAGGAGGCGCGGAAGATCGGGCACCGCCCGGACGGGAAGCGGGGACTACTGGGCGCACTGATCTCGCACGTCGACACGGTGCAGCTCGACGACCTGACGAAGGACGTGCGCTCGGCGGGGTTCCCGGCCCATCACCCGCCCATGAAGACGTTCCTGGGCGTTCCGATCCGGGTACAGGGGGAGATCTTCGGCAATCTGCACCTCGCCGAGAAGAACGGGGGCGGCGCGTTCAACGATTATGACGTCCACATGATCCGCGTGCTGGCCACCGAGGCGGGCATCGCCCTCGGCAATGCCCGTCTGTACGAGGCCGCCACCCAGCGCGAACGCTGGATCGACGGCTCGGTGGCCGTCACCACCGCCCTGCTGTCCGGCGGGGACGCGGACGACGCCCTCGTCGTCGTGGCCGAGCAGGCCCGCCGCCTGGCCGACTCCTCCGCCGGGATCGTGCTGTTGCCGGCCGAGGAAGGCGGGATGGAGATCGTCGCCGTCTCCGCCGAGAACCCGGCCACCTCGCTCGGAGTGGTGATCCCCGGCGAGAGTCCGATCGTCGACAAGTTGCTGCGGGGCGATCCCGTCTTCGTCGACGACGCCTCATCGGACCCCCGCACGGTCAGCGAGCTGACCAGCCAGTACGGCCCCTGCATGATGCTGCCGCTGCACAGCGGCGGGCGGGTGCTCGGCGCCCTGGTCACTCCGCGGGCCCGGGGTGCCCGCCCGTTCACCGAGGCCGAGCGGACCCTCGCCACCCAGTTCGCCTCCCAGGCCGCGCTGGCCCTGATGATGGCCGAGGCGCAGCGCGACCGTGAGCGGCTCGCCGTGTTCGAGGACCGCGATCGAATCGCCCGCGACCTGCACGACCTGGTCATCCAGCGGCTGTTCGCCACCGGGATGATGCTGGAGGGTGCCCAGCGCCGCTCCATCGTTCCCGAGGTCCGCGACGGGGTGGGCAAGGCCGTGGACGAGCTGGACGTCACGATCCAGGAGATCCGTACCGCGATCTTCGCCCTCCAGCAGGGTCCGGCGCAGGCCCCGTCGGGCCTGCGCACCCGGGTGCTGCGGGAGATCAACATGGCGGCCGTGCCGCTCGGGTTCAAGCCCGCGCACCGGTTCCTCGGCCCGGTCGACGCGGTCGTCGGCGAGCTGGTCGGAAAGAACCTGACCGCCGCTCTGCGGGAGGCGCTGTCCAATGCCTTCCGCCACGCCGACGCGTCCAGGATCGAGGTGCTGGTGGACTCCACGATCACACTGGCCGACGGGCGCCCCGGGGTCCGGCTGGAGGTCGCCGACGACGGAGTGGGCATGCCGGAGGGCGGCCGGCGCAGCGGGCTGCGCAACCTGCGCCGCCGGGCCGAGGCGCTGGGCGGGGCGAGCTCGTACGGACCTGGCATCGGCGAGGGGGGCGGCGGGACCACGCTGGTGTGGGAGGCACCGCTGTAGGGGGCTGGGGGCCGGATCCAGAGACCGGGCCGAGTTCCGAGACGGAGCCGAGTTCAGAGAAGGGCCCGAATTCAGAGACGGGGTTCAGAGCCGGCGCTGAGCGATGCGGTCGGCCACCATCCGCTCGATGACGACGGCCACCCCGTCCTCGTTGTTGGCGGTCGTCCGGCCGGATGCGGCTGCGATCACATCGGGGTGGGCGTTGTCCATGGCGTAGGACGTGCCCGCCCAGCTGAGCATCTCCACGTCGTTCGGCATGTCCCCGAAAGCGACGACCTCGGCGGGAGAGATCCCGCGCTCGGCGCAGCACATCGCCAGGGTGCTGGCTTTGGAAACGCCGTGTCCGCTGATCTCCAGCAGGGCGGTCGGGCTGGAGCGGGTGATCGAGGCGTACTCGCTCGCGGCGGTTCGGGCCACTGCCAGGAAGTCGTCCGGAGCCAGCTCCTCGTGGTGCGCGAGCAGCTTGAGCACCGGCGCGGCGCTCTCGTCCGCGTCCTCCTGCAGCAGCTTCTCGGCGGTGGCGACTTTCGCGTCCGGGTCCTGGAAGAACGGCGGATAGATCGGCTCGTAGTTGATGCCCGTGGTCAGCTCCACGGCGAAGGAAGTGCCCGGTGCGGCGGCGCGCAGGGCGTGCACGACGGTGAGGGCCGCATCCCGGGGCAGAGCTCTGACCCGCACGAACTCCTCTCCCGCGTGCAGGTCGACGACCGCCGCCCCATTGGCGCAGATCGCGAGACCGTGGCCGTGGACGTGGTCGCTGACCACACCCATCCAGCGAGCCGGGCGCCCGGTGACGAAGAAGACCTCGATCCCGGCCTCCTCGGCGGCGGCGAGAGCGGCGACGGTACGGCGCGATACGGACTTGTCGTCGCGCAGGAGGGTGCCGTCGAGGTCGGTGGCGATGAGCCGGGGGGTGGGGGTTGGCCCGTCCGGGCGCTGGGGAGCCGAGGTCACGGCTCCATCTTCGCCCATCGTTCGAGGCCGGCCGGACCAGGGCTCTGCCGCCGGGTCCGACGGCGCCGGCGTTTCACGTGAAACATCGCGCGGGTCCGGTGTTTCACGTGAAACACCGGCCCGCCGTAGGCTCGATCGCATGAGTCTGCGTCTGAGCACGGTGATCCTTCCGGTACGTCGATGGCACGAAGGAGGTCGCGACCAGTGGGTACGGGCCGAGCAGCTCGGTTTCCACACCGCTTACACCTACGACCATCTGTCCTGGCGGGCCTTCCGCGATGGCCCGTGGTTCGGCGCGGTTCCCACCCTGACCGCTGCGGCCGCGGTGACCGAGCGGATGCGCCTGGGAACGCTGGTGACCTCGCCGAACTTCCGGCACCCGGTGACCCTGGCCAAGGAGCTCATCACGCTGGACGACGTCTCCAACGGGCGCATCACCCTCGGCATCGGCGCGGGTGGCAACGGCTTCGATGCGACGACGCTGGGCCAGGAGCCCTGGACGCCGCGCGAGCGGGCCGACCGTTTCGCCGAATTCGTACCGCTCCTGGACCGGCTGCTGACCGAGGACGCGGTCACCGAGCAGGGCACTTTCTACTCCGCCGTCGAGGCCCGCGACATCCCCGGGTGCGTGCAGCGACCCCGCCTGCCCTTCGCGGTCGCCGCGACGGGTCCGCGCGGCCTGCGGCTCGCCGCCCGGCACGGTCAGGCATGGGTGACGACGGGTGACCCGAAGCTCTTCGAGGACGGCACGCCCGAACAGTCACGGGAAGCCCTGCGAGGGCAGCTCGGACGGCTGGAGGCGGCCTGCGCGGAGCTCGGCCGGGAGGCCGCGCCGATGGAGAAGATCCTGCTCACCGGTTTCACACCCGAGCGCGGTGCCCTGCTGGAGTCCGTGGACGCGTTCGTCGACTTCGCCGGCCGCCACCGGGAGCTGGGCTTCACCGAGCTGGTGATCCACGCGCCGATCCCCGCCTCCGACTTCGCCGCGGACCAGTCGGTCTTCGAGGAGATCGCCACCGAGGGCCTGGCCCAGATCACCGGCTGATCCGGCCCGCAGGGCCGTCGCCGCCACCGCTGCCGCAGCGATGACGGCCCTGCGATGACGGCCCTGCGGGACGGGACGGCCTTGTGATGACGGCCTGCGGCGAGCACCCGGGCAACGGGCTCAGGCCGTCAGCTGCCCGATGAGGCGCTCGGCGGAAGGCAGGAGCCAATCGGGGACGGCGCTTTCCGGCAGTGCCTTGACCTCGTCCATCAGGGTCGAGACCCGCGCGACGCCGGCGTCCCCCCGGCCCCGCTCCTGCTCCGTCCAGGCGGCGTTGTTCACGCACTGGAACCAGTCCCGGAGATGGTCCGGGCCGAGTTCGGCGTAAGCGGCCGCGGCCCGGTCCCACAGGGCGATCTCTTCCAGGCGTAGGGCATCGATCTCCGCCCCGCTCAGCGGCCGGGTCGCCGGAGCCGAAGCGTCGCCGGGTCCGTCCGCCCGGAGGCCCTCGGCCTCGCCGCTGTCATCCCTGCTGTTGGTGTCCTCGCTGTCGTCGCGCTCCCCCTCCGCGCTGACGCGCCGGTCGAGCACCTGCGCCAGCTGGTGCCAGGTCTGGGCGAGTTCGGCCCGTAGCCCGGGTGAACCGGGTTCCGCCGCCAAGGCGCTTTCCAGCACACCGGCAGCCTCGCCCATCAGGGCCCGGGCGCGCGCCACGGCCGCGTCGGTGACCTCCTCGCGCAGCCCCAGCCAGGCCAGGGAACGCAGGACGCGCACCTCGGCGACCGGGGCCTGACCGGTCAGACGGTGCAGTTCCAGAGCCCGCTCGTAGGCGGCCACCGCTTCCACGGCGAGCCCCGCGTCGGACAGGGCGTCGGCGGCCGACTGCGCGAGGCTCGCCTGGGGCCGTGAATCCTCCCAGTCCTTGGCCGCCTCCGCCGCCAGCAGGTACTGCTCCGCCGCCGGCCGCAGATCGTGCAACTGCCGCAGCAGATCACCGAGGAACTCGCGGGCGAAGACGGCCTGCTCCTCGCCGTGCTCCAGCAGATCCGGCAGCGCCGACTGCAGCACCTCGGCGGCCTCGGCTGCCCGGCCGTCCTGGGCGTACGCCCGGGCCAGCAGCAGCCGGGCCTGCGCCCCGCCGTCGGCGGAGAGTCCGGCCTGGTCGAACCAGTGGGCACCCGCCAGTGCGTGCCCGGCTGCCTCCTGCGCGGCGTCCCCCCGGCGCACCAGGAGATCCGCGAGGGTCAGGCGTACGACGCCCTGCGCCTCGGAGTCGGTCACCTCGGCGCTGTGCTCCAGAGCGGAACGCGCCGCTTCCTGCGCCTCCTCGGGCCGATCCAGCGACTTCAGCACCCCCGCCCGCAGGACCAGCGGGTCCACCGCCTGCCACGGCCGGCCCGCGGCGACCGCCCGCGCCGCGGCTGCCGCGAACAGCGTCACCGCCCGCTCCGGGTCGCCCTGGGACAGCGCGACCCGGCCCAGCATCTCCTCGGCCTCCGCCGCCAAGTCGGCGCATGTGTCCTGGTAGGCGGCAGTGAAAGCGGTCAGCTCGGCGGCGAGTTCGTCGTGCCCGTGGCCGCCGGTGTGGTGGTGCCCGTGCGCGCCGTCATCGGGTGTGGACTGCGCCGACCGAAGGTATGACTCCACACGAATCGCAGACAGTTCCGCGAGCGCGATCCGGCGGGCCCGCAGCGGTTCGGCGGGGTCGAGCGCCTCCGCGGCGCGCACCGCCACCGCCAGCAGCCTCCGGATCTCGGCGGGCTCCGCTCCGGACTGCGCGGCCACGCTCGCCAGCCGCAGCTCCGCAAGCGCCGCGCGTTCCTGCCGTCCGAGCGCCCGGTAAGCCTCGCGTACCGCTACCAGCAGCTCGGGGGCGTCCTTGGCCCCGCTCCGCGCGGCGGCCAGCGCCCGGCGGTCCGCCAGGTCGGCGGCCAGGAGCGGATCGGGCTGCGACCGGGCGTCCGTCCGTAGGGACACCTCGGCCCACAAGTCGTCGGCGTGCGGGTGACCCAGGTGCCGGGCGGTCCTGGCCCGCTCCACCAGGTCGGCGAAGTCGCCGGGAGCCGCCTGCACGGGCGCGGCGGGCACGATGGGACCCGCCGGTTGTCCGGGCCGGGCGAGGGATGCACTGCGCACCCCGAGCGGCAGGTGGGTGACCAGCGGCTGCCGCCCGATCCGTGCCAGGAGCCGCTCCGAGACGCGGGTGGTTCCGTTGCGGGCATCGAACTGCCCGGCGATGTCGAGCACGCCCGCCCGCAGGACCTCGTACAGCTCGCCGACGGTGCGGGGGGTGCCGTCGTAGGGAACGGCAGGGCTCCGGCCGTGACCCAGGTCCGTCAGGCGGCGCAGCAGGACGAGGATGCCGCCGTGGAAGGCCAGCCGGTCGTCGAGGTTGGCGAGCGGCCCGACGTGCGAGGCGTGTTCGGCGAGGATCTCCAGGCCACGGGACTCGTTGCCGGTGAGTGCGCAGAATTCGATGTGTTTGCCGACCGTCGGCAGCAGGCTCTCGTTCCCCCGGGCCATGCGGTAGCCGCGCAGGTGGTTCGACCGGGCCTCGTCGGTGCGGCCGACCCGCAGCAGCGGCAGCAGGGATGTGGCCAGCACCCGGTGCGGTTCCTCGGCGCAGGTCCGCTCGCCGGCCAGCACGGGCTTCCAGACCTCCAGGGCTTCCGCGTCGTCGCCGCGCAGGACGGCGTACTGGCCCTGGCCGTTGAGTTCGCAGGCGTGGCAGTCACTCATGTCGTCGCGCTCCGCCGCCAGCCACCGCTCGTAGGCACGGTGGGCGCGCTCGTCGTCGCCCGTCGTGTCCGCGAGCCACAGCTCGGCCTCGCGGACAGGCCGTTCGCTGTAGCCCGCGATCCGGTAGCGCCGCTCCATCTCGTCGAGCCAGCCCGTCGCCGATGCCAGGGGGACCCCGGGGGAGTCGGCGATGGCCGTGGACACCCACTTGAACTGCCAGAACAGCGAGTGTGCCTCCCATTCGGAGAAGGCTGCGGGGTCCTTGTCGTACTCCTGGAGCAGCCGGGCGAAGGGCACGAGCAGCTTGGAGGACTCGGAGCTGTACAGATAGGCCTTGATCAGATTGTCCAGGGCCTCACGGAACAGGGCCGGATCGCCGCTCGTCTCGGCAGCGCCGGCCAGCGCCTCGGCGTGGGCGTTGCGCGCCGCGCCGTTGGGCGAAGCGCGGTTCTCCGCCAGTGCCTGCTCGATCTCCTGGCGCGTCAGCGTCGTCACTTCGGGTCCTCCTGGGTGTCGGTGGAGTGGGTCGCCCATTCCAGGAGCCCCAGGAAGGCCCGGTTGAGCAGGGTGGAATCGGCGGGACGCAGCGGACGCTGGGACATCAGCAGTGCCTGCCCGTAGAGCGATTCGATCGCGGTGCCGGTCAGTGCCTCGTCGGAGAGGGCGGAGATCCGCCGGATCAGCGGGTTGTTGTGGTTGAGGACCAGGCGGGCGCGGGGCGCGGAACCGCGCAGCGCGCCGAGGATGCCGCTCCACAGGGAATCGGCGCTCTCCAGCGCCGCGGTCCGGTCCCGTTCCTGCCGGGCCTGCCGGTCGTCGAGGTAGAGGGCGGGGACGGCGACGGGTTGGAACGCCCGTAGCACCACGTCGCAGCTCTGGGGTTCCAGCCGGGTGCGCGCGGTGGCCAGGAAGGGGGCGAGTTCCAGCTCGGCGGCCGTGGTCACCGGGTCGAGCCGTTCGGTGACCGCCCCGGCGTCCAGCTCGGTGACCTTCAGCTCGGGCCGTACGGAAGGCAGCAGCTCCAGCAGGTCCGCGTCGTAGGTGTAGCCCGCGTTGATGACGCCGAGACCATGGGCGGCGGCGATCGGTGCGATCTGGCGGAACTCCTCGACCGTGCGCGTGAAGTGGAGGTCGGTGTGGGCCGCCGCGAACTGCTCCAGGCTCATCGGGCCGTCGCTCGTCTCGAACGGCAGCCACGGCAGCATCAGGCCGAGCAACTCGGAGTCGTGGCGGGCCATGGACTTCACGCCGAGGTGGTGGACGCGCAGGAAGGCGGCCAGCCGCTCCGGGTCGCTCGCCGCGAGTTTCGCGAGCCAGCCGCGGATGCGGGCGCCCAGGGCGTCCCGTACGGCGGCCAGGGTCTCGTCTTCGTAGAGGTTCTCGCGGGAAGCGGTGGGACGCAGCGTGTCCGTGTCGAGGACGGCGCGGACGAAGAACGCCCAGTCCGGCAGCAGGGTGTCGGCCCGGTCGGTCAGCAGCATGCCCTTGAGGTGGACGCGGTGCCCGGCCCGGTGGGCGGGGCTGGTCGGTTCGGGAAGCACGTACGCCACTCCGCGCACCCCCGCGACCGGCAGGTCCAGGTCGATGCTGTCGAGCGGGGTGAAGCCGAACAGCCGACTGCAGTGTCCGGCGAGTGCGACGCGCCGGCTGGCCGGGGTGGGGAAGGACCGGTCCCACACGGCGGGGAGATCGGTGAGGGAGCGCGGCGCCTCTCCCTCACCCTCGTCGAAGGTGATGTCGTAGGGCAGCAGGGAGCCGTAATCGCGGGCCAGTTCCTCGACCTTGGCGGGGACGGTCCACTCGGCGGCGCCCGGCCTGGCCTCCAGGACGACGGTGGTGCCGGGCTGCGTGCGGGCGTCGTGGGGCAGCTCGCGGACGGTGTACGAGCCGTCGTCCGTGGCCAGCCATTCGACGGGTGCGGCCCGGGGGTCGCGGGCGGAGCGGGTGACGACGCGGATGCGGCGGGCCACGACGAAGCACGCGAGCAGTCCGATGCCGAACTGGCCGAGGAACTCCCTCCGGGTGGCCTCCAGGCCGTGCTCGCCACCGCGCTTGGAGCTGCGTCCGATGGTGGCGAGGAGGGAGTGGGCCTCGTCGGCGGTCAGGCCGATGCCGCTGTCCTCGATGGTCACGCGGCCGCCGGACGCGGACAGCCGGATGCGGATCTCCGCCTCCGGATCGAGGGCCTGGCGGGCGGTGACGGCGTCCACGGCGTTCTGGAGGAGTTCGCGTACGTAGACGCGGGGGCTGGAGTAGAGGTGGTGGGAGAGCAGGTCGACCAGGCCGCGCAGATCGACCTGGAAGCTGTGGGGTGTGGACGTCATGGGGCGTCACCTCGCGTGCATACGGGAATGGTTCGGCGATCGCGAGGTCCCCCCCTCACGGATCCCGGAGTGGGAACAGATTAGGGGGATGGTCCGACAATTCATGGGTGAATTCCCGCGTGCGGACGTGCCGGCAGGCGCCGGGCAGGCGCTGTGGAAGGAGCGGGAGCAGACTTACGAGAAGCGCAGGAACCGCGGCGGTACGGCGTCCACCAGCCACACTCCGTTGGCGCTGATCCGGAAGACGTGTCCGGCGGCGCGCATGGCCGCCGCGTCCACGCTCAGGATGACGGGCCGGCCGCGGCGGGCGCCGACCCGGGTGGCGGTCTCGCGGTCGGGTGACAGGTGCACGTGGTGGCGGGCCATCGGGCGGAGCCCCTCGGCGCGGATCGCGTCCAGCGCGGCGGCGACAGTGCCGTGGTACAGGTACGCGGGCGGCTCCGCCTCCGGGAGGTCCAGGTCCACGGCCACGGTGTGCCCCTGGCTGGCCCGGATCCGGGTGCCGGAGACGGCGAACCGCTGCTTGTCGTTGGCGGCCACCACATGGTCGAGCTCGGCGCGGCTGAAGGCGAAACCATGCGAGGCGGCGGCGCGCAGCAGGTCGTCGATCTCCACCCAGCCGTTCGGGTCGAGCAGCAGTCCGATGCGTTCCGGCTGGTGCCGCAGGTGTTTCGAGACGTATCTGGACACCTTTACGGTGCGTCTTTCATCCATGGGTCCAGCGTGCCCCGTCGGGCGGTCGGCCGGCAGTGATTTTCCCGTGCCCGCCGATCGTGGACACCCTCTATCCCCTTTCCGGGATACGGAATACATTTTCCGCTGTGACGTCAGCCCAGGGGGAGGAACCATGACAGCCCGTACGTCTCTGCCGCGCCGTGCGGTCGCCGAACTGATCGGCACCGCGGGTCTGCTGGTGGTCGTGATCGGCTCCGGGATCCAGGCCGCCGAGCTGAGCTCCGACACCGGTGTCGCCCTCGTCGCCAACTCGCTCGCCTCCGCCATCGGTCTCGGGTTGATCATCACCCTCTTCGGGCCGGTGTCCGGAGCCCACCTCAACCCGGTGGTCACGCTCACCGCCTGGTGGGTTCGGCGCACCGGCGGGGAGGGGCTCGAAGGCCGTGAGGCGTGCGTCTACACCGCTGCCCAGACGGCCGGGGCCGTCGGTGGCGCCGTCCTCGCGGAAGCCATGTTCGGCCGTATCCCCGGCACCTTCGCCACGCAAGTCCGCGACGGCGGCCACCTGCTCGCCGGCGAGGTCGTCGCCACCGCCGGGCTCGTCCTCGTGATCCAGGGCCTGGGACGCATCGGGCGCCCGAAGCTCGTCCCGGCCGCGGTCGCCGCATATGTGGCCGCCGCGATCTGGTTCACTTCCTCGGGCTCCTTCGCCAACCCGGCCGGCACCATCGGACGCAGTTTCAGCGACTCCTTCACGGGCATCGCGCCGCGCTCCCTCCCTGGTTTCGTTGCGGCGCAGCTGATCGGCGGGATCCTGGGTCTCGCCCTCACCTCCCTGCTGTACGGGACCTCCCGCGCCGCGGACGCCGCGCCGCGGGAGCCGTGACCGGGACTGGGGCCGGTGGACGGCGTGGCCTTCGTCAAGGCGTACTGCGAGACCATCCGGTGAGACGGCACCCCCGGTTGCCCACAGGCAAGGGGGACTTGTCCACAGCTGTTTGGATGGGTTTTGACGGCAAACGCGTGATCCGCCCTGTGGACTACCGCCCTCCCCGGCGGGCCAGATCGTTCATCGTCCGCGCCTGGAGTTCCCGCTCGGTCGCGGCCCGGATGAACTCCGCCACGTGATCGGTGCCCACCAGCTCCTGCACCGCCCGCACCGTTCCGGCCGGCAGCGCCACCGGTGACGGATCCGACGGCTGCGGTGTTCCGGCCGCCCCGAGGTGGCGTTGCAGGTGCCGGGTCGCGAACAGCCGCATCGCCCGCGCCAGCTCCGCGTCCACGGTCTGCTGGGCCAGCGGCCGGAGCCGGCGCACCATCGTCGCCGCTTCGGCCAGGTCCGCTTCGGTCCTCGGGAACGGCCCTTCATGGGCGGAGGGCGACACCTGCCCGAGGTAGCGCGCGAAGACGTGCTCGGTCGTGAACTCCAGGAAGCGCGAGGCGATGTGCTCCACCTGCCCGCGCAGCTCCCGCAGGTGCCCGGTGATCGCCGCCAGCGGTACCCCGGCCGCGTACAGCTCGGCGGCCACCGCCAGCTCCTGCGGCGAGGGAACCAGGAACAGGTCCGGGGCACCCGGGATCCGCTCCAGCACCCCCAGTTCGCACGCCTCGTCCACCGCGTCGTCGTCGGGCATGCCGCCGAAGCGCTCGTTCAGTTCCGCCCGGCTGATCCGGGCAGCCTCCTCGTCGGTCCACGGCCCGTGCACCTCCGCGACCAAGCCGAGGACACCGCCCAGCCCCCGCCCGGCGTCCCAGGCCTCCAGCAGTTCCTTGATGGACGCCAGGGTGTAGCCGCGGTCGAGCAGGTCCGCGATCTGGCGCAGCCGCGCCAGATGCGTGTCCCGGTAGACGTTGGAACGGCCTCGCCGCTCCGGCTTCGGCAGCAGACCACGGTCCTGGTACGCCCGGATGGTGCGCACCGTGGCGCCGCTGTGGTGCGCCAGATCCTCGATCCGGTACTCGGCTACCGCCTGCTCGGACAATCCCGGCTCCCTACGACATCGCGGCTCGGCTGGCCGCGCCCGCTGCGGTCCGGGCGGCAGGTGAAGCCGCAGGGTACTCGACCGCCCTGCGCGGCGAGCCCTCCTGCGAGGGATGGTACGACCGCCGCAAGTAGCGGGGTATGGCCGTGCCGCTCTCACTCCACGCGGACAGCAGCCCCATGGCCACGGGGACGGACTTCCCGTCGAAGGCCGGCCGGCGAGGGGTGATCGGGTACGGGCCCGCTCCGGTCTCCGCGGCCGCGCTCACACCGGGGGCTCCAGCTTCGCGATGGCCCGCAAGGTGCGCGGAGCGAAGCGGGACATCCACAGGGCGCCCTTGGATTCGGGAGTCACCGGCACCACGGCCTCGTTGCGCACGACGGCCCGCAGGATCGCCTCGGCGACCTTCTCCGGCGGGAAGTTCCGCAACCCGTACAGGCGCGAGGAGCGTTCCTGGCGGCGCTTCTCCTCGGCCTCGTCCACCCCGGCGAAGCGCGACGTGGCGGTGATGTTGGTGTTGACGATGCCGGGGCAGATGGCGGAGACGCCGATCGACTTCGACGCCAGTTCCGCGCGCAGGCACTGCGACAGCATCAGCACCGCGGCCTTCGAGGTGCTGTAGGCCGGCAGTGTCTTTGACGGCAGGTAGGCGGCGGCGGAGGCGGTGTTGACGATGTGGCCGCCCTGTCCGCGCTCCGCCATCTGCCTCCCGAAGATCCGGCAGCCGTGGATGACTCCCCACAGGTTGACGTCGAGGACCTTCTTCCAGTCCTCGGTGCTGGTGTCGAGGAAAGCTCCCGACAGACCGATCCCGGCGTTGTTGACCAGGACGTCCACGACGCCGTATTCGGAGGCGACCCTCGCCGCGAGCTTCTCCATCGCCTGCTCGTCACTGACGTCGGCACACTCGCTCCAGGCTTCCGGGGCGCCGACCAGGCGAGCCATGTCCGCAGTTCGCGCCGCGCCCTCGGCATCCCGGTCCACGGCCACCACCCGGGCCCCTGCCTCGGCGAAGGCGGAGGCGGTGGCCCGGCCGATGCCGCTGGCGGCGCCGGTGACCAGGACGAGCTGGCCGCCGAAGCGGTCGGCGTACCTGCCGGGTGCCTTCCGCTCCGGTGGGGTGCCCGGTTCCTCCCGGGTGGTGACGAAGTCCGTGATCCAGGCGGCCAGCTGGTCCGGCCGGGTCCGGGGCACCCAGTGCTTGGCGGGCAGGGTGCGCCGCACCAGGTCGGGTGCCCACCGTTCCAGCTCGTCGTAGAGCCGCTCGGACAGGAAGGCGTCCCCGGTCGGCGTGATCAGCTGTACCGGCACGTGGGCGTACGCGTCGGCGCGCGGACGGCGCAGGCGGGGCCGTACGTTGTCGCGGTAGAGCCAGGCCCCGTGGGCCGCGTCCGAGGGCAGCGAGGCCGTCGGGTAGGGGCCGGCCGGCACCTTCTCCATGCGCGCGAGGATCGCCGGCCACCGCTTGCCGAGCGGCCCGCGCCAGGCGAGCTCGGGCAGCACCGGGGTGTGCAGCATGTAGACGTACCAGGACTTGGCGCCCTGGCCGAGCAGCTGCGCCGCCCGGCGCGGGGTGGGCCGCGCCATCCGCTTCCTGATCCAGTGTCCGAAGTGGTCGAGGGAAGGGCCCGACATCGAGGTGAAGGAGGCGATCCGCCCCTCGGTGCGGGCGACCGTGGCGAACTCCCAGCCCTGTACGGAGCCCCAGTCGTGACCGACCAGGTGGACCGGCCGGTCCGGACTGACGGCGTCCGCCACCGCCAGGAAGTCGTCGGTGAGCTTCTCCAGGGTGAAACCGCCGCGAAGCGGCTGCGGAGCGGTCGAGCGTCCATGACCGCGGACGTCGTAGAGCACCACGTGGAAACGGGCGGCCAGTCGCTCGGCGACCTCCGACCAGACCTCCTTGCTGTCCGGATAGCCGTGCACCAGGACCACCGTCGGCCGGTCCGTCTCGCCCAGCTCGACGACGCACAGCTCGATGCCGCCGGTGCTCACCCAGCGCTCGCGCGCACCTGCCAGTGCCGCCGCATCCGCCTTGCCCGTACTGCTCATGCCGCTTTCTCCTCAGCCCAGCGCCGCACGTGCGGCAGATCGTCGTCCAGCCAGAACGCACTCTCACCGGGATCCCGGGAGTCGGTGACGACCAGGATCTCCTCGAACTTCGCACCGGTGCCCCTGAAGCCGAGGTGCGGCTCCACCGCCCACAGGCCGGGCTGCGGCGGGTGGTCGGAGAAGTGGTAGGGGCTCCACAACGGGGACCATCCTTCACGGTGTCCGTGCAGTGCGTCGGATGCCAGTCCCTTGAGGGCCCGGGTGCCGAATCCGAAGGCCCTCGGTGACCAGCGGCGCTCCCTGACCCGGCCGATCTTGTGCGCGATCACCCCGAACGGATAGGCGCGGTGCCGGTTGGCGTACCCCTGCCGGTTCATGAGCCGTTCGACGTTCTCGTAGATCTCGCGCAGGG
The DNA here is from genome assembly GCF_001905445.1 of Streptomyces sp. CB00455. Taxonomy (GTDB): domain Bacteria; phylum Actinomycetota; class Actinomycetes; order Streptomycetales; family Streptomycetaceae; genus Streptomyces. Next base: position 160,319 of record NZ_LIVQ01000004.1, on the reverse strand, counting down.
AACGGCGCTCGCGCACCTGCTCCAGGATCAGCGTGCGGTGTGCCTGCAGATCCGACATCAACCGGTCCTGCACCGGATTGAGCCCGAGGCTGCCCGAGTACCCGATGTCGGCCGCGTAGCCGTTGTGGACCGGCGCCATGTCGAGGATGAACGGCATCCCCGGCTCCAGCTTCCGGTCGGTGGGGAAGAACTGCAGCGGTATCCGGAAGTTCACGAAGGCGGTCCGGTCCCCGAACCAGGCGAACGGTAAGTGGAACCAGTCGCGCACCCCGCGCTCGCGCAGCCACTCCCGCTGCATCCGCGCGGCCTCACGCTCGGTCACTCCTGGCCGCAGCTGCGCGGCAACGGTCTCCGCACACTCGTAGGAGAGGCGCTGCACCTCTGTGAACCCGCGCAGGTCGGTGCTGAGTTGCGCGGTGCGTTGCTTGGTGTCCCCAGCCATGCCAGCCGTCCGTCCCGGTAGCGGTACGCGCTCGTAACTTGACACTGATGAATGTGACAATGACCGGAGATCACGTCAAGGGCCGTGCACGGACCTGTGGACAAACTTGTCCGGTCATCGTCAGATCCCTGAGGGGGAGGCCGCCGCGCCCCCTCAGGTCCGGTGCCGGCCCGTCCCGGGCGGCGCACCGGGCTCTGCGAGGTCCGCTCCGCATCAGCCTTGCGTCAGGGTCTGTAGTCCTGAAGGCGGAGACGGGATCCCGCTCCAGGTCTGACGATCGGCCACGCCTTCGGCACTAACGTCGGAGCCGTGACTGTCATCGCGACCGAAAGCCTGAGCAAGCGGTACCCCCGAGTGACCGCCCTCGACCGGCTCTCCTTGGACATCGGGCCTGGTGTGACCGGCCTCGTGGGTGCCAACGGAGCCGGCAAGTCCACGCTGATCAAGATCCTGCTGGGACTGTCCCCCGCCACCGAGGGCAGCGCCGCCGTGCTTGGCCTCGACGTCGCCACGCATGGCAGCGCCATTCGTGAACGCGTCGGCTACATGCCCGAGCACGACTGCCTGCCACCCGACGTCTCGGCCACCGAGTTCGTCGTGCACATGGCCCGCATGTCCGGCCTGCCGCCCACCGCGGCGCGCGAGCGGACCGCCGACACCCTGCGCCACGTAGGGCTCTACGAGGAGCGCTACCGGCCCATCGGCGGCTACTCCACGGGCATGAAGCAGCGCGTCAAGCTCGCCCAGGCCCTCGTCCACGACCCCCAGCTCGTCCTCCTCGACGAACCGACCAACGGGCTCGACCCGGTCGGCCGTGACGAGATGCTCGGCCTGATCCGCCGCGTCCACACCGACTTCGGCATCTCCGTCCTGGTCACTTCCCACCTCCTCGGCGAGCTGGAGCGGACCTGCGACCACGTGGTGGTCGTCGACGGGGGCAAGCTGCTGCGTTCCAGCTCCACCAGTGACTTCACGCAGATCACCACCACCCTGGCGGTCGAGGTCACCGACTCCGACGCCCACCCGGACGGCACCGCCGCCCTGCGCAAGGCACTCACCGAGGCGGGCCTCGCCCTGCACACGGCCGAGGAACAGGGCCTGCCCGGCGCAGGCCACATCCTCCTGGTAGAGGCCACGGGCGAAGAAACCTACGACACCGTCCGCGACACCGTCGCCGACCTCGGTATCGGCCTGGTCCGCATGGAGCAGCGCCGCCACCACATCGCGGAGGTCTTCCGCGACAACGACCAGTCCGCGCAGCCCATCCAGCAGAAGGGAGCCGGTTCCGATGGCGCCTGACACCTCGACCCAGATCCACAACATCGGCTACCGGTCGTACGACGGCTCCCGGCTCGGCCGCGCCTACGCCCGCAAGTCCCTGTTCTCGCAGTCCCTGCGCGGCGCCTACGGCCTCGGCCGCTCCGCCAAGTCCAAGGTGCTGCCGATGATCCTCTTCGCGGTGATGTGCGTGCCCGCGCTCATCATCGTCGCGGTGGCCATCGCCGTTCCCGGCTCCACCGAACTGCCGGTCAAGTACACGACGTACGCCCTGACCACCCAGGTGATCATCGGCCTCTACCTGGCCTCCCAGGCACCGCAGTCGGTCTCCCGCGACCTGCGCTTCAAGACCGTGCCGCTCTACTTCTCCCGCCCCATCGAGCGGGTCGACTACGTCGTGGCCAAGTACGCGGCCATGGCGTCGGCCCTGTTCATCCTCACCGCCACACCGCTGCTGATCATGTGGATCGGCTCGCTGCTGGCCAAGTTCGACTTCGGTGACCAGACCAAGGGATTCGGGCAGGGACTCGTGTCGGTACTGCTGCTGTCGCTGCTCTTCGCGGGGCTCGGCCTGGTCATGGCCGCGCTCACCCCCCGCCGCGGGTTCGGCGTCGCCGCGATCATCGCCGTGCTGCTGATCCCCTACGGCGCGGTGACCGCCGTCCAGGGCATCGCCTACAACACCGGGAACACCGGGGCCATCGACTGGATGGGCCTCTTCTCCCCCATCACCCTGATCGGCGGCGTCCAGACGGCCTTCCTCGGTGCGACCTCCGCCTTTCCCGGTGGCGAGGGCCCCGGGGCCGGCACCGGCTTCGTCTACCTGCTCGTCGTCCTCGGCCTCATCGCCGGCTCCTACGCCGCCCTGATGGCCCGCTACCGGAAGGCCGGGCTGTGACCATCATCGACATCGACCACACCTCCCGCTGGTTCGGGAACGTCGTCGCCGTCAACGACGTGACCATGCGCATCGGGCCCGGCGTGACCGGACTCCTGGGCCCCAACGGCGCGGGCAAGTCCACGCTCATCAACATGATGGGCGGCTTCCTGGCGCCCTCCACGGGCACGGTCACCCTCGACGGCACGCCGATCTGGCGGAACGAACAGGTCTACCAGCAGATCGGCGTCGTACCCGAGCGGGAGGCGATGTACGACTTCCTCACGGGCCGCGAGTTCGTCGTCGCCAATGCCGAACTCCACGGGCTGGGCGACGCGGACGCGCAGCGGGCGCTGTCCACCGTCGAGATGGAGTACGCCCAGGACCGGAAGATCTCCACGTACTCCAAGGGCATGCGCCAACGCGTGAAGATGGCGTCCGCCCTGGTCCACGAGCCGTCCGTACTCCTGCTCGACGAACCGTTCAACGGCATGGACCCGCGCCAGCGCATGCAGCTGATGGACTTGTTGCGGCGCATGGGCGACGACGGGCGCACCGTGCTGTTCTCCTCCCACATCCTGGAGGAGGTCGAGCAGCTGGCCTCCCACATCGAGGTGGTCGTCGCCGGCCGGCACGCCGCCTCGGGTGACTTCCGCAAGATCCGCCGCCTGATGACGGACCGCCCGCACCGCTACCTCGTCCGCTCCTCCGACGACCGGGCCCTCGCCGCGGCCCTCATCGCCGACCCGTCCACGGCCGGTATCGAGGTCGACCTGAAGGAAGGCGCCCTGCGCATCCAGGCCGTCGACTTCGGGCGCTTCACCGAACTGCTGCCGCGGGTCGCCCGCGCGCACGGTATCCGGCTGCTGACGGTCTCGCCTTCCGACGAGTCCCTCGAGTCGGTCTTCTCCTACCTCGTCGCGGCCTGAAGGAGCTGGCACCCATGTACAACCCCACCGTTGCCCGGCTCACCTACCGGGCCCTGCTCGGCCGCCGCCGGGCGCTGATCCTCTTCTTGCTGCCCGCCCTGCTGATCCTCATCTCCATCGCCGTCCGCGCGCTCACCGGCGTGGACGACAAGGTCGCCGCCGACCTGCTGGGCGGCTTCGCCCTCGCGACGATGGTCCCGCTGATCGGCGTCATCGCCGGTACGGGCGCCATCGGCCCCGAGATCGACGACGGATCGATCGTCTACTTGCTCTCGAAGCCGGTGAAGCGCCCGACGATCATCATGACCAAGCTGATCGTGGCGATCGCCGTCACCATGGCCTTCTCGGCGATCCCCACCCTGATCGCCGGCTTCATCCTGAACGGCAACGGTCAGCAGATCGCCGTGGCGTACACCGTGGCCGCCCTGGTGGCCTCGATCGCCTACAGCGCCCTGTTCCTGCTCCTGGGCACCGTCAGCCGGCACGCCGTCGTCTTCGGACTCGTCTACGCGCTGATCTGGGAGTCCCTCTTCGGCAGCCTCGTCTCCGGTGCCAAGACCCTCAGCGTCCAACAGTGGGCGCTGTCCCTCGCCGAGAAGGTCGCAGGCGACGGCTACGTCGATGCCACCGTGGGTCTGCCCACCGCCCTGGTCCTGCTCACCGTGGTCACCGTCGGCGCCACCGTCTACGCGGGCCAGAAGCTGCGCCGCCTGACGCTGGCCGGCGAGGAATAGGGCCGGTCCCCGGCTCGCCGCCCGCGGGCCGGCCGTCCGCGGGGCGGCGGTCCGTCGCCCCGTGCGGCACGTCCGCGAAGCTGTGCCCCGCCCGGCCCACCGGCCGGGCGGGGCACAGTTTCGCGAGTCATCATCGGTGCATGATCGAGCATGCCGAGCCGGAGCCGTCCAGGCCCCTGCGGTCGTGGATACGCTCCTCGCCCGGGACGCACCTCTGGCTGCTGATCATCGCCATCACCAGTGTCATCGTCGTGATCGCACCCGACCGGGTGGAGCACGTCCTGCTCCACCGCAACAGCAGCAACATCCACCAGTTGGTCAAGCACCCGGTCCGGGCGCTCCTCAGCAGCGCCTTCTGGATCGCGAACCCGGCCTCACTCGCCCTCTACGCGGTGCTCTTCGAGGTGTTCCACGCTCACGTCGAGCGCTGGCTCGGCACCTTGCGCTGGCTCCTGATCGTCGCGACCGCCCACGTCGTGGCCACGCTGGTCAGCCAGAAGGCCCTCCTGACGGCCATCCAGGACCACCGCGCCCCGCGGAGCATGACCCACGTCGTCGACATCGGCGTCAGCTACGGGCTCGCGGCGGCGGCCGGGGTCCTCACCTATCGGCTCACCGGCCCGTGGAAATGGTTCTACCTCGCCGGCGTCGTGGCCTTCTTCGGACTCCCGCTCGTCACCGGCGGCACCTTCACCGATCTCGGCCACGCCATCGCGCTCTCCGTCGGCCTGCTTTCCTGGCCGCTGACCCGGAACGTCGTTTCACGTGAAAAACACCCCGTGTTTCACGTGAAACACGGCTGGCTTCCCAGCTCCAGGCCGAGGTAAATCGCTGGTACGCCGCTTCCGGCGGGGGCAGAGTAGGGCGTGCGGGGAGCAACAAAAGGTCCGGGGCAGCCACTTCGAGCGCGCCGTGGAAACGGCGCGGGCTGCCCCGGACCTCTCGTACGTCGTGCGCTCTAGGCGGCGCCCAGCAGGCGCTCCAGTACGACCGCGATGCCGTCCTCGTCGTTGGAGGTCGTCACTTCGTCGGCCACTGCCTTGAGCTCCGCGTGGGCGTTGGCCATGGCCACCCCGTGCGCCGCCCAGCCGAACATCGGGATGTCGTTGGGCATGTCACCGAAGGCGATCGTCTCCGCCGCCTTCACCCCGAGCCGGCGCGCAGCCAGTGAGAGACCGGTGGCCTTGGTCAGGCCCAGCGGAAGGATCTCCACTATCCCGGGACCGGCCATGACGATGCCGACCAGATTGCCCGCCATCTCCCGGGCCACCTTGACGAGGGTGTCGTCGTCCAGGCCCGGGTGCTGGATGTACAGCTTGTTCAGCGGGGCCGTCCACACCGCGGCGGTGTCGTCCAGGTGGATGGCCGGGAGGCCCTCCTGTACCTGGTAGCCGGGTCCGAAGAGGACCTCGCCGTCCACACCGTCCCGGCTGGCGGCCAGGGCCAGCGGGCCGATCTCGGCCTCGATCTTCGACAGCGCCAGACCGGCCAGCTGCCGGTCCAGCGTCACCGAGGTGAGCAGCCGGTGTGCGCCCGCGTCATAGACCTGTGCGCCCTGCCCGCACACGGCGATCCCCTTGTAGCCGAGATCGTCCAGTACGTGGCGGGTCCAGGGCACGGCACGTCCGGTGACGACGATGTGCGCCGCCCCTGCCGCGGTCGCCGCGGCAAGGGCTTCACGGGTGCGTTCCGAGACGGTGTCGTCGCCACGCAGGAGCGTGCCGTCGAGGTCGGTCGCGACGAGCTTGTACGGGAAGGGCGCCGGGCTCACTTGGTGATCGGCTCCAGGAACTCGCGGCCGCCGAGGTAGGGGCGGAGTACCGGGGGGACCCGCACCGAGCCGTCGGCCTGCTGGTGGTTCTCCAGGATCGCCACGATCGTGCGCGGTACGGCGCACAGCGTGCCGTTCAGCGTGGACAACGGCTGGGTCTTCTTGCCGTCGCGGTAGCGGATCGACAGGCGGCGGGCCTGGAAGCTGTCGCAGTTCGAGGCGGAGGTCAGCTCGCGGTACTTGCCCTGGGTGGGAATCCAGGCCTCGCAGTCGAACTTGCGCGAAGCCGACGCCCCGAGGTCACCGGTGGCGACGTCGATCACCTGGAAGGGCAGTTCCAGGCTGGTCAGCCACTGCTTCTCCCATTCGAGCAGCCGCTGGTGCTCGGCCTCGGCCTCCTCGGGCGCGACGTACGAGAACATCTCGACCTTGTCGAACTGGTGGACGCGGAAGATGCCGCGGGTGTCCTTGCCGTACGTACCGGCCTCGCGGCGGAAGCAGGGCGAGAAACCGGCGTAGCGCAGCGGCAGCTTGTCGGCCTCGATGATCTCGTCCATGTGGTACGCGGCGAGCGGGACCTCGGAGGTGCCGACCAGGTAGTAGTCGTCCTTCTCGAGGTGGTACACGTTCTCCGCGGCCTGGCCGAGGAAGCCCGTGCCCTCCATGGCGCGCGGGCGGACCAGTGCCGGGGTCAGCATCGGGATGAAACCGGCCTCGGTGGCCTGGCCGATGGCGGCGTTGACGAGGGCGAGTTCGAGCAGTGCGCCCACGCCGGTGAGGTAGTAGAAGCGGGAACCCGAGACCTTGGCGCCGCGCTCGACGTCGATGGCGCCCAGCGACTCGCCGAGCTCCAGGTGGTCCTTGGGCTCGAAGCCCTCGGCGCCGAAGTCGCGGATGGTGCCGTGCGTCTCCAGGACGGTGAAGTCCTCCTCGCCGCCGACCGGGACGTCCTCGTGGACGATGTTGCCGAGCTGGAGGAGAAGTTGCTTTGCGGCCTCGTCGGCCTCGTTCTGCTCGGCCTCCGCCGCCTTCACGTCCTGCTTGAGCTGCTCGGCCTTCTTCAGCAGCTCTGCCCGCTCCTGGGGAGAGGCCTTCGGGATGAGCTTGCCGAGCGACTTCTGTTCATTGCGCAGTTCGTCGAAGCGCATGCCGGACGACCTGCGGCGCTCGTCGGCGGAGAGCAGTGCGTCGACGAGTTCGACGTCCTCTCCACGGGCGCGCTGCGAGGCGCGGACACGGTCAGGGTCTTCACGGAGCAGCCGAAGGTCAATCACCCCTCCAGGCTACCGGCCTGGGGTTCCTCGGATCACACCCATATCACGCTGCGTGTCGCTATGTCTCGATTGCCCCGAATGTATAAGTCTCGGTGCCTGGCCGGAAGTGGCGCTTACCGGAGGGTCAATAAAAGCGGGCCCATTCCCCGAAAAGGGGCACACCCCCCGGTCGTCAGGTTCTGAACGGGGGCGGACGGCGTTCCTTGTCCACAGGAATTTCAGCGGTCGGCATCTTATCCACAGGCTGTGTGCCGCCTCTGTGGACACGGAAATAGATCATTCCCGACCGGCGGAAGGGTGGAACGGTTCACGGTTCAAACCGCCCTCACACACTCATTCGGGTGGGAATGCCTCGCCCCAAAGAGTTGATCGGCGATGTGGGGGTGACGTCGTTCACCTTCCGCTCCCCAGCGCGAAACCTGGGCCCCTCCGCCGATATGTCGACCTTGCCGTGCCACCCTGTCGACTTGTCCCCAGGTCTCCCGCTAAGCCTGTGGATAACTCTGTGGACGGGGGACAGAGCCTAGGTGCGGCCGTCGAGGCAACGCGTCAGCCAGTCGGAGGCCGCGGTGAAGTCGCCGTCGGACGTTCCCGGCCGGGGGGCGCGGACGTCACTCTGAGCGACACCAGCGCGGGGGTAGGAGCCGAGGAAGCGGACCTGTGGGCACGTCCGCTTGAGACCCATGAGGGCCTCACTGACCCGGCGGTCGGAAATGTGGCCCTCGGCATCGACGGCGAAACAGTAGTTGCCGATGCCCTCGCCGGTCGGCCGGGACTGGATCAGCATCAGGTTGACCCCGCGCACGGCGAATTCCTGCAGCAGCTCCAACAGCGCACCGGGGTGGTCGTCGCCGAGCCACAGGACGACGGAGGTCTTGTCGGCGCCGGTGGGGGCCGCCGGCCTGGCGGGCCGACCCACGAGCACGAACCGGGTCTCGGCGTTCTCGGCGTCGTGGATCTCCGTGACCAGCGGGACGAGTCCGTAGGTGGCGGCGGCGAACTCGCCTGCGAAGGCCGCGTCGAAACGGCCCTCCTGGACCAGACGGGCGCCGTCCGCGTTGGAGGCGGCCGACTCCCACACCGCGTCGGGCAGGTTGGCCCGCAGCCAGTTGCGCACCTGCGGCTGTGCGACCGGGTGCCCCGTGACGGTCTTGACGTCCGACAGGGCGGTCCCGGGCCGCACGAGCAGCGCGAACGCGATGGGCAGCAGCACCTCGCGGTAGATCATCAGCGGTTCGCCGGAAGCCAGCTCGTCGAGGGTGGCGGTGACCCCGCCCTCGACCGAGTTCTCGATCGGGACCAGAGCGGCAGCGGCCTCGCCGTTGCGCACGGCGTCCAGGGCGGCCGGCACCGACACCATCGGGACGAGCTCCCGCGTGGCGGCTTCCGGCAGCGTGCGGAGGGCGGCTTCGGTGAAAGTGCCCTCGGGACCGAGATACGTGAAGCGGGTGGCCGACATGCGATCAGCCTAATGCCGGGGTGCCGCCCGCCGGGGCGCTGTTCACCCTTCGAGCAGCCGTTGCCCGACGTACTCCCCGGCACGTGGGCCGGGCGGCACCGCGTACAGGCCGCTGGACTCGTGCCGGATGAACGCCGACAGCGCGTCACCGCGGTCGAGCTTGCGCTGCACGGGGACGAAACCGCGCAACGGGTCGGCCTGCCAGCAGATGAAGAGGAGCCCGGCATCGGGGGCGCCGTCCGCGTCGATCCCGTCGTGGAAGGAGAAGGGCCGCCGCAGCATGGCGGCCCCGCCGTTCTGCTCGGGTGCGGAGATCCTGGCGTGGGCGTTGGACGGGATGACCGGCTTGCCGTCGGCACCGATCTTGTCGAGGGCCATCTCCGTGGTCTCTCCACCGCCCGTCAGCGGGGCACCGGCTGCCTTGGTACGGCCGATGACCTGCTCCTGCTGGGCCAGTGACTGCCTGTCCCAGTCGTCGAGGAGCATGCGGATGCGCCGGACAACGGCGTACGAGCCCCCGGCCATCCAGGCGTGCTCGGCGGGGCCGGGACCCGAGCCGGGGACGAAGATCCGCTTGTCGAAATCGGAGTCGGAGGGCTTCGGGTTGCGGGTGCCGTCGATCTGACCCATGAGGTTGCGCGCGGTCATGGGCGAGGCCGTGGCGCCGGGGGAGCGGTTGAAGCCGTTCATCTGCCAGCGGACCCGGGCCGCGTCTCCGGCGTCCTTCTGCAGGGCTCGCAGGGCGTGGAAGGCGACGAGCCCGTCGTTCGCGCCGACCTGCACCCACAGGTCGCCGTTGCTGCGCCGGTCGTCGAGCCGGTCGGAGGAGAAGGCCGGCAGCGGGTCGAGGGCGGCGGGCCGGCGGGAGGTGAGGCCGGTGCGTTCGAAGAAGGAGTGGCCGAAGCCGAAGGTGACGGTGAGGGAGGAAGGGCCGGCGTCGAGGGCGATGCCGGTGTCGGATGACGTCGCCGCTTCGCCTGCCATGAGCCGGCGGGTGGTCTCGGACCAGCGCCGCATCAGTGCGGCGGCTTCCGTACGCCCGGCGCCGGCGGCGAGGTCGAAGGCGATCAAGTGGCCCTTGGCCTGCAGAGGCGTCGTGATGCCGGCCTGGTGATCGCCGTGGAAGGTGACCTGTGTGGCGCCGAGCGAGGCGAGCTGCCCCCCGGCACCCGCGGTGGAGCCGCTCCCCGAGTCGGAGAGCGCGGAGTGTGCGAGGGCGCCACCGGTGGAGCCCAGTGCGAGGCCGGCGGCGCCGGCGGCGCCGACGGTGCCCAGCAGTCGGCGTCGGGAGATCTCGATGTCGGGGGTGTTCTGGGTCACGCTGGTCAGCCGATCTTCACGGTCTTCTGGACGGTCGTCTGGTCGATGTCGGAGGTGCGGACGGTCACGTCGATCCGCCATTCACCGGCGAGCGGCAGCTGCACACCGGATGCGGCCCAATGGCCGGGGGCAGCGCGGTCGGGCAGTAGCGGCAGCGGTCCGATGTCCTTCGCCGGAAGGGTGAAGGACACCTTGATCTCAGGCAGATCGAGGGGTTGCCCGTCCGGAGAATCGGCCCACAGGTGCAGAGTGTTGGCGCCGACCCGGCCGGGGTCGAATTCGAGGCGGACATGGCCCTTGCCGTTCTGGCCGCCCGTGTCGAAAGGCAGGCTGACCTTGACGGCGCGGTCGGGAACGGCAGTGGCAGCCGGACCCCCGGCTGCCTCCCGCTCCACGGTACGTCCGGGTTCGGTGCCGGTGAGTACGGTGGTCACGGCGAGCAGGACCACGGCCACGCCTGTCTCGGCGAGGACGGAGCGCCGCAGACCCGCACGGGCCGGATCCGCTTCTCGGGCCTGCTTCTCACGCGCTTTCTCACGCGCTTTCTCGCGAACGGTGCGCTGGCGGGCGAGCTGGGCGGCGCGCTGCGGGTCCGTCGGCGCGGCCTCCGGCGCGGTATCCGGCTCGGTTTCACGTGAAACATCCGCAGCGACAGGGGCTGTTTCACGTGAAACATCGACGGTTTGGGGAGCCACGGCGAGTTGCGCTGTCCACTTCCGCGAGAGGCAGGCGATGCCGACCAGGAGGGAAACCAGGCCGAGCTTCAGGAGCAGCAGCTGCCCGTACGCGGTGTCCGTCAGGGCGGACCAGCTGCCGAGCTGGCGCCAGGACTGGTAGACGCCTGTGACGGTGAGGACCAGGACGCTGACGAAAGCGATCTTCGAGTAGCGCCGGACGGCCGCGGGCTCGATTCCCGGCATCGTGCTCAGGGCCACGAGCAGCGCGGCGAGCCCCCCGAGCCAGGTGGCGACCGCCAACAGGTGAAGGATGTCGGCGGGCATCGCCACAGCGGTCTGGATCCCGGTGGAGGCGTGTTCGGACAGGGCCCAGGTAGCGGCGATACCGGCGGACACGACGGCGCCGCCGATTCCCAGACCGAAGGTGAGGTCGCTGGTGTCCTTGGCTTCTTCCGCCGTTCCGGAGCCCTGTTGACGGCGCGCGTAGACACCGAAGAGGACGGCGATGAAGAGGGCCGCGGCGCCCAGCAGGAGCAGCCGGGAGACCAGAGAGGCCCCGGCCTTGGTTTCCAGAACGGCTCTCAGGCCGTCGAGGTCGAAGACGTCGGAGAAGCTGCCCGACCCGGTGTACGGGGCGCGCAGCACCAGCATCGCGAGGGTGGCCGCGGTGAGGGTGACCCAGGCACGCACGACGAGCTTCTGGAGTGGGCGTTCGGCAGCCCCCCGGCGCAGGCAGAGCAGGATGAAGGCGGCGCCGCCGACGAGGACGGTGAAGCCGGCGTAGGCGGCGTAACGGGCGATCGTGTACGCGACGCCGACCGGCCCGCCGCCCGCCTTCCCTGCGGGCAGGGCGACGGCGGTGGCCGAGGGCGCGCCGACGGAGAAGGTGAAGGCACCCGAGACCGGGTGGCTGTCGGCCGAGACGGCCTGCCAGGCGACGGTGTAGGTGCCGTTGGCAAGGCCGGAGTGCAGTGCGACGCCGTAGCGGATGACGTTCCCGCTGCACATGTCGCGCAGCTCGCCGGTGTCCACACGCCTGCCCTGGGGATCCAGGACACGGATGGAGTCGTCGCCCATGGCGACCTGTTCCGAGAAGGAGAGCGAGACCTGGGCGGGCGCCGTGGCGACCACCGCCCCGTCCTTGGGGTCGCTCGCGGTCAGTGCGGCGTGCGCCGTGGCCGGGGAGGCCGCGGCGAACAGGGCTGCCAGCAGGGCCGCGAGGACCAGCACGAACCGCGGCAGCAGTGCCGCGGGCCGGACCTGTGCCGTGGAGGGGGTGGGGGCGGTGGCCGTCATGGCGTGTCGCTTCCTCGGTCCGTCAGTGGGCGTTGGAGTGCTGCGCGGTGTACGTCCGTTCCTTCACGTCGAGCTCGACCTTGACGGGGTCGGCCTTGGCGAAGCGCAGTTCGACGGTGACCTTGTCGCCGACCTTCGGAGTGCTCTTGAGCCCCATGAACATGATGTGGCTGCCGCCGCGCTCCAGCCTGAGCTCCCCGTTGGCAGGCACGTCCAAGGCCGGGACCTGCTGCATCTTCTGGTCCTTGGTCTCGTGGATCTGCAGGTCGTCGGAGAGGGGGGAGGTGACGCCCGTGAGTTTGTCGGCCGTCTTGGAGCCGTTCTTGATGACCATGAACGCACCGGCCATCTTGTCGTTGACCGGCTCGGGCATGAAGGCGCCGCTGACCGTGGGTGCGGGCTCGGCCGCTTCGTCACCGGAGCCGGAGCAACCGGATATGCCGAGGGCCGCCGTCAGGGAGAGTGCGACGGTCAGGCGGCGGGTGGTGCGGGCGTTCACGGGTTCTCTCCCTTGGCGATCTTCGGCAGATCCTTGGTGTAGTCGTCGACGGTGGCGCCCTCGCCGTACAGGACGTAGCCCTCGTCGGTCTTGGGCGAGAACGCGATGACCTGGGCACCGTGCATGGAGACGATGCTGCCGTCGGCTTCCTTCTTGGGCGGGTCGATGCCGATGCCGAGCGAGCGCGCGGCTGCCTGGATGGTGGCGAAGTCCCCGGTGAGGCCGGTGAAGGCCGGGTCCTGGGAGGTGAGCCACGCCCCGAGGGACTCGGGAGTGTCCCGTTCGGGATCGGTGGTGACGAAGACGACCCGGAGGTTGTCCTGGTCGGCCTTCGGGAGGGACTTCTTGGCGACGGCGATGTTGCTCATGGTCAGCGGGCACACGTCGGGGCAGTTGGTGTAGCCGAAGTAGATGAGCGTCGGCTTGCCCTTGGTCTGCTCACGCAGGTTCCACGGCTTGCCGGTGGTGTCCGTGAGGACCAGCTCCGGCTTGGTGAAGGGGCGGTCCAGAAGGGTCGCGGCCTTGCCGCTGCTCTGGCCGCCGGAGATCTGGGTGACCGAACCGGGCTTCGCGGGTTCGCTGCCGCAGCCGGTGAGGGTGAGTGCGGCCGCCGCCAGGAGGGCGGCGACCGTCACGCGTGTGGTGCGCATGGAGGGGTGTCCCTGGGATCGGGGGTGGTGCGGGCGTTCGGGAACGACGGTGCCTGGACGCGCGTCGGGTCAGGCGGAGCGACGCCGCGAGGCGACGCCGAAGGCCACACCGCCGAGCCCGACGACGATGCCGGCGATGCCGAGGGCGCGCGCGGTCGTGTCGGAACCGTGCTCGGAAGCCGACTCGTCGTGGCCGCTGTGCTCCGCGCCGTCGGCCGCCTTGGCCTCGGCGGCCTTCTTGTCGTCGTGGTCGCCGGCCGCGGCCGGCGCTGCGGTCAGCTTCAGCACCGGCGCCGGGTTCTGCGGTTCCGTGGCGCCTTCCTTGGCCTCTTCGATCCAGCGCACGACCTCGCCGTTGTCATACGTCTGGATGGCCTTGAAGACCATCTGGTCGGCGTTCTCGGGCAGCTTGCCGACGGAGAGCGGGAACTGCTGGAACTTGCCGGACTCGATCTTGCCGCCGGACCAGGTCACCTTGGTGACGGCCTCGTTGATCTGCTTGCCGTGCACCGTGAGCGGCTTGTCGAGCTTGGTCTTCTCGACGTTCACGGTCCAGCCCGGAACGTCCTGCGGCATGACGGACGTGAGCGGCTGGTCGACGGGGAAGTTCACTTCGAGCTGGGTGGTCGAGGCGTTGTCGCGCTCGTTCGGGACCTTGAAGTTGATGGTGGCGTAACCGCCCTTGGTGGCCTCTCCGGGCTGGACGCCGACGTGGGCGAAGGCGGTGCCGGACAGGACGAGGACGGTACCGGCGGCGAGGGCAGCGGCGAAGGACACGCGAGAGGTCTTCATGGCGGAACACTCCGGGAAGCAGTGGTGACGGTGGCTCCGCGCGCGGGCGCGCACGGAGATCTCGCGGCACCGGTGATCCCGCTGTGTTTCCCGGGAGGGGTGCCGCGTCAGGCTGCGAGGGCGAGCGCCATGGGCGGTCCGCGCCTGGTCACCGTGTGGTGGAGTACTTCCCGGCCGGTGGGGGCGGTGGCTTCGCCCGCCGTCCGCCGGACCCGCTGCCCACGACCGGCCGTGCCCGGAAGCCCGGCCCCAAGGGCGCGTACGAAGGCCAGGGCGGCCCGCAGGGGCCGCATCGGGGCGGCTTCCGCCGAGAGCCGGGACAGCTCCACGAGACGCAGGAGCGCGGCGTCGCCGCGGCTGAGCAGCCAGCCCGCTGCCAGTGCGGCCAGCACGTGGCCGAGCAGCATGGCAGGGCTGAGGAGACCGGTCGCGGGGGCCGCGGTGATCGCCTGGGCGGAGTGGAAGTGCGCGCCGTGGACCTGGGCGGCGCTCTCTCCCACCTGACCGAGCTGGCCGGCCTGGACGGTCAGGGCGGCCGGGTCGAGACCCGCGGTCTCCAGGATCCTGCGGGCGTCGACCGCGCTGAGCGGCACGGAGTTGCCCCCGCACACCAGCTGCGCCGCCAGCTTCGCGAGCGAGTCGTCGGCGGTTCCGGCCGACCGCGACGCGGCGGGCCCGGCGCTGTGCTGGCCAAGGGCGAACAGCGCGTGCAGCCCGAGTTGTCCGGCGGCCAGTGCGGCCGCGATGCCGGGGAGCGCCCGCCGCCGCCCGGCGAGCGGAGCAGCGACCGCGAACACGGTGAGGAAGCCGGTGCACAGGGACCACCAGGGCACGGTGGCGCAGGACGCCAGGGTGTGCCCGACCGCGGACAGCACGACGCAGACCGCGGTGAACACCGCGGTCCGGAGGAGCCGGAGGCCGGCTCCGGCGTGCGTCGCGTGGGGGGCAGTCATGGCCGGCCCATCATCGCACTGCGTTCGACCCCCCGATGCGGCAGGTCCGGAAGGTCCCATGAGTCCGGGATGAGACCCGCTCGGCGCACGGACCGGACACCGCGCGCACGGGGCCCGGGGCGTCCGCACATCCCGCAGTCCGGGCACCTCACGCACCTGAATCCTGCGCCTGCGCATACACCGGGGTCCCGGAGAACGGCATCGGCCGAACGGGCGCATTGCGTGTCCGGTCGGCTGCAGAGCGCTTACGGCCCCCCGTGGGCGGCAATAGGTAACCGTATGAGCATCTGGTGGTCTCTCCACTTGAGGCGCGAAGCCGCGAGCGTGCCGCTCGCCAGGCGACTGCTGCTGGGGACGATGGAGACCGCGGGAGTGGATCCGGACATCTCATTCGATCTGTCGGTCGCGCTGAGCGAGGCGTGCGCGAACGCCGTGGAGCACGGCGGCGCCGTAGGCGTCCGGGACGAGACCGAGGCGTACCGCGTCACGGCCTACCTGGACGGGGACCGCTGCCGCATCGAGGTGAGCGATTCGGGTCCGGGATTCCCGCCCGCGGCGGGCCGCCGCAGACCCTCGCTGGCCGAGCACGGCCGGGGCCTGCACCTGATCGAGGAACTCGCCGACCACGTCCGTTTCGGGAACCGGCCGGGCCGCCGGGGCGCGGTGGTGAGCTTCGACAAGATGCTGAAGTGGCGCGACGACGCGCTGCTGAAGGTGTCCTAGGAACGCCGGTGGGCGGGCTCCCACCGGGAACCCGCCCACCGTCACACACACCGAACCCCGGGATCAGCCCTTGAGGCGCGCCATCCAGGCCTCGACGTCCTCGGACGTGCGGGGCAGGGCGGCCGACAGGTTCCTGTTGCCCTCCTCGGTGACCAGGATGTCGTCCTCGATGCGCACGCCGATGCCCCGGTACTCCTCGGGCACGGTCAGGTCGTCGGCCTGGAAGTACAGGCCGGGCTCGACGGTCAGGCACATGCCGGGCTCCAGCGTGCCGTCCACGTACGCCTCGGTGCGCGCGGCGGCGCAGTCGTGGACGTCCATGCCGAGCATGTGGCCGGTGCCGTGCAGGGTCCAGCGGCGCTGCAGGCCGAGCTCCAGGACCCGTTCGACCGGACCCTCCAGCAGGCCCCACTCCACCAGCTTCTCGGCGAGCACGTGCTGGGAGGCGTCGTGGAAGTCGCGGAACTTCGCACCCGGCTTCACGGCGGCGATGCCGGCTTCCTGGGCCGCGTGGACCGCGTCGTAGATCTTGCGCTGGATGTCGGTGTACGTGCCGTTGACCGGCAGCGTGCGCGTGACGTCCGCGGTGTAGAGGGAGTGGGTCTCCACGCCCGCGTCGAGCAGGAGCAGGTCGCCCGAGCGGACGTCGCCGTCGTTGCGGACCCAGTGCAGGGTGCAGGCGTGCGGGCCGGCGGCGCAGATGGAGCCGTAGCCGACGTCGTTGCCCTCGACGCGGGCGCGCAGGAAGAAGGTGCCCTCGATGTAGCGCTCCGAGGTGGCCTCTGCCTTGTCGAGGACCTTCACGACGTCCTCGAAGCCGCGGACGGTGGAGTCGACGGCCTTCTGCAGCTCGCCGATCTCGAACTCGTCCTTCACGGCGCGTGCCTCGGACAGGTAGACCCGCAGCTCCTCGTCGCGCTCCTTGGTCACCTTGTCGGTGAGGGCGGATTCGATCAGGGTGTCGTGACCGCGCACGACCCGGACCGGACCTTCGGCGTCGGTGAGCGCCTCGGCGAGTTCGCGGACGTCCTTGGCGGGAATGCCCAGGAGCTGCTCGGCCTCGGTGAGGGAGTGGCGGCGGCCGACCCACAGCTCGCCCTGACCGGAGAGCCAGAACTCGCCGTTCTCGCGGTTGGAGCGGGGCAGCAGGTAGACGGTGGCCTTGTGGCCGCTCTGCCCGGTGGGCTCCAGGACGAGGACGCCGTTCTCCGTCTGGTCGCCGGTGAGGTAGGCGTACTCGGTCGAAGCGCGGAAGGGGTACTCGGTGTCGTTCGAGCGGGTCTTCAGCCGCCCGGCCGGGACGACGAGGCGCTCGCCGGGAAAGCGCGCGGAGAGCGCGGCGCGGCGGACGGCCGTGTGTGCGGCCTGGGCGATGGGTTCGAGCCCGTGCAGCTCGGTGTCCGCCCACCCGGTGCGCATGCTCTCGGCGAGTTCTTCGCTGACCCCCGGATACAGCCCGTTCTTGCGCTGCTTGTGCGTCTTCTTGGGCTGCTCTTCTTCCGGGGTCTCCGGGGTGAGCTCGTCAGCCACGTCTTCTCCTCAGCTACGACAGAACGACAGACACGGACCTGGGTGTGGACCGCTTCCATCGTAAGCGCGGGGGGAGGAACGTGTTCCGGTTCATCTGCGCAGGTGGGACGGGTGCGGGCGCCCCGAGGTGCCCCAGGTCACCCGAACCGGGCGGCGAGCAGCACGACGTCCTCGGTGGGGTCCGCGGGTTCTCCCTCCGGCAGTACGGTGCGCAGGATGTGGTCGCAGAGGGCGGCCGGATCGTCCCGGGCGGTACGCGGGACCCCGGTGGCCGCGGCGTGCAGCCGGGCGTAGGCCCGGTCCATCGGGTCGCCGGTACGGCGGAGCAGGCCGTCCGTGTAGAGCAGCACCGTTTCTCCGGGCGCGGGTTCGAGTTCCACGCTCGGCGCCTCCCAGCAGGACAGCATCCCGAGGGGCGCGGAGAGCGAGGTCTCCACGTACTCGGTGCGGCGCTCGCCGATCAGCAGGGGCGGGGTGTGGCCCGCTCCGGCGAGGACGATCTTGCGTTGGGCGGGCTCGCAGTAGGCGAAGAGCGCGGTGGCCGAGCGCGCGGGCTCGGTGAGGCGCAGCAGCAGTTCCAGGTCGGACAGGACGGCGACGGGATCCTCGCCCTCCATGACGGCGTACGCGCGCAGGGAGGCCCGCAGGCGTCCCATCGCGGCGACGGCGCTGGGCCCCGAACCGGTGACGGAGCCGACCGCGAGGCCCAGGGCGCCCTCCGGCAGCGGCAGTGCGTCGTACCAGTCGCCCCCGCCGCGAGGCCCCGCGTGGTGGCGGGCTGCGAGTTGCACCCCGGGCACCCGGGGGAGCCTGCTGGGCAGCAGTTCCTCGGTGACGGTCGCCAGGCGCGAGCGGGCGCGCTCCACCTCCAGCATCCGGGCCAGGTGCTCGGCGGCTTGCCGTACGTACAGCCCGGCGAGGTCACGCTGGCGGTCGCTGGGTTCGGCCTGCTCGTCGTAGAGCCAGACGGCCGCGCCCAGCCGGCCGGTGGCCTCGGCGGTCAGCGGCAGCGCGTAGCTGGCGGCGTAGCCGAGGCGTGCAGCGACCTCACGGTGGCGGGGATCCACGGGAGCGGCGAACCCGCCGGTGCCGGGGGGTGCGTCCGGTTCGGGGAGCACCTCGGAGCCGCCCTGGGCACCGGGGAGCCCGTCGAGGATGCGGCCGTACGAGGTCGCACTGCGCGGCACGGTCTCGATGTGGCCGAGGTCCGCGCGGCCGAGGCCGAGGCCGATCGTGCTGGTGGGGCCGAGCCCGTCGGAGGGCTCCAGGACGATCAGGCCGCGGCGGGCGCCGACGAGTGCGGCCCCGGCACGCAGGAACTCGTGGAGGGAGGAGTCGAGGTCATCGGCGCGTGCCAGGCGCTCGGTGAGCTCGTGGAGGGTGGTGAGGTCCGAGACCATGCCGGCCAGCCGGTCCTGGATGACGCTGCCCGGGCCGGGGGCTGCGCCCTGGGCGGGGGTGGTCCGGGCGGGCGTGGGCGCCACAGTGTGCGGCGGTGTCGTGGCTGCCGGATCGATTCCGGCCACTTTCGGCAGATGCGCGGCGCTCATGGCGTCCGCCTTTCCACCTGGTGCGATTCGCCGAATAGCATCGCAAACCCCCAGATCGTGCTGCGCCGCCATCAAGGAATCCACATCTACACGCACATACGGATCCATGTCCAGCATTGCCCAGGTGGGAATCCTGGTGTCCGTGGGTCGGCAACTCACTGTCCAGCCAAGGCTAGAACTTGGCCGGAAAAAGCCGCAAGGGGGCGTTTTTTGCGGTCGACTGGAACAACTGGATAGGGGGTCCGGGTACGTATTCGGCAGTACCCGGGGCCAGTTGGCGCCTTCCCCGTACTACTTCGGCACGGTCTGGGCAGGGGCGGGGAACCGTCCGGCATCACCGGTCGTCCTTAGCGGCGCCGGCCTGCGCCGGCGGTCGGCGCGGGTGTGCTCCAGGTCCGGCGGACGTTTGATGGACTCGTAAGACCGCTGCACGAACCGTGTGAACCTGCTTATAGCGGACAGCGATGCGCAACGTGTACGTGTGGTGATGCACCGATTACCCGGTGTGATGTGGCCCTCGGCGTTCAACGGAAAGGAACGAGCGCTCATGCGCGAGATCCTCGGAAGGCGTCTCCAGCGACTCCGTGACCGTGTACGGCGAACCCTGCGGCCCGTGGCGGCACGGAGCAGCTCCGAGCCGGCTCTCCTCGACGCGGCGCTCATGTGCGCCACCACCTGGCAGTGGCCCGTGATTCCCGGCATCGGCCGGTCCGCCGCCGACGGCTCGCGCTGCGCCTGCCCCGACCCCGACTGCGTCGTCCCCGGAGCGCACCCCTTCGACCCCGGCCTGCTCGCAGCCACCACCGATCCCCAGATGGTGTCCTGGTGGTGGACCAAGCGGCCCAGTGCCCCCGTCCTGATGGCGACCGGAGGGGCGGCGCCGTGTGCGGTCAGCCTCCCGGCCGCCGCCGCCGCGCGGGCGCTCGTACGGCTGGAGGCGCAGGGGCTGCGGCTCGGGCCGGTCGTGGCCACGCCCACGCGCTGGTCGCTCCTGGTGGCGCCGTACTCGCTGGAACGGCTCGGCGAACTCCTCTACGCCAAGGACCACGTGCCCTCTTCGCTGCGCTTCCACGGCGAGGGCGGCTACCTCTTGCTGCCGCCTTCGGCCGCGTCCAGCGGCGGCCTGGTGCGGTGGGAGCGCGAACCGTGCGCACGGGCGGGGAGGGCGGGCCGGGCCGGTGCCACCGGCCGGGCGGGCCGGGCCGACGCCACCGGACTGTGGCTGCCCGAGGTCGAGGCGGTCGTTGACGCGCTGGTGGAGGCCAGCAGCGGTGCGCCCGGCGACGGCAGCAGGCTCGCCTACTGAGGTGCCCCCAGCGGCGGATCACTCGTACGGGTGTCGGCAGGGGCGGTTTCCAGGGGAATTGGGCGCGGGGATCTCCGTGCCCCTTTCCCGCATCGCTATCTTCGGCGAATGAATCTCCGCTTGATCGGTATCGGCGCCGGTGTGCTGATCATCTTGTCGCTCCCGCTCGCCGGAGCGATCGCCGGGCCGGATTTCGCCGGTCAGGACGACGCGAAAGGCGGGGGACGGGTCGGGGAGCTCTTCTCGGCGCTCGGGCTGTCGGACTCCTCGCGCACCTCTCCCGCGGCGCCCGCGGCCCGGCCGCCGGCGGCAGGGCCGCAACGGCCCGGCCCGGCCGAGCAGCCCCGTACGGATGCGCGGTGCGGTCCCGAACTCTCCTCGCCGCACGGGCTGGAGGCGCAGACGTGTGTCCTGACGGGTGACGGGCAGACATGGGGCCGGAGTTACTACCGGAACACCAGCGGCCGGGCGCTGGACGCGGTGCTGACGCTGATGGGTCCGGCCGGCCGCACGGTGCAGATCCGGTGCGGGATCGGAGCGGGTGACGAGCCGGGTCTGTGCGAGACGCCGCGGGAGGCTGCGGCGGGAACGCCGGACAGCTACTCGGCAGTTGCGGAGTTTGCAGTTCCGGATGATGAAGGGAAGCTCCTGCTGCGGTCCGGGAGCAACTCACCGGCACCGGGTATCGGTTGAACACCGCAGGAAATGGAAGGGCCCGGTCGCTGGCGACGGGGGATGCACCAGCGACCGGGCTACAAGAACGGTAACAAGAGATCGCCTGTTCGCAAATTCGATCTCTGATATTCAGACACCGATTTGCAGACGATTAACGGGAGTTGTGACTCCGGTCACCGGACCTGCGCGAGGATGCGCTTCAGCTGAGTGTCACCTGGCGGTTGGTCAGCCCGCCGCGCGCCCGGCGCTCCTCAGTCGTCAGCGGTGCGTCCGCCGTCAGAGCCGCTGCCAGCCGCTCGGCGAACTCCGCAGCGGGCTTCTCCACGTCATCGGCCGTCACGCCGGTGGGCAGGTCCCAGACGGGGACCATCAGGCCGTGCGCGCGGAAGGAACCGACGAGTCGGGTGCCCTCGCCGAGCGAGGAGGCGCCGGCCGCGTGCAGGCGCGCGAGGGCGTCGAGCAGCTTCTCCTCCGGGTGCGGCATGACCCAGCGCAGGTGGTTCTTCTCCGGCGTCTCGCACCAGTAGGACGCGTCCACGCCGTTCAGCTTGACGGTGGGAATGGCGGCCGCGTTGGCGCGTTCCAGCGATGCGGCGATCTCCGGAGAAGCGTTCTGGGCGCTCTCGGATTCCGGAATCCAGAATTCGAAGCCGCTGTGCACAACCGGCTCGAAACCGCCGTCGAGGTCCAGGAGATCCTGAAGTCGCGGGCCTTCGGCCGGAACCCGGCGCGCGGAAATCGGAGTACCAGGCTCCGCTACGAGTGCACGCTCCAGCGTGTCGCCCATGTCGCGGGCGAGGTCCCCGCTGGAGGAGTCGTTCTGCAGGCCGAGCAGGACGGATCCGTCCTCACGGCGCAGAGCGGGCCAGGCCATGGGGAGCACGGTCACCAGCGTGACCGAGGGGACGCCGTCGGGCAGACCGCCCTTGAGGGACAGCGGAACGGTCGCGGCGGGCACCAGCTCGCGCAGCGCGACCCAGTCGCACTCGCCCGGCAGGCCCTCGAAGGGGCGCTGGACGTGTTCGGTGACGGCGTGCGCGGCAGCTGCGCCGTGGCAGGCCTTGTAGCGGCGCCCGGATCCACAGGGACAGGGCTCGCGGGCGCCCACCACCGGGATCTCGCCGTTGTCGAGCTGCGGCTTTGCAGTCTTCGCTGCGGGGCGCTTCTTGGCCATCGTGGGTGTCTCCCGGTTGCGGCGGTACGGCGTCGTGTCTGGGCGCGAGCCTAGCCGTTCGTACCGCCGGAACCGGTGGGGTGCGGCCGGGAGCACGGTCGGCGTGCGCTCCCGGACCTGGTTCAGGGTTCCAGGTCGTCGAAGGCGGTGCTGAAGTCGATCGCCGGGGGCGCAACGCGCGTAGCGAAATCGTCGTGCCGGGCCCCACAGGCAACGACCACCCAGACGGTGACCTCGCCCGCTGCTCCGTCCCTGACACCCCAGTCCTGGGCCAGGGCGCTGATGATGTTGAGCCCCCGTCCGCCGCGTGCGGTGACCGAAGGTGTGGCAGGTACGGGACGGGTGGGACCGCCCGCGTCCGTGACCTCGACCGTCAGCCGTCCCGCCGTGTCGATGCGCCATGCGGCGCGTATGACCCCGTCTCCGACGTCCGGCGCGCCCAGGGGCCTGCCGTGTCGACAGGCGTTGCTGAGCAGTTCGGAAAGGATCAGTACGGCATCGTCCACGACCGATTCGGACACACCGCTCATGCGCAGCTGCTCGCGCATCCGGTGTCTCGCCTCGCCCACGCTCGCAGGACCATGGCGCACATCCATGCACGAAGACGTGGGCACTTCCTGTGCCACCACCAACGCCACCCCCGGAACCTCCTTAGCCCCACGCATGATCTGGATGCCCCAATGGCCTGGACCGGAAACCGGCCTGGCGGGGCCCTCTGACGCATTCACGTCGTACAAATGCGGAGCGGATGCGCCGGGGCACACCCTGTGACCAGGGGTGCGGGGGTGACGGCTGAGAGACGTGGGACGTCAGCGCCCGAGTTGGGACAGAACTTGGCGGGGTCTGTTCGTGATGATCGCTTCTACCCCCAGATCGGCACACAGTTGGACGTCTTGGGGATCGTTCACTGTCCATACGTGGACGGAATGACCGACGGCCTGAAGCTTGCGGATGTAGCCGGGGTGGTTGCGCACGATCCGCATCCCGGGGCCTGCGATCCGCACGCCGGCAGGGAGCCGGCCGTCGCGCATCCGCGGCGAGATGAACTGCATCAGGTACACGGTCGGGATGGTCGGGGCGGCCGCCCGCACCCGGTGCAGGGAGCGCGCCGAGAAGCTCATGACCCGGACCGGGTGCGGTCCCTCGGCGGGCGGGGCGTCCAGACCGAACCGCTTGAGGAGGAAGAGGAGGCGCTCCTCCACCTGTCCGGCCCAGCGGGTGGGGTGCTTCGTCTCGATGGCGAGCTGTACCGGCCGTCCGGCATCCGAGACCAGCGCCAGCAGGCGCTCCAGGGTGAGGACGGAGGTGCGCTCGGGGTCCGAGTCCCAGTCGGGGGACTCCTCGCGGTCCTTCCACGAGCCGAAGTCGAGGGCGGCGAGGTCGGCCAGCTCCAGGGCGGAGACGGCGCCGCGGCCGTTGGAGGTGCGGTTCACGCGGCGGTCGTGGACCAGTACGAGGTGGCCGTCGGCGGTGAGCCGCACGTCGCATTCGAGGGCGTCGGCACCGTGCTCGATGGCCGTGCGGTAGGCGGCCAGGGTGTGCTCGGGGGCATCCTCCGAAGCGCCGCGGTGGGCGACGACCTGGATGGGGCGCGGCATTGCGTGGGTCACCGGGTCATGGTGCCATCGACGAGCCGTCCGGTGGGGGGCTCGACCCTGGGAATGCATCCCAAATGTCGGATATAAAGAATGGCAGGAGATGCACAGGTCCGGCTTACAGTGCTCTGACGGGTCATGGGAAAGGCTTTGCCCAGGAACTTGTACGGCACGTCGAACGTTCAGTCGGACCGATATCCAGAGAAATACCGAAGCCGTGTGTGACGAGGAGAGAGCGCTGTGAGCACCGAGAACGAGGGCACCGCGGCCCCTACACCCCCCGCGGCCCCGTCCGCACCCCCTGCTCCGGCCTCCGCGACGCAGGCGTCGGGGCAGGCGTCCGCGCCGCGGCCGGCCGACGCGTCCCCGTCGGACGCCCCAGCCGCCGAGCCGATGACCCAACAGCTGCCGCATACGCCGGCGCCCGGCACCGGGGCGACCCAGCAGATCCCGCCCACAGCGGCGGCTCCGGGCCCGGACCCGGCGTACGCGCAGGGCCAGGTCCCTGCTTACGCCCAGGGGCCGGACCCGGCCTACGGTCACGATCCCGCGCAGGCCCACACCCCGGCCGCCCACGGAGCCGGGGGCTGGCCGCCCCCGCCCCCCACGGTGCCCGCTTACAGCGCGGGCGGCAGCGGCCACGGCGGCGGTGCCTGGGGAGCTCCCCTGACCGCGGACGGCACCCCTCCCGCCAAGCCGAAGGGCAAGGGCGGCCTGATCGCCGGCGTGCTCGTGGCCGCCCTCCTGGCGGGCGGTATCGGCGGCGGCGTGGGCTACTGGGCCGCCGACCGCAGCAGCGACGGCGCCGGCTCGACCACGATCAGCGCGGGCACCGCCCCGAAGGAGCTCAAGCGCGAGCCCGGTTCCATCGCGGGCCTCGCCGCCGGGGCCCTTCCCAGCGTGGTGACCATCGAGGCCTCGGCAGGTGACGGCGAGGGCGGTACCGGTACCGGCTTCGTCTACGACCAGCAGGGCCACATCCTGACCAACAACCACGTCGTGGCCTCCGCCGCGAACGGCGGCAAGCTCACCGCGACCTTCTTCGACGGCAAGAAGTACGAAGCCGAGGTGGTGGGCCGGGCCCAGGGCTACGATGTCGCCGTCCTCAAGCTGAAGAACCCGCCGACCGGCCTCAAGCCGCTGGCGCTCGGCGACTCCGAGAAGGTCGCCGTCGGCGACCCGACCATCGCGATCGGCGCCCCCTTCGGCCTGTCCAACACCGTCACCACCGGCATCATCAGCGCCAAGAACCGCCCGGTCGCCTCCGGTGACGCCTCGGGCGGCAAGAACTCGTACATGAGCGCCCTGCAGACGGACGCCTCGATCAACCCGGGCAACTCCGGTGGCCCCCTCCTCGACGGGCGCGGCGCCGTCATCGGCATCAACTCCGCGATCCAGTCGGCCGGCAACGGCGGCTTCGGCGGCGGCCAGGCCGGTTCGATCGGCCTCGGTTTCGCCATCCCCATCAACCAGGCGAAGAACGTCGCCGAATCGCTGATCAAGACGGGCAAGCCGGTCTACCCGGTCATCTCGGTTTCCGTGGACCTCCAGGCCAAGTCCGAGGGTGCCAAGATCTCCGAGCAGGGCGCGCCCGCGAACGACCTCGTCGACCCGAACGGCCCGGCCGGCAAGGCGGGCCTCAAGCCCGGCGACGTCATCACCGAGTTCGGCGGCAAGCCGGTCGACAGCGGCCCGACCCTGATCAGCCTGATCTGGACGCACAAGCCGGGTGACACGGTGAAGCTGACCTACCTGCGCGACGGGAAGCCGAACACGGTCGACATCACCCTCGGCTCCCGGGTCGGCGACAAGTAGCCGCCGCGCGGCCGGGACCGCTGGCTTGATCACGAGGGGCCGTGGGGCGGGATTCCGCCTACGGCCCCTCCAACGTCCGCTTATGATTCACGGGTGTTCGATTCCCGGCACATACGGACGTTCCATGCGGTAGTCGCCTCCGGCTCGTATTCGGCGGCCGCCCGCGTGCTGGGGTACACCCAGCCGGCCATCACCCAGCAGATGAAGGCGCTCGAACGCGCCGTCGGGACCCCGCTCTTCACCCGCGTGGGCCGCAAGATGCAGCTCACCGAGGCCGGTACCTCCCTTTCGCGGCACGCCGAGACGATCCTCGGCACTCTTTCCGCCGCCGAAGCCCAGCTGAAGGCGTACGCGCGTCTGCGCACGGGACGGGTCCGCCTGTGCGGCTTTCCCAGCGCCAACGTCACCCTCGTACCGGAGGCCCTGAGCGGTCTGGCCAAGGAGCACCCGGGCATACAGGTGGAACTGCTGGAGGGGGAGCCTCCGGAGTCGCTGCGTCGGCTGGAGCGCGGGGAGTGCGACATCACCCTCGCCTTCACCTATCCGGGGTTGCACGAGGAGATCCCGGAGGAGGTCGCCGAGGTCAGACTGCTGGAGGACCAGCTGACGGTCCTGCTGCCGACCGGCCATCCGCTGGCGCGGCGCCGGGCCGTGAACCTGGCCGACCTCGCCGAGGAGCGGTGGATCGCGGGCTGTCCGCGCTGCCGGGCCAATCTGCTCCACGAATGCGCGGAGCTGGGCTTCGTGCCGGACATCCGCTTCGCCAGCGATGACAACCTGGTGGTGCAGAGCCTGGTCGCCCAGGGACTGGGCGTCGCCATGATGCCCGCGCTGGTGCTTCCCTCCCTCTCCCTGAACAAGGTCTGCGGGCGGGTGCTCCAGCCGGCCGCGCGCCGCCACATTGCCGCCTACGTCTACCGGGATCACCTGCGGGTTCCGGCGACGGCCGTGGTGCTCGACGAGCTGAAGCGGGTGGCCGCGAACCGGGTCGGCTGCTGAGAGATCCATAAGGCCTGCTTGGGATTTCGGGTCATAACTGTCGTTGGACGTGATGGGACGACAGCAGCACGCTCCGGGTATGACCACCACCACGCCGGCCCGTACGACCACGAGGATGGCCGCCCTCGTCAGCGAGATCCGCTCCGTCGTGGACCGGGGGCTGGCCCCCGACCTGACCGCGTACCTGGTCGGTGAGCGTCTGGCCCCGCACCTGGGCGCCCGTGACCTGCTGACCCCGGCGCAGCAGGAGGGCGACCCGGAGCGGTACCGGCAGCACATCCTGCATGCCGAGTCCGACGGCAGCTTCTCGGTGGTGGCGCTGGTCTGGCTGCCGGGCCAGGAGACCTGCATCCACGACCACGTGTCCTGGTGCGTGGCCGGGGTGCACCAGGGTGAGGAGAGCGAACGCCGCTACCGCCTCTCCCCGGGCGCCGACGCCGCCAGGCTGGTGGCCACCGAGGACGTCGTCAACGTCCAGGGTGAGGTCTGCGGATTCGCGCCTCCCGGCGACATCCACAAAGTCCGCAACTCCTGTCAGACCAAGGCGATATCCCTGCACGTGTACGGAGCCGACGTCTCGCGGCTGGGCACCAGCATCCGTCGCGTCTACACGCTCCCCGTCGACTGATGGCCCTCCTCCACCGCCCCCACGGTGTGGCGGTCGCGCGTGTTTCACGTGAAACATCCACCCCGTGGCCCGGGGTGGCGATGGCGGCCGGCGGAGCACTGGCAGCCTGGGGCATCCATTGGGTGGTGCCTGCCGTCCCCATGCTGACCGCGTCGGTGGTACTGGGTATCGCGGTGGCGCACCTCCCGGGGCTGCGCACGTTCGTGCGCGGCGCCGCCCGCCCGGGACTGTCCCTCGCCGGGCGGCGGCTCATGCGGATCGGCATCGTGCTCCTCGGGCTCGGTCTGGGGCTGGACCAGGTCCTCCGGCTGGGCTGGACGACGGTGGTCATGGTGGCAGCGGTGGTCGCGGCCACGTTCTTCGGCACCCTCTGGCTGGGGCGCCGGCTCGGGCTTCCGGGTGACCAGCCGTTGTTGATCGCCACCGGGTATTCGATCTGCGGTGCTTCGGCGATCGGCGCGGTGAGCGAAGTGTCGGGCAGCGACGAGGAGGACGTGGCTTCCTCGGTGGCGCTCGTGACCTTGTGCGGGACGCTCGCCATCGCGGTACTGCCGCTGCTACAGGGCCCGTTGGGTCTCTCGGACCCGGCTTTCGGCCGGTGGGTCGGCGCGAGCGTGCACGACGTCGGCCAAGTGGTGGCCACCGCGCAGACCGCCGGACCCGGAGCCTTGGGGGAGGCCGTGCTCGTCAAGCTCATGCGCGTGGCCATGCTCGCGCCCCTCGTGGCGGCCGTGGCCTTCTCCGTACGGGCCCGGCGGCGCGGGGTACGCACGTCTTCCGGCCGTCGGCCGGCTCCGGTGCCGCTGTTCGTGGCCGGGTTCCTGGCCGCGGCAGCTCTGCGGGCCACGGGCGTTCTGCCGGAGGCGGCGCTGGAATGGGCGCACACGGCGCAAGAGGTGCTCCTGGCGGCGGCCCTGTTCGGCCTGGGGAGCGCGGTGCACCTGCCGACGCTGGCACGGACGGGCGGACGGGCCGCGGTGCTGGGGCTCGGGGCCTGGGTGGTGGTTGCCGGGGTCTCGTACGCCGGAGTCCTGCTCACCGTATGAGCGCAGCACGGCGCGGAGTTGGCCATTTCCTGGCCGGAACCGACCGGCCGCCCCGGTTGCCCGCTGACAATGACGCGCGGCCGTGCGACCCTGCCCGGCACGACGCACACAGCCCCGCACACAGCGCGACGCACACGGCACGACGCTCACCGCACAGCCGATCCGCACCGACCGCTCTTCACCCCCACCCTGCCCTGGTCCGACCGACGGGAACGGACCGGGCACGGCAGAAGGAGTCATGCGTGAATCGTCATCGCACTGCCGCATCCGTCCTCTTGTCGGCAGGGGCCCTGATCGCAGGCGCCCTGACGGCGGCCACACCCTCGATCGCGGCGGACAGCCCCGCGTCCTTCCGGCAACAGCACACCCAGGGCTTCTGGACCGCCGAGCGGATGAAGGGTGCCACCCCGCTCGATGTCACCGCCGCTCCCGGCGCCGTACGGTCCCTTGTCGCCACCCCTGTCCCCACCACGGCCGCACCCGTCGGCGTCGCCCCGACGGCGGCCGCCTCGCCCACGGCCTTCCCGCAGGCGGGAGGCGCCTGGACGGGCGGGGGCGCCGTGGTGAAGACCTCGGGCCGGGTCTTCTTCACGATGGGAGACCGGACCGCCTCCTGCTCCGGTGACTCGATCACCAGTGCCAACGGCAGCACGGTCATCACGGCCGGCCACTGCGTGAAGTACCAGGGCGCCTGGCACACGAACTGGGTGTTCGTCCCCGCCTACAACAACGGGAACGCCCCCTACGGCCAGTGGCCGGCGACGAAGACCTTCGCCACGGACCAGTGGGCCGCGAGCGAGGACATGAACATGGACGTCGGTCTCGCCGTCGTCGCCCCGCTGAACGGACAGACCCTCAGCCAGGCCGTGGGCGCCCAGGGCATCCTCTTCAACGGTGGCTACAACAAGAAGATGTACTCCTTCGGCTTCCCGGCCGCAGCCCCGTACGACGGCACGAAACTGGTCTACTGCAGCGGCAACAGCTCGAAGGACTTCCTGCTGACCAAGGACCACGGCCTGGCCTGCAACATGACCGGCGGCTCCAGCGGCGGCCCCTGGTTCCAGGACTTCAACGAGGCCACCGGCCTCGGGACCCAGGTCTCGGTGAACAGCTTCGGCTACACCTTCCTGCCGAACCGGATGTTCGGCCCGTACTTCGGAAACGAGGCCAAGGCGGCCTACGACAAGGCCCAGACGGCCTGATACCTCACCGGCCCCGCCACCCCTGCCTGGCCGGTACGCTGTACCCGCCAGGTGGGTTGCCCGAGCGGCCTAAGGGAACGGTCTTGAAAACCGTCGTGGCGCGAGTCACCGTGGGTTCAAATCCCACACCCACCGCTTGCAGGTCAGAGAAGTAGCAGGTCAGAGGGCGGGCACCCGAATCGGGTGCCCGCCCTCTCTGCTCGCTCCGTCTCTCCCGGCGTAGAACCGGAATGGGGACCGCGAGATGGTGCTGGGCTCCTCGAGCTCCGCTCCCCAGGGGGTCCCGCTGCCGGCGAGCGGTCCGTCCCTGTCGGGGTAAGGCGAGCATCGGAATTTTCAGGTTGCCGGTTAGTTCCGGACCTGCCTGCCGTTCTGGCGGGCGGGGTCAGGGCCCTTGATAGCCGCTGGGCCTTGCCGGCCTTGGTAGACGGTGTGTTCCCTGCCGCGGAGTGCCACAGGACGTTTCCTGCTGGAATTCAGCCCCTTCCAGGGGGTTCTTGGGCCTTCCGAGTGGTGTTTGTCGGACGATCGGCGCGGGTCGTGGGAGCGGTGCGGTTGCGGCCACATCATGACGAATGTATTCAGATCCGCCCGTCCCAACATCGCGAAATGAGGCATTCGTCATGGCCAACCGCAGCATCATCAACTCGATCTGGACCGCGGTTTTTTCCGCCCTCGTGGCCCTTCTCACCTCCTTCGGCCTCCGTGGGAAGGCCAGCCCGGCCGCCGCCTCCGTGTCGGCCCCCGCCGCCCCGGCCGCCCCGGCCGCCGCGGTGCGTCGCCGCCCGACCGTCGCCGCGAGGCGGACCTGGCGGGAGATGATGCGGGGTGGTTCGCTCCCGCCCACCATCAAGCAGCGGATCCGCGCCGAGGCGCACGGCAAGTCCCCCTCGGTCCGACGCTCCACCACCGCTGAGGCTATGGGTGCCGGGCCCGGTACCGCCGGCCGAACCGTGGCCCCCGTCGCCACCGGAACCGCGCCCGTCACCGAACCGCCCCGCCGTGTGCTCGCACTCGCCGCGTAACCGCGCACCCCGGTCGTACTCGCTGTCGCAGTTGCAGTTGCAGTTGCAGTCACCATCACAGTCGCAGGGCCCGGCGTCGTCGGCATGCCAACCGCCCCGGGCAGGAACGTACAGGCGAACGACATCAGAAGCAGGCGCTGGAGCCCGGTCACGGATGACCGCGGATCGCGCCGTGCGTGCCCCGGCGCGGGCACCGAGGAACACCCCGGCGGGCGCCGGGGGGCGTGCCAGGTGGCGCGAATTTTGGCATTGGGCAGGGCCGCATGCCCGGGAGACGGCGGGGTTCCCGGACGGCGCGGCCTTTTTCGGCATGCCCGGGACGCGGTGATCGGGCGAAAGGCTCATCCCGTCCTGGCTGCGGGGTCCGCATCCCGGCAGGCCGCCGGCCGGACCCACCACCCGGCCTTGACATCACCAGCATAACTGACGGACAGTCAGGTAACGCGATGATGTGATGCCGGGAGGCCTGCGCCGTGCACCTCGCCCCGACCGAAGACAAGTTGCGGCTGCGCGCCCGACTGCGGCAGTACTTCAAGGACCTGTTGCCGGACGGTCTTGCGGAAGACCCCGTCCACCGGCGCGAACTGCTGCGGCGCATCGGCGCCGACGGGTTGCTGGGTCTCGGCTGGCCCGTCGAGTACGGCGGCCAAGGGCGCGGTCCCGAGGAGCAGTTCGTCTTCTTCGACGAGGCATACCGGGCCGGAGCCCCCGTCTCCATGGTCACGCTGAACACCGTGGGGCCGACCCTGATGCGGTACGGGACCCAGGAACAGAAGGACTACTTCCTGCCCCGGATCCTCAGGGGCGACACCGTCTTCGCCATCGGCTACTCCGAACCCGAGGCCGGCACCGACCTCGCCTCACTGCGTACGCGCGCCGTCCGCACGGGTGCGGTGGCCGACGGCGACGGCGACGGCGCGCAATGGGTGATCGACGGGCAGAAGGTCTTCACCTCCAACGCCCAGAACGCCGACTGGATCTGGCTCGCCTGCCGTACCGACCCGCAGGCACCCAAGCACGAGGGCATCTCGATCATCCTGGTGCCCACCGACGCCGCAGGATTCTCGTGGACCCCGATCGACACCGTCGGCGGGCTCACCACCACGGCGACGTACTACGACTCCGTACGCGTGCCCGCGGGCAACCTGGTCGGTCCCGAGCACGGCGGCTGGGGCCTGATCACCAACCAGCTCAACCACGAGCGTGTGGCCCTCGCCGCCCTCGGGATGCAGGCGGAGGACTTCTACGAAGCCGCGCTGGAACACGCCCGTACCCCCGACCAGGTCACCGGCGAGCGCCGGGCCGACCTCCCCTGGGTGCGGTCCCGGCTCGCCGAAGCACACGCCCGGCTGGCCGCCGTACGTCTCCTCAACTGGCGCCTCGTCCAGGACGTGGGCGGCGGCACCCTGGCTCCCGGAGACGCCAGCGGCGTGAAGTTCCTCGGCACGGAATCAGCCGTGGAGGTCTACCGGATGTGCCAGGAGGCGGTCGGCGAGGAGGCGCTCGTACGCGGGCGCGCCGCCTTCGCAGGCGGCGAGCTGGAGCGGATGAACCGGGCCGCGCAGATCAACACCTTCGGCGGCGGGGTCAGCGAGGTCCAGCGCGAGATCGTCGCCATGATGCGGCTCGGCATGAAGGGCAGAAAGCGATGACGGCAGACGCACCCGACCGGACAGGCCGGACCCCCGCTCCCCATCCTTCACCCGGGACCGGCCAGGCGCCCCCCACCGCCCCGGCCCCCGCCACTGCCCTGCCCCGCGCCGAAGCGGCCCGGCCCGCGGACGACGCCGCGCACTTCCACGCACGCCTGAGGACCTTCGAAGGTCTGCCCGCCGTCACGGGCGGCCGGGGCAAGGACGCCGTGAACCGGCCGATGATCCGCCACTGGTGCGAGGCGATGGGCGATGCCCACCCCGCCTACACCGGCCCGGACGCCATCGCCCCGCCCACCATGCTCCAGGCATGGACGATGGGCGGACTCTGCGGCCACACGGACCGCTCGACCGCCTACGACGACCTCTCCGCACTGCTCGACGCCGCCGGCTTCACCTCGGTCGTGGCCACCGACTGCGAGCAGGAGTACCTGCGCCCGCTGCGTCCCGGCGAGACGGTCACCTTCGACGCCGTCATCGAGTCCGTGTCCGCCCGCAAGACGACCAGGCTGGGCACAGGCCACTTCGTCACCACCCGCATGAACGTCCAGGCGGACGGGGCACTCGCCGGCACGCACCGCTTCCGGATCCTCAGGTACGCCCCCGCCGCGCGACCCCGGCAGGAGCCCGGCGCTCCGGCTCGGCCCAGGGCGCAACGCCCCCGTCCGGTGATCAACCGCGACAACCGCGGCTTCTGGGACGGCGTCCGCGACCACAGGCTGCTGATCCAGCGCTGCACTTCCTGCGCCACCCTCCGGTTCCCGTGGCTCCCCGGCTGCAACGCCTGCGCCTCCCCGGACTGGGACACCGTCGAGGCGTCCGGCTCCGGCACCGTCTTCAGCTATGTCGTCATGCACCACCCGCCCTTCCCCGCCTTCGACCCGCCCTACGCGGTCGCGCTCGTCGAGCTCGCCGAGGGCGTCCGCGTGGTCGGCAACATCACCGGCGTCCCCTACGACAAGGTCCGCATCGGCCAGCCCGTCCGGCTGGAGTTCACGCGCGTCGACGACGAACTCGAACTCCCCGTCTTCCGCGGGAGTGCGGAGTGATGGACTTCCACCCCACCGAGGAGCAGGCGGCGGCGGCCGGTCTCGCCGCGAGCATCTTCCGCGACCTGGCCACGCACGAACGCCTCGCCGCCGCGGGCACCGGCAGCGACTCCGAGCTGTGGAAGGCCCTCGCCTCCTGCGGGCTGATAGCCGCCGTCCAGGACGTCGGCCTGCTCGGCCTGGTCCTGCTGCTGGAGGAGCAGGGCCGCACCACCGCGCAGGTCCCCTACGCCGCCACCTGCGTGTACGGGATCCTGCCCCTGGCCGCTCATGGGAGCGCCGAGCAGCGCGCCCGTCTGCTGCCCTCCCTCCGGACGGGCGAAGCGGTGGCCACCGGCGCCTTCCCGGTCCGCCGCGCCGTCACCGCCTCCCCGGACGGTGGTCTCACCGGCACCGCCGCGGTCGTGCCCTGGCTGCGCGACGCCACGCACGTACTGGTCCCGGACGAGGACCGGGTCCTGTGGCTCATACGGACGGACGCGCCCGGCGTGGCCACCGCGCCGGTGGAGACCACGGCGCCCTGGTCGGCCGGCCGGCTGACCTTGACCGGAGCCGAGGCGGAGCGGGTCGGGACGGGCCCGGAGGCCTACGAGGACACCCTCGCCGCCGCCCGTACCGCCTTCGCAGGGCTCCAGGCCGGCGTGTGCGCGGGCTCGCTGGCCCGGGCGGTGGCGTACACCTCGGCGCGGGAACAGTTCGGGCGGCCGCTCTCCACCCACCAGGCGGTCATGCTCCGTGCGGCCGACGCCCACATGGACACCGAGGCGATCCGGGTCACCGCCTACGAGGCGGCCTGGCGGACCGACCAGGGGCTCGACGCTCGTGAGCACGCGCTGACGGCGGCCTGGTGGGCCTCGGAGGCGGGCAAGCGCGTGGTGCACACGGGCCAGCACCTGCACGGCGGCACGGGCGCCGACCTGGAGCATCCCGTCCACCGGCACTTCCTGTGGGGGCGCCAGCTGGACGCGTACCTGGGCTGCGGCAGCGAGCTGCTGGCCGAACTGGGCGCCGTACTGGCGCAGAAGGGCTGAGGCATGGACGGCGCGCTGACAGTCGGCGGGGAACTGCCACCGCTGGAGATACCGGTCACCCGCACCCTCATCGTCGCGGGTGCGATCGCCTCCCGCGACTACCAGGACGTGCACCACGACGCTGCGCTCGCGCGGGAAAAGGGTTCCCCGGACATCTTCATGAACATCCTGACCACGAACGGCCTGGTCGGCCGGTACGTCACGGACCACTGCGGCCCGCACGCGGTCCTGCGCAAGGTCGCCATCCGCCTCGGTGCCCCCAACTACCCGGGCGACACGATGACCCTGACCGGCACCGTCACCGCCCTCGACGGGGAGACCGCCGAGATCCGGGTCGTCGGAGCCAACGGCCTCGGGAACCACGTCACCGGTACCGTCACCGTGCACCTGGCCCAGCGGGGCGCGGTATGAGCGTCCGCACTCGTGACGAGCTGGGCGGCCGGGCCGCCATCGCCGGCATCGGCGCGACCGAGTTCTCCAAGGACTCCGGCCGCAGCGAGCTCAAGCTCGCCGTGGAAGCCGTGCACTCCGCTCTCGACGACGCCGGGCTCACCCCCGCCGACGTGGACGGGATGGTCACGTTCACGATGGACACCAGCCCGGAGATCACCGTCGCGCAGGCGGCAGGCATCGGGGGCCTCTCCTTCTTCTCCCGCGTCCACTACGGCGGCGGAGCGGCCTGCGCCACCGTCCAGCAAGCCGCCCTCGCCGTCGCCACCGGGGTGGCGGAGGTCGTGGTCTGCTACCGCGCCTTCAACGAGCGCTCCGGGCGCCGCTTCGGCTCCGGGGTCCAGCAGCGCGAGCCCTCGGCGGAGGGGGCGGCCCTGGGCTGGTCCCTGCCCTGGGGGCTGCTGACGCCCGCCTCGTGGGTTGCCATGGCCGCCCAGCGCTACCTGCACGCCTTCAACCTCACCCCCGAGGCGTTCGGGCACGTCGCGGTCACCGACCGCCGGCACGCCGCGAACAATCCCGCCGCCTACTTCCACGGCAAGCCCATCACCCTCGCCGACCACGCCGCGTCGCGCTGGATCGTCGAACCGCTGCGGCTGCTGGACTGCTGCCAGGAGACCGACGGCGGCCAGGCCCTCGTGGTGACCACGGCCGAGCGGGCACGGGACCTGCGGCAGACGCCCGCCGTGATCACCGCCGCCGCGCAGGGCGCCGGCCGGCGCCAGGAGGCCATGACGTCCTTCTACCGCGACGACCTCACCGGCCTGCCGGAGATGGGCGTGGTCGCGCGTCAGCTGTGGCGCACCAGCGGGCTGCGGCCCGCGGACATCGACGTCGGCATCCTCTACGACCACTTCACCCCCTTCGTCCTCATACAGCTGGAGGAGTTCGGCTTTTGCCGGCCGGGCGAGGCGGCCGATTTCGTGGCCGCGGACGCGCTGCCGCTCAACACCCACGGCGGGCAGCTCGGGGAGGCCTACCTGCACGGCATGAACGGCATCGCCGAGGCCGTCCGCCAGCTGCGCGGCACCTCCGTCAACCAGACGCCTGACGCCGAACACGTGCTGGTGACGGCCGGTACCGGGGTTCCGACCTCAGGGCTGATCCTCGGCGCCGACCGCTGAGACCGTCCTCCTGGGCGGCACCCGCCTCCTCCACCTTCAGGAGGTGGATCCCGCCCCGCCCCTACAACCTGAGACGGATCCCCGTTCGGCACCTGCGGGCGATCCCAGGGCGTGCCCCCCACTCCTAGCGTGGAGACATGACCACGCCTGTGTGCACGCTCGCCTCGAATCCGACGCCCTACCCGTCGTTCTCGGCGTACGTCCGGACCCGCGGCACGGTCCTGATGCGCACCGCGCGTTCGCTCACCGCCAACCCGTGCGATGCCGAGGACCTGCTGCAGACGGCCCTCGCCAAGACGTACGTGGCCTGGGACCGCATCGAGGACCACCGGGCCCTGGACGGCTACGTCCGCAGAGCCCTGGTCAACACCCGCACGTCCCAGTGGCGCAAGCGCAAGGTGGACGAGTTCGCCTGCGATGAGCTGCCGGAGACCGAGGAGGCTCCGGCGACCGACCCCGCGGAGGCGCAGGCCCTGCGCGATGCGATGTGGCGTGCGGTGACCCGGCTGCCCGACCGGCAGCGGGCCATGGTCGTCCTGCGCTACTACGAGGACCTCAGCGAGGTGCAGACCGCCGAGCTGCTGGGCGTCTCTGTCGGCACGGTCAAAAGTGCCGTCTCCCGGGCGCTGGGCAAGCTCCGCGAGGACCCGGAGCTCATCCCCGTCCGGTGAGCCGCAGGGCGTTTCACGTGAAACCAGGGAATGTTTCACGTGAAACACGGAGTGGTTTCTACCTCCGGGTAGTGACATGCCGACCGGTACGTGCGCAGAATCGGCAGCATCCGTAGCCGCCGCAGCGCCGCAGCGCTCACCGGGAGGACGCTTTGCTGAGCACCATGCAGGACGTACCACTCCTCGTCACCCGCATACTCCAGCACGGGATGACGATCCACGGGAAGTCCCAGGTCACGACCTGGACCGGGGAGGCAGAGCCGCACCGCCGCAGCTTCGCCGAGATCGGTACCCGCGCCACCCGCCTCGCGAACGCCCTGCGCGACGAGCTCGGTGTGCAACAGGACGACCGCGTTGCCACCCTCATGTGGAACAACTCCGAGCACGTCGAGGCGTACTTCGCCATCCCCTCCATGGGCGCGGTCCTGCACACGCTCAATCTTCGTCTGCCGCCCGAGCAGCTGATCTTCATCGTCAACCACGCGGCCGACCGGGTCGTCCTGGTCAACGGCAGCCTGCTCCCCCTGCTCGCGCCGCTGCTGCCGCACCTGCCGACCATCGAGCACGTCGTGGTCTCCGGCGCCGGAGACCGCTCCGCGCTCCAGGGCCTGGACGTACGGGTGCACGAGTACGAGGAGCTCCTCGCGGGCCGCTCCGACAGCTACGACTGGCCCGAGCTGGACGAGCGACAGGCAGCCGCCATGTGCTACACCTCCGGCACCACCGGGGAGCCCAAAGGCGTCGTCTACTCGCACCGCTCGATCTACCTGCACTCCATGCAGGTCAACATGGCCGAGTCGATGGGCCTGAGCGACAAGGACACCACCCTCGTCGTGGTCCCCCAGTTCCACGTGAACGCCTGGGGGCTGCCGCACGCCACCTTCATGACCGGTATCAACATGCTGATGCCGGACCGGTTCCTCCAGCCCGCCCCGCTCGCCGAGATGATCGAGCGGGAGAAGCCCTCGCACGCAGCCGCCGTCCCCACCATCTGGCAGGGCCTGCTCGCCGAGGTCACCGCCCACCCCCGCGACCTGAGCTCGATGAAGCAGGTCACCATCGGAGGCGCCGCCTGCCCGCCCGCGCTGATGGAGGCCTACGACAAACTCGGCGTCCGCCTCTGTCATGCCTGGGGCATGACCGAGACCTCTCCGCTGGGCACGATGGCGCACCCGCCTGCCGGACTGAGCGCCGAAGAGGAATGGCCCTACCGGATCACCCAGGGCCGCTTCCCCGCGGGCGTCGAGGCCCGTCTCGTCGGTCCCGGCGGCGACTTCCTGCCCTGGGACGGCGAATCGGCGGGCGAGCTGGAGGTGCGCGGCACCTGGATCGCCGGCGCCTACTACGGCGGGGCGTCCGGAGAAGCCTTCCGGCCCGAGGACAAGTTCAGCGCGGACGGCTGGCTCAAGACCGGCGACGTCGGCGTCATCAGCCCCGACGGCTTCCTCACCCTGACCGACCGGGCCAAGGACGTCATCAAGTCGGGCGGGGAGTGGATCTCCAGTGTGGAGCTGGAGAACGCGCTGATGGGCCACCCCGACGTCGCCGAGGCGGCGGTCGTCGCCGTACCCGACGAGAAGTGGGGCGAGCGACCGCTGGCCACGGTCGTCCTCAAGGAGGGCGCGACCGTCGACTACGCGGGGCTGCGGGCCTACCTCGCCGGATCCATCGCCAAGTGGCAGCTGCCGGAGCGCTGGACGATCATCGAGGCGGTTCCGAAGACCAGCGTCGGCAAGTTCGACAAGAAGGTGATCCGCAAGCAGTACGCGGACGGCGTGCTCGACGTCACGAGGCTGGACTGACCAGCGCTCAGCCCCGGGTGAGCCATGGCCGCAGCAGCTTGCTGACGGCGGGCATGGCCACATAGGTCATCAGGGTGCTGAAGACGACGGCGAAGGCAGCCGTCCGCACCACGAAGTGCAGATCCACCAGGTACGGCCCGAGCACCGCGTTGCCCACCAGCGAGATCGGGAAGATGGCCAGCCCGGAGCTGATCGCCATCTTCCACCGCGGCGGCGCGGGCCGGGCCGTACCCGGCTCGGCGAACCACGTCTCCATGCCCTGCAGTTCCCGCCGGGCTATCTCGGTGTGGTGGTGCCCGAGGCAGTTGGAGAACCACTCCGCCCGCTCCGGGGAGTCCTGCCAGCGCCGAAAAGCCGCCTGGTCGCGGAAGCGGTGGACCAGGAACCACGGCCCGCCCTCCGCCGCCGGGCGGAAGAGTCCGTACCCCAGGTGGTCAGGAAATCTCGCGGCCGTCTCCAGGATGCCGTGGGCCCAGGCCTCGAAGGCCTCCTCGTGCCCCGGCTCGACCTGCCGCGCGATCAGCAGGTTCACCTCGCCGTTGTCGGCGGGGACGGTCTGCTCGGTCGTGTCGGTGATGGCCATCGGGCCAGGATTACTAGTTGGTGCCGATCTTGGCCAGAAGGTCCACGATGCGGCCCTGTACGTCCGCCGTCGTGGCGCGCTCGGCGAGGAACAGCACGCTCTCGCCCGAGGCCAGCCGCGGCAGTTCGGACGCGTCGATACCGGTGGCGGTGTAGACGACCAGCGGAGTGCGGTTCAGCTGCCCGTTGGCACGCAGCCAGTCCACGATCCCGGCGCGCCGACGGCGCACCTGCATCAGGTCCATGACGACCAGGTTGGGCCGCATCCGCGTCGCCAGCTCCACCGCGTCGGTGTCGGCGCCCGCCCGGGCGACCTGGAGCCCGCGCCGCTCCAGCGCGGCGGCCAGAGCGGTCGCGATCTCGTCGTGCTCCTCGATCAACAGCACCCGGGAGGGGTGCTGCTCGCTGTCGCGCGGGGCGAGCGCCTTCAACAGGACGGCCGGATCGGCGCCGTACGCAGCCTCGCGCCCGGCGTGTCCCAGCCCGGCCGTGACCAGCACCGGCACCTCCGCGGCCACCGCGGCCTGGCGAAGGGACTGCAGGGCGGTCCGCGTGATGGGCCCGGTCAGCGGGTCGACGAACAGCGCGGCGGGGAACGCGGCGATCTGCGCGTCCACCTCCTCGCGGGAATGCACGATCACCGGACGGTAGCCGCGGTCGCTGAGCGCCTGCTGCGTCTGCACGTCCGGCGCGGGCCACACCAGCAGCCGGCGCGGATTGTCCAGCGGCTCCGGCGGCAGCTCGTCGTCCACAGGCTGCGGCACGGGACGGTTGACCACCTCGACCGCGCCGCCGGGACCGTCCAGCGGTTCGGGGCCTTCGTCGGAGCCCGCCTCGGGGGCCCCTATGGCGAAGGCCCGTCCCTGGGGCGCGGGCTCGGACAGCCGCCGGCGGCGGCCGGAGCCCGAGCCGGCCGGATCCACGGAGATGCCCTGGCCGAGGGTGCCGAGGGCGCGCACGCTGATCGGCTGGGCGGCCTGCCCCTCCACCGGGCCGTCCTGTGGCTTCCTGGCCCCGGGAACGGCCACCTGGCCGGGAACGTCCTCGTCCTCGGCAGCGCCGCGGGCCGCGGGAACCGGCCAGGCGGCCGGCGCGGGCAGCGCACGCCGCCGCCCGGTCGGATGCGCCGGGTCCACGGAGTCCGGCGCGGCCGAGGCCGCCTGCGCGGCGGGTGCTTCGGTCTCGGCGACGGGCGCGCCCAGCACCCGGCGCCCGCGCCGCCCGGCCGGTGCTTCGGCATCGGCCCCGGCGGGAGCCGCGGGCGGACCGGCCGTGGCCGGAGCCTGCGGAGCCGCGGTGGCCGGGGTCGGGCCGGCGGGCAGGGCGAAACCGCCCTCGGGAGCGATGGGGCGCGGAGTCTGGGCCGGTGCGGGCGTCGGCCCGAGCCCGGTCGCGGGCACGGGGCCGGCGGGCTGCGCCGGACCGGCAGCGCCCAGCGCCCGTCGCCGGCCGGCGGGATGCTCGGTCGGCGGGACCGCAGGCACGGCGGGAACGGGCGGGAGGGCGGGCATGGCGGTGCCCTGCGGCGGCACGGGCTGCCCGGGACCGCCTTCGCCGGCGCCGTCGCCCGCGCGGCCACGGCGCCGGCCCGTCCCGAGTCCCGCCGGGTTCACCGGGGACTGCGCCAGCTCAGGTCCTGCGGAACCTTCGGCATCCGCCTCGCCACCCCGGCGCCGTCCGGAAGGCAGCGCCAGCGCACCGCCGCCTTCGCCGGCTCCGGCGGCGGCCTTGTCGCCGTCGGGCGCGCCGGGACCTGCGGCATCGTCGTCAAGGAAGGCGTCCACCCCGCGGCGGGCACGCCGTCCGCCCGAAACCCGGCCCGCTGCGGCCGTGTCGGCCGGGGGCTCCTCGGGCGGCTCCGGCAGCGTGACCGCCCCGGCGCCCGAGCCCAGCGGCAACTCCAGTACGTACGCACCACCGGGCGCGCCGGGAACCTCCACCGTCTGCAGCACAC
The DNA here is from genome assembly GCF_001905445.1 of Streptomyces sp. CB00455. Classification (GTDB taxonomy): domain Bacteria; phylum Actinomycetota; class Actinomycetes; order Streptomycetales; family Streptomycetaceae; genus Streptomyces. The sequence goes on along the minus strand of NZ_LIVQ01000004.1, from coordinate 119,785 downwards.
CGCCGTGCGCGGCCACGATCCCCCGTACGACCGGTTCGTGGACCGGGCTCCCGCCCTCGTACGGCCCGCGCACCTCGATCCGTACGACGTCCCCGCGCTGCGCGGCGGCCACCACGATCGTCGAGTCGCCGTAGCCGCTGCCCTGGCGGGTCTTGCCGGTGGCGTCCACCCCGGCCACGTCGGCGACCAGATGGGCGAGCGCCGTTGCGATGCGGTCCGGGTCCACCTCGGCCTCGATGGTCGGCGCGTGGACGGCGAACTGGGCGCGGCCCGGCCCGATGAGCTCGACCGCGCCGTCCACACCGGCAGCGACGACGTCGTTGATCAGGACCTTCTTCTTCGCGAGCCGGTCGCTGCCGGAGTCCAGCCGCTGGAAGCCGAGCACGTTGTCCACGAGCGTGGTCATCCGGGAGTACCCGGCGGCCAGGTGGTGCAGCAGCTGGTTGGCCTCGGGCCACAGCTGTCCGGCGTCGTCGGCGGCCAGCGTCGCCAGCTCCCCGCGCAGCTCGTCCAGCGGGCCGCGCAGCGAATCACCGAGGACGGCCAGCAACTGGGCGTGACGGGCGGCCAGGGCGTCGTAGGGCCGCCGGTCGGTGAAGGTCATGACGGCGCCGACGAGCTGTTCCCCGTCCCGCACGGGGGAGGTGGTCAGGTCGACGGCGACCGGCTGCCCGGCCTTGTTCCACAGCACCTGCCCGCGCACGCGGTGCTTGCGTCCGCTGCGCAGGGTGTCGGCGAGCGGGGACTCCTCGAAGGGGAACGGGGAGCCGTCGGCGCGCGAGTGCTGGACCAGGCCGTGCAGTTCGCGGTTGCCGAGGTCGGTCGCGCGGTAGCCGAGGATCTGGGCGGCGGCCGGATTGACCAGCACCACCCGTCCGTCGGTGTCGGTGCCGACGACGCCCTCGGCCGCGGCGCGCAGGATCATCTCGGTCTGCCGCTGGGAGCGGGCCAGCTCGGCCTCGGTGTCCACGGTCTGCGACAGGTCCCGTACGACGAGCATCAGCAGCTCGTCACCGGTGTAGGCAGGCTGCGGCTCGCGGTAGGCGTCGCGGCCGTCGAGATGGGCGCTGGTGACCTCGACGGGGAACTCGCTGCCGTCGGTGCGGCGCGCGATCATCCTGGCGGGCTTGGCCCGGCCGCCCTCGTCCTCGCCGGGCCGGCGCATGGAGCCGGGGATCAGCTTGGAGTCGAAGTCGGGAAGGAGGTCGAGCACGCCGCGGCCGACGAGCCCGGTGCCCGGGCTCTCCATGACCTCGAGGGCGATCGAATTGGCGTTGACGACAGTGCCGTTGGCGTTGACGAGCAACAGCGCGTCCGGAAGAGCGTCGAGTATTGCTGCGAGGCGAGCAGCGCCTCGGGATGGCCTGCTGCTCACGACGAGCTTCCTCCCTGACCACAACTACCGGCAAGTCACGGGAGGAGTCTAAGGCCACAGCCCCCCGGCGAGGTGGCCGATGTGGGGTGGATACCACCCGTGACGCGCATCTTCCCAGGTCAGGAACGCCCACTCGGAAGCAGAGGTTCCAACTGGTCCCAGCGGCTGATCTCGCAGCCGTCGGTCCGCCGGAAGGTCGCGTCCACCCTGTGCCCGTGCCACGTTCCCGTGATGCGGGCGGTCGCCGGGCCGCCGTGCTGCATGGTGCAGACCTGCCGCTGGGAGACGGGGGCGAAGGGGTCCTTGCCCTCGTCGGCGAGCTGGTCGAGCCGGGCGCAGGCCTGCTGCGCCTCGGGGTGGTCGCCTCCGACGGGATCGCATTCGAGCCGGTACTCGCGGTCCAACTGGCGGTTGCCGGTGTCGGCCATGGCGATGGTGAGACGGTCGGGGGCCGGCGCCAGCAGCCGGCCCAGGGGCAGCGGGGGCAGCGGCCCGGCGGCCGCGGCGGCCAGGGCGGAGGTGACGGCGAAGGCGGCGAGACGCAGCATGGGGCACTCCAGGTCGTCCGTACGTCGTACGCCTGACCAACGACGCGGCGGCGCGGACGTTGCGTGCTGGGCGGCCTTTAAGGCTTTGCCCTTCGCCCGTCCCTGCTAGTACCGTGGGAGCGGATTGGTGAGGGGCCCTGCGCCTGTGTCATCATCTGCACGCACCTTCGTACGCGAGGGTGTGCTGGAGGCGTCGCCTAGTCCGGTCTATGGCGCCGCACTGCTAATGCGGTTTGGGTCTTACCACCCATCGAGGGTTCAAATCCCTCCGCCTCCGCTCTTCACGAAGCCCCGGTCCCTGCGGACCGGGGCTTCGGTGCGTCCGGGGGCAGGCCGCGCCGTTCCGATGTCCGTGCGACCTGTGAACGGGCCCCGGCCGGCGCCCGAGCGGCCGCGCGCCGGTTCCGCGGAGCCCGGCCCGACCCAACCGGATGATCTTCTTCCAGGCTGTTTCCGCAGCTCAGGGGCGGTTTGGCTAATGGATTTCGCGTCCCGGCGAGGTCCATGTATTGTTGTTCTCGCAAGGCCAACGGGGCGCAAAACCCCAGCAAGCCAAGCACTCGTAGCTTAACGGATAGAGCATCTGACTACGGATCAGAAGGTTGCAGGTTCGAATCCTGCCGAGTGCACAGCAGGACGAAGGCCCCCGGGAGAAATCCCGGGGGCCTTCGTCGTATCCCTTGGCGCGGCGGTCTCCTCCTTTGGGCGGAGGGCGTACCCCGGAAGGGCTGGGGGGTGGGATGGCTCTGGCGGGGGACGCGGGTGACGCCCGGGTCTCGCTACGGTTCTTGAAGATCGCAGGAACCGGAAAACGGGGGCTCTCATGGGACTGTTCGGAAACGCGCACACCGTCGACTCCGCCTCGGCGCAGCGGGACTACGCCCGGCTGCTGGGCCAGGGCGAGCAGGTGCACGCGGCCTATCTGCTGATCCGGGACACGATCCTGTTCACCGACCGGCGGCTGGTGCTGATCGACAAGCAGGGGCTCACGGGTAAGAAGGTGGAGTACCACTCCGTCCCGTACCGGAGCATTACGCACTTCTCCGTGGAGACCGCCGGCCACTTCGATCTCGATGCCGAGCTCAAGATCTGGATATCCGGAAGCCAGGCGCCGATCGAGAAGACCTTCACCAAGGGGGTCGACATCTACGAGGTGCAGGCGATCCTGACGCAGTTCGTCGCCAGGTAGCCGGGCGGCCCGGTCTCTCACAGCACCCGGGGGAGGCCGGACACGGACATCACCAGGGGTGAGAGGGAGCGGGTGGCGTCGGTTGCCCTGCTCACAGGTGCTCAGGCGGCCCTCGCGGTCCAGGGTGTTGCCGTTGGGGTGGCCGGCCGGTGAGCGGAAGACGGAGACCGCCCCGGTCGCCTCGCCCCACCGCAACATCCGGTCGTCGCGGAATGTCGCTCCACACCAGCTGCCACCAGTCGGGCAGGTTATGCCAAACATGGTTCCCCCTGAGGGTGAATCTCCGAATGCGGTTCGGCGTGATGGTGGGATTGCAGGATCAGGTAGCGTCTTCTTAAGGGCCGAGGGCCCACGAGAGGAAGATCGCGTGGACGACATCGACCGGGCACTCGTCCTGCGCCTGCAGGAGGACGCGGGCCAGTCGTACGCCACCCTCGGTGCTGCAGTGGGGCTCTCGGCCGGGGCGACCCACGAGCGCGTACGCAAGCTGCGCGAGCGCGGGGTGATCCGGCGGACCACCGTCGACATCGACCCGGCGGCCGTCGGCAGCGGAGTGCTCGCCTACGTGATGGTCGACTCGAATGCCTGGATGGGCGAGTCCGGCGCCGCCTTCGCCGCGATTCCCGAGATCCAGGAAGCGCACATCATCGCGGGCAGCGCCTCCGTGATGGTCAAGGTGCGCACCGCCTCGCCCGGACAGCTGCAGGACGTCCTGCGGCGCCTCTACGCCATCGACGGTGTCAGCGGCACGCATGCCACCGTCGTCCTCGACACCTTCTTCGAGCGGCCGCTCCCGCTGTGAGCTGGTGGTGCACCGGGATCCGGTGGAAGGACGGGCGCCCCGCGATCGGCTGGTACGGGGAGGGGCGCGGCGAGCGGGCGAGCGTGCTCGCGTACGGGCAGCAACTGGCCTTCGCCGCACGCGGGGAGCGCCGCTGCCTGGGGGTGTGGCGGGCCGGGAGGCGGACGCCCTGCCCCACCTGCGCCACGGTGTCCGGGCGGGCGGGGAGCGCGCAGTGTCCCGAATGCGCCCGCCTGGACCGGTCGTTCTCGGTGGCCGCCGACACCAATGCCGCCGACCCGCGCACCTACCGCGTCTACCTGGCGTGGTTCGGGCCGGGGATGGTCAAGGTCGGCATCACCGCCGAGGAGCGCGGCTCCGTCCGGCTGCTGGAGCAGGGCGCCGTTGCCTGGGCCTGGCTGGGGCGGGGTCCGCTGATGGCGGCGCGGCGCACCGAGGAGCTGCTGAGAGCGGCCCTCGGGGTGCCCGACCGGATCGCCTACGCCCGCAAGCGCGCCGTACGGGCACATGTGCCGGACGCGCCCGAACGGGCCCGGGAGGTCGCCGAGCTGCACGTCCGCGCGGCAGCGCTGTCCGGGTGGCCGGAGTCGCTGGAGCGGTTGGGCTGCGAAGTGACGGACCACGCGGGGGCGTTCGGCCTGGACGGGCTTCCCGTACCGACGCGGGTGATCACCGGGATGGTTTCCGGCGGGGCCGTCGTGGGCCGGCTGGTGGGCGCGGCCGGTCCGGACCTGCACGTCGCGGACGGCCTGGTGGTGGACAGCCGGCTGCTGGCCGGCTGGGAACTGGCCGTGCCGGCGGACGGGGCCGGGACGAGCGTGCCGGTGGCGGAGATCCCGGCTGCCGCCGCTCGGCCGCCGACCGAGCAGGAAGGGCTGTTCTGACCCCTGCTTCACCTCCCCCCTCTGCCCCCCTCCACCTCCCGTTCCTCCGTCCTCGCCTCCCGTCCCTTGCACGCCTGCTCTCGTCTCCGCCAACCCCCGCTGCTTTGGGGGCGCCTGGTCAAAACTTGGCTGCCTTCGGCCTCCGGGGGCCGATTCCGGTGGACATGCCGGGGAGCGGCGCCGAGGGTGGTGCGCATGAGCTTCCAGCCCGTAGCGGCCTTCGAACCGCCCGGCGTCGTGGCCGCCCACAGCCCTGTGTCTACCCACAGCCTCGTGGCCGCCCACAGCCTCGTGCCCGCCTTCAGCCGCGCTCGCGCCGATGACGACCGCGGTGGGCAGACCCTCGCGCGGGGCCGCGCCTCCCGGTACGAGGGCCGCGGTTTCTTGTCCGAGGGCCGTGCCCTGCGCGTCGCGACCGACGAACGGAGCCACGGTTGTGACCACCACGGCTGAGGCGGTGCGTGCCTTTCGGGAGCGGCTGGGGCTGCCCGGCCTGGTGGACGTCCACACCCACTTCATGCCCGAGCGGGTCCTGGACAAGGTGTGGGACTACTTCGACGCGGTCGGGCCGCTGACCGGAGTCGAATGGCCCATCACCTACCGGCACGAGGAGGAGCAGCGCCTGGCGCTGCTGAGGGACTTCGGGGTCCGCGCCTTCACCGCCATGGTCTACCCGCACAAGCCGGCGATGGCCGCCTGGCTCAACGCCTGGTCCGCCGATTTCGCCGCCCGGACCCCCGACTGCCTGCACACGGCGACCTTCTTCCCGGAGCCGGAGGTGGCCGCATACGTCCGGCAGGCCCTCGGCGCGGGGGCCCGGGTCTTCAAGGCGCATCTCCAGGTCGGGGGCTACGACCCGAACGACGACCGGCTCGACGCCGTGTGGGGGCTGCTCGCCGAGGCCGGTGTCCCGACGGTGATCCACTGCGGGTCCGGGCCCGTCCCCGGCAAACACACCGGGCCCGAGCCGATCGCCCGGCTCCTCGCCCGCCACCCCAGGCTGCCGCTGATCATCGCCCACATGGGCATGCCGGAGTACTCCGACTTCCTCGACCTCGCCGACCGGTACGACCAGGTGCGCCTCGACACCACCATGGCCTTCACCGACTTCTCGCAACAGTTCAGCGGCTTCCCCGCGGGCGACCTGGGGCGCCTCGCCGACCTCGGCGACCGGATCCTGCTGGGCACCGACTTCCCGAACATCCCCTACCCCTACGAACACCAGCTCGTGGCTCTCGAACGGCTCGGCCTGGGCGACGACTGGCTGCGCGCGGTCTGCCACGACAACGGTGCCCGCCTGTTCCGCCTCGACGGCTGAGGACGCCGCCTGCCGGCGCTCCTTTACCGGCACCGCCATCAGCGCTCCTTCACCGGGCAGTGCCGTTTCTCAGGGAATTCACAGGAAGGGACAAGAACGCTCTCAGAGGCGCCGGACAACGTGGTGGCATGACTGTGACGACCACCTCACACGCGTCCACGTCCACCAGCAACCCCACGGCTCTCGTGCGGCCCGACGGCGGTCCCTGCCGGGTCCTGGTCGTCGACGACGAGGCCTCGCTCTCCGAGCTGCTGTCCATGGCCCTGCGCTACGAGGGTTGCGAGGTCCGCAGTGCCGGGGACGGGGCCGGTGCGGTGCGGGCGGCGCGGGAGTTCCGGCCGGACGTGGTCATCCTCGACATCATGCTCCCCGACATGGACGGGCTCGCCGTGCTCGGGCGGCTGCGCCGGGAGATCCCGCAGGTCCCGGTGCTCTTCCTGACCGCCAAGGACTCCGTCGAGGACCGCATCGCGGGCCTGACGGCGGGCGGCGACGACTACGTCACCAAGCCGTTCAGCCTGGAGGAGGTCGTGGCCCGGCTGCGCGGCCTGGTCCGCCGCTCCGGTGCGGCGCAGGCCGCCCGCGGCGGCTCGGTGCTCGCCGTCGGCGACCTGCGGCTGGACGAGGACAGCCACGAGGTGGTCCGCGGCGGCCGGGAGATCCACCTGACCGCCACCGAGTTCGAGCTGCTGCGCTACCTGATGCGCAACCCGCGCCGTGTGCTGAGCAAGGCGCAGATCCTGGACCGGGTGTGGTCCTACGACTTCGGCGGCCAGGCCAACGTGGTAGAGCTGTACATCTCCTACCTGCGCCGGAAGCTGGAGAGCGGCCCGGGAATGGCACCGATGATCCACACTCGGCGTGGCGCCGGCTACCTGATCAAGCCGGCCGAGTAGTGGTCCCGCGCCTGGCCCGGCCGCCGCGTCTGCGATCCCGCCGGACGGGGTCGCCGCGGCCGCGTCGGCCCTGGTCGCTGCGGACCCGGCTCGTCGTCTCGGCGGTGGCACTGATCGCCGTGGTGGGAGCGGCCATCGGGATCGTCACCACCCTCGCCCTGCGCTCGTACCTGGTCGTCCAGCTCGACGGACAACTGCGGGTCTCCGTCAAGATGGGGGCCCGGGCCGCCGGCGCCGGCAAACCGGTCCGCGACAGCGCCACCGGCCTGCTCCTGCCCCCCGGTTCACCCCTGGGCACCACGGGCATCCGCTTGCACCCCGACGGCACGGTCCTCGACACCGCCCGCAGCGTGCCCGCCGACGCGTCGGCGCCCGATCACCGCCAGGCGCTCACCGAGGACCAGGTCAAGGTCCTGACCGCCGTCGCCCGCCAGGAAGCCCGTCCCCAGGCCGGTCCGGTCGACCTGGACCTGCCCGGCCTGGGCGGCTACCGGGTGATGTCCTCCGCCGACGGGGGGCTGGTCCTGGGCTTCCCCCTCCGCGACGTCGAATCCACCGTGAGCACCCTGATCGCCGTGGAGGTCTGCGTGACCCTCGCCGGGCTGATCGCGGCGTCCCTCGCCGGTCAGGCCCTGGTCGGGGTCGCCCTGCGCCCGCTCCGCCGGGTGGCCGCCACGGCCACCCGGGTTTCCGAACTGCCCTTGCACAGCGGCGAGCCGGCACTGCACGAACGCGTCCCGGATGCCGAGGCGGACCCCCGTACCGAGGTGGGCCAGGTCGGGGCGGCACTCAACCGGATGCTGGGCCACGTCTCCTCCGCCCTCACCGCCCGCCAGCAGAGCGAGACCAGGGTCCGGCAGTTCGTCGCCGACGCCAGCCACGAACTGCGCACCCCGCTGGCCTCCATCCGCGGCTACGCCGAACTCACGCGCAGGGGGCGGGAGGAACAGGGCCCGGACACCCGGCACGCCCTGGGCCGGATCGAGTCCGAGGCCACCCGGATGACCGGTCTGGTCGAGGACCTGTTGCTGTTGGCCCGGCTCGACGCCGGGCGTACGCTCTCCGCAGCCGACACGGACACCGACCTGGCGCCCCTCGTCGTGGACGCCGTCAGCGACGCCCGGGCCGCCGGCCCCGGGCACCACTGGCGCCTGCGCCTGCCGGAGGAACCGGCGCCGATCCGCGCCGACCCGGCGCGCATCCAGCAGGTTCTGGTCAACCTCCTGGCCAATGCCCGCACCCACACCCCGCCGGGCACCACGGTCACCGCCCATGTTTCACGTGAAACATCCATGGTGCGCCTGCTGATCGAGGATGACGGCCCCGGTATCCCGCCCGCCCTCCTCCCGCACGTCTTCGAGCGGTTCGCCCGCGGCGACGCCTCCCGTTCGCGGGCGGCGGGCTCCACCGGACTGGGACTGGCCATCGTCCAGGCCGTGGTCGCCGCGCACGGCGGCCGGGTCGGCGTACGGAGCCGGCCCGGGCACACCTGCTTCGAGGTCCTGCTGCCGCTGGCCACGGACGCACCGGCCCTCCCCCCGGTGTCGGCCGCCCCGGTACCCGCTCTGCCCGAGCGCCCGGTTCCGGGCCCGGCTCGCGACTCACAGACGGACCACAGGCTCACCACACGACGGTGACAGGCCGCCCGGCGAGGGTCGGTCCATGCCAACCGACGCCTCTCCCGGGGCCCTTCCGGCACGGGCGCCCCTCGCGCCCGTGCCCGGCGAGCCCGTCCTCGACGTGGTGATCCCGGTCTTCAACGAGGAGAAAGACCTCGGACCGTGCGTGCGCAGGCTGCACGAGCACCTCACCCGCACCTTCCCCTACCCCTTCCGGATCACCGTCGCCGACAACGCCAGCACCGACCGCACCCCCGAGATCGCGGGCGCACTCGCCGAGGCCCTGGACGGCGTACGCAGCACCCGGCTGGAGGAGAAGGGCCGGGGCAGGGCCCTGCGCACCGTCTGGTCCGCCTCCGACGCCCCGGTCCTCGCGTACATGGACGTGGACCTCTCCACCGACCTCAACGCGCTGCTGCCGCTCGTCGCCCCGCTGATCTCCGGCCACTCCGACCTGGCGATCGGCACCCGCCTCGCCCGCTCCTCCCGGGTGGTGCGCGGCGCGAAGCGGGAGTTCGTCTCCCGGGCCTACAACCTGCTCCTGCGCTCCTCGCTCGCGGCGCGCTTCAGCGACGCCCAGTGCGGCTTCAAAGCCATCCGGCGGGAGGTCGCCGAGCGGCTGCTGCCGCTGGTGGAGGACTCCGGCTGGTTCTTCGACACCGAACTGCTCGTGCTCGCGGAGCGCGCCGGGCTGCGGATACACGAGGTGCCGGTGGACTGGGTCGACGACCCGGACTCCACCGTGCACATCGTCCGCACCGCCACCGAGGACCTCAAGGGCGTCTGGCGGGTCGGCCGGGCGCTGGCCGTCGGCGCGCTCCCCCTCGACCGGCTCGCCCGCCCCTTCGGCGACGACCCGCGCGACCGCTCCGCCCTGCCCGGAGTGGACGGGGGACTGGCCCGCCAGCTCCTCGGCTTTTGCGCCGTCGGGGCCCTGTCCACCCTCCTGTACCTGCTGCTGTATTCCGCCTTCCGCGCCGGAACCGGCCCGCAGCTCGCCAACGCCGGAGCCCTGTTGCTCTCCGCGGTCGCCAACACGGCTGCCAACCGGCGGCTCACCTTCGGTGTGCGCGGCCGTGACCGGGCCGTGCGCCATCAGGCCCAGGGGCTGGTGGTGTTCGGCATCGGCCTGGCCCTGACCAGCGGCTCCCTGGCCGCCCTCGACGCAGCCGCGGCCGCTCCCGCGCACAGCACCGAACTGGCCGTCCTGATCACCGCCAACCTCGCGGCCACCGTGCTGCGCTTCCTGCTCTTCCGCGCCTGGGTCTTCCCCGAGCGGCGCGGCCCCGCGATCCCTACACCCAAGGACGACCGATGACCACGGCAGCACTCCCCCTCTTCCCGGCCGCCGAGGCCCGGTCCCGTACCGGCCGGCCGCGCTGGGAACGGCCCGCCCTCGCCGGGCTCCTGATCGCCACGGCCGCGCTGCTGCTGTGGGACCTGGGCTCCTCCGGCTACGCCAACTCCTTCTACTCCGCCGCCGTGCAGGCGGGCAGCGAGAGCTGGAAGGCGTTCTTCTTCGGTTCCTCCGACGCCGGGAACTCCATCACCGTCGACAAGCCCCCGGCCGCCCTGTGGCCGATGATGCTGTCGGTCCGGCTCTTCGGGCTCGGCTCCTGGCAGATCCTGGCCCCGCAGGCCCTGATGGGCGTCGCCACGACCGGGGTCCTGTACGCCGCCGTCCGCCGCCCGTTCGGACCGGCGGCCGCGCTGCTGAGCGGCGCCGTCTTCGCGCTCACGCCCGTGGCCGCGCTGATGTTCCGCTTCAACAATCCGGACGCCCTGCTGACCCTGCTGCTCACGGTCACCGTGTATTGCGTCCTGCGCGCCCTCGACGGCGCGCGCACCACGTGGCTGCTCTGGGCCGGAGTCGCGGTCGGCTTCGCCTTCCTCACCAAGACCCTGCAGGCCTTCGTCATCCTGCCGCCGCTCGCCGTGCTGTACGCGCTCTGCGCCCCGACCCCGGTGCGCAGGCGGCTGGGACAGCTGCTGGTCGCCGGACTCGCCATGGTGGTGGCCGGCGGCTGGTGGGTGGCCGTCGTGGAGCTCTGGCCCGCCTCCTCCCGCCCGTACATCGGCGGCTCGCAGAACAACTCCTTCCTGGAACTGACCCTCGGCTACAACGGGCTGGGACGGCTCAGCGGCAACGAGACGGGCAGCGTCGGCGGCGGCGCGCGGACCGGCGCGGCGGGGGCCTACGGTCTCGCCGGCGGTCCGGGTCCCAGGGCCGGCGGCGGGGGCGGCGGCTGGGGCGAGACCGGCATCGACCGGCTCTTCTCGGGCAACATCGGTGGTCAGATCTCCTGGCTGCTGCCCGCGGCCCTGATCCTGCTCGTGGCCGGACTCGTGGTGACCTGGCGGGCTCGGCGGGCCACCGACTCGCTGGAGGGCCTGGCGCGCGCGGCCTTCCTGGCCTGGGGCGGCTCGTTGCTGATCACCGCGCTCGTCTTCAGCTACATGCAGGGCATTTTCCACGAGTACTACACCGTGGCGCTGGCGCCGTTCGTGGCCGCGCTGATCGGCATGGGCGTCGCCGTGCTGTGGGAAGAACGGGGCAGCCGGGCCGCCGTGCTCACCCTGTCCGGCACGCTCGCCCTGACCGCCGTCTGGTCGTATGTCCTGCTGGGTCGTGCCACCGGCTACCTGCCGTGGCTGCGCTGGGCCGTGCTGGCCGGCGGCCTGCTCGCGGCGGTCACGCTGCCGTTCGTCGCGCGGGCCGGCCGCCGGGTGCTGCTGGCCACCGCGGCACTGGGACTGGGAGCCGCCCTCGCCGGTCCGCTCGCCTACTGCCTGACCACCGTGAGCACCGGGCACACCGGGTCCATCGTGACGGCCGGACCGGCGGTGGCGGGCGGCCGGGGCGGACCCGGCGGGATGATGCGGGGTCCCGGGGCCAACGGCGAGCTGCCGCCCGGCGCAGCGGGAGGCGCGTGGCAGGGAGGCAACGCCCCGGTGCCCGGCGGCATGTCGCCGGGCCAGGGAGGCCAGGGTGTTCCCGGGGGCCAGGGAGGCCAGGGCGCTCGGACCGGCCGGGGCGGTCAGGGTGCTGCGGCGGGGGCGGCCGGACGCGGCTCCGAGCGCTTCGGCGGCGGCCAGGGCGGTCCCGGCGGTCTGCTGAACGGGGCCCGGGTCGGCGCCGAGGCCAAGGCGGCGCTCCGCGCCGACGCCGACCGGTACACCTGGGCGGCGGCGGCCATAGGCTCGCAGAACGCGGCCAGTTACCAGCTGGCCTCGGGGGCTCCGGTGATGGCGATCGGCGGTTTCAACGGCAGCGACCCCTCCCCGACCCTGGCGCAGTTCAAGAAGTACGTGCAGGACGGGAAGATCCACTGGTTCATCGCCCAGGGCGGCGGCGACGCGGCGGCCGGGGCGGGAGAGACCCAGGGCGGGAACCGGGCCGGGGGCGGCCCCGGCGGGGCCACCGGCACCGCCATCGAAAGCTGGATCAAGGCCACCTTCAAGGCCACCACGGTCGGCGGAGCCACCTTCTACGACCTGACGGCCTCCACCACCTGACGAACTCCGCGCTGCAGCCGCCACCCGCGGTCCCCGCAGCGGCCGGCAGAACGTGATCCGGCCCGAATGCCCGGCCACCCCCTAGCATCAAGGGGGCGGACCGGGCATTCCGGGCTGATCCACCTGGCGTGAGGAGGGTGCCTCCATGGTGACCGCGGCCGATTCCGGTGAGATCCGGGGCAGTGTGTGGCTGACCGCAGGGGCCGCCGTACCCGCCAGACGCCGCAGCGAGGCTCCCTCCGGCCTCGACCGCGAGCGGATCACCGCCGCCACCGTGCGGCTGCTCGACGCCGAAGGACTGGCCCGGTTCTCGATGCGACGGCTCGCCGCCGGGCTGGGGGTCACCGCGATGTCCCTCTACTGGTACGTGGACACCAAGCACGATCTGCTCGAACTCGCCCTCGACAGCGCGCTGGGCGAGCTGACCCTCTCGGGGGGTCCGATCACCGGGCAGTCTCCGATCGGGCAGGCACCCGCCGCGCCGCCACCGGCCGGGCCGCCACCGGCCGGGCCGCCACCCGCCGGGGCCCGGCCCGCCGGGCGCCCAGCGGCGGAAGACTGGTCCGGCCCGCTGCGGGCACTGGCCCGGGACTACCGGCGCGTGCTGGCCGACCATCCCTGGATGGCTCCGCTCATCGCCGCCTACCCGAACATCGGCCCGCACGCCCGCGCCTTCGACGCGGCCCTCCAGCGGCTGCTGGACGCCACTGGCCTTGCCGATGCCACCCGCGCCGGCGCCCATCTGGCCGTCTCACAGTTCCTGCACGGCTGCGGGGGCGCGGCGCGGCGGGCACCCGAGGAAGATTTCTGCCTCGCACTGGACGTCCTGATCGCCGGTATCGAAGCAAAGGCCACCGCTTAGCCGCAAGCGGTGGCCTTCTTGGCGTTCCCGGCGTTTCCCTGCGTTCCCGGCGTCCGTCAGGCCTTGGCCGGCACCTCGGCGGGAGCGGCGTCCGCCTCGGCGGAACCGGCCTCGGGAGCGTGGGCCGAGGGCTTCGACTTCAGGGCCACCTCCTTGATGAAGAGGCACAGCAGCAGCGCGAACAGCGCACTGGGGGCCGCGTAGAGGAAGACGTCACCCACACCGTGCCCGTACGCGGACTCGATGACCGTCCGGAACGGCGCCGGCAGCTTGTCGAGGTCCGGGATGCCGCCGCCGGCCGCGGCGCCGTGGCCGAGCGCCGCCGCCTTCGGGCCGAGGGCGGCCAGGCCGTCCTTCACGTACCCGGTGACCTGGTGCGCCATGACCGCGCCCAGCGCCGAGACGCCCACGGCGCCGCCGAGCGAGCGGAAGAAGGTGACGACCGAGCTGGCCGCGCCCAGGTCCTCGGGGGCCACCTGGTTCTGGGTGGCGAGGACCAGGTTCTGCATCATCATGCCGAGACCCAGGCCGGTCAGGGCCATGGAGAGCGCGATGTGCCAGTAGGGGGTGTCGTACCGCAAGGTGCCCAGCAGCCCCAGGCCGGCCGTCAGCAGCACGCCGCCGGCGATGAGCCAGGCCTTCCACTTGCCGGTCTTGGTGATCACCTGACCGGAAACGGTGGAGGAGACGAAGAGCCCGCCGATCATCGGAATCGTGAGGACTCCGGACATCGTGGGGGACTCGCCGCGGGCCAACTGGAAGAACTGGCTGAAGAACACGGTGCCCGAGAACATCGCGATGCCGACGAACAGCGAGGCGGCCGAGGCCAGCGAGATGGTCTTGTTGCGGAACAGCCGCAGCGGGATGATCGGGTCGCTCGCACGGGATTCGACGAGGACGAAGAGCAGGCCGAGAAGAACGGCGCCGCCGGTCATGGCCCAGGTCTGCCAGGAGATCCACGCGTAGGAGTCGCCGGCCTGGGTGACCCAGATCAGCAGCAGGGAGACGGCGCCGCTGATCAGGAAGGCGCCCAGCCAGTCCACCTTGACGTCCCGGCGCACGACCGGGAGGTGCAGGGTCCGCTGGAGCACGATCAGCGCGATGACCGCGAAGGGCACGCCGACGTAGAAGCACCAGCGCCAGCCGAGCCACGAGGTGTCGGTGATGACGCCGCCGAGCAGCGGGCCGCCGACGGTGGCGACGGCGAAGACCGCGCCGAGGTAGCCGCTGTAGCGACCGCGCTCGCGCGGCGAGATCATCGCGGCCATGACGATCTGGGCCAGGGCGGAGAGGCCGCCGACACCGATGCCCTGGACCACGCGGCACGCGATGAGCATGCCCGTGTTCTGGGACATGCCCGCGACCACGGAGCCGAGGACGTAGACCACCAGCGATATCTGGACCAGCAGCTTCTTGCTGAAGAGGTCGGACAGCTTGCCCCACAGCGGGGTCGCCGCCGTCATCGACAGCAGGGCCGCGGTGACGACCCAGGTGTACGAGGACTGGGTCCCGCCGAGGTCGCTGATGATCTGGGGCAGGGCGTTGGAGACGATCGTGGAGGACAGGATCGCCACGAACATACCGAGCATCAGGCCGGACAGGGCCTTCATGATCTCCGCGTGGGTCATGGTCGTGGTGGCGGCCGTCGTGTCCGACCGGCCGCCGCCGCCCCGCACACCGGAGGGTGTGGTCGTAGCCATGATTTTCCTTTGGGTAGAAGCTCGATCGGAGCCGGGCGAGCAGGGTTTGAGTACGTCGGTGTCCTGGGGGGACCCGTCGGCCAGGGCCCTTTCCAGCGCCGCGGTGGTCCGCAGGCCGAGCTCGGCCGGCGGGGCCCGTCCGGCAGGGCCCGTCCGGCGGGGGTGAGCCGCAGGATCCGGCAGCGGCCGTCGCCCGGGTCGGTCTCGCGGTCGATCCAGCCGCGGTCGGCCACGTGGGCCACTTGACGACTGGTCAGCCTATCTTGTTGCTTAGGGCAACCATAGAAGCTGATGGTTGCTACAGGCAAGTGAATTCGGAGGAGAGGGCGGTAAAGGAATCGGAAAACCGGCTAGGGTCCTGCTCCATGGCTGCGAACCACAACTCACAAGGCCCCGAGGGCAACTACGACCCCGCGGGCAGCACTCAGATGTTCCGGGCGTTCGTCGAGGAGGCCGCACCGGCCCGGCAGACGCCGACGGGATCCCGTCGCCAGCGTCGCGAGGAACAGCAGGGGGCCAACGGCTCGAAGGGCGTCGTGTGGATCGGGCTGGCCGTCGCGCTGGTGCTCGTGCTCGGCGCGGCCGCCTGGGCGGTCCTGCGCTGACACCCGGGCTCAGCTCCAGGAAGCGGTGACCTTCCGGGTCTCCACGTGCATGCCCAGCGGTACCCGCCAGGCCTCCAGGCACACCATGAAGACCTGCGTCCTGACCGCTTTGCCCGCGATGGGCGCGGGGAGCGGCTGGGCGGTGGTGATCGTGGCCCAGTCGATGCCGAGCGCGCCGATGACGTGGGTCGCGAAGCTCACCGTGCCCGAACGGGCCGCGGTGGTACCGGTGTTGGTGAAGGTGACGGTGACCCGCTCGCACCAGCGCTCCGCCGCGGCCGACCTGGCCGGCGCGGACAGCGTCAGCCGCGCCGGGGTGGCCGGGGGTGCGGGCGGCGCCGGAGGCGTCGTACCGGGCCCGCTACCGGGGCTCGTGGGCGTGCCGGGAGGGCTCGCCGCGCCCGGGCTCTCCGGCGCGCCCGGGCCGTGCGGTGTTTCCGGGAGCGTGGGGGTGCCGGGCGGGGTCGCGGCCGGGCCGGCACCGGGCGGGGTGCCGGGGGCGCTTCCAGAGCCGCCGGGGCCGGGGGTCGTGGCTCCGCCCGGGGCGGAGCCGCCGGGTGCGTGGCCGCCCGGAGTACTGGCCGACGTACCGGACGGCCCGGAGGAAGTGCCCGCCGCGGAAGGGCCGCCGAGCTGCTGGAACTCCAACCGTCCCTGCGGTGCCGCGTTCTCCCCCGCGACCCGCTCGGGGCCCGGGGGCGCGGCGCCCACGGCCGCGTAGCCGCCTCGTGCGGGACCGCCGCAGCCGGCGAGGCCGGCGACGGCCGTGCAGCACAGGGCGAGGAGGGCAGCCGTACGGGATCCCGTTCGCATCGCGCCAGTTTTACTGACGCTCCGTCAATTGAGAAGCCCGCAGGGCGCGCTCACTCCCCGATCAGGCCCACGCGCAGCTGCGCCAGGGTGCGGGTGAGCAGCCGGGAGACGTGCATCTGGGAGATGCCGACCTCTTCGCCGATCTGCGACTGCGTCATGTTCGCGAAGAACCGCAGCATGATGATCTGCCGTTCCCGCGGCGGGAGCTTGGCGAGCAGCGGCTTGAGCGATTCGCGGTACTCGACGCCCTCGAGCGCGGTGTCCTCGTAGCCGAGGCGGTCCGCCAGCGAGCCCTCACCGCCCTCGTCCTCGGGGGAGGGCGAGTCGAGCGAAGAGGCGGTGTAGGCATTGCCGACGGCGAGGCCGTCGACGACGTCCTCCTCCGAGACCCCGAGCACGGCGGCGAGCTCCGGCACGGTCGGCGAGCGGTCCAGTTTCTGGGCGAGCTCGTCACTGGCCTTGGTCAGCGCCAGGCGCAGCTCCTGGAGCCTGCGCGGGACGCGGACGGACCAGGAGGTGTCCCTAAAGAATCGTTTGATCTCGCCCACGACGGTCGGCATGGCGAACGTCGGGAACTCCACCCCCCGTTCGCAGTCGAACCGGTCGATCGCCTTGATCAGGCCGATGGTACCGACCTGGACGATGTCTTCCATCGGCTCGTTGCGGCTGCGGAAGCGGGCGGCCGCGTACCGGACCAGGGGCAGGTTCAGCTCGATCAGGGTGTCGCGTACGTACGCCCGGTCGGGGCTGTCCGCTTCCAGCGCGGCGAGGCGCTGGAAGAGGGAGCGGGAGAGGGTGCGGGTGTCGATGGCTTCCGAGCGGTCGGACACGGCCGGCGTCACGCTCTTGACGAGTGTGAGCACCTTGGAGCTGCCCTGGTCTACGGACATGCCACCCCCTTGAGGTCGCGGACGGTCGCGTGCGGCGCGTCCGTCGGAGGAACGCAGCCTCCACCTGAATACCGGAGGCGGGGCTGCGGCAAACGCGGTTCCAGCAGAATGTCACATGTCGGCAACACGCTGTAGCGCCAAGTCGACATATATCTCCAGCGACAGATGGGGTCAGAAGGGGATCGGCCCGTTCTGTCGGGAAACGGGTGGATGATCTCCACTCGTTGTGGTTACGCCTCGATCCTGTTTGCGGATCTCAGTCGGGCGAAACTCCGGGCGAGCAGCCGGGAGACGTGCATCTGGGAGACGCCGAGCTCGGCGCTGATCTGCGACTGCGTCAGGTTGTTGTAGTACCGCAGGAGCAGGATCCGCTGTTCGCGTTCGGGCAGCTGTACGAGGAGGTGGCGGACGAGGTCGCGGTGCTCGACCCCGGCCAGTTCCGGGTCCTCGTAGCCGAGGCGGTCCAGGAGGCCGGGCATGCCGTCGCCCTCCTGGGCGGCTTCCAGCGAGGTCGCGTGGTAGCTGCGTCCGGCCTCGATGCAGGACAGCACCTCGTCCTCGGTGATGCGCAGCCGCTCGGCGATCTCGGAGGTGGTCGGGGTGCGGCCGTGGAGGGTGGTGAGGTCCTCGGTGGCGGCGTTGACCTGCACCCACAGCTCGTGGAGGCGGCGCGGCACGTGGACGGTGCGGACGTTGTCGCGGAAGTAGCGCTTGATCTCGCCCACGACGGTCGGCATGGCGAAGGTCGGGAACTGCACGCCGCGGTCCGGGTCGAACCGGTCGATCGCGTTGATCAGGCCGATGGTGCCGACCTGGACGACGTCCTCCATCGGCTCGTTGCGGCTGCGGAAGCGGGCGGCCGCGTACCGCACGAGCGGGAGGTTCGCCTCGATGAGGGCGCCGCGCACCCGGGTGTGCTCGCTGGTGCCCCGCTCCAGCCCTTTCAGCTGGCCGAAGAGGACCTGCGTCAGGGCCCGGGTGTCCGCGCCCCGGCTGGGAGGTCTCGGGGGGGCCGACGGGGCCGGGGCCTGCGGCGGCTCCTGCGGCGGCTCCGGCGCGGTCTCCTGGCGCGGCTCCTGCACGGTCCCGTGCCGCGGCTCCTGCTCCGCTCCCCGATGGCCCTCTCGTACGGTCTCCTGGCGCGGCTCCTGTACGGCGTCCTGGCGGGACCCCCGCACGGTCTCCTGGCGCGGCTCGTGCACGGTCTCGTGCCGGGGTGGCACCTGGGGGTCCTGCTGGGGGGGCACCTGAGGCGCAGTACTGGCCGGCACGGTCACGCCACCCCTTCAGTCAACTCATCCGTCAAAAGCGGTCATAGCATCACAAGACATGTGCACTGTGTGCAAGCACCGTATATCTCCGTGTTGACGGCAAGTTGGGCATATCGGGGCATTGTGCTTGGCTCCAGGTACGCAAAAACCCCCCACCCGTCGGAGTGGGGGGCCGGGAAGTCCGTAAACCGCTTCAGCGTACGGGGTCAGCGCACCAGTTCGGTCATGAACTCGCCGATGCCCGAGGCGGCATCCGAAATGCCCTGGAAGCCGATCCCCACCATCTCGGCGGCCCGCTTGGGCTGGGTGATGATCACGAAAAGGGCGAAGATGGTGAGGGCGCCCGTGATGAGCTTCCTGGTGTCCATGTGCGGTGACGGCCTCCCCAACCGGTCCTGCAAGGTCGGGTGAGTCTAACCGGTCGGGATCGGACACTCACTTGTCCTTTATGGACCAATGCCCCGGCACACCAGGCCCTTTGCCGGTCGGCCGACGACTTCCCCGTCCATCACGTCGAAGGTCCCGGTTCCGGCCGGGACCTTCGTGCGTCCTGCCCCCTCTGCCGGCGCCGCCGCGGCTACTCGATGCCGCCGGCCAGGTCCGTCAGGGGCTGTACGGGGGCGATCACGGGCGCCAGCTGGTTCGGCAGGTCCATCAGCTGGTTGAGCTGGTTCGCGCCCTGGCTGAGCTTGCCGCCGATCTCCTGGACCGAGGCGGGCTGGGCACCGGCGGGCATGCCCGGGGCGGCGCTCGGGAGGTCCGGGAGGGTGAGGGGCGAGAGGGGCGCGGCGGATGCGGCGGGTGCGGCGAGGCCCGCGGCGGCCCCCGCGAGGGCGAAGGCGGCGAGGATGCGCTGGGTCTTGGTCATGCCGTGACAACGGCCGGAAGGGACGGGCGGTCACGCCGGGGCCGCCGCTGTACTCCGGAGGACGGCCCGCACGACGTCCGGGGACCGGGCCGCGCCCGCGAACGCCGAGAGCCCCGACCCTTGCGGGGCGGGGCTCTCGGTCGGAGCGGTAGCGGTGGGATTTGAACCCACGGATAGCTTGCACCATCACACGCTTTCGAGGCGTGCTCCTTCGGCCACTCGGACACGCTACCGAGAGAGAGCTTAGCCCACAGTGGCCCGTGCTCTGAAATCCGTGGCGGAGGCGGTGTGGGGGGCGGCGCCGGCAGCGGGCGGAGTCCCGGCCGACGGCGGTCAGCGGCCGCGGAAGAAGTCCGTCAGCAGCTCCGCGCACTCGCCCGGGAGGACCCCGCGGACCACTTCGGGGCGGTGGTTGAGCCTGCGGTCCCGTACGAGGTCCCAGAGCGAGCCGGCCGCGCCCGCCTTCTCGTCGTCCGCGCCGTAGACGACGCGGGCGACGCGGGACTGCACGAGCGCGCCCGCGCACATCACGCACGGCTCCAGGGTCACCACGAGGGTGCACCCCGGGAGCCGCCACTCCCCGAGCGCGGCCGCGGCGCGGCGCAGCGCCAGCACCTCGGCGTGCGCCGTCGGGTCGCCGGTGGCCTCGCGCTCGTTGTACCCGGTGGCGATGACCGCGCCGTCCGGGCCGAGCACGACGGCGCCGACCGGCACGTCGCCGGCCGGCACCGCCCGGGCGGCCTCCTGGAGCGCCAGGCGCATGGAGGCGCGCCACGGGTCCCGGACGGGATCGGGGCCGTGCGTGTCCTGCGTGTCCTGCTGGTGGTGCGTGTCCTGCTGGTGGTGCGGACCGTACGGGTCGCTCCGTCCGTACGGGTCGTGCGGGTCGTGCGTGTGGGGCACTTGCGGGTCGGTCACTAGCGGACGGCCTCCAGGACCTCGGTGGCGCCGAGCGAGTCGGCGATCTCCGAGAGGGCGTCCCCGTCCAGGGTCATCAGCTGCTTGTGGGTCACCCCGAGGTCGTCCAGCAGCCGGGGGTCGCCGAGCGGTCCGGCCGGTACCGGTTCCGCGCCGGTGCCGAGCGTCTCGTCCTCGTCGTCGTCCTCGTCGGTGAAGGCGGTGAGGGTCTCCTCCTCGCCGTCCTCGGTGCCGTCCAGGTCCAGTTCGTCGAGTTCGACGTCCTCCTCCTCGCTGCCCAGCAGCTCTTTGGTCAGCATCGAGCCGTAGGAGCTGCGGGCGGCCGCGGATGCGTTCGAGACGAAATACCGCGGGTCCTCCTCGCCGTCCACGCGGACGACGCCGAACCAGGCGTCCTCCTGCTCGATGAGGGCGACCACCGTGTCGTCGTCGACAGCGGCGGACCGGGCGAGATCGATCAGATCACTGAGGGACTCGACGTCGTCGAGTTCCATGTCGCTCGCTTCCCACCCGTCTTCGGTGCGCGCGAGCAGTGCGGCGAAGTACACCGTGACTCTCCCACTGGTCTTAGGCATGCCGGTTGGAGGTCCCCCCGGCCGGAGGTTGGGGCGGAACGGCTGTCGTGCTCGCCGTCCGTACCCCGCCCAATCGGCATCGTGGCAGAAACAGCGGCTTTGCGAGAGGTCTTCCGCGCTTGCGTCGTCCCGCGCCGTGCGCCGGGCGGAAGGTACGGAGGTCCCCGGGGCGGTGGCGTCGTAGGGGGAACGGGTCCTCGGCGCGGACGGAGGGAGGTCTCCCGTGGCTGCCCGCCGGGTGGGTGTGTCCCGGCCGTGTCGGCCCGCCCGCGGCGCCGGCGGGCATCGCCGCACCTGCTGCCGCCCCCAACGCCGCCTCCACCGCCGCGCGCGCCGGCCGAGGCCGCCGGGGGAGCGCCGCGAGCGGCAGCCCGGCGGCGGATGCCCCGACCTGTGACCCGGACTGCTTCAGCCCGGTCACAGGGCCCCGCCGGGCGGTGCGTACGGCCGCCAGGATCGTCTCCACTGCCGGGTCGTATCCGCGCCGGGCGGGCCGTCTACCAGCGGAAGGTGCGCATGCGCATCTGCTGGCGCATGCGGGCCGCGCGGGCGCGGCGGGGCTGGACGCGGTCACGCAGCTCGCGCGCCTCGTTCAGGTCGCGCAGGAACTGCGCGCGCCGCGCTCTGCGCTGCGCCGCGCTCTCCGGGGCCTCGTCCCCGTCACTCTCGACGATCGGCTGTGTGTCGGGCATCGGCCACCACCCATGGCTGGTCCGGTCGTCCTCCTCCGCCGGCGCGAAGCAGTCCCCCCGGCATCCACCTTCCCCCGGACGGCCCGATTGATGCCACCCCGGTGCAGGTCAGACGGTCACACCGGGCCGGCGGTCCGCGGATCCGTCCCGGGGGCGCCCCGCCGAACCGGCCGGGCGGAACCGGCCGGGCGGAACCGGCCGGGGCGGAACCCGGCCAGGCGCCACCGCCCGGGCGGAACCGGCCAGGCGCCACCGGCCAGGCGCCACCGGCCAGGCGCCACCGGCCAGGCGCCACCGGCCGGTGGCGCCCCGCCCCGGTCAGGCGTCGCCGGTGAGTGTCGGTACCACCGCCACCGGGCCGTGCGCGTGCTGGAGCACCGCGTTCGCCACCGAGCCGATCATCAGCGACCCGGCGGTGCGCCGCGGGTGATGGCGGCCCACCACGACCAGGGCCGCCGTGCGGGAGGCGGTGACCAGCCGGCCCGCCGCGTCGCCGGGTACGGCTGCCTGCTCGACCCGCACGGCCGGGTGGCGTGCGCGGAAGGGGGCCAGCCGCTCCGTCTGGGACCGCAGCATTTCCCGTTCCGCCGGTAGGGCGTTTCCGTCGTCGGGCAGCCCTTCCGGCGGGACCACCGAGAAGGGACCGTCGATGATCATGGTGGGCGCGGGCGGGATGGCGTACGCGGAGACCACCTGGACGGCTGTCCCCCGCACGGCGGCTTCCGTGAAGGCGAAGGCCAGCACGTCGTCGGGCGTTTCGGCCGCGTGCAGCCCGAGTACGACCCGCCCGGCGGACTGCGACCCGGACTCCCCCGCGGAGCGCGGCTGCTGCCCCTTCTCTCCAGGGGTCGCTTCAGGAGTCCCGGAGGCCGCCCCCGGCAGCGCCCCCGCGTTCTGCGCGGAAGCCGGTGCCATGCTGCGTTCCGCGTGCGGGACCACCACCACCGTGCACGGCGCCGTGGTCGCCACGGCGCGGCTGTTCGAGCCGAGCAGCAGGCTGGCGAAGCCGCCGCGTCCCCGCGAGCCCATCACCAGCATCCGGCCCTCCGCCCCGATCACCCGCAGCGCCTCGGGCACCGAGCCCTCCAGCGACACGTACTGGACCCCCTCCGGCAGTCCGCCGCCACCGCCGAGCAGGGCCCGGATCCGGTCGCTCACCGGGTCGGCGAACTCCTCCGGTTGTGAGGGGTCGTGCAGCGCGGAGCGGCGCCCGGCATACAACTGGGCGTCATCGGGCAGCACATGGGCGATCAGCAGCCCCGTGCCGTGCGCCCGGGCTTCCCTCCCGGCCCATTCCAGGGCACGCAGGCTGTGCTCGGATCCGTCGACGGCGGCGATCACCGGTGCGTGGCTCATCGTTCCAGCGTGCTGGGGCAGCGCGCGGGCCGCATCCCCGGGCCGTCCGGGGCGCGGGCGCGGCTCCGGACGCGAAGGGGTCGCGCCAGCGCGTAGCCTTTTGGGTGCGGCTCGCGTCTTGCGACCGTTTTTGCAGGTGGCGGGGTCGCCGGTCGCAGGTCGAAGCCCTGCAGCTGAGTCTTGGAGGATGTTGTGCGTTTGCAGGTCGTCGATCACCCCTTGGTGGCGCACAAACTCACCGCTCTGCGCGACAAGCGCACCGACTCCCCCACCTTCCGGCGGCTCGCCGACGAGCTGGTGACCCTGCTCGCGTACGAGGCCACCCGGGACGTGCGCACCGAGCAGGCGGACATCGAGACGCCGGTCGGCCCGACCACCGGCGTGAAGCTCTCGCACCCGCGCCCGCTGGTCGTGCCGATCCTGCGTGCCGGTCTCGGCATGCTCGACGGCATGGTGCGGCTCCTGCCGACCGCCGAGGTGGGCTTCCTGGGCATGGTCCGCAACGAGGAGACGCTGGCGGCCTCCACGTACGCGACGCGCATGCCGGAGGACCTCTCCGGGCGCCAGGTCTACGTCGTCGACCCGATGCTCGCCACCGGCGGCACGCTCGTCGCGGCGATCCAGGAGCTGATCAAGCGCGGCGCCGACGACGTCACCGCCGTGGTGCTGCTGGCCGCCCCCGAGGGTGTCGAGGTCATGGAGCGCGAGCTGGCGGGCACGCCGGTGACGGTGGTGACGGCCGCGGTGGACGAGCGCCTCAACGAGCACGGCTACATCGTCCCGGGGCTGGGCGACGCGGGCGACCGCATGTACGGCTCGGCCGAGTAGCTTCGGCCGCGAAGACAGGCGGTCCCCGGTCCGTCAGGGCCGGGGACCGGTGGGCGTCGGCGGCCGGCGGATCCGGCAGCCGGTCAGCACTTCTTGGCGGTCGCAGGGGCGGGGTTGGCCAGCAGGGCCATCGCCTTGTCCGCTTCCTCCTTGGTGCTCAGCTCCTTGAAGGCGTCGCCCAGGATCAGGTCGATGTCGGCGGTCTCGCGGGTGTCGTTCTGCTGGGTGGTGCCGACCAGCTGGGTGCCCAGGACGGAGAAGGCGCCCTTGTCGGTGGCGGGGGAGCCGACCAGTATCCCGGTGCCGGGGACCTTCTTGTCGAAGTCGGCCGGGGCGTTGCCGACGTTGCCGATCACGAAGCCGCGCTTCTTCAGTTCGTCGCCGACGGCCTTGGCGAGACCCGCGCGCGGGGTCGCGTTGTAGACGTTGACGGTGATGTCGGCGGGCCGGGGCAGGACGACCGCCGGTTTCGCGGCGGCGGAGGCGGAGGGGGCCGCGGCGGCTTCGGGGGCGCCCTTGGCGCCGGCCTTGGCGCCGGTCTTGGCACCCGCTTTTCCGGGCGCTGCCGACGCACAGTCCTCGGCCCCTGCGGCCGTGTTCCGCTTCGGGCTGTTGCCCTGGAACACGTCGATGAGCTGCAGGGCCCCGTAGCCGATCAGGGCCAGGGCGAGGACCGAGCCGAGTACGGCGAAGACGATCCGCCGCCGGCTCCGCTTTCGGCTCATGCGCGGGTAGGCGGCTCCCGTGACGCGGTACTTTCCGCCCATGCCGGGGGGAGTGAGCATGCTCATGGGCGCAGCGTAGTGCCGCCCGGTGGCAATGCCTACTAAATGATCTGCTGATAGGTCAATAGTGACCCGAAAGGCGCAATCTACGCGAAGCGTCAGTCCATTTCGAGGACGCGGGCGTGCAGCACCTGGCGCTGCTGCAGGGCCGCGCGGACGGCCCGGTGCAGCCCGTCCTCCAGGTAGAGGTCGCCCTGCCACTTCACGACGTGCGCGAAAAGGTCGCCGTAGAAGGTCGAGTCCTCGGCGAGCAGCGTTTCGAGGTCGAGCTGCCCCTTGGTCGTCACCAGCTGGTCGAGCCGGACCGGGCGCGGCGCGACATCCGCCCACTGCCGGGTGCTTTCCCGGCCGTGGTCGGGATACGGCTTTCCGTTACCGATGCGCTTGAAGATCACACGGAAAGCCTACCGGGCCGGGCCCTGCGGGCGCAGCCCGGCGGCGCCGGTGCAAAAGTGGCAAACAGCGCTAACCCGGGAGTGACGCATGAGCGAGAGCACCGACCCCGCCGCTGCGGCGGCCGCGACGGGGCCGGCCGGCCTGATCGCCGCCGGGTACGCGTTCACCGGCCCGGTGCTCGATCTGGGGGCCCTCCTGTGGGACGGCACCTGCCTGCCCGACCGCCAGATCCGCATCCCCCTGTCGATGCTCAACCGGCACGGGCTGGTCGCCGGAGCGACCGGCACCGGCAAGACAAAGACCCTCCAGCTCATCGCCGAGCAGCTGTCGGCCGCCGGCGTCCCCGTCTTCCTCGCCGACATCAAGGGCGACGTCTCGGGGATCTCGGCCCCCGGCGAGCGCACCGCGAGGGTGGAGGAACGCGCCGGGGAGGTGGCCCAGCAGTGGGAGCCGGCCGCCTGCCCGGCGGCGTTCTACTCGCTGGGCGGCATCGGCCCCGGGATCCCGCTGCGCTCGACGGTGACGAGCTTCGGCCCCGTGCTGATGTCGAAGGTGCTCCAGCTCAACCAGACGCAGGAGCAGTCCCTCGGCCTGATCTTCCACTACGCCGACGCCAAGGGCCTGGAGCTCATCGACCTCAAGGACCTGCGCGCGGTCGTCGCGTTCCTCGTCTCCGACCAGGGGAGGCCCGAACTCAAAGGCATCGGCGGGCTGTCGACGGTGACGGCCGGGGTGATCCTGAGGGCGCTGACGGCCTTCGAGCAGCAGGGAGCCGCGGCTTTCTTCGGCGAGCCGGAATTCGACACCGGTGAGTTCCTGCGAACGGCCGCGGACGGACGCGGGCTGGTCTCCGTACTGGAACTCCCGGCGGTCCAGGACAAGCCGCGGCTCTTCTCCACGTTCCTGATGTGGCTGCTCGCCGACCTGTACGCCGGCCTGCCCGAGGTCGGGGACCTGGAGCAGCCCAAGCTGGTCTTCTTCTTCGACGAGGCACACCTGCTGTTCAACGGTGCCTCCAAGGCGTTCCTGGAGTCCATCACCCAGACCGTGCGACTGATCCGG
This sequence comes from Streptomyces sp. CB00455, assembly GCF_001905445.1. Classification (GTDB taxonomy): domain Bacteria; phylum Actinomycetota; class Actinomycetes; order Streptomycetales; family Streptomycetaceae; genus Streptomyces. The sequence goes on along the minus strand of NZ_LIVQ01000004.1, from coordinate 94,017 downwards.
TCGAAGGGCGTGGGCATCTTCTTCGTGACGCAGACCCCCAAGGACGTGCCGGCGGACGTACTGGGCCAGCTCGGCAACCGGATCCAGCACGCGCTGCGCGCCTTCACACCCGACGACGCGAAGGCGCTGAAGGCGACGGCGAAGACCTTCCCCACCTCCCCGTACGACCTGGAGGAGCTGCTCACCCGGCTGGGGACCGGCGAGGCGGTCGTCACCGTCCTCAGCGAGAAGGGCGCCCCGACGCCCGTCGCCGCGACCCGGCTGCGCGCCCCGCAGTCGCTGATGGGGCCGCTCACGCCGACGGCCCTGGACCAGGCGGTGCGGTCCTCGCCGCTCCACGCGCGCTACGCGCAGCCGGTGGACCGTGAGTCGGCCTACGAGATGATCAGCGCCGAGCAGGCCGCCGCCGAGGCGCAGGCGGAAGCCGCCGCCGAGGCGGCCACGGCCGGGAAACAGGCCAGACAGGCGGCGAAGGCGACGCGCGGCGCTCCGAAGCCGGATCCCTCGCCGGTCGAGCGGGTGGTGGGCAGCGGGTTGTTCCGCTCGCTGGCGCGGTCGGTCGGGACGCAGCTGGGCCGGGAGATCTCCCGCTCGATCTTCGGAACGGCCCGCCGCAAGAGGTGACGCCCCGGCCCGGTCCGCCGCTCCTCCCAACGGGGCCACCGGGCCCTGATCCAGCGGGAATCGAGCGCACCCGGTGCCCGGACCGGAGCGGTCGCTGACAGACTCGCCCCATGCGGACCGAACTCACGGACACCACGTCCAGCAAGATCAACCGGGCCCTGCTCGAAGCACGCCGGGCCATAGGAAGCCCCACCCTGGGGCTGGTGCTGACCCTTGTCGTCGCCACCGACGAGGAGAACGCCTACGACGCCGTGCGGGCGGCCTCGGAGGCCGCGCACGAGCACCCCTGCCGCATCATCGCGGTGATCAAGCGGACGTCACGGGGGCCGCACAAGCTCCGCGCGACCCGGCTGGACGCCGAACTACGCGTCGGCTCGGACGCGGGCAGCGGCGAGGTCGTGATGCTGCGCCTGCACGGGGCGCTGACCGATCATGCCGGCTCGGTGGTGCTGCCGCTCCTCCTGCCGGACGCCCCCGTTGTGGCCTGGTGGCCGGCCGAGGCGCCCGCCGACGTGGCGGCCGACTCCGTGGGCGCGCTCGCGCAGCGCCGGATCACCGACTCGCAGGCCGCGGCGGACCCGGTCGGCGTCCTGGACGTCCGGGCCGCCGCCTACACCCCCGGCGACACCGACCTGGCGTGGACCAGGCTGACGCCCTGGCGTGCCCTGCTGGCCGCCGCCCTGGACCAGAAGGCCCTGCCGGTGACCGGTGCGACCGTGGAGAGCGAGGCCGACAACCCCAGTTCCGAGCTGCTGGCGCGCTGGCTGGAGGACAAGCTCGGGGTGCCGGTGGACCGGGTGACGAGCGAGGGGCCGGTGATCACCGGGGTGAGCCTGCGGACCACGGGCGGGGAGATCCGGGTGGACCGGCCCGGCGGGGCGCTGGCCACCCTGATGCTGCCGGGGAGCCCTGACCGGACCGTGGCCCTGAAGGTCCGCGGCGGGGCAGAGCTGATCGCGGAGGAGCTGCGCCACCTCGACGCGGACGAGGTCTACGGCTCCGCGCTGCGGCGGCGCCCGCTCCAGGCGGCGCTCTCCGCGTAGTGGTTGTCGTAGGTGGCGGAGCTGTCCTTGATGTCCTGCACGCTCGCCCCGCCCGCGTTGACCTGCCCCAGAAGGCGGTAGTAGTCGAAACGGCCCATGCCCGGGGTGAAGCCGACGAAGACGCTCGCCGTGTGGCCGGCGGCGGGGGCGAAGGCGTGCTTGACGCCCGGCGGGACGGTCAGGAAGTCGCCGGCGCCGAGGGTCTGGACCTCGTCGCCCACCAGGACGTCGAGCCGCCCGGCCGTGACGTGGAAGAACTCGGTGGCCCTGGTGTGGAAGTGCACCGGGGCCCCCGCCGCGCCCTCGTCGAAGGTGGCCGTGTTGCAGGTCAGTTCGGCGGTGTCGGTCAGCAGCGTGATGAGGCTGCCGGGGGCGTCGTGGATGGCTTCGGCGGTGGCTGCGCGGGTCACGTTCTTTGTCATGTCCCCCAACCTACGGACCCGGTAGACCGGTGGCAGGGGTCAATCGGCGGCCGGTCCGGCCGGTCAATCCGGTGCCCCGCAGACCGGGCCGCCCGGACGGCGACGCAAGCGACGGTGCGCAGGGCAGGGCAGCGCGGGGCCGGGCAGGGCAGGGCAGGGCAGGGCAGCGCACGGCAGGGCAGCGCAAGGCAGCGCAAAGCAAGGCTGCGCAAGGCAGGGCAAGGCACGGCACCGCCGGCCGGGAGGCGCGGATCCCTGGCGCCGCGGGGGTTCAGGAGCCGTTCGCCGTGGCCTTGTCGAGCTTGCCGGCCGTGGCGGCCTTGGCGGCGGCCTTCGCCTCCTGCTTGTACGCCCGCACCTTGGCCAGCGACTCCGGGCCCGTGATGTCCGCCGCCGAGCGGTGGACGCCCGCCTGGCCGTAACCGCCCGCGGCCTCCCGCCACCCCTTCGGGCGCACGCCGAGCCGCTTGCCCAGCAGTGCGAGGAAGATCTGGGCCTTCTGCTCGCCGAAACCGGGCAGGTCCTTGAGGCGCTTCAGCAGCTCCTCGCCGGACGCGGCGCCGTCCCAGACGGCCGCGGCGTCACCGTCGTAGTGCTCGACCAGGTAGGCGCACAGCTGTTGGATCCGCTTCGCCATCGATCCGGGATAGCGGTGCACGGCGGGTTTGCGGGAGAGCAGCGCGGCGAAGGCATCCGGATCGTAGGCGGCGATGGCGTGCGCGTCCAGGTCGTCGGAGCCGAGCCGCCCGGCGATCGTCCACGGCCCCGCGAAGGCCCACTCCATCGGCACCTGCTGGTCCAGCAGCATCCCGACGAGAGCGGCGAGCGGGCTCCGGGCGAGCAGCGCGTCGGCCTCCGGCTGCTGGGCCAGCCGGATGGTGATGTCCTTGTCCATGGCTCCAGCGTCCCGCGGGGCCCGCTTCCCCGCGCGGTCGGCACACCGCGCGCCTAGCGTGAGTACGACAGGTACGACAGGGATGACACAGGACACAGGACACAGGACACAGGAGTCGATCGATCATGGCTGAGTTCCCCGAGGGCGCGCCGTGCTGGGTGGATGCGATGTTCACCGACGTGGAGGGTGCCAAGAGCTTCTACGGCGAGGTGCTGGGCTGGACCTTCGGCGAGTCGAGCAGCGAGTACGGCAACTACACGCAGGCGTATTCCGGTGGGAAGGCCGTCGCCGCGGTCGTCCCCCCGATGCCGGGCGCGGACGCCCCCTCGCAGTGGTGCCTGTACTTCGCCTCGCCCGACGCCGCGGCCACGGCGGAGAAGATCAAGTCGGCTGGCGGCGAGCTGCTGATGGAGCCGATGCAGGTGGGCACCTTCGGCACGATGTTGATCGCGAAGGAGCCGAGCGGCGCGGTCTTCGGGGTCTGGCAGCCGGGCGGGCACAAGGGCTTCGAGAAGCAGGGTGAGCCGGGCGCCTACTGCTGGGCCGAGGTCTTCACCCGGGACCCGGCCGCGGCGGACGCGTTCCTGCCGAAGGTCTTCCCGTACGGCGAGCAGCAGATGGAAACGGGCGACGACCCGGAGACGGCGGGGATGGACTTCAAGGTCTTCAGCCTCGGCGGCCCCGAGAGCCCGGTCCTGGGCCGGATGAAGATGGGCGACGAGTTCCCGCCCCAGGTGCCGTCGTACGTCCAGGTCTACTTCGCGGTACCCGACTGCGACGAGGCGGTCGCGAAGACCCAGGAGCGCGGCGGCAGGCTGCACTTCGGCCCGATGGACAGCCCGTTCGGGCGCTTCGCGGCGGTGACCGACCCGCAGGGCGCGGCCTTCGCGGTGATCGACCTGTCGAAGACGACGGGGGACATGCCGAAGTTCGACTGACCCGACCGCGGCGCGCGGCCGCGGCACGGGGTCCGTGCGCCCGCTCGTCCTGCCGGATCCGTGCGCCCGTCGCCCTGCCCGCCCCCGAGCCGGAGCCCGAGCCCGAGTCAGCCGTGCCCTGTGCCCTGTTCCTGCCCGGTTGGGAGCCGTCCGGCCGCTGATCGCACGCAGGACCCGGCGGCGGCCCCTGCGCGGCCGGGCACCAAAGGCCGGGCCTGCGCCCCCGTCGCGCGTCAGGGGCCTTTCGAACACACGGCGCGGGGACCGTTCCCGGCGCCGTCGAGTGACGATGACCTCGGCCCACCGCAGACGCCGTTCCCGCAGGTCGGCGGTGCGGAGCGCCACCCCGGCGCGCCCGGCGGCCGCACGCCGCACCCGCACGCCGCACCCGCACGCCGCACACCCCGCGGAAAGTTTTTCCGCGCGGCCGGTCACACTCGCGCCGTGCGGCGGGTCAGGGAAGTGAGACGCACGCAAACGAACCGGCCGGAGCAACCGCGCCCCGGCAACGCCTGACGGGAGCACCCAGATGTCCACCACCGCCGTAGTCGTCACCCTCGTCGCCGCCTTCATGAGCGGCTTCTCCGCCGTCTCGGTCTTCACCGGCGCCAAATGGGTCGTCGAGCCCCTCGCCCAGTACGGCGTCCCCCGCACCTGGTGGACCTGGCTCGGCGTGGCCAAGGCCGCCGGCGCCCTCGGTCTGGTGGCCGGTCTGTTCGTCCCCGCCATCGGCATCGCCGCCGCCATCGGACTGGCCCTCTACTACACCGGAGCCGTCATCACCGTCGTCCGGGCCCGCTCCTTCGCCCACATCCCCTTCCCCGTCATCTACGCCGCCCCCGCCGTCGCCGCCCTCACCCTCGGCTTCTGACCGGCGGCGGCACCACCACCAAGACGTTCGGCGTCGTGGGGTCGACCCCGACCACCGAGAACTCCGGGGGCCGGGCCACACCGGGGGCTGTGACCCCCGGCATGTGGACGGCCGCGAATGAGACCAGCACTGAGACCAGAACTGAGACCAGGGCGTTGGGTCACACCTTCTTGACGACGATCGAGTCCGGGACCAGCTTCTCCAGGTGCTGATCTTCGCCACGTACCAATGCCGCGGTGCACGTGACGCGTCACGAAACCGGCTACAGGGCGGCGCTCCCCAATGTGTCCAGCCCGACAGCTTCGTTCAGCTGGTTCCAACCAAAGGGGCATTGCCGTCGCCGGCAGACAGCGGCTGCCAGACACAACTGCCGGTGACTCGGCGGACGGGTCCCGTCAAAGGTCGGATCCGGTTCGTTTCCGACCCTCTCCAGGACCGCCCGGCCTAGGGTGGTCTTCAGGCATGAGCCCGTGACCACAGCGTGGAGGAGCCGATCATGAGCACTGCCCAGAATCTGCCGCTCCCGCCGCGCAGACCCGAGGAGTCCCATCCTCAGTCCCATCCTCTACGGACGATCCGGGAGATCCGGGAGTCCCTGCCCGAGCATCAGCTTGGGCACTTCGATGCCGAGCTCGCCGACACCGACATCGATGCCTTGCCCGACATGCTTCACCGCTGGGCGACGCTGGGCAGCGACGGGTTCCTTGAGCGACTTGCGGCGGCCCCGTTCGAGGGTCTGGAGTTCGGGCAGCGGTCCTATGACGATGCGGCGGACGGCGAGTGATCTATCTGCTCGACACCAATGTGGTCGCCGAGATCACCACCCGGCCGAAGCCTGCCCCGGCCGTACGCGCCTGGGCTCGCTCGATTCCGTCTCCTGCCCTCTATCTGAGCGTCATCACGGTCGCGGAGATCGAAGCAGGCATTGAGGGAACACCCGATCCGGTGCGGCGTACGGCGTTCGAGCGGGCGCTCACGGACATCCGCGATCAGTACCGTGACCGGATCGCCGCGGTGAGCGGGAGGCATTCGCCTACCTCGTTCTTCACCGGAGGCTCAAGAGTGCCGGGGCCGGCATCGATCCACCCGATGCTCTGATCGCGCCACCGCGCTGGCGAACGGCTGGACGCTGGTGAGCCGCAACATCAAGCCTCTGGCGCGATCAGGCGCACTCCTGCTGAACCCTTGGGAGTACGAGGGATAGACCATCGAGGCCGGAATATAGCGGATCGTCCGGTTGTGCGGCACATACATGAGACTGGAACTGAGACTGCGGAACGCAGAAGGCCCCGGCCGGTTTCCCGGTCGGGGCCTTCAAGTGCCCGGTGAGGCACTGGCGGAGGATACGAGATTCGAACTCGTGAGGGGTTGCCCCCAACACGCTTTCCAACTGTCCGCACGGCCGTCCGGAGGGGGCCGTACCCGTCCTGACCTGCGGCGGAGCGTTCGGGGCGGCCCTGTTCGGACGGGTCCGGACGGGGGTGAATGAGACCAGAACTGAGACCAGGGAACCGCGGCTGATCAGGGACTGAGGTCCACGCTGAGGCAGTCGTTCGAGTCCACTGCCATCCCGGTTGGGGTGTAGGCGATGACACCGTGCTCGGTCCCGGCCAGTGCCCGCATCGCGGTGCAGCGCTGGCCGGCGTCGCCGCTGGTGTACTTGATCACGACTGAGTCCCTGCGGTCGGCTGGGTCTTCTTCATCAGGGTTGCCCAGCAGGATGTAGGCCGCCTCAACGTCCTGGACGCGCTTCACCCATGCGGGCACTCCGGCACCGTAGCTGGGGGTAACGCGTGGGGTGGGTGTGCCATCGGCCTGTGGCGTCGCCGCAGTCGTTGGCGAAACCACCGAGGGGTTCCTCGGTGCTGGAGGTACCGCCGATACGTGCGGAGTCGCCGAAGCGGCCTCGTCCGGGTCGTTGCCACCGGAGTCAAGAAGGAATGCCAAGGCGATGACGACTATGAGTCCAGCGCCGGCGAACAGACCGGCCCTGGAGAGTGGTGGCCTCGCAGCAGCAGGTGGCGTCGGGGAGGTCAGTCTGTCCGGAGGGACGGATAGCTCGCTTCCCGTGCTGAGCATTCGTATCTCGACGTTGCCGTCGGCCGCGTGGCCGGTGACATTGGCGCGGTTCCCGAGGTACAGGACGATCGAGTCGACTGGGAAGCTCTGTGGCGCAGGAGTCAAAGCGGAATCCTTCGGTTACAGGTGTTGTCTGGCGTCAGCTATGAGGCAGAGGACCCCCAAGCGGGCCGCGAAGCTGTCGGCCAGACTGGCCAGTACGATCTTGCCCTTGTGCGCGGGCGGGTGGGACGGGAAGCCGCCAATCCGGATGCGGCGTTGGTGCTCGTGTAGTCATCAGCGATCTCCTGGCCGTCTCCCGGTGGGGAGTCGGCGCGCTGGTGGCGTCAAGGGCCGCATACCGATGGACGTTTTGCCTTCCTCCGTGCTTCGATGCGATCAGTGTCGCGCGATCGGGGGCAGGCTTGAAGCAATCAACGCGGGTTCTGAAGCGGAAGGCCATCGCCTCGCTCAAGAGGATGACTGCTGCGTTCAACGCAGTTGACGAGGAAGGCCGCACCTCATCTGTCCTGCTGAGCCTCCAGCATTCATTCGAGATGCTGGTGAAGGCGGCCCTGGTTCACAATAATGTGTCGGTCTTCGATAAGAGCCTTGGGCGATCGATCGGTTTCGAGAAATGCCTCCAGCTTGCCCGTCAGGAGCCAGGCGTAAAAATCACTGATGCAGAAGCCGGAACGCTGCGCGCGATCGACGCTTTGCGTGACGATGAGCAACATTGGTTCAACTACGTAAGTGAACCCATCCTCTTCATCCACGCTCGCGCTGGCATCACGCTCTTCGATGACCTCTTGAACCGTGTATTTGGGGAGCGACTAGCGGATAGCCTTCCGGTGCGGGTCCTTCCAATATCCACCGAGCCCCCGATGGGGCTCGACATCCTGATCGACCAAGAGTTCACTCAGATCCGCGACCTCTTGCAGCCGGGACGCCGAGCTCGGAACGAGGCTCGAGCGAGGATCCGGACACTGCTGGCGATCGAGGGGCACGCCTCGGAAGAGAGCCTCGTCAGCGAGAAGGATGTTGATCGCGTCGAGAAGGGAATCAGTGAAGGCAAGTCCAGGGGTGCCGTCTTCCCGACCCTGGAGCAGATTTCCACCGAGTTCTCTGGTGAAGGGCCTACGCTGACCGTTCGATTTGATAAGAAGGGCCCGCCGGTCAAGTTCGCGGGCGACGATACGGACGCTGCGGCGATCCGCCAAATCGATCTCCAAAAGACATTCCATTGGTCGGCAACGGACCTGGCTAAGAAGCTCGGTCTGTCTCTCCCGAAATCAATTGCCCTGCGTCAACACCTGGGCATCGATGCAGATCAGAAGTGCTACTACATTTTCGAGATGGGTTCGCAGAAGCATCCCCGGCTCTCAGACACTGCACTCCAGCGCATGAGGGATTCGTTGAAGAGAATCGACATGGACGGCGTGTGGGAAGCCCACAAGCCTGTCGGCAGGGGCAAGGAGCCTCGCCACTGCTTCGTGGAAGGGTGCGCGCAAGCTCAGAGGTGACAGCCCACCCGCAGGAGCGGGCGGCGGGGTCCGGCGAAGCGGTACCTTCAAGCAGTGGCTGCAAGGCCCTCGCCTTCCCGCTCAGGCGGTCGCAGGGCGTGAGCTGCGACCGTGTGGCGGAGGCGTGGACTGTGGCTACGGAACTCCACTGCCGTTCTGTCTGAAGGCAGCGTATGCCTGGCCGATCGCGTGGAGCTTCCCGGTGAACAGAGCGCCGAGGAACGAGCCGAGGCCGAAGACCGCGAGCGCGAGGGGGATGGCGGCCATCAGATCCGCTCCGCCCATCGTCCCGACCATGAATACACCGAGCGCGGCGAGACCCGCGCCTACGAAGACCTTCCGCACCCCGCGGAGGTCCGGCACCTCAGGTCCTGGCTCCGCCGGCAGTGCTCCCGCGTCCAGCAGTGCCCCGTACGAAGACTGGGCCTGCCGCGTGGCCACGCTCAACGCCATCGCGCCGAGGGCACGTGCGGTGGCTTCCCGGTCCTCGACCAAGCCTCCGAGCTTGTCGGCGAACGCTGTCCGGACCTTCTGGCCGTGCTCTTTGAGGCGGCCCCGGTCGCCCGCGTACCCAATGATTCCGGCCGCCGACTTCGAGCTGTCCATCACGGCTGTCATGAGCGCCGAGGTCTTCTCGTGGGCGGAGGCGAGTGCCTCGGCGCGCTGTCTTCCCACCGGGGCGGCCACCACAGCGGCGAGTGCCGGCAGCACTTCGAGTGCTTCCGTCACGACCTCTTCGCCTTCCTTGGCGTACCCCTTCACCATCCCGCTCCGGTGATCTTTGATGCGGCGCAAGCTCAACGCCAGGAAGGCAGAGCCCACGATGCCGAAGCCGAGGAAGCCGATCGCCCTCTTTTCCTCGTGCGTAAGTCCACGCTCCGCCGCCGCGACCGCCGCCGCCCTCTGCGCCGGGGGCGCGTTCTTCGCAGCCTCAGCCCGGTTGTCCTTGTCGATGGACAGGGACATAACCACCAGCATCATCACCACGAATCCGAGAACGACCGCAGCCCCGAGTGCGTGGTTGACGATGCCGCCGATGATTTGCGTGTACGACTTCCAGGGCGAACGGGGTGGCCGTGTGTAGACGGCCCGGATGTCGTCCCACGGCACGGGGTCGGTGTACCCGAGCTCGGCAGCGGCGGTCCGCGCTCTGTCGATGCGTTCCTCGGCGGCTGCGGTGTAACGGGCACGGACGCGGTCACGGTAGCCGGGCTGGGATGTGGCTGTCGGCGGTAACGGAAGGGTAGGCGGGGCCGCAGTGGCGGTCGGCGCGGTCAAGGCCGTAGTCCTCTCTCTCCGGGCTATCCGGGGACACGCCAGGATGCGGGCCGCCGGTTGCGTTCGCCAGCGACAGACCACCAAGGCCCCTCCGGGTGTCCGTGTACGCGGTGCCGGCACTCCCCCTTGATCACGCTGATCCGGCCAGCGACTTCCGGATGGCATCGGTCAGCGAAGCCGCGCGCGCATCGTCCGAGCCGCTGACGATGTGGTTCATGACGTAGCCGAAGGCGATGCCCTGTGCGGGGTCGGCGAAGCCGAGCGAGCCGCCGCGGCCGGTGTGGCCGAAGGCATTCGGGCCGGTTATGAGGTTGCCATCCGTAGGCAGCATGAATCCGGTGCTGAACCGGCTCGGGATCACCATGACCTGGTCCTTCCCGTTGGCCTGCTCCTGGATCGCCGAGGAGAGGGTCTCCTGGGCGAGCAGGCGTACTCCGTCGACCTCGCCGATCACCGCGGCGTACATGCGCGCGAGGGCCCGTGCGGTGGCGATGCCGTTGGAGGACGGGAGTTCCGCGGTCTGCACTTCGGGAGAGTCGAAGTCGATCGCGGCTGGGTCGGTGACCGCGAACGCCCGGTTGCTGAAGGAGTTCGGGTCCCGCCAAGCGGCGACCTGTTCGCGGAGCTCCTCGGGGACCGACTCGGCCGGCACTGTCGTAAGGTCTACCGCCGGTCGCCGGTACACCATGCGGCTGACCCGGTCGCGCTCGCTCGCCGGCAGGCCGATGAAGAAGTCCAGTCCGAGCGGGCGCGCGATCTCGTCGGCGAAGAAGCGGCCTGGTGAGCGGCCGGAGGCCCGGCGGATCACTTCGCCGACCAGCCAGCCCCAGGTTCGGCCGTGGTACCCGTGTGCGGTGCCCGGAGTCCACTGGGGACGCTGGGCCGCCAGCGCTACTGCCATGGGCTCCCAGGACAGTGCCTCTGCCAGCGGCAGCGGTTGGTCCAGGGCGACCAGGCCGGCCTGGTGGGACAGGAGCCAGCGGACGGGAATGTCCGCCTTGCCGTTCGCCGCGAACTCCGGCCAGTACTTCGCCACCGGCGCGTCAAGGTCCAGCAGTCCGCGCTCGACCAGCATGTGCGCCGCGGTCGCGGTGGCTCCCTTGGTCGCCGAGTAGACCAGTTGCAGGGTGTCCCGTGTCCACGGACGGCCGGTCTCGGGGTCTGCGACGCCACCCCACAGATCGACCACCGGCCGGCCGTGCCAGTAGACGCACACGGCCGCGCCGATGTCCCCGTGCTGGGTGAAGTTCTCCATGAACGCCTCGCGGACCGGCTCGAACCCGGGCGCTACCTCACCGTCGATCGTCGTCATGCCGCTCATCCTGGCATCTTGGCTGCCCGCTCTGGCAGGGCAAGTGGGTTGTGCTCAAAGGCATTCGGCATCGACGCGTACGACGAGGGTGACGCGTTCGCCGCTCGTGATCGGCCGTACGCCGTGGATGTGGTCGCGGGTGGCCGGGAAGGCGACCAGGGTTCCGCAGGGCGGCTTGATCTCCTGGGCGGGGTTCTCGAAGAACAGCTCGCCGCCGCCGTATGAGTCAGGGGTGTTGAGCCAGATCACGAGGGTGAGGTCGCCGCCGACGACGGGCTGTCCGTTGGTCCGGGCCCGCTCGCGCTCGATGTCGGTGACCTCGTCGTGGTGGGCGACGAAGCCGATGCCGGGGCCGTAGCGGTAGACGACCGCGGGCTGGGTGGATATGCGTTGCGGGGTTATCTCGAAGTGGCCACGCAAGTGGGCGACGCAGTGCGAGATGACCGCCCCTTCCAGGTGCGTCGGGATCTCGACGTACTCGCTCTTGCGCAGCGATTCGTCGATGACGCCCTGGTAGGTGCGCGGGTGGGCGGTCTGGTTCTTCACGTGGTCCATCAGCGCTCCGCAGAGGCTGAGGGGGATCGCGCTCTCTGCGACGAGCGGTAAGCGGCTCTTCCAGGTCATACGGTGGGCTCCTTCCACCAACGGGTGCCTTCGGGCGAGTCCTCGAGGATCACGCCCTGCTGGGTGAGCTGGTCTCGAATCGCGTCGGCCTCGGCGAACTTCTTCGCCGCACGGAGCCGGTCGCGCTCCTTCACGAGTTCGTCGACGACGGCGTCGCCCTGGGCGGCGCCGAGGATGTCGAAGGTTCCGAAGAGGTTGTTCACGTCCTCGATCAGCCGCAGGGCGGCCGGGCCGGCCGGTTCCTCCATGCGGTTCTGCTCGCGGATGTACTGGAACAGGACGGCGAGGGCGCCGGGGGTGTCGAAGTCGTCGTCCAGGCGCTCACGCATCTCCTTCCAGGCATCGGCGGCGCGTGCGGCGTTCGCCTGGCTGTCCGTGTGCGCGGGGTCGATGGTCCGGGCGAAGTTCTCGATCCGGCGGCGTGCCCCTCGGGCCTGCTCCAGCGTGGAGTCGCTCAGCTCCATGGAGGAGCGGTAGTGCTGGGAGAGGAACGCGTGCCGCAGCGTACGGAAATCCGTCCGGGCGAGGGCGTCGCGGATGGTGAGGAAGTTCCCGGTGCTCTTCGACATCTTCTCGCCGTCGACGCGCAGCAGACCGGTGTGCATCCAGTAGCGGGCCAGCGGCTCGATCCCGGAGGCGGCTTCCATCTGGGCCACCTCAGCCTCGTGGTGCGGGAAGATGAGGTCCACGGCCCCACCGTGCAGGTCGTACGAGGGTCCGAAGAACGTCTCCGTGATCGCGGTGTCCTCGATGTGCCAACCCGGCCGGCCCGGTCCCAGCTCGGTCTCCCAGAACGGCTCGCCGTCCTTGCGGCCCTTCCACAGCGCGAAGTCGCCCGGGTTGCGCTTCTTCGAGTTGTCGTCGATCCGCGACACCGAGTCCTCGGGTCGCAGGTCGGTGCGGCCGGAGAGCTTGCCGTACGCGGGGAACGAGGCCAGGTCGAAGTACCAGCCGTCGTCGAGCTGGTAGGCGTGGCCGCGCTCGATCAGCCGCTTGATCTGGTCCACGATCCCGTCGATGTGGTCGTGGGCCCGCGCGTGGACGTCGACGCGGGTGTTCCCCAGCGCGGCCATGTCCTCCAGGTACTGCTTCTCGAAGAGCGCCGCGATCTCCTCCGGCGGGGCGCCTTCCTCCGCCGAGCGCCGGATGATCTTGTCATCGACGTCGGTGATGTTCTGGAGGTACGTGACCTTGTACCCGCTCGCTTCCAGGTACCGGGCGATGAAGTCGAACTGCGTGTACGTCTTCGCGTGCCCGACGTGGCTGGGGCCGTAGACGGTGGGTCCGCACACGAACATCCGCACCTCGGCCTCCCGCTCGGGGCGGAACTCCTCCGACTGGTTGGTGAGCGTGTTGTGGACCTTGATCGACATCATGCCTCCTGTGTAAGCGGATCACGCAGCGTACTGACGCCCGGACATAAGCGTCTAACTGGAACCGCCGCGCCCGCCGAAGGGTACGAATCCCGGGGATGGCAGGGTGGCGAAAGCCGCTGCCGCGTCCCCGAGAAGGTGGTGGTTGGCCTGCTGGTAAGCCTTCCGCACGGTCGCGATCGCGCCGGTGCTCAGGTCCATCCCGGCGGACTGGCAGAACTCCCCCAGGGCTTCGCATCGCCGCTCCAGGTCGACCATCGACAGCGGGTCGCACTGCTGGGCCTCGATCAGCAGGTTCTCCTGCTCGCCGCTGATCCGGCCGAGGGCGCCGAGGGAGTACAGCTTCCACTTCATGTTCGGCAGCAGCCAACCCGAGCGGGCGTACATCCAGTCGACGACCTCGTCCAGCGCGCCCGACAGGACGAAGTGGCCCGTGGGCACGCCGACCCGCCGAGCCATGCGCAGCGGGATCTCACGCACGTCCCAGGTGATCCGGTTGTACAGCCGGTGGGTCTCGCCCTCCAGCCGTTCAAGCTGCTCCCGCGTCTTATGGGAGATCAGCGCCTCGAAGGCGTCTTCGCGGTCGAACAGCGGCTCGCCCTTGTTCCCGTAGGCGTCGCACTTGTCGCTGTTCCACGTGGTGCGCGGGTCGGCCTCGTACTGGAAGAGGAGCTGGTGGACGTTGACCTCCATGCGTCCCCAGGGGACCGGCAGGTGGAAGCTGAACTCCGGGATCCAGGCAGGGAGCCGGTCGCGGACCAAGGCGTACGTGTCCGCCGGCCGCGGCCTCCACTCGTCCTCCTTGATCGGGACGTCGAGGACGACGGCCAGGTCGAAGTCGGAGTCCGTGCTGAACCGGGTGACGTTGCGCGGCGCGACGGCCGAGGAGGAAAGGACGTAGAGCGCCTGGACCTCGGGCATCGTCTTGAGCGTGTTGAGCAGACCCCCGGCTGCGGCACGGGCCTGCATTTTCAGGTTTTCCACGAGAACTCCTGGTCAGATGATCGGGCGATCCATCACGGAGCGGAGCGCGGGGACGAGCTCCAGCGCGACACCGCCGTGGGTGCGCTGGATGTGTGCGAGGGAAGGGCTGCTGTTGCCCTCGATGACCACGGGTCCGCCGGGCGTGAGTGCGATGTCCCAGCCGATGAAGGGCACCTGCGGGAACAGACGGGCACAACGCTCGGCCAGCTCTCGGACCTCCGTCATGCGGGAGATCCGGTGGTCGGCGAACGGCACCGAACTGACCCCGTGGCGGGTGTGGGCGTTCAGGTACCGGTCATAGCCGTGGCGGTCGAGTCGCCCGTCCGGGTGGACTCGGATCTGCATGCCGCCGACGGCCGAGTTGTCTGTCCTGCTGTCGATGCCGCCGAGCTTCAACATCACGTACCGGACCTCGGCGGCGCCGTCACGAAGCAGGGTGATCACGCGGAACGTGTTGAGGGCGTACGGGTTCAACACGTCCAGGTCGGGATGCTGTGGCACGTGCTGCTCCACCAGCCACGTACCCCACCGCTCCGCGTAGGCCGACAGGTCGAAGCCGCCCTCGCCAGGGCACACGATCACGACGCCGGATCCACCGCTGGAGTAGCGGGAGGGCTTGACCACCACGCGCCCGAAGCCGGAAGCGCGATCGAGGACGTCCGGCAGCGACACCGCCTCACCGTCGGACGTCACACCGACGCGGTGGTCGCCGCTCGCGATCAGTGCGGGCTGCGGGATGCCGGCCGCGGAGAGGATCTTCTTGCAGGACGCCTTGTCGTCCAGGTCGATCGTGTCCCGGTTCACGCGGGGAAGGAGCCGGTGGAACAGGGCCGTCTCCGGCAGGTACGAGCAGGCTCGCTCGGCGGACACCTCGCGCCGGTATCCGCCGTAGCGGAAGTAGTGGAAGGGCAGGCACTGCCACCGCGTGGTGACCTTCACCAGGTCCCCTGCGATAAGGGCCATGCTCTTCCGGTCCTCATCGCGCAGCATCGCGGGAAGGTGCTCGCTCCGCAGCTGCCGCACCTGGTAGGGCAGGAACCGCACTCCGGATACGCGGGGAAGAACCCGAGTGCGGAACCACTCCTCGGTCACGGCCTGGCGGTGGTTGAACCCGCGGTTCGCGGTACGTCTCATGGTGCTCCTCCCATTTCTCAGCGGTCCGGGCTTCCGGCGATGGCCAACGTGACGACGAGCGCGGTAACGGCGATGACGTAGGCCACGAGAGCGAGGCGCTGCCTCATCAGGCGGGCCCGATGTTGTCGGCGGCGGTCGACCAGCCGATGCCGTTCGCGGGCTGGATGTAGGCGATGCGGATGAGCCGGCCGCCGTGCCTCTCGTGGACAACTTCCGTCAGCTCCCCCTCGCACCGGCTCGCGATGTCGCGGACCCAGCGGTGAAGTAGGGGGTGGTCCTCCCGGCCTTCGGAGTCGACCGGATTCACCGCTCGGACTCCTCGCGGTCGCTCCCTCCGCGACGAAGGAATCTCACCCAGCCGGATTCGGCGCGGGCACGGAGGGCCGGGCTCGGACCGGCCTGCGGCTCGGGAACGGTGTGCTGGCGTCCGCTGGCGCCGGGCGTGCGTACGGGCAGGGACTGGCTCATCACGACCTCCTCGGGGGTGGTGCAGCCCGTCACCCACGTGAGGGGCGCCGATGACGGGCTGCGGTCCTGGGAGCCGTCCGGAGCGGGGCGGGGGAGCCGGTTGCCCGGGTACTGAGCTCCGAACGGCGTGGGCCCAGTGAACGGCCGTGGACCACGGGCCCGGAACGTTTCCCGGGGGTTTCTCCAGCGAGAGAAACCCCCGTTTCTCACACGGGGAGTAACCTCCTGACTACCGACCTGAGGGGAGAGGTGGGATGTCTGACCCGATGGCTCTGCACCCGCTGACCTACGTGCGAGAAGGCAAGGGCTGGGGCAAGGCCGAGTTAGCCCGGCTCATGTGCGAACGCGGGGGTGAGCTGGGCGTACCGCTGGCCACCAACCGGACGACGGTCTGGAAGTGGGAGCAAGGGCAGGAACCCGACGCGGACGCGCAGTTGGTGCTCGCCCACCTGCTGGGCGTTCCCGAGGACCACGTACGCTCGGCGGCCTGGCCCCGATGGCTACCGGCGTGGGAGTCAACGGCCTTGGTGGCCCCATGGACTCCGGCCGGTACCGTGAAGGTGTTTGCCGATCTGGTCAGGAGCGGCCACATGGATCGCCGGGGGTTCCTCTCCATTACCGGTGCCGCGCTGACGGGTGTCGCGGCCAACTGGGCAGCCGCACCGGAGGCGTTCGCCTCGGCATTCGACGGCGACCGCGTCACCGACGCGATGGTGACCACCATCGAAGCGCGGGTAGATACCCTCCGCACGCTCGACGACCAGATGGGTGGCGCCCGCCTCCTGGACCAGGCCACCAGCGACCTCGCCCTGATCACCGGCCTCCTCGACCACGGGCGCTACACCGACGCCGTCGAACACCGCCTCTACGCCACGGCGGCCCGGGTGTCGTACCTCGCCGGATGGATGGCCTACGACAAGGGTCTTCGCTCCCTCGGCCAGCGCTACTACGTCGGCGCCCTCCGCAGCGCACACAGCGCGAAGGACGACGGCTTCGGCGCCTTCATCCTGGCCGAGATGGGCATCCACATCTCCGACTCAGGCGACACGGCCGCGCGTGTGAAGCTCATCGACACCGCCATCGGCAACGCCCCGACGGCCCTCCCGTCGGCGGCGGCCTCCTACCTCTACCTCCATCAAGCCGAAGCCCTGTCACGAGACACCCAGCACGAGGCGGCCGGCAAGTCGCTCAACCGGGCCTACGACCTGTGGGGCGCCCACCACGAAGGCGACCGCCCCGACTGGCTGGGCTGGTACGGGGAAGCTCAGCTCAAGTCCACCGAGGGCAAGATCATGCTCCGCTCCGGCTTCCCCGAGCGCGCCACCAGCGCCCTCGCGATCGCGGTGGACCAAGCGGTCCCTCGCGACCGTGCCGTACGCTCCGGCCGCCTCGCGACGGCCCGCCTGGCTGCCCGGGACCTGGACGGGGCCTTGGACGCCGCCAATCTCGGCCTGGAGCTGCTGGAGAACCGCGTCCGCTCCGACCGGGCGTACGTCCGGCTGACGAAGTTCAGCGACTACCTGGAGCCGCACGGCGCGGTGCCGTCCGTCCGTGAGTTCCGGGACAGGCTGCGGGCTCTTCCTGCTGTCGCCTGACAGCGCTCGGTGGCGCCCCCGGCGTCGGCGCAACCCTCCAGCGTCACGACGAGCCCGCAAGCCCGCCCAACCGAGGTCAGCGCCATCGGGTTGAGTCGCTTGCTGCCTTAACTGCCGCCGGTGCGGCGGGTGCCGCAGGCGGTGTGCGCCTGTCGCCGCGGGCAGGTGGCTTGTGCCGAGCCTCGGGTGCGGCGGGCAGGTGGGCGCTGCGGCGTAGGCGCCAGACGAGGACATCGCTGATCGAGGTGGCGGTGTCGAGCTCGCGCCGTTGGGTGGCTTCGGCGAGCAGGGCGGCCGGGTCGCGTCCGGCCTTCTGTGCGTCGGTGAGGGTGGCGGCCAGGGCGGGCCAGCTGGGCTCGGTCAGGATCCGTTCGGCCAGCTCTGGCAGCGCCTGGCGGACGAATGCAGCCTGTCGTTGCTGAACATGCAGGGCCATGCGCTGGCCTCGCTGCCGGAGGGCGCCCATGGGCTGGGTGGCGGCTGCCTCGTAGGCGGCGCGTAGGTGTTCGGCGGCTTGCCGTGCGGCTGCTGCTTGTTGGGCGTGGTGCTTCTTTGCGTGCCAGTTCGCCGCGGTGATGGCGAGGAAGAACGCCATGTCGATGAGCATGGCAGTGGTGGCGCCGTCCTCGCCTCGGCCGAGGGCGGGTCCGCTGTGGACGAGGTCGCGGGCGGCCTGCCGAAGAGCATGATCGTGTCCTCGGACTGCCTTCACATGGGAGCGGCTGGCGCGTTCGAACGAGAAGGCCGCGTCGCGGAGTTCCTTGCGGGTGTGGGCGGCGGAGGTCTTGGCCAGCGCGTCGAGGACTTCTGCGGCGGCAGCGATCTGGGCTGCTGCCGTGCCGTCGTCGCCTTGGTCGATGATCAGCAGTGCCTGCCAGGTGGCGGCGGCGGCCCTCCGCCGCGCGAACGCGGGGCCGGTCACCGGCGGCAGGACGGGCTGCCCGGGCCCGCTGTCACCTTCCGAGGCTTCTGCGAGCGTGGTGAAGCGTTCGCGGATGCGGGGCAGGGAGAGGTCTGGGGCGAGCTTCGATCCGGAGTAGAAGACGGGTTCGCCGTGCCTGTTGCGGTCGTCGGGGAGGGCGACGGTGTAGCCGAGGAGGTCCCCGGACGGCGCCTTCCGCTGCCCTACGAGGAGGCCGGCGGTGGCGAGTCGGCCGAAGAACTCCTCCTCGCTCTGGGCGCCGGCAACCGCGTGGCGGACGGTTTCGCGCAGTTCTTCCCTCGGGGTGCGTTGCCTGTTGTGGCGGTTGGCTTTGTGGCGTTCGGCGCTGGTGGGGCGTTGGGCGGCGGTGCCGTCGCCGGTGTTGAGGCGGCGCAGGCCGTAGTCGGCTTCGATGTGGCGGGATTCGGCTTGGGCGCGTTTGGCTTCGTTGTGGCGGCGGGGGCGGCGGCCGTCTTCGCGGACGGTGGTGGCGATGATGTGGATGTGGTCGTCGGCGTGGCGGACGGCTGCCCAGCGGCAGCCCGCGCCGTCGCCGGGGTCGATGCCGGTGGCGGCGACCATGCGGCGGGCGATGTCGCCCCACTGCTCATCCGACAGGGTCGGATCCTCGGGTGCGGCGCATACGGACAGGTGCCACACGTGCTCGGTGGGGCGCCTCGACTTGGGCAGGGCTTCGACGGGCTGGTCGAGGAGCTGTTGCAGGTCTTCGTAGGTGGCGGCCGGGTCGCGGCCGGGGTCGGGGGCCAGGGCGTCCCAGGCGGCGACGAGGTGGGGGTTGGTGTGTTCCTCGTGGGTGCCCGGGCCGTAGAGGTAGCGGATCAGCCCGATGGTGCGGGTGCCCATCTTGTGAATGGAGGGGATCATCCGGTGGGGGTCTCGCTTTCCAGGTAGCGCCGGGTGAAGGCGTCCACGCGTTCGGCGGTCCGCTGGACGGCGTCGAGGACCGCCTTGGCGTGCGGGGCGTCGGAGCCGGAGTTCAGGACGGTGGCGACCTGGTTGAGGTTGTTGCCGATCGGGCCGAGGGCCCGGCGCAGGGCGAACAGCTCGCTGACGATCTCCCGGCGGGTGGCGATCTCGGCTTCGGTGCGGTCGAGGTCGCGTGCGGCCTTCAGGGCGGCCTTGGCGAGGAAGCTGGCGACGCTCATGCGGCAGGCGGAAGCCGCGCGGACGAGGAGCTGGTACTCGTCGTCGTTCATGCGGCAGCTGGGCTGGTGCATGCGCTTGCTCTCGGCGCGCAGGCGCTCACGCTGGCGTACGTGCGGCTTCGTCGGCGCGGCATGCGTGCAGCGGGCGGTATGGCAGGAGTGCTGCTCCTCCCTGCCCGGATGTGGTCCGCCCTCGGCCGCACCCCGAAGGACCGGCGCCCCCTGGTGCCGGTCTTCCCCCGCCACCCCTGGGGCGGGGGAGCCCAGAGCATTGCTCCCGACGGGAGCAATGCTCTGGGTACAACTTGCTGGGCTGTCGAGGCCGGTGGTCATGTGCTGCTGGGGGGTGGGGAGTTTGTGGATCGGGTCGTGCATGGATCGGTTCTCCGTGGGGTGCTGGTGCCGGGTGCTTGGCTGTGTGCGGCCCCCGTGGCCCCGTGCTCGGCTGCACGGGGTGCGCCGGGAGGACGGGGCCGGTGTATTTGCGGGGGTCAGACGGTGTCGGCGGGGGCGGCGGCTTCGTCGAGTGGCCCGGCCTTGATGCCGCCGTCCACGACTGGCTGGGTCTGGCCGGTGCGCTCGGCCTGCAGTTGGTTGCGCAGGAGGCGGGCGGGTTTCTGGCCGATCCGTAGCGTGGTGCGCAGACGCTCGGCGGTCAGCTGGTCGTCGCTCCAGTCGGCGGTCAGGAGCCGGGCTTCGTGGAGGACTTCGGCATCGGTGCGGTTGCGGTGGGCGGTCGGCTTGGCGGCGGCGGGGACCCGACCGGTCGCCCGACGCGGGGCCGATCCCGTCGACTCCGCCACGGCGGCCGACCGGGGTGTTCGAGCAGCAGAAGCGGGGGCCGCTGTGTCGGGCTCGGTCGGCCTCGTCGCGAGTGGCTCGGTGACCTTCATGGCGGTCGACTCGGTCGGCTGCCTAGGGTCTGGTTCGGCCTGGTCAGACCTCGACTGTGGGGCCTCCTCGCTGGCCGACTTGTCGGCTTGCGGGTCGCCCGACTGGTTGGCGGCCATTTCTACGGGGTCGGCCGACTCGAGGTTGTGGTGCAGCACCTTGGCCACGAGGTCCGATCCGAAGTAGATCGACCCGACCGGGAGCGAGGTCGCCAGCAGTACGAGGGCCCAGTTCGCGGGGTCCCAATCGGTCAGTCGGCCCCACTGGACCGACGTGGTGTGCAGGGCGGGAACGAGGCCGTGCACGTAGTTCAGCAGGAGGCTGGCGATGGTGTAGGCGGCCAAGACCCGCAGCGCGAACATGCGGTCGGTGCCGGTCAGGACGAGCGCGGAGACCAGCGCGAGGGCCATCAGCCCGTCGACCACGATCGGGTAGAGCAGGGCGGCGGTGGAGTCTGCGCCAATGGCGCGGGCCACGTCGGACAGCGCGTTCCACGAGACCCGGAAGGCCATGAGGACGACGGCCACCAAGCCGAGGACGAGGGCGATGCGTCCGCTGCGGTTCACGTGACGGCCCCCGGCGGGTGCGGCTGCTCGGCGGGCGCCGGCAGCACCGTCGCTTTGGTGAGGGTCTCGTCCTTGGCCGCCGGGGTGGGCGGGGAGCGGGGCGATGCCGGCGCGGATGCGGCGGTTGCCGTGTGTGGCTGCCGGGGTGCTCGGGGCAGGGGAGTGCAAGGTGGGGGGCTCCAGGGTGGGGAAGCGGGTCTTGTGTTGGGGTCGTTCACGGCGTTCACGCGGGGGGCGTTCACGCGAGCCCCCTTCTAAAGGGGGGCTCACGCGTGTACGCCTGGGTGCGTGTACGGCGTGTACGCCTCCGTGAACGTGTGACCTGCGGTTTTGTGGTGAGCGTGCACGCCTGGGGCGGGTTGTGGGCCTGTGCGTGCGGGAGTGGCGCGTGTACGACTGCGTGAACGCTCCGCAGGGGCCAGCGCGGGGGTTAGCCGACGGCGGTGAGGTGGCGGGCAGAGGGGTAGTAGCGGGCCTGCTGGCCGCCTCCGGTCC
Organism: Streptomyces sp. CB00455; assembly: GCF_001905445.1. Lineage (GTDB taxonomy): Bacteria > Actinomycetota > Actinomycetes > Streptomycetales > Streptomycetaceae > Streptomyces. Next base: position 72,835 of record NZ_LIVQ01000004.1, on the reverse strand, counting down.
CTCCGGCGATGCCGTCGGCCTTCGTTGCCAGGCCACTGTCGACGAGCCGACTGAGGTGGCGTCGTGCCTTTTCGATGTCGGCGCGGTCGGGGTCGCCGCCGCCGATGAGGATGGTTGCCAGGTCGCGTGCGGACAGTCCGCCCGGGGCGTTGCGCAGCAGGACGGCGGGGTCCTTGTTGGGGTCGACGATGGTGGTGCCGCGCACGTGGTCGTGGGTGACGTCCAAGGGGCCGATCTCGCCGGTGGGGGTCTTGAGGTGGTGCAGGGTGACGGCGGGGTCGCCGGCCTTTCCGGTGACGAACAGGACACTGCCCGCGCCGGAGACGTACCAGGTGGAGCCGTAGACCTGGTCCAGGCTGGGGCGCTGGCCGCGCGGCGCGTCGGCGCTGGCCTTGCGCTGGTGGTGCAGCTCCATGATTTCCACGCCGCCGCGCAGGGCCCGGTTTCGGGCGTTGTGGAAGGCGACCGCGAGGCTGTCGTCGACCATCGTGCTGACCGCGTCCTTGAGGCTGTCGATCACGATGGTGTCGGCCTGGTGGGCGGCGGCGAGGTCGGCGAGGAGGTCGGGCTCCTTGTCGAGGGTGGCGGGCAGTGGGCCCTCCCAGACCACGAGCCGCTCCCGAAGGATCTTCTCGTCGGTCTGGAAGACGCGGCGGGCCATGGCCTTGGCGATCTGCTTGGGACGGTCCATCGCCAGGTACAGCACCCGTCGGCTGGGCGCGACGGGCATCTCCAGGACGGTCTCCTGCAACCCGAGGCGGGCGAAGACCACCTGATGGGCCAGCGTGGTCTTGCCGACACCCGGAGCGCCGACGATCATCAGGCTCTCGCCGGAGGCCCAGACGGTCTTCTCGCGCGTGCCCCACAAGGGCTCCGTGTCGGCGCCGGTCTCCTTGACGAACGACCATCCGTCTTTGGCGAAGCGGGACAGCCGCCCCTGCCCCGAGGCCAGTGCGCGCTCGCGTTCGGCGCGTACTTCCGCCTCGACCTCGCTGCGTATCGCCTCGGGATCCGCCCCGGGCTCCTGGGCCCGCTGGAGAGTGCGCACGGCGGAGGTCACCAGGCGGCGCAGCTCGGCCTTCTCGCGGACGATCTCCGCGTGGTGCTCCGCGCTGCCTGTGCCGTAGGGCGCGTCGGCGAGCTGGAACACGTAGGCGGGACCGCCGACCCGCTGCAGGTCGCCTTGCTGCTGGAGCAGCTCGGTAAGGACGATCGGGTCGGTGGGATTGTCCTCGCGGCGCTGGGCGAGGAGCGCGCGCCAGATCGTCTCGTGGGCGGGCCGGTAGAAGGCGTCGTCGCCGAGGATGGGCCGGACCGCGTCGATGACGTCGGCTTTGTGCATGCAGGCGCCGAGGACCGCGCGCTCGGCGTCGACGTTGAAGGGCAGATCCAGTGGCGAGGCGCCCTCGCTGAAGTGGGATGGCGTCTGGGGAGGCAGGGTCGTACCCTGGGGCATTGAGCTCCTCACCCGGCTGGCCATATGGGGCGGCAACCCCGGCCGGGCCGGTTCGATCGTTCAGGGATGGGCGGTTTCGAGGGTTCATGCTTTGCCCCCGGTGCTTCGCAGCATCGGGGGCTTTTCCATGTCCGTCTGCGTTCCCCGGCGTTCGGGGGTGGACAGACAGCATACCCAGGAGTTTCGATAATGCAATGACTTGCATTCGGCTCCGCAACGGTGTTCACTTCTGACCCTGGCCGCAGTGGACCCCCTGGGGTCACCCTGAAGGGAGGAGGTGGGTATGAGCAGCAAAGAGGGCACGGCACGCGCAGCGGGCCCGGACCGGCCTGTGCCCGAGGACTACGTAGCCGATCGCATCAAGCAGGAACGTGAGGCGCGCGGCTGGAGTACGGTCGCCCTGGCCGAGAAAATGGCCGAGGCCGGCCACCCGGTCAACCAGGCCGCGATCTGGCGCATCGAGAGCGGCAAGCCGCGACGCCGGGTCAATCTCGACGAGGCGCTCGGCTTCTGCCAGGTATTCGACCTCACCATGGACGAGCTGACCGCGCCGCCCATGAAACATGCCGACGCGGCGGTCCGCGGTCTTGTCCGCGAACGCATCGCCAAGAGGGCCGCGCTCGCGCGTGTGCAGCGTGACGCGCAGATCCTGGAACGCGAGCTCGACCACATTGAGTTCGAGCTGAAGCATTTCGCCAGCTACGGCGACGAGCAGAAGGCCGAACTCGAACAGCTGATGCGCCGCGAAGAAGACGCGTGGAAGCGCCAACACCCCTGAATGAGCGCGGGCCACGAGGCCGAGCACGCGGGTAGGCCCGCGACGTTCCGGCTATCGGCAGGACACGCCTCGGTGCCGCTAGCGCCGAGAAACGTGCACCCACGCCTTGCTGCATCAGCACTGCCCATCCCTGAACATCACCACCGGCCTGGTCCGCGAGGGTTGCCGCCCCTGTGACCGCGTGCGCCGGAGGAGGAGCACACCCTTGCCCCAGCACGCCCTGCCCCTTGCCCAGATCGCCCAGCTCCTCGACGTCCCAGAGGACTCGCTCCGCGCGCTAATAGCCGAACGCGGCAGCGACCAGGGCGACACCACCCTCGTCGGCCTCACCGTCGCCGAAGCCGCACGTCGCCTCGGCATCGGCCGCACCAAGCTGTACGAGTACGTCGCCTCAGGAGAGATCGTCTCCGTCAAGATCGGCAGCTTGCGCCGCATCCCAGCAGATGCGGTGAACGACTTCCTGGCCCGCCGCCTGTCGGCGAGCGACTTCGGGGCCGCCGCGTGACGCGAGCCTCCGTACCGAAGCCCCGCCAGCCCAACGGCGCCTCCACGATCTACCTCGGCAAGGACGGCAGATGGCACGGCCGCGTCACCGTCGGCGTCAAGGACGACGGCACGCCCGACCGGCGCCACGTCGGCCGTAAGACCCGTGCCGAGGTCACCAAGGTCGTCCGCGAGCTGGAGCGCCAACGCGACAAGGGCACGGTCCGCAAGGCGGGCCAGAGCTGGACGCTGGAGACCTGGCTCACCCACTGGGTCGAGAACATCGCCGCAGCCCATGCCTCCGAGAACACCATCGACGGCTACCGCGTCGCGGTGAACCACCACCTCATCCCCGGCCTCGGCGCCCACCGCCTGGAGAAGCTCCAACCCGAGCACCTGGAGCGCTTCTACAAGAAGATGCAGGACTCGGGCAGCGCCGCCGGCACCGCCCACCAAGTCCACCGCACCGTCCGCACGGCCCTCAACGAGGCGGTCCGCCGCGCCCACCTCACCGTCAATCCGGCAACGATCGCCAAGGCCCCGCGCCTGGAAGAGGAAGAGGTCGAGCCGTACACGGTCGAGGAGGTCCAGCGCCTACTCGCCGAGGCCGCCAAGCACCGCAACACTGCCCGCTGGGTCATCGCCCTGGCGCTCGGCCTTCGCCAGGGCGAGGTCCTGGGCATGCAGTGGGACGACGTGGACTTCGAGCTCGGCGTGATCCGCGTACGGCGTGGCCGGCTACGGCCCCGCTACAAGCACGGCTGCGGTGATCGCTGCGGTCACAAGCCCGGCTTTTGCCCCCAGAAGATCAACACCAGGCGAGAGACCAAGAGCGCGAAGTCCCGCGCCGGTCAGAGGCCCATCGGCGCTCCGGACGAGCTGATGGAACTCCTCCGCCGCCACAAGGAGGCGCAGGCCCGTGAGCGAGCCCTCGCCCGCGACCTGTGGACCGAGAAGGGCTACGTCTTCACCTCGCCGGTCGGCGAGCCCTTGAACCCCAACACCGACTACCACAAGTGGAAGGAGCTACTGAAGGCTGCCGAGGTCCGAGACGGCCGCCTCCACGACGCCCGCCACACCGCGGCCACCGTCCTGCTGATCCTCAGCGTCCCCGACGCGGTCGTCGATGCCATCATGGGCTGGGAGCCAGGCAAGTCCGCGCGGATGCGGCGTCGCTACCAGCACCTCACCAGCCGCGTCCTGAAGGACACCGCGGACAAGATCGGCGGCCTCCTGTGGGGCACGGACCAGGCGGAGGGAAGTGCCGCGCCGGAGGCAGGCCAGAGCCCCGTTCCCGCAGAGTTGGTGGTCCACGTCGCCCGTCTCGGCGAGCGGCGCGTGCCCTTCCTCCACCGCGAGCACGCCGACGAGGTCGTCGCACGCTGGAGCAAAGACTGGCCCGACCACACCGCCGAGGTCGAGGAATGGGACCGCTGGCGCTGGGAACACCAGAGCCCCGGCGTGGCGAGAGCCATCCGCGACTGCGTGCCTGAGCGGACCGTTGTCTTCCACGCCCGAGCCTTGTTCCTCCCAGGTGGGGAACGCGCGGCGACCGGACTCCCGGAACAGTGGTCAGTGCCAGCCTGGGACTTCGAGACCGAGCGCTACACCGACCAGGCCTCGGCCTGGCGCACGGCCCGGCGCCCCGGCACGGGCCAGGAAGTCGAGGCCCAGGTGCGGGGGACGGAGAAGGCTGCTGTGGAAGAAGCCTTCGCCGAAGCGTGTGCACAGGCTGTGGACCGAGCCCAGAACCCGGGGAAGTACGGTGACACCGACGAGTGGTGACCTTGGCGTGGCCGAACCGTCAAAGGTTCGGCCACACTCCACGTTCGGTCCCAGGCTCCCTGGCCTGGTCAGATGGCACTACTAGCGGGGCCTCACCGCCGAAACTCTGGAGGGTAACCCCGCTCTCCACAGTCCGGGCCTGAGCGAAGTTCGCCTGGGAGGGGCGCCTACTGTCCGAAGCCCTTCAGAAGCTCCCAGGAACTCTGGGCATCCTCGACGTCCCGCTCTCCTACGAGGAGGTACTGCCAGGTGATGTCGACATCGGGTGAGGAGTTTGCGGTGTTGGCCCACCTACGTGCTGCCCGACGTTTGCCGACTACCTCCTCGGAGGTCATGTCCTTGTCGGCCTTCGTCTCCACCAGCCAGCCGATGCGCTGGCCATCCACTTCTTCGATCACGACGAAGTCGGGATTGTAATTCCTTCCCTCAGACGTCCAGGTGATGGGCACGTCGTTGATATGCAGCCGTGCCCACACGGTTACGTTCTTCCCGCTGTCGATGGCGTTGGCTGCTTTGAACTCCGGCTCGGTGTCGAACCAGGCGTGGCTGTAGAGGTTCTTGGTCCAGCCGTTGAACGCAATCGTCTTGCTGAACGCACCATCAGCATGGCCGGCCACCTGGCGCTTGCGCGCAACGCGGGTCTTGCTCAGCGCGAGGATCTCTACGTCATCGGCGTAGGAGACCTGGGCCTGGGTCGTCGCTCGGAGGGTTCTGGAAACCTCGGTAGCGAGACGCTGGCCGCAGCGGTCGACGAAGGCGGAAAGGTGCTCGGTTGCCTTTTCGCCCATGGCCTTGATGAGGCGATCGACGATGCGCTCCGCAGCGCCGACCTCCAGTTGCCGGTTCGGAACACCCTTGACGGACATGACTCGCTGTACCAGCGAGTTCTGTGTGACCGAGAGAGGGATGTTGAGCGGCAGTGCGGAGACCACCGTGTCAGCCGCCGTTTCGGTGCCCACTATGACCGTGCGGCCGTCATGACTGGCAACGATCTTGGTTCGCTTCAGCTCATCAGAGTAGTCCGCGGTGAGTGCGCGGCCGAGTCGCTCGAACGGCCCGTAGTCGGTGATGTCGTTCAGGCTGACCGCGACGAACTGCGCCACTGAGATCAGCCGGGGGATCAAGATGGGATCCCGGTCAGGCAGAGGGTCGTACTGGATGGCCTCGGAAGTGCTGCTCGCGGCCTCTGCTGCCTGACGTGTACGGGTCTCCACGTCCACAACACCGGGCGGACTGAAAGCGGTCGGCGAAGAATTCACTGCGATGGCCCCCGAGGGCGAAGCCTCCTCGATACCCTGGCTATCGCCGCTTCCAGCTCCTGCCGGGTTGCTCCCGTGGGACACATTGGCGCCCCCAGTTCCTGCGGGGGCGCCAGCACCAGGCAGGCCGATGACATCCGCATCGCTCTCGACCGTCTTCTGGCGGACCACAGAGCTGCCGTCGGCAAGTCGTCGAACTTCGGCGTAGGTGCCGTAGTCGATGAACGCCTCGTTGAGGACCTTCCGCTTCGCGAGCAACTCGCCGTACTTCTCGTGGGCCAGGATTTCGAGCGTGTCGAGGATCTCGATGTTCGTGTACTCGCCGAACGGAAGACGCATGCCGCGGCCGAGGGTCTGCTCGGTCATGACCTCCGAGACCGACGCCCTCATAGAGGCGATCACGTAGACGTTCTTGACGTCCCAGCCTTCCTTCAACATGCCGACACTGATGATGATGCGGATCGGCGAGTCGGGGTCCTCAACGGCTTGGAGGTCAGCCAGCGCCTTCTCCTTGGCGTCACCAGCCAACTTCGAGTGGATCAGTAGCGTCTTCCCGATCCACGAACCACCATCGAAGGAGGCCGTATCGAGGACGTTCTGGAACTCTTCGGCCTCGTCGATGCTCTGGGCGATGACCAACATGACCGGGTTGACCCGGGGCAGGTCGTTCTCGTCGCAATGGGCGTCAGCGGCCTGACCCTTGTAGCGGAGCAGGTTGACGCCGTCGAGGAGCTTCGTCTCGATGTCGGAGCGGTCGTCGCGGCGAGCCACCATCACGGGGGTCTTCACGAGCCGGTCGGCGATCGCTGCAGCCAATGGGTAGCGGAACGCGACGAGGGACTCGTCCGCTCTCACCGGTGTGGCCGTCATGCCGACCACGAGCTGCGGGTTCAGGTCCCGAATGGTCCGAGAGAACGCCGGCCCGCGATAGCAGTGGTGTTCGTCCGCCATGATCACGAGGTCGTCGAGCTGTGCGAGATAGTCGTAGAAGGAGGAACCGAGGTTCTCCAGGGGGACGTGCGTGGCCCGGCCCTCGCCCGTGGCAGAGGTGAGCGCCTGGACGGTGAAGATGTAGAGCTTGGTGACCGTCGGGTCGTCGATCGCGGTCCTGGTGGCCGGTGTGTTGAAGTTGTCCGCCGTGATGACGTAGGGAGCGGACCTAAGCATGCGTCGCAGCGATTTCGGGTTGCCGGCGGAGAAGTTGAGGACCGACTTGTCCCGGATCGTCCTGCCGGGTGCCAACAGCAGGAAGTTCCGAGCTGGAGTCTCGGCCCCCGCCAGATACTCCATCAGACCGGCCATGACATAGGTCTTGCCGACGCCGGTAGCCGAATCCACGATGCACTCGTATGGTTCGGTCTTTTCCTGTACGTCGTAGTGGTCCGAGGTGCGGAGCAACACCGACTCGATCGCCTTGCGGTTCGGCTCACGCAAGGTGAGTCGGTGGGCCACCTGGTCCAGGAGCTCAGGCTGGAACTGCAACACGCCCATCAGGCGTTCTCCCTCTCGGTTGCGGCGGCAGCGGGTTCAGCCGAATCGTCTGCGTCTCGGGGCGATGGCATCGAACGCCCCACACCGAACGGCGACTTGCGGGCCGACTTGCGACGGTAGTTGTCCAGGACCTTATCGGGGATCAGTTCGAGCCGAGAGCCGCTGCGGGCCTCCTTCAGGGCTTCGACTGCGCCGTCCTGGATCTGGGTCGCCCATACCTCGACCATCTCCCCTTCAGCGAGCCTGTCGACGATCGAGGCCACCGTGCCCGGGCCGACCATGCCGTCGATGACGACGTACCTGGCGCGCCCCTGCTTGCCGGCGAAGATTCCGTCCGGCTTGTAGGGGACGGATAGCTGGGCGCACATGACTTCAGCCAGGGCGCTCTGGGTGGCCCAGTCGGCCAGAAGGACCATCCCGGACATCTCGACGAACATGGACTCGCCGACCTGGAGGTGGGTGAAGCCTCCGCCCCCGTGCCAGTTATGCGTCGTGACGTCCTTGGTCTTGGTGGCTGCCTTGAGAGCCTTGACCGTGGCGGCATCTAGATCCGTGTCGACGGCCTTGGTCACCTTGTTGAGGAGCCGGTTGAACTCCTGAGCCTCTTCAGGGGTCATCCCGCTGGGCAGTCCGGTCTCCTCGTCCTCGCCGTCGTCCACCGCTGAGACTCGCTCGGTGATGGTGGTGATACCCCCGGGGTCCTGTCCATTGACTACCTTGGCGAGTCGAGGCGCCGTGAACCGCGCTACGGTGTCGGGCAGAAGCTCGCTGGTAACCCATCGACGCCCCATCTTGTGGGCGACGGCCGCGGTGGTGCCCGATCCGGCGAAGCAGTCCAGGACGATATCGCCGGGTTTCGATGCGATGTGGATGATGCGGGCCAGCAAGCGCTCCGGCTTCGGCGTCGCAAAAGGATGTTCGTCGGGGAAGAGAGCCTTGATCTCGATCTTCCCGCGAAGGCTCCCTCCGACCTCGCTTCCCAGCCAGAGCGTCTCGGGCACTCGGCCGTTGTCCTCCAGGTGCTTCTTGCGCTGGATGCGTTCCCGGAGTCCGAGCATGACGATGTCGGGCCAGTGGCCGGCGTCGTAGCGGGCGCGAGCGTGCTTGGCAGCCTCTTCGACGGAAACGGACAGCATGATCGCCGGTACACCGGCCTTGACCTTCGCCGGTGTCGTCCCGCAGATACGTGCGCGCTCCGCTTCGTCGCTGATGTCACGCAACTCGTAGGGCGCGTATTCCGACATCTGCTCCAGCATCCACGACTGTGCCTTACCCCAGCAGCGGCCCGCGCCTGGGTACATCAGGCCGCCGGTGACGGGGTGCTGGATCGCGTACACCATCGGCTGGTGCGTAGCCGCCCCGCTCGCAGTCGCATCCCCGTCACGCCACGGCACGGAGTCCCCGTCACGCTGCTGGTAGCGGCTCGTATTCGAGGCCGCGAGCCTGGGCATTCTGTTCGGAACCCAGGCATCGCTCTTGCGGTAGACCAGGATTGTGTCCTGCGAGGTCGAAAGCAGTTTGGAGTCGTTCCGGGGCGAGTCCGCCTTCTGCCAGGCGACCTCGGCGACGAAGTTGTTCTCCCCAAGCTCCTCGTCGAGGACGACGCGGCACCGGTGCGACTCCATGTGGTCGAGGTGCACCCACACGGATGCGTCATCCGCGAGCAGCGGCCTGATCTGGCGGATCCGGTCCCGTAGGAGGGTGAGCCAGATCGAGTGCGTGATGTTGTCTTCGTAGTGAGCGAACGCCTGGCCGGTGTTGAAGGGTGGGTCGATGTAGACCAGCTTGACCTTCCCGGCGTACTTCTCGGAGTACGCCGGGATCTTGGCGAGCGCGTCCAGCGCATGCATCGCGTCGCCAGTGATCAGAAGGTTGTCGGTGGTCGGCTGAGGGAGTTCCTCCGGCCGGCTGGCAGGCGTCGGTGCCTCGACTCGCTCACGCTCGTGGAGGAGACGTACCTCCGAGACCCGGTAGTCCGTCGGGTCGACGAATGTGTAGTCGTACCTGCCGTCCCCGGTCGACAAGAGCGTCTTGTCCTTGTCGGTCCAGGTCAGTTCGAGACGGCCCTGGTGTCGGGGTGTCGAGTTCGAGGCCATGCGGCGATCCCTTGCGGTGTGGAGATGACGGTGTCCATCTTGTCGGAGTCCCGACGGAGACGACGGCGAACGACGACACTGACCAGGTGCTGCCTGCTCTAGCCGTTCCTTCCGGATGATCGCGCGACCTCCGGGCCTGCTGCCCACTGTGAAGGCGAGGCAACTGAGACCAGAACTGAGACCACACACGTCGAAGGGCCCCACCGCAAGCGGTGGGGCCCTTCGACATCGTGCCCGGTGAGGCACTGGCGGAGGATACGAGATTCGAACTCGTGAGGGGTTGCCCCCAACACGCTTTCCAAGCGTGCGCCCTAGGCCACTAGGCGAATCCTCCGCGGCAAACAATACAAGACGTTGAGGGGTGCTCGCGAACGTGATCGTTCCGGGAGGGCCGGCTCGGGGCCGGCCGGAGGTAGCGCCGGGGTCGGGCTCGATTCCGGGGGCTTTCATCCGCTAGGGTGGGGCCAGCCCCTCACGTGGCGCTATCTCACCCAACTCCCCCAGGGCCGGAAGGCAGCAAGGGTAAGTGGGCTCTGGCGGGTGCGTGGGGGGCGCTTTGCGTTCCGGGGGAGACCGGGGGTCCCGGCGGGCCGCTGTTGTCGGTGGGCCCGGATAACCTCGTATACGTGTCGTCCCTTGCGCTGTACCGCCGCTATCGCCCCGAGTCGTTCGCCGAGGTCATCGGTCAGGAGCATGTCACTGCACCGCTGATGCAGGCCCTGCGGAACAACCGGGTCAATCACGCGTACCTGTTCAGCGGGCCGCGCGGATGCGGCAAGACGACCAGCGCGCGCATCCTGGCCCGCTGCCTGAACTGTGAGCAGGGTCCCACTCCGACCCCCTGCGGCACGTGCCAGTCCTGCCTCGACCTGGCGCGCAACGGCCCGGGGTCCATCGACGTCATCGAGATCGACGCCGCATCGCACGGCGGCGTGGACGACGCCCGTGACCTGCGGGAGAAGGCCTTCTTCGGGCCCGCCTCCAGTCGCTACAAGATCTACATCATCGACGAGGCCCACATGGTCACCTCGGCGGGCTTCAACGCCCTGCTGAAGGTAGTCGAGGAGCCGCCGGAGCACCTCAAGTTCATCTTCGCCACCACCGAGCCGGAGAAGGTGATCGGAACCATCCGGTCCCGGACCCACCACTACCCCTTCCGCCTCGTGCCCCCCGGCACCCTCCGGGACTACCTGGGCGAGGTCTGCGGGCGGGAGGGCGCCCGCGTCGAGGACGGCGTGCTGCCCCTCGTCGTGCGGGCCGGCGCCGGGTCCGTGCGTGACTCCATGTCCGTCATGGACCAGCTGCTCGCCGGCGCCGCCGACGACGGTGTGACGTACGCCATGGCCACCTCGCTGCTCGGTTACACGGAGGGGTCGCTGCTCGACGCCGTCGTGGACGCCTTCGCCTCCGGGGACGGGGCCGCCGCCTTCGAGGTCGTCGACCGGGTCGTGGAGGGCGGGAACGACCCTCGCCGGTTCGTCGCCGACCTGCTGGAGCGCCTCCGGGACCTGGTCATCCTGGCGGCCGTGCCCGATGCCGGGGAGAAGGGGCTGATCGACGCCCCCGCCGATGTGGTGGAGCGGATGCAGGCCCAGGCGTCCGTCTTCGGCGCCGCCGAGCTGTCCAGGGCCGCCGATCTCGTCAACACCGGCCTCACCGAGATGCGCGGCGCGACCTCGCCGCGGCTCCAGCTGGAGCTGATCTGCGCCCGCGTGCTGCTGCCCTCCGCGTTCGACGACGAGCGGTCCTTCCAGGCCCGCCTCGACCGGTTGGAGCGCAACGGGGCCGCCGCCTTCGCCGCCGCGCCCGCCATGGGATACGTGCCCGGGCCCGAGGCGCACGCCATGGCGCCCGCCGGTCCCGCCGGAGGCGTCGCCGCAGCCCGTGCCGCCGCGCAGGCCGCGGCCCCGGCGGCGGCCGCTCCCGATCCGGTACGGGCTCCCGCGTCCCAGGAGGCACCCGCCGCCGCGGCGCCCCCGGCCGTCGCACCCGCGCCCGCCGCGTCCGCGTCCTCCCCTGCCCCCGCGTCCGCCCCCGCGCCCGCGGCTCCGGCTCCCGCAGGGCCCGCGCCCGGTGCGTGGCCCGGAGCCGCGCAGCCCGGCGGCGGGGCCCCGGGGGCCTGGCCGGGAGCCGCTGCCGCTGCCTCCTCCGCGGCACCCGCGCCCGCACCCGCCCCTGCCCCTGCCCCCGCCCACGCACCCGCCGCCGGCGCCTGGCCCAGCGCGGCCTCCCCCGGCCGGGGAGCCCCGGCCGCGGCGCCCGCCCCCGGCCCGGCCGCCCCCGCTCCTGCCTCCTCCGCGCCCGCCGCCGCCCCCTCGCCCGGCATGGCCGCCGGCGCCGGGCAGGTCCAGGCGATGTGGCCCGGGGTCCTGGAGGCCGTCAAGAACCGCCGTCGCTTCACCTGGATCCTGCTGAGCCAGAACGCCCAGGTCACCGGTTTCGACGGAACGACCCTCCAGCTCGGCTTCCCCAACGCCGGCGCCCGCGACAACTTCGCCAGCAGCGGCAGCGAGGACGTGCTCAAGGCAGTCCTGGCCGAGCAGTTCCAGGTCAACTGGAAGATCGAGGCCGTGGTGGGCGGTGGCGGCGGCCCCGCCCCGGCCCCCTCCCCGTACGGCGCGGCCCCCTCCCCGTACGGAGCCCCCTCCGCGCCCGCCCCCGCCCACGGCTCGCCGCCCCCGGCGCCGTCCGCCCCCTCCCCGCAGTACCAGCCGCCGCAGCAGTCCCAGCAGTCCCAGCAGTCGGCTTCCGCACAGCATCCCCCCGTGCAGCAGGCGCCCCCGCCGGTCGCTCCGGAGGACGACGTCCCCGGGGAGGACGATCCCGACCTCGTCGACAGTGCCCTGACCGGACACGACCTGATCGTGCGCGAGCTCGGGGCCACCGTTGTGGAGGAATACACGAACGAGTAGCGGATCCCGATTGGGTGGCCGCACGAAGCCGGCCGCGCCGTCCCGGCTAGGCTGAGCAGCGTGAAGGTCCTCGTCATCGGCGGCGGCGCCCGCGAACACGCCCTGTGCCGCTCTCTGTCCCTCGACCCCGACGTCAACGCGCTCTACTGCGCTCCCGGCAACGCCGGCATCGCCGAGGTGGCCGAACTGCGCCCGGTCGATGCCCTCAACGGCACGGCCGTGGCCCGGCTCGCCGCCGAACTCGGCGTCGACCTGGTCGTCGTCGGCCCGGAGGCCCCGCTCGTCGCCGGTGTCGCCGACAGCGTCCGCGCCGCCGGCATCCCCTGCTTCGGCCCGTCCGGCGCGGCGGCCCAGCTGGAGGGCTCCAAGGCCTTCGCCAAGGACGTGATGGCGGCGGCCGGCGTCCCCACGGCCCGCAGCTACCTGTGCACCACCCCGGAAGAGGTGGACGAGGCACTCGACGCCTTCGGCGCCCCGTACGTGGTCAAGGACGACGGCCTCGCCGCAGGCAAGGGCGTCGTGGTCACCGAGGACCGGGCCGCCGCCCGCGCCCACGCGCTGAGCTGCGACCGCGTCGTCATCGAGGAGTACCTCGACGGCCCCGAGGTCTCCCTCTTCGCCATCACCGACGGCGTCACCGTCCTCCCGCTCCAGCCCGCCCAGGACTTCAAGCGCGCCCTGGACGGCGACGAGGGCCCCAACACCGGCGGCATGGGCGCCTACTCCCCGCTGCCCTGGGCCGACCCGAAGCTGGTCGACGAGGTCATGGGGAGCGTGCTCCAGCCCACCGTCGACGAGATGCGCCGCCGCGGCACCCTCTTCTCCGGACTGCTCTACGCCGGCCTCGCGATCACCGGGCGCGGCGTGCGGGTCATCGAGTTCAACGCCCGCTTCGGCGACCCGGAGACCCAGGTGGTCCTGGCCCGGCTGCGCACCCCGCTCGCGAGCGTGCTGCTGAACGCCGCCAACGGCACGCTGGACACCGAGCCCCCGCTCAGCTGGCGCGACGAGGCGGCCGTCACGGTGGTCATCGCCTCGCACAACTACCCCGGGACCCCGCGTACCGGGGACGCCATCGAGGGCCTGGCCGAGGTGGCCGCCGAGGACGCACCCGACGCGTACGTGCTGCACGCCGGGACCCGCGCCGAGGGCGACGCGGTCGTCAGCGCGGGAGGCCGCGTGCTGTCGGTGACGGCGACCGGTTCCGATCTGGCGCAGGCCCGCGAGAAGGCGTATAAGGCCGTCGGGCGCATCCGGCTGGACGGCTCCCAGCACCGTACGGACATCGCGGCCAAGGCGGCCGAACGCCCCTGAGCTGCGGCTGGAGCGACCCGCGGGCCGGATGTGCACGAGGTGCGCACCCGGCCCGCGGGCGTGTTCGCGTGCGACTGCATCCGGCCTCGTTCGAACGCACCCAGCTTTACCCAAAGCCATTCCATCGGGTGATGGTCCTCCGGTCCGCCTGACTGCCGGGCGAACCCCCAACTAGGGTGCGGCGCAAGCATTCCGGCACTTGGCCCACCGGCATTGCGATGTCGGTGGCGGGTGTCACAGTGGGGGAATGAGCAAAGCCGCCGCAGGGCAGAGGGGGTGAGGTCCGGCTGTGTCCGGAACCGGTTCGATCTCGGAAGTGGGCGTGCCGTCCGCGCGTTCCCGCGCCCTGGCCGTGCTGCGGGTACGCAGCAGGGCCCTGGCCGTGGGGCTGCTGCCCGCCGCCCTCGCGGTGGTGCTGGTGACCGCCCGGATGACGGGCCGGCTGGCCGGTGACCCCTGGCCCGCGGTGACCCTCGCCGTGTGCGCGGTCGCCGCGCTGGTGCTGCTCGTCGGCGGGGTCTTCGCCGCCGTGGTGCTGCGGGCGAGCCCCGCCGTGACCCCCACGGTGCCGCTGTCGGAGGCCGCCGCGCCCGATCTCTACCGGCTGGTGCGGGACCTGGCCGACCGGATGGACGTGCCCGCGCCCTCCGCGATAGCCCTGACGCCCGACTGCGACAGCTGGCTGGAGGACCGCACGCACGCGGCCCACCGGCGCGGCGGCATATCCGCCGGTCCGGAGTCCGCGCCCGGCGCTGCCCCCGTGCTGGTCATCGGCTCGCCCTTCCTGTGGTGGATGCGGGTCGCCGAGCTGCGGGCGGTCCTCGCGCCGGTCGTCGCCGGTACGGGGCCTTCCGCGCACCCGGACATAGCCGACGCACGCGGCTTCGTACGCGGCCTGGACGCCGCCGTGGACGTGGGCGGGCGGACCGGACTCGGCTGGATCGCCGCACCGGCCCGGCTGCTGCTGCGGCTGTGCCGGGTGGACGCCGCCGAGATGGAGCGCGGGGTGGCCGCGGCCGCCTCGGAGCGTGCACAGGGTGTGGACTACGGACTGCGCATCGCCGCCCAGGAACAGGTCGGCCTGGCCTACGCGGGCTGGGACCGGCTGCTGACCAGGGTCGCGCTGCCCGCCTGGCGGATGGGCCGCTGGCCGGCGCACCTCGACGCGGGTGTGGTCTCCGCGCTGTCCGAGCTGTCCCGGCGCGACCGGCTGGCCGAGGGATACACCTCGCGGCTCGGCGAGCGCCCCGCATGCGACCTGCTGGAGCAGCCCGGCGCGGTGGACGAGGCGACGTCGCTGCTGGCCGCCCGGCTCTTCCACGGAGGCCCGGCCGAGGCCGGACCCCAGTGGTCACCGGTGGACTGGACGGCCTATCCGGAGGAGGTCGTGGACCGCACGTGGCGGGCGGAGGCGGCCCGCCTGCACGCGGCGCTCGACGCGCTGGCCGTTCCGACGGCGCCCCCGACGCCCGCCGCGGTCCCCCGCGGGGTGGCCGTGGGCGGTTTCGCCGGGCCCACCCTGGAGCGGGTCCTGACCTACCTCGGCGACCCGGCCGGCGCGGGCGCTGCCGGGGAGGCCCTGGCCGGCCGCCTCAGCGGTGACCTGGCCCGCGAGGAAGGGGCCGCCGCTCCCGCCGCCGGGGCCGGGAAGGCACGCGGCGCGGACACCCTGCCGCTGTTCCCGCTCCAGCCGCCGCGCAGCGGCAGGGACCTGCTGGCGGACCACGTGACGGCGATGGTGTGCTGTGCGGCCGTGGATTCGGCCGGGGCGGCGCCCGGACTGGACTGGCTCGACGGCCCCGTCCTGCTGGTCGGCGGCGACCGCCGCTCCGATCTGGCGCCGCGCGTGCTGTGCCTGGTCGAGGACGGCGATCCGGAGCCCCTGCGCGACTGGCTGGCGGATCTGGGCGTGCGCCCGGAGAAGCCGGTCCGGCTGGTCTGAGGACACCCCGCCGCGGCCGCGGCGGGCGCCCCGGCGGGGCGGCGACCGGCACGCCCTAGGGGAGGCGGATGTTCCGGTCCCGTCAATTCGCGACGAACGGTGACGGAGTGCGTGCGTTATGTGATGTGCTGGGACCGATGGCGGTCCGGTCCCCTGTGCGGGAACCGTGCACCGGAGCGATGCATGCCCGTTCGGGGGAGCGAGGGAGGGGAAGCGGTTATGGGTGCGGACCAGATCCGGCGGTGGGAATCAGGTGCGCTCGCGCACGCGGTGAACGACCCCTTCGGCCAGGGCCCCCTGCCCTGGTTCCGGGGCAGCGAGCTCTACTTCGACGACACCGGCCAGGTCGTGCCCTGGTACGTGGACCCGGCCGCGGCGGCGGCCGGCACCGGCCAGGTCCCCCGCGCCCGCACCAACGGCGGCCCGCGCACCGCCGATGACGTGCACCGCCAGATCAAGGGTTTCGCCTCCACCGGCGCCGTGGCCCCCGGCGAGGCCATCGACTTCCACATCACCGTCGACCCGCCCCAGCAGTTCTCCGTCGACGTCTACCGCATCGGCCACTACGCCGGCGACGGCGCGTCCAAGATCACCACCAGTCCCCGCCTCTCCGGGATCGTCCAGCCGGCCCCGCTGGCCGCCGACCGCACCGTCTCCTGCCACCACTGGTGGCTGTCCTGGCGCCTCCAGGTCCCCTCCTACTGGAGCGTCGGTGCCTACGTCGCCGTCCTCACCACCGTCGACGGCTACCGCTCCCACGTCCCCTTCACGGTCCGCGACGACCATCCCGCCGACCTCCTGCTGCTGCTCCCCGACATCACCTGGCAGGCCTACAACCTCTACCCCGAGGACGGCCGCACCGGCGCCAGCCTCTACCACGCCTGGGACGAGGACGGCCGGCTGCTCGGCGAGCGGGACGCGGCCGTCACGGTCTCCTTCGACCGCCCCTACGCGGGCGCGGGCCTGCCCCTGCACGTCGGCCACGCCTACGACTTCATCCGCTGGGCCGAGCGCTACGGCTACGACCTCGCCTACGCCGACACCCGCGACCTGCACGCCGGCCGCATCGACCCGACCCGCTACCGCGGCCTGGTCTTCCCCGGGCACGACGAGTACTGGTCCGTCCCCATGCGCCGCACCGTCGAGCGCGCCCGCGACCACGGCACCTCGCTCGTCTTCCTCTCCGCCAACACCATGTACTGGCAGGTCGAGCTCGGCCCCTCCCCCTCGGGCGTCGCGGACCGCCTCCTCACCTGCCGAAAACGCCGCGGTCCCGGCCGCCCCAGCCTCTGGCGCGAGGTCGACCGCCCCGAGCAGCAGCTGCTCGGCATCCAGTACGCGGGCCGGGTCCCCGAGCCCGCCCCGCTGATCGTGCGCAACGCCACGCACTGGCTCTGGGACTCCACCGGGGCCGGGGAGAACGACGAACTGCCCGGCCTGGTCGCCGGCGAGGCCGACCGGTACTTCCCGCGGACCCAGCTGCCCGAGCACCGGGACCGGATCCTGTTGGCACACTCGCCGTACCTCGACAGCGAGAACCACCGCCGCCACCAGGAGACCTCCCTGTACCGGGCACCCAGCGGCGCCCTGGTCTTCGCGTCCGGCACCTTCGCCTGGTCCCCGGCGCTCGACCGCCCGGGGCACGTCGACGAGCGCGTGCAGCGGGCCACCGCCAACCTCCTGGACCGGATCTGCAAGAGGGACTGACCGGCGCCGGGGATGGACACCCCCTGGGCGGGGCAGACGAGCCGGTGCGGGAGAATGGGTTTGCGCTCGTACATACCCACAGGGAGATCCCGTGTCCGGATTTGTCGAAAAGCCCGAGCCGATTCAGGTTCCCGGGCTCGTCCACCTCCACACCGGCAAGGTGCGCGACCTCTACCGCGACCAGGACGACCGCCTCGTCATGGTCGCCAGCGACCGCATGTCCGCCTTCGACTGGGTGCTGCCCACCGACATCCCGGACAAGGGCCGCGTCCTCACCCAGCTTTCCCTGTGGTGGTTCGACCAGCTCGCGGACCTCGTGCCGAACCACGTCGTCTCCACCGACCTGCCCGCCGGCGCCCCCGCCGACTGGGAGGGCCGCACGCTGATCTGCCGCAACCTCGACATGGTGCCCGTCGAGTGCGTGGCCCGCGGCTACCTCACCGGCTCCGGCCTCGTGGAGTACGAGAAGACCCGTACCGTCTGCGGACTGGCCCTGCCCGAAGGCCTCGTGAACGGATCCGAGCTGCCCGCCCCGATCTTCACCCCGGCGGCCAAGGCCGCGGTCGGCGAGCACGACGAGAACGTCTCCTACGAGGAGGTCGCGCGCACCGCCGGCGCCGAGACGGCGGCCCTGCTGCGCCAGTCCACCCTGGCCGTCTACGGCCGCGCCCGGGACATCGCGCTGGAGCGCGGGATCATCCTCGCTGACACCAAGTTCGAGTTCGGCTTCGACCCGCAGGACGGCACCCTGGTCGCCGCCGACGAGGTCCTGACCCCGGACTCCTCCCGCTTCTGGCCGGCCGAGGAGTGGGAGCCGGGCCGCAGCCAGCCCTCCTTCGACAAGCAGTTCGTCCGCGACTGGCTGTCCTCCCCGGCCTCCGGTTGGGACCCGAAGGGAGAACTGCCGCCGCCGGCCCTTCCGCAGGAGGTCGTCGAGCAGACCCGAGCCAAGTACATCGAAGCCTACGAGCGGCTCACCGGCCTGAGCTGGACCGCGACCCCCGGCTCCGGCACGGGCACCGGCTCCGCCTGAAACACGAAGAAGCCCCCGGTCGAGGACCGGGGGCTTCTTCTCACTGAGCGGACAACGCGACTCGAACGCGCGACATCCACCTTGGCAAGGTGGTGCTCTACCAACTGAGCTATGTCCGCATGCGCCGTAACGCGAGACCTACTATACCCAACCTCGCTCCCGTGCGAGACGCACAGCCGTGTGCCGGTTCTCGGCGCCCAGCTTCGTCGCCGCCGAGGACAGGTAGTTCCGTACGGTCCCCTGGGACAGTGCGGCCCGCTCCGCGACCTCCGCGACGGGCGCCCCGTCCGCCGCGAGTTCGAGCACCTCCGCCTCCCGGGCGGTCAGCGGCGAATCGCCCGCACTGATCGCATCGGCCGCCAACTCCGGGTCGACGTACCGGCCTCCGGCGTGCACCGTCCGGATCAGCTCGGCCAGCCGCTGCGCCGATACCGTCTTCGGCGCGAAGGCCCGCACCCCGGCGGCCAGGGCCCGCTTCAGGTGCCCCGGCCGGCCGTGACTCGTCACGATCATGGTCTTGCAGCCGGGGAGCTCGGCCCGCAGCGATGTGGCGACACTCACACCGTCCGCGCCCGGCATCTGCAGGTCCAGCACGGCCACGTCCGGCCGGTGCGCCCGTGCCATCGCGAGCGCCTCGGGCCCGGAGGCCGCCTCGGCGACGACCAGCAGGTCGTCCTCCAGCCCGAGCAGCGCGGCCAGCGCGCCGCGGATCAGGTGCTCGTCATCGGCGAGCAGGACGCGTACGGGGCCCGGGCCGGCACCCGGGCCGGTACCCGCCTCCACCCGCGGTTCCGCTTGCGACCCGGCCTTCGACGCCGGGTCCCTCCCCGGGCCCGCCTCCGGGCCCCTCCCCGGCCCCGGGTCCGCCTTCGCGTCCGTGTCCGCCTTCTGGTCCTCGTGCGGGTTCATGCCCGTGCCTCCATTCGTTCCAGGTGCCGGCCCGGCACATCGGCACGCAGCCGGAAGAGCCCTGCCCCGGCCGGTCCCGCCAGCAGGGTCCCGTCCACCGCCGCCAGCCGCTCCCGCAGCCCGGCGAGCCCCGAACCGGGCGGGCCCACCGGCTTCGCGGGCGCGCCGTCGTTCTCCACGACCAGGGTCACCGGGCCGTCCTGCGGCGCCGTCAGCCGGATGAGGCAGTGATGGGCGTCCCCGTGCCGCAGGATGTTCGTCGTCGCTTCGCGCACCACCCAGCCCAGCGCCGACTGGACCTCGGCCGGCAGGTCCCGCGCCGCCTCGAATTCGACCAGGCAGTCCATACCGGCCGCGTTCAGCACGCCGCGCGCACCCTCCAGCTCCACCGCGAGATCGGCCTCCCGGTAACCGCGTACGACATCGCGCACCTCCCGCTGGGACTCCCGGGCGATCCGCTGTACCTCGACCATCTGGTCCACGGCCTCGGGGCGCCCGCGCCGGGCCAGTTGCACGGCCAGCTCGCTCTTGAGCGCGATCACCGCCAGATTGCGGCCCATCACGTCGTGCAGGTCCCGCCCGAAGCGCAGCCGTTCCTCGGCGACGGCCAGCCTGGCCTGGAGTTCGCGTGACCGGTCCAGCTCGTAGACCGCGCGCAGCAGCCACGCCGAGAAGCCGCAGGTGGCGCTGAAGAGCAGGCTGCCGAGCAGCACCCCGACCGCGTAGCCGAGGGCCTCCCCGGCCGGCAGGCCGAGGGCCAACACGGCCAGGCCGGTCCCGGCGGAGGCGGCGGGGGCGACGTAGCGGATGCTCCGGACCGTCCGCAGGCACAGCACCAGCGAGCCGGTGGCGAAGGAGGTCAGCCCCGATACCAGACTCGGCGCCACCGACGGGTCGAGCCTGCCGGTCGCCCGCAACGCGAGGACGCAGAGGGTCGCCGCGGCCGTCACGACGGCCGTGACCACGGCGAGCCGGACCGGGCGCTCGCGCCGGCCCACCACCCAGTGCAGCGACCGGGAGGAAAGCACCGCGCAGAGCACCGCGTGGACGCACACCAGCAGGCAGAGGGACAGCGGCAGCAGGACGGACGGCTTCCCGGCGGCGGCCAGTGGGGCGAGCCCGAACCCCGCCACCTCCATGAACGCGAAGAAGTGGAACGACCAGCGGGTGTACAGCTCGACCTTCCCCGCGCTGCTGCGGTTCTTCCACCACCCGGTCATCTTCGACACGGCCCGTCCCCCGACTCCCTCGCGGCGCGGCTCCCGGCGGAACCACCGCCGGACAGCAAACACGGTGATCATGATCAGGGCCAGCGCGCCGGCCACGGCCCCGGCGGCCCCCGCGGCCGCCGTCCCCAGCCTCGCGGCACCCGCGCGGGACCGGCAGTGCGGGCCGTCACGATCAGCGGTGACATTTGTCAGGGAGGACCCGGAAAACACGAAGAAGGCCCCGGTCGCAATGACCGGGGCCTTCTTCATAAGAGCGGACGACGAGACTCGAACTCGCGACATCCACCTTGGCAAGGTGGTGCTCTACCAACTGAGCTACGTCCGCACGCCGCGCACTGCGCTGGGCAATGCGAGCATCACTCTACCCGATCCACGATGGTGGTCGGCAAAGCGATGCAGAGCGGGTGACAGGAATCGCACACTGCGCCTTCCCTCTGGAAGAGGGATGTTCTACTACTGAACTACACCCGCACGACCTTCGAGGCCCTGACCTGCGGTCTGGCCCCTCGGCGTGATCCACACACTAGCCGAAGGGTGGGGGTGGATGGCAAATCGGCCCTCAGTGGGCCGCGTTGTAGGCCTCGTAGATCTTCTTCGGGATGCGGCCGCGGGGCGGCACCTCGAAGTCGTTGGACCGGGCCCAGGCCCGGACGACCGCCGGGTCCGGCGCGATGGACGTGTGCTTGAAGGCCTTGCCCGAACGGGACTGGCGGCGGCCGGCGGCCACGAAGGGGGCCAGGCTCTTCCGCAGTTTCTTTGCGTTGGCCACATTGAGGTCGATCTCGTACGACTTCCCGTCCAGGGAGAAGACGACCGTTTCCGCCGCTTCCCCGCCGTCGAGGTCGTCGGAGAGCGTGACTACTACGCGCTGCGCCACGGATATCGGTCCCTTCGTGCGACGCCATCGTCACGTGCTGACGTGCGCTGATGTCGACTGTGTGGATGTTTCGGAGCAATGCATCATTCCGCCCCCGCGGAGAAGCGGCAAAATACCGCCGCGCCGGGTGATTCCTTTGTACCCTGATTCCCATTGCATTGCGAAGCCCAGTTAATTCTCTCCGCGTGTCCTGCCGCAATGCCGAGCGCGTGTTTTTCCGGGGGATTTTGCGAAGCGTTGGTGAAGCCAAACCCGGTCCCGATCATGCCACGGACATATCTACCCGCGTAGAAATTTTGGCCGGGTACGCTGAGGGAACCGCCTTCGCACCAACCACCACACGGGAGTGCCCGATGGCACGCGTCGTAGTCGACGTCATGCTCAAGCCGGAGATCCTCGACCCCCAGGGCCAGGCGGTGCAGCGTGCACTGCCGCGCCTGGGCTTCGACGGGATCGCCGACGTCCGCCAGGGGAAGCGCTTCGAACTGGAGGTGGAGGGGCCGGTCGACCAGGCCGCCCTCGACCGCATCCACAAGATGGCCGAAACGTTCCTCGCCAACACCGTCATCGAAGACTTCACCGTGAAGGTCGAGGCCTGACGGTGACCACTCGCATCGGAGTCGTCACGTTCCCCGGAACGCTCGACGACCGTGACTCACTGCGCGCCGTCCGCATCGCGGGGGCCGAGCCCGTCCCGCTCTGGCACCGCGACAAGGACCTGCACCAGGTCGACGCCGTCGTCCTCGCGGGCGGCTTCTCCTACGGGGACTACCTGCGCGCCGGAGCCATCTCCCGCTTCTCGCCGGTGATGGGGACCATCATCGACCAGGCCAAGGCCGGCATGCCCGTCCTCGGCATCTGCAACGGCTTCCAGGTCCTCACCGAGGCCCACCTGCTGCCGGGGGCGATGCTCCGCAACAACCACCTGCACTTCATCTGCCGCAACCAGAAGCTGCGGGTGGAGAACGCGGAGACCGCCTGGACCGGCGACTACACCGCCGGCCAGGACATCTCCGTCCCGCTCAAGAACATGGACGGCCGCTACACCGCCGACGAGCGCACGCTCGACGAACTGGAGGCCGAAGGCCGCGTGGCCTTCCGGTACCTCGACGGCAACCCGAACGGTTCGCTGCGCGACATCGCCGGCATCACCAACGCCGCGGGCAACGTCCTCGGCCTCATGCCCCACCCCGAGCACGCGGTCGAGCCGCTGATCGGGACGGGCGGCACGGACGGCCTCCCGTTCTTCACGTCGGTCCTGAAGAAGCTGGTCAGCGCATGAGCCTCGACACCGTCAAGAACGCCACCGGGACCCCGGACGCGGCGCAGCCCTGGAAGGAACTCGGCCTCAAGGAGGACGAGTACGCCCGGATCCGGGAGATCCTCGGCCGCCGTCCCACGGGCGCCGAACTCGCCATGTACTCGGTCATGTGGTCCGAGCACTGCTCGTACAAGAGCAGCAAGGTCCACCTGAAGCAGTTCGGCGAGAAGGCCCCCGAGAACGACGCCATGCTGGTCGGCATCGGCGAGAACGCCGGCGTCGTCGACGTCGGCCAGGGCTACGCGGTCACCTTCAAGGTCGAGTCGCACAACCACCCGTCCTACATCGAGCCCTACCAGGGCGCGGCCACCGGCGTCGGCGGCATCGTCCGCGACATCCTCGCCATGGGCGCCCGCCCCGTCGCCGTCGTGGACCCGCTGCGCTTCGGCGCCGCCGACCACCCCGACACCCGGCGCGTCCTGCCGGGCGTGGTCGCGGGCATCGGCGGCTACGGCAACTGCCTGGGCCTGCCCAACATCGGCGGCGAGGTCGTCTTCGACGCCTGCTACCAGGGCAACCCGCTGGTCAACGCCGGCTGCATCGGCGTGATGAAGCACGAGGACATCCACCTCGCCCAGGCCTCCGGCCCCGGCAACAAGGTCATCCTCTACGGCGCCCGCACCGGCGGCGACGGCATCGGCGGCGTCTCCGTGCTGGCCTCGGAGACCTTCGACGACTCGAAGCCCACCAAGCGTCCGGCGGTCCAGGTCGGCGACCCCTTCCAGGAGAAGCTCCTCATCGAGTGCACCCTGGAGATCTTCAAGGAGAAGCTGGTCGCGGGCATCCAGGACCTCGGCGGCGCCGGGCTCTCCTGCGCCACCAGCGAGCTGGCCTCGGCCGGTTCGGGCGGCATGCGCGTCGAGCTCGACACCGTCCCGCTGCGCGACGCGACGCTCTCGCCCGAGGAGATCCTCATGAGCGAGTCGCAGGAGCGCATGTGCGCGATCGTCGAGCCGCAGCACGTCGACCGCTTCATGGAGATCTGCGAGAAGTGGGACGTCATCGCCACCGTCATCGGTGAGGTGACCGACGGCGAGCGCCTGGAGATCTTCTGGCACGGCGAGCAGATCGTGGACGTGCCCCCGGGCACCGTCGCCCACGAGGGCCCCGTCTACAACCGGCCCTACGCCCGTCCCGAGTGGCAGGACGCGCTCCAGGCGGACGACGCGAACAAGCTCCCGCGGCCGCAGACCTCCGAGGAGCTGCGCGCGCAGGTCCTGGCCCTGGTCTCCTCCCCGAACCAGGCCTCTAAGTCGTGGGTCACCGACCAGTACGACCGCTTCGTGCAGGGCAACACGGTCCTGGCGCAGCCTGAGGACGCGGGCATGGTCCGCATCGACGAGGAGTCCAACCTCGGCGTCGCCATGGCCACCGACGGCAACGGCCGCTACGCCAAGCTCGACCCGTACACGGGCGCGCAGCTCGCCCTGGCCGAGGCCTACCGCAACGTCGCCGCGACGGGCGCCAAGCCGCTGGCCATCTCGGACTGCCTGAACTTCGGCTCCCCCGAGGACCCGGGCGTCATGTGGCAGTTCGCCGAAGCCTGCCGCGGTCTCGCGGACGGCTGCCTGGAGCTGGGCACGCCGGTGACCGGCGGCAACGTCTCCCTCTACAACCAGACGGGCGACACCGCGATCCACCCGACCCCGGTCGTGGCGGTCCTCGGTGTGATCGACGACGTCAACCGCCGCACGCCGATGGCGTTCGCGGAGGCCGGCCAGCTGCTGTACCTGCTGGGCGACACGGCCGAGGAGTTCGGCGGTTCGGCCTGGTCCCAGGTCGTCCACGACCACCTCGGCGGCCTGCCGCCCAAGGTGGACCTGGGCCGCGAGAAGCTGCTCGGCGAGATCCTGATCTCGGCCTCGCGCGACGGCATGATCGACGCCGCGCACGACGTGTCCGACGGCGGCGTGATCCAGGCGCTCACCGAGTCCTGCCTGCGCGGCGGCAACGGTGCGCGCATCGTGGTGCCGGAGGGTCTCGACGCCTTCACCTTCCTGTTCTCCGAGTCCGCGGGCCGGGCCGTCGTGGCCGTCCCGCGCAGCGAGGAGCTCCGCTTCACCGACATGTGCGGCGCGCGCGGTCTGCCCGTCGCCCGCATCGGCGTGGTGGACGGCGAGGAGATCGAGGTCCAGGGCGAGTTCACGATCCCGCTCGCGGAGCTGCGTACCGCGCACGAAGCGACGATCCCGGCCCTGCTGGCCTGATCCGCAGGCCCCTTGATCCGGGTCCGTCCCGCGCCCCCGTCCGGTACCTCCGGGCGGGGGCCCGGTCGTTGCGGCGTGTTGTCCGGGCCCGAGTAGGGTCGTGGCCATGCCGCCCGCCAGGAAGAAGCCGCGTACCTACGACCCCGCGAAGATCCGTGCCGCGGTCACCGCCCAGTTCGGGCACGTCGCCCGCGCCGTGGGGGAGTTGGGACCCGAACAGCTGGCCCGGCCCAGCGGGCTCGGTGACTGGAGCGTCGCCGAACTCGCCGGGCACATCGCGTGGATCGCCGACTCCCTGGCCGGCGCTCTGGCCCGCCCGCCGGCCGCCGTCGCCGGGCTGACGGCCGCCGAGTGGCCCTTCGCCACCGCCTCCCTCGCCGGGAAGATCGCCCGAGCCGCGCGGGAAACCCTCGAAGGGGCGCCGCTGCCCGAACTGTACGACCGGGCGGGCGCGCGCATGGCGAAGGCGCTGGCGGCGAACCCGGGCGGCCGCGTGCTCGACCTGTGGATCGGCGACATGACGCTGGCCGACTTCCTGGTCACCCGTACCGTCGAGCTCGTCGTCCACACCGACGACCTGAACCGGGCCACCGGGCTGGACGTCCCCGTGGAGCGGCAGGCCCTGGCCGCCTGCACCCGGCTGCTCGCCGACGCCCTCGCCCTCAAGGCGCCGGGCGGTTCGGTGGAGGTACGGATCCCGCCCTTCGCCGTGGTGCAGTGCATCGAGGGGCCCCGCCACACCCGCGGCACCCCGCCCAATGTGGTGGAGACCGACCCGCTGACCTGGATCCGGCTCGCCACGGGCCGTACGCGCTGGGCCGCGGCGCTCGACGAGGCGCGCGTCCGCGCGAGCGGGGAGCGGGCCGACCTGTCGGCGCTGCTCCCGCTGATGAGCTGAGCGCGGTGGCGGGGGACGCGGGGGAACCGCCGCGGCGCCCGGTCCGTCCCAGCAGCATGGCCACCACCTTCCGGCACCTGCGCGCACGCGTCCACGCCCCCGTGGGGCCGGCTCTCGTCCTCGTCCTCGTCCTCGCCGTCGGACTCACCGCCTGTGGCCGGTCCGACGACGGCGGGAGCCGTACGCTCCCCGACCCGGTGGGTTCCTGGGCCGTGGAGTCCCTGACCACCGGCGGGCGCACCCTGCACGCTCCCGCGGCGGCCCGCGTCGACCTCGGGCAGGGCCGGGCGACCGGCAACTACGGCTGCAACGGCTTCACCGCGGCGATCGCCCTCGAAGGCACCTCCGCGCTGACCGTCCGGCCCGCCGCCGCGACCACCACGGCCTGCGCGGACCAGGAGTTCGAGACGGCGTTCGCGAAGCTCTTCACGGGCCGGCTCACCATCGACCGCGGGCCGCAGCGGCTCACCCTGAAGACCGCCGACGGGAGCACCATCGCCCTGTCCTCCAGGCCCCCGGCCGCAGACGCCCCGCTCACCGCCACCGAGTGGACCGTCGTATCGCTTGCCGCCGGCGCGACCGTGTCCCCCCTGCCCGCCCAGGCGGCCGGCCGGGCCCGCTTCGCCCTCGCCGGCGACGGCACGGCGAGCGGCAGCCTCGGCTGCAACCGGTTCAGCGCCAAAGCCACCGTCGACGGCACCTCGGTCACCTTCGGACCGCCCACCACGACCCGGATGGCCTGCGAAGGTCCGGTGGGTGAGGTGGAGCGGGCCCTGACCGCGCTGTTCGGCAGCGGTCCGCTCACCTGGAAGATCGAGGACCGGACCCTCACCCTCACGGCGCCCGACGGCAAGGGCCTGACCGCCACGGCCGGCTCCGCGGTGGAGTGAGCACGCCCGGGCGCCGGCCCGGCCGCCCCCGCAACGGGACCGCGGCTCAGGCCGGGTAGGGCAACAGCCCCGCGTCCGTCTTCTCCCAGGCCGCCCGCAGCCGCGCCAGCCGGGCCGGCTCCGCCGCGGCCCTGTCCGCCTGCTCGCGGAGGTCCCCGGCCAGATCGAACAGCTGGTCCCGGCCCGACGTGCCGCGGTAGTACTTCCAGTTGCCGCGGCGCAGCGCCCGCTCCCCGCGGACCCGCCAGAACAGGTCCCGCTCGGCGAGCTCCTCGCCGCGCAGCAGGTACCCGGCCAGGCTCACCCCGTCCAGGGGGTAGTCCGGGTGCGGCCGCGTCCCGGCCAGCTCCAGGAGCGTCGCCGTCCAGTCCGGGCTGAACACCGGGACGTGGCTGACCTGGCCGCCGTCCAGCCGGCGTGGCCAGCGCACGATGGCCGGCACGCGGATGCCGCCCTCCTGGAGGGAGGCCTTGTTGCCGGACAGCGGCCAGTTGTACGAGAACCGCTCGCCGCCGTTGTCGCTGGAGAAGACGACCAGGGTGTCGTCCTCCTGGCCGGAGCGCTTCAGCGCCTTCAGCACCTCCCCGACCGAGCGGTCCAGGTCCTCGACCATCTGCTTGTACTTGCCGACCGAGCCGCCGTCCTGGTGCCACAGCGCCTGCCTGTCGCCCGCCTTGATCCGGCGGACGATCTCGGCGCTCTCCTGCGTGTCCCCGTCGGCGATCCACGGCCAGTGCGGGGTGGTGAAGTTGAGGTTCAGGAGCCACGGCGCGCCGTGGTGGCCGCGCGAGACGTACTCGGCTGCCCGCTCGGTGATGATCCGGGTGTAGTAGCGCAGGTCCTTGTACTCGGCGTCGCCCTCGTAGAGGTCGTACTCACCGCCCAGCCCCAGCTTGGAGTAGTACTCCAGCGCGCCGCCGAAGTTGCCGAAGAACTCCTCCCAGCCGGACTTGACCGGGCTGTAGTGCGGCAGGTAGCCGGCATGCCACTTGCCGATCAGCGCGGTGGAGTACCCGGCCGCCTTCAGCAGCGAGGCCAGGGTCGGATGGGTGGGTTCCAGACCCGCCGACCTGTCGGCGATCGGCTCTGCCAGACCGCCCTGGGTGCGGGCCGGGTAGCGGCCCGTGTACAGGCTGAACCGGGTCGGCGAGCAGGTCGCGGAGCCCGAGTAGGCATCGGTGAACCGGACGCCCTGGCGGGCCAGTCGGTCCAGGTTCGGGGTCTCGATGTGCGGGGAGCCGTAGGAGGACAGGTCCGCCCAGCCCAGGTCGTCGCCCAGGATGAACAGGATGTTCGGGCGGCGGGAGCTGCGGCCGCGCACCGCCCGGAACTCCCGCTCCCCGGGCCCCGCGTGCCGCGCTTCGGCGGCGCCGGCGGGCGCCGCCGCGCCCAGCCCCAGCGCCGCGGCGGCCGCGGACGCTCCGACCGCGCCGCCGAAGGCCCGCCGGGACAGCGTGGATTCGTCTCTGCTCACAGGTACTCCAAGGCAAGGCGCGCCGCCCCGCCTGCCGGGGGCGGCGCGCACGGGGGCGCGCGGCGTCGGCGGGCGGGCGGACGGCACGGAAGGGGGGCGAGGCCGCGGAAAGGGGGCGAGGCCGGGAAAGGCGGTGGAGCCAAAGGCGCGAAGGCGGGGCCGGGCGGCGGAAGGCGCGCTCGAAAGGGTGTTCAGCCCGGGATCACTGCTCGCGCCGTACGGCTACGGGCGACAGATGGCGCTCGCGACACGGACCAGGTCCACGTGCCGGCGCTCGACGAGGGTGACGGTGCGGTCACCGAGGGGCTGCATGGTGCGTGAGCTTGTACGAATCCACAGGCAGCCGTCAACCAGGTCAATGCCGGATATCGAGACGGTCACCCTCCGCACGGGTTACCGGACTGTCCGCACTGTGACTTTTACGGGCTGTCCCCAATTCGGACCAGTGGTCGATCTCGCCTACACTCGGAAGCGTGCCTCGTGGTGATGGACGACTCAACCACGACCTGCTCCCCGGCGAAAAGGGCCCCCAGGACGCTTGCGGCGTCTTCGGTGTCTGGGCTCCGGGTGAAGAGGTCGCCAAGCTCACCTACTTCGGACTGTATGCACTGCAGCACCGCGGACAAGAGTCCGCGGGAATCGCTGTGAGCAACGGTTCCCAGATCCTCGTCTTCAAGGACATGGGCCTCGTTTCCCAGGTCTTCGACGAAACCTCTCTCGGCTCGCTCCAGGGTCATATCGCGGTCGGTCACGCCCGCTACTCGACCACCGGGGCCTCCGTCTGGGAGAACGCCCAGCCCACTTTCCGCGCGACCGCCCACGGCTCCATCGCCCTGGGTCACAACGGCAACCTGGTGAACACCGCCGAGCTCGCCGAGATGGTCGCCGACCTCCCCCGTCAGGACGGCCGTGCCACGCAGGTGGCCGCCACCAACGACACCGACCTCGTCACCGCCCTGCTCGCCGGCCAGACCGACGACGAGGGCAAGCCCCTGACCATCGAGGAGTCGGCCGCCAAGGTCCTGCCTCAGGTCAAGGGCGCCTTCTCCCTGGTCTTCATGGACGAGGGGACCCTCTACACCGCCCGTGACCCGCAGGGCATCCGCCCGCTGGTCCTCGGCCGCCTGGAGCGCGGCTGGGTGGTCGCGAGCGAGACCGCAGCCCTCGACATCTGCGGCGCCAGCTTCGTCCGCGAAGTCGAACCGGGCGAGCTCATCGCGATCGACGAGAACGGCCTGCGCACCTCCCGATTCGCGGAAGCGAAGCCCAAGGGCTGTGTCTTCGAGTACGTCTACCTGGCGCGCCCGGACACCGACATCGCCGGCCGGAACGTCTACCTCTCGCGTGTCGAGATGGGCCGGCGCCTGGCCAAGGAAGCCCCGGTCGAAGCCGATCTGGTGATAGCGACCCCGGAGTCCGGCACGCCGGCCGCCGTCGGGTACGCCGAGGCCAGCGGGATCCCTTACGGCTCGGGCCTGGTCAAGAACGCCTACGTCGGCCGGACCTTCATCCAGCCCTCGCAGACGATCCGCCAGCTCGGCATCCGCCTGAAGCTCAACCCGCTCAAGGAAGTCATCCGGGGCAAGCGCCTGGTGGTCGTCGACGACTCGATCGTCCGCGGCAACACCCAGCGCGCCCTGGTCAAGATGCTCCGCGAGGCGGGCGCGGCGGAGGTCCACATCCGGATCTCCTCGCCCCCGGTGAAGTGGCCGTGCTTCTTCGGCATCGACTTCGCCACCCGGGCCGAGCTGATCGCCAACGGGATGACGGTCGACGAGATCGCCACGTCCATGGGGGCGGACTCGCTCTCCTACATCTCGCTCGACGCGATGATCGAGGCGACGACCATCCAGAAGCCCAACCTCTGCCGTGCCTGCTTCGACGGCGAGTACCCGATGGACCTTCCGGACCCGCAGCTGCTGGGCAAGCAGCTGCTGGAGACCGAGCTGGCGGGCGGCAAGGACGCCGCCGACGCGCTCCGTCGCCCGTAACCCCGGCTCGACCTGCGCCGGGCCCTGTCTTTCAGGCTTTTCCCAGGGCCCGGCACCACACGCAGTAACGACACGAAAGCTCTCTCCTGTCATGACAGAGAAGACCACCGGTGCCAGCTACGCCGCCGCGGGCGTCGACATCGAAGCGGGAGACCGCGCCGTCGAGCTGATGAAGGAGTGGGTGAAGAAGACGCAGCGCCCCGAGGTCCTCGGCGGCCTCGGCGGCTTCGCCGGCCTCTTCGACGCCTCCGCCCTCAAGCGCTACGAGCGGCCGCTGCTCGCCTCCGCCACCGACGGGGTCGGCACGAAGGTGGACATCGCCCGCCAGCTGGGCGTCTACGACACCATCGGCCACGACCTGGTCGCGATGGTCATGGACGACATCGTCGTCTGCGGAGCCGAGCCGCTCTTCATGACCGACTACATCTGCGTCGGCAAGGTCCATCCCGAGCGTGTCGCCGCCATCGTCAAGGGCATCGCCGAGGGCTGCGTCCTCGCCGGGTGCGCCCTGGTCGGCGGCGAGACCGCCGAGCACCCGGGCCTGCTGGGCCCGGACGACTTCGACGTGGCGGGCGCCGGAACCGGTGTCGTCGAACACGACCGGCTCCTGGGCGCCGATCGCATCCGTACGGGTGACGCCGTCGTCGCGATGGCGTCGTCCGGCCTTCACTCGAACGGGTACTCGCTGGTCCGGCACGTCCTCTTCGACCGGGCCGGGATGTCCCTGGAGCAGGAGATCGAGGAGTTCGGCCGCACCCTCGGCGAGGAACTCCTGGAGCCCACCAAGATCTACTCGCTGGACTGCCTGGCCCTCACCCGTACGGCCGAGGTGCACGCCTTCTCGCACATCACCGGCGGGGGCCTGGCGGCGAACCTGGCCCGGGTCATCCCGGACCACCTGCACGCCACGGTCGACCGCTCGACCTGGGCCCCGGGCGCCGTCTTCGACCTCGTCGGCAAGGCCGGGCAGGTGGAGCAGCTGGAGCTGGAGAAGACGCTGAACATGGGCGTCGGCATGATGGCCGTCCTGCCCGCCGGGTCGGTGGACGTGGCCCTGACCGCGCTGGCGGACCGGGGCGTGGACGCCTGGGTCGCCGGTGAGATCGTCGACCGCGGCGACCACACCGAGGGCTCGACCCTCACCGGTTCCTACGCGAGCTGATCAGCACTGAAACCCGGCCCTGGGCGTGCGCCCCGGGCCGGGTTTCAGTTCTTTGACCTGCTGTGTTCAGACGCCCTGGGGCGTCAAGCGCCGCGACGCTGAGCCGACGGACCGGACTCCTCGTCCTCGTCGTCGTCGTTGTAGATGGCCGCGTACTTGGCGTACGGGTCGTCTTCGTCATCCAGATCGTCATCGACCTCGACCGGCTCGCTGACTGCCAGCGGCTCCGTCGGCGATGCGCCCAGCTCATTGGCCAGACGCGAGAGGTCAGTCCCGCCGCTGTTGTACTTCAGCTGGCGGGCGACCTTTGTCTGCTTGGCCTTGGCCCGGCCGCGCCCCATGGCTCGACCCCCTCGGTGACGGGGCTCGACGGCCCCAGAGTCTGACACGCGTTCATGGTTCGGAGCGGACTCTCCGCGGAGAGACCGTCCGTAGGGGTTTAACGGTACCTGCTTCCGCGGCCATACGGTACGCCGCCCGCATGACGCGCCCCGGTGCAGAACCAGCAAGGCGCCCCGTCCTCGCTGGTCAGCTGCGATATTAACCGGTTCTTGGCGGGCGACCCGCCGAAGTGCAGTGAGTTCCGTCTCGCCGCACCCCGGCGGGCCCCCGTGAACGCACCCCGGAAGGGCCTAGACGGCGCGTGCGGCGCGGGCGTCCGCCATGCGCTGTTCGGCGATCCGGTCGGCCGCGGCGGCCGGCGGGATGCCGTCCGACTTCGCACGTGCGAATATGGCCAGTGTGGTGTCGAAGATCTTCGTCGCCTGCGCCTTGCACCGGTCGAAGTCGAAGCCGCGCAGCTCGTCGGCCACCTGGATCACCCCGCCCGCGTTGACCACGTAGTCCGGCGCGTAGAGGATCCCGCGGTCCGAGAGGTCCTTCTCGATGCCCGGGTGGGCGAGCTGGTTGTTGGCCGCACCGCACACGACCCCGGCGGTGAGGGCCGCCACCGTGTCGTCGTTCAGGGCTCCGCCGAGCGCGCACGGGGCGTAGATGTCCAGGCCGGGCACGCGGATCAGCGCGTCCGTGTCCGCGGCCGCCGTGACCTTGCCCGGGTGCTTGTCCAGGATCCGGCGCACCGATTCCTCGCGCACGTCCGTGATCACGACCTCGGCGCCGTCCTCCAGCAGGTGCTCGACCAGGTAGTGGCCGACCTTGCCGACGCCGGCCACGGCGACCTTGCGGCCGCGCAGGGTCGGGTCGCCCCACAGGTGCTGGGCGCTGGCGCGCATGCCCTGGAAGACACCGAAGGCCGTGAGGACCGAGGAGTCGCCCGCGCCGCCGTTCTCGGGCGAGCGGCCGGTCGCCCAGCGGGTCTCGCGCGCCACGACGTCCATGTCCGCCACGTAGGTGCCGACGTCGCAGGCGGTGACGTAGCGGCCGCCGAGGGACTCCACGAACCGGCCGTAGGCCAGCAGCAGTTCCTCCGTCTTGATCACGTCCGGGTCGCCGATGATCACGGCCTTGCCGCCGCCGAGGTCGAGACCGGCGAGGGCGTTCTTGTAGGACATGCCGCGCGAGAGGTTGAGCGCGTCCAGGACGGCCTCCTCGTCGGAGGCGTACGCGTGGAAGCGCGTCCCGCCGAGGGCGGGGCCCAGGGCGGTGGAGTGGATCGCGATGACGGCCTTCAGGCCGGTGGCTCGGTCCTGGCACAGCACGACTTGCTCGTGGCCGCCCTGCTCCGTGCGGAACAGGGTGTGCAGGACGCCGTCGGTCATTTCGGTCACGGTGGTGACTCCCATGGAAGAGATGCGGCGGGATGACGCCCGCCCTGCGGGTGGGGGAGGGCGCGCTGGGAGCAGCGTAAGACCTGCGGGGCGCGAGCAGGCGACCTGTCCGGGGATCGGGACCCTCCCGGAATACGGGGGCTCCCGGCGGCCAGCGCCCGGCCCGGTCGAAAGCGCCCCGGAGGTGAACCCGGCCCTCCGGAAGGGCAGGACGAGAGCGTGAGTGAATCCCCCGATCCCCTGCTGCCGTCCGCGCGCTCGGCGCCGACTGTTCCGTACGCCTCCTACCTGCGCGTCTACGAGCCACTGGCGGCTTTTCCGGAGCCGGAGCGCACCCACTGGGCCGACTACGCCCGGCGGGGTACGGCGCCGACCGCCCAGGACGAACTGCGCCGGTCGCTGGCGGACTTGGTCCGGGTCCCCGTGACGGGGGTGCCGGCGCACGAGAGCGCGGACGCCTTCACCGAGGAGGTCGACGGGGTGCTGATGGTCTGCCCCTGGCGCACCCGGCTCCGCGGCTGGCTGGCGCTCCAGGAGCTGGTCGAGTGGTTCCCGCGCCCGGTGCTGGACGCGGCCCTCCCGCCGGGGGTGCGCCGGCGGGCGGCCGAGGACTACGAGCGCTGGCGCGAGCGGAACCCGGATGCGCGCCCGTGGATCCGTACGGGGGTGTGGCAGGTCCCGTTGCGCTGGTTCGTGCTGGTGTCCGACGCCGAACGGGACTACGTGCCGGGCGAGCGGCTGCGCTACCGGACGCCGATGGTGCAGGCACGGCGGCGCCTCGCCCGCGGGCTGCGCACGCTGCGGGAGGCGGAGGGGTACGGGATGCTCGCGGACGGCCTGGTGGAGGTCGGCAGCTGGCTGGAGGAGTTCCACCCGCGCTCGATGGTGGAGCTGGACTACGGCGGCCTGCTGCACGCGCTGCCGGCGGAGCGGCTGGCCGCGGACCGGTCGGCGGGGGAGCTGGCCGCCGGCCTCGCGGCCCTGAGGGCGGGGGACGCCGAGGGGGCGGCGCAGGCGTACGCGGAGCTCGCAGACCGTTGGCGGGCGGTGCGGGAGAGACTGTTCGCGAATTAGCCTCCGGCGGCGGATACTGCTCCGACCGGTCCCGCGGAGGGCCGCGTCGTACCCCGCGTATCGTCTGATCAGCCATAAATGGCTGATCAGAGCCTTGATCGTGCCATTTGGGACGTAGTGCCAGGACCTACGTCCCGATCCGGGCCATTGGCCCAAGCGTGACGGACCGCACTAACCACACCCTTGCGCCCTTCCCCTACCCTCGTGCCAAAATAGGACAAGGAGTCCGGGGAGGGTTCCTTCCGCCCAAGTAAGGGCGGAATGCTCGGCATTGCGCTCTACGGGGGGTCTGGCGACTCCTGATCGCTCTGTGACTGATCGTCACAGT
This sequence comes from Streptomyces sp. CB00455, assembly GCF_001905445.1. Classification (GTDB taxonomy): domain Bacteria; phylum Actinomycetota; class Actinomycetes; order Streptomycetales; family Streptomycetaceae; genus Streptomyces. The sequence continues at coordinate 38,492 of NZ_LIVQ01000004.1, read as the reverse complement.
GGGGTGACTGTCCGTTATGGGGCGGTCCATCGGCTTCCGCCGCTGATGAACACCTCGGAGGGCAATTCCGTCGGTTTGGCCCTTGGGGCTGGACGGATGGTGTAGTTGTAGTGCCGAGGACAAGCCGTTCGTCCTATAACCGACTCGGCCCGCGTATGTCCATTTCGGGCAACGCGGGCCAAGGTGCAGAATTTAGAGGAAAGAACCGAGATGGTTCGGTTCTCCCGAGGAGGCCGCTCATGACCGCTCGCACCCCTGATGCCGAGCCGCTGCTGACCCCGGCTGAGGTTGCCACGATGTTCCGCGTGGACCCGAAGACGGTCACCCGCTGGGCCAAGGCTGGCAAGCTCACGTCCATCCGCACCCTGGGTGGACACCGCCGTTACCGCGAGGCCGAGGTTCGCGCACTGCTTGCGGGAATTCCGCAGCAGCGCAGCGAGGCCTGAGGTTCCGCAGCACCCCGCTTTAACGGGTCTGTATCGGGTCCCCCAATCCGATGAAACCCACATTGCTTCATACGACCGGACCTGCCCCAACAGGTTCCCGGCCGTCGATCGCGCTGGACTCCGCCGGGTCCAGCGCGATCTTTTTTATGCCCAGGTCAGGGCGGTATCGCGACGGTGCGGAGTCCTGGCCCTATGGGTGCCATTGCACATATTAAATCGAGCGCGCGTATGGGCGCGATAAAAGTACGGGTCGCAAAAACTCGTACGGTGACTCCCGTCACAGATGATCTCTCTTGTCCTTCCGGCAATGCACCCCGTAAGGGGACGGGCACCGCAGAGTGCATCATGCGAACGGGGGATTCTCGACGCAGGTCCGCAGCGGGCGGGGCCGGGGGCGGTGGCCGGCGGTGGACGGGCCACCGTCGCGGAGCCCGCCGCCGTCGCGGGCCGGGGAGCGAGGGCGGCCCTGGAGCGGCTCCGCGCGGCTGCCCCTCCACGGCGGCGGCGCCGGGGAGCACCAGAGGCCGCGCGATGAGGGCCGGGAGTGCCCGGGGCGGCGCAGGGCGGCGCAGGGGCGCTTGGAGGCGGCCAGGGCGGTCCAGGGCCGCTCCCCGTGCCCTCCGGGCGCCCAGGCGGCCCGTGGCGGCGCGCAGGCGTCCCGGCGCCCGGGCAGTTCCCCCTGTCAACGCGTCAGGGCCCGCATCCCCTGGGGGATGCGGGCCCTGACGTTTCTGCGAACCTGACGGGACTTGAACCCGCGACCTCCACCTTGACAGGGTGGCGAGCTAACCAACTGCTCCACAGGTCCTTGATTTGCGGCCGCTCGGCGGCTGCGAATCAGACTGTACCGCAGCTCAGGGGGTGCAGTCGAACCGGATCACGGCGCCGCCGCGTCCACCGCCTTCACGATCCGCTTGTCGGAGACCGGATAGGCCGTTCCCAGCGCGTGCGCGAAGTAGCTGACCCGCAGTTCCTCGATCATCCAGCGGATCTCGGTGACCGCCGCCGGCACCGGCCGCCCCTTCGGCAACTGCTCCAGCAGCCAGGCGTACTCGTCCTGCATCTCGTGGACCTTCTCCATGCGCGTGGTGTCGCGCTGGACGCCCGTCGGCATCTGCTGGAGCCGCCGGTCCACCGCCACCAGGTAGCGCATGAGGTCCGCCAGGCGGCGCAGCCCGGTGAGCGTCACGAAGCCGGCCGGCATCAGGGCCGCGAGCTGCGTCTTCACGTCCTGCAGGTTCGCGACCAGGGCCAGGCTGTTGGTGGCCTTCAGCCGGCGCTCGCAGGCCTGCCAGGCGGCCAGTACCTGCTGCACCTGGCCGACCGTGCGCACGGTGGTGTCCACCAGGTCGCTCCGGACGGCCTCGTAGAGCTTGCGGAAGCCCGCCTCGTCCCAGGCCGGCCCGCCGTGGTCGGCGATGAGCTTGTCGCACGCCGCCGTGGCGCAGTCGTCGAACAGCGCCTGGATGGAGCCGTGCGGATTGCGGGAGAGGGCCAGCTTCTGCTGGTTGGTCAGGTGGTCCGAGGCGAACTTCGCCGGATTGACCGGGATGTTGAGCATGATGAGGCGCCGGGTGCCCAGCCACATCGCCTGCTGCTGCTCGGCCTCGGTGTCGAAGAGCCGTACGGCGACGCTCGTCCCCGCGTCCACGAGCGCCGGGTACGCCTTCACCGGCTGGCCCGCCCTGCGGGTCTCGAAGACCTTGGTCAGCGTGCCGATCGTCCAGCCGGTCAGCCCGGAGCGCTCCACCGACTCCCCGCCCGCCCGCTCGGCGGTGGCCGCGGCGGCCTGGGAGAGGGCCTGGCGGGCCTTGGGCTTCAGACGCAGACGCAGCGCCTCCAGGTCCTTGTCCTCGGCGAGGTTCTTGCGCCGCTCGTCGACGATCCTGAAGGTGATCTTCAGGTGGTCCGGGACGCGGGTCAGGTCGAAGTCCCCGGCCGAGACCGGGACGCCCACCATCCGCTGGAGCTCCCGCGCCAGGGTCACCGGCAGCGGCTCCTGGAGAGGAACCGCCCGGTCCAGGAAGCGGGTCGCGAAGTTCGGCGCGGGCACGTAGTGCCGGCGGATCGGCTTGGGCAGCGAGCGGATCAGCTCGGTGACGACCTCCTCGCGCAGGCCCGGGATCTGCCAGTCGAAGCCCTCGTCGGTGACCTGGTTCAGCACCTGGAGCGGGATGTGGACGGTCACGCCGTCCGCGTCCGCGCCCGGCTCGAACTGGTAGGTCACCCGGAACTTCAGCTGCCCCTGCCGCCAGGTGTCCGGGTAGTCGGCCTTGGTGACCCCGGCCGCCTTCTCCGTCAGCAGCATCTCCCGCTCGAAGTCGAGGAGTTCGGGCTCCTCGCGCTTCTTGTGCTTCCACCAGGAATCGAAGTGCGCCCCCGAGACCACGTGCGCCGGGATCTTCTGGTCGTAGAAGTCGAAGAGCGTCTCGTCGTCCACCACGATGTCGCGGCGCCGGGCACGGTTCTCCAGCTCCTCCACCTCGGTGAGGAGCCTGCGGTTGTCGGCGTAGAACTTGTGGTGCGTGCGCCAGTCCCCCTCGACCAGCGCGTTGCGGATGAACAGCTCGCGCGAGACCTCGGGATCGATGCGGCCGTAGTTGATCTTCCTCTGGGCCACGATCGGCACGCCGTACAGCGTGACCTTCTCGTAGGCCATCACCGCCGCCTGGTCCTTCTCCCAGTGCGGCTCGCTGTACGTGTGCTTGACCAGGTGCTGCGCCAGCGGCTCCACCCACTCGGGCTCCACCTTGGCGTTCACCCGGGCCCACAGCCGCGAGGTCTCCACCAGCTCCGCGGACATCAGGAACTTCGGCTGCTTCTTGAACAGCGACGAGCCGGGGAAGATCGCGAACTTGGCACCGCGGGCACCGAGGTACTCGTTCTTGTCGGTGTCCTTCAGCCCGATGTGCGACAGCAGGCCGGCCAGCAGCGAGACGTGGACGCTCTGCTCGGGGGCGTCGGCCTCGTTGACGTGGATGCCCATGGTCTTGGCGACCGTGCGCAGCTGCGAGTAGATGTCCTGCCACTCGCGGATGCGCAGGAAGTTCAGGTACTCCTGCTTGCACATCCGGCGGAAGGCGGAGGAGCCGCGCTCCTTCTGCTGCTCGCGCACGTAGCGCCACATGTTCAGGAAGGACAAGAAGTCGCTGGTCTCGTCCTTGAACCGGGCGTGGTTCTGGTCAGCCTGGGTCTGCTTGTCCGAAGGGCGCTCGCGCGGGTCCTGGATGGACAGGGCCGCCGCGATGACCATGACCTCGCGGACGCAGTTGTTCTTGTCCGCCTCCACGACCATGCGGGCCAGGCGCGGGTCCACCGGGAGCTGGGAGAGCTGGCGGCCCATCGGGGTGAGGCGCTTCTTCGGATCCTTCTCCGCGGGGTCGAGGGCGCCGAGCTCCTGGAGGAGCTGGACGCCGTCGCGGATGTTGCGGTGGTCCGGCGGGTCGATGAAGGGGAACTTCTCGATCTCGCCGAGCCCGGCGGCGGTCATCTGGAGAATGACGGAGGCCAGGTTGGTGCGCAGGATCTCGGCGTCCGTGAACTCCGGGCGGGAGAGGAAGTCGTCCTCGGAGTACAGCCGGATGCAGATGCCGTCACTGGTGCGGCCGCAGCGGCCCTTGCGCTGGTTGGCGCTGGCCTGCGAGATCCGCTCGATGGGCAGGCGCTGCACCTTCGTGCGGTGGCTGTAGCGCGAGATGCGGGCGGTGCCCGGGTCGATCACGTACTTGATGCCCGGGACGGTCAGCGAGGTCTCGGCGACGTTGGTGGCGAGGACGACGCGGCGCCCGGTGTGCTGCTGGAACACCCGGTGCTGCTCGGCGTGCGAGAGGCGCGCGTAGAGCGGCAGGACCTCCGTGCCGTGTCCGGCAGCGGCTCCGCCGCGGGGCAGGCCGCGCTTGTTCAGCGCGTCGGCCGTGTCGCGGATCTCGCGCTCGCCCGAGAGGAAGACCAGGATGTCGCCGGGCCCCTCGGACTGGAGTTCGTCCACGGCCTCGCAGATCGCCGTGATCTGGTCCCGGTCGCTGTCGTCGGAGTCCTCCTCCAGCAGCGGCCGGTAGCGGACCTCCACCGGGTACGTCCGCCCGCTGACCTCGACGATGGGGGCGTCCCCGAAATGCCGGGAGAAGCGCTGCGGGTCGATGGTCGCCGAGGTGATGATCACCTTGAGGTCGGGGCGCTTGGGCAGCAGCGTGGCGAGGTAGCCGAGCAGGAAGTCGATGTTCAGCGAGCGCTCGTGGGCCTCGTCGATGATGATCGTGTCGTACGCCCGCAGCTCGCGGTCCGTCTGGATCTCGGCGAGCAGGATGCCGTCCGTCATCAGCTTCACGAAGGTCGCGTCCTGGTCCACCTGGTCGGTGAAGCGGACCTTCCAGCCGACCGTCTGTCCGATCTCGGACTTCAGTTCCTCGGCGATGCGCTCCGCGACCGTGCGGGCGGCGAGCCGGCGGGGCTGGGTGTGGCCGATCATGCCGCGGACTCCGCGGCCCAGTTCCATGCAGATCTTGGGGATCTGCGTGGTCTTGCCGGAGCCGGTCTCGCCCGCGACGATCACGACCTGGTGGTCGCGTATCGCCTCGGCGATCTCGTCCTTCTTCTGGCTGACGGGGAGGTTCTCGGGATAGGTGACCTCGGGCATCCGCGAGGCGCGGCCGGCGAGCCGCCCGGCGGCCTTCGTGGCCTCCGCGGCGATCTCGTCGAGCACGGCCTGCCGGGCCTCGGGCTTGCGGATTCGGCGGGCGCCTTCGAGGCGGCGGCCGAGGCGGTGCGCGTCGCGGAGGGAGATCTCACCGAGAAGCGTCTGCAGGGCGGCGAAGGAAGTAGACATACCTGATCGAGGATCTCACCTGGCCCCTCCGGGTGGCGAACGCATTTGTCGGGTGGACCCGTACCAATTCGGGACGAGTCCCCCTCCACCCGTTCCGTGAAAGGCCCCACGTACGGCCGACAGGTCCCACCGCGCCCTGTGGCAGGTGCCGGTCGTGACCGTCCTGGCACTGGACGACTCGTTCGCGGTGGAGCAGCGGGTCCGGTCCTGGGCCGGCGGCGTCCCCGACCGGGTGCTGCCCGGACTGGTCGCGGCCGCGTCGGCGGCCGTCGGCCTGGTGCTGTGGCGCCGCAGGCACCGCGCCGGATCGGCCGCGCCGGGGCCGGAGACCGGGGCGGACGCCGGGTAACGCGGAAGGCCCCGTCCGAGGGACGGGGCCTTCCTGTGGTGGCTGGGGCCGGGGTCGAACCGGCGACCTATCGCTTTTCAGGCGATCGCTCGTACCAACTGAGCTACCCAGCCACGAAACCGTTTCCGGCTTCAGCGATCCTGACGGGACTTGAACCCGCGACCTCCACCTTGACAGGGTGGCGAGCTAACCAACTGCTCCACAGGACCTTGCATGTGCGAGACAAAGTCTTGCACACGGTAACGCGTACCCCCAACGGGATTCGAACCCGTGCTACCGCCTTGAAAGGGCGGCGTCCTGGGCCACTAGACGATGAGGGCTAAAGGCCCGCCGGGCACTTTGCAGCGCGTCGGGGACGTGAGAAGCATATGGGATCCGGGGAGCTATCGCCAAAACGGTTTGCGCCGGAGGGACAATGGCCGCGTGCTGGAGATGACGCGCGAGGAGTTCGAAGAGCTCGTCGCAGAGGCCCTGGACCGGATCCCGCCGGAGCTGACGCGGCTCATGGACAACGTGGCGGTGTTCGTCGAGGACGAGCCGCCCGCCGACGACCCCGGGCTGCTCGGCCTCTACGAGGGGACGCCGCTGACGGATCGCGGCGAGTGGTACGCCGGGGTGCTGCCGGACCGGATCACCATCTACCGCAATCCCACGTTGCGGATGTGCGAGGACCGGGAGAGCGTGGTCGCGGAGACGGAGGTCACCGTGGTGCACGAGATCGCCCACCACTTCGGGATCGACGACGACCGGCTGCACGCCCTGGGCTACGGATGACCCGGCCGGTCCCCGGCGGCGAGGCGATCGACCCGGACGTGGACCTGCACGTGCCCGCGCAGGCGGCGGAGCCTCAGGCCCGGGTGCTCGCGGCGGTGGCGGCAGGCGGGGCCCTCGGGGCGTGCGCGCGGTACGGGGTCTGTCTGCTGTGGCCTGCCGGGCCCGGGGCCTTCCCGTGGGCGACGCTCTGGATCAACACCATCGGCTGCGCGCTGATCGGCGTCCTGATGGTGCTCATCGGCGAGGGCGGCCGGACGGCTCCGCACCCGCTGCTGCGGCCCTTCGCCGGGGCCGGGATCCTCGGCGGCTTCACCACCTTCTCGGCCTACGCGGCGGACTTCTCGCGGCTCCTGGAGGACGGCGAGGCGGGAACCGCGCTGGCCTACGCCGGGCTGACGGTGGCCGCCGCCCTGGGTGCGGTCTGGGCCGCGGCCTCGGTGACGCGGCTGGCGGCCGGGGACCGGCGGCGGGGCGCCGGCCCGCGGCCCGGCGGGGGCCGGCCGGAGGGCGCGGGCGGGCCGAAGGGCGGGGAGCGCCGGTGAACTGGCTGCTCGTGGTGGCGGGCGCGGCCGTCGGCGCGCCGCTGCGCTACCTGACGGACCGGGCGGTACAGGCGCGGCACGACTCCGCCTTCCCCTGGGGCACCTTCGTGGTCAATGCGGCCGCCTGTCTGCTGCTGGGGGTGCTGACCGGCGCGCTGCTGACCGGGGCCTCCTCCTCGCGCCTCGGGCTGCTGCTGGGGACCGGGCTGTGCGGGGCGCTGAGCACGTACTCGACCTTCTCGTACGAGACGCTGCGGCTGGCCGAGCGCGGGTGGGGGTTCCTGGCGGCGGCCAATGTGGGCGCGTCGGTCCTGGTCGGGCTGGGCTCGGTGCACCTGGGGTCGCAGGTGGCGGAGCAACTGTTCGGTTGAGGCCGCCGAGGGCGTGTCCCTCACGGGTCCAAGGGAGTTGGGCACATCGACCCGCTCATGCGGACCGCCCTTCAGGCTCCGGAGGTGCCACCGTGCGCCAGTTGTCCGCTTCCCTCCGACTGGCCGTCACCGCGCTCGCGGTCGCGGCGACAGCGGGCTGCATGAGTGTCGGCGAGGACTCGGCCGAGCCCGGGCCCTCCTCCTCCTCGGACCACCGGGGCGGCGTCGAATCGGGCGGCGGCTCCACGGCGGGCCGCGGCTCGGGGGCGCACGGCAACGGGCACGGCTCCAAGGACGGTACGGGCGCTCAGGACGGCAAGCCCAAGGAGGACGGCAAGGCCTCCGGCGCGACCGGGGCCTCGCCGAGTCCGGGGGCGACGGCCAAGCCGGGAGCGCCCTCGCCGTCGGCCGGGCCGGGGGGCGGGACCGGCGGTTCGGGGCACCAGGAGCCCCCCGCGGGCGGCGCCGGCGGTTCCGGCGGCTCGGCCGGCGCGGGTGGCTCGGGTGGCTCGGGCGGCGGCCAGCCGTCCAGCCCGGCTCCGGAGCCGCCGGTTTCACCCCCGCCTGTGACGGACCCCACGCCGCCGCCGGTGAGCCCGGCACCGGAGCAGAGCAACCCCCCGTCGGTGTAGTCCGAGCGCCCGTCCCCCCTTGTCTAGCCCTCACCCACCCCCCGCCCACCTCTCGGGTTGGCCCTGTTTGCGCAGGTCAGACGGTTTTTGCTGGAGTGACTTGCCAGACCCGGGGGAGGGTGCGTATGGTTATAGATCGTTTGATCCCATTGCCCGGCGCCGAATCCGAAGAGCGCCGCGTGGCGCGTACTCTCCCTAGCCGTGGCTGACCGCATTGAGGCGGTCGATTTGCGATTCACGGAGTTTGGGCGCGTGCCGAGACTCCGAGAGGTTTCGCATTTCGCATGTCCATTTCCAGTTCTGACCGTTCCGTCATGCCCGAGAACGACTCCAACGAGATCGTCAACACCGTCGAGGCCCTGGCTGCCATCGAGGCCGACGAGATCATCGAGGCCCTCGAGGCCGACGTGACGGCCGATGAGTCCCCCGAGGACTCCGCCTCCGACTTCGAGGACTCCACCCCCGACTTCGAGGACGACGCGGCCGACGCCGACGCCGAGCCCACGATCACCTTCGGCGACCTCGGTCTCCCCGACGGCATCGTGCGCAAGCTCGCCCAGAACGGCGTCACCGCCCCCTTCCCGATCCAGGCCGCGACCATCCCGGACGCCCTGGCCGGCAAGGACATCCTCGGCCGTGGCCGCACCGGCTCCGGCAAGACCCTCTCCTTCGGTCTGCCGACCCTGGCCCTCCTGGCCGGCGGCCACACCGAGAAGAAGAAGCCCCGCGCGATCATCCTCACGCCGACGCGTGAGCTGGCGATGCAGGTCGCGGACGCCCTCCAGCCCTACGGCGACGTGCTCGGCCTCAAGATGAAGGTCGTCTGCGGCGGTACCTCCATGAGCAACCAGATCTTCGCTCTGGAGCGCGGTGTCGACGTCCTCGTCGCCACCCCGGGCCGTCTGCGCGACATCATCAACCGTGGTGCCTGCTCCCTGGCCAACGTCCAGGTCGCGGTCCTCGACGAGGCCGACCAGATGGCCGACCTGGGCTTCCTGCCCGAGGTCACCGAGCTGCTCGACCAGATCCCCGGCGGCGGCCAGCGCATGCTCTTCTCCGCCACCATGGAGAACGAGATCGGCACCCTGGTCAAGCGCTACCTGACCAACCCCGTCACGCACGAGGTCGACAGCGCGCAGGGCAACGTCACGACCATGACGCACCACGTCCTCGTCGTGAAGCCGAAGGACAAGGCGCCGGTCACGGCCGCCATCGCCGCCCGCAAGGGCCGCACCATCATCTTCGTCCGCACCCAGCTGGGCGCCGACCGCATCGCCGAGCAGCTCGTCGAGTCCGGTGTGAAGGCCGACGCGCTGCACGGCGGCATGACGCAGGGCGCCCGCACCCGCGTCCTCGCGGACTTCAAGGACGGCTACGTCAACGCGCTCGTCGCGACCGACGTCGCCGCCCGAGGCATCCACGTCGACGGCATCGACCTGGTCCTGAACGTGGACCCGGCCGGCGACCACAAGGACTACCTGCACCGCTCGGGCCGTACCGCCCGCGCCGGCAAGTCCGGTGTCGTCGTGTCGCTGGCGCTCCCGCACCAGCGCCGCCAGATCTTCCGCCTGATGGAGGACGCGGGCGTCGACGCCACGCGCCACATCGTCCAGGGCGTCGGCGCCTTCGAGCCGGAGGTCGCCGAGATCACCGGTGCCCGTTCGCTGACCGAGGTCCAGGCCGACTCCGCGAACAACGCCGCCAAGCAGGCCGAGCGCGAGGTCGCCGAGCTCACCAAGCAGCTGGAGCGTCTGTCCCGCCGCGCCGTCGAGCTGCGTGAGGAGGCCGACCGTCTGGTCGCCCGCTCCGCGCGTGAGCGCGGCGAGGACCCGGAGGCCGCTGTCGCCGAGGTGGCCGAGGCCGCCGAGGCCGAGGTCGCGGCTGCCGCTGCCGCCGCTGCCGCCGAACTGGCCGCGCAGGAGCGCCGCGAGGAGCAGCGCGCCCAGCGCGACGACCGCGGCAACTTCGAGCGCCGTGACAACCGCGGTGGCGACCGTGGCGGGGACCGTGGCGGCTTCCGCGGCGGCGACCGTGGCGGCCGTCCGTCCGGTGGTTTCAACCGTGACGACCGCGGCGGCGACCGTGGCGGCTTCCGCCGCGACGACCGCCCGTCCGGCGGCTTCCGTTCCGGTGGCGACCGTCCGTCCGGCGGCTTCCGTTCCGGTGGTGACCGTCCGTCCGGTGGCTTCCGTCGCGACGACCGCCCCTCCGGTGGCTTCAACCGCGATGACCGCGGTGGTGACCGTCCGTCCGGCGGTTTCCGTCGCGACGACCGCCCCTCCGGTGGCTTCAACCGCGATGACCGCGGCGGCGACCGTCCGTCCGGCGGCTTCCGTTCCGGTGGTGACCGTCCGTCCGGCGGTTTTCGCCGCGACGACCGTCCGTCCGGTGGCTTCAACCGTGACGACCGCGGCGGCGACCGTGGCGGCTTCCGCCGCGACGACCGTCCGTCCGGCGGCTTCCGTTCCGGTGGTGACCGTCCGTCCGGCAGCTTCAATCGTGACGACCGCCCCTCCGGCGGCTTCCGTTCCGGTGGCGGCGACCGCCCGTTCAACCGCGACCGTCGTGACGACCGTCCGTCCGGTGGCTTCCGTTCCGCCGGCGCCGGCGCCGGCGACCGCCCGTACGGCCGCCGCGACGACCACCGCCCCTCCGGCTCCGGTTCCACCGGTTCCACCGGCTCCTTCGGCGGCCGTCGTGACGACAAGCCCCGCTGGAAGCGCAACGGCTGATCCCAGCTGAGCACAACCCCTGACAGGGCCCCCGCGACTCCGGTCGCGGGGGCCCTGTCACATGCCGGGCCCATGCAGACCACCCCTCGGCGCGCCCGCCCCGGGGCCGCCGACAGGCCGCTCGGCCGATACCCGATCGGCTGACCCGCGCTGTCCGGCTATGCTCTGGGGTGAGCACGTGGAGGGCCATTAGCTCAATTGGCAGAGCAGCGGACTTTTAATCCGTTGGTTGTCGGTTCGAGTCCGACATGGCCTACACCTCGCGGCGATGGGGAAGCACCCTCTGACCTGCGCTGCTTGAGCGCCCCATCCGGTTTCTCCGGGTGGGGCGCTTTCATGGGCCCAGGACGGCCCTCATCCGCCGGACCCGTCGGCGGTTCCCGGTTTTCCCCCGGCGCCGCACTTGTTGGGGGCCGCGTAGCCCTCCGGGGAGTCTTCGCCGGTACGGGGTCTGCGAACCCGCCGCAGTGGCCCGGTACGCCTACGAGCGCCCTGGAGGTCGAGGGCGACTGTGCAGCTCCAGCTTCTCGTTGGGTTCCAGAGGCTCCGGGCCTCCGTCCGGCCCCGTCCCGGCGCGCCGACCCGGTCGTTGACGGCGCGTGGAGCGCCGGGCCGTGAACGGCACAAGCGCCCCAGCCGGATCGATCGGGTGGGGCGCTTCTCGGTGAGCGGGGGGCGGTCAGGCCGTCAGGCGGGGAGAGCGCGGCGGCGGCGGGCACCGAGCCAGGCGGCGGCCGCGCCGAGCGCGACCAGGGCGGCGGCGAGGCCGGCGTACAGGCCCGTGCCCGAGTTGGATCCGGTGTGGGCCAGGGAGCCGGTGGCCGAAGCCGTGGTGGTGAGGTGGGGGTTGCCCGCGGCGACGACGGACGCGGAGGAGGTCGCGGCGGCCGGCTGGACGGTGGTGGAGGTGACCGGGGTCTTCACGGGCGACTTCGACGGGGTCGGGGACGGCGCCGGGTCGGTGATCGGGGCCAGAGGGAACGTCACCGAACCGGAGTGGAAGGGGTAGGTGTTGCCCTTGGCCGGTGAGACCTCGACCTCCATCGTGATGGTGGTCTTCTTCGTGAGCTGCGTGTTCTTGCCGAGGCTGACCCGCAGCGGCAGCGTGCGGACACCGGAGGCGGAACCGAAGCCCTTGGGGATCTCGGGCAGCCCGTAGCGGCTGTCCTGCTCCCGCACGTCCTGCCAGCGGCCGTCGACCATGGCCTGGAGCCGGAAGTCGGCCGTCTCCTTGCCGGGGTGCGACAGGCTCAGGCTGCTCGCCAGGCCGGTGCCGTACGTACCGTCGCCGGTGGCCTGGTAGTTCAGGTCCAGGTAGGCACGCTGCTCCTGGCTGTCCATGCCGGAGCTGACCTGCTTGAACCAGGTCTTCAGCCCGCCCGTCTTGATCTGCGGGTCGACCTTGAAGAGGTGGGATCCGGTGCCGGCGGGGTCGACCGAGTTGTTGTAGCTGGCGGCCGTGAACTTGAAGTCCCCGTCGTTGGTCGGGTAACCCGCGCCGAGGCCCAGGGTGACCTTCCAGGTCATCTTGCCGTTCGCGGGGATGTCGAAGCCGCCCTCGCCCGTGGCGCCGGCGGCCGGGAAGAAGGTGCCCTGCCGCTCGCCGTCCTGCTGGCCGATCGAGGACTTGGTCGCCGGGGCGTCCACGGCGTCGACCTTGAAGGTGACGTCGTCGCGCTGGAACGGGCTCGCGCCGTTCGGGTCCAGCAGCATCCAGGGCTTGTAGGTGACCGGCTTGCCGGTCGGGTTCTTCACCGTCAGGTCGAAGGTCTCGGTGGCCCCGCCGCGGGACAGCGGACCGCTGGGGACGGGAGCGCCCATCTCCGTACGCAGCACGGCGTGGCCGTCGGCGGTGGGTGCGGCGGACGCGGCGGTAGCCGAGAGCGGCAGCAGAGTGGTGACAACGCCGGCGACGACTGCGATGGCGGCTGCGGTGCGAACGGACATGGTGGACTCCCCCCAGGAATCACAAGGGCGTCGGCAGAGCGCCGGGCCGGTTGGGGTGTGGTGTCGCCCGCCGGTCGGTGTTCCCCCTGGCCTTGGCGACAGATGAATCTTCGCCCGGACCCGATCCCGGAACCATCCCCGGAGTGTCACCACCGTGCAACGGAGATGATCTTCGTGTGCCCGACCCGGTCCTGGGACGGTTTGCACCCCTGTGACCTGCGACGACAGCGGTCTGAGGGGTGGCCGGACGGTTAATTGGCCAGGACCCGGCCCCGGATGACGTAGAGTTGTGTTTACCGACGCGGGGTGGAGCAGCTCGGTAGCTCGCTGGGCTCATAACCCAGAGGTCGTAGGTTCAAATCCTGCCCCCGCTACTCAGTACGAAGGCCCGGTTCCCTTGGGAACCGGGCCTTCGTCGTGTCCGGCCCGGCGCAGTGGCGAGCGGGACATGCCGTGGGGACACCGTGCGGGCGCGCCGTGACGTTGGGTAGCGCAAAGGGTGCGCTCTGCGAGCTGGTTGACGGGTCGTCACGTGGGGCGCGTGGCTGAAGTGATGGGGGAGTCGGCCTATTTTTGCCCCGATTGATGTGCTTGTGGCGTGACAAGTCATGGCCAGAGCACGTCGGGGTGTGGCTGATTGACGCGAACGATCAATCGCAACAGCTTGGAATCACTCCCCTGTGTCTATTACCGTTCGATAACGCAGCGCGGTCGTCCCAGTCGTCGCAAGAGACGGCGCCGTGCGCGTTCGCGTCAATGAGGAGTGTGCCCCGGTGGCCTCCAACTTGCCTGCTCCCGAAGGCACCGAGATCCCGGAACCGCCCACCGCAGGCGCCTGGGGCGAGTGGAACCCCACCGAGGACTCGGTCCGTCCGGTACGCGGCAAGCACCGGGTGGCCAAGCAGCGCGGCGGACTCGCCCGCAGCTCGACCGTGCTCGGCGTCGGCGTCATAGCCGCGGTGGGCGCGAGCGGTATCGCCACGGCCCAGGACCGGCCCCAAGTCACCATCAGCCTGCCCTCGTTGCCCGACCTGATGGCCGGTGGCCCCTTCGGTGACGCGGAGGACGGCGGCAACGGCCGGCCGGCGCAGGAGACCTCGGGGGAAGCGGCCGGAACGGCCGTCCGGGCCGGGCTCGTCCCGCACCAGGCCGACCCGGGCGCCGACGCCGGCGAGGCCCTGCGCAACCGGATCCTCCAGCAGGCCGAGTCGCAGCACGACGCCGCCGCGGCGCAGGAGCGCGCGGAGGCCGAGCGGACCGCCCGGGAAACGGCCGCCCAGGAGGCCAAGGACAAGCTGGAGACCGCGCGCAAGGCCGCCGAGGACGCGGCGGCGAAGGCCGAGGCGAAGGCCGCCCAGGAAGCCGAGGAGGCCCGAAAGGCCGCCGAGGCCGAGGCAGAGCGGGAGCGCGCCACCGCGTCCGCCGGGAGCTACTTCCTGCCCACCTCCGCCTACACCCTCACCTCCCACTACGGAGACTCCGGATCCATGTGGTCCTCCGGGCACCACACCGGCCTGGACTTCGCCGCACCCACCGGCACCCCGGTCAAGGCCGTGGCGGGAGGGAAGATCACCTCGGCCGGCTGGTCCGGCGCCTACGGCTACCGGATCGTGCTGGAGCTCCCGGACGGCACCGAGATCTGGTATTGCCACCTCTCCTCCATGTCGGTGACCTCCGGCCCGGTCGCCGCCGGTGCGACCATCGGCCGGGTCGGCGCGACCGGCAACGTCACCGGGGCCCACCTCCACCTGGAGGTACGCAAGGGCGGCGCGACGGTGGACCCCCTGGCCTGGCTGAACGCCAAGGGCCTGGACGTCTGAGGTCCCCGGGCCGCGGGACCCCGGGCCCGACCTGACCAAGCCCTACCAGAGCCGGGCTTCCGCGGGCCGCGAGTCACGCGGCCGGGCGTGCGAAGGGGTGGCCTCCGGGCGCCTGGGGGTCGGCACGGGGGCCGGCAGGGCCGCTCCGGTCCCGGCGCCAGCCCCTTCTTCCGCGGCCCCCGCGCCCGAGGGGCGCAGGTCCAGGGGGTCGAACCACGGCGGGAGCAGCTCCTCCATCACCGCCGCCCGGGCCAGCGCGGGCCCGGCCGTTGCCCGCCGCAGCCAGAGCCCGCGCAACAACTCCCGCTCCCGTACGGCGAAGTCCGGCTCCCGCACCGCGCCACCGCGGCGCGCCCGGTTCCGCAGCAGGGCCAGGGCCGCCGCATCCGCCTCGTACCGGGCGACCGCCCGCCCGGCGGCGCGGCCCCCGCTGCGCCGGGCCAGGGAACGGGCCAGCGACCTGGCCGGCATCGACGCCAGGGCCGGGACCTCGGCGGGGCCGAGCCAGCCCGCGGACGCGTACACCGCGAGCTCCCCGGCGACGGCCCGCAGGCGCCGCCGCCGTATCCGCACCGCCAGGTACAGCAGCAGCCCGAACACCGGGACCATCACGCAGCCGTAGACCACGTAGAACCCGTACTCCCCGAAGAGCGCGGAGCTGTTCCACAGCGCGTGCAGGCCCATGGCGAGGGCCAGGCCCAGCAGCGGCAGACCGGTCCTGCGCACGCGGCGGGCGCTGACGGCGGCCGCGCCGAAGCCGAGCCCGGTGAGCACGGTGAACAGCGGATGGGCGAAGGGGGACAGCACTATCCGCACGAAGAAGGTTGCCGCCGTCACCGAATCCAGGACGCCGGTGCCCTCCATCACGTCCTCGCCGAAGGCATTGCCGAGATAGAGGATGTTCTCGGTGAAGGCGAAGCCGGTGGCGGTGAAGCCGGCCACCACGAAACCGTCGGCCGGGCCGGTGAAGTGTCGTCTTCGGAAGACGAACACCAGCAGCAGGGCGGCCGCCTTGGCGCTCTCCTCGACCACCGGCGCGATCGCCACCGAGCCGAGCTGGTCGGCATCGGAAGGGTCGGTGGTGGCCGCCGCTATCCATTGGGTCGCGAAACTATTGGCCAGTATCGCGATCAGCGCCGCGGTGCAGGCACCCCAGCCGAAGCAGAACAGCAGCTGCGGCCAGGGCGCGGGCGCGGCCCGCCCCAGCCACCGGAAGGCCGCCATGAGCGGCGGGACCGGCAGCAGGGCGAGGGCGAGGCCGACGAAGAACCCGGGGGTGCCGGTCTGTTGCCGTACGAGTTCGAGGATCGCGGTGCCGGTGGCGGCGAGCAGGACGAGGAGCACGCACGTGCGGATCGCGCCCGACGGACGTGCGAGCACAGGGGGGAGCGCTCGGAACACATGACGACCCTACCGAGCCGCTCTGACACGGGGAGTGACGTTGTCAGTTCTCCGAGCGACGGAAGAGCAGATCGTGTACGAGGTGCCCCTTGTCGAGCCCCTGTCCCTCGAAGCGGGTCAGCGGCCGGAAGTCGGGTCGCGGAGCGAACCCGCCGTCGGGCCGGGTGTTCTCGAAGTCCGGGTGCGCGGTGAGCACTTCGAGCATCTGCTCGGCGTACGGCTCCCAGTCGGTCGCGCAGTGCAGCACGGCCCCGGGTGCCAGCCGGCTCGCGGCCAGTGTCAGGAACTCGGGCTGGATCAGCCGCCGCTTGTGGTGGCGGGCCTTCGGCCACGGGTCCGGGAAGTACACGCGCATCCCGGCCAGCGAGCCGGGCGCCAGCATCTCGCGCAGCAGGATGATCGCGTCGCCGTTGGCCACGCGGATGTTGGTGAGCCCGCTGCGCTCCGCGAGCGCGAGGAGGTTGCCCTGGCCGGGGGTGTGGACGTCCACGGCGAGGATGCCGGTGCCGGGATCGGCGGCGGCCATCTGCGCGGTGGCCTCACCCATGCCGAAGCCGATCTCCAGCACGACGGGCAGACCGTCGAAAAGCGCCTTCAGGTCGATGACCTCGTGGCCGTCGATGTCCAGGCCCCAGGTACCCCACAGGCGCCTCAGGGCTTCGCCCTGGCCGGTGGTGACCCGGCTGCGCCGGGGCTGGAAGCTCCGGATGCGCCGCTCGTGGTGCGAGCCGGCCGGATCCGGTGCGGGGCCGTCGGGGAAGCGGGGCTCGGTCCGCCACTTGGGGGGGACGTAGGAATTCGCCTCCGGCACGGTCTGCGGGGCGCTGGGCGGGGGGGTGAGGGACTCAGACACAATGCCCGGATTCTACGTCCCCGGGGCGCACCGGTCCTGCGGAGCCGGAGGCGTCCCGGGCCGGGCCGGGCGCGCGGTCAGGCCGAGCGCAGGGTCGTGAGGGCGCGGCGGGCGATCTCCCGGCCGATCGGGAGCGAGGCGGTCGCCGCGGGCGACGGGGCGTTGAGGACGTGGACCGTACGCGGGGCCTCCCGGATCAGGAAGTCGTCCACGAGGGTGCCGTCGCGCAGCACCGCCTGCGCGCGCACCCCGGCCGGGGCGGGGCGCAGGTCTGCGGGCGTGACGGCGGGCAGCAGCCGGCGCACCGCCCGGGTGAACGCCTGCTTCGACAGGGAGCGGTGGATCTCGCCCGCGCCGTAGCGCCAGTGCCGTGCGGCCATCCGCCAGGATCCGGGCCAGGCGAGCTCGTCCGCGAGGTCGCGGGGGCGCACGGTGGCCCAGCCGTAGCCTTCGCGGGCCAGCGCGGGCACGGCATTGGGGCCGACGTGGACGCTGCCGCCGACGCCCCGGGTCAGGTGCACCCCGAGGAAGGGGAAGGCCGGATCGGGGACCGGGTAGACCAGCCCGCGGACCAGTTCAGGACGGGCCAGGTCGTAGTACTCGCCGCGGAAGGGGATGATCCGCATCCCCGGGTCGTCCCCGGCCAGGCGGGCGATCCGGTCGCACTGGAGCCCCGCGCAGTTCACCAGGACCCGGGCCCTGACCACCAGGCCGGTGGTGGTGCGCACCGCCACCGCCGAGGCGCGGCGCGAGATCAGGTCCACCGCGCCGCCGTAGACGATCTCCGCTCCCGAGGCGTCGGCCAGTTGGGCGGTCACCGTGCCGTAGTCCGCGATGCCAGTGCTGCCCACGTGGATCGCGGCCAGGCCCCGCACCTCCGGTTCGTACTCCGCGATCTGGGCCGGACCCAGCTCGCGCACCGGGATGCCGTTCTCCCGGCCGCGCTGGACCAGGGCGTGCAGCCGAGGCAGTTCCTCGCGCTCCGTGGCGACGATCAGCTTGCCCGTCACCTCGTGGGCGATCCCGTGCTCCGCGCAGAACTTGACCATCTCGGCGCCGCCGCGCACCGCGAAGCGCGCCTTCAGGGATCCGGGGCGGTAGTAGATCCCGCTGTGGATCACGCCGCTGTTGCGCCCCGTCTGGTGCCGGGCCGGGCCGCTCTCCTTCTCCAGGACGACCACCCTGGTCCCCGGAGCCAGGCGCGACAGGGCATACGCCGTCGACAGGCCGACGATCCCGCCGCCGATCACCAGCACATCGCAGTCCACGCCGCCGCCCACCACGCTGACACCTCCCACCCCTGCATACTGCACCCCGCCACCGACAACGCGGCCACGCGGGTCCGCCCGGCCCTTCCGGGCCCCGCTTCCCGGCCGCCGTCTCCCCGGCCCCGCTTCCGGTCGGCTTCCTCCGGCTCCGCTTCCCGGCCCCGTTCCCCGGCTGGCTTCCCGGCCGCCGTTCCCCGGTCGGCTTCCTCCGGCTCACGGACCGTGCCGGCTCCGTGCCGCCGGTTCCATCCGGGTCGTCCGTTGCGCTCGACGGGCCCTACGCCGGCGCCACCAGCAGCGGCCGGGCCCGCTCCCGCAGCTCCACCACGCGGGGCTCGTCCCCGTACGGTTCCAGCCGGTGCAGCAGGTCCCGTACGTACTCGGTCGTCCGGGCCGAGGAGATCCTGCCCGCCACCTCCACCGCCCGGGTGCCCGCCGCGCACGCCGCGTCGAGATTGCCCGACTCCAGCTCGGCGACGGCGCTCACCACCAGCCGCA
This sequence comes from Streptomyces sp. CB00455, assembly GCF_001905445.1. GTDB lineage: Bacteria > Actinomycetota > Actinomycetes > Streptomycetales > Streptomycetaceae > Streptomyces. Next base: position 20,034 of record NZ_LIVQ01000004.1, on the reverse strand, counting down.
GCCCGTGCGACCGCACGTACTCCTCGGTGGGCCGGGACAGGGCCTGCTCGGTGAAGCGGCGGACCTGACGCGGGAGGTTGAGGTCCCGGTAGCATTCCGCCGCATCCGCCGCGAAACGGTCGTACGAGTAGAAACCGAGCCAGGTCGGATCCGGATCGCCGTCCCGTGCGCGCTCCAGCCAGCCCTCCGCCGCCCGCAGCGCCGCACCGGCTGCCGCCGAATCTCCCGCCTTCGCGTGCGCGCGGGCCTCGACCAGCCGGAAGAAGCTCATGGTGCGGGCGGTGGCCAGGCCGCGGTTGCGTTCGACGGCCGCCTGGGCGAGGTCCACGCCTTCGTCCGGGAAGTCGCGGTAGGTCGCCTGCAGGGACATCGACGCCAGGACGTACCCGCCGAGGGGGACGTCCGCGGCCGCCCGGGCCAGGCGCAGCGCCTGGATGTAGTAGCGCTGGGCCGCCTCCTGCTGGCCGGTGTCGAAGGCCATCCACCCGGCGAGCCGGGTCAGCTCGGCGGTCGCGCCGAAGAGCGCGCGTCCGACCTCATCGGTGTAGGCGCCGAGCAGCAGCGGGGCCGCGTCCACCCGCAGGCAGTCGGGCACCATGGACGAACGCCAGTCCCCGCCGCCGTACTTGGAGTCCCACCGGCGGGCGTCCTCGGCGGCCTCGCGCAGTTTCGCCACGTCGCTGTGGCCCACGCGCTGAGCGTGGTCGCGCGGCGTTTCGGCGCCGGGCCGGGCGGGCACAACGCTGGACGGCGGAGCCGGCAGCCCTGCCGCCGTGCCCGTCACGGGCCCCGTCGTCGGGCCCGTCGCGAGTCCTTCCGCGGGCCCTGTCGGCCTGCCGTGCCGACGCGGGTCCTGGGCCGGTGCGCCTTGGGCCGGTACGCCCTGGGCCGGTGCGCCCTGAGCCGAAGCGGTCGGCGTCGTCGTGGCCGGGGTGCCCGCGGCCGGACCGCCGTGCGGGGCGGCCCCGGGACCGGATTCGCCCTGGTGGGCGGCTCCGGGGGCGCCTCCGCGCGCCGAGGTGCCCTGAGGCGCGGCGCCGTGGGGCGCGGTGCCGGCCGCCGGATTCGCCCGTGCCGTCTTGCCGGAGGAGCCCGGCCCCGATGGCTCGCGCGCCACCGAACCGTCGGCGGGGGATATCAGCCACCGCGAGGCGGGCGTCGCGTACGCCGCCACCGAGAAGGACCCCGCGAGCGACTGCCAGATCCCGCCACCGCCGCGCCGTCCGGCGAGGTCCAGCCGGTAGAGGTCCGTGGCCGAACGCACCGCCGCACCCACGTCGCGCGGGAAGGCCAGACCGACCTCCGGCGCGGGATCCGCGTCCGCCAGTCCGATCTCGTGCAGCGGCACCGGCCGTCCCAGCTTCGCGCCGATGGCGGCCGCGATCAGATGGGGCGCGGCGCCCTGCGGCACCATCCCCTTCGACACCCACCGGGCCACCGACGTCTTGTCGTACCGCAGCGTCAGGCCGCGCTGCGCGCCGAGGTCGTTGACCCGGCGGGCCAGCCCGGCGTTGCTGATGCCCGCGAGGGCGAGGACGGCGCCGAGCTTCTCATTGGGCTCGCGGAGCTCCCTGGACATGCGCCACCCCTCGTCACACGCGGAACGCAGACGCCGCCGGGGCATAGGCGCCCGGCATTTCGTAAACCCAGCGTAGTTCCCCGCCTCCCAAGCGTTAAGGCCCTTACTTCCGTATGGCGGGATTGTTGTCCGTTTGCACAGTCGGGCCCCGGTCCGCCCTCGGGGCGCACGTGTCAGCGCGTGCTCCGTCCGTGTGGCCGTGCGCCCGCCCGTGCGCTCTGGCCGGTCCCCGGACCCGGCGATTCGATGTGCGGTGCGTGGGTCGGCCCACTGCGCGGACCGGGCGGGCCGGGGATGCCGCTGCCTCAATCCCCGCGGGTGGCGGAACGGTCCGGGGGGCGGATTCCGCCTCCCGGACCGCGCCCGCGCACCGCCGGCCCTGGGGCGGCGGAGGCTCGTGGTACGGCCGAAGAATGGCCGAAAGCGACCTGTGGGGTGGGTGGAACGGAACGCCAAATACCGCGTGGCGGGGGCGTGTTCGTTTGCATGTGCGCCCCCTTTGACTCCTCCCGTACGCCTCTCCCGTGGCAGCATGGACCCGAGCCACCCGGGGTCCCGCCGGCCGCGCCCTCAGCGCCGACCGTGCTGCCCGTGCCCCGGTCATGTGCCCACAGGCTGGGGAGGCGGCGGTGCGCTGGTTGGTGGGTTGGAGCAGTATCGCCGCGAGCTTCGGCACGGCCGGCCGCGTCTTCGGGCAGGCCGCCGGCCAACCGACCGGGCAGGTCCCCGGCCCGGGCTCGTACGGGGACACCTACGCCGGTCACCCGCGCGGCGGCGCCCCCCTGCGCGGCGGCATCGCGGACGCCGCCGACCGCGACGACCCCGGGGCGGACGCCGAGCGCACCGTCCACCCCGTCGGCGCCCAGCTGCTCTGGGGTGACCCCGACCCCCTCTGGGCCGTCGGCGACTGGCGCCCCGACGAGATCCGCACGCTCACCGCCGACCCCGCCGACCCCTTCACCCGGCTCGCCGTCCTCGGCTGCTGCGGCGCGACCGATGCCGAACTGCGCCGCGCCCTCTATGCCGCCCGCGGCGGCGCCCTGCGCCACCTCACCCAGTGGCCCGGCAGCTACACCGCCGTCGTCCAGGCCGGCCGCCGGATCACCGTCCTCGGCGACCTCGCGGGCGCGCGCCCCGTCTTCTACACCCCCTGGGCCAGCGGCACGGCCTACGCCACCGCCGCCCTCCCGCTCGCCGACCTCATCGAGGCGCAGCTCGACATCGGCCATCTCGCCGCCCTGCTGGCCTGCCCCGACAGCCCCGAGGCACTGGGCGACGGCACACCGTACGCCGGGGTCCGCCGCATCCCGCCCGGGCACGCGCTCATCCTGCGCGAGGGCTCCCGCGAGATCACCGGCTACGAACAGGTGGCTTCCCTCGCGGTGGCCGCGGCCGAGTCCGATCCCGACCGGGCGGTGGAGGGCGTACGCGTAGCACTGGTGGATGCCGTACGCGCCCGGCTCACGGCTCCCAGGCACGCCCCCGGCACACTGCCGCCCTACGATCCCGGGCCGGTGCCCGGCATGGGCCCCGCCGACCGGCGGGCCGCCCGGGGCGCCCCCGCGCCCGGGGTCGGCTCCGACCTCTCCGGTGGCAGCGCCTCTGCGACGCTCGCCCTGCTGGCCGCCGGCCTGCCGGGAGCCCCGGGCGCCCTGCAGAGCCCCGCCGGGGCCCGGCTGCTCGCCGTCACCTTCAACGATCTGGCGACCCCCCGGGGCCGCGAGGCCGAACTGGAGAGGGCCCATGCCATCGCGGCCGACCCGCGCCTGCACCACGTCGTCGTGGCCGCCGCCGAGGAAGCCCTCCCGTACGCCGAACTCGACGGCCCGCTGACAGACGAACCGGGACCCTCGCTGGTCTTCGCCGCCCGCGAGCGGCGGCGGCTGGCCGCCGGCTCCGCGGACCACTTCACCGGGCACGGCGCCCGCCAGGTCCTCGACGCCCACCCGGCCCGCATGGCCGACCTCCTGATGGACCGCCGGCGGCGCCACCTGCTGCGCCCGGTGGCGGCCCTGGCGCGCTCGGCCTCCGCCTCGGGGGAGTCGCTGCTGGTCCCGCTGACCGTGTACTCCGCGGCCCGGCGCCTGGCCCGTACCCCGTACCGCGCGGGCATGGAGGCCGCCGCCGCCCGGCTGCGCGAGGGGGCCGCCGCACCATGGGTGTCCGGCCCGGTGGACGCCTCGCTGGCCGCCCTGACGTGGTCCCGGCCCGGCCCGGCCGCGGGCTGGTTGACGGGCGAGGCACTGGCGGAAGTATCGATCCGGCTCACGGCCGCCGCCGGGCGCCCTCCCCTGTCGCTGCGGCCGGGCGAGGCCCGCGCCCGCGCGCTGCTCGCCCGGCACGCCGCGGACCACCGGGTCTTCGAACAGGCCGTGGAGGTTCGCAGCCAGCGCCTGCACGCCCCCTTCCTGGACAACCAGGTCGTACGGGCCGCCCGCGCCCTCCCCGAATCCCTGCGCGTCCAGCCCGGGGCCCGGGCCGCGATCCTGCGCAGCGTCCTCGCCTCCGCCGGGGTACGGGAACTCCCGCCGGGCTGGGGCGTCACGGCCCACACCCCGAACGAGACGGCGACCCGGCTGGGGCTGCGCGCCGCCCTGACCGAGCTGCTCTCGCTCTTCGCCTCGCCGCTGCTCGCGGACGCCGGACTGATCGAAGCCCGGGTCGTACGGCAGGCCCTGCTCGACGCGGCGGACGGCCGCCCGGTCCCGCTGGACGGGCTGGCGGAACTCGTCTCGATGGAGCTGTGGCTGCGCCGCCTCCTGGCCCGCCGCGGCACCTGCTGGACGGGCACCTCCACGACCCGCCGCCGCGCGGTCTCCACCGCTCCGCTCGAGACCCCCCTGGCCCAGCTCGCCCCCGGTGGCCCGCCGCGCTCCCTGCGCAGCGGTTCCTGAGGGGTCGCAGGGCGGGTCGGCGGCCGGGTCGGCGGGCGGGGGACCGGCTCGCGGGACAGAGGGGGAGCGGCGCAAGGGGGCGGCCGGAAAGACGGTCCCGTCGCGCGGCCGGTGCGCCGACGCCCGCACCGCGTACGGAGTCTCCGAGGAGGTGTCGAAGACGGCGCCGGTCTCCGCCAACCGCCATACCGCGCCGGGCCCTTAGGTCACCAGCAGTCGTACGGCCTCCTCGTCGCACAGGCCCGCGCCGCCGCCCTCGCCTCCCACGGCGCCGAGCGCGTGCCGGCAGGGCTTGGCGGGACCGTCGCGTGGCCGGCGGCCGACTCCGGCCCGGCCCGCCGAAGCCGTACGGGCTCGCGCGGGGCCACCGCCTGGCGTGCGGGCCATCCGTGCACGGTCCCCGCGGCGGCCGCGGGCGAGGCCGCTGCGGCGTGCGCCCGCGCCGACCTCGGGTGCGCCCGCGCCGGGCCCGGGTGCGCCCGCTCCACCACCCGGGAGGAGGCCGCTGGCGCAGCGCGCACCCCGGCCGCCCTGGTGGAAGGACTCACCGCCGACTGATCGCCACCGTCCATCGCCGCAGCCTGACCCCGGGCTCGCGGAGGCGGGCGGCCGATCACCGGCAGTCGATCACTGGCAGTCGATCACCGAGTCCGCCCAGCTCGCCAGCGTGGGCAGGCGGCCCGGACCGGCCTTCTCCACCACGAGCCGCACTGCCTCGTGCCCGGAAAGGGAGACCTGTACGGCCGCCGGGGGGTCCCCGTACCCGAGAGCGGCGGACCGCCACAGCCGCTGCCCGTCGGCGTACACGGCGAACCGCACCGAGCCGTCGGTGAACATCGACAGGCCGTCCACCCCGGCCCGCGCCGAAAAGGCCGTGCACTGCCGGTTGAGGGCGATCTCCACGGAGGAACGGGAGTTCACGGTGATCCCCTGCCCGAACCGCCGGTCGCCCACCTCCATGCCCCAGCGCTGCCAGACCCAGGTGCTGCGCCGGCTCTGGAGCTCCGGGCCGCATTGGTCCCCGAAGGCCGAGTGGGTCAGCCGGGCCAGCTGGAAGGCCCGCGGCTCCGGCGCAGGCGGCGGCGGGGCGAACCTGGACGGGGACGGGGATGGGGCCGGGGCCGGGGTCGGCCGGGGCGAAGGCGGAGCAGGAGCGGCGGAAGCGGGCGCGGGCGCAGGGGCCGCAGGAGCGGACGGGGCGGGAGCCGGAGCCTTGGGGGAGGGCGTGGTCCGCGCCGGCGGTACGGGGCCCTGCGCGCGCGCCGGCTCCGCCCCTGGCGGGCCCGGCTCCGGTGCGGCCGGGGCGGGAGCGTCCGGGACCACCGGAGCCACCGCGCTGGGAGCGGGCTTCGCCCGGGCCGCCGGCGCCTCGGCGTTGTCCCCGGCCAGCGCGAACACCACCCCGGCAGCCGCGGCGACCGCGATCCCGGCCGCGATGGCAGCCTTGGCCGGCATCGCGAGGCCCTCGGACACCACGGCGCCCCCGGCTCCGGCGCCCGACCCGCCCCCACCGGCGGCGCCCCCCGCCCCACCCGCGGCCCCCGCCCCACCCGCAGCGCCGGCCCCGGCGGCACCACCGGCGGCTCCGGCCCCCGGGGCCGACCCGCCGACGGCAGCCGCGGCCGCCCCGGCACCTCCGGCGGCGACGGCCCCGCCGGCCACCACACCGGCCGTCTTGGCCGCGTACCCGGCGGCGAACCAACCGATGACCGCGACCGGGAGCAGCGCGGGAATGCCCGCGTTGACGTCCTTGAGTTCCCTGGCGGCCAGCCGGCACTTCGCGCATTCCTCCAGGTGATTGCGCAGGCCCCGCTCCGCCCGCATTCGCAGCCCGCCGCGCGCGTAGGCGCCCAGCCGGTCCGCGTACCGCGCGCAGTCGCCGCCCTCGCTCAGCGCCGAACTGACATGGGCCTGCAGGTACGCCTGCCTGAGCCCCTCACGGGCCCGACCGGCCAATACCGCAGTCGCGTTGGGACTCAGCCCGAAGAGCGGCGCGATCGCACTCGGCGAAGCCTCCTCGACGGCTGTGTGCCACAGGACGGCCTGCCACCGCTCGGGCAGGCTCCGGAAGGCCCGCATCGCCAGCGCCTGCTCGGCCTCGCGCATCGCCTGCACGTCCGCGCCCAGTTCAAGGGTGTCGTCGCCGGACAGCCCGCCGAACCCGCCCAACGGGGTCAGCCCGGCGCAGGCGCCGCCCTCCGCGCCGGCGACCGCCTGTTCCGCGAAGACCGCGAAGTCCTCGACGAGGTGTTCGCGCCTGGCGGTCTTCGCCCAGACCGCGGCGACCCTGCGCACGGTGGTCAGCAGGTAGGCCCGCACCGACTGGTCCGGCCCGGCCCCGCCCCGTACCGCCTGGAGGGTGCGGGCGAACACCTCGGCCGTCAGGTCGTCGGCCGTGTGCCCGTCCCGGCAGCAGGTCCGCGCGTAGCGCCGTACGGTGCCGGCGTGCCGGCGGAACAGCTCCTCATAGGCACCGTCGTCCCCACCGCGCATCCGGGTGATCAAGTCGCCGTCGGAGGGCGGCAGCTCACCGCCGCTCCCCACCGCTCGGCGCCCGCCCGGTTCGCGCTGGGCCGGGACCTGCCGGGCGGCCAGGCCGGCCGCATCGCCTTCGCCTGCCGCGCCACCGGCACCGCGGTGTGGTTCCCGACCGTCAACGCCCATCGCGGAAGCTCCCGCATGATCCACTCAACCGGTACACCGATCAAGCGTGTCACACGGAGGGCGCGCGTCGAGGCGCTCCGCGCTCCATCCACTCGTCCGGGCACACTTCGGCGAACTGCCGTGCCCACGGCCGCGGATGGGAGCACGCGCTCCCGCGCCCGTCCTGCCCCGCACCCCGCCCGCGCCCTACACCGTGCGGGACCGGAGCCCTTCGAGCAGGATGTCGAGCAGCCGGGTGGAAGCCGCCGCCTGCTGCGCCGGGTCGGGCAGCGCGGGCGCCGCCGTCGCTATCACCAGCAGCACGTCGGCCACGGTGACGTCGGTCCGCAGCTCACCGGCCTCCCGGGCGCGGTCCACCATCCGCCCGACGACCTCCAGCAGCGCACCCGCACCCGCGTCGTCCAGGGGCTCGTCCCCGGCGGCGGGTCGCGAGCCCACGACGCGCAGATCGGGAGCCCCGCCGGTCGCGACGGCCTGACGCTGGTGCGGGACCCGCGCCACCTCGGCCTCCTCGGCGCCCTCCTCGGCGGCCGAGCCCACCCGGAGCACCTGCGGCGGCAGCAGCCGGCCGGCGCCCGAGGCCACCGAGGTGCGCAGGAAGCGCGACAGCGCCTGCCACGGCTCCTCCTCCTGGCCCAGCGCCGTCTGCGCCTGCTCGGTCAGCCGGGCGGTCTCCTCCTCGGCTATCCGCCGTACGAGGACGTCCTTGCTCGGGAAGCGCCGGTAGACGGTGCCGACACCGACCCGCGCGCGCCGTGCCACGTCCTCCATGGGAGCTCCGTAGCCGAGCTCCCCGAAGACCTCGCGGGCGGCGCGCAGGACGTGCTCCAGATTGCGCTGGGCGTCGACGCGCAGCGGCGTGGACCGGCCTACGCCGTGCGTGGTCGCGCCGGCGAGACCGCGACCGCTGCTCTCGACCGAGAGCGTGCTCGCAGAACCATGGAAATCGGAAATGTTCATATGTTTCCCCCGGTAATCATTTGTCTCCCCCCGGAGACGCTCCCCGCCTTCACGTCGAGGGGGCCACGGTCAAGTGGGCCCGGTCCTGGTCCTCGACGGGTTACGAACATAGTTGAGCCAGAGTCAATTCAGAAGAGGGAGCCCCCGACGGAGCACCGCCCGATCGGAGCATTCACCTCCACTTTTCCGTCCGACGCCCTCGGAATCGCCCCCTCCGCCTGCTCTGACCTGCACCTCTCCACTCCCGTGCGAGGTCCGCTTCCACCCCGTCCCGGCCCCGCTTCCGGTCACACAATTTGCTCGGCCTGTGGACAAACTCCCGGCCACGATGCGTCATGGGGTGGTGAAGGCTGCTAACTCCCGGGGCACGGCCCCCGGTACCCCGCCCCGCACGCGCATCCTGATCGTCGGCGGCGGCTACGTCGGCATGTACACGGCGCTACGGCTCCAGCGGAAGCTGAGAACCGGCGAAGCCGAGGTCACGGTGGTCACGCCCGAGCCCTACATGACCTACCAGCCCTTCCTCCCGGAGGCGGCCGCCGGCTCCATCTCCCCGCGCCACGTCGTCGTCCCGCTGCGCCGCGTCCTCGACAAGTGCCGCATCGTCATCGGCGAGGCCGAGCGCATCGACCACGCCAAGCGCACGGCGACGATCAGCACCCTCGCCACCGAGGAAGAGGGCGCAGGCCCCGTGGAGATCGAGTACGACGAACTCGTCCTCGCCCCCGGCTCCGTCTCCCGCACGCTCCCCGTCCCGGGCCTCGCCGACTACGGCATCGGGTTCAAGACCGTCGAGGAAGCCATCGGCCTGCGCAACCACGTCATCGAACAGATGGACATCGCCTCCTCCACCCGCGACCCCGGCATCCGCGACGCGGCCCTCACCTTCGTCTTCGTCGGCGGCGGCTACGCGGGCGTCGAAGCCCTCGGCGAACTGCAGGACATGGCGCGCTACGCCGCCCGGTACTACCACAACCTCAAGGCCGAGGACATGAAGTGGATCCTGGTGGAGGCCAGCAACCGGATCCTCCCCGAGGTCGGCCCCGAAATGGGCGTCTACACGGTCCGTGAACTGCGCCGCCGCAACATCGACGTCCGCCTGGAAACCCGCCTCGACTCCTGCGAGAACCGCGTCGCCGTCCTCAGCGACGGCTCGCGCTTCCCCACCCGCACCGTCGTCTGGACCGCGGGCGTCAAACCGCACCCCGTCCTGGCCGCCTCGGACCTGCCGAGGAACGAGCGCGGCCGCCTGGCGTGCACCGCCTTCCTCACCGTCGAGGGCGTGGAGCACGCCTGGGCCGCCGGCGACGCCGCGGCCGTCCCCGACATCACGGCCGCCGAACCCGGACGCGAATGCGCCCCCAACGCCCAGCACGCCGTCCGCCAGGCCAGGGCGCTGGCCGACAACCTGATCGCCGCCCTGCGCGACGAGGTCCTCACCGAGTACGCCCACAAGTACGCCGGATCCGTCGCCTCCCTCGGCCTTCACCAGGGCGTGGCCCACATCTACGGCCGCAAGCTCAAGGGCTACCCCGCCTGGTTCATGCACCGCGCCTACCACCTCAGCCGCGTCCCCACCTTCAACCGCAAGATGCGCGTTCTTGCGGAATGGACCCTCTCAGGTCTTTTCAAGCGGGAGATCGTCTCCCTAGGCTCACTCGAACACCCCAGGGCAGAATTCGAACTCGCCGCAGGCGGCGGCCCCAAGGACCCACCATCGAAACCCGCCCCCAACCCCCCGAAGGACAGTCAGGACTGACGTTGTCAGTGCGCTCGGCCACACTGGACGTGTGACCATTGGTGGGCTCACACCTGCACAGAGTGACAACAGTCCAGTCAGCGACCGACCATCCGGGGGAACCTCCCAGCGGCAGCTGGGGGAGACACAGCGACCGCTTGCGACACCACGAGGCTTGAACGCAGTGAACTTCACGCGCTGGAGCGCCCGGTTCCCCGGAACGCAGCGCCGCGCCGCCGTCCGGACCGAACACGCCGCCGCCCAGGCCAAGCGGGGTGAAGGCTCCGTCCCGGCGGCCCGCGGCGGCCGCGCCGACCCCGGAGGCGAGCGGTCCACCCCCGCCGTGGACGGCCATCCGGCCGACCCCACGGTCCGCGGCACCGGCAGCGGCTCCGGCGCCACCCCGGCCGTCGCCCCCACCCGCCGCACGGGCGCCCTCACCGCCGTGCCCTCCCCCGACGAGCTCTCCGTACGCGAGGTCCTCGGCCGGCTCCCGGCCCTGGTCGCCCTCGTCCACGGCCCCGAGCACCGCGTCGCCTACGTCAACGACGCCTACACGGCCGGCTTCGGCGCCCGCGACCCCGGCGCGCCCGCCCACGAGACCCTGCCCGAACTGCGCGAGCTCGGCCTGCTCCCGCTCCTCGACCAGGTCCAGCGCAGCGGCCGGCCCCGTACCGCCAAGAACCGCACCGCACCCGGCGGCACCAGCACGTACACGGTCGCCTGCACCCCGGTGGAATTCCCCAGGACCGACGCCCCGGGCGGCCCCGACCCGCACCACACCGGCGTCCTGATCCACCTCGCCGACGTCACCGACCACGCCGAAGCCGTCGAAAGGCTCCGCGCCAGCGAACGCCGCCAGCGCGAGGCCGCCGTCACCCTCCAGCGCTCCCTCCTCCCCCAGGAGCTCGAACAGCCAGACGACCTGCGCGTCGCCGCCACCTACCAGCCCGGCGGCACCGAGGCGGCCGTCGGCGGCGACTGGTACGACGTCATCACCCTCGGCGCCGGGCGCACCGCACTCGTCATTGGCGACGTGATGGGCCGCGGCGTCCGCGCCGCCGCCGTCATGGGCCAGCTGCGCACCGCCGTCCGCGCCTACGCCCGCCTCGACCTGCCCCCGCACGAGGTGCTCCAGCTCCTCGACGGGCTCGCCGCCGAGATCGACGCCAGCCAGATCGCCACCTGCGTCTACGCCGTCCACGACCCCAGCGAGGGCCTGCTCGCCTACGCCTCCGCCGGCCACCTTCCGATCCTGGTCCGCGACGAGGACGGCACCGTGCGCCGCGCCGCCGACCCCACCGGACCGCCGCTCGGCACCGGCGGCTGGCTGCACACCTCCGGCACCATCGCGCTCGGCCCCGGCTGCACCGCCGTCCTCTACACCGACGGCCTGGTCGAGCGCCGCGGCGAGGACATCGACGAAGGAGTCGCCGCCCTCGAACGCGCCCTCTCCGGAGCCCAGGGCAGCCCGGCCGTGATCTGCGACCGGCTGATGCGCGCCCTCGGGGTGGATGCCGACCACGACGACGACGTCGCGGTGATGGTCCTCCAGCAGCCCGCCCGCACCGGCTCCGATGCCGAGCTCTTCCACAACGCCGCGCTGGAACTCCTCGGCGGCATCGAAGCGGCCCCGCGCGCCCGCGCCTTCGCGCAGGGCGTCCTCGCTTCCTGGCGCTTCCCCGTCGAGCTGTGCGACCTGGGCGTCCTCGCCGCGAGCGAGCTCGTCGCGAATTCCCTGCAACACGGCACGCCGCCCATGCGCCTGCGGCTGCGCCGCACCGACCGCCGCCTGATCATCGAGGTCACCGACGGGGACGACCACCTCCCGCGCCGCCGCCGCGCCGAACCGGGCGACGAAACCGGCCGCGGCATCTCCATCGTGGCCACCATCGCCTCGTCCTGGGGCACGCGCCGCACCCCGGGCGGCGGCAAGGCCGTCTGGTGCGAGTTCGCCCTGCCGGACAAGTAGCCGGGCACGACGGAAGGCCCCGGTCCACACGGACCGGGGCCTTCCCTCGTACCACCACATCTCTTACGCGTGCACGGACTGCGCGGGGACGGACGTGACAGGAGCGGCCTTGACCGCGGCGGACGGCCCGCCCTGCGCCACCACCCTGGTCAGCGAGGGGTTGTCCTGCACCGGGCTCAGCTGCCGGCCGAGCCGCAGCCCCAGCCAGGAGATCCCGAGCGACACCAGCACGAAGCTCCCGATGTACAGCATCGGAACGCCCGCCCCGAGCGGCACCCCGAGGGGCCCCAGCGCCAGCGCCATCTGCTTGACCAGCGCGAAGGCCGAGTTGTACTGGCCAACGGAACCCTCAGGAGCCAGATCGGCCACCAGCGGCGCCAGCGTCGGTGAGAGCATGGCCTCGCCGATGCCGAAGAGCCCGTAGGTGGTGACGAAGGCGGCGGCGGCCATCACGGCGCTGCCGTGCCCCAGCCCGGAGAACCCGGCGATGACCCACGCCACGGTCCAGATGAGCCCGACTGCGGCGATCACGCGGGACCGGCGCCGCTTCTCGACCAGCCGCAGCACGACGAACTGCGCGAGCACGATGGCACCGGTGTTGGCGGCCAGCGCGAAACCGAGCGTGGAGGGGGAGATCCCCGCGGCCTCGGTGCCGAAAGCGGCCAGACCCGACTCGAACTGTCCGTAGCAGGCGAAGAAGATAACGAAGCCCAGCACCAGCAGCTTGACCATGGCCCGGTGCCCCAGCAGTCCCTTCCAGCCGCCGCCGGCCCCGGCGGAATCCCGCGGCACGGCGTCCTTGATGACCGGCGCGTGCGGCAGCCTCACGGTCAGGACGACCCCCGCCAGCACCAGGAACATCACGGCCTCGATGCCGAACAGCAGCGTGAAGCTCGCGGGCCGGCTCTCGTCGACGATCTGGCCGCCGATGAGGCCGCCGATGCCCAGGCCCAGGTTCTGCATGAAGAACTGGAGCGCGAAGGCCCGGGTCCGGGTGGACGGCGTGGAGCACCAGACGATCATCGTGGCGAGCGCCGGCTGCATCACGGCCTGCCCCGCGCCGAGCGTCAGGGCCGACAGCAGGATGGGCACGATCCCGGTGGACAGCCCGAGGGAGAGCGCGCCGACGGAGGCCGCGACGGCCGCCCCGATGACGACCGGCACGGGACCACGACGGTCGATGACCCGGCCGGTGAGGGGCAGCGCGACGAGAGCGCCGAGGGCGAAGGCCACGAACGCGCTCGTGGCGGCCATGGAACCGAGACCTCGCACCTGCGCCACATAGATGTAGAGGAACGGAACCGTGAAACCGATGCCGAACGCGGTCAGCGCGTTGCCGGCCTGGATCCGCCGCATCGCAGCGCCCATCACCTTGGTCACTTCTCACCCGTCCTTGAGAGCTGAAGACTGAAGACTTCATACCTAAACTTCGATCCTTAACTCTACACACCGAAGGAGTTAGACGCCAACGGGCCTCATGCGATACTTCGACCCATGGGTGACACCCCCGACGGCACTACGCCCGTCCACGAGCCGAGCCTCGATGAGCAGATCGCCGTCTACCAGCGCGAGTTCCAGGACCTCGACCCCCAGGTCGAGAAGGTCGTGTCGGCACTGAGCCGTCTGAACCGCCGCATGAACGTCGCGTACGGGCGCCAGACCGCGGCCCTCGGCATCAGCAACGCCGAGTGGGAGGTCCTCAAGGCCCTCGTCATCTCCGGATCCCCGTACCGGATGGGCCCGAGCGAGCTGGCGAAGCAGCTGGGCCTCACGCCGGCGGCGATGACCCACCGGATCGACCGCATGACGGCGGAGGGGCTGGTGACGCGCGAGCGGGACGAGTCCAACCGGGTCCGCGTGATCGTGGAGCTCACGGACGAGGGCCGCAGCAAGTGGCTGGACGCGATGCGCGCGGCCACGGTCTTCGAGGAGGACCTCCTACAGGACCTCTCGACCGGGGAGCGCGGGCTCCTGGGCGACATGCTCACCCGGCTGCTGGACCGGGTGGAAGACCTCCAGTCACCCAGCTGACCCGCGGGTTTGACACCGTGGCCACGGATCCGTAAGGTTCTTCGAGTTGTCCCAGAGCCGGAAGGTTCTGACGACGACGCATCCCGCCGCCTCGTTGCGGCAACCAACTCAGCACGATCTCCCACCGGGAACGAATTCGGCGTGCCCGAATTCATTTCCGAAGGCCGATTATCGGTCGCTGCGGAAATCAGCTAGAGTTCAGGAGTCGGAAGGGCCCAACAGCCCGGAAGGCAAACCCCGCTGACTGGGGGTCAGGCCCGAAAGAGTCTGATAGAGTCGGAAACGCAAGACAGCAGAACAGAACGAAGCCCGGAGGAAAGCCCCAGTAGTGATACTGCGGTGAGTACAAAGGAAGCGTCCGTTCCTTGAGAACTCAACAGCGTGCCAAAAATCAACGCCAAAAGTTGATACCCCGTCCATTTCGGTGGATGAGGTTCCTTTGAAAAAGACCTGTGGGGCTCCGGTTTCGGGGTGCTTGCAGGCGATTACACAGCGAGGACGTTGTGGCGCGTCGGTCTTATTCCGACCTGATGTGCCCGCTCTAAGTGATGTGTGCACCCGATTACGGGTAAACATTCATGGAGAGTTTGATCCTGGCTCAGGACGAACGCTGGCGGCGTGCTTAACACATGCAAGTCGAACGATGAAGCCCTTCGGGGTGGATTAGTGGCGAACGGGTGAGTAACACGTGGGCAATCTGCCCTTCACTCTGGGACAAGCTCTGGAAACGGGGTCNCGCGAAAGCGAAGAACTGGAAAGCGAAACCCGCTTCGACCGGGAATCGGACACGAAAGAGTCTGATAGAGTCGGAAACGCAAGACAGCAGAACAGAACGAAGCCCGGAGGAAAGCCTCAGTAGTGATACTGCGGTGAGTACAAAGGAAGCGTCCGTTCCTTGAGAACTCAACAGCGTGCCAAAAATCAACGCCAAAAGTTGATACCCCGTCCATTTCGGTGGATGAGGTTCCTTTGAAAAAGACCTGTAGGGCTCCGGTTTCGGGGTGCTTGCAGGCGATTACACAGCGAGGACGTTGTGGCGCGTCGGTCTTATTCCGACCTGATGTGCCCGCTCTAAGTGATGTGTGCACCCGATTACGGGTAAACATTCATGGAGAGTTTGATCCTGGCTCAGGACGAACGCTGGCGGCGTGCTTAACACATGCAAGTCGAACGATGAAGCCCTTCGGGGTGGATTAGTGGCGAACGGGTGAGTAACACGTGGGCAATCTGCCCTTCACTCTGGGACAAGCCCTGGAAACGGGGTCTAATACCGGATAATACTCCTGCCTGCATGGGTGGGGGTTGAAAGCTCCGGCGGTGAAGGATGAGCCCGCGGCCTATCAGCTTGTTGGTGGGGTAATGGCCCACCAAGGCGACGACGGGTAGCCGGCCTGAGAGGGCGACCGGCCACACTGGGACTGAGACACGGCCCAGACTCCTACGGGAGGCAGCAGTGGGGAATATTGCACAATGGGCGAAAGCCTGATGCAGCGACGCCGCGTGAGGGATGACGGCCTTCGGGTTGTAAACCTCTTTCAGCAGGGAAGAAGCGAAAGTGACGGTACCTGCAGAAGAAGCGCCGGCTAACTACGTGCCAGCAGCCGCGGTAATACGTAGGGCGCAAGCGTTGTCCGGAATTATTGGGCGTAAAGAGCTCGTAGGCGGCTTGTCACGTCGGATGTGAAAGCCCGAGGCTTAACCTCGGGTCTGCATTCGATACGGGCTAGCTAGAGTGTGGTAGGGGAGATCGGAATTCCTGGTGTAGCGGTGAAATGCGCAGATATCAGGAGGAACACCGGTGGCGAAGGCGGATCTCTGGGCCATTACTGACGCTGAGGAGCGAAAGCGTGGGGAGCGAACAGGATTAGATACCCTGGTAGTCCACGCCGTAAACGTTGGGAACTAGGTGTTGGCGACATTCCACGTCGTCGGTGCCGCAGCTAACGCATTAAGTTCCCCGCCTGGGGAGTACGGCCGCAAGGCTAAAACTCAAAGGAATTGACGGGGGCCCGCACAAGCAGCGGAGCATGTGGCTTAATTCGACGCAACGCGAAGAACCTTACCAAGGCTTGACATATACCGGAAAGCATTAGAGATAGTGCCCCCCTTGTGGTCGGTATACAGGTGGTGCATGGCTGTCGTCAGCTCGTGTCGTGAGATGTTGGGTTAAGTCCCGCAACGAGCGCAACCCTTGTCCTGTGTTGCCAGCATGCCCTTCGGGGTGATGGGGACTCACAGGAGACCGCCGGGGTCAACTCGGAGGAAGGTGGGGACGACGTCAAGTCATCATGCCCCTTATGTCTTGGGCTGCACACGTGCTACAATGGCCGGTACAATGAGCTGCGATACCGTGAGGTGGAGCGAATCTCAAAAAGCCGGTCTCAGTTCGGATTGGGGTCTGCAACTCGACCCCATGAAGTCGGAGTTGCTAGTAATCGCAGATCAGCATTGCTGCGGTGAATACGTTCCCGGGCCTTGTACACACCGCCCGTCACGTCACGAAAGTCGGTAACACCCGAAGCCGGTGGCCCAACCCGTAAGGGAGGGAGCTGTCGAAGGTGGGACTGGCGATTGGGACGAAGTCGTAACAAGGTAGCCGTACCGGAAGGTGCGGCTGGATCACCTCCTTTCTAAGGAGCACAGTACCGATTGCAGACAAATGTTCTGCACGGTCAGCTCATGGGTGGAACGTTGATTATTTGGCACGGTTTCCTGGATGGATCACGAGTACTGCTTCGGCGTGGAAAGTGACTCACTGATGGGGGATCGTGCCTGGCACGTTGTTGGGTGTCTGAGGGTACGGCCGTAAAGGTTGTGTCTTCACGCCGGCCCCAGTGAACTTGTTCCGTATGGAGCAGGGTGATGGGTGGCTGGTCGTTGTTTGAGAACTACACAGTGGACGCGAGCATCTGTGGCCAAGTTTTTAAGGGCGCACGGTGGATGCCTTGGCACCAGGAACCGATGAAGGACGTGAGAGGCCGCGATAGGCCCCGGGGAGCTGCCAACTGAGCTTTGATCCGGGGGTGTCCGAATGGGGAAACCCGGCAGTCGTCATGGGCTGTCACCCACTGCTGAACACATAGGCAGTGTGGAGGGAACGCGGGGAAGTGAAACATCTCAGT
The DNA here is from genome assembly GCF_001905445.1 of Streptomyces sp. CB00455. Taxonomy (GTDB): domain Bacteria; phylum Actinomycetota; class Actinomycetes; order Streptomycetales; family Streptomycetaceae; genus Streptomyces. The sequence continues at coordinate 3,074 of NZ_LIVQ01000004.1, read as the reverse complement.
ACCCGCAGGAAGAGAAAACAACCGTGATTCCGGGAGTAGTGGCGAGCGAAACCGGATGAGGCCAAACCGTATGCGTGTGATACCCGGCAGGGGTTGCGTATACGGGGTTGTGGGAATTCTTTTGACCGGTCTGCCGGCCGGTCGGCGAGTCAGAAACCGTTGATGTAGTCGAAGGACATGCGAAAGGTCCGGCGTAGAGGGTAAGACCCCCGTAGACGAAACATCAGCGGCTTGCTTAAGAATCTCCCAAGTAGCACGGGGCCCGAGAAATCCCGTGTGAATCTGGCGGGACCACCCGCTAAGCCTAAATATTCCCTGGTGACCGATAGCGGATAGTACCGTGAGGGAATGGTGAAAAGTACCGCGGGAGCGGAGTGAAATAGTACCTGAAACCGTGTGCCTACAAGCCGTGGGAGCGTCGCTCATTGGGTTTACCCAATGGGTCGTGACTGCGTGCCTTTTGAAGAATGAGCCTGCGAGTTAGCGGTGTGTAGCGAGGTTAACCCGTGTGGGGAAGCCGTAGCGAAAGCGAGTCCGAATAGGGCGTTTGAGTTGCACGCTCTAGACCCGAAGCGGAGTGATCTAGCCATGGGCAGGTTGAAGCGGAGGTAAGACTTCGTGGAGGACCGAACCCACCAGGGTTGAAAACCTGGGGGATGACCTGTGGTTAGGGGTGAAAGGCCAATCAAACTCCGTGATAGCTGGTTCTCCCCGAAATGCATTTAGGTGCAGCGTCGTGTGTTTCTTGCCGGAGGTAGAGCACTGGATAGGCGATGGGCCCTACCGGGTTACTGACCTTAGCCAAACTCCGAATGCCGGTAAGTGAGAGCACGGCAGTGAGACTGTGGGGGATAAGCTCCATGGTCGAGAGGGAAACAGCCCAGAGCATCGACTAAGGCCCCCAAGCGTACGCTAAGTGGGAAAGGATGTGGAGTCGCAGAGACAACCAGGAGGTTGGCTTAGAAGCAGCCACCCTTGAAAGAGTGCGTAATAGCTCACTGGTCAAGTGATTCCGCGCCGACAATGTAGCGGGGCTCAAGCGTACCGCCGAAGTCGTGTCATTGCAGCAATAGGGCCAACGCCCGCTGTGATGGGTAGGGGAGCGTCGTGTGCCGGGTGAAGCAGCAGCGGAAGCTAGTTGTGGACGGTTCACGAGTGAGAATGCAGGCATGAGTAGCGATACACACGTGAGAAACGTGTGCGCCGATTGACTAAGGGTTCCTGGGTCAAGCTGATCTGCCCAGGGTAAGTCGGGACCTAAGGCGAGGCCGACAGGCGTAGTCGATGGACAACCGGTTGATATTCCGGTACCCGCTTTGAAACGCCCAATATCGAATCCATTAATGCTAAGGCCGTGAAGCCGTTCCGGAGCCTTCGGGCAAGGGAAAGTGGTGGAGCCGCCGATCCAAGGTGGTAGTAGGTAAGCGATGGGGTGACGCAGGAAGGTAGTCCAGCCCGGGCGGTGGTTGTCCCGGGGTAAGGGTGTAGGCCGAGGGGTAGGCAAATCCGTCCCTCATTAAGGCTGAGACCTGATGCCGAGCCGATTGTGGTGAAGTGGATGATCCTATGCTGTCGAGAAAAGCCTCTAGCGAGTTTCATGGCGGCCCGTACCCTAAACCGACTCAGGTGGTCAGGTAGAGAATACCGAGGCGTTCGGGTGAACTATGGTTAAGGAACTCGGCAAAATGCCCCCGTAACTTCGGGAGAAGGGGGGCCATCACTGGTGATCGGATTTACTCCGTGAGCTGGGGGTGGCCGCAGAGACCAGCGAGAAGCGACTGTTTACTAAAAACACAGGTCCGTGCGAAGCCGTAAGGCGATGTATACGGACTGACGCCTGCCCGGTGCTGGAACGTTAAGGGGACCGGTTAGTGCGCTTTCGGGCGTGCGAAGCTGAGAACTTAAGCGCCAGTAAACGGCGGTGGTAACTATAACCATCCTAAGGTAGCGAAATTCCTTGTCGGGTAAGTTCCGACCTGCACGAATGGCGTAACGACTTCTCGACTGTCTCAACCATAGGCCCGGTGAAATTGCACTACGAGTAAAGATGCTCGTTTCGCGCAGCAGGACGGAAAGACCCCGGGACCTTTACTATAGTTTGATATTGGTGTTCGGTTCGGCTTGTGTAGGATAGGTGGGAGACTTTGAAGCGGCCACGCCAGTGGTTGTGGAGTCGCCGTTGAAATACCACTCTGGTCGTGCTGGATGTCTAACCTCGGTCCGTGATCCGGATCAGGGACAGTGTCTGATGGGTAGTTTAACTGGGGCGGTTGCCTCCTAAAGAGTAACGGAGGCGCCCAAAGGTTCCCTCAGCCTGGTTGGCAATCAGGTGTTGAGTGTAAGTGCACAAGGGAGCTTGACTGTGAGACCGACGGGTCGAGCAGGGACGAAAGTCGGGACTAGTGATCCGGCGGTGGCTTGTGGAAGCGCCGTCGCTCAACGGATAAAAGGTACCCCGGGGATAACAGGCTGATCTTCCCCAAGAGTCCATATCGACGGGATGGTTTGGCACCTCGATGTCGGCTCGTCGCATCCTGGGGCTGGAGTCGGTCCCAAGGGTTGGGCTGTTCGCCCATTAAAGCGGTACGCGAGCTGGGTTTAGAACGTCGTGAGACAGTTCGGTCCCTATCCGCTGTGCGCGTAGGAATATTGAGAAGGGCTGTCCCTAGTACGAGAGGACCGGGACGGACGAACCTCTGGTGTGCCAGTTGTCCTGCCAAGGGCATGGCTGGTTGGCTACGTTCGGGAGGGATAACCGCTGAAAGCATCTAAGCGGGAAGCCTGCTTCGAGATGAGTATTCCCACCTCCTTGAGAGGGTAAGGCTCCCAGTAGACGACTGGGTTGATAGGCCAGATGTGGAAGCCCGGTAACGGGTGAAGCTGACTGGTACTAATAGGCCGAGGGCTTGTCCTCAGTTGCTCGCGTCCACTGTGTTAGTTCTGAAATAACGAACAGCTGTGTTTTCATCCAGCGTTCAAATTTCATAGTGTTTCGGTGGTCATAGCGTTAGGGAAACGCCCGGTTACATTCCGAACCCGGAAGCTAAGCCTTTCAGCGCCGATGGTACTGCAGG
>NZ_LIVQ01000003.1:559444-1082165 GCF_001905445.1 Streptomyces sp. CB00455 | reverse complement strand
GGAAAGCCCCGCACCATTCATGGTGCGGGGCTTTTCTGCGTTCAAGGCCTTTTGCGGGGAGACGATCTCAGGAAAGAGATCGTCTCCCCGCACGGGTGACCTGGACGGGACGGGACGGGCGGGACTCAGAGGCGGCCGGCGGCCTTGAGAGCCAGGTAGGCATCGGCGAGGGCGGGGGCCAGGGTTTCCGGGGTGGCGTCCACGACGTGGACGCCGTGGCGGGACAGCTGGTCACCGGTGCGTCGGCGCTGAGCCGAGGACTGCGTGCCGGCCGCGGCCTCGTACACGGCTTCCACACTGCCGCGGGACGTCGTCATCCGCGCGACGTGTGGGTCCGCCACGGAGGCCAGCACGACCGTGTGGCGCTGCGTGAGGCGCGGCAGGAACGGCAGCAGGCCCTCCTCGACGGGCGCCGCGTCCAGGCTGGTCAGCAGGACCACCAGGGAGCGGCGGGGGGCGGTGCGCAGGATCGTGGACACCAGGGTCCGCGCATCCGTCTCGACGAGTTCCGGTTCGAGCGCAGCCATCGCGTTGACGAAGGCCGGCAGGACATCGGCCGCCGGACGTCCCTGGACCAGGGCGCGCAGGCGGCGGTCGTGCGCCAGCAGGTCCACGCGGTCGCCGGCGCGGGTGGCGAGGGCGGCGAGGAGGAGGGCCGCGTCCATCGCGGAGTCCAGCCGGGGGGCGTCGCCGACGCGGCCCGCCGAGGTGCGGCCGGTGTCCAGGCAGATCAGGATGTGCCGGTCGCGTTCGGGGCGCCAGGTGCGGACGGCCACCTTGTGCTGCCGGGCCGTGGCCCGCCAGTCGATCGAGCGGGTGTCGTCGCCGGGGACGTAATCGCGCAGGCTGTCGAACTCGGTGCCGTCACCGCGCGTCAGCAGGCTCGTACGGCCGTCCAGTTCGCGCAGCCGCGCCAGGCGCGAGGGCAGGTGCTTGCGGCTGGCGAAGGGGGGCAGGACGCGGACCGTCCAGGGGACGACGTGGGCGCCCTGGCGGGCGAACAGGCCCAGCGGGCCGTACGAGCGGATGGTCACGCGGTCGGCCTGTCGGTCGCCGCGGCGCGTGGGCCGCAGACGCGTCGTCAGGCGGCGGCGCTCGCCCGCGGGGATCACCACGGTGTGGCGGGAGGCCGCCGTTTCCGTCCCCGGGAGCCAGCTGCTGGGCGGCCAGGCGTCGCGGACGCGGGCGCGCAGCCGGCGGTTGCTCTGATTGGTCAGGGTGAGGTGGACGTCCGCCGGCTCGCCGAGGCGGACCGAGGTGTCGCCCGAGCGGGTCGGACGCAGGGTCCGGACGGGGGCGGCCAGGGCGTAGTCGACCGCACAGGCCAGCGCCAGGGGGCCGTTGACCGCGAGCATCCCCGTCCAGCTCGGTTCGAGGATGCCGACGGGGATGCTGCCGAGGGCCGCCAGCAGGGCGGCGCGACCGGTGAGGGCCATCAGCGCGGGACGGGGACGTGGGAGAGGATCGCCGTGATGACGGCGTCGGCCGTCACACCCTCCATCTCGGCTTCCGGGCGCAGCTGGACGCGGTGGCGGAGGGTCGGCAGGGCGAGGGCCTTCACGTCGTCGGGGGTGACGTAGTCGCGGCCGGTCAGCCACGCCCAGGCGCGGGAGGTGGCCAGCAGGGCGGTCGCGCCGCGGGGGGAGACGCCGAGGGTGAGCGACGGCGATTCGCGGGTGGCGCGGCAGATGTCGACGACGTAGCCGGCGATCTCGGGGGAGACGCAGACCCCGGCCACGGCTTCGCGTGCGGCTTCGAGCTGGGCGGGGCCGGCCACCGGACGGATGCCGGCGGCGTGCAGGTCGCGGGGGTTGAAGCCGGCGGCGTGGCGGGTCAGGACCCCGATCTCGTCCTCGCGGGAGGGGAGCGGGACGGTGAGCTTGAGGAGGAAGCGGTCCAGCTGGGCTTCGGGCAGGGGGTAAGTGCCCTCGTACTCCAGCGGGTTCATGGTGGCGGCGACGAGGAAGGGCTCCGGGAGGGGCCGGGGGGTGCCGTCCACCGTGACCTGGCGCTCCTCCATCGCTTCGAGGAGCGAGGACTGGGTCTTGGGCGGGGTCCGGTTGATCTCGTCCGCGAGGAGGAGGTTGGTGAAGACCGGGCCGTTCTGGAAGGAGAACTCGGCGGTGCGGGCGTCGTAGACGAGGGAGCCGGTGACATCGCTCGGCATCAGGTCGGGGGTGAACTGGACGCGCTTGGTGTCGAGTTCGAGGGAGGCGGCGAGGGCTCGTACGAGGAGGGTCTTCGCGACGCCGGGGACGCCTTCGAGGAGGACGTGGCCGCGGCACAACAGTGCGACGACGAGGCCGGTGACGGCGGAGTCCTGCCCGACCACGGCCTTGCCGATCTCGGTGCGGAGCGCTTCGAGCGAAGCGCGGGCGCTGTCCGCGGTGGCGGACTCGGTGGCCGGGTACGTCATGACGTGCGGACCTCTCTTTCGAGGGCGTCGAGGTGGTCGGCGAGCGCGACGAGCGCCGCGTCGCCGGAGGGGGCGGGGCCGAAGAGCAGGGCGGTGACGTCCCTGGTCCGCGGGTCGCCGGTGAGTCGGGCGGAGACGGCGGGCGCCAGCGCCGAGGGGTCGTGCGCGTGGGTGTGCGGTACGCCGACCATGGCGGCCAGGCGTTCGCGGGCGGCGGCGCGCAGCACGGTGGCCGCGCGGTCGCGGGCCCCCGTCTTGCGGTAGAGGCGGGCGCGGCCCTCGGTGGCCTCGGAGGCGCGGATGACGACGGGCAGCTTCTCGGTGACGAGGGGGCCGAGCCGGCGGGCGCGCCAGAGGGCGGCGAGGGCGGCGGCGAGGAAGAGCTGGAGCAGGGCCCAGGACCAGCCGGCCGGGACGAGGTCGAAGAGGGTCTTGTCCTGGCCGGAGCCGGTGTCCGGGCCGGAGTCCGCGAGGGACGGCATGTACCAGACGAGTTCGGGTCGGGAGCCGAGGAGTTGGAGGGCGAGGGAGGCGTTGCCCTCGTCGGCGAGGCTCTCGTTGAGGAGGATCGTCTCGGAGCCGAGGAGGACGGTGTCGCCGGTGGTGCGGGGGGCGCCGGGGGCGCCGGTGCGGCCGGTGCCGGCGGAGGTGCCGGTGGGGAGGACGACCAGGGTGGGGTGGCCGTCGCTGGGGTAGCAGGCGGTGGCCCCGGGGAGGGTGGTCGTGTAGCGCAGGCCGCTGCCGGTGCCGGCGCGGCCGGCGGTGGTCGCGGCGGGCAGGTCGCAGGCGGGGGCCAGGTTGTCCTGCCCGGCGTCTCCCTTGGTGCGTACGCCGGGGGCCAGGCCGGCGAGGCTCTGGCTGCCGGGGGCGAGCAGGACGGTGCGGCCGCCGGAGAGGTCCATGGCCGAGCGCAGCGCGCCGCGCTGGGCTGCGCCGAGGCGGTCCGGGTCGGTGACCAGGAGGGTGGTGCGGGGGCCGGCGGCGCCGGCGGCCTCGCGGGCCGTGGTGACGACGCGGGTGGTGACGCCGCGGTCCTTGAGGAGCTCGGCGACGGCCCGGCTGCCGGAGGGGTCGGCGGAGCGGGGGTCGAGGAGGCCGTGGCGGGTGCCGGAGCCGAGGGCTGCGAGGGCGAGTCCGCCTGCGGCGAGCACGGCGACGACGGCGAGAACACTCCGCGCGCCCCGCAGCCGCCGCAACCCCTGCGCCCGGCCGGCCCCGGCTACGGCGGCGCCACCGGCCACGCCGGGGCCGCCGGGGGCACCAGGCGCGCCGGGGTCACCGGGGGTGCCGGGGTCACCGGGGGTGCCGGGGCCGCCGGGGAGGCCTGGGGCCCCGCCAGAGGTGCCCGCTCTGCCGGGGACGTTCGGTGATCCGCCGGTCCCGCCAGGCCTTTCGGGGGTGCGGGGGTCGCCCCCGCTGCGGCTGGCGGAGTTTCCGCCGGGGCCGCCGGGGCGGCTGTTCGCGCCGGGGAGGTCCCGGGCTCGGTCAGGGGTGCCGGGCGTGGCGGGGGATTGGGCGTCGGGGCGGGGTTCGGGGGTGGGGGGGCCGGTCATGCGGTGGGTCCCGTCAGGAGCGGCTTGGCGCGGTCCAGGGTGAGGTCGAGGGTGCGCAGGCGGGCGTAGGTGTCCGCGTCGGCGCTGCGGCCGCCGTAGGTGACGTCGTCGAAGGTGCGGGCGGCGGCGCGGAGCTCCCCGGCGTGGTCCGGGAGCGAGGCGGCGGCTTCGGCGGCCGCCTCGTCGGCGGTGCGGCCCGGGCGGGGGTCGAGGAGGGCGCGTTCCTCCAGGGAGCGCACGACGGCCCGCATGCGCTCCTGGACGGCTTCGGTCCAGTGGCCCGAAGCCGCGTGCGCCTCGGCGGCCGCGCGGTGGTCGAAGGCGCTGCGAACGCCGTCGCCGAAGAGGGTGCCCGCCCCGGCGGCGGCCCGGCGGGGGGTGCCCAGCCGCCACCACAGGGCGCCGGCGGCCAGCACGGCGAGCAGGATGATCACGACGAGGCCGACGGCGCCGCCCGGGGTGGCCCCGGAGGCCGCGCCGAGCAGGTCGTCGAGCCACGCGGACAGCCTGCGCAGGGCGCGGGCCGCCAGTCCCGGGTCGTTCTCGTGGTACATCGGCTTGGACAGTTCGTGCTCGGCCGCCTCCCGGGCGGGCTCGCGCGGTGTCGTCACCGGTGGTGTCTCCGCGCCCGGCAGGAGCGCCGCGGCGTGCTTGATGAGGCCCCCCGTGCTCATCATCGGTGTGTCAGCCTCCGGTCGTGCCGTAGTTCTCGACGCCGGCCGCCCGGGCGAGCTCCAGGTCGAGGGCCTCGCGCCGGATGCGCTGGTCCACGTAGAGCAGGACGGTGACGCCGGACTGCATCGGCATCACGATGGTCTGCGCGATGATCGCGCCGATGCCGGACAGGACGAGCGCTCCCCACGCGGTGGAGGCGGTGCCGTTCTCGATGCCGTTCATGCCGCCGCCGAAGACGGCGATGCCAACGATGGTCAGGGGCCAGACGATGATGCCCGCGACGATGGACGTGATGAGGGTGGTGAGGGCGGTGATGCCGAAGACGCGCCACCAGGTGCCCTTGACGAGCTTGGCGGAGCGGGCGAGGGACTTGAAGACGGTGCCCTTCTCCAGCATCAGCGCGGGCGAGGCCAGGATGAACTTGATCCACAGCCACAGGAGCAGCGGGAACGCGGCGAAGAGGCCCAGCAGGATCAGCTCCGGGCGCCGGGTGAGGATGCCGGGCAGGGCCAGTACGGCGAAGAGCAGGATCGCGCCGAGGCCCATGAGGAGCGTCAGGCCGATCAGGTGTGGCAGCCGGGGGCGGGCCTCGCGCCATGCGGCGGAGATCGTCGAGGTGTTGCCGAGCACGGCCCGGCTGAAGATCATCGTGAGCATCGCGGTGGCCACGATGCCGCCGAGGGCCTGGACGAAGGAAGCGCCGAGGGTGATCCCCGCGGTCGCCGCGAGGTTGTTGACGGCCTGGTCGAGATCGGCCCCCGGATCGGTGGCGAGGGTGAACTCGGACAGGGCGTACTTCTGCACGAGCACGTTGATCACCTGCACGACCGTGGCCACGACCAGGGTGATCGGCAGGACCGAGCGCCAGTGGGTGCGCATGGTGGCCACCGCGCCGTCGAGGATCTCGCCGAGGCCCAGGGGGCGCAGCGGGATCACACCGGGCTTCGCGGCCGGGGGCTTGCCCCACTGGCCGTGGGCGCCCGGATGGCCGTACGGGCCGCCCTGGGGGGCGCCGGGCGGCTGCGGGCCGTAGGACCCCCACCCCTGCCCCTGGGGCGGCTGCTGCGGCTGCTGCGGGGCGGCCGGGCCGGGTGCGGCGGTGCCCGGGCTCGACCACTGGCCGGGAGGCGGCTGCTCGGCGGACCATTTCCGGTCGCCGGCGGGCTGCGACGGCTGCTCCTGCCGCGGGTCGGCCGGCGCTTCCGGCCGCTCACCGTCGGACGGGGAGGATCCGGGCGGAGCCCAGCCCGGAGAGTCGTTCATCGTCGCTCCTTCACGTGCACCTGCTGCGGTGGGGGCGCTGGTCGCTGCCATCGTGTCACGTGGGATCACCGAACGGACCAGCCGTCCCCCCGGATCCCGGGCAGCCCGTACCTTCAATTGTCACCCGGATCCGGGGCAGACTGGTCGACCTGATCTCCACGCAGGTCCGAGGGGCGATTTCCAGCCCTTTTGGCTGTGGGACAGCTCACCGCCAGGTAACGATTAGCTAATGGGATGATGTCAACCATGAAGGGACGAGTCCTTGTCGTCGACGACGACACCGCGCTGGCCGAGATGCTCGGCATTGTGCTGCGTGGAGAAGGTTTTGAGCCGTCGTTCGTAGCGGACGGTGACAAGGCACTTGCTGCCTTCCGGGAGGCGAAGCCGGACCTGGTGCTACTCGACCTCATGCTGCCCGGACGGGACGGCATAGAGGTCTGCAGGCTGATCCGGGCCGAGTCCGGCGTACCGATCGTGATGCTCACCGCCAAGAGCGACACGGTCGACGTCGTGGTGGGCCTGGAGTCCGGTGCCGACGACTACATCGTCAAGCCGTTCAAACCGAAGGAGCTGGTGGCCCGCATCCGGGCCCGCCTGCGCCGGTCGGAGGAGCCCGCCCCCGAGCAGCTGGCCATCGGTGACCTGGTCATCGACGTGGCGGGGCACTCGGTCAAGCGGGACGGTGCCTCGATCGCCCTGACCCCGCTCGAGTTCGACCTGCTGGTCGCCCTCGCGCGCAAGCCCTGGCAGGTGTTCACCCGCGAGGTGCTGCTGGAGCAGGTCTGGGGCTACCGGCACGCGGCGGACACCCGGCTGGTCAACGTGCATGTGCAGCGGCTGCGCTCCAAGGTCGAGAAGGATCCGGAGCGCCCCGAGATCGTCGTGACGGTGCGCGGTGTCGGCTACAAGGCCGGACCCAGCTGAGGTGCAGGCCGGCAAGGACCGGGTCGGCTCCCGCTGGGGGAGCCTGCGGGCCGGCCGGCTGCTCCAGGACGGAGCTCCCGGCGGCCCCGTGCTGCGGCTGTTCGTGCGCCTCGTGCGCCGGCCGCTGCTTCCGGCTGTCCGGCTGTGGCGGCGCAACATCCAGCTCCGGGTGGTCGCGGCCACCCTGCTGATGTCGCTGGCCGTCGTCCTCGCGCTGGGCTTCGTGGTCATCGCGCAGGTCAGCAAGGGCCTCCTCGACGCCAAGGAGGAGGCGGCGCAGAGCCAGGCCGCGGGCGGCTTCGCGGTCGCACAGGAGAAGGCCAACGCTCCCGCCACGGTGGACGGGCCCGACGCCACCGACAACAAGGTCGGCCGGGACGCCAGCACCTGGATGAACTCCCTCGTCAAGCAGCTGGCCAGTGGCGGCCAGACCGCCTTCGAGGTGGCCGCGCTCGGCGCCGGCACCGGGGAGCAGGCGCTGCCCGGGGCCCAGGGCGTCAAGGGCGCCCGCGCCTCCGGCAACGTGGATCCGACGGCCAGCGTGCCGGCGGCGCTGCGGCGCGCCGTCAATCACGCCACCGGGACCTTCAAGACCTTCTCCGAGATCCGGTACACCGCCGGGGCCGGGGAGAAGGCGCCCGAGCCCGCGCTGGTCGTGGGCAAGCGGCTCACCGACATCAACGGGGACCCGTACGACCTGTACTACCTCTTCCCGCTGACGCAGGAGGAGGAGTCCCTCAACCTCGTCAAGAGCACCATCGCCACCGCCGGGCTGTTCGTCGTCGTGCTGCTCAGCGCCATCGCCTGGCTCGTCGTGCGCCAGATCGTCACTCCCGTCCGGATGGCCGCGGGCATCGCCGAGCGGCTTTCCGCCGGGCGGCTCCAGGAGCGGATGAAGGTCACCGGTGAGGACGACATCGCCCGCCTGGGCGAGGCGTTCAACAAGATGGCCCAGAACCTCCAGCTCAAGATCCAGCAGCTGGAGGACCTCTCGCGGATGCAGCGCCGGTTCGTCTCGGACGTCTCCCACGAACTGCGCACCCCGCTGACGACGGTACGGATGGCCGCCGACGTCATCCACGACGCCCGGGTCGACTTCGACCCGGTGACCGCGCGCTCCGCCGAGCTGCTTGCCGGGCAGCTCGACCGGTTCGAGTCGCTGCTCGCGGACCTGCTGGAGATCAGCCGTTTCGACGCCGGGGCGGCGGCCCTGGAGGCGGAACCCATCGACCTGCGCGACGTCGTGCACCGCGTCATCGACGGGGCCGAGCCGCTCGCGGAACACAAGGGCTCCCGCATCCGGGTGCTGGGCGACAGCCAGCCCGTCATCGCCGAGGCCGACGCGCGGCGCGTGGAGCGCGTGCTGCGCAACCTCGTCGTCAACGCGGTGGAGCACGGCGAGGGGCGCGACGTGGTGGTCCGGCTCGCGTCCGCGGGCGGCGCCGTCGCCGTCGCCGTGCGCGATTACGGCGTCGGGCTGAAGCCCGGCGAGGCCACCCGCGTCTTCAACCGTTTCTGGCGGGCCGACCCGGCGCGGGCGCGCACCACGGGCGGGACGGGGCTGGGCCTGTCCATCGCCGTCGAGGACGCCCGCCTGCACGGCGGCTGGCTCCAGGCATGGGGTGAGCCCGGGGGTGGCTCGCAGTTCCGCCTCACGCTGCCGCGCACCGCCGACGAACCGTTGAGGGGCTCGCCCATCCCGCTGGAACCGGAGGACTCCCGGGCCAACCGGGCCAGGGCCGCGGCCGACGCCGCCGGCAGTGCGGCGGCCCGGCGGCAGCCCGCGGACGGCGGCGACCGGTCGCCGATCCCGCCGCGGTCGGCGGTCGCCGGAGCGATGCCCGTACCCGCCGACCCGACGGCCCTGCCGGGCAACGGAGCCAGGGTCGTGCCCCGGCCGGCCGAGCAGGCACCACAGGAGGATCGATCCGATGGACCCGACGGACCCGATGGACGCTGAGCGCGGGAGCGCGCGGGCCCGGGGGCGGGGGCGTGCCGTACGGGCCTGGGCCCTCGGGGCGGCCGGACTGCTGCTGGCCGGGTGCGCCTCGATGCCCGACCACGGTGAGATCCGCTCGGTGCAGGCCTCGCAGGGCGTCGACTCCCAGGTGCGGGTCTTCGGCGTGCCGCCGGCCGACAAGGCCAGTCCGGCGGAGATCGTCGACGGTTTCCTGGAGGCGATGACCAGCGACGACCCGCAGCTGGAGACCGCCCGCAAGTACCTCACCGAGGACGCCGCGAAGAGCTGGCGGCCCGGGTCGGCCGTCACCGTGCTCTCGGCCGGCCTCGACCGCTCCCCGGTCCGCGGGGAGAAGGACGCCGAGCGGCCCCGCTGGAAGGTGACCGGCAAGAAGCTCGCGACGGTGGACGAGCGCAGCGCCTACCAGCCGGAGACCGGCGGCGGGGCGTACGAGGAGTTCCTCCAGCTGGTCCAAGAGGACAAGCAGTGGCGGATCGCGAGCCCGCCCAGCAGCCTCGTGCTCAGCGAGTCCGACTTCCAGCGCATCTACATGCCGGTCAACAAGTACTACTTCGCGGGCGGCGCGCTCGTCGCCGACCCGGTGTACGTGCGCCAGCGCAGCGACCCGGACTCGCGGATGGACCCGACCACGCAGACCGTGCAGTCGCTGCTGGCGGGGCCGTCGCGGTGGCTCGCGCCGGTCGTGGAATCCAGCTTCCCCGCCGGGACGGAACTGCGTCCGGGCACCAAGTCCCTCTCGTACGACGGCCAGAACACGCTGCGGGTGCCGCTCAACGACAAGGCCGACAACGTCGCGCAGCCGCAGTGCCAGAAGATGGCCACCCAACTCCTCTACACGGTCAAGGACCTGACGGCGTCACGGCTGGACCGGGTCGAACTGCTGCGTCCCGACGGCAAGTCGTCCTCGCTGTGCTCGGTGACCGAGGTGACGGCGGCGGTCATCGCCAACCGGCCGCGCTCCCCCGAGTACCAGTACTTCGTCGACAACGAGGACCGGCTGGTCCGGATGAAGCTCGACATCGCCGGCGAGGACCAGCAGGCCCGGCCCGAGCCGGTGCCGGGCCCGCTGACCACGCCCCCGGGGTTCAAGGTCGGCTCGGCGGCCGTGTCCTACGACGAGCGGCGCACGGCGGTGGTCTCCGAGGACGGGCACGGGCTGTACGTGGTGCCCATGGCCGGGGCCGGCCCGATGCCGCAGCCGGTGCCGCTGGTCGGCAAGGGGAACAAGCCGAACACGCTGACGGCGCCGAGCTGGGACGCGGCCGGCGACCTGTGGATCGCGGACCAGGATCCCCAGCGGCCGGGGCTGTGGCGGGTGCCGGGCGGCACCGGAACGCCGGAGAAGGTGCAGGTCGCCGGGCTGGACGGACGGATCACCTCGTTGAAGGCCTCCGCCGACGGGGTGCGCCTCGCGCTGCTCGTGGAGCGGGAGGGCGGTCGCAAGAACCTCTTCGTGGGGCGGATCGAGCGGCCCGACGGCAAGGGTGACGTCTCGGCGGTGTCGGTGCGCGAGCTGCGTCCGGCCGCGCCGCAGATGGCGGACGTGACGGCGATGAGCTGGGCGCCGCGGGGCCGGCTGCTGGTGGTGGGCCGGGAGAGCGGCGGGGTCGTGCAGGCCCGGTACATGCTGGCGGACGGTTCGATGGTCGCGGCGAGCCTGCCCGGGGCGACGGGGCTCAGCGCGGTCGCGGTGGCCGCATCGGAGGACGAGGCGAAGCCGAAGCCGGTGGTGGCGTACTCGGGGGACGACGGGATCGTGTGGCTGCCGCCGGGGGCGCAGTGGCGCACGGTGGCGGCGGGCGGCCGGGCGCCGGTGTACCCGGGCTGAGGACGCCGCGGGCTCCACGCACCGGACGGGCTGTGCAGCGGATGGGCTGTCCGGCGGACCGGGGTGTGCCGGATGGGCTGTGCATCGCACCGCCGTGCACCGGGCTGGGCTGTGTGCCGGACGGCTGTGCGCCACGGCGCCCGCGGTTGTCCACAGGGGTCGCGGGCGGGCGGCGGCCAGGGCACGGTGGGGACATGCAGGGATGGTGGTGGCGGGAGGTCGCCGGGCTGGTGCTGCCGGTCGACTGCGCGGGCTGCGGCGCCGCGCGGGTGTTGCTGTGCGCGGCCTGCCTCGCCGCGCTGGGCGGGGACCCGGTGTTCCTCGCGCGGCCCTCGCCCCGGCCGCGGGGGCTCCCGGCCGTCCATGCCGCCGCCGTCTACGACGGGCCCGTACGGCAGGTCCTGCTGGCCCACAAGGAGCGGGGGGCGCTACCCCTCGCGGGGGCCCTCGGCGCCGCCCTGGCGGGGGCGGTGCGGGCCGCGGCGGCGCCGGTGGGCGGTGAGCCGGGCGGCCGTGAGCTGGCCCTGGTACCGGTCCCCTCGGCGCGGCGGCAGGTGCGGGCGCGCGGGCACGATCCGGCGCGCCGGATCGCCCTGGCCGCGGCGGCCCGGCTGCGGCGCAGCGGTGTGCCCGCGCGGGTGGCGCCCGTACTGAGACTGCGCAGAGCCGTCGCGGACCAGGCCGGACTGGGCGCCCGGCAGCGCCGGGAGAACCTGGCGGGTGCGCTGGAGGTGCGGCGGGGCGGTGCGCGGCTGACGGCCGGGGCCGTCGTCGTGCTGGTGGACGACCTCGTCACCACGGGGGCGACGCTGGCGGAGGCGGCCCGGGCGGTGTGCGTCGCGGGGCTGGCGCAGGGAGCCGCGCCGGGCGCGGCGGTGGTGGCCGCGCGATCGGACTTCCGCGGGCGGATCCAGTCGTCCGGAGCTACTGATCGACAATCCTGTGAATAGTTTTGGAACTGTCAGGGAAGGCGCATCGTTGCAGGTAGTAAGAGGGAACAGTCACCTGAACGGAGGTACGTTCCGGTAGCGGGTGCCGCCAACCGTCATAGAGAGATATGTTCGGTTGTGAGGAACTGGCGAGACCTTGGCCCCGCGCGTCGGATCGCACGTTTCGAAAAATCTTCGTGTTCAGGAGGCTGTCTCTCGACTCCGAAGTCGGTGGGTTTAGATCTTGCCGATGGGGGAGGAGGAGGTGAAAGTCGCCAAGTCCGAGTCTCCGGTGTTCACCGGAGTCTGGTGCGAAAGGGAGACGCTTCGCCCGCAGGGGTGGAGCTATCCGGGAACGGAGTTCTGCGTGGACATCGTCGTCAAGGGCCGCAAGACCGAGGTGCCCGACCGGTTCCGCAAGCACGTGGCCGAGAAGCTGAATCCGGAGCGGATCCAGAGGCTCGACGCCAAGGTGATCAGCTTGGACGTCGAGGTGTCCAAGGAGCACAACCCGCGCCAGGCCGACCGTTCCGACCGCGTGGAGATCACCCTGCACTCGCGGGGTCCGGTGATCCGGGCCGAGGCCGCAGCTGCCGACCCGTATGCGGCGCTGGACCTGGCTCAGGACAAGCTGGAGGCCCGGCTGCGCAAGCAGCACGACAAGCGCCACACCCGCCGCGGCAGCGGACGCATCCCGGCGGCGGAGGTCGCCGACGTGGTGCCCGACGCCGCGACGCTGAACGGAAACGGAGAGCCGGTTTCCGAGGAGAAGGCGGACGGGATCCCCACCACGCGGATCGGTTCGCTGGAAATCCAGGGCGAAGGCCCGCTCGTCGTCCGGGAGAAGACCCATTCGGCCGGACCCATGTCGCTCGACCAGGCACTGTACGAAATGGAACTGGTCGGCCACGACTTCTATCTGTTCGTCGACGCCGACAGCAAGCTGCCCAGTGTCGTCTACCGGCGTCACGCGTACGACTACGGCGTGATCCACGTGAACCCCGACGGGGCCTCCAGCTCGGAGGAGCCGCGTGGCGGCGCCGGCGGTGCGCTCGGCGGCTGACCACACGATCGGCTTGCCCCCGCGGGACGCTCCGGCGTCCCGCGGGGGCCGTCGTGTGACGCGTATGCGCCAGCCCGCAGCCGTCGCCACCCCGCGCCCTGCCGCGGGCATGGAATCATGGCGGACAGTCAACCGGTCGCGGTGCGCGTCCGGTTGGCCCGGGAGCTCGGCACATGCAGGGGGAGGAACGATGGCGGACGGCTTCGGACCGGTGCGCGGTGACAACGGTGCGGACTGCCGCGGGGCGGGCCCGGTGACGGAGCCGGCCGGGCCGTCGGCCGGGGAGCCCATCCGGGTCCTCGTGGTCGACGACCACGCCCTCTTCCGGCGCGGGCTGGAGATCGTCCTCGCCCAGGAGGAGGACATCCAGGTCGTCGGTGAGGCGGGGGACGGCGCGGAGGCCGTGGACAAGGCGGCAGACCTGTTGCCGGACATCGTGCTGATGGACGTGCGGATGCCCCGGCGCGGCGGCATCGAGGCGTGTACCTCGATCAAGGAGGTGGCACCCTCCGCGAAGATCATCATGCTGACGATCAGCGATGAGGAGGCGGACCTCTACGAGGCGATCAAAGCGGGGGCGACCGGTTACCTCCTGAAGGAGATCTCGACGGACGAGGTGGCCACCGCGATCCGGGCGGTCGCGGACGGACAGTCGCAGATCAGCCCGTCGATGGCGTCGAAGCTGCTCACCGAGTTCAAGTCGATGATCCAGCGGACGGACGAGCGCCGGCTGGTGCCCGCCCCCCGGCTCACGGACCGGGAGCTGGAGGTCCTGAAGCTGGTGGCCACGGGCATGAACAACCGTGACATCGCCAAGCAGTTGTTCATCTCCGAGAACACCGTGAAGAACCACGTGCGCAACATCCTGGAGAAGCTCCAGCTGCACTCCCGGATGGAGGCCGTGGTCTACGCGATGCGGGAGAAGATCCTGGAGATTCGCTAGGCCGCCCTTTCGGATCGTGCCGGGCGGCGTGTGCCGCCACGATCCGGAAGGGGCGGCCCGGGCGCCGGGGCGCGCGGCCGTCACGGGTGTTGCGCGCGCAGTTCCGCCCTGACGGCTTCGGCCTCCTGCGGGCTCTGCGCCAGGTCGACGCGGACTTCCTCGCACCCCACCCACCGGGCGGCCTCCCACAGGGCCCCGGCCATCGCGGCGGCGGCCCGGGGCGTCTCCAGGGAGAGCCGTCGGGCGACCAGGGTCGTGCCCTCGCGGCCCGGGTCCACACGGCCCTGGAGGCGGCCGCCGGCCAGCAGCGGCATCGCGAAGTACCCGTGTATCCGCTTGGGCTTGGGGACGTAAGCCTCCAGGCGATGGGTGAAACCGAAGATCCGCTCCGTGCGCGGCCGGTCCCAGACCAGCGAGTCGAAGGGGGAGAGCAGCGTCGTGCGGTGGCGGCCGCGGGGCGCCGTGGCGAGGGCCGCCGGATCCGCCCAGGCCGGCTTCGCCCAGCCCTCCACCGTGACCGGGACCAGACCGGAATCGGCGATCACCGCGTCGACCTCTTCCCCCTTGAGCCGGTGGTAGTCGGCGATGTCCGCGCGGGTGCCCACGCCCAATGACCGGCCCGCCAGGGCGACGAGACGCCGCACGCACTCGCGGTCGTCCAGGTCGTCGTGGAGCAGGGCGCCGGGGACGGCGCGCTCGGGGAGGTCGTAGACCCGCTTCCAGCCGCGGCGCTCGCTGCACACCACCTCGCCGGTGTCGAGCAGCCACTCCACCGCGATCTTCGTCTCGGACCATTCGAACCACTCGCCGCCGTTCTTGGCGCCGCCCAGCTCGGTGGAGGTCAGCGGGCCGTCGGCCCGCAGCCGGTCCAGTACCGCCTTCGTCGAGCGCTCCTTGTCCTCAAGGACGTGCCAGCGGCGGCCGCGCACCCGGCGGGAGCGGCGGCGGAAGGCGAAATGCGGCCATTCCTCGATGGGCAGGATGCAGGCCGCGTGCGACCAGTACTCGAAGGCGTGGCGCTGCGACCAGTAGGCCCCCTCCACCGCCGTACGGCCGACGGCGCCCAGCCGCGCGTACGGGATCAGCTCGTGCGAGCGGGCCAGGACGGAGATCGTGTCCAGCTGCACGGCGCCCAGGTGGCGCAGGACGCCCCGGACCCCGCCGCGGCGGTCGGGCGCACCGAGAAACCCCTGCGCGCGCAGGGCGATGCGGCGGGCCTCGTCGGCGGACAGGGACACGATCGGCTGCGGCAGGCTGGTCATGGTCCGCAGCCTAGGCGGCGCCACCGACACCGGCGGACAGGTACGGCAGGGCCGGCGTCAGGCCCAGGTCCGAGGGGAGCAGGGCGCCGACCCAGCAGTCGCGCGCGGTGCCGCTCCGGATGAGGCCGGCCCGCAGCAGGCCCTCCACACGGAAGCCGGTCTTCTCCGCGACGGCCCGGGAGCCGGTGTTGCCCACCTCCGCGCGCCACTCCAGGCGTACGACGCCCATCTCGGTGAAGACCCACCGGGCGACGGCCGCCACGGCCTCGGCCATGTAGCCCCGGCCGCGGTGCTCCTTGACCGTCCAGTAGCCGATTTCGTACCCCTCCTCCCCGCGGCGGTGGATGCCGAGGGCGGCGACCAGCGGGCCCCCGGGACCGAGGCGGACGGCGAAGGGGTAGCCCGTGTCCTCGCGCCAGCCGTTCGGCGCGATCTCGTTGACGAAGGCGTGCGCGTCCTCGCGCCGGTAGGGGGAGGGGACCATCGTCCAGCGCTGGATGCCGGGGTCCTGCGCGGCCGCGTACACCTCGTCCTCGTCGGCAGGGGCGAAGGGGCGCAGGTCCAGCCGGGCCGTGGTCAGAGCGGTGGGTTCCATGGGGGGATTGTGGTGGCGCCGAGGGGTACCCGGCGAACACTTTTTCCGAAAGCACCGCCCAGGCAGCGGCACCTTCGCCCTGCCGCGTACGTTCTCAATCCGGGCGCCCGCGCCCTTCGGCTACGGCGGACCTCCCGACGCGACCACGTCCTCGCTTACGATGGCCGTTGCGGTGGGGCCCACCTGCCGTGCCCGGCTACGAACAGTGCCCAGGCCCGACCGGCAAGGAGACAAACCTCGGTGTCCGTCTTCAACAAGCTCATGCGTGCAGGCGAAGGCAAGATCCTGCGCAAACTGCACCGCATCGCGGACCAGGTCAACTCCATCGAAGAGGACTTCGTCAACCTCTCCGACGCCGAGTTGCGGGCGCTCACGGACGAGTACAAGCAGCGCTTCCAGGACGGCGAGAGCCTGGACGACCTGCTGCCCGAGGCCTTCGCGACCGTACGCGAAGCCGCCAAGCGCGTCCTCGGCCAGCGGCACTACGACGTCCAGATCATGGGCGGCGCCGCGCTGCACCTCGGCTACGTGGCCGAGATGAAGACCGGCGAGGGCAAGACCCTGGTCGGCACGCTGCCCGCGTACCTGAACGCGCTGTCCGGCAAGGGCGTCCACCTGATCACGGTGAACGACTACCTCGCCGAGCGTGACTCCGAGCTGATGGGCCGGGTGCACAAGTTCCTCGGCCTGGAGGTCGGCTGCATCCTGGCGAACATGTCGCCCGCGCAGCGCCGCGAACAGTACAACTGCGACATCACCTACGGCACGAACAACGAGTTCGGCTTCGACTACCTGCGCGACAACATGGCCTGGTCCCAGGACGAGCTCGTCCAGCGCGGCCACAACTTCGCCGTGGTCGACGAGGTCGACTCGATTCTGGTCGACGAGGCCCGCACCCCGCTGATCATCTCCGGTCCGGCCGACCAGGCCACGAAGTGGTACGGCGACTTCGCGAAGCTGGTGACCCGCCTGACCAAGGGCGAGCCCGGCCAGCCGCTGAAGGGCATCGAGGAGACCGGCGACTACGAGGTCGACGAGAAGAAGCGCACCGTCGCCATCCACGAGAGCGGCGTCGCCAAGGTCGAGGACTGGCTCGGCATCGAGAACCTCTACGAGTCGGTGAACACCCCGCTCGTCGGCTACCTGAACAACGCCATCAAGGCCAAGGAACTCTTCAAGGTCGACAAGGACTACGTCGTCATCGACGGCGAAGTCATGATCGTCGACGAGCACACCGGCCGTATCCTCGCCGGCCGCCGCTACAACGAGGGCATGCACCAGGCCATCGAGGCGAAGGAAGGGGTGGACATCAAGGACGAGAACCAGACCCTCGCCACGATCACCCTGCAGAACTTCTTCCGCCTCTACTCGAAGCTGTCGGGCATGACCGGTACGGCCATGACCGAGGCCGCCGAGTTCCACCAGATCTACAAGCTCGGTGTCGTCCCGATCCCGACCAACCGCGACATGGTCCGCAAGGACCAGCCGGACCTGATCTACCGCACCGAGGTCGCCAAGTTCGCCGCCGTCGTCGACGACATCGCGGAGAAGCACGAGAAGGGGCAGCCGATCCTGGTCGGCACCACCTCGGTCGAGAAGTCCGAGTACCTCTCGCAGCAGCTCTCCAAGCGCGGCATCCCGCACGAGGTGCTCAACGCCAAGCAGCACGACCGTGAGGCGACGATCGTCGCCCAGGCCGGCCGCCGGGGCGCCGTCACCGTCGCCACGAACATGGCCGGCCGCGGTACCGACATCAAGCTCGGCGGCAACCCGGACGACCTCGCCGAGGCCGAGCTGCGCCAGCGCGGCCTGGACCCGGAGGAGCACATCGAGGAATGGGCCCACGCCCTGCCCGAGGCGCTCACCAGGGCCGAGGCGGCCGTGAAGGCCGAGTTCGAGGAGGTCAAGGAGCTCGGCGGGCTGTACGTGCTGGGCACCGAGCGCCACGAGTCGCGCCGCATCGACAACCAGCTGCGCGGCCGCTCCGGCCGACAGGGCGACCCGGGCGAGTCCCGCTTCTACCTGTCGCTGGGCGATGACCTGATGCGCCTGTTCAAGGCGCAGATGGTCGAGCGCGTCATGGCCATGGCCAACGTGCCGGACGACGTGCCGATCGAGAACAAGATGGTGACGCGCGCGATCGCGTCGGCCCAGTCGCAGGTCGAGACCCAGAACTTCGAGACGCGCAAGAACGTCCTGAAGTACGACGAGGTCCTCAACAGCCAGCGCGAGGTCATCTACCGCGAGCGCCGCCGCGTCCTGGAGGGCGAGGACCTCCAGGAGCAGGTCCGCTTCATGATGGACGACACGATCGACGCGTACATCGCGGCCGAGACGGTCGAGGGCTTCGCCGAGGAGTGGGACCTGGAGCGCCTGTGGGGCGCCTTCAAGCAGCTCTACCCGGTGAAGGTCACCATCGAGGAGCTGGAGGAGGCCGCGGGCGACCGGGCGGGCATCACCGCCGAGTTCATCGCGGAGTCCATCAAGGACGACATCCACGAGCAGTACGAGGCGCGCGAGAAGACGCTCGGCTCCGACATCATGCGCGAGCTGGAGCGGCGCGTGGTGCTCTCGGTGCTCGACCGCAAGTGGCGCGAGCACCTGTACGAGATGGACTACCTGCAGGAGGGCATCGGCCTGCGGGCGATGGCCCAGAAGGACCCGCTGGTCGAGTACCAGCGCGAGGGCTTCGACATGTTCAACGCCATGCAGGACGGCATCAAGGAGGAGTCCGTCGGCTACCTGTTCAACCTGGAGGTCCAGGTCGAGCAGCAGGTCGAGGAGGTCCCGGTGCAGGACACGGCGCCGTCGCTGACCAAGGAGCCGGTCCGTCCGGAGATCAGGGCGAAGGGGCTGGACGCGCCGCAGCGCCCGGACCGCCTGCACTTCTCGGCGCCGAGCGTCGACGGTGAGGGCGGTGTGATCGAGGGGGACTTCGAGTCCGAGGGCGCCGGTGACGGCGACGGGCTGACCCGGGCCGAGCGCCGCAAGGCGCAGAAGGCCGCCGGCGGGCGCCGCCGCAAGAAGTAGCCCCCCGGGGGTGGTACGACCGGCCGGGGCCGGACACCGATGCGGTGTCCGGCCCCGGCCGCGTTGCGCGCGCCGGGGGCCTGCCGCTGTCCACGCCCGTACCCCCGTGCAGTCCACGCCCATACCCCCGTTGTGTACGTGTGCGGCCCGCTCCGGGTTCGAGCTGCACCGGGGCGGTCGGCACGTGGTCGTCGAGCGGGTGCCGGTGTGGCCGGCCAGGCTGGTGACCCACGACGGCAGCCGGGACCGGGGCCGCCTGGTGACGGGCCGTCAGCGGCCCGGGCGTGGTCGGGTGCCCGGCGCCCCGGATCACGGACGGGGGCCCCGCATCTCGATCGCCGCGCAGCGCCAGCGCAGGTCGGGGCCCTGTTCCAGGCGGAAGGCCATCGCCGTCATGCGGTCACCCGTGGCGATCCGGGCGAAGGCCTCGATGACGCCCGGACCGGGGGTGAAGCGGCCGCACCGGCGGACGACGGGGCGCAGCTGCTCGCGCAGCGGGTCGGACGGGGCCAGGGTGACCAGCTGCTGGTAGGCCGGGCCGATGGTGTGGCCTAGGAGCGAATGGACCGGCCGGAGGCCGGTGACGACCGCCAGCAGGCGCTCGGCGAACCAGTGGTGCGGGCCGAGCCGCAGGGCCCGCGGCGGGCCCGCCGGGCGCCGCGGGTCGCGTCGGCCGACGGGCCTGGTCCGGGCCTGGCCGCCGGGCCGGCGGCGGGCCGCCTCGCCGCCGATCGTGCCGAGCATCGTGGTGTCCATCGCGATCTGCCCCCGAACGAGCCGGGCCCGGAGCGATACCGGGCGGTAACTTGATGGGGATCTTCTACGGTCCGCCGAACACGCTCCGCAACCGCGTGCCGGGCCCGGCCGGGGGCCGCACAGGTTCACCTATCCGAGTGCCCGGCGGGCCGCCCCGGCCCCCGGCGGCCCGCTGACGGGGGCCGAGGTGTCCGCCGGCGGTATCCGGGGCGCCGCGTACGGGAGCGGAGTGGACGGCGAAGGCGCGCGCCGCACGACCCCGAAGGGGGACGACGGCCGTCACCCGGCCGGACCGATGGGGCCGGCCGGTCCCTGCGGGCGGACGGAGGACCGGACGGGTCCGCCGGGCCCGCGGCCGCGGGCGGTCGAGCCCGGCGGCCGGGCGGTCGGGTCCGGCGGGGCGGGCGGTGTGCCGGCGGGGCGGGCGAGCCCGTGGGGTGGTCGGTCGGGCGCCCGGGCGGGGCGGGCGGACGGAGGACCGGAGGGGTCGGCCGGGCCCGTGGTGGCGGGCGGGCGGGTCCGGCGGGCGGTGGGGCACGCCGTGCGGCCCGATCGGCGATGCCGGCGTGGGCGGGGATGTGGGCCGGCCCGGCCGGGGCGGGCGGGTGGACCGCCGGTCTCCCGGTGCGGGTGGGGCCGGTCGTATCCTGAGGGCGTTCTCCGACTACCGAAAGCAGCCGGCCATGCGCGTGTACGTCCCCCTGACCCTCCCCGGGCTCTCCGAGGCGCACGAGGCGGGTGAGCTGGGCCCCGCCCCGCTGCGTGCGTACGCCGTCACACCCGCCCTGCGCGAGTGGTACGTGTCGGACGACATCGAGGAGCTGGAGTACGCGGCCCTGACCCGCGCCGCTGCCGCCTCCCTGCAGCTGCTCGCCGCCGACCCGGCGGCCCCGCGCCGGCGGGTCGTCGTCGCCCTGGACGTCGCCGACAAGGCGGTCACCGACCTCCCCGGGGCCGACGAGGCGGGCCTCGGCCAGGTCGGCCTCGCCGCACCCGTACGGCTCACCGTGGCCGCCGCGGTGCACGTCGACGCCGACGACGCCGAAGCGGACGTCGCCGCCGCCGCGGCAGCCGTGGAGGCCGCCGACGGCGGTGACGGCGACGCGCGGTCCGTGGTGGACGGCGCCGAGGACCACGAGCTGCTGTGGTTCGGCGTGCAGGAGATCCCGGGGCTGCTGAAGTGACCCACATAGTCTGGGACTGGAACGGCACGCTCCTCCACGACATCGACGCCGTCATGGCCGCCACCAACGCCTCCTTCGCCGAGCTCGGCTTCGCGCCGATCACCCTGGAGACCTACCGCGACCTGTACGTCGTACCGGTGCCGAAGTTCTACGAGCGCCTCATGGGCCGCATGCCCACCGACGAGGAATGGCTGCTCATGGACGCCACCTTCCACCGGCACTACTGGGCCGCGGCCGAGGAGGCCGGGCTCGCCGAGGGCGCCCTCGAACTGCTGCAGGACTGGCAGCGCGACGGGCTCACCCAGTCCCTGCTCTCCCTCGCGCCCCACGAGAAGCTCGTACCGCTCGTGCGCTTCCACGGCATCGACCGGCACTTCCTGCGCGTCGACGGACGGACCGGCCCCTCGCACACGTCGAAGGCGGGACACCTCGTACGCCATATGGCGGCCCTGGAGTCCATCGGCGTGACCCCCGCCCGTACGGTGCTCATCGGAGACGCCGTGGACGATGCCCTCGCCGCCGCCCACGTGGGCGCCCGAGCCGTCCTCTACACGGGTGGTTCGCACAGCCGCACCAGTCTGGAATCGGCCGGAGTCCCCGTCGTGGACACCCTGGCAGACGCCGTGCGCACTGCTCGCGCGCTGGCCGAATAAGCACTGGCACGCGCCGTCGACCACGTCACTGCGCACAACGTCAAACTTGTGCACCCACTTTTGTACAGTTCCGGACCGTGACGGGGTGGGGGTCCGGCGGGATAGCCTGGTACCCGTGATCAGCGCGATATCCATCGGGGGCGCCGAGGCCCCCGGAATGCGCCCGGCGCACGACCGTGCCCGGGCCCTCGCTGATCCCTGCCACCGGGACTCGATGATCATGGCTTGTTCCTTCCCGGCCGGCTTTCTCGACGGCATAGCGTCGATCCCGAACGGACACCCCGCCTCGCGGCGCTATGTCATCCCTTCCTTCACCTACGTCACGCAATGGCGCGCGACAGGAGCCAGAGGACATGCAGACCAAGCTGGACGAAGCAAAGGCCGAGCTGCTCGCGCGGGCGGCCCGGGTAGCTGAGAACAGCCCGGCCGGGGGGCTACTTCCGACTGGGTCCGAGCCAGGGGAGGGTCCCGGCCGGGACACGGTGCTCGCCTACCTCCAGCGCTACTACCTGCACACCGCCCCCGAGGACCTCCTGGACCGGGACCCGGTCGACGTCTTCGGGGCTGCGCTCTCGCACTACCGGCTGGCCGAGAACCGCCCGCAGGGCACCGCGAACGTGCGCGTGCACACCCCGACCGTCGAGGAGAACGGCTGGACCTCCAGCCACTCCGTGGTCGAGGTCGTCACCGACGACATGCCGTTCCTCGTGGACTCCGTCACCAACGAGCTCTCCCGCCAGGGCCGCGGCATCCACGTCGTGATCCACCCACAGGTCGTCGTCCGCCGCGACGTCACCGGCAAGCTCATCGAGATCCTCGGCTCCGACTGCGACGCGCACGGCCCCCGCACCGCGCGCCCCCACGACTCCCTCGTCGAGTCCTGGATCCACGTCGAGATCGACCGCGAGACCGACCGGGCCGACCTCAAGCAGATCACCGGCGACCTGCTGCGCGTCCTGTCCGACGTGCGCGAGTCCGTCGAGGACTGGGAGAAGATGCGCGATGCGGCCCTGCGCATCGCCGACGCCCTGCCCGAGGAGCCGACCGCCCCGGACCTGCGCGAGTACGAGCTCGAAGAGGCCCGCGAACTGCTGCGCTGGCTCGCCGACGACCACTTCACCTTCCTCGGCTACCGCGAGTACAACCTCGTCGACGGCGATTCCCTCGCGGCCGTCCCCGGCACCGGCCTCGGCATCCTGCGCTCCGACCCGCACCACAGCGGCAAGGACGAGGGCCACCCCGTCTCGCCGTCCTTCAACCGGCTGCCCGCGGACGCCCGCGCCAAGGCCCGCGAGCACCGCCTGCTGGTGCTGACCAAGGCCAACAGCCGCTCCACCGTGCACCGCCCCTCCTACCTCGACTACGTCGGCGTCAAGAAGTTCGACGCCGAGGGCAACGTCGTCGGCGAGCGGCGCTTCCTCGGCCTGTTCTCCTCCGCCGCCTACACCGAGTCCGTGCGCCGCGTCCCGGTCATCCGCCGCAAGGTCGCCGAGGTCCTCGAAGGCGCCGGCTTCGCGCCCAGCAGCCACGACGGCCGCGACCTGCTCCAGATCCTGGAGACCTACCCGCGCGACGAGCTGTTCCAGACGCCCGTCGACCAGCTGCGGGCCATCGTCACCTCCGTCCTGTACCTCCAGGAACGCCGCCGGCTGCGGCTCTACCTGCGCCAGGACGAGTACGGGCGCTACTACTCCGCGCTGGTCTACCTGCCCCGCGACCGCTACACCACCGGCGTGCGGCTGCGCCTGATCGACATCCTGAAGGAGGAACTCGACGGCATCAGCGTCGACTTCACCGCCTGGAACACCGAGTCGATCCTCTCCCGCATCCACTTCGTCGTCCGCGTCCCGCAGGGCAAGGAACTGCCGGTCCTCACCGACGCCGACGTCGAACGCATCGAGGGCCGCCTGGTCGACGCCGCCCGGTCCTGGATCGACGGCTTCTCCGAGGCCCTGGTCGCCGAGCTGGGCGAGGAGCGCGCCGCCGAGCTGCTGCGCAAGTACGGCACCTCCTTCCCCGAGGGCTACAAGGCCGACCACTCGCCGCGCGCCGCCGTCGCCGACCTGTGCCACCTGGAGCAGCTCTCCGCCGGCGACCTGCCGTTCGCGCTCTCGCTGTACGAGCCCGTCGGCGCGGGCCCCGGCGAGCGCCGCTTCAAGATCTACCGCACCGGCGAGCAGGTCTCCCTGTCCGCAGTCCTGCCCGTGCTCCAGCGCCTGGGCGTCGAGGTCACCGACGAGCGCCCGTACGAGCTGCGCCGCGCCGACCGGGTCAGCGCCTGGATCTACGACTTCGGCCTGCGGATGCCCGTCTCGCCCGGCAACGGCGACGCCTACCTCGGCGACGACGCCCGCGAGCGCTTCCAGGAAGCCTTCGCGGCGGTGTGGACCGGTGCGGCGGAGAACGACAACTTCAACACCCTGGTGCTGAGCGCCGGCCTGACCTGGCGCCAGGCCGTCGTCCTGCGCGCGTACGCCAAGTACCTGCGCCAGGCCGGTTCCACCTTCAGCCAGGACTACATGGAGGACACCCTCCGCAACAACGTCCACACCACCCGGCTGCTGGTCTCCCTCTTCGAGGCCCGCATGTCGCCCGGCCGCCAGGCCGCCGGCAGCGAGCTCGTCGACGCCATGCTGGAGGAACTGGACGGAGCGCTGGACCAGGTCGCCTCGCTCGACGAGGACCGCATCCTGCGGGCCTTCCTCACCCTGATCAAGGCGACCCTGCGCACCAACTTCTTCCAGGAGGCGAAGGGCTTCGAGTGGCACGACTACGTGTCCATGAAGTTCGACCCGCAGGCCATCCCGGACCTGCCGGCGCCCCGCCCGGCCTTCGAGATCTGGGTGTACTCCCCGCGCGTCGAGGGCGTCCACCTGCGCTTCGGCAAGGTCGCCCGGGGCGGGCTGCGCTGGTCCGACCGGCGTGAGGACTTCCGTACGGAGATCCTCGGCCTGGTCAAGGCGCAGATGGTGAAGAACACCGTCATCGTGCCGGTCGGCGCCAAGGGCGGCTTCGTCGCCAAGCAGCTCCCCGACCCGGCCGTGGACCGCGACGCCTGGCTCGCCGAGGGCATCGCCTGCTACCGCACCTTCATCTCGGCGCTGCTCGACATCACCGACAACCTGGTGGCGGGCGAGGTCGTCCCGCCCCAGGACGTGGTCCGCCACGACGAGGACGACACCTACCTCGTCGTCGCCGCCGACAAGGGCACCGCGACGTTCTCCGACATCGCCAACGAGGTTGCCCACGCGTACAACTTCTGGCTCGGGGACGCCTTCGCCTCGGGCGGCTCGGCCGGTTACGACCACAAGGGCATGGGCATCACCGCCCGCGGCGCGTGGGAGTCCGTCAAGCGGCACTTCCGCGAGCTGGGCCACGACACCCAGACCGAGGACTTCACCGTCGTCGGCGTCGGCGACATGTCCGGCGACGTCTTCGGCAACGGCATGCTGCTCTCCGAGCACATCCGCCTCGTCGCGGCCTTCGACCACCGGCACATCTTCATCGACCCGGACCCGGACGCGGCCACCTCCTACGCCGAGCGCCGTCGCCTGTTCGAGCTGCCGCGCTCCTCGTGGGCCGACTACGACACCTCGCTGATCTCGGCGGGCGGCGGCATCCACCCCCGTTCGGCGAAGGCGGTCCCGGTCACCGCGCAGGTCCGCGCGGCCCTCGGCATCGAGGCGGGCGTCACCAAGATGACCCCGGCCGAGCTGATGCAGGCCATCCTCAAGGCCCCCGTGGACCTGCTGTGGAACGGCGGCATCGGCACGTACGTCAAGGCCACGGCCGAGACGCACGCGGACGTCGGCGACAAGGCCAACGACGCCATCCGCGTCAACGGCTCCGACGTGCGGGCCAAGGTCATCGGCGAGGGCGGCAACCTGGGCCTGACCCAGCTCGGACGCATCGAGTTCGCCCGCAGCGGCGCCGGCGGCGAGGGCGGCAAGATCAACACCGACGCCATCGACAACAGCGCCGGCGTGGACACCTCCGACCACGAGGTGAACATCAAGATCCTGCTCAACGCGGTCGTCGCGGACGGCGACCTGACCGTCAAGCAGCGCAACACCCTGCTGGCCCAGATGACCGACGAGGTCGGCCACCTGGTGCTCCGCAACAACTACGCCCAGAACCTGGCACTGGCCAACGGCGCGGCGCAGGCCCCCAGCCTGCTCCACGCCCAGCAGCGCTTCATGCGCCGCCTGGAGCAAGCCGGGCTGCTCAACCGCGAGCTGGAGTTCCTGCCCGCGGACCGGCAGATCCGCGAACTGCTGAACACCGGCAAGGGCCTGACCCAGCCGGAACTGGCCGTCCTGTTCGCCTACACCAAGATCACGGTGGCGGACGAGCTCATCGCGACCGAGCTGCCGGACGACCCGTACCTGCGCCGCCTGCTCTTCTCGTACTTCCCCGCAGCCCTGCGCGAGAAGTTCCCCGAGCAGGTCGAGGCGCACGCGCTGCGGCGTGAGATCACCACCACCATCCTGGTCAACGACACCGTCAACACCGGTGGCTCGACCTTCCTGCACCGTCTGCGCGAGGAGACCGGGGCCTCCACGGAGGAGATCGTGCGGGCGCAGCTCGCGGCCCGCGAGATCTTCGGCCTCGCCGAGGTGTGGGACGCGGTCGAGGCGCTCGACAACAAGGTCGCGGCCAGTGTCCAGACCCGGATCCGGCTCCACTCGCGGCGCCTGGTCGAGCGCGGCACGCGCTGGCTGCTGAACAACCGGCCGCAGCCGCTCCAGATCACCGAGACCATCGAATTCTTCGGGGAGCGGGTCGGCCACGTCTGGACCGAGCTGCCGAAGCTGGTGCGGGGCGCGGACCTGGAGTGGTACCAGTCGATCATGGACGAGCTGATCGGTGAGGGCGTTCCGGAGGAACTGGCCGCCAAGGTGGCCGGCTTCTCCTCCGCCTTCCCGACGCTCGACGTCGTCGCCATCGCGGACCGTACCGGGGTCGCCCCGCTGAACGTCGCCGAGGTGTACTACGACCTCGCCGACCGCCTGGACATCACCCAGCTGATGGACCGGATCATCGAGCTGCCGCGGGCCGACCGCTGGCAGTCCATGGCCCGCGCCTCCATCCGCGAGGACCTGTTCGCCGCACACGCGGCCCTGACCGCCGATGTGCTGTCGGTGGGCAACGGCGAGGCCACCCCCGAGGAGCGGTTCAAGCTCTGGGAGGAGAAGAACGCGGCGCTGATCTCCCGGGCACGCACGACCCTGGACGAGATCCGCGGCTCGGACGACTTCGACCTGGCGAACTTGTCGGTCGCGATGCGGACGATGCGTTCGCTGCTGCGCACGCACACCTGACCGGTGGCCCGCCACGGTGCGGGCCGTGCGGAGACGGACGACGGGCGGCCCCGGGACCAGCAGGTCCCGGGGCCGCCCGCTTTCCGTCTCCGCAGGGTGCGGGGCTCTTTGCCCGCGGCGCCGCCCGGGGGCTCTGCCCCCGGGCCCCCGCGCCTACCACGCGCGGCGGGGCCGGCGGGGCGCCCCGAGACGCCGGCGGGTCACCCCCTGCCCGAGGTGAAGGCCTCGTAGGCGCTGCAGACCTCGGCCGAAGGGCCGTCCATGCGCAGGACGCCCGCTTCCAGCCAGATCGCGCGGTCGCAGGTCTCGCGCACCGTGTTGATGCCGTGGCTGACGAGGAAGACGGTGCCGGCGCGCTCGCGGAGTTCCTCGATGCGGGCCTGGCTGCGCCGCTGGAAGGCGGCATCCCCGGTGGCCAGCGCCTCGTCGATCATCAGGACGTCGTGGTCCTTCGCGGCGGCGATGGAGAAGCGCAGCCGGGCACCCATGCCCGAGGAGTAGGTGCGCATGGGCAGGGAGATGAAGTCGCCCTTCTCGTTGATGCCGGAGAAGTCGACGATGTCCTGGTAGCGCTCCTGGATCTGCCGGCGGGACATGCCCATCGCCAGGCCGCCGAGCACGACGTTGCGCTCGCCCGTCAGGTCGTTCATCAGCGCGGCGTTGACCCCGAGCAGGGACGGCTGGCCGTGCGAGAAGATCCGGCCGCGGGCCACCGGCTGGAGGCCGGCGATGGCGGCCAGCAGGGTGGACTTGCCCGATCCGTTGGAGCCGATCAGACCGATGGCCTCGCCCTTGTGGGCGGTGAAGCTGACGCCCTTGACGGCGTGCACCTCACGGATGCCGGGGGCGGGCCCGCGGGAGAAGATCCGGCTGAGGGCGGCGGTGGCGCCGCCCTTGCGGCTGCCGCCGCCCTGGACCTTGTAGACGACGTGGACCTCGTCCGCGATCACGGTGGGGATCTTCGCTGCGGTGTCAGCCACGTCCGTACTCCTCCTCGGCCTTCCAGAAGTAGATGAAACCGCCGACGCCGGCGAGCAGCGCCCAGCCGATGGCGACGGGCCACACGTGGTGCGGGAGCGAGTGCGCCGGAAAGCTGTCGATCAGCGCGAAGCGCATCAGGTCGATGTAGACGGCGGCGGGGTTGGCCTTGAGCAGCAGCGCGACCCAGTGCGGCAGCTCGTCGCCCCTGACCATCTGGTCGATGGACCACATGACGCCCGAGGAGTACATCCAGGTGCGCAGGACGAAGGGCATCAGCTGGCTCACATCGGGGCTCTTGCTGCCGATGCGGGCCATGACCATGGCGACGCCGGCGCAGAAGAGGGCCATGAGCAGCAGGGCCGGCACGGCCAGGAGCCAGGCCGGGCGGGGGGTCTGGCCGAAGGCGAGCAGCAGGATCACCAGGGCGCCCATGGAGACGAGCAGCTGCTGGAAGAGCTGCACGACGCCGGCGATGGGCAGGCTGGCGCGCGGGAAGTGCAGGGCGCGGACCAGTCCGAGGTTGCTGTGGACGGCGCGGGTGCCGGCGTTGATGGAGCTGCCGATGAAGTCCCAGACGAAGACGCCGGTGATCAGGAACGGAACGTAGTCGGGCACGTCGTGACTGGCCCGCATCACGATGCCGAAGATGAAGTAGTAGACGGCCGCGTTGAGCAGCGGCGTCACCAGGTGCCAGACCTGGCCGAGCCGGGCGGTGCTGTACGTGGCCTGCATACGGGCGGTCGCGTAGGCGGTCACGAAGTGGCGGCGGCCCCAGAGGTCCGCGACGTAGCGCGGGAGGGAGGGGCGGGCGCCGCTGACGGTCAGGCCGTGGGCGGCCGCGAGTTCCGCGGGGGTCGCGGGTGCGGTCGGGGATGCGGTCGCGGTGGTCACAGGGATCGCTTTCGCCGGGGGCGGGGCGTCGCTGGCGATGCCGGGCGCCGCCGCCTCACCGGCGGGACGGGTCCGTATCGTCGCTACGCCGAGATTAGAGCGGGACGCGTCGGAACGCAACCGTATCGTCGTGACGGCCAGGTGGCGGCGTGCGCCGCTATGCTCGGTGCATGACCACGGACCCCTCCGCCTCCCCCGCCACCGCGCCCGCCGCCGCCCGCCGTGCCCCCGCCGGGGCCGCCGTCCTGCGCGAGGACGTGACCGAGGCGATCCGGGAGGCCGTGGTGGAGGAACTGGCCGCGGTCGGCTTCTCCCGGATGTCCATCGAGGGCATCGCCCGGCGGGCCGGCGTGGGCAAGACGGCCGTCTACCGCCGGTGGAAGTCGAAGCTGCACCTGGTCCTGGACCTGGTGGGCGCCTTCGCGGTGGACGGCCTGCCGGTACCGGCCACGGGCTCGCTGTACGGGGACGTACGGGCCCTGCTGGAGGTCATGTCGCACGTGCTGCGCCACCCGGTGGCCTCGGCGGTCATCCCCGATCTCCTGGTCGAGGCGGCCCGCAACCCGGAGATCGCGGACGCGGTACGGGGCGCACTGCTGGACGGACAGCGGCGGATGGCGGAGGGCATCGTCTCGGGCGCCGTCGCACGCGGCGAACTCCCCGGCTCCACGGACCCGGGCCGGGCCCTCGACCTGGCGATCGGCCCCCTGTACTGGCGCCAGGTGGTGGTCCGGGACGACGTGGACCGCACCTACCTGGACGAACTGGCCCGCTCGGTACTGGCGGGCCTGGGAGCCACCACCGCCTGACCGGCGCGGCAACCCGGGCGCAGCGAAGGCGGCGGCGCCCCTACGGCCGGTGACCCGAGGCCACGGATGCCGCCGCCGGTTCCGTGGCCACGGCCGTGGAGGGGGCCGGTGGGGCGGGACGGCGGGCGTGCAGGGGGGTGATCGGCGGAGTCGGCGCGGACTGGCCCAGGAAGACGCGGCGGACCACGCGCTCGGCCGCGTGGCCGTCGTCGTACGGGCAGAAGCGCGCGCGGAACGACGCCCGCAGCTGCGCCGAGCGGGAGCTCTGCCAGTGGCCCGACGCGAAGATGTCCACCAGCTCGTCCTCGGTGCGCGCGATCGCGCCCGGCGGGCACGACCGCAGGTCGAAGTAGGTGCCCCGGGCCGCCTCGTACGCCTCCCGGTCGTCCGCGTGGATCACGATCGGCCGGTCCAGAGCCGCGTAGTCGAACATCACGGACGAGTAGTCCGTCACCAGCGCGTCCGAGGCGAGGCACAGGTCCTCCACCGAGGGGTACGAGGAGACGTCGATCAGCCGCGGGTGGGGCTCCGGGGTCCAGCCGGTGCCCGCGTACGTCAGGTGCGTGCGGACCAGCAGCGTGAAGCGCGGGCCGAGGTCGCGCAGCACCCGGGCGAAGTCCAGGTGGTCCGGCCGGCTGCGCCGGTAGTCGCGGTGCGTGGGCGCGTACAGGACCGCCGTCGAATCCGGCGCGATGCCCAGGCGCTCGCGCAGTTCCAGGACGTCCGCCTGGCTCGCCCGGTGGAAGGGGTCGTTGCGCGGGTAGCCGTACTCCAGCGTCGTGTAGGAGGACGGCACGGCCTTCTCCCAGACCAGGGTGGAGTGGCGGTTGGCGGAGAGCAGGTAGTCCCACTGGTCGGCGCCGCGCAGCAGGCCCGCGAAATCCGTCGTCGGGGCGGCCGCGGGCCGGTCCCGCAGGTCCAGTCCGACCCGCTTGAGCGGCGTCCCGTGCTGGGTCTGCACCAGGACCTGGCCCCGGCGCTTGACCAGCGCGCGCTCGAAGTTGACGTTCGTCACCAGGTACGTGGCCCGGGCCAGGGCCGTCCAGTACGCCGCCGAGCCGGGGCGCAGCGCCGCCGTGCGGCGGGGCAGCGTGGCCGTGTGCTGCGGGTCGCAGATCCATGCCGTGCGCATCCGCGGCGCCAGCTCCCGCAGCTTGGCCTCGATCGCCGCCGGGTTGCAGGCGTAGCCGCCGTGCCAGTACGCGGAGAAGACCGCCAGCTCGGGGCGGAGCGGCAGCAGGCGCTGGATCCGGTAGTGCAGCCGCAGCCAGGCCTCCCGCAGACCCCCGCCGGCGGCCAGCGCCCCGCGGCCCGCGGCCCGCCCGGCCGAGCGCAGCGCCGACAGCAGCCGGTAGGTGCGCCGGGCGCCCAGCCGCATCAGGGCGTGCCGGACGCGGTCGGCCCGCGACAGGGGCAGCGCCGGCCCGCCCGTGCCCGCCGGTGCCCGGTGGCGGCGCAGCAGTGCGCAGGCCCGGCCGAAGAACTCGGCCCGGGCCGCGCGCGGGAGGCGGCGCGGGTCGGCGTACACCGCGCAGAAGTGCTCGGCCATCCGCCGGTGCACGGCGGGGCGCCAGCGCTCCAGTTCGGGGCGGCCGCCCAGGTAGCCGAAAACGCGGTCGTACTGGTCGAAGACGTCGAGGTGGCGGCGGCTGCAGGTGGTCAGGACCGATCCCGCGCGCCGTCGCCGGTGCTGGACGCAGACCCGGTCCAGGACCGCGAGGGACTGCGCGGCCAGCAGCGCCGGGTAGCTCCAGGGCGCGTCCTCGTAGAAGCCGGGCGGGAAGGCGAAGCCCTCGCGCTCCACGTAGTCGCGGCGGTAGGCCTTGTCCCACACCACCATCGCCGTGCCGAGCAGCGCCGGGCGGTCGGCGAGGCGGAAGCTGGCCGGCCCGTCCTCGCGGAGCCGGTCCGAGAACCGGTCGCGGACCGGTTCGCCGGTCCAGGAGGTGCACGCGTGGCCGTAGACCAGGACGTCGGGGGAGCCGGTGGCCTTCAGCCGGTCGGTGAGGGCCGCCAGCGCGCCCGGCGCCAGGGTGTCGTCGCCGTCGAGGAAGACCAGGTAGTCGCCGATGGCCCGGGTCAGGCCCGCGTTGCGGGCCGGGCCCGGGCCGAGGTTGTGCGCCAGGTGGACGGCGGTGAGCCGCGGGTCCCGGGACGCGTACT
This sequence comes from Streptomyces sp. CB00455, assembly GCF_001905445.1. GTDB lineage: Bacteria > Actinomycetota > Actinomycetes > Streptomycetales > Streptomycetaceae > Streptomyces. The sequence goes on along the minus strand of NZ_LIVQ01000003.1, from coordinate 1,050,945 downwards.
CGTCGATGATCGCGCCGCAGGCGTCCGGGGAGGCGTCGTCGACCGCGATCAGCTCCAGGTCCGGGTACGACTGCGTGAGGACCGAGTCCAGGCTCTCCTGGAGGTACGCCTGGACCTTGTACGCGGGCACGATGACGCTGAACCGGGGCACGGCACATCCAGGGGTGGCGGGCGGGCATGTCGCCCTGGAACCCCCGGCCCGCCGACCGGGTTACGCAGGATGCGGCATTCGGCTGACACAGTGCCGACGCCGCGGGCCGGTCACTTGATCGCGCCCGCCATCACCCCCGAGACGAACTGCCGCTGGAAGGCGAAGAAGACGACGAGGGGGATCACCATCGACAGGAACGCGCCGGGCGCGAGCACGTCGATGTTGTTCCCGAACTGCCGCACCTGCTGCTGGAGCGCGACCGTGATCGGCGGGTGGGCCGAGTCCGCGAAGACGAGGGCGACCAGCATGTCGTTCCACACCCACAGGAACTGGAAGATGCCGAGCGAGGCGATCGCCGGGCCGCCCAGCGGCAGCACCACGCGGGCGAAGAGCCGCAGTTCGCCGGCCCCGTCGAGACGCGCCGCCTCCAGCAGCTCGCGCGGGATCTCCGCGAAGAAGTTCCGCAGCAGGAACACGGCGAAGGGCAGCCCGAAGGCGGTGTGGAAGAGGACCACACCGGCGGTGGTCTCGAACAGGCCGATGGCTCCGAAGAGTTCGGAGACCGGGATGAGGGCCACCTGCACCGGGACGACCAGCAGCCCCACGACGGCCAGGAAGAGCCAGTCCCGTCCGGGGAACTCCAGCCAGGCGAAGGCGTATCCGGCGAAGGCGCCGAGCGTCACCACCAGCAGGGTCGCCGGCACCGCGATCGCGACCGTGTTCAGCAGCGAACCGGTGATCGTGTCGTTCGCCAGCAGCCGCTCGTAGTTCCCGGCCGTCAGACGGGTGGGCGCGGTCAGCGCCTGCCACCAGCCGGCCTTGTTGAGGTCCGTCGGGGCGAGGAAGGAGGAGACGAGCAGCCCGAGGGTGGGCAGCAGCCAGAACAGCGCGGCGCAGACGAGGAAGATCCGCAGCGCCCCGGCGCCGAGCGCACTCGCGGCGCGCTGGGCGAGGGGGACCCCGGCCCGGCCGCCGGCCCGCTCGCCCGCGGCGGGGACGGACCCGCCGCCCCGACCGGCCGCGGCTCGGGCGCTGCGCGGGGAGGGGTGGTGGCCGGTCACCGCGGGCGGTACCGCCGGGCCGGGGATGGTCGCTCCCGTCGGGTCCGCCGTCGGGTCTCCCGGCAGACCTCCCGGCAGACCTGCCGTCGGGTCCGCCGTCGGGTCCGGCGTTGCGTCGGAATGGTTCATCGGGACCCCTCCTTCCGCAGCCTGCGAATGTTCACCAGCATCACCGGGATCACCAGCACCAGCAGCAGCACGGCGATGGCGCTGCCCAGGCCCGGATCCGCGTCCGTGCCGAAGGAGGTCCGGTACAACTGGAGCGCGAGCACGTTCGCGTCGTCCTGCACGGCCCCCGGCGCGATCACGAAGACCAGGTCGAAGATCTTCATGACGTTGATGACGAGTGTCACCAGCACCACCGCGAGCACGGGCCCCAGCAGTGGCACAGTGATCCGGCGGAACACCTGCCACTCGTTCGCCCCGTCCACGCGCGCCGCCTCCAACAGCTCCCGCGGCACGGCGGCGAGCCCCGCCCCGATCAGCACCATCGCGAAACCGGCCCACATCCACACGTACGCGCCGATGATCGCCGGGGTCACCAGCGTCGGCCCCAGCCACTGCACCCCCGAGTAGGCCTCCCGGAAGTTCGCCGCGGGCAGCCGCAACAGCGCCCCGTCGGCCTTCGCGGACAGCGTGAAGGTCCCGTCCGCGCGGGCCGTCGCCGTGTCGACGACTCGGCCGTCCTTGACCGCCTCGATCCGCATCCCGGCGAAGGCCTGCTCGGTGGCGTCCACCGTGTTCGTACGGCCGCCCCCGCCGCGGGTGAAGTCCTGCCAGACCGTCCCGGTGACCTTGCCCGGCTCGGCGGGCGCCGCCGCGGCCGTACGGGTGCCCTCCGGCAGCGCCTCGGGAGCCACACCGACCAGCGGCAGCAGCGCCGGGACGCCCGCCCGGACCGGCTCGCGCGTCGTGAAGGCGCCCCCGCCGGAGTCCTGCAGCGGCGAGTCCCGGCCCGGGCGGGCCTTGGGGAAGGCCGAGGACTCGGCGAAGGTGTCGTGGACCCCGACCCACACCGCGTTGGCGACGCCCCGGTCGGGATCGTGGTCGTAGACGAGGCGGAAGATGATGCCCGCCGCCAGCATCGAGATCGCCATCGGCATGAACACCAGCAGCTTGAACGCCGTTCCCCAGCGGACCCGTTCGGTGAGCACCGCGAAGATCAGGCCGAGAGCGGTGGCCGTCGTCGGCGCGAGCACCACCCACAGCGCCGTGTTCGTCAGGGCGGTGCGGATGGTGTCGTCATGCAGGATCTCGCGGAAGTTCCCCGCTCCGACGAAGGTGTCGCCGCCGCGGTCGAAGAAACTGCGGTAGACCGAGTAGCCGATCGGGTGCACGACCAGCGCCCCGAGCAGCACGAGGGCGGGCAGCAGGAACGCTCCCGCGACCAGGCGGCGGCGCCTGGCCTCCGCGGAACGGGCGGTCCTCCCCTTGCGCGTGGTGGTGACCGTGGCCGTCACGGGCTCAGTTCCCGTACGCCTTGGCCGCGTCCGCCTCCAGTTTCGCCTGGGCGCCCGCCACGTCCGCCGGGTTCGCCAGGAAGTCCTGCAGCGCCTTCCACTCGCCCGCGCCCGGGGTCCCGCCGAAGGCGGCCGGAGCCTGGTCCGACATGTCGAAGCGGAAGTCGTCACCCGCCGCGATCAGCGCCTTGGCGATGCCCCGCTGGATGTCGTTGGGATAGGCGCCCGGGTCGACGGCCTTGTTCGGCGAGACGAAACCGCCCTCGCGGGCCTGGATCTCCGCCGCGTCCGGCGAGGCCAGGAAGGTCAGCAGCGCCTGCGCGCCCTTCGACGGCTTCAGCGCCACCGCCACGTCACCGCCCGAGACCACCGGCGCCTTCGCGCCGACCGCCGGGAAGGGGAAGACCAGGGCGTCCTGCCCCACCTTCGCCTCGGTCTGCGCGATGTTCACCGCCACGAAGTCGCCCTCGAAGACCATCGCGGCCGCCGGCCGGTCGCCACCGGTGAAGGTCTGGGTCACCGACTTCGGAAACTCGGTGGACAGCGCACCACTCGGGCCGCCCGCCAGGAAGTCCTTGCGCCCGAACAGCTCGCCCAGCGTGGTCAGCGCCTGCTTGACGCTGTCGTCCGTCCACTTGATCTGGTGCTTGGCCAGCTGGTCGTACTTCTGGGGGCCCGCCTGGGAGAGGTAGACGTTCTCGAACCAGTCGGTGAGGGTCCAGCCGTCCGCGCCCGCCACCGACACGGCCGGGGTGCCGGACGCGGAGAGCGCGTCCGCCGCGGTGAGCAGCTCCTTCCAGGTCCCCGGCGGCTTGACGCCCGCCGCCTCGAAGGCCTTGGCGTTGTACCAGACGAGCGACTTGTTGGCGGCCTTGTAGTACACGCCGTACTGGGTGCCGCCGACCGCGCCCAGCGCCTTCCAGCCCGCCGAGTAGTTCTTGTCGAGCTGGGCCTGGGCCTGCGGCCCCACCGGCTGCGCCCACTTGTTCTCCACCGCCGAGACCAGCGCGCCGACCTGCGGCAGCAGCGCCACGTCCGGCGGCTGCCCGCCCGCGATCTTCGACCCGAGGAAGGTGACGATCGGGTCCTGGGCCGGCACGAAGGTGACGCCGGCGCCCGTCCGCTTCTCGAACTCCTTGAGGACCTTGGTGAAGTTCTCCTGCTCCGGCCCCGTCCAGACGGCGGCGACCTCCAGCTTCTCGCCGTCCAGCCGCGGGAGTTCGACCCGCGGCCCGGCCGTCGCCCCACCGCCCTGCGGCGCGTCCGGCTTCTTCTCCGCGCCGCCTCCGCACGCGGTGAGCGCCAGCGCTCCCGCCGCGGCCAGCGCCGCCCAGGTGAAGGTCGTACGGCTCGTTCCCTGCCTGCGCATGGCTCTGCCCCCGATGCCCGTGGTGTGTCCCGGACCACAAGGTCTACGCCGCCACGCGCGCCCCCGCAATACCGCCTCGCGGGGGCACGGTTGGGTCTCAGGGGGCGGGAGGGAACAGCACCGGTATCGCCGAGACCAGATGGGCGGCCCTGTCCAGGGCGCTGGCCAGCAGCGCGAGGTCGGTCGGTCCGTTGCCCAGCTCGCGCACCGGACGGCGGGCCGGCGGATCACCCATCCGCTCCCACTCCACCGGGACCACAGTGGGCCTCTGGGTGGCCGTCCGGGGGATCCGCCCCGTGACCCGCCCCGCCTGGAACGGGACCGTACGGCCATCCGCGTACCGGAGCAGGCCGCGGCCCGGGCCCGGCTGGTCGGGGGCGTCGAGCTCCACGCGCAGGGTCGTCAGCCGGGCCAGCACCGTGTCGGCCGTCCGGTCCGGGCGGGCGCTGGTGGCCACCAGGTGAACCCCGAGCCGGGCGCCGTCGCGGGCCACCGACTCCAGCGCCCGCACCACCGACCCGGCCGCGGGCCGGCCCGTACTGCCCAGCCCCGGCGCGACCAGCGCGTCGAAGTCGTCCACCAGCACCACCAGGCGCGGCAGCGGGTTCGGCGCCGCCGGATCGGTACGGGGGACCGCCGCGCGCAGCCGCAGGGTGCCCGTGCGCGGCGGGTCGAGGTCGCCGCGCAGCTCGCCCGGCGTGGGCCGGCGCGGCGAGACCATCCGGTCGGAGAGCTCGCGGTGGGCATGCCAGTCGGCGAAGGACGTTCCCGCCAGCAGCTCCCCGCGCCGCTTGAGCTCCGCACCCAGCGCCTGCGCGAACTCCCGCATGCGCACCGGATCGGAGGCCACCAGATGCGCCGAGACGTGGGGGAGTTCGGTGCAGGGCAGCAACCCGTCACCCCGCTCGCCGCCGGCCCCGTCGAGGAGGACCAGGCCGAGCCGGTCGGGCCGGACGGCCGCCGACAGCGAGGCGGCCACCGAGCGCAGCAGCTCCGTGCGCCCGCTCCCGGCGGGTCCCTCGATGAGCAGGTGCGGGCCGTCGTGGACCAGCTCGGCGCCGACGGTTCCGCGCCGCCCGCTGCCCAGCACGATCTCGGCCAGGCCGCCGACGCCCTGCCCCTGGTCGGTGGCGGCGGCCCAACGGGCCATCAGGGAGGCCGGGGTGGCGCGGGCCAGCCCCAGCTCGTCCAGCAGCCGGGCGGTGGCGGGCAGAGTGGCCGCGGCCGGCCGGTAGGGCTCGGAGACGACGCCGTCCCCGCGCAGGGGGGCCAGCGCCCGCGCGAACCGCTCGGCCCAGGCCGCCGAGACGGCGTCGGCCGTGGCCGTCGTGCCGCTCGGGGCGGGTCTGCCACCGCGGACCGGGAAGGTCCGTACGGCCGTGGCCACATCGCCACTGAGCAGGGCGACCGCGCCGCAGTCGCGGAAGGCGGGGGCGCTCGCGCAGGCGGCCTCGTAGGTCTCGGCGACCGGCGAGGCGGGGGTGGCGGCCGGCGTCTCGGCCAGCACCAGCACGTGGATCCCGGCGGCCGGGCCGTGCGAGGCCAGCCGGCCGGTGATGTCGCGCAGCGGACCGGCGCCGGGATCTCCGTCCAGGACGAGGACGGTGTGGGGGCCCTCGTAGGCCGCCGCGGCCTGCCGCACCTGCTCCGGGCCTGCGGTTGCCCAGTGCGTGCCGAGCGGGCCGTCGTCCAGGCGCCGGGTCAGCTCACCGGTGCGGGCGGCCGCCTGGTCACGGTCGAAGGCCAGGAGCAGCCGGCAGTCCTGCCCGTGCGCGGGGCGTAGGTGGGGCAGCCAGCCGAGCCAGCCCCAGTCGCGGCGCCGCTCGGCGAGGGGGCGCGCCCGGTCGGTGGAGACGAGCACGATCTCCAGCTGCCCCGGGGCGTGCAGCCCGGCCAGCTGGGCGACCACGCAGCGGGCCACCCCGGACAGCCGGGCACGCGGCCCGGCGATGCCGAGGGCCCCGACGGTGCGCAGCGGGACCCGGCTCCCGGCGCCGAGCCCGATCTCCAGCACCCGGGGGTGACCGGCGGTACGGGACCACAGCCGCTCGGTGGGACCCAGGGCGGCCAGCAGCAGTGCGGCGGGATCGTCCGGGTCGGGCAGGGCGGCGGGCAGGGGCTCCGGCTCGGCCGGGGACGGCTCGGCGTCCTCTCCCCGGACCCATTTGCGCGCCCAGGCACCGAGCCCCTTGCGGCGCCCGCCCTGCCCGGGGCCGTCGGCGGAGGCGGACGGCTGCTCCCCGCGCGCGGTCCAGGGCGCGGCGGCGCCGTGCGGGGCGGGGACGCCCGGGGAGCCGGCGACGGCTCCGTACGAGCCGGCCCGGCCGGCGGCGCCGTACGGACCGGGGGAGCCGGCGGCGCCACCGCGGGAGCCCGGCGCGCCCGGTGAACCGGCGGCGCCGTGCGGGGCGGGCGCGGCGTACGAGCCGGGAGCGCCGGGCGAACCGGCGGCGGCGTACGAGCCGGAAGCGCCGTGCGTTCCGGCGGCGCCGTGTGCGGCAGGTGCGGCGTGCGGTCCGGGAGCGCCCTGTGGGGTCGGGGCGCCCGACGGCTCCGTGGCGCCCGCTGGGCCCGCGGCAGCCGGCAGGCCCGGTCCGCCCCGTGATCCGCTGCCCGACGGGCCGGCCCGGCCCGGCGTGGACCCCGCGGCATGCGCCGGCGCCGGCGCATGCCGCGCGCCGTAAGGGTCGGGCCTCGCGCCCGGGGTCCCGGTCCGGCCGCCGCCGGGCGTGCCGGGAAGCGCGCCCGGTGCGGCGGCGGGGGCCGGCGCCCGGCCCGTGAGGGCGAGGTGGCCCTCCAGGTCCGGTGTCACCGGCATCGAAGCGGGGGCCGCGGCCGCCAGCCGCAGGGTGGACTCGCCCACCCGCAGCAGCGCGCCGGGCGGCAGGGCGACCGGTTGCGGTCCCACCGGGGAGCCGTCCAGCGTGGTGCCGTTCGTCGAGTGCATGTCCGCCACCGACGCCCGCCCGTCGGCGGTCACCGTCACGGCGCAGTGCAGCCGGGACACGTCGGGGTCGTCCAGCGGGACGTCCGCGTCGGCGGAGCGGCCCACCCTGATCTGCCCGCTGTGCAGCAGGTGCACCCCGCCCGCGTCGGGCCCGGCCACCACGTGCAGCTGGGGCGCGCCGAGGCTCTCGTCCGGCAGGACGTCCGGGACCGGGCCGTGCAGCGCCACGACCGCCCCGTCCACCAGCGGCGGCTCGCCCAGCACCCGCCGCTGGAGGTCGAGCCGTTCCGCGCCCGCGTAGAGCACGACCGTGCCCCCGGTGTCGGGGCCGCCGACGGTCGCCGCGAGCCCGGAGGCGACGGCGGCCAGGGGCGTGCCCACGGGCGCGGTGACGAGCACGTCGCAGCTCGCGGGGGCGGTGGAGGTCTGGTGGCCGCTGCGCGACCCGAGAACGGTCAGCCGGATCTGCATCGCCGTCAGCGGTCCCTTCTGCGCGGTGCGCGGTGCGTGCGCCCGGCAGGGGGGAAGATCGGGGCATGGCTGCCCGGTCGCACCCCCCGCCCGGCACGGACGCGTCGTCCGGTCAGGTCTGCCGGAAGGCGGGGCTCCCGTCCCGTGCCGTTCCGTACGGGTGCATCCTCGCACCTGTCGCCGACAACACGCCCGGCAGCCGCCCACAATTGATCTTGATACGTTCCCGGAGGGTACGGCCCCTGTCCGGATCCGGACGGAAACCCGGGGGTGACGGGGAAAATCGCCTCCGGCATACCCCCCAAACATCACTCTTCGTACATATGTGCGGCAACCAACCTCCGGCGCCCGGCGTCTTCCCCGGGGACACCCCCTAGAGTGGGCCGGAAAACCATTCAGGGGATCGACCACAGCAGACGACAGCAGGGGAGCGCGAGACGTGCGGCCAGTCGGCAGCAAATACCTGCTCGAGGAGCCGCTCGGGCGCGGCGCCACGGGCACCGTCTGGCGTGCCCGCCAGCGCGAGACCGCGGGCGCGGAAGCCGCCGTCGCAGGGCAGCCCGGCGAGACCGTGGCCATCAAGGTCCTCAAGGAGGAGCTGGCCCAGGACGCGGACATCGTCATGCGCTTCCTGCGCGAGCGTTCCGTCCTGCTGCGCCTGACCCACCCCAACATCGTGCGCACCCGCGACCTCGTCGTCGAGGGTGATCTGCTGGCCCTGGTCATGGACCTGATCGACGGACCGGACCTGCACAAGTACCTCCGGCAGAACGGCCCCTTCAGCCCGGTCGCCGCGAGCCTGCTGACCGCCCAGATCGCCGACGCGCTCGCCGCCAGCCACGCCGACGGCGTGGTCCACCGGGACCTCAAGCCCGCCAACGTCCTCCTCGACGAGCGCGACGGGCAGATGCGGCCGATGCTGACCGACTTCGGCATCGCCCGCCTCGCGGACTCCCCGGGCCTGACCCGCACCCACGAGTTCGTCGGCACCCCGGCCTACGTGGCCCCCGAGTCCGCCGAGGGCCGCCCGCAGACCTCCGCCGTCGACATCTACGGCGCCGGCATCCTGCTGTACGAGCTGCTCACCGGCCGGCCGCCGTTCGCCGGCGGCAGCGCCCTCGAAGTGCTCCACCGCCACCTCAGCGAGGACCCGCAGCGCCCGTCCAGCGTGCCCGAGCCGCTGTGGACCGTCATCGAGCGCTGCCTGCGCAAGGAGCCGAACGAGCGCCCCAGCGCCGAATCCCTGGCCCGCGGGCTGCGCGTGGTCGCCTCCGGCATCGGCGTGCACTCCACGGCCGCCGAGGTGGAGGCCGCGCTCGCCGTCGGCGTCCTGCTCGCCCCCGACCCCTCGCCGGCGCCGGTCCCCGAGACCCCCGGCGCCGCGGACCCCACCCGGATGCTGCCGACCGGGGCCGGATCGCCGATGGGCGCCTACGACCCGAACGGCATGACCAGCGTCCTGCCGCCGGTGGGCGCGGCCGACGCCACCTCCGTGCTGCCCAGCACCGGTGCGGGCGCCCCCGGAGCCGACCCGACCTCCGTGATGCCGCCCGTGCAGCGGCCGGACCAGCCGCATCCCTGGCAGTCGCAGATGCAGGCCGCCCGCGACCGCAACGAGCAGACGCAGGTGCAGTACCTGGACCCGAACGAGGACCCCCTGCGCCGCCGTCCGCAGCGGCAGGCGCCGCCGCAGCCGCAGCAGCGCCCCCAGCAGCCCCAGCAGCCGTACCGGCAGGGGCCGCCGCAGCCGTACCAGCAGCAGAATCAGCAACAGCAGCCGCAGTACCGCCAGCCGCAGCAGCCGCCGCAGTACGCGCCCCCGCCGCCCCCGCAGCACTACCAGCCACAGCAGTACCAGCCCCAGCCGTACCAGCAGCCGCAGCAGCCCCAGTACCGCCAGCAGCCGCAGCAGCAGCCGCCCCAGCAACAGCCGCGACAGCAGCCCCCGCAGGCCCCGCCGCCCCGGCAGCCCGCGCCGCGCGAGCCGCGCCGCCGCAGCGCCAATCCGGTGCGGATCCCCGGCCTGGGCTGCCTCAAGGGCTGCCTCGTCATGATCCTGCTGTTCTTCGTCGCCGGCTGGCTGGTCTGGGAGCTCACCCCGCTCCAGGAATGGGTCGGCACCGGCAAGGGCTGGTGGGACCAGCTGTGGACCTGGGGCAACGAGGTCGTGGACTGGGTCGGCACCGTCGGGAACTCCGCGGGCTCCTCGGCCCCCTGAAAAGGACCCCGTAAGGCCGAGTTCGTGGATTTGTCGACTTCTGGGACGTGATTTCGCCCGCAGAAGTGGAGGTCGCCGCGAATCCGGCCCCCTGCTGGCCTCCAACGCCCACCCGGCCGCGTAGCTTTGGTGCGTACGCCAGCCGCTGAGGGAGCAGTCGTGGCACGGAAGATCGGCAGCCGGTACACCGCGCACCAGATCCTGGGGCGCGGCAGCGCGGGCACGGTGTGGCTGGGCGAGGGGCCTGACGGGCCCGTCGCCGTCAAACTGCTGCGCGAGGACCTCGCCTCGGACCAGGAGCTGGTCGGACGGTTCGTCCAGGAGCGCAGTGCGCTGCTCGGCCTCGACCATCCGCACGTCGTCTCCGTCCGCGACCTCGTCGTGGACGGCAACGACCTCGCCCTCGTCATGGACCTCGTACGCGGTACGGACCTGCGCACGCGCCTCGACCGTGAGCGCCGGCTGGCCCCCGAGGCGGCCGTGGCCATCGTCGCGGACGTCGCGGACGCGCTGGCGGCGGCGCACGCGGCCGGGGTGGTCCACCGCGACGTCAAGCCCGAGAACGTCCTGCTGGACATGCAGGGGCCGCTGGGACCGGGCGGTTCGCATCCGGCGCTCCTGACCGACTTCGGCGTGGCCAAGCTGATCGACTCCCCGCGCCGGGCTTCCGCGGGACGCTCCGCGGCCCCCACCACGCGGATCATCGGAACCCCGGACTACCTGGCGCCGGAAATCGTCGAGGGCCTGCCCCCGCGCGCGGCGGTCGACATATACGCCCTGGCCACCGTCCTGTACGAGCTGCTGGCCGGTTTCACCCCCTTCGGCGGCGGTCACCCGGGCGCGGTGCTGCGCCGGCACGTGACGGAGACGGTCGTCCCGCTGCCCGGCATCCCCGACGAGCTCTGGCAGCTGATGGTGCAGTGCCTCGCGAAGGCGCCCGCCTCACGGCTGCGGGCGTCGGAGCTGTCGGCCCGGCTGCGGGACCTGCTGCCGCTGCTGGCCGGGATGCCGCCGCTGGACGTGGACGAGCCGGACGACGCGGAGAGCGAGCAGGAAACCACGGAGGAACCGGCGGCCGAGCCCGTCCGGCGGCGGGGCGTCGTCCCGCTGGTGCCGGGCTCGGCGACCGACTCCAACCGGGACACGCACACCTCGATGCGGGTGCCGGGTCCGGACGAGCTGGCGGGCGGCGCCCTCGGCACCGCCCGGGTCCCGCGTCCGGCGGGCGGTCACCGGCCCGGCTCGGCCCGGCACCGGGCCGAGGCCGCCCGCAAGCGGCGCCTGGTCATGTCGGCCTCCGCGGTGGCGCTGGCGGCGGCCGTCGGACTGGGCGCCTGGCTGGTCGCCTCCGGCGACGACACCCCGCCCCCGCAGGACAGCAAGCAGTCGGTCCCGGCCAGGCCGTAGCCGCCGCGGGCGCCGCTCCGGCTAGGGCGTATGCCGCCGGGGGCCCGGCCCCCGGCGGCAGCGGCGCCTATGCCGGGACGAGGTCCGGGTGCCAGCGGCGGGCCACCGACGGGTGGGCGCGGACCCAGCCCTTCAGTTCGTTGCGGCCGTACTCCGCGTGCAGCGGGTTCGAGGCGTCGTGCGCGATCCCCGGCGCCGAGCGCAGGTAGTCGCCCGGCACCGTCTCCACCACCGCGTCCAGGCGCGGGTTGTAGAAGAACGGCACCGAATACCGCTCCACCGATCCCGGCGGGCTCACCACCCGGTGGTCGGTCGCCGTCAGGTAGCCCTCGGTCGCGATCTCCAGCAGCTCGCCCAGGTTGACCACGAACGCCCCCGGCAGCGGCGGCACGTCCAGGTAGCCCCCGTCCCGGACCACCTGGAGTCCGCCCACCGAGTCCTGGAGCAGCAGCGTCAGGAAGCCGTAGTCCTTGTGCGCGCCGACGCCCTGGCCCGCGCCGCTAGGGGCGGATCCCGGGTAGCGGATCAGCTTGGTGTGCAGGTGGGGCCGGTCGAAGGCGGCGTCGAAGAAGTCCGCCGGGGCGCCGATCGAGGCCAGCAGCTCCTGGAGCAGCCGGTGGGCCACGGCCGCCAGACGCGACTGCCACTCCAGGACCACGGGACGCAGCTGCGGCAGGGCCGCCGGCCACTGGTTCGGGCCCTCCAGCCACAGGTACTGCGGGTCGTCCGGCCCCACCGCGAGCGCCGGCCGCTCCGCTCCGACGTCCAGCTGGTCCCGCCAGTCGCTGGCACCGCCGGTCAGCTCGTGGCCGATGCGGGTGTAGCCGCGGAAGTGCGGGGAGTTCAGGTTGCTCACGGCCAGCCGGTCGGCCTCCGGGAGTGCGAAGAAGGCCCTGCTCAGCTCCAGGATGCGGGCACTCTCGGCGGCGGTGACGCCGTGCCCGGTGAGGTGCAGGAACCCGGTGTCCCGGGCTGCGGCGTGCAGCTGCTTCAGGAAGCCGGCCCGCCGGGCCGGGTCGTCCGCCTGGGAGAGGTCGAGGACGGGGAGGGTGGAGTGCGCGGACGGCATGACGGCTCCGTTTCGGATGTCACGGGGTCCTGTGCCCCTGCGAGGTGGCGGGGCCGCGGAGGGGGAGGCCGCCGGCAGGGGTGGCGCCGGAGCCGCTGGGCCGCGTACAGGACCAAGTCGGATCGGGGTGGATCAGGCTTGGGGATGGTCCGGCGGCAGACAGCTCGTCGTCGTGACACGCATGTGGTCCACATGGCGGCGCTTGACGAGGTGAACGGTCATACGGTGAGCGTACGCCCGTGCGGAGCGTCATCAGTACGGGTGATCCGGCCTGCCCGGACGGCGCCCCCCGGGGACCGGCTACGCTGGACCCGTGGCAGTCGTCGATGTTTCCGAAGAGCTGAAGTCCCTCTCCTCGACCATGGGGTCGATCGAGGCCGTCCTGGACCTCGACAAGCTGAGGGCAGATATCGCCGTGCTCGAGGAGCAGGCCGCCGCGCCGTCCCTGTGGGACGACCCGGAGGCCGCCCAGAAGATCACGAGCAAGCTTTCGCACCTCCAGGCAGAGGTCCGCAAGACCGAGAGCCTGCGCGGCCGCATCGACGACCTCGCGGTCCTCTTCGAGCTGGCCCAGGAGATGGAGGACGCGGACACCCTCGCCGAGGCGGAGGCCGAGCTGGTCTCCGTCCGCAAGGCGCTGGACGAGATGGAGGTCCGGACCCTGCTCTCCGGCGAGTACGCCGAGCGCGAGGCCCTGGTCAACATCCGCGCCGAGGCCGGCGGCGTGGACGCCTCCGACTTCGCCGAGCGCCTCCAGCGCATGTACCTGCGCTGGGCAGAGCGCCACGGCTACCCCACCGAGATCTACGAGACCTCCTACGCGGAAGAGGCCGGCATCAAGTCGACCACCTTCGTCGTCAAGGCCCCGTACGCCTACGGCACCCTCTCCGTCGAGCAGGGCACGCACCGCCTGGTGCGCATCTCGCCCTTCGACAACCAGGGCCGCCGCCAGACCTCCTTCGCGGGCGTCGAGGTGCTGCCGGTCGTCGAGTCCAGCGACCACGTCGACATCGACGAGGGCGAACTGCGCATCGACGTGTACCGCGCCTCCGGCCCCGGCGGCCAGGGCGTCAACACCACCGACTCCGCGGTGCGCATCACGCACCTGCCGACCGGCATCGTGGTCTCCTGCCAGAACGAGCGCTCGCAGATCCAGAACAAGGCCAGCGCCATGAACGTCCTCCAGGCCAAGCTGCTGGAGCGGCGCCGCCAGGAGGAGCAGGCCAGGATGGACGCCCTCAAGGACGGCGGCAGCTCCTGGGGCAACCAGATGCGGTCCTACGTCCTGCACCCGTACCAGATGGTCAAGGACCTGCGGACTGAGTTCGAGGTCGGCAACCCGCAGGCGGTGCTCGACGGCGAGATCGACGGCTTCCTGGAGGCCGGTATCCGCTGGCGCAAGCAGCAGGAGCAGACCGCGTAGGCGCACCCGCGCACGGCACACGGCAGAGGGGCCCGGACACCAGTGGTGTCCGGGCCCCTCTGCCGTGCCGGGTCTGATCGGTACGCGGCGCGAGCCCCGCCACCGCCCTAGGCGGTCTGCTGGGCCACCAGTACCAGAGCTGCCACGAGGACCACCATGAGCGCGATGAGCGCCACGGGATTCAGGCCGGAGAAGGGGCCCTCCTGCTGGAGGCGCTCCCGGTTCGCCCGGCACACAGGGCAGCGGCCCTGGCTGACGGGTGCGGCGCAGTTCGCGCACACGAGCCGGTCATATGTCATGCGCTCCTCCTCTCGTCCCCTCATACAACTCATACAACGCTGTGGGGAACGAGAGCGTTCCCCACTACCACTGTGCCAGCTCCGCCGACATTCGGCGCGGCCCGTCCGGGCAATCGCGGTCCGGACCATCCCCGAGGCGGGGATAAAACGGGCAACTCCGGAGGCCGGGTCCCCACCTCCCGCGCGTTCGCGTATGGTCACGCACACCTACTCCCGGCGACCGTGGTGCACCCGTGATCCGATTCGACAGCGTCTCCAAGTCCTACCCGAAGCAAAGCCGCCCCGCACTCAGAGATGTCTCCCTCGACATCGCGAAGGGCGAGTTCGTCTTCCTGGTCGGCTCCTCCGGCTCCGGCAAGTCCACCTTCCTGCGGCTCGTCCTGCGCGAGGAGCGGGCGAGCCACGGCCAGGTGCACGTCCTGGGCAAGGACCTCGCCAAGCTCTCCAACTGGAAGGTCCCGCAGATGCGGCGCCAGCTGGGGACGGTCTTCCAGGACTTCCGCCTGCTGCCCAACAAGACGGTGGCCGAGAACGTCGCCTTCGCGCAGGAGGTCATCGGCAAGCCGCGGGGTGAGATCCGCAAGGCCGTCCCGCAGGTCCTGGAGCTGGTCGGACTGGGCGGCAAGGAGGCCCGGATGCCCGGCGAGCTCTCCGGCGGCGAGCAGCAGCGCGTGGCCATCGCCCGCGCCTTCGTCAACCGGCCCGCCCTGCTGATCGCGGACGAGCCCACGGGCAACCTCGACCCGCAGACCTCCGTCGGGATCATGAAGCTGCTGGACCGGATCAACCGGACCGGCACCACGGTGATCATGGCCACACACGACCAGCAGATCGTCGACCAGATGCGCAAGCGCGTCATCGAACTCGAACAGGGCCGACTCGTGCGCGACCAGTCGCGCGGCGTCTACGGCTACCAGCACTGAAAGGTCCCTGAGACGCAATGCGCGCCCAGTTCGTCATGTCGGAGATCGGCGTCGGTCTCCGTCGCAATCTCACCATGACCTTCGCGGTCATCATCTCCGTGGCCCTCTCGCTGGCCCTCTTCGGCGGCTCCCTGCTCATGCGCGAGCAGGTCAGCCGGATGAAGGGCTACTGGTACGACAAGGCCAACGTCTCGATCTACCTCTGCAACAAGCAGGACGCCGAGCAGGCCACCGAGGCCGCCGACAAGACGGCCGGCTCGGGCGACCTGGGCGTCGCCACCTGCCGCAAGGGCGCGGTGACCGACGAGCAGAAGAAGCAGATCGAGGCCGAGCTCAAGCAGATGTCCCTGGTGAAGTCCGTCGCCTACGAGTCGGCGGACGAGGCTTACAAGCACTACCAGGAGCAGTACGGCCACACCGCCCTGGCCTCCTCCATCACCCCCGACCAGATGCAGGAGTCCTTCCGGGTCAAGCTCAAGGACCCGGAGAAGTACAAGGTCGTCACCTCCGCCTTCGCCGGCCGGGACGGCATCCACACCGTCGACGACCAGCGCCAGGCGATCGACGCGCTCTTCGGGATCCTCAACTACGTCAACATCGCGGCCCTCGGCATCATGCTGATCATGCTGATCGTGGCACTGCTGCTGATCGTCAACACGGTGCGCGTCTCCGCCTTCAGCCGCAGGCGTGAGACGGGGATCATGCGGCTGGTGGGCGCCTCCAGCTTCTACATCCAGGTCCCCTTCATCATGGAGGCCGCCGTCGCCGGCCTCATCGGCGCCTTCCTCGCCTGCGCCATGCTGGTCTCGGGCCAGTACTTCGTGATCGACCACGGCTTCGAGCTCCGGGACAAGATCCAGCTCATCGACTTCATGGGGTGGACGTCGGTCCTCGCCAAGCTGCCGTACGTCCTCTTCATCGGCCTGCTGATGCCCTCCATGGCCGCCTTCCTCGCGTTGCGCAAGTACCTGAAGGTGTGACGAGCGCCCCGCGAGCGGTCCGGTCAACGATCCGTACCGGCGCGGGGCTTGACCTAGACTCGGCGCCATGCCGGGTCTGCCCGCCTTCTGTCTCCGGCCCCGCGACCTGCGTCGCGGGGCCGCTCTGACGTTGGCCTTCCTCGCTGCCGTCGGCACTGCCGCGGGTACCGGTTGCTGGCACCCGCAGGAGAGCGCCACGGTCGCCCCGGCCGCCCGCACGGCGACGGGCGCGGGCCCGGCCGCGGGCACCGCAGGAGGCTCCCGCACGGCCGGGACCGCCGACCGCGAGGCCGTGGCACGCGCCGCGGCCGAGGCCGTCGCCGAGGGGAAGTCCGGCAAGAAGGCCGCCCAGGAGGTCGTCAGCCGCAGCGGCGACCGCTGGGGCACCGTCTACGACCGGGGCGAGTACGCCGCTTTCGCCGAGGACCTCGACGGCCGCTGGACCGGCGTCGGGCTCTGGACCGGGCGCGGCCGGGACGGATTGATCGAGGTCGAGAGGATCCAGCCCGGCAGCCCCGCCGCGCGGGCCGGCCTGCGTGCCGGGGACCGGCTGCTGAGCGTCGACGGGCGCGCCGTCACGGGCCTCGCGGTCGCCGAGGTGACCGCCCTGCTGCGCGGCACGGCCGGCACCCCCGTCGTGCTGAACCTGAGCCGCGACGGCGCCGGGCTCACCGAGACCGTCCGCCGCGAGGAGCTGCGCACCGAGCCGGTGACGGTACGACAGCTCGCGGGCGGGGTCACCGTCATCAAGGTCGCCTCCTTCACCCGTGGTTCGGGCGAGCGCGTCAAGGCCGCCGTCCGTGCGGCGCCGCCGGGCGCCGGCGTCATGCTCGATCTGCGGGGCAACCCGGGCGGGCTGGTCGCCGAGGCCGTGTCGGTGGCTTCCGCCTTCCTCGACGGCGGGCTCGTGGCGACCTACGACGTACGGGGCGACGAGCGCGCCCTGTACGCGGCCCCGGGCGGGGACACGGCGCGGCCGCTGGTCACCCTGGTGGACGGCGGCACGATGAGCGCGGCCGAGCTGGTGACCGGCGCCCTCCAGGACCGGGGCCGGGCGGTGGCGGTCGGCAGCCGGACCTTCGGCAAGGGTTCGGTGCAGATGCCGACGGAGCTCCCCGACGGCTCGGTGGCCGAGCTGACGGTGGGCACCTACCGCACTCCGGGGGGCCGCAGCCTGGACGGCAGCGGCATCACGCCGGACCTGACGGCGGGCGAGGGCGTCGAGGAGCGGGCCGCGAAGGTATTGGGTGGCCTCGGGGTGGGTCCGTAGTGCGAAAATGACCGCACTATGGCTAAGGAAAAAGGGCGCAAGCTGATCGCGCAGAACAAGAAGGCGCGGCACGACTACACGATCCTCGACACCTACGAGTGCGGACTCGTGCTCACGGGGACCGAGGTCAAGTCGATGCGGCAGGGGCGGGCCTCGCTGGTCGACGGCTTCGTGTCGGTGGAGGGCGGCGAGGCCTGGCTGTACAACGTCCACGTGCCGGAGTACAGCCAGGGCACCTGGACGAACCACAGTGCCCGGCGCAAGCGCAAGCTCCTCATGCACCGCGAGGAGATCGACAAGCTGGCGCGCAAGTCGGAGGAGACCGGTCACACGGTCGTGCCCCTGTCCCTGTACTTCAAGGACGGCCGTGCGAAGGTGGAGATCGCGCTGGCGAAGGGCAAGAAGGAGTACGACAAGCGGCAGACGCTCCGGGAGAAGCAGGACACCCGCGAGACGAACCGGGCGATCTCGGCGATCCGCCGCAAGCAGCGCGGTACGGTTTAATCGTCTGGCACGCGGTGGTCCACTTCGCGTACCATGGCGTCAGCACCACCCGTTCGCGGGTGGGGCTGCTCGTGCAAGACCAACTGAACAGCGTGAAAAACATGGGGATGATCGGTTTCGACAGCGGATGTCGATGCAGGGGAAGCGAGCCGAGGAAGCGGCAATGATCTCGCTAACCACATGTCGCAAACAATAATCGCCAACTCCAAGAGCGATAACTCCCGCTTCACCCTCGCTGCCTAATAACAGTGAGCTGAAGCCTCTGTGAGGAGCGTCAGCCCGGAAGTGGTCCCGGTCCGGATCCTGGCGTCAATTAGGGATCTAAACCTCTAACCCCGGTCACGGGGGCTGGAGGGAAACCAAACAGTGACTGAGCCCGTCGGAGACTTGTCCGTGTGATCTCCGGGGCTGAGAAAAGCGCAGCGGACTGCGCTCGGAGAAGCCCTGCTTCTGCACCGTTGGACGCGGGTTCGATTCCCGCCATCTCCACTCATCCCATGTGGGCAAAGGCCCCGCGGCCTCACGGCTGCGGGGCCTTTGTCATGTGTCACGGGCCACGGCTTCCCTGAGGCGCCCGGACACCCGTACCGGCCGCAGGCGTGCCAGGGAACCCAGCGCGGCGAGGGCCGCTGCCACGGGCAGGAGGTAGGCCGTCCGCGGGCCGAGGTGGTCGACCGTCAGGCCGGCGGCGGCGGAGCCGGCGGCGATGCCCGTGAGGATGGCGGTGACCGCCAGGGTCATGCCCTCGTTGAGCCGCCCTCGCGGGGTGCGGGCGTGGACCCGGGACATCGCCGTCACCATGGTCGGGGCCGTGGCCATGCCCGCCAGCAGGAGGGCCGCGGCGAGGGCGGCCGGCGAGCCGGTGGCCGCCGCCGCCCAGGGCGCGGCCATCAGGACGGCCAGGGCGCACACGCAGGCCCGCAGCGAGCGCGGCCGCACGGCGCCGTAGAGCAGGCCGGCCGCACAGGAACCCGCCGCCTGGAGGGCCAGGACCGGCCCGGAGGCCGCGCCCAGGCCGGCGTCGGCGAGGTAGGCGATCGAGGTGACCTCCATCGAACCGAAGACCAGGCCCAGGCACAGGAAGAGCACGAGCAGCGGGGCCAGGGCGCGCAGCGGGGAACCGTGCCGGGTCGCGGTCCCGGTGGGCGGCGGCTCCGTGGAGCGCTGCGCGGTGAAGACCAGCATGCCCGTCAGGAACAGGGCCGCGCCCGCGAGGGTGCCCGCCTCGGGGAAGACGGCGGTGCACAGGAAGGCCGCCAGGACCGGGCCGAGCATGTAGCAGAGCTCGTCGGCGGCCTGTTCGAAGGACATCGCGGTGTGGTGCGGGCCGGGGGAATCGCGCAGCAGGTGCGTCCAGCGGGCGCGGGACATGCCGCCGATGTTGGGCGTGGTGGCGGTCGCGGCGTAGGAGGCGAAGAGGGTCCAGGCCGGGGCGCCGGTGCGGACGCACACGATGAGCGAGAGGGAGCCGAGGACCGCGAACAGGGTGGCCGGGAGGGCCACCCGGGCCTGGCCGTGGCGGTCGACGAGCCGGGCCGTCCAGGGCGCGACCAGGGCCGTGGCGGCCAGGCCGGTCGCCGTCACCGCGCCGGCCAGGGCGTACGAGCCGCGCTGGCCGGCGATCATCATGACCGCGCTGATGCCGAACATGCCCATGGGGAGCCGGGCGATGAGGTTCCCGGCGGTGAAGGCGCGGGTGCCGGGCAGGGCGAACAGGCGGCGGTACGGCCCGAAGGCCCGACCGGCGGGGCCGCGGCTGCGGGCCGGGGCGGCCGGGGCGGCCGGGGCGCCAAGGGCCGGCGGGGCCGCCCCCGTGGCCGGGGCAGGCCGGGCCGGTGGGGCCGGGGCGGCGAGGACGAGCATGGTGCCGGTGACGGTCATGAGGGGCATGGGCACCAGCCTCGGCGGGACCGGTCGCGCCGTCCAACACCTGTTCGGAGCCCATTCACGCCCTCGGGTTGTTAGTCTCCTGCGGTGACAGCCCGCGACGTGGACCCCCGCCTCCTGCGCGGTTTCGTGACCACCGCCGAGGAACTGCACTTCACCCGCGCCGCCGCCCGCCTCCACATCGCCCAGCAGGCCCTCAGTCGGGACATCCGGCGCCTCGAACAGGCCCTGGGCGCCAGCCTGTTCGTGCGGACCACCCGACAGGTGGAGCTGACCGCCGACGGCGAGCGGCTGCTGCCCCTGGCCCGGCGGGTGCTGCGCGCGCAGGAGGAGCTGACCGCCGCCTTCGGCGGGGAGGCCGGACCCCGCCCCCTCCTCGTCGACCTGAACAGCGACGGGCCGAGCACCGGCCGCACCGTGCTGGAGCGGGCCCGGGAACTCGCCCCGCACTGCGAGCTGATGGCCCGCTTCGAGAGCGGCCTGACCCACGCCGCCGCCGAGATCGCGGCCGGCCGGCTCGACGTCTCCTTCGGGTACGCCGACGGGCTGGCCCCCGCGCTGCGCACCCGCCTCGCTCAGGCGCCCGTACGCTACGAACCGCTCGCCGTGCTGCTGCCGCGGGGCCACGCCCTGGCGGCGCGGGCCGCCGTGCCCGTCGGCGCGCTGGCCGGTGAGAGCGTCTACGCGGGCGCCGGGAACCCGCGGACCGTGGAGTGGACGGGGCTGGCGCGCGAACTGTTCGCCGGGCGCGGCATCGAGGTCGCGCCGCCCGCCCCCGTGGCCGTGGGCAAGGAGGAGTTCGGCCGGGTCATGGCCAAGACCGGCCACCCGGTGCTGGCGACCGTGGACTTCCCCGACATGCCCGGCTCGGTCAAGCGCCCGCTGACCGACCCCGTGCCGCTGTCCCCGCTGTCGATGGTGTGGCGCAGGGACCTGCGCCATCCCGGGCTGGACGCCCTGCGCGCCGCAGCCGCCGGGCTGGCCGCCGAGCGGGGCTGGCTCCTGCCGCCGGACGGCAGCTGGGCCCCCGCCCGGCTCACACCCGGCCCCGGCGGCGGGTGAGAGCAAGGTTTCCCGGCGGTCATCCGGCGGGGACCGGCCTCGAAACGCGCCGTTCCTAGGGTCGTCACCACGGACGCGACAGCTGTGGAGGCGTGTGATGACCGGTACCGCACCGCGCAAGGGGGGCCGCTGGATCGAGCGGTGGGACCCCGAGGACGAGACGTTCTGGCAGGAGACGGGCGAGCGGACCGCCCGCCGCAACCTCCTGTACTCCGTGTTCTCCGAGCACATCGGCTTCTCGATCTGGTCGCTGTGGTCCGTGATGGTCCTCTTCATGGGGCCGCAGTACGGGATCGACCCGGCCGGGAAGTTCTTCCTCATCGCGACCGCGACCGTGGTCGGCGCCATGGTGCGGGTGCCCTACACCTTCGCCGTCGCCCGCTTCGGCGGCCGCAACTGGACCGTCGTCAGCGCCCTGCTGCTGCTCGCCCCCACTGTGGGCGCGCTGCTGGTCATGGAGCCCGGCACCTCGTACGGCACCTTCCTGGCCGTGGCAGCCCTGACCGGCGTCGGCGGCGGGAACTTCGCCTCGTCGATGACGAACATCAACGCCTTCTTCCCGCTGCGCAAGAAGGGCTGGGCCCTCGGACTGAACGCGGGCGGCGGCAACATCGGCGTCCCCGTGGTGCAGCTCGTCGCCCTGCTGGTCATCGGGACCGCCGGGGCCGGGCACCCGCGGCTGCTGCTCGGGGCGTACCTGCCGCTGATCGTGGCCGCCGCGACCCTGGCGGCGCTGCGCATGGACAACCTGGCGCCCGTGCGCAACGACACCGGTGCGGTGCGCGAGGCGCTGCGCGAACCGCACACCTGGGTCATGGCCTTCCTCTACATCGGCTCCTTCGGCTCCTTCATCGGCTACAGCTTCGCCTTCGGCCTGGTCCTGCAGACGCAGTTCGGCCGGACCCCGCTCCAGGCGGCCTCGCTGACCTTCATCGGACCACTGCTCGGCTCGCTGATCCGGCCGGTCGGCGGGGCGCTGGCGGACCGCTTCGGCGGCGCGCGGATCACGCTCGGCGCCTTCGTGGCGATGGCGGCCGCGACGGGCGTGGTGGTGTTCGCCTCGGTGCGCGAGTCGCTGCCCGTGTTCCTCGTCGGGTTCGTGGCGCTGTTCGTCCTGAGCGGGCTCGGCAACGGGTCGACGTACAAGATGATCCCCGCGATCTTCCAGGCCAAGGCGCTGGCCCGGGGCATGAGCGGCGAGGCCGCGGCCGCGTACGGACGGCGGCTGTCCGGCGCCTCCATGGGGCTGATCGGCGCGGTGGGCGCACTCGGCGGGCTCGGCATCAACCTGGTCTTCCGGGAGGCGTTCCTCAGCTCCGGGTCCGGGACCGGCGCCTTCGTGACCTTCCTCGGCTTCTACGCCGCATGCTGCGCGGTGACCTGGGCGGTATACCTTCGCCGACCGGTCGCGGCGGCGGCGACCGAGGCCGGGACGGCGGCGGAGCCGCAGCTCACCACCGTGTGACCGGACCGGACCGGACCGGACCGGACCGGACCGGACCGGACCGGACCGCACCGGCACGGGGCGCCCCGGCACCGCGCGGCGCGGCACCGGGGGCTCCACCGCACCTCACGGCGCGTTACGGCGCCGAAATGCGACGGAACCGAGCCTGACACGCCGGCTTGGCAGGCTCGGCCTTCGCGCGATGCGACACCGACCCACTGGGCAAGGCAGGTCACCATGGACGAGGAAAAGCAGCACACCGGTCCGCTCGCGGGCTTCACCGTCGGCGTCACCGCCGCACGGCGGGCCGACGAGCTGATCGCCCTGCTGCGCCGGCGCGGGGCCTCCGTGCTGCACGCACCCGCGCTGCGGATCGTGCCGCTGGCCGATGACAGCGAGCTCCTCGCGGCGACGAAGGAGCTGATCGGCTGCGCGCCGGACGCGGTGGTCGCCACCACCGCCATCGGGTTCCGCGGCTGGATTGAGGCCGCCGACGGCTGGGGGGTCGGCGAGGAGCTGCTGGAGCGGCTGCGGGCCACCGAACTCCTGGCGCGCGGACCGAAGGTCAAGGGCGCCATCCGGGCCGCCGGCCTCGTGGAGTCCTGGTCGCCGGATTCGGAGTCGCTCGCCGAGGTGCTGGAGCGGCTGCTGTCCGCCGGGGTCACCGGGCGGCGGATCGCCCTCCAGCTGCACGGGGAGCCGCTGCCCGGTTTCGTCGAGGCGCTGCGGGCCGCCGGCGCCGAGGTGGTGGTGGTCCCGGTCTACCGGTGGATGGCACCGGAGGACCCGGCGCCCCTGGACCGGCTGCTGGACGCGGTGGCCGGCGGCGGCGTCGACGCGGTCAGCTTCACCTCCGCTCCGGCGGCGGCCTCGCTGCTGTCCCGGGCCGAGGAGCGCGGGATGGCGGAGGCCGTGCTGGAGGCGCTGCGGGGCGGGGTGCTGTCGGCGTGCGTCGGGCCGGTCACCGCGCTGCCGCTGCAGGCGCACGGGGTGGACACGGTGCAGCCGGAGCGCTTCCGGCTCGGTCCGCTCGTGCAACTGCTCTGCCGGGAACTGCCGGGCCGGGCACGGGTCCTGCCCGTGGCCGGACACCGGCTGGAGATCCGCGGTCACGCGGTCCTGGTCGACGCGGAACTGCGGCCGGTGCCCCCGGCCGGGATGGCCCTGCTGCGGACGCTGGCGCGGCGCCCCGGGTGGGTGGTGGCCCGCGCCGAGCTGCTGCGGGCGCTGCCGGGGGCGGGACGGGACGAACACGCGGTGGAGACGGCGATGGCCCGGCTGCGGGTGGCGCTGGGGGCGCCGAAGCTGATCCAGACCGTGGTCAAGCGGGGGTACCGGCTGTCGCTGGACGCCGGCGGGGAGGGCAAGTACGGCGAATCCGCCGGGAGTGCGCGCGGGTGAGCGCCGGAGCCGTGACGGGCGCGGCGTCCTCGGCTAGCGTGCCCGGATGATCATTGACGGGGTGGAGATGCGCGGCCTCGCACTCGGTGATGCCGCCGGGCTGGCCGAGGCGTACGCGCGCAACCGGGCGTACATGGCGCCCTTCGAGCCGGACCGGCCGGACGACTTCTACACCGAGCGCGGGCAGCGGGCCCGCATCGAGGGCATGCTCGCCGAGCGGGACGCGGGACGGATGGCCCCCCACGTGCTCGTCGAGACCTCCGGCGGCGCCCCCGTCGGCGCGGTCAACCTCGGGTCCATCGCGCGCGGCCCGCTGTGCAGCGGCGGCCTGGGCTACTGGGTGGACCAGGACTGGAACGGCAGGGGACTGGCCACCGCGGCCGTGCAACGGGTCTGCCGGGCCGCCCGCGAGGAGCTGGGCCTGCACCGGGTGGAGGCCGGCACCCTGCTCGACAACCAGGCATCCCAACGGGTGCTGGCGAAGGCGGGCTTCGAGCCCTACGGCGTCGCGCCGCGCCTGCTGCACATCAACGGGGCCTGGCGCGACCACCGCCTCTTCCAGCTGCTGCTGCACGACGACCCGCCGCCTCCGTGAGCGGTGCGTGAGGTCCCCGGGCACCTCCATCGGCGCGGCCCGGTCCCGGGGGTTTTGCCGGAGCGCGGCGAGGGGCACCCTGAGGGGGCGCCCCACGACGCGAGGCGGTGACGGGCATGCGGTTCGACTCCGGGCGGGTCTGCCTGGACCTGATGGCCACTTTCACCCCGCACGAGGGGATCCGGGACGGCGACGAGCTGCGGCTGTGGCTCACCGGCGCCGGGCTGGTGCCCGACCGGACGCCGCTCGCCCGGGTGGGCCCGGACTGGGTCGCGGCCTTCCGGTCCCTGCGCCGCGACGTGGAGACCCTCGTACGGGCGGAGCTCGGCGGGAGCCACGCCCCGCCCGCCGGCACGGAACCGGCCCTCGCCCGGGTCAACGCACTGGCCGCCGGGCCACCCCCGCGCCTGTGCGCCGTACGGGACCGGGAAGGGCGCCTCGTAAGGGAGCTGTGCGGCGGTGCGGAGTGCGGGGCCATGCTCGCGGCCGTCGCCCGCGACGCCGTCGAGCTGCTGACCGACCCCGGCGACCGCGCGCTCCTGCGGGTCTGCGAGGGGGACCGCTGTACCCGGGTCTACCTGGACACTTCCCGGGGCCACCGGCGCCGCTGGTGCTCCAGCGAACGGTGCGGCAACCGCGAGCGCGTCGCCCGGCACCGCCGCCGGAGCCTGGCGGCCGGATCCGTCTAGCCTGCCGCCCGCGGCCCCGCCGAGCGGCCGGTTCCGGAACGGGCGTGCGGACAGGGTGCGGATTCGCGTACGGTTGACGGTCGCCCATGCACATCAGAAGGGGGCCTTGGTGGCCGCGCAGAATGCCGCTGTCGACAGCACGGCGGATTCCGTCCGCGATCGGGAGATCGCGGTCGAGCAGACGCATCTCGATCAGGTGTACCGACGCCTAGAGGAGAAGATCCACGAGGCCGAGTTCCTGATGAACGACGCCGCCCAACGTGGTCAGGTGGGCACCCCCGGCGCCCTCGCCGAGCGCGACGCGCAGGTCTTCCGGGCGGGCATCCACCTGAACCGGCTCAACAACGAGTTCGAGGACTTCCTCTTCGGCCGCATCGACCTGGTGCTCGGCAAGGACGGCGAACGCGGCCCCGACGGCGCCTACACCTCCGTCGAGCCCGCCGACGACGCGATCCGCGAGGACCTCACGGCCGATGTCGCCGAGACGCTGCACATCGGCCGCATCGGCGTCCTGGACTCCGACTACGCGCCGCTGGTCATCGACTGGCGAGCACCGGCCGCCGCGCCGTTCTACCGCTCCACGCCCAAGGAGCCCGGCCGTGTCGTGCGCCGCCGCGTCATCCGCTCCAAGGGCCGCCGGGTCCTGGGCGTCGAGGACGACCTGATGCGCCCGGAGGTCACCGCCCTCCTCGACGGCGAGGAACTCCCCGTCATCGGCGACGGCGCCCTCATGGCCGCCCTCGGCCGGGCCCGCACCCACTCCATGCGCGACATCGTCTCCTCCATCCAGGCCGAGCAGGACCTGGTCATCCGGGCCCCCGCCGCCTCCGTCGCCGAGGTCGCGGGCGGGCCCGGCACGGGCAAGACCGCCGTCGCCCTGCACCGCGCCGCCTACCTGCTCTACCAGGACCGGCGCCGCTACTCCGGCGGCATCCTGATCGTCTCCCCGACACCGCTGCTCGTCGCGTACACCGAGGGCGTGCTGCCCTCCCTCGGCGAGGAGGGCCAGGTCGCCATCCGCGCGCTCGGCTCGCTCGTCGACGGCGCCGAGGCGACCACCTACGACGATCCGTCCGTGGCCCGCGTCAAGGGCTCCTCGCGGATGCTCAAGGTGCTGCGCAAGGCCGTACGGGGCGCCCTGGAGCTCGGGGGCCCGGGCGGGGCCGCCCCCGGCAGCCTGCGCGTGGTGGCCTTCGGCCGCCGCCATGAGCTCGCGGCCGAGGAACTCGACCGGATCCGGCAGAACGTCCTCGGCGGCACCGCGCCCGTCAACCTGCTGCGCCCGCGCGCCCGCAAGCTGCTGCTCGACGCGCTGTACGCGAAGTCCGGCGCGGCCGGGCGCCACAGCGACCCGGAGCTGGCCGCCGAGCTGCGCTCCGCCTTCGACGAGGACATCTCCACCGAGGACGCCTTCATCGACTTCCTGAACGCCTGGTGGCCCGAGCTGACCCCGCGCCAGGTGCTCGCCTCGATGGCGGACGAGCGGCGCCTGGGCCGCTGGTCGCGCCGGGACCTGAACCCCCGCGAGACCCGCCAGCTGGCCCGCTCGCTGCGCCGGGTGGGCCCGGACGGCAAGGGCCCCCTGTCGGTGCACGACGTGGCGCTGCTGGACGAGCTCCAGCAGCTGCTCGGCGCCCCCGCCCGGCCCCGACGCAAACGGGAGATGGACCCGCTGGACCAGCTCAGCGGGCTGGAGGAGCTGATGCCGGCCCGCGAGGAGACCCAGTGGGAGCGGGCCGAGCGGCTCGCGGCGGAGCGCAGCGAGTACGCGCACGTCATCGTGGACGAGGCCCAGGACCTGACGCCGATGCAGTGGCGCATGGTGGGCCGGCGCGGCCGGCACGGCACCTGGACGGTGGTCGGCGATCCGGCGCAGTCCTCGTGGAGCGACCCGCAGGAGGCGGCCGCGGCCCGGGACGAGGCGCTGGGCTCCCGCCCGCGGCGGCGCTTCACCCTGACGGTGAACTACCGCAACCCGGCCGAGGTCGCCGAGGTCGCCTCCCGGGTGCTGCGCCTGGCCATGCCGGGCATGGAGCCGCCGACGGCGGTGCGCTCCACCGGCCTGGAGCCCCGCTTCACCGCGGCGCGGGGCGACCTGGGCACCGCGGTCCGCGAGGAGACCCGCAGGCTGCTGGAGCAGGTGGACGGCACCGTCGGCGTGGTCGTCGCCATGGACCGGCGGGCGGAGGCGGCGGACTGGCTCGCCGATCTGGGCGGCCGGGCGGTGGCGCTGGGCAGCCTGGAGGCCAAGGGCCTGGAGTACGACGCCACGGTGGTGGTCTCCCCGGCGGAGATCGCCGACGAGTCCCCGGCGGGCCTGCGGGTGCTGTATGTGGCGCTGACGCGCGCGACGCAGCAGCTCACGGTGGTCTCGGCCGAGCGGGACGAGCCCGACGCGGCGGGGGTGCCGGCGCTGCTGCTGCCGTAGCGACTCCGGCCGGGCGGGGCTGGGCCGCGGGCGGGTTGCGGGGCCGCCCGGGGCTCCGTACGGCCGTATGGTCCGCGGCCGGGAGCGTGGTGGCCGGATCCGGCTGCCGGGAGGGGGCTCACATCCGGCGATCCTTTGTTAGCCTGGTTACGACACCGGCTCGATCCAAGCCCCCGGGCCCAACCTTCGTCGCTTAGAGCGACCACTTGCCGCGAGGCGAGCATGGCGGGCCGGTGTCGTAGACGCTGTAGTACCGCATGACCGCAGTACCGCATGACGCAGTACCGTTTTTCCCAGGTCCGCGCCCTCCACCCAGTGGGGGGCGCGGACCTGTTTCGTGTCGGCCCACCCTTCCGTCCCGCCCCGGCTATCTCGTATGGTGGAAGTGCCTTTCCGAAACTTGTAGCTGGTTACCTTGTACCGGCTGGTAGGTGGGACGATCGGACAACAGGTCCTGCCACACCCCCGTGTGCCGGGCCCTGTGTGTACAGCGAAAACCAGGGACAGAAGAGGAACACGGCCATGGCAACGGCGCCCAGCGTCTCGTATTCGATGACGGTCCGCCTGGAAGTGCCCGCGAGCGGAACCGCGGTCTCCCAGCTCACCACCGCCGTGGAGTCCTCCGGTGGTTCGGTCACCGGCCTCGACGTGACCGCATCCGGCCACGAGAAGCTCCGGATCGACGTCACCATCGCCGCGACCTCCACCGCGCACGCGGACGAGATCGTCGAGAAGCTGCGGGAGATCGAGGGCGTCAGCCTCGGCAAGGTCTCGGACCGCACCTTCCTCATGCACCTCGGCGGCAAGATCGAGATGGCGTCCAAGCACCCCATCCGCAACCGCGACGACCTCTCGATGATCTACACCCCGGGCGTGGCCCGCGTGTGCATGGCGATCGCCGAGAACCCCGAGGACGCGCGCCGCCTCACCATCAAGCGCAATTCCGTCGCAGTCGTGACGGACGGCTCCGCCGTACTGGGCCTCGGCAACATCGGCCCCATGGCCGCGCTGCCCGTCATGGAGGGCAAGGCGGCCCTCTTCAAGCGGTTCGCGGGCATCGACGCGTGGCCGATCTGCCTCGACACCCAGGACAGCGACGAGATCGTCGCGATCGTCAAGGCGATCGCCCCGGGCTTCGCCGGCATCAACCTGGAGGACATCTCCGCGCCCCGCTGCTTCGAGATCGAGGCCCGGCTGCGCGAGGCCCTGGACATCCCCGTCTTCCACGACGACCAGCACGGCACGGCGATCGTCGTGCTGGCCGCCCTGACCAACGCACTTCGCGTCGTGGGCAAGGCAGTTGAGGACGTCAAGGTGGTCATGTCGGGCGCCGGCGCGGCCGGTACGGCCATCCTCAAGCTGCTCCTCGCGGCGGGAGTCAAGAACGCCGTCAGCGCCGACATCCACGGTGTCGTGCACGCGGGCCGGCCCGACCTCGTCGACGCGGCCGCGGACTCCCCGCTGCGCTGGATCGCCGACAACACCAACCCCGAGGGCTACACGGGCACGCTGAAGGAGGCCGTGGTCGGCGCCGACGTCTTCATCGGCGTCTCGGCCCCCAACGTCCTGTCCGGTGAGGACGTTGCCGCCATGGCGGAAGGCGCCATTGTGTTCGCGCTCGCGAACCCGGACCCGGAGGTGGACCCGGCCATCGCCCGCCAGACCGCCGCCGTCGTCGCCACCGGCCGCTCCGACTTCCCGAACCAGATCAACAACGTGCTGGTCTTCCCGGGTGTGTTCCGCGGCCTGCTGGACGCGCAGTCGCGGACCGTGAACACGGACATGATGCTGGCCGCCGCGACCGCACTGGCGGACGTCGTCGGCGAGGACGAGCTGAACGCGAACTACATCATCCCGTCGGTCTTCAACGACAAGGTCGCCGGCGCGGTCGCGGGCGCCGTCCGCAAGGCCGCCTCGGCCGGCGCGTCCGCCCCTGTGACCGGCCTCACGGCTCCCTGATACCGGCGCGTCGCGAGATGCGGGCCCGGCGCGCCGCCTCTAGTGTTGCGGGGATGCCCGCGGGATCCGCGGCCCGCAGCAGCGTGCGGGCAGCGGCGTGGACGGAGCGTCACCACGGCGTGACTGTGGCGCTTTTCGCGTGACCCCGGCGGGTGCCGGATTGGCTTTCCCGCCGCTGGTGGGGGCAGGATGCGTAACCGGGCGAGAGGGTCTGACGTTCAGACCCGGGTCCGGGGACTGTCCGAGGGCCCTGGCAGCATCGGCTTCGATCTCACGCCTCTAAGGCAAGTTGAACACGGGAGTACAACATGAACCGCAGTGAGCTGGTGGCCGCTCTGTCCGAGCGCGCCGAGGTGACCCGCAAGGACGCCGACGCCGTTCTGGCCGCGCTCGCCGAGACCGTCGGCGAGATCGTCGCCAAGGGCGACGAGAAGGTCACCATCCCCGGCTTCCTGACCTTCGAGCGCACCCACCGTGCCGCTCGCACCGCGCGCAACCCGCAGACCGGCGACCCCATCCAGATCCCGGCCGGCTACAGCGTGAAGGTCTCCGCGGGCTCCAAGCTCAAGGAAGCCGCCAAGGGCAAGTAGGTCCTGCCCGGCTCCGGAGGCCGCCGGCCTGCGGAACGCCGAGCAGTGCGCGGCGCAGCCGCGTCGTACGCCGAAGGGCGGCCACTCCGGACGGGGTGGCCGCCCTTCGGCCCGTCCCGGGCCCGTGAGGGCCCCGGCCGCACGGGAAAGCCCCCCGGGCCCTTGCGGGTCCCGGGGGGCTTCCTTGCGTACGGCCGAACGGGTCAGACGAGGTCGCCGCCCGGGAGCTCGACCTTCGCGCCGAGCTCGACGAGCTTGTCCATGAAGTTCTCGTAACCGCGGTTGATCAGGTCGATGCCGTGGACCCGCGAGGTGCCCTCGGCGGCCAGCGCCGCGATCAGGTACGAGAAGCCGCCGCGCAGGTCGGGGATGACCAGGTCGGCGCCCTGCAGTTTGGTGGGGCCGGAGACGACCGCCGAGTGCAGGAAGTTGCGCTGGCCGAAGCGGCAGGCGCTCCCGCCCAGGCACTCGCGGTACAGCTGGATGTGAGCGCCCATCTGGTTGAGCGCCGAGGTGAAGCCGAGGCGGGACTCGTAGACCGTCTCGTGGACGATCGAGAGGCCGGAAGCCTGCGTCAGGGCCACGACGAGCGGCTGCTGCCAGTCGGTCTGGAAGCCGGGGTGCACGTCCGTCTCCAGCGCGATCGCGTTGAGCGGGCCGCCCGGGTGCCAGAAGCGGATGCCGTTGTCGTCGATCTCGAACGCCCCGCCGACGCGGCGGTAGGTGTTCAGGAAGGTCATCATCGAGCGCTGCTGGGCGCCGCGCACGTAGATGTTGCCGCCGGTCGCCAGGGCCGCGGAAGCCCAGGAGGCGGCCTCCAGGCGGTCCGGGAGCGCCTTGTGGTTGTAGCCGCCCAGCCGGTCGACACCCGTGATCCGGATGGTCCGGTCGGTGTCGAGCGAGATGATCGCGCCCATCTTCTGCAGCACGCAGATGAGGTCCTCGATCTCCGGCTCGACCGCGGCGTTGCTGAGCTCGGTGACGCCCTCGGCCAGGACGGCCGTCAGCAGCACCTGCTCGGTCGAGCCGACCGACGGGTAGGGGAGGCGGATCTTGCAGCCGCGCAGGCGCTGGGGCGCCTCCAGGTACTGGCCGCCCTCGCGCTTCTCGATGGTCGCGCCGAACTGGCGGAGCACGTCGAAGTGGAAGTCGATCGGCCGGCCGCCGATGTCGCAGCCGCCCAGGCCCGGGATGAAGGCGTGGCCCAGGCGGTGCAGCAGCGGGCCGCAGAAGAGGATCGGGATGCGCGACGAGCCCGCGTGCGCGTCGATGTCGGCGACGTTCGCGCTCTCGACGTGCGTGGGGTCGAGCACCAGCTCGCCCGGCTCCTCGCCGGGACGGACGGTCACCCCGTGCAGCTGGAGCAGTCCCCGCACGACGCGCACGTCACGGATGTCGGGGACGTTGCGCAGCCGGCTGGGTCCGCTGCCGAGCAGAGCGGCGACCATGGCCTTGGGCACGAGGTTCTTCGCACCGCGGACACGGATCTCGCCCTCGAGCGGGGTGCCGCCGTGGACAAGCAGTACATCGTCACTGACTGTGCCGGTCATGAATCTCGCGTTCCGGGAGGGGTGGGCAGGGGGCCAGAGAAAAGAGTAAGGGCCATCACCCCTTTGTTCGCATGGCCGACGCGGCCGTAGGACTGTCATGAATTCGGTGCAACACCCTCCGTATCCACCCCATGGCGGAGTGTTGCCTTCCGCTCGCGCGGCCGTGACGCGCCCGTGTCTGCTGCCGTGCGCCCTGAGCTGCGGCCGGTCCGATCTTCCCGCCCGCTCCCCGCGAACGGCGATTGTGCGGGATCATGGCGGCATGACCGAGGTGTCCTCCCTCACAGGGCGGCTGCTCGTGGCCACCCCCGCCCTCGCGGACCCGAATTTCGACCGCGCGGTCGTCTTCCTGCTCGACCACGACGAGCAGGGCTCGCTCGGCGTGGTCCTCAACCGGCCGACCCCGGTGGGCGTCGGCGACGTCCTGCTGCCCTGGGCGCCCCTGGCGGGCGATCCGGGCGTGGTCTTCCAGGGCGGCCCCGTCGCCCTCGACTCGGCGCTGGGGGTGGCGGTCATCCCGGGCGAGGAGGGCCCCCTCGGCTGGCGCCGGGTGCACGGGGCGATCGGGCTGGTCGACCTGGAGGCGCCGCCGGAGCTGCTGGCCGCGGCGCTGGGCTCGCTGCGCATCTTCGCCGGCTACTCCGGCTGGGGGCCCGGCCAGCTGGAGGGCGAGCTGGGCGACGGCGCCTGGTACGTCGTCGAATCGGAGCCGGGGGACGTGTCCTTCCCGGATCCCGAGCGGCTGTGGCGGGCGGTGCTGCGCCGCCAGCGCAGTGAACTGGCGATGGTCGCCACCTATCCGGACGACCCGTCGCTCAACTGACCCGCACCGGGTTCAGTACCCTGGGGGCATGAGCACTCTTGAGCCCGAGCGCGGGACTGGCACGGGGACCCTCGTAGAGCCGACGCCGCAGGTGTCGCACGGTGACGGCGACCACGAGCGCTTCGCCCACTACGTCCAGAAGGACAAGATCATGGCGAGCGCGCTCGACGGGACCCCCGTCGTCGCGCTCTGCGGCAAGGTCTGGGTGCCGGGCCGGGACCCGAAGAAGTACCCGGTCTGCCCCATGTGCAAGGAGATCTACGAGTCCATGGGCCCCGGCGGGGACAAGGACAAGGGCGGCAAGGACAAGTAGTCCGGACCACCCTCCGAAGGACCACGGCCCCCGGGGTGCGCAGCGGCGCACCCCGGGGGTCTCGTGCGTACTAGGGTCGGCGCCACGAGCGCGGTGCGGAACGGGCGTTGCGTACCGCGCAACAGGCTGCTGCGAAGGGCTGACGCATGGACCTGATCCCCGCACCCCGGTTCGCCGAATTCCCCGAGGGCGGCCCGCGCTTCCGGTTCGGCCCGCATCCGGTGCTCGACGCCGGCCCGGGCGCCGAGGACGCGGCACGCCGGCTGCGCCGCGAGCTGGGGGCCGCCACCGGGTGGAGCCTGCCGGCGGCCGGAGCCGGCGCGGTCGCGGACATACGCCTGCGCCTGTGCGCGCGAGGGTCCGGGTCCGGGCAGGTGGCGGGGCCGGGCCCGGGGCCGGCGCAGGGCCCGGAGTCGTACGGGATCACCGTCGACGGGACGGGCGTCGAGCTGGTCGCGGAGACCGGGGCAGGCCTCTTCTGGGCCGTCCAGACGCTGCGTCAGCTGCTCGGGCCCGACGTCTACCGCAAGGCCCCGCTGCCGGGGCGCCGGTGGAGCCTGCCGTACGCCTCGATCGCCGACGCCCCCCGTTTCGGGTGGCGCGGGATGATGCTCGACGTCGCGCGGCACTTCATGCCCAAGGACGGGGTGCTGCGGTACGTCGACCTGCTCGCCGCGCACAAGCTGAACGTGCTGCACCTGCACCTGACCGACGACCAGGGCTGGCGCGTCGAGATCAAGCGCTACCCGGAACTGACCGGTGTCGGCGCCTGGCGGGCACGCAGCCGGCGGGGACACCGGGCCTCACCGCTCTGGAACGAGACCCCCCACGGCGGCTACTACACGCAGGACGACATCCGCGAGATCGTCGCCTACGCCGCCGAGCGGCACGTCCGGGTGGTGCCGGAGATCGACGTACCGGGCCACTCGCAGGCCGCGATCGCCGCGTACCCGGAGCTGGGCAACGCGGACGTCGTCGACACCGCGGCGCTGGAGGTGTGGGACGACTGGGGGGTCAGCCGGAACGTGCTCGCGCCGACCGAGGCCGTACTGCGGTTCTACGAGGGCGTCTTCGAGGAGCTCCTGGAGTTGTTCCCCGCCGAGGTCTCACCCTTCGTCCACGTGGGCGGTGACGAGTGCCCCAAGGAGCAGTGGAGGGCCTCCGCCGTCGCCCAGGAGCGGATCCGGGAGCTGGGGGTGGACGGCGAGGACGGGCTCCAGTCCTGGTTCGTCCGGCACTTCGACGGCTGGCTCGCCGCCCGCGGGCGGCGGCTGATCGGGTGGGACGAGATCCTGGAGGGCGGGCTCGCGCCGGGCGCGGCCGTCTCCTCCTGGCGGGGGTACGCGGGCGGGATCGCCGCCGCGCAGGCCGGGCACGACGTGGTGATGTGCCCGGAGCAGCAGGTGTACCTGGACCACCGTCAGGCGGGCGGCGAGCAGGAGCCGGTGCCCATCGGGTACGTGCGTTCGCTGGAGGACGTCTACCGCTTCGAGCCGGTGCCGCCGGAGCTCTCGGCGCAGGCGGCCGCGCACGTACTGGGCGCCCAGGCCAACGTGTGGACCGAGGTGATGGAGGACCAGGGGCGCGTCGACTACCAGGTGTTCCCGCGCCTGGCCGCCTTCGCCGAGGTGGTGTGGTCACAGCAACCGGCGCCGCTGGAACGCGACGTCGCCGGTTTCGAGGCCCGGATGGCCGCGGCGCACTACGCGCGGCTGGACGCCCTCGGCGTCGGCTACCGGCCCCCGGCCGGACCGCTGCCGTGGCAGCGGCGCCCGGGGGTGCTCGGGCGGCCGATCGAAGGGGCGCCCCCGAACGTGTGACGGCGGGAACCGGAACTCTGGCTGCATTCCCGGTGATACAGGGAAAAAGGGGCAGTTGGGAATGTGGCCGGTACCGGTCGGGTGGCGTCCGGGCGGGCGGTCCGGGCGGCGGCGGGCGGGCGCGGCCGGGGGGCGGCGGCGCCCGGAGCGGGCGGCCGCCGGGCCGGTGGGACCACCCGGCCGGTGCGGGGCGCCCACCGGGTGAGGGGCGCCCGGGCCACCCTCGCGCCGGGCGCCCCGGAAGATGTGCCAGAGTTGCCACGTCCCGGCGGTGAGCACGTACCGTACGGCGGACAGGCGTGAGGCGCCGGGACCGGGACATCGGGAAGGGGCAGCTGGGTTGACCACGCACGCACCGCACGTACTGCATTCACCTCAGGGGCCGCAGGCGGCGCAGTCCGTGACGCTGCCGGCCTCGCTCGACGAGGCCGTGGCGGCACTCACCGCCATGCCCGCCGCCGTGCCCGTCGCGGGCGGCACCGACCTCATGGCCGCCGTCAACGCCGGCCTGCTGCGGCCCGCCGCGCTGGTGGGCCTGGGGCGGATCAACGAGATCCGGGGCTGGCAGTACCAGGACGGCCACGCGCTGCTCGGCGCGGGTCTCACGCACGCCCGGATGGGACGGCCGGATTTCGCCGCTCTGATCCCCGCGCTGGCCGCGGCCGCACGCGCCGCCGGGCCCCCGCAGATCCGCAACGCCGGCACCCTCGGCGGGAACATCGCCACCGCCGCGCCGACCGGTGACGCGCTGCCCGTGCTGGCCGCGCTGGAGGCCGTGCTCGTCATCGTCGGCCCGGGCGGATCGCGCGAGATCCCGGTGTCGCACCTGCTGGCCGGCCGGGAGATGCTGCGGCCCGGGGAACTGATCGGCTTCGTCCGGGTGCCGCTGCTGCACGCCCCGCAGGTCTTCCTCAAGGCCACGGGGCGCACCGGGCCGGGCCGGGCCGTGGCGTCCGTGGGACTCGTACTGGACCCCGCGCGCCGGGGCGTGCGCTGCGCGATCGGTGCGGTGGCCCCGATGCCGCTGCGGCCGCTGGAGGCCGAGCAGTGGGTGGCCTCGCTGATCGACTGGGACGGGCAGCGGAGCCTGGCCCCCGAGGCACTGGAGGCCTTCGGCGAGTACGTCGCGGCGGCCTGTGTGCCCGACCAGGGGGAGCCGGTGGCCCCCGGTGTACTGCATCTGCGGCGAACGGTGGCCGTGCTGGCGCGCAGGGCCCTGGCGAGGGCGCTGACCTCATGAGCGGGAACGGGAACGGGAACGTGGGCGGAGCGACTGGGGACCAGGGGAACACGGGTTCCACGGGTGCCGACTGGGGCTGGGAACCGGTGCCGCACGGCGGCGACTACGACTCCGACGCGACGGCCTTCGTGAAACTGCCGCAGGACATGCTGGACGCGCTGGGGACCGGGGAGCCGCTGGCGGCGCCCGGGCACGGCTACGTGCCGCCGCCGATGATCGTGCCGCTCGGCTCGGCCAGCACGGATCCGTCGGCCACGGGCGCCTGGACGCTCCCGGTGCAGTGGCCCGAGGCGGACTCGGGCTCCGCCTCCGCCCATGCCCCGGCCCCGGTCGGCGGCCCGATCCCGGCGTCGGTGCCCATCCCGGCGTCGGTGGCCGCGGCGTTCGCGCAGGCGGAGCCCGAATCCGAGGCGGACCCGGGGGAGACCGCCGAGTGGCGCTTCCAGGACGAGTCTTCTTCGACCGGCCAGTGGGCCGTGCCGGAAGGGGCCGGACAGCCGGACCACTTCCGGCAGTCCACCTCCCTGGACGCCGACTGGAGCCAGGCCCCGGCGACACTGCCGGGCGGAGCCGCGGCGCCGTGGGCGAGCCACCCCGATTTCGAGAGCGCGCGCGGCTACGCGTCCCAGGAGCAGCACCAGCCGCAGGCGCCGCAGGAGCAGGGACCGGGGCCGGACGGTGACTTCGGCCCGGGCCCGCTGCCGGGGACGCTGCCGGGCACGGACGACGCGGCCGCCGCCGCGGCCGCTTCGGCCGCCGAGTCCGCGGCCGCCGGAGGGCTGCTCGGCGGCCCCGGAGCCGGCGGCCCGCGGCGCGGACCGCGCGTGCTGGGCGGCCCCGGTGTGGGCACCCCGCTGCCGGAAGCGGCCGAGTCGGCGCATCGGGCCCCGCACGACGTCGACGCCGCGCACGGACCGGCGGCGCTGCCGGTCGCGGGGGAGCGGCCGCACCCCGGCGCCGAGACGACGGAGCCGGGCGGGCAGGCCCTGGGCGGGCACGCCGGACCGGTGGCGGCCGACGGCGGGCTGGACCTCTTCGGCGGAGCGCGGATCGATCCGGCGGCGGCGCAGCCGGCGCGGTCGGACGCCTGCGCGCCGTCGGATCCCTACGCGGAGCCGGAGCCGGAGGCGTATCCGGCGTCGGACCCGTACGCGGCGTCCGGCGCGGCCGGGCGGCACGGGGACACGGACGGGCACGGTTTCGCGGCCTTCGGCCACGCGCCGCAGATGCCTTCTGCTTCGCCTTCCGCTTCGTCCTCTGCTTCGGCTTCGTCGTCTTCGTCCTCGCCCTCGTCCTCGCCCTCGGTGGGGTCCGGACCGGAACCGGTGGCGGCCGGGGCGCAGACCCCGCCCGGGGTGTCGCAGGTACCCGGCGCCGAGCCGGCTCCCGTGGCGGAGTCCGCCCCGCTGCCCGATGCCGGGCTCTCGCACGCCGGCCTTCCGCACGCAGGTTTCGCGCATGCCGGGCCGCCGCACGCCGACGCGGACCACCACGGCGGTGCGGAGCCGGCCGGTGCGGACGGGCAGGGCTTCGCGGAGGCCGGCCAGGGCCCGGCGGAGGTCCCGGCCGGGCCCGCGCCGACCGGGGACACCGCCGACAGCGCCCTGGCACCCCCGCGGGGGGACACCGCCGAAGGTTTCCCGGCCGAGGTGCCGACGTACGAAGAACAAGAAGCGAACGCCGGGGCCGACGCCCATCACGAGCACCCGCAGGCTTCCTACGTCCTGCGCGTCAACGGCGCCGACCGGCCCGTCACCGGTGCCTGGATCGGCGAGTCGCTGCTCTACGTGCTGCGCGAGCGCCTCGGCCTCGCCGGCGCCAAGGACGGCTGCTCGCAGGGTGAGTGCGGCGCCTGCGCCGTCCAGGTCGACGGCCGGCTCGTCGCCTCGTGCCTGGTGCCGGCCGCGACGGCCGCCGGCAGCGAGGTCCGTACCGTCGAGGGGCTCGCCACGGACGGGGAACTCTCGGACGTGCAGCAGGCGTTGTGCAGGTCGGGCGCGGTGCAGTGCGGCTTCTGCGTACCCGGCATGGCCATGACCATCCATGACCTGCTGGAGGGCAACCACGCTCCCAGCGAGCTGGAGACGCGGCAGGCGCTCTGCGGCAACCTCTGCCGGTGCTCCGGTTACGCGGGGGTCGTCGACGCCGTGCGCGAGGTCGTGGCCGAACGCGAGGCGGCGTCGGCCGAGCCGACGCCACACGGGCAGGGGCACGGACACGGGCACGGACACGGGCACGGACACGGGCACGGACCTGCTCAGGGTCAGGGTCAGGGTCAGAGCCAGGGGCAGGGTGCGGCTCCGGAGGCGGGACCGGGTCAGGGTTCCGGTTCGGGACCCGCTTCGGTACCGGGCCTGACGGAGCCACGTATTCCGCATCAGGCGTCGCCCGGCGAGGGCGGCATCCACCACGGAGGCACGGTGTGAGCGCGCAGGACGCGGCGACGGCGACGACAGCGGTGAACGCCACGGTCACCGCCCTGGCCGGAGGACCGGACGACGACTCCGCGGAGCAGCGGCCCCCCCGCGGGATCGGGGCGTCCGTCCCGGCCGCCGACGCCCGCGCCAAGACCGAGGGCACCTTCCCCTACGCCGCCGACCTGTGGGCCGAGGGCCTCCTGTGGGCCGCCGTGCTGCGTTCCCCGCACGCCCACGCCCGGATCCTGTCCATCGACACCTCGGCCGCCGCCGAGATGCCCGGGGTGCGCGCCGTCGTCACCCACGCCGACGTCCCCGGCTCGACGACGCACGGCCGCCGCATCGCCGACCGGCCGGTCTTCGCGCACGACGTCGTGCGCCACCACGGCGAGCCCATCGCCGCCGTCGCCGCCGACCACCCCGACACCGCACGGCTCGCCGCGGCCGCGATCGCCGTCGAGTACGAGCTGCTGGACCCGGTCACCGACCCCGAGCAGTCCTTCGGCGCGCCCGCCCTGCACCCCGACGGCAACCTCATCCGCCACATCCCGCTGCGCTACGGCGACCCCGAAGCCACCGGCGAGGTCGTGGTCGAGGGCCTGTACCGGATCGGCCGCCAGGACCCCGCGCCCATCGGCGCCGAGGCGGGGCTGGCCGTGCCGCGGCCCGACGGCGGCGTGGAGCTGTACACCGCCTCCACCGACCCGCACACCGACCGCGACCTGGCCGCCGCCTGCTTCGGGCTGGAGCCCGACCGGGTGCGGGTGGTCGTCACGGGCGTCCCGGGCGCGACCGCCGACCGCGAGGACGCCGCCTTCCAGCTGCCGCTCGGCCTGCTGGCCCTGCGCACGGGCTGCCCCGTGAAGCTGGCCGCCACCCGCGAGGAGTCCTTCCTCGGCCACACCCACCGGCACCCGACCCTGCTGCGCTACCGCCACCACGCGGACGCGGAGGGCCGGCTGGTCAAGGTGGAGGCCCAGATCCTGATGGACGCAGGCGCGTACGCCGATGCGTCCTCGGAGTCCCTGGCGGCGGCGGTGGCCTTCGCCTGCGGCCCGTACGTCGTCCCGCACGCCTTCGTGGAGGGCTGGGCGGTGCGCACCAACAACCCGCCGTCGGGCCACGTCCGGGGCGAGGGCGCCATGCAGGTCTGCGCGGCGTACGAGGGCCAGATGGACAAGCTGGCCGCCGCCCTCGGCATCGACGGCGCGGAACTGCGCATGCGCAACGTCCTGGCGACGGGCGACCTCCTGCCCACGGGCCAGACGGTGACCTGCCCGGCGCCGGTGGCGGAACTGCTGCGTGCCGTACGCGACTTCGAGTTGCCCGCTCTCCCGAAGGACACCCCGGAGGACGAGTGGCTGCTGCCCGGCGGCCCGGAGGGCGCCGGCGAGCCGGGCGCGGTCCGGCGCGGGGTCGGCTACGGGGTCGGCATGGTGCACATGCTCGGCGCCGAGGGCACGGACGAGGTCTCCACGGCCACGGTGAAGGTCGTCAACGGCGTGGCGACGGTCATCTGCGCCGCGGTCGACACGGGCCAGGGCTTCGCCACGCTGGCCCGTCAGATCGTCCAGGAGGTCCTGGGCGTCGACGAGGTGACCACGGCCCCGGCAGACACCGACCAGCCGCCGGCGGGCCCGTCCGCGCACGGCCGCCACACGTGGGTGTCGGGCGGGGCGGTGGAGCGCGCCGCGAAGATGGTCCGCACGCAACTGCTCCAGCCGATGGCGCACAAGCTCGGCATGTCCACCGAGCTCCTCCAGATCACGGATGGCCGGATCACGTCGTACGACGGCGCGTTCTCCACCACGGTCGCGGAGGCCATGGAGGGCAAGGAGCTCTGGGCGACGGCCCAGTGCCGCCCCCACCCGACGGAGCCCCTGGACGCGGACGGCCAGGGCGACGCCTTCGTCGGCCTCGCCTTCTGCGCGATCCGCGCGGTGGTGGACGTCGACATCGAGCTGGGCTCGGTCCGCGTGGTGGAGCTGGCGGTGGCCCAGGACGTGGGCCGCGTCCTCAACCCCCGGCAGCTGGCGGCCCGTATCGAAGCGGGCGTCACCCAGGGCGTGGGCGCGGCCCTGACGGAGAACCTCCGTACGGTCTCGGGCCTGGTCCGCCACCCTGACCTGACGGGCTACGCGCTGCCGACGTCGCTGGACGCCCCGGCGGTGCGGATCGTCAAACTGGTCGAGGAGCGGGACGTGGTGGCGCCCTTCGGCGCGAAGGCGGCGAGCGCGGTCCCGGTGGTGACGACCCCCGCGGCGGTGGCCTCGGCGGTCCGCGCGGCCACGGGCCGGCCGGTGAACAGGCTCCCGATCCGGCCATCGGCAGCGGTGGCCGTGCCCAACTCGTGACCGTGTGACCCGCATTGCACCTGCAACCCCGGACTTGGGGCTGTCGGTGCCGGTCGCTAGAGTGATCGATGAGAGTGTGCCCGCGCGCGTGCGAACGCGAGCGAACGGGGACGGGATGCGGCGGTGACGCCGCGTCCACGGGGAGACGGGGAGTCGGGGAGGCCATCGTGGCAACGGAGAATGGGCCGGGTCTGTTCGGGGTGGGCCCTTCGGCGGGCCTGGCGGATTCGATCAGGGCGCAGGCGGCTGCGCAGTCGCGCGCCGCGGCGCTGGCGATCGAGCACGACTCGCTGAAGGAATACAAGAAAATGGTGGACGTCCTGCTGGAGGAGCTGGACGGCTCCGACGCGGACCACAAGAAGCTGGCGCACGGCACGCTGCGCGAGGGCTCGCTGGGGAAGGGCTTCCCGGAGGCCGACGCCCTCTACAAGTCGTACACGACCGTGGTCACGGAGCTGGAGAAGCTCTCGAAGGGGCTGGCGGGGCAGATCGAGGCCCTGGGCATCGCGGTGCTCACAGCCGGCAAGGGCTA
Organism: Streptomyces sp. CB00455; assembly: GCF_001905445.1. Lineage (GTDB taxonomy): Bacteria > Actinomycetota > Actinomycetes > Streptomycetales > Streptomycetaceae > Streptomyces. Next base: position 1,010,289 of record NZ_LIVQ01000003.1, on the reverse strand, counting down.
CGCGGACGTGGACGAGGAGACGAAGCGCCGCATGGCGGCCATCGCCCGCGAGGCGGAGAAGAACTACGTGCCGAAGCGCGACCCGTACCTGGAGGAGCAGCGCAAGAACGCGGGTACCGCGCCTCCGGCTCACGACGGCGATGTGACGGGTGGTGTGGTCTGATGGCGACGGATTTCGAGGGTTACACGCACCAGCAGCTGAAGGCGATGATCGCTTCACTGGACCCGGAGACGGCGAAGGCCCGGGCCGCGCAGCTGAAGAAGGCTTCCGAGGACATCGCGAAGATCGCGGAGAAGCTCAAGAAGCACCGTGTCACCGGCTGGGAGGGCGAGGGAGCCGTCGCCTTCCAGGAGTGGGTCGGCCGCGCGGGCAACGCGACGCTGCGGCTGAGCGAGTACAGCGCCGAGGGCTCCAAGTGGATGACCGACGCCGTCCAGAAGATGGTCGAGGCATCGAAGATGCCCGCGTACGACACGGACGCTGCCGCCAACTTGGAGGCGGCCAAGAAGTTCCACAATGACCCGGACTCCCAGCAGATCAGGCAGGAGTCATCGGCGAAGCTGAACTCGGAGCACGCCGAGGCGGTGAAGCTGATGAAGGCGCTGGCGGAGTCGTACGAGCAGTCGTCCACGCAGATGAACAAGGCGGAGATCCCTACGTTCCCGCCGCCGCCGCAGGCGTTTGTTCCGACTGGCTACAACCCCTACGAAGACGTCGCACGGGACGGTGGCGGCACCGGTACGGCGGAACGCAGCGGCTACACGGATGTCCCATCTTCGCCGACGAGCCGTGACCGCTCGAATGATCCGGGATGGGTCCCCGGGCATCCCCCGCAGACGGACAGCACGCGCCCCCCGGCAACCACGCTGACGCCGCCGCCCGTTCCGCTGACGCCGGACCGGGACGTCAGCGTCGGCCTCGACCACGTCGCGACCCTGCCACCGCCGACGACTCTGCCTCAGGGGCCGGTCACTCCCGGCGGCCCGTTGCCCACGGGGCCCACTGGTGTGGGCCCGGTCCTCCCGCCGGTATCCCTCCCGCCGTTCAGTGGTCCTACGGTCCCCACCACCGGACCTGGTCGCGTCGGAACGCTCCCCGGGCTGAGTGGTCCCACCCTTCCCGGAGGAGGAAAGTTCGGCGGCAGCCTCCCGGGCCTGCCGCCCCGTGACACCGGGATCCTCGGCGGCAAGCCCGTGTCGACAAGCGGTCCCAGTTCGAGCATTCCGCGCGGGACGGTCATCGGCGCCGAAGGCACGCAGGCAGGCCGGGGTATGAACGGCATGATGGGCGGCGGGGCCCACGGCGGTACCCACGCTGGCGTGGGCGGCCCCTCCACGGGCCGCCGCCTGGCCTCGGAGCCGGGAGGTATCGTCGGCGGGCGTCAGCCGGTGACGGGCGGTGGCACGGCGAAGGCCGGCCAGCCGTTCACGCAGGGCGGCTCCGGTCTCGTGCGGAACAACGCCGGCGGCGCCGGTGCGGCTCCGATGAGCCAGGCCGGTGCAGGTGCGCGCACTCCGGGCAAGCGCCGCGACGACCACGGGGGCGAGCGCCCCGACTACCTGGCCGAGGACGAAGAGACCTGGCAGAGCAACCGTCGGGTTGCCCCGCCGGTGATCGACTGAGCAGAACGGACGTTGCACGGGATGCGCATGCGCAAGGCGACCTCGGCCCTGGTGGGCCTCCTGTTGGCCGGGGTCGCCGCGACCCCGGCCCACGCGGATACCGTGCGGTCCAAACAGTGGCATCTCGATGCCATGAAGGCCGATGACATCTGGAAAACCAGTACCGGCAAGGGCGTCACCATTGCGGTGATCGACAGCGGCGTCGGTAAGGTGCCGGAACTCGAAGGTCAAGTACTGCCCGGTAAGGACTTTGTCACCGGGAACCCCGGGGACGAGCGAACCGACCTCAGCAACCATGGCACGGGGATGGCCTCGGTCATCGCAGGAACGGGCAAAGGGCCAGGCGGTGACGGCGCTTTTGGCCTTGCCCCCGGCGCCAAGATCCTCCCCATCCGGGTGCCTGACATGTTGGAAGAAGCGGCGACCCCGTCATGGACCGCAGCCATCCGGTATGCGGCTGACTCAGACGCCAAAATTATCAATATCTCCCAGGGTCGGCCCGGGAAGCCGGAGGATGACCGGGAGCGTGCTGCGGCGGTCAAGTACGCCCTTTCAAAGGGCAAGCTGATCTTCGCCGCCGTGGGAAACTCAGGGGATTCGACTAACGAAGTTGCGTATCCCGGGGCGACTCCGGGCGTCGTCGGTGTGGGTGCCGTTGACGCGCAGGGTGAGCCCCTCAAGAATTCGCAACACGGGCCGCAGGTCGACTTGTCTGCACCAGGCAATGCGATTATTGCCGCCTGTACGGGTAAAACAGGGATCTGCACGGGCACCGGCACGAGCTCGGCCAGTGCCCTCACCTCCGCGTCCGCCGCCCTCCTCTGGTCCATCCACCCCGACTGGACCAACAACCAGGTCCTCCGTGTCCTCCTGAACACCGCCGGCAAGCCGACCGACGGCGCGCAGCGCAACGACTACGTCGGATACGGCGTCGTCCGGCCCCGGATCGCCGTGCCCACCCCCGGTGACCCCGGTCCGGCCGATGTGTATCCGCTGCCCGACCTCGCGGCCGCCGATGCGGCGAAGAGTCCCTCGGCCGCCCCGTCGGGCGCCGCCGCGCCCAAGCCCGCCGCGTCGCAGGCCGAGGAGAAGAAGGACAGCAGCACGCTTCCCTGGCTGGCGATCGGTCTGGGAGCCTGCCTGCTGATCGGTGGGGCGGTCACCGCAGTCGTCGTACGCCGCCGCCGCACCACGTGACAACCGCCGGCCGGACCTGACAGGGGAGTGCACGCGATGTCGTTCGACGAGGAATGGTCGGCGGCGCGCGCCTCCGCCGCCGCCAACGTGTCCATGCGGCTCAACCACCTCCCCGCTGCCCCCGCCGACCCCGGCGGGGGCAGTGGCGGCGGGGACCTGGAGCTCAACCAGGACCACATCGGCGCCATCGGCTCCGATGCGTACGAGCTGCACAGCCGGCTCCAGACCGACGGCAAGCACGCCTCGGCCTCCACCGCCGAAGCCGCGAGCGCCCTCGCCCAGGAGGGCTTCGCCGCCGGCGCAGCGCTGGCGAAGGCCAACAGCACCTGGGAGTCCCAGGTGCAGACCCTCATCGCGGCCTGCGCGAACATCTCCAACGGCCTGAACTACTCGCTCTCCTCCCACGCCAAGGACGAACAGCAGCTCCACGCCGACTTCACGGCCTCCGCCATCGACACGTACCTCACGTAGGGACCCACCCGCATGCTGACGTACGAGAACGTGATGAACGCGCCGCTGGGCAAGCTCGAGACGGCGGTCACCGACTGGAAGGCGCTCGTCGGCAAACTGGACGAGCTCGCCGAGGCTGCGCGCGACGGGATGAAGGCGAAGGCCGACAAGGCCCAGTGGAGCGGGGTCACGGCCGGCGTGGGGCGGGCGTTCGTCGGCAAGACGGCGAAGGAGTTCGCGGACGCGGCCAAGGAGGCCAAGGGCATCCAGCTGCTCCTCGCCGACGCGCACGCCACCTTCAAAGCCGCCCAGGAGCAGCTGAGGAAACTCGCCGCGGACGCTCCGGCCGCCGGATTCCGGGTCGACGCGACCGGCCAGGTCAAGGCCGTCCCCCTGGCCACCGAGGCGGAGCGCAACGCGGCGCGGCACGACCCCGATTACCAGCAGGGCCTGCGCACGAACCGCGACGCGTGGCAGGCCCGGATCGACCGTGCGGTCGAGGACGCCGCGGACGCCGACGCGTCGCTCGTCCGCGCGCTCCAGGCGAACGGCGCAGACCAGCACGACTTCAGCGGGCCGAAGTACAGCACCCTGGACGCCGAGCAGGTGGCCCGCGCCGCCGAGCTGATGAAGAAGGTGACCGGTGAGGGCGGCACGGCGCGCAACGTCGAGGCGTTGCGCGAGTTGGAGGACCTGCTCGACGACAACCGCGCGGACCCGGAGTTCGCGACGGACTTCTACCGGTCCGTCGGCCCCGAGGAAACCCTGGCGGCGTATTCCAGGATGTCCCTGGACGCGACGGGCCTCGGACCGGCAGCCAAGGACCGGCAGCTGATGGTCGCGAACATCCAGAGCGACATGGGCGCGATGCTCGGCCTCGCGACGCACAAGGACGTGCCGAACCACCTGGACGCGGTCTGGACGACCCGGCTGATGAAGGCGGGCCACAAGGAGATGGACGTCACCGGCGGGTTCACGAAGATCTACGGCTATCAGGCGCTGGGCGCGCTGATGCGCGAAGGCGCCTACGACACGGAGTTCCTGACGTCCGTCGGCCGCGACATGATCGCCATGGACCGCAAGAACCCGCAGGCCTGGGAGTACGCGACGCCGTCCGGGCTGGAGACGGCCCTCAGCCAGGGCCGCGGCGGCGGCCGCGGCTTCTACCCGCTGACCGGTCTCATGCTGGCCCTGGGGAACAACCCCGAAGCCGCGACCGCCCTCTTCAACGAGCCGGTCCGCGAGGACGGCGACGGGGACGGGATCGTCACCAAGGCCGACAAACCGGTCAAGGGGCAGCACGGCCAGGAACGGGGCATGGTCGACTACATGCTCGACAAGAAGCCGTACGTGGACGGGTTCGACACCACGGGGACCGGGGAGCTCCACCCGGCCCAGCGGGCGATCGGCGACGCCCTCATGGCAGCGGTTTCGCACCGCACCCCGGGCGACGAGGACTCGCCGCCGGTCGAGCACACCACGGGGATGAAGTCCGTCATGGAACGGATCGTGGAGAAGATCGGGGACAAACCCGAGCTGGTCGTTGCGAAGCCCGGCGAGGACGACGGGCCGCTCAAGGGTCTGTCCGGGCACCTCGGGCAGATGGCCGCCGAGTACATGCCGGACATCCAGGCGTCGGCGGACAACGAAGGCGGTCAGATCAAAGCCAATGGTGTGATGGCCGAGTTCCAGAAGTCGGACATGGCCGGCTTCATCGGGGCGGTCGCCCAGGATCCGGACGCCTACGGAGCGATCACCAATTCCCAGAGGGCGTTCACGACGACGCTCATCAACGACGTCATCGCGCACCGCGATGAGCACGGAGAGCTGGACGCCGCGATCAAGGTGGCCGTTCACCCCGGCGGTCAGATCGCGGGCATCCTCTCCGAGGCTCGCGCCGAGGGCGTGTTCGCCGAGAACGCGCACAAGCAGGAGGAGTACGTCAAAGGCGTCGAGGACAACGCCAAATGGATCAACCGCGGGATCAGCGCGGCGGGTGGGAAGTACCTGGAGATGGTCCCCCTGGCCGGGGACGTGGTGGAGTGGCTCCAGGAGGACATCACGGAGAGCGTCGTCGAAGGCGCGAAGAAGGACCAGGCGCAGAAAGCCGACGACGGGAACCAGAAGGCCGCCGTCGACTACACGGAGGCGCAGAAGGCGGCCGGCCGGTCCGCGGCGGCATCGGTGCACAAGGCGGCGGAGGGGTCGGGCCTGAGCGCGCAGGACGTCAGGGACCTGATGGGGGTCGCATCGACCGAGACGGCCAACGCCCATGCGGTCGGCCGCGGTCAGGTCGCCACCTCCAACGCAGGGGGCTCCTGAATGATGCGTGCCGGTGTGTGCCGGGCCCTCGCCGGTGTCCTGGCCGGGGCCCTGGTGTTGACGGGCTGCGCAGGCGAGAAACCGCCGGCCGCGTCCCGGCTCCCGCAGACGACCTGCTTCGGGGCCTTCACGCCCGCCGATCTCGCTCCCCTGCTGGGCCGGGGGGACGAGGTCAAGGTCGAATCCCCTGCCGACCTCAAGCTGACCGCGGATCGGCGCGGGGCGACTTGCAACATCTACGTCGACGGCAAGAGCGGGGTGCTCGTCACTGCGGAACGCCAGCCCCTCGGGCAAGGGTTCTCGTGGCCGCTGGAACAGGTGAACGCCGATCCGATCCCCTCCGTGGAAAACGGCAAGGTGTGGGACACGGGCGCGGCCGCCGGGCTCTCCTGCAAAGGGGCCGGGGACCCCTTCGAGCTGGAGCTGTGGCTCAGTGGAACCGTCGACGACGAGAAGGCCGGGGCGCCGCGCCCGCTGCTCACCGGGCTCATGGAGAAGTACGCCGACTACGCCAAGCGCCAGACCGGCTGCGGGACCTGAGGGGGCCGACCTCGGGGCCCGGCTCCCGGCTCCCGGCTCCCGGACGCCGGAAAGGCGGAAGCCGCTCCGGGGAGCGCCTGTCCCGGAGCGGCTTTCGCCTGGAAGCCGTGACCGGAATCGAACCGGCGTAACTCGCTTTGCAGGCGAGTCCCTCAACCACTCGGGCACACGGCTGGGTGGTGGTGATGTGCACGACCGTACGGGGGCCGCGGCGGTCGGGGAAGGTGTGCGCGGCGGTCGCAATGCGACTGCCATGCCGCGTTCACAGTCCTAGGTCCGGCGGACGAGCGGGATCCGCCTAATTGACAGGGCCACGGCGGGGTCATGCCCCTTACCCTGGGGCGATGAGCGCCCTCGAACCCCGTGTGCCCGCGAAGACCGGACCCGTCCCCCCGCCGCCGCCGCGGCCGGGCGGGGTCCTCGGGCCCGCCTACCGGGCGCTCAGCATCGGGATCATCTCCGTCGTCTTCCTCATCGCCTTCGAGGCCACCGCCGTCGGGACGGCCATGCCCGTCGCCGCGCGCGAGCTCGACGGCATCGGGCTCTACGCCTTCGCCTTCTCCGCCTACTTCACCACCAGCCTCTTCGGCATGGTCCTGTCCGGGCAGTGGGCCGACCGGCAGGGGCCGCTGCGGCCGCTGACCGTCGGGATCGGGGCCTTCGCCGCCGGACTGGTGTGCTCCGGGACCTCCGGGGCCATGTGGGTGTTCGTCCTCGGGCGGGCCGTGCAGGGCTTCGGCGGCGGGCTGGTCATCGTCGCGCTCTACGTCGTGGTCAGCCGCGCCTACGACGAGCGGCTGCGCCCCGCGATCATGGCGGCTTTCGCCGCGAGCTGGGTGGTCCCCTCCATCGTCGGTCCGCTCGCCTCCGGGACCGTCACCGAGCACCTCGGGTGGCGCTGGGTCTTCCTCGGGATCCCGGCCCTCGTCTTCGTCCCGCTCGTCGTCGCCCTGCCCGCGATCCGGCGGACCGCCTCGGGCCCGGTGGACCCGCACGCGCCGCCCGCCGCCTTCGACCGGCGGCGGATCCGGCTCGCCCTCGGCATCTCGGCGGGCGCCGGGCTGCTCCAGTACGCCGCCCAGGACCTGCGGTGGCTGTCGCTGCTCCCGGCCGCGGCCGGGACGGCCCTGCTGGTGCCCGCCGTGCTGGGACTGCTGCCGCGCGGGACCTACCTGGCGCGGCGCGGACTGCCCTCGGTGGTGCTGCTGCGCGGGCTGGCGGCCGGGTCGTTCATCGGCGCGGAGAGTTTCGTGCCGCTGATGCTGGTGACCCAGCGGGGACTGAGCCCGACACTGGCCGGTTTCTCGCTCGCGCTGGGCGGGCTGACCTGGGCCGCGGGGTCGTGGGTGCAGTCCAAGGGGCGGGTGGAGCCCTACCGGCGGCCGCTGATGGTGGGCGGGATGCTGCTCGTCGCCCTGGCCATCGCGACGGCTCCGGCCGTGCTCGTGCCGTGGGTGCCGGTGTGGACGCTCGCCGTGGCCTGGGCGGTGGGGTGCATGGGCATGGGGCTGGTGATCGGCTCCACGAGCGTGCTGCTGCTGAAGCTGTCCGCGCCCGAGGAGGCCGGGGCGAACTCGGCCGCCCTGCAGATCTCGGACGCCCTGGCCAATGTGGTGCTGCTGGCGGTGGTCGGGGCGGCCTTCGCCGCGCTCGGCGGCGGAACGGTGGGCGCCGCCCACACGGTGAGCGCCGACGGCGGGTCCTCGCACCCGGCGGCGTTCGTCGTGGTGTTCCTGCCGATGGCGTGCGTGGCGCTGGTGGGGGCGTGGGTGGCCACCCGGCTGGACGAACGGCGCACGGGCCGGCCCGCGGCGGCGGGGACGGCGACGAAGAACGCCTGACACCGCCGGGCGACGCCTGACACCGCCGGGCGACGTCTGACATCGCCGGCACCGCCTGACATCGCCGGCACCGCCTGACATCGCCGGCACCGCTCGGCATCGCTTGACACCGTCCGACACCGCCCTGCGCCGTCGGCACCCCCCTGCGCCGGGGGCCCGGGCGGCGCCGCCCGGTACACGACCGCAGGCCCGACGGCGGCATGCGCTCCGCCGTACCCGGCGGCACGATGCGCGCCCCACGATGCGCGCGGCACGATGCGCGCCCCACGATTCGCGCCGCCGCCCGGTCGCCCGGCCCGGTTCGCCCGGCGGCGGCGCCGTGTGACGCTCGCCGCACCGGCCGAGGTCACGGGCCTGTCCCTCCGCGGGGGCCGGGCCGGGGCCGGTAGGGTGGCCCGGTTGTCCTACGTACGACTGCCCGTACCAGTACGCGAGTACGCCGAGAGCCCGAACCGGAGACCGTGACTACTACCGCCTCCCACCACCTCTCACCTGCCTTCCCCGGCCGGGCCCCCTGGGGTACCGCCAGTGCGCTGCGCGCATGGCAGCAGGGTGCGCTGGACCGCTACATCGAGACCCAGCCGCGGGACTTCCTCGCGGTCGCCACCCCCGGGGCCGGCAAGACCACCTTCGCGCTGACCCTCGCCTCCTGGCTGCTGCACCACCACGTCGTCCAGCAGGTGACCGTGGTCGCGCCGACGGAGCACCTGAAGAAGCAGTGGGCCGAGGCCGCCGCCCGGATAGGCATCCGGCTGGACCCGGAGTACTCCGCCGGGCCGCTCAGCAAGGACTACCACGGCGTCGCCGTCACCTACGCCGGTGTCGGCGTGCGCCCGATGCTGCACCGCAACCGCTGCGAGCAGCGCAAGACGCTGGTCATCCTCGACGAGATCCACCACGCCGGCGACTCCAAGTCCTGGGGCGAGGCGTGCCTGGAGGCGTTCGACCCGGCGACCCGACGCCTGGCCCTGACGGGCACGCCCTTCCGGTCCGACACCAACCCCATCCCCTTCGTGACGTACGAGGAGGGGAACGACGGGATCCGGCGCTCCTCCGCCGACTACACCTACGGCTACGGCAACGCGCTGACCGACGGGGTCGTCCGGCCGGTCATCTTCCTCTCCTACAGCGGCAACATGCGCTGGCGCACCAAGGCCGGCGACGAGATCGCCGCGCGGCTCGGCGAGCCGATGACCAAGGACGCCATCTCGCAGGCGTGGCGCACGGCGCTGGACCCGCGCGGCGACTGGATGCCGAACGTGCTGCGCGCCGCCGACCAGCGGCTGACGGAGGTCCGCAAGGGCATCCCGGACGCGGGCGGCCTGGTCATCGCCTCCGACCAGGACTCGGCGCGCGCGTACGCCAAGCTGCTGAGGGAGATCACCGGCAGCAAGGCCACCGTCGTGCTGTCGGACGACACCGGCGCGTCGAAGCGGATCGACGAATTCAGCGCGGACGGAAGCCGCTGGATGGTCGCGGTCCGGATGGTGTCCGAGGGCGTCGACGTGCCGCGGCTGGCCGTGGGCGTGTACGCCACGACGATCTCCACCCCGCTGTTCTTCGCGCAGGCCGTCGGACGCTTCGTGCGCTCGCGCAGGCGCGGCGAGACGGCCTCGGTGTTCCTCCCGACCATTCCCTACCTGCTGGGCTTCGCGAACGAGATGGAGGTCGAGCGCGACCACGTCCTCGACCGGCCGAAGAAGCAGGGCGAGGAAGACCCGTACGCCGAGTCCGAGAAGGAGATGGACGAGGCGAACAGGCAGGAGGACGAGGACACCGGCGAAGAGGAGCAGATGTCTTTCGAGGCGCTGGAGTCCGACGCGGTCTTCGACCGGGTGCTCTACGACGGCGCCGAGTTCGGCATGCAGGCGCACCCGGGCAGCGAGGAGGAGCAGGACTACCTCGGCATCCCCGGGCTGCTGGAGCCGGACCAGGTCCAGATGCTGCTCCAGAAACGTCAGTCCCGGCAGATCGCGCACAGCCGTCGCAAGCCGGACGCGGAGGCGGACCTGCTGGAGCTGCCGGCCGACCGGCGGCCGGTGGTCTCGCACAAGGAGCTGTTGGAGCTGCGCAAGTCGCTCAACACGATGGTCGGCGCCTACGTGCACCAGAGCGGCAAGCCGCACGGCGTCATCCACACGGAGCTGCGCCGGGTGTGCGGGGGGCCGCCGAGCGCGGAGGCGACGGCGGGCCAGCTGCGCGAGCGGATCAAGAAGGTGCAGGAGTGGGCCACCCGTATGCGGTGATCTGTTCGCACAGGTGGAGGAACGGGGTCCGTGCGGAGGTTCGCACGGACTCCGCCCGTTTTCCGCCTCGTTCGGGTGGTGCCTGTTGGGGCCGGTGATGAGCGCCGTGCAGCTGGGGCGAGTTGAGGTCACGAAACGACACCGGTCGCGGTCAGGAACCGGCATAAAGGGGTAGTAGGCGCCCGGATTCTGGACGAGCCCTTCCGCTGAGCGGACCCGCTCGCTAATGTCCCCGCATCGAACGCACCGTGGCAGCGCCGCCGCGGGAGCGCAGCCGGTGCCATGGCCGCTACCGGCGGCCTCTCCGTGCGCCGCCGCGGGACCGGCGCGCGCCACCCCGAGAGTCACCGCCGCTCACCGAAAGAGGGAGAGGCGTCGTGACCGCGGAAACCTCCCAGACTCTCGACAGAGGGCTCCGAGTCCTCAAACTGCTCGCCGACACCGACCACGGTCTGACCGTCACCGAGCTCTCCAACCGCCTCGGTGTCAACCGCACCGTGGTCTACCGGCTCCTGGCCACCCTGGAACAGCACGCCCTGGTCCGCCGTGACCTCGGCGGCCGGGCCCGCGTCGGGCTCGGGGTGCTGCGGCTGGGACGGCAGGTGCATCCGCTCGTGCGCGAGGCGGCCCTGCCCGCGCTGCGGTCCCTCGCCGAGGACATAGGCGCCACCGCGCACCTGACCCTCGTCGACGGCACCGAGGCGCTCGCCGTCGCCGTGGTGGAGCCCACCTGGACGGACTACCACGTGGCCTACCGGGCCGGCTTCCGCCACCCGCTGGACCGCGGGGCCGCCGGGCGGGCCATCCTGGCCGCCCGTCAGGGCGCCCTGATCGAGCCCGGGTACACGCTGACCCACGGGGAGCTGGAGGCGGGCGCCAGTGGCGCTGCCGCGCCGCTCGTGGGCATCACCGGGCTGGAGGGCAGCGTCGGTGTGGTGATGCTGGCCGACGCGGTGCCGGAGCGGGTGGGGCCGCGGGTCGTGGATGCGGCGCGTGAGGTCGCCGACGCCCTTCGCTGACCGCGGGTCGGGCGGGGTTGGGCGGGTCGGCCCAGGGCGGCCCCGGTCGGCCCGATCGGCCCGGTCGGTTGCGCCGGGGCTCGGCGGTTGCCGCCGGGGCCGGATTCCGCGTGCGCCGTGGGCGGGTGCGGCGCCGCTGCCGGGGCTCCGCCCCGGACCCCGCGCCTCAAACGCCGGCGGGGCTGGGGTGTGCGCCTCAAGCGCCGGCGGGGCTGGGGTGTGCGCCTCAAACGCCGGCGGGGCTGGGGTGTGCGGGGCTCCGCTCCTGGGTGTGCGCCTCGTACGTCGGCGGGGCTGGGGTGTGCGCCTCGTACGTCGGCGGGGCTGGGGTGTGCGCCTCGTGCGCCGGCGGGGGTGTGGGGCCGAGGGGGTTGGGTGGGGGACCTATAGATTGGCCGGGTGCTCTCTCGTCTCACACGTCTGCCGCGTCCCGCCGCCCTGGCCGTCTGCGCCGTGCCCGTGCTCGGGCTGTTCGCCGTCGCGGCCTTCGCGCCGCTGCCCTTCGTGATCGCCCGCCCCGGGCTCACGGCCGACGTGCTGGGCGAGCGCGACGGCAAGGCCGTCATCGCCGTCACCGGGGCCCCGGCCCGGCAGACCACCGGCCAGCTCCGCATGACCACCATCCAGGCCACCGGCCCCTCCACGACCGTGAACCTCCCCGAGCTCGTCGACAACTGGTTCGATACCGCCCGCGCCGTCCTGCCCAGGGAGGCCGTCTACTCCTCCGGCGGAACGGACAAGGAGATCGAGGCGCACAACCTGGAGGAAATGACCCGGTCCCAGTCGGCTGCCGCGCAGGCCGCCCTGGGCTACCTGCACAAGGACCCGAAGGCCGTACAGGTCGAGCTGAACCTCGCCGACGTCGGCGGTCCGAGCGCCGGCCTGCTCTTCTCCCTCGGCATCGTCGACAAGCTCGACGGCGACGGCAGTGGCGGCGACCTCACCGGCGGGCGCACCGTCGCCGGTACGGGCACCATCGGCCCCGACGGCTCCGTCGGCGCGGTCGGCGGGGTGGCCCTCAAGACCCAGGCCGCGCGGCGCGACGGGGCGAGCGTGTTCCTCGTACCGAAGGCCGAGTGCGCGGACGCACAGTCGGAACTCCCCGAAGGGCTGAGGCTGGTCCCCGTCACGTCGCTGACGGACGCCGTGGACGCCCTGCGTGCGATGAACCGGGGTCAGGCCCCCCCGTCCTGCTGACGCCCGGCCCGGCAAGCCCCCCCCGTTCGCGCTTTCCCACCCCTCACCCCTGCTCGATGAAGCCCTCCTTGGTCGCTTGGTGAGGTTCTCCAGCCGGATGGGCGCGCCGGAGGTGTTCTTCGCGCCGGCGGTCTCGGACACGGATTCCCCTCGGGATGGTCCAGAAGCTCACGCCCGGTCACCTCGTCCTGTGTCCGCCGCCGCCGTCGTCGTCCTCGGCCGCCTGTTCGACCAGGGGGATGATCCGCAAGGGCACGGGATTCTCCATGACGATTGCCGTCGAGGCCCGCACGATCCCACCAAAGCCGACAACCCGGTCGATCACCCGCTGGAGATCGGCGTTGGACCGGGCCACCAGCCGGCACAGCATGTCCCCGTGCCCGGTGGTGGTGTGCAGCTCCAGCACCTCCGGCACCCCGTCCAAGTGGGCCCGTACGTCGGCCCCTTGCCCCTGCTTGATCTCCAGGGTGGCGAAGGCGGTCACCGGATAGCCGAGGGCCGCCGGATCGACCTGCGGACCGAAGCCGCGGATGACTCCGTTCGACTGGAGCCGGTCCAGCCGGGCCTGCACGGTCCCGCGGGCGACCCCCAGCCGGCGCGAGGCCTCCAGGACCCCGATCCGCGGCTCGCGGGCCAGCAGGACGATGAGCCGGCCGTCGAGGTCGTCGATGCCCATTGCTGTCTCCCGGGTCCTTGGAGGGTGGTCATAGTGCACAGATGTTTCAGCCATCCTGTGGCTGCGCTGGGCAGAATGTACAGTCAAAGAGGAAACTATTGCGCAGCTTGTGGATCGGCGGGACTCTGCGCTCATGACTGAGTCTCTGGCGAACCTCGAAACCACCCCGCACACCGCGCGTGAGGCAGACCCCTTCCCGGTGAAGGGCATGGACGCGGTCGTCTTCGCCGTCGGCAACGCCAAGCAGGCCGCGCACTACTACTCGACCGCCTTCGGCATGAAGCTCGTGGCCTACTGCGGACCGGAGAACGGCACCCGCGAGACCGCCAGCTACGTACTGGCCAGCGGCGGCGCCCGCTTCGTGCTGACCTCGGTCATCAAGGCGTCGACCGACCGCGGCCGCTTCCTCGCCGAGCACGTCGCCGAGCACGGCGACGGCGTCGTCGACCTGGCCATCGAGGTCCCGGACGCGCGGGCGGCCTACGCCTACGCCGTCGAGCACGGCGCGCGGGGCCTGGACGAGCCGTACGAGGTCAAGGACGAGCACGGCACGGTCGTGCTCGCCGCGATCGCCACCTACGGCCAGACCCGGCACACGCTGGTGGAGCGCAAGGACTACACCGGCCCCTACCTGCCGGGCTACGTCGCCGCCGACCCGATCGTCGCGCCCCCGGCCAAGCGCACCTTCCAGGCCATCGACCACTGCGTGGGCAACGTCGAGCTGGGCCGCATGAACGAGTGGGTGGCGTTCTACAACAAGGTCATGGGCTTCACGAACATGAAGGAGTTCGTGGGCGACGACATCGCGACCGAGTACTCGGCCCTGATGTCCAAGGTGGTCGCGGACGGCACCCTGAAGGTGAAGTTCCCGATCAACGAGCCGGCGATCGCGAAGAAGAAGTCGCAGATCGACGAGTACCTGGAGTTCTACGGGGGCGCGGGCGTCCAGCACATCGCGCTGGCCACGAACGACATCGTCTCCACGGTGCGGGCCATGCGGGCGGCGGGCGTGCAGTTCCTCGACACGCCGGACTCCTACTACGACACGCTCGGCGAGTGGGCGGGAGAGACCCGCGTCCCGGTCGAGACCCTGCGCGAGCTGAAGATCCTCGTCGACCGCGACGAGGACGGCTACCTGCTGCAGATCTTCACCAAGCCGGTGCAGGACCGGCCGACGGTCTTCTTCGAGATGATCGAGCGGCACGGGTCGATGGGCTTCGGCAAGGGCAACTTCAAGGCGCTGTTCGAGGCGATCGAGCGGGAGCAGGAGAAGCGGGGCAACCTCTAGGTTGCGTGTCCCGGCCGGGTGTCTGCGGCCGGGGCCTCGGCCGGCGCCCCCGCCCGGGGTGCCGGCCGTCGTCGCGTGCGGCGCCGTGGCCGGGGGCCCGCCCCCGGACCCCCGCGCCTCAAACGCCGGCGGGGCCGGCGGTGCGCCTCAAACGCCGGCGTGGCTGACGGTGCGCCTCAAGCGTCTGCGGGGCTGGTCATCGGCAGGGTCCCCGCGGCGGGTCAGGGCGTGGGGGTGGGGGTCGGCGCCGGCGTGGGTGGGGTGGCGGGTGCGGTCGGTGTGGGTTTGGCCGCCTTCGGGAGGACCGGCGCCACCCACGGCGTGGCCGGCTGCATGTTCTCCGGGCCGCCCGCCGCCGGCCGGCCGATCGCCGCCAGGGCCTCCTTCGCCAGCGGCCCCCGCACCGGGGAGAACCGCGGGTTCGTGCGCATGGCCTCCTCCAGATGGCGCCGCGTCGCCGCCTCGTCCCCGACGCCGCGCTCGATCATCGCCCGGTGATAGGCGAACTCCGCGCTCCGCAGCCCCGGCTCCGTCGCCTTCTTCGCGTACTCCAGCGCCGCCGCGTCCTCGCCCGCCTTGTGCAGCGCCCACCCCAGCGCGTCCGCGACCTGCACGCTCTTGTGCCGCGACCACTCCTGCGACAGCCGCCGCACCGCCGCCGCCGCGTCCCCGTGGTCCGCCTCGTACAGACCCAGGACCACATCGTCGTCCACACCGTTCGCACCCTCCCGGGCCGCCAGCGCGCTCAGCATGTCGAACGGCGCCCGCGCCTCCTGCTCCCGCCCCAGCGACTCCAGCAACTCGCCCAGCTCCAGCGCCAGCTGCGGCACCGGGGTGCGTCCCAGCGCCAGCCGGTAGTCCCGGACCGCCTCACCGCCGCGGCCCAGCGCGGCCAGCGCCCGGGCCCGGCCACCCAGTGCCTGCGCCTGCGCCGGATCCGTCCGCAGCGCCCCCTCGTACTGCCGCAGCGCCTCCGCCGCGTCGCCCCGCTCGAAGGACAACTCCCCGAGCCGGAACAGCGCGTACGCCTTCTCGGCCGGGCCCTTCGCCGCACCCGCCGCGTGCTCCATCGCGACCATCGCGTCCTCGCGCCAGCCGCGGTCGCGGTACACCTGCGAGGCTCTGACGTACGCGGCCAGGCCGGGCCGCAGCTCCAGCAGCTGCTCCATCGCCTTCTGGGCCGCCTTGTAGTCGCCGAGGCCGGTGTAGGCGTCCACGAGCACGGGGTACGCCGTCCACCGCCGCGGCGCCTGCGCCCGTACCAGCTCGCCCCACTTGCGGCCGGTCCCGAAGTCCCGCCGGGCATTGGCAAGCGTGCCCATGCCCGTCATCGCGTCGAAGTTGCCCTTCTCGGCCGGGCGGACCTCCAGCGACCGCTTCAGCGCCTTCTCCGCCTTCGGGAACCAGGCCGAATCAGCCGTGCGCCGCTGCTGCTCCAGGTAGGCGGCGCCCAGGACGGACCACGAGGCGTCGTCTTCCGGGTGCGCCGCCACCCACTTCTCCCGGTCCGCGACCAGCGCCGTCAGGTCCACCGCCGCGGCGGGCGCGCCCATGGTGACCGCCGCCGCGGCCCGTTCGGTCGGCCCCGGCGGCCGGCCGTCGTCGCCGCCGCGCGCGGGCCGGATCAGCAGGGCCGCGGCGATCAGGACCACCGCGACCGCAGCCGCCACGAGCGTCTTGCGGCCGGTGAAGGTCACGGGCGGCGCCGGGGTCCGGGTTTCCTCGTCGATACGGTCCATGGGGTCACTGTGCGTCAATATGAAGAATTCGCCGAGATGTCCGAAGAAGGTCGCGGTCGTGTTCACACCGATGGCCCCGGGTGCCACGCTGGCCCCATGGACGACGACCTCTCCGCACGGCTCCGCACCGGCCTCCTGGCGCGCCTCCTGGAAGGGCTGCCGGCCGAGGCCCTCCTCACCGACCCCCAGGTGACCACCTCCTACGCCGCCGACATGGCCGGATTCTGCGCCTCCGGCACCCCTGCCGCCGTGGTCCTGCCCCGGACCGTCGAACAGGTCCAGCACGTCATGCGCACCGCCACCGCCCTGCGGGTCCCCGTGGTCCCGCAGGGGGCTCGTACCGGCCTGTCGGGCGGCGCCAACGCCTCCGACGGCTGCATCGTCCTCTCCCTCGTCAAGATGGACCGGATCCTGGAGGTCTCCGCCGTCGACCGGACCGCCGTGGTCGAGCCGGGCGTGGTCAACGCCGTGCTCTCGCGGGAGGTCGCCGCACAGGGCCTGTACTACCCGCCCGACCCCTCCAGCTGGGAGCAGTGCACCATCGGCGGCAACATCGGCACCGCGTCCGGCGGGCTGTGCTGCGTCAAGTACGGGGTCACCGCCGAGTACGTGCTCGGCCTCGACGTGGTCCTGGCCGACGGGCGGCTGATGCGCACGGGCCGGCGTACCGCCAAGGGCGTCGCCGGATACGACCTGACCCGGCTCTTCGTGGGATCCGAGGGCACCCTCGGCGTGGTCGTCGGGGCGGTCCTCGCCCTGCGGCCGGCGCCGCCCCGCCAACTGGCGCTGGCCGCCGAGTTCCCCTCCGTCGCGGCCGCCTGCGCGGCCGTGTGCGCCGTCATGGAGGCCGGGGCGGCCCCGTCGCTGCTGGAGCTGATGGACCGTACGACGGTCCGGGCCGTCAACGCGCTCGGCAGGATGGGGCTGCCCGAGACCACCGAGGCCCTGCTGCTGGCCGCCTTCGACACACCGCACGCCGCCGAGGACCTCGCCGCCGTGGGCGAACTGTGCACGGCCGCCGGGGCCACCGCCGTGGTCCCCGCCGAGGACGAGGCCGAGTCCGAACTGCTCCTCCAGGCCCGCCGGATGTCGCTGACAGCCCTGGAGGCGCTGCGGCCCGCCACGATGATCGACGACGTGTGCGTCCCGCGCTCACGGCTGGCCGAGATGATGGACGGGACGGCCGCCATCGCCCGCGAGTACGACCTGCTCATCGGGGTGTGCGCGCACGCCGGAGACGGCAACACCCACCCCGTGGTCTGCTTCGACCCCGCCGACGAGGACGAGGCGCGGCGGGCCCGTGCGTCCTTCGACGCGATCATGGCGCTGGGGCTGGAGCTGGGCGGGACGATCACGGGTGAGCACGGGGTCGGAGTGCTGAAGAAGGAGTGGCTCGCACGGGAGTTGGGGCCGGTGGGGCTGGAGATGCAGCGGGCGGTCAAGCAGGCTTTCGACCCCCTGGGACTGCTCAACCCGGGCAAGCTCTTCTGACCCTGTAGCCCGCTGTGCCCCTGTGCCCCTGTGACCCTGCGAGCCGCCCTTCTGTGACCCGTCCCGGGGGCCTGGGGCCCGTCACCCGTGAGCTGTGACCGGTAAGGGGCCGGGGGCCTCACAGGTCCCCGTCGGCCGAATCGTCCGACGGCCAGGGGTCGCGCAGCCACAGGTCGTCGGCCGGGGTCGGGGCGAGCAGCTCGGCCAGCGCCGCGTCCAGGCCGAGCCGCTCGGCCTCGGTGCCGGGGGGGACCAGGAGCAGGGTGCGCTCCAGCCAGGCGGACACGGCGGCGGCGGGCGCCTCCAGCAGGGCGTCGCCGTCGGGGGAGCTGAGCGCCAGGCACAGCACGGCCTTGTTGTCGATCTTGGTGGGCCAGATCCGGACATCGCCGTGGCCGCACGGGCGGAACACGCCCTCGACGAGCAGCTCCCGGGCGAAGGTCCAGTTCACCGGGGTGCTGGAGCCGGTGTGGAAGGTGATGTGGACGGCGTACGGGTCGTCCGCGAGGTAGCGGAGACGGGCCGGGACGGGAACGCTGCGCTCGGGGGACAGGACCAGCTTGACTTCCAGCTCGCGCTCGACGACGGGGTGGTGCATGACGGCCTCACTTCGCTGCGCTGGGTGCGCGTCGCTCCGGTCTGCGGGGCCGGATCGCGCCCCACACCCGCAGAGAGCTTCCGCCGGGCCGGCTATGACGCGACTCCGGGCGGAGGAACGGAGTTTGGCCGAATGCTGTCGGGTGACCGGAAACAGTCGCATGGACCCCGGTTCGCCCGAAGGCTTGCATTCTCCCGTTACCGCACCTGCCGCGCGGCGGTTCTTGGTTATGGTCCTCCCTTGCAGACGCCTCAAGCCACGATCGGAGTTGGGGACATTGACGGCCTCCCCTGGAGACGGCGAGCACGCTGCCCGTGAGGGCTACTACCCCGATCCGTCCATCCCCGGGTACATCCGGTACTGGAACGGCGCCGCATGGGTGCCGGGTACGAGCCGACCTGCCCCGGCCCCCGTGGCCCCTGCCGCGCCCGCGGCCGCGGCGGTGACCCCGGCCCCGGCGCCTACGGAGGAGACCGGGCCGGTGTTCCTCGACGAGACCTCCGCGACGGAGGCGTTGGCAGAACCGCGGCGGGAGCCGGAGCTCCTGCCGGAGCCGGAGCCAAAGCGGGAGCCGGAGCCCCCGCGGGAGGCCGAGCCGCCGGTGTGGCAGGCCGATCCCGCCCATCAGGCCGGCTTCGGCGGGCCGCGGGACCACCGGGTGTCCTGGGGCAGCCCGCCGGAACCGTCGCCCGTCGCCCCGCCGGCCCCGTCGCCCTCGCCGGCGCCATTGCCCGCCCCTGCTCCCTCGCCGTCGCCGTCCTCCTCGCCGTCACCGTCGCCGTCCTCCGCTCCGGTGGCTCCGGCGCCCGCTCCGGCCGCCGGGATCTCCCTCGCGCGTACGCCGGCCGCCGCCGCGACCGCCCCTGCGGAGCAGCGTCACCCCGCTCAGGCACCGGTGGGGATCCTGTCGGCCCGCTCCCCGGCTGCCACAGACCCGGCCCCTGCGCCCGCCCCTGCGTCCGCCCCGGCCCCGGCGTCCGCCCCGGCCCCGGCGTCCGCCCCGGCCCCGGCGTCCGCCCCGGCGTGGCCCGACGCCCCCGGCGGGACCGGCCTGACGTCCTCCTGGCCCGAGGCGGCAGCCCCGGCCGCACCCCCGGCGGCCCCTGCCCGCCCCGAGCCCCCGGCCACCGCCCCCGCGCCCGCTGCTCCCGCCGAATCGTCCCCCCGGGAGGCGGCCGTACGCCGCTCCGGGTCCCCGGCGGCCGGGACGTCCCGCCCCGAAACCCGGGAGTCCCGGACCGGGGGCTCGCACCCGGCCGTTCCGGAGGCCAGAACCCCCGCCGAAGCGCCCCCGGGGCCGGAGCCGGTAACGCCCGCCGTCCGGCTGCGGACGCCCCGCGGTTCCTCCGAAGTCCCCGCCCAGGCCCCCGCCCCCGCCCAGGCCCCCGCCTGCGCCGAACCCCGGGCGCAGGGCTGGGCCCCGCGTGGCGCGGATGCCGCGCGCCCCGATGCGGCGCGCCCCGATGCGGCGCGCCCCGACGCGGGTACTCCCCGTGCCGTGTTCGAGCGGATGGCCGAAGACGCCGTACGCCCCGCCGGCACCGTGCGCCGGGCCGTGGCCCGCCTCCTGGACGGCCTCGTCCTCGCGGCGGTCGGTGCGGCGGCCGCCCGGCCCCTCGTGCCCGGCGCCACCGCCCACCTCCAGGCCAAGGTGGACGCCGCCCGGGCCGGCGGACGCTCCACCACCGTCTGGCTCCTCGACGGGACCATCGCGGGCCAGGCCGGCCTCGTCCTCGGCGCGGTCCTGCTCTTCGGCGTCTTCTACGAGGCGCTGCCGACCGCCCGTTGGGGCCGCACCCCGGGCAAGAAACTGCTGGGAGTGCGGGTACTGTCCACCGCCACGCTGCGGCCGCCCGCCTTCGGCGCCGCACTGTGCCGCTGGCTGGTGTTCGCCTTCCTCTGGCTCCCCGGCAGCCTCTGGTGCCTCGTGGACCGCCCGCGCCGCCAGGGCTGGCACGACAAGGCGGCGAAGACGTACGTGGCCCGCTGACGGCCCGCAGAGCCCCTTCCCCGGCCCGGTCCGGCGGATCCGTACGGCACGGCCGGGCTCGTTCCGCGCCGGACACCCCCGGATGGACGCGGTCCCGTTGCGGGGGTGGCACGGTCGGGTTCGACTCGGGCCATGAGTACCGATCAGCCGCCGCCGGGCCAGCCGCCCGAGGACGACCCGTTCCTCAAGAAGCCCCAGGGACCGACGCCTCCGGCGGGCGGTTCACCGTACGGCTCACCGCCGCCGGGCAGCGGCGGGCACCCCCCGCCGCCCCCAGGCGGGCCGGGGGGCGGGGGATATCCGCCCCCTCCGTACGGCGGCGGCCCCGGCGGTCCCGGCGGTCCCGGCGGTCCCGGCGGTCCGTACGGCGGCGGCCCGGGCGGTCCCGGCGGTCCGTACGGTGGCGGTCCCGGCGATCCGCACGGCGGTGGCTACGGCATGCCCGACCCCCTCGCCGGGATGCCCCCGCTCGCCGACTTCGGCAAGCGGCTGGCCGCCCGCATCATCGACGTGCTGATCATCGCCGTGCCGCTGTTCCTCATCCAGCTGGCGGTGGGCACGAACCGGTACACGGTCGCGACGGACCGGGGCGAGGACGTCTCCGAGGTCATCACCAAGTCCTACAGCGGCAGCGGTCTGGTCATGACACTGATCTCGATCGTCGCCTACGTCGGCTACGACTGGCTGTTCACCAGGAAGAACGGCCGGACCCTCGGCAAGAGGGCGATGGGCCTGCGCGTGGCGATGCTCAACGACGGCAGCGTGCCGCAGTCCGGCGCGGCCCTCTCCCGTGCCGCGGTCCTGTGGCTGCCGACGCTGATCTGCTGCTTCTGCCTGTGGCCGATCGCGCTGGTCATCTCGATCCTCGTCGACAAGCCGTACAAACAGGGCCTGCACGACAAGGTCGGCAAGACGGTGGTGGTCCGGTCCACCTGACGCGCACGCACCGTGGCGCAGCATGCGGAGCGAGCGGTCCCCCCGGCCGGCGGGCAGGGGTCAGTGGTGAACGGAGTGTTCGGCGGCGGCCGTTCGGGATTCAGACACCCGGGCGGCCGCCGGCGCGTTCCCGTACGAAGGGCGCGCGGAGGCGGGGGCGGGAGAGCCGGTGGTGGCCGGGGCGGAGCCCGCACGGGTCGCGCGGTGGCCGCGGCGCCCCGGGAGCGGCACGGTGACGGCGACGAGGAGGCCGAGCGCCAGGGCGGCCACGGAGATGACCCCGATGCCGAGCCCCGTACTCGTCTGCGAGAGCAGCAGCATGGCGATCGTCGACACGACGACGGTGGCGGAACCGTAGGCGAGCTGTGCGGCAGTCGGACGCGGCATGACGATATCCGTCCTCGGGGAGGGGAGAGGGAGGAGTCGGCTCAACCAGGTCGCGCGTCAAGAGACTCTACGACGGTGGATGCCCGAGGGGAACCTCCAGTAAGCGTGACCTAACCCCCATGTGGACAAGGGCCGGAGCACGGGGGGCGCACGGGGGCATATGCCGCGCCGTCCCGGGCCCGGCATGCCGCGCCGCGGCACGCGGTCCGGAGGTCGGGAAGCGCCCTTCGTCCCCTATGGAACGGGAACGTCCGAATAGCGGAACCGACTGACCGCATAGTGCAGTTGTAAGGAACAAGTCAAGGTCTGTCTTTTCTTTCGACTCTCCGGTCAAATGTCGTCACTTGAGACGCGCGCCGCGCGGAACCCCCCGCTCCTATGGAGACGTTCCGACCTACGTTGCGGCCGCGGGAGGGGAACGACATCAAGTGACCAGCAATTCCGTCAGACGACGAGCCCTGCGCGCCGTGGCCATCGGTGTGACCTTGGCCGCCTGCGCGAGCGGCGCCACCTTCTTCACCGTCACGGCGGCGCAGGCCGAGAACCAGGGCTCCAACGCCCCTGCTTCCGACCGCCAGGACCCGACCGCTCCCGCGCAGGTCGTCGAACACGACCTCAAGGGTCCGTTCAGCGACCAGCAGGCCAAGCAGAAGAAGGCCGCCCTGGAGCAGGTGCTGAGCGGCAAGAAGGACGTCGAGCAGCGCGGCGCCTCGAAGGTCGTCAAGCTCGACGACAAGAAGTACGTCGAGCTCGGCCGCGAGAAGACCGACAAGATCTTCACGATCCTCGTCGAGTTCGGCGACCAGGTCGACAGCTCGACCATGTTCGACCCGGACGGTCCGAGCGGCCCCAAGCCGCCGGTCCCGAAGTACGGCGGCACCCCCGGTCCGCTGCACAACACGATCGCGCAGCCCGACCGCGCGACGAACAACAGCACCGCGTGGCGCAAGGACTTCAGCCGCGACTACTTCCAGGACCTGTACTTCGGTACCGGCCAGGGCAAGAACTCGCTGAAGACCTACTACGAGAAGACCTCCTCGGGCCGCTACTCGGTCGACGGCGAAGTCGCCGACTGGGTGAAGATCCCGAACAACGAGGCCCGATACGGCTCGAACTACTGCGGCCAGACCAACTGCTCCAACGTGTGGGACACCGTCCGTGACGGCGTCACCGCGTGGGCGGAGGCCCAGAAGAAGGCCGGCAAGACGGACGCGCAGATCAAGGCGCAGCTGGCCCAGTACGACCAGTGGGACCGCAACGACTTCGACGGCGACGGCAACTTCAACGAGCCCGACGGCTACATCGACCACTTCCAGATCGTCCACGCGGGCGAGGACGAGTCGGCCGGCGGCGGCGTGCAGGGCACCAACGCCCTGTGGGCGCACCGCTGGTACGCCTACGGCACCGACGTCGGCAAGACCGGCCCGGCGAACAACAAGGCCGGCGGCACCCAGATCGGCAACACGGGCATCTGGGTCGGCGACTACACGATGCAGCCGGAGAACGGCGGCCTCGGCGTCTTCGCGCACGAGTACGGCCACGACCTGGGCCTGCCGGACCTCTACGACACCTCCGGTGGCGGCGAGAACTCGGTCGGCTTCTGGTCCCTGATGTCGGCCGGCTCCTGGCTCGGCAACGGCAAGGACTCCATAGGCGACCTCCCGGGCGACATGACCGCCTGGGACAAGCTCCAGCTGGGCTGGCTGAACTACGACAAGGCCAAGGCCGCGACGAAGTCCACCCACCAGCTGGGCGTCTCGGAGTACAACACCAAGGACAAGCAGGCGCTGGTCGTCGACCTGCCGAAGAAGCAGGTCAAGACCGACATCGTCGCTCCCGCCGAGGGCTCCTCGCAGTGGTGGAGCAACATGGGTGACGACCTCAAGAACACCCTCACCCGCTCCGTCGACCTGACGGGCAAGAAGTCCGCCGCCCTGTCGCTCAAGGGCTGGTGGGACATCGAGGCCGACTACGACTTCCTCTACACCGAGGTGTCCACGGACGGCGGCGCCACCTGGACCGCCCTCGCCGGCACCGCCGACGGCGCGGCCATCCCGGCCGACGCCTCGGGCAGCCCCTCGCTGACCGGTGTCTCGGGTGCCTGGAAGTCGCTGAACTTCCCGCTCGACGCCTACGCGGGCAAGAAGGTCGACCTCCGCTTCCGCTACCAGACGGACGGCGGCGCGGGCGGCAAGGGCTTCACGGCCGACGCCGTCAACATCACCGCCGACGGTGCCACCGTCTTCGCCGACGGCGCCGAGAACGGCGACAACGGCTGGGCCGGCAAGGGCTTCTCCCGCATCGGCGCCGGCTTCACCAAGGAGTACGCGCAGTACTACCTGGCCGAGAACCGCCGCTACGTGTCGTACGACTCCACCCTCAAGGTGGGCCCGTACAACTTCGGCTTCGCCAACACCAAGCCGAACTGGGTCGAGCACTACCCGTACCAGGACGGCCTGCTGATCTGGCTCTGGGACACCTCCCAGAAGGACAACAACACGAGCCAGCACCCCGGCTCGGGTCTGATCCTGCCGATCGACGCGAACGCCAAGCCCATGAAGTGGGCCGACGGCACCCTGCTGCGGAACAAGATCCAGCCGTACGACGCTCCGTTCAGCGCGTACTCCACGGACGCGTTCACGCTGCACAAGAACGGTGAGGCGCTCTTCCTGAAGCCGAAGGCCGCGAACCTGGCCTTCGACGACCACAAGGGCAAGTACTACTACGACGAGAACCCGACCGGTTCGGTGAAGGTCGCTGACACCAACACCAAGATCAAGATCGCCAAGGAGACCTACGACGGTCTCGTCATGACGGTCGAGGTCGGCCCCGCCGCGAAGTGATGCAGTAAAACCGCAGGTCAAAGCATGATCGGCCGTCGCCCTCTAGCGGGCGGCGGCCGATCGCGTTTAGATGCGTGGTGCGACTTTCTTGTTGACGGGGGAGATGACAGCCATGCCCGGTGGAGGTTTCGTGAGGTTGCCAGGCGGCAGCGTGGTGGTCGCGCTCACGCTGCCGCGGCCCTCGCCCGGCAAGGGCGGCGACGACGGGAACGTCCGCGTGCTGGTGCATGCCGCGAACCGGGCCCGCGCCCTGACCAGGCTGCGGAACCTCGGCATGCGCGCGGTGTACCTGCGGGGCAACGCGCACCCGCCGACCCCGGACGAGGTCACGGCCGTCCTGCACCATCCCGACGGCCTTCTCTGGCGCTGCGCCCCCGACCGGACGGCGGAGCTCTGGCACCCGATCCGGGCCCTGCTGGGCGGCTAGTGCCGTGACCGCCCGGCCCGCCGGGTCTGCCAGAGTGCGCCGCCCGGCCCGCCCGGCCCGCCCGGCCCGCCCGGCCCGCCCGGCCCGCCCGGCCCGCCCGGCCCGCCCCTGCCGCTACGAGGGAGCGCCCGTGCCGCCGACGAGGACCACTCCGGCCGCCCGGAGCTCCTCCAGGGCGCGGGCGGTGGTCCCCGGGGCGACGGCGGCCGTCAGGTCCAGCAGCACGCGGGTGGCGAAGCCCGCCCGCGCGGCGTCCAGGGCGGTGGCCCGGACGCAGTGGTCGGTGGCGATCCCGACCACGTCCACCTCGGTGACCTGCCGGTCGTGCAGCCACCGGGCGAGGTCCGCGCCGTTCTCGTCGGCCCCCTCGAACCCGCTGTAGGCGGCCTCGTACGCCCCCTTGTCGAAGACGGCGGCGACGGCGCCCGAGGCCACGGCGGGCGCGAAGTTCGGGTGGAAGCCGACGCCCTCGGTCCCGGCGACGCAGTGCACGGGCCACGAGGTCTCGTAGTCCGGCTCGGCCGGGGGGCGGGCGAAGTGGCCGCCCGGGTCGACGTGGTGGTCCCGGGTGGCGACGACGTGCCGGTAGCCGGGCGTGGCCTGGCCGATGAGCTCGGTGATGGCGGCGGCGACATCGGCCCCGCCGGCGACCGCGAGGCTGCCGCCTTCGCAGAAGTCGTTCTGTACGTCGACGACGATCAGTGCGCGGTGCATGTCACGTGCCCTTCGGCTGGATGGTGTGTTGCGGGGGACTGCGGGGGGCTCTTCCCCCGACCCGCCCCTCCCCGAAACCGGCGCCCTGCGACCCCGGAGAGGGTGCCTCAGACGTACTCCGTCGGGATCACGGCCTCGCCGCGCGAGAGCTGGGTCGCCGAGAGGGGAAGACCGGCGCGGGCCGCGCGGTGGCGGTCGCGGGCCGCCTCCAGCGGCTCGCGGGCGACCACCTCGCCGGCCTTGACCAGCTGGGTCAGCAGCTGGTGGTCGGCGAGCGCGGCGGGGACCGGTCCGGTCCCGACGACCTCGGCCTCGGCGGCGCCCTCCGCGTCCCGCCGGCGGGCCGCCCACTTGCGGCCGCCGATCGAGGTCTTGCCGCCGGAGGACTTCTTCGCGACCGGCGCGAGGGACGCCTTCGGATCCGCCGAGGTGGCCCGCGCCACCAGCTTGTAGACCATCGAGCACGTCGGGTGCCCGCTGCCCGTCACGAGCTGCGTGCCCACTCCGTAGGCGTCCACGGGCGCCGCCGCCAGCGAGGCGATGGCGTACTCGTCCAGGTCGGAGGTGACCACGATCTTCG
The DNA here is from genome assembly GCF_001905445.1 of Streptomyces sp. CB00455. GTDB lineage: Bacteria > Actinomycetota > Actinomycetes > Streptomycetales > Streptomycetaceae > Streptomyces. The sequence goes on along the minus strand of NZ_LIVQ01000003.1, from coordinate 984,185 downwards.
TCCCGGTCGCGCCCAGCTCGTCCAGCTGCTGGCGCACCCGGTGGGCCACCAGCAGCAGGTCGCCCGAGTCGATGCGGACCGCGCCCAGCCCCGTGCCCGCGACCTCCACGGCCGTCCGTACGGCCTCGGTCACGTCGTAGGTGTCCACCAGCAGGGTCGTCCCACCGCCCAGCGAGGCCACCTGGGCGGTGAAGGCGTCCCGCTCGTTGTCGTGCACCAGGGTGAAGGCGTGGGCGCTCGTGCCGACCGTCGGGATCCCGTAGCGGAAACCGGCCGCCAGGTCCGAGGTGGAGGCGAAGCCGCCGACGTAGGCGGCGCGCGCCGCGGCCACCGCGGCCAGCTCGTGCGTGCGGCGGGCGCCCATCTCGATGAGCGGCCGGTCGCCGGCCGCCGAGGACATCCGGGAGGCGGCCGCCGCGATCGCCGAGTCGTGGTTGAGGATCGAGAGGATCACCGTCTCCAGCAGCACGCACTCGGCGAAGCTGCCCTCCACCCGCAGGATCGGTGAGCCGGGGAAGTAGACCTCACCCTCCGGGTAGCCCCAGATGTCACCGGAGAAGCGGTAGGAGGCGAGCCAGTCCAGGGTGCGCGTGTCCACGACGGCGCGCTCGCGCAGGAACTCCAGCACGGCGCCGTCGAAGCGGAAGTTCTCCACCGCGTCGAGCACCCGGCCGGTCCCCGCCACCACGCCGTAGCGGCGGCCCTCGGGCAGCCTCCGGGTGAAGACCTCGAAGACCGAGCGGCGGTCGGCTGCGCCGTTGGCCAGCGCGGCCTGCAGCATCGTGAGCTCGTAATGGTCCGTGAAGAGCGCTGTCGACGGCACGTCCACCGGCAGGCCCAGGTCCGCAGGGTTCATGTCAGGGATGCTAGCGCACATCTCGTCAGAGTGACGAGATGTGGGGCCCGTTTGTGCGACGGACCGGTCGCGGTGGCAGCATGGGACAAGTGAGTGTTGCTCCCGTAGAGATCGAACGCACCGAAGCGGCCGAAGAGACCTTCGCGGTCCCGGAACCGGACGTCCCCTGGGTGACCCTGGTGCACAACGACCCGGTCAACCTCATGAGCTACGTGGCGTACGTGTTCCAGGCGTACTTCGGCTACTCCAAGGACAAGGCGCACCGGCTGATGCTCGATGTCCACCACAAGGGACGGGCGGTCGTCTCCAGCGGCACCCGCGAGGAAATGGAGCGCGACGTGCAGGCCATGCACGGCTACGGCCTGTGGGCGACCCTCACCCAGGACCGCAACTGATGGGCGGCACGTTCCAGCCCCTCGGGGGCGGCGGCGCCGCCATCGCGCTCGACGAGATCGAAATCTCCATCCTGCGCTCGCTGGCCGTGCAGCTGCTGGAGCTGATCGGCCCGGGTGAACCGGAACCCGCCGAGGATGCCGACCCGCTGGCCGCGCTGTTCGCCGCCGACGGCCCCACCGAGCCCCCCGCCGATCCCGCGCTGGCCCGGCTCTTCCCCGACGCCTACGGATCGCCGGACGGCTCCGGCGAGGACGGGGTGGACCCGGCGGAGCTGACGGCCCGCTCGGCGGAGTTCCGCCGCTTCACCGAAAACGACCTGCGCGCCCGCAAGCGGGAGGACGCGCTGGCCGTCGTGCGCAGCCTGGACGGACTCACCCCGGCCGGTGACGGCGCGGCCGTCCTGGAGCTGACCGGACAGCTGCCGCTGCGCTGGCTCGGCGCGCTCAACGACCTGCGCCTGACCATCGCCGCGCGCCTGGACATCACGCAGGACGACGAGAGCGCCGCCCTCTTCCGGCTGCCGGACGACGACCCGCGCAAGCCGATGGTGATGGCGTACCTCTGGCTGGGCGGTCTGCAGGAGACGCTCATCGAGACCCTCTGAGGGCGCGGGGCCGCCCCGGGTGTTCGCTCAGCGGACGCTCAAATCCGGATAACGATCAGATCACCGCCATGCGGTGATCTGATCTGTTCCAGGGCCTATGTCCCGAATTCTCTGTGCCGTGCGTCACATTCGCCCACCTCGATCACCCGTAAGCACGTGATAAATCTTCACGACCGCCGACGGGACGCCACCCATGTCCCCCGGCCCGCTTGAACCGGCTGACCGCCGGCGTGCAACTCCATCCGTATCCGGGGGGATCGAGGACCCGATCCGAGCCAGTCGAAGGCGCGGGTCGGCGTGGAGAAAGGCGCACCAGACATGACCTCTGTGCAGGTCGAGCAGCACGGCAAGAAGCCCGGCGAGGGCACTCAGGGCGAGGGCGAGGGCTACCACCGCGCCCTCGGAGCCCGTCAGATCCAGATGATCGCGATCGGCGGAGCCATCGGCACCGGCCTCTTCCTGGGCGCGGGCAAGGCGATCTCGAAGGCCGGACCCAGCCTGATCCTGGCCTACGCCATCGCGGGCCTGGTCATCTTCTTCATCATGCGGGCGCTGGGCGAGCTGCTCATGTACCGGCCCGTCTCCGGCTCCTTCTCGGACTACGCCCGCGAGTTCCTGGGCCCGTTCTGGGGATACGTCACCGGCTGGACCTACTGGCTCTTCTGGGTGGTCACCGGCATCACCGAGGTCACCGCGGCCGCGCAGTACATGTCGTACTGGACCCACGACAGCTTCCCGCAGTGGGCGTACGCGCTGATCTTCACCGTCGTCCTCTACGCCGCGAACCTGATCTCCGTGAAGCTCTTCGGTGAGCTGGAGTTCTGGTTCTCCATGGTCAAGGTCACCGCCATCGTCGGCATGATCCTGATCTGCGCCGGCATCCTCACCATCGGGTTCTCCGACGCCGCCGACACCGCAAGCGTCGCCAACCTCTGGAACGACGGCGGCTTCTTCCCCAAGGGCATCGGCGGCACCCTGATGACCCTGCAGATCGTGATGTTCGCCTTCCTCGCCGTCGAGCTGGTCGGCGTCACCGCCGGCGAGTCCAAGGACCCCGAGAAGACCCTGCCCAAGGCCATCAACACCGTGCCGTGGCGCATCGCCGTCTTCTACGTCGGCGCCCTGATCATGATCCTCTCGGTCGTCCCGTGGCACGAGTTCCAGCCGGGCGTCAGCCCCTTCGTCGCCGCCTTCGAGAAGATGGGCCTGGGCGTCGGCGCCGCCGTCGTCAACTTCGTGGTGCTGACGGCGGCCCTGTCCTCCTGCAACTCGGGCATGTACTCCACCGGCCGCATGCTGCGCGACCTCGCGCTCAACGGCCAGGGCCCCAAGTTCTTCACCAAGCTGACCCGCAGCGGCACCCCGCTGGTCGGCACCACCTTCTCGGCCGCGCTGATGCTGGTGGGCGTCTGGATCAACTACGTCGCCCCGGGCAAGGCCTTCGACTACGTGGTCTCCTTCGCCACCATCTCCGGCATGTGGGCCTGGATCATGATCCTGGTCTGCCAGATCCGCTACCGCGCCAAGGCCGACCGGGGCGAGCTGCCCGCCTCCCCGTTCAAGGCGCCCGGCGCCCCGTGGACGAGCTGGTTCGCGCTGCTCTTCATCGGCATGGTCATCGTGATGATGGGCATCGACAAGGACGCCCGCGTCTCGCTCTACTGCGCCCCGCTGTGGGGTCTGATCCTCGGCGTGTCCTACCTGGTCCTGAAGTCGCGCAACCCGGCCGGGGCCGCCTTCAACAAGGCCGCGGACTCCTCGCGCTCCTCGCGCTCCTCGTAGTTCCTGCTGGTCCGGGCGATCCGGACCGTGCGCTCCAGGTGGCGTGTCCACCATCCGGGCCCTTCCGTACCGCTCCTCGGTACGGAAGGGCCCGTCTGCTTATCCTGTCGCTCATGCTGACCCTCACCCAGGCCCTGTACGACCGGATCGTCGAGCACGCCCGCCAGGACCACCCCGACGAGGCGTGCGGGGTCGTGGCGGGCCCGGCGGGCACCGGACGCCCCGAGCGCTTCATCCCGATGCTCAACGCGGCCCGCTCGCCCACGTTCTACGAGTTCGACTCCAAAGACCTGCTGAAGCTCTACCGCGAGCTGGACGACCGGGACGAGGAGCCGGTGATCATCTACCACTCGCACACCGCGACCGAGGCGTACCCCTCGCGCACCGACGTCACCTACGCGAACGAGCCCGGTGCGCACTACGTGCTGGTCTCCACCGCGGACGAGGACGGCCTCGGGGAGTTCCAGTTCCGCTCGTACCGGATCGTCGACGGCGTGATCACGGAGGAGGACGTGCAGGTCGTCGCGGCTTACTGACCAGCATGCGAGCGGTCGGCGTCCATCATGCGGGATCACACTCCAAACGGGGTGCCGGGAATCGTTAACATGACCGCATGGTTCCCCACGACGTGAGCATCGAGACGCCCGGCAGGCTGCTGCTCGTGGCGCGGCTGCACGTCGACCTGTGCCGCCTCGCCAGCGCCATCTGTCCTGCCGGCTGAGCACCACAGCCCTTCCGCGCGGGGGCCGACGATCCGCGCGCCTTCACGCATCCACGCCCTCCCTCACGACTGGAGCCAGCCATGGCCATCGAGGTCCGCATCCCCACCATCCTCCGCACCTACACCGAAGGCGAGAAGGCGGTGTCCGGTGAGGGCGCCACCCTCGCCGACCTGTTCGCGGACCTGGAGACCCGCCACAAGGGCATCGAGGAGCGCATCGTCGACGGCGGTCAGCTGCGCCGCTTCGTGAACGTCTACCTCAACGACGAGGACGTCCGCTTCCTCGACGGCATCTCCACCGCCCTCAAGGACGGCGACAGCGTCACCATCCTCCCGGCCGTGGCCGGCGGCGCTGTCTGATGCGTTACGACTCCCCACTGGCCGCGGTCGGCAACACGCCGCTGGTACGGCTGCCCCGGCTGTCGCCCTCGGACGACGTCCGGATCTGGGCGAAGCTGGAGGACCGCAACCCGACCGGCTCGATCAAGGACCGCCCCGCGCTCCACATGGTCGAGCAGGCCGAGAAGGACGGCCGGCTGTACCCGGGCTGCACCATCCTGGAGCCCACCTCGGGCAACACCGGGATCTCCCTGGCCATGGCGGCCAAGCTCAAGGGCTACCGCATCGTCTGCGTGATGCCGGAGAACACCAGCCAGGAGCGGCGCGCCCTGCTGGCCATGTGGGGAGCCGAGATCATCCCGTCGCCGGCCGCCGGCGGCTCGAACACCGCGGTGCGGGTGGCCAAGGAGCTGGCGGCGGAGCACCCCGACTGGGTGATGCTCTACCAGTACGGCAACCCGGACAACGCAGGCGCGCACTACGCCACCACCGGCCCGGAGATCCTCGCCGACCTCCCCTCCATCACCCACTTCGTGGCGGGCCTGGGCACGACCGGCACCCTGATGGGCGTCGGCCGCTACCTGCGCGAGAACGTCGAGGGAATCAGGATCGTCGCGGCCGAACCGCGCTACGACGACCTGGTGTACGGGCTGCGCAACCTGGACGAGGGCTTCGTCCCGGAGCTGTACGACGCCTCCGTGCTCACCACCCGCTTCTCGGTCGGCTCGGCGGACGCGGTCACCCGCACCCGGGAGCTGCTCCAGCAGGAGGGCATCTTCGCGGGCGTCTCCACGGGCGCCGCCCTGCACGCGGCGATCGGGGTCGGCCGCAAGGCGGTGGCCGCGGGCGAGTCGGCGGACATCGTCTTCGTCGTGGCCGACGGCGGCTGGAAGTACCTGTCGACCGGCGTCTACACGGCCGCGACGACGCAGGAGGCCATCGAGGCCCTCCAAGGCCAGCTCTGGGCGTAGCCCCTGCGGCGGCCCCCGCGCTCTCGCCGGGCATCGGGGCGCGGCCCCGCACCCCGGCCCGGCGGCAACGCGTACTGCCGCCCGGCCCGGGCACCGGTCCCGCCCGGTCCCGGGACCGGTCAGTGCGTGCGCCGACCTGGCGGGGCGGGGCCGTCCAGCAGCTCTGCCAGGATCGCGGCGTGGCTCGACCGGGGGTCCCTGACCGCCGTCAGCAGGGTCACCGGCCCCGCCTCGGCCAGCGCACGCAGCCTCGCCAGCTCCACGGCCGCGCCCGCTCCGGCCAGTTCCGCCAGGTACCTCTCCCGGAACTCCCCGGCCGAGCCGCCGCGGTGGAACCACTTGCGCAGCTCCGTCGACGGAGTGAGGGCTTTGGGCCACTCGTCCACCGCGGCCGCCGCCTTCGCCAGACCCCGCGGCCACAGCCGGTCCACGAGGACCCGTACCCCGTCCGCCCCCGGCTGCGGGGGTTCGTATGCGCGCCGCACCCGGACCACCGGCCTCATCCGCCGCCTCCCAGTCCCCTGACCTCGTCCCACACCGTCGGGTCCAGCGTCCCCACCCGTCCCCGGAACTCCCACAGGGACACCTCCGCCGGCCGGTCCGCCTCCAGGAACGCGACCCGGCCCTGCGTCCCCACCGTCCCCGGGGGCAGCGGGATCACCCCGGCCCGCCGGTCGTCGTACTTCCCGGTGATCCACGCGACCCGCGCCCGGTGCCCCCTTACCTGCCGTACCGCCAGCACCAGGCAGGTCCGGCCGTCCGCCATGGACCACAGGTCACCGGGCAGCGGGCGCGGTTCGGGTCCGGCGCCCGGTCCGGGCGGCGGCGGTGGGGGCGGAGCCCGCCGCGGCAGCCCCAGCCGGGCGCCGGCGACCAGCAGGATCACCGCCACGGCAAGGACCGCGGCCACCGCGGGCCACCACGAGGTGTCCATGTTTCGACCGTAGCCTTGCGGGAACTCCCTGGCACGGCAACGTCGGCACCCCCTGTCGCTCCACCGGGTGACAGCGCAGGTGATTCCCCCCACAACGGCCCGCCGCGGAGGAGCGACCGGCCGTTTCGCGCCTTACGCTCGACCCACGCACGGCCCGCATTCCGTCCACGGACCGTCCACGGAGGTTCACGCTCCATGAAGCTCACCGTCGTCGGCTGTTCGGGCTCGTTCCCGTCCGCGGAATCGGCCTGTTCGAGCTACCTCGTCGAGGCCGACGGCTTCCGGCTGCTCCTCGACATGGGCAACGGCGCCCTCGGCGAGCTCCAGCGCCACTGCGGCCTCTACGACCTCGACGCGATCTTCCTGAGCCACCTGCACGCCGACCACTGCATCGACATGTGCGGGTACTTCGTGGCCCGCTTCTACCGGCACGAGGGCGGCCGCTGCGGCACCATCCCCGTCTACGGCCCCGAAGGCACCGAAAGGCGTCTGACCACCGCCTACGACGACGTCCCGGACGAGCGCTCGATGAGCGAGGTCTTCGACTTCCGCACCCTGAAAACGGGCAGTTTCGAGATCGGCCCCTTCCAGGTCCGCACGGAGCGGGTCAGCCATCCCGTCGAGGCGTACGGCATCCGCATCGAGCACGGCGGGCGCTCGCTCACCTACTCCGGCGACACCGGGGTCTGCGCCGAGCTGGGGCTGCTCGCCGGCGGCACCGACCTCTTCCTGTGCGAGGCGTCCTTCACGCACGGCAAGGAAGACATCCCGGACCTCCACCTGAACGGCCGCGAGGCCGGGGAGTGCGCGCGGGCGGGCAACGTCGGGCGGCTCGTCCTGACCCACATCCCGCCGTGGACCGACGCCGAACAGAACCTCGCGGACGCCCGCGCCGTCTACGACGGCCCGGCCGAGCTGGCGTACGCGGGCGCCGTCTACGAGATCTGACGCGCACCGACCGGCACACGACGAAAAGCCCCCGCCCTCCCTTCCGGGAGAGCGGGGGCTTTTCGTTTCCAGCGGCGGAAGCGGTGCGCCCCTACTTGGCTTCGGCCTTCTGCAGCTCGGCGAGCTCCTCGTCGGACTCGCGGCCCGGCGTCGGGAGGTTGAACTTGATGATCGCGAAGCGGAAGACGACGTAGTAGACCACCGCGAAGCACAGGCCGACGCCCGCCAGCATCCACGGCTTTTCCGCGATGCCCAGGTTGAGGAGGAAGTCGACGAGACCGGCGGAGAAGCCGAAGCCGTCGCGCATGCCCAGGGCCCAGGTCAGCGCCAGCGAGATACCGGTCAGCACCGCGTGTATCGCGTACAGCACCGGAGCGATGAACATGAAGGTGAACTCGATCGGCTCGGTCACACCGGTGACGAAGGAGGTGAGGGCGAGGGAGAACATCATGCCGCCGACGACCTTGCGGCGCTCGGGGCGGGCGCAGTGCACGATCGCGAGGCAGGCCGCCGGGAGGGCGAACATCATGATCGGGAAGAAGCCGGTCATGAACTGTCCGGCGTTCGGGTCGCCGGCGAGGAAGCGGGCGATGTCGCCGTGGACGGCGCCGTTGGCGGTGTCGTACGAACCGGCCTGGAACCACGGGAAGGAGTTCAGCAGGTGGTGCATGCCGATCGGGATGAGCGCGCGGTTGGCGACACCGAAGATGCCCGCCCCGATGGCACCCGAACCGGTCAGCCACTCACCGAAGTTGTGCAGACCCGTGCCGAGGACCGGCCAGATGAGACCGAAGACGATGCCGGTGACCAGACCCGCCAGGGCGGAAAGGATCGGGACGAGGCGGCGGCCGCCGAAGAAGCCCGCCCAGTCCGGCAGCTTGGTCCGGTAGAACTTCTGGTACAGCAGGGCCGTGATGATGCCCATCACGACACCGCCGAGGACACCCGCGTTGACCGGGGCGTCGACGTTGACGATCTTGCCGCCGACGACCTTGGCGACCTGGGGCAGGTTGCTGTCGGTGAAGGTGGCGAGCACCTTCTGGAAGACCAGGTAACCGGTGACGGCCGCGAGGGCGGTCGAACCGTCCGACTTCTTGGCGAAGCCGATCGCGATGCCGACGGCGAACAGCAGCGCCATGTTGTCCAGGATCGCGCCACCACCGGCGGCCATGTAACCGGCGATCTTGAGGACGAACGTCGGGAAGACGTCCTTGTCGCCCAGCATGTCGTCCGCGCCCAGGCGGAGCAGGAGCGCGCCGGCAGGCAGCACGGCAACGGGGAGCATGAGGCTCCGCCCGATGCGCTGCATGACGGCCATCACGCCAGCGCCCTTCTTGTTTTCCGCAGCGGTCGCTGTGGACATGTGGTTCCTCCAGTGGGCAAGGCGCCGCCAGGGGACGAGAAAAGGGGGGAGGCGGCGTCTCATGAAAGGGGGACCTCGGGCCGAACAGGCCATCTGGTCTACACCATCAAGTGGTGTAGACCAGTTTTAGCACGGTGAGGTCCGCGTAAGGAACCCGTCATTTTCGTGGTGGAGAACACATCGGGACATCCATGACAAAGGCCCCCGGACCTGTAGGTCCGAGAGCCTTCGCCACCGGGGACTTGAGCCCGGGAAGCGGCGGTATGTGCCGACTGCTCACGCCTTGGTGTTCTCCGCCTGCATCGCCTCGATCTCCTCGTCCGACTCCCGTCCCGGCGTCGGGATGTCGAACCTGGTGATCGCGAACCGGAAGATCACGTAGTAGAGGACCGCGAAGCACAGGCCGATCGGAATGATCATCCAGGGCTTGGTCGCCAGGCCCCAGTTGATGACGTAGTCGATCAGGCCCGCCGAGAAGCTGAACCCGTCGTGCACGCCCAGCGCCCACGTCACCGCCATCGACACGCCCGTCAGCAGCGCGTGGACGACGTACAGCAGCGGCGCGACGAAGAGGAACGAGTACTCCAGCGGCTCCGTGATGCCCGTGACGAAGGAGGTCAGGGCCACCGACAGCATCAGCCCGCCGACCTCCTTGCGGCGCAGCGGCTTCGCGCAGTGCGTGATCGCCAGGGCCGCCGCCGGGAGGGCGAACATCATGATCGGGAAGAAGCCGGAGAGGAACTGGCCCGCGTTCGGGTCCCCGGCCAGGAACATCGCGATGTCGCCGTGGACGACCTGGCCGTCCGGCTTGGTGTAGCTGCCGAACTGGAACCACACCGGCACGTTCAGGAACTGGTGCAGGCCGATCACCAGCAGCGCCCGGTTCGCGACGCCGAAGATGCCCGCGCCCCAGGACCCCAGGCCGACCAGCCAGTCGGAGAAGCTCTCCAGCGCGTCCCCGACCGGCGGCCAGATCCACAGGCACAGCACGGCGAACGCGATCGCCACGAAGGCCATGATGATCGGCACCAGCCGGCGGCCGTTGAAGAAGCCCAGCCAGTCGACCAGCTTGACCCGGTGGTAGCGCTGCCAGAACCACGCCGCCAGCAGGCCCATGACGATGCCGCCGAAGACCCCGGGATTCTGGAAGGTGTACTCGGCGAAGGTCTCGTCCATCCCCAGGCAACCGCCCCCGATGTCCCTCGTCCCCACCGGGCAGGGCGTCGGGAAGGCCCGCAGCACGCTGCGGTAGACCAGGAAGCCCACCACCGCGGCCAGGGCGGTGGAGCCGTCGGCCTTCTTGGCCATGCCGATGGCCACGCCCACGCAGAAGAGGAGCGGCAGACCGAGGTCGGCGTTCAGCAGCGCGCCGCCCGCGCTCGCCATGACCCGGGCCACGTCCGTCCAGCCCAGGCCGTCCTTGCCGAAGACGTCGTCCTGGCCCAGGCGGTTGAGGATGCCGGCCGCCGGTAGGACGGCGATCGGCAGCTGGAGGCTGCGCCCCATCTTCTGCAACCCCTGGAACAGGCCGTTCCACCGCGTGTGCCGCGGCTGTGCTGCCGCTGCGCTGCTCGCGCTCATCGGTGTCCTCCCTGACCGGCCCGTTTTGGCAGTCGCACCCCATGCGGCACACTGGTGTAGACCAGTCGTCGGGCACGATGCTGTTGACCGTCATCATTCGGCAGGGAGCGGTCATGTGCCTGCGTAGAGGGGCCAACCGTGGGTTACCGTGACGAAGCGGACCGACGGGTGGGTACCGGACCTGGCCGCCGAGACTCGTTCTTCGTCACACTCAGGGAGACACACATGGCCACCAAGGCTGAGAAGATCGTCGCCGGGCTCGGCGGTATCGACAACATCGAAGAGGTCGAGGGCTGCATCACCCGCCTGCGCACCGAGGTCCGCGACGCCGGCAAGGTCGACGAGGCCGCCCTCAAGGCCGCCGGCGCCCACGGCGTCGTCAAGATGGGCACCGCGATCCAGGTCGTCATCGGCACCGACGCCGACCCCATCGCCGGCGAGATCGAAGACATGATGTGAGCTGAGCCCACCGGCTCGGCGCAGCGCGCGACCGCGGCAGCCCGCCCCCGCGCCACGCGTCATCCCCACACCGCAGCACGCACCACCCGCACCACCGCAGACCCCGTCCCGGACGCATCCGGACGGGGTCTTCGCACAGCGACATGGGCCCGGCCCCGCAGGGACTAGGCTCGGAGCCATGTCTCGCATCGACGGCCGTACGCCCGAACAGCTCCGCCCGGTCACCATCGAACGCGGATGGAGCAAGCACGCCGAGGGCTCCGTCCTCATCTCCTTCGGAGACACCAAGGTCTTCTGCACCGCGTCCTTCACCGAAGGCGTCCCGCGCTGGCGCAAGGGCAGCGGCGAAGGCTGGGTCACCTCCGAGTACTCGATGCTGCCGCGCTCGACCAACACCCGCGGCGACCGCGAATCCGTCCGCGGCAAGATCGGCGGCCGCACCCACGAGATCTCCCGCCTCATCGGCCGCTCGCTGCGCGCCGTCATCGACTACAAGGCCCTCGGCGAGAACACCATCGTCCTGGACTGCGACGTCCTGCAGGCCGACGGCGGCACCCGCACCGCGGCGATCACCGGCGCCTACGTCGCCCTCGCCGACGCCGTCGCCTGGGGCCAGAAGAAGAAGCTCGTCAAGGCCGGCCGCAAGCCGCTCACCGGCACCGTCGCCGCCGTCAGCGTCGGCATCGTCGACGGCGTACCGCTCCTGGACCTCTGCTACGAGGAGGACGTGCGCGCCGAGACCGACATGAACGTGGTCTGCACCGGCGACGGCCGCTTCGTCGAGGTCCAGGGCACCGCCGAGGGCGAGCCCTTCGACCGCAAGGAACTCAACGCCCTCCTGGACCTCGCCGCCGGCGGCTGCGCGGACCTGGAAGCCATCCAGCGGGGCGCGCTGGATCTGTAGGGCAACCGCCGGGCCCGGCCCGGCGTCATGGAGGATACGGGCGCACGGTGCCACCACCGTGCGCCCGTCCACGTATCCGAGTCCTTGGGGGACCTCCATGAAGCCGAAGCACCGCATCGCCGCCATAGCCGCCGCGGCCGTTTTGACCCTCCCCGCCCTCACGGCCTGCGACGCGATCTCCACGGCGATGGACTGCGCGAACACGGCCGTGGCCATCACGGACGGGGCGAACGACCTCCAGCAGGCCGTCTCCCAGGCGGGCAACAGCCCCCAGGACGCCCAGAACGCGCTCAATCAGATCGAGACGAACCTCAAGAAGATCGGCGACCAGACGGACAACGCCGACCTGGGCAAGGCCATCGACTCGATGGACACCGCCGTCAAGAACGTCCGCACCGCCATCCAGAACGGCGACTCCACCCCGGACATCCAGCCGGTCGCGGACGCGGCCGCCGAGCTCTCCAAGGTCTGCACCCCGGGCTGACCGGCGGCCCACGCCGGCCCGGAATAATGGCCGCCATGACCTCGACGCCCAGCCGACTGATCCTGGCCACCCGCAACGCGGGCAAAGTCACCGAACTCCGCGCCATCCTGTCCGAGGCCGGCCTGCCGCACGAGCTGGTCGGCGCGGACGCGTACCCCGAGATCCCGGACGTCAAGGAAACCGGCGTCACCTTCGCCGAGAACGCCCTCCTCAAGGCCCACGCCCTGGCCCGGGCCACCGGACTGCCGGCCGTCGCCGACGACTCCGGCCTGTGCGTGGACGTCCTGGGCGGCGCCCCGGGCATCTTCTCCGCCCGCTGGGCCGGCGCCCACGGCGACGACGCCGCCAATCTCGCCCTCCTGCTGGCCCAGCTCTCGGACATCTCCCCCGAGCACCGCGGCGCCCACTTCTTCTGCGCGGCGGCCCTGGCCCTGCCCGACGGCACCGAACGCGTCGTGGAGGGCCGCCTCCTGGGCACCCTGCGCGAGGCCCCGGCGGGCACGCGCGGCTTCGGCTACGACCCGGTCCTCCAGCCCCTGGGCGAGTCCCGCACCTGCGCGGAGCTCTCGGCGGACGAGAAGAACGCCATCTCCCACCGCGGCAAGGCCTTCCGCGCCCTGGTCCCGGTGGTCCGCGAGCTCCTGGGCTGAGACAAAAGGACAGGTCCGCCGCCTTCGGCCGAAGGCGGCGGACCTGTCATCTCTGTACGCCCGGTCGGACTCGAACCGACAACACATGGCACCTAAAGCCATTCTCTCTGGCCAGTTGGAGTACGGGCGCACGCACTGGAGCCCACTCTACTGGGTGCGCTCCGGCCCCCGTCAGCCCCGGCGCCGGGGCGGCGGTGCCCGCGGACGCCCGGCGGTGCGTCAGATGCCCAGGTCCTTGATGATCTTGGCGACGTGACCCGTGGCCTTGACGTTGTAGAAGGCGTGCGCGACCTTGCCCTCCTCGTCCACGACCACGGTCGAGCGGATCACGCCCGTCACCGTCTTGCCGTAGAGCTTCTTCTCCCCGTACGCGCCGTAGGCCGTCAGCGTCTCCTTCTCCGGGTCGCCGACCAGGGTGACCGTCAGGCTCTCCTTGTCGCGGAACTTCGCGAGCTTCTCCGGCTTGTCCGGGGAGACGCCGATGACGTCGTAGCCCGCCGTGGCGAGCGCGTCCAGGTTGTCCGTGAAGTCGCAGGCCTGCTTGGTGCAGCCCGGCGTCAGGGCGGCCGGGTAGAAGTACACGATCACCTTGCGGCCCTTGTGGTCGGCGAGCGAGACCTCCTTGCCGTCCGCGTCGGGCAGGGTGAAGGCGGGGGCGGTGTCGCCCGGCTGCAGTCGCTCGCTCATGTCGGGACTCTCCTCGGGAGGGGATCGGTATGACATGAGCCTAAGCTGACGGAGCTGACAGACTGTCCATGACGATCACGTCACGGACCCCACGACGACGGAGGCAGCGCGGTGCCGGAAGCCAGGACCCCCGCACAGATCGAGGCGGACATCGTCCGCCGCCGCGAGCAGCTCGCCGAGACCCTCGACGAGATCGGTGTGCGCGTGCACCCGAAGACGATCGTCGGGGACGCGAAGGCCAAGGTCGTCTCGACGGTCGACCACACCGCCGGGCGCGCCTATGTGGCCGTCAACCGGCTCGTGACGGACATCAAGGACGGCCTGCGCCACGAGGACGGGTCGCCGCGCATCGAGCGGATCGTGCCCGTCGCACTGGTCGCGGCCGGTGTCGTCGGGCTGGTCGTGGTGTCCGTGCGGCGCAGGCGCCGGTGACCCTCCGGCGCACGGGCCGCATGCGGGCGGGTAGGTTCGGGGCGTGAGCGAGAACACCACCCACGACAAGCTGCCCATCCGCATGCTCCACGACCGCGTGCTCGTGAAGTCCGACCTGCCGGAGGGCGAGCGCCGCTCGGGCGGCGGCATCCTCATCCCGGCGACGGCCGCGGTGGGCAAGCGGCTGGCCTGGGCCGAGGTGGTCGCCGTAGGACAGAGCGTCCGCACGGTCGAACCAGGCGACCGGGTCCTCTACGACCCCGAGGACCGGGCCGAGGTCGAGGTGCGGGGCGCGACGTACGTGCTGATGCGCGAGCGGGACCTGCACGCGGTGGCCGCCGAGCGGCTGGAGGGGTCGAAGGACTCCACCGGGCTGTACCTCTGAACCTCCGGGTTCTGCGCACTCCGGCGAACAGGACGGCCGAAAGGGCCGGTGGCCGAGGTCACCGGCCCTTTGGGCTGCCCTGCGGGGGCGCTTTGCTACGGTTGAGGAAACCCGACGAGACGCGCCGTACCGGGTACGACAAGACGACGCACCCCGTATCGCACGACGTCTCGGAGGTGCCCGTCATGGCCTGGATCCTGCTGCTCGTCGCCGGTCTGCTCGAAGTCGGCTGGTCGGTCGGAATGAAATTCACCGAGGGTTTCACGCGGCTGTGGCCGAGCGTGTTCACGGGCGCCGGGATCGTCGCCAGCATGGTGCTGCTCTCCTACGCCGCCAAGTCCCTGCCGATCGGCACGGCGTACGGCGTGTGGGTGGGCATCGGGGCCGCCGGGGCGGCCGTGCTCGGGATGGCGGTGCTGGGTGAGCCCGTCACCGCCGCCCGGATCTTCTTCATCTGCCTGCTGCTGGTCGCCGTCGTGGGGCTCAAGGCCACGTCCGGCCACTGAGGCACCGGCAGGCACCGGACGTCCGGGCCCCGCATCACTCCAGGAACGCCGACGGCGGCGGCGGGCGCAGCCCCTGGGTCGCGCCGCCGTCGGCGCCCTGGGTACCTGCGGTGGCGCCGCTGTCGGTCTGACCGCCCTGGGTATTGCCGCCGCCGGTCCGGCCGCCCTGCGTCTGGCCCCCTTGCGCCTGCCCGCCCTGCGTCTGCCCGCCCTGCGTCTGGCCGCCCTGCGTCTGGCCCCCTTGCGTCCGGCCGCCCTGGGTCTGCCCGCCCTGGGTCTGTCCGCCCTGGGTCCGGCCGCCGTTGCCCTGCCCGGCGTTGGTCTGCCCGGTGTTGGTCTGACCGCCCTGGGTGCGGCCGCCGTCGCCCTGTCCGCCCGTCGGCGGAGTCGGCCGCCCGGGAGGACTCGGCGTGTCGTCCTCGTCCGGTGTCTCCTGCGGCCGGCCCGACTGCTCCGGCGGCGAAGGCGGCGGCTGCGCGGCGCCCGGCTGGAGGTCCAGGTCGAAGTCGACGGGGTCGCTGCCCTCCAGCGCCGCCTTCGTGTACGCCGCCCAGATCCGGGCCGGGTAGCCGCCACCGCTGATCCGGGCTTCGCCGAGGGCGCCGTACAGCGGTTCGAGGGTGCCGGTGTCCGGGTCCTGGCCCATCATCGAGACCACCGTGACCAGGTCCGGGGTGTACGCCGCGAACCAGGCCGAACGGTCCAGCTCGGCGGTTCCGGTCTTGCCCGCGGCCGGTCGGCCCGCGGCGAGCGCCGCCGTACCGGTGCCGTTGTCGACGACGCTCACCAGCATCGACGTCGTGGTGTCGGCGGCCTCGCGGCTGACGGCCTGGGCCGGGGCGCGCTCGGGCAGCGCGACGGCCGCGCCGCCCTTGGTGATCTGCTCGACGAGGGTGTAGGGAGTCCGGCGGCCGTGGTCCGCGAGGGTCGCGTACGCCTGGGTCATGTCCAGGACACTGGCCTGGAGGGTGCCGAGGGCCATGGCCGGGACGGGCGCGAAGTTGGGCGTGTCCTCGGGGATGCCGAGGGCGACGGCGGTCTCCTTGACCTTCGTGGTGCCGACGTCGACCGCCATCTGCGCGTACACGGCGTTGACGGAGAGGTCGGTGGCGGTGTTGACGGTGATGTTGCCGTAGGAGACCTGGCCCTCGTTCTCGGGGGCGTAGCGGACCCGGCCGCCGACGACCGGGCGCCTGTTGTCGCCGTTGTAGACGGTGTTCGGGGTGATCCGGCGGCCGTCCTGGGTGCGGGAGCCGTTCTGCACGGCGGCGGCGAAGACGAACGGCTTGAAGGTGGAGGCGACCTGGTAGTCGTGCCGGGTCGCGTTGTTCACGTACTGCCTGGTGTAGTCGATGCCGCCGTACATGGCGACCACCTTGCCGGTGGCCGGGTCGATGGAGACCCCGCCGGCCCGCACCAGCCGGTCGGCCTTGCGGGTCTGCGGGTCGAGCTCGCTGACCATCTGGTCGTCGACGGCCCGGACGAAGGCGTTCTGGCGGCGCTTGTCGATGGTGGTGGTGATGCGGTAGCCGCCCTCGGCGAGGGTCTTGTCGTTCAGGATCCCTCGGTCGGCGATGTAGTCCCTCACGGCTTCGACGAGGTAGCCGCGCTGCCCGGACAGCCCGGCGGCCGCGCGGACCTTGCCCGGTTCGGGGAAGCGCGTCGCCCTGCGTTCGGCGGCGGGCATCCAGTCCTTCTTGACCATGCCGTCGAGCACGTAGTTCCAGCGGGCGAGGGCGCGGGGGCGGCCCTGCGGGTGCGAGACGACGTCGAAGGCACTGGGGGAGTTGAGGAGGGTGGCCAGGTAGGCGCCCTCGGCCGGGGTGAGCCTGCCGACGTCCTTGCCGTAGTAGGCCTGGGCGGCGGCCTGGATGCCGTAGGCGTTGCGGCCGAAGTAGCTGGTGTTGAGGTAGCCCTCCAGGATGTAGTCCTTCGACTTCTCGCGGCCGAGTTTGATCGCGATGAAGAATTCCTTGACCTTGCGTTTGACCGTCTGTTCCTGCCCCAGGTAGTAGTTCTTGACGTACTGCTGGGTGATGGTGGAACCGGACTGGGTGCCCTTGCCGGTGGCGGTGTTCCAGGCGGCCCGCAGCATGGCCTTCGGGTCCACCGCCCGTTCGGAGTAGAAGTCCCGGTCCTCGGCGGCCAGTACGGCCTCCTGGACGGTCCGCGGGATCTGCGAGAGCGGGACGTTGACCCGGTCGACCTCTCCGTCGCGGGCGAGCGGGGAGCCGTCGGAGTAGAGGTAGAGGTTGGACTGCGCGGTCGCCGCCGCGTTCGCCGGCGGGATGTCCACCAGCAGGTAGCCGGCGACGAGGGCGCCGCCGAGGAGCAGCGCGAGGAGCAGGATCCCGCCCAGGACCATGCGCCAGGTGGGCAGGACGCGGCGCCAGCCGGTCCGCTTCCGGCGCGCCCGCCCGGCGGGGCGCGGGTGCCCGGCCGGCCGCGGCTCGTGGCCGTGCGGCGGAGGGGGCGGCTGCCCGGCGGGAGTGTCCGGGTCGCGAGGGGTCCAGCCCGGGGGCGGTGACTGGTCGCTCATCTCCAGGACTCCTCGACGCCGTGCGAAATATCCACTTCTGTACCTCATGGTGTCTACCCGATGGCCGGTGATCGCGCTCCGGACGGGCGTAAATCGGTCGCGTGGCTCGCCCCTCCGCACTAAGCTCGCGCGCTTTGGCCGACGTAGGAACGACAGGGGAAACGGAGGGATACGGTGCGTCAGAGAGTGCTTCTCCACCTGGCGGTCGCGGCCGGCGGCTTTAGGCGCTACGCCACCTACGGGACGGCGACGGCCGCCGGGTTGTTCACCAACACCGTCTTCGGTTTCATCGTCGCGTACACGTACATCGCGCTGTGGGACGAGCGGCCCGGGCTCGGCGGCTACGACCAGGCGCAGGCCCTGACCTTCGTATGGGTGAGCCAGTCGCTGCTCGCGGCCGGGGCGCTCATCGGCGGCGGTTTCCAGGAGGAGCTCCAGGAGCGGGTCCGCACGGGCGACATCGCGGTCGACCTCTACCGGCCGGCCGACCTCCAGATGTGGTGGCTCGCCGCCGACCTCGGCCGGGCCGGCTTCCAGCTGGTGGGCCGCGGAGTGGTGCCGCTGGCGGCCGGTGCGCTGGCCTTCGAGCTGGCCCTGCCCGCGGACCCGCTGCGCTGGCTGCTGTTCCTGGTGTCCGTCACCCTCGGGCTGGTGGTGAGCTTCGCGCTGCGCTACCTGCTGGGGCTGGCCGCCTTCTGGCTCATGGACGGCGCCGGCATCAACATGATGGCCACCGTCGTCTCGATCTTCTTCTCCGGGATGCTGCTGCCGCTGACCGTCTTCCCGGGCGGCTTCGGCGAGTTGGTCCGGGCCCTGCCGTGGGCGGCGATGCTCCAGGTCCCGCTGGACGTGCTGCTCGGCAAGCACGCCGGGGCGGGCTGCGCGGCCCGGGCGCTGGGGTTCCAGGCCGCCTGGGCGGGCGTACTGCTGGGTGTGGGACGGCTGTTGCAGTCGGCCGCGACGCGGAAGGTGGTGGTCCAGGGTGGCTGAAGCGGTACTTGAGCACGGGCCGGCGCTCCTGCAGGTACCCCGGCGCAGCCGGGTGCGGGAGGGGCTGCGCGGCTACGGGTTGATCGTGGCGATGTGGATCCGCTCGACGATGGCCTACCGCACGTCCTTCGCGCTGTCGGCCCTCGGGAACGCGGCGATCACCCTCCTGGACTTCGTCGCCATCTTCATCATGTTCTCGCACGTGGACGTCCTGGGCGGCTTCACCCTGCCCGAGATCGCCTTCCTGTACGGGTCCTGCTCGGCTTCCCTCGGTCTGGCGGACCTGCTGATGGGCAACACCGACCGGATCGGCGCCCGGATCCGCGACGGCTCCCTCGACACCATGCTGGTGCGTCCGGTCCCGGTGCTCGCGCAGGTCGCGGCGGACCGGTTCGCGCTGCGCCGGCTGGGGCGGGTCGGACAAGGGCTGGGCGTGCTGGCCTGGGCGGCATGGACGCTGGGCCCGCAGGTGGAGTGGACCTCCGGGCGGATGCTGATGGTGCCGGTGATGGTCGTGAGCGGGGCCGCGATCTTCGCGGCGGTGATGGTGGCGGGCGCCGCCTTCCAGTTCCTCGCGGGGGACGCCGCGGAGGTGGTCAACTCCTTCACCTACGGCGGCTGCACGATGCTCCAGTACCCGCCGACGGTCTTCGCGAAGGACCTGCTGCGCGCGGTGACCTTCGTGGTCCCGCTGGCTTTCGTCAACTGGCTGCCGGCGCTGTACGTGCTGGGGCGGCCCGATCCGCTGGGGCTGCCGGGGTGGGTGGCGTTCCTGAGCCCGCTGGTGGCCTTCGCGGTGTTCCTGCCCGCGTCGCTGGCGTGGCGCGCGGGAGTGCGTTCGTACCGGAGTACGGGGAGCTGATCACAGATGGCCGGGACCGAGGCATTGATCTCGCTGGACGGGGTGGAGAAAGTCTTCGACGTACGGCGCCGGGTGAGCCTGATGCGGCGCGAGAAGCGCCAGGTCAGGGCGGTGGACGGGATCAGCTTCGAGGTCGCGCGGGGCGAGGTCGTCGGTTACATCGGGCCCAACGGCGCCGGCAAGTCGACCACGATCAAGATGCTGACCGGGATCCTGACGCCGAGCGGCGGCCGGCTGCGCGTCGCGGGCATCGACCCGGCGCGGGAGCGGATGCGGCTCGCGCACCGGATCGGGGTCGTCTTCGGGCAGCGGACCACCCTGTGGTGGGACCTGCCCCTGAAGGACTCCTACGGGCTGATGCGGCGGATGTACCGGATCCCGGCCGCGCGCTACCGGGAGAACCTGGAGCGCTGCGTGGACCGGCTGGACCTGGCCGAGCTGCTGGACGTGCCGGTGCGGCAGCTGTCGCTGGGCCAGCGGATGCGCGGGGACATCGCGGCGGCGCTGCTGCACGATCCGGACGTGCTGTACCTGGACGAGCCGACGATCGGGCTCGACGTGGTGAGCAAGGCGAAGGTACGGGGCTTCCTGCGGCAGCTGAACGCGGAGCTCGGCACGACGGTGCTGCTGACCACCCACGACCTGCAGGACATCGAGCAGCTGTGCGAGCGGGTGATGGTGATCGACCACGGGCGGCTGATGTATGACGGGCCGCTGGGCGGCCTGCACGCGGCGCGGCCGGGGGCTGAGAGCGAGCGGACCCTGGTGGTGGACCTGGAGCGGGAGGTCGGGCCGATCCGTGTGGAGGGGGCGCGGGTGGTGAGGGTGGAGGGCCCGAGGCAGTGGCTGGCCTTCCCGGCGGGCGCATCGGCGGCGCCGCTGGTGGCGGCGGTGGCGGCGCGGTATCCGCTGGTGGACCTGTCGGTGAGGGAGCCGGACATCGAGGACGTGATCGCGCGGATGTACGCGGGGCGGGGGTAGGGGCGGGGGGCGGAGCGCGGCCCGGGGCGCGGGGCGGGCGGCGCGGGGTGCGCGAGGGCGTGTGGGCGCGGCGGGGCGTGTGGGCGGGATGCGCGGGGGCGGGGGTGGGTGCGGGGTGGGGGCGCTGGCGGACGCCCCGACCCTGGGGCGGGGTGGGCGCGCCGCGGTCGCCCCGACCCTGGGGGTAAATCAGGGGGGAACCCGGGGGCAGGGAAGGGTACGCCCCGTACAACTCCCGCGCATACCTGCATAGTCTGGGCCGCATGAGTGACGAGCGGCCGGAGAAGCCGTTGCCGGAACTGGAGTTGAGGGCGTCGGATGCCGACCGGGAACGGGTGGTGGACCGTCTGCGGGACGCCGTCGCCGAGGGGCGGCTCGACATGGACGAATTCGGGGAGCGGCTGGAGGCGGCGTACAAGTCCCGGACGTACGCGGAACTGCAACCGCTGACGCGGGACCTGCCGGCGGCGTCGGCCCCCGGGGCGGCGGGGACGGCGCCGGGGACCGGGCCGGGGGCGGAGCCGGTCGCGGGGGCCGGGTCCGGGACGTCCTGGCCGGCCCGGATCGGCGGGACGAGCACGTCCACGACGGCCGTCGCGGTCATGTCGGGTTTCCAGCGCCGGGGCCAGTGGACGGTGCCCGCCCGCTTCGACGCGCTGGCCTTCTGGGGAGGAGGGGACCTGGACCTGCGCGAGGCGAAATTCGCGCAGCGCGAGGTGGTGATCAACTGCATCGCGGTCATGGGAGGCATCCAGATCACGGTGCCGCCGGGCGTGGAGGTGGACGTCCGGGGCTTCGGCTTCATGGGCGCCTTCGACCAACGCGCCGCCGACTTCCCACCCCAACCGGGCGCCCCCCGCGTGATCGTGACGGGCTTCGCCCTGATGGGCGGAGTGGAGATCAAGGTGAAACCCCCGAAACGCCCGAAGCGAGGCCCTTCGCTCCGCAAGGAGCTGTAGGCGGGTCGGGTGCTCGTCCGGTTCGACCCCCGCCCGGCGGCCGGACGCGCCCGGCTCGGGCGTCGGCCGGCCTGTGACTGGAGGCGAGCAGGACGCGGGGACGCGCGACGCGCGGGAGCGCACGCCCTGGACGGGACGCACGATGCCTCGGCCGGCCTGCGGCCGGAGCGGGTACGGGCCGGCGCAGCCGACCGCGCGGTCCAGCCGGCCGGGCCCGCCCTGCGGTGGTCGAGCCTGGCGCGGCTCGACCGGCCTCACGAGGCCGCCCCGGGCTGGGCGGCGTGATCCTGCGTCGGGCTGGGTGGGAGCGTACGGGCTGGCGGCGGCTGGTGGTTCTGTGGGGGCTGGGTGTCTGGCCTGGCGGGGTGGGTCTTGGGCTTGGCGGTGTGAGCTTGCGTTGGGCTGGGTGGGTGGGTGCGTGCCGGCCGGTGGCCGGTGGTTCCGCGGCGGCCGGGCGCTCGGCCCGGCGGCGTGGGTCTTGGGCTCGGGGGTGTGAGCCTGCGTCGGGCTGGGTGGGGGCGTGCCGGCCGGTGGCCGGTGGTTCGGCGGGGGGCGGGCGTCCGGCCTGGCGGGGTGGGTCTTGGGCTTGGCGGTGTGAGCTTGCGTTGGGCTGGGTGGGGGCGTACGGGCTGGCGGCTGGTGGTTCCGTGGGGGCCTGGCGTCAGGCCAGGCGGCGCGGGGCGGGCTTCGGGGGCCTGCGCCGCGTCGGCTCCGGCAGCATCGCTGCATGCCAGGCGGTGGGCTGCGTGGCCCGGCCCCGGGTGGTCGCGCGGCCGTACGGGTGATCCGCGCCAAGGCCGAGGCCACCACCCCCGGCATCGGGCTGCACGGCGGGGGGCGGGCTGACGGGAGGGCTGGCTGGCGGGCCGACCCGGACCCGAGCCCGGCCCCGGCCCGAGCCCGGACCCGGCGGGCATCCGGGCAGAGGGCGGCCCCGCGATCGGGCCGCGGGGTCTTCCCCGGCCGTGGCCGGCAGCGTCGGGAGCCCCTTCGGTTCCCGGCCGATTCGGCCCAGGGCGGGGGTCGGCTCGGGTTCCGCCAGGTGGAGGTGGTCCCCGGGGCTTCGAGGCCGGGTGGGACGGGCAGACGCGGCTGGGGGCGGCGGGCCGGACCCCCGGCCTCGGCGCGGCGGCGAGACCCGCATCCCCTCGCGGGAGCGAGACCGCATCCCCTCGCGGGAGCGAAACGGCGTGCCGGGAACTCTCCACGCCTCTCAGTAGTCGGATGCTATGCAGACAAAACCGGCGCCCCCGGGGAAGGCAGGAGCACGTGGACAACCGCACCACCGCCGGAGGCCACGGCACCGCACCACCGCCGGGGCCCCCGGCCCCGCCACCGGCCATGCCCCCCGCCCCGCCGACCCGCGGCGGCAACTCCTTCATGTTCAACGCCGCCGACGAGGAGCGCCGCCGCGGCGTCCGCCGGATGAAGGCCACCGCCACCGGCCTGCTGATCCTGGTGGCGCTGGTCTACGTACTGGCCACATGCGCCCGGCACGCCTGGGGCGCCGGCGACTGGGCCGCCTACGTCGCGGCCGCCGCCGAAGCAGGCATGGTCGGCGCGCTCGCGGACTGGTTCGCCGTCACCGCCCTCTTCCGGCACCCCCTCGGCCTGCCGATCCCGCACACCGCGATCATCCCGACCAAGAAGGACCAGCTCGGGGTCTCGCTCGGCGAGTTCGTCGGCGAGAACTTCCTCTCCTCCGACGTGGTCGCCGCCCGGCTCAAGGCCGTCGGCATCGGCGGCCGCCTCGGCACCTGGCTGGCCGAGCCCGCGCACGCCGACCGCGTCACCGCCGAGCTGGCCACCGCGCTGCGCGGGGCCCTGACCGTACTGCGCGACTCCGACGTGCAGGCCGTCGTCGGCGAGGCCATCACCCGCAGCGCCGAGACGGCCGAGATCGCGCCGGGCATGGGCAAGACCCTGGAGCGGGTCGTCGCGGACGGCGGCCACCACCGCGTCGTCGACCTCCTGTGCCTCAAGGCGCACGACTGGCTGGTCACGCACGGGGAGTCGGTGATGGACGCCGTCCAGGGCGGCGCTCCCGGCTGGACCCCCCGTTTCGTGGACCGCAAGATCGGCGACCGGGTGTACAAGGAGCTGCTCCGCTTCGTCACGGAGATGCGGGACATGCCCGAGCACCCGGCGCGCGGCGCGGTGGACCGCTTCCTGACGGACTTCGCCTCCGACCTGCAGTCGGACACGGAGACGCGGGCCCGCGTCGAACGGCTCAAGTCGGATCTGCTGCAGCGCAGCGAGGTGCAGGACGTGATCGCCTCCGCCTGGACGGCGATCCGCTCCATGATCATGTCGGCGGCGAAGGACGAGCAGAGCGAGCTGCGCCTGCGGGTCCGTTCGTCGCTGATCTCCCTGGGGGCGCGGCTGGCGTCGGACGGCCGCCTCCAGGACAAGCTGGAAGGGTGGATCGAGGGGGCCGTGGTGTACGTGGTCACCACCTACCGGGCCGAGATCACCTCGCTGATCACGGACACGGTGGCGGGCTGGGACGCCGAACACACCACCCGCAAGATCGAGGCCCACATCGGACGGGACCTGCAGTTCATCCGGATCAACGGCACGGTGGTCGGCGCGATGGCGGGCCTGCTGATCTACACCGTGTCCCGGGCGCTCGGAGCGTGAGCGGACGGCAGCGGCTCGCCGGGGACGACCTGGGCGGCTCGGGGTCGGGGTCGGGGTCGGGGCGTTGCCGGTCCGGGACGACCCGGGCCGCGGTGGCGCGGCGGCCGGTGGGGGCGGGGTGGGTGCGGGCCGATCGAAGTCGCGGTAGCGGGCCGGGGCCGAGCGGGCCGGGATCGCGGTGGCGTCGGGGCCCGGCGGGCCCGGACCGGCGCCCGCCGGGGCCGGGCCGCGCCGCCAGGGCCACGGCTCACCGCGGCCAGGGCGGGGCAAAGCCCGCCGTCGCCGTCAGTCGCCCTCAGCCGGCGGCAGTCGCCGTCAACCGCGGTCGGCGACCGCCCAGGCCGCGGCCGCCACCACCCCGGCTGCGCCGAAAACGGCCGGCCACGCGCCGACCTTCTTGGCCAGCGGGTGCGCGCCCGCGAAACCGGCCAGGTACAGGGCTCCCAGCCCCGCCGCGGCGGGCGCGCCGCCCCGGCGGTGCCACTCCCGCCCCGCCGCCAGCCCGGCGGCGCCGAGAACGACGCCGCCCAGGGGCCGCTTCCCGCTCCAGCGGGCGACGGCGTAGCCGCCGACCAGCCCGGCGGCCGCCACCACGGAACTCGGTACCCGCGCCATGTCGAACTCCCCACGTCTTGAGGTCATATGAACTGCCGAGCCCGGCTCGGCCGGCCGAGCCGGGGCCGGCGGAGGCTCCCTACGAGGCTAACGCGACCCTCCTGCCGTCCGACGGGCACCCAGCGCCCACACCAGCACGGGCACCGCCGCACCGATCACGGCATCCGGCACCGCCTCCCGCAGCGCCCGCGGCAGCAGCGCCACGACGCCCAGGACGAGGAGGAAGGCGAGCGCGCACCGGCCGGCGGCCCGAAACAGTCTGTCCACGGCTGCTCAACGCGGACGCCCGTCCGCCGACACGGAGGGCGGGGAGGGGATTTGTCGCACACTCGCCGGATCCTGCGATGTCCGCCACAGGAACCCGAAGCGCATAAATTGACTCTCCCCACCCAAAGCGGAAATTCCCCACCCCACCCCCGTACTTCAGGAGCCAGGACATCGTGATCTGCTACGGACAGGCCGTCCTCGACCTCGCGGACGAACTGGTCGACGCCTACGCGGACGTCTTCTCCGCCCCACCGTGGAACGAGGACGAAGAAACCATTCGCCAGTTCGCGACCCGCCTCCCGGCCGATGCCCGGCGCCGCGGGTTCCGTACGGCCTTCGCCCAGTCCGCGACCGGCATCGACGGCTTCGCCACGGCCTGGGTCACGCCGGCCGCCTTCCCCAAGAACCGTGCGTACGCGCAGGTCGCGGCGCAGCTGGGTCCCGGGCGCGTCAAGGAGCTGCTGACCGGCGCCCTGGAGATAGACGAACTCGCCGTACGCCCGTACGCGCGCGGCCGCGGCACCGGCCGGGACCTCCTGACCGAGATCACCGCGGACGCCCCGGACCGGCGGGCCTGGCTGCTGACCTCCCGCCTCGCCACCGACACGGTGGCCACCTACCGCCGCCTGGGCTGGCACGAGGTCACGGCCCTGCCGGGCACGGAGACGGGCGTGATCGTCTTCCTGTCCCCGGACCACCCGAGCCGCCCGAACCACTGACACCGCCCACCGCCCACCGCCCACCGCCCACCGCCCGCGCCAGGGGCTTTGTCCCCACTCAGGACGAAGCACCCGACCACGGCACGCCCGTCCGGCGCCCTGAGCACCCCGTCAGCCCAGATGCCAGATGCCCCGTGTCCGGCCCAGGGCTCCCACCCGAGGACCCCGCCCCCGCCGTGCGGGGCCACGCGGTTGCGCACCCAGAGCAGGAAGCCCCGCGGCCGGGGCCTCCGCGGCACACCTCCCGCATCCGCCACCCGATCGCGGCGCACCACCGCGCGCTGTGGACATGCCGTGGGTACGGGGGCCACGTCCGTGACAGGGCACACCGGCCGGAGGGGCACACCCGCCGGAGGGGCACCCCCCCGGACGGGCATCCCCCTCGGACGGGCCCCACGGACGGGCCCCCCGGACGGGCACCCCCCCGGACGGGCACACCCGCCGGACGGGTGCACCCCCGAGGGTCGGAGGCACACCTCCCGCACGTGGCGGCAGCACGCGGCCTTCGTACCCGGCACCGTGCCGGATGCGGGGTATCCGACCTCGCGACCGAGGTACGCCGACCCCGCTGACGGGCATACCCGCCGCATGATCACTCAGCACCAGCACCAGCACCAGCACCAGCACCAGCACCAGCACCAGCCCCAGCAGACGCAGCCCCAGCCACACCAGCAGCCCCAGCCCCAGCCGCAGCCGCAGATGCGACCCCAGCCACACCAGCAGACGCAGCCCCAGCCCCCGCCCCGACGTCAGCCACAGCCGCCCACGCAGACCACCGCACCCCGCGGCCGGCTCATCCCTGCCACCCGCCGCCAGCTCAACCTGGCCACCCGGCACCAGCTGCTCGCCGCCGGCGTCCCCGAGGGCACCATCACCTCCCGGGCGCGCCCCGGAGGCCCCTGGCAGCGCCTGCTGCCCCGGGTCTACCTCCTGCAGACCGGGCCCCCCGACCAGCGTCAACGCGCCCTCTCCGCCGTCCTGTACGCCGCCGAGCCCGCCGCCGACCCCCTGTCCGGTGACACGGCCGCCCTCACCGGCGCCGCCGCTCTCGCGCTCCTCGGGATCCGCGAAGCCCCGTACGCCCCGGACGACCCCGTCGACGTCCTGATCCGCGCCCCGCGCCGCCTCGCGGGCAGCCCGGAGGTCCGGCCGCTGGCGACCTCGCGCTGGCCGCGCACCATCACCGTCTCCGGCGTCCCCAGCACCCGCCCGGTCCGCGCGGCGGCCGACTTCGCCTCCCGGGCCGGCCATCCCGACCACATCCGCTCGGTCCTCGCGCAGGTCGTCCAGGCCGGCTGGTGCCACCCGCAGGACCTGCACGCCGAACTCCGCGCCGCCCGCCTCCTCACCCGCCCCGGCATCCGCGCCGCCGCGGCCGAACTCCTCGCCGGGGTCCGCTCGATCGCCGAGGCCCGGGCCCGCGACACCCTCGCGGCGACGGACCTCCCGACCCCCCTGTGGAACGCCCGCCTCTACACCCCGGACGGCACCTTCCTGGCCAGCCCGGACGCCTACTGGCCCGACGAGGGCGTGGCCCTGGAGATCGACTCGGCGGAGTACCACTACACCCGCGACTCCTGGCATGCCACGCTCCGCCGCCGCCTGCGCCTGGAGTCCCACGGCATCCTGGTGGTCAGCGCCACCCCCTCGATGCTGCGCGACACCCCGACCGAAGTCCTCGCAGCCCTGCGCACCCTCCTGACCCTCACCACCCCCCGCCCCACCCCACCCACAGCCCTGGCCCGCGGCCAGCAACAGCTCCCGTTGCCGTTCTGAACCACAATGGGGTCGTGGAGAAATTGGCAACCACGGCCGACGTGCGCTCGCGGATGAGCCGTCAGAAGAGCCGGGACACCGCGGTGGAAGTGGCGTTGCGCAAGGCGCTGCACGCCGCGGGTGCGAGGTACCGGATCCACCGCAAGCCGGTGAAGGGCGTGAGGCGCGAGGCGGACATCGTGTTCGGGCCCGCGCGCGTGGCCGTGTTCGTGGACGGTTGTTTCTGGCACGGCTGTCCCCTGCACGCGACCTGGCCGAAGAACAACTCGGACTTCTGGCGAACGAAGATCGAGGGCAATCGGAAGAGGGACCTCGATACGGACGCGCGCCTGGCTGAGGCGGGCTGGCTGGCCATGCGCGTCTGGGAGCACGAGGCAGCCGGCGAAGCGGCGGTACGCGTCCTGGCCGTGGTTGCGAGCCGCCGGGAAGCCTTGCGATCGAAGCACTGACCGTGCCCGCGGTGACCGGGCTGCCCCGCGCGGGGCAGCCCGGCACGGCGGAAGGCCCTCTCCCCGGGGTGCGTCAGGAACGCAACGCGGCAGCGATCGCCTCGCCCAGCGCCTGTCCACGGGAGGCGGAGAAGCGTGCCCCACCTGCCGATACCTGGCCGTCTTGCGGCCTTCGATCCCCCACTCGCGGGGAAATCCCTGCCAGAGAGCGGCCTGCTCGACGGTCAAAGACGCCATGCCGTGGCGGCCGAGCCCCGGGTCCCACCTGCAGCGGCGGCGGGCACGTCATCGGCCACCGTGGCACCGTCCACGCCCCTGCGCGCCCAGGCGCGTTTCGATCCCGTCGGCCCCAGGTCGGCCCCGCCGCGTTTCCACGAACTGCCGACAAGCGGGGTGCAGGCCGGCCAGCCCGGGGCCGCCGGCCAACCACGCGAGGACATCGGTTCGAGCAGTGCCTCGCCGACCGCCCGATGCCGGTGCACCGTGGTGGCACGACCCCCGAGCACCCGGCTTGTCGTCCCCGGAGGTTGAGATGTGCCGGAGCGTGGCGTGAACCCGTTGCCGGCCTGGTTCCTCAGCTGTCGGTGGGGGCCCCGTGGCACTCCGCGTACGGCTTGCCCGAGGTGCACCAGCAGGGGGTCGTCGGGGTGGGGGGCCAGGGGGTGGCCTTGCCTCGGGCTGCCAGTGTCGTGGCGTATTCCGCGAGGAGGCTCGGGGAAGCCGGGGAGGTCTTTTCGGAGGCGGCGAAGGCTTCGTACGAGGGGACGCTCGCCGTGACGATGCCGAGGTTGGTCGTGCCCGACGCGGCGAGGGCGCGCAGGGATGCCTCGATGCGGGACAGGTGGGTCGTGTGGGAGGGGTACTCCGCCGCGAGGGTGGGGTAGCTGGTCAGCAGTTCGGACAGTTCGCGCTGCGGCCAGTGCAGGATCGCCACCGGGAACGGACGGGAGAGGGCGGCGCGGCGGTCGCCCAGCTCGGCGCGGAGGCGGGCGATCTCGGCGCGGAGTTCGGCCGGGTCGTCGGAGCCCAGGGCCCAGATGCGCTTGGGGTCGTGGAGTTCGTCGAGGGGGATCGGGCCGGTGTGGCGGGTGTCGGCGACCATGTCCCAGTCGTCGTGCGGGCGGCCGAGGAGGCGGCGGACCCGGTGGCGGCCCGTCAGGAGCGCGGTGGTGCCCGGGGTGAGCGGGTCGTCCGTGATGAGGAGGGTCGCGGCCTCGGTGAAGCAGTCGTGCGAGGCTTCCAGCTCGTCGTGCGTCTCCAATGCCTCCGCGATGACCTCCCAAGGCGCCGGGTCCGTGGGACCGGCGGCGCGGATGCCGGAGATGAGGGCGCGGGCCTCGGCCTCGTGGCCGTACTCCCACAGGTTCGAGGCCTGCAGGGCCTTGATCAGGTGGGGATCGGCCGGCGAGGACGACAGCAGCTGGTCGTACAGGGCGCTCGCCCGATCGCGCGCGTCGGCCAGTTCGAGGTGGGCCGCGGCCTGAAGGAGCAACGGCTCCTGGTCCTCGGGGTAGCGGGTCGCCGTGCGGATGAGGCGCTCGGCTTCGGCGATGTGCTCGGCAGGCGTGTCGGGGCGCATGGTTCACACCGTACTGCCCTGGTCAGTTGAGGGGGGAGGACTTAGGGTGCGCCCGTGCGGGATCGCGTACGCGTGGTGGTCCAGGGGAGCGGCCGGCGGGGGCGCCGGGCCGGTCTCGCAGGGCTGTTGTGGGCGTGCGGCGAGCTGCTGACCACGGTGGGCGTGCTGGTGGCGCTGCTGGTGGTGCACCAGGTGTGGTGGACCAACCGGCAGGCCGCGGCCGGCGCCCGCGACCAGGTCCGGGCCCTGGAGAGGCAGTGGCACTCCGGCTCGCCGGCCGCGAGCGGGGACGACCGGGCCCCGGCGGACTCCGCGGACCCCGCCGGCTTCCCTGATCCGGCCGATCCGCCCGCTCCCACCGATCCGCCCGCTCCCACCGATCCCGCCGTGCGGCCGGCAGGCCCTTCCGCCGCCCCTCCTGCCCCCACCGGTGACTACGGGCGCGCGGGCCGGGCCCCGAAGCCGCCGGCCGGGGACCGGGCGTACGCCGTACTGCGCATCCCCCGCCTCGGGCTCGCCGTCCCCGTCGCGCAGGGCGTCGACAAGCACGCCGTGCTCGACAAGGGGTACGCGGGCCAGTACCCCGGGACCGCCCACCCCGGGGCGCAGGGGAACTTCGCACTCGCCGGGCACCGCAACACCCACGGCGAGCCGTTCCGCTACGTCAACCGGCTCCGGGCGGGGGACGAGCTGCTCGTCGACGTGGCCGGGCGGCGGTACACCTACGTGGTCGGAAAGGTCCTCGACCAGACCACCGCCCGTGACACCGGGGTCATCGCGCCCGTGCCGCGCAGCACCGTGCGCCCGGACTCCGGCTACAGCGAGCCCGGCGCGTACATCACGCTCACCACCTGCACGCCCGAGTACACCTCCGCCTACCGCCTGGTGATCTGGGGGACCCTCAGGTCCTGACACCTCTAGTGTGGAGCGGTGCGTCCGAATCGGGTGAAGCGTCCGCAGCTGTGGTGGCTGGGTGTGCCGTTCGTGCTGTTCCTCGGTGCGCTGCCCATCGTGAACCGGGTGGAGCCGCGGATCGGCGGGATGCCCTTCCTGTTCGTGTGGTTCGCCGGGGCGACCCTGGTGACGCCGCTCGCCGTGTGGATGACCTGGCGCGGTGACCACCGGTGAGCGGGACCGCCGTCGCGACCACCGTCTTCGCCGTGTTCATGGTGGCGACCATCGCGCTCGGACTGCTCGCGGTGCGCGGGCGCGGCGGGGGTGGCGGCGGACTCGCCGAGTGGTCGGTGGGCGGGCGCTCGCTGGGGACCGTGTTCATCTGGGTCCTGATGGCGGGTGAGGGCTACACCAGCTTCAGCTATCTGGGCGCGGCCGGCTGGGGCTACGACTACGGGGCCCCCGTGATGTACGTCGTCGCCTACATGGCGTGCGGTTACGCCGTGGGCTACGTGGTGGGCCCGCTGCTGTGGTCCTACGCCCGCCGCCACGGCCTGGTCGGGATCACCGACATGGTGGCGCACCGCTACCGACGGCCCTGGCTGGGAGCGGCCGTCGCGGTGCTCGCGACCCTCTTCCTGCTGCCCTACATCCAGCTGCAGATCACCGGGATGGGCGTGGTGGTCTCCACCGTCACCTACGGCGCCGTGTCCCTGGAGTGGGCCTACTTCGTGGCCTTCGCCGTGACGACGGCCTTCGTGGTGGTGAGCGGCCTGCGCGGCAGCGCGTGGGTCTCGGTACTCAAGGACGTGCTCGTCATCGGCACCCTCGCGTTCCTCGCGGTGTACGTGCCCCTCCACTACTTCGGCGGCTACGGGGAGCTCTTCGACCGGCTCGCGGCCGAGCGGGCCGACTGGCTGACGCTGCCCGGGCACGGCGCCGGGGCGGACGGGCGCGGGAAGCTCGGGACCGCCTGGTTCGCCTCCACCACCGTCCTCAACGCGCTGACCGTGGTCATCTTCCCGACCACCGTCGCCGGGTACCTGGGCGCGCGCGACGGCGACATCCTGCGACGCAACGCCGTCCTGCTGCCCGCCTACAACGTGCTGCTCTTCGTCCCGATGCTGCTGGGGATGGCCGCGCTGTTCGTGGTGCCGGGGCTGACCGGCGCGGATTCCAACCTCGCCCTCTTCAAGCTGGTCGTGGACTCCCTGCCCGCCTGGGCGGTGGGCGTGATCGGGGTGGCGGCCGCGCTGTCCTCGATCGTGCCGATGGCGGTGTTCATGCTGGTCATCGGCGCCATGTGGGGGCGGAGCGTGCTGTCGCTGCTGCCCCGGTGGAGTGCGGGGGAGCGGCAGAAAACCGCCTCCCAGGTGGTCGTGGTGGTGGCCGGGTCGGTGGCGCTGGTGCTGACCTACACCGCACCGAACACGCTCGTACGGCTGTCGCTCGTCTCGTACGAGGGCATGGCGCAGCTGGTACCCATGCTGCTGCTGGGACTGGTGTGGCGAAGGCTGACGGCGGCGGGGGCGGTGAGCGGGCTGGTCGCGGGCGTCGGGCTGGTCTGCGCGCTGGTCTTCACCGGCCACGACCCGGTGTGGGGCGTGAACGCGGGGATGGTGGCCCTCGTCCTGAATCTGGCGGTGGCTCTGGCCGTGAGCCTGCTCGGGCCGCCGGAAGCGGACGACGGGCGGCCCGACGAGGAGGTGCTGGCCCGCGATCCGCTGCCGGGAGAGGAGCCCATACCCCTTGTCAGCGGCTCCGGTTAAGATGCGTTTGTAGCTAGCGAATCTCGTACGGAGGTTCGGATCCGGTGGGGAAGGGGGAGGTCCGCATGGTTCGGCGCTTCCTCCTGTCCGTCCGGAGCTCCCGGGCAGCGGCGCTGCTGCCGCCGCTGGCGCTGGTGCTCATCGGGGGAGTCCTCGGACTCTTCGCCGGGGCCGGGGAGAGCGGGCTCGGCGCAGTGGTGGTGGCCCTCGCGGTCACCGTCGCCGTCGGCACCGAAGCCCTGGCCGCCGCCGCGCGCCTGGTGCGGCCCGTGCCGCCGCACCGCATACGCACCGCGATACGCGACCGGGAGCAGCGCACGGCCTTCCTGCCGCAGCGCGATCCCGATGCCTCGGGCCGCTCCAGGCCCAGGGCTCCCGGCCGTCTCGTCCCGACGGCCGCGTAGGAGCGCGCAGTACCCCACCCCCCGGCTTCCGCTGACGGAACACCCGTCTGACGGACTGCCGGTCCGACGGATCGCCGTCTGACGGAACACCTGTCCGACCGATCGCCCGTCTGACCGGTCACCCGTCGCTGGGCACTGTGAACAGTGTCATCAGCGGTGATCCGTGTCCGTGGTGTCGCTCCTCGTGGGTCGTCACGCCGAAATGCATCTCTTTCGACGTTCGACGAGACCCCTCGGAGGGCCCCGCATGTCTGTTTTCACCCATCTTGTTGCCGAGCTGGGCCGGCTTCTGGAACCAGTACTGGCCGAGTCCGCGACCGCTGCCGCGATCGTGCTGTTCACCGTCCTGGTACGCCTCGCCCTGCACCCGCTGAGCCGTGCCGCCTTCCGGGGGGCGACCCCGGCCGCCGGATGCCTCCCGATGCTGCTCCAGCTGCCGGTGTTCTTCGTGATGTACCGGGCCTTCTCCTCGGCGGAGCTGGGCGGCAAGGCCAACGAGCTCCTGGGACACCGGCTGTTCGCCGCGCCGCTGGGCACCCGGTGGACCGGGGCGCTGGAGGAGGGCGGCCTCTTCGGGGCGCCGGGGCTGGTGTTTCTCGGACTGTTCGCGGCGATCGCCGTGGTGGCGGCGTGGAGTGCGGTACGGGGGCGCCGGGCGGCCGCGGCCGCAGTGCAGGCCGGTGCGGCCGGTGCGGGGCGTACGCCGGGTGCGACCGCCCGGCCCGGCGGGGCCGGTCGGCCCGGTGCGTCGAGGGGTCAGGCGGGCAAGAGGGGCAAGGCGGGTAACGCGGGCAAGGCGGGTGTCGGGAGCGGGGCCCCGGCCCTGGCCGAGGTGAGCGCCGAGCAGCGGGAACTCATGCGGAAGATGGGTGGCTTCCTGCCCCTGCTCTCCTTCGGGACGCTGGTCACCGCCGCGGTGGTGCCGCTCGCCGCCGGGCTCTACCTGCTGACCACCACCGCGTGGTCGGTGGCGGAGCGCGCCTGGCTGCAGCACCGCAAGGACCGCGCGGCCGAGGTGGCGGACGGAGAGCGGGACGGAGGACTGCGGGACGTAGGGCTGCGGGGCGGAGAACGGCGGGGCGGAGAGCGTCGGGGCGGCGAGCTGAATGACGGAGGGTTGCGTTCCAGGGTGTGAACAGGGTCTTGCGGATGAGGCGGACTTCTTGGAGGATCAGCCAATCCTCCGATGGCCGCAACCCATCGGCCGGCCCGTGGCACAGCCATGGGCCGACCACCCACGACCACGGGAGAATGCCCATGAAGCTGCTGCGTGTCGGACCCGCCGGGTCGGAGCGCCCCGCGCTGCTCGACCGGGACGGGACACTGCGTGACCTGTCCGGCCTGATCACGGATGTGGACGGCGCTCTCCTGGCCGATGACGCCGCACTGTCCCGCGTACGGGACGCGGCGGAGGCGGGCGGGCTCCCGGCCCTCGATGCCGAAGGGCTGCGGATCGGCGCGCCGGTGGGCCGCATCGGCAAGGTCGTGGGCATCGGGCTGAACTACTTCGGGCACGCTGCGGAGATCGGCGCGCAGGCGCCGACCGAGCCGATCCTCTTCCTGAAGGCCGCGGACACCGTGGTCGGCCCGGACGACACGGTGCTGATACCCCGCGGCAGCGTGAAGACCGACTGGGAGGCCGAGCTCGGCGTCGTCGTCGGCAGCACGGCCCGCTACCTGTCCTCCGCCGAGGAGGGCCTGGCGCACGTCGGCGGGTACCTGCTGGTCAATGACGTCTCGGAGCGCGAGTTCCAGATCGAGCGCGGCGGCACCTGGGACAAGGGCAAGAACTGCGAGACCTTCACCCCGCTCGGTCCCTGGCTGGTCACGGCGGACGAGGTCGCGGACCCGCAGGTCCTGGACGTCCGGCTCTGGGTCAACGGCGAGCTCAAGCAGGACGGCAACACTGCGGACCAGATCTTCACGGTCGGCGAGGTCGTCCGGTACCTGAGCCACTTCATGACCCTGTACCCGGGCGACGTCATCGTCACCGGTACACCGGCCGGCGTGGCGATGGGCCGGCCGGAACCGAAGCCGTACCTGCGCGCCGGTGACGTCGTGGAGCTGGAGATCGACGGCCTGGGCCGCCAGCGCCAGGAGTTCAAGAGCGCCTGAACGGCGGTACGCAGAGCCTGGACGGCGGTGTGCAGCGCCTGAACGGCGGTGTGCGGGGGGAGGGGGCGGGCCGCCACGGCGGTCCCGCCCCTCCCCTGCGTGCGTGGGCCTCGAACGGCGCGCGACGGGGTCGATCCCGCGCCCGTCTCGCGCCGATCCTGTTCCCGTCCCGTCCCGTCCCGTCCCGTCCCGCTCCGGTCCCGTCCCGCTCCGGTCCTGCTCCGGCCCCGCGCCGGTCCGGCGTCAGGAGCCGGACGGGGTGGGGGAGCCGGTGGACGTGGGGGAGCCGGTGGGGGTCGGGATCTCCACAACCACTCCGTCCCGCGACGACCTGCGGGCCGCCTCCAGCACGTCGAGGCACTGGGCCGCCTCGTACGCCGTGACCGGCGCGGGCCCGCCCTCGCGCAGCGCGGCCGCCACGGCCGCGTAGTACGCCGGGTAGTCACCCGGCAGCGTCGGCACCGGCATGCCGCCGCCGGTCAGCGGGGACTCGCCGGCCCCCAGTCGGCCCCAGCAGTGCTCGGGCTCCACGCCCCACGGGGCGTCCTTGCCCGGCCGCAGTCCCTCGCGCAGGGCGCCCTCCTGCGGATCGAGGCCGTACTTCACGTAGCCGGCCCGGGAGCCCAGGACGCGCAGGCGCGGGCCGAGCTGGGCGGTGGTGGCGCTGACGTAGAAGTGGGAGCGGACTCCGTTCGCGTGGGTGACGGCGATGAAGGTGTCGTCATCGGC
Organism: Streptomyces sp. CB00455; assembly: GCF_001905445.1. Lineage (GTDB taxonomy): Bacteria > Actinomycetota > Actinomycetes > Streptomycetales > Streptomycetaceae > Streptomyces. The sequence goes on along the minus strand of NZ_LIVQ01000003.1, from coordinate 948,896 downwards.
CTCGGCGCCCGGGCGGCGCACGTCGGTCTCCGCGTAGACCCGTACCGCCGGGCCGAACAGGACGAGTGCCTGGTCCACGACGTGGCTGCCCAGGTCGTAGAGCAGCCCGCCGATCTCCTCCGGGGCGCCCGACTCGCGCCAGCCTCCCTTGAGCTGCGGGCGCCAGCGCTCGAAGCGGGACTCGAAGCGCTGGACCTCGCCGAGCTCGCCGTCCGCGAGGAGACGGCGCACGGTGAGGAAGTCGTTGTCCCAGCGGCGGTTCTGGAAGACCGACAGGAACGTCCCGGTCCGCTCGGCGAGCGCGGCCAGCTCGCGCGCCTCGGCCGCGGTGGCGGCGAGCGGCTTGTCCACGACGGCCGGGATTCCGGCCGTGAGGGCCGCGGTGGCGAGCGGGACGTGCGTCTTGTTCGGGGAGGCGATCACGACGAGGTCGAGCGCGTCCGCGCCGCCCGCCCGGTCCCACAGCTCGTCAGGGGAGGCGGCGATGCGGACGTCGGGGAACTCGGCGCGGGCCCCGGCCGCCCGTTCTGGATCGGAGGTGACGACCGTGTCGAGGACGAGCCCTTCGGTGGCCGCCACGAGGGGGGCGTGGAAGACGGAACCGGCGAGGCCGTAGCCGACGAGGCCGACGCGGAGGGCTGCGGAGCGGGGGGTGGCATTCATGGCATCCACTTTCGCAACAGCGTTGTCGAAGTGCAAGGAAGGTGGACAATGGGCGGGTGAACAGGGGAAGCGCGGATGCGGACAGGGGAACTGCGGACAGCGGTGGACGCGGTGGCAGCGGTGGCAGCGGTGGCAGCGGTGGCAGCGGTGGCAGGGGTAAGGCCGGGGGTGGTGGCCCTGGCAGCCGTGGCGGTTGCGGTGGGGGAAGCGGAGTCGGAGGCGGCCGCGGTGAAGGTCGTGGCGGAGTGAACCTGCCCGCCCTGCGCGAGTACAACGAGGCACTGTTGCTGGATCTGCTGCGCGTGGCCGGCCCGGCGGGCCTGGGCCGCAGTGATCTGGCCGCCCGAACGGGTCTTACGCCGCAGGCCGTCAGCAAGATCACGTCGCGGCTGGTGGCGGAGGGGCTGGTCGTGGACGCGGGCCGCGCGGCGTCCACCGGCGGCAAGCCGCGGACCCTGCTGCGGCTGGTGGCGGAGGCGCGGTACGCGGCCGGGGTGCACCTGGACCGCGACGAGCTCCGGGTGGTGCGGGTCGACCTGGCGGGCCGGGTCGTTGCCGAAGACGTCGGCCCGCTGGACTTCGCGGCCGCGCCGGAGGGGGTGGTGGAGACGGTCGTACGGGCGCTCGCGCGGGTCTGCGGTCCGGGCGGGCCCCGGCCCCTGGGCGTAGGGGTGGCCGCGCCGGGACCGTTGGACCACCGGACCGGGGTGATGGGCCGGGTGACGGGGGCCCCGCACTGGGAGGGCTTCCCGCTGCGGGAGGTGCTGGCGGGGCGGCTGGGCCTGCCGGTGCTGCTGGACAAGGACACGAACGCGGGCGCGGCCGCCGGATCCTCCCCGGCGGCCGCCTGGACCGCGACGCCGGCCCCGAACGCTCACCCGGGTGGGGACCCCGGCGTGGACCCGGGCGTGGACCCGGGCGTGGACCCGGGCGTGGACCCGGGCTCCGGGACGAACGGCGGCCGCGGCGGACGTACGGGCGAGCCCGGCGAGCCCGGCTCGGCGGATGCTTCCCGCCGGGGCCCATCCGGCTGCGCGGGCGCGCCCCGCCGTGGCGCAGCTACCACCCTCCCGCCGGACGACGCGACGAGCCCCACCCCCTCGCCGGACAGCGCGACGAGTCCTGCCCCCTATCCGGACAGCGCAGTTAACTCCGGCACGTCGCCGGACACCGCGATGAGCCCCGGCACCTCGCCGGACGGCGCCCCGGACGTCCGTGCGGGCTCAAACCCCGGCCCCTTTACGGACCTGGGCCCGGACACCCGGGCGGGCTCGGGCCCGCATCCCGCCACCGCCACCGCCACCGCCATGGCCCCTGGCACCCAGGCAGCTTCAAGCCCCGATCCGTCGGTGGGTGACACCCCCGACGCCCGGGCGGGTTCAGCCCCCGGACTCGGCACCTCCGTGGCCCCGGGACCGGACGCCAGGGCGGGTTCAGGGGGCGGCTTCGGTGCGGGCTCCGGCGGTGGGGCCGGTTCGGGGGTGGGCAGTGGATTCGGCTCGGGGGCCGGGTTCGGCTTCGCAGGGCGGGGTGGGGCTTCCGTGTACCTGCACGTCGGTACCGGGCTCGGAGCCGGGCTGCTGTTGAACGGGGAGGTCCACCGGGGTGCCCGTTCCGGGGCGGGGGAGTTCGGTCACCAGGTGCTCAGTCTGGACGGCCCCCCGTGCCGCTGCGGGGCTCGCGGTTGCGCGGAGGTGCTCTGCCTGGCGGCGGTGGCCCGCGGCGACCTCCCCGAGGCGGCGCGCATCCTCGGTCAGGGCGCGGCCAACCTGGCCGCGCTCCTGGACGTGGACCACGTCCTGCTGGGCGGCCGCATCGTGGCCTCGGCCCCGGAGGTCTTCGTGGCCGGAGTCAGGGCCGTCCTGGAGGCCCGCGCGCTGACCCCGGTCGCGCCCGAGGTCGGCCTCGCCGTCACCGGCGTCGCCGAGGGCGCGGCCGAACTGGTCCTCGCCCCCTTCTTCGGCCGGCCCTAGGTGGGGCGATCCGTACCCCCGCCCGACCGCCACCGCGACTGCGACTGCGACCGCCACTGCGACCGCCACTGCGACCGCCACTGCGACTGCGACTGCGACTGCGACTGCGACCGCCACCGTGACCCGCCGCCGCCGACTGCGACCGTCACCGTGACCCGCCGCCGCCGCCGCCGACTGCGACCGCCATCGCGGCCGCGACCCGCCGCCGCCCGGCCCCGCCCCACCCCCGGCTGCGCGTTTTGACCCGTCCGCCGATCGGGCGTAAACCGGAACGGCCCGAGCGTGGTGCGCGGTCCTCGACGTGGTGCGTGGGAGGGTGCGAGCAGGACCGGGGTGATTGTCACCTCGTCCGACCATCATTCCGTCCGGCGAGCAGCGAAGGTCTTCCATGCGACTGCGCAAAGCCCTTGCCCTCACCGCCGTACTCTCCGCGGCCCTGGCCGTCACCACCGCGCCCACCGCGACCGCGGACGTCGGTACGGGCGGCGGCGCCCGGCCCGCGCCCGCGCTGCCGTCGCGCGCGGAGGCCTCCTGCGGCGACGGGAAGAGCAACGCCTTCCCCATCGGGGCCCGGATCCGCGGCGGCCCGGCCGTGTACCGCACGGGCGGTGACCCGCAGACCTGGTACCTGGACCTGACCAACACCACCGGCTCCGTGTGCACCGCCATCCACCCGGTGGTCGTCCTCACCGACAAGGCCCGCGCCCTGCGCCCCGCCCACCTGCGCATGGAGTTCGGCGCTCCCGGCGGCACCCTCCCCGTCAGCCTGGAGCGAAGCGACCGGGACGAGATCATCGCGATCTTCGACGGTGGGGGTGACTTCCCCGGCTTCACCGTCGCCGCCGGCGGGTCGCTGACCGTCAAGGTCGGCCTCGCCTTCGCTCCCGAAGCCCCCACGGGTGAGGTCGTCGCCGACGCGGCCCTGGTCCAGCGCAAGGGCGACGACGGCGACTGGATCGGCGAGGCCGGCGGCTACCGGTTCTCCGTCGAGGGCCCGGAGGAGCCCGTGGAAGCGGGCTCCCTCGCCCATACCGGACCGCGCGACCGGGGGGCGTACGGGACGGGCGCCGTGGCCGCCCTCGCCGCCGGCGGCGGCCTCCTCCTGGGCGCGCGGCGGCTGCGCGCGACCCACGGCCGCGCCCCGGCCACCGACGCCTGACCACGCCGGGCGCTGACCGTGCCGGCGCTTGACTCCGCCGGGCGCTGATCGCGCCTGCGGCCGCGCTCGACTGCGCCGGACCTGACACCGCGCCTGTGTCTACCCGCGCCGGGGCCTGACCGTGCCTGCGCTTGACTGCCCCGACGCTTGATGTGCGGGGGTCCTGACCGTGGCTCGCCCTGACCGCGGCCGCGCTGGACTGCGCCTGGCCCTGACGGCGCCTGGCTCGGACTGCGCCGGACCTGACACCGCGCCTGTGTCTACCCGCGCCGGGGCCTGACCGTGCCTGCGCTTGACTGCGCCGACGCTTGATGTGCCGGGGTCCTGACCGTGGCTGGCCCTGACCGAGGCCGCGCTGGACTGCGCCTGGCCCTGACGGCGCCTGGCCCTACCCGCGCCGGGGTCTACCCGCGTCCGCGTCCGACCGGGCCTGCGTCCGACCGGGCCGACGCTCGACCCGGCCTGCGCCCGACCCGGCCTGGCCCTGACCACGTCGACGCTCGACCGCGACTGTGCCCACCCGTGTCGGGGCCGGACCGCGTCCGCGCCTACCCGCGCCTGGCCCCACCCGCGCCTGGCCCCGACTGCGCCTGCACCCGACCGGGCCTGCCCCTAACCACGCCGACGCCCGACCGGGCCTGCGGTCGGCCGCGCCTGCACCCGACCGGGCCTCCCCTGACCGCGTCTGCGCCCGCCCGTCGACGCCACCCCACCCCGGACCTCCCTCCCCCAGTCCGGACCCACTTGGGGCCCCGCAGACCGACCCCGCCCCCGCACGTGGCAGCCCCGCCCCCGCGCCCGCACGTGGCAGCCCCCACTCCGCTCCTGTGTGCCGCCGGCCCCTGCCCCGCTGCCGCGCGCGGCAGCGCCCCGCGCCCCGCCCGTGCGGCCCCGCACGACCGGAAGGTCCTGGTCGCCCCCGACCACGAAACGCGGCCCGTCCTGTGCCCGAACTTCCGCACCCACGTGAAAGAGACGGGCATCCGGTGAAGCGCAGGGCTTCACACACAGCGTGCCCGCGGGCTCACCGCGGACAACTACACGACGGGTACCGGCGGCATCACCGGACGGGCCGGAAGCGACGTGTCGACCGGCGAGTTGTGGAGCCGCGTCGCACAACCAGTGGCATGAACTGAACGTCCGCTCCCGTGACGCCTTCGCCTTCGCCAGGCCCTCGCCTTCGCCAGGCCGTCGCCGTCGTCTTTGCCGTCGCCCGCGCCGGGCCGTCGCCGTCGCCGACTCCGACGAGTGGGACGACAAGACACCCCCACCGGCAGCTGCTGCAACTCCTGCAACGCCACCCCGGTCACCCCCAAGTGGCCGTTCACCGACGCCTCCACGAGGAGCCAGGTGGGCTTCCGCTACAGCGGCGCCGGCCACCGGTACTGGACGGCAGGCGACGGCCGCCCGGGCCGGCCCGGGCCCGCGCGCGTCCGGGCTGTGGACGGGTAAAGCGTCCGCAGCCCGGCCCCGTTAGGGTGGTGGAGACCAGAAGTCACAGGTCACAGGCCACCGAGAGCGGAGAACAGTCCAGTGGCAGAGCGCAAGCCGATCGAATCCTGGCTCACCGACATGGACGGCGTCCTCATCCACGAGGGCACCCCGATCCCCGGCGCCGATGCCTTCATCAAGCGGCTGCGCGACTCCGGCAAGCCCTTCCTGGTGCTGACCAACAACTCCATCTACACCCCGCGCGACCTCCAGGCCCGGCTCAGCCGCATGGGACTGCACGTCCCCGTCGAGAACATCTGGACCTCCGCGCTGGCCACCGCGAAGTTCCTCGACGACCAGCGCCCGGGCGGGACCGCCTACGTCATCGGCGAGGCCGGTCTCACCACCGCCCTGCACGACATCGGCTACATCCTGACCGACCACGAGCCGGACTACGTGGTCCTGGGCGAGACCCGTACCTACAGCTTCGAGGCCATGACGAAGGCGGTCCGCCTGATCAACGCCGGCGCCCGCTTCATCTGCACCAACCCGGACGAGACCGGCCCCTCCACCGAGGGCCCGCTCCCCGCGACCGGCGCGGTCGCCGCGCTGATCACCAAGGCGACCGGCAAGCAGCCGTACTTCGCGGGCAAGCCCAACCCGCTGATGATGCGCACCGGCCTCAACGCCATCGGCGCGCACTCCGAGACCAGCGCGATGATCGGCGACCGTATGGACACCGACGTGCTCGCCGGTCTGGAGGCGGGCATGCAGACCTTCCTCGTCCTCACCGGCCTGACGACGGCCCAGGACACCGAGAAGTACCCCTACCGGCCCACCAAGACGGTCGATTCGATCGCCGATCTGGTGGACCTCGTCTAGCGCATTCGGCTGACACGCACGTCTAGCGCGCACGGCTGACGCGCACGTCTAGCGCGCACGGCTGACACGTACGGCGCCGCTCCGGATGCGGAGCGGCGCACCGCGCGTGAATCTCTGTGGTGAGGAGGTTCACCATGCGCAGTGTTCAGATCGCTGTCCGCGTCGTCGGGGTGGCCGTCGCCCTGACGGCATTCTCCGCAGTGACCGCGCCCACCGCCCTCGCGGGCGAAGAGGACCGTGGCGGTCACGGCGACCGCGGCAGCGTCTCGGTCGATCCGAACCCGGCCCACCCGGGAGCGCAGGTAAAGCTGCGCGTCCACGGATGCGACGGCACCAGGGGTTCGGCCAAGTCCTCCGTCTTCGTGGCGGACGCCGACCTGTACGGCCGCGACGGCGGCCGCAGCCCGCTCTACGGCGAGGCCATGATCAGCTCGCACGCCCAGCCCGGCTGGCACTCGGTCCGCGTGACCTGCGACGGACACGACAAGGTCAGCGGCTCCATCGAGGTCGGCCGCCACCAGCCCTCGCACCACCCCTCGCCGGTCTGGCCGGTCCACGCGGGCGGCGGCGGCATGGCATCCGAGCTCGCCGCGAAGTCGGAGCTCGCCGCGAAGTCGGAGCTCGCCGCGAAGTCAGACCTGGCCGCCAAGTCCGAACCGGCGGCGAAGTCCGAGCCGGCCGCGACGGCGAAGAAGGACCACGGCGGCGGGGGCCCGGGGCTGCCGCACACGGTGATCGGGGCGGTCCTGGCCGCCACCGCCACCCTGGCCGTCGCGGGCCGGGCGCTGACCCTGCGCCGCCGCCGCAGCGCCGAATGAGCGAGGGCAAGGTCGCCGCCGGCGGCGGGCGGCTGCTGACCTTCGCCGCCTGGTCCGTGCTGGTACTGGGCCTCTGGCTCTGGGGACGGCAGATAACCGGGGTCCCGGCCCCGCTGGCCGGTCAGGCCGGCGGAACCGTGGGCCCGGGACTGCCCGCGGCGCGCGCCCCCCTGGCGGCCGCCCTGCCCCAGCGCCTCGACGTGCCGTCCATAGGCATCCAGGCCCCGGTGGTCTCCCGGGACCTGGACGCGGACGGTGCGATCGAGGCTCCCCCGTACGACAGCCCGGGCACGGTGGGCTGGTGGGGCAAGGGCGTTCAGCCGGGTGCGGCCGGGGCGGCGCTGATGGTGGGGCACGTGGACACGAAGTCCAAGCCGGCGGTGTTCTACGGCCTGAGTTCGGCGCAGCCGGGCGACAAGGTGCGGGTGATGCGGGCGGACGGTTCGGTCGCCGAGTTCACCATCGAGGACGTACGGGTCTACGAGCGGGCGGGCTTCGACCCGCACAAGGCGTACGGCCAGCGGGTCAAGGGCCGGGCCGAGCTGCGGCTGGTGACCTGCGGCGGCTCCTATGACAAGGCGGCCAAGGAGTACACGGCGAACGTGGTGGTCTCCGCCTACCTGACGGGCACGGGAGTCCGGCAGGGAACGGCCGCGTAGGGCGGCCACCTGCGACCACGACGAAGAATCCCCCCGCAGTTTCCACTGCGGGGGGATTCTTCCGTCTGTGCGCCGCCAGGGACTCGAACCCCGGACCCGCTGATTAAGAGTCAGCTGCTCTAACCAACTGAGCTAGCGGCGCTTGGTGACAGGCAAAACTCTACCCCACCTGCGCGGGTGCTCATGACCAGCCACGCGCGCCTTGTCCGATTAACCCATGTTTGAGGGGTTTATCGTGCACGATATGTCTGGCCGTGCCGGATCTGATGCCCCGCCAGATGCGGACCCGCCTGACCAGTGGACGAGCAGGGGAGTGGACGGAACCGCATGACGATGCTGCCGCCGGCGGATGTGCAGATGCCGATGCCCGTTTTCGAGGAGTACGAGCCCGCGGGCGACTGCGCGTGCGCGGGATGCGCCCGCCACCGCTCCCTGGCCCGCACGCGGGCCATACCGCTGCGTGACGGCGGCCACCGCGCCGCACGCGGGGCCCGCCGCGCGCTGCTCCTGGCCACCGCCGCCGGCGCGGTCCTGGGCGGTGGCGGCGGAGCCGCGGTGGCCGTGACCGACGCGGTACCCGGGGCGGTGGCACTGGACCCGGTACCCGGGACGGCGGCACTGGACGACCCCGGCACCCCGCAGGGCGGACGGACCCCGCTGCACGGCCCGAAGGGCGGGCCGGTCGGCAAGCCGGGCGCGCCCGCCGCGGTGCGGCGGATCGACCGGACGACGATCATCACCCGCGCGAAGCTGTGGCTGGAGGCGAAGGTCCCGTACAGCATGTCCGAGTACTGGACGGACGGGTACCGGCAGGACTGTTCGGGCTTCGTCTCGATGGCCTGGAACCTCGGCACGAACGAGTGGACCGGCAGCCTCGACAAGTTCGCCACCAAGATCACGAAGGCCGATCTGCTCCCGGGGGACATGCTGCTCTTCCACAATCCGGCAGACCCGAGCAACGGCTCCCACGTGGTCCTCTTCGGCGGCTGGGCCGACGACACCCGGACGCACTACATCGCCTACGAGCAGACCCGGCCGACGACGCGGAGGCTGGCCACGCCCTACGGCTACTGGAGCAACGCGACCAAGTACCTGCCCTACCGGTTCAAGGGGGTCACCAGCGGGCTCCTGGGGAACGGCCCCGCGCAGGACCCGAAGCCGGGTACCTCGACGGCCTTCCCGGGGGCGAACAAGTTCGGCCCCGGCCGGACCAACGACCACGTGGCGCACCTCGGGCGGATGCTGATCGACCGCGGCGCCTACCGCTTCTACCCGAAGGGGCCCAGCCGGACCTGGTCCGAGGCCGACCGGCTGGCCACCCAGGCCTTCCAGCTGGCCCAGGGCTGGACGGGCGCGGAGGCGGACGGCATCCCGGGCGCCCACACCTGGCGCCTGCTGGTCGAGCGCCAGGGCATGGACATCCCGCCGACGGTGACGGGCGCGCCCGGACCTGGCGGGGTACGGGCCTATCCCGGGGCGTCGGTGTTCCGCCCGGGACGGTCCCACGAGGCCGTCGCCGCCCTCGCCCGCCAGCTGGTGAAGAAGGGCTTCGGCACGTACTACACAACCGGTCCGGACTCCCGGTGGGGCGAGGCGGACCGCCGCAACGTCGAGGCGTTCCAGCGCGCGCAGGGCTGGCGCGGAGCCTCGGCCGACGGGTACCCGGGCCCGGAAACCTGGCGCCGGCTGTTCGCATGACGGAGGCAACGATGTATCCCACGCGCACCACTACGACCACCGGCACCCTCCGGGTGCCCCCGGTGACCGCACCGGCCTCCGCGGCAGCCCCGGCCCCGTGCGCCACCCGCGGGGCCGCCGCGCCGCGCGAGGCGGCGGGATCCTGCGGGCGGGCCGAAGCGGGTCCGGCCGTCGCCGCGGTGGCCGAGACCGTGTCGGCGACGGGCTGGGCCGGCCCCCCGACGGCCCGCCCACGGCAGACCCGCCCCGAACCGACGCCCTGGCCGGCCGCCCCCCCGGCCCACGCCCCCGCCGAAGCGCCGGCCCAGACCCCTGCCGAAGCCCAGGCCCCGGCCCCGAGCGAAGCCCAGGCCCCGGCCCCGGCCTGGTCAGCCCGCCAGGAACCGACCCCGGCCGCCCCGGCGCCGACCGAACCCCCGGCCCACGCCCCGGCCGAAGCCCAGGCCCCGGCGCCGGCCGAAGCCCAGGCCCCGGCGCTGGCCGAAGCCCCGGCCCCGGCCCCGGCCGAACCTCAGGCCCTGGCCCCCGCCTGGTCGGGCCGCCAGGAACCGGCGCCCGCTGTCCCGGCTCCGGCCGAAGCCCCGGGCCGGCCTTCCGTCCGGTCGGCCCGACCGGAGTCGTGTGCGCCGGAGCCGGTGCACGCCGCCCCGGCGCACACGACTCCAGCGCACGCCGCAGCGCCGTCGTCCGTGGCCACGGGGGCCGAGGTGCCGGCGGCACGGGGACAGGCCGACGGTGATCCGGTGCACGCCGGTCCGGGGATCCCGCACCCGCAGGACGAGGCGGCCCACGCCGGCACGGCCACCCTGCGCTTGCGGACCGCCGACGCCGACACCGCGGGTCCGCACTCCCAGGACCCCGCCCCGCAGCCTTCCGTACGGCAGTACGAGTCCGCTCCCGCCGGGCCCCGGGCCGCGACGGGTCCGTCGGGACAGGAAGCCCGGCAGGCCGCGGCGGTCGAACCGCCACTCGCGCCCCACCCGCGGTCGACTGCCCGCCACGACTCGCTGCCCGCCGGGCCGCACGCCGTGACCGGGACGCCTGCCACGGCCGGTCCGCAGCGCGAGGGAGAACAGCACCTCACACCGCGCCCGCGGGCCGGGATCCGGTCGGCCGCCGAGCCGCGGGCCGCCACCGATGACCGGCGCCTTTCGGCAACGGGGCCGGAGGCCGTAGCCGAGCCCGAGCACCGGCAGCAGTCCAAGAGTGAGCCCGTGCAGGAGCTCCACCCCGAGCACGCGCACCGGCCCCAACCTGAGCGCCAGTCCGAGTCCCAGCAACCCGAGTACGAGTCCGAGTCCGAGCACCGGCTCGCGCACCCGCCCGAGCCCAAGCACGCGCCCCACACCGAGCACCAGCCCGAGTCTGAGCACGCGTCGCACCGCCAGCCCGAGTCCGAGCACCGGCTCGCGCACCCGCCCGAGCCCAAGCACGCGCCCCACCCCCAGCCCGAGCCCAACGCGCCCCACCCCCAGCCCGAGCCCAAGCACGCGCCCCACCCCCAGCACGAGTCCGAGCACGCGCCCCACCCCCAGCACGCACACCGGCAGCAGCCCGAGCGTCAGCCCGAGCTCGAACCTGCGCCCCAGCCCCCGCACGCGCAGCAGCCCGCGTTCCCGGCCGCGTCCGTCCCCGGGCCCGTCCCCGCGTCCGTCCCCGCGTCCGTCCCCGGGCCCGGTGGTGACGGTCCGTGCGAGGCGATCGGGGGTGATGGTCCGTGCGAGGCGGTCGGTGGTGACGGTCCGGGCGAGGCGGTCGGCGGGGCTTCGTGCTCCGGGGTGCCCGGGCCCGGTGTGGCCGAGATCGTCGCCCAGGCCGTGGCGCGAGGACTGGAGGACGACAGTCAGGACATCCCCCGCGTCGGTCCGCCCCGGGGCGGCGCCGTCACCGAGGTGCCCGCCGACCTGCCCTTCCCCGGCGAGCCGCACCGCACGTCCCGGCCGGACGCCCCCGCGCCCGCCACCCCGCCCCGGCCCGCCACCCCGCCCCGGCCCGTCTCCCCGCCCGCCCGGCGGCCGGCCCCACGGCCCGCCCCCGGCCGTCGGGTCCCTCGGGGCGACGAACGGCTGCGGGAGCACCGCGGCCCCGTCCTGCCCGGCTGGGCCGGCGTCGGCATCGGCGGTCTCGCCCTCGCCGGCTGCGCCGCCGTCCTCTGGCGGGCCGGGGTCGTCCCGCCCGTGGTCGTGGCCGCCTTCGGCGCGAGTCCCCGCGCCTACCACGGATTGCGCGCCACCCACTGGCCCCCGCTGGCCTTCCTCGGCATCGTCGCCCTCCTCGCCCTCGGCGGCCTCGGCCGCTCCCGCGCCGGCCACGCCTGGGTGCTCACCCTCTTCGGCCGTTACCGCGGCACGGTCCGGCGGACCGGCCTCACCTGGGTCAGCCCGCTCCTGCTGCGCCGCCGGGTCGACGTACGGCTGCGCCACTGGCGCAGCGAGCCCATGCCCGCCGTGGACTCCGGCGGGCTCGCCCTCCAGGTCGTCGTCCAGGTCGTCTGGCAGGTCAAGGACACCGCCCGGGCCGCCCTCGCCGTCGAGGACCACGTGGAGTACCTCGCGGAGCAGGTCGAATCCGCCATGGCCCGCGTCCTGTCGCAGCTGCCCGCCGACGCCTTCCACGAGGACGCCCCGACCCTGCGCGACGCCGAGGCCGTCGGCGACGCGCTGACCCGGATGCTCGCGGCGGAGACGGAGGCCGTCGGGATCGAGGTCTTCTCCGCCCAGCCCACCCGGATCGAGTACGCGGCCGAGGTGGCCGAGGCCATGCGCCGCCGCCGGGTCGCGGCGATCGACGCCCAGCACCGGGACATGGTGCTGACCTCGGTGGTGGACGCCGTGGACGACACCGTCCACCGGCTGACCTCACGGGGTCTCGTCGAGCTCGACGACTACGAGCGCAAGGCCCTGGTGAAGGACCTCACGGTCGCCTTCTACACGGGACGCTCCGAGTAGGGCGGACGGTGACGGGAGAACGGTGACAGGGGAACGGTGACAGGGGAACGGGTGGCCGGTACCGACCGGACCACCCGTTCCCTCTTTGGTCTGGACATGGCCAACTCTCGTCAATAATCTGGGAGTTGGTCTAGACCTGAAAACCGCCCCATCGTTCCCGCGCGTCACCACGCACCATTCCCGCGCGTCATTCCCCCGCGTGCGCACGCTCTCACCGGACTTCCCCCCACGTTCAAGGAGCACCATGCGTAACCCCCGCATGCCCGGACGGGCCGGCGCCGCCGCGCTCGGCCTCGGCCTCGTCGCCGCGATCACCCTCCTCAGCGCCCCGAGCGCCAGCAGCCACGGCTACACCGACACCCCCATCAGCCGCCAGAAGCTCTGTGCCAACAAGACCGTCTCCGACTGCGGTCAGATCCAGTGGGAACCGCAGAGCGTCGAGGGCCTCAAGGGGTTCCCGGCCGCCGGCCCCGCCGACGGCCGGATCTGCGCGGGCGGGAACACCCAGTTCGCCGAACTCGACAACCCCCGCGGCGGCGCCTGGCCCGCCACCAAGGTGACCAGCGGCCAGAGCTACTCCTTCCGCTGGCAGTTCACCGCCAACCACTCCACCACCGACTTCAGGTACTACGTCACCAAGAACGGCTGGGACCCCACCAAGCCGCTCACCCGCGCCTCCCTGGAATCCCAGCCCTTCCTCACCGTCGCCTACAACGGCGCCCGCCCCGCCATGACCACCGTCCACCAGGGCACCATGCCGAGCGGCAAGTCGGGCCGCCACCTGATCCTGGCCGTCTGGACGGTCAACGACACGGCCAACGCCTTCTACGCCTGCTCGGACGTTCAGTTCTGACGTAACGTCAGCTAGCCTCCGGCGGCATGCGGACGACGACTGCACCCCGGACCGTCGCGGAGCTCGTGGCGCGCCGGTGGGGCGACCACCGGCCAGGGCTGATGTACGAGGGCGCGCAGGACGCCGCGCGCACCGCCATCAGCCACCACCGGACCGCCCGGGAGGCCGCCGCACGCGCGGCGCTCCTCGTCGACCTCATGCCCCCGGGGGCCGAGCCGCACCTCGGGGTGCTGCTCGACAACACCCCCGAGTTCCCCTTCTGGCTCGGCGCGGCGGCCCTCGCCGGGGCCGCCGTCGCCGGGATCAACCCGACCCGCCGCGGCCCCGAGCTCGCGCGCGACATCCTGCACACCGACTGCCGGATCCTGGTCACCGAACGCGCCCACCTGCCCCTGCTGCGCGGCCTCGGCCTGCCGGGCGTACGGATCCTGGTCACGGACACCGAGGAGTACGGGGCCCTGCTGGCGCCCTACGCCGGCGCCACCCCCGGCGAGGCGACGCTGAGCGCCCCCGGCCCGGCCTCCCGGCTGCTCCTCTACTTCACCTCCGGCTCCACCGGCGCCCCCAAGGCCGCGATCTGCACCCAGGGCCGGCTGGCGGCGGCCGCGTCCGCGCTGGCCCGCCGGTTCACCGTCACACCCGAGGACGTCCACTACGTCTGCATGCCCCTCTTCCACGGCAACGCCGTCATCGCCGACTGGCTCCCGGCGCTCGCCGGCGGGGCCGCGGTGGCGCTGCGCCGCCGCTTCTCCGCCTCCGCGTTCCTGGACGACGTACGCGCCTACCGGGCGACCTACTTCACCTACGTCGGCCGGGCGGTCCAATACTTGCTGGCCACACCGCCCCGCCCCGACGACCGCGAGCACACCCTGCGGCTCGGCTTCGGCACCGAGGCCGGCGCGGTGGACGCGGCGCGCTTCGCGCAGCGGTTCGGCGTCCGGCTGGTCGAGGGATACGGGGCCACCGAGGGGGGTGCCTCGGTCCAGCACACCCCGGACACCCCGCCGGGCGCGCTCGGCCGGGCGTCGGGAGCGGGCGCCGACCTGGCGGTGATCGACCCGGAGACCGGCCGGGAATGCCCCCCGGCCGTCCTGGACGGCCGGGGGCGCCTGCTCAACGGCGAGGAGGCGATCGGCGAGCTCGTCAACCGCGGCCCTGCCCTCTTCGAGGGGTACTGGCGCAACCCGGACGCCGAGGCGGCCCGCACGCGCGACGGCTGGTACTGGACGGGCGACCTCTTCTTCCGGGACTCATCGGGTTTCCTCTACTTCGCGGGGCGCAGTGACGACCGGCTGCGGGTCGACAGCGAGAACCTGGCGGCCGCGATGATCGAGAACATCCTTGCCCGCTGGCCGCGAGCCGCGGCGGTCGCGGTGTACGCGGTGCCGGACGAGGCGGCGGGCGACCAGGTGATGGCGGCCCTCGCCCTGCGCGAGGGCGCGGCCTTCGACCCGCAGGCGTTCGCCGCGTTCCTGGCCGCCCAGCCGGACCTGGGCACGAAGATGTCCCCCCGCTACGTCCGGCTGGTTCCCGCCATGCCGGTCACGGCCACCAACAAGGTCCACCGGGTCGCCCTGCGCCGCGCCGGCTTCCGCTGCCCGGACCCGGTCTGGTGGCGGCCCCCCGGCGGGGACTACCGCCGACTGGACGGGCCGGCCCTGTCCGCGATCCTCGCCGCGTACGAGGCCCACGGCCGGTCGGACCTCGTGGCAGGCTGACGGCAGGCCCACCCCGGGTCCGGCGCACACCCGCCCGTGAGACCGGCCGCACACCGGCCGATGGGACGGCCGCACCGGCCAGCGGCCCGCCCGAGCACCGGCCGCGCACCGGCCAGCAGACCGCCCGCGCACCGGCCCGGAGGACCGCTGGGGGCCGCCCCGCGGGCGCCGAGGGCGATGGTTTTGAGCACCCCTGGGGACCGGGTAGTATTTTCTCTGTCAGCAGGCGCCGCTAGCTCAGTTGGTTAGAGCAGCTGACTCTTAATCAGCGGGTCCGGGGTTCGAGTCCCTGGCGGCGCACCTGTCCTTCGGGCGGTTTCCGGTTCACCGGGAACCGCCCGAAGTGTTTTCCGGGCCCCCTCCCACCCCGCCGCTCAGAGCGTGAGCGACAGCAGCAGCGGCGCCGCCTTGCGGTTCAGGGCGTCCGCCGCGGCCCGCAGCCGGTGCGCGTGCTCGACCGGCATCGACAGCGCCAGGCAGCCCACCGAGGCCCCGGCCGTGATCGGCACCGCCGCACAGACGGTCCCCACGGCGTATTCCTGGAGGTCCAGCACGGGCACCGTGGCCGGCTGGGCGTCCAGCTTGGAGAAGAGGACCCGTTCGTTCACGATCGTCTTCGACGTGAGCCGCGCGATCTTGTGGCGGGACAGGTGGTCGCGCCGCCCGTTCTGGTCGAGCTGGGTCAGTAGGCACTTGCCCACCGCGCTCGCGTGGGCGGCGGAGCGGAAGTCGACCCACTCGTGGACCTTCGGAGTGCGCGGACTGTCCGCGAACTGCGTGATCCGGACCTCGCCGTCCACGTACCGGCTGATGTAGACGGCCGCCCCCACCGAATCCCGGAGCCGGTCCAAGGTCTCCTGGAGCTTGTCCGTCAGGGCCTGCTGGCGGTCGATGCCGGAGCCGAGCAGGACGAGGGAATCACCTATGGCGTAGGCGCCGTCGGACACCTGCAGGACGTATCCCTCCCGGCGCAGCATGAGCAGCATCGGGGCGAGATGAGCTGCGGGCAGGCCTGTCTCACGTGCGATCTGCACGTCGGTCACGCCGCCGGCGTGCCGGGCGATCGTTTCGAGTACGCGCAGGGCGTACTGCACCGAATGGAACGGCGCGGTCGGCTCGGGCTTCAGCGCCACGGTTTTCCCCCTACCAGGTTGTTACCGCTTGCCTCACCACGATAGCCATCAAGGGGCCCGCGTGGAGCGCCTGTTGAGGAGATTGATGGCTCAATCATATCGTTCTGCCAGGGCCTACGCCCTTGGCATATGCCACAGTCATGTCCGCCCTCTCGGGGGTGTGCCGGGAATGCCCGGGCGTCGCGGACGGTTCGAATTCTTCGTACGGACGTCGTACGCAGGTCGTACGAACGCGGAACCGAGACGGGAGCGACGATGAGTGACACCGGGGACGAGCGTCGGCAGGCGGCGGGCCGGGCCGGCGGGGGGAGCGGGATCCGCGGCTCCGCCCGGGGCCGGGCGCCCGTACCGCTCTCGGTCCTGGACCTCGTCACCGTCGGCGCCGGCAGCACCGCCCACGCCGCGCTGCGCACCAGTGTGGACATCGCCCGGCTCGCCGAGGCCCGGGGCTACCACCGCCACTGGGTCGCCGAGCACCACTCCATGCCCGGCGTCGCCAGCTCCTCGCCCGCCGTGATCCTGGCCCACCTCGCCGCGCACACCTCTCGCATCCGGCTCGGCTCGGGCGGGGTCATGCTGCCCAACCACGCCCCGCTCGCGGTCGCCGAGCAGTTCGGCACCCTGGAGGCGCTGGCGCCGGGGCGCATCGACCTCGGACTGGGCCGGGCCCCCGGCACCGACGGACGCACCGCCGCCGCCCTGCGCGGGTCCGGGCGCCTCGACGAATCCGCCGAGGACTTCCCCCGGCAGCTCGTGGAGCTCACCCGCTTCCTCGACGACGACTTCCCCGACGGGCACCCGTACTCCCGCGTGCACGCCGTACCCGGCCCGGTGCAGGGGTCCGTCGGGCGACCGCCCCTGTGGCTGCTCGGCTCCTCCGGCTTCAGTGCCCGCCTCGCCGGCGAGCTGGGCCTGCCCTTCGCCTACGCCCACCACTTCTCGGCGGCCGGCACCCTGCCCGCGCTCGACCTCTACCGGCAGAGCTTCCGGCCCTCGGCCGTCCTGGACGCGCCGTACGCCGTCATCGGGGTCGCGGCGCTGGCCGCCGACACCGCCGGGGAGGCCCGCGCGCAGGTGCTCACCGGTGCGCTGTCGATGCTGCGGCTGCGCAGCGGGCGGCCGGGGCTGGTCCCGACGCCGCAGGAGGCGGCGGCGTACCCGTTCTCCCCGATGGAGCGGGAGTTCGTGGACGGCTGGCTCGCCAACATCGTCCACGGCACGGCCGACGAGGTCCGCGCGGGGCTCGACGACCTGGCCGGGCGCACGGGCGCGGACGAGCTGATGCTGACCGCCAACGCCCACAGCGGGACGGCCCGGTTGCGCTCCTACGGCCTCGTCGCAGATGCGTACGGCATGCCCGTGGATGGTGCGGACCACTCCTGAACCAAGGAGAACGGGGTTTGGCTGGTTTGTTGCCGAAACCTTGCCGGAGCATGTCCTAAGGGACCCTTAAACCGCTCGTCACCCGGGGTGGCGAGCGGTTTTTGATGTGCGTCCAGGTCTCTGACGAGCACATTTGTCCGCGCGGTGGTCTAGTCCTTCTTTGGTCCAAACCATTGACTGGGGTGTGGAGTGATCGCTATCACTTCTCCCAAGTGAAGCTGTCGCCCAGCCCTCCCACCCCCCGGAGCCGGTTCATGCACATCCGTAAACCCCTCGTCGCGGCCGCCGCCACGGCCGCGCTGGCAGCCGGAGCGCTCGCCTCCTTCGCGGGGCTCGGCACCGCCTCGGCGGCCGACGCCTCGTCCACCGCTTCGGCCGGCGGTGTCCGCATCGCCTACTACGACCAGTGGAGCGTGTACGGGAGCGCTTTCTACCCCAAGCACCTCGACACGCGTGGCATAGCGGGCAAGCTGGACGTCATCAACTACTCGTTCGGCAACATCCACCCCACCAACCTCACCTGCTTCGAGGCGAACAAGGCGGCGGGTGACGACAACAACCCCAATGCCGGTGACGGCGCGGGCGACTCGTACGCGGACTACCAGAAGTCCTTCAGCGCGGCGGACAGCGTCAGCGGGGTCGCCGACAAGTGGGACCAGCCGATCGTCGGCGTCTTCAACCAGTTCAAGCAGCTGAAGGCCAAGTACCCCAAGCTGAAGATCAACATCTCGATCGGCGGCTGGACGTACTCGAAGTACTTCAGCGACGCGGCGAAGACCGACGCCTCCCGCAAGAAGCTCGTCTCCTCCTGCATCGACCAGTACATCAAGGGCAACCTGCCCGTCGAGGGCGGTTACGGCGGCGCGGGCAGCGCGGCCGGCATCTTCGACGGCATCGACATCGACTGGGAGTACCCGGGCTCGGCGGGCGGCCACCTCGGCAACCACTACGCCCCCGAGGACAAGCAGAACTTCACGCTCCTGCTCAAGGAGTTCCGCACGCAGCTCGACGCCTACGGTGCGGCCAACGGCGGCAAGAAGTACCTCCTGACCTCGGCCCTCCCGGCCGGCCAGGACAAGATCAAGTACATCGAGACGGACAAGATCGGCGCGTACCTCGACTACGCGAACATCATGACGTATGACATGCACGGTGCCTGGGACGCCGACGGGCCGACCTACCACCAGTCGCCGCTGACGAACTCGCCCGCCGACCCGACCGACGCGATCGCCCCGGGCAGCGAGAAGTACAGCATCAAGAACGCCATCGACTCCTGGATCGACGGCAAGCCGGCCTACGGCATCGCGGGCGGCTTCCCCGCCGGCAAGCTGACCTTGGGCTACGAGTTCTACTACCGCGGCTGGAAGGGCGTCCCGGCCGGTCCCGCGGGCGGCCTCGCCCAGTCCGCCACCGGCCCCAGCGCCGCACGGCCCACCAGTCAGCAGCCGGGAATCGCCAACTACAAGGAGCTCGGCGGGATCGTCGACAACCCGGCGACGACCTTCTGGGACGACCAGGCCAAGGCGTCGTACTTCTACAAGGACGGCGAGTTCTTCACCGGCCTGAACCAGAAGTCCATCCAGGCCCGGGTGGACTACGGCAAGCAGCGCGGTCTGGCCGGCGCGATGATGTACTCCCTGCTCGGCCTGGACAACAACGCCACCTTGCTGAACCAGATCTCGGACGCCCTCGGCGGGGCCACGCAGCCGCCGGTCACCACGCCTCCGACCACGCCTCCGACCATTCCGCCCACGACGCCTCCGACGACGCCTCCGACGACGCCGCCGGGCACCGGCTGCGGATCGACCCCGGCGTACGTCGCGGGCACCGTCTACACCGGCGGCAGCGAGGTCTCGCACAACGGGCACAAGTGGAAGGCCCAGTGGTGGACGCAGAACGAGACGCCGGGCACCACCGGTGAGTGGGGTGTCTGGAAGGACCTCGGCGCCTGCTGATCTCCCCCCACCACGCGCCGAGCGACGCCCCGCCCCGCACCCCGCATCCCGGGTGCGGGGCGGAGGTGTGTCACATGGTCACCGCAATCCGGACACCGGAGCGTATCGGTGCCATTACGCTCGGCCACAGGTGTATCCGGCCCGCGTCCTCATGGGGGTGACCTTCCCGTGGTCAACATCCGCGACCTCGATCCCAGCGCCTCGCCGCTGGACTACTACGGCTACGAACTGCGCCGCCTGCGGGAGGAGGCCGGGCTCAAGCAGGGGCAGTTGGGCGACATCATCTACTGCACGGGCTCGCTGATCGGCCAGATCGAGACGACGAAGCGGGTGCCGACCCGCGACTTCTCCGAACGGCTGGACGCGGCGCTGGGGACCGGCGGAGTCTTCTCCCGCCTGGTGGGACTGGTCCTGCGGAGCCAGCTGCCGACGTGGTTCCAGGCGTATGCGGAGATGGAGGCCCGGGCGACGTTCATCTCCACCTTTCAGGCGCAGTTGATCTATGGGCTCCTTCAGACGGAGGCCTACGCAAAGGCGCTGTTGACCGTGGAGTATCCGGACAGGGCGAACGAGATCGTGGCGGCCCGTATCGAGCGTCAGCGCATACTGGCGCGGAAGATCCCGCCAGTGCTGCTGGTGGTGCTGGACGAGGCACTGCTGCATCGCAACGTCGGTGGCTGTGAGGTCATGAGGGAGCAACTGGCCCACCTGCTGAATCTCGTTGGCCGACCCTGGATCCAGATCCAGGTGGTTCCCTTCTCGACCGGTGAGCACAGCGGGATGATGGGATCGTTCACTCTCCTTCGCTTTGACGGCGACCCTGATCTCTTCTACACGGAGAGCTATGACACGGGCCACATGACGGCCAATCCGCAAGTGATCAGGGAGCGTTCCGTCGGATACGCTCGGTTGCAAGCCGCAGCCCTCTCGCCAGAGGAGTCGGCCCTTCTGATCGCTCGCGTAATGGAGGAACGCTATGGGGACCAGTGTGGATCTGACGGGCGTGCAGTGGCGTAAGTCGTCCTACAGCGGCACCAGCGGCGGCGAGTGCGTCGAGTGCACCCCCCTCGGCGGCGCCGCCTGGCACAAGGCCTCCTACAGCGGAAGCACCGGCGGCGACTGCGTCGAGGTGGCCGCTCAGCCCTGCCGGGTGGCCGTCCGGGACTCCAAGCGGCCCGACGGGCCGGTCTTCACCGTGGCCCCGGAGGCGTTCGGCGCGTTCGTCCGGAGCCTCTGACCGCACGCCGACAGCGGCAGCCCCCCGCCGGGGCTGCCCGTCTGCCGGTGCCTCAGACGAGAGGGTGCGGGGCGGGCTCGTCGGCCTGGACGGAGGCGGAAGCGGCAGCCGCCGGGGCGACCGCGACCGCAGGAGCGGCAGCGGCGGCGGCCTGGCGGTCGATCATCGCTGCGATCACCTCGGGTGCCACGGCCCGCGAGTACAGCCAGCCCTGGCCGGTGTCGCAGCCGACGCGCCGCAGCCGGGCCGCCTGCCCCGCCGTCTCCACGCACTCGGCCGTCACCGTCAGCCCGAGCCGGTGCGCGAGCTGGACCAGGGCCTCGACGATGGTCTCGTCGGCCGGGTTCGGGTGGGCGCCCTCCTCGTAGCGGAAACCCCGGACGAAGGACCCGTCCAGCTTCAGCACCGAGACCGGCAGCCTGCTGAGGTAGGCCAGGTTCGAGTAGCCCGTGCCGAAGTCGTCGATCGCGATCCGCACGCCCATGTCGCTCAGCGCCTGGAGGGCCTGGAGCGGCCGGCCCGCCGAGCCCATGACGGCCGACTCGGTCAGCTCCAGCTGGAGCAGCTGCGGCGCCAGCCCCGTCTCGGCCAGGATCTCGGCGACGTCGCCCACCAGGTCGGAGTCCCACACCTGGCGCACCGCCACGTTGACCGACACGAAGACGGGGGCGTCGCTGGGCTGTTCGATCTGCCAGCGCCGCGCCTGACGGCAGGCCGTGCGCAGCACCCACCGCCCCAACTGGACGATGGAACCGTCCTCTTCGGCGATACCGATGAACCGATTCGGCGTCAGGGTGCCGAACTGCGGGTGGTTCCAGCGCACCAGGGCCTCCACCCCGCGCACCGTCCCGCTCGCCAGGTCCACCAGTGGCTGGTACTCCAGCGCGAACTCCTCTCGCTCCACCGCCGGCCGGAGCGTGGAGGAGAGCGCCTGGCGGGTCATGCGGTGCGCGTTGCGCTCCGGGTCGAAGAGGGTCCAGCGGGCCTTGCCGTCCGCCTTCGCCCAGTACAGCGTCGTGTCGGCGGCCTGCATCAGCCCGGTGGCCGAGGTGCCGGCCGTGGCCCGCTCGACCACGCCGATCGAGGCGGAGACCGAGAGCCGCTGGCCGGCCAGGTCGAAGGGCTCCTGTACGGCGGCCAGTACGCTGCGCGCCAGGTCCGCGAGCTGTTCGGTGCCGGTGGAGTCCTCCACCAGCAGGGCGAACTCGTCGCCGCCGAGCCGCGCGACCAGGTGGCCGCCCGTGCGTCCGTAGCCGGACTGGTCGGCGCACTGGGTCAGCCGGGCGGCGACGGCGGCCAGGAGCCGGTCGCCGACCCGGTGGCCGAGGGTGTCGTTGACCGCTTTGAAGCCGTCGAGGTCCAGGTAGCACAGCCCGATCCGGCCTGTGCCGCCGCCGTGGTCGTACGAGGAGGCCTCCAGGGCGGCGGAGAGCCGCTCGAAGAACAGCGCCCGGTTGGGGAGCCGGGTCACCGGGTCGTGCATCTGGAGGTGGCGCAGCCGGGCCTGGAGGTCGCGCCGGTCGCTGATGTCGGCGACGGACAGCAGGACGTCCCCGGTGCCGGGGACGGGCCCGAGGGTGACCTCGGTCCACAGCGAGTGCCCGTCGGGGTGTTTGAGGCGCCGGGTGCAGCGCAGCCGGGCCTGCCGCCCGCGCAGCACCTCCTGGTACGCGGCCCAGGTGCGGGCCTCGGCGGCCAGGTCCACCAGGTCGGCGGCGCACCGGTGGACGAGCGCCTGCGGATCGGCGCCGAGCAGTCCGGCGAAGGCCTGGTTGGCGGTCACGACGTAGCCCTCGCGGTCGACGACCGCCATGGCGAGGTGGGCCGCGTTGAATGCGGCCCGGTAGTCGCGCCGTTCGGATGCGGCGCGCACCGAATCCGCCGCCGCTGGCACTGCGGCGTGACGCTCCGTGACGGCCGGTCGGATGCTGTCGGCCGCCGAACCGGTTCCCTCTGAGGTTCCGCTCACCGTTGGCTCCCGCAGTGCTCGTGAGTGTCCGTGCAGGAAAGTGTGCCGATCATAGAGGCTGCCGGGAGGCCCTATCCAGCGGCGTCGCCGCGAGGGGCCGGGGAGTTCGGTGTGATGACGAATCGTGGGCCATGGCTCGGACGATCGTTTCTGTGCGGCTGTGAGCAAGCGGAGGCCGCTGCTGATCCCAGGTGATCGGATGTGACGTTCTGTAGGCAAACGCGTGAACCCCGGGGGTCACCGGCTTGCCGCAGTGCTCACTCGTGTGGGGCAGCGGAACAGGGCGTTAGTAAGACAATCGCCTCAAGGTGGACGAGATGGTACGAATCCACCACCGGAGGTCGATGTGCCGCCACAGCAGACACCCGGGGGAGTGGACCGCTCCCGCCTCCGAAGCACGGCGGCGGCGTTCACGTCCCTGACGGCACTGGCCGCCATGTCGCTCGTCGCGGGACCCGCCGTCGCCGACCCCGGAGCCGGCCCCTGCGCGCTGACCCGCACTGCGGCGCACCACTCCCTGGGTCTGGACACCTGGAACGGCGCCTACCCGCGGCCCGAGCGCACGCTGAACGCGGTCATGGTCTTCCTCTCCTTCCCCGACCACCGGCCCACCTACACGCCCGGGGAGATCGCCGGCGACTACTTCCCCGCCACCAGTGACTTCTTCGCGCGGGCCTCGTACGGCCGGTTCGCGCTGGTGCCGCACCCGCAGAAGCAGTGGGCCCGGATGCCCAAGCCGTCCACCGCGTACGGGATACGGCGCGACTGGGCCCCCGAGGACCGGGCCGCCTACCTGCGGGACGCGGTCGCCACCGCCGACGCCGGAGTGGACTTCAGCCAGTACGACATCGTCTACTTCGTCGCCGACCCGGACGCGCCCGGCGTGGACTCCGATGCCACGAAGGTCGTCAACTTCGACCGTCCGATCCGGGCCGACGGCACGGACCTGCGGAGGATCGTGACCGTCTTCGAGCGGCGCCCGCCCGACCGCAACGTCCTGGCCCACGAGACCGGACACGTCTTCGACCTGCCCGACCTCTACCACCGGCCGACGGACGGCAAGGGCGACTGGGACACCTTCGTCGGAGACTGGGACGTCATGGGCAGTCAGTTCGGGATGTCCCCCGACCTCTTCGCCTGGCACAAGTGGAAGCTGGGCTGGCTCGATGCGAGTCAGGTGGACTGCGTGCAGTCGGGCTCCACGCTGCACACGCTCCAGCCGCTGGCGCAGGCCCCCCAGCTGGGCGGGACGGGCGGCACCCGGCTCGCCGTGATCCGTACGGGACCGGGCACTGCCATCGCCGTCGAGGCGCGGGGCCCCGCCGGCAACGACGGCGACACCTGCACCGAAGGGGTCCTGGTCTACCGGGTGCGCAACGAGGCGGTCTCGGGCGGTGGACCGATCGAGGTGCTGGACGGACACCCGGCGACGGAGGCGTGCTGGGACCGCTCGGTGTACCCGCCGCTGGCGGACGCGCCGCTGGAGGTGGGCGAGACGTACACCGTGCCGGGGGAGCGGATCACCATCAAGGTGGCGGACCGGACCCGGTCGGGCGCCTACACGGTGAAGATCACCACGTGACGACGAAGAAGGCCCCCACTCGTGAGAGTGGGGGCCTTCTTCCGTCTGTGCGCCGCCAGGGACTCGAACCCCGGACCCGCTGATTAAGAGTCAGCTGCTCTAACCAACTGAGCTAGCGGCGCCTGCTGACGTCGTAGACATTAGCATCCGGATCCGCGGAACGAAAAATCGATATCCGCAGGTCCGGTGGGCGCGCTGCCGCGGGCCGCCCGTACGAAGGCCCAGAGCAGCGCTTCCGGCCCGGGGAGCCGCGGCGGGCGCGCCTCGGGGGCGGCCAGCCAGCGCGAGGGGCCCGGGCCGCCGGCCAGCGGCGGCACGGTGACGGCATCGCCGAGCCCGTGGCACAGCGGCGCCGGGATCGTACGGGAAGCGCCCCATTCCTCCCAGGCGAGCAGGACGGGGAGCCGGTCGGCGGTGCCGGTGGCGGCGAAGAGCAGCATCCGGCCGCGGTGCACGGCTGCCGGGCCGGAGCCGGGGGCCCTGGACCTGAGCAGGTCGAGGATCCGGCGCCCGAGGACGACGGGGACGTTGACGACATCGAAGACGGTGCCGCAGGGCAGCACCGCGGAGGCCGTGGGCCGGGCCTGCCAGGCGGCGAGCACGGCCCGCGGGTGGGCGCACGCGGAGGCGAGCCAGGCGGCGCCCTGCTGGGTGACGTGGCCGGCGGGCGCGCTGCGCGCGTCGGGGGCGGGGCATCCGGTGGCCGTCATCAGCGTCGTCATACGCCCAGGTCTACTCCGGGTAGCGACCCGGTCTCCAGGAGTTACCGGAAACCGGGACAGGGCGGGTGGTGCTGAGGTATGTTGCGCCCCGCATATGCCAGAGGGCTGGCCGGATCCGCGCCGCCCGACCGGCGGGCCCCCGGCGAGCCCCCTCAGGGCGTGCCGGTGTCACGCTGCAGGGACTCGCCGAACTCGATCATCTTGCGGGCGTAGTCCTCGGTCCACTCGGCCTGCTCCGCGATCACCGCCGGCGAGAGCCGGTCGAACCGGCGCGGGTCGGCCAGCTGGGCCGCCGCCAGGGCCTGGAACTCCACCGCCCGCTCCTGCGCCGCCCGGAAGGCGAGCGTCAGCTCGGTCGCGCGGGCCAGCAGTTCGCGGGGGTCGTCCATCGACTCCAGGTCGAAGAAGTGCTCCGGGTCCGTGGCCGCCTCCGAGGGCTCGAAGAGCAGCGGCGCCGGCCGCGGCCTGCGCTCGGTCCGCTCGGGCTCTGCCATGCGTGTCCTCCTGCTGCGTGCGAAATCCTTCCGGGCCACCGTCCATTGTCCAACGCCGCGCAAGGGTGCAGCCCGGTCGGCTGGAACGTCCGTACGAGGTGCGGGGCGCGGGAGGAAGCCGCGCGGCCCAGGGGTGCAGGAGTCGAGCAGGTGTCCGGCCGGCGCCCGGACGTCAGACCGTGACGGCCTCGGCGGCCCGCTGCTCGGCCAGCTCGGCCACGTCATCGAGGACGCCGGCCAGCCGGTCGGCGAGACCCTCCGGAACGGCGAACCCTTCGGGCCCCACGAGGCCGCCGATGCCCGGGATCGCGACGGACCGCGCGGCGGGCCGCATGCGCAGCCGGGTGAGCACCGGCAGCAGCATCTCGGCGGCGGGGGCGCCGCCGGTCGGGCCCGCGCTGTAGCTGACGAGGCCGACCGGCTTGTCCCGCCACTCGCGGTAGAGGAAGTCGATGGCGTTCTTGAAGGGCGCGGTGAAGCCGCCGTTGTACATCGGCAGGACGAAGAGGAAGGCGTCCGCGGAATCGACCAGGGCGCTCCAGTCGCGGGTGTGCTGGTGGGTGTAGACGCCGCTGGAGGCGTACTCGGGCTCGTCCAGGAAGGGCAGGGCGATCGTGCCGAGGTCCACGGGGGTCACCTCGAAGGCGCCGTGGGCGCGCGCCCGGTCGGCGACCCACTGGGCGACGGGGCGCGCGGCGGAGGTGGGGCGGACGGAAGCGGAGATGACGTGCAGGCGGGTCATGAGGCGAACTCCCCGATATGGTGTGTTTGTTGACGTGTCACCTATCAAACCGTGAGGTGGGTGACGTGTCAACCAGGTAGATGATGTGTCACCCACCTGGCTAGAGTGCCCCCATGACCGCACCCGAGCCGCGCTGGCTCACCGAGCCCGAGCAGGACGCCTGGTATGCGTGGCGGCGGATGTTCCCACTGGTCAACGCCGCGATCGCGCGGGATCTCGGCCAGGACAGCGGGCTCTCCGAGGCGGACTACGACGTCCTGTCGGTGCTCGGCTCCACCGACGGCCACCGCATGAGGATCAGCGCGCTGGCCGTCCTGATGCAGTGGTCGCGCAGCCGCCTCTCGCACCAGATCACACGGATGGAACAGCGCGGGATCGTCCGCCGTGAGGAGGTGCCCGGGGACGGCCGGGGCGCGGAGGTCGTCCTGACCGGGGCGGGCGTGGAGACCGTCCGGGAGGCGGCGCCGCTGCACGTGGAATCCGTACGCCGGCACCTGATCGACGTCCTGACACCGGAGCAGCTGCGCACCCTGGCCGAGGTCGGTGAGGTGCTGCGGGAACGCAAGGGCCTCACCCGCAAGGGACAGCAGCCGCCCCCGGCCCCCCGGCGATAGCCGCGGCCACCGACCGGCAGGCCGCCGGGGCTCAGGGCTTCCAAGCCACCCGGTGTTCCGCCAGGTGGGCCAGGACCGAATGGTTGGCCTCCCGACTCTCGGGAAACAGGTTCGCCATGTAATGTCACTGCGTGTAGAGGGGGCTACACGGGGGGTAACGAAATGGCGCACAGGTCGTCACCGGGGACTCGCGTCCTGAAGATGCGGCGCATCAGCCGGGACTCCGAGGACAGTTCTGCTCTGGCGCGTCAGGCTGAAGCCCTGGATGGCGCAGCCGCGGCGGGCCGGTTCGATGTGGTGGGGGACATAGAGGACTCGTTCATCTCGGGTGCGGTCCGCCCCGAGGAGCGGCCTGGCCTCGGCAGGTGGATGCGTGAGCCGCTGTGGCATGAGTGGGACGCGATCATGGTCACTTCCCTGGACCGCATCACTCGGAACCAGACGCACTGGGAGATGTTCGCCGACAAGTGCTACCAGGACGGCAAGGACGTCATCTGCCTTGATGACCCGGCCTTGGACATCACTCCTGGCAATGGCCGGATGATCGCTTACATCAAGGCGACACAGGCGCAGGAGTACCGGGAAGCCATCGTGCAGAAGCGTCGGAACCAGACTCAGTACTACCGCGATGAAAGCCTTTGGGGCGGCGGGACTTGGCCCTTCGGCTATCGGCCGGTCCTCACGGAGCATCAGGGCCGGCGGCGCTACAAGCTGCTCATCGACCGTGTGACGGGCCCCCTGATCCGTGAGGCGTACGAGCGAATCGCGGAGCAGGGGTGGTCCATGAGTCGCCTCTGTCAGGACTGGAACGAGCGCGGCGTCCTCACGTCGCAGGACTACCAGCGGAGCGCCAACGCAGACGAGAAGAAGCCCGGAGTCGCGACGGCCGTCAAGGGAACCAAGTGGACCACGTCCACCTTGGGGAAGATGCTGAAGAAGCCGATCCTCAAAGGGATCGCCATGCACAAAGGCGAGCCGCTTCTTCGTGACGGAGTTCCTGTTCGGTGGGCTGATCCCATCCTCAGTGATGGGGAATTCGACACATTGCAGGCGGCGGTGACGGCGCTGGGTCGGCATCGTGCCGGAATCAAGTCCAATTCATCTCCCATGACGGGCGTGCTCTACTGTCCGTGCGGCAGGAAGATGTACGAGAACAGCTCGATCGGGAAGTTGAACACGGGAGACATCCGGCACCACAAGTACTTCCGCTGCTCTTCCTGGTCCAACGGCAAGGCGTGTGATTTATCCGTCTCCTGGTCTCAGGATCAGGTGTACGCAGCTGCGGAGCACGCATTCCTCGTCAAGCTGGGTGGTGAAGAAATCACCGAGCGCCAGTACGTTCCGGGCAGGGACAACAGGAAGCACATCAAGGAGCCTGAGCGCGCCATCGACAATCTGTCGCAATCAATCGCCTTGGCCGCCTCTCCTGTGGTGGTCGCCTCTCTGACCGGGACAATGGAGCGGCACGCGGCCAACCTTGAGGAGCTGATGGCTGAACCTTTCGTACCCGGTCGGTGGGAGGTCACTGGCACCGGCCAGACCTACGCCGAGAAGTGGTCTGGAATGACAGGATGGAAGGAACAGGGGCCCTTCCTTCGGCAGGCTGGCTTTCGGCTCTTCATCTGGGGCCGCCCCGGGGCGAAGGGGCGAGGCATGGCTATCTATGTCATCTCTCCGAATGACGTCGCTGAGAGAGTGAGTGATGTTTTGGCTGGATCTGTAGAGCCGAGCGACGAAGAACCGTGGAACCTTGAAGCTTTGCAGATTTTCAAGGAGGTCCTGGAGGTAGAGATTGACCAGTTGAGGTCTGTGCCTCTCAAGTGAATCATGGCCCGCTGTTCAGGCAGGGGGTTTTGTTGCCAGTCGCTGAAGGCCGCACTTCCCTACGGCCGCCACGGGATCCGATGGTTGGACCAGAAGTCCCACGTGGTCATCATGGCCTCCCATCCGTCCGGGAATTTCACCGTCACCCCCAGCTGGACCGGCTCCGTCGAGGGGTGGTCGTCCAGGAGTTCCGCTATGCCGGCCCGGGCCACCACCACGCAGGCGTGCCGGTGCCGGGAGGCCAGCACGCACAGGCGGCCCGTCTCCAGGTGGAAGGCCGTCGCGTCCGGGCGGCCCGACAGCGGGTGCAGGACCACCGTCAGGTCGTACTCGCGGCCCTGGAGCCGGTTCGCGGTGTCCACCGTCACTCCCGTGACCCCCAGCGAGGTCAGCGCCGCGCGCACGGCGGCCGCCTGGTCGCGGTGGGCCGTGCCCACCGCGATGCGGTCGGCGCTCAGCGCGGCCGGGACCTCGGACTGCTCGTCGCAGGTCACCGCCCCGCGGTCCAGGGCGCGGCGCACCACCAGGGCCACCGCCCGCACCGCCTCCGGGTCGGTGCGCGGCGTGTGCCGCGCGGGCAGCTCCAGCAGGCCCCAGCCCGACTCGGCGGCCTCGTCCAGGACCCGGTCGGGTCCCGACCCGTCCGAGGCGACCCCGTAGGACAGCCGCCGCTCGCCCGGACCCGTTCCGCTGCGGAACTGCGTGTACGGGTAGAACGCCCGGGAGACCAGCGGCGCAGCCGTCGCCGGGAGCCGCCATGACACCGGCAGCCGGTGCTGGGGCAGCTGCGGATTGTGCGCCAGCAGGGTGCTGACCGCCGAGGCGGAGGGGTCGTAGGACAGGCCGGCCCACTGGTCCGCGCCGACCACGCTGAAGGGGTCCAGCTGCCCCGGATCGCCCACGAACAGCGCCCGGTCGAACAGCCCGGCCACGGCCAGCAGCGCATCGGAGCGCATCTGGTACGCCTCGTCGACGATGGCGTGTTCCCAGGGCTCGGTGTCCTTGACGAAGGCCCACTTGGCCGCCGTGGAAATGGTGATCGGCAGCTCGGCCAGGTCCCCCGGCTTGGCGGAGAGCGTCACCGAAGGCAGCTCGCGCAGCGCCGGATCGTAGGCGTCCCCCTCGCTGCTGTGCAGCCGGCCCACCTTGAGCTCCGGATCCTTGACGGCGAGCCGCAGCACCAGGTCGTCCACCTGCGCGTTGGTCTGCGCCACCACCATCAGGCGGCGTCCGGCCGCTGCCAGCTCGCGGGCCGCCCGCACCACCAGGGTCGACTTGCCGGCCCCCGGAGGGGAGTCCACGACGACGCCCCGCTCCGTCCCGTGCAGGGTGTCGTGCAGGATGGCGGCGGTCGCGCGCGCCGCGGCGGCCCCCGGATCGAAGGCGGTCACAGGATGTCCTCGTCGGTCACGGCGTCGGGCTGGAGCACGGCGGCGGACGCGGCCGCGGATCCCGGCGGTCCGCCGTGCGTCCACGGGGTCTGCTCGGGATCCGGGAGCTTGGGCCCGCCGCGCGCGTCGTGCTCGAAGAGCGTCCAGCACACGCGGTCGCCCTTCTCGGGCACCGAGCCGGGCTCCGGCTCCCGGCCGCGGCCCATCTTGTCCAGGAGGCGCAGCACCAGCTGCCCGTCCTCCTCGAAGCGCACGAAGCGCGCGCTCTGCGGGCGGCCGTCCAGTGAGCGGTAGACCTTCACGCCCTCGCCGTCCGCGAGCTGCGGATGGTCCTCCGTGGCCACCGTCACCAGGGGGCGCGGGCTTGGACGCTTGGAGTCCGTCCACTCCATCACCACCTCGGTGACCTCACCCGCGAACGCCTCGCCCGCCAGCCGGCGGCCCGCCATCACCAGGGGGTCGTCCAGCGCCTCCTGGGCGTCGAGCCGCACCTGCTCCGTCTCCCGCGTGGCCAGCTTCTGGGCCGCGGTCACCGCGTCGTCGCGGCGCGGCTGCGGCGGCTCGCCCGCCCGTACGCGGTCCCGATGGCCGGTGTAGGACCAGCGGTCGCGGACCCAGCGCTCCTCGGCCCGCTCGCCCGCCGGCAGGGCGCGCAGCAGTTCGAGCGCCCGCCAGACGGCCTTCCAGGTGGGCCGCAGCTGGGACGCGACCAGCTCCCGCACCTCTTCCTCGGCACGCTCCCGGGCCCGCTGGTCCTGCGGCTGCGCCGAGCGCGCCGCGTCGTAGCGGGCGATCGCCGGGGCCAGCCGGCGGTTGTCGAAGGCCGGGTCCGTGGCGGGGCCCGCGGGCGGCACCAGCAGCTGGCCGTCCCGGTCCCGGGCCAGCTCCGCGCGCAGCGCCGCCTCGGCTCCCGACTCGCCCTCCGGGGGCGCCGTCCAGGCCAGCAGCGCGCCCAGGTGCTGGTCCTCCACCGTGCTCTGGCCGCTGGCCCAGTGCCGCCCCAGCAGCTCCGTCGCCGACAGCAGCATCGAGGAACCGGGGACCCGCGAGCGCTCCGCGAGGTGCGTCAGCCAGCGCCCCAGCAGCGGCACCCGCGGGGGCGCCGGGTAGGGGGTGTCCGGATCCTCCTCGGCCGTGCGGCGGAACCGCATCGACCGGCCCAGGAGGCGTACGTACTCGATGCCCGCCCGGCTCGGCACGATCAGCTGCGGGGCGTCCAGGCAGAGCTCGGCCTCGACCTTGGTCCTGCGGCCCGTTTCCGGATCGGTCTCGCTGCGCTCCACGAGCTCGACCCCGTCGGCGTAGGAGTCCACATACGGCAGCACCTCGCCGGCGAGCTCCGCCAGGAAGGTCCACCGCAGGTCGCGGTCGCGCGGCTGCGGGACCACCAGCAGCCGGGGCTGCCGGGGGTCGGTGCCCACCAGCGCCCCGAGCGGGGCCCCGGCTTCACCGGCCGTCGTCAGCGGGACGAGGACCAGGGGGCGCTCGCTCAGATGGCGGTGGCGCACGGTCGCCAGCGGCTGCGCCCGCCCGGTGCGGACGGCCTGGAGCCGCGCGAGGGTGCTCAGGAGTGCCATGCGCACCCCTCCCCGTCCACGCGGGCCGCGCCGGCGAGCTGAAGCGCCTCGGCGCGCAGCCGGGCCGCCCGGTGCAGTGCGGCCGCGGTCGGATCGCCCGCGGGGCCCTGTCCGGTGGCCGCCGCGAGGGCCTCCCCGACGGTGGTCAGCGCGCCCAGTTCACCCCGTACGGAGCGGCCGAGGGCGCTCACCTGGTCGGCGGCGCGGGCCTTCTCCCGGCAGTGGAAGGCCAGCTCGCAGGCGGCCAGGCATTCTGGGGCGTAGGCGGCCTCCACCGCGGCGACGGCTTCGGCCAGTTCCTCGGCGGTCTGCGCCGGATCGAAGCCCAGTCCCTCGGGCAGCGCCGCGGCGAGCTCCTCGATCCGGGTGAGCCGCTCCAGCTGCCGCAGGGTGACGGAGCGCTCGCGGCGGACGTCGACCGGCGAGGCGGTGGGAAGGTTGGAGAAGTCCTTGGGGCAGACGAGCAGCACCGTGTGCCCGACCTCGGCGCCCGCCACCTTCGCGGCGGTCTTCTCCAGGGCGAGCACGTAGACGGCGGCCTGCCGGGCGGCGGCGCCCACTTTCGCGGCATCGGCGGAGCCGTCGATCATGGGGAACGACTTGATCTCCACCACGGTCCAGCGGCCGTCGGGATGCACGACGACGGCGTCGGGCTCCAGGTAGGCGGGGGAGCCGGCCACTTCCAGCGCCAGCATCGGGTGGTCCAGCAAGGTCCAGGCCCCTGCCTCCCGCCCGGCGGCGGTGGCCTCGCGCAGGGCGAGGGCGGTGCGCGCGGCCCGTCCCTCGGGCCCGGCGGCGGACAGGTCCGGGACCCGCGCGCCGGGCCCCGGCGGCTCGGACCCGGCGGCGAGGTGCGCGTGCACCAGGCGCAGCAGCTCGGTCCCGCCATCGCCCTTGACCTTGGCCTCGAAGGAGTTGCCGCGGACGATGGCGAACTGCGACTGGCCGAAGGGCGCGGGTGAGCCGAGGGCCGAGGCGAGGGCGGTCTTGTCCACGCCGGCGCCGTCGAGCAGGGCCCGTCTGCCGCAGCCGGGATTGGCGGCGAGCGCCGCGAGCGCCCGGGCGTCGAGCGGGCGGGGCGGTACGGCCGGGCCGCGCAGGCCGGCGAGCCGCTGGCGCAGGGTCGTCTGCGGAGCGCTGCTGGGCGGGTAGGAGCTCACCCGCGGAAGTGTCCCATCCGCCACTGACAATCGTGGACTTCCGGCGGAAACGGCCCGGGACCGGCCGGTGACGGAGGGGCCCGGTCCGGGTGGGCCGGGTGGGGCCGCCCGGTGTTCACGTGTTGGATGATGTACGGACGAAAGAATCACCGTAAAAACGTACGAAGTCTTATCCAACGGGAGAAATCACATGGCCCCCCGCATCCTGCTGGCCCGCCACGGCCAGACGGCGTGGTCCCGGCTCGGCAAGCACACCGGTCGCACGGACGTGCCCCTGCTGGAGGAGGGCAGGCTCGGCGCGAAGCTGCTCGGCGAGCGGCTGGCCCGCGACCCGTGGAAGGGCCTGCCCGGCGTGGAGGTCCGCACCAGCCCGCTGGTGCGTGCGGCCGAGAGCTGCGATCTGGCGGGCTTCGGCGTCCGGGCGGAGCCGTGGGACGCGCTGATGGAGTGGGACTACGGGGACTACGAGGGCATGACCCCCGCCGAGATCCAGGCGGTCCGGCCCGGCTGGCTGATCTGGCGCGACGGCGTCCCGGGCGGCGAGTCCGTCGCCGACGTCGCGTCCCGCGCCGACGAGGTGGTGGCCTGGGCCCGCTCGGCGGAGCGCGACGTCCTGGTCTTCGCGCACGGGCACGTCCTGCGCACCCTGGCCGCCCGCTGGCTCGGCTTCGACGCCTCCTTCGGCGCCCGCATCCGGCTGGAGCCGACCTCGCTCTCGGTCCTCGGCTGGGCCTACGGGGCCCCCGCACTGGAGCGCTGGAACGACACGGGGCACCTCGACGCGTGAGGGCGCCCGCTGCCGCTCCTTTCGGCCTCGGGGCTCCAACGTGGCCTAAAGCGCCGGGAGTTGCGCGGTCGGGCGGTGGGGAGGATGGGCCCATGACGATCGACTCCGTGGTGCTGCGGCGGCGCGTGGACGAACTGGCGCCCGCGCTGGACTTCTACGTGCGGCTGACGGGGCTGCCGGCGACGCGGTTCCGGTTGGCCGGCCTGGACCTCGCGAGCGTCGGGCCGTTCCTCCTCTTCAGCGGACCCGACAAGATCGCCGAGCGGTTCGCGGCCGTGGCGGCCACCTTGTTCGTCGCCGACCTCGACTCGGCGGTGGCGCACTGCGCGGCCTTCGGCGGCGAGGTGGTCGCGGCACCGGCGCCCACGCCCAACGGCCGCCGGGCGGTGGTCCGCCACCCCGACGGCGGGGTCTACGAGTACGTCGGCGCCTGACGCGGCGCACGTCCCCGCCGCCGGCGCCCGCCGGTGCGGGCCCGGCTGCGGCCACCGGCACCCGACCGGGCCCGGCGCCTGACCAGGCCCGGCCCCGACCGGCCCCCGTTCCGACCGGGCCCCCGTCCCGCCCCCGCCCCTCAGGCCGTCGCGTGCCGGGTGAGGAAGGCGCCCACGCGCGGCGAACGCTGGTGCGGCACCAGCGTGCGGGCCGTCTCTGCGAGCAGGGACCGCACCCGCGTGGACTGCACCTGTTCCAGCAGGTCCAGCACCCGGCCGCCCGCCCACGCGGCCTCGTCGGGGGCTCCCGCACGGGCCAGGTCACCGGCCAGCTCGGCGGTGTAGAGCGCCACGTTCCGGGCGAAGTGCGGATCCTGGAGGTCGGCGGCGCGGCGCGCGTGGCGGGCAGCGCGGGCGGGTTCGCCGAGCGCCGCCCAGCACCGGGCCTCCAGGGATTCCAGCTCGGCCTCGCCGAAGAAGGACATCCACTCCGGGTCCGCGGCCGCCTCGCCGCGCGAGAACTCCGTGTGCGCCCGGGCCAGCGCCT
The DNA here is from genome assembly GCF_001905445.1 of Streptomyces sp. CB00455. Lineage (GTDB taxonomy): Bacteria > Actinomycetota > Actinomycetes > Streptomycetales > Streptomycetaceae > Streptomyces. The sequence continues at coordinate 914,543 of NZ_LIVQ01000003.1, read as the reverse complement.
CCTCGCAGGCCCTGCGGTCGGCCAGTCCCGCCCAGCCGCCCGCCTCCCGGAGCGCGAGCAGCGACAGCAGCCGCGGGGAACCGAGGGAACGGGCGGCGCGCCGGCCCGCCTGGGCAGCCCGTACCGCCTCGCGGGCCCGTCCGCAGTCGCGGGCAAGGAAGGCCATGTTGCTGAAGGCGTGCGCCTCCAGGCCCGCGTCCCGTGCCACCCGGGCCGTCGCCAGGGCCTCCGCGTAGTGCGAGCGGGCGTCGTCGAAGCGGCCGGAGTCGTGGGCCAGCCAGCCCACGGAGACGGCGAGCTCTCCGGCGCCCGCGTGGAGCCGGTCCTCGGTGGACTGCCGGGCGGTCCCGGCGTCGAGCAGCGCGTACGCGGTGCGCAGGGGTTCGGCGGCCCGGCGGTAGAGGGCGTCGGCGCCGTGCCGGTCGTCCAGCAGGCGGATCTTGCGTACGGCGTCCTCGACGGCCGCGGCCTCGGACTCCCCGGCGCGGGAGGGGATCCGGCGGGTGTCGCCGAGCAGCGTGAGGCCGAGCGTCGCGGCCGCCACGGTCGCGGAGCCGCCGGCCATGAACGCGCGACGCAGCACGTCGCTCTCCTTGGAACGGGAATCGGAACGGGAATCGGAACGGGCGGGGGGCCGGTGGACGGTTCGGGAGGGGGAGAGGGGGTCGCGCTGTGCCGAGCGGCCGCGCACGGACTCGCGCGGTGGGAAGCCCAGGTCGGCCAGGGTGCGGCCGGGGAACATGTGGAGGAAGACCCGCTCGTAGGCGTAGTTGGGGCAGCGGATCTCGCCGGACTCGACCCGGCCGATGTAACGGGCGTCGCAGGAAACCGTTTCTCCGATCTCCTTCGCCGCCCGGCGTACCAGCGCCGCGAACTCGGCCGGGGAGTGCTGCCCGCGCAGCCGCCGGAACATGGAGTTGGGTGAGTGGGGGGACGCCGCCATGGACGTGGCCTCTCTGGCAAGGAACGCAGCGCCGATGCCGTGACATGTGAAGGTGTGGCCCGGCGGGCATGAACGTACCGCCGCCGAGGGGTCGTTCACACGATGTTTGGCTACAAAACGGATATCTCACCCGCGATCCGCCATGAACTGCCATCCTTTGCAGCGTCTTGCCACCGCACCCGTTGACGTTTCCGTGCGTTGAATCCCTACGGAGCCGGAGGCGACCCACGCTCCGGGCTCGTACACGGATCGAGGAGGGGTTCCCTTGGTGGAGGCCGGCATGGAGATCAGTGGAGCGAACACCGCGCCCGAGCCCGGCGCGACCTCCGTCGAGGCCCCGGACCTGGTGACCGTGCCCACCCGGCAGGGGCTGGAGGCGGTGGACATCATCCGCCGGGCCGCCAGCCGGGCCGACGGGGTCGGACCCGTCCTGCACGACGGAACCGGTGACACCCTCGCCTTCCTCGTCCCGCCCGGCACCGCCGACGCCTGGGACCTGCCGGGCAGCGCGTGCACGCAGAGCAACGGCCGCGGGATGCGCTTCGACGGGGCGGCCGTGCCCGCCGCGGGCGGCACCGGCTGGCTGCTGCCGCCGGAGGCCGTGGGACCGGTCACCGACCCCGAGGTGCTGCGGGCGGCGCTCGGTGAGGCGGCCCGGCTCATCGAGGCGGCCGACAACTGTTTCTGACCGGCGACAATGGGGGCGTGGCAGGCAAGGACAGAGGCAAGGGCAGGCAGCAGCGCGGGCGCGGCGGCGAGGTGGTCGCCGGGCAGGTGGCCGGCGGGCGGGCGGAGCTGGAGCCCGACCGCGAGCGCGCCGACGCCTGGACCCTGCTGATCGACGGCGCCCCGCAGTCGCACGTGGACCTGGCCGACCCCGGCCACCTGGACTTCTCCTACCAGCGGCGGATCGGCCACCTGATCGACCTGGCCGCCCCCGCCCGCCGGCCGCTGAACGTGGTGCACCTGGGCGGCGGCGCCTTCACGCTCGCCCGCTACACCGCCGCCACCCGCCCCCGCTCCAGCCAGCAGGTCGTGGAGATCGACGCGCCCCTGGTCGCCTTCGTACGGGAACACCTGCCGCTGGACCCGCAGGCGCGGGTCCGGGTCCGCGCGGTGGACGCCCGCGCGGGCCTGGCCAAGGTGCCCGACGGCTGGGCCGACCTCGTGATCGCGGACGTGTTCAGCGGTGCGCGCACTCCGGCCCACCTGACCAGCGCCGAGTTCCTGGACGACGTACGCCGCGCCCTGGCGCCCACCGGGTGGTACGTCGCCAACCTCGCGGACGGCCCGCCCCTGGCCCATCTGCGGGGCCAGATCGCGACGGCCGCCTCCCGCTTCGCGCAGCTGGCGCTGGCCGCCGACCCGGTGGTGTGGCGGGGCAAGCGCTTCGGCAACGCGGTCCTGGTGGCCTCCGACGGGGAACTGCCCGTCGCGGAGTTCACGCGCCGCGTCGCCGGCGACCCGCACCCGGGCCGGGTCGAACACGGCCGGGCGCTGGCGGACTTCACCGGAGGCGCCGCCCCCGTCGCCGATGCCTCGGCGGTGGCCTCCCCGCAACCGCCCCCTTCGGTCTTCCGCGGCTAGCTGTGACCGGCGTGCCCGGCCGGGCACGCCCAGGGGCCAGCCCTCAGGGGTCGGCCTTCAGGGTCGCTTCAGGGGTCGACCGTCTCCACCATCGGCGGGTGGTCGTGCCACGTGCAGAACACCGACACCTCGCGGCCGTCCCGGGTGAAGGTGACCCGGATCCAGAAGTCCTGCTTCCAGACCTGGATCCGCCAGCCGGCGGCCGGGGTCGCCGAGACCAGCTCGGCCGAGGTGGTGCCGAGGTCGAAGACCACCCTTCCGCCGGAGACCGGGTATGCCTTGACGTTGCCCGACGCGCCGTCCTGCGGTGCGCGGTACGGGCGCGGGCTCGACGGCTTCGCCGGGGACCGGGCGGAGGAGGGCGACGGCGACTCCCCGGCGCTCGGGTCCTCCTGCGGGCCCGAGGGCGAAGGGGAGGGGGAAGGGGAGGGCGAGGACGAGGGCGAGGGCGAGGGGGTCCCGTCCCCGTGGGTCGAGGAGGACAGCGGCCGCGTCGTCAGCGGGACCGCGAGCGGGGGATCGTAGGCCGTGCCCGACATGACGGTGTGCACGCCCCACCAGGAGAGCGTCACCGCGGCCCCGGTCGACAGCGTCCACGCCATGGCATGTACAAGTCCTCGTCGCATCGCAGGACATACTGCACCACCCGCCACAAGAGTGGCCGGGCACCTCCCCGGGTCCCCCGAATGGACTACGGTGCGGGCCATGGCAAGTGTGCTCGTGGTCGAGGACGACCAGTTCGTACGTTCCGCCCTCATCCGGCACCTGACCGAGGCCGCGCACACCGTGCGCAGCGTGGGCACCGCGCTGGAGGCCCTGCGCGAGGTCGCCCACCACCGCTTCGACGTGGTCATCCTCGACCTCGGACTGCCCGACCTCGACGGGTCGGAGGCGCTGAAGATGCTGCGCGGCATCACCGACGTACCCGTGATCATCGCCACCGCGCGCGACGACGAGGCGGAGATCGTCCGGCTGCTCAACGACGGCGCGGACGACTACCTGACCAAACCCTTCTCCGTGGAGCACCTTTCGGCCCGGATGGCCGCCGTCCTGCGCCGCTCCCGGGCCGCCGCCGGGACCGAGCCCCCCTCCAGGGTGCTGCGCGTCGGCGGTCTGGCCATCGACCCGCTGCGCCGCCAGGCCGAGCTCGACGGAACGGTCCTGGACCTGACCCGGCGCGAGTTCGACCTGCTCGCCTTCCTCGCCGGGCGGCCCGGCGTGGTCGTGGCCCGGCGCGAACTGCTCGCCGAGGTGTGGCAGCAGTCGTACGGGGACGACCAGACCATCGACGTCCACCTGTCCTGGCTGCGCCGCAAGCTCGGCGAGACCGCCGCCAGCCCGCGCTACCTGCACACGCTGCGGGGGGTCGGCGTCAAGCTGGAGCCGCCGCTGTGAGGTGGGCGCTGGTCAAGGTGTGCCTGGCGGTCACGGCCATGGTGGTCGTGGCCTTCGCCGTGCCGCTCGGCCTCGTCGTCCAGGAGATGGCCAGCGACCGCGCCTTCTCCAACGCCGAACGGCAGGCCGCCACCATCGGTCCGACCCTGTCCATCACCACCGACCCGGTGCAGCTGCGCCGGGCGGTGGAGTCCACGCAGATGGGTGCGGCCCGCCGGATGGCCGTCCACGTGCCCGCCATCGGCGACAGCCCGCCCGCGGACGTCGGCGAGGGCCGGGCGGGGGCGCACGCCGTCGCCGAGACCCGGCGGATCGCACGGGCGACGACCACCTCGGTGCCGGGCGGCGGCTCGGCGCTGCTCCAACCGACCGCACTCGGCTCCGGGGACATCGCGGTCGTGGAGGTCTTCGTCCCCGAGAGCGAGGTCAGCAACGGCGTCGCGACCGCCTGGGTGGTGCTCGCGGGCGTCGGGCTCGCGCTCGTCGTGGGCTCGGTGGGCGTCGCCGACCGGCTCGGCGCCCGCCTGGTGCGCCCGGCCGAGCGGCTCGCGGACGCCGCGCACCAGCTGGGCGAGGGCCGGCTCGGCGCGCGGGTGCCGGAGGACGGCCCGAAGGAACTGCGCTCGGCGGCCGTCGCGTTCAACGCGATGGCCGACCAGGTCGTGGAACTCCTCGCCAACGAGCGGGAACTGGCCGCGGACCTGTCCCACCGGCTGCGGACACCGCTGACGGTGCTGCGCCTGAACGCCGCCTCGCTCGGGGACGGCCCGGCCGCCGAGCAGACCCGCGCGGCGGTGGAGCAGCTGGAACGCGAAGTCGACACGATCATCCGCACCGCCCGGGAGCAGCGGCCCTCCACCGGGCTGACCGGGGCGGCCGGCGGGGCGGGGGCGGGCTGCGACGCCTCCGAGGTCATCCGCGACCGCATGGACTTCTGGTCGGCCCTCGCGGAGGACGAGGGCCGCGAGGTGCGGCTCGCCGGCGTGGACCGTACGGTACGCATCCCCGTGGCGCGGCCCGAACTGGCCGCCGCCCTCGACGCCATGCTCGGCAACGTCTTCCGGCACACTCCCGAGGGAACGCCCTTCGCGGTGGACGTGCACGACGCCTCCGACGCCGTCATCGTGCTCGTCTCCGACGCGGGGCCGGGGATAGCGGACCCGGACGCCGCTCTGCGCCGGGGCAACGACGGCGGCCGCGACGGGTCGACCGGTCTCGGCCTGGACATCGTGCGCAGGGTCGCCGAGTCCACCGGGGGCGACGTACGGCTGGGGCGCTCGGTGCTGGGGGGTACCGAGGTGCGGGTGTGGATCGCGCTGGACGGACGGACGCGCGGCGGCCCGGGCGGGACGGGCGCCCGGCGCGGCCGGCGCAAGAAGCGCAGCAACTGACGTAACGCGGGCCGGGCCGGGGGCGCGCCTCGCGGGCGCCGTGCCCGCGGATCGGTACGGTCCGCGGCATGGACACCCTCATCTTCGGCGGCCTCCTCGCCACGCTGGTCGCCATGTACCGGGAGTCGTCCCGGCTGGTCGTGCTCGCGGCGTGGTGGTCGATGTGGTGCGCCGTCATCCTGCTGACGGCGCACCACATGACCGGCGGCCTCGCCCTGATGCCGGGCCACTGATGGCGGCCGCGATGCACAGCCTCCTCCCGGAGGCGACGCCGACGGGCGGACTGCTCGGGCGGGTCCAGTACTGGTTCGCCTGTTTCTTCGTCATCGGCTGGACGGGCGTGGTCTGCGGGGGTCTGTTCCACCAGTTCGGGCTGTGGCAGTACCCGCGCCCGCTCGACGTGGCGCAGCGGATGTTCATGCTGCTGGCGGCGATGGGCGCGGCCCACATCGTCCGGACGGCGATGGCGCACGGCGCGCTGAGCGGGCGCGACTACATGACGGGCTGGGGCCTGTCGCTGGCCGCGGTGACGGCCGGATCCTTCGCGTCGTGGCGGCAGCCGGTGGTGCACGCCCTGCCGGGGGACAAGGGGTACGGGAGCGAGGTGTTCGGCCTGCACCTGCACGTGTGGGCGTGGATCGGCTTCCAGGTCTCGGTGGTCGCCATCGGCGCCGCCATGGCCTTCGCCCACTGGACGGCCGGCCACCAGGTCCCGGCGACCGTGGCCGGCCCGCTGCGGACGGCCGGGGAGCTGGCGCTGGGCTTCCTGGGCCTGGTCCTCCTCGTCAACCTCGTGGCCGTCTTCTTCGAAGAGGGCTTCCACTGGTTCCTCCCGCAGGCCCCGGCCCGCTACCGGTTCTTCCAGGACGTGGGGTTCCTGCACTAGCGCGCCCGGCCCCGGATCCCCGGGGCCGGGCGCGGCGGTCAGAGGGCTCCCGACCGGGCCAGCCGCGCGTACCAGTGGGCACTGGAGCGCGGGGTGCGCTCCTGGGTCTCGTAGTCGACGTGGACGATCCCGAAGTGCTTGCTGTACCCGTAGGACCACTCGAAGTTGTCCATCAGCGACCAGAGGAAGTAGCCCTGCACCGGGGCGCCGTCCGCCACGGCACGGTGCAGGGCCGTCAGATGGGCCTCCAGGTAGGCGATGCGCTGGGGGTCGTGCAGGTCGGGGCCGTACGCGGCGCCGTTCTCGGTGACCATCAGCGGCAGGCCCGGCGCCTCGCGGGCGAAACGCATCAGCAGGTCGTACAGGCCCGTCGGGTCGACCGACCAGCCCATGTCGGTCCGGTCGCCCGGAGGCTGGTGGAAGGCCACCGTGTCCGCTCCCGGCCAGGGCGAGTGATCCGTGGCCCCGTGCCCGTCGGCGCGCGGGCCCGCCCCGTCCGGAGCCGCCGAGACCACCGCCGGGGTGTAGTAGTTCACGCCGAGGAAGTCCATCGGCTGGTGGATCAGCGCCTCGTCGCCGGGGCGGACGAAGGACCAGTCGGTCACGGAGGCGGTGTCCGCGAGCAGGTCCTGCGGGTAGGCGCCGCCCAGCAGCGGCCCGGTGAAGATCCGGTTGGCCAGGGCGTCGATGCGCCGCTGCGCGTCCCGGTCGGCCGCCGAGCCGGTCAGCGGCCGTACCGCGCTCGGGTTGAGCGAGATCCCGACCCGCGCCGCGGCCGGCAGCGCGGCGGCGGCCAGGCCGTGGGCCAGGTTCAGGTGGTGGGCGGCGCGCAGTGCGTCGGCGGGCGAGGTCCGGCCGGGGGCGTGCACCCCGGAGCCGTAGCCGAGGAAGGAGATGCACCAGGGCTCGTTGAGGGTGGTCCACATCTCCACCCGGTCACCCAGCACCTTGGCGACCTGCTCGGTGTAGCCGGCGAAGGCGTAGGCCGTCTCCCGCTCGGGCCAGCCGCCCGCGTCCTCCAGCTCCTGCGGCAGGTCCCAGTGGTACAGGGTCAGCGAGGGCCTGATCCCGTGGGAGAGCAGCTCGTCCACCAGGGCGTCGTAGAAGCCGATCCCGCCGGCGAGGACCCGCGGCCAGGAGACCGAGAACCGGTAGGCGCCGAGCCCCAGCCGGGCCATCAGCTGCACGTCCTGCCGCCACAGCCGGTGGTGGTCCACGGCCATGTCGCCCGTGGCACCGCCGTGGACCTTGCCCGGAGTGCGGCAGAACGTGTCCCAGATCGACGGCCCGCGCAGCGCGGCACCGCCCTCGATCTGGAAGGCGGCCGTGGCCGCGCCCCACAGGAACCCCTCGGGGAACCGCAGACGCTGCGTCTCCATCGATGTGTGTGTCAACCCTTCACCGCTCCCTGCATGATGCCGCCGACGATCTGGCGGCCGAAGACGAGGAACACCACGAGGAGCGGGAGCGTCCCCAGCAACGCACCCGCCATGATCACCGACTGGTCGGGGACGTAGCCCCGGCCCAGCCCGGTCAGGGCCACCTGCACCGTCGGGCTGCCGTTCTGGGTCAGCGCGACGATCGGCCAGAAGAAGTCGTTCCAGGCCATGACGAAGGTCAGCATGGCCAGCACCGCCATGGCCGGACGCGCCGCCGGGAACACCACGTGCCACACGACGCGCAGCGAACTCGCGCCGTCCGTGCGCGCCGCCTCCACCAGCTCCGTCGGCAGCGCCTGCGCCAGGTACTGCCGCATGAAGAAGACACCGAAGGCGGAGACCAGGGTCGGCAGGATCACCGCCTGGAGCCGGTCGGTCCACGACAGCTGGGCGATCAGCATGTACAGCGGGACCACGCTCAGTTGCGGCGGGATCAGCATCGTCCCCACCACCAGCGTCATCAGCAGCCGGCGGCCGCGGAAGCGCAGTTTGGCGAAGGCGAAGCCCGCCAGCGTGGAGAAGAGCACCGTGCCGGCGGCGACCGTGCCCGCCACGATCACCGTGTTCAGCAGGGCCGTGCCCATGTTGGCGTCCGTCCACGCGACCCGCAGGTTGCGCCCCAGGTTCCCGCCGAACCAGAACGGCGGCGGGGTCTGGGCCAGGCGCGTGTTGCTGCGGGAGGCCGCGATGGCCGTCCACACCAGGGGGAAGAGCGAGCCCGCGGTGAAGAGGGCGAGGACCAGGTAGGTGAATCTGCCCGCGCGCAGGGATCTCATAGGGAATCCTCCCGTCCGCGCAGCAGCCGTGCCGCGCCCGCGATGAGCAGCAGGATCAGGAACATCGCCCACGCGATGGCCGAGGCCCGCCCCAGGTGCAGGTTCACCCAGCCCTGCTCGTACAGGTACAGCCCGAGCGTCTGGAACTGGTGGTCGGAGCCGCCCGTCGCGCCCGACCCGCCGTTGAACAGCAGCGGCTCGCCGAACAGCTGGGTCGCCCCGATCGTCGAGACGACACAGGTGAAGAAGATCGTCGGCCGCAGCGAGGGCACCGTCACGTGCAGGAACTGCTGCAGGCGCGAGGCCCCGTCCAGCGCGGCCGACTCGTACAGCTCGCCCGGTACGGCCTGCATGGCCGCCAGGTAGATCAACGCGTTGTAGCCGGTCCACCGCCAGACCACGATGGTGGAGATGGCCAACTGCGAGGCGAAGGTGCCGTTCTGCCAGTCCACCGCCCCGAAGCCGACCGCCGACAACGCCCAGTTGATCATTCCGTAGTCCCGGCCGAAGAGCAGGACGAAGACGAGCGTCGCGGCCGCCACCGAGGTCGCGTACGGGGTGAGCACCGCGACCCGGAAGAAGGTGGAGCCGCGCAGCCGGTAGTTGAGCAGGTGCGCCAGCCCGAGCGCGATCGCCAGCTGCGGCACCGTGGACAGCAGTCCGATCGTGACCGTGTTGCGGAGCGCGTTCCAGAAGAACTCGTCCTGCCACAGCCGGGTGAAGTTCTTCAGCCCCACCCACGTCATGCTGTCGGGATCGGTGAGCTCCACCTGGTGCAGCGCCGCCCAGCCCGTGTAGAGCAGCGGGAACAGCCCGAAGGCGGCGAAGAAGAGGAAGAAGGGCGCCACGAAGGCGTACGGGCTCCAGCGCAGGTCCCACCGGTAGCGGCGCGAGCGCCACACCTGGCCCCGCCGGCTGCCCCCCTCCGCCGCCGGCTGCTTCGAGCCCGCGGCGGAGGGGGACAGGACAGCCGTGTCGTCCGTCACTGCCGCCTCACTGGTCCAAGGCGTTGTCGATCGCCTTCACCGCGGCCTCCCAGCCCTCCTGCGGGCTGCGGCCCTTCTGGTCGACCTGGAGCATCCCGATGTCCGCCAGGTTCTGCGCGATCACCAGGTCCTTGGGCCCGACCACCGTCACCGGAATCCCCTCCGCGGCCCGGGCGAAGATCTCCCCGATCGGGGCACCGCCGAAGTACGGGTGCTGCGCGCCCGACACCGACGGCAGCTTGTACGCGGCGCTCGCGCTCGGGAAGCTGCCCCGCTTCTCGAAGAGCCGGGCCTGCTGCGCCGGGGCCGTCAGCCAGGCCGCGAGCTTCGCCGCCTCCTCGGCGTGCTTGCCCGCCTTCGGCACGACCAGGAAGGAACCACCCCAGTTGCTGGGCTTCGGCGCCTGCGCCACGTCCCACTTGTCCTTGCCCGCCGGGCCCGCCTTGTCCTGGATGTAGCCGAGCATCCAGGCCGGGCAGGAGACCGTCGCGAACGCGCCGTTGGCGAAGCCCTGGTCCCAGGTCGGGGTGAACTGCTGGAGCTTGGCGCTCAGCCCCTCGGTCGCGAATGAGGCCGCCAGGTCGAAGGCCCCGCGCACCGCCGGGTTGGTCTTGTAGACGACCTTGCCCTGCTCGTCGTAGAACCGCTGGGCGCTGCCGCCGGTCACCGCCGTCATGACGCCCGAGGCGGAGTCGACGAAGGCCTTCGCCTCCCCGGCCTTCGCCTTGTACGCCTTGCCCGCCTCCAGGTACTTGTTCCAGTCGCCCGCCCACAGCGCCCCGACCGCCGCGCGGTCGCTGGGCAGCCCGGCCGCCTCGAAGAGGTCCTTGCGGTAGCAGATCCCCTGCGGCCCGATGTCGGTGCCGAGACCGACGGTGGCCCCGCCCTTGGCGGCGCTCGCCGTGCCCTGCGCCCACTTCCAGGGCAGGTACGCGGCCTTGTCCACGCCCGGCGTCTTGCCCAGGTCGACCAGCTTGTCGGCCTGGGTGGCGGTGATCTCGGCGATGTTGTTGACCTCGACGGCCTGGATGTCCGCGAGTCCGCTGCCGGTGCCCAGGTGGGTCAGGAGCTGCGGGTAGTAGTTCTCGTTCCGCTCGATCGAGGTCTGCTCGATCTTGATCCCCGGATTCTGGGCCGTGTACTCGTCGTAGAGACCGGCCTCCTGGAGGCCGAAGGCTCCGAAGACCCCGACGGTGAGGGTGGTCTGGGCCTTGTCGCCGGAAGCGGACGCAGTCCCCTTGGTGGGGGAGTCGGCCGCATCCTGCGCGCACCCCGCGAGCAGCAGGGCAGCGGCTCCCACCGCGGTGACCGTGGTGACGAGACTTCTTCGGACTCGGGTATGGGCTCGCATGTGCATCCTCCCTGAAGGACGGGACGTGCCGGTGTCGTGTGCCACAGTGTGGGAGCGCTCCCACGAACGTCAAGAGGTAGATTCACAACTGGGAGGAAGCCATGAACGGGTTTGGGCGCAGCGGGGGACGGCCGACCCTGGAAGAGGTCGCGGCACGCGCCGGAGTCGGGCGCGGCACGGTCTCCCGGGTGATCAACGGTTCTTCCAAGGTCAGCGAGCACACCAGGGCCGCCGTCGAGGCCGCCGTCGCCGAGCTGGGGTACGTGCCCAACCGTGCGGCGCGGGCACTCGCGGCCAACCGCACGGACGCCATCGCTCTGGTGATCCCGGAGCCGGAGGCGCGCTTCTTCGCCGAGCCGTACTTCTCGGACGTGGTCCGCGGGGTCGGCGCGGCCCTCGCGGAGACCGACGTCCAGCTCGTGCTCACCCTGGCCGGCAGTGCACGCGAGCGCCGCCGCCTGGCCCAGTACCTCTCCGGGCACCGGGTCGACGGGGTGCTGCTGGTCTCCGTGCACGCAGGGGACCCGCTGCCGGAGCTGCTGGCCGAGCTCGGCATCCCGACGGTGATCAGCGGCCGCCGCTCGGCCGCCGAGAGCCTGCCCTCCGTGGACTCCGACAACCTGGCGGGCGCGGCCGAGGCGGTGCGCCACCTGCTCGGCCGGGGCCGCCGGGTCATCGCCACCATCGCGGGGCCGCCGGACGTGTACGGGGCCCAGTGCCGCCTCGACGGCTACCGGGAAGCCCTGGCCGCCGCCGGGCACCGCGTCGAGGAGGAGCTGATCGCGGTCGGTGACTTCACCGAGGACGGCGGCCGCCGGGCCATGCGCGAGCTGCTGGAACGCCGTCCGGCGATCGACGCGGTCTTCGCGGCCTCGGACGTGATGGCGGCGGGCGCCCGGTGGGAACTGCGGGCGGCCGGGCGCCGGATCCCCGAGGAGGTGGCGCTGGTCGGCTTCGACGACTCGGTGGTGGCCCGGCACATGGACCCGCCGCTGACCAGCGTCCGCCAGCCGATCGAGGAGATGGGCCGGACCATGGCGCGGCTGCTGCTGGAGCGGATCGCGGGCGAGGCCGCAGGGCCGGCGGAGCCCGGTGCGCAGGGCCGGACGGCGGAGCACGGCGAGGGCGTGCCCGCCGTCATACTGCCGAACCGGCTGGTGGTCCGGGAGTCGTCCTGACGGCTCGCACGCGCACGGGGCCGCACGCACGGGGCCGTACGCACGGGGGCCCCGGTCCGCTCGCGCGTACCGGGGCCCTCAGTGCTTCACAGGGTGAGTGACGGGACTTGAACCCGCGGCCACCTGGACCACAACCAGGTGCTCTACCAACTGAGCTACACCCACCATGTCCGGTCGCGTGAGCGACCGGCCGAAGAAAAGGTTACAGGGTCCCGGGGGGTGCTCGCTCCACCCTTTCCCCGCCCCCCTCTCCGGGGGGGGTGCCGGGGATTGCGGGACAGCCCTCAGGGGGCGCCGGCGCCCGGCACGACGTGCTTGGCGGCGATGCTCCGCGCGGTGTCCGAGTCGGGCCCGGGCTGCGGGACGAAGACCGCCTCCCGGTAGTAGCGCAGCTCCGCGATGGACTCCTTGATGTCCGCCAGCGCCCGGTGGTTGCCGTTCTTCGGGGGGCTGTTGAAGTAGGCCCGCGGGTACCAGCGGCGCGCCAGCTCCTTGACCGAGGACACGTCCACGATCCGGTAGTGCATGTAGCTCTCCAGCGCGGCCATGTCGCGCAGCAGGAATCCGCGGTCGGTGCCGACCGAGTTCCCGCAGAGCGGTGCCTTGCCCGGCTCCTTGACGTGCTTGCGCACGTAGGCCAGGACCTGGGCCTCGGCGTCCGCGAGGGTGGTCCCGCCGGCCAGCTCGTCGAGCAGTCCGGAAGCGGTGTGCATCTCGCGCACCACATCGGGCATGGTCTCCAGGGCCGCGTCCGGCGGGCGGATCACGATGTCCACACCGTCGCCGAGCACGTTGAGCTCCGAGTCGGTGACCAGTGCGGCCACCTCGATAAGTGCGTCGTCCGTCAACGAGAGCCCGGTCATCTCGCAGTCGATCCACACCATGCGATCGTTCATGTGTCCCACCTTATGCGGTCCCCCAGGCGGCGGACCGCCCACGCGGGAGGTCCCCCACCGGTGGTGACCGGTGGAGGACCTCCGCGCGCCGTACCCGTCGTGAGGGTTACGCGTGTTCCCGCAGGGCCCGGCCCGGGGCGTACAGCTCTGTCACCGTCGGGCCCGCGGCGGCCAGGGCCGCCGCCGCCCGCTGGGGCTGGGGCGTGCGCTGGTGCGGGACCGGGCTCTCGGAGAGCTGCGACACCTGCGCCACGTCGGCCTGCGGCCGGCGTGCCCGGTAGGCGGAGCGGTAGGCGGCCGGGGAGGACCCCAGCTGCCGCCGGAAGTGCCCGCGCAGGGCGACCGGCGAGCGGAACCCGCAGCGTCCGGCGACCTCGTCGACCGAGTAGTCGGAGGTCTCCAGCAGCCGTTGTGCCTGGAGCACCCGCTGGGTGATCAGCCACTGGAGCGGCGCGCTGCCGGTCAGCGAGCGGAACCGGCGGTCGAAGGTGCGCCTGCTCATGTAGGCACGGGCCGCCAGCGTCTCCACGTCGAACTGCTCGTGGAGGTGTTCCAGCGCCCAGGCGACGACCTCGGCCAGCGGGTCGGCGCCGATCTCCTCCGGCAGCGACCGGTCGAGGTAGCGCTCCTGCCCGCCGGTGCGGCGCGGCGGGACGACGAGCCTGCGGGCCAGGGCCCCGGCCGCCTCGCTGCCGTGGTCCGTGCGCACGATGTGCAGGCACAGGTCGATCCCGGCCGCGGTGCCCGCGGAGGTGAGCACGTCGCCGTCGTCGACGAACAGTTCGCGCGGGTCGACATGGACGGACGGGTACCGCTTGGCCAACGTCGGCGCGTACATCCAGTGCGTCGTCGCGGGCCGGCCGTCCAGCAGACCGGCGGCGGCGAGCACGAAGGCCCCCGTGCACAGTCCGACGATCCGGGCACCCTCCTCGTGCGCCAGACGCAGTGCGTCGAGCGCCTCCGGAGGCGGCGGTGAAGTGATGGAACGCCACGCGGGAACGACGACCGTGCCTGCCCGGGCGATCGCCTCCAACCCGTACGGCGCGGTCAGTTCGAGTCCGCCGGTGGTCCTGAGCGGACCGTCCTCCCCGGCGCACACGAGCAATCGGTAGCGTGGAACTCCCGCGTCCTGCCGGTCAATGCCGAACACGGAAAGTGGAATTGAGCTCTCGAAGATCGGTCCGCCGCTGAAGAGCAGCACCGCGACGATCTCCCTGCGGCGACGCCCCGCGAGTTTCCGGCCCGCGTCTGCGACGACGGCGGTGGAATCCTGGCTCATGGCGCTAAGCCCCCCTTGGGTGTCGCGACTCCTTGGTCTGGTCGCACCTGCACGTTTCCCCTCGGCCTTGCACGTGGATCCCCCGCCGTAAATACATGATCGAATCTACTGCGTCCCGTGGTGTCGGCGTGACAAGTTCAGCACGCAGCGCTATGTCGACTTCTCAACTTGGCGAAAAGCATTCGATCAGGAAGCGTTCCACTCCGCTACCGGGGTGGGAAGCGTCCCGTCCGGTCGTGGCCAGTACCCGTAGGGTCATGGCGCTCCCCGACGTCTGTCGTCGCTGGTGGTGGGGGGGTTGGGGGGACATTCCGGCAAGGGGGGCACCCTGCCGGGAAGTTGGCTGAAAACGTGCGGGTGTGGGTGTGCGAATGAGTCAGTCGTGCGAGGGGAGCGGTCCGGAGCCGCCACAGCCGCGGTGCGCCGGGGGCCCGCCGCGCGAGTGCCGGCCGCGGTGGGCGGAGGCGACGCGCTCGTGCGCCGGGACGCGCGCGGTGGCCCGCTCCGCCTTCTCGGACCGGCGCAGCAGCGTCCGGCAGGCGGCCGTGACGGCGAGCAGGCCGAGGGTCGCGACGGCGGCCCCGCCCAAGGAGGTCCCGTAGACGACGAGGACCACGGGGACCAGCAGGCAGCTGAAGGCAGCCCAGCGCACGACGTCGCCCGCGGGGTCGTCGTGGTGGCGCCCGGCGCGGTGCGCGGCCGGGTGGAGGGGGGAGCGGTGCGAGGGGGCGCGGTGCGTCGTGCGGGAAGGGGAGGGGGCGGGGGGCCGGGCGGACGGCGCGGACGGCGCGGACCGGGTGGTCCGGGTCGGCTGGGCGGGCTGGACGGGGCGGACCGGATGGCCGGGCACGGCGTACTCCCTGCGGGCGCTTCCTGACGGACGGACTCATGCCCAACGCCGCTCGGCACGGCTCGGTCACTGCGCGCACGGGTGGCACCCGGGTGGCACCCGGGTGGATCGTCACTGCCTGTAGGGGCCAGCGGCCATTGCAAAGGAGCGCTCGCTCCGGCATGCTCCCTGGGACGCTCTCCAAGGGCGGCAAGCCCTGTGCAGGACTGGGGTGTCGCCGTACCCTGGTGGGTAGGGGCTTGGGAAGATGCTTCCCGGACAAGAGCTCCGTCACCCAGCGTCGCCGATTTCCGCTTGTTCCTTCCTCCAAGGACCTCCTCGCCGAGACACCCATGGCCGGTCACGAATTGCCCGAACCCGCGGACCGCAAGCGCAAGCGCCTCGCCGACCCCGCGTCGGCCGCCGATCTGCGCGCGGTGGAACAGACGCGCCTGCCCTGCGATCCGGCCTTCCGGCACGGGGTCGTCGTGGGATTCGACGGCTCCACGTCCAGCGAGCGCGCCCTCGCGTACGCCATCGGCATGGCCCGGCGCTCCGGAGCGGGTCTGATCATCGTCCATGTCGCCAACCGGCTGCCCACCACGGTGTGGGCCGGCTGTGAGCCCCCGGTCTTCGTGGACGTGCCGGACCACCGCACCGAAGTGCTCGGGCTGGAGCTCGCCTGCGCGGATTACCTGACCGAGGTCCCCTGGATCCTGGTCGAGCGGGGCGGCGACATCTGCCACGAGCTGGAAGAAGTCGGCCACGAGTACTCGGCCGACGCGATCGTCGTGGGCTCCACCCACGGCATCGTCGGGCGGATCTTCGGCTCGGTGGCCGGCCGGCTGGCCAAGCGCGCACAGCGACCGGTCGTCGTCATTCCGTGACGGCACGCAAGTCGATTGTGCGGTTGTGCACCCGCGTTAACCCTCGGGCACGGCCCTGGATCTGAGCGCGCGCGACGCGCGAGGCCCCCGGGCCCTTGGTCTCCAAGGTTCCCGGGGGCCGTTCCCATGCCGGGCGGCCGGCGGCGGAGCCGGCCGCTGCCCGCTATTCGACCGTGACGGACTTCGCCAGGTTGCGCGGCTTGTCGATGTCCCGGCCCAGCGCGAGGGCGGTGTGGTAGGCGAGCAGCTGGAGCGGGATGCCCATGAGGATCGGGTCCAGCTCGTCCTCGTTCTTGGGCACGAGGATGGTGTGGTCCGCCTTCTCCTGCTCGCGGTGCGCGACCGCCAGGATCCGGCCGCTGCGGGCCTTGATCTCCTCCAGCGCCGCGCGGTTCTTCTCCAGCAGGTCGTCGTCCGGGACGATCGCGACCGTCGGCAGCTCCGGCTCGATCAGCGCGAGCGGACCGTGCTTGAGCTCGGAGGCGGGGTAGGCCTCGGCGTGGATGTAGGAGATCTCCTTGAGCTTGAGGGAGGCCTCCAGCGCCACCGGGTAACCGCGCACCCGGCCGATGAACATCATCGACTTGGCCTCGGCGTACTCGGCCGCGAGCTTCTTGATGTCCTCCTCGCCGTCGAGGATCTCCTGGATCTGCGCGGGCAGCTTGCGCAGGCCCTCGATGATCCGCTTGCCGTCGGTGACCGAGAGGTCCCGGATGCGGCCCAGGTGCACGGCCAGCAGCGCGAACGCCACGACGGTGTTGGTGAAGCACTTGGTGGACACGACGCAGACCTCCGGGCCGGCGTGCACGTACACGCCGCCGTCGGCCTCGCGGGCGATGGCGGAGCCGACCACGTTGACCACGCCGAGGACGCGGGCGCCCTTGCGCTTGAGCTCCTGCACGGCCGCGAGCACGTCGTACGTCTCACCGGACTGGGAGACCGCGATGTAGAGGGTGTCGGGGTCCACGACCGGGTTGCGGTAGCGGAACTCGGAAGCCGGCTCGGCGTCCGCGGGGATGCGGGCCATGCCCTCGATGAGGCCGGCGCCGATGAGGCCCGCGTGGTAGGAGGTGCCGCAGCCCAGGATCTTGACCCGGCGGATGCCGCGCGCCTCGCGCGGGTCCAGGTTCAGGCCGCCCAGGTGCACGGTGTTGAAGCGGTCGTCGATCCGGCCGCGCAGCACGCGGTCGACCGCGTCGGGCTGCTCGGAGATCTCCTTGTGCATGTAGGTTTCGTGGCCGCCCATGTCGTAGGAGGCGGCCTCCCACTCCACGGTCTCCGGGGTGGCGGTGGTCTTCGTACCGGAGGTGGTGTAGGTACGGAAGTCGTCGGCCTTCAGGGTGGCCATCTCGCCGTCGCCGAGGGTGACGACCTGGCGGGTGTGGGCGACCAGCGCGGCGACGTCCGAGGCGACGAACATCTCCTTCTCGCCGATGCCCAGCACGACCGGGGAGCCGTTGCGGGCGACGACGATGCGGTCGGCGAAGTCAGCGTGCATGACGGCGATGCCGTAGGTGCCCTCGACGACCTTGAGCGCCTCGCGGACCTTCTCCTCCAGGGAGTCGGCCTCGGCGCGGGCGATCAGGTGGACGAGCACCTCGGTGTCGGTCTCCGACACGAAGACGACGCCGTCGGCCTCCAGCTTGGCGCGCAGCTCGGAGGCGTTGTCCACGATGCCGTTGTGGACGACGGCCACCTTGTTGTCCGCGTCGAGGTGCGGGTGCGAGTTGATGTCGCTCGGGGCGCCGTGCGTGGCCCAGCGGGTGTGGGCGATGCCGGTCGTGCCGGCGAAGCGCTTGGGGACCCGGGACTCCAGCTCGCGGACCCGCCCCTTGGCCTTGACCACCTTCAGGGCGGCGGCCTTCGGGCTGTTCACGACGATGCCCGCCGAGTCGTACCCGCGGTACTCCAGCCGCTGCAGGCCTTCCAGCAGCAGCGGTGCCACGTCACGCTTGCCGATGTAACCGACGATTCCGCACATACGGTTCTGCCCCTCCTGAAGTTCGGTTCCCGTGCTCTCCCGCGGCCGCGTCTGCGGCCGCCGGCTCAGCCGTAGACGATGCGGCGCAGCTGCCGGAGCGAGAGCTCCGCGGGCGCCACGGCGCGGTGCGGCAGTTCCGCCGCGATCCGCTCGAAGATCTCCGCGTTGACCGCTCCGCCGGACTGCAGTTCCCGGTGGCGGCGGCGGACGAACTCCTCCGTCGTCTCGTCGAAGTACGCGAGCACGTCCAGCACCACCCGGGCAGCCTCACCGCGCTGCAGCGCGGTGCTGCGCACCAGGTGGTCGACGAGGTCGTCATGCGACGGGCGGCGATCGAGCACTCGTAGATATTGGCGGCTGTGAGCGCCGAACGCAAAGATCCTGCCCGATTCCGGGCAGGATCTTCCTGGTCTGGACCACAGGAATGGATTGATCCGGTTAGAAACGCCGCAAAACGGCCTGCTTCGCCGCCGTGAACTCCTCGCCCGTGAGGACCCCCGCCTGGTGCAGCTCGCCCAGCTCGCGCAGCCGCCGCAGCAGGGAGTCGTGGTCCTCGGCGGCCGCACCCGGCGCCGCCGGGTGCGGCAGGCGCACCGCCACCGCCGCGGCGACCAGCGCCATCAGCGGGTCCTTCCTGAAGCCGAACAGCTCCACCGCGTACGGGTCGTACTTGGGCGCGGGCGCGGCCGGAGAACCCGCCAGGGCGAAGCGGATCCACCCGTTCTCCAGACCCACCGCCGGGAACCACTCCACCGACCGCAGGTCGCCGATCCGGAATTCACGCGGCCCGCCGGAGCTCTTGGCTTCCTCCGTCTTCCAGTTCCACTCCAGTGCCACCCGGTCGCCGTCGAAGGCGACCGTCCCGTCGCCCGCCCCCACGGTGATCGGCACCGCCGGCCCCGGCAGCAGGTACTCCCGCGCCGCGCCGGTCTCCACCTGCTCCAGCAGCAGGGCGGCCCGCACCTCGTCCACGAAGTACTCCGCGACCCCGGTCCGGTCCGGCTCCACGGTGAGCCGGTAGGGGTCGGACGCCTCCGGCAGCCGTCCGCCCGTCACCTGGAGCAGCGGGTCCGCGCCGTCACGCAGCCGCAGTCGCAGCCGCCCCGCCTTGCGCCCCGGCTCGAAGCTGACGCCCGCCACGGCCCCCAGCGGCACCGCCACTTCACCGAGGGTCTGGCGCAGCAGGCCCACCCCCTTGTCGCGGCCCGGCACGATGCGCACCGTGTCCCCGTCGAAGGTCCACGTACCGTCCTTCTGGATGATTTCCGCCATTGAGGGATTCTCGCACCGCCCCTGGCGGCCCACGTGGCCTATACCTGGGCCCATGAGAGTCCTGCGACGCGCGCTCGGCACCCTCCTCGCCCTCGGTGCGGCCCCCGCCCTCGCGAGCGGCAGCGCCACCGCCCACGGTGACGAGGCCCGGCCCGGCGGCCGTCCCCCCGCCGCCCCGGCCCCTTTCGAACAGCTCCTGCCGGCGCCGGTCTCCGCCCGCGCCGAAGGACCCGGGTACGCCTTCGGACCGGGCACGGTCATCCGCACCGCCCCGGGATCCGGCGAGGAGGTGCGCCGGGTCGGCGAACTCCTCGCGGAGCAGCTGCGCGGCCCGAGCGGGCTGCCGCTACCGGTCGTCGGCGGGGCCGGGGCGGACGGGATCCGGCTCCGGCTCGACGCCGGTGCCGGAGGCGTCGGGCAGGAGGGGTACCGGCTGGAATCCCGCCCGACCGGCGTGACCCTGACCGCGCGGACCCCGGCCGGGCTCTTCCACGCCGGGCAGACGCTGCGGCAGCTCGTGCCGGCCGCCGGCCCGGGCACGGTGCCGGGCGGGACGGTCACCGACCGGCCGCGCTTCGCCTACCGGGGCGCGATGGTCGACGTCGCACGCCACTTCTTCCCGGTGGAGCAGGTGAAGAGGTACGTCGACCAGCTCGCCCAGTACAAGGTCAACACCCTGCACCTGCACCTGAGCGACGACCAGGGCTGGCGGCTCGCCGTGGACTCCTGGCCGAGGCTCGCCGCGTACGGGGGCGGCAGCGAGGTCGGCGGCGGCCCCGGCGGCCACTGGACGAAGGAGGAGTACCGCGAGCTCGTCGCGTACGCGGGCGAGCGGT
This sequence comes from Streptomyces sp. CB00455, assembly GCF_001905445.1. Taxonomy (GTDB): domain Bacteria; phylum Actinomycetota; class Actinomycetes; order Streptomycetales; family Streptomycetaceae; genus Streptomyces. Next base: position 894,631 of record NZ_LIVQ01000003.1, on the reverse strand, counting down.
ACGTCGAGGTGGTCCCGGAGATCGACATGCCGGGGCACACCAACGCGGCGCTCGCCTCCTACGCGGAGCTGAACTGCGACGGCAAGGCCCCCGAGCGGTACACCGGAGTCAAGGTGGGCTTCAGCTCCCTGTGCGTCGCCAAGGAGCGCACGTACGAGTTCATCGACGAGGTGCTCGGCGAGCTGGCGGAGCTGACACCGGGCCGCTACCTGCACATCGGCGGGGACGAGGCGCACTCGACGCCGGCGGCGGACTACGCGGCCTTCATGGACCGCGCGCAGGCGGTGGTGGGCCGGTACGGCAAGACGGTGGTCGCCTGGCACCAGCTCGCGACGGCGCGGCCGGCGCGGGGGGCGGTGCTCCAGTACTGGGGACACGACCGGACGCCGGCCGCCGAGAAGGCGGCGGTCGCCGCGGCCGCGAAGGCGGGGCACCCGTTGGTGCTGTCGCCGGCGGACCGGCTCTACCTGGACATGAAGTACGACCCGGCGACGAAGCCGGGCCTGGCGTGGGCCGGGTACGTGCCGGTGGAGCGGGCGTACTCCTGGGACCCGGGGGCCTACCTGGCCGGGGTGCCGCAGTCCGCGGTCCTGGGCGTGGAGGCCCCGCTGTGGACGGAGACGGTCGCGACGCGGGCCGACTGGGAGCTCATGGCGTTCCCGCGCGTGCTGGGACTGGCGGAGCTGGGCTGGTCGCCGGCCGCGGCGCTCGGCTGGGACGGCTACCGGGCGCGGCTGGCCGCGCAGGGTCCGCGCCTGGCGGCGCAGGACATCGGCTACCACCGGGCGCCGGACGTCCCGTGGTCCTGACGGGGTCGGTCCGGGCGGGCCGGTCCGGCCCTTCCAGGCAGGCAGGCAGGTCGGTCCGGGCGGGGCGCCGGGGGATCGTCTGGGCGCCCCGCCCGGGGCCGGTCACCGCCGGGCGAAGGCCGCGACGGGGTTCTTGAGCGTGCCGACGAGCTGGAGGGCCGCCGAGGGGTCGGCGAGGTCGACCATCTGCCGGTTGTTCCGCAGCTGGAGCCGGTTCAGGCAGGAGAGCTGGAACTCCTCGGCGAAGAGGTCGTGGCGCGCGAAGCGCTCCGCGAGCTGCGGCATCGATTCCTGGTACGCGTGCCCGCAGTCCGCGACCGCCCGCCAGAAGGTGTCCTCCTCGCAGATGCCCTCGTCCACGAGGATCGCGCCGAGGAAGCGGAAGAAGCAGTCGAAGACGTCCGTGAAGACGGACAGCAGCTTCATGTCCTCCGGGACGTCCGCGCGGACCCGCTCGACCGCCGGCGGCAGCACGGCGTCCGGGTCCATGACCACGATCTCCTCGGCGATGTCCTTGAATATCGCCCGCTTCACCACGCCGCCCTCGATGACGAGGATGGTGTTCTCGCCGTGCGGCATGTAGGCGAGGTCGTACTGGTAGAAGCAGTGCAGGAGCGGCACGAGGTAGGCGCGCAGGTAGTGCCGCAGCCACTCGGCCGGGGTCAGGCCCGACTCCGCGATCAGGGCGCCCGCCACCGAGCGGCCCTCGCAGTCCACGTGCAGCAGCGAGGCCATGGTGGCCAGGCGCTCCCCCTCCCGCAGGGAGTTCACCGGGGACTCGCGCCACAGCGCCGCCAGCATCTTGCGGTAGGGCGAGTACCGGTCGGTGGCCCGCTCGTACTGCCGGTGGTGGTAGCCGATCGCCGCGCGCTCGCGGATGATCGAGAAGTCCACCGACCGCAGGACCTCGTCGCCCTCGATCAGCTGGTGGAGCCAGTCGTTGATCGCGGGGGTGGCCTCCATGTAGGCGGCCGACAGGCCCCGCATGAAACCCATGTTGAGGACCGAGATGGCGGTCTTCACGTAGTGCTTCGTGGGCGTGGTCGTGTTGAAGAAGGTACGGATCGACTGCTGCGCCAGGTAGGCGTCCTCGCCCTCGCCCAGCAGGACCAGGCGGCGGCTCGCGATCTCGGCCGCGAAGGTGACCGTGGTCTTGTTCCACCACTGCCAGGGGTGGACGGGCAGCAGGTGGTAGTCGGCCAGGTCCAGGCCCAGGGCGCTCATCTTCGCGGCGAACCCGGCCAGGGCCGTCTCGCCCAGCTCGGCCCGGACGAAGGAGTCGTGGTCCAGGCCCGCGCCCGCCGTGAAGGTGGAGACGTCCCTGCGGGCGGCCACCCACACCAGGTGGACCGGGCTGGCGGCTTCGGGGGCGTAGGAGAGGTACTCGTGCATGCCGAAGCCGAGGCGGCCGTTGTTGGCCACGAAGCAGGGGTGCCCCTCGGTCATGCCCGTCTCGATGTCCTGGAAGGAGGACTTGGCGAGGACGGCGGCGGGGACCTGCGGCTTGGTGTACTTGAAGCCCGAGCCGGCCAGGGTGGAGGAGATCTCCTCCAGGTAGACGGGCAGGACCTCCGGGCTCAGGCCCAGCGCCCCGCGCAGCTCGATGTGGAAGTCGAGCGCGTCCAGCGGGAGTTCGGCGCCGTCCCGGTGGCGGGTGACCGATTCCCCGTCCACCGACCAGTGGTCCAGGGCGTGCAGGACGGCGCTGAAGCGGTACTCGACCGTGCCGTCGTCGGACAGGACGCGGTAGCGGTCCCCGCCGAGCGGTTCCGGGGTCAGCAGGCGTTCGTGGGAGAACTCCGCCAGCGCCTTGCGGACCAGCGCGCGGTTGGCGCGGGCCCACAGCTGCGGAGTGAGGTGGGAGACGGCGTCGGACAGGCTCATATCGCCTCTCCCGTCGTGATGCCGGTGGCGGCCTCGAACCGGGCGCGGGTGCAGAAGCTCAGCAGGGCCTCCTTCTCCGGCTTGCGGACGGTGCGCTCCGGCACGAAGCCGACCGCCTCGTTCAGGGCGTGGACGGCGGTGTTGCGGACGTCCGGCTCCACCACGACCCGCTCGGCGGCCGGGTCGGCCAGGACGGCGGCCATGACGGTGGTGATGACGGCGCGGGTGAAACCGTGCAGCGGCCTGTCGGCGGGGGCGACGAGGAAGTGCATGCCGACGTCACCGGGCCGGGCGTCGTACAGGCCGGCCAGTTCCAGGTGCGCCGGGTCGTAGGTCTCCATCAGGAAGGCGGGCCGGCCTTCGTGGAAGCCGAGGAAGGCGTCGTGGTGTTCGGCGGCGGCGATCCGCATGTACTCGCGCTCGACGTCGGGCAGTGAGGCGTCCTGCATCATCCAGAAGGAGGCCTTGGGGTGGGTGACCCAGCCGTGCAGCAGCCCGGCGTCCGAGAGCGGGTCCAGGGCGCGCAGGGAGAACGTGCCGAGATCCGGATCGGTCCGGGTGAACAGGACGTCGGTGTTGCCGGTGTTGCCAGTGGTGCCGGTGGTGCTCATGCGTGCATGCCTTCCGGGGCTGCGAACTGCTGGAACGCGATGGACTTCTCGACCTTGTAGTGCTCGCGGCCGAGCAGCTCGGCGACGATGTACGCGTTGCGGTACGCGGCCATGCCCAGGTCGGGGGAGGTCAGGGAGTGGTTGTGGGTCGTGCCGTTCTGGAGGTAGACCCCCCGGCCCGTGACGTCGACGCTGTAGTTGCGGGCGGCGTCCAGCCTGCCGCGGCCGTCGAAGTTCAGCCGGCCGCGCAGGGGCGTGAGGAAGTCCGGGACGCGGTACTTGTAGCCGGTCGCCAGGACCAGGCCCTCGGAGGCGAGGGTGAAGTCCCGCTCCTGCTCCTCCTGGCGCAGCCCCAGGGTGTAGGTGCCCGTGGTGGTGTCGTAGGCCGAGGCGTTCAGCGAGGTGTTGGTCAGCAGGGTGGTCGGCACCGGGCCGGGCATCGAGACCTTCTTCTGGTAGAGCAGGTCGAAGATGGCGTTGATCAGGTCGCCGTCGATGCCCTTGAAGAGGTTCTTCTGCCCGCTCTCCAGCCGGTAGCGGGTGTCCTCGGGCAGGGCGTGGAAGTAGTCCACGTACTCGGGGGAGGTCATCTCCAGCGTCAGCTTCGTGTACTCCAGCGGGAAGAACCGCGGGGAGCGCGTCACCCAGTTGAGCTGGTAGCCGTGGACGTCGATCTCGGCCAGCAGGTCGTAGTAGATCTCGGCCGCGCTCTGGCCCGAGCCGACCAGGGTGATCGACTTCTTCTTCTGGAGCCCCGCCTTGTTCTGCATGTACGCGGAGTTGTGCAGGTAGTCGCCGCCGAGGCCGGCGCACGCCTCCGGGACGTGGGGCGTGGTGCCGGTGCCCAGGACGAGGCGGCGGGCCCGGTGGGTGTCGCCCTTGTCGGTGCGGACCTCGTAGAGCCCGGCCCGCTCGTCGTAGGCGACTTCGGTGACGGAGGTGGAGTACAGGACGTTGTCGAGCCGGTCGGCGGCCCAGCGGCAGTAGTCGTTGTACTCGGTCCGCAGCGGGTAGAAGTTCTCCCGGATGTAGAAGGAGTACAGCCGGTCCTTGTCCTTCAGGTAGTTCAGGAAGGAGAAGGGCGAGGTCGGGTCGGCGAGGGTCACCAGGTCCGACATGAACGGCGTCTGCAGGTGCGCGCCGTCCAGGAACATCCCGGCGTGCCACTCGAAGTGCGGCTTCGACTCGATGAACAGGCCGTCGAGCTCGTCGATGGGGGCGGTCAGGCAGGCGAGTCCCAGGTTGAAGGGACCGAGGCCGATGCCGATGAAGTCATGGGGTTCAGCGGTGGACGGCAAGGGATTCTCCCAGGTACTGCGCGGCATGAGCGGCGAGGAGGTCGAGGACGGCCGAGATGTCGTCCGTCGTGGTCTGCGGGTTGAGCAGGGTGAACTTCAGGTACTGCCGGCCGTCCACCTTGGTGCCCGCGACGACGGCCTCACCGGAGGCGAACAGGGCCTTGCGGGCGTGGAGGTTGGCCTCGTCGGCCAGGTCGGCGCGCACCTCGCCCTCCGGGACGTAACGGAAGACCAGGGTGGAGATCTGCGGCTCGACGACGGCCTCGAAGCGGGGGTCGGCGTCGATGATCTTCCAGCCGGCGGCGGCCAGGTCGATGACCTCGTCGAAGAGCGAGCCGAGGCCGTCGGCGCCCATGGTGCGCAGTGTCATCCAGAGCTTGAGCGCGTCGAAGCGGCGCGTGGTCTGGATCGACTTGTCGACCTGGTTGGGGATCTGCTCGTCGGCCATGCGGCGCGGGTTGAGGTAGTCAGCGTGGTAGGTGGCGTGCCGCAGGGTGTCGCGGTCGCGGACCAGCACGGCGCTGGAACTGACGGGCTGGAAGAAGGACTTGTGGTAGTCGACCGTGACCGAGTCGGCGTGCTCGATGCCGTCGAGGAGGTGCCGGCGGGTGGGGGAGACCAGCAGTCCGCAGCCGTAGGCGGCGTCCACGTGCATCCACACGGAGTGCTCGGCGGCCAGGCGGGCGATCTCGGGGAGCGGGTCGATGGACCCGAAGTCGGTGGTGCCGGCGGTGGCGACGACGGCCATCGGGAAGAGGCCCTCGCGCCGGCAGTTCTCCAGCTCCAGGGCGAGGAGGGAGGCGTCCATGCGGCGGTTGCGGTCGACGGGGACGCAGATGACGGCCTCGTAGCCGAGCCCGAGCATGGCGGCCGACTTTTTGACGCTGAAGTGGCTGGCCTCGGAGGAGAAGATGCGCAGTTTCGGCAGGATGTCGGCCTTCGCCGGCTCGCGGCCCTCGTCGAGGGCGTGCTGCATCACCAGCCGGCATGCCTCGTCGCGGGCCAGCAGCAGGGCGTGGAAGTTGGACTGGCTGCCGCCGGAGGTGAAGATGCCGTCGGCGGCGGGGCCGAGACCGATCCGGCGGGCGGTCCAGTCGATCAGGCGCCGCTCGATCAGGGTGCCGCCGATCGACTGGTCCCAGGTGTCCAGGGAGGAGTTGACGGCCGAGAGGACCGCCTCGCCGAGGACCGCGGGGATGACGACGGGGCAGTTGAGGTGGCCCAGGTAGCGCGGGTGGTGGAAGTACACCGCGTCGCGCAGGTAGACCTCTTCCAGCTCGTCGAGGACGGCGGCCGGGTCTTCGAGGGGCCGGTCCAGGTCGATCCCGTTGATGACCGGGGCGAGTTCGCCGACCGAGATGCCCGTGTGGGGGCGTTCCGTGGTGGCGATCTTGGCCGCCACCCGGGCGACGCCCTCCGTGACGGAACGCCGGTAGAGGTCCGCGGTCGTCTCGTTGAGCAGATGCGAACGCATCAACTTTCCTCCGGGCAGGCAAGAGGGGGAGTGGGGATGTGTTTAGGTTAGCCTAACCTAACTTGTGATCCAAATACAGATGGACCCCGGCCAGAAGCCGGGGTCCATCTGTCCGCATTCCCCTGCCCCGCAGGGTGGTTGGGCTACAGCTCCGAAGCCGGGTCCTCGCTCGCCGCCCGGCCCGCGTACGCCTCGGCGAGCAGCTCCTCTTCGCTCGCACCCAGCCGCCAGTACCCGGTGAAGCGCACCGCCCGGCGATCGACGGAACGTTCCTGCACGAGGTGGCGGCGCACCGCGCGGACGGTGCCCGCCTCGCCCGCCAGCCATGCGTACGGGGCCGCGGGGGCCGCGGTCGCGGTCGCGGTCGAGCGCAGCGCGTCCAGCACCCGCCCGGTCCGTTCCCGGCCGGCGCCCTCGCGCACGATCCAGGTGATGTCCGCGTCGGCCCGGGTGGCCGGCGCCAGCCGGTCGTCCTCGTGCGGAACCTCGAACCAGGCCCGGACCGCCGTGCCCGCGGGCAGCCGTTCCAGGATCGCGGCCGCGGCGGGCAGCGCCGTCTCGTCCGCGTACATCCAGATCGCGTCGGTGCCGGGCGGCGGCTGGAACCGGACGGACTTGTTCTGCGCCACGGCCGGCCCGATCGCGAGGATCCGGCGGCCGGGGACCGCCTGCCCGGCCCAGCGGGCCGCGGGGGAGTCCGCCGCGCCGGCGGCCGAGGTGCCGGTCCCGTGCAGCACGAAGTCGATGTCGATCTCGTCCGCACCAGCGGGCGTACGGCGCTGGGCGCGCACCGTGTAGGAGCGCATCACCGGCCGCTCCGCCTCCGGCATGGCGCGCCAGGCGCCGAACCAGGTGTCCTCGTCGGTGGACGGGAGCACGGTGTGCTCCCGTCCGGGCGGCGGCAGGAAGAGCGACAGGCTCTGGTCGAAGCCGCCCGAACGGAAGCCCGCGAGGGACTCCCCGCCGAAGGTGACCCGCAGGAAGGAGTGGCCGAGGCGGCGCGTGCGGAGCACTTCGCAGTCGAAGAAGCGGAAGTGCGCGGCGGCCGGGGCCTCGGAGGCGGTGACGGTCATGCGGAGGGTCCCCCTGGGAATCAGCCGGAGTGAAGGGTGGTCAGCCGACCTTCTTGGCGCTCTGGAGGGACTTCGCGAGGTCCTCCAGGATCTGGGCGCACTTGTCGTACGAGTAGATCGGCTCGGTGACCCGCGGGATGACCTGGCCGGCCTTCACCGCGGGCATCTCGGCCCAGGTGGCCTTGGACTTCAGGTCCTGGGGCTGCAGGGTGCCGGTGCGGTTGTCGAGCAGGATGACGTCGGCCTTGTACTTGCCGGCGTTCTCCCAGCTGAGGCTCTCGAAGAAGCCGCCCTCGTCCAGCTTCTCGGGAGTGACGAACTCGACGCCCAGCTGCTCGAAGTACTTGAGGTCGGCGGAGGTCTTCGGCGAGGAGGCGTAGAAGAGGTCGGCCGAGCCGGAGCCGACGAGGACCTTGATGCCCGGGTTGGCCTTGGTGGCCTCGCGCACCTTCGCGGCGGCGGCCTCGAAGCGGGCCTTGGCGTCGACGGTGGTCTTGGCGTCCAGGTCGGCGCCGAGGGACTTGGCGAGGTCCGCGGTGCGCTCCAGCGCCTTGTCCAGGGTGGCGTCGCCGCCCACGGAGATCGCGGCGGCCGGGGCCAGCTTCAGGATCTTGTCCTTGGACGCCTCGGGCACGTACCAGTAGGTGCCGTCCCACGTGTTGGTGACGAGGAGGTCGGGCTGGAGGGCCGCGTACTTCTCCACGTTGAACTCGTCGTAGACGTTGCCGAGGATCTCGACCTTGGAGATGTCCATCGAACCGGCCTGGACGTCGGGCTTGCCGTCGGCGGTCTTCGTGGGACCGAAGACGCCCTTGACCGGCACGCCGTAGTCGTACAGCGCGGCGGCCGTGCCGGTGAAGGCGACGACGTTCTTCGGCTTGGACTTCGTGCTGACGTCCTTGCCGAGGTCGTCCTTGAAGGACCACGGACCCGAGGCCGCGGCCGCCTTGTCCGCCCCCCCGTCCCCCTTCGCCGAGTCGGTACCGCCGCAGGCGGCCAGCGCCGCGACGAGGCCGAGGGCACCGCCCGCCGCGATGAATCCGCGGCGGGTCAGGGGCAGGGTGCGGGACTTGGGCATGTCGGTGTCCGATTTCGTGCGTGCCGGGCGGCCTCTCTAGCCGTTCGCTGGGAAGGTTAGCCTAACCTTGGCCAGAAAGGGTAAGGGGGCTCTAACTACCCGGGCCCCCTCTTGCGGTCCGCCGCCGGAGCGGACCTCACAGCACTAGCCGGCGAAGCCCAGTTCGCGGGCGATCAGCATGCGCTGGACCTCGCTGGTGCCCTCGCCGATCTCCAGGATCTTGGAGTCGCGCCACATGCGGGCCACCGGGTACTCGTTCATGAAGCCGTAGCCGCCGTGGATCTGCGTGGCCTCGCGGGCGTTGTCCACCGCGACCGTGGAGGAGTACAGCTTCGCGATCGCCGCCTCCTTCTTGAACGGCTCCCCGCGGACCAGCCGCGAGGCCGCGTCGCGCCAGCCGATGCGGGCCATGTGGGCGCGCATCTCCATGTCGGCGAGCTTGAACTGGACGGCCTGGTTGTCGCCGATCGCCTTGCCGAAGGCGTGCCGCTCCTTGGCGTACTTCACCGATTCGTCCACGCAGCCCTGGGCCAGACCCGTCGCGAGCGCGGAGATGGCGATGCGGCCCTCGTCGAGGATCCGCAGGAACTGCGCGTAGCCGCGGCCCTCTTCGCCCACCAGGTTGGCCAGCGGGACCCGTACGCCGTCGAAGGACAGCTCGCGGGTGTCCGAGGCGTTCCAGCCGACCTTGGAGTAGGGGGCCGCCACCGTGAAGCCCGGTGTGCCGGACGGGACGATGATCGAGGAGATCTCCGGGCGGCCGTCCGCCTTGCGGCCGGTCACGGCGGTGACGGTCACCAGAGCGGTGATGTCCGTACCGGAGTTGGTGATGAAGCACTTGGAACCGTTGATGACCCACTCGTCGCCCTCGCGGACGGCAGTCGTGCGGGTGCCGCCCGCGTCGCTGCCCGCGCCAGGCTCGGTCAGGCCGAAGGCGCCCAGGATCTCGCCGGAGCACATCCGGGGCAGCCACTGGCGCTTCTGCTCCTCGCTGCCGAAGAGGTAGAGGGGCATCGCACCCAGGGAGACCCCGGCCTCCAGCGTGATGGCGACGGAGGAGTCGACGCGGGCCAGCTCCTCCAGGGCGATGCCGAGGGCGAGGTAGTCGCCGCCCATGCCGCCGTACTCCTCCGGGAAGGGCAGGCCGAACAGGCCCATGCGGCCCATCTCGCGGACGATCTCGTACGGGAACTCGTGCCGCTCGTACAGGTCGCCGATCTTCGGCGCCACGACGTCGTGCGCGAACTCCTCGACGGTACGGCGGAGTTCCTCGTGCTCGGGGGTGAGCCGGTGGTCGAGGGACATGGTGTGACTACTCCTTGTGGGAGAGGGCGCGGACGGTACGGGAGGGGCTGGGCCGGCCCAGCTGTTCGGCCATCCACACGCTTGTGGCGGTGAGGGCGGCCAGATCGACGCCGGTCTCGATGCCGAGGCCGTCGAGCATCCACACCAGGTCCTCGGTGGCGAGGTTGCCGGTGGCGCTCTCGGCGTACGGGCACCCGCCGAGGCCGCCGGCGGAGGCGTCGACGGTGGTCACGCCGAAGCGGAGTGCGGCCAGGGTGTTGGAGAGCGCCTGGCCGTAGGTGTCGTGGAAGTGCACACCGATGCGCTCGGTGGCGACCCCGGCTTCGCCCAGCGCGGTGAGCAGGGCCCGGACGTGGCCGGGGGTGGCGACGCCGATGGTGTCGCCCAGGCTCAGCTCGTCGCAGCCGAGGCCGAGCAGGGCCGTGGCGACGGAGACCACCTGGGAGACCGGGACGGGGCCCTCCCACGGGTCGCCGAAGCACATCGAGAGGTAGCCGCGCACATGGGCGTCCTGCTCCTTGGCGCGGGCCACGACGGGCTCGAACATGGCGAGGGACCCGGCGACGGTGCGGTTGAGGTTGCGCGAGGCGAAGGTCTCGGTGGCCGAACCGAAGACCGCGATGCGCGAGGCACCGAGGGCGAGGGCCCGGTCGAGGCCGCGCTCGTTGGGGACCAGGACGGGAAGCTGCGCCCGCACGTCGGCGAGGAGCGGGAAGAGCTGCTCGGCGTCGGCCAGCTGCGGTACCCACTTGGGGTGGACGAAGCTGGTGGCCTCGATGGTGGTCAGGCCGGCTGCGGCGAGCCGGTGGACGAACTCGGCCTTGACGGCGGTGGGGACGGCCGTCTTCTCGTTCTGGAGCCCGTCGCGGGCACCGACCTCGTGGATCCGGACCCGGGACGGCAGGCCCGGGTCGGGGACGGTCATGGGCAGGCCGTTCACGCGTCGCCCTCCTCGTCGGTGCGGGGGGTGACGACGGCGAGGACCTGGTCCATGGCCACCGTGGTCCCGGGGGTGACGTCGAGTTCGGTGACGGTCCCGGCGTGCGGGGCGGAGATGACGTGCTCCATCTTCATCGCCTCCACGACGAGCAGGCTCTGGCCGGCCGCCACTTCGTCGCCCACGGCCACCTTGACGACGGTGACGGTGCCGGGCATGGGGGCGGCCAGCGTGTCGGCGCCGCCGCGTCCGGCGCCGCTCAGGTTCGCCTCGACGGGGTCGTGGCGCTGAAGGTGCCAGCTGTCACCGTCGCGGCCGAGCCAGGTCCCCTCCGGGGAGTCGGCGTGGCTGAACCGGTGGGTGACCCCGTCCAGTTCGACGGTGACGGCGCCGCTCGCGCGGTCCACGATGCGGGCGCGGGCCGGTGCGCCGTGGCGCTGTCCCGGACCCTGCGCCGCAGACGCCGGCGAGGCTGGATCCGGTCCGGCGCCGCTGCCGGCGGCGGGTGCGGGCGCGAGGAGCACCTCCGTGTCGCAACCCGACGGGCGGGTGCGGACCGCCACCGGTTCCTGGCCCGGGAGGCGGAAGTGGTGGACCGTCCAGGCAGGGGCGCCGCCCAGACGCCAGCCGCTCGGCACGTCGAAGGGGTCGACCCAGGCCGCACCGGTCGGCCCCGCCGGCGTCTGGGGAGCGGGCCGGGAAGGGGCGGGGCGGGGGACGTTCAGCAGCGCGGCCGCCGCGTACACCTCTGGCGGGACGCCGTCCGGGAGCAAGGACGGGAGGTCGCGCTCGACCAGGCCCGTGTCCAGGTCGCCCGAGACGACGTCCGGGTGGGCCAGCAGACGCCGCAGGAAGCCGGTGTTGGTCTGGACGCCGAGGATCACCGTGTCCGCGAGGGCGCCGCGCAGCACCCGCAGGGCGGCGGCGCGGTCCGGGCCGTAGGCGATGACCTTGGACAGCATCGGGTCGTACGCCGAGCCCACCGGTACGCCCGCCAGCAGGCCGGAGTCGGTGCGCACCGCCCCGCCCGACGGCTCGGACAGGGCCAGGACCGTACCGCCCGACGGCAGGAACCCCCGAGCCGGGTCCTCGGCGCAGACGCGGGCCTCGATCGCGTGCCCGGTGAGGGCGACCTCGCACTGTTCGAAGCCGAGCGGCGCCCCGGCCGCCACCCGCAGCTGCTGCTCCACCAGGTCCAGCCCGGTGACCAGCTCGGTCACCGGGTGCTCGACCTGGAGGCGGGTGTTCATCTCCATGAAGTAGTAGGAGGACGGGTCCCCGCCCGGGACGATGAACTCCACCGTGCCCGCTCCGACATACCCGCACGAGCGCGCGGCCTCGACCGCTGCCGCGCCCATCGCCGCGCGGGTCTTCTCATCGAGCAGGACGCTCGGCGCCTCCTCGATCACCTTCTGGTGCCGGCGCTGGAGCGAGCACTCGCGCTCGCCCAGGTGGACCACGTTCCCGTGCGCGTCCGCCAGCACCTGGATCTCGATGTGCCGGGGCCGGTCCACCCACCGCTCGACCAGCAGGGTGTCGTCGCCGAAGGAGGAGCGGGCCTCGCGGCGGGCCGCGGCGATCTCCTCGGCCAGTACGGATGCGTCCCGCACGAGCCGCATGCCCTTGCCGCCGCCGCCCGCCGAGGGCTTCAGGAGCACCGGCATGCCGATCTCGGCGGCGGCCGCCGCCAGTTCGGCGTCGCTCAGGCCGCTGCCGGAGGAGCCGGGCACGACGGGCACGCCCGCGGCCTTGACCGTCTCCTTGGCCCGGATCTTGTCGCCCATCAGGGAGATCGCGCTCGCCGGCGGCCCGATGAAGGCCAGCCCGGCTTCGGCGCAGGCCCGCGCGAAGGCCGCGTTCTCCGCGAGGAAGCCGTAACCCGGGTGGACGGCCTCGGCGCCGGTGCGGCGGGCCGCATCCAGCAGCCGCTCCACCGACAGGTAGCTCTCGGCGGCGGCCTGCGGGCCGATGCGGACGGCCGTGTCGGCCTCCCGCACATGGCGGGCGTCCGCGTCCGCGTCGCTGAAGACGGCCACCGAGCGGATGCCGAGCTGCCGCAGCGTGCGGATGACCCGTACCGCGATCTCGCCCCGGTTCGCGACCAGAACAGTGCTGAACATCGAAGAGGTCCTCACGTCACATACGGAAGATGCCGAAAGCGGAGTCGCCCAGCGGGGCGTTCGCGCACGCGGTCAGGGCCAGTCCCAGCACCTGCCGGGTCTCCACCGGGTCGATGACCCCGTCGTCCCACAGCCGGGCGGTGGCGTAGTAGGCGTTGCCCTGCTCCTCGTACTGCGCGCGGACCGGGGCCTTGAAGGCCTCCTCGTCCTCGGCCGGCCACTCCTGGCCGGCGCCCTCGATCTGGTCCCGCTTGACCGTGGCCAGTACGGAGGCGGCCTGCTCGCCGCCCATCACCGAGATCTTGGCGTTGGGCCACATCCACAGGAACCGCGGCGAGTACGCCCGCCCGCACATCGAGTAGTTGCCCGCGCCGTAGGAGCCGCCGACCACCACCGTCAGCTTCGGAACCCGGGTGCAGGCCACCGCCGTCACCATCTTGGCGCCGTGCTTGGCGATGCCGCCGGCCTCGTAGTCCCGGCCGACCATGAAGCCGGAGATGTTCTGGAGGAAGAGGAGCGGGATCCCGCGCTGGTCGCACAGCTCGATGAAGTGCGCGCCCTTCTGGGCCGATTCGGAGAACAGGATGCCGTTGTTGGCGATGATCCCGACGGGGTGCCCGTGGATCCGCGCGAAGCCGGTGACCAGCGTCTGCCCGTACTCCGCCTTGAACTCCTGGAAGCGCGAGCCGTCCGCGATCCGGGCGATGATCTCGCGGGCGTCGTACGGGGTGCGGGAGTCGACCGGGACCGCGCCGTAGAGCCCGTACGGGTCCACCTTCGGCTCCTCGGGCGCCTCGACGGACCAGGGCAGGGCCCCGCGCTCGGGCAGGGTCGCCACGATGTTCCGTACGATCCGCAGCGCGTGCGCGTCGTCCTCGGCGAGGTGGTCGGTCACGCCGGAGACCCGGGAGTGGACCTCGCCGCCGCCGAGCTCCTCCGCGGTGACGACCTCGCCGGTGGCCGCCTTCACCAGCGGCGGGCCGCCCAGGAAGATCGTGCCCTGGCCGCGCACGATGACGGCCTCGTCGCTCATGGCCGGAACGTACGCGCCGCCCGCCGTGCAGGAGCCGAGGACGGCGGCGATCTGCGGGATCCCGGCCCCGGACATGCGGGCCTGGTTGTAGAAGATGCGGCCGAAGTGCTCCCGGTCGGGGAAGACCTCGTCCTGCATGGGGAGGAAGGCGCCGCCCGAGTCGACCAGGTAGAGGCAGGGGAGACGGTTCTCCAGGGCCACCTCCTGGGCGCGCAGGTGCTTCTTGACGGTCATCGGGTAGTACGTGCCGCCCTTGACGGTGGCGTCGTTGGCGACGATCACGCATTCGCGGCCGCTGACCCGGCCGATGCCCGCGATGACCCCGGCGGCGGGCGCCGCGCCCCCGTACATGCCCTCGGCGGCCAGCGGGGCCAGCTCCAGGAAGGGGGATCCGGGGTCGAGGAGGGTGTCCACGCGGTCGCGCGGGAGGAGCTTCCCGCGGGCGGTGTGGCGGGCGCGGGCCTTCTCGCCGCCGCCGAGCCGGGCCGCGTCGAGCCGGGCCCGCAGGCCCTCGGTCAGCTCGCGGTGGGCGGCCTCGTTGGTCCGCCAGGCCTCGGACGCCGGGTCCGCGGCGCTCGTCAGCACTGGTGCCTGCTGCATCGGTCGAGCTCCCTTGCTCGGTGCACGCTGTTAATGAGCGTTAACGCATGTGTGCCTTAGGTTAACGAGCGCTAACGGCCCTGTCTAGAATGGTCTCCCATGAGCACCAGAGCGGCCGCCCCGACCCGTCGCGAGCAGATCCTCCGTGAGGCCGCCCGCCTCTTCGCCGCGCGCGGGTTCCACGGCGTGGGAGTCGATGAGATAGGCGCCGCGGTCGGCATCAGCGGCCCCGGCCTCTACCGGCACTTCGCGGGCAAGGACGCCATGCTCGCCGAGCTGCTGGTGGGCATCAGCGAACGACTGCTGACCGGCGGCCGGCGCCGGGTGGAGGAAGCCGCGGGCGACCGGGCCCTGGTGCTGTCCTCCCTCATCGACGGGCACATCGACTTCGCGCTCGACGACCGCGCGCTGATCACCCTGCACGACCGGGAGCTCGACCGGCTCCGGGAGGCCGACCGCAAGCTCGTGCGCCAGCTCCAGCGCCAGTACGCGGAGCTGTGGGTGGATGTCGTGGGGGCCCTGCATCCGGAGGTGGGCGAGGTCGAGGTACGCGTCTGCGTGCACGCGGTCTTCGGCCTGCTGAACTCCACCCCCCACCTGGCGGCCCTGGGGCGGGAGGCGACGGAGTCACTGCTCCGGCGGCTCGCCCACGGGGCGTTCGGGGCGCTGTCGGTGTGACGGGGCGCGTCCGCCGACCGGGATGGACGCGCCGCCTCCGCCTGCGCGGCGGCAGAATGGGCGGCATGCCGAAGCCGATAGAGACGCCCGTACCCAGCCGCGCCGAACTCGTCGACCACCTGGTCCGCACCCGCATCGCCGGGCAGGTCGCGACCCCGCGCGAGAACAACCTCTCCCACTACAGGAAGCTCGCCAACGGCGACCGGCACTACTGGCTCGGCCTGGAGCTGGGCGACCGCTGGACGGACGAGCAGGACGTGCTCGCGGTGATGGCCGAGCGGTGCGGGGTCGTGGACGACCCGCAGTTCCGCCACGGCCAGGACACCATCGACCCGGAGCTCACCGTGGCCGGACTGGACCGGCTGGCGGCGCGGCTGCGCAAGGCCGCGCTGGACCGGCAGAGCGTGCTGCTGGCCACCGGGCACCCGGGCGGACTCCTCGACGTCCACCGGGCCACGGCGGCGGCCCTGCGGGCGGCGGGCTGCGAGATCGTGGTCATCCCGGCCGGGCTGACGGCCGACGAGGGCTCGGTCTGGCAGTTCGCGGACATCGCCGTGCTGGAGCGCGGCGCGACCCTGTGGCACACCCATTCGCCGGAGCCGATGGCCGCGATCCTGGACGGGCTCGCCGCGGAGCACCGCCCCCAGCCGGACCTGGTCGTCGCCGACCACGGCTGGGCGGGCTGCGCGGCCCAGCGCGGCCTGGACGCGGTGGGCTACGCCGACTGCAACGACCCGGCGCTCTTCCTCGGCGAGGCCGAGGGCACCCTGCAGGTGGCGGTCCCGCTGGACGACCACGTCCGCGACCCGCGCTTCTACGACCCGATGGTCGCCTACCTGCTGGACGCGGCGGGCCTCTTGGAGGCGTAGGGCCGGCTGGAGGCGCGGGGCCGGCGGAAGGCGCGGGGGCCTGGTGAAGGGGCGGGGTCTGGTGAAGGCGCGGTGCCGGCGGCGCTCGTAGCCCGTTGTCGGCGGCGGCCGTTACGGTCGCCCCATGCCGAGGCCTCCGCGCGCCCACAACCCGCTGTCCGTCCTGGCCGCCGACCCCCGAGGACGCTCGCTGGGGCTCCGGCTGCCGCCCGGGACGGTCATTGACAAACCCGGCCGGCGCAGGTGGCGCAGGGCGCCCGAGCCGCTGCTGTGGGTGTCCGACGGGGCCGTGGGCACCGGGGGACTCGCCGCGTACCGCAACCCCGCGACGGCGTCCGCCGGGCTCCAGGCCGTGCTGTTCCAGGGACGCCGGGGACTGGAGCGGTGGTGGACGGAGCGGGAGTTCGCGCCGCGGCGGATGTCGGACCCCGACGACCACCACGCCGGGCCGGTGCTGCGCGAGTTCTGGACCGGGGTGGTCCCCGATCCCGAGGAGGGGGCGCACGGCGAGGAGCTCATCGCCCCGTTCGGCAGGGACTGGCCGGGGCTCGCGCAGCCGGGAGCGGAGAGCGGGCCGGACGCGGCGGATGCCGAGGCCGCGGCCTGCGAGCTCGCGGACGAGCTGATCACGAGCGGTGTCCTGCCGAGCCCCCGGCTCGCGCTGGTCCCCGCGGGCCGCGCGGCCGACGTGCCCACCGCGATGGGCTGGTGCGGACCGGCGAACCACGAGAACGACACCGCACTCATCAGCGCGGTCCTGCGCTCCTGGGAGGACCGCTTCGGCGCCCGGGTCGTCGCCCTCGGCTTCGACGAGCTCCAGGTGTCCGTGGCGGCCCCGCCGGCTACGACAGCCCGGGCGCTGCCCGTCGCGGCGGAACACTTCGCGTTCTGCCCGGACAACGTCCGGCAGGGCTCCGGCAGCATCCGCGCCTACGCGGACGAAGCGGTCACCGGCAGCAACCACTGGGGCTTCTGGTGGGACTGAGGCCCGCCGGCCGCGATGTGCGTCACGCACGCGGGACGCGTACGACACCCTCCTGGATCACCGTCACCGCGAGGCGGCCGTCCTGTGTCCAGATCCGGGCCTGGCCCAGGCCGCGCCCGGCCGCCGCCGAGGGGGACTCCTGGTCGTACAGCAGCCATTCGTCCGCGCGGAACGGCCGGTGGAACCACATCGCATGGTCCAGCGAGGCCCCGACCACGTCGCCCACCGCCCATCCGCCGCGCCCGTGCGCGAGCAGCACCGAGTCCAGCAGGGTCATGTCGGACACGTAGGTCGCCAGGCAGGTGTGCAGCAGCGGGTCGTCGCTCTCCAGCTTGTCGGCCGTACGGAACCACACCTGCGAGCGCGGCTCCACCGGCTCGCCGATGCTGCCCCACGGCGGGGTCGTGGCGTAGCGCAGGTCCACCGCGCCGCGTGCCTCGATCAGCCGCTCCACCGTGTCCGGGTCGCGGAAGACGTCCCGGTAGGCGGGCAGGGCCTCGGCCGCCGTCGGCAGGGTCTGCGGGTCGGGGGCGGACGGCATGGCGGCCTGGTGGTCCAGGCCGTCCTCGTACGTCTGGAACGACGCGGAGAGGTGGAAGATCGGCTGGCCGTGCTGCACGGCCACGACGCGGCGCGTGGTGAAGGAGCGCCCGTCGCGGATCCGGTCCACCGAGTACACGATCGGTGCGCCCGGGTCCCCGGCGCGCAGGAAGTACGAGTGCAGGGAGTGCGCGGCGCGGTCCTCGGGCACGGTGCGGCCGGCCGCCACCAGCGCCTGGGCGGCGACCTGCCCGCCGAAGACGCGCGGTACCAGCGCCGAGCGGCTGGTACCGCGGAAGATGTTCTCCTCGATCTGCTCCAGGTCGAGCAGATCGAGGAGCGTCGTCAGTGCGTCGTTCACGGTGAAGGAGCGGGTGCTTTGCCCGGGATCCCTACAGGCCCATCGACTTGGCGATGATGGACTTCATGACCTCGCTGGTGCCGCCGTAGATGCGGTTCACGCGGTTGTCGGCGTACAGGCGGGCGATCGGGTACTCGTTCATGTAGCCGTAGCCGCCGTGCAGCTGGAGGCACTTGTCGATGACGCGGTGCGCGACCTCGGTGCAGAAGAGCTTCGCGGAGGCGGCCTCGGCGGCGGTCAGCTCACCGGCGTCCAGGGCCTCCAGGGCGCGGTCGGCGACGGCCTCGGCGGCGTCGACCTCGGCCTGGCAGGCGGCCAGTTCGAACTTGGTGTTCTGGAAGTGCGCGACGGGCTTGCCGAAGACCGTGCGCTCCTGCACGTAGTTCTGGGCGAACCGGACGGCGGCCTTGGCCTGGGCGTAGGCGCCGAAGGCGATGCCCCAGCGCTCGGAGGGCAGGTTGGCGCCGAGGTAGTAGAAGCCCTTGTTCTCCTCGCCCATCAGGTCCTCGACCGGGACCTTCACGTCGACGAACGCCAGCTCGGCGGTGTCGGAGGTGCGCAGGCCCAGCTTGTCGAGCTTGCGGCCGATCGAGTAGCCCTCGGACTTGGTGTCCACGGCGAACAGGGAGATGCCGAAGCGGCGGTCGTCCTCGCGCGGGGCGGAGGTGCGGGCGCAGACGATCACGCGGTCGGCGTGCACACCACCGGTGATGAAGGTCTTGGCGCCGTTGAGGACGTAGTGGCTGCCGTCTTCCGAGAGCTTGGCGGTGGTCTTCATGCCGGCGACGTCGGAGCCGGTGCCCGGCTCGGTCATGGCCAGCGCCCACATCTCCTCGCCGGAGACGAACTTCGGCAGGTAGCGCTTCTTCTGCTCGTCGGTGGAGAGCATCTTGATGTAGGGCAGGGCGAGCAGCACGTGCACGCCGGATCCGCCGAAGTTCACGCCGGCGCGCGAGGTCTCCTCGTAGAGCACGGCTTCGAACTTGTGGGTGTCCAGACCCGCGCCGCCGAACTCCTCGGGGACGTTGATGCCGAAGACGCCCAGCTCGCCGAGCTTGTAGTAGAAGTCGCGCGGCGCCTGGCCGGCCTGGAACCACTCGTCGTAGACGGGGACGACCTCGGCCTCGATGAAGGCGCGGATGGTCTCGCGGAACGCCTCGTGGTCCTCGTTGAATACGGTACGGCGCACGGCCGCCTCCCCTTCTTTGCGGCCAAACCGCCACCGCTCCCGCGGAGGTGGTTGCGCGCCGTCGTGGTGACTCGATCGGTGGCTGGCGAGCGGTTGGACGGCTGAGGTCTAAGCGCTTGCTCAGATTAAGTTACCGGCGGGTTGTTCCCCGTGTCCAGGGTGCGTAGCGCGAACCACAGTTCCATCCGGCTGTCGGGGTCGTCGAGGTCGCGGTCCAGCAGGGTGCCCGCGCGGGCGATGCGCTGGCGGACGGTGTTGCGGTGCACGCCGAGGGCGGTGGCGGTGCGGTCCCAGCCGCCGTGGTGGGCGAGCCAGGCCCGGAGGGTCTCGCGCAGGGCCGGGGGGAGCGGTCCGAGCAGGGCCTCGGCGTGGGCCCGGGACTCCGCTTCGCCGATCAGGCCCGCCAGGCCGGGGTCGGTGTGGCGGGCCAGGGGGGTGCGGGCAGCCTCGGCCCGGACCAGGGCGCGCTCGGCCTGGGCGTCGGCCGCGGCCAGGGCGGAGGGCGCGGCCGGGGCGCTCACCCCGAGCCGCCAGCCGGGCTGCGGGGCGGGCTCCCGGTCGGTGAGCAGCCGTACGCCGCGCTCGCGCGCATCGAGCAGTACGGTGCCCAGCGCGGCCGCGAGGGTCTGCGGGTCCCCCGAGCCGCGGGCGTGGACGACGTGCCAGGGGCCGGGGGCCAGGACCGCGGCGGGATCCCCGCCGAGCAGGAGCCGGGTGAGGGCCGCGGCCGCGTCCCCCTCGGGCCGGGGCGCGGCCAGCAACGTCAGCAGCACGGCGGCGATCGCGGTGATGGCGTGGTCGCCGGGGGTGCGCCCGGGACGCGCCACGCCGAGGACGGGCCCGTCGCCGAGGGTGTAGGCGGCCAGGTCCCAGCCCGCCGCGGAGTCGGTGGCGGTGGCCGCGCCGCCGGGCGGCCCGAGACGGGCCGGCAGGGCGGACAGCGCCTCGGCGGCCTCGGGCGGCAGCGCCCGCCCGGCCGCCTGCCGCCCCGGCGACCCGGGGGCCTGCCCGGCCGAGTGCCCGGGGGTCTGCACTGCCGGGGTCGCGGGGGCCTGCCCGGGCGTCTGCCGCGCCGCAGACCCGGGCGTCTGCCGCCCGGGCGGGAAGAGGACGACGTGGCCCCCCAGGCTCCCCGCCAGGCGCGACAGTACCGCCGGCACCGGATCGGGCCTGGTGGCCGCGGCGGCCAGCGACTGCTGGGCCTCGGTGATCCGGCGCAGCTCCCGCGTGCGGGCCTCCGCCATCAGCCGCCCGACGGTACGGGCCACCGCCGTGAAGGGGGTCCCCGGGGGGACTTCGACGAGCGGCAGGCCGTACTGCTCGCACGCCCCGGCCAGGCCCGGCGGGACGACCTCGTGCACCGGGGTGACGCCGAAACCGAGCCCGGCGGCTCCGGCGCGGGCGAGCCGGCCGACATAGGCCGGGGCGCCGGCCTCCGTCAGCGCGGCCCCGGCCGTCAGCAGCAGCTCCCCGCCCAGCAGGTACGGGGTCGGGTCGGCCATCTCGGAAGCGTGCACCCCGTGCACCTCCGCCGTCCGGGGCCCGGCGAGGTGGCGCAGACCGAGCGCGCGCTCGGCGAGGAGGCCGCCGAGGAGGACCGGTGGGGTGAGCGGCTCCCCGGAGGGCGACCCGGCAAGGGCACCGTCAGGGCTCCCGGCGCAGCCGTTGCCGTGCTCCGGACCGCTGGGAAGACCGGGCATGGATACTCCGTACATTTCAGATCGGCCAGGTGGATGAAACGTACACTCCCCACCCGCCGACGGCCCGCTTACGCTCGAAGAACCGCACCAGCAGGAACCGCAGGACCTCCAGAAGGGCACCCCCCATGAGCACGCAGCCGCGCGGCCCCGTCGACTCCTCCCGCATCCCGCGCTACGCCGGCCCGGCGACCTTCGCCCGGCTGCCGCGCCTCGACGAGGTCGGCTCCGCCGACGTCGCCGTCGTCGGCGTGCCCTTCGACTCCGGCGTGTCCTACCGCCCCGGCGCCCGCTTCGGCGGCAACGCCATCCGCGAGGCCTCCCGCCTGCTGCGCCCGTACAACCCGGCCCAGGACGCCTCACCCTTCGCCCTCGCGCAGGTCGCGGACGCCGGCGACATCGCCGTGAACCCCTTCAACATCAACGAGGCCGTCGAGACGGTCGAAGCCGCGGCCGACGAGCTGCTCGGCAACGGCTCCCGCCTGATGACCCTCGGCGGCGACCACACCATCGCCCTGCCGCTGCTGCGCTCCGTCGCCAAGAAGCACGGCCCCGTCGCCCTGCTGCACTTCGACGCGCACCTGGACACCTGGGACACCTACTTCGGCGCCGAGTACACCCACGGCACCCCGTTCCGCCGCGCCGTCGAGGAGGGCATCCTCGACACCGAGGCGCTCTCCCACGTCGGCACCCGCGGCCCGCTGTACGGCAAGCAGGACCTCGACGACGACGCGAAGATGGGCTTCGGCATCGTCACCTCCGCCGACGTCTACCGGCGCGGCGCCGACGAGGTCGCCGACCAGCTGCGCCAGCGCATCGGCGACCGCCCGCTGTACATCTCGATCGACATCGACGTGCTGGACCCGGCCCACGCGCCCGGCACCGGCACCCCCGAGGCGGGCGGCATGACCTCCCGCGAGCTGCTGGAGATCATCCGCGGCCTGTCCTCCTGCAACCTCGTTTCCGCCGATGTCGTCGAGGTCGCCCCGGCGTACGATCACGCGGAGATCACCTCGGTGGCGGCCTCCCACACCGCGTACGAGCTCACCACGATCATGAGCCGTCAGATCGCCGCCGCGAAGGCGAAGTAAGAAGGGCGAGTAAGCGCACGTGACGCACGACCACGACCTGGTACTCCGTCCCACCGAGGCCCAGACGGCCGCCGCCCTGGCGCCCCCGCCGGGCCGGACGGGCGGGGACCTGGTCGTGGAAACGCTGCGCTCGCTCGGCGCGACCACCGTCTTCGGGCTGCCCGGCCAGCACGCGCTCGGCCTGTTCGACGCGGTCGGACGCTCCGACCTGCGGCTGGTGGGCCTGCGTACGGAGAACAACGCCGGCTTCGCCGCCGACGCCTACGGCCGGATCACCGGCGAGGCGGTGCCGCTGCTCCTCTCCACCGGGCCGGGTGCGCTCATGGCGCTGCCGGCGCTGGCGGAGGCGGCGGCCGCCTCGGCCCCGGTCCTCGCCATCTCCTCCCAGGTGCCGGTGGCGGGCCTGGGCGGCGGCCGCCGGGGCCACCTGCACGAACTGCGCGACCAGTCCGCCTCCTTCCGGGAGGTGGTGAAGTCGGTCCACACGGCCCGCACCCCCTCCCAGATCCCCTCGGCGCTCGCCGAGGCCTGGGAATCGGCGCTCACCGCCCCGCACGGCCCGGTCTGGGTGGAGATCCCCGAGGACGTGCTGCGCGCGGAGACCCTCGTTCCGCAGGTCACGGGCATGGACGCGACTCCCCACGAGCTCGCTCCGCGGCCCGAGCTCACCGCCCTGGCCGCCCACTGGCTGGAGCGTGCCGCCCGTCCGGTGATCATCGCGGGCGGCGGTGTGGTCCGCGCCGACGCGGCCGGCAAGCTGCGGCAGCTCGCCGAGCGCCTGAACGCGCCGGTGGTCACCACCTTCGGCGGCAAGGGCGCCTTCCCGTGGACGCACCCGCTCTCCCTCCAGTCCTGGCTGGAGGACCGCCACATGACCGACTTCCTGGAGGACGCGGACGTCCTGCTCGTCGTCGGCTCCGGGCTGGGCGAGCTGTCCTCCAACTACCACACCTTCCTGCCCGCCGGCCGGGTGGTCCAGATCGAGGCCGACCTCGGCAAGCTGGAGTCCAACCACCCGGGCCTGGGCATCCACGCCGATGCCCGCCTGGGCCTCCAAGCCCTGCTGGAGACGGTGGCCGAGCGCGAGGACCCGTACGCCCCGGAGCGCGTCCGCATGGTCCTGTCGGACATCGAGGCCCGCCTGGAAACCCAGAACGTGGCCCTGGAGCGGCAGCTCCTCACCTCGGTCCGCCAGGCCCTCCCCCCGCGCTCCCCGTCCTTCTGGGACATGACGATCCTGTCCTACTGGGCGTGGTCGGCCTTCGACGCGAAGCACCCCAACACCATGCACTCGGCCCAGGGCGCGGGCGGCCTCGGCTATGCCTTCCCGGCGGCCCTCGGCGCCTGCGTCGCGGAACCGGGCACCCCGGTCCTGGCCGTCTCGGGCGACGGCGGCGCGATGTACTCGATCGCCGAACTGGCCACCGCGGTCCAGCACGGCCTGGACGTCACCTGGCTGATCGTCGACGACGGCGGCTACGGCATCCTGCGCGAGTGCATGACGCAGTCCTTCGACGGCCGCACGACCGCCACGGACCTCACCCGCCCCGACTTCGTGGCCCTGGCCACCTCCTTCGGCGTCCCCGCATCCCTCACCACCCCCCAGTCCCTCCGAACGGACCTGGCGCGGGCGCTGTCCACCCCCGGCCCTTCGGTGGTGGTACTTCCGGTCACCTTGCGGATGTTCGCCCCCACGCACGCCTGAGGGGGGCGCCCCGGCCCCCTAGGGTGGGTTTGATCAAGCGGGCGCGTACGAGGGGGAACGATGTCGTTCGAGGAAGAGTGGGGCCGGCACGGGCAGACGGCCCCGACCGACGGGCCGCCGCCGCAGATGCGGCTGAACCAGCTCCCCGCCGACCAGGGCGGCTCGACGGCGCCCGGCTACGGGGTGCTGGCCACGGCCCCGCCCGAGAAGAAGAAGGCGGCCAACACCATCGAGAACGTCCTGCAGCCCGGCACCACGAAGGCGGCGGACGCGGCCGACGAACCGACCAAGAACGCGGTCAAGGCCTTCGGCGGCTGGGAGACGGCGGCCGGCCTGACGAAGGCGCACGCCCACTGGGACGACCAGGTCAAGCGCCTGATGGGCCGCCTCGACTCGGAGAAGACAGCGCTGCGCGGCGCGTCGAACCTGTTCACGGGCAACGACCAGCTGACGGGCCGGTCCTTCCAGCCCGTGCAGTCGCAGTCCAAGGTCGACGGAATCTAGGGGAGACGTGCCGAACTACACCGAGATCCTGCAGACGGACCTCTCCGCCCTGACCACGGCCGCCGACGGCTGGAAGGCCATGGCGACGCAGTTCAAGACCATGGAGGACGTCTACAAGGACGAGGTCCAGAGCGTTTCCGCGGGCAACGGCTGGCTGGGCTCCAGCGCCACCACCGCCGCCACCAACTCCTCCATGACGCGCCAGGAGTTCGCGGCGGCGCAGAAGGAGGCCCTGGCCATGGAGTCCCTGCTCCGTGACGCGTACGCCCGGTTCACGGACCTCAAGGGCCGGGTGGTGTCGGCCGTAGCGGACGCCAAGACCGCCGGAATGAAGGTCTCCGACGCCGGCATCGCGAGCTACGACTTCTCCAAGGCCGATCCGGCCACCGCGAACGCCGTGCGGCACGATCCCGACCTCCCCGAGGTCGAGCGGTCCTGGACACAGCGGATCGCGGACACGGTCAAGGCGGTCACGGAGTTCGACGCCGACGTCAAGGTCGCGCTGATGAACGCGTCCGGCGCGGACGGCACGGCCGTGTTCGGCTTCAACGCCAAACCCGTCAATGACGTCGAGGCGGTGGAGGCACTGGCCCTCACCCAGAAGATCCGTGACGGCAAGGCCTCCCCGGAGGAGCTGCGGCACTACAACGAGGTCCTGAAGCAGAACTCCGGGGACAAGCACTTCAGCGAGGCGTACCTGAACTCGCTGGGGGCCGAGGACACCCTGCTGCTCGCGGACCAGATGAACCTGGCGTCCAACGACCGCGGGGCGTCGGCGGCCGACAAGAAGCTCTACGAGTCGATCAACGCCGGCCTCGCGGGGACGATCGCCTCGGGCACCAAGGACCCGGGCAGCTACGCCTACAAGCCGTTCGTCAACGGGCTCAAGGAACACGGCGCAGAGAACATCACCGGCAACCAGCGCCCGGCTAACGGCTACCAGACGCTGGTCACCCTCATGGGTAACGGCGACGGCTACGGCAAGCAGTTCCTGAGCGACCTCGGCGACGGCATGATCGAGGCCGAGAAGTCGAACGAGAACATGTTCGACCACGCCTACGACGGCCAGCGCCCGAACCTGGTGGCGGACCCGCTGGACGGCCTGCTCGGGATCATGGCCAAGGACCCGGACTCGGCCACGTACTTTCTCGACCCCGAAGCGCCCGGCAACAAGAACGAACACCTGAAGTACCTGCTCACCGAGCGCGACATGCCGCAACCCTGGATGCCGACCGCTGTCGGCCCGCCGATCGAGATGGACGGCGGCGACAAGACCGCGGGTCTGGGAGCCGCCATCCAGGCGGCGGCGACCGGTCACACGGACGGCGAGAAGCTCGGCCCGCCCGGCCCGCACACCGAGGGCCAGGCGCGGGTGATGCACAACGCCATCCGGCTGCTCGACGAAGAGATGGGCGGGGACGAGTTCCCGGAGGACCTGCAGGGCCTGCAGCAGCCGATGGCGAAGGCGCTGGTGGACTACGTGGCCGACACCCACGAGATCCTCGGCGGCCAGAACTCCGACCTGGGCAGCGTCAACGGCAAGGACTCGATCTACGGTTCGGGCGACAAGGCCCAGATCGCGGTCGGCCAGGGCAGCCTGGTCCGCGTGATGCGCGGCATCGCCGACGACGGCCCGGCATTCGCTCTCATGGTCGAGGCGGAGCGTGCGTACGGGGCAGGGCAGCTCGAGGCCGCCGCCCCGTACAAGAGCGACCTGCACGGGGTGAGCGCGGACTGGGACAACATCGCCCATGACATCGGCGCGGCCAACGGCGCACTCAACGGCATCGGCGCCGACGTCTACAAGGACAAGGAAGACGACGCGGTCAAGTGGGCGGAGGGCACGTCCGAACACACTGCTGCCGCCGCGAACGGGCTCATCGGCGAGATCCCGGTCGTGGGCACGCTCGGTGGCTCACTGATCGACTCCCTCAAGTACGAGTGGGTCGAGGACATGAAGGACGACGCCGAGGCACAGAGCAAGAAGGATTCCAGCAACAACTACGGAGCGGGCGTGCAGGCGACCAACGAAATGCTGGATGCGTGGGGCCGTGATCGCAAGATCGGCGGTGATCCCGCGTTCGACCACGCCAAGAACGAGGCGAACGAGGGCTACACCTCGGGACGGGATGCTGCTCGTGCGCACCTCCAGCCGTGACGTGACCAAGGCTCTCGGGCGATCGGCGGTCGCGGTCGTCTGCGGATTGATGCTCGCGTCGTGTACCACGGGCGAGCCCGAGGCCGAGGTCGATCACCCCTGTGAGGTCGTCGCGTCCTCGCAGGAGTGGGAGCTCCTGCGGGAGATCTTGCGCACGGATGCTTTCGTGACCGAGATCCACAACCGGACGGGGCGCCTGGCGGAGAAGCTGGAGAACGAGCTGTCCGGGGCGGGCACGGCGAAGGAGACGCTTCCGGTGTACTCCTGTGCCTACATCCCGGGGACTCAGAAAAGAGGCGATCGAGCGATGTTCGGGTTCGGATGGATTCCGAGAGCCTCCAAGGACGAGGAGTCCTCCAGCTCCAAGGGCGTTCCGTATGAGGCGAACGATGCCTTCGGAGAGACCAGCGACACCCACACGAAGCTGTACGTCCAGTGTGATATGCCGGGAGAGCGCGGTGAGGCGTCGAAGTCGGCGTGGCTCTACGCGGACGGTTCGTACGTGTCCAACATCGGCCGGACCGACATCGACCAGACGGCCCGGGACCGCCAGACCGCCTTCACCTACCTGATGGCCCGCCGCGTCACCGAAGCCCTCGGCTGCGAGAACATGCCCCTGGAGAAGCCCCCCGTGGTGAAGCCGGTGCCTAGCCCCAGCCCCTGACCTCGGCCCAGACGGCCTTGCCGATGCCGTGGCGCCGCGGGCAGCAGCCCCACCGCAGGGCGAGCGCCGCGACGATCGCGAGGCCGCGGCCGGCCTCGTCCCATTCCGTCGGGGCCCGGGGCGCGAGCGCGACCACAGGGCCCGCGTCGGCCACCTCCACGCGCAGTACGCCGTCGTACCTCGCGAGCCGGACGCCGATGTCCCGGCCCTGTGGAGCCCGGGCGTGCCGGAGGGCGTTCGTCACCAGCTCCGAGAGCAGCAGCTCGGCCGTCGAGGCGGCGTCGGGGCAGACGTCCCACGCGGCGAGCTGTCCGCGGAGCAGGGTACGCGCCCGTCCCGGCGCGTGCGGGCCGCACGGCACGATCCAGAAGATCTCGTCGGCGAGAGAGAAGGTCATGAGGGCCACCTGTCTAGATATCTCAGTCGGGAGTCAAAGGGGTGGCCCCCGCCCGCCGCAAGAGATGTCCGGACAGATCCCCCGTAGGAGTGGTGTGGAGTGGCTCGCGCCTATGGCCCCGCGCGCCCCTAGGCTGTCCGGAATGATCGGGAGGACGTATGCCGAGGGACGTCACGGGGCGGCTGCCCAAGTACCTGCGGATCGCCGCTGCTCTCAAGGACGCCATCGCCTCCGGCGAGTACGGGCCCGGGGACCGGCTGCCCGGCGAGAGTGACCTGATGAGCGCCTACGGTGTGGCGCGGATGACGGCCCGCCAGGCGTTCGGGGTACTGCGGGCGGAAGGACTGGCCGAGGCGCGCAAGGGCGCCGGCGTCTTCGTGCGGGAATTCAGGGTCGGGATCCGGCGGCGTGGGATCCAGCGGCTCGCCGTAGAGGTGTGGGGTGCGGGCGGCTCTATCTGGGCTGCGGACGGCAAGGGGCACGAGCCCCTGGTCGAGGTGCTCGGCATCACCGAGGAGACCGCTCCCGCGAGCATCGCCGACGTGCTCGGGCTGGAGGACGGTGCGCTCGCCTGCGTGCGCCGCCGCAGGTTCCTGCTGGACGCGCAGCCCGTCATGCTCGCCACCTCGTACCTCGACGCCGTCCTCGTGGCGGGTACGCCCATCACCGAGCCGGACACCGGCCCCGGCGGTATCTACGCCCGCCTCGCGGAGCTCGGCGCCGGACCCGTCCGCTTCCGCGAGGAGATCCGCTCGCGGATGCCGGGTCCCGAGGAGGCCGCCCGGCTCGGGCTGGCCGCCGGGACGCCCGTGGTGCTGGTGTGCCGTACGGCCTACACCGCCGAGGGGAAGGCGGTGGAAGTCAACGAGATGGTCCTCGACTCCTCCGCCTACGTCCTGGAGTACGAGTTCGACGCTCCTTAGCGCCCCCGACCACCCCGACCACCCCGACCCCCGCCCCCAGCCCCCGGACCCGCCCCCGACCCCCGCCGGCCGCCCGTCACCCGGACGGGGTCCGCCGCCTCGCTCCGCTTCGCGTGAACCCGTTCGATTGTTGCGGCGGGATGAAATCCGCCGGTCGGTGCGTTGGGGGAGGCGGCAGGACAGGACCAACGGGGAGGCACCACGTGGCGGCGCAGACGGCGGCAGGAGAGAAACAGGGCTGGGGCCGGAGGCTGACCGCCTACACCTGGCGGTACAAGGTCAACGTGCTGCTCGCGCTCGGCTCCTCGCTGGCCGGCATGGCCGTGATGGCGCTCGTACCCCTGGTCACCAAGGTGATCATCGACGACGTCATCGGGAACAAGTCCAAGCCGATGGGCCCCTGGGCCGGCGCGCTCATAGGCGCGGCCCTCCTCGTCTACGCCTTCACCTACGTCCGCCGGTACTACGGCGGCCGCCTCGCCCTCGACGTCCAGCACGACCTGCGCACCGACATGTACGACACCATCGGCCGCCTCGACGGCCGGCGGCAGGACGAGCTGTCCACCGGGCAGGTCGTCGGGCGCGCGACCAGCGACCTCCAGCTCATCCAGGGCCTGCTCTTCATGCTCCCGATGACGATCGGGAACTTCCTGCTCTTCGGGATATCCCTCGGCATCATGCTGTGGCTGTCCCCACTGCTGACGCTCGTCGCGCTGCTGATGGCCCCCGCGCTCTGGTTCATCGCCAAGCGCAGCCGCAAGAAGCTCTTCCCTGCCACCTGGTACGCCCAGGGCCAGGCCGCCGCCGTCGCCACCGTCGTCGACGGCGCCGTCACCGGCGTCCGCGTCGTGAAGGGCTTCGGCCAGGAGGAGCAGGAGACCTCCAAACTGCGCGCCGCCGGGCGCCGCCTGTTCGCCGGCCGGATGCGCACCATCCGGCTCAACTCCCGCTACACCCCCGCCCTCCAGGCCGTCCCCGCCCTCGGCCAGGTCGCCATGCTGGCCCTCGGCGGCTGGATGGCGACCAAGGGCCAGGTCACCCTCGGTACCTTCGTCGCGTTCTCCACCTACCTCGCCCAGCTCGTCGGACCCGTCCGCATGCTCGCCATGGTGCTGACCGTCGGCCAGCAGGCCCGGGCCGGCGTCGAGCGCGTCTTCGAGCTCATCGACACCGAGCCCGTCATCCGGGAGGGCGCGCACGAGCTGCCCGCCGACTCGCCCGCGACCGTCGAGTTCGACGACGTCCGCTTCGGGTACGACCCCGAGCGGCCCGTCCTCGACGGCTTCTCCCTCTCCATCACCGCTGGGGAGACCGTCGCGGTCGTCGGCGCCTCGGGAAGCGGGAAGTCCACCCTCTCCCTGCTCCTGCCGCGCTTCTACGACGCCGACCACGGCGCCGTGCGCGTCGGGGGCCACGACGTCCGCGAGCTGACCTACGCCTCGCTGCGCAGCGCCATCGGGCTCGTCCCCGAGGACTCCTTCCTCTTCTCCGACACCATCCGCGCCAACATCGCCTACGGACACCCGGGCGCCACCGACGAGCAGATCCGCGCCGCCGCCCGCGCCGCCCAGGCCGAGGGCTTCGTCGAGGCCCTGCCCGCCGGCTACGACACCAAGGTCGGTGAGCAGGGGCTCACCCTCTCCGGCGGCCAGCGCCAGCGCATCGCGCTCGCGCGTGCCATCCTCACCGACCCCCGGCTGCTCCTCCTCGACGACGCCACCTCCGCCGTGGACGCCCGCGTCGAGCACGAGATCCACGAGGCGCTGCGCACCGTCATGGCGGGCCGGACCACCCTGCTCATCGCGCACCGCCGCTCCACGCTCGCCCTGGCCGACCGGATCGCCGTACTGGAGGCCGGCCGGCTCGCCGACATCGGCACGCACGAGGAACTGGAGCGCCGCTCCGCCCTCTACCGCAGGCTCCTCACCGACCCCGACGCGCTCGGCGCCGGCTCGCCGCGCACCCCCGAAGCCCCGCCGATGGCCGAGTTCGAGCGCGAGCTCGACCGCGACCTCGAACGGGACCTCGAACTCGAAGCGGAGATCGACTCCGAACCCGTCAACTCCAAGCGCAGGGTCGCCGGCGGGATCACCCCCGAGCTGTGGCAGCGCCGGGAGGAGCCCGACGGCGCCTCCGCGCCCGCCGCGGGCAGCGCAGCCCCCGGAGCCGGGCACTCCATGGCCGGGGCGGTCGCCGGGATGCCCGCCACCCCCGAGCTGCTCGCCCAGGTGGCCGCCCTGCCGCCCGCCGACGACACCCCCGACGTGGACGAGACCCGCGCCGCTGCCGCCGAGGACAGCTACGGCCTGCGCCACCTGCTGCGCGGCTTCTGGGCGCCGCTCGCCGTCAGCCTCGGTCTCGTCGCCGTCGACGCGGGCTCCGGGCTCCTCCTGCCCATCCTGATCCGGCACGGCATCGACCAGGGTGTGGAGAAGGCGGCCCTGGGCGCCGTCTGGGCGGCCGCGGCCCTCGCCCTCCTCCTCGTCCTCGCGCAGTGGACCGCGCAGTTCGCCGAGACCCGGATGACGGGGCGCACTGGCGAGCGGGTGCTGTACGCGCTCCGCGTGAAGATCTTCGCCCAGCTCCAGCGCCTCGGCCTCGACTACTACGAGCGCGAGCTGACCGGCAAGATCATGACCCGGATGACCACCGACGTGGACGCCCTGTCCAGCTTCCTGCAGACCGGGCTCGTCACCGCCGTCGTCTCCGTCTTCACCTTCTTCGGCATCCTGGTGGCCCTGCTCGTCCTCGACGTCGAGCTGGCGCTGATCGTCTTCGCCACGCTGCCCCTGCTGGTGGTCGGCACCTTCGTCTTCCGCCGCCGGTCGGTCGCCGCCTACGAGCTCGCCCGCGACCGGGTCAGCCTGGTCAACGCCGACCTCCAGGAGTCCGTCGCCGGGCTGCGCATCGTCCAGGCCTTCCGCCGCGAGGGCACCGGCGCCGTCCGCTTCGCGCAGCGCAGCGACTCCTACCGCGAAGCCCGGGTCCGCGGCCAGTGGCTGATATCCGTCTACTTCCCCTTCGTCCAGCTGCTGTCCTCGACCGCCGCGGCCGCCGTGCTGATGGTCGGCGCCGGCCGGGTCGAGGCCGGCACGCTGACCACCGGCGCGCTGGTCGCCTACCTGCTCTACATCGACCTGTTCTTCGCCCCCGTCCAGCAGCTGTCCCAGGTCTTCGACGGCTACCAGCAGGCCACGGTCTCCCTCGGCCGCATCCAGGGGCTGCTGCGCGAGCCCACCAGCACCCCGCCGTCCGAGGAGCCCCGCGAGGTTCCGGCACTGCGCGGGGAGATCGTCTTCGAGGACGTCCGCTTCCAGTACGGCACCGCCGAGGAGCGCGGCGAGAAGGGTGAGGCATTGGCCGGAATCAGCCTGCGCATACCCGCCGGCCAGACCGTCGCCTTCGTCGGCGAGACCGGAGCCGGCAAGTCCACGCTGGTCAAGATGGTCGCCCGGTTCTACGACCCCACCTCCGGCCGGATCACCGCCGACGGGTACGACCTGCGGGAGCTCGACCTGACGGCCTACCGCCACCGGCTCGGCGTCGTCCCCCAGGAGCCCTACCTCTTCCCCGGGACCGTGCGCGACGCCATCGCCTACGGGCGGCCGGGGGCCGACGACGCCGAGGTCGAGGCCGCGGCCCGCGCGGTCGGCGCCCACGACATGGTCGCCACGCTGGACGGCGGCTACCTGCACACCGTCGCCGAGCGCGGGCGCAATCTCTCGGCGGGACAGCGCCAGCTGATGGCCCTGGCCCGGGCCGAACTCGTCGACCCGGACGTGCTGCTGCTCGACGAGGCCACCGCCGCACTGGATCTGGCCACCGAAGCGCAGGTCAACCGGGCCACCGACCGGCTCGCCGGCAAGCGGACCACCCTGGTCGTCGCGCACCGGCTGACCACCGCCGCCCGCGCGGACCGGGTCGTGGTGATGGACCGGGGCCGGGTCGTGGAGGACGGCACGCACACCGAGCTCCTGGCGCGCGGCGGGCGGTACGCCGAGCTGTGGCGCACCTTCGTCGGGCAGGACGAGCGGGCCGCTGCCTGAGCCCCCGGGCGCGGAGGTCGCCGAACAGCAGGTCCCCGGGGGTGTCGTGGTCGGAGGTGGGCGTCCCGCCGCGGGGCGGGCCCCCGGTCCGCGACACCGGGTGGTTCACCCGGTACGCCGGGCCCGTCACCGTGGGGGTGATCGGCCGCTGCGTGTACGTCACAGGGGGCGTGGGAGCCGGACCGGCTGATCCCGGCTGGATCCCGTGTTGAGGGAGCGGCCCAACTGGGTCTGTTCAGCAGCGCGTTCACCCCGCTAGGTTCACGGCGACCGAAGTGAACTCAAGGGGAGGGTGCATGCGCAAGACGCTCGGATGGCTGCTGTCACTCGTGGTGCTGATCGGCACCATGGGTGCGGCCGGCTCCACGGCACAAGCGGCCACCGCCGCGGGGCCCGCGGCCGCGACGGACATCAAGGACCAGATCCTCGGCATTCCGGGGATGAGCCTGGTCGAGGAGAAGCCGTACCCCGGTTACCGCTTCTTCGTGCTGACCTACGAGCAGCCGGTCGACCACCGGCAGCCGTGGAAGGGCACCTTCAAGCAGCGTCTGACCCTGCTGCACAAGGACGTCTCACGGCCGACGGTCTTCTACACCTCCGGCTACAACGTCAACACCAGCCCGCGCCGCAGTGAGCCGACGACCATCGTCGACGGCAACCAGGTGTCACTGGAGTATCGATTCTTCACGCCGTCCCGCCCCGACCCGGCCAACTGGGCGAACCTGGACATCTGGCAGGCCGCCAGCGACCAGCACCGCATCTTCACCGCCCTGAAGAAAGTCTACCCGAAGAAGTGGCTCGCCACGGGCGCCAGCAAGGGCGGCATGACGGCGACGTACTTCGAGCGCTTCTACCCGCGTGACATGGACGGCGTCGTCGCGTACGTCGCGCCCAACGACGTCGTCAACAACGAGGACTCGGCCTACGACCGGTTCTTCAACAAGGTCGGCACCAAGGAGTGCCGCGACAAGCTGAACGCCGTGCAGCGCGAGGCGCTGGTGCGCCGCGAGCCGCTGGAGGCCAAGTACCGGGCCGCAGCCGCCGAGAACGGCTGGACCTTCAACACGATCGGCGACCTCGACAGGGCCTACGAGGCCGTCGTGCTCGACTACGTGTGGGCGTTCTGGCAGTACAGCCTGCTCTCCGACTGCGCCGCCGTACCGGCTGCCGCGACCGCGAGCGACCAGGAGATCTGGGACACGGTCGACACGATCTCCGGCTTCTCGGCCTACGCCGACCAGGGTCTGGAGACGTACACGCCGTACTACTACCAGGCCGGTACCCAGCTCGGCTCCCCGGACATCAAGCAGCCCCACCTCAAGGGCCTGAGCCGCTACGGCTACCAGCCGCCGCGCAATTTCGTGCCCCGCGACATCCCCATGACCTTCCAGCCGGGAGCCATGAAGGACGTCGACACCTGGGTGCGCGACAACGCCGACCGGATGCTGTTCGTCTACGGGCAGAACGACCCGTGGGGCGCCGAGCCGTTCCACGTCGGCTACGGGGCGCGCGACAGCTACGTGATGATCGCGCCGGGCGCCAACCACGGGGCGAACGTCGCCCAGCTCCTGGACTCCGAGAAGGCCCTCGCGACCGCGAGGATCCTCCAGTGGGCGGGAGTGGCCCCGGCCGCCACGGTCGCCGACGCGAGCCGGGCGGTGCCGCTCGCGGCGCCGGACGCCCAGCTCGACCAGCGCGACCTGGAGCGCGAGCCGCAGCTGCGGCCGTGACCATCGGGTGAGCCCGGGGGCGTGCCCGCACACCGTGCGGGCACGCCCCCGTCCCGTACCGGCCGCGCAACGGGCCGC
Organism: Streptomyces sp. CB00455; assembly: GCF_001905445.1. Lineage (GTDB taxonomy): Bacteria > Actinomycetota > Actinomycetes > Streptomycetales > Streptomycetaceae > Streptomyces. The sequence goes on along the minus strand of NZ_LIVQ01000003.1, from coordinate 860,794 downwards.
GCCCCGCCGCTCAGGGGTACGTCAGGCCGTGTCCCAGCGGGTAGCGGCCGGGCACCGGGACCGGGAGACGGCCGGCGGGGCGCACCGCCCCGGTGAGCACCCGGGCCACCGCGCGCATCTCCACATCCGTCCAGGAGTACGTCGCCACCTCCGCCGCACAGGCCGGCAGTCGCGCCGCGTCGTACGGGTTGCGGATCGCCACCGCGATCACGGGGACGCCCGTCGCCAGCAGTTCGGTCACCAGGGCGGGCTGCGGACCGTCCTCCTCGGGAACGTTGTAGGTGCACACCAGCACCGCCGCGTGCCCGGGCGCCGCCGCCGTCGCACGGGCGGGCGGCAGCGCCGAGGCGCGGCAACCCAGGGCGGTGAGCTCCCGGGCCAGCACGGTCGTGGGAGGCCCGGTGGTACCGCTGGGAGAGACCGGATCGGCGCCCGTGACCAGCAGCCGGGGCCCCGCCGAGGCGTCCAGCGGCAGCAGCCCGGCGGGGTTGGCCAGCAGCGTCGTCGTGGCGGCCGCGATCTCGTCGGCGGCCGCCAGGTGCTCCGGGATGCCCACGGTGGCGTCCACCCGCCCGGCCGAGGGCGACGCGCCGCCGAAGAGGCCGCGGCGCGCCTTGAGTTCCAGGATCCGCAGCACCGACTCCCCGATCCGCTCCTGCGTCAGCTCTCCCGTCTCCACCGCCCCCAGCACGCTGCGGTAGGCGAGCCCCAGGTCCGGCGGGTTCAGCAGCTGGTCGCAGCCGGCCCGCAGCGCCAGCACCGGCACCCGGTCGTCCCCGTACTTCTGGCGGACCCCGGCCATGTCCAGCGCGTCGGTGACCACGACCCCCCGGAAGCCCAGGCGTTCGCGCAGGATGCCGGTGACGATCGGCCGGGAGAGGGTCGCCGGGTCCTGTGACGGGTCGAGCGCGGGGAAGACGATGTGCGCCGTCATGATCGCGTCCACGCCCGCCTCCACGGCGGCCCGGAAGGGAGGCTCGTCCAGCTCCTCCCAGACGGCGCGGGTGTGCCGCATCACCGGCAGCCCGACGTGGCTGTCGGTCTCGGTGTCCCCGTGACCGGGGAAGTGCTTGGCGGTGGCCGCCACGCCGCCCTCCTGATAGCCGCGGACCTGGGCGGCCACGAGGGCCGCCACCGCCTGCGGGTCGGAGCCGAAGGACCGCACGCCGATCACCGGATTGGCCGGGTTCACGTTGACATCCGCCACCGGCGCGTAGTCCTGCCGGATGCCCATCGCCGCCAGTTCGCGGCCCGCGATGCGTGCCGCGCGGCGGGCGTCGTCGGCCGAACCGCCCGCGCCGAGCGCCATCGCCCCCGGGAACAAGGTCGCGGGCCTGCCGATCCGGGCGACGGCGCCGTGCTCCTGGTCCGTGGAGAGCAGCAGCGGGATCCGGGCGCCGGTGGTGGCCGCGGCCTCCTGGAGACCGGCGGACAGCGCGGCGATCCGGTGCGGGGCACGGGTGTTGTGGGCCCAGGCGAAATAGACGATCCCGCCGAGGTGGTAGCGGGCGACCAGCTCGGCGGCGGTGCGCACCCCGAACGCCAGCCGGTTCTTCTCGGCGTCCTCGGGGGCCGGATCCGTGGCCGACTCCCCGTACGCCCGGGACACGAAGAGCTGCCCGACCTTCTCCTCCAGGCTCATCGCGTCCACCAGCCGGCGCAGCCAGGCCCGGTCGGGGTGCCCGCCGGCCGTCCCGTCGGGCACGTGGCCGGGCGGCAGCAGTCCGGGCCCGCGGCCGCCGCCCGCGGATCCCGCCGCGGGCGAGGAGGCTCCGGCGACGGTGACGGAGGCCATGGCGGCCGCGGCGAGCAGGGTCCGGCGGGAGGCGTGGTTCGGCACGCGCCGGACCCTACTGCCGGGCCGCGCCCGGCAGCCCGCGGACACTCGGGAGGTCCCCCGGATGCCCCGGGGGCACGGTCCACTGCTCCCGCAGGGTCCGTACGGTCTCGGTGATCGCGGGGCGGCGGGCGGCCCCGGTCCGCCACAGTGCGTACAGCCGGCGTACGGGCCCCGGCTCCAGGGGCACGGCCACCGCGCCCGGCGGCAGCGCGCCCGTGCCCAGCCGGGGGACCACGGCCACCCCCAGACCGGCCGCGACCAGGGCGACGATGGTGTGGTTCTCTTCCGCCACGTGCGCGACCTCAGGCTCGAAGCCGGCCGCGCGCAAGGTCCGCACCAGCCAGTCGTGGCAGACGCGGCCGGGAGGCTGGCACACCCAGCGCTGGCCCCCGAGGTCCGCGCGGCCGACCGTCGCACGGGCGGTGAACGGGTGTCCCAGCGGCACCACCAGATCACAGGGGTCGTCCCCGATCACGGCCTGCTCGATCCCCTCCGGGGCCGGGAGCGGCGCAATGTCCCAGTCGTGGGCGACCGCCAGGTCGGTGACCCCGCGGGCCACCAGGTCCACCGACAGGTGCGGGTCCACCTCGGTGAGGCGCACGTTGAGCGCCGGATGACGGCGGGCCAGATCGGCCAGCACCCCGGGCAGCAGTCCGCGCGCCGCCGAGGCGAACGCGGCCACCGTCAGCAGTCCGCTCGGCTGCCCGCGCCGCTCCTCCAGGGTGGTCTCCGCGCGCTCCACGATCGCCAGCAACTCCTGCGCGGTGTCCGCCAGATGGCGGGCCTCCTCGGTGAGCGCGACACCGCGCCCGCGCCGCTCCAGCAGCGTTGTGCGGGTCTCCCGCTCCAATTTGGCGATCTGCTGCGAGACCGCCGAAGGGGTGTAGCCGAGGGCAGCCGCCGCGCCGGCGACCGAGCCGTGGACGGAGACGGCGTGCAGGGCCCGCAGCCGGGCGAGATCGAGCATGGCCCCATCGTGGCACCGGCAATCATGCGTAAGCAATGCTTCATCGAACCCGGAAGGAATCCGCGCTGGTGCTACACGGTCGGGCGGCCGATGCTCGGACCATGCGTCCTCTGCACACCGCTCTCGCCGTACTCGTCGCCGCCGTCTGGGGCTTCAACTTCGTCGTCATCGAGATCGGACTCGGCCACTTCCCGCCGCTGCTCCTGTCCGCCCTGCGCTTCCTCGTCGCCGCATTGCCGGCCGTGTTCTTCGTCGGGCGGCCCGGTGTCGCCTGGAAGTGGATCCTGGGGGTCGGCGCGGCCCTCGGCATCGCCAAGTTCGGCCTGCTCTTCACCGGCATGGCAGCCGGGATGCCGGCCGGGCTGTCCTCGCTCGTCCTGCAGGTCCAGGCCGTCTTCACCGCGACCCTCGCCGCCGCCGTGCTGCGCGAGCGCCCCGGCCGGGTACGGGTGCTGGGCATGGGCGTGGCCCTCGCCGGGATCGCGGTGGCCGCCGTGGACGGGGGGACCTCCGGGCCGGTGCTCGGTTTCACCCTGGTCGTCGCGGCCGCGGCCTGCTGGGGCATCTCCAACGTCCTGACCCGCCGGGCCGCCCCGCCCGACGCGCTGAACTTCATGGTCTGGGTGTGCACGGTGCCCGTCCTGCCGCTCTTCGCGCTCTCGCTGCTGCTGGAGGGGCCCGAGCGCGACCTGGCGGCACTGCGGGCCCTGGACTGGTCCGGAGCGGCCGTCATCGGGTACGTCGCCTGGGTGTCGACCGTCTTCGGCTTCGGCGCGTGGGGTTACCTGCTGCGCCGCTACCCGGCCTCCTCCGTGGCGCCGTTCTCGCTGCTGGTGCCGGTCTTCGGGATGTCCTCGGCGGCCCTGGTGCTGGGGGAGAGCGTCTCGGGCCTGCGCTGGGCGGCTGCGGTGCTCCTGGTCGGCGGGGTGGGCCTCACCTCGCTCGCCCCCGCGCGGGCGGCGGCCCGTACGGGGGTGGCGGCCGCCGTCAGTGCGGGGAGCCCTCCTGGAGCGGCAGCCGCCAGTCCTGCCCCACGAGCGTGACGCCGTAGGAGCGGTGCGGGCGCTCGGCGACCAGGGTGAAGCCGGCGCGCAGGTAGAGGGACCGGGCCTCGCGCAGCACGTCGTTGGTCCACAGCACCAGTTCGCGGTAGCCCACCGAACGGGCGAAGGCGACCACGGCGTCGACGAGGAGGGTACCGACGCCGCGCCCGCGGCCCGCCGGATCCACCAGGAGTAGCCGCAGCCTCGCGGTGCCGGGCGCGCCGTCCTCGCGGACGCACATCACCGAGCCCACCGGGTGCCCGTCGAATTCGGCGATCCAGACGCGTTCGAGGTACGGGTCGTGGTCCTCGGCGAAGTCCGCGACGATCCGGGCCACCAAGCCCTCGAACTCCGCGTTCCATCCGTACTCGGCGGCGTAGAGCGCCCCGTGCCGCTGCACGATCCAGCCCAGGTCGCCGGGCCCGGGATCCCGCAGGAGCACCGCCGGCACCACCGGCTCGACCTCGGGCGTGTCCATGGCGACCGAGGATAGCGCGGAGGCGGCGCCGGGGGGATGGCCGCCGAACCCATCGCCGCCGCCCGGGCCGTCCGGCTCACCCCGTACCGCCCGGGCCGTCCGCGTCACCCCGTACCTTGTCGTCGCCGAGCTTGTGGAGGACGTCGTCCTGGACCGGAGATCCACTCATGCCCGAAACGCTGATTCTGTGCCGATTCGCCGGCGCCTCGGACCCGCCTTCGGTAACGGAAAGGCAAAGCTCGGCTCCCCAGTGCAACCACTGGCGGGGATCGCGGGTCGTATGGTGCGTCGGTACTTCCGGGAGGGGATCTGGGGGGATCGGGAAGTCCGACGAGGGAGGGGTAACCGTGACGGGGGTCCGGCCGAGAGGTCGGGCCCCTTTCCGGTCTCCGGGAGGAAGCGTCCGCGGGCCCGTCCACAGGGCCGACGCGGTGTCGGCGCCGGACGGTAGTTTCGGGTCATGGCAACGGACGGGGCGCGGACGGTACAACCGGCGGTGGTCGAGGGCGTGCTGGAGCGCATCACCTACGCCAACGAGGAGAGCGGCTACACGGTCGCCCGCGTCGACACCGGCCGCGGCAGCGGCGACCTGCTGACGGTCGTCGGCTCCCTGCTCGGCGCCCAGCCCGGCGAATCCCTGCGTATGGAAGGCCGTTGGGGCTCCCACCCGCAGTACGGCAAGCAGTTCACCGTGGAGAACTACCGCACCGTCCTGCCCGCCACCATCCAGGGCATCCGCCGCTACCTCGGCTCCGGGCTGATCAAGGGCATCGGACCGAAGATCGCCGACCGGATCGTGGAGCACTTCGGCACCGACACCCTCGATGTGATCGAGGCCGAACCGAAGCGGCTGATCGAGGTGCCCGGGCTCGGCCCGAAGCGGACGAAGCTGATCGGCGCCGCCTGGGAGGAGCAGAAGGCGATCAAGGAGGTCATGGTCTTCCTCCAGGGGGTCGGCGTCTCCACCTCCATCGCCGTGCGCATCTACAAGAAGTACGCCGACGCCTCCATCTCGGTGGTGCGCAACCAGCCCTACCGGCTCGCCGCCGACGTCTGGGGCATCGGCTTCCTCACCGCCGACCGCATCGCCCAGGCCGTGGGCATCCCGCACGACAGCCCCGAGCGGGTCAAGGCCGGTCTGCAGTACGCCCTGTCGCAGTCCGCCGACCAGGGCCACTGCTTCCTGCCCCAGGAGCGCCTCATCGCGGACGGGGTCAAGCTCCTCCAGGTGGACACCGGGCTGGTGATCGACTGCCTCGCCGAACTCGCCGCCGATCCGGAAGGCGTCGTACGCGAGGCGGTGCCCGACCCGCAGGGCGGGCCGGATCCGCTCACCGCCGTGTATCTGGTGCCCTTCCACCGGGCCGAGCTGTCCCTGGTCGGCCAGGTGCGCCGCCTCCTGCACGCCGAGGAGGACCGGATGCCCGCCTTCCGGGACGTGGACTGGGAGAAGGCGCTGGGCTGGCTCGCCGGCCGGACCGGAGCCGCGCTGGCGCCCGAGCAGCGGGATGCGGTGAGGCTGGCGCTCACCCGGCGGGTGGCCGTCCTGACCGGCGGCCCCGGCTGCGGGAAGTCCTTCACGGTGCGCTCCATCGTCGAACTGGCCCGGGCCAAGAAGGCCAAGGTCGTGCTCGCCGCCCCCACCGGCCGGGCGGCGAAGCGGCTGTCGGAGCTCACCGGGGCCGAAGCCTCCACGGTGCACCGGCTGCTGGAGCTCAAGCCGGGCGGGGACGCCGCGTACGACCGGGAGCGCCCCCTGGACGCGGACCTGGTCGTGGTCGACGAGGCCTCGATGCTGGACCTGCTGCTGGCCAACAAGCTGGTCAAGGCCGTCGCTCCGGGGGCGCACCTGCTGCTGGTGGGCGATGTGGACCAGCTCCCCTCGGTCGGCGCCGGGGAGGTGCTGCGCGACCTGCTGGCCGAGGGGGGACCGGTGCCCGCCGTGCGGCTGACCCGGATTTTCCGGCAGGCGCAGCAGTCGGGCGTGGTCACCAACGCCCACCGCATCAACACCGGGCTGCCGCCGCTGACCGACGGGCTGCCGGACTTCTTCCTCTTCCCCGAGGAGGACACCGAGGCGGCCGGGGTGCTCGCCGTGGACGTGGCGGCCCGGCGGATTCCGGCCAGGTTCGGGCTCGACCCGCGCCGGGACATCCAGGTGCTCGCGCCCATGCACCGCGGCCCGGCCGGTGCGGGGAACCTCAACGGCCTGCTCCAGCAGGCCATCACGCCCGCCCGGCCGAACCTGCCGGAGAAGCGGTTCGGCGGCCGGGTCTTCCGGGTGGGCGACAAGGTCACCCAGATCCGGAACAACTACGAGAAGGGCGCCAACGGCGTCTTCAACGGCACCGTCGGCGTCGTCACCGGCCTCGACCCGGACGAACAGCGCCTGACGGTCAGGACGGAGGAGGACGAGGAGGTCGCCTACGAATTCGCCGAGCTCGACGAGCTGGCCCATGCCTACGCGGTCACCATCCACCGCTCCCAGGGGAGTGAGTATCCCGCCGTCGTGATCCCGGTCACCACCGGCGCCTGGATGATGCTCCAGCGCAATCTCCTCTACACGGCGGTGACCAGGGCGAAGAAACTGGTCGTGCTCGTCGGGTCCCGCAAGGCCCTGGCCCAGGCTGTGCGTACCGTTTCCGCAGGCAGGAGGTACACGACGGTGGCGCCCCGGCTGGCCGGCCGGATACCGGTGGGAAACATCACCTAAATGATCGATCATTTGGGGTTCCCGCACCGGCGCGGAGGGGGCAGGATGAGCAGCTTGGCGGCACTCAGTGCCGTCAAATGCACCAAAGGCCGACCCCGAGTGCACTCTCCTGCGCCAAATGGGGGAAGGTAGAGGCAGTCAGGGCACCTCGAAGAAGAGGCACTACGTCGGTGAGGGATGACGTGAGCGACAACTCTGTAGTACTCCGGTACGCGGACGGTGAATACACCTACCCGGTGGTCGAGAGCACCGTCGGTGACCAGGGCTTCGACATCTCGAAGCTGCGGGCCCAGACCGGGCTCGTCACCTTGGACAGCGGCTACGGCAACACCGCGGCCTACAAGTCCGCGATTACCTACCTCGACGGCGAGCAGGGGATCCTGCGCTACCGCGGTTACCCGATCGAGCAGCTGGCCGAGCGTTCGACCTTCATCGAGGTCGCGTACCTGCTGATCAACGGTGAGCTCCCGACCGTCGACCAGCTCGCGTCGTTCCGCAACGAAATCACCCAGCACACGCTGCTGCACGAGGACGTCAAGCGCTTCTACGACGGCTTCCCGCGCGACGCGCACCCGATGGCGATGCTGTCCTCCGTGGTCAGCGCGCTGTCGACCTTCTACCAGGACAGCCACAACCCCTTCGACGAGAAGCAGCGGCACCTCTCGACGATCCGGCTGCTGGCCAAGCTCCCGACGATCGCGGCGTACGCGTACAAGAAGTCGGTCGGCCACCCGGTGGTCTACCCGCGCAACGACCTCGGCTACGTCGAGAACTTCCTGCGCATGACCTTCTCCGTGCCGGCCCAGGAGTACGACCTGGACCCGGTCGTGGTCTCGGCGCTCGACAAGCTGCTGATCCTGCACGCGGACCACGAGCAGAACTGCTCGACCTCCACCGTGCGCCTGGTCGGCTCCTCGCAGGCGAACATGTTCGCCTCGATCTCCGCCGGCATCTCGGCCCTGTGGGGTCCGCTGCACGGTGGCGCCAACCAGTCCGTCCTGGAGATGCTCGAGGGCATCAAGAACGACGGCGGCGATGTCGACGCCTTCATCCGCAAGGTGAAGAACAAGGAGGACGGCGTCCGCCTCATGGGCTTCGGACACCGCGTCTACAAGAGCTTCGACCCCCGGGCGAAGATCATCAAGGCGGCGGCGCACGACGTCCTCTCGGCGCTCGGCAAGAGCGACGAGCTGCTGGACATCGCCCTGAAGCTGGAAGAGCACGCGCTGGCCGACGACTACTTCGTCGAGCGCAACCTCTACCCGAACGTGGACTTCTACACCGGTCTGATCTACCGGGCCATGGGCTTCCCGACCGAGATGTTCACCGTGCTCTTCGCGCTCGGCCGGCTCCCCGGCTGGATCGCCCAGTGGCACGAGATGATCAAGGAGCCGGGTTCCCGCATCGGCCGCCCGCGCCAGATCTACACGGGCGAGGTCCTGCGCGACTTCGTGCCCGTCGAGGCCCGCTGACCCGAGGCCCCCGGCCCGAGACCTGCCCGCGGGACCCGCTCCAACGGTTCCCGCACGGCGTCTCGGGCACCCCGCGGCACGCGAAGAGCGCCCCGCCGTCGATCCCCCCACGGGTCGACGGTCGGGGCGCTCTTCTTTCCCCGGTACGGATTCCCCCCACGGGACCCGCGCCGGGGCGTCGGTGTCTGCCGGGACCCGTTCGGGTCGGGAGGGCCGCTCAAAGCTTCCCGCGGGAACGTGTCCCGGCCGGCTGGTGCCGCCGGACGTCCCCCAAGACCTCCGTGAACGTCCCCCAAGACGTTCCTGGCACCGCCCCCATTAGACCCGTGCCGACCCCGGATGGTTACGTTGCCATCACTGTGATCTGCGTCTCCTGTGAAGGAAGTGTGCCCAGGATGCGAAGGTGATCCCCTACCGGAAGGACCGCAACCGCAGGCTGTTGGTCACTACGAAGACCGAGGAGAAGGCCATGGCGGCCCCGGCGATCATCGGGTTGAGCAGCCCGGCGGCCGCCAGCGGCAGCGCCGCCACGTTGTAGCCGAAGGCCCAGAACAGGTTCCCCTTGATGGTGGCCAGGGTCCGGCGGGAGAGCCGGATCGCGTCGGCCGCCACCCGCAGGTCTCCCCGTACGAGGGTCAGGTCGCCCGCCTCGATGGCCGCGTCGGTCCCGGTGCCCATGGCCAGGCCCAGATCGGCCTGGGCCAGCGCGGCGGCGTCGTTGACCCCGTCGCCGACCATGGCGACCGTACGGCCCTCGGCCTGGAGGCGGCGCACGACGTCCACCTTGTCCTGCGGAAGGACCTCGGCGATCACCTCGTCGATGCCGACCTCGCGGGCCACCGTCTCGGCGACGGCCCTGTTGTCGCCCGTCAGCAGGACGGGCACCAGGCCCAGGGCCCGCAGCCGGGCCACGGCCTCGGCGCTGGTCTCCTTGACCGCGTCGGCCACGGTCAGGACGCCGCGCGCCGCGCCGTCCCAGGCCACGAGGACGGCGGTGCTGCCCGCGGCCTCGGCCGCGGCCTTGGCCCCGGCCAGTGCGGCCGGCAGCGTGATCGACCGGTCGGCCAGCAGTTGTTCGCGGCCGACCAGGACCGCGTGCCCCTCGACCACGCCCCGGACCCCGAGCCCCGCCAGGTTCTCGAAGCCCTCCGGGACCGGCAGGGCGCCGGCCCCGCCCCCGGCCAGGACGGCCTGCTCGTCCGCGGCGGTGGCGATGGCCCGGGCGATCGGGTGCTCCGAGGCGTGTTCCAGGGAGCCGGCCAGGCGCAGCAGCTCCCGCTCGTCGGTGCCCGCGGCCGCGTGCACCCCGGCGAGGGCCATCCGGCCGGTGGTGACGGTCCCGGTCTTGTCCAGGACGACGGTGTCCACGCGTCGGGTGGACTCCAGCACCTCGGGGCCCTTGATCAGGATGCCGAGCTGCGCTCCCCGTCCGGTGCCGACCATCAGCGCGGTCGGCGTCGCCAGTCCCAGGGCGCACGGGCAGGCGATGATCAGGACGGCCACGGCGGCGGTGAAGGCGGCGGTGGGGTTGTCGGTGATCAGCAGCCAGGTGACCCAGGTGCCCAGGGCCAGGACGAGGACGACGGGGACGAACACGGCCGCGATCCGGTCGGCGAGGCGCTGCACCTCGGCCTTGCCGTTCTGGGCGTCCTCGACCAGCCGGGCGATGCGGGCGAGCTGGGTGTCGCCGCCGATCCGGGTGGCCTCGACGACGAGGCGTCCCGAGGTGTTGACGGTGGCGCCGGTGACGAAGTCGCCGGGGGAGACCTCCACCGGGACGGACTCGCCGGTGAGCAGGGCGGCGTCCACGGCGGAGCTGCCCTCCACGACCGCCCCGTCGGTGGCGATCTTCTCGCCGGGGCGGACGACGAACCGGTCGCCGACCGCGAGCGCGCCCACCGGGATCCGCACCTCCCGGCCGCCGCGCAGTACGGCGACGTCCTTGGCGCCCAGCTCCAGCAAGGCCGCCAGCGCGGCGCCCGCCTTCCGCTTCGAGCGGGCCTCCAGATAGCGGCCGAGCAGGATGAAGGCGACGACGCCGGCCGCGACCTCCAGGTAGATCGCCGAGGAGCCGTCGGCGCGGGAGGTCGTCAGGTCGAAGCCGTGCCGCATGCCGGGCATGCCGGCGTGCCCGAGGAACAGCGCCCACAGCGACCAGGCGAAGGCGGCCAGCGTGCCGACGGAGACCAGGGTGTCCATGGTGGCGGCCCCGTGCCGGGCGCCCGTCCAGGCGGCCTTGTGGAAGGGGAGGCCGCCCCAGACGACGACGGGGGCGGCGAGGGTCAGCGAGAGCCACTGCCAGTTGTCGAACTGCAGGGCCGGGATCATGGACAGCAGGACGACGGGCAGTGCGAGGGTGGCCGAGACGAGCAGCCGGCCGCGCAGCGCGGCCAGTTCCGGGTCGCGGGCCGCCCCGGGGCCCCCGGTGCTCCCCCCGGCCGGTTCGGGCGCGGGGAGCGGTTCGGGCGGCGGTGGCTGCGCCGCGGTGTATCCGGTCTTGACGACCGTGGCGATGAGGTCGGCGACCCGCACGTCACCCGCGTAGGAGACCTTCGCCTTCTCGGTGGCGTAGTTCACCGTCGCGGTGACCCCGTCCATCCGGTTCAGCTTCTTCTCGATGCGGGCGGCGCAGGAGGCGCAGGTCATTCCGCCGATGGCCAGCTCGACCTCGGCGGCGCCTGCCGCCGCCGTTATGGGCCCGTCGTGCACGGTGCTGCTGCTCATGTTCCGGCTCCAGGGGGTGGGCCGGAGCGTACGGCACCGGTATCAGCCGGCCGGTACGCCCCGGCGGGTGCTGCTCGGGTGAGGGATCAGGCCCGGCCGGCGAACTCGTAGCCGGCCTCGTCCACGGCGGAGCGGACGTCCTCGTCGGCGAGCGGGGCGGCGCAGACCACCGTGACCTCGCCGGTCGCGGCCACGGCCTTGACCGAGTCGACGCCCGGCAGGGCGGAGAGCTCGGCGGTCACGGCGCCCTCGCAGTGCCCGCAGGTCATGCCGGTCACCCGGTAGACGGTGGTGGTCCGGGTGTCCGTCTCGGCAGTCATGTCGTTCTCCTCTTCCAGGGGTGCGTCCGGTCGGCGGGAGGGGCGGAGCAGTGCTCCGCCCGCCTCCCGACACGCCCAGACTATACCCCTAGGGGGTATCAAGGCGAGCGGGGGGCGCGATTCCTCTGTTATGGACGATATTCCTGAAACGCCCGTGAAGAGCAGATCCCGGCCGCCGGGGCATTCCGCCGCAGTCGGGGCCGCTACCGCCCGGCCCGGTCCGCGGGGTGGCGCGCGCAGTCCGGTCCGCGGCCGTGGTCAGCGGCTGTCGGTCGTGGTGAGCATCGGCTCCAGGTAGCGCAGCAGGACGGATGACCGCGATGTTCGGGGCGGTGGTGTGGGTCTTCCAGGAGGGCAACCTCTCGGGGCTGCTTTCCTTCACCCCCACCGGCGACATCGAGACCACCCTGCCGGTGCTGATGTTCTGCAGGGGTAGGGGGAGCGGGGCGGGGCCCGTGCGGGCCCCGCACGCCGCCGCGCGGGAGGCGGATCAGTCCTCGCGGCGGCCCCGGTTGCCGGGCCGGCGGGCCACCCAGGCGCGGATCGTGTCTGCGTACCAGTAGGGCTTGGCGCCCTCCACATGGTCGGGCGGGGGGAGCAGCCCGTGCTTCCGGTAGGAACGCACCGTGTCCGGCTGGACCCGGATGTGGGCGGCGATCTCCTTGTACGACCACAGCTGCCGGTCGCTCATGCACGACACCTCCTGGTCCACGCCGCGGGGCCGGCCGGGAGGCCGTCGGGGGAGCCGGAGCGTGGACGCTGACGATCACTCGGGTTGTGCCCGGGGAACGAGGCGGAGTGAAGGCAGGGGAGGGGCTGTAGAGCGCCTGTGACGGAAAACCCGCGTCATGGGGACATGTGTGACACGAAGGCGACCCCTGTGACAGATGCGGCACAGGGGTCGTGGAGTGCGAAGCCGGGCGGAAGGGCGGAAGGGGTCAGCGATAGAGGGCCGGACGGTCCACCAGCTCCACGGGCGTGCGTACGCCGCTGCGCGCGGCAGCCAGACCCGCCTGCGACACGGCGGCGGCCGCGTAGCCGTCCCAGGCGTCCGGCCCCGCCACTGCGCCCCGCGCGGCGGCCGCCACCCAGCGCCTCAGCTGCCGGTCGTAGGCGTCGGCGAAGCGCACCGTGAAGTCCTGGTCGATCGCCCCGCCCCACCGGCCGGCCGACTGGACCACCATCGCGTGGCCGTCGCCGATCCGGGCGCTGCCGCGTTCGCCGACCGCCTCGCACTGCACCTGGTAGCCGAAGCCGCAGTTCACGAAGATCTCCACGTCGACGACGGCTCCGCCGGAGGTCTCCAGCAGGACCAGCCGGGGATCGCGCAGACCCTCGGGAGCCGCCGAGGTGGCGGTGGGGGAGAACACGGACACCGCCGTGATCTCCTGGCCCAGCAGCCAGCGGGCCGCGTCCACCTCGTGCACCACGGAATCGCTGATCAGCATGTCGCTGGTGAAGAAGGACGGCGAGGCGGCGTTGCGGTGCCGGCAGTGCAGGAAGAGCGGCCGCCCGATCCCGCCGGAGTCCAGCAGTTCCTTCAACCGCTCGTACTCGGCGTCGTACCGGCGCATGAAGCCCACCTGGACCAGGCGCCGTCCCAGCCGCTGCTCCGCCTCCATGACGCGCAGCGCTCCCGCCGGGTCAGGGGTGAGCGGCTTCTCGCACAGCACCGGCAGCCCGCGTGCCAGGGCGAGCCCGATGGCTTCCTCGTGCGCGGGCCCCGGGGAGGCGATCAGTACGGCCTCCACCCCGGGAGCCGCCACGGCGGCCGCCGGGTCGGTGTGCGCGGCGGCCCCGTCCAGGCCGTCCGCGACCGCCTTGACCCGGTCCCCGTCCGGATCGGCCAGGGCCACCACCCGGGCGCCTGCGACGGTCCGGCCGATCCGGCGGACGTGGTCGGCGCCCATCTTCCCCGTACCGATGACGGCGATGCCCAGCGTGCTCATGTGGTGTTCCTCCCGGAGTGGGAATCAAAGACGGAAGCAAAGACGGAAGCAAAAACAGAATCAAAGGCAGAATCAAAGACGCGATGAGAGCCGGGGCAGGGGTCGGGGTCGGGCCGGAGTCGGGAAGGGCAGCCGAGCAGGGGCGTAGAGCCGTGAGCAGCTGTCGCCACCGCCACCGCCACCGCCACCGCCGCCGTCGGTGGACGTCAGCGCGCGCCGCAGGAGCGCAGGTAGGCGCGGGTGCGGCGGGCGATCGGCAGCGGACGGTCGGGCGGGCACGGGTACATGTCCTGCTCCACGATGGCGAAGAGGTCCACGCCGAGCCGCTCGGCCGCCGCCAGCACCGGTTCCAGCGCCGGCACCCCCGACGGCGGTTCGCACATCACCCCGCGGCCCACCGCCGGCCCGAAGGGCAGCCCCTGCGCGACGACTTCGGCCAGGATCCGCGGATCCACCTGCTTGAGGTGGAGGTAGCCGATCCGCTCGCCGAAGGTCTCGACGGCCTGGACACTGTCGCCCCCGCAGTACGCGTAGTGGCCGGTGTCCAGGCACAGCGAGACCAGATCCGGGTCGGTGGCGTCCAGGAAGCGCGCCACGTTCTGCGGAGTGTCGATGTGGGTGTCGGCATGCGGGTGCACGACGATCCGCAGTCCGTACCGGTCCTGCACCTCGCGCCCCAGCCGCTCGGTCTGGGACGCCAGTTCCCGCCACTGACCGGGGGTGAGGGTACGGTCCTCCAGCACCTCGCCCGTCTTGTCGTCCCGCCAGAAGGAGGGGATCACCACGAGGTGGGCCGCGCCCACGGCCTGGGTGAGCGCCGCGATCCGCGACACGTGCTCCCAGGTGTCCTGCCACACGGCGGGCCCGTGATGGAGTCCGGTGAAGACGGTTCCGGCACAGACCCGCAGCCCGCGCGCGGCCGTCTCCTCGGCGAGTCGCGCGGGGTCGGTGGGCAGATAGCCGTAAGGGCCGAGCTCGATCCACGCGTAGCCGGCCTCGGCGACCTCGTCGAGGAAGCGTTCCCAGGGCGTCTGCAGGGGGTCGTCGGAAAACCAGACCCCCCAGGAGTCCGGAGCCGAACCGACGCGGATACGGGTCAGCGCGGGCGGGGAGGACGTCATGGCGGCCACCTTGGGGTGCGAGGCTCGGAAGGGACGGTGAAGACGAATGGGAGGACTGACAATGACGGGTGATCCGTTGGCGTTCGACCTGATCACCATGGGGCGGATCGGGGTGGATCTCTACCCGTTGACGACCGGCGTACCACTGGCCGAGGCCGACACCTTCGGCAAGTTCCTGGGCGGCTCCCCCACCAACGTGGCCGTCGCGGCCGCCCGGCTGGGGCGCCGCGCGGCGGTGATCACCCGTGTCGGCGCGGACCCGTTCGGCGCCTACCTGCGCTCCGAGCTGCGGAGGTTCGGCGTGGACGACCGGTGGGTGGCCGAGGTCGCGGGACTCCCGACGCCGCTCACCTTCTGCGAGGTCTTCCCGCCCGACCGTTTCCCGCTGTACTTCTACCGGCTGCCGAAGGCCCCCGATCTGGAGATCGCGGCGGGGGAGGTGGACCTGGAGGCGGTCCGGGAGGCCCGCGTGTTCTGGATGACGGGCACCGGCCTGAGCGAGGAGCCCAGCCGCTCCGCCACCCTGGCCGCCCTGGACGCCCGCGCCAAGGCCGGGACCACGGTCTTCGACCTGGACTGGCGGCCGATGCTGTGGCGCGAGGAGCCCGGCCCCCACTACGAGCGGGCGCTGGCCCGCGCCACGGTCGCCGTCGGCAACACCGAGGAGTGCGCGATCGCCACCGGGGAGTCCGAGCCGTACGCGGCGGCGCGGGCGCTGCTCGCCGCCGGGGTCGAGCTGGCGGTCGTCAAACGCGGTCCGGAGGGCGTACTGGCCGTCCACCGCGACGGGACCGTCGCCGAGGTCCCGCCCGTGGCCGTGGACGTGGTCAACGGGCTGGGCGCGGGAGACGCGTTCGGCGGTGCGCTGTGCCACGGGCTGCTCGCCGGCTGGGACCCGGCGACGGCGATGCGGTACGCGAACGCGGCCGGTGCGATCGTCGCCTCGCGGCTGGCGTGCTCGTCGGCCATGCCGTACCCGCACGAGGTGGAGGAGGTACTGGCGTCATGCCGGTGACCGCGTCACACACGATGCAGTGGACGAGGCTGGTCGTGCTCGACCTCGGCCCGGGGGAGAGGTACGAGCACCCGTGCGGGGACGCGGAGTGGATCGTGCTCCCGCTCTCCGGCGGCTGCCGGGTCCACCACCGGGACCCCGCCCGGGCGGCGGCGCCGGACGGACCGGGGCCGGCCCCCGGCCGGGACCCCGACCCCGGCAGCGCGCCGGCGAAGGTGTTCGAACTGCGCGGCCGGGCTGGGGTGTTCGGGGACATCAGCGACTTCGTCTACCTGCCCCGGGACGGGCGCGCGGAGGTCGTCTCGGACCGGGGGGGCCGGTTCGCGCTCGCCGGGGCCCGGTGCGAGAACCGGCTGGCCGCCCGCTACGGGCCGGCCGGCGCCGTGCCCGTCGAGCTGCGCGGCGCCGGGCAGTGCTCCCGCCAGGTCAACAACTTCGCCGCCGCCGGTGTCTTCGCCTGCGACCGGCTGATCGCCGTCGAGGTGCTCACCCCCGGCGGGAACTGGTCCTCCTACCCGCCGCACAAGCACGACGAGCACCACCCCGGGGAGGAGTCCCGGCTGGAGGAGATCTACTACTTCGAGATCGCCCCGCACGGGGGCACCCCCGGCCTCGGCTACCAGCGCGTCACCCCCTCCCCGGCAGGGAAGACCGACATCCTCACCGAGGTGCGGACCGGAGACGCCGTGCTCATCCCCGACGGCTGGCACGGCCCCTCCATCGCCGCCCCCGGGCACGACATGTACTACCTGAACGTGATGGCGGGTCCGGGAACCACCAGGGAGTGGCTGATCCGCGACCACCCCGACCACGGCTGGATCCGGTCCACCTGGGACGGCCAGGACATCGATCCCCGGCTGCCCTTCCCCACGGCGGAGGCACCCCGATGAAACTCACCGTCGCCCAGGCGCTCGTCCGCTTCCTGTCCCGCCAGTACACCGAGCGCGACGGCCGGCGCCACCGGCTGATCGCGGCGACCTGGGGGATCTTCGGCCACGGCAACGTCGCCGGGATCGGGCAGGCCCTGCTGGAGGCCGGCCCCGAGGCCATGCCCTTCTTCCAGGGTCGCAACGAGCAGGCCATGGTGCACGCCGCCGTCGGGTACGCCCGGCAGAGCGGACGGCTGTCCGCGCACGCCGTCACCACCTCCATCGGGCCGGGCGCCACCAACCTCGTCACCGGGGCCGCCCTCGCCACGATCAACCGGATCCCGGTGCTCCTGCTGCCCGGGGACACCTTCGCCACCCGCCCCGCCGATCCCGTGCTCCAGCAGCTCGAAGTCCCCTACGCCGGCGACCTCTCCGTCAACGACACGCTGCGCCCCGTCTCCCGCCACTTCGACCGGATCACCCGCCCCGAGGCCCTGATCCCCGCCGCCCTCCAGGCCGTGCGGGTCCTCACCGACCCCGTGCAGACCGGAGCCGTCACGCTCGCGCTGCCGCAGGACGTGCAGGCCGAGGCGTACGACTGGCCCGAGGAGTTCTTCGCCGAGCGCGTCTGGGGCGTGCGCCGGCCCCGCCCCGACCGCGCGGAGCTCGCCGCGGCGGCCCTCGCCGTACGGTCGGCCCGGCGCCCCCTGATCGTCGCGGGCGGGGGCATCCGGCACAGTGCGGCCGGGGCGGAGCTCGCCGCCTTCGCCGAGGCCACCGGCATCCCCGTCGCCGTCACCCAGGCGGGCAAGGGCGTCCTGCCCCACGACCATCCCGCCGACCTCGGCGGGATCGGCCACACGGGCACCGCCGCGGCCGACGACCTGGCCCGGGAGGCCGATCTCGTCATCGCCGCCGGGACCAGGCTGACCGACTTCACCACCGCCTCCGCGACCCTGTTCCAGAACCCGGCCGTCCGGTTCATCGGCCTCAACCTCGACCCGTACGACGCCCACAAGCTCGCCGCCCTGCCCCTGGTCGCCGACGCGCGCGAGGGCCTCGGCGAACTGCGGCAGGCGCTCGCCGGCCACCGGGTGGATCCCGGCTACGAGGCGGCGTACCTCCAGGGCAGGAGCCGCTGGGAGTCCCGCGTCCGCGGAGCCTGGGTCGTGCCGGCCTGCGACGAGGACCGCCCGCCCACCCAGGCCCAGGTCCTCGGCCTGCTCGACGCCCTGGTCGACGACACCGACATCCTCGTCAACGCCGCCGGCTCCCTCCCGGGCGACCTGCACAAGCTCTGGCGGGCCCGCTCCGCGGACCAGTACCACGTCGAGTACGGGTACTCCTGCATGGGCTACGAGATCCCGGCCGCGATGGGCGTCGCACTCGCCGCTCCCGGCCGCCCCGTGTGGGCGCTGGTCGGCGACGGCACATACCTGATGAACCCGACCGAGATCGTCACGGCCGTCCAGGAGGGCATCCCCGTCAAGGTGGTGATCCTCGACAACCACGGCTACGCCTCCATCGGGGGTCTGTCGGGAGCGGTGGGCGCCGAGGGCTTCGGCACGGCCTACCGCTTCCGGGCGCCCGACGCCA
This sequence comes from Streptomyces sp. CB00455, assembly GCF_001905445.1. Classification (GTDB taxonomy): domain Bacteria; phylum Actinomycetota; class Actinomycetes; order Streptomycetales; family Streptomycetaceae; genus Streptomyces. The sequence goes on along the minus strand of NZ_LIVQ01000003.1, from coordinate 842,687 downwards.
CCTACACGGGCGCGCCCCTCCCGGTGGACCTCGCGGCGAACGCCGCCTCCCTCGGGATGGCCGTGATCCGCGCCCGCACCGTAGGTGACCTGCGCGAAGCCCTCGCCGAGGCGCGCTCGGCGACCCGGCCCACATGTGTCTACACACAGACCCGAACGCCCGACACTGTGTCGGGCCCGCCCCCCGCACAGGCGTGGTGGGATGTTCCTGTGGCCGAGACCGCGACCCGCAGGGCGGCGGCCGAGGCCCGTGAAGCGTACGACCGGCAAGCCGCGCAGCGACGTCGCCATCTGTGAAGGAGCAAGGCAATGAAGACCGTCAACCACTGGATCGGTGGCAAGACCGTCGAAGGCGCGTCGGGCAACTACGGCCCGGTCACCGACCCGGCCACCGGCGAGGTCACCACACAGGTCGCACTCGCCTCGGCCGCCGAGGTCGACGCGGCCGTACAGGTCGCGAAGGAGGCCTTCCAGACCTGGGGCCAGTCGTCGCTGGCCGCCCGCACCAAGGTGCTGTTCGCCTACCGCGCCCTGCTGGACGCCCACCGCGACGCCATCGCCGAGCTGATCACCGCCGAGCACGGCAAGGTCCACTCCGATGCGCTGGGCGAGGTGGCGCGCGGCCTGGAAATCGTCGAACTGGCCTGCGGGATCACCACGCAGCTCAAGGGCGAGCTGTCCACCTCGGTGTCCAGCCGCGTGGACGTCGCCTCGATCCGCCAGCCCCTCGGCGTGGTCGCCGGCATCACCCCCTTCAACTTCCCGGCGATGGTGCCGATGTGGATGTTCCCGTTGGCCGTGGCCTGCGGGAACACCTTCATCCTCAAGCCGAGCGAGAAGGACCCCTCGGCCGCCAACAAGCTGGCCGAGCTGGCGAGCGAGGCCGGACTGCCCGCGGGCGTGCTGAACGTGGTGCACGGCGACAAGGTGGCCGTGGACGCGCTGCTCGCGCACCCGGACATCGCGGCCGTCTCCTTCGTGGGCTCGACCCCGATCGCCCGCCACATCCACACCACCGCCTCCGCCAACGGCAAGCGCGTCCAGGCACTGGGCGGCGCCAAGAACCACATGCTGGTGCTCCCCGACGCCGACCTGGACGCGGCCGCCGACGCCGCCGTCTCCGCCGCCTACGGCTCGGCCGGCGAGCGCTGCATGGCCATCTCCGCCGTCGTCGCCGTCGGCTCCATCGCCGACACCCTCGTCGAGAAGATCCGCGAGCGCGCCGAGAAGATCAAGATCGGCCCCGGCAACGACCCGGCCTCCGAGATGGGCCCGCTGATCACCGCCGCCCACCGCGACAAGGTCGCCTCGTACGTGAAGGGCGCCGCGGCCCAGGGCGCCGAGGTGGTCCTGGACGGCACCGGCTACACGGTCGAGGGCAACGAGAACGGCCACTGGATCGGCCTGTCGCTGCTGGACGACGTGAAGACCGACTCCGACGCCTACCGCGACGAGATCTTCGGCCCCGTCCTGTGCGTGCTGCGCGCCGAGACCTACGAGGAGGGCGTGGCCCTCATCAACGCCTCGCCGTTCGGCAACGGCACCGCGATCTTCACCCGCGACGGCGGGGCGGCCCGCCGCTTCCAACTGGAGATCCAGGCGGGCATGGTCGGCGTCAACGTGCCGATCCCGGTGCCGGTGGGCTACCACTCCTTCGGCGGCTGGAAGGACTCGCTCTTCGGCGACCACCACATCTACGGCAACGACGGCATCCACTTCTACACGCGCGGCAAGGTCGTCACCACGCGCTGGCCCGACCCGTCGGACGCCCCCGCCGGCGTGGACCTGGGCTTCCCGCGCAACCACTGACGGCAGTCCCCGGCGCGGGGCTCCCCGCCGCCCGCCGCCCGCCGCCCGCCCCCCGCGACCTGCACGCGGGGGGCGGACCCGTTCCCGTCGCCGGAGCGGCGGCCGGACGCCCGCGGCCGGGGACACCGTCTCGGCTCAGCGGGACGGAGCCGGATCCCGCTCGGCCTGCGCCGGCAGGCCGGGCGTGCGGCGCCGCCGGCGCACGGCCCACAGGGCGACGCCGGCTCCCGCCGACACCAGGACCGCGCCCGCCGCGGGCCACGGCACGGCGACGAAGTCCGTCCCGGACTCCGCGAGCAGCTCGGCATGACCGCTCGCCCCGGCGGTGACCTTCAAGGTCACCCGGTCCGACTGCGGCGCGTCCGGCCAGGGCTCGCTCAGCTCGATCCGCCGGCCCGGCAGCAGCACCAGCTTCAGCTCGCGGGCCGGCCGCTCCAGCACCGTGCGACCGAACAACCCCTCGGCGAAGAACGCCACCCGCGGCTCGACGGCCACGTTGCCCCGGTTGACCAGGGCGTACGAGACGGTGGCACGCGCCTTCCCGATCCAGGGCACCAGCGGGGCGGACCGGCTGACCGTCACGTCCTCCACGCTCAGCCCCGGCGCCAGCGGCCCCGGCACCCGGAAGTACAGCCGGGCGCCCACCGAGCGCCTCACCCCGACCTGGACCTTGCCGTCCTGCTGCACACCCTCCACGGCGGTGTTCAGGGCGACGATCCCGCCGACGTGGTCACCGGGCGAGGCGTCCGCCGGGACCCGCACGGTGAACGGCACGTCCTTGCGGCCCTTGGCGGGCACGGTGACCGTCGTCGCGGTCTCCGGCGGGAGGCTGATCCACGCGCCGACGTCCTTCGGCTCCGTCTCCACCGGCAGCAGCCCGAAGGCGCCGCCGGACGGGGTGTTCACCGCGTCGGTGGCGAAGACCCGGAACGTCAGTTCCTTGTCCGAGGAGTTCAGGACGGTCGCACTGTCCTGGACGGTGGTCCCGGCCGCGCCCTGGTGGAAGAAGTACGCGCGGTCGGTGACCGCAGCACCGGCCGCAGGCGTGGGGAAGACCCCCCAGGTGCCGTTGTCCGCGGCCGCCGCAGTGGCTGCGGGGAGCAGGCCCGCGCCCAGCAGGAGCAGGCCGGCGAGCAGACCGTACAGAGGGGTGCGGGTGCGCATGGGCGGTTCTCCAGTCGGCACGGAAAGGGGGAAGGGGTGGCGCGGCGCCGCAGCGCCGCACCACCCTCGGGACGGGGACCGGGTCAGGCGATCGAGAAGGTCACGACCGTCTGGTAGGTGTCGGCGAACATGAACGGCGGGAGCTGGATCATCCCGGCGCCGCCGACGGCGAACTCGCCACCGGTCAGTTCGTCCCCGCCGGGCGCCTGGGAGGCCACCTTCAGCGGCGTCTCGGAGATCGCGCCGGGGGTGCCCGCGGTACAGGTGCTCGGGCTGTCCGGGTTGGTCACCGTGCAGGAGGGCTGGATGCCGATCTGCGCCGTGGCCATGGTGTGGCCGGTGGCCTGGTTCAGGAACGGCGTACGGGTCGCCGTCACGTCCCAGCCGAGCGACCCGCCGCGGAAGTCCTGGACGGTCGCGGCGTTGAAGACGCCGACCACCGACTGGGACTTGCCGTTGATGGTGACCGCACCGAAGCTGACGGCGGGCTGGCCGTCCTTCGGCCCGAGGGTCAGCGGACCGGGCAGGACCTCGACGTCGACCGGGTTCCGCACGCCCGCCTGGTCCTCCAGGAAGACGAAGGCCCTGTACGGGGTGACCGATCCGTCGATCTTGATGCTGTCGGCCTTCTTGGTGACCGTGAGGGTGCAGGTGGCGGCGCCCGACGCGTCCGCCGTGCCCGTACCGGTGTCGCCGGTGGCCGCGCTCCCGAGGAGCGCGGAGCAGGTGACGGGGCCGGCCGGGAAATTGGCGCCGGTGACGACGACGGAGGTGCCCGTCTTGCCGCTGTTGGGCGTCAGCCGCGTGGTCACCGGGTCCTTGGGCAGGGCCTCGACCGCGACCGAGCCCAGGGAGGCGCTGGGCCGCGGCGCCGGGGTGCAGGTGGTCGTGAAGACCGAACCGCTGAGGTTCGCGTCGACCACGGACAGGTCCAGCGCCACGTCGACGCGGGTGCCCTCGGTGCCGTCCGGGATCTTGATGGTCCCGGAGAACGCCTTCGGGTCGAGCGGCTGTCCGGCCACGACGCTGACGGTCTCGGGCGGGCTGGTGACCACCTGGGTGGTCGTCCCGACCTTCAGGGTGATCTTGGAGGTGTTCACCGTCTGGACGGAGAAGCCCGGGATGAGCGGGCTCGCACCCGGGTCGATGGTGATCGGGACGACGTCACCGGCCTTCGCCCCGTCGGGCAGGGTGATCGTGTAGTTCTGGTTGCCCGACCCGTCCGCCTGCGGCGCCGGGGCGTCGCAGTTCTCGAAGACGGCGGTGGTCTTGGTCGCGGCCTGCGCGGAGCCGGCCAGGCCCACCGCGCCGCCCGTCAGGGCCAGGGAAAGGGCTCCGGCCCCGGCCAGCACTTTTCGTCTGAGCGTTCTCGTACTCACTGGGTCGCGACTCCTTCGTCATGACGAACCCTCCCCCCACCCGCTGTGAGGGGGAGGCCGAGCCGGTGCGGTGGCCGACATTGACGCGTCGCGGTGATGAGAAGTCAATGACTTGTTTTCGTCCGAAGCACACAGAAATTGATGGCCCATCAGAGAAGGTCTGAAGGGCCGTCGGTGTGCGGTGCCGGAGCGCGGGGCGGGCGTGGCGGGTGGGGCCTACCGGCCGGCCGGAGCGGTGGGGACGGCGGGGGCCGGGGTGGTCGGCGCCGGGGTGGGGGGAGCCGGGGTGGTGGGCGCCGCCACGGGGGCGCTTGGGGCGGGGGTGCTCGGGGTCGCGGTGACGGGCGGCGAGGCGGGGGGCGCAGTGGTCGGGGCCGGGCTGCTTCCGGTCGGGGCGGTGCGGTCGACGGGCGTGTGCAGCAGGCGGTTGGGGGTGCCGGCCGGCAGGTCGGTGATCCGGTCCGGCACGGAGCTCCGTACCAGCACCCTGGACACCTGCGCAGGAGTCCTGGCCGCACCACCGCCGCCGAGGACGAGCGCCGCGACTCCGGCCACGTGCGGGGCCGCCATCGAGGTGCCCGAGGACCGGACGGTGGCGGTGGCGGATCCCTTCCACGCCGAGGTGACGGACACACCGGGCGCCGAGAGGTCCACGCACCGCCCGTAGTTGGAGAAGCGCGCCCGCCGGTCGGCGGCATCGGTCGCGCCGACCGTGAGGGCCTGGGGGACGGCGGCCGGGGAACCGGTACAGGCGTCCCTGTTGTCGTTCCCGGCGGCGACGGTAAAGGTGATCCCGGCTTCGACTGCGCGTTTCACCGCGGCGTCGAGGGCGTAGCTGCGCGTCCCGCCCATGCTCATGTTCGCGACCGCCGGGACGGCCGGGTACGCGGCGGCGCTCCTCACGACCCAGTCGACGCCGCCGACCATGGCCGAAAGGCGCCCGTCGCCACGGCAGTCGGCCACCTTCACCGAGATGAGGGAAACCCCCTTCGCGACCCCGTACGTCCGCCCGCCCGCGGTCGCCGCGACGTGCGTGCCGTGGCCGTTGCAGTCGCCCGCCCCCTCCAGGCGTACCCCGTTGTAGCCGGCCCGGGCACGGCCGCCGAATTCCTGGTGACCGGTGTTGATCCCGGTGTCCAGTACGTAGACGGTGACGCCCCGGCCCGTACCGGGGTACGTGTACGAACCGTCGAGCGGCAGCTCGCGCTGGTCGATCCGGTCCAGCGGCCAGGGCGCCCGGGGCTGGGTGTCGGTGGTGTGGAACAGCGCGTCCGGCTCGATGGAGGCCACCCGCGGATCGGCGGCCAGGGCGGCGGCCCGGGCGGCGCTGGTGCGGACGGCGAAGCCGTTCACGGCGGAGTCGTAGACGGCCCCGACCTCGTCGCCCGCCTTCGCCGCCTCGGCGGCCAGGGCGCGGACCGTGGCGCGCGAGGTGGTGTCCTCCAGGACGACGACGTAAGGGGCGGTGGGGGACCGGGCATCGGCGGCGTCGGAGTGCGGCGGCAGGGCGGTGACCGCGGTGGCCGCCGCGAGGAGTGCGGCGGCAGGGAGGAGGGCGACGAATGGGGTCATGGGCCGATGCTCGGCGAACGGCGACGGGGGCGCGCGGAGGGTGCGCCGAGTGGGCGCACGACACGCCCACGGGGGTGTCGTGCGCCGGCCAGGCCGACAGGGTGTCGTGCGCCGGTCAGGCCGACAGGGTGTCGTGCGCCGGCCAGGCCGACAGGGCGTCGTGCGCCGGTCAGGCCGACGGGGGCGGGGTGACGGCCCATCCGCGCATGGAGAAGACGCCCTCGTCACGGGCTCCGGCGGAGGCGTAGGTCGCCAGGGCCGCCTCGTTGTCCGTGTCGACCCCCACCCACATGCCGTAACAGCCGCGCGTCCCGGCCTCGTCGGCGAGGGCCAGGGCCAACGCGCGGCCGATGCCGCGGCGGCGGTACCCCTCGTCCACGGAGAGCTCGTAGAGGCACATCTCGGTGCCCTTGTCCGGATGGGTCATCTCGACGCCGGAAACCATCCCCGCGGGGACGCCGTCCAGGTAGGCGATGAGCATCACGTGTCCCGGCGCGGCCAGGAACCGGGCGGCCCACTCCTCGCGCGCGGGCCCGTCGAAGAGTCCCTCGGCGGCGGTGATCTCCGCGGTGCTGCCGGCCCTGCGGATGTCCATGGCGGCACGGTACCGCCGGGACGCCTCACGGCGAGCGGCATTTCGGCGCGGCCCCGCACTCGCGCCGTACCCCACCGGTCCGTTCCCCGCTCCCCGTTCCCCGCTCCTCGCCACTCACCCCTCGTGCCGGAGCTCCGGTGCCCGGTGCGCTTCGGCGGTGTCAGGCCTTGACCGCGACGGCGGCCGCGTAGCCCGCGGGCGCCGGGAGGTCGCCCAGGGTCCAGCCCGGGACGGAGGCCGGGGCCGGGGCGGCGCCCACGTACGGATCGGCCACCCCGAGTGCGAGCCCCGTGCCGTCGGCCTTCAGGCAGGCCTCCTTGCGGGACCACACCCGCGCGAAGGCGGGCCTGCGGTCCGGCTCCGCAAGAGCGCCCAGTTCTGCGATCTCCGCCGGGTGCAGCAGGGGCAGAACGTCGGCCAGCGCCTCCGCCCCCGGTATCTCCTCGACATCGACCCCCACCGGCACCCCGGAGAAGGCGAAGTAGGCGACACCGCCACTGTGCGACAGGGAGAAGTGCAGTGCGCCGCCGGCCACGGCGGGCCGGCCGTGCGGACCGCCGCAGCACGGGCACTCCTCCCGGACCAGGACGACCTCCTGCGGCGCCCGCCCCAGGTAGGCGCCGAGCAACGCGCGCAGCCCCAGGTGCGAGGCGAGGTACCGCTGCCGGTCGACGGCACGCAACAGCTTGCCGGCCCGGTCCTGTTCGGCAGCGTCCAGTACCAGCGGGGCCTCGGCGATCCGGTGCCCGCCGACGGTGTCCAGCGAGGTGTCCAGGCACCACGCGGCGACGGCCGTGCCACTGGGAGGCGCGCCGGTCCGCGGCGCGCCGCTGCCGAGCTCGTTCAGGTACTCGATCACCTGACCGAGGGTAGACGAGCCGGATGCGGGTTGTGAGGTGTCGGCCCGCCTCCCCTTCACGAAGTCCGGGAGCGCCGGGGAAGCAGATGCCGGAGGGATCGGCCCGGGCCGCGGCCGCAGCCCTGGCCCGCCATCAGCGGGACAACACCGCCTGGCTCCCCTGCGCCGGGGCTCCAGGGGACGAGGTGCCGTCGGTCCAGGCGTAGACCCGCTTGCCACGCACCGCCACCTGGTACTGGTGGGCGTCGCGGCATTCGGCCCGCGCCTCGGCCCGCAGGTTCCCCGGCCACCACTTGGCGTTGAGCGCCGGGCCGTCCACCCGCTTCGGTGCGCCCGCGGTGCACTGGGGGCCGTCCAGCGGAGTCGCGCCGAGGGTGAACCGGATCAGCTTGGCCTTGCCCGTCGTACGCACCCGTATGCGGACGTCGGTGGCGTCCTTGGGTATCCAGGACGGCAGGACGAAGGCGGGCTCCGCGCGCCCGGGCGCTTCGGCCACGCTGGCGAAGCGCATGCCCTTCTCCTTGAACACCCGGTCGTCGATCGTGTCGGTCAGCGGGTTGGGCGGCAGGTTGGGCAACGCGAAGGCGGCCGTGGCAAGGATCCCCACGGTGGCGGCGATGAAGACCAGCGGACGTCGGTTCATGCCCCCAGTCTCGGCGGCCGGACCCCCTGCGCGCGTCCCTCCCGGGTACGAACTTCGCCTCTGTCCCAGGTATCACACGACGTCATACCTGAGAGCTGTGCCGGAGGTGGTCGGGACCTGTTTCCCGCCGCGCGACGCTGCCCGGGCCGGTGCAGTGACCCGGCGGCGCCCGGAGCCGTTGACGCACGGGGCAACAGCCCCGCCCGTCCTCCCGGGCCCCACGCCACCTCCCCACCCTGCCCCGCGCCGCCCCGCCCCGCCCCGCCCCATCCCGTCCCACCGCGCCCCGACCCGAGGAACGCCATGCGCCGCCGTGCCGCCCGCCGTATCGTCCCCGCCCTCGTCTCGATGGCCGCGGCGGCCGCCCTGCTGACGCCGGCGCCGGCCGCCGCGGCCGCCGCGGCGGTCCCGGCCGACAAGCCGCACGTGCTGAGCCGCTGGACGCAGACCGACGCGGCAAGCCACCGCGCCTGGGCCACGGCGCGCGAACACCGGGACGCCTGGGCCGCGTACGGATTCGACTGGTCGACGGACTACTGCACCACGTCCCCCGACAACCCCCTCGGCTTCCCCTTCCGGTCGGCCTGCGCCCGCCACGACTTCGGCTACCGCAACCACCGGGCGGCGGGAACGTTCCCCGCGGCCAAGTCCCGCCTGGACAAGGCCTTCCACGCGGACCTCAAGCGGATCTGCGCCCGCTACCGGGGTGCCCGCAGGGCCTCTTGCGACAGTACGGCGTGGACGTACTACCAGGCGGTGCGGCTCCTGGGCATCTCCTGAAGACGCCCCCCCGGGCGGACGGCTCTCCGCCCGGCTGCCTCAGTCGGCGATGTCGACACCGTAGGACCGGGCCAGCGCCGCCAGGCCGTGGTCGTAACCCTGTCCGACGGCGCGGAACCGCCAGAGCGGGCCGCGTCGGTAGATCTCGGCGAGGAGCATCGTGCGTTCGGTCGTGGCGGCGTCCACCGTCACCTGAGCCAGGGGCATGGCACCCGTGCCCGCCGCCGCGGTGACCTGCACCGCGCCCACGTCGCCGAAGGCCGGATCCCCGTCGATGGCGGCGCAGACGACGACCTTGCGGGCGGCCGGCGGCATGGCGGCGAGGTCGACGGTGACCGTCTGCTCGGTCGGTCCGTCGCTGAGCAGCCGAACGGACCCGTTGGGGTTCTCCGGAGCCCCGTAGAAGACGAAGTCCTCGTCGCAGGCGACCTGTTCCTCCTCGTCGACGACGAAGGCGACGACATCGATCTCGCACCGCGTCTGCTGGGCCCAGGAGGCACTCACGTCCCACCGGAGCGCCGAACCCGTGGCGGGGAGGTCGATCACGCCGCCGCAGGGCAGCACCTGCGGGGAGTCCGGCCGTTCGTCCCCGCAGGGAGCCGCGGGCGGGCCGGTGAGCCAGTCCGCCCCGTGGGCGGGGACGCGGAGGGAGTTGATCCGGGCCATGCGGCGGTCGGCGTGGGCACCCGGAAGGAGCACGACGTCCGTGACGCTCGCCGAGAGGTTGACGGCAGCGGCCCCGCCGAGTTCGACCACCCGCCGCCGGGCCTCCGACGAGGCCGGATGGGTACCGCCCAGCACGAGGACGCGCCGTCCGGCCAACGGCTTTCCGGCGACCGCGGCACGGGGCGCGCCCACCGCCGGGGCGGCCTGCCCCGAGGGCACCCGGCCGGCCGGTACCGCGACCGCCGGAACGACCGCGACCGCCGGAACCGCTGCCGGAACCGGCGCCGGAGCCGGAACCGCAGCCGCCGGAGCCGCAGCCCCAGCCGCCGGAGCGGCAGACGGAGCCGGACCCACGGCCGCCGGACCCGCCTCCGCCCCCGCCCCCACCCCTGTCTCCGCCCCCGCCTTCTCGTGCCTCGTGCCCGGCCGTACGTCGTCCAGCAGGTGCAGGAAGGTCCCTTCGTCGAGGACCGTGACGCCCTCCGCCACCGCCCGCCGGGCCTTGGCCGAGCCCGAGGCCGCGTCGTTGGCGACCAGCGCGCTGGTGTGCCGGCTGACCGAGCCCACGACGTTCAGCCCGGCGGCCGCGGCCCGCGCCACGAGCGCGGCACGCGCGGTCCCGGTGTCCCCGGTGATGGCGATCTTCATGCCCTGCACGAGCGGCCCGCCCGGGGTCGCCCTCCCGGGATTGCGGTACGCACACGGCGTCTTGGGCGGCTTCGGCGCGAACCGGGGATCCTGCCGCGGCGGACACTCCATGAGCGGCAGCGGCAGACCCAGCCGGGCCGCCTCCTTCAGGGAGGCGCGCAGGATCCCCGCGAGGACCCGGGTGTCGTCCAGGGCGTCATGGGCCTTCGTCTGGGGCACCCCGTAGTGGGCCGCGAGCGTCCCGAGTCGCATGTCCGGTGTCGGCGGATCCACCCGCCGGTTCAGCGCCAGGGTGCACAGGCGCCGGGCCACCGGGAGGTGGAGCCCGGCCCGGGCGAACTCGTGTGCCAGGAAGTCGTAGTCGAACTGCGCGTTGTGGGCCACCAGGACCCGGTCCCGCAGCAGGCCCCCGATCCGCTCCGCCACCTGCTCGAAGGCGGGGGCCCCTTGCAGCCGCTCGGTGGTCAGCCCGTGGACGTGCACGGGGCCGGGGTCACAGCCCGGGTTGACCAGCGTCGAGAATTCGCCGGTCTGTCGTCCGTCCGCGCCGATGGTCACCACCGCTATGGACAGCACCCGGTGCTGTCGGGGTATCAGCCCCGAGGTCTCCACATCCACCAGCGCCCAGTCGAGCGCGTAGTCGTGCAGATCGGACATACCGGCAGCGGGGGAGGCGGGGCTCATGGCGGCAAGGATGATCCGACATTAGTTCCACCTTCAACCTGAATGTCGATTTGTCCCGCGATGTCATTTCCCGGAATCGAATCCCCGAGTGGATATCGCACACCATCCCCCGCCGGATCGGCCGCCGCCCGTACCGGCGGGCATCCGCGACCGGAGGTATCCCCACGGCTTGCGCCGTCACTGCGGCGGGCTCGCTAAAGTGCCGCTGACCTGCACGAAAGCCCCTCCGCTGAGGGAGGGGCGAGGGTGGTGGCGAAAGAGTGCCCCCGGCAGGACTCGAACCTGCGGCCAAGTGCTTAGAAGGCACCTGCTCTATCCACTGAGCTACGGGGGCCGGAAGGTGGCCGTGGTGGGCCTGGAGCCCCCGGTGGGGGTGGGACTGTGGTCCGTGCCGGGTCAAGGATAGGGCTCCGATTGCCTTGGTCCGGTTGCTTCACTCGCGTGCCACGATGTGGAGGTTCGGTGAAGCGGTCCCGATAATCGCAGGCAGGTGCGATTCGCGCATCGCTTTTGCGCCGCGGCGCCCCCGGTGTTGTGCACTCGTTATGCCTGCGCCCCACTCGTCCGCCGTGTCCGGGATGTCCAGCAGAAGTCGCGGTCGGCGCGCAGAGGACGTATAAGCTTCAAAAATGGCCCTAAATTGGGCATTCTTCGCATGTGGTGACCTTGGATGTTCGGCCTCAGCTGCTCGATGCCCTGTCCGCCCTGCGCGACCGGGTCGCGTCCGTGCGTCTGCCGCTGCCCCTGCCCGGCGCTCCGCGCGCCCGCCAGACCAGAGCCGAGTTGCTCGCGCAGCTCGACGACTACCTCGTACCCCGGCTGAAGGCGCCCGAGGCGCCGATGCTCGCCGTCGTCGGCGGGTCCACCGGGGCCGGCAAGTCCACCCTCGTCAACTCCCTCGTCGGACGGCAGGTCAGCGAAGCCGGGGTGCTGCGTCCCACCACGCGCACCCCGGTGCTCGTATGCCATCCGGATGACCACCACTGGTTCGCCGGGATGCGGATCCTGCCCGACCTCATGCGGGTCTGGGTGCCGCACGGCGAGGAGGAAGCCGTCTCCGCCAAGAACCGGCTCCGCGACCGCGACCGGGACCGCGACCGCGGCCGCGGCGGCCACGGGAGCGGCCACGCGGGCTCCGGCCCCGGCCCGGGCGGGCACGCCACCCGCGAGATGCGGATCGAGACCGTCTCCACCCTGCCGCGCGGCCTCGCCATCCTCGACGCCCCCGACATCGACTCCCTCGTCGTCGAGAACCGGACCCTCGCCGCCCAGCTCATCTGCGCCGCCGACGTCTGGGTGATGGTCACCACCGCCTCGCGGTACGCCGACGCCGTCCCCTGGCACCTGCTGCGCACCGCCAAGCAGTACAAGGCCACCCTCGTCACCGTCCTCGACCGCGTGCCGCACCAGGTGCTCGCCGAGGTCTCCCGCCAGTACGGAGCCCTGCTCACCCGGGCCGGGCTGGGCGACGTACCGCGCTTCACCGTGCCCGAACTCCCGGAGTCGGCAGGTGGCGGCGGGCTGCTGCCGGCCAGCGCCGTCGCCCCGCTGGCCGCCTGGCTCGCGCACCACGCCCAGGATCCCGCCGCCCGCCAGTACGCCGTCGGGCGCACCGCCCTGGGCGCGCTGGACTCCCTGGCGCGCCGGATGCCCGAACTCGCCTCCGCCGTCGCCTCCCAGCACGCCGCCGCCGTCCGGCTGACCTCCGCCGTCGAGGACGCGTACAAGCGGGAGGGCAAGCGCGTCCGCAACCGCCTCGACCAGGGCGCCGTACTCGCCGGGGACGCGCTGACGCGGTGGCGCGGCTACCCCCTCGACACGAGCGCCGACGAACTCCTCGACTCGCTCGCGGAATCCCTCGCCGCGCTCCTGCAGTGCGCCGTCGCCGCCGCCGACGAACGGATCGCCGCATCCTGGCGACGCGAACCGGCCGCGGGAGCCGTGCCCCTGCCCACGCCCGACAAGGAGGCCGCAGAACGCATCGGGATGGCCGTACGGCGCTGGCGCCGCGTACTGGAGGAGCTCGCCGAGGAGGAGGTCGCGCAGCTCGACCGGCAGCCCGCACCCGACCCCGACGGCGTCGCCGCCCTGCTCGTCGCCGCCCTCCTCGGCGGCAAACGGGCCCGGCCCGCCGGCGAGAAGCTCGCCGAACGCATCGGCGCCCAAGCCGCCCTGCGCCTGCGCGACCGGGGCACCGAACTGGTCGGGGACCACCTCGACCAGGTGCTGCGCGCCGAGCGCGACCGCCGCCTCGCCCCCCTGGAGGCGCTCGAAGTGTCCCCCGAACCACAGGCCGAGCTGATCGCCGCGCTGTCCGTACTGCAGAAGGAGAGGTGACGCGATGACTTCCCTGACCGACCGCTCCGAAGAACGCTGGGACGACGGTTTCATCGCACGCTCGCGCCCCGAGGCCACCGACGGCCGGTACCAGGACGGCAGCCCCGGCGCCGACGGGGCCGGCGACGAGAACGACGAAGCACTCGTACGGGCCGTCTCGGGCGCCGGCAACGACGGCGGCAAGGCGCCCGCGCCCCCGCTCAGCCCCGAGGGGCGGGCCCTGCGCGCGCGCCTCGACGCCCTGCGCCAGCTGGTCGGCCTCTCCCGCACCCGGCTCGACGGCAAGACCCTCGCCGAGGCCGGCCGGGTCCTGGACGAGGCGGCCGCGCGCCGCGGCCTGTCACCGCAGCACACGGTCGTCGCGATCGCCGGCGCCACCGGGAGCGGCAAGTCCACGCTCTTCAATGCGCTCGCGGGAGTGCAGATCTCCGAAACCGGGCTGCGCCGTCCGACCACCGCCGCGCCCATCGCGTGCAGCTGGTCGGACGGAGCGGCAGGCCTGCTGGACCGCCTGGAGATCCCGGGCCGGCTGCGCCGCCGGCCCCGCGAGACCTCCGAGGCCGAGGCCCTGCGCGGCATGGTCCTCGTCGACCTGCCCGACCTGGATTCGGCGCTCGGCGCGCACCGCGACCACGTGGACCGCGTACTGGCCCTGGTCGACGCGGTGGTGTGGGTGGTGGATCCGGAGAAGTACGCCGACGCGGTGCTGCACGAGCGCTACCTGCGGCCGCTGGCGGGGCACGCCGAGGTGACCTTCGTGGTGCTCAACCAGGTGGACCGGCTCCCCGGGGAGTCCGCCGACCTCGTCCTCGACGACCTGCGCCGGCTGCTCGACGAGGACGGCATCGCGCTCGGCGAACACGGCGAGCCAGGCGCCACGGTCCTCGGACTGTCCGCGCTGACCGGGGAGGGCGTCGGGGAGCTGCGCGAGCTGCTCGCCCAGTTCACGCAGGAGAAGGGCGCCGCGACCCGAAGGATCTCCGCCGATGTCGACCGGGCGGCCGTGCGCCTGCGACCGCTGTACGTGGCCGACGGACACTCCGGTCCGGAGATCGGGGAGGCCGCCCGCGCCGAGTTCGAGGACCGGCTCGCCGAGGCGGTCGGGGCGTACGCGGCAGGGCTCGCGGCCGAGCGGGCCTGGCGGCGCAATGCCGGCAAGGCGTGCGGGACACCGTGGCTGCGGCTGTGGCGGTGGTACGAGAGCCGCCGCGCCCCGCGCACGCTGGCGGGCCTGGCCGCCCTCGCGGTCATCGGCGGACGCGGCGCGCCGAGCGCCGAGACGCCCGTCGAGGCGGAGGTGACGGCGCGCCAGCGGGTCGAGCAGGCCGTACGGGTGGTCGCCGACGAGGCGGCCGTCGGCCTGCCCGACCCGTGGGCGCAGGCCGTACGGGAGACGGCGGTGCGCGGCGCCGAACAGCTCCCGGAGGCGCTGGACGAGCTGGCGGTGACCCTCGGGGCGGCGGTGGCGGTCCCGGCTGTCAAACCCCCGCGGCCGGCCTGGTGGCCGGCGGCGGTGCTGGCCCAGGCGGCGATGACGCTGCTCCAGATCTACGGCGGGCTGTGGCTGGTGGGGCAGATCGTCGGGGTCCTGGAGCCGCGGCTGCTGCCGCCCGTACTGCTGATGGTGGCGGGCATCGTGGGCGGTCCGCTGGTGGAATGGGCCTGCTCGATCGCCGCCAGGGGCCCGGCGCGGCGTTACGGGCAGGACGCGGAGCGCAAGCTGCGGCAGGCGGCGGCCGGCTGCGGGCGGGCCCGGGTGCTGGAGCCGGTGGCGGCCGAACTGCTGCGCTACCGGGAGGTGCGCGAGCAGTACGCGGCCGTCGCCGCAGGGGGGAGCAAGTTGTCCACAACCCGCCAGTAGTCCACAGGCCGGAGCGGTCGGGGCCGGCCGGCGGCAGCATGGTTCGTACCCGTGCGGATGGTCCGTACGGGTACGCATGGCGGGGGAGGCGGCCGGGATGAACGACACCCAGGTCACGCTGGTCGGGTATGTGGCGACGCAGATCGACTACAAGGAGACGCAGAACGGCCCGTCGGCGAGGTTCCGCTTCGCCGTCACGCCGCGGTACTTCGACCGGCGCAAGGACGCCTGGACCGACGGGACCACCAGCTTCTACACCGTGTGGGCGCGGCGCACGCTCGCCGTGAACCTGGCCGGTTCCGTGGCCGTGGGCGAACCGCTCGTGGTGCACGGCCGGCTGCGGGTGCGGCAGGACCCGCCCGACGGGGAGGGCAACCGGTGGTTCTCGGCGGAGATCGACGCGACCGCCATCGGCCACGACCTCAACCGCGGGACGGCTGCGTTCCGTCGGGTCGTCACCACGGACACGCCGCTGATGGCCCCTCAGAAGGTGTCGGTGGTCTGAGTGTTCGAGGCGGATAGGATTCCCCGGTACTCACGGGCACCTGGGTCTTTGGCCCGAAGGGGAAGACTGTGTCGATCGCCGTTCCCGCATCCTCCGCTCCTCAATCCGTTCCTCAATCCGCTCCTCATCCCGTTCCACCTCCACTTCCGTTATCCCCACCACCGGCCGCGGCTTCCGCAGCTTCCGCGCCTCCTGCGCCGGTGGGCGTCCGGGGCTCCGCGCGCCGTCCGCTGGCGGTGGCCCTGCTGGCCGCGGCCCTCGCCGGTGCGCCCGGTGCGCAGGCCGCCGCCGACAGCGGTCCGGCGCTCTCCCACGCGCCGGAGGGCGCGAGCGCCGTGCTGGACGGGCTGAAGACCTACGGGCAGGCGGTCCTCCACTCCGGGGACGGTTCGCTCCACCGCATCCCGGCCGGGCTCTACGAGATGCGGGTCGACGGCGGGGGCACGCTCCAGACGTACGGGGTGGGGATCTCGGGCAACGCACAGCCCCAGGCCCGGTACACGGAGGGCGGCTGGAGCGGCAGTCCGCTGGCGGGGAACGGGCAGGCGGGCCGGATCCGCTGGATCCTGGAACATTCCTACCCGCAGTCGAATGATCTGGCCGGGCTCGCCAAGGCGGCCGGAGCCGGCGCCCTCACCGCGCAGAGCGCGGCGGCCGGCACCCAGGTGGCCATCTGGCGGCTGGCGGACGGGGCGCACGTCGAGGCCGCCGACCCGGCGGCCGAGACGCTGGCCGGCTACCTGCAACGGGAGGCGGGACAGCTGCCGGAGCCACCGGCCTCGCTGGGGCTGGATCCGGACGGGGTGTCGGGGGCGGCCGGTACCCGGATCGGCCCGGTGACCGTGCGGACCGGGGCGCGCAGCGTGTCGGTCGTCCCGGACGCGGCGGCCGTCGCGATGGGGGTGCGTGTGGTCGACGCCGAGGGACTGCCGCTGGAGAGCGCCGTCAACGGGAGCCGGCTGTACTTCGAGGTGCCCGAGGGAACCCCGGACGGGATCGCCTCCGTCACGGTGCAGGGGGCGACCAAGGTGCCGGTCGGGCGGGTCTTCACCAGCGGGGTGCCGGCGCAGGCCCAGGTCGTGGCCGGCTCCAGCGAGTCCACGGCGGCCGCCACCGACACCGCGGCCTGGCCGCAGCCGGTGGTGGCCCGGGCGGCGACCGCGGACGGCGCGGGGAGCTCCGCCGCCGGCCGGACAGACCTCTGGTCTGCGACGCGGGCCGGACAGGGCAGGCCGGCCGGACAGGGCGGCCAGGGCGGACAGGGCGGGCCTGCCGCACAGGGCGGCCCTGCCGGACAGGCGCAGGCCGGCCCGGCTTCGCCCGGCTCGCCCGCCGAGGATCGGCTGGCCGTCAGCGGCAGCTCGGCGGCCACCCCCGTGATCGCCTCTCTGGCGGTGGGGCTGGTGGTCCTCGGCGGGCTGGTGGTGCTCCTGCTCCGCAAGCGCCCCCAGGACGGGAACGACGCCGGGACGCCGTAGCCCGTCGCACCGGAGTCCGCACCGGCCGTGCGGCCCCCGGCGGGATCCGCAGGGTGAACGGGTGCACAGGGAAGAGGGCCGAGGTAGAGGAAGGGGTTGTCGGGGTAGGCGAGCTGAATGCTGAAGCACGTGAAGATCGGGAAGTCGCCCCTGACCTGGCAGGGCGCGGTGGTCAGGTGGGACCGCCGGCTGTTCGACGTGGTGGCCCGGCGGCAGTGGCCCGGGGCCGAGCGCGTGCTGCCCCGGCTCGGACGGGCCGCGAACCACGGCGTGCTGTGGGGCACCACCGCCGCCGCGCTCGCCGTGTTCGGATCGGCCAGGACCCGTAAGGCCGCCGTGCAGGGGATGGCCTCGCTGGCACTGGCCTCCGCCAGTATCAACACCGTCGGCAAGTGGTCCGTGCGCCGGCCCCGCCCGCTGCTGGACGGGGTGCCGGCCGTGCGCCGGCTGGCGACCCAGCCGCACACCACCTCCTTCCCCTCCGGGCACTCGGCCTCGGCCTTCGCCTTCACCGCCGGGCTGGCGTGGGAGTCCCCGGCCTGGGCCGTTGCGATGGCACCCGTCGCCGCCTCCGTGGCCTTCTCCCGCGTCTACACCGGGGTGCACTACCCCTCCGACGTGGTCGCGGGCGCGGCGCTCGGTGTGGCCGCCGGCCTCGTCGTACGGCGCGTCGCGCGCGGGGCGCAGAAGGCCAGGGTCGTGCCCGGCGACGAGCGGGCAGCCCTGGAGGCGCCGGCGCTGCCCGACGGCGAGGGGCTCACCGTGGTCGTCAACACCGGATCCGGAACCGCCGGCAGCACCGGCCTCGACGACATCCTGCGCACCCGCCTCCCCAAGGCCGAGGTGATCGAATGCGAGGGCAGCGAGGTGGCCGCCGAACTGGAGGCGGCAGCCTCCCGCGCCACGGTCCTCGGCGTCTGCGGCGGCGACGGCACGATCAACGCGGCCGCCACCGCCGCCCTGCGGGCCGGGGTGCCGCTGGCGGTCTTCCCGGGCGGCACCCTCAACCACTTCGCCCTCGACCTCGGCCTCGCCGGGGTCGAGGACACCTGCCGCGCCCTGACCGCCGGGCACGCCGTCCACATCGGGGTGGGCCGTTTCACCCCCGGCCCCGAAGGCCCGCCGGGCTACTTCCTGAACAACTTCAGCATCGGCGCCTACCCCGAACTGCTGCGCCACCGGCTGCACTGGAGCCCGCGGATCGGCGGCGGCCCCGCCGCGCTGCTGGCCGCCTGGCGGGTGCTGCGCGCCCAGCGCCCCCTGCGGCTGCGGCTGAACGGCCGGATGCGGAGCGTGTGGCTGCTCTTCGCCGGCAACGGCACCTACCACGGGACCGGCCCCACCCCCCGTCGCCGCGAGACCCTCGGCGAGGGCCTGCTGGACGTCCGCATCGTCTACGGCGGCGGACGCCCCGGCCCCCGCCTGCTGGCCGCCGCCCTCGCGGGCCCCCTCACCCGCTCCCCGGTCCACAACGCGACCCGGCTGCGCAGCCTGCGCGTCGGGGACATCCCGCCGGGCACCCCGCTCGCCTACGACGGCGAATACGCCAAGGCCGGCGAAGCCCTGGTCCTGGACGAGCTCCCCGACGCCCTCACGGTCTACCGCCCGCGGAAGTGACCGCCCGGAGCGTCCTCGTCCGCTCCTCCCCCTCCCCCTTCGCTTCCCGTGCCCGGACCGCTCCCGTGCCCCGGAGGGAGCCGCCACCCGCGGGCGGCGCCCCTCCGCCCCCGCCGGGACCGCCCAGGCCGGGGGTGACCTCCGTCCATCCGGGCCGTCTATGGGCCGTCTGAGGCGATGGGGGCAGTTGTCAGGAGCCAACCCAGGCTTGCTCGGTAGAGCTGTTTTCCACGCCTAGATCGGCTCGCATTGCGTCGAGCATTTTCTCCCACTGCTCCCAGAGCTGAACGAAGTCCGTTCGGATCTCATCGAATGATCCGTCCGCGTCGGGGTTGCCCTCTTCCAGGCACATGATCCTTCGGTAGGTCTCGGACAGGGCCTTCGTCATGTTGTTCAGCTCGGCCAGGACCGCGCCGGACGCCACCACCTGAGCCTCGGCGAAGACTGAGTGGTGATCGCGTCGCGCCTCTTCGACCACTTCCCTTGCTTCTACGGTCACTGAGTCCTTGTGCACGGTCCACAGAAAGTTCATCAGATCAGTTCGGTAGCGGCGGAAGGCTGCGTTGACGTTCATGTAGCCCTGCCGCCGACGGGCCAGTTCGGCCACCTGTTGCTCACGAAGCCATTCCGCTTCGGCTACCTGCTGCTGACGAGCGAACTGCTCTGACTGAATGCGAGCCAGCAGGCGTGGCGACAGTAGGGACGCTATGAGGGTGCCTGAGATCCCGACTACGGCCGCTACCAACCCGATGAGTGCGCTGCCCACTGGACCCCCCGGAAGATCGAGCGTTCGTCATTTCAGGGGCATCCTGCCCGTGATGAGGCGGTGGCGGGTGCCGCTTGGGCACATCGGCACCGCCCCACCATGCTGATTGATCGACGGCGGTCCGGGGCGCCGGCAGGGTTGCCGGCGCCGGCGAGGCGGTCGCTACCGGTAGCGACCGCCGGGGCACCGTCCCGGGCCCTCTGTGGGCCGTCAAAGGGTCTCCAATGTCCATCCATGACGACGAACGGTGACCAGAGCGTGAGGTCAGCCTCCGGCCGCGCCCCAGCTCAGGGGCGCTGACCATACGCGTTTCCCCCGAGGTATGGACGCCTGGCAAGATGGGGTGTATCTGCCCACCCATCGATCTGCCGGACGGTTTCTCTTGGCTGAGTTCATCTACACCATGCGCAAGACGCGCAAGGCGCACGGCGACAAGGTGATTCTTGATGACGTCACCCTGAACTTCCTGCCCGGCGCGAAGATCGGTGTGGTCGGCCCGAACGGCGCCGGTAAGTCCACCGTTCTGAAGATCATGGCGGGCCTGGAGCAGCCGTCCAACGGCGATGCCTTCCTGTCGCCCGGCTTCACCGTCGGCATCCTCATGCAGGAGCCCAAGCTCGACGAGTCCAAGACCGTCCTGGAGAACGTCCAGGACGGCGCGGCCGAGATCATGGGCAAGCTGAAGCGCTTCAACGAGGTCGCCGAGGAAATGGCGACCGACTACACCGACGCGCTCATGGACGAGATGGGCAAGCTCCAGGAAGTCCTGGACCACTCCAACGCCTGGGACCTCGACGCCCAGCTGGAGCAGGCCATGGACGCCCTCGGCTGCCCGCCCGGCGACTGGCCGGTCACCAACCTCTCCGGTGGCGAGAAGCGCCGCGTCGCGCTCTGCAAGCTGCTGATCGAGGCCCCGGACCTGCTCCTGCTCGACGAGCCCACCAACCACCTCGACGCCGAGTCGGTGAACTGGCTGGAGCAGCACCTCTCGCAGTACAAGGGCGCCGTCGTGGCCGTCACCCACGACCGGTACTTCCTGAACAACGTCGCCGAGTGGATCCTCGAACTCGACCGCGGCCGCGCGCACCCCTACGAGGGCAACTACTCCACCTACCTGGAGAAGAAGGCCACCCGCCTCAAGGTCGAGGGCCGCAAGGACGAGAAGCGCCAAAAGCGCCTCAAGGAAGAGCTGGAGTGGGTGCGGTCGAACGCCAAGGGGCGCCAGACCAAGTCCAAGGCCCGTCTGGCCCGCTACGAGGAGATGGCGGCCGAAGCGGACAAGATGCGGAAGCTGGACTTCGAGGAGATCCAGATCCCGCCGGGCCCGCGCCTCGGCTCCATCGTCGTCGAGGTCAACAACCTCTCGAAGGCCTTCGGCGACAAGGTCCTCATCGACGACCTGTCCTTCACCCTGCCCCGCAACGGCATCGTGGGCATCATCGGCCCGAACGGCGCCGGCAAGACCACGCTCTTCAAGATGATCCAGGGCCTGGAGACGCCGGACTCCGGCGCCATCAAGGTCGGCGAAACCGTCAAGATCAGCTACGTCGACCAGTCCCGCGCCAACATCGACCCCAAGAAGACCCTCTGGGCGGTCGTGTCGGACGAGCTGGACTACATCAACGTCGGCCAGGTCGAGATGCCGTCCCGCGCCTACGTCAGCGCCTTCGGCTTCAAGGGCCCGGACCAGCAGAAGCCGGCCGGCGTCCTCTCCGGCGGTGAGCGCAACCGCCTGAACCTCGCCCTGACGCTCAAGGAGGGCGGCAACCTGCTGCTCCTCGACGAGCCCACCAACGACCTCGACGTCGAGACCCTGTCCTCGCTGGAGAACGCGCTCCTGGAGTTCCCCGGCGCGGCCGTGGTCATCTCCCACGACCGCTGGTTCCTCGACCGGGTCGCCACGCACATCCTGGCGTACGAAGGCGACTCCAAGTGGTACTGGTTCGAGGGCAACTTCGAGTCGTACGAGAAGAACAAGGTCGAGCGTCTCGGTGCGGACGCCACCCGCCCGCACCGCGCCACCTACAAGAAGCTCACCCGAGGCTGAGGTCCGCACCATGGCCAGACACCACTACCGGTGCCCCCTGCGCTGGTCGGACATGGACTCCTTCGGCCACGTGAACAACGTGGTCTTCCTCCGCTACTTGGAGGAGGCGAGGATCGACTTCATGTTCCGGCTGGCGCCGGGGGAGGGCAGCGAGTCCTTCACGGGCGGGTCCGTCGTGGCCCGCCACGAGATCGACTACAAGCTGCCCCTCGTGCACCGTCACGAGCCGGTGCTCATCGAGTCCTGGGTGACCCGGATCGGCGCCGCGTCCCTGACCATCGGTTACGAGGTCAAGGACGAGGCGACCGCCGAAACGCCCGAGAAGGTCTACGTGCGGGCCTCTACCGTGGTCGTGCCCTACAACCTCGCCGAGGGGCGGCCCCGCCGCATCACGACCGAGGAGAAGCACTTCCTGGAGAAGTACCTCGACGAGCCCGCCCGCTCGGAAGGGCGCCTCGCGGCATGAGCGACCGGCTGCACTTCGCGGACTCCGGGGAGGCGGCGGACCTCGCCGCCTTCCTGGGCCGGCTGGTGCACTACGACCGCGCCGCCGCGGTCCGCCTCCAGGGGGCCCCGGCCGCGCCGGTGCCCTCGGGGGAAGGCGGCGGCGCGCTCGCCGTCTTCGGACGGCCGCCGTCCTTCGAGGTCCTGGCCATCCGCACGGTGCGGCTCGCCGAGCCCGTCGGGGCGCCGCTGGACCGGACCGTGTCCGCCGGCGAGTTCCTGGAGTCGGTGGACGAAGCCGCGGCCGCGGCCACCGTCCCCGGCGCCGTCACCGGGCCGCCCTGGACCGGGGTGCTCCCGCCCCGCGGCGGCTGGCGGCAGCTGCCCGGGCTGCCCGGTCCCGAGGAGATCCGGACGGCCGTGGCGGGCGCCGTGGCGGAGTTCCGCAGCCGCGACGAAGCCCTGCCCGCGCAGCACCGGACCCGCTCCGAGCGCGACCGCATCGGCCGCGAGATCTGGTCCCGGACGCTGGGCGACACCGAGCTCCCGCTGCGCGCCGTGCACGCCGCGCAGTCCCTGGGCTTCCTGAGGCCCGTACGGTCCACCGTGCCCGCCGCGGGCCCCGTCTCCACCGGCCCCGCCCCCCTGGCCCTGCTGGCCGCGGGGAGCTGGCTGCGGCTGCGCACCCCGTACGGCTCCGTCGCCATGCGCCGCCCCGGGCACACGGACGCCCTGGGCGCCCTCCAGGTCCGGCCGGTCTGACCCGGGGGCACCGTGCCCGGCCTGACCCGGTCTGAAGAGGTCTGACCCGGGCGCACCGCGCGGCCCTCTGTACGCGGGCGGGCCCGCACCCTGCGGGCGCCCCCGGCCGGCCCCCCGTACGACGCGTCTAAGCCGAGTTGATCATGGATGCCGCGGCGTACGTCAGGTACTTCCACAGCTGCGCCTCGTGCTCCGGCGCGAGACCCAGCTCGTCCAGCGCCACCCGCATGTGGCCGAGCCAGGCGTCGTGCGCCGCGGCGTCCACCTTGAACGGGGCGTGCCGCATCCGCAGGCGCGGGTGACCGCGGTCCTCGCTGTAGGTGGTCGGCCCGCCCCAGTACTGGATCAGGAACAGGGTGAACCGCTCCTCGGCCGGACCCAGGTCCTCCTCGGGGTACATCGGACGCAGCAGCGGGTCCTGCGCGACGCCCTCGTAGAAGCGCCGCACGAGACGGCGGAAGGTCTCTTCGCCGCCCACCTGCTCGTAGAAGGTCTGCTCCTGAAGCGTGCCCCGCGGAATCTCATTCACCCGACCATCGTCTCAGACGCCCGGACGGAGGTCCCGGGTCCTAGGACCCCCGCCGGGATCCGTGCGCGGTCGCACACGGAGGCCGCCCGCAGGACAGTGGAGTCATGGGCGCACACACCTCACGCACCGCGCCGCGTGACCTGCGGGAGACCGCGCACGCCGCCCAGGTGAGGGAGCTGACGGCGGCGGGAGCGCTGGACGATCCGCTCTGGCGGGCCGCGTTCGCCGCCGTGCCGCGGCACGTCTTCGTCCCCTACTTCTGGACCGGCCGCGGCGCCGGCCACGAAAGGCTCTGGGCCGAGGACCCCGACCCCGAGCGGCGGGCCCGCTGGCTGCGCGGCGTCTACACGGACGCCCCGCTCGCCACCCGGCTGCGCGACGGCGAGCTGCTCTCCTCCAGCAGCCAGCCCTCCCTGATGGCCAGGATGCTGGAAGCCCTGGAGGTACGCGACGGCGACAACGTGCTGGAGATCGGCGCGGGCACCGGCTACAACGCGGCCCTGCTCTGCCACCGGCTGGGCGAGGACCTCGTCACCACCGTCGACCTGGACGAGGAGATCACCGAGTCCGCCCGCAGGCACCTGGCCGCCATCGGCTACCACCCCGCCGTCATCACGGGGGACGGGGCGCGCGGCTGCCCCTCCCGGGCCCCGTTCGACCGGATCATGGTGACCTGCACGCTGCCGATCGTCCCGCCCGCCTGGCTCGGGCAGTGCCGCCCCGGGGCGCGGATCCTGGCCCCGCTGTCGACCGGGCTGATCGCCCTCACCGTGCAGGGCCCCGACCTGGCGGAGGGCCGCTTCCTGCACACCCCGGCGTACTTCGTCCCGCTTCGGGGTTCCACCGCGTCGCCACCGCGGGCCTCGGAGGGGCTGCCGTACGAGCTGGTGGAGAACGAGCGCCTGCAGTTCATGCTCGTCCTGACCGAGGGGGTCCTGCACCCCCGCGAGGCCCTGGACCTGTGGCGCCGGGAGGGCCGGCCGTCCCGCGAGCGCTTCGGGGTCACCGTCGGCGCCACCGGCCAGTGGTCGTGGCTCGACGACCCCCAGGGTCCGTACGTCTGGCCCCTGGGGGAGGCGCGGGGCTGAGGCGGCGGCCTCAGCCCCGGCGGACGGTGATCGTGGTCCAGGCGCCGACGTGGACGCGGTCGCCGTCGGCGAGCGGGACCGGGACGTAGGGCTGGATCGGCTCCTCGCCGCCGTTGATCGTGGTGCCGTTGGTGGAGTTCTGGTCCACCACCGCCCAGCTCAGGTCGGGCTGCTGGACGAGGACCGCGTGCTGGTGGGAGACGCCCGGGTCCTCCGGGGGCACCGACAGGTCGATGTCGGGGGACTCCCCCGTGGAAGCGCGGCGGCGGCCGATGGTGATCTGGTTGCCGGAGAGCGGCAGGTGCTGCTCCGGGGAGTACGCGGGCAGGTTGAGCCCGGCCGCCTCGGGGCCGCTGCGCTGCATCATCGCCATGAAGTACGAGCGGTCGGGGGCGATCGTCGCCGTCCAGGAACCGCCCTGCGAGGGGAAGGGCTGGTGCGACTGCTGCTGCTGTTGCGGCTGGTGCGACTGCTGCTGCTGTTGCGGGGGCTGCTGCTGGTATTGCTGCTGCTGGGGCGGCTGGTGCTGGTACTCCTGCTGGTACTCCCGCGGCGGCGGGGGCTGCTGCTGGTACTGCTGCTGGTGCGACTGCTGCGGCGGGGGCTGCTGCTGGTACTCCTGCTGCGGCTCGTGCGCGGGAGGCGGCAGCAGCCAGTCGTCCTCGCGCTGGAGCGGCTCGGCCGGCCGGTTGACCCGGGAAGGGCGCGACCCCTGGTACTCGAAGTGGTCCTGCGCGTACGTCGCCGGTGCCTGCACCGGCGGCGGAGGCGTGGAGGGCGACGAGGACCGGGGCGCGGTCCCCGCCCCCTGGCCCGCCGATTCCGGGGCGGGCGGCGTGTACGACGTCGCCGCACGGGTCAGGAAGTTGTACCGGCACTCCTCGCAGAACGGCGCCATGGCCTCGCGCGGGGTGCGGCACTGCGGGCAGAGCTCCGCCTGGGCCGTCGGCTCGCCGGCGGTCGGGGGGAAGCCGTAGCCGTAGGAGGGAGCCGGAGGGGGACCCTCCGAGGCAGCCATGCGGTGGCCGCAGACCTCGCACCAGTCGTCGGAGGCGGACTGGTGCCCGTTCGGGCAGGTCGGCATGGCGGCGCTTCCCCCTTCTTCTCCCTGCGTCATCGCGTCAGGTCTTCTCAGGTCTCAGGTCTTCTTCACTCGGACGGTCTGCGTGGAACGCGTTTCGAGGGTCATCTCGTCGGCGTCGGCGACCTTCGCTTTCAGCCGCACAGTACCCGCCGCGGCATCCACGACATCCACCACCTTCGCCAGCAGTCTCGCAGTGTCGGCGTTCCCGGAGGCACTGGCCAGCTGTACCGCACGCCCGAGTTTGGCCGTCGCACCGCCGACATCGCCCAGTTTGCGGGCTTCCAGGCCCTGCTGGATAGCCTGCGCGAGCTCCGCCTGCCCGGTGTAGTGGGCCACCTGCGGGTTGATGGCGGTGGAGGCGGCCAGGTCGTCCGTCCACACCGCGCGTACCAGTCCCTGGGCGAGGACGGTCGGGGGCTCCCCGGCGGTTCCCGGCAGGACCAGCGTGGCGCGGGCGGCCAGCATCTCCTGGCCCACGCCCGCTCCCGGGACGCGGACGCACACGTGGTACTCGCGGGACTCGTCGCCCCAGGAGCCGGTCGGGTAGTCGCCGGCCCGCGGGCCCGCCTCCGTGCGGCGGTCGGTGAGGTCCTGGACGGCGGGCGCGACCTGCTTGACGTAACGGACCTCCGCCCCGACCGGCGTCCACAGCCGCAGCGCGACATCGGCGACCTCCTTGCCCATGACGTTCTCCATCATGCGCGTGAAGTCCCCGGCGAGGTGGGCGGGATCGGCCACTATGTCGGCGGAGCCGAGCAGCGCGCTCGCGATCCCGGTGACCTCCTTGACCTCCCAGTCCGTGCCCACCCCGCGGGCGTCGCAGGTGAAGCGGCCCGCGCACGCGTCGAGGGTGGCGCGCAGCACGGCCGGGTCCTCGTGTTCGTTACGGCCGTCGGTGAGCAGGATCCCGTGCCGGATGGCGGCGGAGGACTGGCGCAGCAGCCCGTCGGCCAGGCGCAGCCAGGTGCCGATGGCCGTGCCTCCGCCGGAGGCGAGTCCGCGCAGCGCCTCCTTCGCCTGGCTGCGGGTGACCGGATCGGCGACGGCGAGACGGCCCTGGCCCGGATAGACCTCCTTGGCCACGTGGGTGCCGGCGACCACGGCGAAGGAGGTGCCGTCGCGCAGGGTGTCGACGGCGGCGGCCGTGGCCTCGCGGGCACCGCGCATCTTCTCCGGCGGGTACTCCATGGACCCCGAGCAGTCCACCATGATCACCACCGCTGCCGAGCCGTGGGCGGCCGACGCGCGTGTGGCGGTGGCCCCGCCGGTGGAGCTGACCGTGACGATGGCGTGGACGTCCCGCCCGCCCTGGGGGAGGAACTCGTTCTGGTACACCTCCACGCTGAAGCGCGGGGCGCTCGGCTTGGCGAAGTTCGCCATCGGTGGGACTCCTCGGGGCTCGGGCTCAGGGCTCAGGGCTCAGGCGGGCGGTCGGACGGGCGCGCCGGGTGGGTGGGCGGCCGGCGTGGCCGGATCGGCGGCGGGCCGGTGGGCGGTCAGGGCCGGGGGGACGGTTCCGGCCCCGGCGCCGCGCCCGCCTCCCCTTCCGGCTGGGCGGCGAACGGCACGATGGCCACGGTCACGTTGTCGTGTCCGCCGCCGTCGAGGGCGTGGCCCACCAGGACCTGCGCACTGTGCAGGGGGCGGGTGGCGGCGTCCGCGGGGAGCACCTGGGCCATCTCCCGTGCGGATTCCGCGTAGTTCCACAGGCCGTCCGTGCAGACCACCACCACGCCCGGGTGGTCCGGCTTGAAGATGGCGGTGTGCGGTTCGAGGTCGTAGGCGTCGGCCCCGAGCCAGCCGGTGATGGCGTGGGCGCGGACGTCGGCGTACGCCTCCGCCTCGCCCATCAGGCCCGCCGCGACCATCTGGGCGGCCCAGGAGTCGTCCTCGGTGAGCCGGCGCGGCAGCGCCGCGCGGTCGTCCGGCACCCAGTACGCGCGGCTGTCACCCACCCATCCGATGGTCAGCAGGCCGCTGCTGACGACGGCGCCGACCAGGGTGCAGGCGGGGGCGTTCTGCGCGCCGGGGATCTCGGGCCCCAGGGCGTTGACCGCGGCGGCGGCCGCCAGGATCGCGTCGTGCATGGCCTCCTGGGGGTGCGCGCCGCGCGGGAGGGCTTCGAGCAGCGCTTCGTTGGCGGCCGCGGCCGCGGCCGCCGATGCCTCGTCGGGGCGGCTCGCGGAGGAGACGCCGTCGCAGACGATGGCCACGGTGGCCGCCGAACCGTCGGGAAGGGCGGTCGCCGCGACCGCGAACGAGTCCTCGTTGCGGTGGTGGCGCAGCCCGCGGTCGCTGACGGCGGCCACGCTGCCGAGCTCCTCTTCGAGGTGGTCGCGCTCCCGGGGCTGGGCGTGCCCGCAGTGCTCGCAGTAGCCGTCCGGGTCGACGTGCCCGGCGCGGCAGGCGACGCAGGTCCTGCCGCCGGCAGCGGCGGGCTGCTGGGCCTGCGCCGCCCCTCCGGGGACGCCTTCGGGCGCCGCGCCGTCCTCCGCCGCGCCCGCGGGGGTGGCGCCGTACGGGATCCCGGCGCCGGAGGCGGGAGCGCCGGCGGGGCCGTCGCCGGAGCCCGTGCCCTGCGGGTCGCCCTCGGGGTGCGCGTGGGCGCCCGGCAAGTCGTAACGGGCCGCGGGACCCTCCGGCGCACCGCCGGCGTGCTGCTCCGCCGGCTGCCACGGGGTCCCCTCGGGGGGCGTGCCGGGGCCGGGGCCCGGGCCTGGGAGGTCGTGCCCGGGCTCGGGAGCGCCCGCCGTGGCCTGCGGAGCGCCGTACGGAACTTCGCCGTACGCCACTGCGGCGTACGGGGCTCCGGCGTGCGGGGCTCCGGCCGCGCCCGGCCGCTCCGCCGGGGGCGCGGCCCAGTCGGCCGGGTCGCCGACCAGGGTGGGAGCGGCCGCGGCGACACTGCCCCACCCGGGCGCGGGCCCGGGGGCGCCGTAGCCCCCGGCGGGCGCGGGGGCCGCGTTGCCGTGCGGCGCACCCGGGGCAGCCGCAGTACCGGCGGCACCCGCAACTCCCGTCGCGCCGCCGGCAGCCGCGGTGCCCGAGTCCGTCGCCGTGCCCGTGTCCGGTCCGGCGGCAGCGCCCGCAGGCGCCGTCGGCAGGGGAATCGTCGGATGGTCCGCGGCGCCGGCCGGCGCAGGCGCGGTGACCGCGTAGCCGCAGACGCCGCAGAAGCGGTCACCCTCCTCCAGGGGTTCCGCGCAGCCGGGGCAGCCCGACAGCCGATGCATCGACATCAATCACACCCACGTCCGGGGACGGAAACGGTTTGCCCGCTCCACCAGTTCGATCCTCTCCTCGCCCCGCTGCGCCAGCCGTGCGAGCACGCGGTACGAGCGCTCCAGTCCGAAGCGCAGTCCCCGCTCGTCCAGTTGACAGCCGAGCAGCGAGGTCTTGCCGGGGTCGCGACCCCGGCTGCCCGACAGTACCCAGTCGAGGGCCGAGCCCAGAACTTCCGTGGTGAGCCGCTCGTGGCGTTCGGGGTCGAGTCCGAACCGCCGCAGCGCTTCCACCTGCTCCGCGGCGGCCACCAGGTCGGCCAGCAGCGGCTCCTGCGGCGACCGCTCGCGCAGACGTGCGCGTACGGCCGCCACCCGGGCGGCGGTGTAGTGGATGGACGACTCCGGGACGGATTCCAGCGTGCGCACGGCTCCGGCCCGGTCCCCGGCGGCCAGCCGGACCCGCGCCAGCCCGAAGGCCGCGCTCACGAAGCCCGGGTCGGTGATCCAGACGAGGCGGTAGTACTCGGCGGCGTTGTCCAGCTGGCCCAGCACCTCCGCGCACAGCCCGAGGGCCAGCTTCGGCGCCGGCTCGCCCGGGAAGGCGTCGTAGATCGCATCGAAGGACAGGGCCGCGATCTCGTCCTCGCCGGCGGCCAGCGAGGCGATGCCGCGGGCCCACACCACCCGCCAGTCGTCCGGGTGCCGGGCCTCCAGCTCCGTCAGGGCGTGGCCGGCGGCGGGCAGTTCGCCCAGTTCCAGCCGGGCCCGCAGCTCACGCAGCCGCAGTTCGGCCGAATCCGCGGGCGCCGAGCCGAGGGCGCCCAGCAGGTCGGCCGGGGCGGAGGCCAGCAGGCCGGCCAGGAAGCCGGCGTTCGGGTCGGCCGGGTCCACCAGCGGCACGGGCAGTGCCAGGGCGCAGTCGTGCGCGTCGAGCGTGGTCGCTCCCGCCGAAGGGAAGGGGTATGCGGGAGCAGGAGCGGGTCCGGGCGTGCCGCCGGGCGCCGCCGGCGGCGTGCCCGGCGGCAGGGGAGCGGGCCGGGGCCCCGGCAGCGGCGCGGACACGTGCGTGGCGGTGGCGCCGAGCGCGGCGGCCGCCGTACCCCCGGCCGGAACCGCGGGTCCGTGGCCGCCCAGGGCCCCGGACCGGGCCGCCGGAAGGGGTCCGGGCCCCCGGACGGGGCCGGCCGCCGGGGCACCGGGCCACGCGGCCACACCGGCCGGAGCCCCCCCGACGCTCACGCCGCCCGGCGCCGCAGCGGCCGCGCCACCGGGACCCGCCGCAGCCGCGCCGCCGGGCACCAGGCCGCGACGGCCGCGCCCGGACAGCTTGCCGCCCCGCCCGGAGCCGGCCGGACGGGCACCCAGCCGGGACACCTGCGCCCCCGCCACGTCGGTGAACAGCCGGGTGTCCGCAACGCGCAACTCGGGCGCGAAGAGCGTGGACAGTTGCGGACGGGGCCGGCCCGTCTGGAGGGCGACCACCTCCCGCAGCACCCCCGTCAGCTGGTCCGCCATCTCCTGCGCGGAGGAGAACCGGCGCCCCGGATCCGGATCGGTGGCCCGGACGAGCAGCCGGTAGAAGGACTCGTACCGCCCGAACACCTCGATGTGCTCGGGGTCGGGGAGCGAGTCCGCGAACACGTTCGTGTAGCCCTGGAAGTCGAAGGTCAGGACCGCCAGGGTCCGCGCCACCGTGTACAGGTCGGAGGCGACGGACGGCCCCAGTTCGGCGACCTCCGGGGCCTGGTAGCCGACCGTGCCGTATATGGCCGACTCCTCGTCGTCCATCCGCCGCACGGCGCCCATGTCGATCAGTTTCAGCTGGTCCTGCTGCTGGATCGCGTTGTCGACCTTGAAGTCGCAGTACAGGAGGTTCCTGCTGTGCAGGTGCCCGAGCGCCTCCAGGGCCTCGATGCCGTACGCGCACGCCTGCTCCACCGG
Organism: Streptomyces sp. CB00455; assembly: GCF_001905445.1. GTDB lineage: Bacteria > Actinomycetota > Actinomycetes > Streptomycetales > Streptomycetaceae > Streptomyces. The sequence goes on along the minus strand of NZ_LIVQ01000003.1, from coordinate 812,206 downwards.
CAGCGGGTCACGCCGCCCGTCCGGCCGGCGCCGCTCGTTCGCGATCTCCTTCAGCGACTTCCCGCCGACGTACTCCATGACGATGTACCCGTCCAGCGAGCCGGTCCGCTGGTCCAGGTGCTCCACGAAGTTGTAGATCCGCACGATGTTGGAGTGCTCGATCTCCGCCAGGAACCGGCGCTCCGAGATCGCCGCCTCCATCGCGTCCTGGTCCCCGGTGTCCAGCAGGCCCTTGAGCACCACCCACCGGTCCGAGACCGCCCGGTCCACCGCCAGGTACACCCAGCCGAGACCGCCGTGCGCCAGGCAGCCCGCCACCTCGTACTGGCCGTGCACCACGTCGCCCGCGCGCAGCTTGGGCACGAAGGAGTACGGGTGCCCGCACTTGGTGCAGAACCCCTCAGTCCGGCCCGGCCGTTCGCCCCGGGCCCGCCCCACCGGCGCCCCGCAGTCCGAGCGCGAGCAGAACCGCTTGCGCTCCGGCACCTCCGGATTGTCCAGGACCGCCGCCGACGGATCCGGGCGCGGTACCTGCGGCACGTTGACCAGACCGGCCCCGAGCCGGCTGCGCCCCGAGGACGAGGGCGCCGATCCCGAACTGCGCACCGAGACGGACCGGCTGGACGCCGTACCCGACAGCGAGCGCGAGAGCCGCCCCGACACCGAGCGCCGTGACGAGGAGGAACGCGAGGAGCGCGCCGAACCGGCGGAGCGCGCCGAACCGTGCGACCCCTGCGATCCCCTCGACCCCCGCGATCCGGCGGACCCCAGGGAGCCGCGCGCCGCGCTCGTCATCCCCGTCGGCGGCGACACCAGCTCCTCCGCGCCCGCCGTGACGGCGCCCGTGGGTGCCAGCCCGCAGGTGTCGCAGTACAGCTCGCCGCCGCCCATGTCCTCGTACGTCCCCGGACACCCGGGGCGCACACACGCCGTTCCGATCAGGCTCATGCGCCCTCCTTTCCGGGGATCCCCGTACCTTGCACCGCTTCGGCCGCCGACTGCTGGTAGCGCAGGACGGCCTGCTCGGCGGCCCGCAGGTCGCAGGGCGCGCTCCACAGCATCCGCCGGGCCGCGTCGTACCGCTCGATCAGCAGCGGATCCTCCGCCAGTCCGTGCCGTGCCACCTTCGCCTTGTACGCGTCGAGCCGCCCCCGCAGCTCGGCCCGTACCGCCAGTGGCGCCGTCACCGCCGTCAACGACTCGCGGGCCCTGCGCAGTTCCTCCTCGGCGCGCTCCTCCAGTGACTCCAGGAGGGGGGAGAGCCGGTGCCAGCGGGACCGGCGCCGGTGCTCGGCCGCCGCCGCGAGCTGCTCCTGCAGCGCCGTGGGCGGACCGCTCACCGCGGGGACCTCCGATGCGGCGATCTTCGCCAGCACCTCCCCGCGCGCCGTCCGGGCCTCGGCCAGGGTCCGGTCGGCCCGCGACAGCACGTCCCGCAGACTGATCAGCCGCTGCTCGGCGTCCTGCCGGACGGCCAGCACGGCCTCGACCTCCCGGCGTACCTCCTCCAGCGCGAGCGCGGCCCGGTCGTAGCGGGCGGTGTCGGGGCGGCCGCCGCCGGGCGCCGAACTCCCGGCGGCCGGAACCCAGAACGCCAGCGGATCCGAGATCACCGCGGCCCGCAGCCCGGCGAGCTCGGCGGTGATGGCCTCCAGGTCGTCGCCCGAGCGGTGCTCGCCCGGGCGGACCCCCACGGAGTGGGCCAGGGAGCGGGTGCGGTGCAGCTCGGCGGCGAGCAGGTCGATCCGGGCGGGCAGCGCCGACCACACCGCGTCGGCCGCGACCACCACGTTCAGGGAGCTCGCGTACAGCGCGTTCATCCGGGCCACCAGCTCGGCGAGCGAGAGCCGTTCGGCCAGCGCGGCGCCCTCGACGGCCGCGCCGGCGATCAGCACCCCGGGTCCGCGCAGCCGCTCGGTGAGCTCGGCCAGGTCTTCGCGGCCGGGCCAGCGGCGCCGCTCGCGGATCTCCCGGGCGGCGGCCAGGGCTCCGCTGTAGGCGTCGAAGTACGTCCACAGCCGGGTGATGTCCGCATCGGCGGCCGTCCACCGCTCCTTGGTGACGCCGGTGAGGCCCGCCCCCTCCAGCAGCCGCCGCCCGGCGTGGTCCTGGAGGGCGAGCAGGGAGGTCTCGACGGCCTCGTGCTCCGCGCCCAGCCGGGCCAGGGCACGGTCGACGTCGTCCCGGTCCATCACTGCCGGCTCCGCCTCCACCGATGGTGCCTCCGCTTCCGCCTCCGTGCCCGCTTCCGCCTCCGTGCCCGCGTCCCCGCGGCCCGCCTCCCCGGTCGTGCCCGTCTCCGGTCCCGGATCCGCCTGCGTTCCCCGTGTCGCCACCGGCTTCAGCCGTCCCGGTACTTGGGTGCGGGCGGCGCCGTCACGCCGGGCAGGACCGGCTGCAGGTGCTTGACGTACGACCTCATCCACGGGCTGTCACTGCCGCCCGCGCGGTAGCCCTCCAGCACCTTGTTGACCCTCCGGACCAGATCGGAGGCGTCCTTGTTCATCGCCACGCCGTAGAACTCGCGGGTGAAGGGCGAGCCGACCAGCTGCACCGAGGGGTCCTGCGCGGCCTGGCCGGCGGCGAGGGCGTTGTCCGTGATGATCCCGTCCACCTCGCCCAGCTGCAGCCGGACCAGGCAGTCCAGCTGATTGGGCACGGTGACCGGCACCGAGCCGTACGACTGGGACTTCAGCGCGGCCTCCGCCGTGGAACCGGAGGCGAAGCAGATCCGCTTGTCCTTCAGCGAGGTGTCGTAACCGCTGATCGGGGAGCCCTTGGGCACCAGTACCTGCTGCCCCGCCTCGAAGTAGGCGGTCGAGAAGGCGACGTCCTCCAGCCGCTTGCAGTTGATGGTCATGGTCCGCACGACGATGTCGACGCGGCCCTCCTGGAGCGCCGGGACCCGCTGGCTGGTGGGGATGGCCCGGTAGATGACCGCGTTCGGATCGCCCAGGATGTCCTGGGCGATGGCCTTCACCAGGTCGATGTCGAAGCCGTCGAGGCCGCCGCCCTCCACGGCCTGGTTGCGGTAGCCCCAGCGGAAGCTGTTCTGGTCCACGCCCGCGACGAGCTTGCCCGCCGCCTTGATCCGCGCGATGGCGGCTCCGTCCAGACCGGACGGGCGCAGGCTCGCCTCCGGGTCCTGGCAGGTGTCGGTGAGCGTCCAGGGCGTCGCCGGAGCCGCCGCCGCGGAGGCGGGTTCGCGGACGGCCGCCGGGCGGCCGGTGTCCGGAGCCGTACGGGCCAGCGGCACCAGCACGGCCGCGGCGGTCACCGCGCAGGCGGCGGCCATCGCGCTGACCCCGCCCCAGCCGCGCAGCCGGCCCGTCAGCCGCCGCCGCCCGGTCACGTCGGCGGCGCCTTCCGTGCCGTGCGTGCCGTGCGCGCCGTCCGAGCTGCCCGTGCCGATCGGGCCGGGCGCGCCACTTTCGTCGCTCCCGCCGGGCACGCCGCTCCGGCCGTTTCCCGTGTCCCTGCCGCCGGCGGCCCCCTGGCCTCCGGAGGTCCGCACCGCCCGTATCCGCATCGCGCTCACCTGTACTCCGAAAGCCTGCGCCCGATACCGAGCAGGGCAGCCGCCGCACCGGCGACCGCGAGGACCGCCGTGCCGGTCGGCAGCCCGCCCAGGGCGCCGAGCCCGTCCCGGGCCGACAGGGTGAATTCCCGCTGCTCGTGGGCCACCGCCTGCTCCAGGGAGGCGTCCACCGTGTCGAAGGCGGACCCGCTGCTGTCCTTGTGGCCCTTGTCCCCGATGACCAGCGGCAGGGCGGCCTCGTAATCGCCCTTGAGGTCCGCCTCACGGGCCGCCGCGTGGCGCTGCTTCCACTGCTTGACGCCATCGGCCGCCCGGGTCACGGGGGAGCGTCCGGCGTCGTCGTCGGCCAGCCGCAGCGCGGTCGCCAGCCCCGCGTCCAGCGCCTTCATGTTGGTCGTGAAGTCCACGTCGTACTTGTCGGACTTGTTGTCCTCCGCCAGGACGGCGCCGCGCGCGATCAGCGTCAGGTTCTCGCCCGCCCGTGCCTGCAGGGAGGCGATCCGCGCGTCATTGAGCACCTTCAGCGATTCCTGCCCCTGCGCGCGGGCCTCGCTCAGGGAGGACCGGGCCACCGTGTGCCCCACGGCCAGCCACATCAGCACCACCACGGACGCCGCCGTCGCCGCCAGCAGTCCGTGGTTGAAGACCCGGTTCGTCCGGAGGTAGTTGCGCCGCTGCGCCCACGCCAGCGCGGCGAGCGCGACCAGCCCCGCGGCGAGCGATACCAGCGGCCAGGACCGGGCGTCGTCGTAGTCCGTGTAGAGCCGGTCCGTCTCCGCCTCGTACAGCCGCTGGGCGGCGGGCAGCAGCTGGGTGGTCATCTGCTCGTTGGCGTAGCGCAGGTAGGCCCCGCCCAGCGGCAGGCCCTGCCGGTTGGCGGCCCGGGCCTGCTCGATCAGGCCGGTGTAGCGCGGCAGCTGCTCGCTCAGCAGGGTGATCTGCTCGCGCGAGCTCTCGCTGCCCCCGGTGGTGGCGGCCGCGCTGACCAGCAGCCTGGAGGCGTTGGCGATGTCCTTCTCGTACCGCTGACGGACCTCGCGCTCCTCCTTCGCACCGAGGAGGAAGCCGCTGGAGGAGGCCGTGTCGGCATCCGCGAGGGAGCGGTAGATGCTCGCGGCGTCCGCGCTCAGTGGCTGGCTGCGGCCCACGACGTCGTCGGCGGCCGCGGTCCGTACGGAGACCTCCCACAGGCTCACCGCGCCGAACAGCACGATCAGGGCGGCCAGGGCGGCCCCGATGATCCGCAGCCGGCCGGGCTCGGTCGTCGCCGCCTCCCGCAGCCGCTCCACGCCCTCGGCCCAGGCGGTGCCCCGCCTCGGCGGTGCGCCGGGCGGCGGACCCTGCGGCCCGGCGGGCGGCACGTGGACACCGCCCTCCGGCGCGGGCGCGCGTGATGTGATGACCACCGTGACCTCCCCCTCGGTCCTGTCCTGCGCCCCGGCCGCTGCCGGGAGGCACCCCTTGCGCAGCAGTATGGACCCAGTCGCAGCCGCCCACAGCACCCAATGACGGATCTTGGGCGATCCGCCCCCGCGCGCGCCCCCCTCGGCCCTTCACCGTCAATACGCTCGCGTGGCCGCCACGGTTCCAGACGGGCGCCCCCTCGGGGCCGGTTCACCCGAAATGGGCACGGAGCCTGCGGTGGGCGAGGGGCGGGGAGCCGACCGCGTCCAGCCCCAGCAGCCCGGCTCCCAGCACCGGGGGAGCCGTGACCACCGACACCCGGGCCCGGGGGGCGCGGTCGGCGAGCAGCTCCTCGATCCTCCCGTTGAGCTGCGGGTGCCGGGCGGCCAGCACACTGCCGCCCAGCACCACGGGCACGTCCTCGGCCAGCAGGCCCAGACGCTCCAGGGCCACCGTCGCCATCACCACGATCTCGTCCGCCTGCCGGTGCACGAGCGCCAGCGCCACCGGATCCCCGGCGGCCGCCACCGCGAACAGCAGCGGCGCCACCTCGTGCCGCGCCCCGGCCGGGAGGCGGCCCAGGTGCAGCGCCTCGACCAGCGCGTACATCGACTCCTGGCCGAAGTGCGCGGGCAGCGCGCGGGCCAGCTCCGTCGCCTCGCCCCGGCCGTCCTCGGCCCGCGCCGCGAACCACAGGGCCTCCTCGGCCAGGCCGCCCCCGCCGCCCCAGTCGCCGGAGATCCGGCCCACCGCGGGGAAGCGTGCGGTCCGCCCGTCCGGGGTCATGCCGACGCAGTTGATGCCCGCCCCGCACACCACCGCGACGCCCCGCGGCTCGGCGCCCGCCGGCAGCCCGGCGCGCAGCAGCGCGAAGGTGTCGTTGTGCACCGCCGTCACCCGGCCCCAGTTCCGCCGCCGGATCTCGCGGGCCAGTTTCCACTCCTCCGCCGGGAAGTCGGCATTGGCCAGACAGGCCGACACGTGGTCGGCCCAGGGCGCGGCGGCCCCGCCCTCCGCGCCGCCGCGCAACCCCGCGACCCGCATCGCCTCCGCCAGTACGTCGACGGCCGCGGCCACCCCCGTCCGGAACGGCTGGAAGCCCCCCGCCTGGCCCGAGCAGAGCACGGAGCCGTCCGGATCGAGCAGCGCCACGTCCGTCTTGCTGTTGCCGGCGTCGATGGCCAGGACGGAAGGCAGGGTCACGCCCATGGCAGGTGCTCCTTGTTGTGCGCCAGGAGCCGGTCCGTCAGCCCCTCGGCACGGTCGTACTGGCCCACCAGCGGGTGCGCGAGCAGCGCCCGGAAGACCCGCCCGCGGCCGCCGCGCAGGGCAGCGTCCAGCGCGAGGTCCTCGTAGGCCGTCACGTGCGAGACCAGTCCGGCGTACAGCGGGTCCAGCCGCGGCACGGCCAGCGGCGCCGGTCCGAAGGCGTCGACGCGCGCCTGCACCTCGACGACCGCGTCGTCGGGGAGGAAGGGCAGGGCGCCGTTGTTGAGGGTGTTGACCACCTGGACGGCCCCCGCGCCGCCGCCCAGCAGCGAGGCCGCCAGGTCCACCGCCGCCTCCGAGTAGAAGGCGCCGCCCCGCTTGGCGAGCAGCGCGGGCTTCTCGTCCAGCGCCGGATCCCCGTACAGGGCGAGCAGCTCCCGCTCCATCGCGGCGACCTCGGCGGCACGCGAGGGCTTGGTCGCCAGTTCCCGTACGACCTCGTCGTGGGCGTAGAAGTAGCGCAGGTAGTAGGAGGGCACGACGCCCAGCCGGTCCAGCACGGCGCGCGGCAGGCGGATGTCGCCGGCGACGGCCTCGCCGTGCTCGGCGAGCAGCCGCGGCAGCAGGTCCTCGCCGGCCGGGCCGCCCCTGCGCACCCCCAGTTCCCAGGTGAGGTGGTTGAGCCCCACGTGGTCGAGGTGGATGTCGGCGGGCGCCAGGTCCAGGAGCGCGGCGAACTTCCGCTGGAAGCCGATGGCCACGTTGCACAGCCCCACCGCCTTGTGCCCCGCCCGGAGCAGGGCCCGGGTGACGATGCCGACCGGGTTGGTGAAGTCGATGATCCAGGCGTCGGGGCTGGCCCGCCGCACCCGCTCGGCGATGTCGAGGACCACCGGGACGGTGCGCAGTGCCTTGGCGAGGCCGCCCGCGCCGGTCGTCTCCTGTCCCACGCAGCCGCACTCCAGCGGCCAGGTCTCGTCCTGGAGGCGGGCGGCCTGCCCGCCGACGCGCAGCTGGAGCAGGACGGCGTCGGCCCCGGCGACCCCCGCGTCGAGGTCGCAGGTGGTGGTGACGAGGCCGGGGTGCCCCTGCCGGGCGAAGATCCGCCGGGCCAGGCCGCCGATCAGCTCCAGCCGTTCGGCGGCGGGGTCGATCAGGACCAGCTCGCCGATCGGCAGGGTGTCGCGCATCCGCGCGAAGCCGTCGACCAGTTCGGGGGTGTAGGTGGAACCGCCGCCCACCACTGCGAGTTTCATCGTCGCTAGCCTTTCACTCCGGTCAGGGTGACTCCCTCGACGAACGCCTTCTGGGCGAAGAAGAAGAGGACGATCACCGGCGCCATGACCAGTACGGTCGCGGCCATGGTCAGGTTCCAGTTGGTGTGGTGCGCCCCTTTGAAGGACTCCAGCCCGTAACTGAGGGTCCAGGCAGCCGGGTTGTCGGAGGCGTAGATCTGCGGGCCGAAGTAGTCGTTCCAGGCGGCGAAGAACTGGAACAGCGCGACGGCCGCGATCCCGGGCCTGGCCATCGGCAGGACGACGCGCAGCAGGGTGCGCACCTCGCCGCAGCCGTCGACGCGGGCCGCGTCCAGGTACTCGTCGGGGATGGTCAGCAGGAACTGGCGCAGCAGGAAGATGGAGAAGGCGTCGCCGAAGGCCATCGGGACGATCAGCGGCCACAGCGTGCCCGACAGGTCGAGCTGCCTGGCCCAGAAGAGGTACATCGGGATGACCACCACCTGGGGCGGCAGCATCATCATCGAGATCACCAGCAGCAGGGAGAGCCGCCGGCCGCGGAAGCGGAACTTGGCGAGGGCGTAGGCGACGGGCACGGAGGAGACCACGGTCAACAGGGTGCCCAGTCCGGCGTACAGCAGGGTGTTGCGCCACCAGGTCAGGAAGCCCGGGGTGTGCCACACCTCGGCGTAGTTGCCCCATTGCCAGGTGTGCGGCCACAGGTCGCGGGTCAGTGCCTGCCGGTCGGCCATCAGGGAGGTCAGGAGGAGGAAGACGAAGGGCAGGACGAAGAACAGGGCTGCGGCCACGCCCAAGGAGTGCACGGCGACCCAGTGCAGCAGGGCCTTGCGGTGTGTGCGCATGTCAGTCTCCGGCTCCGATCAGTCCGCCACGGCGGCGCATCAGGAGCGCGGTGAAGGCCATGGAGAGGGCGAACAGCACCAGCGCGAGGACGCAGGCGGCGCCGTAGTCGAAACGCTGGAAGCCGAGGTTGTAGATCACCTGGGGCAGGGTCAGCGTGGACTTGTCGGGGTAGCCCGGCTCGAACTGCTGCCCCGACCCGCCGATGACTCCGGCGGCGACCTTCCCGGCCACCAGCGGCTGCGTGTAGTACTGCATGGCCTGGATGACGCCGGTGACCACGGCGAACAGGATGATCGGCGAGATGTTCGGCAGGGTGATGTGCCGCAAGCGCGCCAGGGCCCCGGCCCCGTCCAGCTCGGCGGCCTCGTACTGCTCCTTCGGCACGTCGAGGAGGGCGGCCATGAAGATGACCATCAGGTCGCCCACCCCCCACAGGGCGAGCGCGGTGAGGGCGGGCTTGGACCAGTCGGCGTCGGTGAACCAGCCGGGCGTGGGCAGCCCCACCGCGCCGAGCAGGACGTCGACCGGGCTCGTGCCGGGGTTGAGCAGGAAGACGAAGGCCAGGGTCGCGGCGACTGGCGGCGCGAGGTAGGGCAGGTAGAAGAGGGTGCGGAAGATCCCGGCGCCCGTCTTGATCTTCGTGATGAGCAGGCCGACGCCGAGGCCGAAGACGACCCGGCAGGCGACCATCACCACGACGAGCCACAGGGTGTTGCGCATCGCCGGCCAGAACAGCGGATAGTCGGTGAAGACGTAGGTCCAGTTGTCCAGGCCGTTGAAGGCGGGCGGCCGGAAGCCGTCGTACCGGGTGAAGGAGAAGTAGACGGTGGACAGCAGGGGGTAGGCGAAGAAGACCGCGAACCCGATCAGCCAGGGGGACATGAAGGCCGCGGTCCGCAGGGCGGACCGGCGGCGCCTCGTCCGCGCGCAGGGTGCGTTCGTCGTGGGCATCGGGGCTACTCGGCCTTCGCGATGTCCGTGTCGATCTGCCGAGCGGTCCGGGCCAGCCCGGCCGGGATGTCGCCGACGTCGCCCTTCTCGACCCCGTACGCGAAGTCCTGGAAGGTCAGCTGGTAGGTCCCGCCGTCGGCCCGGGCCGGGGTGGTGCTGGACCGGGGGTGCCGGGCGATGTCGAGGAAGGTCTTGAACTCCGGCGTGACCTGGAGCCGGGGCGAGTCCAGGGCGGCCAGGGTGGACGGCACGTTGTGGATGGCGTTGGCGAAGGCGACGACCGCCTCGGTGTCGGTGGTCATGTACTTGACCAGCTCCCAGGCGGCGTTCTGCTTCCTGCTGCCCGAGGCGATGCCCATGACGGTGCCCGAGAGGTAGCCCTTGCCGTAGTCGGCGGCCTGGTCGTCCGGGACGGGCAGCGGCGCCGTGCCGATCTCGAAGGTGACCCCCGCCTCCTTGGCCATGGCGGCCCGCCATTCGCCGTCGACCTGCATGGCCACCTTGCCGGTGTGGAAGGGGTGTTCGGCGCCCCACTCGTCGCCGAAGGTGTTGCGGAAGCGCTCCAGCCTCTCGTAGCCGCCGAGCTTGGCCACCAGGTCCTTCTGCGCGGTCAACATCTGCGCGAAGGCGGGGTCCTTGGCGAGGTTGGACTTGCCGTCGGTGTCGAAGTAGGCGGGGCTCCACTGGGCGGCCAGCCGCATGGGGGTGGTCTCGTAGCCGTGGAAGGTGGGCATCACGCCGAGCTGCGCGTAGGAGTCCCCGTCGGCCTTGGTCAGCTTCTGTGCGACCTCGGCGAACCGGCTCCAGGTCCTGGGGGGCTCGGTGATGCCGGCGGCCTCGAAGGCGGTCTTGTTGTAGACGAGGCCGTAGGCGTCGTTCAGCAGCGGCAGCGTGCACTGGTTGCCGTTGAACTGGGTGTACTCCAGCAGGGTCTTGGGAAAGACCTTCGTCTTGTCGACACCGGACTTCTCCAGGAAGGGGTTCAGATCGGCGAAGGCGCGGGAGTTGCAGAACTTGCCGACGCTGTCGGTGGTGAAGGAGGACACCACGTCGGGGGCCTTGTCCCCGCCCGCCCGCAGCGACTGGTTGATCTTGTCGTCCGTCATGTTGCCGGTGACGTCGACCTTGATGTTCGGGTGTGCCTTCTCGAACCGGGCGATGCTCTCCGCGACGGCCTTGACCTCGCTCGGCGCGGACCAGCCGTGCCAGAAGGTGAGGGTGACGTCCTTGGCCGGGTCGTCGGCGGCCCCGGTGCCGCTCTGGCCCGTACAGGCGGTGGCGAGCACGGATATCGCCAGGAGGGCGGTGGCTGCGGTGATGAGGCGTCCGGTTCTGGGCATGGCGGTGTCACTCTCTGCGCGGCGGGGGAACTTCCCGGAGGGGTGCGGAGGAGGAGGCGAGGGGGTGCTGGTGCTGATGCGGGTGTGTGCTCGGGGCGCGGGGCGGAGCTGCGTGGGGTGCGGGCTGTGTGGGGTGCGGGCGGGCGGAAGCGCCGGCGGCGGTGCCGGGCGGGACCCGGCGGCGGGCCCCGCTCGGCCGGGGATGTCAGCGGGAGGTGTCGAAGACCGCGTCGCGAGTGAGGGCCAGGGCGCTCTCCAGCGCACCGCGCAGCACCGGCCGCTCCCGTACCTCGCCGGCCACCAGGCGGGGCCGGGAGGGGGCCAGTTCGGCCAGCTCGGCCTCCAGCAGTTCGCGCAGCGGATCACCGCCCGCGGCGATCACGGCCCCGGAGAGCACCACGATCTCCGGATCCAGCACGGCGACGAGCGAGGCGAGACCGGTGGCCAGCAGCGTGGCGTAGGACCGGAGGAAGTCCAGGTGGGCGCCCTCGGGCGCGGCCGCGGCCTGCCCGAGCACCGCGACGGCCGCGGCCACCTGGTCGCCGTGCCGGTCCCCGGGGGCCTCCGGCGCCGGGACCCGCACGCCCAGCTGCGCGGCGAGCCCGGGGACCATCTGCGCGCCGGCCAGTTCCTGGTAGCCGCCGGTGTTGGCCCGGGTGACCTGGCGGACCAGGGGATGGCCGGGGACGGGCAGGAAGCCCACCTCGCCCGCGCCCCCGGTCCAGCCGCGGTGCAGCCGGCCGCCGAGCACCAGTGCGGCGCCGAGGCCCTCCTCGTTCCACAGCAGGACGAAGTCCTCGTGGCCGCGCGCCGCGCCGAGGCGCTGCTCGGCGACCGCGGCGAGATTGACGTCGTTCTCGTACTCGACCGGCATCGGCAGGGCGGCGGCCAGCTCCTCCAGCAGGGTGGGGGAGTGCCAGCCGGGGAGGTGGCTGGCGTAGCGCAGCCGGCCGGTCTGCGGGTCGAAGGCGCCCGGCGTGGCGATGACGACCCGGTGCAGGTCGCAGCGGTGCAGTCCGGCGGCCTTGACGGCGCCGCCGAGGGCCTCGACGACCTGCTCGACCGCGTCCGTGCCCTCGGTGTAGGGGACCTCGTGCCGGCCCGTCACCGTGCCGGTCAGGTCGGCGACCGCCGCCAGCACCCGGTCGGGCGTGACGTCGAGGCCGCCGACGTGGGCGGCCCGGGGGTTGACCGCGTAGAGCTGGGCGCTGGGGCCGGGGCGGCCGCCGTCGGTGCCGGTGGCCACGACCAGCCCGGCGGCCTCCAGGCGGGCCAGGAGCTGGGAGGCGGTGGGTTTGGAGAGCCCCGTCAGATGGCCGATCCGGGTCCGGGACAGCGGGCCGTGGGCCAGCAGCAGTTCGAGGGCGGCCCGGTCGTTCATGGCGCGCAACAGGCTGGGCGTTCCGGGCGTGGCGGCGGGCATGGCGCTTGTCTCCCTCACCGAGGTGAATTGTTAGGTAAGTTTCCTATCGATGTCTGAGCCGTGTCAATGCCGCTGCCCCGCAGGCTGTGTCGTTTCACGAACGACCTGCGGGGCAGCGGGAGGTGACGGGAGGGCGGGCGGCCGCCCTGCGGCTACTTGGTGATCCGGGGGGAGCCGGACGCGACCGGCGGCGGGATCGGCGCGGTGGCCAGGGACTGCGGGGAGGCCGGGTTGGCGAGCGCCGAGGGCGCGGCCACCGCCGCCGACGGGTCGGCCGGGGCCTCCTCCTCGTCCACTGCGGGCAGACCGCCGATGATCCCGATGCCCGCGGCATCGAAGGCTTCCTTGATCCGCCAGCGCAGTTCCCGCTCCACCGCGAACTGCTGGCCCGGCATCGTCTTCGCGGACACCTTCACCGTCATCGAGGCGAGCAGCACCTCGTCCAGCCCCAGCACCTCCACCGGCCCCCACAGGCGCTCGTCCCACGGGGTCTCCTTGGCCAGGGAGTCGGCGACCTCCTGGACCACCTCGCGGATCCGCGCCAGGCTCTCCGACGGTTTGACCTGCACCGCCACACCCGCCGTCGCCCAGCCCTGGCTGAGGTTGCCGATCCGCTTGATCTCGCCGTTGCGCACGTACCAGATCTCGCCGTTGTCCCCCCGCAGCTTGGTGACCCGCAGACCCACCTCGACGACCTCGCCCGAGGCCACACCGGCGTCGATCTTGTCCCCGACGCCGTACTGGTCCTCCAGGATCATGAAGACGCCGGACAGGAAGTCCGTCACCAGGTTGCGGGCGCCGAAACCGATCGCCACACCGGCCACACCGGCACTCGCCAGCAGCGGGCCCAGGTTGATGTCGAGTGCTCCCAGGACCATCAGCCCGGCCGTGCCGAGGATCAGGAACGAGGCCACCGAGCGCAGGACCGAGCCGATCGCCTCCGAACGCTGGCGGCGCCGCTCCGCGTTGACGAGCAGCCCGCCCAGCGCCATCCCCTCTATGGCCTCGGCGCCCCGGTTCATCCGCGTTATCAGCTTGGTGAGCGACTTGCGGACCACCGAACGCAGCGCCGCCGCGATCACGATGATGAGCAGGATCCGCAGGCCGAGGTACAGCCATCCGGCCCAGTTCGCCTCGATGAAGCTCGCGGCCTCGGTGACGCTCTGGTGCGTCTCCTTGAGCGTCGTGGACGCGTCGTCCGGGGTGTCGGTTGCCAGGGGCAGCAGGGCGGCGGGCCAGGGCACGGCAGGAAACCTCCAGGTATAGCGGTCCGCCCGCGGGGGGTCCCCCCGGACGGATTCCGGGGGCGGGTGCGGGGCAGACCAACCACACTAACGGGGCATTCCCCCGGCCCCGGCCCGCTGTTCGAGACAGAGACCAGGCTCACCCGGGGATGACGGGAGTGTGGTTGAAAACACCCCGGGCCCGTTACGGGCGCGTGGTGGCGCTTCGACCAGCCGTAAGGAGAGACTGGAGAGCAGATCGTCCCGGCGCGAGCCACGCGCCGCCGGCGTACAAGGAGGCAGTCCGTGCCGCACGTCCTGGTCCTCAACGCGTCGTACGAGCCCCTCGGCGTCGTACCGCTCCGCCGCGCGCTCGTCCTCGTCCTGGAGAACAAAGCGGTCTCCCTGGAGGAATCCGGCGCCTATCTGCACAGCGCGACCAGAGTCGTCCCCGCGCCCAGCGTGGTCCGGCTCAAGCGCTTCGTGCGGGTCCCCTACCGGGGGCCCGTTCCGCTCACCCGGCGCGCCCTGTTCGCGCGGGACGGCGGCCGCTGCATGTACTGCGGGGCCGTCGCCACCAGCGTCGACCACGTCATCCCGCGCAGCCGGGGCGGCCAGCACGTGTGGGACAACGTCGTCGCCGCCTGCCGCCGCTGCAACCACGTCAAGGCCGACCGGCACCTGCTGGAGCTCGGCTGGCGCCTGCGCCACCAGCCCGCCCCGCCCTCGGGCCTGGCCTGGCGGATCATCGGCACCGGACACCGGGACCCCCGGTGGATGCCGTACCTCCAGCCGTACGGGGCCGAGGACGCGCTGGAGCGCATCGGCGTGGCGGCGTCGTAGCGCCCCGGGACCCGGCGGCCGGGGGCCCGGGCCCGGCCCCTGGCTCGGCGCCCGACCCCGGGCCGCCGCCCGCGCGGGTCGCGAGGCCCGCCCGGAGCGCTACGGCGTGACCGCGTACGCCTCCGCCGACCACAGCGAGCAGCCGAACCGGGTGGCGCGCTTCTCGCAGGTCACCCGCACGAAGCGGGTGTCCGGGGCGTCCATGCGGACGGTCTCGTGACCGCCCCGGGACGCCTGGACGGCGGCCGCCGGACGCCAGGCCACCCCGTCCGCGGAGGTCTCCACCCGGTACGCCGAGGGGTACGCCTCCTGCCAGTACAGCTCCAGCCGGCCGAGCCGGGCCGGGGCCGCCGGCTGTGCCTGCCACCACGCCCCGTCCACCGCCGGCGAGGACCAGCGGGTGGACGGCGAGCCGTCCACGGCCGCCGAGGCCGGGAAGCCGGGCGCCTCGTCCGCCGAGGACGAGGCCCGCGCGCTCCGCAGCAGGTCCGGCCCGCCGGTCCGGGCCACCGCCCGCACCGTCAGGGTGCGCGACTCCCCGCCGAAGGCCACCGGCACCCGGTAGGTGCCCGCCGGGGTGGACGGCGCCGCCACGACCTCGAAGGAGACCGGCACCCGGCCGCCGCGCGGGGCCACGACGGTCCCCGGCAGCCGCACCTCGATGCCGTGCGGCGGCTGCGCCGACACCGTCCCCCGGACCGCGGCCGGGCCGAGGGCGGCCAGCTCCGCCGACACCCGGCGCGGAGCCCCGCCGATCTCCACGTCGGCCGCCGCCCCGTCCGCCAGCTCGAAACGGACCTGCGGACCGTCCGCCGGCCAGGGGACCACCTGGTGCACGGCGGGCGCCGTCCCCGCCCAGGACAGGCGCACCGCGTCCGCGCGCAGCCCCGAGGTGTCCACCTGGGTCCAGCCCGAGGCATCGGCGGCGGCGACCTTGCGCCAGCCCTCGCCCGGCACGTGGGCCTCCACCGCCGCGCCCCGGACCTCCGCCGCGAGCGGGTCCGTCATCACCGTGACCGCCGCCAGCGGGCGCGCCGCGTCCAGCCGCACCGTCCAGGAGTCCGCGGCCTTCGTCACCTCGCCCGCCCGGCGCGAGGCCCCGGTCCAGGCGTCCGCCTCCGCCGCCGCCTTCGCCAGGAAGGGCTCCAGTACGGCCCCGTCCACCACGGCGGAACCCGGCTCCGCCAGTGCCGTCCGGGCCCCCGCCCACGCCAGGGAAGCCCGCCAGGCCGCCGCGCCGTCGCCGCGGGCCTGGGCCGTCAGGACGTCCACCGCCAGCTCGCCCGCCGCCCCGTAGCGCGACAGCCGCTGCAGCCAGGGCCCCGCCTCGCCCGACAGCCCCGGCAGCCGGCCGGGCGCCTCGCGCAGGACCGTGAACGCCTTGCGCAGCTCGGCGCCGGCCGCCGGGTCACCCGCGCCGCGGGCCTTCCAGAACCGCTCGACCAGGGCCCCGAGGTATGCGGACTCCTCCTGTTTCAGGCCTGAGGCGGCGCTGTTCCCGGCGAGCGCCGCCACCGCCTCCCGGGTCCGCGGATCGGGGCCCGCCAGCTCGCGCACCGCCGCCGCCCAGGACTCCCCGGGCCGGTAGTCGCGCGGGTTCCAGGCGAAGTCCGCCACCGTGAACAGCGGGATGCGCGAGAGGGTGGCCTGCGGCATCGCATTGGCCAGCAGTGCGGCCGAGCCGCCCGCCACCGCCGGCTCGCGGCCCGCGTACGGACCGAGGAAGACCCGGCCCGGATCCCAGTCGTTCACCGGGTAGTTGTCCATGGTGACCAGCGGGTGGCCCAGCGCCGCGCGCGCCCCCGCCAGCTCCTTGCCGGTGATCGTGCGCGGCACCACGCCCACACCTGTCCAGGCCACCTCGACCCGGGCGTCCAGCGCGGCCGCCAGCGCCGTCCGGTAGGCGGTGGCGCCCTCCTGGTAGAACTCCGTCGGCAGCAGCGACAGCGGCGCGGCCCCCGGGTGCCGCGCGGCCAGGTGGGCCGCCACCTCGCCCGCGACCTCGGCGTGCGCCTTCGCGGCCGCCGCCGGCCCCTTCCCGTACTTCTCCCGGTCCGCCCCGCAGCCCCACTCGGTGTAGCTGACGTCCGGGAACTGCACCTGGAAAGCCCGCAGGCCCAGCTCCCACATGGCGTCCAGCTTGCGCGTGAGCGCCGCGCGGTCGGCCGCCGAGGACAGGCACATCGACTGTCCCGGAGCCACCGCCCAGCCCAGGACCACGTGATCGGCGCGGGCCCGCTCCGCCAGCGCCCGGAACTCCTCCTGCCGGTCGGCCGGGTACTCCTGGCGCCAGGCCGTCGTGCGGTAGACGTCGTCACCCGGCGCGAGCAGCAGCCGGTTCTGCTTGGTGCGCGCCATGAAGTCCAGCTGCGCCAGGCGCTGTTCCCGGGTCCAGGGCTGCCCGTAGAACGCCTCCGCGATCCCGCGCACCGCAGTCGCCGGCCAGTCCCGCACCAGCACACCGGGCACCTTCGCCCCGCCCGCGGCGAGGACCGCCCGCAGCGTCTGCGCCGCGTGGAACAGCCCGTCCTGACCCACGCCCGCCAGCGCGACCGTGGCCCGGCCCCCGGTCCGGCCCACGGCCAGCCGGTAGCCCCCGTCCGGCAGATCGTCCGCCCCGGCCGCGCCCAGTGCCCGCAGCGCCTCCTGCGCGTCCGGGCCCTGGAGCCGTACGACGGCGCCCCGCTCGGGCAGCGGCGCCCCGGGAGCCCGCTCGTGCAGGGTGCGCACGCCCGCCGCGCGCAGGGCGTCGCGGACCACCTGGACCGCGTACGGGTCGGCCCCGGCCGGGACCACCAGCGCGGCCTCCGCGCCCAGCGCCACCTCGCGCGCCGGATCGGCCGCCATCGACCGGGGACGGGGCCACACCGCCGGGCCCTCGGCCGCGGTGCGCGGGATGTCGGCGCCGGGATCGAGCACGGCCCCGGCGGCCACGGCGGGCGCCGCGCCCCCGGCCGCTCCGCCCGCCACCACCGGCGCGGAGGCGACTCCCGGGCTTCCGGGAGGCGCGGACGCGACGGCCCCGCCCCACAACGCCCCGATCACCGCCACGGCGGCGACCGCCGCCCGCTTCCTGCCCCTGAGCTGCACCGAGCCTCCCCGTCCCGGGACGTCCCCCGCTCGTACGAATGAGCAGGAGCCCACCACCCGTGCGGCCGGAGTGTCAAAGCGCATGGGTGATCTGACCGGTATCAGGTGGGAATGCGCCGCCTCCGACTGGGTATGGCTCCCCTGTTCCTCTGCGGCGTCCAGTCGTTGTGCACCACCCTTCTGACCCACCCTCACGTACGAAGGAGTGCCCGTAGATGGACGACCTGGCCCGGCTCGCGGCCCTGCACGGCATCGCCACCGCCTACCAGCCCGCCGCGGACGTCACCGTCCAGGTGCCGCAGACCACGGTCGTCACCCTGCTCGGGGCGCTCGGCGTGGCCACCGGCGCCCCCGAGGACGTCCGCGAGCGCCTGGCACGGGACGGGGCACGGGCCGCGAACATGCTGCTGCCGCGCGTGCTGGTGCGCTGGGAGGGGGAGCCCCCGCCGCCCGCCCTGGCCGCCCTGCCCGCCGGCTGCCGGATCCGCCTGGAGCCCGAGGAAGGTCCGCAGGAGGCCGCCGAGTGGGAGAGCGGCCACGCCGGGCCGCTGCCCGAGGGGCTGCCCCTGGGCGTCCACCGGATCACCGCCACCGCCCCCGACGGCCGCACCGCCGACACCGTCCTGATCGTGGCCCCGGACCGGGCCCCCGCTGCGCCGGAGCGCACCCACGGGCTCCTCGTCCAGCTCTACTCCCTGCTCTCGGAGCGCTCGTGGGGCATGGGCGACCTCGCCGACCTCGCCGACCTCGCGCGGTGGGCCGGGCGCACCCACGGCGCGGGCTTCATCCAGGTCAACCCGCTGCACGCGGCCGTCCCCGGGACCCCGACCGACCCCTCCCCCTACCGCCCCTCCTCCCGCCGCTTCCCGGACCCGGTCCACCTCTGCGTCCAGGACGTCGCGGAGTACGCCCGGTGCCCCGAGGCCGAAACCCTCGCCGCACTCGCCGCCCGGGGCGGGGAGCTGAGCCGCGAGGTGCTGGAGAAGGGCGCGCTCATCGACCGGGACGCCGTCTGGGAACTCAAACGAGCCGCCCTGGAACTGCTGTACGCCGTCCCCCGCACTCCCGAACGCGAAGCCGCCTACCAGGACTTCCTCGCGGACCAGGGGCAGCCGCTGGACCGGCACGCCGCCTGGTGCGCGCGGGCCGCGGGGGAGGATCCCGCCGGCCGGCTCGACTTCCACCGCTGGCTGGTCTGGCTGACCGACACCCAGCTCGCCGCCGCCCAGCGCGCCGCCCGCGAGGCCGGCATGAGCGTGGGCATCGTGCACGACCTCGCCGTCGGGGTGCACCCCGACGGCTCCGACGCCCGCACCAACCCCTTCCACGCCCGGCACGTCTGCGTCGGGGCGCCGCCGGACGCCTTCAACGCGCGCGGCCAGGACTGGGGGCTGCCCCCCTGGCGCCCCGACCGGCTGGCGGCCACCGGCTACGCCCCCTTCCGGGCCCTGCTGCGCGGGGTGTTCCGGTACGCCGGCGCCCTGCGCATCGACCACGTCATGGGTCTGTTCCGGCTCTGGTGGATCCCGGAGGGCGCGCCGCCCGCCGAGGGAGCGTACGTCGGCTACGACGGCGAGGCCATGCTGGCCGTCCTGGTGCTGGAGGCCCACCGCGCCGGCGCCCTGGTCATCGGCGAGGACCTCGGTACGGTGGAGCCGCGGGTGCGCGAGGCGCTGGCCCGGCGCGGGGTGCTCGGGACCTCCGTGCTCTGGTTCGAGCGCGACTGGACGGGTGACGGGGCCCCGCTCGCCCCCCACGCCTGGCGGGCCGACTGCCTGGCCACCGCCACCACCCACGACCTGCCGCCCACGGCCGCCAAACTGGCCGGAGCCCATGTGGAACTGCGCGACCGGCTCGGCCTGCTGACCCGGCCGGCCGAGGAGGAAGGGGCGCAGGACGCCGCCGACACCGCCGAGTGGCTGGAGGTACTGGAACGCCTGGGCCTGGACACCAAGGGCGAGGAGGCCGCCGTACGGGCCCTGTACGCCTTCCTGCTGCGCACGCCGGCCCGCCTGGTCGGCGTGTGGCTGCCGGACGCGGTCGGGGACAGGCGGCCGCAGAACCTGCCGGGCACCTGGGACCAGTACCCCAATTGGCGGCTCCCGGTCGCCGACGCGACGGGCCGGCCGCTGACGCTGGAGGAGCTGACGGCCTCCCCCCGGGCGAACGCCCTGCTGGGCGCGGTGCGGGCCGGACTCGCCGACGGCGGCTGACCCCGTACGGCACCCCCGGACGCGCGGGCCGTTCGGGGGTTCGCTACGTTTGCACCGTGGACAAGAAGAACGCTCTGCGCGCCGGCGCCGTCACGGCCGGAACGACGCTGATGATGCTGCTCATGACGTCTCCCGCCCTGGCGCTGACCCGTGACGACGGCGACGACCCGGGCCCTGGCCTGAGCATCGGCGAGACGCTCGGCCTGTACGTGGCGACGCCGATCGTGCTGTTCCTGGTCATCGCGGGTCTCGTGATGGTCGGCGACAAGTCGCGCAAGCAGCAGCAAGGCTGATCCGGTCCGGCCCGAAGGGCCGGCACCGAAGGACTTTCCCGGGCGCCGGGGGTCCGCACGACCGGTGTTCCCGGCCGTGTGGCGACCCTCGGCGCCCCGTCGTGTTCTCAGACCCCGGCCATCAGCTTGCGCAGCAGGCCGGTGAGGACGGCGACCTCCTCCTCGCTCAGCCCGCCGAGCGCGGCGCGCTGCACCTCCAGGCCGGCGGTGACGGCCTCGTCGATGACGGCGAGGCCGCGGTCGGTGATCGTGATCTGTAGTCCGCGCCGGTCGTGGGGATCGGGCCTGCGGCTGAGCAGCCCGGCCTTCTCCAGCTTGTCCAGACGTCCCGTCATGCCGCCCGTGGTGAGCATGAGCGTGGCCGACAGCTGGCGCGGTGAGAGCGTGTACGGGGCGCCGGACCGGCGCAGCGTGGCGACGACGTCGAACTCCCCGCGCGAGATGCCGAAGCGTCCGTAGGTCTGCTCCATGGCGTCGCTCATGGCCTTGGTGATCCGGTAGATGCGCCCGAAGACGGCCATGGGGGCGGTTTCGAGATCGGGGCGCACCGCGTACCACTGGTCGGTGATCGCGTCGACGGCGTCCGCGGCGACCGCCTGCGGGGCGCCGTCGGCCTGGGCGCGCTCGGCCGGGGCGCGGGGTGCGCGGTCCGCCGCCTGGTGCGTTGTGGGTGCCTGGGGTACTGCGGGGGCCTCGCTCATAAGGGGAGTATCCGGTTTCCACTCGGTCGTTGGCAAGAAACTTGCTAGACGCTAAGTAGCTTAGCGCTAAGCTACTTAGCATCAACCGACTTTGGGGGTCAGCATGGACGCGGTCAGTGGGGCGCGAGTGGCGGGGGAGCGGTCCCTGCTCCTGGGCATCGGGATCAGTTCGGTCGGGATCGGCATGTACGTGCCGTTCTCGCTCGTCTTCTTCCACCACGTCACCGGGCTCTCCTTCGCCCTCGTCGGTGTGGTCCTGACCGTCACCGGGGTGGCGGGCCTGGCCTTCATGCCGCTGGCGGGTACGGCCGTCGACCGCTTCGGTGCCAAGCGGGTCAACCTGGCCCTCTACGCGGTACGGGCGGTGGGCTTCGCCCTCTTCCCCTTCGCCGGCTCCCTGCCCGCCTTCGCCGCGGTCTGCCTCGTCACCGCCCTCGCCGACCGCTCCTTCGGCATCGTCCAGCAGTCCCTGATCGGCGAGGTGGCGCGGGGCGCCGCCCGGGACCGGCTCCTGGCCTCCACCCGGGCCCTGCAGAACGCCGGGATGGGCGCGGGGGCCCTGCTCGTCTCCGCGGTGCTCGGGGTGTGGGGAACCGGCGGCTTCACGTACACCGCCGGGGGCAACGCGCTGGCCTTCGCCCTCGCCGGACTGCTCGTCAGCCGGGTGCGCCCGGTCCGCGACGCCGCCACCGCCGGCGACGCGACGGCGGCCACGGATGGGCAGGGCGCCGGATACCGGATGGTCCTGCGGGACCGCCCCTTCCTCGGGCTCACCGCCGCCAACTTCCTCACCGCGCTGGGCTACGCCGCCCTGTCCGTCCTCTTCCCCCTCTACCTCTCCACCTGGCTGATGGCCCCCGACTCCCTCACCGGCGCCGCCTTCACCGTCAACACCGTCCTGTGCGCCGGCGTCGGCGTCCTGGTCGCGGGCCGGGTCCGGCGCTCCGGTGCCCGCCGCACCCGCTCCGCGGCCCTCGGGGCCCTGCTCTTCGCCGCGGCCTTCATCGGGCAGATCGTGCTCGGGACGGTCCGCCCCGGACAGGGCGTCACCCTGGTGGCCCTGCTGGTCATCGTCGTGGTCTACACCCTCGGCGAACTGGTGCACAGCCCGTCCGGGGGCGCCCTGTCGGTCTCCGCCGCCCCCGCGGCCGTCCGCGGCCGCTACCTGGCCACCTACCAGCTGTCCTACTCCCTGGCCACCGCGCTCGCCCCCTCCTTCTTCACCGGTCTGCTCGCCGTCGACGGCCGGCTGCCCTGGGCGGTCCTCACCGTCTGCGCGCTCGGCGCCGCACTGGCGCTGCTGCGGCTGGAGCGCCACCTGCCCGCGCAGGCCGTGTACGCGCAGCCGCAGGCCGCGGCGGCGGACGTCCCGGCCCCGGCCCCCGCGCCGGCGGAGGCCCCGCGCCCTGCGGTCCCGGCCGCCGTCTGAGCCGCCGGGTCCGTCGCGGCCACCCGGGCCGCGCCGGGTCCGGCCCCGGCCGCCGGTCGCCCTCCCCCTTTCCTCACCCTTCCGAGGAGCCGCCCGTCATGAAGCGCTACGCCACCGTGGCCCTGACCGCCCTCGCCCCCGTCTCCTGGGGCTCCACCTACGCCGTGGCCACCGAACTGCTGCCGCCCGACCGGCCCCTGTTCACCGGGGTGATGCGGGCCCTGCCCGCGGGCCTGCTGCTCACCGCTCTGGCCCGGACCCTGCCCAAGGGCGAGTGGTGGTGGAAGTCCGCCGTCCTCGGCACGCTCAACATCGGCGCCTTCTTCCCGCTGCTGTTCCTCTCCGCCTACCGGCTGCCCGGCGGGGTCGCCGCCGTCCTCGGCTCCCTCGGCCCGCTGTTCGTCGTCGGCCTCGCCTCCCTCGTCCTCGGCGAGCGGGCGAGCCTGCGCACCGTGCTCGCCGCCGTCACGGCCGCCTTCGGCGTGAGCATGGTCGTCCTCACCGCCGAAGCGGAGCTCGACCTCATCGGCATCGTCGCCGGGGTGGTCTCCTCCGCCTCCATGGGCGCCGGCACCGTCATGACCAAGCGCTGGGGCCGCCCCGAGGGAGTCGGCCCGCTGGCGATGACCGGCTGGCAGCTCACCGCCGGCGGACTGCTCATCATCCCCCTCGCCGCCCTCGCCGAAGGGGCGCCGCCCGCGCTCGACGGCGACGCGCTGCTCGGCTACGGCTACCTGGCCCTGATCAACACCGCAATCGCCTACTGGCTCTGGTTCCGCGGCATCGGACGGCTCACCGCCACCTCGGTCACCCTGCTCGGTCCGCTCTCCCCGCTCACGGCCGCCGTCATCGGGTGGGCGGCCCTCGGGCAGGCGCTGTCGCCCGTACAGCTGGCCGGCATGGCCCTCGCCTTCGGCGCCACCGTCGCCGGGCAGCTGGCGGCCGCCCGCACTCCCCAACCGTTCAGTTCTGCTGAACAGAGTGATCGAAACATTTCGATGGACCTGAGTGATGAGCGGGTGCGACGGTAGTTCCCCACCACCCGAGCGCCCGACCCCGAGGGGGACACCCACCGTGGCCGTCATGGACCGCGCCCGTACCGTTTCGCCCGGTGAGCCCGCAGAGGCGGGGAAGAAGGGCGCCTCCGGAGCCGGAGTGCTCCTCGCCCTGCTCGCGACGGTGGTCTGGTCCGGCAGCTTCGTCGCCACCCGGGGAATGGCCGACAGCGTCCCGCCCGTGCAGGCGGTCTTCTGGCGGTGGATCATCGCCGGCCTCGCCGTCGCCCCCTTCGCCGCCCGACAGGCCTGGCAGCAGCGGGCCCTGATCCGCCGGCACTTCGGCTTCATCGCCCTCGCCACCTTTTTCGGCGTCGCCCTCTACAACACCCTCGTGCACCAGGCCGGCCTGACCACCTCCGCCTCCAACATGGGCATGATCATGGCTGCTTCGCCGGTCCTCATGGCGCTCTACGCCCGTCTCGGCGGCGAACGGCTGGGCCTGCGGCGCACCTTCGGACTGCTGCTCGCCGCCGTCGGGGTACTCCTGCTGGTCGGGGGCGGCTCCCCCGGTCTCGACGTCGGCGCCGGCGACCTGTGGATGTTCGCCGCGGCCCTTTCCTTCGCCACCTACAGCGCCCTCCTCAAGCGCAAGCCCGCCGAACTGGGCGGCCTGGCCTTCCTGATCACCACCTTCGTGCTCGGCGCGCTGATGCTCGCGCCCGCCTACGCCGTCTCCCTGTCCGTCCAGGGCGGCTTCGACGCCACCGCCGGGACGGTTGGACCGCTGCTCTACGTCGGCGTGTTCTCCTCGGCCGTCGCCTTCTTCGCCTGGAACAAGGCGATCTCGGTCATCGGCGCCGCCCGCGCCGGAGTCGTCTACTACCTCCAGCCGGTGTGCGTCGCGGTGCTGGGCTTCTGGCTCATCGGAGAACGGACCGGTCCGGCGCAGCTGCTCTGCATGGCGCTCATCCTGGGCGGCGTGGCTCTGGGTGCCCGGCGGTAGGTTCGGGCCCATGATCGAGTGGGACATCAAGAAGCTGCGGATCCTGCGGACCCTCGCCGAACGGGGGACCGTGACCGCGACGGCCGAGGCGCTGCACATGACGCCCTCGGCCGTTTCGCAGCAGCTGACGAACCTCGCCCGGCAGCTGGGGGTGGGGCTGCTGGAGGCCCAGGGGCGCCGGGTCCGCCTGACCGACGCGGCGCACCTCGTACTGCGCCACGCCGGGGCCGTGTTCGCGCAGCTGGAGCTGGCCGACGCGGAACTGGCCGGGTACCTCGCCGGAGACGCGGGGGAGGTGCGGATCGGCGCCTTCTCCACCGCGGTCCCGGCCCTCGTCGTCCCGGCAGTGGCGGCCCTGCGGCGCTCCCACCCGGGGGTGGAGGTGCGGGTGCGGGAGACGGAGGCGGCCGAGTCCTACGAGCTGCTGTCCGCCGGCACCGTGGACCTGGCGCTGTCACTTGCGGCCCACGCGCCGACCGCGCGCGATCCCCGCTTCACCCGGGTGACCCTGCTGGAGGACCCGCTGGACGTGGCGCTCCCGCCGGACCATCCGCTGTCGGCGGCGCCCGAACTGCGGCTGGCCGACCTGTCCGGGGACCGGTGGATCTACGGGGGCAGCGGCCCCTGGTCGCAGATCACCCGCACCGCATGCGAGGCCGCGGGCTTCGTCCCGGAGCAGGCGCACTCGGCCTCCGGCTGGACCGCGATCCTGGCCATGGTCGAGGCGGGGATGGGGGTCGCCCTGGTGCCCCGCATGGTGTCGAGCCGCACCGCGGGCCCGGCGGTACGGGTACTGTCCGGCGACCGGCCGACCCGCCACGTGATCGCGGCGGTGCGGCGCGGCTCCGCATCCGCCCCGGCCCTCGCGCACGCCCTGACGGCCCTGCGGGAAGCCGCCGCCTGAGGGGTGTCCTCGCCACGTGCCCCGCGCCGGTGCCGCGAAGGGAAGCCGCGGTCACCGGCGGACCGGGACGGGCCCGGTCCGCCGGGAGCCGTCAGGCCCGGGCGCCCGCGGCGGCGTCCGCCGCCTGCGCCTTCAGGGCGCGCTCGACGCCCGCCCGGGACTCCGAGACCAGCCGGCGCAGGGCCGCGCTCGGCTCGGCGGAGGCCAGCCAGGCGTCCGTCGCGGCCAGGGTCTGCGGAGTGACCTGCAAGGACGGGTACAGCCCCACCACGATCTGCTGGGCCAGCTCGTGGCTGCGGGTGTCCCAGACCTCCTTGACCGCCGCGAAGTACTTCTCGGTGTACGGGGCGAGGAGCTCGCGCTGGTCGGTCTGGACGAAGCCGCCGATCACCGCCTCCTGCACCGCGTTCGGCAGGGAGTCCCCTTCGGAGTCACCCTCCACCACCGACGCCCACGCCGCGGCCTTGGCCTGCGCCGTCGGACGCGCGGCCCGCGCCGTCGCCGCGTGGCGCTCACCCGCCGCCGTCGCGTCCCGCTCCAGTTCGGCCGCGATCGCCGGCTCGTCGGCGACGCCCGTCGCGGCGAGGCGCTCCAGGAACGCCCAGCGCAGCTCCGTGTCGACGACCAGGCCCTCGATCACCGCCGCGCCGTCGAGCAGCGCCGACAGGTACGTCAGCTGCCCCTCGGTGCGGGCCGTCGCCGCGAAGGCGCGCGCCCACGCCAGCTGGTGGTCGCTGCCCGGCTCGGCCGCGCGCAGGTGCTCCAGCGCGGCCTCGGTCCAGCGCGCCAGGCCCTTCTCGCGCCACGCCGGGTCGGCATACAGTTCGACGGCCAGCTTGACCTGGCGGTGCAGCGACTGGACGACGCCGATGTCGGACTCCTTGCCGATGCCCGAGAGGACCAGCGCGAGGTAGTCACGGGCGGCGAGCTCGCCGTCCCGGGTCATGTCCCAGGCCGACGCCCAGCACAGCGCGCGCGGCAGGGATTCGGCGAAGTCGCCGAGGTGCGCGGTGACGTTGGCCAGCGAGACCTCGTCCAGGCGGACCTTCGCGTAGGACAGGTCGTCGTCGTTGAGCAGCACCACGGTCGGGCGGGCGCGGCCCACCAGCTCCGGCACCTCCGTCAGGGCGCCGTCGATGTCCAGCTCGATCCGGTCGGTGCGCACGAGGCGGCCGTCCCGGAGCTCGTACAGGCCGATCGCGATGCGGTGCGGCCGCAGCGTCGCCTCGCCCTTGGCACCGGCGGGCAGGGCCGGCGCTTCCTGGCGGACGGCGAAGGCGGTGATGATCCCCTGCCCGTCGGTCTCCACCTCCGGACGCAGGACGTTGATGCCGGCGGTCTCCAGCCAGGCCCGCGACCAGGCCGTCAGGTCGCGGCCCGAGGTCTCCTCCAGGGCGCCCAGCAGGTCGGACAGGCGCGTGTTGCCGTAGGCGTGCGCCTTGAAGTACGCCTGCACGCCCTTGAAGAAGGGGTCCGTGCCGACGTAGGCGACGAGCTGCTTGAGCACCGAGGCGCCCTTGGCGTAGGTGATGCCGTCGAAGTTGACCATGACGTCGTCCAGGTCACGGATGTCCGCCATGATCGGGTGCGTGGACGGCAGCTGGTCCTGCCGGTACGCCCAGGTCTTCATGGAGTTGGCGAAGGTGGTCCACGCGTGCGGCCACTTCGAGCCCTCGGCGGACGCCTGGCAGGCGATCGAGGTGTAGGTGGCGAACGACTCGTTCAGCCACAGGTCGTTCCACCACTCCATGGTGACGAGGTCGCCGAACCACATGTGCGCCAGCTCGTGCAGGATGGTCTCGGCACGCACCTCGTACGCCGCGTCCGTCACCTTCGAGCGGAAGACGTACTGGTCGCGGATGGTGACCGCGCCCGCGTTCTCCATGGCGCCCGCGTTGAACTCCGGCACGAAGAGCTGGTCGTACTTGGCGAAGGGGTAGGCGCAGGCGAACTTCTCCTGGAACCAGTCGAAGCCCTGCCGGGTCACGTCGAAGATCGCGTCCGCGTCGAGGAACTCGGCGAGCGAGGGACGGCAGTAGATGCCGAGCGGCACGCACTGCCCGTCCGGGCCCTCGTAGGAGCTGTGCACCGCGTGGTACGGGCCGGCGATCAGCGCCGTGATGTACGAGGAGATGCGCGGGGTCGGCTCGAAGCGCCAGACGTTGTCCTTGACGTCCGCGGGCCCGGGCGTCGGCGAGTTCGAGATGACCGTCCAGCCCTCGGGGGCCGTCACGGTGAACTGGAACGTCGCCTTCAGGTCGGGCTGCTCGAAGCTGGCGAAGACCCGCCGCGCGTCCGGCACCTCGAACTGGGTGTACAGGTAGGCCTGCTGGTCGACCGGGTCGACGAAGCGGTGCAGGCCCTCACCGGTGTTGGTGTAGGCGCAGTCCGCGACGACGCGCAGCTCGTTGGCCCCGGCCGCCAGGTGCTGCAGGGCGATACGCGAGTCCCGGAAGACGGCGGCGACGTCCAGCGCCCTGCCGTTCAGGACGACCTCGTGCACCGCCGGTGCGACCAGGTCGATGAAGGTCTCTGCCCCGGCCTCGGCCGACCGGAAGAGCACGGTGGTCGCGGACCGGAAGGTTCCGCCCTCCTGCGCCCCGCTGAGATCGAGGTCGATCTCGTAGGAGTCGACGGTGAGCAGCCTGGCGCGCTGCTGAGCCTCTTCACGGGTGAGATTCGTGCCTGGCACGCGGTCATCTCCTTTGATGGTGACGTTGCCGGGCCATCCTTCCACGCGGGCCGCCGTCACCGCTTCGGAGTAGTCCACGCGGGGCGCTGCCGCCGCCTTCGGATGCGCCGCGGGGGCGGCGCCGTCCCGGTGCCGCCCCCGCGCCGCGTGCGTGCGACCGGATCAGGCGCCGCGCAGCTCCTCGGCCACGAGCTCGGCGATCTGGACCGCGTTCAGGGCCGCGCCCTTGCGCAGGTTGTCGTTGGAGACGAACAGCGCGAGGCCGTTCTGCGCCGTCTCGTCCAGGCGGATGCGGCCCACGAAGGACGCGTCGCGGCCGGCGGCCTGGAGGGGGGTCGGGATCTCCGAGAGCTCCACGCCCGGGGCGTCCTTCAGCAGCTCGTACGCGCGCTCGACGCTGATCGGGCGGTCGAAGCGGGCGTTGATCTGGAGGGAGTGGCCGGAGAAGACCGGCACGCGCACACAGGTGCCGGAGACCTTGAGCTCCGGGATCTCCAGGATCTTGCGGGACTCGTTGCGGAGCTTTTGCTCCTCATCGGTCTCGAAGGACCCGTCCTCCACGATCGAGCCCGCGAGGGGCAGCACGTTGAAGGCGATGGGGCGCTTGTAGACGCCCGGCTCGGGGAAGACGACGGCCTCGCCGTCGTGGACGAGCGCGGCGGCCTCGCCGGCGACGGCCTTGACCTGCCCGTCCAGCTCGGCGACGCCCGCCACGCCGGAGCCGGAGACGGCCTGGTAGGTGGTGGCGACCAGCGCGGACAAGCCGGCCTCGTCGTGCAGCGGGCGCAGCACCGGCATCGCGGCCATGGTGGTGCAGTTCGGGTTCGCGATGATGCCCTTGGGGCGGTTCGCGACGGCGTGCGGGTTGACCTCGGAGACGACGAGGGGGACCTCGGGGTCCTTGCGCCAGGCCGAGGAGTTGTCGATCACGACGGCGCCCTGTGAGGCGACCTTCTCGGCCAGGGCCTTGCTGGTGGCGCCGCCCGCGGAGAAGAGCACGATGTCCAGGCCGGAGTAGTCGGCCGTGGAGGCGTCCTCGACGGTGATCTCCCGGCCCTCCCACGCGAGGGTGGAGCCCGCGGAACGGGCCGAGGCGAACAGCCGCAGCTCGTCCACCGGGAACTTCCGCTCGGCGAGGATGCCGCGCATGACTCCGCCGACCTGTCCGGTGGCTCCGACGATTCCGACCCTCACGGTGACTCCTCTGGTACGTACGACGCGGGCGCGCGTGGAGCCATCATGCGTTCGACCCCACGAGCCTTGTCCAATCCATTGTCCGAGGAACGGACGGTGTCCTGGATGCGACCCCGCGCCGGGAGCGGGCCCCGGCCCTGCCGCGGTCCCGCCGTGCGCCCGTTCTTCCTGGTCAGGGCCGGTGGACCGGCTGCCGCCGGGGCGCGTGCCGTCGTCCGGAAAGCCCGAAGGGGCGGCGCTCCCGCGAGCGCCGCCCCTGACGGTGTCCTACCGGGTTACGGGAGGACCTTCTCGATCTGCACGCTGCCGGTGCCGGCGGCGGTGCCGCGGGCGTTGAGCAGCTGGACCTGGCCGAAGAACTGACGGCCCTCGGGGGCCGCGCTGCTGACCAGGACGTTCGCCGAGACCTGCGCGGAGGCGCCGGTGGCGAGGTTCACCGCGGCCGCCTCGTCGACCTGGACGGAGCCCAGGGCGGCCGAGAAGTACACGTCGCGGTAGTCGTACGTGGTGGTGCCGGCCGGGACCGCGTAGCCGATCACCTTCACGCTGTAGGTGCCCGCGGCCGGGTTGGCCAGGCTCACGGCCTCCTCGGAGTCGCCGTCGGCGGAGGAGCCGACCTTGACGCCGTCCTTGTAGACCTCCAGGTCCAGGTCGGCGCCGGTGTCGGACACCTTGCCGATCGCGACGTCGAGGCGGGAGACGCCCTCGCCGATCGTGACCTCGGTGGTCTGGGTCTCACCGGCGGCGATGGTGGGCTTGGCGACCTTCGCCGAGCCGAGCGGGCCGCCCTTGAGCTTGCCGCCGGAGATGCCCGCGGCCTCGTTCTTGAGGGTCCACTGGACCGGCGCCGGAGTGCCCTGCTTCACCTCGGGCAGGACCTTGACCGCGGGGTCGAAGGCCGCGCCGAGCACGGAGACGTCGAGCCGGTAGGGGTTGTCCAGCAGCGGCGAGGTACGCCGCGACTCGACCTCGATCTCCCAGACGCCCGGCTGCGGCTCGGGGTACGAGCGCAGGTCGGGGCGGCAGGTGTTGGCCGGGTTGTCGTAGTTCGGGTAGCACATGGTGGTCGCGCTGTCCTCGACGCCCACACCGTACGGGTGGATCGAGATGAAGCGCGTCTGGCTGCCCGGCTTCAGACCGCCCAGGGCGACCTCGAGGGTCTTGGCGCCCTGCGGGACGGTCACGAAGTACGACTTGTGGCTGTTGCGCTGCACCGAGGAGGTGTCCGACAGTGTGAACGACGGCTTCGCCAGCGGGGTGGAGGCGACGACCGTGGTCAGGATCTGCTTGTCGATGCCCTCGGTGGTCTCGTCGTCCAGCTGCAGGATGCCGCTGTGGACGCCGGCCGACTTGGCGTTGGCCTCGACCTTGATGGTGACGGGCTTGTTCAGCGGCAGGGTGACGTAGTCGTAGCCGCCGACGACCTTGAAGGTCCCGTCGTTGTTGCGCCAGCTCAGGTCGTGCCGGGTGCCGTACTTGACGCCCGTGGTGCGGGTGACGACGACGTCGTAGACCTTCTTCTGGCCGACCTTCAGGCCGCCCTCGCGGTCGTAGAGGCCGGTGCCGAAGCCCGGGGTCTTCAGGAACTGGTCGAGCGCGGTGTCGACCGGCGCCTTGACCGTGAACTCGTTGGACTTGGCGCCGCGCTGGATGGACTCCCACGCGTCGACGATGTTGATCAGACCGGCGCCCTGTGCGTGGGCCGGGACGTCGTCGATCTTCTTCGCGGTGCTGGTGAGCGCCGTGCGCAGGGTCGCCGGGGTCAGCGCGACCTTCTGCTGCTTCGCGGCGGAGATCAGCAGGGCGCTGGCGCCCGTCGCCTGCGGCGAGGACATCGAGGTGCCCTGCAGCATCGAGTAGCCGGCCGGCAGCGTGTAGCCGGCCTCCTTCACCGGGGAGCCGGGCAGCCAGGTCTGCGTGGTGTTGATGGCCGCGCCGGGGGCGGTGATGGTGGGGGTGAACCCGCCGTCCTCACGCGGACCGCGCGAGGAGAAGGGGAACATGTTGTACTTCTTGGCCACGCCGGAGCCGTAGTTGGCGGCCCAGGTCTCCTTGGAGACGGCGGCACCCACGGAGATGACCTTGTCCGCGAGGCCGGGGTCGCCGATGGTGTTGACACCGGGGCCCTCGTTGCCCGCCGAGATGACGAGCTGGACGCCGTAGGTGTCGATGAGGTTCTTGTAGAGCTCGGAGCGCGCGTTGTTGCCGTCGTTCAGGGCCGGGAGGCCGCCGATCGACATGTTGACGATGTCGACGCCGCGGTTGACGACGAGGTCGATCATGCCCTCGGTCAGCGCGATGTTGGTGCAGCCGCCGGACCAGGAGCAGGCGCGCGAGGAGACGATCTTCGCGCCCGGCGCCTCGCCGTTCATCTTGCCGCCGAAGAGGCTGTTGGCGGCGGTGATGCCGGCGACGTGCGTGCCGTGCTCGGACTCGATGATGCCGACGTTGACGAAGTCGGCCTTCTTGCCGACCCAGTCACCGCCCAGCGGGTCCATCGGGACGTCCTTGCGGATCTCGATCACGAACGGGATGCGCTCGGCGACGTCGGTCGCCGGGTTGTCCGTGCCGAAGTAGCCGATCTGGTAGCCGTCCTTGTACGGCTTCATCGGCTCGTTGTTCGTGAAGTCGCCGTCCTGGTCGGTGTCGACGCGGACGGTGCCGGCGGCGGCGTCGTAGAGCAGCCCGAACCGGTCGGAGGTGTCCCCGTCCCGGTTGACGTCGCCCTTCATGTCACCGGTAGCGGTGATCGACTCGCTGAAGCGGCTCCACTGGAAGGTGCCTTCCGGGGCCTTCCAGCTCTGGCCGCCCGCCGTGAAGGTGCCGCCCGCGGCCGTGACCGGGGTGATCTGGGCGCGCCAGGTGGCGTCGCCGTCGGCGATCGGGTCGGTCGCGGTCACCCAGTCGACGATCTTGCGCTCGCCCGTGGTGGTCTTCTGGAGGGCCGGGTGGCCGAGGTCGACGCCCGAGTCCAGGATGCCGATCGTCACGCCGCGGCCGTCGGCCTGCGGGTTCTTCTTGACGAAGTCCACGGCCCCGGTCTCGAAGGACGGGTTGTACGGGTTCTTCGCCGGGGTGTTCTTGTCCGGCGCCGGGTACGTCTCGGCCGCGGTCTTGCTGACCGCGCCCGACGCACCGTGGGTGTCGGGGCGCGGGTCCGGAAGCTGGATCTCGTGCCGCAGGTCGATGCCGTGCACGGAGGACAGCTTGGCGGCCGCCTTCAGCGCGGCGTCCGCCTTGCCCGTCGGCAGGGTGGCGCGCACGTAGCCGAGCTTGTCGTACGTCTGGCCCACCGAGGCGCCCTGGACGGCGTCGAGCTGGTCGGCCACCTGCTTGGTCTGGCCGGGGGCGGTCGCGACCATGACGGTGACGGTCGGCTCTCCCTTGGCCTTGGCCTCCTGGAGCAGCTCGGCGTCCGCCGATCCGATCTTCTGGTCGGCGGACTTCGCGGCCGGGCTGGTACCCGGGTTGTCGGCGCCGGTGGCCGCGAAGACGGGGACGGAACCGGTGGCCGCGAGGGCCGCCACCAGGCCGGCCGCGGCGGCGACGCGTGCGACGCGTCTGGCCCCGGGTATGGAGCTGGGGGATTCGAGGGTCATCAGCATCCCTGGTAAGTGAAAGAAACGGTCCGGATTTCGGTGCCGGATGACCGGTCAGCTTTGCGCAAGGGACAGCTCTTTGGGGAGACTTGTCATTGACCGAGACCTGCCATGGCGGACTCTCGCCACTGCGCACCATGCGCCAGCGCGGCCTTTCCAGGGCGTAACCGTACGAATCCCAGGGGCTGAAGAGTGGATTTGTAGACTTCCCGACTGCGCGTCAGGGCCGGGACGGCCCTCCGCCGCGGATCGGGTGTGACAACTTTCGCGGTTCCAGCGCTCGCGCGTGCGCGCGCGAGGACGGCCGGCGGCCCCGGCCCTGCGTGCCCGCGGCGGACAGCTGCCCGTCCGGTGCGCCGCCGGGGCTCACCGGGGGAGTACGGCGAGGCAGGCGGCGGGCTCCCGGTCGCCCGATGCCGCCAGCGCCGTCCGGACGACCGCGGCCTGCTGCTCGGACCAGTCCCGGAGCTTTCGCGGGGTGATGTGGATGACGCTCACCCCGAGCCGCTCCAGGGCCTCGCGCTTGCGGGCGCACTCGGACCACTCCTCGTCGCCGCCCTGGCGCGGCACCCGGGTGTCGATCTCCACGGCGACGGAGTGCTCGGGCCAGAAGGCGTCCACCCCGCCGAGGTGCGGACCGCCGGGAAGCCTCAGGTCCACGTTCCAGAGCGG
This sequence comes from Streptomyces sp. CB00455, assembly GCF_001905445.1. GTDB lineage: Bacteria > Actinomycetota > Actinomycetes > Streptomycetales > Streptomycetaceae > Streptomyces. The sequence continues at coordinate 779,388 of NZ_LIVQ01000003.1, read as the reverse complement.
CTCGGGCAGGCCGTGTCCCCGTACGAGGTGGTAGAGCCGCTCCTCGGCCAGAGCGCGCCCCTCGGCGAGCAGGGACTCGACGGCGTCCACCACGTGCGGCCGGTTCAGTACCCGGGCCACCGTCAGTTCCCTTACGAGGGCGGCCGGTTCGCAGTGTCCCCCGCGGACGGCCTCGCCCAGCAGGCGGCCGACGGTGGCGGCGTCGCAGAGCCGGGCGACGGCGTCGGAGACGGCCCGCGCGACGGGGGCCACCGCCAGGCCGGTCACCTCCTGGGGCCGGGGCGGGGTGTGGGACCGGACGATGCGCACGTCCCCGGTGGACCGCAGCCGGCGGGTGCCCGGCACCAGTACGTCGATGTGCGAGAGGGCGGGCAGCGCGGGCGCGGAGGTGAACCCGTACAGCGCGAGCGCCGCCAGTCCGGTGATCATCGCCTCCCCGCCGCGCCGCTGCGCGTACACCAGCGCGGCGTGCAGCCGCTCCTCGCCCGTCGGGGGCCCGGAGTGGAGCAGGAACACTCCGGGCAGGATCTGCTGCCAGGGCCGCTCGGCCGCGTCGGAGGCGGTGACGCCGTGCTCACGCAGCTGCGCCAGGGTCAGCACGCGGGGGCGGCTGGCGGTGAGATGGGCGAGGGGGAGGGGCGTGTTGTGGTTCATGACGCGGTGATTCCCTCGGGCCACGGCCCTGCTAACCCCTGTTACACGTCCGTCGGCAAATCGGGACAAGCCAGGGCTAAAGTACGGGCGTTCGACTGCCGATGGTCTGCGGCGCCCGACCGGTCCCGGGGCCCCCGCGCCCCGGGCGGGGCCGGATGCGGGCCGCGACCGGCACCCCCCGGCGGCGTGCGGGAGCCCGGGCCCCGCCGGTGGGACCCGGGCTCCCGGGGGCGGTCAGACGGCGGGGGCGGCCGCCGCGTCGCAGCGCTGGGCGCGCAGCGCCCGGGCCAGGTCGTCGCGGGACTCGACGACCAGCCGGCGCAGGGCCGGCGGAGCCGACGGGTGGGCCGTCAGCCACGCGTCGGTCGCCTCCACCGTCGCGTCGGAGTCCTGCAGCGAGGGGTACATCCCCTTCACCACGTCCATGGCGATCTGGATCGACCGGTCCGCCCACACCCGCTCGAGCGACGCGAAGTACCGCTCCGTGTAGGCCGCGAGCAGGCTCCGCTGCGACGACTGCTGCATTCCGGCGATCGTCGCCTCCACCAGCGCGTTGGACAGCGCGTCGGACTCGACCACCGACGCCCACGCCTGGTCCTTGACTGCCGCCGACGGCCGCGCCGCCAGGCACCGCACCTGGTGCCGCTTGCCCGAGGCCGTGTCGTCCCGCGCCAGCTCGGCGTCCAGGACCCGATCGTCCACGGCCCCGTGCGCGGCCAGCGGCCGCAGGAAGTCCCAGCGCAGCTCCTGGTCCACCTCCAGCCCGTCGATCCGCGCCGATCCCTCCAGCAGCCCCAGCAGCAGCTGGAAGTCGCCCTCCGTCGTCGCGCTCGCCGCGAAGAAGCGGGCCCAGGTCAGCTGGTGCTCCGAGCCCGGGTCGGCGAGGCGCAGTTCGTGCAGCGCGCCTGCCGCCAGGTCCCGGCCGCCCTGCTCCCGCCAGGCCGGAGCCGCGTAGTGGGTGACCGCCGTCAGCGCCTGCCCGTGCAGCATCTGCAGCACGCCGACGTCCGTCTCCCGGCCCGCGTGCGCGAGGACCAGCGAGACGAAGTCACGCGCGGGCATCAGCCCGTCCCGGGTCAGGTTCCACAGCGCCGACCAGCTCAGCGCCCGCGCGAGCGGGTCCGTCAGATCACCCAGGTGCCCCCGCAGGGTGGCCAGCGACCTCTCGTCGAAGCGGACCTTGCAGTACGTCAGGTCCTCGTCGTTGACCAGGACCAGGTCGGGGCGCTCCAGCCCCGCCAGCTCCGCGACCACGCTCCGTGCCCCCGACACGTCCGTCGCGGCCCGCGCGTAGCGCACCAGGGTGCCGTCCGACTCCAGCCGGTACAGGCCGACCGCGACCCGGTGCGGCCGGAGCTCCTCGCCCTCCTGCACCACCGCCAGCTCGGTCACGCGTCCGCCCGCGTCGCAGGTGAGCACGGGCGTCAGCACGTTCACGCCCGCCGTCTGCAGCCAGGCCCGCGACCATTCGGCCATGTCCCGCCCGGAGACCTCCGCGAGGACCGACAGCAGGTCGTCCAGCGTCGTGTTCCCGTAGGCGTGGGCCTTGAAGTAGCGCCGCGCGCCCTCCAGGAAGGCCTCCCGGCCCACGTAGGCGACCAGCTGCTTGAGCACCGCCGCGCCCTTGGCGTAGGTGATCCCGTCGAAGTTCAGCTTCGCGGCCTCCAGGTCCCGGATGTCGGCCGTGACCGGGTGCGTGGAGGGCAGCTGGTCGGCGCGGTAGGCCCACGCCTTGCGGCTGTTGGCGAAGGTGACCCACGCCTGGTCGAAGCGGGTGGCCTCCACCAGGGCGAACGAGCCCATGAAGTCCGCGAAGGACTCCTTCAGCCACAGGTCGTCCCACCACTTCATCGTGACGAGGTCGCCGAACCACATGTGCGCCATCTCGTGCAGGATCACGTTCGCGCGGCGCTCGTAGGAGGCCTGGGTGACCTTCCCGCGGAAGATGTACTCCTCCCGGAAGGTCACCATCCCCGGATTCTCCATCGCGCCCAGGTTGTACTCCGGCACGAAGGCCTGGTCGTACTTCCCGAAGGGGTAGGGGTAGTCGAAGATCTCGTGGAAGAGGTCGAAGCCCTGCTTGGTGACCAGGAAGACGTCGTCCGCGTCGAAGTGCTTCGCCAGCCCCTTGCGGCACATCGCGCCCAGCGGGATCGTCAGGTCCCCGCGTGTGTAGGAGTCCGTCACGTAGTGGTAGGGGCCCGCCACCACGCAGGTGATGTAGGTCGAGATCGGCGCGGTCTCGGCGAACCGCCAGACCCCGGCCTCCCGCGACTCCTGCGCGCCGTTGCTCCACACCCGCCAGCCCTCGGGCGCGGTCACCTCGAAGCGGTGGGGCGCCTTCAGGTCCGGCTGCTCGAAGTTCGCATACACCCGCCGGGCATCGGCCGGCTCGTACTGGGTGTAGAGGTAGACCTCGCCGTCCTCGGGGTCCACGAAGCGGTGCAGACCCTCGCCCGTCCGGCTGTACGCGCAGTTCGCGTCCACCACCAGGACGTTCTGCGCAGCCAGGCCGTCCAGGGTGATCCGCGCCCCGTCGAAGACGGCGGCGACGTCCAGCGCGCGCCCGTTGAGGGTCACGGCGTTGACCGAGGGGGCGATCAGGTCGGCGAAGGTGGAGGAGCCGGCGGCCGCGGCCCGGAAGCGGATCGTCGTCACCGAGCGGAAGGTCCGCGGACCCCGGGCCGGTTCGGCCTCGTCCACCGCGGACCGGACGTCGAGGACCACCTCGTACCCGTCGACGGACAGCAGCTCGGCCCGCTCGCGGGCCTCGTCGCGGGACAGATTCTCTCCGGGCACCTGCACTCCTTCGTGCGTGTTCGCGTTCTTGCGAGGAATCCTCGCACGGGGGGAATGCGTGCGGGCGCGGACTGGTTGGGGCCGGAGAACGTCACCCGCAGGTGCCCTTTTCCGATGTGAGGAGCGACATGACCGATACCCAGGTGAGCGAGAAGACGCCGGTCGACTTCTGGTTCGATCCGCTCTGCCCCTGGGCCTGGATGACCTCCCGCTGGATGGTCGAGGTCGAGAAGGTGCGCGACGTCGAGGTCCACTGGCACGTGATGAGCCTGGCCGTGCTCAACGAGAACAAGCTCGACGAGCTTCCCGAGACCTACCGCGAGCTGCTCGGCCCCAAGGGCTGGGCGCCGGTGCGCGTGGTCACCGCGGCCCAGCAGAAGCACGGCAAGGAGATCACGGGCAAGCTCTACACCGCGCTGGGCACCCGTATCCACAACGAGGCCAAGGGGCCGACGCGCGAGGTGATCGCCGAGGCGCTGGCCGAGGTCGGCCTGCCGTCCGAGCTGCTCGCCTACGCCGACTCCGACGAGTACGACGAGGTGCTGCGCGCCTCGCACAACGACGGCATCGACCGGGTGGGCCAGGAAGTCGGCACCCCGGTGATATCGGTTCCGGGCGCCGAGGGCGATGTCGCCTTCTTCGGCCCGGTCGTCACGCCGACCCCGCGCGGCGACGCGGCCGCCCGCCTGTGGGACGGCACGCTGCTGGTGGCCTCCACCCCCGGCTTCTACGAGATCAAGCGCACCCGCACCAAGGGCCCCTCCTTCGAGTAGCCCGCCCGCTGTCCGCGTGTCCGGCGAAGCCGGCGGCCGGCCCGCCGGGGCGGGCGCGCCGGAAGGCCCCCGTGAGTCACGTCCTCACGGGGGCCTTCCGGTGGACACGTCCGCACGCGAAGGCTGAGAAGACGATCACGGGGCGGACGGGCTGGTGGGGCTGATCAGGCCCGGCCTGCGGGGATCAGCAGCGGAGTGCTGGCCTTGGCGTCGGCGTAGCGCCCGGCCACGTCCTGCCAGTTGACGACGTTCCACATCGCCTCGATGAAGTCCACCTTCTGGTTCTTGTACTGGAGGTAGAAGGCGTGCTCCCAGGCGTCGAAGACCAGGATCGGCACTGAACCCTGGCCCACGTTGCCCTGGTGGTCGTAGACCTGCTCGACGATCAGACGGCCGCTGACGGGCTCGTACGCCAGCACGCCCCAGCCGGAGCCCTGCGTCGCGGAGGCGGCGAAGGTCAGCTGCTTCTTGAAGGCGGCGAAGGAGCCGAAGGACTCGGTGAGCGCGGCCGCGAGCTCGCCCAGACCGTCCTTCTCGTCCGGGACGCCGCCGCCCTCGCCGGTCTTCGGGCTGGCCATGTTGTGCCAGTAGATGCTGTGCAGGATGTGGCCGGAGAGGTGGAACGCGAGGTTCTTCTCCAGGCCGTTGAGCGCGCCCCAGTTCTCCTTGTCGCGCGCCTCCTCCAGCTGCTCCAGCGTGCTGTTGGCGCCCGCGACGTAGGCCGCGTGGTGCTTGTCGTGGTGCAGCTCGATGATCTGCGGGTTGATCACCGGCTCCAGCGCCGCGTAGTCGTACGGAAGCTCGGGAAGCGTGTAGATGGCCATGCGTGTGTCCGGTCCCCTCGGCGTGCCGACCTCTTATTGCAAGTAATGTGCAACTGCACGCTAGCAGCATTTGTCCCGTGTCATGCGCAAGGGCGCCCGGGCAACGGCGAAGGCGGGCCCCGCGCCGATGCGCGCAGCCCGCCTTCGCCGGGTGGGTGGGGGGGGTCAGGACCGCGCCGCGGCCCGGCGCTGGAGGGCCAGGCCGGTGGCCGCCAGCGCGAGGGTCAGACCGCCCGTGAAGATCACCTGGAGCCGGGTGTCCTCGTCCAGGACCATCAGCACCAGGACCCCCGCCACACCGGCCAGCGCCACCCAGGTCAGGTACGGGAAGCCCCACATCCGCACGACGAGCTTCCCGGGCGCCTCGCGCTCCAGCCGCCGGCGCAGCACGAACTGCGAGACGGCGATGAAGCCCCAGACGACGAGGATGACCCCGCCGACCATGTTCAGCAGCCAGGCGAACAGGGTGTCCGGGTACCAGTAGGACAGCAGTACGGTGACGAAGCCGAAGCCGGAGGAGGCCAGCACCGCCCGGCGGGGCACCCGGCCGGTGACCTTGCCCAGCGCCCGGGGGCCCTGGCCGCGGGAGACGAGGGAGTAGGCCATCCGGGAGGAGCCGTAGATGTTGGCGTTCATCGCGGACAGCAGAGCGATCAGGATGACCACGTTCATGATCTGGCCGGCACCGGGGATGCCCAGTCGGTCCAGGGTGGCCGCGTACGGGCCGTCGGCCGTCACGGCCGGGTCGTTCCACGGCAGCAGGGTGACGATGACCAGCATGGAGCCGACGTAGACGATCGCGATCCGCCACATGGTGGTCCGCACGGCCCTCGCGACGCCCTTGACCGGGTCCTGCGACTCGGCGGCCGCGATGGTCACCGTCTCCAGCCCGCCGTAGGCGACGACCGAGGCGAGCAGGCCGACCAGCAGGCCGTCCACGCCGTTCGGCAGGAAACCGCCGTCGTGCAGCAGGTTGGCGGCGCCCGGGGAGGCGGTGGTGGGCAGCACGCCGAGGACGGCCATGACGCCCAGGCCCAGGAAGAGGCCGATGGCGCCGATCTTGAGGGCGGAGAACCAGAACTCGAACTCGCCGAAGTTCGAGACGGCCGCCAGGTTGGACCCGCAGAAGAGCGCCATGAAGACCAGCACCCACATCCAGGACGGGGTGCCCGGGAACCAGCCCGTCATGATGTGCGCCGCGCCGATGGCCTCGATCGCCACGCCCACGCACAGCAGCGTCCAGAACATCCAGCCTGCGGTGAAGCCGGCCCAGGGTCCGATCGCCCGTCCGGCGTGGACGGAGAAGGAGCCGGAGGCGGGGTCGGCGGCCGACATCTCCCCGAGCATCCGCATCACGAACATCACCAGCAGCCCGGAGGCGGCGTAGGCGAACACGATCGAGGGTCCCGCGGCGGCGATGCCGGCGCCCGAACCCACGAAGAGGCCGGCGCCGATCACACCCCCGAGCGCGATCATCGACAGGTGCCGCTGCTTGAGTCCGTTGCCGAGGGGGGATCCGCTGTCGGAACCGGCCTCGGGACCGGCGCCGGCGGCGGCGGTCGCCGGCTGCTTCTCGGGGGGTGTGACGGTGCTCGGGATCATGCGGACCAGTGTGCCGAGCGTCCGATAATCGGATGGTCGGTGTCCAGCATCCGGACGCGCGTTTCACGTGACGTGACCGTACGCCCGCGCAAGCGAGCGGGCCCGGGACCTCGGTCCCGGGCCCGTTCCCTCTCGTCACCGCAGGTCAGGCCCGGCGGGCCCGGACCTCCCGCACCCACGCCACCAGCAGCACGGCGGCGGCCGCGCCGCTCGACCAGAGCAGCTGCGGGCGGGCCGAGTCATCGAACAGCATCAGCACCAGCACCGCGGCCATCCCCGCCAGCGCGGCCCAGGTCGCGTACGGGAAGAACCACATCGGAAGGGTGAGCCGCTCGGGCATCTCCCGCTCGATGCGGCGCCGCAGCTTCAGCTGCGAGACGGCGATGAGCGCCCACACGAACAGCAGGACCGCGCCCACCGCGTTGAGCATGTACAGGAAGATCGTGTCCGGCCACAGCAGGTTCAGCACCACCGAGACGAAGCCGAAGGCCACCGAGGCGAAGACCGCGCGGCGCGGCACCCCGCCGCCCGACACCTTCAGCAGCGCCTTCGGCGCCTCGCCGCGCTCGGCCAGCGAGAAGACGATGCGCGAGGAGCCGTACAGATTCGCGTTGAGCGCCGACAGCAGGGCCACGAACACCACGACGTTCATGATCTGGCCGGCGGCCGGGATGCCGATGGAGTCCAGGACCGCCACGTACGGGCTCTCGCCCGGCTCCAGGGAGTCCCACGGCAGCAGGGTCACGATCACCAGCATCGAGCCGACGTAGAAGAAGAGGATGCGCCACACGGCGCTGCGCACGGCGCGGGCCACGGAGCGGGCCGGGTCGTCCGACTCGGCTGCCGCGATGGTGACGACCTCCAGGCCGCCGAAGGCGAAGACGACCGCGAGCATGCCCGCGACGACCCCGCCGAAGCCGGCCGGGAAGAAACCGCCCCGGCCGGTCAGGTTGGCCAGCCCCACCGGGTCGGTTTCGGGCAGCAGACCGAAGACCGCGAGGGTGCCGAGGATCAGGAAGAGCACGATCGCGCCCACCTTCAGCGCGGCGAACCAGAACTCGAATTCGCCGAAGTTGCGCACGGCGGCCAGGTTCGCGGCGGTGAAGACCACCATGAAGAGGAGCACCCAGACCCACTGGGCGACCGAGGGCACCCAGCCGTTGGCGATCTTCGCGGCGCCGGTGGCCTCCACGGCGAGCACCACCACCAGCAGGAACCAGTACAGCCAGCCCGCCGAGAAGCCGGCCCAGCGGCCGAGGGCCTTCTCCGCGTAGACGGAGAAGGAACCGGAGGCGGGCATCGCCGCCGACATCTCGCCGAGGGCCCGCATCACCAGCATCGCGAGCACGCCCGCGAGCAGGTAGGAGCAGATGATCGCCGGGCCGGCGATGCCGATTCCGGCGCCGGAGCCGACGAAGAGCCCGGCGCCGATCACGCCGCCGAGGCCCAGCATGGTCAGGTGGCGCTGCTTGAGGCTGTGGCTGAGGGGCTCCGCGGGCAGATCGCCCGGCGTGGGAGGTGCGTCGGGCAGGCGGTCACGCATGAAGGGGTGCTCGTACTCTCGTTCGGCCCAGCGGCGGTGGGGGCTGCCGCATCTGGATTGGCGGGACCCTACAGTCTCCCTGAGCGGCGGTCTTCCGTGCAAAACGGACGCGGTGTCGGATCTGCCCCGTGATGCGGATCACGTCGCGTCGGATGTGGCTCCGGGCCTTTGTGCGGTCCCCACCAAACCGGGGAGTACGCCTTTGTGCCGGGCGGCGGTGGGGCGGCGGCGGAGCGCGGGCTAACGTCGGTGATCGTCCGTCACCTCGACCTCCCGGAGCCCTCGATGAGCACCGCTTCCGTTTCCTTCCGGCCCGGCGCCGTCCTCGCCGACCTGCTGCCCGCGAGCCGCGTCCGCGACATCGCGCTCGTCGCCGGCGGAGCCGCGCTCACCGGGCTGGCCGCGCAGATCGCGGTGCCGGTCCCCGGCTCCCCGGTCCCGGTCACCGGCCAGACCTTCGCGGCGCTCCTCGTCGGCGCCGCCTTCGGCGCCCGCCGGGGCTTCCTGTCGCTGGCCTTGTACGCGCTCGTCGGCATGGCGGGCGTGCCGTGGTTCGCCAACGGCACCTCCGGAGCGGGCGGCGCCTCCTTCGGCTACGTGCTCGGCATGCTGCTCGCCGCCACCCTCGTCGGCGCCCTCGCGCGGCGCGGCGCCGACCGCTCGGTGCTGCGTACGGCGGGCACGATGGTGCTGGGCTCCGCGGTGATCTACGCGGTGGGCGTGCCCTACCTGATGGGCGCGACCGGGATGTCCCTGGGCGCCGCCGTCGCGGCCGGCCTGACGCCGTTCCTCCTCGGCGACGCGCTCAAGGCCGCCCTGGCGATGGGCGCCCTGCCGGCCGCCTGGAAGCTGGCGGGCCGCCGCGGCTGACCACCCCCCCCCGTACGGCAGCAGCCCCGGACCGCGCTCGGCGGTCCGGGGCTGCTCGCGTACGGTCCGGGGTCAGACGCGCTCGGCGGCCTTGCGGCGCATGTCGCGCACCACGCCGACGGCCACCACCACGGCCGCCACCAGCACCGACAGCAGGACGACCTCGCGGTTGGCGTCGTCGAAGAGCATGTAGACCAGGACCAGGGTGATCATCCCGGCCGTGGCCCACGTCAGGTACGGGAAGAGCCACATCTTGACGGTGACCTTCTCCGGCACCTCGCGCATGAGGATCCCGCGCATCCTCAGCTGGGTCAGGCAGATCACCAGCCACACGAAGAGCGCGATCGCACCCGAGGAGTTCAGCAGGAAGTTGAAGACCGTGTCCTTGAAGGCGTAGTTGAAGTAGACGGCGACGAAGCCGAAGACGACCGAGCCCAGGATCGCCACGGTCGGCACACCCCTCTTGCTCACCTTGGCGAAGGCCTTCGGCGCGTCCCCGCGCTCACCGAGCGAGAAGGCCATCCGCGAGGCGGTGTAGAGGCCCGAGTTGAGGCAGGACAGCACGGCGGTCAGGACGATGACCTCCATGATCGTGCCGGCGTGGGCGATGCCGATCGAGTCGAGGGCGGCGACGTAGGAGCCCTTCTCGGTGATCGAGGGGTCGTTCCACGGCAGCAGCGTCAGCACGATGAAGATCGAGCCCAGGTAGAAGACACCGATCCGCCAGATGACGGAGTTGGTGGCCTTGGTGACCGCGCGGCGCGGGTCCTCGGACTCACCCGCGGCCAGCGTGACGATCTCGCTGCCCATGAAGGAGAAGACGACCATCAGCACACCGGTGAGGATCGAGCCCCAGCCGCCCGGCATGAAGCCGCCGGTGTCGGTCAGGTGCGCGAAGCCCGCCCCCGGGTTGTCGGAGCCCGGCAGCAGGCCGAAGACGGCCAGCATGCCGACGATCACGAAGGCACCGATGGCGACGACCTTGATGCCCGCGAACCAGAACTCGAACTCGCCGTACGAGGCGACCGAGCCGAGGTTGGTGACCGTCAGCACCGCCATCACGATCAGGGCCCAGGCCCACTGCGGGACGGCCGGGATCCAGCCCTCCAGGATGGCCGCACCGGCGGTGGCCTCCACGGCCAGCACCACGACCCAGAAGAACCAGTACAGCCAGCCGATCGAGAAGCCGGCCCAGCGGCCCAGCGCGCGGTCGGCGTAGGCGGAGAAGGAGCCCGAGTTCGGGCTGGCGGCGGCCATCTCGCCGAGCATCCGCATCACGAAGACCACCATCGCGCCGACGAGCGCGTAGGAGACCAGGATGGCGGGGCCGGCCTTGGCGATGCCGCCACCGGAGCCGACGAAGAGTCCGGCGCCGATGACACCGCCGATGGCGATCATGGACAGGTGGCGGTTCTTGAGACCGGCCTTCAGACCGTCGGAGGGCTGGACTCCACCGGGTTCACCGGAGGGGTCGCCTGCCTTCTGAAGGGTCGTCGTGGAGCTCATGGACGGATCCTTAGGTTCTCGGGTTGCGAGCCCCGGCATTCAAACCTGAGATGAACACGGGCGGAAGACCCCAATCCGGATCGTTGCGCTCGGACGAACGGCCGAGACCTTGCCCCGGGGTGTCTCATCTGCGTTCTTTGGGTTTACTTGAGCTTTAGAAGTGACTTACGCGACACCCGCCACCCCCTCCCCGCCGCCCTCGTGCCACACTCGTCCCATGCGCGTGTACCTCGGATCCGACCATGCCGGCTTTGAGCTCAAGAACCACTTGGTGGACTGGCTCAAGAACAACGGCCACGAGCCCGTCGACTGTGGCCCCCACATCTACGACGCGGTGGACGACTACCCGCCGTTCTGCCTGCGCGCCGCGGAGAAGACCGCGGCGGACGCCGACAGCCTCGGCATCGTGATCGGCGGATCCGGCAATGGCGAGCAGATCGCCGCGAACAAGGTCAAGGGCGTCCGCGCCATCCTGGCCTGGAGCGTCCAGACCGCCCAGCTCGGCCGTGAGCACAACAACGCCAACGTGATCTCCGTCGGCGGCCGCATGCACACCCAGGACGAGGCCGTCAGCTTCATCGAGGCCTTCCTCGCCACCCCGTACTCGGGCGAGGAGCGCCACACGCGCCGCATCGACATGCTCCGCGCCTACGAGCAGACCGGCGAGCTGCCCCCCGTCCCGGCCCACCACCCCCAGGGCTGACACCACTCTCCGGCCGTGCCGCCCCGCGGGGGCGGCACGGCCGTTTTCGTACGAGCTGATCCGAGGAGCCCTGCCGTGCCCGAGGGGCATACGATCCACCGCCTCGCCGAGGACCACCGCGAGCGGTTCGCCGGCCGGCCGGTCGCCGTCAGCAGCCCCCAGGGCCGGTTCGCGCAGACCGCGGCCCTGCTGGACGGCCGCGTGCTGGAGACGGCCGACGCCCACGGCAAACACCTCTTCCTCGGCTTCGCGGAGCGCGGCTGGATCCACATCCACCTCGGCCTCTTCGGCAAGTACGCGCTCGGCCCCGCCCCGGCCCCGCCCGCCACCGACACGGTCCGGCTGCGCCTGGCCAATGACGACTCGTACGCGGACCTGCGCGGCCCCACCACCTGCGCGTGGATCACGGACGAGGAGAAGCGGGCGGCGAGCGCCCGGCTCGGCCCGGACCCCCTGCGCGACGGCGACGACCCGGACCGCGCCTGGGCCCGGATATCGCGCTCGCGCACCACCATCGCGGCCCTGCTGATGGACCAGAAGGTCGTCGCGGGCGTCGGCAACGTCTACCGGGCCGAGGTCCTCTTCCGCCACGGCATCGACCCGTACCGGCCCGGCCGGGACCTCACCCGCCGCGAATGGGACGCCCTGTGGGCGGACCTGGGCGCGCTGATGCGTGAGGGCGTACGGAACAACCGCATCGACACCGTCCGCGACGAGCACCTGCCCGGGGCGATGGGCCGCCCGCCGAGGGTGGACGACCACGGCGGCGAGGTGTACGTCTACCGGCGGGCGAACCTGCCCTGCCACATCTGCGGGGGCGAGATCCGCACCGCCGCTCTCGCCGCCCGCAACCTCTTCTGGTGCCCGGGATGCCAGGTCCGCTAGGGACGCCCGGCCGGTCGGGGTCCGGGCGGGAGGCCGGGCGGGGCGGCCGGTCCGGGGGGCGGCACCGGGGTGGTTGGCCGGGAGGGCGGCACCGGGGCGGCGCACCTTCGAACTCCAGTTCCCTGCGCTCCTGCCGGACATCCCGCTCACCAGGCCGCAATGCGCGCATCCCGCAAGCCGCAGGGCCACCCCGACCCACACAATTCGGCCCGGCCGAAGCGTTTTGAGGTCCCGCCCGGCCGCGGGTCCAGGGGTACCCCTGCGCATCCACGGCCGGGATGGATAGGGTCCCGGTGCAATGGCCGGAGCACAAGTGGAGACGCTCATGGCCCGGACGCGCATGCTGTCGCACCGGGCCCGCACCGCCCTGCGCAAATCCGCCGTCGACTACTTCCGCGGGGACGCCTCCGACTGGCTCGCCTTCGCCGGACTGCTCGCCACCGTCCCCGCCATCGCCTGCGGCACGCTCATGCTGCCCGTCTGGTTCTCGCCCTCGGCGCTCGTCCTGCCCATCGTGGCCGGCGGGCTGTTGCTGCGCCCCGCCAGTCTCCTCGCCCTGTACGCCGCCTCCGCCGCCGCACTGATCGTCGAAGCCCTCGTGCTCGGCCCCTACGCCCTCGGACCGGCGCGGGTCACCCCCGGCACCGTCCTCGTCGTCGCCGCCTGCGGGTTCTTCGGACTGGTCATCGCCCAGTTCCGCAGCCGCGTCGGCGTGCCCTGGCGACGCGGCGGCACCATGCTCTTCGACCTGCGCGAACGGATCCGGGTACAGAGCAAACTGCCCTCCCTGCCCAGAGGCTGGCACCGCGAGATGGCGCTGCGCCCGGCCGGCGGCCAGTCCTTCTCCGGCGACTTCGTCGTCGCCGCCCGTACGAACGGCGGCCGGACCCTGGAAGTCGTCCTGACCGACGTCTCCGGCAAGGGCATGGAAGCCGGCTCCCGCGCGCTGCTGCTGTCCGGCGCCTTCGGCGGCCTGCTCGGCGCGCTGCCCCCGCACGGCTTCCTGCCCGCCGCCAACGGCTACCTGCTCCGCCAGGACTGGGACGAGGGCTTCGCCACCTCCATCCACCTCGTACTGGACCTGGAGAGCGGCGACTACGAACTGCTCTCCGCCGGCCACCTGCCCGCCCTCCAGCTGTCCGCGGGCACCGGCCGCTGGCAGGAGAAGACCGGCGAGGGCCCCCTGCTCGGCGTGTACGACGGCGCCGACTTCACCGCCGCCGCCGGGAACCTCCGCCGCGGCGACGTCCTCATGCTCTTCACGGACGGCCTGGTGGAGACCGCCGACCGCGAGATCAGCGAGGGCATCGACCGGCTCACCGGCGAGGCCGACCGCTACGTCGCCGCCGGCTGGGAGGGCGCGGCCTGGCACCTGATCGAAAAGGTCGCCAAGGACGTCAACGACGACCGCGCGCTCCTGCTGATCCGGCGCTCCCCCTGACCGGGGTGGGGCCTGCCCCACCCCCGACCGGCCGGGCTGCGCCATGGCCCGGGCCGCACCGCGATCCGTAGCGTCTGAGCCATCACCAGCGACGTCTCGGAAGGCGGCACACCATGGGGATCCGGCAAACCAGCGGGCGGCGCGACCAGACAACGACGGCGACCGGGACGGCGGTCGCGCCGTCGGCGGGGCGGCGCGACCAGGCGGTGGCGGCGGCCGGGACGATGGTGCGACGGCGCGGCCGGACGGTGACGACCGGGACGGCGGTGGGGCCGCCGGCGCCCGGCGGCGTCACCGAGCCCGGCGCCGTCACCGAGCCCGCCGCCGTCCCGGTCGTCACCGTCACCGAGCCCGGCGCCGTCGAACTGCGCGGCGTACGGCGCCGCTACGGACACGGCGCCGCCCCCGTGCACGCGCTGCGCGGCATCGACCTGAGCCTGCCGCACGGCAGCTTCACCGCCGTGACGGGCCCCTCCGGATCCGGCAAGTCGACCTTGCTGCGCTGCGCCGCCGGACTCGACGTGCCCACCGGGGGCTCCGTCCGCCTGGGCGGCACCGAGATCACCGGCATGGACGGCGACGCGCTCGCCGGACTGCGCCGCGACCGGCTCGGCTTCGTCTTCCAAGCCCCCAACCTCCTGCCCTCCCTGACCGTCGAGCAGAACGTGCTGCTGCCACTGCGACTGCGCGGTGGCGGCTCCTCGGCGCGGGACCGGGCCCGCGCCGCCGACCTGCTCGCCCGCGTCGGGCTGGAGGGCAAGGGCCGCTGCCGCCCCGCCGAGCTGTCCGCCGGCCGGCGCCGGTGCGTCGCCCTCGCCCGGGCGCTCGTCACCCGGCCCGAGGTGGTCTTCGCCGACGAACCCACCGGCGCCCTCGACACCACCGCCGCGGCCGAGCTCCTCGGACTGCTCCGGTCCGCCGCCCGCTCCCTGGGCGCCACCGTCGTCATGGCCACCCACGACCCGGCGGCCGCCGCACACGCCGACCAGGTGATCCACCTCGCCGACGGCCTGATCACGCCCCACCTCCCGCACGCCCCCACCCCCACCCCCGCCCCCCACCCGCCCACCCCCACCCCCCCCCCCCCCCCCACAACGGCAGCCTGACGCCCAACCCACTTGCCCAACCCACCCGCCCGACCACCCCGGCGGCCGGACCGGCCCCCACCACCCCGCCACCACTCCATGACGGCAGCGTGACGCCCGACGCACCCGCCCGACCACCCCGGCCGGACCAGCCCCCCACCCCCGCGTCCGCCCGGGCACCCCGCGCTGCCGGGCACCCGCCCGGCCGGGCGGGAACTCCACGCTGGGGTATGCCGACTCGGGTTCGCCGGGCCCGCGCCGAGCCCGCGCGGGTTGGGGCGGCTGGGCTGGGGCCCGCGCTGCGGTGTGTTGACTGGGGTTCGCCCAGGACCCGTTCCTCGCCGTGCACGCGGAGCCGGGCGGCTGAGTCGGGGGTCCACGCTGTGGCCCGGGCTTCGCCGGACCCGCGGCCGCGCGGTGGTGGTGGCTGGGCTGGGGTCCGCCCGCGGTGTGTCTGCTCGGGTGCGCCGGGCCCGCGCCTCCGCGTGCACGCGGGGATGGCGGCTGGGCCGGCGGTGTCCAGGCTGGGGTGTGTCTGCTCGGGTTCGCCGGTGGCCCGTGCCCCGATCGCCCGCGCAGCTGGGCGGCTGGGCCGGTGCCCCCTCCGTGGCTCGCGCGGCTGGGCCGGGTGCCCGGCGCCGTCAGGTATCCACGCGGTTGCGCTGCGCCCCGTGTCCGCTCAGGTGGCAGCGACCCTGGTTGCCTGCCCGTGGCCCGGGCCCGCGACCGCGCGTGCCCGTTCCGGCGAGCTGCCCGGCTGTCCTGCGTGGCTCGCTGGGTGGGCCGGTCCCCGCGCCGCCGCTTGCCCGATCTGGTGGGCCGAGTCCCGTGCCCGCCGTGTGCGCCGGAGCTCCGCGTCCTGCTCGGGTGCGCGGGGGGCCGGAGGGCCGGAGGGCCTGCTTAGTGCCCGGAGGCCCCGTGTCTGCACGTGCCCGCTCCGGCCCGGGCCGACCGGCTGCTTTGCGAGCCGTGGCCGTTGGGCTGGGGTCCTGGGGGCGCGCGTGCCTCGCTCGGGTGGCACGCTGCCGCGCGCCACACGTGCCCGCTCCGGTTCGGGCTGTCCGGCTGACCCGCTGCCGCGGGTGCCCGCTCCGGTTGGGGCTGACCCGCAGCCCCGCAGCCCCGCGGCCCGCAGCCCCGCGGCCCGCGGCCCCCGGCCTCCGGCCCGCGGCCCCGCTCCGGGCCGCCCCGCGGCCCCGCGGCCCCACCCGCCCCGTGGGCCACTCCGGTCGGATTGGCCGGTCATCGGGCGCCGGCGGGCGCATACCGTGCGGGCATGGACCGTACGCTCGCCGCCGATCTCGCCCGGCTTCCCGATCTGCTCGATGCCACCCGACGCGCCGCCGCCGACGCGCTCTCCACCCTGGACGCGCGTCCCGTCGTACCGTCCCGCGTCAGGCCGGACGCCCCCGAGTCCCTCTCCTCGCCCCCGCCCCTGCCCGAGCACGGCACCGGCACAGAGGCCGCGCTCGCCGCCTTCCGTGAGCGCTGGGAGCCCCGCCTGTCCGCCTCCGCCGGCCCCCGCTACCTCGGTTTCGTCACCGGCGGCGCCACCCCCGCCGCCCTCGCGGGGGACTGGCTCACCGCCGCCCACGACCAGAACTCCAACTCCGCCCTCGACGGCGCCGGCCAGGACCTCGAACGCGAGACCATCGGCTGGCTCCGCGAGCTCTTCCACCTCTCCGCCGACCACTCCGGCACCTTCGTCAGCGGCGCCACCATGTCCAACACCACCGGCCTCGCCATCGCCCGCGAATGGCTCGGCGAACGCCTCGGCGTCTGCCCGGCCGAGGACGGCGCCGGGGCCCTCGGCCCCGCCCGGGTCCTCTCCGGCGCCCCGCACTCCTCCATCGCCAAGGCCCTGTCCGTGCTCGGGCTCGGCCGCAACTCCCTCGTCAAGGTCCCCACGCTGCCCGGCCGCGAGGCCGTCGACCCGGCCGCCCTCGACCGCGCACTGGCCGACACGCCCGGCCCGGCCGTCGTCGTCGCCAACGCGGGCACCGTCAACACCGCCGACTACGACGACCTCCAGGCCGTCGCCGCCCTCCGCGCCCGCCACGATTTCTGGCTGCACACCGACGCCGCCTTCGGCGCCTTCGCCGCCCTCTCCCCGGACCACGCCCACCTGGCGAAGGGCCTCGACGCCTCCGACTCCCTCTGCATCGACCTGCACAAATGGCTCAACGTCCCCTACGACAGCGCCGTGCAGTTCACCCGCCGGCCCGACCTGCAGGCCCGCGTCTTCCAGAACTCCGCCGCCTACCTCGGCCCCCTCGGCGACCACCCCGACCTGGTCCACCTGACCCCGGAGAACTCCCACCGGCTGCGCGCCCTCGCCGCCTGGTTCACGCTGCGCGCCTACGGCCGCCACGGCCACCGGGAGATCGTCGAACGCGACATCGCCTGCGCCCGCGCGCTGGGCGAGCAGCTCTCCCGCGAACCGGCCCTGCGGCTCCTGGCCCCGGTCCACCTCAACGTCGTCTGCTTCACCCTGGCCGCCGACCCCACCCCGGCCCGCCTGACCGCCCTGCGCGAGGCCGTGGCCGCCGAGGTCTTCGTCACGCCCACCGTCCACGAGGGAACCCCGGCCCTGCGCGCCGCGTTCTCCAACTGGCGTACGACACAGGCGGACGCGCACCGGGTCGCCCGGGCCCTGCGGACAGCAGCGAGGGAGATCGCATGACGAGCCCGACGAGCCGCCCCCTGACCCTCATCGAGGTCGAGACCTTGGCGCGCACCGCGCACGAGGGCCAGACCGACAAGGCCGGCCGGCCGTACGCCGAACACCTCGCGGCCGTGGCCGAGGGCGTGCGCCTGCGCGGTGGCGACCCCGGACAGCAGGCGGCGGCCTGGCTCCACGACGCCATCGAGGACGGGGCCCTGAGCCCGGCCTGGCTGGAATCCGCAGCCCTGCCCCGCACCGTGAAGGACATGGTCCTCGCCCTCACCAAACGTCCGGGCGAAGCGCTGGAGGACTACGCCGCCCGCATCCTCGCCACACCGGGCGCCCTGCTGGTCAAGGAGGCCGACCTCGCCCACAACGCCGACCCCGCACGGCTCTGCGCACTGGACGGCCCCACGCGCGAGCGCTTGTCCGCGAAGTACGCCTATGTCCGCTCCCTCCTCGGCCTCACCGCCGGATGACCCCCGCCACGTGCCCGAAATATGACGTGTGCACGTGTGGTTGGCGGAAACGGAACGATGGTGATTCGTCACGGGGCGGATACAAGGCCCCTGTTGGTGGGAGGATGGTCCATGTGGGGGTGTGCCGTGCGCCCCGGGCCGACCAGGGGACGACCGAAGGTGTGATCAGTAGTGGCCATTTCGCTGTCAGTGGTGGTTCTGTTGGCGGTCATCCTGGTGGTGCTGATCCGCGGCAACCACATCAAGACGGGCCCCGCCATCGTCGCGGCCCTCTTCGGCTTCTTCCTGGCGTCGAGCTCGATCGCGGACGACGTGAACCGCTTCCTGAACTCCCTCGCGACGATGATCGCGAACATCAAGCTCTAGCCGGACGGCACGACCGGTCGAGCTCCCGCTGCCGCGACGAAGCCCCGCATCCCAAGATGCGCCCTTCGTCCCGACGGCGCTCCCGGCGTACCCACTTTCGGCCGGGCCTGAGCAGGCCCTCCCGTGCCCGCGTCGGCGCCAGGTCCGCAGAAACGCATCAGGGCCAGGCGGAGGAAAAATCCTCTGACCTGGCCCTGAGCCATCAAGAGCGGGCGACGGGAATCGAACCCGCGTAGCTAGTTTGGAAGATCGCGTACGCACCTTCCCCGTCACCAGCCAACCCCCTGAGCTGCACGTCCCCTCCAGCCTCCCCGGCATTCCCCGCGGCTCCCCACAGCAGTCCTCCCGTTCGGGCACGCGGGGGACACGCCCCGCTGAGCCCTGGGGGACAGTGGTGGCGAGCGGCAGCAGTTCGAGCAGCCACCATCTTCGGGGCCGTGCGAGCAGGTGAGGGCGCCTAGAGCGAGTCGGCACGCTCCAGAACGAGGCTGGACGAGCCATCCTCAAGGTCAACACCCGCATCGAGGTGAAGGTGGTGCCCGCTCCGTATGCCGGGGCCGGCGAGCTCCAACAGCCGCTCCGCGAGGACGCGAAGCCCTTCCGCGTTGGCCTTGATGAGAGTCTCGCCAGCTGAACTCTGGACCTTGATCAGCGGTTCATCCATGCGGTCAAGCTAGCGTGCGGCCGATCGAGTGACCGCTTCGGTCTCTCGCGCCATGCGGCGCTGCCCGCTGTCGGGAGAGGGTTCCGGTCGCGGCGCCGTCCAGGCATTCATCACCGCGAACACGATCGAGCCGCGCCGTCGCGGCTTGGGGGTGGCTGCCTGATGGCCGGAAGGCGCCGTCAGTTCGAACGGGTCCGGAAGCTGCCTTCCGGCCGGTACCAGGCCCGGTACCTCGGCCCGGACGGACAGCTCCGTCCCGCGCCCGAGACGTTCCGTACGAAGAGGGACGCTGACGACTGGCTTGCCGACAAACAGACCGAGATACGCCGTGGCGACTGGCAGGATCCGGACGCCAGGAAGGTTGCCTTCCGGGCCGTAGGCCGTTGCCTGGATTAAAAAGCGCGAGCTGACCAGCACCACGCGGCAGCTCTACGGCTCGCTCCTCAAGCACCACCTGGAGCCGGTCCTCGGCGCCGTCAACCTGACGGAGATCTCGCCGCCGCTCGTACGGAGCTGGCGTGCCGACAAGCTGGCCGGCGGGACGGGGCCCACCACCGTGGCCAAGGCCTACGTCGGCCAGGGGGGCGACTCCTCGGCGGAACCACTTCAACCTGCTGTGGCACAAGGCGTGCCGGAAGGCCGGGATCAAGGGGCTTCATTTCCATGATCTTCGGCACACGGGGAACACCCTGGCCGCGTCAACCGGCGCGAGCACGCGGGAGTTGATGGCGCGGATGGGTCACAGCACCGCCCGTGCCGCGCTGATCTATCAGCACGCCAGCGCCGACCGGGACCGGTTGATCGCCGATGCGCTGAGCAAGCTCGTGCAGGGCACGCGGAAGAACACGCGCAAGGGCAAGGGGCACGCGGGGGACACGCAGGACTGATTGCAGACCCTGGGAATGACTAAGGGCCAGGCGGAGGAGATGTCCTCTGACCTGGCCCTTCGTGCTTCAGAGCGGGCGACGGGAATCGAACCCGCGTAGCTAGTTTGGAAGACTAGGGCTCTACCATTGAGCTACGCCCGCAACGCGCGCGCCGCAGGTCCGGAAGGCCGCGGCACGGACAGCATCCTAGCGGGTCGAGCCGGGGATGCGCACACCGCATACGTGCCCGCGGCCGGGTGCGCCGGAAGCCGGTCGGGAAACCCCGCACATCAGAGGGTCTCCGGGCATGTACCCTACGTGTCGCACCGACGGGGTGTGGCGCAGCTTGGTAGCGCGTCCGCTTTGGGAGCGGAAGGTCGTCGGTTCGAATCCGGCCACCCCGACCACCAGCAGTCTCTCCTTCGTCCCGATCGAGAGCCACCACAAGATCGCGTTGTGGGCTGATTGCCGCTTGCGGTTACTATGCAAGCTGCGTGCCCGTGTGTCTGATGTACCGGGCCGAAGTCCGCTGAACCGCTGAATCGCAGCGTGACGGCAGAACCCCCCAGCAGTCAGCCACAAGGAGACCGAACCGTGAAGAGCGCCGTGGAGACCCTGAACCCGACTCGGGTTCGGCTCACTGTTGAGGTGCCCTTCGAGGAGCTCAAGGACAGCCTCGACGCGGCGTACAAGAAGATCAACCAGCAGGTCACGGTGAAGGGCTTCCGCAAGGGCAAGATCCCTGCCCGCGTCATCGACCAGCGCTTCGGCCGCGGTGCGGTGCTGGAGGAGGCCGTCAACGACGCCCTCCCGAAGTTCTACACCGAGGCCGTCACCGAGGCCGACCTGAACCCGCTGGGCCAGCCCGAGGTCGACATCACGGAGCTGAAGGACGGCGAGCTGCTGGCCTTCACCGCCGAGGTCGACGTCCGTCCCGAGATCGAGATCCCGGACTACTCCGGCATCGAGGTCGAGGTCGACGCCATCGAGGTCTCCGACGAGGACGTCGAGGAGTCGGTCGAGCAGCTGCGCGGCCGCTTCGCGTCCACCAAGGACGTCGAGCGCGCCGCCCAGGACGGCGACGTCGTCACGATCGACCTCGAGGCCAAGGTCGACGGCGAGGTGCTGGAGGACGGCGTTGCCAGCGACGTGTCCTACACCATCGGCTCGGGCGAGCTCCTCGAAGGCATCGACGAGGCCGTCAAGGGCCTGGAGGCCGGTGGCGAGGCCACCTTCACCTCCAAGCTGAAGGGCGGCTCCGCCGAGGGCAAGGACGCCGAGGTCACCGTCAAGGTCACCAAGGTCGCCGCCCGTGAGCTGCCGGAGCTGGACGACGAGTTCGCGCAGATGGCGAGCGAGTTCGACACCCTCGAGGAGCTCAAGGCGGACAGCCGCAAGCGCCTTGAGAACATGAAGCAGTACGACCAGGCCACGCAGGCCCAGGAGCGCGTCCTGGAGAAGCTGCTGGAGCTCGTCGAGGTCCCGATCCCCGAGAAGCTCCTCGCGGACGAGGTCAAGACCCGCAAGCACAACCTGGAGCACCACCAGCTCGGCCAGATGGGCCTCACCATCGAGAAGTACCTGGAGTTCCAGGGCAAGACGGTCGAGGAGTTCGACGCCGAGACCTCCGAGCAGGCCGTCAAGGGCATCAAGACCCAGTTCGTCCTCGACGCGCTGGTCAACAAGGAGAAGCTGGGCGTCGACCAGGAGGAGCTCACCGAGCACCTCATGCGCCGCGCCGCCTCCTCCGGCATGTCCCCCGACCAGTTCGCCCAGGCCGTCGTCGAAGGCGGCCAGGTCCCGATGCTGGTCGGCGAGGTCGCCCGCGGCAAGGCCCTCGCGGTCGTCGTCGAGGCGTCCAAGGTCGTCGACACCAACGGTGAGGTCGTCGACCTCTCCGACGAGGACGAGGAGCAGGCCGCCGAGGCGGCCGAGGCCGCCGTCGAGGGTGCGGACGAGGCCAAGGACGACGAGGCCAAGTAACACCCCGGGCGAAGCCCGCTGAGCACCACCCCGAGGGGCCCGGACGCAGTCGCGTCCGGGCCCCTCGGCACAGGGCCCTAAAGGCTTGCGGACCTTGCGCTCCGAGCGAACAGTTCGGGAAGCGGGATGGTGTTGTCCCACCTGCGCGTTAGGGTCCATGAATACGAGGGCACGGGAGTACCCGGAGTCGGCGGCTTGTCCGCACCGGCAGGGCCGCGCCCCAGAACGAGACGCTGAGACGGCACATGGCCGTCGGAGACGAGCAGGTGGATACGTGACGAATCTGATGCCTTACGCCGCGGGTGAGCCGTCCATCGGTGGCGGCCTCGGCGACCATGTCTACAACCGGCTGCTCGGCGAGCGCATCATCTTCCTCGGCCAGCCGGTCGACGACGACATCGCGAACAAGATCACGGCGCAGCTCCTCCTCCTGGCCGCGGAGCCGGAGAAGGACATCTACCTGTACATCAACAGCCCCGGTGGCTCCGTGACGGCGGGCATGGCCGTCTACGACACCATGCAGTACATCAAGAACGACGTCGTCACCATCGGCATGGGCATGGCCGCTTCGATGGGTCAGTTCCTGCTCACCGGCGGCACGACGGGCAAGCGCTTCGCCCTCCCGAACACCGACATCCTGATGCACCAGGGTTCCGCCGGCATCGGCGGCACCGCCTCGGACATCAAGATCCAGGCCCAGTACCTGCTGCGCACGAAGCAGCGCATGGCTGAGATCACCGCGCACCACTCGGGCCAGACGGTGGAGGCGATCATCCGCGACGGCGACCGCGACCGCTGGTTCACGGCGGAGGAGGCCAAGGAGTACGGCCTCATCGACGAGATCATCTCCGCCGCGTCCCTGGTTCCGGGCGGCGGCGGCACCGGGGCCTGACCCCGGCGCGCGACCTCTCGTACGTCCCCCCGTACCAGGCAAGCCTCAGCCCGCAGAACGCCACCAGGACGGTGAACACCCCGATGTACATGAACAACCTCTCTCCCGCGAGCGGCCTCCACAACGGCCCGCAGGTGGACAACCGCTACGTCATCCCGCGCTTCGTCGAGCGCACCTCGCAGGGCGTGCGCGAGTACGACCCCTACGCGAAGCTCTTCGAGGAGCGCATCATCTTCCTCGGCGTGCAGATTGACGACGCGTCCGCCAACGACGTCATGGCGCAGCTGCTGTGCCTGGAGTCGATGGACCCGGACCGCGACATCTCCATCTACATCAACAGCCCCGGCGGCTCCTTCACGGCGCTGACGGCGATCTACGACACGATGCAGTTCGTGAAGCCGGACATCTCGACGGTCTGCATGGGCCAGGCGGCCTCCGCCGCCGCGGTCCTGCTCGCCGCCGGCACCCCCGGCAAGCGCATGGCGCTGCCGAACGCCCGTGTGCTGATCCACCAGCCCTCCGGCGGCACCGGCCGTGAGCAGCTCTCCGACCTGGAGATCGCGGCCAACGAGATCCTGCGCATGCGGGACCAGCTGGAGACCATGCTGGCCAAGCACTCGACGACGCCGATCGAGAAGATCCGCGACGACATCGAGCGCGACAAGATCCTCACTGCCGAGGACGCTCTCGCGTACGGCCTGATCGACCAGGTCGTCTCCACGCGTAAGAGCTCGAACTGATCCTTGCCATCAATGGGCGTGGACACGCCGTCGAATTCGGCGATGTGAACCGCGTCAAGGGGGCCCCGCTCGGGGCCCCTGGCAAGGTACCGTCGGATATGAGGCACCAGGAGCGCTGAACCAGGCGTCTCCCAGGCGAAGGGGAAGCACCTCGTGGCACGCATCGGTGACGGCGGCGACCTGCTCAAGTGCTCGTTCTGCGGAAAGAGCCAGAAGCAGGTGAAGAAGCTCATCGCAGGACCCGGTGTGTACATCTGCGACGAGTGCATCGACCTCTGCAACGAGATCATCGAAGAGGAACTCGCGGAGACCTCCGAGGTCCGGTGGGAGGAACTCCCCAAGCCCCGTGAGATCTACGAGTTCCTGGAGAGCTACGTCGTCGGCCAGGAGCCGGCGAAGAAGGCGCTCTCCGTCGCGGTCTACAACCACTACAAGCGGGTCCAGGCCGGCGAGAACGGCGGCGCGCAGGGCCGGGACGACGCGATCGAGCTCGCGAAGTCCAACATCCTGCTGCTCGGCCCGACCGGTTCCGGCAAGACCCTGTTGGCGCAGACGCTCGCGCGCATGCTGAACGTCCCGTTCGCCATCGCCGACGCGACGGCGCTGACGGAGGCCGGGTATGTCGGCGAGGACGTCGAGAACATCCTGCTCAAGCTGATCCAGGCGGCTGACTACGACGTCAAGAAGGCCGAAACCGGGATCATTTACATCGACGAGATCGACAAGGTCGCCCGCAAGAGCGAGAACCCGTCGATCACGCGCGACGTGAGCGGCGAGGGCGTCCAGCAGGCGCTGCTGAAGATCCTCGAAGGCACGACCGCCTCCGTCCCGCCGCAGGGCGGCCGCAAGCACCCGCACCAGGAGTTCATCCAGATCGACACGACGAACGTGCTCTTCATCGTGGGCGGCGCCTTCGCCGGCCTGGAGAAGATCATCGAGTCGCGTGCGGGCGCCAAGGGCATCGGTTTCGCGGCGACGATCCGCTCGAAGCGCGAGATCGAGGCGAGCAACCAGTTCCAGGAGGTCATGCCGGAGGACCTGGTGAAGTTCGGGATGATCCCCGAGTTCATCGGCCGTCTCCCCGTGATCACCTCCGTGCACAACCTGGACCGCGAGGCCCTGCTCCAGATCCTGATCGAGCCGCGCAACGCCCTGGTGAAGCAGTACGAGCGGCTGTTCGAACTCGACGGTGTCGAGCTGGACTTCGAGCGCGAGGCGCTGGAGGCCATCGCGGACCAGGCGATCCTGCGCCAGACGGGCGCGCGCGGCCTGCGCGCCATCATGGAAGAGGTCCTGATGTCGGTGATGTACGAGGTCCCGTCCCGCAAGGACGTGGCCCGGGTGGTCATCACCGCCGATGTCGTCCGCTCCAACGTCAATCCGACGCTGGTCCCGCGCATCGTCCCGAAGGACCAGGGCCCGCACGAGAAGTCGGCGTAGCCGCGACGAGGCGCCATGCAAGGAGGGCCCCTTCCAGCCGACTGGCTGGAAGGGGCCCTCCTTGCATGTGGAGATCGGCCAATAAGTACGAGAGTCGGCCATATATTCGATTTGCTCTGGATTTCGCGCTGCCCGACGAGTGAACTACTGACTGGTAGTAATCATGATCGGCAAGGAGTAAGTGCATGAGTAAGGCGCGACGGATCATCGGGATGGCGGTGGCGACGGCAATGGCAGGTGCGCTGCCTATGCTGGCGGCATCACCCGCCCAGGCCACGTCCGGTGACTGCACGAACTACATGCGGAACCTGGGATACAACGTTCGGGACGGCGTCATCAGCGCGTGCAATCACGGTGAAGGGGGCTTCGTTGGCGCGCAGGTCTGTTTCGGCATGCTGATACAGCTTGGTGTGAAGTATGACGACGCCAACGAGGCGTGCTACCAGGCGGCGCGTGACTGACGTCATGGCCCAAGGGCCCAGCACATGCTGGGCCCTTGCCCTTGTCAGGCCTTGGAGCGCGCGGTGTTGTAGAGCTTCGCCGTCAGGTCGGCCACCTCGTCGAGGCTGCCGCTGCTGCCGCCCACCAGGAAGGTAGCCGGGTCGGCGGAGTTGATGCCTACCAGCGTGGAGTGGTCGCCCCAGGCGCAGGAGGGGATCTCGATGTCCTTGGGCGTCTTGCCCGTGCCGGGCTTGGTGCTGATCATCTTGATGTGGGCGCACTTCATCACGGCACCCTTGAATCCGGCCGGGGTGAACTTCTTCGGAGTGCCGACCAGTTCGTACGTGAACCCGAGCTTCTCGGTTTCCTTGTTGTTCTGGCCGATCCCGGCGTAATAGCCGTCGACCGACTTCTCCGGATCGGAGATCTCGCCCCAGAGGCCGTTGGCCGCGAGTTGCTTGCCCTTCCCGTCCGTACCGATCCGGTACTTTGCGGTCGCGTTGTGTGCGTTCTTCACGCCGAGCGCCTCGGCCTTGGTCTTGCCGTCCCCAGTGACCGGGGCGTCGGCCGCAGGGGCACCGGAGGCTTCCGGTGCCTTCTGGTAGCCGTCAACCGCAGCGGGGTAGGACAGCTTGTAGCCCTTCGTGTCCGCCGCGATGGCGCCGGACGCGCCGCCGCCCTTGATGAAGTACCAGCCGGCGCCCGCGACCACCGCGACCGCGACGACCACCGCGATGACGACGCCGGCCTTGGACTTCTTCGGGGGCTGCTGCGGGGGCATCCCGCCGTACGGGGGCTGCTGGGGGTAGCCGTAGCCCGGCTGCTGGGGCTGCTGGGGCTGCTGGGGGTAGCCCTGTGGCGGGACGCCCGGCTGCTGCGGGTAGCCGTAGCCGGGCTGGGGGGCCGCGGGCTGGCCGTAGGGGCCGGGCGGTGGGGGCTGCTGCCCGTACGGTCCCGGCTGCTGCGGCTGCTGCTGCGGCTGCTGGCCGTACGGCCCCGGCTGGTTGTAGCTCATCCCGCGTCCCCCAATGAGGTTGCTTATCTGTTTCTCACATCCTGGCCCAAGCCCGTACCGGGCAGGGCGGCGGGCCCCGGGATTACCGGTTTCATGACTGGACTGTTACGGCTCTAAACTGTGCCCCGTGACCGAGAACGCGCAGACACCCAGCAGCCCCAACTCCGAACTGCCGACCCAGTACGCGCCGGCCGAGGTAGAGGGGAAGCTCTACGAGCGCTGGGTGGAGCGTGGGTACTTCACGGCCGATCCCGCGAGCGAGAAGCCCCCGTACACGATCGTCATCCCGCCGCCGAACGTCACCGGCTCCCTGCACCTGGGGCACGCCTTCCAGCACACGCTCATGGACGCCCTGACCCGCCGCAAGCGGATGCAGGGCTACGAGGCGCTGTGGCTGCCCGGCATGGACCACGCCGGAATCGCCACCCAGAACAAGGTCGAGCAGCAGCTCGCGGAGGAGGGCAAGTCCCGCCACGATCTGGGCCGCGAGGAGTTCGTCGAGCGCGTCTGGCAGTGGAAGGAAGAGTACGGCGGCAAGATCCTCGGCCAGATGCGCCGCCTGGGTGACGGCGTCGACTGGTCCCGTGAGCGCTTCACCATGGACGAGGGGCTGTCCCGCGCCGTTCAGACGATCTTCAAGAAGCTCTACGACGACGGCCTGATCTACCGCGCCGAGCGCATCATCAACTGGTGCCCCCGCTGTCTGACCGCCATCTCCGACATCGAGGTGGAGTACCAGGAGGACGCCGGCGAGCTGGTCTCCATCCGGTACGGCGAGGGTGAGGACAGCCTGGTCGTCGCGACGACCCGCGCCGAGACGATGCTCGGTGACACGGCCGTCGCCGTCCACCCCGACGACGAGCGCTACAAGCACCTCGTCGGCACCCGCATCAAGCTGCCGCTGACGGACCGGACCATTCCGATCGTCGCCGACACGCATGTCGATCCGGAGTTCGGCACCGGCGCGGTGAAGGTGACCCCCGCGCACGACCCGAACGACTTCGCGATCGGCCAGCGCCACAACCTCGAATCCATGACGATCATGGACGAGCACGGTGTCATCACCGTCCACGGCCCCTTCCTCGGCCTGGACCGCTTCGAGGCCCGCTCGGCCGTCGTCGGCGCGCTGCGCGAGCAGGGCCGGATCGTCGCCGAGAAGCGTCCGTACACGCACTCCGTCGGACACTGCTCGCGCTGCAGTACCACGGTCGAGCCGCGCCTGTCCCTCCAGTGGTGGGTCGGCGTCAAGCCGCTCGCGAAGGCCGCCGGTGACGCGGTCCGCGACGGCCGGGTCGCCATCCACCCGCAGGAGATGGAGAAGCGCTACTTCGACTGGGTCGACAACCTCAACGACTGGTGCATCTCGCGCCAGCTGTGGTGGGGCCACCGGATCCCGATCTGGTACGGCCCCGAGGGGCAGATCGTCTGCGTCGGACCGGACGACGAGATGCCGACCGGTGAGGGCTGGACCCAGGACACCGACGTCCTCGACACCTGGTTCTCCTCCGGCCTGTGGCCGTTCTCCACGCTCGGCTGGCCGGAGAAGACCCCGGACCTGGAGAAGTTCTACTCCACGGACGTCCTGGTCACCGGCCACGACATCATCTTCTTCTGGGTCGCCCGCATGATGATGTTCGGCCTCTACGCCATGGACGGCGAGGTCCCCTTCAAGACGATCGCGCTGACCGGCCTGGTCCGCGACGAGCGCGGCAAGAAGATGTCGAAGTCCTTCGGCAACGTCGTCGACCCGCTGGACTGGATGCACAAGTACGGCTCCGACGCCGTCCGCTTCACCCTGGCCAAGGGCGCCAACCCCGGCACCGACGTCCCGATCGGCGAGGACTGGGTCCAGGCCTCGCGCAACTTCGCCAACAAGATCTGGAACGCCACGCGCTTCGCGCTGATGAACGGCGCCACCATCGAGGGCGAGCTGCCGGCCCCCGAGCGGATGTCGGCCACCGACCGGTGGATCCTGTCCCGGCTGAACAAGACCGTCGCGCAGGTGGACGCGTACTACGAGGACTACCAGTTCTCCAAGCTCAGCGAAGCCCTGTACCACTTCGCGTGGGACGAGGTCTTCGACTGGTACGTCGAGCTCTCCAAGACGACCTTCTTCGCGGGCGGCGAGGGCGCCAAGGTCTCCGGCCGGGTCCTCGGGGAAGTCCTGGACGTCACCCTGCGCCTGCTGCACCCGGTGGTCCCCTTCGTCACCGAGACCCTGTGGACCACGCTGACCGGCGGCGAGTCCCTCGTGATCGCCGACTGGCCGAAGGACAGCGGCTTCCGCGACGAGGCCGCCGAGGCCGAGATCGAGAACCTCCAGGCCGTGGTCACCGAGGTCCGCCGGTTCCGCGCCGACCAGGGTCTGCAGCCGGGCCAGAAGGTCCCGGCCCGCCTGGACCTCGCCGGTACGTCCCTGGCCGCGCACGAAGCCGCCATCCGGCAGCTGCTGCGCCTCCAGCCCGAGGGCGACGACTTCAGCGCCACCGCGACCCTCCCGGTCGCCGGCGCGACGGTCGCGCTGGACCTGTCCGGCACCATCGACGTGGCCGCCGAGCGCAAGCGCCTGACCAAGGACCTCGGCGCCGCCGAGAAGGAGAAGCAGCAGGCCGAGGCGAAGCTCGGGAACGAGGCGTTCATCGCCAAGGCCCCCGACAACGTCGTGGACAAGATCAAGGGCCGCCTCGCCAAGGCCGAGGCGGACATCACCCGGATCCAGGCCCAGCTGGACGCGCTGCCCGCCGGCTAGCCGCACGGCCCACCGCCGCCGCGCCACGCGGCGAGCAGGTACGGCGAAGGCCCCCACACCGACGGTCGGTGCGGGGGCCTTTCCCGTCGAGTCGCGGCGACCACGGACGGCTCACCGGGGGCGATCCCGTACCCCGTGCGAGGACCAGGGTGTGGGCGGCTCCCGGGTCCCTCGTCATGCCGCGGCCGGAAGCGGCCTTGCCGGCGCCGGCCTGCGGCATTCGTTCCCCCTCTCCTGTGGCGAGGCGTGGGCGACGCTCCGGTCGGACGTCCCGCCGGAGGTCCCGGAGCGGCCGGGCCGGAAGTTCCGCGCACCGTCGTCCGTAGACTGGGTCCGTGAGTGAGCAGCAGCCCGAGCACGACGGCACCTTCGACGCATCCGACGAGTTCGACCAGATCGTGGCGGAGGAATCCGACCGCGACCCCGACCTGGCGGTGATCGAGGCCGGCAGCCGCACCCTGCGCGCGCAGGCCGGCCCGCCGCAGGGCGATCCCGTGCCCGAACGGCCCACCGACCCGGAGGTGGCCGAGGCGCTGGCGGAGGTGGAGCGGGAGCTCGCCGGCCGCTGGGGCGAGACCAAGCTGGAGCCGTCCGTGACGCGGATCGCCGCGCTGATGGACGTCCTGGGCGAGCCGCAGCGCGCGTACCCCTCCATCCACGTCACCGGCACGAACGGCAAGACCAGCACGGCCCGCATGATCGAGGCACTGCTCAATGCCTTCGAGCTGCGCACCGGCCGCTACACCAGCCCGCACGTGCAGTCGGTCACCGAGCGGATCAGTCTCGACGGGGCGCCGATCACCGCCGAGCGGTTCGTCGAGACCTACCACGACGTCAAGCCGTACGTGGAGATGGTCGATGCCGCCGAGGAGTACCGGCTGTCCTTCTTCGAGGTGCTGACCGGGATGGCGTACGCGGCCTTCGCGGACGCCCCGGTCGACGCGGCCGTGGTCGAGGTCGGCATGGGCGGCACCTGGGACGCCACCAACGTGATCGACGGCTCGGTCGCCGTGATCACCCCGATCAGCCTGGACCACACCGACCGGCTGGGCTCCACGCCCGCCGAGATCGCCGGGGAGAAGGGCGGGATCATCAAGCAGGGCGCCACGGTGATCCTGGCCCAGCAGCCGGTGGACGCCGCGCAGGTGCTGCTGAAGAAGGCCGTGGAGGCCGACGCGACGGTGGCCCGCGAGGGCATGGAGTTCGGCGTGGTCGCGCGCGAGGTCGCGGTCGGCGGCCAGCAGCTGACGCTGCGGGGCGTGGGCGGCGAGTACGAGGGCATCTTCCTGCCGCTGTACGGCGCGCACATGGCGCGCAACGCGGCGGTGGCGCTGGCCGCGGTCGAGGCGTTCTTCGGGATCGGCCAGGAGCACGCCCGGGTGCTGGACGCGGACACCGTCCGCAAGGCCTTCGCGACCGTGACCTCGCCGGGCCGCATGGAGGTCGTGCGGCGCAGCCCGACGGTGGTGCTGGACGCGGCGCACAACCCGGCGGGCGCGGCGGTCACCGCGGAGGCCGTCACCGAGTCCTTCGGCTTCAGCCGGCTCATCGGCGTGGTGGCCGCGAGTGCGGACAAGGACGTGCGCGGGGTGCTGGAGGCGTTCGAGCCGATCTTCGCGGAGGTGGTGGTGACGCAGAACACCAGCCACCGCTCGATGGGCGCGGACGAGTTGGCGGCCGTCGCCGTCGAGGTCTTCGGCGGGGACCGGGTGCAGGTGGAGCCGCGGCTGGACGACGCCCTGGAGGCGGCGATCACCCTGGCGGAGGAAGAGGCCGAGTACGGAGGGGCCGGGGTCCTGGTGACCGGTTCCGTGATCACGGTGGGCGAAGCCCGCCTGCTGCTGAAGAGGGGCTGAGGATGCGCACGCTGTGTGCGAGCACGCTGATCGGCGAGTTCTTCGTGATCGGCTTCGCGGGCCTGGTGGCCATGAAGGACCCGGACCTGACCCAGACGGCGGTCTGGACGGTGTGCGGTGTCACGATGCTGCTGTCGGTCCTGCTGTGCGGGATGCTCTCGCGGCCCGGGGCCGTCCAGCTGGGCTGGGCCCTGCAGATCGGGCTGATCGCCAGCGGGTTCGTCGTCCCGACGATGTTCTTCCTCGGCGCGGTCTTCGCGGGCCTGTGGTGGTGCTCGGTGCACTACGGCCGCAAGATCGACGCCGCCAAGGCCCGCTGGGCCGCCGCGGCGGAGGCCGCGGGGAGCGGCCCCGCGCCTGACGCTGTGTGACGGGTCACCGGAACGGCCCTGTAGATTCGCCCTACCGCACCCGTATGCCGCAAGGAGCCCCGACATGACCCAGCGCACCCTCGTCCTGCTCAAGCCCGATGCCGTCCGTCGCGGTCTGATCGGCGAGATCATCGGCCGTATCGAGCGGAAGGCCGGCTGGACCATCGCCGCCCTGGAGCTGCGCACGCTGGACCAGGACACCCTGGAGGCGCACTACGGCGAGCACAAGGGCAAGCCCTTCTACGAACCCCTCATGGGCTTCATGGCCGGCGGTCCGGTCGTCGCCCTGGTGGTGGAAGGGGAACGCGTGATCGAGGGTGTCCGCCAGCTGGCCGGACCCACCGACCCGATCGCCGCCGCGCCCGGCTCCATCCGGGGGGACTTCGGCACCGTCACCCGCGAGAACCTGATCCACGCATCGGATTCCGAGGAGTCCGCCAAGCGTGAACTGGGGCTCTTCTTCCCCGCCCTCTGAGCGCCCTTTCCTGACGCGACATCAGCCATATAGCGCTCATGACCTGGGGCGACCGAAGTAATTTCGGTCGCCCTCCGGTATTTCCGGGCGGGAGCGGGAACGCCTGGGCAGGACACGACGTCACCACTAGGGGGGCGGGTATCCGATCCGGCGGGATTGCCGGAGTCCCGTCGCGCGGTCCGCGTACTCGCGGCACTACGATGGAGCCTCCACCCACACACCCACCTCGCCGACCTGACAGCAGCCGCTATCAACTGGAAGGCCAGACGCTCCTCATGGGGAACAAGGGGAACAACATGTCGTTCATCGGCCGTGACATGGCGATCGACCTCGGGACCGCCAACACGCTGGTGTACGTGAGGGGCCGGGGGATCGTCCTGAACGAGCCGTCCGTGGTCGCCATCAACACGAACACCGGTGGCATCCTGGCGGTCGGCTCCGAGGCGAAGAAGATGATCGGGCGCACGCCCGGCAACATCGTCGCCGTACGACCCCTCAAGGACGGCGTCATCGCCGACTTCGAGATCACCGAGCGTATGCTCCGGTACTTCATCCTCAAGATCCACAAGCGTCGCTATCTGGCCCGCCCGCGCGTCGTGGTCTGCGTACCCTCCGGCATCACCGGAGTCGAGCGGCGCGCCGTCATCGAGGCGTCCACGCAGGCCGGCGCCCGCCAGGTGCACATCATCGAAGAGCCCATGGCCGCCGCCATCGGCTCGGGCCTGCCCGTCCACGAGGCCACCGGCAACATGGTCGTGGACATCGGCGGCGGCACCACCGAGGTCGCCGTCATCTCCCTCGGCGGAATCGTCACGGCCCAGTCCATCCGGGTGGCCGGCGACGAGCTCGACAACGCGATCATCCAGCACGTCAAGAAGGAGTACTCGCTCCTCCTCGGTGAGCGCACCGCCGAGCAGATCAAGATCACCATCGGGTCGGCCTACGACCTCGACAAGGACGAGCACACCGAGATCCGCGGCCGCGACCTGGTCTCCGGCCTGCCCAAGACGGTCGTCATCTCGGCCGCCGAGGTCCGCAAGGCCATCGAGGAACCCGTCAACGCCATCGTCGACGCGGTCAAGACCACCCTCGACAAGTGCCCGCCGGAACTGTCCGGCGACATCATGGACCGCGGCATCGTCCTGACCGGCGGCGGCGCCCTGCTGCGCGGCCTCGACGAGCGGCTGCGCCGCGAGACGGGCATGCCGATCCACATCGCCGAGGACCCGCTCGACTCCGTCGCGCTCGGTTCCGGCAAGTGCGTCGAGGAGTTCGAGGCA
Organism: Streptomyces sp. CB00455; assembly: GCF_001905445.1. Classification (GTDB taxonomy): domain Bacteria; phylum Actinomycetota; class Actinomycetes; order Streptomycetales; family Streptomycetaceae; genus Streptomyces. Next base: position 746,421 of record NZ_LIVQ01000003.1, on the reverse strand, counting down.
CTCCAGCAGGTCCTGGACGCCCAGCCCCGTCGCTGACACACACCCCTCCATTCGGAGGGGACATGCGGAACACAAGGATCCGCCGTACGGGTGCTACCGGGCCCGTGCGGCGGATCGTTGATATACAGGCAAAAGAAATTACGACGAGGAAGGCACGGCCGCCGCACGTGAGGGACACACGAGAAAGCCGGCTGCTCCTGGTGCTTCTGATCGCCATCGCGTTCGCGTTGATCACGGTGGACATCAGGGCAGGCGAGGAGTCGCCGGTCGACGGCGCCCGGCAGGCCGCGGCAGCGGTCTTCGGCCCGGTCGAGAAGGGCGTGGCCACCGCCGTCGACCCGGTCGCCCACGCCATAGGGGCGGTACGGGACTCCGGCGAACGCCACAACCGCATCGCCACGCTGGAGCAGCAGAACGCGGCCCTGAAGGCCAAGCTCGGCAGCGACGACCAGACCCGCAGCCGCATCCACGAGCTCGACGAGATGCTCAAGCGGGCCGGCGCGGGACAGTACGGCATCAAGGGCGCCGAGGTCATCGCCATAGGAGCGGCCCAGGGCTTCTCCTGGACCGTCACCATCGACGCCGGCAGCAAGGACGGCATCGAGCGCGACATGACCGTCCTCAACGGGGACGGACTCGTCGGCCGGGTCAGCACCGTCGGTCCCGACACGGCCACCGTCGTCCTCGCCAACGACCCCGACTTCACCGTCGGCACCCGGCTGGAGAAGACCGGCGAACTCGGCTTCGCCACCGGCCAGGGCGACCGCGCCCTGTCCGTCCAGATGCTCAACGGCAAGGCCAAGGTCAGCCCCGGCGACCGCCTCGTCACCTTCGGCTCGCGCGGCAACAAGCCCTTCGTCCCCGGCGTGCCGATCGGCGAGGTCGTCAAGGTCGACCCCTCGCGGGGCGACCTCACCCGCACCGTCTGGGTGCGCCCGTTCGTCGGCTTCTCGCGCCTGGACATCGTCGGCGTCGTCGTGATGCCGCCGCGCGAGGACCCGCGCGACGCCGTCCTGCCGCCCAAGCCCGAGGCCCCCAAGCCCACCCCGACGGTCACCGTCACGGTCACCCCGTCCGGTGCCGCCAGCGCGTCCGGCAAGCCGGCCGACGAGTAGGAGCAGACCGACCATGCGCTTCAACCGGATCCTGCTGTCGGCCACGCTCGTCGTGGTCGCCCTCGTCGTCCAGGTGACCGTCCTGGGACGGCTGCAACTGCCCGGCGCCGTCCCCGACCTGCTGCTGCTCACCGTCGTCGCCCTCGCGCTGGTCTACGGGCCCGTCAGCGGCGCCCTCATCGGCTTCACCGCCGGCCTCCTGGCCGACCTGGCACCGCCCGCCGACCACGCCGCCGGACGGTACGCACTCGTCCTGTGCGTCATCGGCTACGTCACCGGGCTGGCCCGCCCCGACAACGGCCGCTTCCGCTCCGCCTGGGGCCCGATGCTCACCGTCGTCGCCGCCGCCATCGGCTCCACCCTGCTCTACGCGGGGGTCGGCGCCCTCGTCGGCGACACCGCCGCGCGCCACGTGGGCCTGACGGGGCTGCTGTTCACCGCCACCCTCTACGACCTGCTGCTCGCACCCTTCACCGTCCCCTTCATCATGGCCCTCGCCCGGCGCGCCGAGAACGACCCGATGGCCGTCGAGGCCGGCGGCGGACCCGGCCAGAGCACCGACGTCTCCTCCGGCTGGCTGGCCGGCGGCACCGGCCTGCGCATCGGCAGCCAGCGCGGGGGCCTGCGCCTGAAGACCGCGCGCGTCCGCGCCAACCGGGCCGGCCGCATAAAGGGCGTCAAGGCCGTCAAGGGCGTGAAGAGCGTCAAGAAGCTGTGAGGGAGGAGCCGACGTGACCAACGTGCCGGAGACCGGCCGCACCCACCGCGTGCACATCCGCCTCGTCATGATCCAGGTACTCGTCTTCTCCCTGCTGCTCACCCTCGGCGGACGGCTCTGGTACCTCCAGATCCGCAACGGCCGGGAGTACGCCGACGAGGCCAAGAACAACCACGTCCAACAGGTCGTCCAGCCCGCCGTGCGCGGCTCGATCCTCGACGCCCGCGGGATCCCGCTCGCCGACAACGAGACCCGCCTCGTCGTCTCGGCCAGCCGCACCGAGCTGATGAAGATGAAGGACAAGGGCAAGGGCGTGCTCGGACGCCTGGCCGGGGTCCTGGACATGAAGCCCGGCGACGCCGCCGACAAGGTCCGGCTCTGCGACTCCAAGACCCCGCAGCCCTGCTGGAACGGCTCCCCGTACCAGCCCATCCCGGTCACCCTCGAAGCCACCACCCAGCAGGCTCTGCAGATCCGCGAACGCCCCGAGGACTTCCCCGGCATCACCGCCGAGCCCACCGCCGTACGCCGCTACCCGGCGCCCGGCGGAGCCAACACGGGCCAGGTGCTCGGCTACCTCTCCCCGGTCACCGACCAGGAGATCATCAAGGCCAAGGACACCAACTCGCCCTTCCTGCGCTCCGACCAGGTCGGCCGCTTCGGACTGGAGCGCACCTACGACAAGGAGCTGCGCGGCAAGGCGGGCGTGACCCGCTACGAGGTCGACAACCTCGGCCGGGTCATCGGCGAGGCCAGGAACGACCCCACCGTCCCCGGCGCGCACCTGGTCACCAGCATCGACGCCCGGGTCCAGGGCGTGGCCGAGTACGAGCTGAACGCGGCCATGGTCGAGGCGCGCAAGCAGATCGACCGCAACACCGGCGTCCCCTACAAGGCCGACGCCGGCGCCATCATCGTCCTGGAGTCCAAGACCGGCCGTGTCGTGGCGATGGCCTCCAACCCCACCTACGACCCGAACGTATGGGTCGGCGGGATCTCCGGCAAGGACTACGCCAAGCTCACCGCCAAGGAGTCCAACGTCCCGCTGATGAACCGGGCGATCCAGGGCCAGGCGGCGCCGGGCTCCATCTTCAAAGTCATCCCGACCACGGCCGCGGTCAACGCCGGGTACAAGTTCGACGGGGACTACCCCTGCCCCAGCTCCTATTCCATCGGCGGCCAGGTCTTCAAGAACTTCGAGTCCCAGGGGCACGGCAACATCACCCTCGGCCAGGCCCTCGAAGTCTCCTGCGACACCGTCTTCTACGCCCTCGCCCACCAGCAGTGGCTCAAGGACGGCGCGCTCAAGCCGAAGAAGAACCCGGGCGACATCTTCTTCAAGACCGCCCACCTGTTCGGCCTCGGCGCCGAGACCCGCGTCGACCTGCCGGGCGAGGAGAAGGGGCGCGTCCCCGACCGCCAGTGGAAGCAGCGCTTCTGGGCGGCCAACAAGGAGCAGTGGTGCAAGACCGGCAAGAAGGGCGGCACCTACGTCGAGCTGCTCTCCTACGAGAACTGCCTCGAAGGCAACCTCCTGCGCGCCGGTGACGCCGTCAACTACTCCATCGGCCAGGGCGACACCCTCGTCACCCCCATCCAGATGGCCACCATCTACGCCGCCATCTGCAACGGCGGCACGATGTGGAACCCGACCATCGGCAAGGCCATCATCAGCGCCGACGGCAAGAAGATCGAAGAGATCAAGCCGCAGGCCCACGGCAGGCTGCCGATGACCGAGGACACGCGCCGGAAGATCAACGGAGCACTGGAGGGCGTCGCCACCCGGGGCACCGCCGCCTGGCGCTTCGGCGGCTGGCCGCAGAAGCAGATCCCCATGCACGCCAAGACCGGCACGGCCGAGGTCTACGGCAAGCAGACCACCTCGTGGTTCGCCACGTACACCGAGGACTACACGATCGTGATGACGATCTCCCAGGGCGGCACCGGCTCCGGAGCCTCCGGGCCGGCCGTGCGCAACGTCTACAACGCCATCTACGGCCTCGACATGGCGGGCAAGCAGGACGTCAAGAAGGCCCTGCTCGTCAAGCCGGAGGCGAAGCTGCCCAGGATCCAGCCCGACGGCTCCATCGACGCCCCCGAGATCCGGCCGTACGTGCCGCCGTCCCCGGAGGATCTGGCGCCGCCCGCGCTCGCCGGGCCGCCCGCCCCGCCCACCGCGCGCCAGGACTGAGGACCGAGGAACGACATGCAGACCGCCAACAAGTTCTCCGTCTCCCGGTACGCGCCCGAGCGCGGGGCGATGGCCAAGCTCACGGCCCGTGACTCCGTCGTGCGCCGCCTCGACTGGCCGATACTCCTCGCCGCGCTCGCGCTGTCCTTCATCGGCTCCCTGCTGGTGTGGTCGGCGACCCGCAACCGGACCTCCCTGAACCAGGGGGACCCGTACTACTTCCTGCTGCGCCACGCCCTGAACACCGGCATCGGCCTCGTCCTGATGATCGGCACCATCTGGCTCGGCCACCGCACCCTGCGCGGCGCGGTCCCGGTCCTGTACGGGCTCTCGCTCGTGCTGATCCTGGCCGTGCTCACCCCGCTGGGCGCCACCATCAACGGCGCCCACGCCTGGATCGTCATCGGCGGCGGATTCTCCCTCCAGCCCTCCGAGTTCGTGAAGATCACGATCATCCTGGTCATGGCGATGCTGCTGGCCACCCGGGTGGACGCGGGGGACCTCGACCACCCCGACCACCGCACGGTCGTCAAGGCCCTGTGCCTGGCGGCCGCCCCCATGGGCATCGTCATGCTGATGCCCGACCTCGGCTCCGTCATGGTCATGGTCGTCATCGTCCTCGGCGTGCTGCTCGCCTCGGGCGCCTCCAACCGCTGGGTGCTCGGCCTGATCGGCTCGGGAGCCGCCGGAGCCATCCTGATCTGGCAGCTCGGCGTCCTCGACGAGTACCAGATCAACCGCTTCGCGGCCTTCGCCAACCCCGAACTCGACCCGGCGGGCGTCGGCTACAACACCAACCAGGCACGCATCGCCATCGGTTCGGGCGGCCTCTCGGGCTCCGGGCTCTTCAAGGGCTCCCAGACCACCGGTCAGTTCGTGCCGGAGCAGCAGACCGACTTCGTCTTCACGGTCGCGGGGGAGGAGCTCGGCTTCATCGGAGCCGGTCTGATCCTGGTGCTGCTGGGCATCGTGCTGTGGCGGGCCTGCATGATCGCCCGCGAGACCACCGAGCTCTACGGGACCATCGTGTGCGCCGGAATCATCGCCTGGTTCGCCTTCCAGTCCTTCGAGAACATCGGGATGACCCTCGGCATCATGCCCGTGGCCGGACTCCCGCTGCCCTTCGTCTCCTACGGGGGCTCGTCGATGTTCGCCGTATGGGTGGCCATCGGACTGCTCCAGTCGATCAAGGTGCAACGGCCTTTGTCGGCCTGATGCCCCGCTCGCTCTGCGCCGGTGGTCCGTGCGGGGCTAGATTCGGTCCATGGCGGACACCAAGCGGGAGATCGAGCGGAAATTCGAGTTCTCGAAGGCCGGTGAGGCCCGGCCCGAGATGCCGGACCTGGCGGGGACGGCCGCGATCGCGGCCGTCCGCGACCAGGGCACCGTCGAACTCGACGCCGTCTACTACGACACCCCCGACGGCCGGCTGGCCGCGGACGGCATCACCCTGCGCCGCAGGACCGGCGGCGAGGACGCCGGCTGGCACCTCAAACTGCCCGTCTCGGCGGGCGTCCGCGACGAGATCGGCGCCGAACCGGGCGACACCCTGCCGCCCTCCCTCGCGTCCCTGGTCCGCTCCCGGGTGCGCGGCGACGCCCTGGAACCCCGCGTCAGACTCCTGACCTCGCGCCGCGTCAGCCACCTGCTCGACGCCGACGGGGCCGTACTCGCCGAACTGTGCGCCGACGACGTCCTGGCCGAGCGGGACGGGGCCACCGCCGCCTGGACCGAGGTCGAGGTGGAACTCGCCGACGGGACCGACCCCAAACTGCTCGACGCGGTCGGCAAGACCTTCCGCAAGGCCGGACTCCGCGTGTCGGACGCCCCCTCGAAACTCGCCCGGGCCCTCGCGGAGACCGGGTTCGGGGAGGAGAGCCGGACCGGGGCAGGGGCAGCGGGTGGGACAGGAGCCGCCGAGACCGCTCCCGCGGACCGCCCCGCGACCGCCGCCGTCCCCGACGGCACGGCCGCGGCCCACGTCCTGGCCTACCTGCGCGAGCAGCGCGACGCCCTGGTCGCCCAGGACCCGGCGGTCCGGCGCGGCCTGCCGGACTCCGTCCACCAGATGCGGGTCGCCACCCGCCGACTGCGCAGCGCCTTCAAGACCTACCGCAAGGTGCTGGACCGCGAGGTCACCGACCCCCTCGGCGAGGAACTGCGCCTCCTGGCATCGGAACTCGGCGTCGAGCGCGACCAGGAGGTCCTGCACAAGCGCATCGCGACCCACCTCGACGAGCTCCCCGACACCCTGGTCCTGGGCCCGGCCCCCGCCCGGTTGCGGATCTGGGACGCCGCCGCCCACGCCGACTCCCGGCGACGGACCCTCGCGCACCTCGACAGCGAGCGCCACCTCCGCCTCCTGGACGGCATCGACGCACTGCTCGCCGACCCCCCGCTGCGCAAGGCCGCCATCCGGCCCGCCGAGAACGTCCTGCCCCAGGCGGTACTGCGCGACTACGACCGCCTCGCCGACCGGCTCGAAGGGGCGCTGGCCCAGAGCGCCGGCCACGAACGCGACCTGGCCCTGCACGCGGCACGCAAGGCGGCCAAACGCGCCCGCTACGCCGCGGAGGCGGCCGTCCCCGCCCTCGGCAAACCGGCGAAACACCTGGCCAAGGCCGTCAAGACGGTCCAGACCCTGCTCGGCGACCACCAGGACAGCGTCGTGGCCCGCGACGCCCTGCGCGCCCTCGCCGCCCAGGCCGACGGCGCCGGGGAGTCCGCCTTCACCTGGGGCCTGCTCCACGCCCGCGAGGAAGCCCTGGCCCAGCGGTACGAAGAGGACCTGTCCGACGTCTGGGACAAGGCCGCCTCACCGCGGCTGCGGGCCGCCCTGCGGTGATCACCGGGGCCGGGGACGGCCGGGGCTGGGGGTACGCTTGAAAGCTGCCCCCTGCCCGCTTCACGAAAGTCGCGTGATGACCGAATCGGTCTTCCCTCAGCTTGAGGCCCTGCTTCCGCATGTGCAGAAGCCCATCCAGTACGTCGGCGGCGAACTCAACTCCACCGTCAAGGAATGGGAGAGCTGCGACGTCCGCTGGGCGCTCATGTACCCGGACGCGTACGAAGTCGGGCTGCCCAACCAGGGCGTCATGATCCTCTACGAGGTGCTCAACGAACGCGAGGGCGTGCTCGCCGAGCGCACCTACAGCGTGTGGCCGGACCTCGAAGCCCTGATGCGCGAGCACCACGTGCCTCAGTTCACGGTCGACAGCCACCGCCCGGTCTCGGCCTTCGACGTCTTCGGCCTGTCCTTCTCCACGGAGCTGGGCTACACGAACATGCTCACGGCCCTGGACCTCGCGGGCATCCCGCTGGAGGCGAAGAACCGTACGGTCGACCACCCCATCGTGCTCGCGGGCGGCCACGCGGCCTTCAACCCGGAACCGATCGCGGAGTTCATCGACTGTGCGGTCATCGGCGACGGCGAGCAGGCCGTCCTCGACATGACCGAGATCATCCGCACGTGGAAGGCAGAAGGCCGCCCGGGCGGGCGCGAAGAGGTGCTCCTGCGCCTCGCGAAGACCGGCGGCGTCTACGTGCCGGGCTTCTACGACGTCGAGTACCTGCCGGACGGCCGCATCGGCCGCGTCGTCCCGAACCGCTCCGGCGTGCCGTGGCGCGTGTCCAAGCACACCGTCATGGACCTCGACGAGTGGCCCTACCCCAAGCAGCCCCTGGTCCCGCTCGCCGAGACCGTCCACGAGCGGATGTCCGTGGAGATCTTCCGCGGCTGCACCCGCGGCTGCCGTTTCTGCCAGGCCGGCATGATCACGCGTCCCGTACGGGAGCGAAGCATCACCGGCATCGGCGAAATGGTGGAGCGCGGCCTGAAGGCCACGGGCTTCGAGGAGGTCGGCCTCCTCTCGCTCTCCTCGGCGGACCACACCGAGATCGCGGACATCGCCAAGGGCCTGGCCGACCGCTACACGGACGACAAGGTGGGCCTGTCCCTCCCGTCGACCCGCGTGGACGCCTTCAATGTGGACCTCGCCAACGAGCTGACCCGCAACGGCCGCCGCTCCGGTCTGACCTTCGCCCCCGAGGGCGGCTCCGAGCGCATGCGCAAGGTCATCAACAAGATGGTCTCGGAAGAGGACCTGATCCGCACCGTCGCCACCGCCTACGGCAACGGCTGGCGCCAGGTGAAGCTGTACTTCATGTGCGGCCTGCCGACCGAGACCGACGACGACGTCCTGCAGATCGGCGACATGGCGGTCAACGTCATCGCCAAGGGCCGCGAGGTCTCCGGCCAGAACGACATCCGCTGCACCGTCTCCATCGGCGGTTTCGTGCCGAAGCCGCACACCCCCTTCCAGTGGGCGCCGCAGCTGTCGGCCGAGGAGACCGACGCCCGCCTGGGCAAGCTCCGCGACAAGATCCGCGCCGACAAGAAGTACGGCCGCTCCATCGGCTTCCGCTACCACGACGGCAAGCCGGGCATCGTCGAGGGCCTCCTCTCGCGCGGCGACCGCCGGATCGGCGACGTCATCCGCGCCGTGTACGAGTCGGGCGGCCGATTCGACGGCTGGCGCGAGCACTTCAGCTACGACCGCTGGATGGAGGCGGCGGAAAAGACCCTGCCCGCCCACGGCGTGGACGTGGCCTGGTACACCACCCGCGAGCGCACCTACGAGGAGGTCCTGCCCTGGGACCACCTGGACTCCGGCCTCGACAAGGACTGGCTCTGGGAGGACTGGCAGGACGCCCTCGACGAGACCGAGGTCGAGGACTGCCGCTGGACCCCGTGCTTCGACTGCGGCGTCTGCCCGCAGATGGACACGTCCATCCAAATCGGCCCCACGGGCAAGAAGCTGCTGCCGCTCACGGTCGTGAAGTGATTCCCGCCAGGTAACACCTCCGTATCGGAAGGCCCCCACCGCAACGGTGGGGGCCTTCCGTGCGTCGTTGGGGAACATGGTGAACGTGACGGAGGAACGCCCCCGCCCGGCAGCGGCGCACGACCAGGTGCCGGGGGCGGGTGGTGGGGGCTGCGTGTTCGCGATGGTCCGGATACCGGTCCGGATCGCAGCGGTGGTGATCGTGCTGCCCCTGCGCATGGCCTGGGACCTGCTGGTGCTCTGCGCGCGCGCCGCGCACCGCCGGGTGCTGCGCCCGGCCGGCGAGGCGGTGGCCCGGCTCCTCACCCGCATCCACCGGTACGTCCTGGCCCCGGTCGCCGCAGCGCTCGTCCTGCTGGTCCGGGGCACGGGAACGCTGCTGAGGTGGCTCGCCCTCGCCGCCTTCTACTGGCCGTGGTGGTCGCTGTGGCACTACGTCCTCGCCCCCGTCGGGGCCGCCCTGTGGCGCCGTCTGCTCGTCCCCGGCGCCGCCGCCCTCCACCGGTACCTGCTGCGGCCGCTCGGCCGGGGGCTCGAACGGGTGGTCCTGGCCGTGGCCCGGTACGTGCTGGTGCCGGCCCTGACCGGGCTCGCCCGGCTGCTCGCCGCCGGATGGCACCACCTGGTGGTCCGGCCCGCGCGCGGCCTCGCCTGGCTGGCGGTCGCGGTGTGGCGCCACGCCCTGGCCCCGCTCGGCCACGCTCTCGGCCTGCTGCTGCGCGGCATCGGGGCGGCGGCGCTCTGGACGGCCAGGGCGCTCTTCCTCTGGCCGTGGGCCGCCCTGTGGCGGTACGTCGTCCTGCCCGTCGCCGCCGGGGCGTACGGCTTCGTACTGCTTCCGCTCGCCCTCGGGCTGTACCGCCACGTCCTGACCCCCCTCGGGCACTTCCTCGCCGCCGCCTGGCACCTCGCCGGGCGCGTCAGCCGGGCCCTCGGGCGCGGACTGCTGCGGCTGTGGCGGGGCCTGGTCGTCCGGCCCGCCGCGTGGGTGCGCCGGCAGGTGCTCGTGCCGGCCGGGCACGCGGTCCGCGAGGTGTGGCGCACCGCCCGTCTCGCCGTCCGGGAAGCGCGGGCCTCCGTACGCCAGGCGCTCTTCGGTACTCCTCCCGGGGAACCGGCGAGGTCACGGACGCGTACTCTGGGTAGTACGACAGGCGCAGGCACATCGCCCGCTCCCGAGATCTCCCTGCACCAACGGCAGGGGTGAGCCGGGGGCAGGGCGTGGCCCGCAGGTCCCACAGACGCTCAGGGCGACGCGCGAGCCGCGGAGCCCCGCACAAGGAGAAGAACCACTGGGCAAGCGACAGCCCGAAGGCCCGCCTCCCGCACCGGTGGTGCAGCGCATCCGACTGCGCTACACCAAGCGCGGCCGCCTCCGGTTCACCAGTCACCGCGACTTCCAGCGCGCCTTCGAGCGTGCCCTGCGCCGCGCCGAGGTGCCGATGGCGTACTCGGCCGGCTTCACCCCGCACCCCCGCGTCTCGTACGCGAACGCCGCCCCGACCGGGACCGGCAGCGAGGCCGAGTACCTGGAGATCGCCCTCGCCGCACCGCGCGACCCCGGGAAGCTCCGGGAACTGCTCGACGAGTCGATGCCGGCCGGACTCGACATCATCGACGCCGTCGAGGCCCGCACCTCGGGCCTGGCCGACCGGCTCACGGCCTCCGTGTGGGAGCTGCGCCTGGACGGCGTGGAGCCCGCCGAGGCCGAGCGGGCCGTGGCGGCCTTCCTCGCCGCCGACACGGTGGAAGTGCAGCGCCGCACCAAGAACGGCATCCGGAATTTCGACACGCGCGGCGCCGTTGTCAGTCTCGTCACGCTTCCCGCCCAGGTTGATAGGCCCTCGGGCCAAGCCTGTGCGATACTGCGGCTGGTTGTTCGGCATCTGACACCTGCCGTGCGACCCGACGACGTCCTGTCCGGTCTCCGAGCTGTGGCCGACCTGGCGCCGCCGGTCCCCTCAGCGGTGACCAGGCTGGCGCAGGGGCTCTTCGACGAGGAGTCCGGCACGGTGACCGACCCGCTCGCGCCCGACCGCGAGGCTGACACGGCCGCCCCACCCACGGCCGCCGTAGCCGCCGACGCGAAGGCGCCGGAAGGTCCCGCCGCGTAGGGATCGTCGTTGTCGCGCAGCCCTGGGACTCGGGAGCCACCTGGGTCGGGCCGCGCACTGACCTGAAGACTTCCGCCAGGCCGTACGGACAACACACACGTACGGAACCGGCGGCCATGGACTAGAGCTCCCGTGTGGCGAACGCGCCCCGGAGGCCGGTTCCCCGCTCATCGCGCGGAACCGTGCCGGACCGGAAGTCAGCCGCGGCGCCCGGGAGCGTGACGGGAGAACCGCCCGCAATGCTCAACAACGAAAACGACACCACCACCGCCGGTAACGCCGACTCCGGCAGCCCCAGCGACAGCCTGCCTCCGCGCAGGCGCCGCCGCGCCGCCTCCCGGCCCGCCGGGCCGCCCGGCGCCACCGCCGCGGAAGCGACGGCCCAGGCCGCCGAGGCCGCCCCGGCCCCCGCGGAGGAGGCCGCTCCGGCCGCCGCCCCCGCTCGTACCCGCCGCCGTGCCACCCGCGCCGTGGCCGCTCCCGAGGCCCCGGCCGCCCAGGCCCCGGCCGTGGAGGACCCGGTCGTGGAGACTCCCGCCGCCGAGGCCGTGCCCGCCGCAGCCGAGGAGCCCGCTGCTCCCGCCCCGCGTGCCCGTCGCCGTGCCACCCGCGCCGTGACCGCCCCGGAGGGCCCGGCCGCCGCCGCCCCGGTGGCGCAGGAGACCGTCGCCGCCGCGGAGGCTCCCGCCGCAGCCGAGGAGCCCGCCGCTCCCGCCCCGCGTGCCCGTCGCCGCGCCACCCGCGCCGTGACCGCTCCCGAGGCCCCGGCCGCCGAGGCCCCGGTCGTGGAGGCCCCCGCCGCCGAGGCCGCGCCCGCCGCAGCCGAGGAGCCCGCTGCTCCCGCCCCGCGTGCCCGCCGCCGTGCCACCCGCGCCGTGACCGCTCCCGCCCCGGTGGCGCAGGAGACCGTCGCCGCCGCGGAGGCTCCCGCCGCCCAGGCCGCGCCCATGGTCGAGGAGGAGGCCGTGGCCGCTCCCGCCCCGCGTGCCCGCCGCCGTGCCACCCGCGCCGTCGCCGCTCCCGCTCCCGCCGCCGCCCCCGTCGTCGCCGACGAGGCCCCGGCCGTCGTGGAGGAGGCGCCCAAGGCCGCCGCCCGCGCCGTGACCGTCGCCGACGCCGTGGACTCCCCGAAGCGCGGCGGCCGCCGCCGCGCCACCCGCTCCGGATCCCCGGCCGCCACGCCGCAGCCCGCCGCCGAGCCCGAGGCGCCCGCCGCCCCGGGTCGCGGCCGCCGCGCCGCGCGTCCCGCCGTGGCCGTCTTCCAGGCCCCGGTCTTCGCCGAGCCGATGTTCCAGACCCCCGAGACCGCCGCCATGGCCGCCGCGGCCGCTGCCGCCGCCGGGGACGAGGACATCGAAGACGAGGAGATCGAGGCGCAGGCCGAGGCCACCCAGGCCCCCGCCCCGCAGCCCGCCGGCCGCCGCCGTCGCCGTGGCCGCGGCGCCGCCGAATCCGCTCCGGTCACCGAGTCCGCTCCGGTCTCGCTGCCCGAGGTGCTCGCCGAGGAGGAGCCGGAGGCCGAGGCCACCGAGCCCGACGAGGAGTTCGACGAGGGCGACGAGTCGGGCGAGCGCCCCTCGCGCCGCCGTCGCCGCGGCGGCCGCCGCCGCCGTCGCGGAGAGTCCGCCGACCTCGACGAGTCCGCCGAGGAGAACGAGGGCGAGGCCGAGACCGGGGCCACCGAGCACGAAGCCGACGAGGAGGACGACGAGGAGGCCGAAGAGGCCCTCGGTTCCAGCTCCAGCCGTCGCCGCCGCCGTCGCCGCCGCCGCAGCGGTGAGTCCGCCGCCGAGGCCGCCGAGACGGGCGACGAGGACGGCGTGCGCACCGTCGTCAAGGTCCGCGAGCCGCGTCCGGCCCGCGAGCGCGCCGAGTCGGCCTCCACCTCCTCCGACGAGGTGCAGTCCATCAAGGGCTCGACCCGCCTGGAGGCGAAGAAGCAGCGCCGCCGCGAAGGCCGCGAGCAGGGCCGCCGCCGCGTCCCGATCATCACCGAGGCCGAGTTCCTGGCCCGCCGCGAAGCCGTCGAGCGGGTGATGGTCGTCCGCCAGGCCGGCGAGCGCACCCAGATCGGCGTCCTCGAGGACAACGTGCTCGTCGAGCACTACGTCAACAAGGAAGAAGCCACCTCGTACGTCGGCAACATCTACCTGGGCAAGGTCCAGAACGTGCTGCCGTCGATGGAGGCCGCCTTCATCGACATCGGCAAGGGCCGCAACGCGGTCCTGTACGCCGGCGAGGTCAACTTCGAGGCGCTGGGCATGGCCAACGGCCCGCGCCGCATCGAGTCCGCCCTCAAGTCCGGCCAGTCGGTCCTGGTGCAGGTCACCAAGGACCCGATCGGCCACAAGGGCGCCCGCCTCACCAGCCAGGTCTCCCTGCCCGGCCGCTACCTGGTCTACGTGCCCGAGGGCTCGATGACCGGCATCAGCCGCAAGCTGCCCGACACCGAGCGCGCGCGCCTGAAGACCATCCTCAAGAAGATCGTCCCCGAGGACGCGGGCGTCATCGTGCGCACCGCCGCCGAGGGTGCGAGCGAGGACGAGCTGCGCCGCGACGTCGAGCGTCTGCAGGCCCAGTGGGAGGACATCCAGAAGAAGGCGAAGCAGATCTCGACCTCGTCGCCGAGCCTGCTGTACGGCGAGCCGGACATGACCGTCCGCGTCGTGCGCGACATCTTCAACGAGGACTTCTCGAAGGTCATCGTCAGCGGTGACAGCGCCTGGGAGACCATCCACGGCTACGTGCACCACGTGGCCCCGGACCTGGCCGACCGGCTCTCGCGCTGGACCTCCGAGGTCGACGTCTTCGCGACGTACCGGATCGACGAGCAGCTCGCCAAGGCGCTGGACCGCAAGGTGTGGCTGCCCTCGGGCGGCTCGCTCGTGATCGACAAGACCGAAGCGATGATCGTCATCGACGTCAACACCGGCAAGTTCACCGGTCAGGGCGGCAACCTCGAGGAAACCGTCACCAGGAACAATCTGGAGGCGGCCGAGGAGATCGTGCGCCAGCTGCGGCTGCGCGACCTCGGTGGCATCGTCGTCATCGACTTCATCGACATGGTCCTGGAGTCCAACCGCGACCTGGTCCTGCGGCGCATGCTGGAGTGCCTGGGCCGCGACCGCACCAAGCACCAGGTGGCCGAGGTCACCTCGCTGGGCCTGGTCCAGATGACCCGCAAGCGGGTGGGCCAGGGCCTGCTGGAGTCCTTCTCCGAGACCTGTGTCCACTGCAACGGGCGCGGTGTCATCGTCCACATGGAGACGCCGACCGCGGTCGGCGGCGGTGGCAAGCGCGCCAAGCGCCGTGGCGGCAAGCCGGAGTTCGACCAGCACGATCACGACCACGACGTCGACACCGCCGATGTCGACGTGGACGCCGACGTGGAGTTCGAGACCGAGGCCGAGGTGGCCGCCGAGGCCGCCGCGCCGCGGGCCCTGCCCGAGCCGGAGTTCGTCGCGGACGAGGAGCTGTACGGCTCCCCGGCCGAGGCCGAGGCCGCAGCAGGCCTGAGCGGCCGCCGCAACCGCCGCCGCGCCACCCGCAAGGCGACCGCTCCGGCGGGCGCCCCGCGCACCATCGCGGCCCAGGTCCGGGAATCGGCTCCCGCGGCAGAGCCCGTGGAACCGCTCGCCGAGCCCGTGGCCGCGCCGGTCGCCGAGCCCGCCGACACGGTCCTGGAGCCGGCCCCCGAGGTCGTCGCCGGGCTCGCGGAGGCCGCGGAGCCGGCCCCGGCCGCCCCGGTCGAGGAGGCGCCGAAGGGCCGCACGCGTCGCCGCGCGACCCGTAAGGCCACCGCCCCGGCGGGTGCCCCGGCCCCGGCGGCCGAGGCGGCCCCCGAGCCGGTCGTCGTGCCGGAGCCGGAGCCCGCTGTGGAGCCCGAGCCGGCCGTCGCCGAGCCCGAGCCCGTCGCCGTGGCCGAGGAGGCCCCCGTCGCGGATGCCGCCCCGGCCCGTCCGCGCCGCCGTGCCACCCGCAAGGCCACCGCACCGGCCGGTTCCCCGGCCGGTGCGGCCGAGGCCGCCGTGGTGGTCGTGGAGGCCGCCGCCGAGGCACCCGCCGCCGCCCCGGCACCCGCCGCCGAGGCTCCGGCCGAGGAGGAGGCCGCCCCGGCCAAGAAGGCCGCCAGGAAGGCTCCGGCCAAGAAGGCGACCACGGCGAAGAAGGCCACCACCGCCAAGAAGGCGACCGCGGCCAAGAAGACCGTGGCCAAGAAGGCGGCCACGACCAAGAAGACCGTGGCGAAGCGGGCGACGAAGAAGACCGCGGCGGCCGAGCAGCAGACGCCGCCGTCCGTCTCGGCTGCGGCCGACGAAGCCTGATCCGCTCCATGACCGTGGGCTCCGCCGCGAGGCGGGGCCCACGGCCGTGCGGGACCCGGTTTGACCCCCTGGAACCGGCCCCGTAACCTAAACCGTCGGCATGCCTATACGAATACCGTTTGGCGCGTGCCGCGCTCCTGAGCACCTTCCTCCCGCCCCGTGCGCGCAAGCGCCGTACGGGAGAGGCCGCTCGTCCAATCCGGATCAGCGCCGGTCCCGTCCCACGGAGGGGCCCGGCTGAGCGGCTGGCTTCAGGAGTATCCGTCCCGAGTGAGAGAGAGATCCGCGTGTACGCCATCGTGCGCAGCGGTGGTCGCCAGCACAAGGTTGCTGTCGGCGACATCGTTGAAGTTGACAAGATTTCCACTGCCAAGGTTGGCGACACGGTCGAGCTCTCGACCCTGCTCGTTGTCGACGGCGAAGCCGTGACCAGCGACCCGTGGGTCCTGGCCGGCATCAAGGTCACGGCCGAGATCGTGGACCACCACAAGGGCGCCAAGATCGACATCCTGCGCTACAAGAACAAGACCGGCTACCGCCGTCGCCAGGGTCACCGCCAGCAGTACACGGCGATCAAGGTCACCGGTATCCCCGCGGCTGCGAAGTAAGAGGGACTGAGACATGGCACACAAGAAGGGCGCATCGTCCACCCGGAACGGGCGCGACTCCAATGCCCAGCGGCTCGGCGTGAAGCGCTTCGGCGGTCAGGTCGTCTCCGCCGGCGAGATCCTCGTCCGCCAGCGCGGCACCCACTTCCACCCGGGTTCGGGTGTCGGTCGTGGTGGCGACGACACGCTGTTCGCGCTGCAGGCCGGTTCGGTCGAGTTCGGCACGCACCGTGGCCGCAAGGTCGTCAACATCGTTCCGGCCGCCTGATCCAGCTCCGGCTGATCGAGCGTACGTAACTTCCCGAGGGCGGATCTCAGCTCTTCCCGGCACAGGCCGGGAAGAGAGGTCCGCCCTCGGCGCGTTGTCACAGAGACACGTTTACCGGGCAGCAAGGCCTGCCCGGGACATTCCCGTATGTATCTGGAGGAACACCCATGACCACCTTCGTGGACCGCGTCGAGCTGCACGTCGCCGCGGGTAACGGGGGCCACGGCTGCGCCTCCGTTCACCGGGAGAAGTTCAAGCCGCTCGGCGGCCCCGACGGCGGCAACGGCGGTCGTGGCGGCGATGTGATCCTGGTCGTGGAGCAGGCGGTCACCACGCTGCTCGACTACCACCACAGCCCCCACCGCAAGGCCACCAACGGCAAGCCCGGCGAGGGCGGCAACCGCTCCGGCAAGGACGGCCAGGACCTGGTCCTGCCCGTCCCGGACGGCACCGTCGTCCTCGACAAGCAGGGCAACGTCCTCGCCGACCTCGTCGGCCAGGGCACCACCTACGTGGCCGCCGAGGGCGGCCGCGGCGGCCTCGGCAACGCCGCGCTCTCCTCGGCCCGCCGCAAGGCCCCCGGCTTCGCGCTCCTCGGTGTCCCCGGCACCACCGGCGACATCGTCCTGGAGCTCAAGACCGTCGCCGACGTGGCGCTGGTCGGCTTCCCGAGCGCCGGCAAGTCCTCGCTGATCTCGGTGCTCTCCTCCGCCAAGCCCAAGATCGCGGACTACCCCTTCACCACCCTGGTCCCGAACCTGGGCGTGGTCACGGCCGGCTCGACCGTCTACACCATCGCCGACGTCCCGGGCCTGATCCCCGGCGCCAGCCAGGGCCGCGGCCTCGGCCTGGAGTTCCTGCGCCACGTCGAGCGCTGCTCGGTGCTCGTGCACGTGCTGGACACCGCCACCCTGGAGTCCGACCGCGACCCGGTCGCGGACCTGGACGTCATCGAGGAAGAGCTCAGGCTCTACGGCGGGGGCCTGGAGAAGCGCCCGCGCCTCGTCGTCCTCAACAAGGTCGACATCCCGGACGGCCAGGAGCTCGCCGACATGGTCCGCCCGGACCTGGAGGCGCGCGGCTACAAGGTCTTCGAGGTCTCCGCGGTCGCCCGTACGGGCTTGAAGGAACTCTCGTATTTCCTCGCCGAAGTCATCGCCAAGGCCCGGGCCCGCAAGCCGAAGGAGGAGGCGACCCGCATCGTCATCCGCCCCAAGGCCGTGGACGACTCCGGTTTCACCGTGACCTACGACGAGGCCGAGGACGTCTACAACGTGCGCGGCGAGAAGCCGGAGCGCTGGGTGCGCCAGACCGACTTCAACAACGACGAGGCCGTGGGCTACCTGGCCGACCGGCTGAGCCGCCTCGGTGTCGAGGACGCGCTGAAGAAGGCCGGCGCTCGCGCCGGCGACGGCGTGGCCATCGGCTCCGACGAGAACGCGGTCGTCTTCGACTGGGAGCCGACCATGATGGCCGGCGCCGAGATGCTGGGCCGCCGCGGTGAGGACCACCGCATGGAGGCCCCGCGCCCGGCCACGCAGCGCCGCAAGGAGAAGGAAGCCACGCGCGGGGACTCGGCCCAGCAGGAATACGACGAATTCCGGCCGTTCTAGTCGCCTCCCGGCCGGGGCGCCGGGGCGGCTTTGAAGGCGCCTTTACACCGGTCGCCTAGGATCCTTCGGGTGAACAGCACCAACCTCCCCACCGTTTCCGTCGTGGTGATCGCGTACAACGACGCCGGGCTCGTGGGCGAGGCCGTCTCCTCGGCCCTCGCCCAGGGCCCGGTGGTCGCCGAGGTCATCGCCGTGAACGACGCCTCGTCCGACGGCACCGCGCGGGTGCTGGACGAGCTGGCCGCCGCACACCCCCGCCTCAAGGTCGTGCACCGCACGCACAACAGCGGGGGCTGCGGCACCCCGCGCAACGACGGGATCGCCCTCGCGAGCGGCCAGTACGTGCTCTTCCTCGACAGCGACGACATCCTGCCCCCGGGCGCGGCCGAGGCGCTGGTGCGCGCCGCCGCGGAGCACCGCGCCCCGGTCACCGTCGGCGCCGCCGTGCGGCGCGAGCTGCCCCAGCACCACGACGTGCCGTGGATGCCGGGCCTCTACACACCGGGCGATGTCATCGAGCGACCCGCGGACCGCCCCGAGCTGGTCCGGGACACCCTCTGCGTCAACAAGCTGTACGAACGCGCCTTCCTGGAGGAGCACGCGCTGCGCTTCCCCGACGGCCGGTTCGTCTACGAGGACTTCGTCTTCACCGCCCGCGTGCTGGCGGCCGCCCCGCGCATCGCCGTCGTCGACGACCTCGTCTACGTCTGGCACGTGCGCCGCGGCGCCGCCCAGGTGTCGATCTCCCTGGACCGCAAGGACGTCGGGAACTGGCGCGCGCGCATCGAGGCCCACCGCACGGCCTCCCGCACCCTGGCGGCCGCCTCCCCGCGGCTGGGCAGCGCCTGCCAGGTGAAGTTCCTGGAGTACGACCTGCGCATGTACCTGCGCGAGATCGGCACGGACCCGCAGTACCAGGCCGCCTGGTGGGACCTCACCCGCTCCTACGTCGCCACCTTCGCCGAGGCCGACATCGAGGCCGCCGCGGCCCACGCCCGCTGGATCGTACGGGTGCTGCGGGCCACCCCGGTCCCGCCCGGCGACATCGAGCGGCTGAGCCGGCTGGCCGCGGAGCCGCCGCGGCTGCTGCCCCCCTACGCGGCCGCCGCCGACGGGACACCGGTGTGGAGCGAGGAGCTCCCGGTGGTGCTCGACGGACTGGCCGGGCTGCCGACCGCCGAACTCCCGCTGACCGCCGACGCCGAGCCCGCCGGCCGCACGGCCGTCCGCATCCACCTGCACGACCTGTACGGGCGCCTCGCCGAGGCCGGACCGCACACCGCGCAGCTGCGCTTCCTGCCGCGCGCGGGCGGGGAGCCCGTCCTGGCCCAGCCGGTCGAGCTGCGCCCCGGCCGCGACGGCGGCTGGGTCGCTCTGCTGCCCTTCCGCCTCGCCGACGTGGCCGCCACTGGCCGCCGTCGGGGACTGCGCCGGATGCAGGCGTGGAACGTGGGGGTGGTCGTGCAGTGCGCGGACGGCACCTCCGTGTTCACCTCGCTGCGCCCCCGGGGCCGGCTGCTGCGCCGCCGCGCCCTGCCCAGCAGCCGGTACGGCGTCCTGCTGGCGCAGCCGTACCGGACGGGAGCCGGCGCCCTCGCGCTGCGCCTCGCGCCCGGCGCCGAGGGCGCGCTGTACCTCGTACGCAACCGCCTCCACCGGGCCCGGGCGGCCCACGGGTCGGGCTGACGGCCTCATCGGCACCGCAGCACTTCCCACACCGAAGTCGGACAGGACCAGGGAGATACACATGACGTTTCTGATCACCGGTGGCGCCGGGTACATCGGCGCACACGTCGTCCGGGCGATGCTGCTCGCGGGGGAGAAGGTGGTCGTCCTCGACGACCTCTCCACGGGCAAGGAGGACCGTGTCCCGGAGGGCGTACCGCTGGTGATCGGCTCGGTCCTGGACCGGCTGGTGCTGGACAAGACCATCGCCGAGCACAAGATCACCGGTGTGGTGCACCTCGCGGGCAAGAAGCAGGTCGGCGAGTCCGTCGAGAAGCCGCTGTACTACTACCAGGAGAACGTGCAGGGTCTGACCGTCCTGCTCCAGGCCGTGGCGGACGCGGGCGTCCGCAACTTCCTCTTCTCCTCCTCCGCCTCCGTCTACGGCATGCCCGACGTGGACCTGGTCACCGAGGACACCCCGTGCGCGCCGCTGAGCCCGTACGGCGAGACGAAGCTGGCCGGCGAGTGGCTGGTGCGGGCCGCCGGCAGGGCGCACGGCATCTCGACCGCCTGCCTGCGCTACTTCAACGTGGCGGGCGCCGCGACCCCCGAGCTCGCCGACACGGGCGTCTTCAACCTCGTTCCGATGGTCTTCGAGCGTTTCGACGCCGGCCAGGGCGCCAAGATCTTCGGCGACGACTACCCGACCCCGGACGGCACCTGCATCCGCGACTACATCCACGTCGAGGACCTCGCCGAGGCCCATGTGGCGGCCGCCCACAAGCTCGCCGAATGGGCCGCGAGCGGTGATCACAAGGACCTGACCGTCAACATCGGGCGAGGTGAGGGCGTCTCCGTCCTGGAGATGGTCGAGCTGCTGAACGGCGGCACGGGCCACGACCACCCGCCGGTCATCACCCCCCGCCGCCCCGGCGACCCGGCGAAGGTCGTCGCCTCCGCCGACCGCATCGCGAGTGAGCTCGGCTGGAAGGCCCGCCGCGACGTCCGCGAGATGGTCGTCTCCGCGTGGGCCGGCTGGGAAGCCAACCGCAAGGGCTGACACGGCCCTGCGCGGGAGCGCCCGCCCCGGACGCATCCGGGGCGGGCGCTCCCGCGCAGGCGACGGGGCCGGTCAGCGCTGGAGGAAGGCGAACAGCGCTTCCCACCGGTCGGTGATCTCGGCGCTGGAATAGCGCTGCACCGAGTGAAAAGCGGTGTCGCCCAGCCGGTCGCGCAGGTCGCGATCCGACATGAGCGCGTGCAGGTGGCCGGCCAGCTCCATGGTGTTGCCCAGGCGCGCCAGCAGTCCGTCCTCGCCGTGCTCGACGATCTCCCGCACGCCGGGCGCGCAGTCGAAGGCGGCCACCGGCACGCCCGCGGCCATCGCCTCCAGCAGGGTGATCGGGAACCCCTCCGCCCGGGATGCCTGCGCGAAGACCGAGGCCCCGCGCAGCGCGCCCAGCACGTCATCGGTGCTGCCCATCCACTGGACCGAGTCGTCCAGCCCCAGCGAGGTGCAGTGCGCCCGCAGCACCGGCTCCTCCAGGCCCGCCCCGTAGATCCGCAGGACCCAGTCGGGGTGCAGCGGCGCGGCGTCCGCCCACGCGTCGAGGAGCAGGTCGACGCCCTTCTCGAAGGCCAGGCGGCCGACGCTGGCGACGACCTTCTCGGTGCGCGGTGCCGGGGCCGGCGGCATGAAGGGCAGCGGGTTCGGCATGCTCCCGACGTTCTCCATGCCGGCCCGGATCCACAGGTCCGCGTCCTCGGCCGTCAGCACCAGCAGCCGGTCGACCTCGCGGTAGTGGCGGCGGACCCGCTCGCCCCGCGTGGACTTCTGGCTCGCCTCGAAGGACTCGTGGCTCATGCCGATGACGCTGAGCCCCTTGGTGTCGGCGAGGGCCACCCACTCCATCGCCCAGACCTGCGTGACGATGACGACGCCACCCGGACGCGCGGCGCGCAGCAGCTCGCTCAGCTTCTCCGCCTTGGCCCGCATCCCTGCCCGCCGGGCCGCCTGGCGGCGCCGCTCGGGCGCGTTCAGCCGGCCCTTGATCCCGCGCAGCCGGCGCGCGGCCGGCGGGTGGGAGTCGTAGAGCGTGGTCATCTCGTACGGCAGGTCCCGCGGCAGCTTCTGGCGGATCTCCTCGGCGACCGGGGCGATGCCGACGATGTGCACCCTGTGCCCGCGCTCGGTGAACAGCCGGGCCATCTGGTGCGACCAGGTGGTCACGCCGCCGAGCTCGTCGACGTTGTTGGAGACGAGGAAGATGTCACGGCCGCCCGGGGTGGCGGTCTGCTGGCTCACTTGCCGCTCCTGGTGAAGAACTTCTCGACGATCTGGCGGGCCGCGTCCCCGCGGTCGTACTCGCCGAACTCGGTGAGGAAGCGCTGGCGCGCCTCGGCGTACTTCGTGTCCGCCTCCTCGAAGACGGAGAGGGCCTGCAGGAGCTCGTCCGCCGTGGCCACCACCGGGCCCGGGGCCTTCTCCTTCAGGTCGAAGTACGTGCCGCGGATGTCCGTGGCGTACTTCTCGTAGTCGTACGCGAAGAACAGCATCGGCCGGTCCAGTACCGCGTAGTCGAACATCACGGACGAGTAGTCGGTGATCAATCCGTCCGCCAGGGTCAGCAGCGGGGTGATGTCGTGGTGCCGGGACACGTCGATCACCCGGCCCGCGACCGAGGGCGGCAGCGAGACGCTGTTGAGGTAGTGCGTGCGCACCAGCAGCGTGAAGCGGTCGCCGAGCCGGTCGGCGAACTCCTCCACGTCGAAGGGGAAGGCGAAGCCCTCGACCGCGCCGTCCGCCCCGGCCCGGAAGGTCGGCGCGTACAGCAGCACCGTCTTGTCCGGGTCGATGCCCAGCTCGGCCGCCAGCGGACCGCGTACCCGCTCGCCGCTCTGCGCCTCCGCCCGCTGCGCCTCGACGAGGGCGTCATTGCGCGGGTAGCCCGTGCGCAGCAGCACCTCGTCGCGCAGCCGGAAGGCCTTGGCCAGGGTGCGGGCGTCGTGCTCGGAGCGGATCAGGAAGTGGTCGAAGCGGTCGACGGCCGCCTGGAAGCGGGCCTGGCCGACGCGGCCCTGCGCCTTGGTGCGCGGCTCGTGGAAGCCCATCCGCTTGAGCGCGGAGCCGTGCCAGGTCTGGATGTAGGTCGTCCCGGGGCGCTTGGCGAGCGCCAGCGGGAAGCCCTGGTTGTCGACCCAGTACTCGGCCTGGGCCAGCGCGCGCAGGTAGGCCCAGCTCCAGCGGCGCACCAGGGTGGCCTCTTTGGGGAAGCCGGTGGGCTTGCCCGCGTACGACCAGATCGCCTCGAAGGGGGCTCCCTGGCGCACCAGCTCCTCATAGATCGCCTTGGGGCTGTCGCTGTACTGCTTGCCCATGTGGCTCTCGAAGACGACCGTGCCCTTCTTGACGGGCAGCTTCGAGAAGACCTCGTGGTAGAGCTTGACCTTCTGCTCGCCCGAACCCATGCCGCGGCGGACCCGCAGGGCCTTGCGCAGGCCCCGCTTGACCACGTTGGCGGCCTTGCCGTGTATGGCGTTGTTGATCAGGCTCTGGGTGCGGACGGCGGCGGCGCTCTGGGCGGTCAGGACGTAGGAGAGGTTGCCCTTCTTGGTGACCTCCGGTGCGAAGCGGTCGGAGACCAGCCGGCTCAGGCGAGGCCGCACCCGCAGGCGGGCCGCCGACTCCAGGTCGACGCCGCCGACGGAGACGCGGGTGGTGATCCGGTCCGTCCCGGCGGTCAGCTTCAGCCGGACGTCCCAGACGGCGTCGATGATGCCGAGGGGGCGGACGGTGCCGGCGATGTCGGCCGTGCCGGTCCACTCGATCGTGTCACCGGCGTGCCGCACGGTTGCCACCGGGAAGCTGAAGGAACGCACCCCGATCTGCCGGCGGGCCCGGAACTCCAGCGACGCCTTGAGCTCGACGTCGGGCCGGATCCGGCCGAGCGGATTGACCACGGCCCCCGACAGCGTGACGGTGCCGCGCCCGTCGTCCTCGTAGGAGGTCAGGCGGTTGCCCAGCTGGAGCGCGGGGAGGGGGGTGGTGTGGAAGCCCTGGTCGGTGACGTCCAGTATCCGGCGGGCCTCGGCGTCGTCGAGGTGCCGGGCGCACCAGTAGATCCGGCCGTCGCGCTCGGCGAGCGGGGAGGAGAGCCGGCCCTTGTTGGTCATGGCGTCGGCGGCCGGGATCAGGTTGTCCCAGTCCTCCTTGCCGAGCAGGTAGGCGCAGATGGCCTGGAGGTAGGTGACGCACTCGTACGCGGCCGGGTCGATGCCGGCGAGGTAGCCGTTGGCCAGCCGGGCGAACTCCTGCCGGTAGGCGTCGCCCAGCAGGGGCAGGTCGCGCAGGTGCAGGACCAGGTCGTGCTTGAGGAACTTGGCGTCCTTCGCGGACTTGATGTCCGTGTGGCCCTTGGCCGCCAGCAGCTCGTCGACGCGCCGGTGGATCTCCATCCGGTGGACGAAGTTCGCGATCTCGTGGCGCCGGTTGCTGATCGACTTGGACGCCGACTTCTCGACCACGTTCCAGAAGTAGACGTGGTTGGGGATCAGGGTGATGCGGCGCGCGGCGACGTACGCCTGCGCCGAGAAGAGCAGGTCCTCGTAGTGGATGCCCACCGGGAATTCCAGGCCCTGCTCCAGCAGGAACGCGCGCCGGTAGCACTTGTTCGTGGAGAGGGTGTCGTAGACCAGCAGGTCGGGGAATTCGGTGATCGACTCCAGCGTGCGCGTGCGCGAGTAGATCCAGGGGTACCACTCGGTGGTCTTGCCCCACCGGTTGTCCAGGTGCACGCGCACGCACATGCCCGAGACCAGGTCCGAGCCGGTGCGCTCGGCGGCGTCCAGCATGTTCCGGCAGGCGTTGCGCTCCAGTACGTCGTCGCTGTCCAGGAACATGACGTACGCACCCGTGGCCTGCTGGATGCCGTGGTTGCGGGGAGCGCCGCAGCCGCCGCTGTTCTCGGGCAGCCGGAAGGCGCGCACTCTCCCCGGATGCGCGGACTCCAGTTCCTGGGCGACCGCATAGGAGCGGTCCTGGCTGCAGTCGTCGACGATCACGACTTCGACCCCGTGCAGGGTCTGGTCCAAAACCGACTGGACTGCTGTCGACAGACGCTCTGCGTCGTTGTAGACGATGACGACCACGGAGACGTCGGGCACGTGCACCTCGATCCCTTCGTTTCGTTTCGTTCCGCTCATTCCGCTTATCCCGTCAAAGCTACCGTGCGCCGCACTGGACTCCGGCAGGCCGACCGTCGGCGTGCATACTTCTTGGGAAGAGGTGAGTGGCGGGTCCGGTCGCCGGCAGTCACCCGTTCGGACCCAGCAGGAAGTGTTCATGACGAAGCTGTCCGTAGTTGTCCCTTGCTACAACGAAGAGGCCGTCATCGACAGCTTCGACGTCGAGATCCGCAGGGTCCTGGACGCCCTGCCCGTCGAGTACGAGGTCTGTTACGTCGACGACGGCAGCCACGACGGCACCCTGGGCAAGCTCCGCAAGATCGCGGCCGAGCACGGCGAACAGACCCGTTACGTCTCGTTCAGCCGCAACTTCGGCAAGGAGGCCGGCATGCTGGCCGGCCTGCGCGAGACCACCGGCGACGCCGTAGTGATCATGGACGCGGACCTCCAGCACCCGCCGGAGCTCATCGCGACCATGCTCGACTACTACCGCCAGGGCCACGACCAGATCATCGCCCGCCGCACGCGCGAGGGCGACAAGAAGGTCCGCTCCGCGCTCAGCCGGCTCTACTACCGGGGCGTGAACCGCTGGGTGGACGTCGAGCTCACCGACGGCGTCGGGGACTTCCGGATGCTCTCGCGCCCGGCCGTGGACGCGCTGCTGTCGCTGCCGGAGTACAACCGCTTCTCCAAGGGCCTCTTCTCCTGGATCGGCTTCGACACCGTCCACTTCGACTACCGCAACGCGCAGCGCGAGGCGGGCGAGACGAAGTGGAAGTTCGGCTCGCTGCTGAACTACGCCATGGACGGCCTCATCTCGTTCAACAACCGGCCGTTGCGGGCCGGGATCTGGCTCGGCGTGTCGCTGGTCGCCCTGACCGGTCTGTACGCGCTGTGGATCACGATCGCGGCGATGACCAACGGCGTGGAGTCGCCGGGTTACGTCACCCTCGTGGCGATGATCGCCGGAATCGGCGGCGTCCAGATGATCATGTTGGGTCTGATCGGCGAGTACATCGGCCGCATCTACTACGAGACCAAACGCCGCCCGCACTTCCTGGTGAAGGAATCGCACGGCGCGGACCTCGCACCGGGGCCCGTGCGCACCGCGGCGCGGGCCGCCGAGGCCGCTGGTGCCGCCCGCGAGGCCGTCGTGGAGCGCGGACCGGAACGGGGCCCGGAGCGCAGTGCGGAGCGCAGCGCCCGATGAGCCGCAGGGACCAGCTCGGCCAGGTCTTCCGCTTCGCCCTCGTGGGCGGGGTCAACACCGCCACCTTCTTCGGCATCTACCTGCTGCTGCACCCGTGGATGCCGTACTTCGCCGCCTACTCCCTGGCCTTCGTGCTGGCGATGGTCGGCTCGTTCTTCATGAACACCTACTTCACCTACCGGACCCGGCCGACTTGGAAGAAGTTCTTCCTCTTCCCGCTGACGAACGTCACGAACTACGTGATCCAGTCGGCCGGCCTGTACGCGCTGGTGACCTGGGCCGGGATGGACACGCGCATCGCCCCGCTGGTCGCGGCGGTGGTCGCCATCCCGTTCACCTTCGTCCTCTCCCGCAAGATCCTCGTCCCGCGCGCCGCCCGGGACGCGCAGCCGCAGCCCGCCGAAAGCGGTCCGTCCAGGGTCTGAAACCCCCGAGCGGCCCCTCGGGCCCACCCCGTAGATTGAGACGGCAGGCATTTCGGCAAGGGGCAAGGGGAAAGACGTGTCAGCCGCTAGGCAAGGTGTCGTGAACGCCCGCAGGATCGTGGTCAAGGTCGGCTCCTCCTCCCTGACCACGGCGGCCGGGGGACTGGACGCCGACCGGGTGGACGCGCTGGTGGACGTCCTGGCCAAAGCCCGCAGCGGCGGCGAGAAGGAGATCGTCCTGGTCTCCAGCGGCGCCATCGCCGCCGGACTCTCCCCGCTCGGCTTGCGGCGCCGGCCCAAGGACCTGGCCCGGCAGCAGGCCGCCGCCAGCGTCGGGCAGGGCCTGCTCGTCGCCCGCTACACCGCCTCCTTCGCCCGCTACGGCATCCGCGTCGGCCAGGTCCTGCTCACCACCGACGACACCAGCCGGCGCGCGCACTACCGCAACGCCTACCGGACCCTGGACCAGCTGCTGGCCATGGGCGCGCTGCCGGTGGTCAACGAGAACGACACCGTCGCCACCGACGAGATCCGCTTCGGCGACAACGACCGCCTCGCCGCCCTGGTGGCCCACCTGGTCCGCGCGGACCTCCTCGTCCTCCTCTCGGACGTGGACGGCCTCTACGACGGCGACCCCTCCCTGCCCGGCACCACCCGCATCGACGAGATCCGCGGCGCCGAGGACATCGCCCACGTCTCCATCGGCAGCGCCGGCAAGGCGGGCGTGGGCACCGGCGGCATGGTCACCAAGGTGGAGGCCGCCCGGATCGCGGCGGCCGCCGGGATACCGGTCGTGCTGACCTCGGCGAGCCAGGCCGCCGACGCGCTGGCCGGACGCGCCACGGGCACCCACTTCCACGCCACGGGCCGCCGCTCCGCGGACCGGCTGCTCTGGCTCCAGCACGCCTCCACCCCCCAGGGGCACCTGGTGCTCGACGACGGCGCGGTGCGCGCGGTCACCGAGCGCGGCAGCTCGCTGCTGCCGGCCGGCATCGCGGCGGTCGAGGGCGACTTCACGGCGGGCGACCCGGTGGAGCTGCGCGACGCCTCGGGCCGGGCGGTCGCCCGGGGCCTGGTCAACTTCGACGCGAAGGAGCTCCCGCAGCTGCTCGGCCGCTCCACCCGCGAGCTCGCGCGAGAACTCGGACCCGCATACGAACGGGAGGTCGTCCACCGGGACGATCTCGTCCTGCTGCAGGGCTGAGGTTCGGCAAAACCGCCGCGCGGCAGCCTGGGGACTGGTCAACTGTGAGAGGTGGCGGACACGCTTGGCGGAGACAGGAGGCGGCTGGTGAGACGAGCGCTGACCAGCGTCGGTCCGGGGCACGGCGACCTCGGCGGGGCCGGAGCCGGCGACGGACAGGACCACGCCTCGCGCCTGTGGCACGTGACCCTGAGCGTCTCCGGGAAGCCGGCGCCGCTGTCCGAGGTCCGGCGCGGACTGGAGCAACTGGCCCACGACCACCCCTTCCTGCTGACCAGCCGGTATGCCGACGACCACGCGGAGATCCGCTACTGGGAAGAGGCCCGCGACCTCCACGACGCGGCGGCGGTCGCCCTGCGGCTGTGGGGCGAGCACCGGTCCTCGGCGCAGTTGCCGCCCTGGGAGATCGTCGGCCTGGAGGTCATCGACCGTTCCACCTACCACCAACGCGTGGCGGAGGGCTACGGCCCGCCTCCCGCCCACCCGGTGGGCGTCCACCCCTACTGACCCCTGCCGTCCGCGACGCGGGACCAGGGGCCGCCCCTGCTTGGCTGTCTGGTGCGGCGCACTGTCGACGGGGCTGCGGGTGCACTCGAAGCCCCGCCGGCCCCCGGGCCCGGCACCGTCCTACCGAGCGCCGCCGGCGGCCAAGGCGCCGATCGCGGCCGTCCCGGAGCCGCACGGGCGTTCACGGGTACGGGGCGGCGCCCGGGCGGGGTTTTCGGGCAGCGGGAGGGGCGCGCCGGGACCCCCGGTCCGCCGGCTCGCCGCGAGGCGTCTCGTACGGTGAAATCCCCCACAGGCACCCCCGCCCCGGCGACTACCCTGGGTGGCATGACCTCGCTCGACGACGCCACCGCCACAGCCGGCGCCCCCGGCCCGGCCACCGCCACCTCGCCCGTCCTTGCCACGGCGCGAGCCGCCCGGACGGCCGCCGCCGCCATCGCCCCACTGCCGCGGTCCGCCAAGGACACCGCCCTGCTGGCGATCGCGGACGCGCTGGAGGCCCGTACGGCCGAGATCATCGCGGCCAACGCCGTCGACACCGACAAGGCCCGCGCCGCCGCTGTCAGCGAGACCGTCATCGACCGCCTCACCCTGACCCCGGAGCGGATCGCCGCCATCGCCTCCGACGTCCGCGACGTCGCCGCCCTCCCCGACCCCGTCGGCGAGGTGGTCCGCGGCAACACCCTCCCCAACGGCATCGACATCCGGCAGATCCGCGTCCCCCTCGGCGTCGTCGGCATCATCTACGAGGCACGCCCCAACGTCACCGTCGACGCCGCCGCCCTCTGCCTCAAGTCCGGCAACGCCGTCCTGCTGCGCGGCAGCTCCTCCGCCTACGCCTCCAACGCCGCGCTCGTCACCATCCTGCGCGACGCCGTCCTCGGCGCCGGCCTGCCCGCCGACGCCATCCAGCTCGTCCCCGGCGAGTCCCGCGACTCCGTCCGCGAGCTGATGCGCGCCCGCGGCCTCGTCGACGTGCTCATCCCGCGCGGCGGCGCCTCCCTCATCAAGACCGTGGTCGAGGAGTCCACCGTCCCGGTCATCGAGACCGGCACCGGCAACTGCCACGTCTACGTCGACGCCCAGGCCGACCTGGACATGGCCGTGGACATCCTCGTCAACTCCAAGGCGCAGCGCCCCTCCGTCTGCAACTCCGCCGAAACCCTCCTCGTCCACCGCGACATCGCCGGCGCCTTCCTGCCGCGCGCCCTCGACGCCCTCGCCGACGCCGGCGTGACCGTCCACGCAGACGCCCGGGTCCTGGCCGCCGCCGAACAGAGCAAGGTCACCGCGCTGCCCGCCACCGACGAGGACTGGGCAGCCGAGTACCTCTCCTACGACATCGCCGCCGCAGTCGTGGACTCCCTCGACGACGCCGTGGGCCACATCCGCCGCTGGAGCTCCGGCCACACCGAGGCGATCGTCACCACCTCGCAGGCCGCCGCACGGCGCTTCACCCAGCTGGTCGACTCGACCACCGTCGCCGTGAACGCGTCCACCCGGTTCACGGACGGCGGCCAGTTCGGCTTCGGCGCCGAGATCGGGATCTCCACCCAGAAGCTGCACGCGCGCGGCCCCATGGGCCTTCCCGAGCTCACCTCCACCAAGTACATCGTCACCGGCGACGGTCACGTCCGGTAGCCGTCCCCCGAACACGGTGTGGGCGGATTCGGCGCACAACCTCGCCCAAAGCAGCCCCCCAGGTCTACGCTGGTCCCGTGCCGGACGACGTGGGGGGCAAGCCGTTCCCGGACGACGGGGAGCCCGACGACGACCGCGGAGGCGCGGACAAGGACTTCGCCTCCGTGGTGTTCGACGAGGACTTCGTCCGGAACGCCGAGATCCATGAACCGAGCGCCGCCGAGCGCCAGCGAGCCGCGGACCGGGCGCGCGCGGAGGCCGAAGCAGCCCGCGCCGTCGCAGCCGGCTGGACCGGCGACGACGACTACGACGGGACCGCCTACGGGCACCCCGACGCCTACGGCCTCGACGACGGCTGGGAGCAGAGCCGCGCCTACGGCCACGGCTACGCCGACGGTCCGTACGGGGCCTACGGCGGCAGCCTGCGCCCCTACCGCGGCCGCTCGCCCTGGCTGCGCCCCGTCGCCTGGGTGCTCGCCTTCGTGATGGGCCTGGGCATGATCGCGCTCGCCTTCAGCGCCGTCTACCGCAGCGCCGCGGGCGAGGGCGACCCGGCCCCGGCGCCGGCCAGTACCCCCTCGCGGGAAGTCACCGGCGTCGGCGCGTTTACGTACCCCTCCGGCCGCCAACCCTGAAGGTACGACCCCACTCGCATCCGTCGGAGCTGGGGGCTTCTCTGAAGCGGGGACAGCGGGGAGAAGCGATGGCCGTGCCAGGAGATCCACCCAACGGCACCCCCGAGGGCATCGGCGGTGGTGACGACGAGTTCCGGTCCGACGACCACCGCCCGGACGAGTTCAGGTCGGTGGTGTTCGACGAAGACTTCGTCCGGGCTGCCCGGCTCCAGGAGTACTCCGCACAAGAACGCATGGGCGAACACGCCCGGGCCGTCCGCAGCCGCTCCTTCTGGTCGACCGGCGCCGCCCCCCGGACCAGTACCCCCGGCCGGGGCGCCCGGCAGGGCATGCTGCTGGTGCTGCTCATCGCCACGGCCTTCGCCGTCGCCGTCTACATGGGGCTGCGCAATCCCTACGTGCCCGCCCCCGCCGGCCACACCGAGCCGCTCTCCAGCACCGTCGTCCCGCTGGCGCCCCCTTCGCCGGTACCCGGCGGACGGCCCGCCGACCTGTACGCGGACAGCCCCGCCGCCGACTACCGCGTCGGAGCGGCCGGAATCACCCTTCCGGCGGTGCGCCGCACGGCCCATTTCACCGACGCCCAGATCGTCACCGCGCTGTCCATCGCCAAGGACTACCTGGTGCAGTCCTCCCTGGACCCCGACATCCTCAGCGGCGCCGCGTCCAGGCCGGTGCGCGTCCTGCTCGACCCCGACCAGCTGGCGCAGTTCGACCGCAGCATGACCAGCCCTTCCGGCGACGGCCGGCACGCAGCCACCGGCTGGCTGGTGCGCTTCGACCCGGGCACGGCCGTCGTGGCCGACCCCCGGGTCCGGGTCGGCGGCACCCTCGCCTACGAGGAACTCACCCCCGACACGCTGGTGGTGATCACCGACCACACCTTCGTCTACGCCGTACGCCCGGCCACCGGAGCCCCGGCCGATGACGGCGCTTCGCTGTTCACCGTCCGGCGCGAGCTGCGCATGCGCTTCGACCGGGAGGACCTGGCCGCCCGCCGGGCGGAGCTGGCCGCGGCCTACGTGATGGCCGGGCCGCAGGACTGCTCCGCCGACCCGGCCGGCGGTTTCCGCCCGCTCCTGGCCGGAGCGGGTCCCACCACGGTGGGCCCGGCCCCCAGCGACCCCTACGCCGGCGGCGATCCGCGGCGCACGGCCGGGCTGTGCGGCGTGCTCGCCCAGCCCCAGGGTCAGCCCCAGTCCCAGTCAACGGGCCAGCCCCAGTCCCAGTCCCCGGGCCAGTCCCAGCCCCGGCTTCCGGCCCCGGCGGCCGGCCCGCTCAGCCCTGCTCCGTAGCCGAGCCCTTGCCTCCGGCGGAGCCGGCCCCGGCGCCACCTGCTGCCGGCGCTGCGCCGGTGAACCTGTCCCGGAGCTTGCCGCCCAGGTCGCCCGCCCCGCCCGCGATGTCGCTCACCAGCTTGATCAGCGGATCCTTGCTGGTCCGCACCGAATCGGCGTAGTGCGCGGCGGAATCCCGGAAGGAATCCGTCACCGAGGTGTCCTTGTCCTCGTCCCGCCGCGGGTAGTGCCCGTCCAGGATCCGCTGGTAGTCGCGGCTCTCCGACCACTTCTTCAGCTCGGCCGCCCGCACCGTGGTGAAGGGGTGCGTCCGCGGCAGCACGTTCAGGATCTTCAGTACGGAGTCACGCAGATCGCCGCTCGACTCGTACTCCTCGGCCTGCGCCAGGAAGGCGTCCACGTTCATCTCGTGCAGGTGGTTGCCACCCGCGATCTTCATCAGCCCGCGCATCGAGGCCCGCACGTCCTGCCCCACCAGCAGCCCGGCCCGGTCCGCCGAGAGCTCGGACTTGCGAAACCACTCCCGCAGAGCGGTCACGATCGCCATGATCGCCACATTGCCCAGCGGGATCCACGCCACCTTCAGCGCGAGGTTCGTCAGGAACAGCAGGACCGTGCGGTAGACGGAGTGCCCCGACAGGGCGTGGCCCACCTCGTGGCCCACCACCGCCCGCATCTCCTCCTCGTCCAGCAGCTCGACCAGGCCCGTCGTCACCACGATGATCGGCTCGTCCAGCCCGATGCACATCGCGTTCGGCTTGGGGTCCTGCTGCACGTACATCTGCGGGACCCGCTCCAGGTCCAGGATGTAGCAGGCGTCGCGGAGCATCGCGTGCAGGTGCGGGAACTGCGTCTCGCCCACCCGCACCGACTCCGACAGGAACAGCAGCCGCAGACTGCGCTCCGGCAGCAGCCCGCTCAGGGCCTTGAACACCGTGTCGAAACCGGTCAGTTTGCGCAGTGCCACCAGCGCGGAGCGGTCCGCCGGATGTTCGTACGCGCGCGAAGAGATGCCGGGAAACCTCCTGCGGTCCCGCGCCGGCGTCGTCTCGAACCCTGTCTCCGGCATAGCGCCCTCCCCTGGATCGGTGTCGGTGACCTTGCGTCTATCCTCCAACGCCCGAGTCGGCGTGAGCGTGCCCGAGGCCCCCGCATACGATGTGAGCGAAGTCTCCGCCCGCTCCCCGACTCGATAGGTACTCGCCTGATGAGCTTCTCCTCCACCGCCCACGATCTGGTGCTCCTCGCCTCGGAGGGGGCCGAGCAGCACGGCGGCAACCACGACAGCCTGAGCCCGTACCTCACCGGTGGCGGCGCGTTCTGCATCCTGCTCCTGATGCTCTGGGTGACCACGCGCCTGAACCGCGACCGCTAGGCCGTCGCCCGGACCGGGCACGGCCCGCGGTGGACCCGCCACCGGGCCAGTAGGCTCTGCGCTCATGGGAGAGCAGGAAACGCCTACCGGCCCGGTCAAGCGCAGGCTCGGCGTGATGGGCGGTACATTCGACCCGATCCACCACGGGCACCTGGTGGCCGCCAGCGAGGTGGCCGCACTGTTCCACCTCGACGAGGTGGTCTTCGTACCGACCGGCGAGCCGTGGCAGAAGTCGCAGCGCGCCGTCTCGCCCGCCGAGGACCGCTATCTGATGACGGTCATCGCGACGGCCTCGAACCCGCAGTTCTCGGTGAGCCGCATCGACATCGACCGCGGCGGCCCGACGTACACGATCGACACCCTGCGGGACCTGAAGGCGCTGAACGACGACGCCGACCTGTTCTTCATCACCGGTGCCGACGCGCTCGCCCAGATCCTGACCTGGCGCAACGCCGACGAGCTGTTCTCCCTCGCCCATTTCATCGGGGTCACCCGGCCCGGCCACGTCCTCACCGACGACGGCCTGCCCGAGGGCGGTGTCTCCCTGGTCGAGGTGCCCGCGCTGGCCATTTCGTCCACGGACTGCCGCGCACGGGTCGCCAAGGGGGATCCTGTCTGGTACTTGGTGCCGGACGGCGTGGTGCGCTACATCGACAAGCGTGAGCTGTACCGGGGAGCCTGAGCTTCCGGAGAGAGGGGCCCCGCGGTGAACGACCGACAGGAGCCGTACGACCCGTACGCCGGTCACGAGCAGCAGCTCATCGGCTACGACCCGTACGGGCGGCCGGTGTACGGCCAGGCGCCCGCGCAGCCCGCCCAGGAGTACGGGCAGCAGCAGTACGAGCAGCAGCAGTACGGCTACGACTACCAGGCCCAGGCCCAGGCCCCGCAGCCCCAGACCCCGCAGCCCGAGTACGACGGGCAGCCGCAGCAGCAGTACTACGGCCAGGAGTACGCACGGCAGGAGTACCCCTCCCCTCCCGCCCCCGCGGTTCCCTCTTACGGGTACGAAACGCAGCAGACCGGGCAGACCCAGCAGTGGATCCCCCAGCAGGCCTCCCCGGAACCGGCCGCCGCGCCCGCCGCCGCGCCGCAGGAGCCGGAGCCCGTTCGGACGCGGGCGCCGCAGGTACCCGCGCCGCGCAGGCCCGACGCCGGTGCCGGTGCCGAGTCCGGGGCGGACCGGGACTACCGCACCGAGATGTTCGCCTTCATCGACCAGCCGGACGAGGACTCCGAGGACGTCATCGACTGGCTCAAGTTCACCGAGAGCCGCACCGAACGGCGCGAGGAGGCCCGCCGCCGCGGCCGCAACCGCGTGGTGGCGCTGATCGTCGTCCTCGCCCTCTTCGTCGTCGGCGGCCTCGGCTACCTCTGGTACGCGGGCAAGCTCCCCTTCATCGACGGCCCCGGGCAGAAGAAGAGCGCCGCAGGAGCGGAGGCCGGCACGCAGAAGCGGGACATGATCGTCGTCCACGTGCACAACACCAAGAAGGGCGGCACCTCCTCGGCGCTGCTCGTCGACAACGTCACCGCCCGCCAGGGCGCCACCGTCCTGCTGCCCAACACCCTGGGCGTCCCCGGCGCGGACGGGACCTCCACGGGCCTCGGCAAGGCCGTCGAGGCGGGCGGTCTCGGCACCCGGGAGTCCCTCGACTCGGTGCTCGGCACCCGCATCGGCGGCACCTGGCGCCTGGACACGCCCTTCCTGGAGAACCTGGTCGAGCTGGTCGGCGGCATCGAGGTCGACACCGACACCGCGGTCCCGGCCGACGACGCGGTCAAGGCCCCGGCCGTGAGCCAGGGCCAGAAGCAGAGCCTGAGCGGTCCGATGGCCGTCGCCTACGCCACGTACCGCGGCCAGGGCGAGCCGGAGGGCAAGCAGCTGGAGCGCATGGGCAAGGTGCTGTACGCGGTCCTGCGCAAGGTCCCGAGCGACCCGAAGGCCGCCGCCGTGACGGTCGAGAGCATGGGCCAGATCCTGGACCCGGGCCTGAACGCGCAGGCCCTCGGCGCCCTGCTGTCCCGGCTCGGCGCGCACGCCAAGGTGGGCGCGTACCGCACCGACGTCCTCTCGGTGAAGCCGGACGGCGGCCTGACGGACGAGGCCACCAAGAAGGTGGTCAAGGAGGTGCTCGGCGGTTCCGTCGCGGCGGCGCAGCCCGGTGCCGCCCCCCGGGTGGGCCTCAAGGACGCCGGCGGCGACGAGAAGGCGCAGGTCGCGGCGAAGGCGGCGCTGCTCAACGGCGGCTACGACTTCGTGGACGGCGGCAAGGCGGACAAGACCGCGGCCGCCTCCCAGATCACCTACCAGGACGATGCCCAGCGGGACCGGGCGATCGATGTCGCCAAGACCCTGGGGCTGCCGGAGACGGTCGTGAAGAAGGCCGAGAACGCCGTGAACGCCGACGTCGTGGTGATCCTGGGCAAGGACTACAAGCCGTCCTGACCGGCCCTGACACGTGCTTGCGCCCGCGCGGGACGTTCCGCGCGGGCGGTGTCGGCGGTACATGAGACCCTTGTAAGGATCTGCCCGCCAACCCGAAAGCATGGCCAGTGACCGCCACGGACCGCTCCATCGAGCTCATCACCGCCGCCGCCCAGGCCGCGGCCGACCGGCTCGCGCACGACATCATCGCGTACGACGTCAGCGACGTGCTGTCGATCACCGACGCCTTCCTGCTCGCCTCCGCGCCCAACGACCGCCAGGTCAAGTCGATCGTGGACGAGATCGAGGAGCAGCTGCTCAAGAAGCTCGGCGCCAAGCCGGTGCGCCGCGAGGGCGACCGCGACGCCCGCTGGATCCTGCTCGACTACGTCGACATCGTCGTCCACGTCCAGCACAGCGAGGAGCGTGTCTTCTACGCGCTGGAGCGCCTGTGGAAGGACTGCCCCGAGATCGAGCTCCCCGAGGACGCCAAGCTCACCATCGGCAAGGCCGAGGAGCACGCCAAGCTGCGTGAGGCCGCGGGCGATGACGAACTGGACGGTGATCTGTTCTGAGCGCGACCACATCGGGGAAGTCCGGCAGGAAGATCGTCCTTTGGCGCCACGGCCAGACGGCGTGGAACCTGGAGCGCCGCTTCCAGGGGTCCACGGACATCGAGCTGACCGAGACCGGTGTGGCGCAGGCGCGCCGCTCGGCCCGGCTGCTGGCCTCGCTCGGACCCGACGCCATCGTGTCCTCCGACCTCCGGCGCGCTTCCGCCACGGCGGCCGAGCTGGCCGCCGTCACGGGGCTCACCGTGCAGCACGACGAGGCACTGCGCGAGACCTACGCCGGTGAGTGGCAGGGCCTGACGCACGACGAGATCCTCGGGAAGTACGGCGAGCAGTACGCGGCGTGGAAGCGCGGCGAGCCGGTCCGCCGGGGCGGCGGCGAACTGGAGACCGAGGTCGCCGACCGCGCGGCGCCGGTGGTGCTGGAGCACGCCGGCCGGCTGCCGGAAGGCGGCACGCTCGTCGTGGTCAGCCACGGCGGCACCATCCGTACGACGATCGGCCGGCTGCTGGGCCTCGACTCGTACAACTGGGAGGGCCTGGGCGGGCTCTCCAACTGCTGCTGGTCGGTCCTCGGTGAGGGCGCGCGCGGCTGGCGTCTGATGGAGCACAACGCCGGCACGCTGCCGGAACCGGTGCTCGGCGACGACGACTGAGCAGCCCCTCCGCCGCTCCCCGCCGCAGCTGCCACCCGGATTTCACTTTCCGGCTGGTCGCAGGCTAGAGTTCTTCTTGTTCGCAGCGCGGAACACCGGAGACGGGGGGAGCGCAGCGGAGAGCGGGGCTATAGCTCAGTTGGTAGAGCGCCTGCATGGCATGCAGGAGGTCAGGAGTTCAATTCTCCTTAGCTCCACAATCAGGATCCCGTCCCCAATGGGGGGCGGGATCCTTGCTTTTGTGCCCTTTGCGTTTGCTGACCGTGCCCGTACCGGCATGGCAGAATCGGACGGCCGGAGGGGGACACGACGGCCCGACGCGGGAGGGAGTCGCTGACGGATGGGTGCACACCGGCGCCGGTGCGACTGGTGCAACAACGGCACGCCGATCGTTCGGGACATGGAACCGGTCAACTCCGACTACCAGTACTGGTGCGAGGAATGCGCACGGGCGCTGATCATAAAAGGCGACCCCATCGAGACCTACCGGGAGCTGGAGGGGGAGCCGATCTACGGCCGGCTGCTCGACGAGCACTGCACGCTCAAGCGGTTCTACCAGTTCGCAAGAGCGTGACGACATAGGTCAAAACGGACATGGCCCGTGGTCGGCGGAAACCGATTTTTGGACCAGGGCCATGACCGTGTAATGTTTGGGACGTCGCCAGGGAGCGCCGGAAACGGAAGAGTCGGGCGGCAGGCAGGAACGCAGTACAAGGGGCTATAGCTCAGTTGGTAGAGCGCCTGCATGGCATGCAGGAGGTCAGGAGTTCAATTCTCCTTAGCTCCACATAGAGAAGCGGGCCACCCGATCAGGGTGGCCCGCTTCTCGTTGTGCGGAACGCCCGGGCGTCCGCCGGGGCCGCTGCGGTACCCTGGCGCCATGCGTGCCGTACGCCTTCTGCTTACCGAGCCGCGCTGATCAGTACCGACCCCGGCGGTCGGCATCGGCGCGGCGCCCCCTCCTGTGCGAGGGGTTTTTTCGTTTGGGCAGGCAGAGACGGCAAGACGATCGATGGAGCTTCAGGAATCATGAGCGAGACGAACACCCCGGCCCCCGAGGCGGCCGAGGCGCACCGTTACACGGCTGCCATGGCCGCCGACATCGAGGCACGCTGGCAGGACGTATGGGACGCGCAGGGCACCTACGAGGCCCCGAACCCGAGCGGTGACCTGGCCGGGGACCCGGCGGCGGTCGCGCGGCCCAAGAAGTTCATCATGGACATGTTCCCGTACCCGTCCGGCGCGGGGCTGCACGTCGGCCACCCGCTCGGGTACATCGCCACCGACGTCTACGCCCGCCACCAGCGGATGACCGGGCACAACGTCCTGCACACCCTGGGCTTCGACGCCTTCGGCCTGCCGGCAGAGCAGTACGCCGTGCAGACGGGCACCCACCCGCGGGTGTCGACCGAGGCCAACATCGCGAACATGAAGGTCCAGCTGCGCCGCCTGGGCCTGGGCCACGACAAACGCCGTTCCTTCGCGACCATCGACCCGGACTACTACAAGTGGACCCAGTGGATCTTCCTGCAGATCTACAACTCCTGGTACGACACGGACGCGCATCGGGCCCGCCCGGTCGACGAGCTGGTCGCCGCCTTCGAGAACGGCTCCCGTGAGGTCCCCGGCGGCCGTGCCTGGGCGGAGCTGACCGCCGCCGAGCGCGCCGACGTACTGAACGGGTACCGCCTGGCGTACTCCTCCGACGCGCCCGTCAACTGGTGCCCCGGGCTGGGCACCGTACTGGCCAACGAGGAGGTCACCGCGGACGGCCGCTCCGAGCGCGGCAACTTCCCGGTCTTCAAGGCCAAGCTGAGCCAGTGGAACATGCGCATCACCGCCTACGCGGACCGGCTGCTGGACGACCTGGACGCACTGGACTGGCCCGAGGCCATCAAGCTCCAGCAGCGCAACTGGATCGGCCGCAGCGAGGGCGCGCGCGTCGACTTCGCCGTCGGCGACGCCGGTGCGATCACCGTCTTCACCACCCGCCCCGACACGCTGTTCGGCGCGACCTACATGGTGCTGGCGCCCGAGCACGAGCTGATCGGCTCCATCGTGCCCGCGGCCTGGCCCGAGGGCACCCACCCCGTGTGGACCGGCGGGTACGCCACCCCGGCCGAAGCCGTGAACGCCTACCGCAAGCAGGCCGCCTCGAAGTCGGACGTCGAGCGGCAGGCAGAGGCGAAGGACAAGACCGGCGTCTTCACCGGCGCGTACGCGACCAACCCGGTCAGCGGCGAGCGGGTCCCCGTCTTCATCGCGGACTACGTGCTGATGGGCTACGGCACCGGCGCGATCATGGCCGTCCCGGCCCACGACGGCCGCGACTTCGAGTTCGCGCGCGCCTTCGAGCTGCCGATGCGCTGCGTCGTGCAGCCCTCCGACGACCGCGGCACCGACCCCTCCACGTGGGACGACGCCTTCAGCTCGTACGACGCCAAGCTGGTCAATTCGACCGGAGAGGGCATCTCGCTGGACGGCCTGGGCGTCGCCGAGGCCAAGGCCGCGATCACCGACTGGCTGTCCGAGCGCGGCATCGGCGAGGGCACGGTCAACTTCCGGCTGCGCGACTGGCTGTTCAGCCGCCAGCGCTACTGGGGCGAGCCCTTCCCGATCGTCTACGACGAGGACGGCGTCGCCCACCCGCTGCCCGAGTCGATGCTGCCGCTGGAGCTGCCGGAGGTCGAGGACTACTCGCCGCGCACGTTCGAGCCGGACGACGCCGGCTCGAAGCCGGAGACGCCGCTGTCGCGGAAGGCGGACTGGGTCGAGGTCGAGCTGGACCTCGGCCGCGGCGACGGCGTCAAGCGCTACCGGCGCGAGACCAACACCATGCCGAACTGGGCCGGTTCCTGCTGGTACGAGCTGCGCTACCTGGACCCGCACAACTCCGGGGCCCTGGTCGACCCGGCCGTCGAGCAGTACTGGATGGGCCCCCGCGAAGGTCAGCCGCACGGCGGCGTCGACCTGTACGTGGGCGGCGCCGAGCACGCGGTGCTGCACCTGCTGTACGCCCGCTTCTGGTCGAAGGTGCTGTTCGACCTGGGCCACGTCTCCTCGGTCGAGCCGTTCCACAAGCTCTACAACCAGGGCATGATCCAGGCCTACGTCTACCGTGACGAGCGCGGCTTCCCGGTCTCGGCCGCGGAGGTCGAGGAGCGGGACGGCGGCTTCTTCTTCGAGGGCGAGCCGGTCAAGCGCGAGCTGGGCAAGATGGGCAAGTCCCTGAAGAACGCGGTCACGCCGGACGAGATCTGCGAGGAGTACGGCGCGGACACCCTGCGCCTGTACGAGATGGCGATGGGCCCGCTGGACGTCTCGCGTCCGTGGGACACCCGGGCCGTGGTCGGCCAGTACCGGCTGCTGCAGCGGCTGTGGCGCAACATCGTCGACGAGGAGACGGGCGCGGTGACGGTCGTCGACGCCGAGCCCGCCGAGGAGACCCTGCGGGCGCTGCACAAGGCCATCGACGGGGCCGGCGCGGACATGGCGGGGCTGCGCTTCAACACGGCCATCGCGAAGATCACCGAGCTGAACAACGCCCTGACGAAGGCGGGCCGGCCGCTGGAGCGCCCGGTCGCCGAGGCCCTGGTGCGGCTGGTCGCCCCGCTGGCCCCGCACATCGCGGAGGAGCTGTGGCACCGCCTGGGCCACGACGACTCGGTGGTCCACCAGGACTTCCCGGTCGCGGACCCGGCCTACGTCGTGGACGAGACCGTGACGTGCGTGGTGCAGGTCAAGGGCAAGGTCAAGGCACGGCTGGAGGTGCCGCCGGCCATCTCGGAGGCGGAGCTGGAGCGGCTGGCGGTCGCCGATGAGGGCGTGGTCGCGGCCCTGGGCGGCGCGGAGATCCGCAAGGTGATCGTGCGCGCCCCGAAGCTGGTGAACATCGTCATCTGAGGTACCGGGCCGGTCGCATCCGGTGTCCCACGGCGTCGCACGGCGTCGCACGGCGTCGCACGGCGTCCCATGGGGGACATCCCGTACGGGCAGGTTGGGGGTTCGATTGGAACCCCTGGCCTGCCCGTGGCGTTTACCGTGGAGGGGACGGACAAAGAGCCGCGGGGACTGGGGAAGGGACACTCATGGAGGCCGCGTTGATCATCTTCGCGCTGATGGTGCTTTTCGCCTTCCTGGGCCTGGGCGTGTATGTGACCGCCAAGGTGGTGAAGGCGACCCGGCGCGGCGTGGACCGCACGATCACGCAGGCCCGCCGGACGGTGGAGGACACCACGCTGCGGGCGAAGAGCCTGGGGCAGGTCGGGGTCACGGGGGCGCTGGCGCAGCTGCGGCTGGACCTGCGGACCTCGATGCGGGCCACGCAGGAGGCGCTGCACCAGGGCGTCCGGGTGGACGCCTCGCTGAAGGAGTCCATCGGGCTGTTCGAGCGGCTCAGCGAGCACGGACACGAGCTGGACGCCGAGCTGAAGCGGCTGGAGCAGGAACCGGACCGCAGGCGGACGGCGGAGATCCTGCCCGATCTGCGCGAGCGGGCGGCCAAGATCACACAGGCGGCGGATTCGCTGCGCTGGGCGGCGCGGGACCGCGCCCGCAGGTTCGCGGCCGATGACCTGTCGGCGCTGTCGGACCAGATCGAGGTGGAGTCCGGGGCGCTGCGGGACTGGACGCCGGAGTCGGTGGACCACCTGGCGGCGGCGGCCGCGGCGTGGGACGCGCAGCAGCAGGCGGGGGGAGCGGGGCAGGCCCCGGCTCAGGCCTCGGCTCCGGCGCGCGGCGGGAGGGGTGCGCAGCCGGGGCCGGCTGCCCTGAACGGGGCCGCCCCCGCGGCGCAGTACCCCTGGCACAAGGCGCGCCGACCGGAGAGCACGACCTGACCGGCGGCCGGCCCGGACCGGCGGTCGCCGGGGCCCGGGCCGGCTGCCGGCTCCGCAGGGACGGTGGACGCGGCCGCGGACCGGGGTCCGGGCTGCCGTGCCCCCTCCACTGGCGGTAACCTCCGGCTCATGTCCCGCCATGTCGCCATCGTCACCGATTCCACGGCCTACCTGCCCCACCCGGCCATGGCGCGGCACGGAATCGCCGCCGTCCCGCTCACCGTGGTGCTGGGCGGCGAGGCACTGGAGGAAGGCACCGAGATCTCGGCGCGCAGCCTGGCCCTGGCCCTGCAGAAGCGCCGTTCGGTCACCACCTCCCGCCCCAGCCCGCAGGAGTTCGTCCGGGCCTACCGGGCGGCCGCCGACGCCGGGGCGACCGGCATCGTCAGCCTGCACCTGTCCGCCGAGTTCTCCGG
The DNA here is from genome assembly GCF_001905445.1 of Streptomyces sp. CB00455. GTDB lineage: Bacteria > Actinomycetota > Actinomycetes > Streptomycetales > Streptomycetaceae > Streptomyces. Next base: position 704,568 of record NZ_LIVQ01000003.1, on the reverse strand, counting down.
CACCTACGACGCCGCCGTGGTCGCCGCCCGGACCGCGCCCGTGCCCGTCCGTGTCGTGGACACCGGGATGGTCGCGATGGCCCTCGGTTTCTGTGCGCTCGCCGCCGCCGAGGTGGCCGAGGCGGGCGGCTCCGTCGACGAGGCGGTGGCGTCGGCCGAGAAGCGGGCGGCGGACATGTCCGCGTACTTCTACGTCGACACCCTCGACTACCTGCGCCGGGGCGGCCGGATCGGTGCCGCCCAGGCCCTCCTCGGCTCGGCGCTGGCGGTGAAGCCGCTGCTGACGCTGGACGGCGGCCGGATCGAGATGCTGGAGAAGGTCCGTACGGCCTCCAAGGCCATCGCCCGCCTGGAAGAACTGGCCGTCGAGCGTGCCGGGACGGGAAGCGTCGACGTGGCGGTGCACCACCTGTCGGCACCGGAGCGGGCGGACAAGCTCGCCGAGCGGCTCCGGGAACGCATCCCCGGCCTGGTCGAGCTGCACGTCAGCGAGGTCGGGGCGGTGATCGGCGCGCACACCGGGCCGGGCCTGCTGGCCGCGGTCGTCTCGCCGCGCTGAACACCCGAAGGAGTGGCGCGGTTATCCACAACCGGTGCGCTGTCCACCGGAATTGAGGGTTCCGAACGGGTGTCGGGATCGGCCCCTACCGTCGTCGCATGACTCCTCGCACGCGCACCGCGCATCCGTCGGGCGCCACCAGCGGCCCGGGCCGACCGTCCCTTTCCGACAGCCGACTGCGCTACCGCCGCGGCCGCCCGAGCGGCCGCCGCGGTCATGCGGTCCCGCATCCCGATCCGGACGCGGTGCGCCGACGGGCCGAAGCCCTGCTGGGCGACATCAGCCCACCCCCGGTCCCGCCGGGCCCACCCCCGGTCGCGCCGGGCCCCGCCTCCGGTCGCGCCCGTCCCGCCGCTGGTCCCGCCGGGCCCACCGCTGGTCACCGCGCAGGTCCCACCACCGGGCCCACCAGGCCCGCCACCGGTCACGGTGCGGGTCCCACCGTCCGTCACGGTGCGGGTCCCACCGCCGGTCGCTACGGCCGTCACGCCGCCGGGGCCGGTGTCCGGTGCGGCGGTTGTCGCGACGCCCGGCCCGGTGGCGGCTCCAGCGGCTCCGGCCGGGGAGCTGGGCGCGGAGCCCCGGGAGGAGGTGGACGGCCCGGCGTCCGGCGCGGTGAGCGAGGTGGCGGCCGGCGCCTTCGCGCGGCCGGCTCTGCGCGAGCGGATGCCGGTGTGGCTCCAGGCGCGTTGCGGGATGGAGCCGCGCACGGTGGCCGCCGTCGCGGTGGTGCTGGTCGCCGCCGTCGGCTTCGCAGCGCAGCAGTTCTGGTCGGCCCGGCCGCAGCCGGTGACCGCCCCCGCGGTGGTCGCCCCGGCCGGCGGCCCGGCCGCGGGGCCGGCCCCGGCGGGGGCTGCCGCCCCTTCGCCCGCCGTATCGGCCGGAGCCGGCGCCGCCCGGATCGTGGTGGACATCGGAGGCAAGGTCCGGGATCCGGGTGTGCGGCGGCTGCCCGCCGGGTCGAGGGTCGAGGACGCGCTGGCCGCCGCCGGGGGAGTGCGGCCGGGTACGGACACCACCGGCCTGAACCGGGCCCGGGTGCTGGTGGACGGCGAGCAGGTGCTGGTGGGCGCTCCGGCGCAGCCTCCTCCAGGCGGCGCGGGCGGCGCGCGCGGCCCGGCCCCGGGCCCGATCAGCCTCGGCTCGGCCACCGTCGAGCAACTGGACGGACTGCCGGGGGTCGGGCCGGTGCTGGCGCAGCACATCGTGGACTTCCGCACGGCCCGCGGGGGCTTCCGGTCCGTGGAGGAGCTCCGGCAGGTCAACGGCATCGGCGAGCGGCGCTTCGCCGATCTGCGCACCCTGGTGCGGCCGTGAACCGGCCCGAGGACACCGGCCCCCTCGACCTGCGGATCGTCGCGCCCGCCCTGGCCGCCTGGGCGGCGACCGCCCTCGCCCTGGACGCGCCCACCGGGCCGGCCGCCGCCGCGGTGGCGCTGGGACTGGCCGGTGCCGGGCTGCTGATCTGGGCCGGGTGGCGGCGCTCCGGGGCACTGGGCAGGCTCGCTCCGGCCTTCGCCGCCGCCCTGCTGTGCGCCTGCGCCGGGGCCGGGGTGGCCGGGCTCCACCGGGCCGAGGCGCGGGCCGGGCCGGTGCCGGAGCTGGCCCGGGAGCAGGCCCGCGTCCTCGTGGAGCTGACCGTCGGCTCCGACCCGCGCACCACCACGAACACGAACGGGCCGCCGGTCGTGGCGCTCGATGCGGTGGTGACCGGCGTGACCGCGCCCGACGGGCTCAGGACGCGCGTCGAGACGCCGGTGCGGGTACTGGCGGGACATCCCGACTGGGCCCGGCTCCAGCCCTCCACGCGGGTGGAGGCCGTGGCCCGGCTGGCCCCGGCGCGGAGCGGCGAGCAGGCCGTGGCCCTGGTGCGGCCGGCCGGTGACACCCCGCCCCGGGTGACCGGCGGCCCCGACACCGTGCAGCGGATCGCCGGGCGGTTGCGGGCCGGACTCCGCGAGGTCACCGAGGGGCTCGCACCGGATGCGAGGGCCCTGCTGCCCGGACTCGTCGTCGGCGACACCTCCCGGGTGCCGCCCGACCTGCACGAAGCCTTCCGGGCCACCGACCTGCTGCACCTCCTGGCCGTCTCCGGTTCCAACCTGACCGTGGTGCTGTTCCTGCTCATCGGACCTCCGGCCCGCGCCCAGCAGGCGGAGCGCAGCGGGCTGGCACCCAGGCTCGGACTGTCACTGCGGGCCACGGCACTGTGCGGGACCGCCCTGACGCTGGCGTTCGTGGTGGTGTGCCGGCCGGAGCCGAGCGTGCTGCGGGCCGCGGCGTGCGGGGCGCTCACCCTGCTGGCCATCGCGACCGGCCGGCGCAGGTCCCTGCTCCCGGCCCTCGGCGCAGCCGTACTGCTGCTGGTCCTCTACGACCCGTGGCTGGCCCGCAGTTACGGCTTCCTGCTCTCCGTCCTGGCCACGGGCGCCCTGCTCACGCTCGCGCCCCGGTGGAGCGCGGGGCTGCGGCGGCGCGGGATGCGGCACCGGCCGGCCGAAGCGCTGGCCGCCGCCGCGGCCGCCCAGGCGGTGTGTGCGCCCGTCGTCGCCGTGCTCGCCGCCCGGGTCAGTCTGGTGGCGGTCCCCTGCAACCTGCTGGCCGAGCTGGCCGCGGGCCCGGCGACGGTGTTCGGCTTCGCGGCGCTCGCTCTGGCTCCGCTGTGGATGGCCGCCGCGAAGGTGTCGGCCTGGTGCGCGGGGCTGCCCGCCGGGTGGATCGCCGGCGTGGCCCGGGCGGGGGCCCGGCTGCCGGGCGCCGAGACGGCCTGGCCGGGCGGGGTCACCGGCGGGCTGGTGCTGGCCGCCGCCACCCTGGCCGTGGTGGCCCCCGGCGCCCGGATCCTGCGCCGGCGGTGGCTCTGCTCCGCGCTGGCCGTGCTGCTGCTCGCGGCCGTACTGCGGCCGCCGCAGCTCACCCGTACGCTCACGGGCTGGCCACCGCCCGACTGGAGGTACGTGCAGTGCGCCGTGGGCCAGGGAGACGCCGCGGTGCTCGCCCTCGGCCCCGGGGAGGCCCTGGTGGTGGACGCCGGACCGGATCCCGGCCCGGTGGACGCCTGCCTGCGCGCCCTGGGTGTGAACAGGGTTCCGCTGCTGTTGCTGACGCACTTCCACGCCGACCACGTGGCGGGCCTGCCCGGTGTGCTGCGCGGCAGATCGGTGGGTGTGATTCAGACCACGGCGCTGGAAGAGCCGCAAGGCCAGGCGCAGTTCGTCCACCGGACCGCGGCGGCCGCCGGCGTGCCCGTCGTACGGGCGACGGCGGGCGAGCGGCGCCGCGCCGGTCCGCTGGAGTGGCAGGTGCTCTGGCCGCCGACCGCAGGGCCACCGCCCGAGGGGCCCAACGACGCGAGCGTCGCCCTGCTGGTACGGGGTGCGGGGCTGACCCTGCTGCTGCTCGGCGACCTCGAACCGCAGGCGCAACAAGGACTGTTGAGGGAGCATCCGGAGCTGGGCCCGGTCGATGTCCTCAAGGTCGCCCACCACGGCTCCGCGCACCAGGAGCCGGTGCTGTACGCCCGGGTCCGGCCGCGGATCGCGCTCGTCCCGGTCGGCGCGGGCAACCGCTACGGACACCCCGCAGCGGGTACGCTCGCCCAGCTGCGGGCGATGGGGGCGAGCGTGCTGCGCACCGACACCGACGGTTCGATCGCCGTCTGCGGAACGGGTGCGCGGCTGCGGGCGTCCCCGGCTGGTCGGGGGCGGCGCGGGCGGCGGAGACGGCGCGGTCATACCGGGCGCGGCCCTTCTGTTTGCCCCCAACCCGACAGCATGATCGAATGCGTCTTCGCCAGAGCGGTCCAATTCCACACAGCACGGGGGTGCGTCAGCCATGTTCGGTCGCCGACGGGGGATGGAGACGGCCGGAAGTTCCAGCCCGCACACATCCGCGACACTGACGCTGCCACCGACGGCGCGTCTGCTCAGCTGCCGGGTCCTCGACACGGTCCACCAGCCGGTCAGAGGGGCCACCTTCGAGGTGACCGACCCGATCGGCCGCAGGATCGTCAAGGGGGAGACCGATCCGTACGGCGGGTTCACCGCGGCCGTACCGGAGGGCGAGTACCGGCTCTCCGTGACGGCCGAGGGGTACGCGCCGTTCCACGGGGCGACGCTGGTGGGGGACCCGGCGCAGCCCGGGACCGGCGAGATCATCCTGGACGCGGTGGAGCCGCCGCTGCTGCCGCAGCCCGGCCACTGGGAGCTCGACCCGACGCACTCGTCGATCGGCTTCACGGCGCGGCACATCGGCTTCGCCAGGATCCGCGGCCGCTTCAACACCTTCGCCGGCGCGGTACGGATAGCCGACCGGATGGAGGACTCCTCCATGCACGTGATCATCGATGCGGCGAGCATCGACACCGGGCTGCGGCTGCGCGACGACCACCTGAGGTCCGGCGACTTCCTGGACGCGGTGCGCCACCCGACGGTGGAGTTCTACAGCGAGCGGTTCATCCACCGCAGCGGCAGCCGCTGGGCCGTGGCGGGCGCACTCACCCTCCACGGGATCAGCCGGTCCGTCACCCTCGACACCCGGTACCTGGGCCAGGGCACGGGCCTGGAGGGCGAACCGAGGGCGGCCTGCCGGGCCACCGCCGAACTGCACCGCGAGGACTTCGCCCTGAACTGGCAGTCGATGCTGGCGCACGGCGTCGCCGCGATCGGTTCGAGCGTCGACGTCACCCTGGACGTGCAGATCGTCCACAAGGCCTGAGGCGCCGAACCTCCCTACGGGGCTTCGAGCCAGCCTTCGTACGCGGCGGCGAGGGCCTCCAGGGAGGCGGAGTCGAGCCGTTCGCGCGGGTCCTCGACGACCACCAGCCACTGCGCGTCCTCGGCGTCGTCCTCTCCGGCCAGGGCGTCGCGGACCAACTGCGGCTCCTCGGGCAGACCGAAACGGTCGACGGCCTCCCGCGCCACCTCCTCGGCGGCGTCGCGGTCGGGCAGGACGAGTACATGGTGCACGTTCACCGGACCATTGTCGGGTACGCGGCGCGGAGGCCTGTCGGTGCGGCGTGGGATGCTGGATCCGATGGCCACCAGGAAGAACTCCACCGACGATCTCCTCGCCCCCCTCACCCTCGCGGTGGGCCAGGAGGACCTGCTCCTCGACCGCGCCGTACGGGAGGTGGTGGCGGCCGCCCGCGCCGCCGATGCCGACACGGACGTCCGCGACCTCGCCCCCGAGCAGCTCCAGCCCGGCACGCTGGCCGAGCTGACGAGCCCCTCGCTCTTCTCGGAGCGGAAGGTCCTGGTCGTGCGCAACGCCCAGGACCTGTCAGCGGACACGGTCAAGGAGGTGAAGGCCTACCTCGGCGCGCCCTACGAGGAGATCGTCCTCGTGCTCCTCCACGCGGGCGGGGTCAAGGGCAAGGGTCTGCTGGACGCGGCGCGAAAGGCGGGTGCGCGGGAGATCGCCTGCCCGAAGATGACCAAGGCGGCGGACCGGCTGGCCTTCGTACGGGGCGAGTTCCGCACGCTGGGCCGCTCGGCGACCCCGGAGGCGTGTCAGACACTGGTCGACGCCATCGGCAGCGACCTGCGGGAGCTGGCGAGCGCGGCCGCGCAGCTGTGCGCGGACGTCGAGGGGACCATCGACGAGGCCGTGGTCGGCCGCTACTACACGGGCCGGGCGGAAGCCTCCAGCTTCACGGTCGCCGACCGGGCGGTCGAGGGACGCGCGGCAGAAGCCCTCGAAGCCCTGCGGTGGTCCTTGTCCACCGGGGTGGCACCCGTCCTGATCACCAGTGCGCTGGCCCAGGCGGTGCGGGCGATCGGCAAGCTGGCCTCCGCCCCCCGGGGGGCCCGCCCGGGCGATCTCGCCCGGGACCTGGGCATGCCGCCGTGGAAGATCGACCGGGTCCGCCAGCAGATGCGGGGCTGGTCGGCGGACGGGGTGGCGGACGCGCTCCGCGCCGTGGCCGCTGCCGACGCCGGCGTGAAGGGCGGCGGCGACGATCCGGAGTACGCGCTGGAGAAGGCGGTGGTGGCGGTGGCCCGCGCCGCGCGCCCCCAGCGTCGCTAGGAAGCCTCACCGATCGGGGGCCCCTGCGCGCGGTGTGCGCGCCGTGCGCGCCGGCGCGGTGGGGCCGCCCCGAGGAACGCGAAGGCCCCGGTCGCACCCTGGGGAAGGGTGGGGCCGGGGCCTTCGGTCACTGCTGGTACTGCGATGACGCTCGGTGCGCCGCACCCGCGTGGCGAACGCAGGCCGCGTGCGGCGCGGTGTGCCGGTCCGGAGCGGAAGAGAGGGCCCGCTGGGTCCTTACCGGCGATTCACATCGAGAGCTCAGCCCTGCAGGGAGGCAACCTTGGAGGCCAGTGCCGACTTCTTGTTGGCGGCGGCGTTCTTGTGGATGACACCCTTCGAGACAGCCTTGTCGAGAGCACGCGCGGCGTCACGGGAAGCCACGGTGGCCTTCTCGACGTCACCGGCGACGACGGCCTCGCGGGCCTTGCGGATCGCGGTCTTGAGCGAAGACTTGACGGCCTTGTTGCGCAGGCGCGCCTTCTCGTTCGTCTTGTTCCGCTTGATCTGGGACTTGATGTTCGCCACGAAAGAGCCTTTTCAGGTTCAGAGTATTGTTCTTCGGATCATGCCTCGACAGCTGAGAGGCCATGCGAGACACAGCTGCCCAGGCTACCAGGCACGCTCAGGGCGGCCCAAACCGAGCGCACTGCCCCGTCCATGGGACCATGGGAGTCTGCGTACAGATCCACATCGCGCCGCCGACAGCGACGGGATCCGGACTGTCGCTCAGACCGACGCTCCGCCAACGCTTCCGACTGCGACCCGAGAATCAGGACACTGCGTGCCCGCGATCCCCAGCCACGTGCCCGAGCCGAGCCGTACCGACTCGGCGCTGATCCGCAACTTCTGCATCATCGCGCACATCGACCACGGCAAGTCGACCCTTGCCGACCGGATGCTCCAGATCACCGGTGTGGTCGACCAGCGGCAGATGCGCGCCCAGTACCTCGACCGCATGGACATCGAGCGTGAGCGCGGCATCACGATCAAGTCCCAGGCGGTCCGACTGCCCTGGGCCCCCACCACGGGCGAGGGTCAGGGCAGCACCCACATCCTCAACATGATCGACACCCCCGGGCACGTCGACTTCACCTATGAGGTCTCGCGCTCCCTCGCCGCCTGCGAGGGCACCGTCCTCCTGGTGGACGCGGCCCAGGGCATCGAGGCGCAGACCCTCGCCAACCTGTACCTGGCGATGGAGAAGGACCTCGCGATCGTCCCGGTGCTGAACAAGATCGACCTGCCGGCCGCCCAGCCGGAGAAGTTCGCCGAGGAGCTGGCGAACCTGGTCGGCTGCCAGCCCGAGGACGTGCTGCGGGTCTCCGCGAAGACGGGTCTCGGCGTGGACGCGCTGCTCGACAAGATCGTCGCCACGGTTCCGGCCCCGGTCGGCCCCAAGGACGCCCCCGCCCGCGCCATGATCTTCGACTCGGTCTACGACTCGTACCGCGGTGTCGTCACCTACGTCCGTGTCGTGGACGGTCAGCTCAACAAGCGCGAGCGCATCCGGATGATGTCCACCGGCGCCACCCACGAACTGCTGGAGATCGGTGTCTCCTCCCCGGAGATGACCCCCTCCGACGGCATCGGCGTCGGAGAGGTCGGCTACATCATCACCGGCGTGAAGGACGTCCGTCAGTCCAAGGTCGGTGACACCATCACCAGCCTGCACAACGGTGCCACCGAGGCCCTCGGCGGCTACAAGGACCCGCGGCCGATGGTCTTCTCGGGGCTGTACCCGCTCGACGGTTCGGACTACCCCGACCTGCGCGAGGCCCTGGACAAGCTGCAGCTGAACGACGCCGCGCTCGTGTACGAGCCGGAGACCTCGGCGGCGCTCGGCTTCGGCTTCCGCGTCGGCTTCCTCGGTCTGCTCCACCTCGACGTGGTGCGCGAGCGCCTGGAGCGCGAGTTCGGTCTCGACCTGATCGCCACCGCGCCGAACGTGGTCTACCGGGTCGTCATGGAAGACGGCAAGGAAGTCTCCGTCACCAACCCGAGCGAGTTCCCCGAGGGCAAGATCTCGGACGTGTTCGAGCCGGTCGTCCGGGCCACCCTGCTCGCGCCCTCCGAGTTCATCGGCGCGATCATGGAGCTCTGCCAGCAGCGCCGCGGCACCCTCCTCGGGATGGACTACCTCTCCGAGGACCGCGTCGAGATCCGCTACACGCTCCCGCTCGCGGAGATCGTCTTCGACTTCTTCGACCAGCTGAAGTCCAAGACGCGCGGCTACGCCTCCCTGGACTACGAGCCCACCGGCGAGCAGTCCAGCAGCCTCGTCAAGGTCGACATCCTGCTGCACGGCGACAAGGTCGACGCCTTCTCCGCCGTCTGCCACAAGGACGCCGCCTACGCCTACGGCGTGCGCCTGGTCGCCAAGCTGCGCGAGCTCATCCCGCGGCAGGCCTTCGAGATCCCGATCCAGGCGGCCGTGGGCTCCCGGGTCATCGCCCGCGAGACGATCCGCGCCATCCGCAAGGACGTCCTCGCCAAGTGCTACGGCGGTGACATCTCCCGTAAGCGGAAGCTGCTGGAGAAGCAGAAGGAAGGCAAGAAGCGGATGAAGATGGTCGGCTCCGTGGAGGTCCCGCAGGAGGCCTTCATCGCCGTCCTCTCCAGCGACGAGTCCGGCGGCAAGAAGAAGTAGCCCCTCCGGAGCCGCCCGCCGGCAGACACGAGAAGCCGTGCGCCGGACGTACGCAAGCAGGCCCCCGCGCGTGAGCCCGGGGGCCTCTTTCGTTATGAACCGGCCGCTTGTGGGCCCTTACGCAGGCGCCGGACGGCCTCTAGTCTGATCACTGCTCGATGGTTACTCGCCAGTTTAAAAAAGATCGACGGCTGCAAACCCGCCAGTCCCAAGCGCCCCCCAGCGCTCCACCCCCACGCACTGCCGCGTGGACCGGTCCGGAGGATGTCGTGAGCGACACACAGACCTTGATCGAGAAGCGCCCGCCCACCGTGGCGGCCCTCTTCCTTGAGCGCGTGGCCGCCACGCCCCATGCGGAGGCGTACAGGTTCCCGGTGCCCGCCGCCGACGGCCAGGGCCCCGACGACTGGAAGTCGCTCAGCTGGGGCCAGGCGGCCGAGCGGGTCTTCGCCGTCGCCGCCGGCCTGATCGGCCTCGGCCTGCGGTCGGAGGAGCGCGTCGCGCTCGCCTCCAACACCCGCGTCGAGTGGATCCTCACCGACCTCGGCGTGATGTGTGCCGGCGGCGCCGTCACCACCATCTACCCGAGCACCAACGCGGAGGAGTCCGCGTACATCCTCGCGGACTCCGAGAGCCGCGTGCTCATCGCCGAGGACGGCAAGCAGCTGGCGAAGGCGCGCGAGCGCCGCGCCGACCTGCCGAACCTCGCGCACGTGGTGGTCATCGAGGCCGCGGACGCGCTGGCCGCGGAGGGCGATCCCGAGGGCTGGGTGCTCTCCCTCGCGGACCTGGAGGCGCGCGGCAAGGAGTACCTCGCCCAGCACCCCGAGGCGGTCAAGGAGCGGATCGGCGCCATCACGGCGGACCAGCTCGCCACCCTCATCTACACCTCCGGCACCACCGGCCGCCCCAAGGGCGTGCGGCTGCCGCACGACAACTGGTCGTACATGGCCAAGGCGACCGTCGCCACCGGCCTGATCACCAAGGACGACGTCCAGTACCTGTGGCTGCCGCTGGCCCACGTCTTCGGCAAGGTGCTGACCTCCGGGCAGATCGAGGTCGGACACGTGACCGCCGTCGACGGCCGGATCGACAAGATCATCGAGAACCTGCCGATCGTGCAGCCGACCTACATGGCCGCCGTCCCGCGCATCTTCGAGAAGGTCTACAACGGCGTGGCCGCCAAGGCCCGGGCCGGCGGCGGCGCCAAGTACAAGATCTTCCAGTGGTCGGTCGGCGTCGCCCGCGAGTACGCCAAGGTCACCCAGGACAACTTCCGCCGCACCGGCCAGGCCACCGCCCCCTTCGGCCTCGCCACCAAGCACAAGGTCGCCGACGCGCTCGTCTTCTCCAAGCTGCGCGACGCCTTCGGCGGGAACCTGCGCGCCGCCGTCTCCGGCGCCTCCGCGCTGGCGCCCGAGATCGGCTACTTCTTCTCCGGCGCGGGCATCCACATCCTGGAGGGCTACGGCCTGACCGAATCCAGCGCGGCCTCCTTCGTCAACCCGGGCGAGGCCTACCGCACCGGCACGGTCGGCAAGCCGCTCCCCGGTACCGAGGTCCGCATCGCCGACGACGGCGAGGTCCTGCTGCGCGGGCCCGGCATCATGCAGGGCTACCACGGGCAGCCGGAGAAGACCGCCGAGGTCCTGGAGTCCGACGGCTGGCTGCACACGGGCGACATCGGCGAGCTGTCGGCCGACGGCTACCTGCGCATCACCGACCGCAAGAAGGACCTGATCAAGACCTCGGGCGGCAAGTACGTCGCCCCGGCCGAGGTCGAGGGCCAGTTCAAGGCGATCTGCCCGTACGTGTCGACGATCGTCGTGCACGGCGCCGACCGGAACTTCTGCTCGGCCCTGATCGCGCTCGACGAGCCCGCGATCCTGGGCTGGGCCGCCGAGAACGGGCTGGAGGGCAAGACGTACGCGCAGGTGGTGGCCGCGCCGGAGACCGTCCGCCTGATCGAGACGTACGTACAGACCCTGAACGAGGGGCTGCAGCGCTGGCAGACGGTCAAGAAGTTCCGGCTGCTGCCGCGGGACCTGGACGTGGAGCACGGCGACCTGACGCCCAGCCTCAAGCTGAAGCGGCCGGTCGTCGAGCGGGAGTTCAAGTACCTGATCGACGAGATGTACGAGGGCGCGCGCGAAGCCTGACGCCTCGCGGCGGGCGGCACCGGCAGTACGGGCGGTACCGGCAGTACGGGCGGTACCGGCAGTACGGGCCGGCGCGCCGGGCGGGGCCCCCACCCGGCCCGGTCCGGGGGTCTCGTTGCGCCGCGCCGGCCCGTGGTGGGGGCGGGGGCGGGCGGTGCGGGACAATGGGGCTATGCCTTCCGCCCTGCCCGACGGTGAACCCATGCCCGAAGACGGCTCGCTGCCGGCGCACGCCCTGGCGGGTGCCGGGGAGCGGCCGCTCGGCTTCTACCTGCACGTCCCGTACTGCGCCACGCGCTGCGGGTACTGCGACTTCAACACCTACACGGCCACCGAGCTGCGGGGTACCGGCGGTGTGCTCGCCTCGCGGGAGAACTACGCCGACACCCTGATCGACGAGGTCCGCCTCGCGCGCAAGGTCCTCGGGGACGACCCGCGCGCCGTCCGGACCGTCTTCGTCGGCGGCGGCACGCCGACGCTGCTGCCCGCCGCCGACCTCGTCCGCATGCTCGCGGCCATCCGCGACGAGTTCGGCCTGGCCGAGGACGCCGAGATCACCACCGAGGCGAATCCCGAGTCGGTCGACCCGCGGTACCTGGCGGAGCTGCGGGCCGGGGGCTTCAACCGGGTCTCCTTCGGCATGCAGAGCGCGAAGCAGCACGTCCTGAAGGTGCTGGACCGCACGCACACGCCCGGCCGCCCCGAGGCGTGCGTCGCGGAAGCACGCGCGGCCGGCTTCGAGCACGTCAACCTGGACCTGATCTACGGCACGCCCGGGGAGTCGGACGAGGACTGGCGCGCCACCCTCGCGGCCGCGCTGGGGGCCGGCCCCGACCACATCTCGGCCTACGCGCTGATCGTGGAGGAGGGCACCCAGCTGGCACGGCGCATCCGCCGGGGCGAGGTCCCCATGACGGACGACGACGTGCACGCCGACCGCTACCTGATCGCCGACGAGGTCATGGCGCAGGCCGGGTACGACTGGTACGAGGTCTCGAACTGGGCCACTTCACGGGCCGGGCGGTGCCTGCACAACGAGCTGTACTGGCGCGGCGCCGACTGGTGGGGCGCCGGCCCGGGCGCGCACTCGCACGTGGGCGGGGTCCGGTGGTGGAACGTCAAGCACCCCGGCGCCTACGCGGCGGCGCTGGCCGGGGGCCGCTCGCCCGGAGCGGGGCGCGAGCTGCTGTCCGAGGAGGACCGGCGGGTGGAGCGCATCCTGCTGGAGCTGCGGCTGGTCGACGGGGTCCCGCTGTCGCTGCTCGCGCCGGCCGGGCTGGCGGCCTCCCGCCGGGCCCTGGCGGACGGCCTGCTGGCACAGGAGCCGTACGGGGCCGGGCGCGCCGTGCTGACCCTGCGGGGCAGGCTGCTGGCCGACGCCGTGGTCCGGGACCTGGTGGACTGAGCGGCCGCTGCCGCCCGGCGGACCGACCGGGCCGCTGCCGGCGTCCGCAGTGCGACCGGGCCGCTGCGGCCGTCGCGGCCGCCGTGCGACGAAGGACGCCCCACCCGCCGGACTACAGGGCAGGGTGGCCAAGGACGCCGCGCCACGGCCGGCGGCCGCTCACGGCGCGGTCACGAAGTCGATCAGCTCCTCGACGCGGCCCAGCAGGACCGGCTCCAGGTCGCGGTACGAGGTCACTCTGGACAGGATGTGCTGCCAGGCGGCCCCGGTGTTCTCCGGCCAGCCCAGGGACCGGCAGACGCCCGTCTTCCAGTCCTGGCCGGGCGGGATCACCGGCCACGCGGCGATGCCCAGCGCGGACGGTTTCACCGCCTGCCAGACGTCCACGTACGGATGACCCACCACCAGGACGTCCGGCGAGGTCACCGACGCCGCGATGCGGGACTCCTTCGATCCCGGCACCAGGTGGTCGACCAGGATTCCCAGCCGGGCGTCAGGGGCCGGAGCGAACTCGGCCACGATGGCCGGGAGGTCGTCGATGCCCTCCAGGTACTCCACCACGACGCCCTCGATCCGCAGGTCGTCACCCCAGACCCGCTCCACCAGCTCGGCGTCGTGGCGGCCCTCCACGTAGATCCGGCCCGCCCGCGCCACCCGGGCACGCGCCCCCGGCACGGCGATCGACCCGGACGCGGTCCGCGCGGGGGCGGCCGGGGCCCGCGACGGACGGACCAGGGTGACCACCGCCCCGTCCAGCAGGAACCCCCGGGCCTCCATCGGGAACACCCGGCGCTTGCCGAACCGGTCCTCCAGGGTCACCGTGCCCGCCTCGCACGCCACCACCGCGCCGCAGAAGTCCGTCCCGGCCACCTCGACCACCAGGTCGGGTTCGGCCGCCACCTCCGGTACGGCCCGGGGGCGCTTCCACTGCGGGGTCAGGTCGGGGGAGTACTCGCGCATCCGGCCGACAGTAGGAGAGCCGCGCCCTTCACGCCTCCGACACGCCGAAACGGGCCGCCAGTGTGGCGCGTTGCGCACGCACGAAGTCCGCGCCCACCACCGCTCCGTGACCCGGCACGTACAGTGCGTCCTCCCCGCCCAGCGACAGCAGCCGGTCCAGCGCCGCCGGCCACCGCGCCGGGACCGCGTCCCGCCCCGCCTGCGGTTCGCCGGACTCCTCCACGAGGTCCCCGCAGAAGACGACCTCCCGCTCGCCCGGCACGAAGACCGCCAGGTCGTGCCCCGTGTGCCCCGGCCCCACATTGGCCAGGAGCACCTGCACCCCGCCCAGCTCCAGGGTCAGCTCCCCCGACACCGGGTGGCGGGGGAGCACCAGCAGCTCCACGGCCCGCGCCGCCTCCTCCTGCGCCATGCCGTGGTGCACCGCCGACAGCCGCAGCGCCTCCCGGCCGACCGAGAGCAGGGAGTCCAGCCCGACCGCCCCGTACACCTCGGCCCCCGCGAAGGCGGCCGCACCCAGGACGTGGTCGAAATGTCCGTGCGTGAATGCGATATGGGTCACGCGCCGGCCCGTCAGCCGCTCCGCCTCGCCGCGCAGCACGGCGCCCTCCCGCAGGCACGAACCCGGGTCGACGAGGAGGACGGACTCGTCCCCCACCACCAGCCCCACCGTGCAGTCCCACACCGGCAGCCGCCGCCGGCCGCTCCGCCCGGTCAACCGCTCCCAGCCCGCCTCTTCCCAGCGCACGTCCATGCCGCGACGCTACCGTGACGGCCCTCCCTTGCCATGGTCCGACCACCCGGCCGTACACTGGGCGGGGGTTCCCTGGCACTCGAACGCCCAGAGTGCCAACGGGCACGGCAACGGACCACGGCTGGAGGTGTGCGCGATGCTCAGCGAACGCAGACTCGAAGTGCTGCGCGCCATCGTCCAGGACTACGTCGGGACGGAGGAGCCGGTCGGCTCCAAGGCGCTCACCGAGCGGCACCGCCTCGGCGTCTCGCCCGCCACCGTGCGCAACGACATGGCCGTGCTGGAGGACGAGGGCTACATCGCGCAGCCCCACACCAGCGCCGGACGGATCCCCACCGACAAGGGCTACCGCCTCTTCGTCGACAAGCTGGCGGGGGTCAAACCGCTGTCGACGCCCGAGCGCCGGGCCATCCAGAACTTCCTCGACGGCGCCGTCGACCTCGACGACGTCGTCGGCCGCACGGTGCGGCTGCTCGCGCAGCTCACCCGGCAGGTCGCCGTCGTCCAGTACCCGAGCCTGACCCGCTCGACCGTCCGGCACGTGGAGCTGCTCTCGCTCGCCCCCGCGCGCCTGATGCTCGTACTGATCACGGATACCGGCCGCGTCGAACAGCGGCTGATCGACTGCCCCGGCCCCTTCGGTGAGGCCTCGCTCGCGGACCTGCGTGCCCGGCTCAACAGCCGGGTGGTCGGCCGCCGCTTCACCGATGTGCCCCCGCTCGTCCAGGACCTGCCCGAATCCTTCGAGGCCGAGGACCGTGCCACGGTCTCCACCGTGCTCGGCACGCTCCTCGAAACCCTGGTCGAGGAAGCCGAAGAGCGGCTGATGATCGGCGGAACCGCCAATCTCACCCGCTTCGGACACGATTTTCCCCTGACGATCAGGCCGGTGCTGGAGGCGCTGGAGGAGCAGGTCGTGCTCCTCAAGCTGCTGGGCGAGGCCGGTGAGTCGGGAATGGCCGTGAAGATCGGGCATGAGAATGCCTACGAGGGACTGAACTCCACGTCCGTCGTCTCGGTCGGTTACGGTTCGGGCGGCGAAACCGTCGCCAAACTCGGCGTGGTCGGACCGACCCGCATGGACTACCCCGGAACGATGGGAGCGGTACGCGCAGTGGCACGTTACGTCGGACAGATCCTGGCGGAGTCGTAAGTGGCCACGGACTACTACGCCGTTCTCGGCGTGCGCCGCGACGCATCGCAGGACGAGATCAAGAAGGCATTCCGGCGCCTCGCGCGTGAACTCCACCCGGATGTGAATCCGGATCCGAAGACGCAGGAGCGCTTCAAGGAGATCAACGCGGCCTACGAGGTGCTCTCGGACCCGCAGAAGAAGCAGGTCTTCGACCTCGGCGGCGATCCGCTGTCCTCCTCGGGCGGTGGCGGCGGGGCGGGCGGCTTCGGAGCGGGTGGCTTCGGCAACTTCTCCGACATCATGGACGCCTTCTTCGGCCAGGCCTCGCAGCGCGGCCCGCGCTCGCGGACCCGGCGCGGCCAGGACGCCATGATCCGGCTGGACCTGGAGCTGGACGAGGCGGCCTTCGGGACCACCAAGGACATCCAGGTCGACACGGCCGTCGTCTGCACCACCTGCTCCGGCGAGGGCGCGGCCCCCGGCACCTCGGCGCAGACGTGTGACATGTGCCGCGGGCGCGGTGAGGTCTCGCAGGTCACCCGGTCCTTCCTGGGCCAGGTCATGACCTCGCGCCCCTGCCCGCAGTGCCAGGGCTTCGGCACCGTGGTCCCGACCCCGTGCCCCGAGTGCGCGGGCGACGGCCGGGTCCGTTCCCGCCGCAGCCTGACGGTCAAGATCCCGGCCGGCGTGGAGAACGGCACCCGCATCCAGCTCGCGGGCGAGGGCGAGGTCGGCCCCGGCGGCGGCCCCGCCGGCGACCTGTACGTGGAGATCCACGAGCTGCCGCACCCGACCTTCCAGCGGCGCGGGGACGACCTGCACTGCACGGTCACCATCCCGATGACGGCGGCCTCGCTGGGCACCAAGTGCCCGCTGGAGACGCTGGACGGTCTGGAGGAGATCGACATCCGGCCCGGCACCCAGTCCGGGCAGGCGATCCCGCTGCACGGGCGCGGCGTCACCCACCTGCGGGGCGGCGGCCGCGGCGACCTCATCGTGCACGTCGAGGTCACCACCCCGAGCAAGCTGGACGCCCAGCAGGAGGAACTGCTGCGCCAGCTGGCGAAGCTGCGCGGCGAGGAGCGGCCGACCGGCCAGTTCGCACCCGGGCAGCAGGGCCTGTTCAGCCGCCTGAAGGATGCCTTCAACGGTCGCTGACCGCCTGCGACACCGTTCGAAGGGCCCGGCCGGGCACGTCTGCGGCCGGGTCCTTCGCGTCCCTGCCGGGCCCGCGGGGAGCGGACCGTGCCGGGCGAATGCAGTGATTCGGTCCCCTGAGCGGGACATGGCACGATGCAATGCATGTCCTTGGCACCGAACGGTCACTCCCCCCACCCGATCGTGCAGGCCCCCATGGCGGGCGGAGCTTCCTGTCCGCCGCTCGCCGCCGCCGTGTGCGAGGCGGGCGGGGTGGGCTACCTGGCCGGCGGCTACAAGACCGCCGACGGCATGTACCAGGAGATCAAGCAGGTGCGCGCGCTCACCCGGCGCCCCTTCGGCGTGAACCTCTTCCTGCCGCAGACCGGTTACGTCGACCCGGCGGCCGTCGAGACGTACCGGGGACACCTGGCGGGCGAGGCCGGCTGGTACGGCGTCTCCCTCGCCGCCGAGGACATCATCGGCACCTGCGACGACGGCTACGACGCCAAGCTCGCCATCCTCCTGGAGGACCCCGTTCCGGTGGTCTCCTTCACCTTCGGCTGCCCCGTCCCGTCCGCCCTCGCCGCGCTGCGCCGGGCCGGTACCCGCACCGTCGTCACCGTGACCTCCGTGGACGAGGCGCGCGCCGCGCAGGAGGCGGGCGCCGACGCCGTCTGCGTCCAGGGCGCGGAGGCCGGCGGCCACCAGGGCACCCACCGGGACGACCCGCAGGCCGACGGCACGGCCGCGGTCGGCGTGCTCGCGCTGGTGACACAGGTACGGGAAGCCGTGGCCCTGCCGATCATCGCGGCGGGCGGTGTGATGCGGGGCTCGCAGATCGCCGCGCTGCTGGCGGCGGGCGCCGAGGCCGCCCAGCTCGGGACGGCCTTCCTGGCGTGTCCGGAATCCGGGGCGCACCCGCTGCACAAGAAGGCGCTGACGGATCCCCTGTTCGTGCGGACCGAGCTCACCCGGGCCTTCTCCGGCCGGCCGGCGCGCGGCCTGGTGAACCGGTTCGTGCGCGAACACGGGCCGTACGCGCCCGCCGCCTACCCGCAGATCCACCACATCACCTCCGGGCTGCGCAAGGCGGCGGCCGCCGCCGGGGACCCGCAGGGCATGGCCTTGTGGGCCGGCCAGGGCCACCGGCTGGCGCGGCCGCTGCCGGCGGGACAGCTTGTGGAGGTGCTGGCGGCCGAACTGGCCGCGGCACGCAGCGCGTTGACGACAACGCAGATGAGGAGTGCGTCATGACGGCCCCAGTGTTCGTGGTCGAGGAGGTCCCCACGGGCGCGGAATTCGTCCTGGACGGGCCCGAGGGCCGGCACGCGGTGTCGGTGAAGCGGCTGACCCCAGGCGAAGCGGTGGTCCTCACCGACGGCCGGGGCGGCTGGGCCGAGGCCGTCGTGAAGGCCGCCGAGGGCAAGGACCGGCTGGTCGTGGCGGTGTCCTCGGCCGGGCGGGAACCGCAGCCGCCGGTCCGCGTCACGGTCGTCCAGGCCCTGCCCAAGGGGGACCGCGGCGAGCTGGCCGTCGAGACCATGACCGAGACGGGCGTGGACGCGATCGTGCCGTGGCAGGCCTCGCGCTGCATCACGCAGTGGCGCGGCGACCGCGGGGCGAAGTCCCTGGCCAAGTGGCGGGCCACCGCCCGGGAGGCGGGCAAGCAGTCCCGCCGGGTCAGCTTCCCGGAGGTGGCCGAGGCCATGTCCACCAAGCAGGTGGCGGCGCTGCTGGCCGGCGCCGACCTGGCGATGGTCCTCCACGAGGACCGCGACGCCCCCTCCGAGGCACTGGCCACGGCCGAGCTGCCGGCCGCCGGGTCCATCGTGCTGGTGGTCGGCCCCGAGGGCGGCGTCTCGCCCGAGGAACTGGCCGTCTTCGCCGGAGCCGGCGCCCGCCCCTACCGCCTCGGCCGCTCCGTCCTGCGGACCTCCACGGCCGGCACCGCCGCGACGGCGGTCCTGCTCGCCCGCACCGGGCGCTGGGCGTAGGGCGCAACGTCCCCGCGGACCGCGCCGCTTGGGCGGCGCGGCCTGCCCGCAGTGCCGCCCCCGGTCCGGGGATACGATGCCCGGACCGATCAACGACACGGAGGCGAAGCGATGGCCGGGGAACCGCAGGCCGACTGCCTGTTCTGCAAGATCGTCGCGGGGCAGATCCCGGCGACCGTGGTCCGGGAGACCGGGAACACCGTCGCCTTCCGGGACATCAACCCGCAGGCGCCGACCCACGTGCTCGTCATCCCCAAGGTGCACTACCCCGACGCGGCCTCGCTGGCCGCGGCCGAACCGGCCGTCGCGGCCGACGTGCTGCGCGAGGCCGGGCAGATCGCCGCCGACGAGGAGATCGTCGAGCCCGGCTACCGGATCGTCTTCAACACCGGCGCCGGCGCCGGCCAGACCGTCTTCCACGCCCACGCGCACGTGATCGGAGGCCGCGGCCTCCAGTGGCCCCCCGGCTAGACCGTGTCCGTACGCGAATTCGTGGTGCTGGGCACCGCCAGCCAGGTGCCCACGCGCCACCGCAACCACAACGGCTACCTGCTGCGCTGGGACGGCGAGGGCATCCTCTTCGATCCGGGCGAGGGCACGCAGCGCCAGATGCTGCACGCCGGGGTGGCCGCGCACGACATCAACCGGATCTGCGTCACGCACTTCCACGGTGACCACAGCCTCGGGCTGGCCGGGGTGATCCAGCGGATCAACCTCGACGGGGTCCCGCACCCCGTCACGGCGCACTACCCGGCCTCGGGGCAGAAGTTCTTCGACCGGCTGCGGTACGCCACGGCCTACCGCGAGACGGTGCGGCTGGCCGAGGAGCCGGTGGCCGCGGACGGGACCCTCGCGCGCGCGGCCTCCTACGTCCTGGACGCCCGGCGCCTCTCGCACCCGGTGGAGTCCTTCGGCTACCGGCTCACCGAGCCCGACGGGCGCCGCATGGTGCCCCGGCTGCTGGCGCGGCACGGGATCAAGGGGCCGGACGTGGGCCGGATCCAGCGCGAGGGACGGCTGGACGGGATCACGCTGGAGGAGGTCAGCGAACCGAAGCCCGGGCAGCGGTTCGCGTTCGTCATGGACACCCGGCTCTGCGAGGGCGTGGACGCGCTCGCCGAGGGCTGCGACATGCTGGTGATCGAATCGACCTTCCTCGACGAGGACGCCGCCCTCGCCACCGACCACGGGCACCTCACGGCCGGGCAGGCGGGCCGGGTCGCGCGGGACGCCGGCGTGCGGCACCTGGTGCTGACGCACTTCTCGCAGCGCTACACGGACCCCTCCGCGTTCGAACGCCAGGCCCGCGCGGCCGGCTTCGAGGGCGAACTCACCGTCGCCGCGGACCTGGTCCGGATCCCGCTGCCCAAGCGCGCCTGAGCCGGACCGCCCCTGCGGCGGCCGGACCGGTGCTGCGGCGGCCGGACCGGTGCTGCCACCGGGCCGGGGCGGGCCGGGCTTCGGGAAGGCGCCGGCGTCCCCGCGGCGTGCGGTCCGCCGGTGCGGTGGAGCACGGACGTTCCCGGTGGTGCGGGAGAGGCGTCGCACAGCGAGCGGGACCCCTGTCCACCGAGCGGCCGGAGTTGCGGGAAAGGGCATTTCGGAGGTGATCTGCGACACACTGGGTTTCGGTCCCGCCCAGGCGGGCAGAGCTGGCAGCTTTCCACCGCGAAACCTGCGGCAGAAACGACCCTTCGAGAGCAACGGGGAGTACACCGTGACCAGTCGGGACAGCTTCGACAGCCGCTCGGCGGCATTGGACCCGCTCGGTCCGCTGCGCGACCCCCAGGAACCGGGCTGCGACGTCTTCCTGACCGGCACGGTCTTCCTCGACATCATCTTCACGGGCCTCGACTCCGCTCCGGTGCGCGGCACGGAGTCCTGGGCGCGGGGCATGGGCTCCAGCCCCGGCGGCGTCGCCAACATGGCGACCGCCCTGGCCCGCCTGGGCCTGCGCACCTCGCTGGCCGCGGCCTTCGGCGACGACCACTACGGCGAGTACTGCTGGGACGCCCTCGAACAGGGCGAGGGCATCGATCTCTCCATGTCGCGCACGATCCCCGGCTGGCACAGCCCCGTCACGGTCTCGATGGCCTACGAGGGCGAGCGCACCATGGTCTCGCACGGCCACGAGGCCCCGCCGCCCGCCGGCCCCCGCGCCTTCCCGCAGTGCCCGCCGCTGGCCCGTGCGGCCGTGGCCTCGCTGGGGCAGGGCCGGAGCGAGCAGTGGATCGCCGAAGCCGCCCGGCGCGGCTCGCGGGTCTTCGCGGACGTCGGCTGGGACGAGAGCGGGCGCTGGGACCTGGGCGCCCTGAGGGACCTGCGCCACTGCGAGGCGTTCCTGCCGAACGCGGGCGAGGCGATGCGGTACACGCGCACGGACTGTCCGCGCGCGGCGGCCCGGGCGCTGGCCGAGAAGGTGCCGATCGCCGTGGTCACGATGGGCGCGGAGGGCTCGTACGCCGTGGACGGGCGCACGGGCGAGACGGCGCAGGTCCCGGGGATCACGGTGGACGCGCTGGATCCCACGGGGGCGGGGGACGTGTACGTGGCGGGCTTCGTCACCGGCACCCTGGCGGGCTGGCCGCTCGCGGACCGGCTGGCCTTCGCCGGGCTGACGGCCGCCCTGTCGGTGCAGGAGTTCGGCGGCTCCCTGTCCGCCCCCGGCTGGCCGGAGGTGTCCCACTGGTGGCGGACCGCGCCCGGGGAGCTGCGCGGCCGCTACGGCTTCCTCGACGACCTGCTCCCCTCCGGCCCCAGTCCGGCGGCGCGCCGCCGGGCCGTGCCGACGATCGGCTTCCGGCACCCGGTGTAGCGCGTCGCGGGGCGTGACGGACCGCACGCCCCGCGTAAAAGCCCTCGGGGAAGCGTCGGCGGCGACGTAGGCTTGGTACTCCGGTGGTCGTCGATCGGCGCGGCCCCTCAGCAGGAGGTATGCGCAGGCCACAGTGCCGGCCCATGACTCAGACACCGACAGCCCACATCCCCGCGCCGGGTCAGGCGCGAGCCCACTTCACCGTTCCGGCCACCCACCCGATGGTGACGGTGCTCGGTTCCGGTGACGCCCTGCTGCGCGTGATCGAGAAAGCCTTCCCGGAGGCCGACATCCACGTGCGGGGCAACCAGGTCAGCGCGGTCGGGGACGCGGCGGCAGTCGCCCTGATCCAGCGCCTGTTCGACGAGATGATGCTGGTGCTCCGCACCGGGCAGCCGATGACGGAGGACGCAGTGGAACGCTCGATCGCCATGCTCAAGGCGAGCGGCAACGGCAATGGCGGCTCCGAGGAGACGCCCGCCGAGGTGCTCACCCAGAACATCCTCTCCAGCCGCGGCCGCACCATCCGCCCCAAGACCCTGAACCAGAAGCGGTACGTCGACGCGATCGACAAGAACACGATCGTCTTCGGCATCGGCCCCGCCGGTACCGGCAAGACCTACCTCGCCATGGCCAAGGCGGTCCAGGCCCTGCAGTCCAAGCAGGTCAGCCGGATCATCCTGACCCGGCCCGCGGTCGAGGCGGGGGAGCGGCTGGGCTTCCTGCCGGGCACGCTCTTCGACAAGATCGACCCGTACCTGCGCCCGCTCTACGACGCGCTGCACGACATGATCGACCCGGATTCGATCCCGCGGCTCATGGCCGCCGGGACCATCGAGGTCGCGCCCCTGGCGTACATGCGCGGCCGCACCCTCAACGATGCCTTCGTGGTCCTCGACGAGGCGCAGAACACCAGCCCCGAGCAGATGAAGATGTTCCTGACCCGGCTGGGCTTCGACTCGAAGATCGTCATCACCGGTGACGTCACCCAGGTCGACCTGCCCGGCAGTACCAGGAGCGGCCTGCGCCAGGTCCAGTCGATCCTCGAAGGGGTGCCGGACATCCACTTCTCGCGGCTCACGTCCGAGGATGTCGTCCGCCACAAGCTGGTCGGCCGTATCGTCGACGCGTACGAGAAGTACGACGACAGCCAGCAGGCCCCGAACGGCCACCAGCGGAAGTAGAACTCAGCGCACCATGTCGATCGACGTCAACAACGAGTCCGGAACAGAGGTCGACGAGCGGGCGATCCTCGACATCGCCCGCTACGCGCTCACCCGGATGCGGATCCACCCGCTCTCCGAGCTCTCCGTCATCGTCATCGACGAGGAGGCGATGGAGCAGCTCCACATCCAGTGGATGGACCTGCCCGGACCCACCGACGTCATGTCCTTCCCGATGGACGAGCTCCGTCCGCCGGCGAAGGACGACGAGGAGCCGCCCCAGGGTCTCCTCGGCGACATCGTGCTCTGCCCCGAGGTAGCCAAGAAGCAGGGCGAGGACGCGCCCACGCAGCACTCCATGGACGAGGAGCTCCAGCTCCTGACCGTTCACGGAGTGCTGCACCTGCTCGGCTACGACCACGAGGAGCCGGACGAGAAGGCCGAGATGTTCGGACTCCAGGCGGCCATCGTCGACGGCTGGCGCGCCGAGCGCGGCATGACCGGCCCGTCCCCGGCCCCGACCGTCTCGTGACCGCTCCCCAACTGATCACCGGAGCGGTCCTGCTGGTGGTGGTGGCCTGGTTCGCCGCCTGCGCCGAATCCGGGCTCGCCCGCATCTCGGGCTTCCGCGCCGAGCAGGCCGTGAGGGAGGGCCGGCGCGGAAGCGCCAAGCTCGCCCAGGTGGCCGCCGACACCACCCGCTACCTCAACGTGGCGCTGCTGGTCCGCGTCACCTGTGAGATGGCGGCCGGCGTGCTCGTCACCTACGTCTGCCTCGACGAGTTCGGCGACAACTGGACCGCGCTGCTCGTGGCCATCGCCGTGATGGTGCTGGTGTCCTTCGTGGCCGTGGGAGTGTCCCCGCGCACGATCGGCCGTCAGCACCCCCTGAACACCGCGACGGCGGCCGCCTACGTCCTCGTACCGCTCGCCCGGGTGATGGGGCCCGTCCCGCAGCTGCTGATCCTCATCGGCAACGCGCTCACGCCCGGCAAGGGCTTCCGCAAGGGGCCCTTCGCCTCCGAGGCCGAGCTGCGCGCGCTGGTGGACCTCGCGGAGAAGGAATCGCTGATCGAGGACGACGAGCGCCGGATGGTGCACCAGGTCTTCGAGCTCGGCGACACCCTGGTGCGCGAGGTGATGGTCCCGCGGACCGACCTGGTCTGCATCGAGCGGTACAAGACGGTCCGCCAGGCGACGACGCTGGCGCTGCGGTCGGGCTTCTCGCGCATCCCGGTGACCGGGGAGAACGAGGACGACATCGTCGGGATCGTCTACCTGAAGGACCTGGTCCGCAAGACCCACATCAGCCGGGAAGCGGAGTCCGATCTCGTCTCCACGGTGATGCGGCCGGCGGTGTTCGTGCCCGACACCAAGAACGCGGGCGACCTGCTGCGCGAGATGCAGCAGGTGCGCAACCACGTGGCGGTCGTGATCGACGAGTACGGCGGCACGGCCGGCATCGTCACCATCGAGGACATCCTGGAAGAGATCGTCGGGGAGATCACCGACGAGTACGACCGGGAGATCGCCCCGGTCGAGGAACTCGGCGAGGACCGCTACCGGGTCACGGCGCGCCTGGACATCACCGACCTCGGCGAGCTGTTCAAGGTCGAGGCCTTCGACGACGAGGACGTGGAGACGGTCGGCGGACTCCTGGCCAAGGCACTCGGCCGGGTGCCCATCGCGGGTGCCTCGGCGCTGGTGGAGCTGCCGGACGGACGCCCCCTGCGGCTGACGGCCGAATCCCCGGCCGGCCGGCGCAACAAGATCGTGACGGTCCTGGCGGAGCCGGCCGGATACGGCGGCGCCGCGGGAGAGGAGCTCCAATGACCCCGGCGCAGCTCAGGGAGTTCTGCCTGGCCTTCAACGGCGCGGTGGAGGAGTTCCCCTTCACCCCCCAGACCTCGGTGTTCAAGGTGCTCGGCAAGGTGTTCGCGCTCTCGGCGCTGGACGCGGAGCCGCTGAAGGTCAACCTCAAGTGCGAGCCGGAGCTGGCGGTGCGCCTGCGCGCGGAGCACGCGGCGATCGCGCCCGGCTACCACATGAACAAGCGGCACTGGAACACGGTGACGGCGGGCGGCCCCGACGGCCTGCCGGACCGGATGGTGCGCGAACTGGTGGAGGACTCGTACGACCTGGTCGTGGCCGGACTGCCGAGGGCGGAGCGGCTGCGGCTCGACCGGCCGTGAGGTGGCGTCCGCGCGGACGCGGCGGATCGCGGCCGCCGGGCGCCGTGACCCCCGCAGCGCCCCGCAGGAGCCGCCCCGCGGCCCCGGCGGGGCGCTCTCTATGCTTTCGCCCATGACCGACAGCACCGGGATCGACCCCGAGGACAGCAAGATCATCACGCTGGCGCGCAGCGCCCGGGCCCGCAACGCGGTGCCCGAGGGCGCGGCCGTGCGCGATGAGACGGGCCGCACCTACGTGGCCGGGACGGTGGACCTCGACTCCCTGAAGCTGAGCGCGCTGCAGACCGCGGTCGCGATGGCGGTGGCGAGCGGTGCCCGGTCCCTGGAGGCCGCCGCCGTCGTCAGCGCGGCCGACGCTCCGGCCGCCGCGGACCGAGCCGCCGTCCGCGACCTGGGCGGCCCGGACACCCCGGTGCTGCTGGCCGCCCCGGACGGCACCCTGAAGTCCACGACCCCGGCGGGCTGACGGAGCGTCGCCCCGGCCGCGCCCGCCCCGCCGCCCGCGCCTCGTGACAGCCAGGGTCCGGCCCGGGCCCGGCCCGGTTCCGGGTCCTGTTCGGTTCGGGCTCCGGTCAGGGCATCGCGGGCAGCGGCGCCGCCGGCCGCCCGGGAGACCGCCGGCGGATGACCATCGCCATCAGCGCCGCCACCGCGCACAGCGCGCCCGACGCGTACCAGACGAGGTCGTACGAGCCGAAGGCGTCCCGTGCCACGCCGGCCAGGAAGGCCACCAGCGCAGCGCCCACCTGGTGCGAGGCCAGGACCCAGCCGAAGACGATGGCACCGTCCTCGCCGTAGTGCTCACGGCACAGGGCGATGGTCGGCGGCACGGTCGCCACCCAGTCCAGCCCGTAGAAGACGATGAAGAAGACCATCGGCGGGTGCACGGACGGCGCCATCAGCACCGGCAGGAAGAGCAGCGACACCCCGCGCAGCGCGTAGTAGACGGCCAGCAGCCGCCGCGCCTCGAAGCGGTCGGTGAACCAGCCGGACGCCACCGTGCCGACCACGTCGAACACCCCGATCACCGCCAGCAGGCCGGCCGCCGCGGTCACCGGCATGCCGTGGTCGTGGGCCGCCGGTACGAAGTGGGTTTTCACCAGCCCGTTCGTGGAGGCACCGCAGATCGCGAAGGTGCCCGCCAGCAGCCAGAAGGGGCCGGTGCGGGCCGCCTTGAACAGCACTGCGACCGCCCGCCGGGCCGCGCCCGGGACCGGGGCCGGCCGGGCGGCGTACTCGCCCCCGTACGGCGCGAGGCCCACGTCCGCGGGGTGGTCGCGCAGGAGCAGCCACACGAAGGGGACCACGACCAGCGCGGCCAGGGACACGGTGACCGCCGCCGGGCGCCAGCCGTTGTGCTCCACCAGCCAGGACAGCAGCGGCAGGAAGACCAGCTGCCCGGAGGCACCGGCCGCGGTCAGGATGCCTGTGACCAGGCCGCGCCGGGCCGTGAACCAGCGGTTGGTCACCGTCGCCGCGAACGCCAGGGCCATCGAGCCGCTGCCCAGGCCCACCAGCACGCCCCAGTACAGAACCAGCTGCCAGGACGCGGTCATCCACACGGTGGCCACCGAGCCGGCGGATATGACCGTCAGCGCGCACGCGACGACCGTGCGGATGCCGAAGCGGTCCATCAGCGCGGCGGCGAAGGGAGCGGTGAGCCCGTAGAGCGCGAGATTGACGGACACGGCGAAGCCGATGGTGCCTCGGGACCAGTCGAACTCCGCGTGCAGCGGCTCGATGAGCAGGCCGGGCAGGGAGGCGAAGGCGGCGGCGCCGATGATCGTCACGAAGGCGACCGCCGCGGCGAACCAGGCGCGGTGGATGCGTCCGGGCCTGCGGGGTGCCGGGGAGGGGGCCGTGGGGGCGGGGGCTGTCTGCGTCACGTCCACAGCTTCCGGTCCGTGGGGACCCGGACGACAGTGGCCTGACCGACACCCTTCGATACGATCGGGCCATGATGTCCCCGGCCCGGCTCCATCGCGTCGTCGTCCTGGCCCTCGTCGGACTGCTGCCCTTCGAGCTCGGCATTCCGCACCGCATCTTCGGACGCGCCAAGGACCCGGCCGGCCGGCCGCTCTACGAGATCCTCACCTGCGCGCTGGCCGCCGGACCGGTGCGCACCGACGCCGACTTCGCCATCCAGGTAGAACACGGCCCGGAACTGCTGGCCACCGCCGACACGGTGGTCGTGCCCGCCTCCTACGAACTGGGGCCGGTCCACGAAGAGGGCAGGCTGACCGGCGAGCTCGCCGCCGCGCTCGCCCACATCCGGCCGGGCACGCGGCTCGTCTCCATCTGCACCGGTGGCTACGTGCTGGCCGCCGCGGGCTACCTGGACGGCCGCCCGGCCACCACCCACTGGGCCTCGGCCGAGCACTTCCAGCGGCTCTTCCCGGCGGTCCGGGTCGACCCGGACGTGCTCTACACCGACGACGGGGACGTGCTGACCTCGGCCGGGGTCGCCTCCGGCATCGACCTGTGCCTGCACATCGTGCGCCGTGACCACGGCGCGGTCGTCGCCAACGACGTCGCCCGCCGCACCGTCGTGCCGCCGCACCGCGACGGCGGCCAGGCCCAGTTCGTCACCCGCCCCGTGCCCCAGGAGCAGCGCGCCGGCACCACCGCGGCCCGCGCCCGGATGCTGGACCGGCTGCACGAGCCGCTGCGCCTCACCGACCTGGCCCGGCAGGAGGCCGTGTCGGTGCGGACCTTCACCCGGCGCTTCCGCGAGGAGTGCGGTCTGAGCCCGGGGGAGTGGATCACGAGGCAGCGTGTCGAGCGGGCCCGGCAGCTGCTGGAGCGGACGGACCTGCCGATGGAGCACGTGGCCCGGGACGCGGGCTTCGGAACCGCCCAGTCGCTGCGCAAGCACGTGCAGGCGGTCCTCGGGGTCAGCCCGACCGCCTACCGGCGGACCTTCCGTGCGTCCCGGGACGCCCCGCCCGCTCCCGACGGGCCATCAGCCGGACGGGTGAGGACAGCGCCCCGGCCGCGGTCCCCTACCCGGACGGCGGCGCCGCCACCGGACGGATCGGCGCCGTCACCGTCAAGGACGCCCGCGGCGCTCCGGCCGACCGGTCCCTGATCGGCAAGGCCGCCGACTCCACCGGACCGGGCGGCGTCAGCATCCCCGGCGCGCCCCTCTCTTCCCGATCCGGCGCCGTGGTCGCCTGCACGCGGCGCCACACCGGCAACGTCACCCCTGCGGCCCCGCGCCGCCCTCGCCGCTTCCGGCGCCTTCGGCAGGGCGCCCGCCGCGTCCGCCCCCGCCTGGGCGGGCGCCGAACCGCTTCCCGGCCGGGTAATACGCCAAAGCGCCCCCTGGAACGAGCTGCCCGACGTGGAGCGGGCCCAGGTGTCGCTAGGGCCCGTCGGCGGCGGAAGCACAGCTCAGGGCCGTATCGCCCACGCCGCGCACCCCCTGCTCGGCACCTTCCCGGCGGCCGCTTGCGCCCTCGCCGCCGCGACCTGGTCGGCGCTGGGAGCCGCATCGGGGAGAATGGCCCGTATGAGCGATCGTTCCCCCGAGTCCACCAGCCCGCACCGTGCGGGCTTCGCCTGCTTCGTCGGCCGCCCCAACGCGGGCAAGTCGACCCTCACCAACGCACTCGTGGGTACCAAGGTCGCGATCACCTCCAACCGGCCGCAGACCACCCGCCACACCGTCCGCGGCATCGTGCACCGCCCCGACGCACAGCTCGTCCTCGTCGACACGCCCGGCCTGCACAAGCCGCGCACCCTCCTCGGCGAGCGCCTCAACGACGTGGTGCGTGCCACCTGGTCCGAGGTCGACGTCATCGGCTTCTGCCTGCCGGCCGACCAGAAGCTCGGCCCCGGCGACAAGTTCATCGCCAAGGAACTGGCGGGGATCAAGAAGACCCCCAAGATCGCCATCATCACCAAGACCGACCTGGTCGAGTCCAAGGTGGTGGGCGAGCAGCTCATCGCCGTCCACCAGCTCGCCGAGGAGCTGGGCTTCGAGTGGGCCGAGATCGTCCCCGTCTCGGCCGTCGGCGACACCCAGGTCCAGCTGCTGGCCGACCTCATCGCCCCGCTGCTGCCCGAGAGCCCGCCGCTGTACCCGGAGGGCGACCTCACCGACGAGCCCGAGATGGTCATGGTCGCGGAACTGATCCGTGAAGCCGCACTGGAGGGCGTGCGCGACGAGCTCCCGCACTCCATCGCCGTGGTCGTCGAGGAGATGATCCCGCGCGAGAACCGTCCGGCCGACCGGCCGCTGCTCGACATCCACGCCAACGTCTACATCGAGCGGCCGAGCCAGAAGGGCATCATCATCGGCCCCAAGGGCGCCCGCCTGAAGGAGGTCGGGATGAAGTCGCGCAAGCACATCGAGGCGCTGCTCGGGACCCCGGTCTTCCTCGACCTCCACGTGAAGGTCGCCAAGGACTGGCAGCGGGACCCCAAGCAGCTGCGCAAGCTCGGTTTCTGACCCCTGTCGGCGGGCGGCTGCGCTAGCGCAGCCGCCTGAGCTTCAGCACGTTGTCCGGCCGGGTCCCGGGCCGCCCGTCGGGCGCCGTCATGGCCTGTAGGTGCTCGGCCGCGACCAGCACCTCCCAGTCACCCTCTGGCAGCTCCAGCCGGGACCACACCTCCCGGGGCGTCGGGAAGTGCATGTCCGCGTGCGCGTCCGGGTCCCACGAAGGCCCCCCGGCGTGACCGACGATCAACAGGACCCCGCCGACGGCCACGGCGGCCGCGGCGGTGCGCAGGATCCGCTCGCGCGGGAAGTCCCCGTACGAATGCAGGAAGCACGCGGAGACCAGGTCGAACTCCCCGGCGGGGAAGGACCGCGCGAAGTCGTGCCGCTGCCAGTCGATCCGGTCGCCGACCCCCGCCTCGGCGGCGTGCTCGGCGGCCCGCTCCAGGGCCACCCCGGAGATGTCGGTCCCGGTGACGTGCCACCCCTGCCGGGCCAGCCAGACGGCGTCGGCGCCCTCGCCGCTGCCGAGGTCCAGGGCGCGGCCCGGGGCCAGCCCGCCGGCTTCGCGGACCAGGACGTCGTTGGGCTTCCCGCTCCAGATGCGGTCGCTCTCGCGGTACCGGGCGTCCCAGAACTCCTCGCCCGCGGCGTGGTCCTGGTGCTGGTGGTCGGACATGGGGGCCTCTTCCTGTACGGGTGTGCCGGTGCGGCCGATGCTGCGCCGCTCCCGTCCGGCGGGCAAATCCCGTTGCCGTTCCGGCAAACCCGGCCGCCCTCAGGCCGGGGGCTCCGCGATCAGGGCAGTCGCCGCGCGGCGGAAGCCGAGGCGGGCGTAGACGCGGGCCACGTCCTCGTCGCCCGCCGAGAGGAAGACGGTACGGGCGCCGTGTTCACGGGCGTGCGCGACCAGGGCCGCCGTGACCGCGAGGGCCAACCCCTGGCGCCGGGCCGAGGGGAGGGTGCCGACGGCGACCACCTCGGACACGTCACCGACCGGGTTGTACTGCCCCGAGCACAGCACCACCCCGTCACGCACCGCGGCCGCCATCGCGGTCCGGCCCGAGGCCAGCATTGCGGACACCTGCGCCGCGCGCTCCCGCGCCGCCGGGACGGCCGATGCCTGCGCCAGCTCTTGCGGGCCGGCCTCGCCGACGGCGGTCCCCGGGGCCGCGAAGGCCAGGGCCGGCACCGTGACCGCCGCCGTCAGCAGCGGGTCGCCCGGGCCGAGCACGCGTACCTCCGGATGCGCCGGGAGCGGCGGGGCCCCGGGGTCCAGCACCATCAGCGGGTGCGCGTGGACGTACAGCCCTGCCGCCTCCACCGCGGCCCGCAGCGAGGGGCTGGTTTCGGCCACCCACTCGAACGCCTCGGGGACCTTCAGCTCCCGCTGCCGCGCCAGCACCCGCCGCACGTCGTCCGCAGTCGCCTCCGGGCCGTCGCCGGTGACGTCGAGCGCGGGCCGCGCGTAGTACGGCCAGCCCTCGCCCTCCTGCACGAACAGCGTGAGCGGGCCGAAGTCCTCGGCCCGCGCGCCGCCCCGGCGCGGGGCCGTGTCGTAGTAGCGCTCCAGCTCGGACAGCTGCCGCACGGGCATATCGATCTCTTGGTCGGTCATCCGGTCATCCAAGCAAAGGGGCCGCGGCGCGGCACCTCCTTTCCGGTCCCCTCAGGCGCTCAGGCGCCCTCCTTCAACACCCGGGAGATCAGGGCCCGCTGGGCCTCGGAGAGGTCCGGCTCCCGGCAGCACAACGTCCGCCCGTCCACCGTGATCCGGTAGGAGAACCCGTCCCGCACCCGCTCCGCCCGGGCAGCCTCCCGCGCCGCGTCGGCGGGCGGCCGGGTCCGCAGTGCCCGCCGGACCAGGACCTGCCACTCGTCCTCGTCCGGCAGGCCCGAGGTGTCCACCTCGGCCTGCCGCTCGATCCCCGCGAAGCCGCCCGTCCGCACCACCTGAATCCGCATGGGTGGCCTTCTACCCCGCCGAGGGAACACCCACCGCCGACCACGCCTTCTGGAGCGCCTGGTGTTCCGCGCCGCCCTCTCCGTACCGGGTGACGGCGGCGGCGGTCGACAGCCGGGCGAAGTCCGCGAAGTCCGCGTCCTGGGCGAGCGCGCCGCCCGTGAGGGTGTCGTACCAGATCAGCCCGGCCCGCTCCCAGGCATGACCGCCCAGCTCGGTCGCCGCCACGTAGAAGGCGTGGTTGGGGATGCCCGAGTTGATGTGCACACCGCCGTTGTCGCGGGTGGTGACGACGTAGTCGTCCATGGTCGCCGGCTGCGGGTCCTTGCCCAGCTCGTCGTCGTCGTAGGCCGTGCCGGGAGCTTTCATCGAGCGCAGCGCGACCCCGCTGACCTCGGGTCCCAGCAGGCCGGCGCCGATCAGCCAGTCCGCCTGGTCGGCCGTCTGCCCGAGCGAGTACTGCTTGATGAGGGAGCCGAAGACGTCCGACATCGACTCGTTCAGGGCGCCGGCCTGCTTGTAGTAGTCCAGGTTGGCCGTGTACTGGGTGACGCCGTGCGTCAGCTCGTGCCCGATCACGTCCACGGACACCGTGAAGTCGAGGAACAGGTCGCCGTCGCCGTCGCCGAAGACCATCCGGCTGCCGTCCCAGAAGGCGTTGTTGTACCGCTCCCCGTAGTGCACGCTCGCGTCCAGGGCCAGGCCCGCGTCGTCGATGGAGTGGCGGCCGAACCCCTGGAAGAAGAGGTCGAAGGTCGCGCCGAGGCCCGCGTAGGCGCGGTTGGCGCTCGCGTCCCGGCCGGGCTCCGAACCCTCCCTGCGGACCTCGGTCCCGGGCAGCCGGGTCCGGTGCCCGGCGTCGTAGACCGTGCGGACGGGGTGGTCGGCGGGTACGGGCCCCAGTGGCGGGACGATGCCGCGGAAGGCGTTGATCCGGCGCCGGGTGCGCTGGAGGGCGTCCTGCTCAAGGGTGCGCTGGGCGGCGTCGGCCCGGGCCGTGTCCTCGGAGCGGGCGACGCGCTCCAGTACGTGGGGCGGCACGACCGTGCAGAAGACGGGGTGGTGCGGGCGGGGGAGATTGGCATCCATCCCGGAAATGTCGCACTCGGTCATGGTGGTGTCACTAGCTGCAACCATGATTCATTCACTTGTCTGAAAGGGGGCGCGCCGCGTTGACGCTTCGCCCGGACCGCACGCCGAGAATCGAGCCGTACCTCACAAAGGGGTATAAATCCGACGCAGGGGTCTTGCATACTGGAACGGAACCTCGCACACGGCGCGGCTCGGCTAGGCTCGTCGCACCATGCGTTTCGGGCTGCTTCTCCTTAGCTGCCGCGGCGAGGGTCTGTAGTCGTAGGCCGGCCCCCTCCCCGCGGAGTTTGGTGTTGCGGTTTTGCGACCGCCGTCGGCCGTCCCAGCGAACTACACGCGGACACGCGAGGAGCCCAGCGCCATGAGCCAGCAGCCTTTTGCCGGTCGCCCCACGCCCATCACGAACGCGACCCACACCCAGCAGCCCTCCGGGATGCCGGTCCACAAGTACGGCTTCTACGAGCAGGTCGCGATCCCAGACCGGACCTGGCCGGACGCCCGCGTCACCAAGGCGCCCCGCTGGCTGTCCACCGACCTGCGTGACGGCAACCAGTCGCTGATCGACCCGATGACCCCCGCCCGCAAGCGCGAGATGTTCGACCTGCTGGTGCGCATGGGCTACAAGGAGATCGAGGTCGGCTTCCCCTCATCCGGTGAGACCGACTTCGCCTTCGTACGCTCCATCATCGAAGAGGGCGCGATCCCCGACGACGTCACCATCTCCGTACTGACCCAGGCCCGCGAGGACCTGATCGAGCGGACCGTGGAGTCCCTGGTCGGCGCCAGGCGCGCCACCGTGCACCTGTACAACGCGACCGCCCCGACCTTCCGCCGGGTCGTCTTCCGCGGCTCCAAGGAGCAGATCAAGCAGATCGCCGTCGACGGCACCCGCCTGGTCATGGAGTACGCCGAGAAGCTGCTGGGCCCGGAGACCACCTTCGGGTACCAGTACAGCCCGGAGATCTTCACCGACACCGAGCTGGACTTCGCCCTGGAGGTCTGCGAGGCCGTCTGCGACGTCTGGCAGCCGGCCGAGGGCCGCGAGATCATCCTGAACCTGCCCGCGACCGTCGAGCGCTCCACCCCCTCCACGCACGCGGACCGCTTCGAATGGATGGCCCGCCACCTGACCCGCCGCGAGCACATCTGCATCTCCGTGCACCCGCACAACGACCGCGGCACCGCCGTCGCCGCCGCCGAGCTGGCCCTGATGGCCGGCGCCGACCGCGTCGAGGGCTGCCTGTTCGGCCAGGGCGAGCGCACCGGCAACGTCGACCTGATCACCCTGGGCATGAACCTGTTCTCCCAGGGCATCGACCCGCAGATCGACTTCTCGCAGATCGACGAGATCCGCCGCACCAGCGAGTACTGCAACCAGATGGAGGTTCACCCGCGCCACCCCTACGCGGGCGACCTGGTCTACACCGCCTTCTCCGGCTCCCACCAGGACGCCATCAAGAAGGGGTTCGACGCCATGGAGGCCGACGCGGCCGCCGGGGGCAAGACCGTCGACGACATCGAGTGGGCGGTCCCGTACCTGCCCATCGACCCCAAGGACGTCGGCCGCTCCTACGAAGCGGTCATCCGCGTCAACTCGCAGTCCGGCAAGGGCGGCATCGCCTACGTCCTGAAGAACGAGCACAAGCTGGACCTGCCGCGCCGCATGCAGATCGAGTTCTCCCGGATCATCCAGGGCAAGACCGACGCCGAGGGCGGCGAGGTCACGCCGAAGGCGATCTGGTCCGTCTTCCAGGACGAGTACCTGCCGAACCCCGAGAACCCGTGGGGCCGCATCCAGCTGCGCTCCGGCCAGACCACCACCGACAAGGACGGCATCGACACGCTGACCGTCGAGGCGGTCGTGGACGGTGTGGAAACCGTGCTGGACGGCACCGGCAACGGTCCGATCTCGGCCTTCTTCGACGCGCTGGCCGGCATCGGCATCGACGCCCGCCTGCTGGACTACACCGAGCACACCATGAGCGAGGGCGCCTCCGCCGTGGCCGCCTCGTACATCGAGTGCGCGATCGACGGCCGCGTCCTGTGGGGCATCGGCATCGACGCCAACACCACCCGGGCCTCCCTGAAGGCGGTCGTCTCCGCCGTCAACCGCGCGGGCCGCTGAGACACGTACGGGGAACCCCGCCCCTCCGCCGTCCGGAGGGGCGGGGCTCCCCGTTTCCGGGGCACGCCGCCCCGCCGGGGAGGGCGCGTACGGGGGCGCAGATCGGCCAACTCCGTTTCCGCGGACAAGCTTGTCCGGTCACACGGCTGACGCATCCTCACCGATGTGGCTAACATCACGCCAACCCGGCGATGTTGCCGGAAGGTTACGGAGGTGCGACGTGCTGCCAGTTCGGGGTGGGGACGGCCGGAAGCTGAGGGCCTGGGGCACTCGTACCACCTGGAGCACCGTGGGCGACGGGGAGTTCTTCTGCCCCGCCTGCGGTGGAGACCGCAACTACCGCCGACGGACCGGACGCCGCCGGTTCACCGTCCTCGGCATGCCGCTGCTGCCGCGCGGCAGCGACGGGCCCGTCGTCGAGTGCCAGGCGTGCCGCGAGCGCTTCGACCCGGACGTCCTGGACCACCTCACCACCACCCGCTTCACGGCGATGCTGCGCGACGCCGCGCACACCGTGGCGCTGGCCGTGCTCACCGCGGGCGGAACCGCCTCCCGCAGCGCGCTGGAGGCCGCCGTGTGCGCCGTACGCGCCGCGGGCTTCCAGGACTGCACGGAGGAGCAGCTGGAGTCCCTGGTGGACGCACTGTCCACCGACGAGGGGCGGCTCGGGCTGTATGACGTCCCGGAATGCTGCGGCGCCGCACTGGCCATCGAGCTCCACGAGGCACTGGAACCGCTGGCCCCGCACCTGGCCGGTCCCGGCCGCGAGTCGATCCTGCTCCAGGGCGCCCGCATCGCGCTCGCGGACGGCCCCTACATCCCCGCCGAGCGCGAGGTGCTCTCCACCGTCGGAGCGGCGCTGCGCATCGACGCGGACGAGGTGGCCCGGCTGCTGTCGGCGGTCCGCGCCCCGTAGCGGGAGTCGTAGCGGGAGCGGCCACCGGAGGCGGCCCGGCCCGGAGGCAGCCCCGCACCCCCCGCGGCCGCCCACGCCCGCCCGCAGCCGCCCCCCCGCCACGCCCGGAACCGACCGGAGCCGTCTCCTCAGAGGTAACGATCCGGCCTTGCATGGCCGAAAACGCGCCCCCCGCGCCTCTCCTCGGCCCCCGATCGGGCCGTACCGGGCCCGCGCCGTCCACCCCTTGGACGCCTCGGCCGGGCCGTCGGCTTTGCACATCCGAACGGGCATGAAGACCCGGTCCGGCCGCCCTGCTTCACCCTGCCCCGTGCTGTTCGCGAGAGCGCAGCAGGGGGAGCCGTCTGCGCCGGGCGTCCCGTGTACTCCTGTTCCCGGGAGTCCACCACTGGCGGAACCTCCAGATCCAGCCGCCGTGAGCGTCAACGATTTGTAGAAGTCCACGATATCTGTGCGGCCCCCCACAGGCGTTCAATTCCGGTCACACGACGAGACGCCGCCGTTAACACAGCGGGGCTTCGATGCACGTGAACGCAGTGACAATCCTGGCGGACCAACGGGTTAGCGACCCACTCCGGCCACGGCTCACCGATCTCCTCCCACTCACCTCACCTCACCTCTTGAAGGGCAAGGCAGAGATGGCACGTGTCGCCGCCCGACCCTCCGGCAACGGAGAGCAGAGCACGCACCCGGTCGACGAGGTGCTCCCCCTCCCCAAGCTCGCGCTGTACGGCTTCCAGCACGTACTCGCGTTCTACGCCGGCGCGGTGATCGTCCCGATCATCGTCGGCAACGCGCTGAAACTCAGCCCCGACCAGCTGGTCTACCTGATCAACGCGGACCTCTTCACCTGCGGCATCGCCTCGATCATCCAAGCCTGGGGCATAGGCCGGATCGGTGCGCGCCTGCCGCTGATCCAGGGCGTGACCTTCACGGCCGTCTCCCCGATGATCGCCATCGGTCTCGGCGCGGGCGGTGGCACCGCCGCGCTGCTGGTCATCTACGGCGCGGTCATCACCGCGGGCGCGGCCACCTTCGCCTTCGCCTGGCTGCCCGCCAAGGCGTTCCGGACGGTGATGCGGCTCTTCCCGCCGGTCGTCACCGGCACGGTGATCACCGTGCTGGGCATCGTCCTGATCCCGGTGGGCCTGAACGACGCGGCGGGCGGCCTCGGCAGCCCGGACTTCGGGGACCCGGTGAACTTCGCCTACGCCGGCGGCACGATGCTCTTCATCCTCGTCCTGATGAAGACCGGCAAGCCGTTCCTGTCGAGCATCTCCATCCTGCTCGGCCTGGTCGGCGGCACCGCGGTCGCCTTCCTCCTCGGCGACACGAAGTTCGGCGACGTCGCCGACTCCGGCTGGATCGGCGTCACCACTCCCTTCCACTTCGGGGTCCCGAAGTTCGAGTGGTTCCCGATCGTCCTGATGCTGATCGTCATGCTGATCACCATGGTCGAGACGACGGGTGACACCTACGCGGTCGGCGACATCGTCGGCACGGAGGTCGACAGCGAGACGGTGGCCCGCGCCCTGCGTGCCGACGGCGCCGCGACCGCCCTCGGCGGCATCCTCAACTCCTTCCCGTACGTGGCCTTCGCCGAGAACGTCGGCCTGGTGCGGATGACGAAGGTCAAGAGCCGGTTCGTGGTCGTCGCCGCCGGTGTTTTCATGATCATCCTGGGGCTGCTGCCCAAGGCGGCCGCGATCGTCGCCGCCGTCCCGCACGGCGTCCTCGGCGGCGCCGCGACCGTGATGTTCGCCATGGTGGCCCTGGCCGGCATCCAGACGCTGGGCAAGGTGGACCTCAAGGAGGAGAAGAATGCCCTGATCGTGGGCGTCTCCCTGGCCTTCGCGCTACTCCCCGCGACCGTCCCGGTCTTCTTCACCCAGCACATGGACGCCGACCTGTCCTCGCTCCTCAACAGCGGTGTCACGCTCGGCGCCACGACCGCCATCGTCCTGAACCTGGTCTTCAACGGCCTGGCCGGGGATGACGTCCCGGCCGTCCCCGCAATCGAGCTGCCGGCCCCGGTGGCGGAGGCCGCCGTGCCCGCCGGGGCCGGGATCGCGGAGTCGGTGGTCGCAGAGCCCGCGGTCACGGAGCCGCCGGCCACGGAGCCGGAGACCGGGACGGCCGAGACCGGGAAGACGGCGGCCGGGAAGACGGCGGCCGACAGGACGGAAGGCGTCGCGACGCCCGCCACCTGATCCCGCGACGGCTCCCCGCCGCGGCTTGCGGCCCCTCGCCCGGAACCGGTCCGGGCGGGTGGCCGCAACCCGTTCCCCCGGGTGTCCCCGTACCGGTCCCCGCACAAGGGACAATGGGCGCATGAGTCTGTTCCGCGACGACGGCATCGTGCTGCGCACCCAGAAGCTGGGTGAGGCGGACCGCATCATCACGCTGCTGACCCGGGGCCACGGCCGGGTCCGGGCCGTCGCCCGCGGGGTGCGGCGTACGAAGTCCAAATTCGGCGCCCGGCTGGAACCTTTCTCCCACGCCGACGTGCAGTTCTTCGCCCGCGGCAGCGAGCTGATCGGCCGCAGCCTGCCGCTCTGCACCCAGACCGAGATCATCGCCCCGTACGGCAACGGCATCGTCACCGACTACGCCCGCTACACCGCCGGCACCGCCATGCTGGAGACCGCCGAGCGCTTCACCGAGAACGAGGGCGAGCCGGCCGTCCAGCAGTACCTGCTGCTCGTCGGCGCCCTGCGCACGCTCTCGCGCGGCGAACACGAGCCGCACCTCATCCTCGACGCCTTCCTGCTGCGCTCGCTCGCCGTCAACGGCTACGCGCCCAGCTTCGAGGACTGCGCGAAGTGCGGGATCCACGGCCCCAACCGGCACTTCTCCGTCGCCGCCGGCGGAGTGATATGCGGGGACTGCCGCGTGCCCGGCAGCGTCGTACCCTCGTCGGAGGCCATAGCCCTGCTCAGCGCCCTGCTGACCGGTGACTGGGGCCACGCCGACGCGTGCGAGGCGCGTCACGTGCGGGAGGGCAGCGGGCTGGTCTCGGCCTATTTGCACTGGCATCTGGAACGCGGGCTACGCTCCCTGCGATACGTCGAGAAATAGGAGCTGGGCACATGGCACGACGCGGGATTCTGGGGCGCTCTCGCCGCGAGTACAAGGTTCCCGAGCCGCACCCGTCCGGTGAGCGCCCGCCGAAGATCCCCGGCGAGCTGGTCCCGAACCACGTCGCGGTCGTCATGGACGGCAACGGCCGCTGGGCCAAGGAGCGCGGTCTGCCGCGTACCGAGGGCCACAAGGTCGGCGAGGGCGTCGTCCTCGACGTGCTCAAGGGCTGCCTGGAGATGGGCGTCAAGAACCTCTCCCTGTACGCCTTTTCGACGGAGAACTGGAAGCGCTCGCCCGATGAGGTGCGCTTCCTCATGAACTTCAACCGCGACGTGATCCGGCGCCGCCGCGACGAGATGAACGAGCTGGGCATCCGCATCCGCTGGGTCGGCCGGATGCCGAAGATGTGGAAGTCGGTCGTCCAGGAGCTCCAGGTCGCGCAGGAGCAGACCGTCGACAACGACGCGATGACCCTGTACTTCTGCGTGAACTACGGTGGCCGTGCGGAGATCGCCGATGCGGCGCAGGCCATCGCCCGGGACGTGGCGGCCGGCCGGCTCGACCCGTCGAAGGTGAACGAGAAGACCTTCGCGAAGTACATGTACTACCCGGACATGCCGGACGTGGACCTGTTCCTGCGGCCGAGCGGCGAGCAGCGCACCTCCAACTACCTGCTCTGGCAGTCGGCCTACGCGGAGATGGTCTTCCAGGACGTGCTGTGGCCGGACTTCGACCGCCGCAACCTGTGGGCGGCGTGCCTGGAGTACGCCCAGCGCGACCGCCGCTTCGGCGGAGCCGTCCCGAACCAGCCCGAGGGTTCCGCCTGACCGCCCGCGGCGAGCGGTGGGCCCGCGGGCCGCGCGGGCCTCAGCCGGCCTGGGCCGCCGGGCCGGCCGCGGCCGCACAGTCCGCGCAGGTCCCGAAGATCTCCACGGTGTGGGCGACGTTCACGTAGCCGTGCTCGGCGGCGATGGACTCCGCCCACTTCTCCACGGCCGGGCCCTCCACTTCCACCGCCTTGCCGCACTTGCGGCAGACCAGGTGGTGGTGGTGGTCGCCGGTGGAGCAGCGCCGGTAGACGGACTCGCCGTCGCTGGTGCGCAGCACGTCGACCTCACCGGCGTCCGCGAGCGACTGGAGGGTGCGGTACACGGTGGTCAGGCCCACGGAGTCACCACGGTGCTTGAGCATGTCGTGGAGCTCCTGGGCGCTGCGGAACTCGTCCACCTCGTCCAGCGCCGCCGCCACGGCGGCCCGCTGCCGGGTGGACCGTCCTCGTACTGGCGCGGTATTCGTCTCGCCAGGCGCAGTCGCCACCGGTTCCTCCTCGTATCGGCCTGCGGCCATTGTGCCAGCCCGGCCGGTGGTGTCCGGCGGATCATGGCCCCGCCCGGGGCCATCCGGCCGGAATCAGCCGGGCGCCCGCCTACACCGCCACGTCGTCGCGCGTGCAGACCTCCTCGTCCGCCCGTGCGGCCCTGGCGCGGCGCCGCGCCAGGGGGGCGGACAGCGCGGTCAGCGCCATGAAGACGGCGATCGCCAGCAGCACGATCATGGCTCCGGAGGGCGCGTTGACGTAGTAGGTGGTGGCCGTGCCGGTCAGGGCGACGGCCAGGCTGATCGTGATGGCCAGGCCCAGGGTGGCCGCGAAGCCGCGGGTCAGGCGCTGGGCGGCGGCGACCGGGATCACCATCATGGCGCTGACCAGCAGCAGACCGACGATGCGCATCGCGACGCTGACGGTGACGGCGGCCGTGACGGCGATCAGCAGGTTCAGCGCGCGCACGGGCAGGCCCGTGACCCGGGCGAACTCCTCGTCCTGGCAGACGGCGAAGAGCTGCCTGCGCAGGCCGATGGTGACGGCGAGGACGAAGGCGGCGAGGATCGCCATCGCGGTGACGTCGGCGGAGGCGACGGTGGTGATGGAGCCGAACATCGCGCTGAGCAGGTTGGTCGTGGAGCCGCCGCCCATGTTGATGATCATCACACCGCCGGCGAGACCGCCGTAGAAGAGCATGGCGAGGGCCACGTCCCCGCTGGTCCTGCCGCGGGAGCGGATCAGCTCCATGCCGACGGCGCCGACGACGGTGACCAGGGTGGCCATCCAGACGGGGCTGGTGTGGAGCACGAAGCCGAGGGCGACACCGGTCATGGCGACGTGCCCGAGGCCGTCGCCCATCACGGCCTGGCGGCGCTGGACGAGG
Source organism: Streptomyces sp. CB00455 (assembly GCF_001905445.1). Lineage (GTDB taxonomy): Bacteria > Actinomycetota > Actinomycetes > Streptomycetales > Streptomycetaceae > Streptomyces. The sequence continues at coordinate 663,793 of NZ_LIVQ01000003.1, read as the reverse complement.
TACGTGCCGATGGCGGGCGCCGTGACGCCCACCAGGGCCGCGGCGATCAGCGCCCGCTGCATGAAGGCGAGGTCGAGGAGGTCCATCAGCTCAGCAGTCCCGTCCGCAGGGGCTCGGCGCCGTGCGCCGCGTGGGGGTGTACGTGGTCGTGGCCGGGCAGGGCGTGCTGTCCGACGGCCTCCGGGGGCGGCCCGTCGTGGACGACGCAGCCGTCGCGCAGGACGACGGCCCGGTCGATCAGGGGTTCCAGCGGGCCCAGCTCGTGCAGGACCAGCAGGACGGTGGCGCCGGCGGCGACCTGCTCGCGCAGGGCCTTGGCGAGGACCTCCTGGTTGGCCAGGTCCACGCCGGCCATCGGCTCGTCCATGAGCAGCAGCTCCGGTTCGCCGGCGAGCGCCCGGGCTATGAGCACCCGCTGGTGCTGGCCGCCGGAGAGGGCGTTGACCGAGACGCCGGCGTAGGCGTCCATGTCCACGAGGGCCAGGGCGCGCTCGACGGCGGCCCGGTCGGCCTTGCGCAGAAGACCGAAGCGGGAGCGGGCCAGCCGGCCGGAGGAGACGACCTCGCGGACGGTGGCCGGGACACCGCCGGCGGCGGTGGTGCGCTGAGGGACGTAGCCGATGCGCGACCAGTCCCGGAAGCGCTTGAACTCCGTGCCGAAGAGGGCCAGGTCGCCGTCGGTGAGCGGCACTTGGCCGACGACGGCGCGCACGGCGGTGGACTTGCCGGAGCCGTTGGCGCCGAGCAGGGCGACGACCTCACCGCGGCCGACGGTGAGGTCGATCCCGCGCAGCACGGGGCGCGAGCCGAGCGAGGCCGTGGCCCCGCGCAGGGATATGACGGGCTGGTCCTGTGCCGGGCGGGGCGGGGACTGCATGGCTCGCGCCTCCGTTGCTGCTGCTGTCATCACTTGGCTCCGAGGGCTTTCTGGAGGTTCTTCAGGTTCGACCGCATGACCTCGAAGTAGTCAGCGCCCTGGGACTTGTCGGTGATTCCCTCGAGCGGGTCGAGGACGTCGGTCTTCAGGCCGGTGTCCCCGGCGAGGGCCTTCGCGGTCTTGTCGCCGGCCAGGGTCTCGAAGAACACGGTGCTGACATTGTCCTTCTTCGCGGCGGCCTGGAGTTCCTTCATCCGGGCCGGGCTGGGCTCGGACTCGGGGTCGACGCCGGAGATGCCCTGCTGGTCCAGGCCGTAGCGCTCGGCGAGGTAACCGAAGGCGGCGTGGGTGGTGATGAAGGTCTTGGAGGCCGTGTTCCGCAGGCCGTCCTTGAACTCGGTGTCCAGCGCGGTCAGCTTCGCCACGAGTTCGCCGGTGTTCTTCGCGTAGTCGGCGGCGTGGTCGGGGTCGGCCTTCTCCAAGGCCGCGCCCACGCCCTTGGCGATGTCCGCGTACTTGGCCGGGTCGAGCCAGACGTGCGGGTCCCGGCCGCTCTCGGCATGACCGTGGTCGTGGTCGTGCCCGCCGGACGCGCTCTCGTCCTCGGCGGCGTGGTCGTCGTGGCCGGCGGCGCCGTGGGTTTCCAGCGGTGTGAGGGTGGCGGCGTCGACGACGTTCTTCGCGCCGGACTGCGCAACGGCCTTGTCGACGGCGGGCTGCAGGCTCTTGAGGTAGAGGATCACGTCGGCTTCGGAGAGCTGCCCGGTCTGGCGCGGGGTGATCTCCAGGTCGTGCGGTTCGACGCCCGGCTTGGTCAGGGTGGAGACCTGCACGTGGTCCTTGCCGATCTGCTCGGCCAGGTACTGCATCGGGTAGAACGACGCCGTCACGGCGAGCTTGCCGTCCTTGCCGCCGGAGGCACCGGCGCCTGCCGGGGAGCAGGCGGTGAGGGCCGTCGCGCCGAGGGTGACGGCTCCGGCAAGGGCGGCGGCGGGTATGAGGCCTCGTACGTTCATGACATCCATTTTCATCAAAGATGGAAACGATTGTCAAAAACCCAGGTGAGGGGGCCGGGCCGGGGGCGGTGGAGGGGGATCCGATTTGAAAGGGGGGGTGCGGGCGCCGGTAACCTAAAGGCTTCGCCGTTCGTCCTCGTAATGAAGAGAGCACCGTGGCCGCCGACAAGATCGAAACCATCGTCAGCCTGAGCAAGCGCCGTGGCTTCGTTTTCCCGTGCAGTGAGATCTACGGCGGTTCCCGGGCTGCCTGGGACTACGGCCCGCTCGGTGTCGAGCTCAAGGAGAACATCAAGCGCCAGTGGTGGAAGGCCATGGTCACCGGGCGTGAGGACATCGTCGGCCTCGACTCCTCCGTCATCCTGGCCCCCGAGGTCTGGGTGGCCTCCGGTCACGTCGCGACCTTCTCGGACCCGCTGACCGAGTGCACCGCCTGCCACAAGCGTCACCGTGCGGACCACCTCGTCGAGGCGTACGAGGCCAAGCACGGCCGTGAGCCCGCCAACGGCCTCGCCGACGTCAACTGTCCCCACTGCGGTGTGAAGGGCCAGTTCACCGAGCCGAAGCAGTTCTCCGGCATGCTGGAGACGCACCTCGGCCCGACCCAGGACACCGGCTCCAAGGCGTTCCTGCGTCCCGAGACCGCCCAGGGCATCTTCACCAACTTCGCCCAGGTGCAGACCACTTCGCGCAAGAAGCCCCCGTTCGGCATCGCCCAGATGGGCAAGTCCTTCCGCAACGAGATCACGCCGGGCAACTTCATCTTCCGCACCCGCGAGTTCGAGCAGATGGAGATGGAGTTCTTCGTCAAGCCGGGCGAGGACGAGCAGTGGCAGGAGTACTGGATGGCCGAGCGGTGGAACTGGTACCGCGACCTCGGCATCCGCGAGGAGAACATCCGCTGGTACGAGCACCCGAAGGAGAAGCTGTCCCACTACTCGAAGCGCACCGCCGACATCGAGTACCGCTTCAACTTCGGCGGCAATGAGTTCTCCGAGCTCGAAGGCGTGGCCAACCGCACCGACTTCGACCTCAAGGCCCACTCCGCCGCCTCCGGCCAGGACCTCACGTACTTCGACCAGGAGGCCGGCGAGCGCTACACCCCGTACGTCATCGAGCCGGCGGCCGGTGTCAACCGCGCCATGCTCGCCTTCATGCTCGACGCGTACAACGAGGACGAGGCCCCCAACGCCAAGGGCGTCATGGAGAAGCGCACCGTGATGCGCCTCGACCCGCGCCTGGCCCCGATCAAGGTCGCCGTCCTGCCGCTGTCCCGCAACCCGCAGCTGTCGCCGAAGGCCAAGGGCCTCGCCGCCGACCTGCGCAAGAACTGGAACATCGAGTTCGACGACGCGGGCGCCATCGGCCGCCGCTACCGCCGCCAGGACGAGATCGGTACGCCGTTCTGCGTCACCGTCGACTTCGACACCCTGGACGACAACGCGGTGACCGTGCGCGAGCGCGACACCATGAAGCAGGAGCGCGTCTCCCTGGACCAGATCCAGAGCTACCTCGGCAGCCGCCTGCTCGGCTGCTAGGTTCCGCCGCGACCCCAAGACCGGTGGCCCGGTGCGCACGACTGCGCACCGGGCCACCGGTCTTTCGTGCCGGAGCCGGTCCGCTCAGGCCGCGGCGCCCTTGGCGGCCGTCTCGGCGGCGGCCGCCTCGGCCGCCCGGCGCTCGCCCTGTGCCTGGGAACGCTTGCCGTAGCGGGCGGTCCACACGGCCAGGGCGCCCAGCACCCCGTAGATCATGAACGGGCTGAGCGTCACCATGGTCCGGGTGTCCAGGGTGTACGCCAGCGCGATCCGGACCAGGGACTCGGCGATGTAGGCCACGCCCCAGACGAGCGTCATGCGGCGCAGGGTGGTGCGGAAGCCCTCGTACTGCCACAGGCCGTTCCACCAGGCGGTGCTCTCCGGGGTGCCGTCGGTGGCGAACTTGCGGCCGAAGTAGAACATCAGCGGCCGGGCGGCCGCCAGGGTGACCAGGCAGAGCAGCCCGAACAGACCGGTCACGGCGGAGTCCTTGATCAGCAGGGCCCGGGCCGAGTGGGCGCCGACGAGCGAGACGACCGCCGTGATCACCAGGAAGACCAGGGTGACGAGGGCGAACTCGTCGAGCTTGCGCCGCCAGGCCACGTGGATCGCGCTGTCGAGCACCGGCCAGGCGCCGCTGAGGAGCAGCGCCGAGAACTCGCTCCAGCCGTGGTCGTCGGTGAGCATGTTGTAGGTGATGACCGGCGCGACCACGTTGAGCCCGATGGTCAGGATCCAGCCGAGGGCGGTGGCGGCGCCGGAGCGTGCCGGAGGTGCGGGTCGTGCTGCTTGGGCGGACAAGGTTCCCCCTGGAACATGCCTGACGAGTGCGGTAGGGGGACCGTAAGGACATGTGACTGGCATGTACAAGGCGAACAACTCAAAATGATCGCCAAGGTGTCCGGACCGGAGCGTTCCGGACAGCCGGGCGGCGTCAGGCGCGCAGGCCCCGGATGATCAGACTCGTGACGGCCTCGAACTCAGTGAAGATCGTGGGCGAGAGCCAGTCCGCCGCGTACTGCGGGTCGTGGAAGCGGCCCGTGGCGTCGAAGACCGCACGGGCGGCCCCCGGCACGTCCTCGGCCGCCAGGGTGCCCGCCGCGACGCCCTCGGCCACGATCCGGGTCAGCTGGTCGATCAGCTCGGCCAGGTGCGCGTCCACCACCCCGCTGTTCTCGGCGAGCAACACGGTGTAGGTGGCGAACAGTTCCGGGTCGTCGCCCGCCTTGTGGCGCTTGGCCCGGAAGAGTGCCTCCAGCCATGCCTCCAGCTTGGAAGGGGCGCTCTCGGCGGTTGCCGAGGTGATCTCCTCCAGCATGACGACGCTTCTGGCGAGCCAGCGGTCCGTGACGGCCTCGCGCAGCGCCGCCTTCGACGGGAAGTGCCGGTAGACGCTGCCGTGGCTGACGCCCAGCGCGCGCGCCACATCCACCACCGTCGCCTTGCCGGGGCCGAACCGGCGCAGCACCTCCTCGGTGGTTTCGAGGATGCGCTCGGGCGTCAGGGGTTCGGCAGCGGCGGATGGCATGGGACGACGGTACCGCCCGCTCAGTGCTCGCTGTCGAGGTGGGCCATCTGCGCCGCCGGATAGCGCTCGCCCGCCGCGGCGCCCGCGGGTACGGCCTCCTCGATGGCGGCGAGATCGGCGGCGCTCAGGGTGACCTCCAGGGCGCCCAGCGCCTCCGTGAGCCGCTCACGGCTCCGCGCGCCCACCAGCGGCACGATGTCCTCGCCGCGCGAGAGCACCCAGGCTATGGCGGTCTGGGCCACGCTCACGCCCCTGCCCTGCGCGACCTTGCGCAGGGCCTCCACCAGGTCGAGGTTGCGGCCGAGGTTGTCCCCCTGGAAGCGGGGGCTCATCCCGCGGAAGTCGCCCGGGCTCAGTGCGCGGTCGCGGGCGAAATGGCCGCTGATCAGGCCCCGGGACAGCACGCCGTACGCCGTGATGCCTATGCCGAGCTCGCGGGCGGTCGGCAGGATCTCCTCCTCGATGCCGCGGGACACGAGCGAGTACTCGATCTGCAGGTCGGCGATGGGGGCGACGGCTGCGGCCCGGCGCAGGGTGTCCGCCCCGACCTCGGAGAGCCCGATGTGGCGCACGTGCCCGGCCTCGACGGCCTCGGCGATGGCTCCGACGGTCTCCTCGATGGGGACGGCCGGATCCAGCCGGGCGATCCGGTAGATGTCGATGTGGTCCCGGCCGAGGCGCTGGAGGGAGTAGGCGAGGAAGTTCCTGACGGCCTCGGGGCGGCCGTCATAGCCGCTGAAGCCGCCCTCGACCGTCCGCAGTGCGCCGAACTTGACGCTGGTCAGCGCCTGCTCGCGGGCCGCCGCCGACGCGGTCCGCAGGGCTTCGTTGATCAGCAGTTCGTTGTGGCCCATGCCGTAGAAGTCGCCGGTGTCGAGCAGGGTCACGCCCGCGTCCAGGGCGGCGTGGATGGTCGCCAGGGACTCGGCGCGGTCGGCCTCCCCGTAGAGGGCGGACATCCCCATGCAGCCGAGGCCCAGGGGGAAGACGCGGGGACCGGTGGTGCCGAGCACCCGGCGGGGCGCGCCGGCGGGGAGGGTGCCGGAAGGGGCGTTCTCAGATGTGGTCATGGAACGAGAATGGCATGACGGGTGACAGATTTCAATATCTGTCACCCGTCAGTACCGGCTCGGGTGACGAGTGCCGGCGTCGGGCGCCAGACGGCAGCAGTCCCTACGGCAGCAGTCAGGCGGCGGCAGTCGGGCGGCGGGCATCGGGCATCGGGGCGTCAAGCGTCCGCGCGCGCGCACCGGGCCGGCGGGTCCAGGGTGCGGGCGGTGCGCTCCGCCGTCGCGCGGGCCCACTGCCCGCTGGTCGCCGCCCCCACCACCAGGACCAGCGCCCCGCAGAGCGTGATGATCCACCAGGCCGGACCGGTCGCCGCGGCGAAGTCGGAGCCGTCCTTCAGCCCCGCCGCCAGGACCGACCCGACGATCGCCACGCCCAGGGCGCTGCCGGTCTGCCGGCTCGTCGAGGCGATGGCGGCCGCCACACCCGCCTGCGAGCGGGGCATCCCGGAGACCGCCGTGTTGGTGACCGGCGCGTTGACCATGCCGAAGCCGATCCCGAAGAGCACGTACCCGGTGAACATCAGCGGCGTGGACGCCTCGGCCCGGAAGGCGGCGAAGAGCAGTCCGCTGGCCGTCATCGCCACGCCCGCGACCAGCAGCGGCAGCCGCGGCCCCCTGCTGCCGACCAGCCGGCCCGACAGCGGAGCGATGAAGAAGGTCAGCGCGGCCATCGGCAGCATGTACAGCCCGGCGTGCAGCGCGTTCAGGCCGCGCACGTCCTGGAGGTAGAGGGTGTTCAGGAAGAGGAAGCCCGCCATCCCGGCGAAGGCGCTCACGGCGATCACGGTGGCACCGCTGAAAGGAGCGCTCCGGAAGAACCGGAAGTCGACCAGCGGCTCCTCGCGCCGGAGCTCGTAGAGCACCAGCGCCACCAGCGAGAGGGCGGCCACCGCGGCGCAGCCCATGATCAGCGGCGAGGCCAGGCCCGCGGCCGGGGCCTCGATGATCCCGTACGTCAGACTGCCCAGCAGCGACATCACCAGTACCTGGCCCACCGGGTCCACCCGCCGGGGCCGCGCCGCCCGCGACTCGGGCACGTGCCGCAAGGTCAGCAGCAGGGCCGCCAGCCCGATCGGCAGGTTGATCCAGAAGATCGAGCGCCACCCCACGGAATCCACCAGCACGCCGCCCACCAGGGGGCCCGCGGCCATGGAGATGCCCGCCACAGCGCCCCACACGCCGATGGCGCGCGCCCGCTCCGCGGGATCGGTGAAGGTGTTGGTGATGATCGACATCGCCACCGGGTTGAGCATCGCGCCACCCACCGCCTGGACCATCCGGAAGAAAATGAGCCAGTCGAGGCTGGGGGCCAGCGAGCACAGCAGGGAGCCGAGGGCGAAGAGCACCAGACCCGCGACGAACACCTTGCGGCGGCCGATCCGGTCGGCGGTGGAGCCCGCGAGCATCAGGAGCGACGCCAGCACCAGCGTGTAGGCGTCGATCGTCCACTGCAGCCCCGCGACAGAGGCGTCCAGGTCGCGGCGCATCGACGGCAGCGCCACGTTGAGGACGGTGTTGTCGAGGCTGACGATGAACAGGCTCATGCAGCAGATCGCCAGGACGAGCGCGCGCTGCCGTTGACTCGGCTCGATCATGCCGCCGATGCTACGTCCGCGCCCTCCCCGCGGCATGCGGGACAATGGGCGGATGACCACGCTCCCCACGCCCCTCGCGATCGGCCCGCACACCGTGCAGCCCCCGGTGGTGCTCGCACCCATGGCCGGCATCACCAATGCCCCGTTCCGTACCCTCTGCCGGGAGTTCTCGGGCGGCAAGGGGCTGTTCGTGAGCGAGATGATCACGACCCGCGCCCTGGTCGAGCGCAACGAGAAGACCATGCAGCTGATCCACTTCGACGCGACGGAGAAGCCCCGCTCGATCCAGCTGTACGGCGTCGACCCGGCGACGGTCGGCAAGGCGGTCCGCATGATCGTCGAAGAGGACCGCGCCGACCACATCGACCTCAACTTCGGCTGCCCGGTCCCCAAGGTGACCCGCAAGGGCGGCGGCTCGGCCCTCCCGTACAAGCGCAACCTGCTGCGGGCGATCCTGCGGGAGGCCGTCGCCGGCGCCGGGGAGCTGCCGGTGACGATGAAGATGCGCAAGGGCATCGACGACGACCACCTCACCTATCTCGACGCCGGCCGCATCGCCGTGGAGGAAGGGGTCACGGCCATCGCCCTGCACGGCCGCACCACCGCCCAGCACTACGGCGGCACCGCCGACTGGGAGGCCATCGCACGGCTCAAGGAGCACGTGCCGGAGATCCCGGTGCTCGGCAACGGAGACATCTGGTGCGCCGAGGACGCGCTTCGCATGGTCCGCGAGACCGGCTGCGACGGCGTGGTCGTGGGGCGCGGCTGCCTCGGGCGGCCGTGGCTCTTCAACGACCTGGTGGCCGCCTTCGAGGGCCGCCCGCAGGACTTCCACGAGCCCACCCTGCGCGAGGTGGCGGCCACCATGCACCGCCACGCCCAGCTGCTGGGGGAGTGGATCGGCGACGAGGCGCGCGGGGTGATCGACTTCCGTAAGCACGTGGCCTGGTACCTGAAGGGTTTCGCGGTGGGTTCCGAGATGCGCAAGAAGCTCGCCGTGACGTCCTCGCTGGCCGAACTGGACGCTCATCTGAGCGAGCTGGATCTGGATCAGGCGTGGCCGGATAGCGCCGATGGTCCGCGGGGCCGGACGTCCGGAAACAACCGGGTTGTCCTGCCCGAAGGCTGGTTGAAGGACCCCTACGACTGCGCCGGCGTGAGCGAGGACGCCGAACTGGACACGTCCGGAGGCTGACATATCGCCCTCCGTGCCGCGTGATATACGCCACGCATGGGTAAGGTTTCGCTCAGATGAGCACTGAGGTCACGGGTAAGACTTTCAAAGGGTGGCACTGGGTGCCACCCTTTGTGTGTTCAATACTTGAACGCAAATGGATCGATGATCGCTCATCTGGACATGATCAAGCCTCTGTGGCCCCCTCTCCCTTCGGGAGGTGAAGGCTCATCGGGCCTGTCCCTTACTCATGAGTTACTTTCGATCTGCTGGCGCACGGGTGGTTACGGCCGTATGACGACCAAGTGGACGTACCCAGAAGCCTTCGATCTGGGTATGTTCCTGGCCGTCAGGGCAGCCACCCGAGTCCTCGAGGAGTCGAGACCCGTGTCGGAAAACAAAGATCAGAAGTTCGTCTACGACTTCACCGAGGGCAACCGCGACCTCAAGGACCTTCTCGGCGGCAAGGGAGCCAACCTCGCCGAGATGACCAACCTTGGTCTGCCGGTCCCTCCCGGCTTCACCATCACCACCGAGGCCTGCAAGGTCTACCTCGACAGCGGCAGCGCCCCGGCCGCGCTGCGCGACGAGGTCAGCGCCCACCTTGCCGCCCTCGAGGCGAAGATGGGCAAGAAGCTCGGCCAGTCGGACGACCCGCTGCTGGTCTCCGTACGCTCCGGCGCCAAGTTCTCGATGCCCGGCATGATGGACACCGTCCTCAACATCGGGCTCTCCGACGCCTCGGTGGCCGGTCTGGCCGCCCAGTCCGGCGACGAGCGCTTCGCGTGGGACTCCTACCGCCGTCTCATCCAGATGTTCGGCAAGACCGTCCTGGACGTCGACGGCGAGCTCTTCGAGGATGCCCTCGAGGAGGCCAAGGCCGCCAAGAAGGTCACCGTCGACACCGACCTCGACGCCGCCGACCTGAAGAAGCTGGTCAAGCACTTCAAGAAGATCGTGGCCGAGGAAGCCGGCCGCGACTTCCCGCAGGACGCCCGCGAGCAGATGGACCTGGCCGTCGAGGCCGTCTTCAACTCGTGGAACACCGACCGCGCCAAGCTCTACCGCCGCCAGGAGCGCATCCCCGGCGACCTGGGCACCGCCGTCAACATCTGTTCCATGGTCTTCGGCAACCTGGGCCCCGACTCCGGCACCGGCGTCGCCTTCACCCGCGACCCCGCCAGCGGCCACCAGGGCGTCTACGGCGACTACCTCCAGAACGCCCAGGGCGAGGACGTGGTCGCGGGCATCCGCAACACCGTGCCGCTCGCGGACCTGGAGTCCATCGACAAGGCCTCGTACGACCAGCTCATGACGATCATGGAGACGCTGGAGACCCACTACAAGGACCTCTGCGACATCGAGTTCACCATCGAGCGCGGTCAGCTGTGGATGCTCCAGACCCGCGTGGGCAAGCGCACGGCGGGCGCCGCCTTCCGCATCGCGACCCAGCTCGTGGACCAGGGCCTGATCGACGAGGCCGAGGCCCTCCAGCGCGTCAACGGCGCCCAGCTGGCCCAGCTGATGTTCCCGCGCTTCGACGCGGACGCGAAGACCCAGCTGCTCGGCCGCGGCATCGCCGCCTCCCCGGGCGCGGCCGTCGGCAAGGCCGTCTTCGACTCGTACACGGCCGTCAAGTGGTCCCGCTCCGGCGAGAAGGTCATCCTGATCCGCCGCGAGACCAACCCGGACGACCTGGACGGCATGATCGCCTCCGAGGGCATCCTGACCTCGCGCGGCGGCAAGACCTCCCACGCGGCCGTCGTCGCCCGCGGCATGGGCAAGACCTGTGTCTGCGGCGCCGAGGAGCTCGACGTCGACACCAAGCGCCGCCGGATGACGGTCGGCGAGACGGTCATCGAAGAGGGTGACGTCGTCTCCATCGACGGCTCCACCGGCAAGGTCTACCTCGGTGAGGTACCCGTCGTGCCGTCGCCGGTCGTCGAGTACTTCGAGGGCCGCATGCACGCCGGCGCCGACGACGCCGACGAGCTGGTCTCCGCCGTCCACCGGATCATGGCCTACGCGGACCGCGTCCGCCGGCTGCGCGTGCGTGCCAACGCCGACAACGCCGAGGACGCGCTGCGCGCCCGCCGCTTCGGGGCCCAGGGCATCGGCCTGTGCCGCACCGAGCACATGTTCCTCGGTGAGCGCCGCGAGATGGTCGAGCGCCTGATCCTCGCCGACACGGACACCGAGCGCGAGGAGGCACTCAGTGCCCTCCTGCCGCTGCAGAAGAAGGACTTCATCGAGCTGTTCGAGGCGATGGACGGGCTGCCGGTCACCGTCCGCCTCCTCGACCCGCCGCTGCACGAGTTCCTGCCCGACATCACCGAGCTGTCGGTGCGCGTCGCCCTCGCCGAGTCCCGCAAGGACCCCAACGAGAACGACCTGCGCCTGCTCCAGGCCGTGCACAAGCTCCACGAGCAGAACCCGATGCTGGGTCTGCGCGGTGTCCGCCTGGGCCTGGTCATCCCCGGTCTGTTCGCCATGCAGGTCCGGGCGATCGCCGAGGCCGCGGCCGAGCGCAAGAACGCCAAGGGCGACCCGCGTCCGGAGATCATGATCCCGCTCGTGGGCACCGTGCAGGAGCTGGAGATCGTCCGCGAGGAGGCCGACCGCGTCATCGCCGGCGTCGAGGCCGCAACCGGCACGAACCTCAAGCTGACCATCGGCACGATGATCGAGCTGCCGCGCGCCGCCCTGACCGCGGGGCAGATCGCCGAGGCCGCGCAGTTCTTCTCCTTCGGCACGAACGACCTGACCCAGACGGTGTGGGGCTTCTCCCGCGACGACGTGGAGGCCAGCTTCTTCACCGCGTACCTGGAGAAGGGCATCTTCGGGGTCTCGCCCTTCGAGACCATCGACAAGGACGGCGTCGGCGCGCTGGTACGCAGCGCCGTCGAGGCCGGCCGGGCCACCCGCCCGGACCTCAAGCTCGGTGTCTGCGGCGAGCACGGCGGCGACCCGGAGTCCGTCCACTTCTTCCACGAGGTCGGCCTCGACTACGTCTCCTGCTCGCCCTTCCGGATCCCGGTGGCGCGCCTGGAGGCCGGCCGTGCGGCCGCCGAGTCCAAGGGCAGCGACAGCCGCTGATCCCCGGCCCTGAGAAGGCCACCCAGACCGCGCCTGCCTCCGGGTTCCCTGACACCCCGGGGCAGGCGCGTCCAATTTTCCGGTGTTCGGCAATTTTTACGCCAGCAGGCGGTGGACGGATCCCCACCCGTCCACCGCCGCTGTCATTCTGCCGGGCACGTCGGCGCTTCCCGGTGCGACCGACCGCCAGGCCCCGCAAAGCCCCCCACGGCCTTCGCGGAGCGTTTCGGTCGCATCGGAGTGTGCCCGGCGGAGTACAGGATTTCGGTTGTCACGCCCCTGCCGAAAGGGGTTTCAACTGTGGCCGAAAGGGCGTGGTGACCACGTGTGACGGCATGCATACTCATGGGGCGGGGGGATTGCGGTTGCACAGGTGGGGGTTCGGTGCTGCGTATCCATTTCACTGGAGTGGACCTGGCACGCTTACGGATGGCAGGACGTCCCGATGCGTTGTGGGAAACGATTCTCAGCTTTCACCGTTTAAGGGACCGGCGTGACGCCCGGTTGTTCGGTGAATGGCGAACGGAAACCCGGAGCAGGTTGAATAGTGAAACACGCATGCTCGGCATGCTCATACCGAGCCGCGGTTATTTCCCGGATTTCCTGACCCCCGTGGAGGGGCAGTACGGGTGGGACGTGGGCCTCGACTCGCTCCGCGGTATCCGCCCCGAGCGGATGCGCCGCGAACTGGCGCTGCTGGGCACGGGATCCCGTCTGGGGGCGGCCTTCGGCATGCCCTCCGCCGCGAGCGGGGGCGCCGAGAGCACCCTTCCGCGGCGCCTGCGGGAGTTCATGGACGCAGGGACCGGGCAGCTGCCCAAGCTGCTGGGCGAGCTGCGGGCCTACCACCGGGCGGCCGTGGAGCCCTACTGGACGCACATCCAGGCCCAGATCGAGGCCGAGCGGGCCGCGCGCGGCCGCGCGCTGCTGGACGGGGGCGCGGACGAGCTGCTGGCCTCGCTGCCGCCGATGCTGCGCTGGCGGGACCCGGTGCTGGAGTGCGACTACCCGGTGGACCGGGACGTACGGCTGCGGGGGCGCGGGCTGCTGCTCCAGCCCTCGTTCTTCTGCCGTCGTACAGCGGTGACCCTGCACGACCCGGAACTGCCGCCGGTGCTGGTCTACCCGGCCGCCGCACAGCTGGTCTCCGCGCCGACCGGCGGCGACTCCGTCCACCCGGTCGTCGAGGACCAGCGGGTGCGCACCCTGGGCAAGCTCGTGGGGCACACCCGTTCGGTGGTGCTGCGGGCGATCGGCGACGGCGCGACCACCAGCGAACTGGCCCGCAGGGCCGGGGTGTCGCTGGCCTCGGCGAGCCAGCACGCCTGCGTGATGCGCGAGGCGGGCCTGGTCACCACGCTGCGGCACGGGAACGCGGTGCTGCACACGGTGACCCCGCTGGGCGCCGCCCTGCTCAAGGGCGGGGCCGTGGCCTCCTGAGATCCCGAAAAAGTTCCACGGGGAGCGATGAGTTCTCCGCGCCTCCCGGGTCTACCCCTGGAACGCCGAACGCGCGCGCCGCACGAGGCCCGCGCGGGAGCCGACCCGGAGAAGAGGGACCGCCATGTCCGACACCATGATCTTCGTCAACCTGCCCGTCAAGGACGTGGAGGCCACCAGGTCCTTCTGGGGCAAGCTCGGCTACTCCTTCAACGCACAGTTCAGCGACGAGAACAGCGCCTCCATGGTGATCAGCGACAGCATCGTCGCGATGTTCCTGACCGAGGCCCGCTACAAGGACTTCACGCACAAGGAGATCGCGGACGCCACCAGGACCTCCGAGGTGCTGCTGTGTCTGAGCGCCGGGAGCCGCGCCGCGGTCGACGAGCTCGTCGACGCCGCGGTGGGAGCCGGAGCGACCGAGCCCCGGCCGGCCCAGGACCACGGTGTCATGTACGGCCGGGCTTTCGACGACCTCGACGGCCACACCTGGGAGATCATGTGGATGGACCCGTCGATGGTCCAGGGCTGAGCGCGGCGGGCTCCCGCGCGGGTCTCACGAGGTCGCAGCGGTCCGCACCCGGTAGGTCCGGACCGTCACCTCCTCGTCGTCCAGGCAGCGGCCCGACTCCAGGTCGAAGCGCTGCTTCAGCAGCGGCGAGGCGACGAAGGGCCGGCCGGCCGCCCGCCCGATCAGCCCCCGGGACAGCACCTGCGCCCCGGTGAAGGGGTCCTGGTTCCCGATGGCGTACGCGCGGCCCCCGCGGTCCACGAACACCGCCGCCTGGCTCCCGTCGGGCAGCAGGGCCGCCACCCCGCGCCCGGGAACGAGCGCGGACAGTTCGCACACCGTCAGCCAGCCCTCCGCCACCTGCAGTTCCACGGTCATCGGACTCCTCCGATCGTCAGGACGGCCAGGTCGGGCTTGACCTGGTCGCGCTCGGGTACGAACTTCACCGTCGGGTCGGGCGCGCCGGGAGCGTTGACGAAGGAGACGAACCGGCGCAGCCGCTCCGGGTCCTCCAGCGTCTCGGCCCACTCGTCGCGGTAGTGCGCCACGTGGTCGGCCATCAGCGACTCCAGCTCGGCGCAGAGCCCCAGCGAGTCGTGCACGACCACGTCCCGCAGGTGGGGCAGGCCCCCCTCCAGCCGCTCCAGCCAGGTGGAGGTCCGCTCCAGCCGGTCGGCGGTGCGGATGTAGAACATCAGGAACCGGTCGATCAGGCGGACCAGTTCCGCATCGGACAGGTCCTGGGCGAGCAGGTCCGCGTGGCGCGGGGTCGCGCCGCCGTTGCCTCCCACGTACAGGTTCCAGCCGCTCGCCGTCGCGATGACCCCGAAGTCCTTGCTCTGGGCCTCCGCGCACTCGCGGGCGCAGCCGGAGACCGCCGACTTGAGCTTGTGCGGGGCGCGCAGCCCGCGGTAGCGCAGCTCCAGGTCGATGGCCATCCGCACGCTGTCCTGCACCCCGTAGCGGCACCAGGTCTGCCCCACACAGGACTTCACGGTCCGCAGGGCCTTGCCGTAGGCGTGCCCGGATTCGAATCCGGCGTCGACCAGCCGGGCCCAGATCCGCGGCAGCTGGTCCACGCTCGCGCCGAAGAGATCGATCCGCTGCCCACCGGTGATCTTCGTGTAGAGGCCGAAGTCGCGGGCCACCTCGCCGATCACGATCAGTTTGTCCGGGGTGATCTCCCCGCCCGGGATGCGCGGGACCACCGAATAGGACCCGTTGCGCTGCAGGTTCGCGAGGAAGTGGTCATTGGTGTCCTGGAGGGCGGCCTGCTCCCCGTCCAGGACGTAGCCGCTGGCGCCGACGGTCGGGGCGAGCGAGGCGATGACGGAGCCGACGGTGGGCTTGCACACCTCGCAGCCGTCGCCGCCGCGGGCTTCCGGACGCCCGTGGCCGTCGAGGAGCTGCTCGTAGGAGGTCAGCCGGCGGGCGCGGACGATCTCGTACAGCTCGGCGCGCGTGTGGGGGAAGCAGCCGCACAGGCCCTTGTCGGCGGCGGCGGGCAGCAGCTGACCGATCACCTTGACGCAGCTGCCGCAGCCGGTGCCCGCCTTGGTGCACTTCTTGACCTCGGGGAGCGTGGTGCAGGCGGCGATGGCCTTCTTCGTGACGTTGTGGCAGGAGCAGATCACCGCGTCGTCGGGGAGCGAGGACGGGCCGAGGGCGACGGGCGCGCCGATGCCGGCGGGCAGGACCAGCTGCTCGGGGGCGACGGGGGGCACGCTGCCGGTGAGCGGGCGCAACAGGCCGTAGGAGTCCGCGTCGCCGACCAGGACCCCGCCGAGGAGGACGCCCTCGGGCGAGACGACCAGCTTCTTGTAGACGCCGGAGCGGGAGTCGGACCAGACGACGTCGAGGCTGCCGGGGGCGGCGCCGTGGGCGTCGCCGAAGGAGGCCACGTCGACACCGAGCAGCTTGAGCTTGGTGGAGAGGTCGGCTCCGGTGAACTGCTTCTCACGGCCCAGCAGGTCGTCGGCGGCGGTCTCGGCCATCTCGTAGCCGGGGGCCACCAGGCCGTAGACGCGGCCGTCGGAGGCGAGGGCGCACTCGCCGATGGCGTAGACGTGCGGGTCGGAGGTACGGCAGCGCGGGTCGACCGCGATGCCGCCGCGCTCGCCGACCTCCAGCCCCGCTTCCCGGGCCAGCTGGTCACGGGGGCGGACACCGGCGGAGAAGACCACGAGGTCGGTGTCGACGGCGGAGCCGTCGGAGAGCCGCATCCCGCGGACCGCGCCGTCCTCTCCGGTCAGCACTTCCTGCGTGCCGACACCGGTGTGGACGCTGATGCCCATGGACTCGATGGTGCGCAGCAGGGCCGCGCCGCCGCCTTCGTCGACCTGGACGGGCATCAGGCGCGGGGCGAACTCCACGACGCGGGTGGCGAGACCGAGTCCCTGCAGCGCGCCGGCGGCCTCCAGCCCGAGCAGGCCGCCGCCGACGACCGCGCCGCTGGTGCGGTCCTTCGCGTACTCCTCGATCGCCAGGAGGTCCTCGATGGTGCGGTAGACGAAGCAGCCGGGGGCGTCCTTTCCGGGGACCGGCGGCACGAAGGGAAAACTGCCGGTGGCCAGGACCAGGACGTCGTACGGGAACGTGCGGCCGGACCGGGAGGTGACGGTACGGGCCGCCCGGTCGATGTGCTCGGCGGGGTCGCCCAGGTGGAGGGCGATGCCGTGCCGCTCCATGAAGTCCGGGGGCGTCATGGACAGGTCCTGGGGGGTGCTCCCGGAGAAGTACGAGGTCAGGTGCACGCGGTCGTAGGCCGGCCGGGGCTCCTCGCAGAGGACGGTGATCCGGTGGGTCCGGGTCGCACCGCGTTCGGCGAGGGCTTCCAGGTAGCGCTGGCCGACCATGCCGTGCCCGATGAGCACGATCGCGGGCAGGGGCTCGGTCATGTCAGTGGCCTCCGTCGTCGGTGAGCAGGTGGAACAGGTCTGCGGGGTCGTGCAGGGGCTCGCCGCCCTCCCAGCCGCGGGCGAGGGCGCCCACGGTGGAGAGTTCGCCGAGCAGGACCCCGCCGACGAGGCGGTCGCCGCGCACGACGACCGACCGGTAGGTCCGCCGGGTGGCGTCGGCGAGGCGGACCACGTCGTCGCCGGGGCGGGGGGTGGTCTCGCCGAAGGCGGCGAGGTCGAAGTGCGGGGTGTCCGCGGTGGTGAGGGTGAGGCGGGTGAGGGCGCGGGTGCCGGTGTAGGTGGACCCGGACCCGGGCCTGGACCCGGACCCGGACCCCGACTCGGGCTGGGACCCGGACCCCGACTGGGGCTCGGACCCGGGCTGGGGCTCGGACCCGGGCTGGGGCTCGGTGAGGATCGCCGCGAGGACGTCGGCCTGCTCCAGGGCTGCGCCCGCCAGGCCGTACACCTGTCCCGCGTGCTCGGCGCAGTCGCCGATGGCGTGGATCCGCGGGTCGCTGGTGCGCAGGCGGTCGTCGACGACGATGCCCTTGCGCACGTCGAGCCCGGCGGCCTGGGCGAGGCCGGTCCGGGGGCGTACGCCGCAGGCGAGGACGACCAGGTCGGCGTCGAGCCGGTAGCCGTCGGCGAGTTCGACGCCGATGACCCTGGCCCTGCCCGTGGACGGGCCGCCGTTGCCGGGCGCTCTGCCCCCGGGCCCCGGCGCCCCGAACACCGGCGGGGTCGGAGGGCGGCCCTGGTCTGAGCCGCGGGGCCCGGGCGCCGGCGGGGTCGCCGTGTCGCGGGACGTGGTCAGGCCGCGGGCCCGGCATTCCGTGTGGATCTCCACGCCCAGCGCGGTGAGGTGGTCGTGCAGCAGGGCCGACGCACCGGCGTCCAGCTGGCGCTCCATCAGGCGCTCGCCCTGCTGCGCCAGCACCACGCCCGCCCCCCGCGCGGCGAGCGCACGGGCCGCCGAGACGCCCAGCAGGCCCCCGCCGATCACCACCGCCCGCACGCCGGGGCGTACGGCCGCCGACAGGGCCAGGCAGTCGTCCATCGTGCGGAAGGTGTGGACCCCCTCGGGAAGTTCGCCACCTCCCCCGGACTTCGTCCGGAAGGTACCCCCCGGCTGGAACAGCCCCCGCAGCGGCGGCAGTACCGGGTTGGACCCGGTGGCCAGCACCAGCGTGCCGTACCGCTCCACCGAGCCGTCGTCGCAGTGCACTGCCCGCTCCGCGCGGTCCACGCGGACCGCCCGGACACCGCGCCGCAGCACCGGTCCGGGCGCCGGCAGGGCGGCCACCTCCGGTGCGTACCGGCCCGCCAGCACCTCGGCGAGCAGCACCCGGTTGTAGGGCACGTGCGGTTCCTCGCCGAGGACGGTCACCGCGGCGGCCGCACCGGCGCGCTCGGCGACCCGTTGTGCGAGCCGCAGGCCCGCCAGGCCGCCGCCGATCACCACCACACGCTGTTCCGAGGTCATGGCACGAGCGTGCGCGCCCGCTGTTTCCCCGCCGCATCGCCGTTGTTACCCGGACGGAACGCCGACCTCAGCGGCCGGGGCGAGGCTCCGTGAGGCTTCCTCAAGGCCGGCCTCAGGGGTTCCGGTGTCTGCCGCCGCGCCCTTGGCGTGGCCCGTGGGCGAGATGCGTCAGGCTCTCGCCGTCCCCCCGCCCGCCGCGCCGGCTCCGCGAAGCTCAACCTTTGCGCAAGTTTCCCGAGATCGATGGCCGCTGCACCCAACCGCTCCATAGGGTCGGCACGTGCCTGACATATCAACGACCATGATCATCGTGTTGTGCGTGGCCGCCGCGGCCGCCGGCTGGATCGACGCGGTGGTGGGCGGCGGCGGCCTGCTGCTCCTGCCCGCCCTGCTGCTCGGCCTGCCGAACGCCCACCCCGCCACCGTCCTCGGCACCAACAAGGCCGTGGCCATCGTCGGCACCACGGGCGCGGCCGTCACCTACCTCCGCAAGGCCGCGGTGGACGTGAAGCTGGCCGTCCGTATCGGCCTCGCGGCGCTCGCCGGCTCGATGGGCGGCGCGGCCCTGGCCGGCGGCATCAGCAAGGACGCGCTCCGCCCGCTGATCATGGTGGTGCTGGTGGTCGTCGCGGCCTTCGTGCTCTTCCGCCCGGGCTTCGGCACCGTACCGGGCGCCTCGCCCGTCAGCCGCCGGCGGGTGCTGCTGGCCATCAGCCTCGCCGGGCTCGGCATCGGTTTCTACGACGGCCTCATCGGGCCGGGCACCGGCACCTTCCTGGTGCTCGCGCTCACCGCGCTGCTCCACCTCGACCTGGTGACGGCCTCCGCGACTGCCAAGATCGTCAATGTGTGCACCAACGCCGGAGCGCTCGCGATGTTCGCCTACCAGGGCATGGTGCTGTGGCAGCTGGCCGCGCTGATGGCGGTGTTCAACCTGGCCGGCGGCATGATCGGCGCAGGCATGGCCCTCAAGCAGGGCGCCGGCTTCGTCCGGGGCGTGCTGCTGACGGTGGTGGGCGCCCTGGTGATCAAGCTGGGTTTCGAGCAGTGGGGCTGAGCCGTCAGAACGTCCCGGTGAGGTGGGCGAAGACGACCACGTTGCCGCGGTAGCCCGTACGCGGTGAGAAGCCGCCGCCGCAGGTGATCACCCGCAGCTCGGCCCGGGGGGAGGGGCCGTACACGCGGGTGTCGGGGAAGGACTTGGCGTCGTAGACCTCGACCGCGTGGACGGTGAAGACGGCGGTACGCCGGTCCGCCCGCGGGACCTCGATCAAGGCCCCGCGGCGCAGCGCACCCAGGTGGTAGAAGACCCCCGGCCCGGCGGTGTCGTCCACGTGCCCCGCGATGACCGCCGTGCCGGTGGCGCCCGGGGTGGTGCCGTCGCGGTACCAGCCGGCCAGGTCCCGCCGGTCGGGCGGGGGCACCTGCAGGCTGCCGTCCGGCTGGAGTCCGAGCCCGGTCAGCGGGGCGTCGACCCGGATCGAGGGGATCCGGATCCGGCCGGGCGGGGAGCCTGGCAGCGGGGCGATGCCCGGGCCCGTGGCGCCGGCGGCGGTCAGGGCCTCGGCGGGGGAGGGCAGCGGCGGCCCGACGGGTTCGCGGGAGCCGCTGGTGACGAGCCAGATGCCGACGCAGGCGGCGAGCGCCACGAGGCCGCCGTGCCGGGCGGTGTGGGCGCGGCGGACCCGGTTCGGGAAGGCCCGGTGCAAGAAGGCCCAGGTCAGGAAAGCCCGGTGCAGGAAGACGCGGTGCAGGAAAGCCCGCCGCGGGAAGGCCCGGTCCGGGGCGGCCGCGGTGGATCCGGGGCGGATGGCGGCCGCAGTGGAGCCGGGTCCGGGCCGGGCGGTGGTCGACGGCCGGGGCTGGTGCCGGGCACCGGAGGCGGGCCGGGGCTGCCGGTCGTGGCCCCGACGGCCTCCGAGATCGCCACCCATGCGTACCCCCTCGGCTTGTGTGTCGGGGTCTGTGGCCGTCGCCCGGCCCCGCGAACGGGGGGGACCTCGCGGGGCGGGCGACGGGGGGCGGTACCGGTCGGACCGCGGCCGGAGCCGCGGTGGGCGTCCGTCAGCTCCGCGTGCCGCTCGCCCGGCGACGCAGGAGCCAGGTACCGCCGACGGCGGCCGCGGCCAGTACGACCGCTCCCGCCGCGATCCTGGCGGGGTCGGTGGTGGTGGTCGTGCCACCGCCCACCCCGGTGTTGACGTGGCCCTGCGGGCCGCGTTCGGTGACGACCAGATCGCCGGTGGCGAACTTGCCGTTCGCGCAGGTCACCCCGATGCCGTAGGAGCCCGGGCGGGTGTCGTGGGCGACCTGGAACTGCCCCACGACGACCTCCTTGCGGGTCCCCGGCGCCAGCCTGAACCGGCCGGCGCCCACCGTGCTGGCATCGCCCTCGGCACGGCTGCCGTGCCCGCAGGCGGTGGTGTTCACGGTGACGGTGGCACCCGGTGAGGCCGACTTGGGCCACACCTCCAGTGCGGCGAAGTCGCCTGGCGCGAAGCCGGCCGTCCCGAGCTCCGCGGCGGCGACCGCGCCCGCGACCGGGCCGGCGAAGGCGGCGGCGGTCAGCGCGGTGGCGGTCAGCGCGTGTGCGGTACGTCGGCGCATGGGGACTCTCCTGGAGACACGGGGTCGTGTTTCCGAGGTAACCCGGCCCGCCCGCACCCCGCCTGCTGATGTCCCGTCAGGTAGGCCCGGAGGTAGCCCGGTGCCGCCATGTCTGCGCAGGTCAGAGCCGGTCCTTCCGCCATCCGGGCCGCCCGCGCCGTCCGGGTGACCCGCGGCCGGCCCCCGGGGCCGCCGGCGCGGGCCACGGGCGCCGGGAGGCGGTGCGACGCCCGGTGCGTACGGTGGTGTCGCGCGGGCCGGTCCTTCGGCCCGGCTGCGACGTGGCGCGCCGTACCCGAGGGAGGGTCCTGTGACATCGGTCGTCCGAACTGGGGACCAGGCCGCCGCGCTGCCGTTCTTCGTGTACGGAACCCTGCGCCCGGGCGAGGTCAACCACGGACTGTTCCTGCGCGGCCGCACGCTCCGCGAGGAGCCGGCCAGTCTGCCGGACACGGCACTCTTCGAGGGTCCGGGCTACCCCTTCGCCGTCGAGCGCCCGGGCTCGGCCGTCCTCGGGGAGCTGATCACGGCGGCGCCCGGCGCCTACGGGGAACTGCTGGCGGCACTGGACGTCCTGGAGGAGTACGGGGGCCCGGGGCGTCCGGGCAACGTCTACGACCGGACCGCCCGCGAGGCCCTGCGCCGCGACGGCACCTTTGTCCGGGCCTGGGTCTACCTGGCGTCCCCGCTGCTCGCCCGCGACCTGCGCGCCCGGGGCACCGAGATACCGGGCGGGGACTGGCTCGGACGCGGGCGGACGCCGTGACGCCCACGCCGCCGTGACGGCCGAA
The DNA here is from genome assembly GCF_001905445.1 of Streptomyces sp. CB00455. Classification (GTDB taxonomy): domain Bacteria; phylum Actinomycetota; class Actinomycetes; order Streptomycetales; family Streptomycetaceae; genus Streptomyces. Next base: position 642,167 of record NZ_LIVQ01000003.1, on the reverse strand, counting down.
GAACCGTGGCGGCCATACAGGCGTGACACCCAGGCAGCCGTGACGCCCACGCAGCCGTGACGCCCAGACAACCGTGACGCCCACGCCGCCCCGACGCTCATCCCGCCGCCGTGACGCCCACGCCGGCAGGACCGCTCAGAGGCCCTCGGCGCCGCGGTTGCGCAGCCGCTGCCCGTACTGCTGGAGCACCCACAGCTCCTCCTGGACCGCGGCCAGTTGTTCCGGCGGGGCCTGGGGGCCCAGCCGGGACAGCGTGCCCTGGATCTCGTGGACCCGGCGGTCCACGGCGCGCAGCCGGACCTGGACCAGCTGGACCCCGGCGTAGATCTCGTCGACCGTCTTGGCGTGGATGGCTTCGACGGCGAGCTCCGTGACCAGTGCGCGCACGGTGTCGTTCGGGGCCGCCGCCCGCACCCGGGTCAGGTAGTCCTCGGTGCCCTGGGAGGCGCCCCCCGCGTCCTGGATGGCCTGGCGGACGGCGGCGTAGGGCGGGGCGGTGAACTCGTCGATCCCGTAGGCGTCGAAGGCCGGGGAGACCAGGGCCGGGCGCTGGAGGGCGAGCTTGAGCAGCTCGCGCTCGGTGCGGTGGGCGGGGCTGCGCAGGTTCAGTGCGGGACCGCCGGCCTGCTGGGAGGCGGGCGCGGAGGCGGCCTCGTAGGGCTGCCGTCCGCCCCCGCCCCGCTGCTGCCGGGCCTCGCCCTGGCCGCCTCGATCACGCGCCCAGCGCGCCAGCTGCGCCACGCGCCGGACGACGAACTGCTCGTCGCGGATGCCCAGCATCCCCGCCAGCTGGACGGCGGACTCGTGCTGGATCGCGATGTTCTTGATGTGGGCGACGACGGGTGCGGCCTCGTCCAGCGCGGCCGCCCGCCCGGCCGGGTTCTCCAGGTTGTGCCGGGCGACGATGTGCCGCAGCGCGAACTCGAAGAGCGGGGTGCGGGATTCCACCAGCCCGGACACCGCCGCGTCCCCCTGGGCCAGGCGCAGGTCGCAGGGGTCCATGCCGCCGGGCGTGATCGCGATGGAGGTCTCGGCGGCGAACTTCTGGTCGTCCTCGAAGGCCCGCAGCGCGGCCTTCTGGCCTGCCGCGTCGCCGTCGAAGGTGAAGATCACCTCGGCGGTGGCATGGTCCATCAGCAGCCGGCGCAGGATCTTGATGTGGTCCCCGCCGAAAGCCGTGCCACAGGTGGCGATCGCGGTGGTGACCCCGGCCATGTGGCAGGCCATCACATCCGTGTAGCCCTCGACCACCACGGCCCGGGAGGTCTTCGCGATCTCCTTCTTGGCCAGGTCGATGCCGTAGAGCACCTGGGACTTCTTGTAGATGGCCGTCTCGGGGGTGTTGAGGTACTTGGGGCCGTTGTCGTCATCGCGCAGCTTGCGCGCGCCGAAGCCGACCACTTCGCCGCTGATGTCGCGGATCGGCCACATCAGCCGCCCGCGGAAGCGGTCGATGGGTTTGCCGCTGCGACTGTCCTGCGCGAGCCCGGAGGTGATCAGCTCTTTGTCGCTGAAGCCCTTGCCGCGCAGGAAACGCGTCAGGTGGTCCCAGCCCGCCGGGCTGTAGCCCACGCTGAAGTGCGCGGCCGCAGCCTGGTCGAAGCCCCGCTCGGCCAGGAACTTGCGGCCGATCTCCGCCTCGGGGCCGTCCAGCTGGTCGACGTAGAACTGGGCGGCCGCCTTGTGCGCCTCGACCAGCCGGATGCGCTCGCCGCGGCCGCTGGTCCCGGCGGTGTAGCCGCCCTCCTCGTACCTCAGGGTGATGCCGGCCTGGCCCGCCAGGCGTTCGACCGCCTCCGAGAAGGAGAGGTGGTCGATCTTCATGATGAAGTCGAGGGTGTCCCCCCCCGCCTGGCAGCCGAAGCAGTGGTAGAGGCCCTTGCTCGGGCTGACCTGGAAGGACGGGGACTTCTCGTCGTGGAAGGGGCACAGGCCCTTGAGGTTGCCGCCCCCCGCGTTGCGCAGCTGGAGGTAGTCGGAGACGACGGCGTCGATCGGGACCGCGTCCCGTACCGCCTTCACGTCGTCGTCGTTGATCCGTCCTGCCACGCGTGAAGTCTACGGCCGCGCGGCGACAAACCCGTCAGGCACCCTCCTCCTTGATCAGTGAGGCGAGCGGAACCGACGGGTCCGCGAGCCGGTCGCGGTCGACGGGCGTCTTTGACCTGATCAGCGCCTGGATGTGTTCGGTGACGTCCCACACGTTCACGTTCATTCCGGCGAGCACCCGCCCCTGCGAGAGCCAGAAGGCGACGAACTCCCGCTTGCCCACGTCGCCCCGGATCAGCACCTGGTCGTAGCCGCCGGGCGGCGCGTAGCCCGAGTACTCCAGGCCCACGTCGTACTGGTCGGAGAAGAAGTACGGCACCCGGTCGTAGCCGACCTCCTGGCCCAGCATCGCCCGGGCGGCGGCCGGTCCGCCGTTGAGGGCGTTGGCCCAGTGCTCGACGCGCAGCCTGGTGCCCAGCACCGGGTGGTGGGCGGCGGCCACGTCCCCGGCGGCGAAGACGTCCGGGTCCGATGTGCGCAGCGAGGAGTCCACGGCGATCCCGCCGCCGTGCTCCCGGTCCACCAGGGCGAGCCCGGAGGTCTCGGCGAGCGCGGTCCGCGGCGCCGCGCCGATCGCGGCGAGCACCGCGTGCGCCGGGTGCTCCTCCCCGTCGTCGGTACGGGCGGCCAGCACCATGCCGTCGTGGCCGACGATCTCGGTCAGCCGGGCCCCGAAGTGGAGACGCACTCCGTGGTCGGCGTGCAGGTCCGCGAAGAGCCTGCCGATCTCCGGGCCGAGCACCGCGTGCAGCGGCGTCGCCTCCGGCTCGACCACGGTGACCTCGGCGCCGTAGCCGCGGGCCGCGGCGGCGACCTCCAGCCCGATCCACCCGGCGCCCGCGATCAGCAGGTGCCCGTTGTCCCGGCCGAGACCGGCCAGGACGCCCCGCAGCCGCTCGGCGTGCGCCAGGCGCCGCAGGTGGTGCACGCCGGCCAGGCCGGTGCCGGGGATGTCCAGGCGGCGCGGCTCGGCGCCCGTGGCCAGCAGCACCTTGTCGTAGTGCAGCGCCGTGCCGTCGCCGAGGACCACCTTCTTGGCCTCCCGGTCCAGGTGGACCGCCGGCTGTCCGAGGTGCAGCTCGACGTCGGAGGCCGCGTACCAGGACGGCTCGTGGACGAAGACGCTGTCGCGGTCGTCCTTGCCCGTCAGGTACCCCTTGGACAGCGGCGGCCGTTCGTAGGGATGGTCGCGTTCGTCGCCGATGAGGATCACCCGCCCCGTGAACCCCTCGGCCCGCAGCGTTTCGGCCGCTTTTGCCCCGGCCAGCCCCGCGCCGACGATGACGAATGTCCGGTGTGCGTCGACCACCTGATGCCTCCTCATAACCTCTCCGCCACATGCGACCACATGCGAGCGTCCCGCACCGAGCCTGCCGCGTGAAGGGGGAGTGGCCCGATCAGCTCACCCCTCGGCGCGTCGTGTGCGCCGGGTGAGGCGTGCGTGCAGGGAGCGGGCGGCCGCGTCCGTGAGGCACGCGATCTGGTCGATGACCGCCCGCTTCCTGGCCCTGTCGTCCGGCGCGGCGTCGAAGATGGCCCGGAACTGCGGGTCCAGACCCTCGGGGGCGCGGGCGCTGAGCGCCTCCGCCAGTTCGGCCAGGACGATGCGCTGGTCGGCGCGGATCCGCTCCTGCTCGTCGCGCTGCATGACGTACAGATCGGCCACCGCCTTCAGGACCGCGCACTCGTTGCGCGCCTCGCGGGGAACGACCAGCTCGGCGCCGTACCGGGTCAGGCGGCCGGAACCGTACGCCTCGCGGGTGGCGCCCTCGGCGGCCAGGCAGAAGCGGCCGATGAGCTGGCTCGTCGCGTCCTTCAGACGGGCCTGCGCGATGGCCGAGCCGTCGTACCCGTGCGGCCACCACTCCTGCTCCATCAACCGGTCCAGCGCCTCGCGCAGTTCTTCGGCCTGCGTGTCGGCGGGCACGTAGCGGCCGATGGCGACCCGCCAGATCGCGGCGCGCTCGGGCTCGGCGTGCAGGAGGTTGGGGTCGAGGTGGCCCGCGTGCAGCCCGTCCTCGAAGTCGTGGACGCAGTACGCGACATCATCGGCCCAGTCCATCACCTGGGCCTCGAAGCACTTGCGGTCCGCGGGCGCACCGCGGCGCAGCCAGTCGAAGACCGGCAGGTCGTCCTCGTAGGCGCCGAACTTCACCGACCCGGGGTCGGTGGGGTGGTCGCCGCGGGCCCAGGGGTACTTGGTGGCCGCGTCCAGGCAGGCCCGGGTGAGGTTGAGGCCGACGCTGACGGGTTCACCGCCCGCCGGACCGGGGACGAACCGCTTGGGCTCCAGGCGGGTCAGCAGGCGCAGCGACTGGGCGTTGCCCTCGAAACCGCCGCAGTCCTTGGCGAACTCGTTGAGCGCCTCCTCGCCGTTGTGGCCGAAGGGCGGGTGGCCCATGTCGTGGGAGAGGCAGGCTGCCTCGACGAGGTCGGGATCGCAGCCGAGCGCGGCGCCGAGCTCCCGCCCGACCTGGGCGCACTCCAGGGAGTGCGTGAGGCGGGTACGGGGGCTCGCGTCCCAGTCGTAGGAGCGGGTGCCCGGGGTGACGACCTGGGTCTTGCCGGCGAGGCGGCGCAGCGCGGCGGAGTGCAGCACGCGGGCCCGGTCGCGCTGGAAGGCGGTCCGGCCGGGCCGTTTGTCGGGCTCGGCGGCCCAGCGCTCGGTGGCGGTCGCGTCGTACGGGTCGTCTGCGGGGGTGTGCGTGGTGCCTTCCATGAAAAGACGGTAACCGCACCTTCCGGCACATCGGCATCAGACGGCGAGGAGTTCCGGCCGCAGGGGGCCGCCCGGCCGGGCGCGGGCCTGGTCGTAGCGGTGCAGCAGCAGGCGGGCCAGGGCGGGGTGGTCGCCCAGCGGTGCGGCGGCCCGGCCGGGGGCGGCCCCGGCGCACTGGGAGGCGAAGCGGCCGGGCGCGGTGAAGTAGGAGGCCACGGCCGTTTGGTGGTGGCCGCGGGCGGCCAGGGACCGCACCGCGTCGGGGACGGTGGGCGCGGCGGCGGAGGCGTAGGCGGGGACCACCGGGACGCCCCCGAGGCGCTCGGCGAGCAGGCCCGCGGTGCGCCGGGTGTCGGCGGCCGACTCCGGGTCGCGGGAGCCGGCGGCGGCCAGGACGACGGCCGAGCCGGGGGTCCAGCCGGCCTCCAGGAGGCGTTCGTACAGGGCCTCGACGAGCAGCGGGTGCGGTCCCAGCGGCCCGGCGAGCGAGGTCCGCAGGTGCGGGGCTCGGGCGGCGGCACCGGGGAGGTCGTGCTTGACGTGGTGGCCGCGGCCGAGCAGGAGCGGGACGAGGACCGCCTCGCCGCGCAAGTCCCGCAGGACGTCGTCCAGCGGCGGCTCGCTCAGCTCGATGTGGCCGAGCCGGACCTCCAGCCGGGGGCGCAGCTCGCGGACGCGCGCGAGGAGTGCGCGGGCGGTGTGCAGGGCGCGGGGGTCGCGGCTGCCGTGTGCGACGGCGACGAGAGTGGGCTCCATGGGCGGACTCCGGGTCGGCGCAGGCCGCTGAGCTGTGCGCCCAGCTGGAAGGTGATGCGGCCGAGCAGCTCGGCCGCGCTGTCGAAGGGGAGGGCGGGGAACTCGCGAGGGTGCACCGGCTCCGTCATGGACCGATCCTGCGCCGGCGACGTTGCCGGGGCGTTGCGCCGGGGTGACGGGTGTTTACCGGCTGCTCACCGCTCCACCCGGTCATTCGTGCGGGTGAAAGGTGGTGAGGGGGGAACTGGGGGCCGGGACCCGGTCGTCCAACTGTGCGAACGAGGTGTGAGGCGTGGGGAGCGAGGGGGCGGTCATGAAGGTGATGGAGCGGATGCGGTCGATGGCGGGGGAGTGGCCGGGCCTGCGGCGGCGTGCCGGACGCCCGGGTCTGCCGGAGCGTGCGGGGCGTCCGGGCCCGTGGCAGCGGCGGGGGCCGGGCGGGGGTGCGGGATCGGCGGAGCGTGCGGGGCCGGGCGCAGGCGCGGCGTCGGCGGGTAGCGCGGAGACGGGCGGGGGTGCGGGGCGGGCGGTGCGGTGGCGGCTGCCGGGGCGGATGCACGGGGTCCGGGCCCGGCGGCGGGCGGTGCAGGCCGTGATGGCAGGCTGCACCCTGGCGCTGCTGCCCTCGGCGTGGACGCACGCGGCGGCCGCGGACCGGCTGCGGACGACGGCCGACGCCCCCTCCGCGGACGTGGCCGTGGTCTTCGGGGCGGGCCTGTGGAACGGCCGGCCCACCCCCTACCTGGCCCGCCGGCTCGACGCCGCCGCGGAGCTGTACCGCGCGGGCAAGGTCAAGGTCGTGCTGGTCACCGGGGACAACAGCCGCGTTGAGTACGACGAGCCCGACGCCATGCGCGCCTACCTGACCGGGCACGGGGTGCCGGGCGAGCGGATCGTGGGCGACTACGCCGGCTTCGACACCTGGGACTCCTGCGTCCGGGCCAAGGAGGTCTTCGGGGTCGAGCGGGCCGTGCTGATCAGCCAGGGCTTCCACATACGCAGGGCCGTCGCCCTGTGCCAGGCGGCGGGCGTGGAGTCGTACGGGGTCGGCGTGCCCGACGAGCACGACTCCACCTGGTACTACGGCGGGAGCCGCGAGGTCTTCGCCGCCGGCAAGGCCGCGCTGGATGCGGCCCTCAAGCCCGATCCGCGCTTCCTGGGACCGAAGGAACCGGGGGTGTCGCGCGCCCTGGTCGCTCCCACCCACTGAGACGGCATGGGCGGGCGGCTCCACGGCCGGCCGCGCAGCGGGGCGGCGCGGGAAGCCCCCGGCCCCCGCCGGCAGCGGTCCTCACCGAAGCCGCCCGGCCGCGCTGAGGTCGAACACCCCGCGCCGTAACGCACGGCGGCGGCCGCCGTAACACCGCGGCCGCACGCTGGCGGCCATGCGCACCACGGACCTCTCCACCGCTGTCACCGCCACGCACTGCCCGTACTGCGCGCTGCAGTGCGGGATGAACCTGCGCCCCGTCCCGGACGGCGCCGGCGTGGTGGTGGAGGAGCGTGCCGACTTCCCCGTGAACGGGGGAGCGCTGTGCGGCAAGGGCCGCACCGCCCCCGCCGTGCTCTCCTCCCGGGTGCGCCTGACCGAGCCGCTCGTCCGCACCCACGCAGGGCGGCTGGAGCCGGCCACCTGGGAGGAGGCCCTCGACGCCGTCGCCGGGGGCCTCGCCCGCACGGGGCGCGCCCACGGCCCCGACGCGGTCGGCGTCTTCGGCGGCGGCGGCCTCACCAACGAGAAGGCGTACGCACTCGGCAAGTTCGCCCGGGTGGCGCTGCGCACCTCGCAGATCGACTACAACGGCCGCTTCTGCATGTCCTCGGCCGCCGCCGCCCACCAGCGGGCCTTCGGTCTCGACCGGGGCCTGCCCTTCCCGCTGGAGGACATCCCGCGCACCGGCTGCGTGATCCTCGTCGGCTCGAACCCGGCCGAGACCATGCCGCCCGCCCTGCGCTACCTCACCGAACTCAAGGCCAACGGCGGCACCCTGATCGTCATCGACCCCCGCCGCACCCGCACCGCCGAACACGCCGACCTGCACCTGGCCCCCCGCCCCGGCACCGACCTCGCACTCGCCCTCGGCCTGCTGCACCTCGTCGTGGCGCAGGGACGCACCGACGAGGAGTTCATCGCCGCCCGGACGACCGGCTGGGCGCAGGCCCGGGCCGCCGCGATGGCCCACTGGCCCGAACTGGTCGAGCGCATCACCGGTGTGCCGGTGCCCAGGCTCCGCGAGGCGGCCGAGCTGTTCTGCGCGCCCTCCTCCGCCATGGTCCTCACCGCCCGCGGCCCGGAGCAGCAGTCCAAGGGCACCGACACCGTCGGCGCCTGGATCAACCTCTGCCTGGCCACCGGCCGCGCCGGGCGGCCGTACTCCGGCTACGGCTGCCTCACCGGCCAGGGCAACGGTCAGGGCGGCCGCGAACACGGCCAGAAGGCCGACCAGCTCCCCGGCTACCGCAAGCTGACCGACCCCGCCGCCCGGGCGCACGTGGCCGGCGTCTGGGGCGTCGACCCCGCCACCCTGCCCGGCCCGGGCCGCAGCGCCTACGAACTCCTCGACTCCCTCGGCACGGACGTCCGGGCGCTGCTCCTGATGGGCTCCAACCCGGTCGTGTCGGCCCCCCGCGTCGCCCACGTCGAAGAGCGCATCCGCTCGCTGGACTTCCTCGCCGTGGCCGACGTGGTCCTCTCCGAGACGGCCGCCCTCGCCGACGTGGTCCTGCCCGTCACCCAGTGGGCGGAGGAGACCGGCACCACCACCAATCTGGAGGGCCGCGTCCTGCTCCGCCGCCGCGCCCTGACCCCGCCGCCCGGCGTCCGCACCGACCTGGAGGTCCTGCACGGCCTCGCGGACCGCCTCGGCATCGAGAAGGGCTTCCCCACCGACCCCGAGGAGGTCTTCGGCGAACTGCGCCGCGCCTCCGCCGGCGGACCGGCGGACTACGCCGGCATCACCTACGCCCGCATAGAGGCCGAACAGGGCGTCTTCTGGCCCTGCCCGCAAGACGGCGCCGGCACGCCCCGCCTGTTCCTGGACCGCTTCGCCACCGACGACGGCCGGGCCCGCTTCGCCGCCGTCTCCCACCGGGACGCCGCCGAGGTACCCGACGCCGACTACCCGCTGCTGCTGACCACCGGCCGGGTCGTCGCCCAATACCAGTCCGGGGCCCAGACCCGCCGGGTCGCCGAGCTCAACGCGGCCGCCCCCGGCCCCTTCGTGGAACTGCACCCCCGCCTCGCCGCCCGCATCGGAGTGGTCGACGGCAGCCCGCTGGCGGTCGTCTCCCGCCGCGGCCGGTGCGTGGCCCCCGCCCGCGTCACGGACGCCATCCGCGCGGACACGGTCTTCATGCCCTTCCACTGGCCGGGCGAGGGCCGCGCGAACAACCTGACCAATCCGGCGCTGGACCCGGTCTCGGGGATGCCGGAGTTCAAGGTCTGCGCCGTCCGCGTCGAGCCCGCGTAGGGCGGCCCGGCGCCGTCGGACATGCGTCCGGTCCGCATCGGGGCTCACGCCCGGGGGTAACCATCGGTCACGCACCGGCCTCAGAAAGTGCACGCACGCCCCTCGTGGCGGCGATGTGTCGTACCCCACACTGAGGTGCGGTGCATCCGTCCCCGGAGCCTGGGAGGCCGCCCCCGTGCAGACCCGGATCGTGTCCGTGACCGTGAACGCGAGCGAGTCCCCGGAAACCGCAGAGGCCGACACCGTGGACGAAGAGCCCGAGGGGCCCGAAGAGATCGAAGCGCCCGATGAGCCGGAAGCGTCGCAGGATCCGGAGGCGTCAAAAGAGCCCGAGGTGCTCGAACTGATCGAGCCGGTGCCCGCACGGCGGCGGCGCGCCCCCGTCGCCGCCGTCGGAGCCGGACCCTCCGCCGACCTGTTCCGGCAGTACCTGCGCGAGATAGGCAGGATCCCGCTGCTCACCGCCGCCGAAGAGGTCGACCTCGCGCGGCATGTCGAAGCCGGACTGTTCGCCGAGGAGAAACTCGCCGGCACCCCGGACCTGGACTCCCGGCTCGCCCATGACCTCGACCGGATCGTGGTCATGGGCCGCATGGCCAAACGCCGCCTCATTGAGTCGAACCTGCGCCTGGTCGTCTCCGTCGCCAAGCGCTACGTGGGACGCGGCCTCACCATGCTCGACCTCGTGCAGGAGGGGAACCTCGGGCTCATCCGCGCCGTCGAGAAGTTCGACTACGCCCGCGGGTACAAGTTCTCCACCTACGCCACCTGGTGGATCCGCCAGGCGATGTCCCGGGCCCTCGCCGACCAGGCCCGGACCATCCGCGTGCCCGTCCACGTCGTGGAGCTGATCAACCGCGTCGTGCGCGTCCAGCGCCGCATGCTCCAGGAGCGCGGCTACGAGCCCACCGCCGAAGAGGTCGCCGCGCACCTGGAACTGACGCCCGAACGGGTCATGGAGGTCCTGCGCCTCGCCCAGGAGCCGGTCTCCCTGCACGCCCCCGTCGGCGAGGAGGACGACGTCGCGCTCGGCGACCTCATCGAGGACGGCGACGCCGCCTCACCGATGGAGTCCGCCGCCTTCTTCCTGCTGCGCGAGCACCTGGAAGCCGTGCTGTCGACCCTCGGCGAACGCGAACGCAAGGTCGTCCAGCTGCGGTACGGGCTCGCCGACGGGCGCCCGCGCACCCTGGAGGAGATCGGCCGGATCTTCGGCGTGACCCGCGAGCGGATCCGCCAGATCGAGTCCAAGACCCTCAACAAGCTCCGCGACCACGCCTTCGCCGACCAGCTGCGCGGCTACCTCGACTGAGACGGCACACGAGCCGGGAAACGCGAAGGGCGCCCCCGTCCGGGGGCGCCCCCTGCACCACCACACGCACCGGCCGTCAGGCCGGCGCGGCTAGTCGACCTCGACGACCGCCTGCGCGAACTGCGCCGCGTACAGCCGCGCGTACGCGCCGTCCGACGCCAGCAGCTCCTCGTGCGTGCCCTGCTCCACGATCGAGCCGTCCTCCATCACCAGGATCACGTCCGCGTCGCGGATCGTGGACAGCCGGTGGGCGATCACGAAGGACGTACGGCCGTGCGCCAGGCGCGCCATCGCCTTCTGGATCAGCACCTCGGTACGGGTGTCCACGGAGCTGGTCGCCTCGTCGAGCACCAGGATCACCGGGTCCGACAGGAACGCACGGGCAATGGTGATCAGCTGCTTCTCACCGGCGCTGACGCCGGCGCCCTCGTCGTCCAGCACGGTGTCGTAGCCGTCCGGCAGGGTGCGGATGAAACGGTCCGCGTGCGCGGCCCGCGCCGCCTCCTCGACCTCCGCCCGCGTGACCTCACGCGAGGACCCGTAGGCGATGTTCTCCGCGATGGTGCCGCCGAAGAGCCAGGTGTCCTGGAGCACCATGCCGATGCTCCTGCGCAGCTCCTCGCGCGTCATCTTCGCGATGTCCACGCCGTCCAGGGCGATCTCGCCGCCCGTGACCTCGTAGAACCGCATCAGCAGGTTGACCAGCGTCGTCTTGCCGGCGCCCGTCGGGCCGACGATCGCGACCGTCTGGCCCGGATCGACCGACAGCGAGAGGTTCTCGATCAGCGGCTTGCCCGGCTCGTAGCGGAAGGCCACCTTGTCGAGGGTGACCTGGCCGCGCACCGTCTTGGGACGCTCGGGGACCTCCGCGTCCGGTTCCTGCTCCTGCGCGTCGAGCAGCTCGTAGACCCGCTCCGCGGAGGCGACACCGGACTGCACCAGATTCGCCATCGAGGCGACCTGCGTCAGCGGCATCGAGAACTGCCGCGAGTACTGGATGAACGCCTGCACGTCACCGATCGACAGGGTGCCCGAGGCGACCCGCAGTCCGCCGACGACCGCGATCAGCACGTAGTTGATGTTCGAGATGAAGAACATCACCGGCTGCATGACGCCGCTGACCAGCTGGGCCTTGAAGGACGCCCGGAAGAGCGCCTCGTTCTGCTCGGCGAAGACCGCCGCGGACTCCTTCTGCCGCCCGAAGACCTTCACCAGCGTGTGGCCGGAGTACATCTCCTCGATGTGGGCGTTGAGCGCGCCCGTGCTCTTCCACTGCGCCACGAACTGCGGCTGCGACTTCTTGCCGATCTTCGCCGCGACGAACACCGAGACGGGCACGGTCACCAGCGCGACCAGCGCCAGCAGCGGTGAGATCCAGAACATCATCGCGAGCACACCGAAGATCGTCAGCAGCGAGTTGAGCAGCTGCCCCATCGTCTGCTGGAGCGTCTGGCCGATGTTGTCGATGTCGTTCGTCGCCCGGCTGAGCACCTCGCCGCGCTTCTGCTGGTCGAAGTACGACAGCGGCAGCCGCGACAGCTTGGCCTGGAGCTCCTCGCGCATCCGGTAGACGGTGCCGTTCATGACGTGGTTCGACAGCCGCGTCGCCACCAGCATGAGCAGGCCCGCGAGGGTGAAGAGCACCAGCGCCCAGATCGCGACGACGCCGACGGCGCCGAAATCGATGCCCTGGCCCGGGGTGAAGTCGGTGCCCGACAGCATGTCCGCCATCCCGCCCTGCCCCTTGGCGCGCAGGCCCTCCAGCGCCTGCTCCTTGGTGAGCCCCGCCGGCATCTGCCGGCCTATGATCCCGGCGAAGACCAGGTCGGTGGCCTGGCCGAGGATCTTCGGCCCGACCACGGCGCAGCCGACGCTGCCGACCACGGCCGCGACCATGCCCCACAGCTTGGCCCGGTCCTGCGCCAGCTGGCCCAGCAGCCGCTTGCCCGATCCCTTGAAGTCCATGGACCTCTGGGCCGGGCCCATCATCATCCGTCCTCCGGGCCCGCTCATGCGGCCTCCGCCTCCGTCAGCTGGGAGAGCACGATCTCCCGGTAGGTCTCGTTGTCGGCCATCAGTTCGTGATGCCGCCCCTCTCCCACGACCTGGCCCTCGTCCAGGACGATGATCCGGTCGGCGTCGCGGATCGTGGAGACCCGCTGGGCGACGATCACCACGGTCGCGTCCTCGGTCTCGCGGGCCAGCGCCGCGCGCAGCGCCGCATCCGTCGCGTAGTCCAGGGCCGAGAAGGAGTCGTCGAACAGGTAGATCTCCGGGCGCTGGACCAGGGTGCGGGCGATGGCCAGGCGCTGGCGCTGGCCACCGGACACGTTGGTCCCGCCCTGCGTGACGGGGGCCTCCAGGCCACCCTCCAGCGCGGAGACGAAGCCCTTGGCCTGGGCCACCTCCAGCGCCTTCCACAGCTCTTCGTCGCTCGCGTCCGGGCGGCCGTAGCGCAGGTTGGACGCGATGGTCCCGGAGAAGAGGTACGGCTTCTGCGGGACCAGGCCGACCGTCCTGGCCAGCAGCTCCGCGTCGAGCCGGCGTACGTCCTGCCCGTCGACCAGCACCTGGCCGCCGGTCGCGTCGAACAACCGCGGCACCAGGCCCAGCAGCGTGGACTTGCCGCTTCCGGTCGAACCGATCACCGCGGTGGTCTCGCCGGGGCGGGCCAGCAGGTCCACACCGCGCAGCACCGGCGCCTCGGCGCCCGGATAGCGGAAGTCGGCGCCGCGCAGCTCCAGCTCCCCGCGCCGGGCGAGTTCGCGCACCGGATCGGTGGGCGGCACCACGCTGGTGTGCGTGTCCAGGACCTCCTGGACACGCTCGGCGCACACCTCGGCGCGCGGCACCATCATGAACATGAAGGTGGCCATCATGACGGCCATGACGATCTGCATCAGGTAGGCGAGGAAGGCCGTCAGCTGGCCGATCTCCATGCCGCCGCTGTCGATGCGCATCGCACCGAACCAGATGACGGCCACGCTGGAGATGTTCACGACCACGATGACGGTGGGGAACATCAGCGCGAGGAGCTTGCCGGCGGCGAGCGAGACGCCGGTCAGGTCCGCGTTCGCCTCCCGGAAGCGGTCCTTCTCGTAGTCGTCACGGACGAAGGCGCGGATCACGCGGTTACCGGTGATCTGCTCGCGCAGCACCCGGTTCACGGTGTCCAGACGCACCTGCATCTGACGGAACAGCGGACGCGTCCGGTAGACGATCGCGCCGACCGCGATGCCCAGGACGGGAACCACGGCGAGCAGGACGCCCGACAGCTTCACGTCGAGCGACAGCGCCATGGCGATGCCGCCGACGCACATGATCGGCGCCGAGACCATCAGGGTGAAGGTCATCAGGACCAGCATCTGGACCTGCTGGACGTCGTTCGTCGTACGGGTGATCAGCGACGGGGCGCCGAACTGGCCCAGCTCGCGCGCGGAGAAGCTCTGCACGCGGTCGAAGACGGCGGCGCGCACGTCCCGGCCGAGGGCCGCAGCCGTCCGGGCTCCGTAGTAGACGGCTCCGACGTTGCAGACGAGCTGGACGAGCGAGACGCCCAGCATCAGCGCGCCGAAGCGCAGGATGTAGCCGGTGTCACCGTTGACGACACCGTTGTCGATGATGTCGGCGTTCAGGGTGGGCAGGTACAGGGACGCGCTGGTCTGCAGCAGCTGCAGCAGCACCAGCACCGAGATCGGTTTGTGGTACGGAGCCAGATGGGTCCGCAGAAGTCGTATGAGCACGCGCAGGCTCCGGTCGGCAAGATCGAGGGGGTTCACCCCATCTTCGGCCAACCGGGGGGCCGATCCCCAGCGGTTTTCGCAAAGGCCGGTCAAAAGGCGTAGGCCGCCCTACGGCCCGGGACCCGGGCGCGCGCCCGGGGCCGACCCGCCCCGGTCGACACGACACCCCCCGGCTAGAACGCGCCGGGGTGGATCTCCTCGCGCGTGGCGACGTACTGCTGGCGGACCGCCTGCCAGGCCGGGAACTCCTCGCCCGGCTCGAACACCTGCGCCGCGGGAGCCGGCCAGAGCGGCGGCGTGTGCGGGGCCAGCGTGCCCTGCGCCACACCGAGCGCCCACGCCGCCTGGCGCGCCGCGCCCAGCGCCGCGTAGTCGGCCGGGGCCGGCACGACGATCTGCGTCCCGAACAGCCCCGGAGCCGCCGCCTGCACGGCCGGCAGCTCGGCCGCCGCGCCCAGGAGGAACACCCGGCGGATCTCCACCCCGCGCGAGCGCAGCACGTCCAGCGCGTCCACCAGCCCGCACAGCATGCCCTCGAAGGCAGCCCGGGCCAGGTGCTCGGGCTTCATCGAGTCCCGGCGCAGCCCCGACAGGGTTCCGGCGGCGTGCGGCAGGTTCGGGGTCCGCTCACCTTCCAGGTAGGGCAGCAGGACCAGGCCGTGCGCGCCCGGAGTCGACTTCAGCGCCAGCTCGGACAGCCCCTCCAGGTCGGTGCCCAGCAGCTCGGCGGTGCCGCGCAGCGCCCGTACGGCGTTGGAGGTGTTCACGACCGGCAGGTGCATGCCTCCCGCGTCGGCCAGCGAGGTGATCAGGCCGCCCGGCTCCGAAAGCGCCTCGTGGTGCACCGCCATCACCGAACCGGAGGCGCCGAGCGACACCACGGCGTCTCCCGGACCCAGCCCCAGCCCGAGCGCGGCGGCCATGGTCTCGCCCGTGCCGGCCGAGATGAGCAACCCCTCGGGGGTGGTGCCGGCGGCGTCGGCCGGGCCGAGCACCTCGGGCAGCAGCGCCCGGTGCCCGAGCGCGAGTTCGACCAGGTCGGGCCGCCAGGAGCCGGTGGCCGCCGACCAGTAGCCGGTGCCGGAGGCGCCACCGCGGTCGGTGGTCCGCCGGACGGGGCGGCCCAGCAACTGCCAGACCAGCCAGTCGTGCGGGGACATCACCACCGCGACCCGGCGGGCGGCCTCGGGCTCGGTGCGGGCCAGCCAGGCCAGCTTCGCGACGGGCTGCGCGGCGTGCGGGACGGAGCCCACCGCCTCGGACCACGCCTGCCGGCCGCCCAGGGCGTCGACGAGATCGGCGGCGGCGACCTGCCCGCGCTTGTCGTTGCCGACCAGGGCGGGGCGGACGAGACCGCCCTGCGCGTCCAGCGGGAGCAGACCGTGCTGCTGCGCGGACACGCCGATGGCCTGGACTCCTTCGAGGAGCCCGCCGCCGGCGGCCTCGCCGAGCGAGAGCAGCCAGGCCTGCGGATCGGTCTCGTAGGGGTTCGCGCCGTCGGGTTCCCCGGTGGGCTGCGGATGCGGGGCGTACCCCTGGCGCAGCACGGCACCGGTGTCGGTGTCGCATACGACGATGCGAGTGAAGGCGGAAGAGCTGTCCAGCCCGGCGACTATCCCCATGCGGAGAATTCTGCCTGAAGCCCGGCCGGTCTCTACCGCCCGGCCGGGCGGTGGAGACCGGCCGGGCTCCGCCGCACCGCGCACCCCGGGACGCGACAGGTCCCGGGGATGGGCGGTGGTGCGGGGGCCCGGGTCTCGGGTGTTGCTCAGGTCCCGGGGATGCGCGGGGCGGGCCCGGGCGTCAGGTGTTGCTCGTGCCCCACTCGTCCTCACCGGAGCCGCCGCGCCGGCCGCGCAGTCCCCGTACCCGTCCGGCCACGGATTCCGGCATGGCGTCGCCGACCTTCTCGCTCACCGCGGCGTAGGCCTTCCCCGCGTACTGGCGCCCCGTCTGGGCGGCGCTCTCGGCGGCATTGCGCACCGCCGGGTTCTGCGAGACCTCCCGCGCGGACTTCTTCAGCTGTTCGTAGCGTTCGCGTCCGGCCCGGGTCCCGAGCACGTACCCGAGGGCCAGTCCGACCACGAACGTGACCTTGTACCGCATGCCTGTCACCCTTCGTCGTGTGGTGCCCGGCCGGCTGGCGATACCGATTGGCGGAGCACCCCCCTGCTTGCGCTAATCTATGACTCGCAGCGGGCGCTCGCCCCCCGGCCATGCCGGAGGTGGGCTGTTCGATGCACCGCAGCAATCCCCTGTAGCTCAATTGGCAGAGCAGCCGGCTGTTAACCGGCAGGTTACTGGTTCGAGTCCAGTCGGGGGAGCGCGGTCCCCTGTAGCTCAATTGGCAGAGCATTCGGCTGTTAACCGGAGGGTTGCTGGTTCGAGTCCAGCCGGGGGAGCAAGAAGAAGAGGACCCCTGGTGGGGTCCTCTTTTTTTGCCCCGTCCGGGAACCGGGCAGCCCTCGGCGCGGTCTCTCTCCCAGGCGAAGCCGATCATGCGAGGCATCCGAGGCAGGAGATCGTATGAGCGGCTATGCTGCGGCAGACGGCGCGCACACATGTACGCGCCACGCCGTGAAGGGGCGGTAGCTCAGCCGGTTAGAGCAGCGGACTCATAATCCGTCGGCCGTGGGTTCGAGTCCCACCCGCCCCACCACCGCTTGATGGAGCAGAAACGTTCTGACCTGCATGTTCGCGATCCCGGTCCGTTCTGAATCTGGACTCCACATCTCACGGGGACCTGTTCTGCTACTCCAGGGGACGCGCCGGGGGACGAACTCCCGTCCGTTTTGAGGGGTTTTCGTCCGGTGTCTTCGGTGCGTGCTCGGGTGTGCCGGCCCAGGCGGATACGGCCATCGCTCCCGGATGGCTCGCCGCGCTCATGGCCCTGGGCATGGTGGGCGTCGCGGCCACATTGCAGTACCCCGTGCTCCTGGTCATTTCAGCTCTCGCCCTGCTCGCCAATTCGGGACCGTGGGAGTGAAGTCGTCGAGGGCTCCGAGTGCGAGGTCATCTGCAGCCGGCCCGGTGTGACAAGCCCGTGGACGGCCGTGGTGTGGGGCCCGCCATGAGCGGTTGAGTCCCCCGGGAAAGCCTCGTGCCTCTGCGTCGGGGCTTGGTGCCGGAGTGGCTATTCGAGGGTGGACAGGGCGCCGGCGACGGCGAAGCCCAGCACGGTCAGCAGGCCGGTCGCCTTGCCGCCGCGCTCGAACGCTTCGGGCATCATCGAGTTGGCGAGCATGGCCAGGACCGACCCGGCAGCAAAGGCCTGTGCGTAGCGTCCGTCGGCCCCGGGCAGCAGTTGCACGATCCCGTATCCGGCTGCGGCGCTCGCTGCTGCCACCGCGACCAGGGCCCACCATGTCCTGTAGGTCTGCCGAGGTGTTTGTCCCGCGGCGAGCATGCCCGAGGTCGCGCCGAGGCTCTCGGGCATGTTGGAGATGAAGACGGCGGCCAGGAAGGCGATGCTGACGTGCCCGCCGGCTGCGACCCCCATGCCCAGGACGAGCGATTCCGGAATTCCGTCGAGCAGCGCACCGACGACGATCGACCGGTCCGCCGAGCCCTTGGAAGAGCCCGAGGCGGCTCGGTCTACGAAGAAGAACACCAGGGCTCCGGCGGCCAGGGCGATGAACGTCCACACGCTGGGCTCGTGGCCCGGGGGGACCAGCTCGTAGGCCAGCGCGGCGATCAGCGCGCCGGATCCGAAGCCCATCACCAGCCCGACCCGGTGCCGGGGCGGCCTGCGGTGCACGGCCACCCAGGCGCCGATGACCAGCGAGACGGATCCTGCCGCTCCCCACAGTGCGGCGATCAGTACGTTCATGGCCACCTTCGATCATTCGTGGAGCGAAGCTCTCGTCAGGGTGTGCCGGCTGCTGTGGGGCCGCCGGTGTCCGCGGCCCGCTCCTCGGCGGCCGGGGCGGGTGACAGTGTGCTGCCGGCGGGGAGTAGTTCGGTCACGGCGAAGGAGATCACGGCCGCGAGGATGGCGAGGGGAATCATGGCGGAGCTGCCGAGCAGCAGCACCACGAGGACGACGCTGCTGACCGGTAGCCGCATGATGGCGGCGGTGGACGCGGCCATGCCTGCCGCCATCGCTGGGACGGCGCCCAGGCCGGGCAGGGGAGCCAGGAGCACTCCCGCCGCCGCTCCGAGAAAGACGGCGGGGAAGATGGCGCCGCCGCGCAGGCTGCCCAGGCAGAGGGCATAGGCGGTCGTCTTGAGGATCAGGACGGCGATCAGCGCACCGACGCCCCAGGCGTGCGGGTCGGCGGCCAGCTCACCGAGAGTGGCCTGGCCCGACAGGGCCACGTCTGCGGGCGGGCGGCCGGTGATCAGGGCATAGACGGCGGCGCAGGCCGCAGCACCCAGCGCGCACAACACGGTGCGGGGCAGCACCCCGCCGGAGACGAACGCCGCGACCCGTCGGCCCACCTCCAGGACCGGGTTCAGGAGCACGGCGAGGACGAAGCCGATGAGTATCGTCCAGAGCACGTCCGCCGGGTCCAGGTGGGGCAGGGGCGTGGGCAGCGTGAGGTTGAGACTGCCGGTTTCCAGGCCGGTCCAGTGGCCGATGCCGGTGAAGACCAGGCTCCCGATTCCGCTGGAGAGCAGGGCGGGGAGCATGAGGGCGAAGAGCTGGGGGCCGCCGATCCCCGCCACCTCGATGAGGAGTACAGCGGCGATCAGCGGATTGCCGAAGATCGCCGCGATGGCGGCTGCCGCACCTGCCGCGCCCAGCAGCGCGGTGGCTTGCGGGGTACCCGCTATCCGTGTGAGGCGCCGGAAGAGCAGGGCCAGGCCGCCGCCCAGAGCGATCAGCGGTGCCTCAGGTCCCAGGACCGCGCCCAGCGGCAGGCTCGCGGCCGCGGCGAGTACCACGCCCGGCAGCGCGGCCGGGGGCATCGCGCCGGCGTGCAGGCCGCCTGCGGGTATGTGGCCGCCTCCACCGGTCATGCGGGTGGCGATCAGGCCGACGAGCACGCCGGCGATCAGCAGCAGGGGCAGCGGCCACCACCATGGGGCCGTGTCCCAGCCCAGATGGTGCGGAATCTCCGCCCACAGGACGTGTTGCACTTCGTGGAGTGCGACGAGGAACCAGAACGCGACCAGCGACACCGGAATGCCGATGAGGGCTGAGTAGACGAGGACCCTGAGGTAGTCGGGAGAGCGGAGGAGCTCACGCAACCGGTCCGCCTCCCGAGGCTGACTGCTGGGACCGTCAACGGGTTGAGGACTCGGCTCCGTCATGGAAATCCCTCTCCTTAGCCCATGGCCGCGACCCCTTCGGGCAGCCACGCCAGGTGCCGCGCTTACGGCGCCCCCGTTGCGCCGGCCGGATTGCGCCGCCTGGGCGGTCGAGCGCCCCTCGTCTCGATGATCCGCCTGGCCGGCGGTCTTCGCCGCTGGAAGGCGTGTGGCAGGGCAGCGTCCGGGCCGCTGGGGCGATCCGCTATGCCGGTTCACGGCCCGTGCCGGTCAGCGGGCGCCCCCACGCCAAGGTCAGGAGCGGCCACGTTCCCCCTCCTGGCCGCTTCAGCCTCCGGCACGCGTGCCTGTCGGCCTGCCGGCGCGCGAGGCACCGTACGCTCGGCCCAGCCCGTAGGGGATACAGCGGCGCCGCCATGCCGGTGACCCCTGTGGTGCGCCTGCCGCGCGGGCAACAGGGTTACCCGGCAGGTTTGTACTGAGACAGGCCCGGCAGAGGGCGGTCAGCGCGCCAGGGGCGATCGGCGGAGGAACTTGAGCAGTACGGGTAGTGCTCGCCTTCACGTGCTGTTCGCCTCTGTGCGTGCGCTGGTGTCCGCGGGGGTCCTCGTGGCCGGCTACTTCCTGCTGCCCTTGGATTCCGTCTTCACCGCGACTACGGCCCTCGCGCTTGCCGGAGGCATCGCGGTGGTGGCGCTGTTCCTGGCCTGGCAGATCCGCCAGATCACGCGCTCCCCGTATCCGGGGCTCCGGGCCGTCGAGGCGCTGGCGGTGACCGGTCCGCTCGTCGTGCTGATGTTCGCGACGGCCTACTGGCTCATGGAGCACAGCGCCTCGGACAGCTTCAGCGAAGCACTGTCGCGCACCGACGCGCTGTACTTCGCCATGACCGTGTTCAGCACGGTCGGGTTCGGCGACATCACCGCGCGCAGCCAGCCGGCCCGGCTGCTCATCACGGGGCAGATGACGGTCAATCTCCTGCTGGTCGGCGTGGCCGTCCGGCTCATGGTGCACGCGGTCCAGGAAGGCAGGCGAAAACGGGACCAGCCGACAGCCGGCGGCGATGACACCCCGCCCGCTGCCCGCTGACCCCGCTCTGGGGCCCCGGGTCGATCCGCCGTCTCAGCTCCGAGCCGCGGTCCCGCCGCCGCTCAGATAGCTGTCGATGTCGCGGGCGGAGCGGTAGCCGCTCTCGATTGCCCCGTCGATGAAGCCGCGCCATACGCTCGCGGAGTCGGCGCCCGCGAAGAACAGCCGGCCTTCGGTGGTGCGCAGGTCCGGCAGCACCTTCGCCAGCTGTCCGGGCCTGAAGATGCACCAGGTGCCGAGCGCTTGCGGGTCGGTGGCCCAGTCCCAGCCGACGATGCTTTCCACCTCGACGCCCGGCAGGAGCGGCTGCAGCGCCGTCTGCATGCCCTGGACGTCGTCGAACTGGCTCATCTGCAGCTTGTCCGGGTTGGCGGAGAACACGATCAGCCACGAGCCTTCCGAGCCGTGGGTGTAGGTCACCAAGAAGTTCACCGCCTGGGCCTCGGGGGCCACGATGCTCACGTTGCCGATGTCGCCCTTCACCCGGACGAAGCATTTCCTGCCGGCACCCGCGTGCCGGTCGGCTGACGCGGTCCGCTTGATCTCGGACAGGCCGGGCTCGAACTCCACGCTGTTCAGCACATTCATCGGCAGCGCGATCAGGGCGGTCGGAGCGCTGACGCTCTCGCCGTTCTCCAGCTCGACCTGCACTCCGCCGTCGGTCTGGCTGACACGCCGGACCGGCGAGTTGAGGCGGATGTCGGTCAGGGTGGCCTGCCCGGCGATGGAGTTGATCAGCTCGCGTGTCCCCTTCACCAGCTTCGTCTGCGACAGGGAGGCCATGGCCTGCGCCGCGCTGTACCCGGCCAAGGCGTAACACCGGAAGATCTCGGACGCGCCGGACTGATCGAGGGGACCGAACGCGACCAGGCAGCACATCCCCTCCACCCAGTCCCGCAGCACCGGCTCGGCCTTGAAGGAGTCGAGCAGGTCACGCATCGACCGCCCGCCCAGACCATCCGGGTCCGAACTCACCGTTTCCAGGAACGGCTCCGGGAACAGGCTCATGCCCGGGGCGCAGAACTCGTCGAACGCCTCCAGCGCCCGCTCGACATCCTCGTCGGACAAGTCCACGACGCGGCCATCGGAGACGACCGCCTGCCGCAGCCCCTCCAGCACCGGGAACGTCTCCGTCTCGACCGCGTACCGGTCGACCTCCGACCACACGTGTGGCTGCATGGGGTGGACCCACGTGCCGCCGAACTCCATCGGGTGCCCGTCGTGGTCCTTGGTCCAGGTCCGGCCGCCCAGGCGGTCACGCGCTTCGACCAGGACCGCCTGGCGCCCGCGCGCCGACAATTCACGCGCGGCCGTCACGCCCGCGAAACCGCCGCCCACGATCACGACATCCACTTCAGAATCTGACGTCGCCACGTTCTGCTCCCTTACCGTCGTCTGGTCTGACTCGCGAGCCACTATCCGGGAATGGGCGGCAGCCGGTCGCGCGCCACGCTCTGCCTGAATTTCGTGTCTTCTCGGTTGATCTCGTGTGGGTACGCCGACGCCCGTGTCACGCTGCGCACATGCCCACTCTCAGCCCACGACGAAGAACTTCATGAACGGCGACCGGGTTCTCCAGGTGGCCGCGAAGCCGGCAGGGAAGGAGTAGATGCCCCCGGCAACGACCTCGATCTTCTCGCCGTCAGGGGTCTCCAGCTCCGCCTCACCCTCGATCACGTGGAACGTGTCGGTGGCCGCGGGCTTGTAAGGGAATTCCGCGCCCTCTACGGGGCCGATCCTCCACAGCCCTGACATCTGGCCCTCTTCCGCCTGGACGAGCCAGTGAATCTCCCCCGTCTCCCGGCCGTCCTCAACATAGGGTTCCCACGACTGGGCCGTTACCGATGAGCTTGCATAACCCTCAGTGTTCGTCATTTGTCCCTCCATAGGGAGGCGGGCCGCTGGCGACTTTCCGCACGCTTGCGACAAGGCAATGTCGAGCCAGCCCATCCGCTCACACCGTCGATATGGACGGTGGCGTCCCGGCACGCGGGCGACGGGCCGCCGGCAACGGAGAACGCTGATTCTCCGTATGAGCCTTCTGGTCGCATTCCCCGCGCATACACCACCGTACCCACGCTCCCGGCTTCCAGCCCGCCGTACTCCTAGGACCCCCGGGAACAGGAGGAGGGCATCGCCGCCGGAGCAGGGACCAGCACCGCAGAGAGCGCCAGCGGGCGCCAGGGGACGCAAGGAAAGGAACAGAGTGACAAAAGGGGAGTGGGAGAAGCGCATGTCATCTGACCTGGGAAAACGTCAGAGATCCGCTTCGGACCGCAAAGGCCGCCAAGATCCCGAGAGGACTCACAATCCGTCGGCCGTGGGTTCGAGTCCTACCCGCCGCGCTGTGAGCCGCAGGTGCAGAAACGATTGCACCTGCGGCTGAGGCATTTCAATCGCCTCTCGCGCCGTCAGGTGAGGGCGCCTTTCAAGGTGTCGAGCGTCTCGGCCGCCAGGCCGCGCAGGAACTGCGGGCACACCCACCCGTCCAGGGGCTCGTCCCCGTTGCCGTCCTCGTCCCCGTCCCAACCGTGCTGCTCGCCCAGCTCGGCACGGCCCCCGGGGCTGCGCAGGAGGTAGCCCACCTCGCTCGCGTGGTCCGGGTCGCCGGTGTCGGGGTGCGCGCCCGCGGTGCGGGCGCACGGGCGGTCATCCAGCAGGGGAACGGCCTCCTCGACCCCCTTGACCATCTCCTCCAGCACCGATTGCTCGGTGATCCTCTCCGACGCCGCGTACCAGCAGGTCGCGTTCATCGTGACGAGGAAGCCCGCCAGCGCTCCGTGGGGCGGCGGCGCGGGCAGGAAGGCGGCCTCATCCGTCAGGACGTCATGCGGGTCGCAGTAGGGGTGGTCGTTGACGATCTCCGAAAGGGTCCCGACGGCGCTACGGTGGTGCTCCGGTGCTCCGGTGCTCCGGTGCTCCGGTGCTCCGGTGCTCCGGTGCTCCGGTGCTCCCGCGGGGATGCGGCGAACGGTGAGCGGGGCGACCACGTCCACGACGAGGCGCGCCCAGCAGCCACGTTGGCCGGGCAGAGCACCCGCCCGGCGCCGGCGGCCTCCCCGGCGGCCGCCGCGGCGGCTTCCGCCGTTCGCCGGTCACCAGCCCGTGGTCACCGTGCCAGATCTCGTGCCCCAGCGCGTCCATCGCGGCCTCGTACGGATGGCCCTCGTGGGAGAGCAGGGCCTGCTGCCCACAGTTCCCGGGCGGCGGCCCGCAGGGTGTCGAACATGCCCCTCGGCTACGGGGCCCGGGGCGGCTGCCTGGGCCGCCGCACCGCTCCCAGCACCTACAAGATCACCGCCCCGACTTCCTGCCGCCGGAGCTGATCGAGGCCAAGATCCGCACCCTGGGCGGCTGTCACCCGGACGAACCGGACGCGGACCGCGACCGTCTTCCCCCGCCGTCCTGGAACACCGCTTCGGCCCGTCCCTGCTCCGCCTCTGGGCCGAGCAGACACCGCTCCCGGGTACGTGACCTGCGCGCAGTAGGGGGTGGGCGGGGAGGCGTCAGACCTGGACGGCTGTCGGCTGTTGCGCGGCGGCTTCGGCCGGCGCGTGCGCGCCCGGCTGCGAACCGCCTCTCGCGGCGGGTCCCTCCGATACGGGGGGACCGCCCGCCCGGAGTTCGGCCAGGCCCGAGCTGATACCGCGCTTCAGCAACCGGGAGAGGGGGCGTTCGACGATCCGGTGCACCAGGTAGGCGGCAACCAGCATGCCCACCGTGACCAGCCCGACCAGGGTCCACTTCGGGATCCGGTCGTGGAGCAGCCTGATGGCCGTCCACCCGATCGCCTCGTGCAGCAGGTACAGGGGATACGTCAGGGAACCGGCGATCGTCAGCCAGCGCCAGCGGATGCGAGAGAGCCAGCCGAGGGACACCGCGGCCATCACCGCGTAGCACAGCACGATCATCACGTAGGCGGGCCAGGCCGGCAGGTGCCGGCCGCCGAGCGCCGGGTCGATGTCCTGCTGGTGGGTGCGGGCGTAGATGAGGGACAGCACCAGGCTGACGCCGATGATTCCCCAGAGCAGCAGGGTCGGCCGGAAGCGGTACATCAGGTAGTAGGCGAGACCGGCGATGAAGAACGAGGAGATCCATGGCATCGCGATCACGCGGAGAGGGCCCCACTCCATTGCGACACTGCCCAGTCCCGCCACCGTCCACAACATGCAGAAGGCGACCACGCGGCGGTAGGTGAGGCCCCGCCGGACGACGAGGCCGAACAGCAGGTAGAAGCAGAGCTCGTACCAGAGCGTCCAGTACGAGGCGTCCACGTTGGTGATATGCATCGCACCCTGAAGCATGGTCAGATTCGCCAGCACCTCGTGCGCGTGCAGTGGGCGGACCACCATCGGCCATGCCGTCAGCACGGCGGTGGTCGCCAGCACCCCGAACCAGTAGGCCGGGTACAGGCGGACGACCCGGGACGTGAAGAAGTCGCCCAGCCCCCGCCCCCAGGTGCTCATACCGATCACGAAGCCGCTGATCAGGAAGAACAGGCTGACACCCGTCCACATGTAGGCCCCGAACTTGGAGGCCAGCGGGAAGACGTGGGCGATCGGGCGCGACCATGCGTTGGCCGCCCCGGCGGCGGCGCCGCCGTAACCGACGTAGTGGTGGAACACCACCATCAGCGCGGCCAGGATCCGCAGTCCGTCCAGCACCACGAGGCGCCCACCGGCCCGCGCGTTCCGCCTGCGACCGCCACGGGCCGCGGCGGGTATGCCCCGCGCAGGCTGATTCGTTGACTCCACGTGACTTTCCCCCAGGGTTCCGACCTGCCCCGAACTTCATGGCGGCGGACTGTTTTGGTCTACGCGGCGAACGGGGGTGCTCGGGGGATTGTAAACCAAGTACGCCCTGTGCGCGGGGCATCGAGGGCGCCACCAACCAGGCCCCCGGCGTCCCCGGCATGCGCCGAGTCCGCTACCGCGAGCTACCGAAAGTGCGCCCTCAGCACGCCTTCTCCGCCACCGCCGTGAGCGTGTTCAGACTCGACGCCACTGCACCGGACACAACCAGCCCCACACTCGCAGCGGCAGCGGCAGCGATGCCGGTGTCGGGATGCCAGGAGCGCGGCGAGGGCCAGGATCGCGAGGGCCGCACCGCCGTCGAGACGGGCTTCGGCGTTCGCGTCCCGTGCCGCCTCGGACACCTCCGCGCGCACCCGGCTCTGGCGAGTGCGGTTTCGAGCCGGGCGTCGGACAGGAACGGCGCACCGCTTTGGAGCTTGACGGTCGCCTGGCACTTGATGCTCTCCGGGACCGCCGGATTCGCCGCGACGCTGGTCGGTTTGACGGCGTTCTGTACACCGGCGACCTCCGTGTTCTGCGCCGTGCGCCCTGCGGCACCGCGGACACGGTGACCGAGCCGAGCTGGGACGCCAGTGCGCCCATGCCCCAGCCCGATCAGCAGGAGGGGGACGGTGACGACTTCCGCGCCGGCGTCCGCGTAGGGCACGCCCATCATGACCACCGCTCCCACGATCAGCGCGAGGACCCCGAGCGGCACCACGCGCCGCGGCGAGACGTTCGGGGGGAAGCGAGAGACCCGGGTCGTGGCTGCCGGCACGTGCACCGACAGCGGCGGAAGGGAGGCGCCCGTCGCCAGTGCCGACAGGCCCAGGGCGACGGACAGGTAGAGCGGGACGACGACGAAGAACGGGCCCATCTGCTGTAGGAGGTACTGGAAGAAGAATCAGACCCCCGGACCTTGCCGCCGGGGATCGTGGTATTTCCCGTCCGGGATGACATGGATGCATGGTCCCGGCCGTGCCGGGTTCCGCAGGGCCGACCGCCCGGCAGTCAACCGGACGGGGCTACCTGCCGCGCCTAGAAGTTCTCCGTCTCGTCCATCAGGTGGTGCAGGACGTCCCGCAGGCTCTGGCGGCGGGCGAAGACCGCGCGCTGGCGGTGGGCGCCCGAACCGTCCCGCAGGAGGGCGGCCAGCGTCTTGGCTGCGTGGTCGAGGTCCCCGGCAGCGGCCAGTTCCGGGGCGACCAGCTCCAGCAGGCCCTCCGCGAGGTCGGCCGCCGGGAGTTCGGTGCCCGTGTACGGGTCGAGGGCGAAGCCCTCCAGGCCGTCGTGGGCGGCGCGCCAGCGGGCCAGGCGCAGGACGTCGTCGCGCAGGGCCGGTTCGGGCCGCCGCTCCCCGGTCTCGCGCAGGGCCGTGGCGACCAGGGCGCGGGCGAGTTCGGCCTGCAGGACGGCCGTGTCCAGGTCCGGGGACATGTCGGGCGCCCGGATTTCGAGTGTCGGCCAGCGTCCCGAGGGACGCAGGTCCCAGTAGACCATCTTGGTGTCCAGGGCCGCCCCGGAGTCGAGGAGGGTCTGCACCGAGCGGTGGAAGTGGGCCGTGGACGTGAAGTGCGGGGGCAGTCCCGCCGAGGGCCAGCCCGACCAGGCCATCGCCCGCCAGCTGGCGTGGCCGGTGTCACGGCCGCCCCAGAACGGCGAGTTGGCGGCCAGCGCGATCAGCGTCGGCAGCCAGGGCCGGACCCGGTTGGACACCGCCACCGCCGTGTCCACGTCGAGCGTGCCGACGTGGATGTGGCGCCCGCAGCTCACCAGGGTGTCGGTGAGCGCCCCGAAACGGCGGTGCTGCTCGCGCTGGCGCGGTGTGTCGTCGGTCAGGTGCAGCGGTCCCTCCACGGCCAGGACCGGCGAAGGGGCGGCCAGCAGCCGGCAGCCGTGGGCGCGGGCCGCGCCCCCCAGGGCGCGCCGCAAGGCCGCGAGCTCCTCGCGCAGTTCGGTCGCCGAGTGGGCGACCGGGGTGGCGATCTCCACCTGGTAGCGGGTGCCCTCGGCGTGTATCGCGCCCGGCAGCCCGGAGGCGGTGGCGAGGACGAGCGGGGCAGCGGGGACCAGCCGGAAGGTGCGGGCGTCCACGAGGAGGAACTCCTCCTCGACGCCGATGGTGAGGGGAGCGGCGGGGCGCACCGCGTGGTGCGCGGTGCCGGTGCTGGCGGTGCCTGTGCCAGCGGTGCCTGTGCCAGCGGTGCCGGTGTTCGGGGTGCCGGTGCTCGCGGTGCTGGTGCCAGGTTCGATCACTACGCCTCCCTGGACATACGAGTCTTTTCATCATGAGCCGAACACGACGGCGGAAGCGCACGCCGATTCGGTCAAATGTCCGGTGGCAGTGGCGGGTTACCGGCAAGCGCCCGGCCGCCCCGGGACGCCGGAGCAGCATGGGCCGACTGTTGCGGATGTGTGGCGGGGGGGCGCAGCCGCCCCGGGGGCGGCGCCGGACCGGTGGTTATCATCCGCTGTGACTCGTACGACCGCCCCCGCCCCGGCCCGACGGCGCATATTCGCCGACCTCACCCCGCTGCGCACGTCCCCCGACTACCGCCGGCTGTGGGTCGGCGGCACGATCTCCACGGTCGGGCAGGCGATGACCGCGCTCGCGATCTCGCTCCAGGTCTACGACACCACCCGCTCCAGCTTCTCCGTGGGACTCGTCGGACTCTTCTCCCTCGTCCCGCTGATCGTCTTCGGCCTCTACGGCGGCGCCATCGCCGACACCGTGGACCGGCGCAAGCTCGGCCTCTACAGCTCGCTCGGCGCGGCCGCACTGTCGTTCGCGCTGGCCGCCGCCGCACTGCTCGGCTACCACCGGGTCTGGTTCCTGTACGCCGTCGTCGCGCTGCAGGCGGTGTGCGGGGCCCTCACCGGGCCCGCCCGGTCCGCCATGATCCCGCGGCTGCTGCCGGCGGAGCAGCTGCCGGCGGCCAACGCCCTGAACTCCGTGACGATGACCTCCGGGATGATGGCCGGCCCGATGCTGGGCGGTCTGATCGTCGGATGGTGGGGCTACCAGGCGGCGTACCTGATCGACGCGGTGACCTTCGCCGCCGCCCTGTACGCGATGTGGCGGCTGCCGTCGATGCGGCCCGACCGGGCCGAGGGGGCGCGGGGGAAGGCGTCCGTCGCCGACGGCCTGCGGTTCCTCGGGACCCGGCCCAACATCCGGATGACCTTCTTCTCCGACATGGCCGCCATGGTGCTGGCGCATCCCCGGGCGCTCTTCCCGGCCGTCGCCGTCCTGTGGTTCGGCGGCGACGCCAAGACGGTCGGCCTGCTGGCGGCCGCGCCCGCCGCCGGGGCGCTGCTGGGCGGTCTGTTCTCCGGCTGGCAGGGCCGCATCCGCCGGCACGGGCTGGCGATACTGCTCTCGGTCGCCGCATGGGGGCTGGCCATCGCCGTCTTCGGGCTGACCCGGAATCTTTGGCTCGGCCTGTTGTTCCTGGCCCTGGCCGGGTGCGCGGACACCGTCTCGATGGTGTTCCGCAGCACGATGCTCCAGGCCGCGACCCCGGACGAGATGCGGGGCCGCCTCCAGGGCGTCTTCATCGTGGTCGTCGCGGGCGGCCCCCGCCTCGGTGACTTCCTCGCCGGAACCGTCGCGGACCTGACCTCGCCGACCGTGGCCATCACGGGCGGGGGCCTGGCCTGTGTCCTGGTGCTGGGACTGCTCGCGCTGCGGTGGCGGGACTTCGCCCGCTACGACGCGCGGTCGCCGCAGGCCTGACGCCCGTCAGACCCCCGGGGCCGGATCCGGGGGCGCGGCCACGATGCCGCGGGCGACCCCCAGGGCCACGAGGTCCTGCGGGCGGATGCGGAGCTGGTCCGCCGTGGCCGCGGCGGCCGCCGGCGGCCGTTTGAGGATGGCGGCCGCCATCTCCGGGGCGATGACCGAGAAGTAGCTGTCCGGGGTCACCCAGGTGTTGCCCGGCGCGGCCAGGGCCAGGGCGCCGCCCGAGCCGCCCTCGCCGATCACGAGGGTGGTGACGGGGACGGTGGCGGCCGCCACCGCGGCGAAGGTGTCCGCGATCGCCGCGCCGGCGCCCGCGTGTTCGGCGGCGGCGTCGTTCGCGGCGCCGGGGGTGTCCACCAGCGTCAGCACGGGGATGCCGAGCCGGTCCGCGAGCCGGATGACGCGGGCGGCCGTACGGTACCCGGCCGGGCGGGTGGCGGTGCCGCACTGGGCGGCGTACGCCACCACCCGGCCCCCGCGCAGCCCGAATCCGCACAGCATGCCGGGGTCGGTGCCGCCGGCCCGGTCCCCGGAGAGGGGCAGGCGCAGGGTGAAGTGGGCGTCCAGGTAGGCCGGGGCGTGCGGTCGGTCCGGGTGGCGGGCCCGGCGGACGGCGTCCCAGCCGGTCGCGGGGGGCGGGACGGCCGCCAGCGCGGCCGGGGGCTCCACGGGGCCGTCGGGACGGGGCGCGGTCAGTACGCGGAGCCAGTCGGCGAGGGTCGCGCGGAGCTCGGTGGCGGGGACGACGGCGTCCACGTGACCGGTGGCGTACTGCCCCTCGGCGCAGTACGCGGCCGGGTCGGCGTCGGCGGGCCGCACCCGGGAGCCGGCGAAGCCGACCTGGGCCCCGGGCAGCGCGAGGACGACGTCCGCCCCCACCCCGAGGGTGGCCCAGCCGCCGCCGGTGGTCGGGTCGCGCAGGACGGCGATCTGGGGGAGGCCGGCGGCCCGGGTCAGGACGCACTGGCGTGCCACGCGCTGGAGCTGGGTCAGGGCGAGCATGCCCTCCTGCATCCGGGAGCCGCCGGTGGCGATCAGGGACAGGAGGGGAAGGCCGTGCTCGCGGGCGTGGGTGTACGCGGCTTCGAGCCGGTCTCCGGTGCGCTGGCCGAGCGATCCGCCGAGGAAGCCGAACTCGAAGGAGACGACGGCGGCTTCGCGGCCGCCGATGCGGGCGGTGCCGGTGACGACGGACTCGTGCTCGCCGGTGCGGGTGGTGGCGCGGGCGCGGGAGTCGTCGTAACCGGCCCAGGCCAGGGGGCCGTCGGGCGGTGACTGTCCGGCGGGAGGGGCGAGTTCGGCGAAGCTGCCGGGGTCGGCGACGGAGGCGATGGCTGCGCGGGCCGAGAGGCGGGTCGTCGTCACGGGGCCACCCTAGGGCTGGGCGGGATGGAGGAGCAGCCCCGGGTGGGCGGGGGCGTGGACCACAGCCCCGGGGCTCCGCCCCGTGCCCCGCGCCTCAAGCGCCGGCGGGGCTGGAGAGTCCGGGGCTGCGCCCCGCGCCCCGCGCCTCAAACGCCGGCGGGGCTGGATGGTCGGCCCCGCGCCTCAAGCGCCAGTGGGGCTGGGTGGCTGGCCCCCGTCTCAACCGCGGGCGGGGGTGGGTGGTTCGGCCCTGCGTCTTGGACGCCGGTGGGGGTGGAGAGTCCGGGGCTCCGCCCCGTGCCCCGCGCCTCAAACGCCGGCGGGGCTGGGGGTTGGCCCCGCGGCTCGGACGCCGACGAGGCTGGATGGTTGGCCCCGCGCCTCAAACGCCGGTGGGGCTGGGGGTCGGCTCCGCGGCTCGGACGCCGACGAGGCCGGAGGGTCGGCCCTCCGTCCCAACCGCTGGCGGGGCTCGGTGGTCGGCCCTGCGGTTCGGGCGCCGGTGGGGGTGGGCGGGGCGTTCAGGGTTTGGCCGGCTCGGGTGGTTTTTGCGGGCGGTGGGGTCAGAGGGGGGAATGCCAGGTGATCGTCGTGCCCCTGGTGCCCGGGGGTGTGCGGCCGTCGTCCGTTACCGTCAGGACGACCCGGGCGGGGGTCGCGTCCACCGTCACCTCGATGGAGGTGACCTCGCTGCGCCGGTGCGCCGCCGCCAGGGCGCCGCGCAGGGCGGCCAGCAGATCGCCCGCCACCGGTTCCGCCACCAGGGCGTCCACCGCCCCCGCGAAGTGCACCGACGGCTGGAAGCCGAGCAGCACCGCCGCCCCGCCCGTCTCCCGCAGGACCCGTCCCCGGAAGGTCGTCGGAGCGTCGGTCGGGGGCTGCTGGAGGGCGAAGATGGCCGTCCGGACCTCCTGGATCGTGGAGTCCAGCTCGTCGACGGCCCGGCCGAGCTCGTCACCGACGGTGTCCCCGTCCGGAGCGTTGGCGGAGCGCCGCCGGGTGGACTCCAGCATCATCTCCGTCGCGAACAACCGCTGCACCACCAGGTCGTGCAGGTCCCGGGCGATCCGGTCGCGGTCCTCGTACACCGCGAGCTGCTCCCGGTCGTGCTGGGCGTCGGCCAGCACGAGGGCCAGGGCCGCCTGCGACGCGAACTGAGAGGCCAGCAGCCGCTCCACCGCGTCGTACGGGCGCCCGCCCCGGGCCCGCGGCAGGGCCAGGGTGCCGATCAGCTGGCCGCCGCTCTGGAGCGGGAGCATCATGCTGGGCCCGAACCGTTCCCGGACGTGCGTGGTCATCCGGGGGTCCGTGGCCGAGTCCTCTATGAAGACCGGCTCGCCGCCCAGGAGCTGTTCCAGCACCGGCGAACCGGGGGCGATCGACGTTCCCACCAGGTCCCCGGGGTCCCCCTGCGCGGAGGCGGCCACGATCTCCATGCCGCCCTCGGGGGTCGGCTGGAGCACCACCCCGGCCGCCGCGTCCGCCAGCAGCCGGGCCCGCTCGGCCACGCACATCAGCGCGTCCGCCGCCGGGCTGCCGGCCAGCAGGGTGGTGGTCACGGCGGCGGCGCCCTCGATCCAGCGCTCGCGCCGGCGGGCGGTCTCGTAGAGCCGGGCGTTGCCGATCGCTATCCCCGCCTGCGAGGCCAGGACGCGCAGCAGGGCCAGGTCCTCGTCGGTGAAGGAGCCGCCGCCGCGCTTCTCGGTGAGGTACAGATTGCCGAAGACCTCCGTGTGCACCCGGATCGGGACGCCCAGGAGGCTGTGCATGGGCGGGTGTCCCGGCGGGAAGCCGGCCGCCCGCGGGTCCCGGGTCAGGTCGTCCAGCACGAGCGGGCGCGGGTCGTTGATGAGGGCGCCGAGCAGCCCGGAACGCCCGTCCGGCAGGCGCGGGATCGCGGCCCGCTCGGCCCCGGTCATCCCGGCCGTGAACAGGTCGGTCAGCCGGACGCGCTCGGGGTCGACGACCCCGAGCGCTCCGTAGCGCGCCGAGCAGAGCTCGGCCGCCGAGTCCACGATGTGCTGGAGCGTGGCGTGCAGCTCCAGCTCGGAGCCGACGCTCAGCACCGCCTCCAGCAGCAGGGGGAGACTCGCCTGCTCCCTCTCCTGCTCCGATGCCGATGCCGATGCCGATGCCGATGCCGACGCCGGATCCGGGGCCGACGCCGGATCCGGTTCGCCCTGCGTCATCCGGCCAGCGGGTTCAGAACCATGGGGGCGATCTTCCCTTCCAGCATCGCGCCGAGGCCGAGCACGGCGCACACGTCCGGCCGCTCCGCGATGGCGACGGGCATGCCGGTGGCGTCGCGGAGCATCTGGTCCAGGCCGGGCAGCAGGGCGCTGCCTCCCACCATCATGATCCCCCGGTCCGTCAGGTCCGCGACCAGGTCCGGCGGGCAGTCCCGCAGCACCTTTCCGATGCCGTCCAGGACGGCGGTCAGCGGAGTGTGGATGGCGTCGCGCACCGCGGCGGTGTCCACGTGGACGGAACGGGCCAGTCCGGTGGCCACATCGCGGCCGTGGATGAGGGTGGAGGCCGGGCCGTCGGCGGTGATGCCGTTGCCGTGCAGGGCCACCTGCAGGGGCCGGACGGCCTGGCTGGGCAGCATCAGCTCGTGCGCGTGGCGCAGGTGCTGGACCACCGCGTGGTCGATGGCCTCGCCGCCGACGGGGATCCGCTGGGCGGTGACGATCGAGCCGAGGGACAGCACGGCGACCTGGGTGGCCGCGGCCCCGCACACCATGATCATCGTCGCGGTCGGCTGCTCCACGGGCAGGCCGCAGCCGACGGCCGCCGCGATCAGGGTGTCCACCAGCTCGACGCGACGGGCGCCCAGCCCGACGAGGGTCTCCACGGTCGCCCGCTGGGCCAGCGGGTCCGCATCGTGCGGGGTGCAGGCCGCGGCCCGCAGGCGCGGCTTGCGGCGCAGGGCGCGCCGGAGCTTCTCGCCGAGCAGGTGGCGCAGCATCCGCTGGGCCATCTCGATGTCGACGACGGTGCCGCCGGAGACGGGACGCACGACCCGGATGTAGTCGGGTGTGCGGCCGGTCATCCGTTCGGCGAAGGTCCCGACGGCGATCAGCGCCCCGGTCCGTGTGTTCACCGCGGCGACGCTGGGCTCGTCGACGACGAGTCCGGCGCCCTTGACGTACACGCGGGTCCTGGCCGCGCCCAGGTCGACGGCGACGTGGCAGCGGCGCAACTGCTCAAGACTGACGGTCACGACAGAACCTCCCGAGAGCACTGACGCAGGAGACCGGCTGAGTGCCGGTCGCTTTATGTATCATCCCGGGCATTTCGGGCTTGGCGCCCGTTGTGATGCTCCGGCCGGGGGGTCGGTCGCGCGTGCAGGGGGGTGGATTTCTGTACCGACAGGCAGCAGCATGCGCGCACCGCACGCGCTACCCGCGCGTAACAAGGTAAAGGGGACCCGATGCTGACGGCCCGCCAGAGACCATGGGCACTCCTGACACTCTGCCTGGCGCTGTTGGCGCCCCTCCCCGCCCAGGCCGCCGCCCCGGCCGCTGCCCAGGCTGCCGCCCAGACCGCCGCCCAGGCCCCCGCCCGGGCCGCCGCCCGGGCCGCCGCACACGCCTCTGAACAGGCGTCATCGCGCAATCCGGTGGTCTTCGTGCACGGCTACAACGCCGATCCGGGTGTCTGGGGGAGCCTGCGCGAGGACCTGCGGGCCGCCGGGTACGGCGACACGGAACTCTTCTCGTGGGGCTACGACACCCACCAGTCGGTCAACGAGGTCCTCTCCGGCCGGCTCGGTGCCTACGTCGACGAGGTCCGCCGCCGGACCGGCGCCGCCAAGGTCGACATCGTCTCGCACTCCTTCGGGTCGCTGGTCAGCCGCTGGTACGTGAAGTTCGGCGGCGGCGCGGCCACCGTGGACCGCTGGGTCTCGCTGGCCGGCCCCAACCGGGGCACCTTCACCGCCTGGGCCTGCGCGCTGTGGGACCAGGCGTGCCGGGACATGACCCCCGGCTCCTACGTGATCCGGAACCTCAACACCGGGGACGAGACCCCGGGAGCGGTGAGGTACGCGACCTTCTGGTCGAACTGCGACGAGGTCGTGAACCCGGACGACAGCGTCCCGCTGACCGGAGCCGCCAACACGCCGGTCGGCTGCCTGGCGCACAACGACCTGCTCGGTGACGACGCCACCTCGGCCGCCGTCCGCTCCTTCCTCGCCTCCTGAGGAAGGGGCAGCCGGACCGCCGGCTCCTCCTACGTGCCCTCGTCCTGCCACGAGACCCGCTGGAGCAGGCCGTAGGTGAACTCCGCCACGCAGGAGCGGCCCTGCGCGGTGAAGGCGAGGCGCCAGCGGGTCGGCGCCGTTCCCTCCATCGGCCGCACCGGGGCGAAGGCGCGCGCCACCTCGTCCACCGTCGCCGACCAGGGCCGCAGGTCCTGCGGCGACTCCAGTGCGGGCCCCCGCGCGCCGGGGGCCCGCACCAGCCACTCGTTCCACACCGCCCCGTCCGGCGCGGCCAGGACCTCGAAGCGCAGGTCCGGCCAGAGCGGCACCGGCCACATCAGTGCCTCGCACTCCAGGTCGCCGATCCTGCGGTGCTCGGTGCGGTCCGCCGGGCCGAGCACCGAGCGGTAGCGCGCCAGGGCGCCCCGGGACCGGGAACGGACCATCGCCTGCCAGCGCCTGTTGGCCTCCCGCTGGTCGGCGAGCGAGGCGCCGAGGCGCCGGCGGCCCTCCTCGGCGAGATCCGGCTGGAAGTCGGCCATCCTGCGCAGCAGCACCAGCTGGAAGGCGGCCGGCCCGAAGGGTGGCCGGGTGCGCGGCCCCGGCTCGACTGTCATGGAGCCAACCATTCCACACAGGATCCTTACGTTCCCGGGATACGGATGTTGCCCGTGACCACGTAGCCTGCGGGCGCCATGAACTACTGCCCCGCCTGCCGGAGGCACCTCAACGGCGCACTGGCGTGCGCCGGGTGCGGAACCCCGGCCGAGTACCTGATGCCCGCCGCGCCCGCGCCCGCCGGGCCCTCGTCCGGGATGCCCGGGTCCGCGGGGCCCGCGTTCGGGACGCCCTCGCCCGCGTGGCCGGCCTCCGGGATGCCCGCCGCCCCCGCCGGGCCTGCGGGGGGCTTCGCGCAGGAGCCGGCGCACTCGGCGCCGGCCGGGGTGGACGCCGACTCGCTGGTCGTGCTGTCCGCGCCGGGTGAACGCAGACCCGGCGCGCGCCGCCGTGCCACGCACCGCAGGCGTCGCCGGACCGTGCTCCTGATCGGCATCGGGATGCTGCTCGCGACCGGGGGCTCGCTGGTGGTGGCCCGGATGGCCGCCGAAGGCGAGCGTTCCGACCGGGCGGCCACGGTGGTCCTGACCGACGACGCCGGTCCGCAGCAGCCCGCGCCGCTGTCGGGTGCGCCGACTCCCGCCGCGCCCTCGGCCGTGGGGTCCGGGAAGGCCTCCGGGGTCGCGAAGGCCGGGGTGGCCGCCACGAAGACGGCCGGTGCCGCGGTGTCCCCCGCGGACGTCACGCAGCCCGCGCCGGGGCCGTCCGCGCCCGCCCCCGCGACATCGGGACCGGCGTCCGGGAGTCCCGCGCCGGTGGGATCCGTGAAGCCGACCGTGTCGGGGAGGCCCTCGCCGACCGCCTCCGGCAGCGCGGCGCCGTCGCCCACCCCGCCGGCGCCGCCGAAGCCGACGCCCACGAAACCCGCGGACTGCGGCTTCCTCGGCTGGCTCTGCTGGTAGTAGGGCAGGGTCCGGAACAGGTCCGGACCAGGTCCGGGCGGCCCCGGCGGCGCCCTAGCCGCCCAGCATCCGCCTGAGCAGGTCCCTCAGGGACGTGCGTTCCTGTTCGGACAGGCCCGCCAGCGGTTCGCGCGCGAAGTCCAGCGACTCGCGCAGCCGGTCCGCCGTCTGCAGGCCCTCCTCGGTGGGGGCGGCCAGCTTGACGCGGCGGTCGGAGGGGTCCGGGCGGCGCTCCACCAGGCCGCGGGTCTCCAGCCGGTCGACGATTCCGGTCACGTTCGAGGGCTCGCACCTCAGCTTCTGCGCGATCCGGCGCATCGGCAGCGGCTCCAGTGCCAGCAGGTTCAGCACCCGGGCCTGGGCGCCGGTCAGCTGGTGGCTGGCCGCCGCGTGCTCGTACTCCATGTGGTAGCGGGCCACGACATCGCCGATGAGCTCGACGACCTCGACGGTCACTGGGTCTGCGCGACGACTGGGCATGCATCCAGCGTACCCATTTACTTGACAACATGAAATATCCAGGAGCATGGTTGTTTCACGTAATGAAGCATTTTCCCCGCTGAGACAGGAGCGCCGCATGTCCGAGATCCCCGCCATCAGCCGCGAGTGGCACCTCGTCCGCCGTCCGCAGGGCTGGCCCGTCGCCGAGGACTTCGCCCTGCGCGAGGTGCCCGTGTCCGCCGAGCCCGCGCCCGGCCGGATCCTCGTGCGCAACCTCCACATGTCCGTGGACCCGTACATGCGCGGCCGGATGAACGACGTGAAGTCCTACGTCCCGCCCTTCAAGCTCGACGAGCCGATGCAGGGCGGAGCGGTCGGCGAGGTCGTCGCCTCCGCCGCCGAGGGCTTCGCCGTCGGCGACCACGTCCTGCACCACCTGGGCTGGCGCGAGTACGCCGATCTCGACGCGAAGTACGCCACCGCGGTGGACGCCTCGCTCGCCCCGCTCTCCACCTACCTCGGCGTGCTCGGCATGCCCGGCCTGACCGCCTACGCCGGACTCTTCGAGGTGGCCTCCTTCAAGGAGGGCGACGCCGTCTTCGTCTCCGGCGCCGCCGGCGCCGTCGGCAGCCTCGTCGGCCAGTTCGCGAAGATCAAGGGTGCGTCCCGGGTGATCGGCTCCGCCGGTTCGGACGAGAAGGTGACCCTCCTCACGGAGAAGTACGGCTTCGACGCCGCCTTCAACTACAAGAACGGCCCCGTCGGCCGGCAGCTGAAGGAGGCCGCCCCCGAGGGCATCGACGTCTACTTCGACAACGTCGGCGGAGACCACCTCGAAGCCGCCATCTCCTCGCTCAACGTGCACGGGCGGGCCACCCTGTGCGGGGCCATCGCCCAGTACAACGCCACCGAGCCCACCCCGGGCCCCCGCAACCTGGCCCTGGTCATCGGCAAGCGCCTGCGCCTGCAGGGCGTCCTCGTCGGCGACCACGCCGGCCTCCAGCAGCAGTTCGTCCAGGACGTGGCCGGCTGGCTGAGCTCCGGGGAACTGCGGTACGACGAGACGGTCGTCGAGGGCGTCGAGAACGCCACCACCGCCTTCCTCGGCATGCTGCGGGGCGAGAACACCGGAAAGATGATCGTTTCTTTCACCGGTTAGGCTCACCCCACACCGTCGTGACCGTGGGCGCGAGCGCGGCGATTCACCAGGAGGATCTTCTACATGTCCATCCAGCAGTCCGACGTCGCGTACACCGCTGTCGCCACCGCCGAGAACGGCCGTGACGGCCGCGTCGCCACCAGCGACGGCCGGCTCGACGTCGTCGTGAACCCGCCCAAGGAGCTCGGCGGCAGCGGCGCCGGCACCAACCCGGAGCAGCTCTTCGCCGCCGGCTACAGCGCGTGCTTCCAGGGCGCCCTGGGCGTCGTCGCGAAGAACGAGAACGCCGACATCTCCGGCTCCACCATCACCGCCGAGGTGGGCATCGGCAAGAACGACGACGGCTTCGGCCTGATCGTCAAGATCTCCGCCGTGATCCCCAACGTGGACGCCGCCACCGCCAAGGACCTCCTCGAAAAGGCCCACCAGGTCTGCCCGTACTCCAAGGCGACCCGCGGCAACATCACCGTCGAGCTCGCCGTCTGATCCGGCGCCGCTCACCGAAGGCCGCACCCCGCTCCGGGGTGCGGCCTTCGCCGTGGGGAGCGCGCCCCGGACCTCCGCGACGCCTCGGAGGGAGGGGACGCACCCACTAAACTGGCCGGATGAGTGATCTCGCGGGGGGCTTCCGGTATCTGCTGGCCGGTCAGCGATGGGTGCTGCGGCACGGCCGCTGGCTGGGTTTCGGGCTGCTGCCCGGGCTGGTGTCGCTCGTCCTGTACGCCGCCGCGCTGGTCGGTCTCGGTTACGGCGCCGACGACCTGACCGCCTGGGCCACCCCCTTCGCCGACGACTGGGCCGCGCCCTGGCCCGGCATCTTCCGGGGCTTCCTGACCGGACTGGTCTTCTGCCTCGGGCTCTTCCTCGCCGTCATCACCTTCACCGCCGTGACCCTGCTGATCGGCCAGCCGTTCTACGAGTCCCTCTCGGAGCAGGTCGACCGCAGCGAGGGCGGGGAGGTCCCCGAATCCGGACTCACGCTCTGGCAGGAGCTGTGGATCTCGGCGCGGGACAGCGTGAAGGTGCTCGGGCGGGTGCTCCTCTACGGGATCCTGCTCTTCGCCCTCGGCTTCCTTCCGGTGATCGGGCAGACCGTGGTCCCGGTGGTCGGGTTCTGCGTCTCCGGGTACTTCCTGACCCAGGAGCTCACCGCCGTCGCCCTCCAGCGCCGCCGGGTGGACCTGGCCGAGCGCCTCGCGCTGCTGCGGTCCCGGCGGATGCTGGTGCTGGGCTTCGGGGTGCCGCTGGTGCTGGCCTTCCTGGTGCCGCTGGTCGCGGTGTTCCTGATGCCGGGCGCGGTGGCCGGGGCCACGCTGATGGCCCGGGACCTGACGGGGACCGGCCGGCCGGACGACGGCGCGGGCGCCGCGCCCGGCGGGGCGTCCGACGCGGTGGCCGGCGGGGCGCCGGCCGGAACCTCCACGCAGGCGGCCCCGGCCCAGGGCTTCGGCCCGCCGCCGGCGTACTAGAGCGTCCACACCGGGTGCCGGGCCGTGCCCGCGATGCACCGGGCCGTCCGCACCGCGCCCGAAGACTTCGGGCCTACCCGCCCGGGGAGGCGCCGGAGCCCCGCAGGAGCGTCAGGAAGGAGCGGAACGCGGCGGGCATGTCCACCGATCCGGGGGCGAGGAGCCACTGGTACTGGAGTCCGTCCATGACCGCCGTCAGCAGCGGCGCGGCCTGTTCCGGGGTGAGCCCCGAGGGGAGGCGCTCGCCGAACTCCGCGCGCAGCACGGCTGCCATCTCGCCGCGGACCTGCGCGTAGCGCTCGGTGAAGAACTCCCGGGCGGGGTGGCCGTCGGTCACGCTCTCGCCGAGCAGCGCCGAGAAGGTCTGCACGACGCCGGGGCGCATGGCGTTGTACTCCACCAGCGAGTCCAGCAGGTCCAGGCGCCAGGCGTCCGCCGAGGCGCGGGAGCCGCCGCCGGTGTCCCAGCGGTCGCGTTCCTCCAGCACGGCGACCAGCAGGGCCTCCTTCGTCGGGAAGTAGTGCAGCAGACCCTGCTGGGTCAGGCCCACGCGCTCGGCCACCGACCCCAGGGAGGCGCCCCGGTAGCCGCGCTCCGCGATCACCTCCAGGGCGGCGCGGACGATGTCCCCGCGCCGCTCCTCGCTCCTCGTCCTGGCCATCGCCCCGGCACCCCTTCCGTTCCGTCCGCCAGCAGGACCGTACGGCATCTGGATGTCACGAAAAGGTGACGATCCCTACCCCCCTACAGGTGACGGGTCCACGATGGGGGCGACCGCACGCACCACCCGCACCGCACCCCCGAGGAGGCACGGCCGTGACCGATGCCGATCAGGCCCGCGAGGACGCCGTAGAGGCCGCGCTGGGCACGCTGGATCTCGACACCAAGGCCCGGCTGCTGGCCGGGCAGGACATGTGGTCCCTTCCCGCGCTCCCCGAGATCGGGCTGGGGTCCCTCGTCATGTCCGACGGCCCCGTCGGAGTGCGCGGCGTGCGGTGGACCGCCGGCGACCCGTCCATCGCCCTGCCCTCCCCGACCGCGCTGGCCGCCGCCTGGGACCCCGCCCTGGCCCGCCGGGCCGGCCGGCTCCTCGCCCAGGAGGCCCGCCGCAAGGGCGTCCACGTCCTCCTCGCCCCCACGGTCAACCTGCACCGCTCCCCGCTCGGCGGCCGGCACTTCGAGTGCTACTCCGAGGACCCCTTCCTCACCGGCGCCGTCGGCAGCGGGTACGTGAACGGCGTCCAGGACGGCGGGGTCGCCGCCACCGTCAAGCACTTCGTCGGCAACGACGCCGAGACCGAGCGCTTCACCGTCGACAACGTCATCGCCCCCCGCGTGCTGCGCGAGCTGTACCTGGCGCCCTTCGAGGCCATCGTCACCGGCGCCCGCCCCTGGGGCGTCATGACCGCCTACAACCAGGTCAACGGCACGACGATGACCGAGCACCGCCACCTCGTCAACGAGGTCCTGCGCGGCGAGTGGGGCTTCGACGGGTGCAACGTCTCCGACTGGATGGCGGCCCGCTCCACCACCGGCGCCATCGAGGGTGGCCTCGACGTGGCCATGCCCGGCCCGCGGACCGTCTACGGACCCGCCCTCGCCGAGGCGGTGCGCGCCGGTGTGGTGCCCGGCCCGGCAGTCGACGGGGCCGTGCGCAACGTCCTGCGGCTTGCCGCCCGGGTCGGCATCCTGAAGGGCGCCCCCGCCGCCGTCGGCGCGGTCCCGGACCCGGTCGACGGCCAGGCGCTGGCCCGCGAGCTCGCCGCCCGCGGCTTCGTGCTGGTCCGCAACGAGGCCGCGGGCTGCGAGGCCCCCGCCCGCCCCGTCCTGCCGCTGGACGGCGCCGGCCGCACGGTCGCCCTGATCGGCGCCGCCGCCCGTGACGCCCGCATCCTCGGCGGCGGCTCCGCCACCGTCTTCCCCGGGCGGGTCGTCTCCCCGCTCGACGGGCTCACCGCCGCCCTCGCGGACCTCCCCGGAGCCGCCCTGACCTACGCCGTCGGCGCCGACCCCTCGGACGAACCCGCCCCCGCCGCCCAGGGCTTCGTGCTGCGCGCCGTCTGCCGCGACGCCGCCGGGGCCGTCCTCGGCGAAGGCAGCCTGCCCAGCGGCCAGGTCCAGTGGATCGGCGACGACCTGCCCGCGGGCGTCACGTACGCGACGCTGGCGAGCATCGAGGTCACCGGCACGTTCCTGCCGCGCGAGAGCGGCGAGCACGTCTTCGGCACCCGGGGCCTGGGCGCCTTCACCCTCGCCGTCGCGGGGGAGACCCTCTGGGAGGGCGTCCAGGACAGCGGCGAGGAAGCCGACCCCTTCGAGGCGTTCTTCGGCGCCCCCTGCGAGCGCGCTCGGACCACCCTCACCGAGGGCGAGCCCGTCGCCGTCTCCCTGACCTGCCGGGTCCCCGACATGACCGCGCTGCCACTGAAGGCGATCATGTTCTCGCTGCTCCACCTCGGCCCGCGGCGCGACCCCGACGAGCTGATCGCCGAAGCGGTCTCGGCCGCCCGGGCCGCCGACACCGCCGTCGTGGTCGTCGCCACCACCGAGCGCGTGGAGTCCGAGGGCTTCGACCGCACGGACCTCGCCCTGCCGGGCCGCCAGGACGACCTGGTCCGCGCCGTCGCCGCCGCCAACCCGCACACCGTGGTCGTCGTCAACGCCGGATCCCCGGTCGAGCTCCCCTGGCGCGAGGAGGTCGCCGCCGTACTGCTGACCTGGTTCCCCGGCCAGGAGGGCGGGGCCGCGCTGGCGGACGTGCTCCTCGGCCACGCCGAGCCGGGCGGCCGCCTGCCCACCACGTGGCCGGCGCGGTTCGCCGACGCGCCCGTCACCCGGGTCGTCCCCGCCGAGGGGCGACTGGAGTACCGCGAGGGCCTGGGCATCGGCTACCGGGCGTACGAGAACGCGGGCACCACCCCTGCCTACCCCTTCGGGCACGGCCTCGGCTACACCGACTGGGCCTACGAGTCCCTGGAGGTCACGCGCACCACGGCCCGGGTCCGCCTCACCAACACCGGCGCCCGCCCCGGCCGCGAGGTCGTCCAGCTCTACCTGGCGCCGGTGGCCGCCGGACCCGGCGACACGCGGAGCACCGCCGTGGAGCGTCCGGCGAGCTGGCTGGCCGCCTTCGCCGGTGTGGAGGCGGGCCCCGGCGAGAGCGTCGAAGCCGAGATCGCCCTGCCCGCCCGGGCCTTCGAGGTCTGGGACGAGAGGGCCCGCGCGTGGCGGCGGATCGGCGGCGCCTACGAGGTCCGCGCGAGCCGTGCGCACGGCGACACGCGGCTGGCTGCCACGCTCGACATCACATAACACACGGTGACCACCGCGATGGCCGGAAATCATCCCCGTCGCGGCGTCAAGAGCCGGTCCGGGGGCGGGCCCTGACCCCCCGGGCGGTGCGCACTAGCGCGGCGGATCGGGCGCCGTCACCTGGCGGTGCGCCAGTTCCGCCAGCCGGGCCTGTCCGTCGCGGCCCGGGTGGAACCAGTCCCAGCGGCTCAACTGCTCCGCCGAGAAGGGGTACTGGAAGACCGCGCCGCCGTCGTAGCGGCACAGCCGGTCCCGCGCGCACACCTCGCGCAGCACCTCGTTGTACTCGACCACCCGCGCCCGCACCTGCTCGCGGCGGGCCGTCGCCCCCGAGGCCCCCGACAGCGGGTCGGCGAGCATCGACTGGCAGATGCCGAGCTTCCAGACCTGACGGACCATCGGCAGGTCCTTGCCCTGCTCCCACAGCCGCTGCAGGTCC
The DNA here is from genome assembly GCF_001905445.1 of Streptomyces sp. CB00455. Taxonomy (GTDB): domain Bacteria; phylum Actinomycetota; class Actinomycetes; order Streptomycetales; family Streptomycetaceae; genus Streptomyces. The sequence goes on along the minus strand of NZ_LIVQ01000003.1, from coordinate 599,371 downwards.
GGCACGCTGGAGACGTACACCTGCGTGGCGGGGGAGGCGGTCCGCAGCCCCGCGAGGGCCTGTTCGAAGCCGGCCCGGAAGTCCTTGACGGGGGTCATGGACGAGACCGTCGGCCGGCAGGCGTCGTTCGAGCCCACCATCACCGTGACCAGGTCGGGCTTGTGCGCGGCCGCCTCGGCGAGCTGCCCCGGCAGGTCCGCCATCCGCGAGCCGGTGACCGCGTGGTTCCAGCTGCGGGCGGGCGCTTGCTCGTCCCCCAGCAGCCGCATGGCCAGCGAGCGCACCTGCGGATCGCTCCCGGTCGCCCAGGAGACCTCCGGGCAGTCGGCCAGCACCGAACAGGCGTCGAAGCCCCGCGTGATGGAATCGCCCACGGCCGCGACCGACCGGGGCGCCGTGTTCCAGCGCGGCTCGGCCGGGGCCCCGCGCTCGCCCCCGCCGTCCGCACCGCCCGGCCCGCACCCGGTCACCGCCGCCCCGGCCAGCACGACGACCGCCGCCCCCGCGCCCGCCAGGGACCGGCGCGCGCGGCGGCGCGGAGCGGTGGTGCGCATCGGGTGGTCCCCTCCTCGACGCCCCCGCATCGTTCGGGGGGTCCTGCTGAGTGAAAGCTCTGTGTTTACCGGCCTTGGAGCGACCGTACGTCACACCATGACCCCTGACGCACGGTAGCTTTTTCCCGTGGCGTTTCGGCCGCAGGTCCCGTTGCGCAATGTCAAATAATTTCCGTTACATTACATCACGTCACATACTGTCCGTTTTCTGGAGTTTATTCCCGACCTCGTCCCACACTGGAGGTCCCGGTGACGACACGTGGAGTTCTGTACGTGCATTCCGCACCGCGCGCGCTCTGCCCGCACGTGGAATGGGCTGTTGCGGGCGTGCTCGGGGTGCGGGTGAACCTCGACTGGATCAGACAGCCCGCCTCCCCGGGCACCTGGAGAGCCGAGTTCTCCTGGCAGGCCGAAGCCGGCACCGCCTCGAAGCTCGCCTCCGCGCTGCGCGGCTGGCACCTGCTGCGCTTCGAGGTGACCGCCGAACCCTGTCCGACCGCCGAGGGCGAGCGCTACAGCTCCACCCCGGAGCTCGGCATCTTCCACGCCGTCACCGGTATGCACGGCGACATCCTGGTCCCCGAGGACCGGCTGCGCGCCGCCGTCGCCCGGTCCGCCCGCGGGGAGAGCGACCTGGAGGCCGAGATCGCCAAACTGCTCGGCAAGCCCTGGGACGACGAACTGGAACCCTTTCGCTACGCAGGCGAGGGCGCTCCGGTCCGCTGGCTCCATCAGGTCGTCTGACGGCCCGCAGGCGGCATGGAGGAGGCCCCGCCCGGACAACTGCCGGGCGGGGCCTCCTCCATGCTCCTAGACGCTGCGGAACGCCAGTGTGACGTTGTGGCCGCCGAAGCCGAAGGAGTTGTTGATCGCGGAGATCGGACCGTCGGCCGGCAGCTTGCGCGGCTCGTCGCGCACGATGTCCGCGTCGATGTCGTCGTCGAGGTCGTCGACGTTGATCGTCGGCGGGGCCAGCCGGTGGTACAGCGCCAGCACGGTCGCGACGGTCTCGATGCCGCCCGCACCGCCCAGCAGGTGACCGGTCATCGACTTGGTGGCGGAGATCGCGATGTGGTCGAGGTCGTCGCCCAGCACCTTGCGCAGCGCCTTCAGCTCGGCCGTGTCACCCTGCGGGGTGGACGTGGCGTGCGCGTTCAGGTGGACCAGCTCGGCCGGGTCGAGACCCGTGTTGTCCAGCAGGTTCTGCACCGCCGCCGCGACACCGCGGCCGGTGGGCTCCGGCTGCGCGATGTGGTGGCTGTCCGCGGACAGGCCCTGGCCCAGCACCTCGCAGTAGACCCGGGCGCCGCGCGCGGCGGCGTGCTCGGCCGACTCCAGGACGACGACACCCGCGCCCTCGCCCAGGACGAAGCCGTCACGGGCCTTGTCGTAGGGGCGCGAAGCCTGCCCGGGGTTCTCGTTGTTCTTGGACATCGCCATCATGTTGGCGAACGCGGCGATCGGCAGCGGGTGGATCGCCGCCTCGGTGCCGCCCGCGACGACCACGTCGGCGCGTCCGCTGCGGATCATCTCGACGGCGTAGCCGATGGCCTCGGCGCCGGACGCGCAGGCGCTGACGGGAGTGTGCACGCCTGCCTGGGCGTTGACCTCCAGGCCGACGTTTGCCGACGGGCCGTTGGGCATGAGCATGGGGACGGTGTGCGGGGAGACCCGGCGCACGCCCTTCTCCTTCAGCACGTCGTACTGGTCGAGCAGGGTCGTCACGCCGCCGATACCGGAGGCGATCACGGTGCCCAGGCGCTCGGGCGCCACGGTCGCGCCCGTCTCCGTCTCGCCGCCGGCGGGGGCGTTGTAGCCGGCGTCGGCCCACGCCTCGCGGGCCGCGATGACGGCGAACTGCGCCGAACGGTCGAGCTTGCGGGCCAGCGGCCGGGGCAGGACTTCGCCCGGGTCCACGGCGGCCAGTGCGGCGATACGGACCGGGAGTTCGGCGAAGCGCTCGCCCTCCAGGGGCTTTACGCCGGAACGGCCGGCGAGCAGACCTTCCCAGGTCGAAGCGCTGTCGCCACCCAGCGGAGTGGTTGCGCCGATACCGGTGACGACCACGGTGCGATTGGTCGGGCTCACAGGAATTCTTTCTCCACGTCTCAGGGGGTGCTGAATTGTCACGGCGCCACCGCCAGGTGGCGACAAACGCTCGTCAGGCTCAGGCCTGGTGCTTCAGGATGTAGTCAGCGGCGTCGCCGACCGTCTTGAGGTTCTTGACGTCCTCGTCCGGGATCTTGACGTCGAAGCGCTCTTCGGCGGCGACGACGACCTCGACCATGGAGAGGGAGTCGACGTCGAGGTCGTCGGTGAACGACTTCTCGACCGCGACGTCCTCGGTCGGGATACCGGCGATCTCGTTGACGATCTCGGCGAGACCCTCGACGATCTCTTCCTGCGTGGCGGCCATGTGGCGCTCCTTCTTTGGGTGACTGGGTGTTCGGGCCGGAATGTGGAACCGGGCCCTAGGGGAGGGTAACGACCGTCGCGGCGTAGACGAGCCCCGCCCCGAAGCCGATGACGAGCGCGGTGTCGCCGCTCTTCGCCGCTCCGGTCGCCAGGAGCCGCTCCATAGCGAGCGGGATCGAGGCGGCCGAGGTGTTGCCGGTCGTTTCCACGTCACGGGCGACCGTGACGTGCTCCGGCAGCTTCAGAGTCTTCACCATCGAGTCGATGATCCGCATGTTTGCCTGGTGCGGGATGAAGACGTCCAGGTCGTCCGCGGTGAGCCCGGCGGCGTCGAGCGCCTGCTGGGCCACCTTGGCCATCTCGAAGACGGCCCAGCGGAAGACCGCCTGGCCCTCCTGCGTGATGGCGGGGAACTTCTCCCCGCCGTCCTTGCCGAGGTACTCGTCCCACGGCACGGTCTGCTTGATGGTCTCGGACTTGTCGCCCTCCGAACCCCACACCGTGGGGCCGATGGCCGGTTCGTCCGAGGGGCCGACGACCACGGCGCCGGCGCCGTCGCCGAACAGGAAGGCCGTCGCGCGGTCCTCCAGATCGGTCAGGTCCGAGAGCCGCTCCACGCCGATGACGAGGACGTACTGCGCCGAACCCTCGACGACCAGACCCTTGGCCAGGGTCAGGCCGTAGCCGAAACCGGCACAGCCCGCGGAGATGTCGAAGGCAGCGGGCTTGCCCGCGCCGATCCGGTGCGCGATCTCGGTCGCGATCGCCGGCGTCTGCTTGAAGTGCGAGACCGTCGAGACGATCACGGCACCGACCTGCTCGGGGGAGACACCGGCATCGGCCAGCGCCTTCCCCGACGCCTCCACCGACATCGCGGCGACGGTCTCCTCGGGCGAGGCCCAGTGCCGGGTCGCGATGCCGGAGCGGGAGCGGATCCACTCGTCGGACGAGTCGATCGTCTCCAGGATGACCTCGTTGGGCACCACCCGGGTCGGGCGGTAGCCGCCGACACCGAGGATGCGGGCGTACGGGGAGCCCTTGGCCGGTTTGATCTTGGACATGCGTGTGGGCTCCTTCTCTCAGGCCGTCTGCTCGGCGACGAGCGCCGCGGCCTTGTCGAGATCGTCCGGCGTCTTCAGGGCCACGCTCGGCACGCCCTTCAGCGCGCGCTTGGCCAGACCCGTCAAGGTGCCGCCGGGGCAGAGCTCGACGATCCCGGTGACACCCAGCGCGGCGAACGTCTCCATGCACAGGTCCCAGCGGACCGGATTGGCGACCTGGCCGACCAGGCGGGCGACGACATCGGCGCCCGTGGTGACGACGAGGCCGTCCCTGTTGGAGACGTACGTCACGGAGGGGTCCGCCGGGGCGAGGGCCTCCGCGGCCTTCGCCAGCGTGGCGACCGCCGGGGTCATGTGGTGCGTGTGGAAGGCGCCCGCGACCTTGAGGGCGACGACCTTCATGGAACCTTCGGGCTTGTCGGCCTCCAGAGCGGCGATCTGCTCCATGGTGCCGGCGGCCACGATCTGGCCCGCGCCGTTGATGTTCGCCGGGGTCAGCCCCAGGCTCTCCAGATGTGCGACGACCACGTCCCGCTCACCGCCGAGGACCGCGGCCATGCCGGTCTCGGTGACGGCGGAGGCGTCGGCCATCGCCAGGCCGCGCGTCCGGACGAAGGACAGCGCGTCGGCGTCGGACAGCACACCGGCGTACGCGGCGGCGGTGATCTCACCGACGCTGTGGCCCGCGACGGCGCCGAAGGCCGACGCGGAGCCCAGGGCCCCGGCGGACAGCAGACCGGCGGCGACGAGCAGGGGCTGGGCCACGGCCGTGTCGCGGATCTCGTCCGCGTCGGCCTTCGTGCCGTAGTGGGCAAGGTCGAGCCCGATGGCGTCGGACCAGGCGGCGACGCGGTCGGCGGCACCGGGAAGGTCGAGCCAGGGAGTCAGGAAGCCGGGCGTCTGAGCGCCTTGGCCGGGAGCGACGAGTACGAGCACCCTCACACTCTCTCTTGTGGATGGTCCCTGCCGCCCGTGGGGACAGGGACCAAGAACGGTCGGGGTAATTGTTGATGTCCGACAAAAGTCTAGGACTGTGGATCGCCGTCGGCCAGACGCCCCAGGATCAGGGCGATCCGCAGCGTGAAAGCCGAGCGGACATCGGAGGGCGACCAGCCGGTGACGTCGGTCACACGTCGCAGCCGGTAGCGCACCGTGTTCGGGTGCACGAACAGCATCCGGGCGGCCCCTTCGAGGCTGCTCGCCTGCTCCAGATAGACGCTCAGTGTCTCCAGCAGCGCCGACCCCGCCTCCTCCAGCGGTCTGTAGATCTCCTCCACCAGCTGTTCCCGCGCAGCGGGATCGGAGGCGATGGCGCGCTCCGGCAGGAGATCGTCCGCCAGGACCGGCCGCGGGGCGTCCTGCCACGCCGTACACGCCTTCAGTCCGGCCGCGGCGGCCTGCGCCGACTTCGTCGCGTTCAGCAGGTCGGGCACCACCGGACCGGCCACCACGGGGCCCGCTGCGAACGGCCCGATCAGGGACTTCGCCACCTGCATCGGATTGTCGCTGCCGCCCGCGATCACGACCAGGCGGTCCCCCAGCACCCCCGTCAGGACCTGGAGCTTGTGGTGGCGTGCCGCGCGCCGGATCGCCTCGACCGTCAGCTCGCTGTCCCCCTCCGGCGCGGTGCCCAGCACCACGCACACGTGCTCCGGGGAGTTCCAGCCCAGTGCCGCCGCACGCGACAGCGCACCCTCGTCGGCCTCGCCCGACAGCACGGCGTTGACGACGAGCGACTCCAGCCGCGCGTCCCACGCCCCGCGCGCCTCGGCGGCCTGTGCGTACACCTGGGCCGTCGCGAAGGCGATCTCCCGGGCGTACACCAGCAGCGCCTCCCGCAGGATCGACTCGTCGCCGGGGGCCGCCACCTCGTCGATCGCGGTCTCCATCACCTCGATCGTGGTGCGGACCATCTCGACGGTCTGGCGCAGGGTGATCGCCCGGGTCAGCTCGCGGGGCGCCGTCCCGAACACGTCGGTGGAGATCGCCTGAGGGGTCTCCGGGTGCCGGAACCACTCGGTGAACGCGGCGATGCCGGCCTGCGCGACCAGTCCGATCCAGGAGCGGTTCTCCGGGGGCATCGCCCGGTACCACGGCAGGGTCTCGTCCATCCGGGCGATCGCGTTGGCCGCGAGCCGGCCGGAGGACTTCTCCAGTCGGCGCAGCGTCGCGGTGTGCGGATGGGCGGGAGCGGGATGCGCGGAGTGTGTCGCGGGGGAATGCTCACGTTCGGGTTGGGGCACGTGACAAGACTGCCTTATCGCAAAGGCCGCGCGGAGTCCGGTCCCGGGTCGGCCCCGCCCCCGGCGGCTACGGTGGCCCCCATGATTGATGTACGCCGCGGCGCCGACCGGTACGACGGCGGGGACCGGGCCGCCGGGATCACCACCCGGCACGCCTTCTCCTTCGGGTCCTTCTACGACCCGGACAACCTGCGCTTCGGCCCGGTCCTGGCCTGCAACGAGGAGGTCCTCGGCCCGGGCGCCGGATTCGACGAGCACCCGCACAGCCACACCGAGATCGTCACCTGGGTGGTCGAGGGCGAACTCACCCACCAGGACAGCACCGGCGAGAAGGGCCGGGTCCTGCCCGGGGACGTGCAGCACCTCAGCGCCGGGTCCGGCGCCCGCCACGTGGAGCGCAACGACGGCGTGGGGCGGCTGCGCTTCGTCCAGATGTGGCTCGCGCCGCTCGCCGCGGGCGGCGAGCCCTCGTACGAGGTGGTCAGGGACCTCGCCGACGACACGCCCTACGAGATCCCCGCGGCCGGAGCCGTGCTGCACGTGCGGCGGCCCGGCGCGGGGATGCGGGTCCCCGTACCGGCGGCGGAGCGCGTCTACCTGCACGTGGTGCGCGGGGACCTGCGCCTGGACGGGGAGGAGCTGGGCCCCGGGGACTCGGCGCGGATCTGCGCCGAACGCGACCTGGAGGTCGTGGCCGGCTCCCCGTGCGAACTGCTGATCTGGGAACTGCCCGGCTAGTGCTGTGACCGGGGGCACGGCCGCGCCGCCGGCGCGCCCGGCGAGGTCTGGACGAGGCGCCTCAGCCGCGGGCGGGACCGGCGGCCAGCTCGGTCAGGACCGCGTCGGTGAAGGGGGTCCATGCCTCCACCGCCCACGGGCCGAAGGCCCGGTCCGTCAGGACCACGCAGGCGGCGCGGGCGTCCGGGTCCACCCACAGGAAGGTGCCGGACTGGCCGAAGTGGCCGAAGGTGCGCGGCGAGGACGAGGTGCCCGTCCAGTGCGGGGACTTGCCGTCCCGGATCTCCAGGCCGAGCCCCCAGTCGTTGGGTGACTGGTGCCCGTAGCCCGGCAGGACGCCCTTGAGGCCGGGCTGGACCACCGAGGTGGCCTCGGCGACGGTACGGACGTCGAGCAGCCGGGGCGCCTGGAGCTCGGCGGCGAACCGGGCCAGGTCCGAGACGGTGGAGACGCCGTCCTTGGCGGGGGAGCCCTCCAGGGTGGTGGCGGTCATGCCCAGCGGCTCGCACACCGCCTGGTGCAGGTACTGCGCGAAGGGGATGCCGGTGGCCTTGGTGATGTGGTCGCCGAGCACCTCGAAACCGGCGTTCGAGTAGAGCCGGCGCTGCCCGGGCGGGGCGCTCGCGCGGTGCTCGTCGAAGGCCAGCCCGCTGGTGTGGGCGAGGAGGTGGCGGACCGTCGAGCCCGCCGGTCCGGCCGGCTCGTCCAGCTCGATCGCCCCCTCCTCGTACGCGACGAGGGCCGCGTAGGCGGCGAGCGGCTTGGTCACCGAGGCCAGGGGGAAGCGGTGGTCCTGCGGCCCGTGGGAGCCGGCCAGGCTCCCGTCGGCCCGCACGACCGCCGCGGCCGCCGTCGCCGCCGGCCAGTTGTCGATGATCCGCAGACTATCCAGGGTCTCCACGCTGTCCATGCGGCCGAGCCTACTTGCCTGGAGTGCACTCCAGGGTTTTAGCGTGGACGCCATGAGCCAGAGCCTGACGCAGACGCGGTACACGATCAGCGAGGTCGAGGCCCGGACCGGTCTGACCCAGCACACGCTGCGCTGGTACGAGCGGATCGGCCTGATGCCGCACGTGGACCGCTCCCACTCGGGACAGCGGCGCTTCACCGACAAGGACCTCGACTGGCTGGCCTTCGTGGGCAAGCTGCGCACCACCGGGATGTCGGTGGCGGACATGGTCCGGTACGCCGAGCTGGTCCGCGAGGGCGACCACACGGTCGGTGAACGCCGCGCACTGCTGGAGCGGACCCGGCGCGAGGTGCGGACCCGGATCACGGAACTGACGGACGCGCTGGCGGTACTGGACTACAAGATCGGCACGTATACGGCCGACACGGCCGCGAAGAACACGGTATCGGGGAAGGCACAACGATGACAGAGCACGGCAGCACCATCGAGCAGGTCGAACTCGGCAAGGGCGGACCGCTGGTCGGCGTCCAGGGCCTCGGCTGCATGGGCATGAGCGAGTTCTACGGGCAGACCGACGAGAGCGCGGCCCGCGAGACCCTGGACGCCGCGCTGGACGTGGGCGTCACCCTCTTCGACACCGCCGACGCCTACGGGCGGGGAAGGAACGAGGAGTTCCTCGCCCCCTTCGTGGCCGCCCACCGCGACGAGATCACCCTGGCGACGAAGTTCGCGATAGAGCGCACCGACGACCCGGTCCACCGGGGCATCCGCAACGACCGTCCCTACGTCCGGCAGGCGGTGGAGGGCAGCCTGCGCCGCCTCGGTGTGGACGTCATCGACCTCTACTACATGCACCGGCGCGACCCGGCCGTGCCGCTCGCCGAGTCGGTGGGCGCCATGGCGGAGCTGGTGCGGGAGGGCAAGGTGCGCCACCTCGGGCTCAGCGAGGTCACCGGGGCGGAGCTGCGCGAGGCCTGCGCGGTGCACCCGATCGCGGCGCTCCAGTCCGAGTGGTCGCTCTTCAGCCGGGACGTGGAGCGCAGCGCCGTGGCCGCGGCCGCCGAGCTGGGCGTGGCCTTCGTGCCGTACTCCCCGCTGGGCCGCGGCTTCCTGACGGGAGCCTTCGCCGACGCCGCCGCGGACCTGTCCGCCGAGGACTTCCGCCGCCACCAGCCGCGGTTCACCGGCGACAACGCGAAGGCGAACCGTGCGCTGCTGGCCCCGGTCCGGGAGATCGCCGAGGCGCACGGGGCGAGCCCGGCGCAGATCGCGCTGGCCTGGGTGCAGCAGCGGGCGGCGGTGCACGGGCTGACCGTCGTGCCGATCCCCGGCACCCGCAAGGCCGCGCGCCTGCGGGAGAACGCGGCGGCGACGCGGATCACCCTGACGGCGGCGGAGCTGGCGCGGCTGGAGCCGATCGCCGACCGGGTCGCGGGGGACCGCTACCCGGACATGGGCTCCACCTCGGCGGCCCGCGAAGGCTGAGCCTTCCCCCGGGGCGCGCCGTGACGGCTGAGCCCCCGGGCGCCGGATCCCTACAGCGACTCGGCGGTGAAACGATCCCGCAGCGCCGCGTACTCGGCGTCCGTCAGCAGGCCCGCGCTGTGCAGCTCGCTCAGGTGCTGGAGGCGTTCTCCAAAGTGCCGCGGGGTCGCGACCGAGGCGACCGAGGCGACCGGGGTACGGGCGCGCAGGGCGGCGAGGACGGCCGCGGCGAACGGCAGCGACTCGTGCACCGCCCCGTAGCCCACGCCGAAGACGGCCGCGGCGAGGTCGTGGTCCGGCCGGGGGTCGGCCGGGGCGTGCCCGGGCTCCCGCAGCAGCAGCCGCAGGTGGCCTCCGGGGCCGTCGGGGGAGCTCCATTGGACGCCGGTGAGGTCGGCCAGCGGGTAGCGCTGGTCGCCCGCCTTCCACTTGGCGGTCGTGGCACCCGTACGGGACCAGCGGAAGTCCACGGCCGAGCCGTCGAAGCCCACCCGGGCGTCATACGCCTTCAGGTGCAGCGGCGGCTGCGGGACCTCGACGAGGAAGCGTGCGGCGGGCTCGGCGGCGTCGGGCCCGAGCCGGGAGCGCAGGGCGTCGGCGAAGGCGGCCGCCTGCGGGGCCCGCTCGCCCGGCAGCACCAGCCGGTAGGGGTCGCAGGTCTCCTTCAGCTGTCCGGCCGCGGCCTCCATCAGCGGATCCGCGCCGGACCGCGGGACGGCGCGCAGCACCACCGTGTCCCGTTTACCGTCGCTCACGCTCACCCCGGCCACCGCTTCCAGGGGGATGCGGCGTGAGCCGAGCGCGTGCCACAGCCTTGGTGTTCGCATCCCCCGAGCGAAGCGGATGAGCACCGAGTCCGAGTCGAACTCCCAGACGGCATGGTTTCCGGCCAGTACGTCACCCATGCGCCACATGGTAAAGGGCGGTGGCCCTGCGCGTCTGCCTCGTCGCACTGCCCGTTTTCGGGCCTCTACGCGCGTCAGTGCCGCTCTGCTCCGGAGATTCCGTCGCGACAGACGTCGTCGCCGGTCGCACACACAACGGAACCGAATGCGCCGGTTCCGATTTTGGCGAAGTTGTCCACCGAGTCGGTCCCTGGCGCGAAATAGCCGGTGTGGTTCTTGGCCGTCGCCGAGGACAGCAGCCGCGCGCCGAACTCCGGGGACACCGGATCGGCCCCGTGGCCCAGCCCGCCGACCTCCAGGTGCGGTACGTCCGCGATCCAGTCGCCCTCGTCCCGCGTGGCCCAGACCCGGGCCGAGGTGCGCAGCCCCGCGACGTTCTGCGTACGCATGCCGGGGCTGCCCGCCACCACCACGTCCGTCACGCGGCCCGGCAGCTCGTGCGCCGCGACCCCGCACACCACCGACCCGTAGCTGTGGCAGAACAGCGCCACGCTGGAGACCCCGGGCAGCGCCGCGGTCAGGGACTTCAGCCGGACGGCGCCGTCGAAGGCCATGTGACCGGTGGCGGCGTCCATCCCCACGCCGGTGGGCGCGGTGTAGCCCGCCCAGGCGATGACCGCGGTCCGGCTGCCCGGCGCTGCCGCGCCCTGCGCCTCGTACAGCGACTCCGCCATGCCCACGGGGGCGGTGAAGCGGCGCTGCGTGCGTTCGAAGGTGAGGGCGTCGGTGTCGACGCCGGGCACGATCACCGAGACCCGGCGGGCCTCATCGAGGTCGCCGAAGACCTCGGCGACCCGGCCGCCGCCGGTGGGGTCGAAGGTGAGGATCTGCCGGCCGGGCGCGGCCAGCGACTCGAAGCGGTGGGCGCGGCGAACGGCCACGGCGCGGTCGGCGGGGGTGAGGGCGACGTCGTGACTGCGGGCCTCCTCGACCCGGACGGCCTGCTCCAGGCCGCGCCGGTTGGCCCGGTAGCGGGTGGCGGCGGGGGCTCCGTCGAGGTTGCCCACGACCAGCGGGTAGCCGTCGGCGAGCCGGGCACGCTGGGCGCCGTCGAGGGCGCCGAAGAAGCGGGCCACCGCTGCCGCGGGGGCGTCCGCCGCGGGCACCGGACGGCCGTCGATCCGGGCCGCGGCCCAGGCCGCGAGAGCGGCCGCCCGCAGGGGCGTGCCTGCCTCCGGGCGGTGCACGGCCGTCCATCCGGTGGTCGCCAGCATGATGAAGACGACCGCGAGCGCGAGCAGGACGCGCAGGGCGGCGGGGCGCGGATCGGCGCCGGGGGGTGTGGGGTGGGCGAGGCCGGGCAGGTTCACTGGAATCAGCGTAAGAGACCGGTTCCGCCCGTGGCGCGCCGGGTGACGGGGTTCACGGCCGACCGTGGGACCCCGCGCCGCCGCCGCGCGCCCTTCGACGCCCCTCGCCGGTCCGCCCGGTGGAGGGTCGAGGACCAGTCCGGTGGCCGGTTCCGGCAGTGGGGGCGACCGCGCGTCAGGCCCGCGAGTGCGGGCGGCGGCCGGAGCCGCCGGGCCGGCGCCAGTCCGCGGCCAGCGCCGGGCCGATCTGGTCCAGGTACACCTCGGTCATCCGCCGGATCGCGGCCACACTGGCGTCCTCGCCCTGCCCCCACAGCCGTCCGGTGACCCGCATCACACCCGAGAAGGCGGCCACGGCCACCCGCGGGCGCGGGTCGGCGTCCACGTCGAGGCCCTCGCGGGCGGCGATCAGCCGGGCGATCCGCTCCTCCAGGTCGGTGGAGCGGCGCAGGTGCACGGCGAGCAGCGCCGGGGTGGACTCGATCAGCTGGTAGCCGCGCATGTAGAGGTCGACCGGGACGACTTCGGCGATGGCCTCCTCGACGGTGTCCCAGGCGGCCAGCACCGCGCCCCGCATCGCGGCGAAGGGGCCCTCGTCGGCCGGCCGGGCCTCCAGGGCGGCGTAGAAGTGCGACTCGACCAGGCCCTGGACCGCGAAGGCGGCCTCTTCCTTGTTCGCGAAGTAGCGGAAGAAGGTCCGCTGGGACACCTCCACGGCATCGGTGATCTCATCGACGGTGGTGTGCTCGAAGCCCTGCGAGACGAAGAGGAGCAGGGCGGCGCGCAGCAGTGCGTCCCGGGTGCGCCGCTTCTTGCGCTCGCGCAGTCCCGCCGCCGGGACGGCCACCACCGGGACGGCCGGCGCCGCCCGCTCGTCGGTCATCACCTCGAAAGGCCCCTTTCTGACGCAGAGTGAGCGGTCAGGCTACCTGTGACCCACCTGACAGCGGCTGTCGCGCTAAGCCGTCTGTGAACTGTCAGTCGCTGTCACTAGCCTGATCTCATGACTAGTCAGATCACCCTCGTCAAGGGCTCCGGCCCGGCCCCGGCTCGCTCAGGGCTCCGCGGTCACCCCTGGCTGACCCTCTTCGCCGTGGCGATCGGGGTCATGATGGTCACCCTCGACGGCACGATCGTCGCGGTCGCCAATCCCGCGATCCAAAAGGACCTCCGCGCCTCCCTCGCCGACGTGCAGTGGATCACCAATGGCTACCTGCTGGCCCTCGCGGTCTCGCTGATCACCGCGGGCAAGCTCGGCGACCGCTTCGGCCACCGGCAGACCTTCCTCATCGGCATCGCGGGCTTCGGCCTGTCCTCCGCCGCGATCGGCCTGTCCACCGGCGTCGAGCTCGTCATCGGCTTCCGCGTCGCACAGGGCCTCTTCGGCGCCCTGCTGATGCCCGCCGCACTCGGACTGCTGCGCGCCACCTTCCCGGCCGGGAAGCTCAACATGGCCATCGGCATCTGGGGCATGGTCATCGGGGCCTCCACCGCCGCGGGGCCCATCGTCGGCGGCCTGCTCGTGGAGCACGTCAGCTGGCAGTCCGTCTTCTTCATCAACGTGCCCGTCGGCGTCATAGCGCTGCTCTTCGGCCTGTTCATCCTGGTCGACCACCGCGCCGAGAACGCCCCGCGCTCCTTCGACGTCGTCGGCATCCTGCTGCTGTCGGCCGCGATGTTCTCCCTCATCTGGGCCCTCATCAAGGCTGCGGAATGGGGCTGGGGCGACGGGAAGACCCTGGCCTTCCTCGCCGTCTCCGTGCTCTGCTTCGCGCTCTTCACCGTCTGGGAGAGCACGGTCGCCGAACCCCTCATCCCGCTGGGGATGTTCCGCTCGCTGCCGCTGTCCGCCGGCACGGTGCTGATGGTGCTGATGGCCTTCGCCTTCATGGGCGGCCTGTTCTTCGTCACCTTCTACCTGCAGAACGTGCACGGCATGAGCCCCGTCGACAGCGGCCTGCACCTGCTCCCGCTGACCGGCATGATGATCATCGGCTCGCCGCTCGCCGGAGCTGCGATCACCAAGATCGGGCCGCGGGTCCCGCTCGTCGCCGGCATGGTCGCCACCGCCGTCGCCTGCTTCGGGATGGCCCACCTCACCCCGGACACCGGCACCCTCACCATGTCGCTCTGGTTCGCCCTGCTGGGCCTCGGCCTCGCGCCCGTCATGGTCGGCGCCACCGAGGTCATCGTCGGCAACGCCCCGCTGGAGCTGTCCGGCGTCGCCGGCGGGCTCCAGCAGGCCGCCATGCAGGTGGGCGGCAGCCTCGGCACCGCCGTCCTCGGAGCGGTCATGGCCGCCGCCGTCGGCAACTCGTTCGGGGACAACTGGCGTGCGGCCCGGCTGCCCGAGCTCACCCCCGAGCAGACGGACCTCGCCGAAAAGGGCATCCAGGTCGGCATCGCCCCCGTCCCGCCCGGCGCCCCCGAACCCGTGGTGCAGGCCGTCACCAAGGTCGCGCACGACACCTTCGTCTCCGGCATGGGCACGGCCTTCACCGTCGCGGGCGTCGTCGCGGTCCTCGCCGCCGTCGTCGCCTGCTTCACCAAGGGCGGCGAGAACGCCCCCGCGGGAGCGGGCGCGGCGCACGTCTAGAACGCGCGCGCCGGGGCCGGCCGCACCACCCCGGAAGCGTCAACTCCACAGCCACGACAGCCCCGCCGGAAAGTTCCGGCGGGGCTGTCGCCTATCAGGGTGGACCCGCCCCCGGCCCCTTCCGCCCACCCGTCATCGCAGGTCAGCGTGGTCTCGATGGCGTTGCGGAATCCTCCGGAGCGCCCCACGTCCACAAGGAGTTGACCCGTCATGCGTACGTGTACCACCGTGCTCGCCGCCACCGTCCTGGCCGCCACCGCTCTCATCCCGGGCACTGCCGCGACCGCACACGCCGCGGGCCCGCCGACCCTCGGGGCCTGCGCGACGGGACAGCTGTGCCTGTGGGCGAAACCGGAGTTCAAGGGCACCCGCCACACCCACGAACTGAGCACCTTGGACATCAACAGCTGCACCGCGCTGCCCGCCGGAACCAGCGCGCAGTCCCTCGTCAACCGCACCGGGCGCCCGGTCACCACCTACCAGTCGGCCGAGTGCGCCGAGACCGGCGAGTTCCAGACCTACCCGGGCGACGGGGTCTGGCTGCCCCAGTCGCCCTACCAGGTAAGGGCGTTCAAGGTGTGGGAGCGGTAGCCTCCAGCGCCGCCGGGGCATCCGGCCGGCCGTCCGGCCGGACGCCCAGCCGGGCGACCTCGGCGCGCAGGGCCCGCACCTCGGCGTGCAGCTCCTGGATCGCCGCCAGCTGGAGCCGCTCCACCTGGTCGTCCCGCTCGAAACGGGCAATGAACCAGGCGGCGATGTTGGCGGTCACCACACCGAGCAGCGCGATTCCCGACAGCATCAGCCCGACGGCCAGCACCCGGCCGAGACCGGTGGTGGGCGAGTGGTCGCCGTACCCGACCGTCGTCATGGTGGTGAAGGACCACCACACCGCATCGCCCAGGTTCCTGATGTTCCCGTGGGGGGCGTCCCGCTCCACGCTCAGCACCGCCAGGGAACCGAACATCAGCAGACCCACCACCGCCCCGGCCACGTACGTCGTCAGCCGGATCTGCGGAGCCATCTTGGCCCGCCGCCCCACCAGCATCAAGGTCGCCACCAGCCGCAGCAGCCGCAGCGGCTGGATCATCGGCAGCACCACCGCCGCCAGGTCCATCCAGTGGGTCCGCACGAAAGCCCGGCGCGCCGGCGACAGCGCCAGCCGTACGAGGTAGTCCGCGGCGAAGGCCGCCCACACCGTCCACTCGGTGGCCGTGCACGCCCGGTGCACCGGCGGCGCAGCGTCGGGGGCGACGATCGGCACGGCGTACGCGACGGCGAAGGCCACGGCGAGGACGAGCAGCGGAGTCTGGCTCCGCCGCTCCCAAAGACGCTGGCGGGAGGTTTCCTTCATGCGCAGCATCGTAAGGAAGACGTAAAGGGCAGTGGGCCCCGGCGGCTCCGCCGGCGGCCCGCGCCCCCTCGGCCGGCCCCGGAACGCCGGTACCCCGGCGGGCCGTGGCCCGCCGGGGTACCGGCACACACCGGGGAGGTCCGGGATCCGTCCGGGTGGTGCCCCGGCGGACCCGGACTTGGCCCCGCGCAGCGGCTACGCGTCGCCGCCGGCCGCGCCCGGGTCCGCCGCCGTGACGTCCAGCAGCTGGTAGCGGTCGACGGCCTGCTTCAGCACCGAACGGTCGATCCGACCGGCCTTGGCCAGCTCGGTGAGCGTCGCCAGGACCACCGACTGGGCGTCGATGTGGAAGAAGCGCCGGGCCGCACCGCGGGTGTCCGCGAAGCCGAAGCCGTCCGCACCCAGCGAGGTGTAGGGGCCGGGCACCCAGCGCGCGATCTGGTCCGGCACCGAACGCATCCAGTCGGACACCGCCACGAAGGGACCCTCCGCCCCGGACAGCTTGCGCGTCACGTACGGGACGCGCTGCTCCTCCTCCGGGTGCAGCAGGTTGTGCTCCTCGACCGCCACGGCCTCGCGCCGCAGCTCGTTCCAGGAGGTCGCCGACCACACGTCCGCCTTGACGTTCCAGTCCGCCGCGAGGATCCGCTGCGCCTCCAGCGCCCACGGCACCGCCACGCCCGACGCCATGATCTGCGCCCCGATGGTGCCCGCCGTGCCCGCCGACACCCGGTGGATGCCCCGCAAGATGCCGTCCACGTCCACGTCCGCCGGCTCGGCCGGGTGCTGGATCGGCTCGTTGTAGACGGTCAGGTAGTAGAAGACGTCCTCGGCGTCGGGACCGTACATCCGGCGCAGGCCGTCCTGGACGATGTGCGCGATCTCGTAGCCGTAGGCCGGGTCGTAGGCGACACAGCCCGGGTTCGTCGAGGCCAGCAGCTGGGAGTGGCCGTCGGCGTGCTGGAGGCCCTCACCCGTCAGGGTGGTCCGGCCGGCGGTCGCGCCGAGGACGAAACCGCGCGCCAGCTGGTCGGCCATCTGCCAGAACTGGTCACCGGTGCGCTGGAAACCGAACATCGAGTAGAAGACGTAGACCGGGATCAGCGGCTCGCCGTGCGTCGCGTAGGCCGAACCCGCGGCGATGAGCGAGGCCGTGCAGCCCGCCTCCGAGATGCCGTCGTGCAGCATCTGCCCGGTCGGCGACTCCTTGTACGCGAGCAGCAGGTCGCGGTCGACCGCCTCGTACTGCTGGCCCAGCGGGTTGTAGATCTTGGCGCTCGGGAAGAAGGCGTCCATACCGAAGGTGCGGTACTCGTCGGGCGCGATCAGCACGAAGCGCTTGCCGATCTCCTTGTCCCGCATCAGGTCCTTCAGGATGCGGACGAAGGCCATGGTCGTGGCGATCGACTGCTGTCCCGAGCCCTTCTTGGCGGCCGCGTACGCCTTGTCGTCCGGC
Organism: Streptomyces sp. CB00455; assembly: GCF_001905445.1. Lineage (GTDB taxonomy): Bacteria > Actinomycetota > Actinomycetes > Streptomycetales > Streptomycetaceae > Streptomyces. The sequence goes on along the minus strand of NZ_LIVQ01000003.1, from coordinate 582,347 downwards.
AGCTGCAGCGGCTTCGCGCGGACCACGCGGGTCGGCACGTAACCCCCGTGCGCGTTGCGCTGGTCGTGCATGTACTGGATCTCCGGCGAGTTGCGGCCGGGGTGGTAGTACGGCGGCGCGCCGTTCTCCAGCTGCTGGTCCGTGATCGGGATGTGCAGGCGGTCCCGGAAGCGCTTGAGGTCGTCGACCGTCAGCTTCTTCATCTGGTGCGTCGCGTTGCGGCCCTCGAAGTTCGGACCGAGCGTCCAGCCCTTGACCGTCTGCGCCAGGATCACCGTCGGCTGGCCCTTGTGGGCCTTGGCCGCGGCGTAGGCGGCGTAGACCTTCTTGTGGTCGTGGCCGCCGCGGCCCAGGTGCTGGATCTGGTAGTCGCTCATGTTCTCGACCATCGCGCGCAGCCGCTGGTCGTCCCCGAAGAAGTGCTCGCGGATGTACGCGCCCGACTCGGTGGCGTAGGTCTGGAACTGCCCGTCGGGGGTGGTGTTCATCTTGTTGACCAGGATGCCGTCGCGGTCCTGGGCCAGCAGCGGGTCCCAGGAACGGTCCCAGATCAGCTTGATGACGTTCCAGCCGGCGCCGCGGAACTGCGACTCCAGCTCCTGGATGATCTTGCCGTTGCCGCGTACCGGGCCGTCGAGCCGCTGGAGGTTGCAGTTGACGACGAAGGTCAGGTTGTCCAGGCCCTCGCGGGCGGCGATGGACAGCTGGCCGAGCGACTCCGGCTCGTCCATCTCGCCGTCGCCCAGGTACGCCCAGACGTGGGACTTGGAGGTGTCCGCGATGCCGCGCGCCTCCATGTAGCGGTTCATCCGCGCCTGGTAGATCGCACCGAGCGGGCCGAGGCCCATCGAGACGGTCGGGAACTCCCAGAAGTCCGGCATCAGCCGCGGGTGCGGGTAGCTGGACAGGCCGTACGGCGCCTTCGACTTCTCCTGCCGGAACGCGTCGAGCTGCTGCTCGGAAAGCCGGTCCAGGAGGTAGGCGCGGGCGTAGATGCCGGGGGAGGCGTGGCCCTGGAAGAAGATCTGGTCGCCGCCGTCGCCCTCGTCCTTGCCCCGGAAGAAGTGGTTGAAGCCCACGTCGTAGAGGGAGGCGGAGGAGGCGAAGGTGGCGATGTGACCGCCGACCCCGATGCCCGGGCGCTGGGCGCGCGAGACCATGACGGCCGCGTTCCACCGCGTGGCGTTGAGGACCTTGCGCTCGATCTCCTCGTTGCCGGGGAAGAACGGCTCGTCCTTGGTGGCGATCGTGTTGACGTAGTCCGTGCTGCGCATCTCGGGCACGGCCACGCGCTTCTCGCGCGCCCGCTCGATCAGCCGCAGCATCAGGTAGCGGGCGCGTTCACGGCCCCGCTCGTCGACGGCGGCGTCCAGGGAGTCGAGCCACTCCTGCGTCTCTTCCGGATCGAAGTCCGGGACCTGACTCGGCAGGCCGCCAATGATGATCGGATTGCGATCGGATGCGGAAGCCACGCTGTTCCTTCGCTGTCGGGGGAGTCGTGCCTCGGGTACGCCGCCTCCCATGGTCTTACGCCCGGCCGCAATCGTCATCTCTACCCCTGGGTAATCCCCGGATTCGGCAGGGTTGCGCAGGGCAGGGGGGCGGAGGCGGTCGGCCGCTCGCCACCCTACGCCCAAGACCGCCAACCCATCCGTAAGCACGTTCGCCCCTCGAACAGGCAGGAAGGCCCCCAAGCGGTACCGAAAGAACCGAAATGGTGTGGGATGAATCACGAAGGGTGCATACGGGGAGACGGGAGGTTGCGGCGAGACGGCCGCAATCGTCACCGTTTCGGCGGTCTCGGCGGCCGGGTACTTGCGCGATCCGCCCCGCCCGTGTGGACTACGTCCAATGCTGCGCGTACGCGCGCCGCCGAAGACATTCACCGAACATGAGCAGGAGGCACCCCGTGAGCGCGACCGCGGACCACGCGGAGAACCTGGCCGCCCGGCTGGGTTTCCAGTCCGAACAGGTGGTCCAGGAGATCGGCTACGACGACGACGTCGATCAGGAATTCCGTGATGTCGTTGATGAGCTCGTCGGCGATCTCGTCGACGAAGACTACGACGACGTCGCGGACGCCGTGCTGCTGTGGTTCCGGGAGGACGACGGCGACCTGGCGGACGTACTGGTCGATGCCACCGAGCTGATCGAGGACGGCGCACTGATCCTGCTGCTGACCCCCAAGACGGGCCGCCCCGGCTACGTCGAGGCGAGCGACATCAAGGAAGCCGCAGAGACCGCCGGCCTCTCGCTGGCCAAGGGTCTTCCCGTGGGCAAGGAGTGGGGCGCCACCAAGCTGGTGACGCCCAAGACCGCCGTCAAGTCCAAGCGCTGAGCCGCGCCCCGCATCCGAGCGGACACATGTGCACACCCCGCCGACCCCGGTCGGCGGGGTGTGCGCGTTCCCGCCCCCGGCACTTCTAGGCTGGGCTCTCTAGACTCGGCTTCACCCGAACAGCCCAACGCAGGGATGCAGGAACGAAGGGATGCGACAGATGGCGATCGAGGTCGGCGACAAGGCCCCGGACTTCGAGCTCAAGGACAACCACGGCGCCACCGTGCGGCTGTCCGACTTCCGGGGGGAGAAGGCCGTGGTGCTCCTCTTCTACCCCTTCGCCTTCACCGGCGTCTGCACCGGCGAGCTGTGCGAGCTGCGCGATCAGCTGCCGCGCTTCCAGAACGACCAGGTCCAGCTCCTGGCGGTCTCGAACGACTCCGTGCCGACCCTGAGGGTTTTCGGGGAGCAGGAGGGCCTGGAGTACCCGCTGCTGTCGGACTTCTGGCCGCACGGCGAGACCTCCCGCGCCTACGGCGTCTTCGACGAGGAGAAGGGCTGCGCGGTCCGCGGCACCTTCATCATCGACAGGGACGGCGTGGTTCGCTGGACGGTCGTCAACGGCCTGCCCGACGCCCGTGACCTGAACGAGTACATCAAGGCCCTCGACAGCCTCTGAGACCCGCACCGCGCAGTTCGCTGCGAAAACCGTCTGCGGGCGGGAACCCGTCACTAGGATCGGAACGTTGATCCGGTAGCTCCTCCGGCCATCGCCGGTAGGGCTCCTGCACGACGGGGGCACCGCCCCACACCAACACCAATGGAGGACCCGTGGGAGTCAGCCTCAGCAAGGGCGGCAACGTCTCGCTGACCAAGGCCGCGCCCAACCTGACGGCGGTCATCGTCGGTCTCGGCTGGGATGCTCGCACCACCACCGGTGTCGACTTCGACCTCGACGCCAGCGCGATCCTGACCAACGACCAGGGCAAGGTCGCCAGCGACGCGAACTTCGTCTTCTTCAACAACCTCAAGAGCCCGGACGGCTCGGTCGAGCACACCGGTGACAACACCACCGGTGAGGGCGAGGGCGACGACGAGGCGATCAAGGTCAACCTCGCCGGCGTCCCGGCCGATGTCGCCAAGATCGTCTTCCCGGTGTCGATCTACGAGGCCGAGAGCCGCCAGCAGAGCTTCGGCCAGGTCCGCAACGCCTACATCCGCGTCGTGAACCAGGCCGACAACAGCGAGCTCGCCCGCTACGACCTCTCCGAGGACGCCTCGACCGAGACCGCCATGGTCTTCGGCGAGCTGTACCGCAACGGCGCCGAGTGGAAGTTCCGCGCCATCGGCCAGGGCTACGCCTCGGGCCTGCGCGGCATCGCCCAGGACTTCGGCGTCAACGTCTGATTCCGCCAGCAGTACATCCGTCCGGCGCCGTGCACTGTGTGTACGGCGCCGGACCGGCTTTACGGCCGCCACGCCGCCACACCGTCGTCCGGGGAGGACCACAACATGGGCGTCACACTCGCCAAGGGGGGCAATGTCTCCCTGTCCAAGGCCGCACCGAACCTCACCCGCATCCTGATCGGCCTCGGATGGGACGCGCGCTCGACCACGGGCGCGGACTTCGACCTCGACGCCAGCGCGCTGCTGTGCAACAGCGGCCGCGTGCTCGGGGACGAGTACTTCGTCTTCTACAACAACCTCACGAGCCCCGAGGGTTCGGTCGAACACACGGGGGACAACCTCACCGGCGAGGGTGAAGGCGACGACGAGTCGATCATCATCGACCTCACCAAGGTGCCCGACCGCGTGGACAAGATCGTCTTTCCGGTCTCGATCCACGACGCGGACAGCCGCCGACAGAGCTTCGGCCAGGTCAGCAACGCGTTCATCCGCGTGGTGAACCAGGCGGACGGCCAGGAACTGGCCCGCTACGACCTCTCCGAGGACGCCTCCAGCGAGACCGCGATGATCTTCGGTGAGGTCTACCGGTACGGGGGTGAATGGAAGTTCCGGGCCGTGGGGCAGGGGTACGCGTCGGGCCTGCGGGGCATCGCTCTAGACTTCGGGGTCAACGTTTCGTAAAGCCGTACAAGACGATGGGGTGCCAGTGGTTCTCAAAACCTTCGGCTGGTCGTTCGCAATCACTGCGCTCGGTCTGGTCGCAGCGGTGTTCTACGGGGGGTGGCAGGCATTCGGCGTCGTGGCGATCCTGACCGTCCTTGAGATCTCGCTGTCCTTCGACAACGCGGTGGTCAACGCCGGGATCCTGAAGAAGATGAACGCCTTCTGGCAGAAGATCTTCCTCACGGTGGGCGTGCTCATCGCGGTCTTCGGCATGCGGCTGGTCTTCCCCGTCGTGATCGTCGCGATCAGTGCCAAGATCGGGCCCATCGACGCGGTCGATCTGGCCATGAACGACAAGGACATGTACGAGCAGCTGGTCACGGACGCCCACCCGTCCATCGCTGCCTTCGGCGGCATGTTCCTGCTGATGATCTTCCTCGACTTCATCTTCGAGGACCGCGACATCAAGTGGCTCGCCTGGCTGGAGCGCCCGCTCGCCAAGCTCGGCAAGGTCGACATGCTGTCCGCGTGCATCGCGCTGATCGTCCTGGTCGTCACCTCGATGACCTTCGCCACCCAGGCCCACCAGCACGGCGGCGTCCACGTGGACAAGGCGCAGACCGTCCTGATCTCCGGCATCCTTGGCCTGATCACCTACATGATCGTCGGCGGCCTCTCCGGCTACTTCGAGAACAAGCTGGAGGAAGAGGAGGAAGCCGAGCACGAGGCGGAGGAAGAGGCCAAGCGGACCGGCTCGTCGGTCCCGGCCGTCGTCATGGCCGGCAAGGCCGCGTTCTTCATGTTCCTTTACCTCGAAGTCCTCGACGCCTCCTTCTCCTTCGACGGGGTCATCGGCGCCTTCGCCATCACCAACGACATCGTGCTCATGGCCCTCGGCCTCGGCATCGGTGCCATGTACGTCCGGTCGCTGACGGTCTACCTGGTCCGCCAGGGCACCCTCGACGACTACGTCTACCTGGAGCACGGCGCGCACTACGCCATCGGCGCCCTCGCCGTGCTCCTGCTCGTCACCATCCAGTACGAGATCAACGAGGTCATCACCGGCCTCGTCGGCGTCGTGCTGATCGCGTGGTCCTTCTGGTCCTCGCTGCGCCGCAACAAGCGCCTGGAACTGGCGGGTGCCACCGCGGAGGCATGACCGCGGCGTTAATGCGGAACGCTCCATTGCGGGGCGGCCCAGGGGGTCCCTCCCGGACGAAGTCCGGGGAGGGCCGCGGACCCGGCGGGCCGCCCCGCTTTTCCGTAGGCATCAAGGGGGGGTAGGGATGGGCTTCTTCGACGGCATCAGGGGCAGCCGCGCCGTGCAGTTCCAGTCGGGCAGCGCCGGGTCGAACGCGATCGAGCTGAGCAAGCGACATCCGACGGTGTCGCTCAGCAAGCAGGGGGCAGTCCACGGCAATCTGCGCGTCAACCTGTCCTGGCGCATGCGCACCTCGGACATCGGCGGCAGCTCGGGACAGGCCGGGCGGCTCTTGCGGCACCCGTTCAAACTGTTCAAGCCCGACATGGTGCAGGCGCACACCCAGGGCATGGTCAACGTGGACCTCGACATGGGCTGCCTGTACGAGCTGACGGACGGTACCCGGGGCGTCGTGCAGCCATTGGGCAACCTGCTCGGCGACATCAACGACCCGCCGTACGTCAAGCTCAGCGGGGACGACCGCTTCGGTTCGGCCTCGGGCGAGACCCTGTACGTCAACCTCGACCACGCCGAGGACATCAAGCGGCTGCTGGTCTTCGTCTACATCTACGACCAGACCCCGGCCTTCGACCGGACGCACGCCATGGTCACCCTCTTCCCGGTCACCGGCCCGCGGATCGAGATCCCGCTGGAGGAACGGCACCCGCAGGCCCGCTCCTGCGCGGTGGTCTCGCTGGAGCGGATCAAGGGGGAGCTGGTCGTGCGGCGCGAGGTGAAGTTCGTGTACGGCTTCCAGGCCGAGCTGGACCGGCTGTACGGCTGGGGCCTCCAGTGGGGCCGGGGTTACAAGAGCACCAAGGCCTGACGCCCTGGCCGGCCGGAGCGCCGGAGGGCTACCGCGGCCGAACCCCCGGCGGCCCCGGACCGGCGGCCCCGGACCGGCAGCCCGGACCGGCGGCCCCGGACCGGTGGTCAAGCCGGTGGTCAACCCGGGCGGTCAAGCCCGGCCACGCCCGGGGCCGGCCACGCCCCGGCGCCGGGTGCGTCAGCGGCGGATGAACTGCGGCCCCTGCACCGGCAGCCGGAAGGAGGGGTCCGCCCCCGGTCCCGGCACCGGGGCGGGGGACACGGGCTGGGGGTACCCGTAGGCGGGCTCGACCGGCGGCGGCGCCTGCGTGGGCGGCGCCGGCGGGGCCATGGCCGCCGTCTGGTCGCCGGTGGGCACGGCCACCGGGCTCCCGGCGGGCTCCGGGGCGTTCTCGTCGACCGAGATCCCGTGGTCGGTCGCCAGCCCCACCAGGCCGTCGGAGTAGCCCTCACCGAGGGCGCGGAACTTCCACCCCTCGCCCCGGCGGTACAGCTCCCCGCAGATCAGCGCCGTCTCGGCGCCGGTCTCGGGCCGCACGTCGAAGTAGGCCAGCGGTTCGGAGCCGCCGGTCGCGGTGGCGTCGTACAGCAGGATGCGCAGGTCGCGGACCTGCTCGAAGGGGACGTCCTCGGCGGAGGCCACCACCAGGATCCGGTCCACCGACCGGGTCACCGTCCGCAGGTCCGCCTGGACGGCGTCGGTGACCGCGTCGCCGAGCTGCTTCTTGCCGAGCCGCCAGACGGCGCCCGAGGGGTGCCGGGGCTGGTTGTAGAAGACGAAGTCCTCATCCGAACGCACCCGGCCGTCGGGACCCACGAGCAGGGCGGAGGCGTCCACGTCCGGCACCTCGGGGCCGGCCGTCCAGCGGAGCACCGCCCTGACCGCCACGGCGGCCACCGGGATGTTCGAGCCCTTCTGCATCGCGTGCGTCATGCCCGTCATCCTGCCCTCCCGGGGTGGAGCGGGACAATGCGGCCCCCCGCAGGAGCGTGTCTGAGAACGCAAGAGCGGGGCATGGTGCAAGAGGGTTACCTGAACTTCATGTGCTTGAGGAACTCTTGACTCACGTTCGTACGTACTATTACCGGCCACGCCAGTTGGGCCGCCGAGGCAGTACGGGGGAAGCACATGCGTCACTTCGGGCACATATCGCCCACTGTCCGTAGGGACCTCTTCCACCAGGAACCGGTGGAATTCACCGGATCCTCGCCGATGCGCGTCCTCGCCGCCGCTCTCGGTGCCACGCTCTACAGCCCCGCCACCCGGCCCCAGCTCGCCCGGGACATCCGCAAGCAGGCCGGCCACGGAGTCGTCTCCATGGTCCTCTGCCTGGAGGATTCCATCAGCGACGGCGACGTCACCGGGGCCGAGGAGAACCTCGTCCGGCAGTTCGCCGAGCTCGACGCGGACGAGGAAGAGCTCCCGCTGCTGTTCATCCGCGTCCGCACGCCCGAGCAGATACCCGACCTCGTGCACCGCCTCGGCCGCTCCGCGCGGAGACTGGCCGGATTCGTACTTCCCAAGTTCGACGAGAGCCGCGGCAAGGCCTTCCTCGACGCCGTCGCCCAGACGGAGGCCACCAGCGCCCCGGGACGCCTGTACGCCATGCCCGTCCTGGAAACCCCCGACCTCCTCCACCTGGAAACCCGCGCCGACGCCCTCGCCGGGATCTCCCGCACGGTGGACAGCCACCGCGAGCGGGTCCTGGCCCTGCGCCTGGGCGTCACCGACTTCTGCTCGGCCTACGGCCTGCGGCGCACCCCCGACATGACCGCCTACGACGTCCAGATCGTGGCCGGCGTGATCGCCGACGTGGTCAACGTCCTCAGCCGCGCGGACGGCACCGGCTTCACCGTCACCGGCCCGGTCTGGGAGTACTTCCGCAGCCAGCAGCGCCTCTTCAAGCCCCAGCTGCGCCGCAGCCCCTTCCTGGAGGAGGGCGTCGAGGAGCTGCGCACCGCCCTCATCGAGCACGACCTGGACGGCCTCCTGCGGGAGATCGAGCTGGACCGGGCCAACGGCCTGCTCGGCAAGACCTGCATCCACCCCGCGCACGTCACGCCCGTCCACGCGCTGTCGGTGGTCTCCCACGAGGAATTCAGCGACGCCCAGGACATCCTGCGCCCCGAGCGCGGCGGCGGCGGCGTCATGCGGTCGGCTTATACGAACAAGATGAACGAAGTGAAGCCCCACCGGGCCTGGGCCGAGCGCACCATGCAGCGCGCCGAGGTCTTCGGTGTGGCGAAGGAGGAGGTCGGCTTCGTCGACCTGCTCACGGCAGGGCTCCAGGTGTGAGCCCGCCCCGGACGAGGCGTACGACGGAGAAGGGCAAGACGATCGAATCGGTGTGGTCGGGAACCTGGGTCGCGGAGCGATTGGGCGTCGGTCTGGAGGAGGCCGGCGATCCGGGCTCCCCGCGGCTCCCGGAGCTGCTCGGGCTCGCCCTGCGGCGCAACCCCAAGCGGGCGCACCTGCTGGTCTCGCAGGTGCTGGGAAAGCACGTCCCGCAGTCCCCGGCGGCCGTGTACGCCGCCGGATACGGGCTCGGCGAGAGAGTCCGGGCGCTGCTCGGCGAGGACACAGCCGCATCCGCGGTCGTCCTCGGTTACGCCGAGACGGCCACCGGCCTCGGCCACTGCGTGGCCGACGGCCTCGGCCCCGCCCCCTACCTGCACTCCACCCGCCGCCCCGTGCCGGGGGTCGAGCCCGCCGGCGGTTTCGAGGAGGCGCACTCGCACGCCACCTCGCACCTGCTGCTGCCCGAGGACCCGGCGCTGCTCGCCGGCAGCGGGCCGCTGGTCCTCGTCGACGACGAGTTCTCCACCGGCAACACGGTCCTGAACACCATTCGCGACCTGCACGCACGCCACCCCCGCGCGCACTACGTGGTCGTCGCCCTCGTCGACATGCGTTCCCCGGCCGACCGCGACCGGCTCACCGCCTTCGCCGCCGAGCTGGGCGCCCGCGTCGACCTCGTCGCGCTCGCCTCGGGAACGGTGCGCCTCCCGGAGGGGGTCCTGGCCAAGGGGCAGGCGCTGGTCGAGGAGTACGAAGCGAAGGCCCGGGCCGCCGTCGCCGCGACCCGGGGGAATGGCCCGGCCGTGACCCCGGCGGACGGCGCGCCCGTGACCCCGGCCGGCGGCCCGGCGGCCGCGGCCCGCGGGGACGGCCCGACCGCGATCCCCGCGGACGGCTCGTGCCCGGACCGCGACGCTCGCGACGACGGCGACGGCCCCCAGGGCCACGCCCGTACCCACCACCGCGTGGACCTCGACTGGCCCGCGGGGGTCCCCGACGGCGGCCGCCACGGCTTCACCTGCGCCCACCGCAAGGCCCTGGACGACGCCCTGCCCGCGATGGCCGCCCGGATCGCGGCCGCGCTCGGCCGGGACCCCGGACGGGTCCTCGTCCTCGGCAACGAAGAGCTGATGTACGCGCCGCTGCGCCTCGCCAAGGCCCTGGAGGAGGCCGGAGCGGCCCGTGAGGTCCGCTTCTCCACCACCACCCGCTCGCCCGTCCTCGCCGTCGACGACCCCGGCTACGCCATCCGCACCCGGCTCGTCTTCCCGGCCCACGACGCCCCGGCCGACGGCCCCGGCGACCGGTACGCCTACAACGTCGCCGGAGCCGGCTTCGACGCCGTCGTCGCCGTCGTCGACTCCGCCGGGGACACCCCCGAGCTGCGGACCGGACTGCTCGCGGGCCTGGCCCCGCACACCGGCCGCGTCCTGCTGGCCGTCGTACCGTCCCACGTACCCGACCGGCAGGAGCCGATCATGACCGAGCCCCTGCGCGGCCCCGCCTTCTCCTCGTACGCGGCCGAGGACGTCGGCTGGCTGCTCCAGGACTTCTCCGACGTGCGGCTGGAGGCCCCGACCGAGGAGCGCGAGGAGGCGATCCAAGCGGGCGGCGCGCACTACGCCGAATCCCTGCCCGTCGAGTACCAGCCGTCCCCCCAGTACCAGCAGCTCTACCAGAGCGCCCTGACCGCCTCCGCGGCCCGCATCGCCCGCGCCGTCGGCGTCGTCACCGAGACCGTCCTCGCCGAACGCCCCCGGGGCCTCCGGCACGCGCGGGACCCCCGCCCGTCCCCGGTCCTGGTCTCCCTGGCCCGCGCCGGCACCCCCGTCGGCGTGCTCATGCGGCGCTGGGCGCAGGCCCGGCACGGTCTGGACCTGCCGCACTACGCCGTCTCCATCGTGCGCGGCCGCGGCATCGACGCCAACGCCCTGCGCTGGCTGGCCGCCCACCACGACCCGGCCGATGTCGTCTTCGTCGACGGCTGGACCGGCAAGGGCGCCATCAGCCGCGAACTGAAGGCCGCCCTCGCCGATTTCCCCGGCTTCGACCCCGAGATCGTCGTCCTCGCCGACCCCGGCTCCTGCGTGGAGACCTACGGCACCCGCGAGGACTTCCTGATCCCCTCCGCCTGTCTCAATTCCACCGTCTCCGGGCTCGTCTCGCGTACGGTTCTGAGGTCCGACCTGGTCGGGCCCCGCGACTTCCACGGCGCGAAGTTCTACCGCGAACTCGCCGGCGCCGACGTCTCCACCGACTTCGTCGACACCGTCGCCGCCCACTTCGACGAGGTGGCCGACGCCGTCGACACCGGGGTCAAGGAGCTCCTCGCGGCCGACCGCACCCCGACCTGGGAGGGCTGGGCCGCGGTTGAACGCATCAGCGAGGAGTACGGCATCCACGACGTCAACCTGGTCAAGCCGGGCGTCGGCGAGACCACCCGGGTCCTGCTGCGCCGGGTGCCGTGGAAGATCCTCGCCCAGCGCGGCGCCGGGGCAGACCTGGACCACGTACGGCTGCTCGCCGGGCAGCGCGGAGTCCCGGTGGAGGAAGTCGACGGGCTGCCCTACACGTGCGTCGGACTCATCCACCCCCGGTTCACGCGCGGCGCCACCGGCGCCGACGGAAAGGCTGTGGCCTCCAAGTGACTGTCCTGGTAGCCAGTGATCTCGACCGTACGCTCATCTACTCGGCGGCCGCCCTCGGCCTGACCATGCCCGACCCGGTGGCCCCCCGGCTGCTGTGCGTCGAGGTCCATGAGAGCAAGCCGCTGTCCTACATGACGGAGACGGCGGCCGGACTCCTGGCGGAACTGTCCGCCGACCCGTCGGTCGTCTTCGTCCCGACCACGACACGCACCCGCAAGCAGTACCAGCGCATCCGCTTCCCCGGCCGCCCCGCCCGGTACGCCATCTGCGCGAACGGCGGTCAGCTGCTCGTCGACGGGGTACCGGACCGCGACTGGCGGCGGCAGGTCGCGGCGCGCCTGGCGCAGGAGTGCGCCCCGCTGGAAGAGGTCCACGCCCACCTGCTGGCCACGGCCGACCCGATGTGGCTGCGCAAGACGCGGATCGCCGAGGACCTGTTCGCCTACCTGGTCGTGGAGCGCGCCCTGGTCCCCGCGCAGTGGCTGAAGTCCCTGTCGGAGTGGGCACAGACGCGCGGCTGGACGGTCTCCCTCCAAGGCCGCAAGATCTACGCCGTGCCGCGTCCGCTGACCAAGAGCGCGGCGATGCGCGAGGTCGCCGACCGCACGGGCGCCACGACCACCCTCGCCGCCGGCGACTCGCTGCTGGACGCCGACCTGCTGCTGGCGGCGGACGCCGGCTGGCGCCCGGGCCACGGAGAACTGGCCGAAGCCCGGTGGAACGCGCCGACCGTCACCGCCCTGACGGCGGCCGGGGTGCTGGCGGGTGAGGAAATCGTCCGCGAATTCGGCAGGACGGTTGCGACACTGACGGCATGACCAAGGGCAACAGCACCAAGATCACTGACGAGCTCTACCGGTACATGCTCGCCCACAACCCCCCGCTGGACGCGGTGCAGCAGAGGCTGGTGGAGACCACCTACGAGAAGTTCCCCGACGTCGCCGGGATGCAGTCGGCGCAGGAGCAGGGGCCGCTGCTGGCCTTCCTGGTCCGGCTGACGGGCGCCCGGCACATCGTCGAGATCGGCACCTTCACCGGATTCTCCACCCTGTCGATGGCCCAGGCGCTGCCCGCCGGCGGCCGCGTCGTCGCCTGCGACGTCTCCGAGGAGTGGACGGCGTACGGCAGGGAGGCGTGGGAGGCGGCGGGCGTCGCCGACCGCATCGACCTGCGCATCGCGCCCGCGCTGGAGACCCTGCGGGCCATGCCGCAGGAGGAGCACATCGACCTGGCCTACGTGGACGCCGACAAGGAGAGCCAGATCGCCTACTGGGAGGAACTGGTGCCGAGGCTGCGCCGGGGCGGCCTGATCGTCACGGACAACACGCTCTTCCACGGCAGGGTCCTCGACGAGACGGCCACCGGCTCGGCGGCGGGCGTGCGCGCCTACAACGACCACGTCGCGGCGGATCCGCGCATGGAGTCGGTGCTGCTGGCGATCTCGGACGGGCTGACGCTCTCGCGCAAGCGCTGAGATCCCGCGCGCCCCGGGGCCCGGCCCCGGCCCGGCCGCGCCGGTGCGGGTGGCTGCGTACGGCTGTCCCGGGCCGGCGGCCGGGTGCCGGCGCCGGGCCGCAGTCGGATGTGAACCGCCGGGTGTGAGCCGCCGGGTCCGGCGGCGGCCCGGCGCCGGGTGTCCGGCGGCGGGAGGTCAGCCGCGGCGGACGCCAGTAGGCGGAGGCCAGCCGCGCCGGGCGTCCGTCGGCGGAGGTCAGCCGCAGCCGCCTCCGCCGCAGCAACCGCCGCCGCCACCCATGGCGGGGGCCGCGGCGGGGGCGCTGCTGCTCCCGCCGACGGCGACGGCGGACAGCAGCTTGACGGTGTCCGGGTGGCCGGCGGGGCAGTCGGCGGGCGCGGAGGACTCGGCCATGGGCCGGCTCAGCTCGAAGGTGTCGTCGCAGGTCCGGCAGCGGTATTCGTATCGAGGCATGCGGCCAAGGCTATGCGGCCGGGGCCGGTCCGGGTATCCCCGGGCGGGGGACGCGCGCAGACGGCCACCGAGACGGACACAGAGACGGACACAGAGACGGACACAGAGACGGCCACAGAGACGGACACAGAGACGGCCGCGCAGACGACGGTGGCCGGAACGCCGGAGGGAGCCCGGGCCGAGCGCGACTACCGCCGACGGGCGCGCTGTTCGCGCTCCGCCTCCTCGGGGTGGCGGGCCCGCCAGTACGGATTGTCGTGCGGCAGGGCGCTGCCCACCCGCCCGTACATCCCGAACCACATGAGCATCACGCCGACGACGAAGCTGAACAGCACATTCGGGATGTGGAAGGCCAGGAAGTTCAGCCCCGTGTCCAGCAGCGCGAGGTTCACGAAGCCGCTCGCGATGAACAGCAGGCCCAGCACGATGTTCAGGGTCGAGGCGAAGTTCCCGCCCTTGAGCATCCCGAAGCACAGCAGCAGACCGACCAGGATCGACAGGACGCTCAGCGCCCCGTTCGTGTTGAGGCCCAGGACCCGGTCCCCGCCCGTGTCGAAGAAGCCGATCCGGTCGATGAGGCCCAGGACCCCGAATAGTACGAGCAGCAGGCCCGTCAGACCCGCGCCCACCCGGTACACCTTGCTCAGCCGGTGGTCGACCGGCAGGTGCTCGTCGAGCCGCGCCGCTACCGGGCGCCTCACGTGCCGGACCGCGTGGGTGGCCATACCGGCCTCCTCTGCCTGCCTCGGGCCGCCCTCTGCCGGGCGGTGTGGTGCGGGAGCGGTCGGGAGCAGCGGCGGGGTCCGGTGGGACGGCAGTGCCGGCCCCTCCCGGCTTTCCTGTCGCCTCCAGCATCCGCCGCCCCGGCGGCCCGGACAAGTCAGCCGTGCCCGCGCTCCGCCCGTATGCCGGTCACCACCTGCTGCACGGCCCCTCGTACCTCCTCCATCTCCAGCAGGAAGGCCCAATAGTCGGGGTGCCGTCCCTCCAGCGCCGCCAGCGCCCGCTCGACCCGGGCCACCGACGCGTCCAGCGGCCGCGCGTGCCGCGGATCGGGCACGCTGCGGCCCGCCATCGCCAGCCGCTGCGCATCCCGGATCGCGAACCGGGTCCGCTCCACCTCGGCCTTCGGATCGCGCGCCACCGCCTCCAGCCGCGTCAGCCGGTCCTGCGCCGCCGACACCGCTTCGTCGGTCGCATCCAGGGACGCCCGTACCGCGTCGAACAGCGCCCCGACGTCCGCCCAGCGCTGCTCCTCCCGCGCCCGGGAAGCCTCCAGCAGCCGGTCCTCGGCCTCGGCGACGTCCCGTACGGCCTGGTCCGGGACGTGCTGGAGGTCCTGCCAGCACGCCGCGCTGAACCGCCGGCGCAGCTCGCTCAGGACCGGATCGACCCGGTCCGCCCGGTTGCGCAGCGCCTGGGCCCGGGTCCGCAGGCTGACCAGCCGGCGGTCGATCTCCGCGGCCCGCTCCGGCAGCCGCGCCGCCTCGGCGCGCACACCCTCCGCGTCGCGCAGGATCCGGTCGGCGCGCTGCACCGTCTCCTGGACCCCGTGCCGGCCGGCGCCCTCGTTCAGCTTCGTCAGCTCCGGGCCCAGCGCCGCCAGCCGCGCGGCCAGGTCATCGGCCCGCATCCCCTTGGCCCGTACGGCGTCCAGCGCGTCACTGGCCGCCAGCAGCGCGGCCTTGGCCCGCTCCCGGGCCGGCGCCACCCGGGCCAGCTGCGTCTCGGCCTTGTCCAGCAGCGGCTGCAGGCCCTGGGCGAAACGGTCCAGCTCCCCCTTGACCCGCACCAGCTCCTCGCGCGCCCGGGTCAGCTCCTCCCGGGCCCGCGCGGCGGCGGAGCCCTCCAGATCCACCCGGTCCAGGTCGTGCGCGTCGACGGCCTCGATGTACACCTGGCTGACCTGGTCGATCCGCTGCCCGAGCGCGGCGAAACCCTCGCCGGCCTGCCGCGCGGCGGGCGACCCGTCCGCCGCGGCAATGGTCTCGATCGAGATCCGCAGATCCCGCTGCGCGGTGTCCAGCTCGTAGAACGCCGCGGCGGCGGCATCCTTGGCCGCCTGAGCATCCGCCCGCCGACTCTCGTCCCGCCCACCGAACCAACGCCGGGATGCCGTCGTCACAATCCCTCTCCCGTACCGCGTCCGCCTTGCCCCGCGGACCATTCTCCCCCACGGGAACGGGTTTGCGCCGGGGGTGCGCCCGGCATGTAGGCTGTCCACTCATCCACGGGTGCGTAGCTCAGGGGTAGAGCGCTGCTCTTACAAAGCAGATGTCGGCGGTTCGAAACCGTCCGCGCCCACCAGACGCAAGGCCCCCCGACCGGTCACGGTCGGGGGGCCTTTTGCGTGCAGGTGGGGTCTGGGGCGGGGATTTTGGGAGAAGTCCGGCGGGGGCGAACTGTCGTTCATATGATGTGCCTCCTTTCGATGGCTTCAGGTGGGGGTACCGATGCACAGCGCCGTGCGTGGCAGTGACGCGAGTGAGGGCGGCAGAGGCCGCAGACGGGTCGGGGGAGCGGTCAGGCGGGTGCTGGTCGCGCTGGTGGTGGCGGGGGTTGCCGTCGCCTGTGGGCCTGCCGAGGGGGGTGCGCCGGCCGTTTCGGCGCCCGCTTCGGTGGCGCCGGCCCCCACGACGGCTTCGCCGTCCCTGTCTCCCAGTCCTCCGCCCTCTCCTTCTCTTTCTGCTGCGCCTTCCGCGTCTGCGTCCCCGGTGGCCGAGCCGCCGGTCGCGGAGACCGCCGATCAGAAGGCTCCCGAGGCGGCCGTCACCAAGGCTGCTCCGAAGCCCACCACCAAGGCGCCGACGAAAGCGCCGACCGAGGCCGCGGTCGGCGGGGACTGCGAGATCGTTTCCGAGGCCGGAAACTGCTACAGCGCGGGGCAGTTCTGCCGCAAGGCGGACATCGGGCGGTCCACGCATGCCGGGAACGGGCGGCTCATCCACTGCCGCCAGGACGGCAGCCGGGCGCGCTGGGGCTACTGACCCTTCGCGGGCGGACCCGGCAGTAGCGCCGGGTCCGCCCGGCGCGCTCGGGGCCGGACGATCCCTTGGCCCGGCGGCCCGGCCGTGGGATCGTCGGGGGATGGGCGAGTGGCTCGCACGGGGTGGGGTGGTCGCGGCGGTGGCCGCGGTCTCGGTGGTGCTGGTGATGCTGGAGAGGGCGGCCGGTGCGCGGTTCGAACTCCAGCGGGACGAGGAGCGGGCACGACTGCTCGCGCACCTCGATGTTCCGGGTGCCGCGTCACCCGTCGGGCCGTCCGTCCGCGAGGGGAACCCGAAATTCGACGACGTCGGCGGCATCCCCCACCAGAGGGCGCAACTCGGCGACCGGCGCGACGACTTCACACCCATCCTGGTGGAGTACTACGCCTACGGCCTGACCCAGGCCCGGAGCAGCTTCGCGACCAGCCAGCGCTTCGCCGGGGTCGGCGCCGCGATCCTGCTCTTCGGGGTGGCGCTGGCCGTCTGGAAGGCCGAGGCCGGCGGAGAGCTGTACCTCGGGGTCGTGACGAGCTCGGTGGGACTGATCACCACGCTGGTCGGCCAGCTGTTCCACCGGCGGGCCGACCTCGCCCTCAGGCACATGGCTGCCCAGACCGCCTCCCTGCGCGAGGACCGGCGGGCCGCCGAGACCACGCAACAGGCCATCGCACTGCTGGACGAGGTCACCGACCCTGAGCTGCGGAGCCGACTCCAGGCCGGCCTGATCTTGAAATTATCGGGCGCCGAGCTGCCGGGGTAGCGCGATAGTAGGAGTATGTGCCGCTCGATCAAGACCCTGCGCCCGCCCGCCATCCCTGAGAAGGCCACCGAGGAGGAGATCCGCGCCGCAGCGCTGCAGTACGTACGCAAGGTGTCCGGCTTCCGGGCCCCCGCCGCGCACAACCGCGAGGTGTTCGAGGCGGCGGTGGACGCCGTCGCCGAAGCCACGCGGTTGCTGCTCGACGGGGTGCGCGTACGGGGTCAGGCGGCCGCCACCACCGCGTGACCGCCCGCCGGCCCGGACCGGCGCACCTCAGCACCTGCTGACCGCGTCGGCTCGCGGGCGGCGCACGCGCGCGTTGCCCCGGCGGCCGGACCGGCTCTACCTGCCCCGAGACCGCCCCGGGCAGGCACGGCCCGGGTGAGCAGGGGCCGGGCCATGGGGGCGCCATTGCCACCCAGGCGGGCTCGTCACAGGCGGACGCAGGGGCGGGGCCCGCAGCCCCCTCCGGCGCAGTAGTCAGGCGGAGAGGCGTCGCCGCATCACCCATACCCCGGCACCGAGCGCGCCGACGGCGAGGGCCCCGCCCACGGCGATCTGCCCCGTCCGCATCGATCCGACGCTGCCGCCCGTCCCGCCGCGCGCGCCACTCGGGGCGACGGTGAGCGAGACGGTGACCCGCTGGCCTCCGGCGCCGCCGCACTCGAAGGTGACGCGGTGCGTGCCCTGGACGGCGTTGCCGAGGACGGTGGCGCTGCCGAAGAGGTTGGTGGCCTCCTGATTGCCGGGCGTCAGGCGTACGTCGCCGAAGGCGGTGGAGGAAGCCCTGCCGGTCTTGGTGCCGCAACCTTCGATGTTGAGGGAGACGCGGCCGCCCGGGGCGACGGTGCCGGGGGAGACGGTGGCGGCGGGGGCGGCGTAGGCGACCGTGGCGGGGGTGACCGCGGCGACGGCGAGGGTCAGCGCGGCGAGAGCCGACAGGCGGCGCGGCGCCGTGGGTCGCGGGGCGGGTCGCGCGGCGGGCGGTGTGGCGAGCGGCGTGGCGGGCATGGAGAGAACTCCTCGGCTCCTCGAAACAGCGCGGCCAGGGCACGGATGTGACGCGGATTCGGTTGCGCGCCACTCTGTGACGCTAGGAGCCGGGCCGTGGGGCGGCGATCGGGGCCGGGTGAACGGGTGACCCGCTACGCCATGCGAGGCAGTGGATCCGGACCGGGCGAGCCGGAGCCGGGGATCCGGGCGGGGCGGCTTCCGGAGCCCGGAGCCCGGAGCCCGGAGTCGGGCCGGGGCGCACCGGAGCCAGTGCCCCGACCGCTCGGGCCCGCAGTACCCCCGGTCGGAGGTCGGGGACTCGGACCGGCCGGGCGGGACCTGTGTCCCGGTGCCCTGGGGCGGCGGCACGGCTGGGGTGAGGCGGGTGAGGCAGGGCAAAGGTCCGGGGCGGGCCCGGCGGGGGTGCCGGCCGGGGGCGGGGCCGGGCGGCACAGGTGGCGGGACGCCCGGGGGAGGACGGGAAGGGGTGCGGGCGCGGGGTCAGGTTGCCGGCGTGGGGGTGGGGGTCGTCGGGCGGCGGATCAGGAAGGCTGCCAGGGCGCCCGCTGCGAAGAGGGCGACCAGGGAGACGGCCGTGCCCAGCCACTGGGTGCCGAGCCACTGGGTGCCGAAGTAGCCCAGGGACACGCTGTACCCGGCCCAGGCCATGCCCGCCAGCACCGACCAGGGCAGGAACTCCTTCACCTTGCGCTGGGTCCGGCCCGCGCCCAGGGAGACCACCGAGCGCCCGGCCGGGGCGAAGCGGGCGATGACCACCAGGGCGCCACCGCCGCGGGCCAGGGCCGTGCCGAGCCGGTCGTGGGCCCGTGTCAGCCGGCGGGAGCGCGCGATGGCCCGGTCCAGACGGGCGCCGCTGCGCCGGGCCAGCCGGTACGCGGCCATGTCACCCAGCACCGACGCGGTCGTGGCGATCACCAGGAGCGCCAGGATGTCCGGCACCTGGGCGGGCACCGCGACCGGCCCCGCCGCCCCCGCAGCCGCAGCGGCCGCCGCGGCCGTGATCACGAGAACCCCGCTCGGCAGTACCGGAAGGAAGACGTCGAACACGACCGACACCGCCACCACGGCATAGATCCACGGGCTCGCGGTCAGCGACCCCAGAGTCTCAAACAAGGCGGGACTCCCCAGTCCGGTGGACGTGCTGCGGCATGAAGCGCCGCGACGTCGCGGGGGAGCGGCAGGAGCGGCTGACAGCCATACAGCGTACGCCCGGCGTCGGCCGCCCGGACGCCCGGGGCGCGGCTACGCCCGCCCTCCTCCCCCCTGCTCCGCATCGGTCAGCTCGCGGTCCATCACCGTCACCAGCCGGGCCCCCTTGCGTTCCTTGTGCGCCTGGTCCAACCGCAGTCGGGCGCTCCTGCCCGCCAGCGACAGCGTCATCAGCTGGTTCCCGAACCACGGCCCACCCGTACGCCGCCAGGCCACCGGTGGCCGTCCCGTCCGGCCGTGCCGGGAGAAGCCGCGCCCCAGCCACCGTCCCAGCCGCGACCAGCCCAGCCGGAACCCCAGCTTCACCACCATGTGGATGGAGTTGTGCACCGGCGAGCACGTCAGCTGGAACACCCGCGCCGTACTGGGTATCAGCGGCTCGGCCACGTACGCGTGGTGCACGTCCCCCGACAGCACGCAGACCGTCGCCGGCGCCCGCGGGCCCGTCCCGACCTCCTCGATCAGATCGGTCAACGCCGCGAACGAGGCCGGGAACGCCGCCCAGTGCTCCAGATCGCTGCGCCGGCGCAGGTCCTCCCCTATGCGCGCCCACCGGGGCCCCCGCTCCCCGCGGCACAGCGCGGCGTTCCACGTCTCCGCATCGTGGATCAGCTGCGGCATCAGCCACGGCAGGGACGACCCGATCAGCAGGTGGTCGTAACCTCCGTGCCCCGCCAGGGCGTTCTCCCGCAGCCACGACTCCTCCGCCGGATCCAGCATCGCCCGCCCGTCCTCGGCCAGCACCCGCGCGGCCCGGGTGTCGACCATCAGCAGCCGGGTCCGGCCGAAGTCCCTGCGGTAGCTCCAGCGCACCGTAGCCGGGTCGGCATCGGCCGCGGAGGCGAAGGAGCGCAGCAGGTCCGTCCCGTCAGGGGTCTCGCGCATCGCCCCGTACAGCCCGTCGGCCGCCAGTTCGCCGGGTGAGAGGTTCCCCAGGTGCTGGTAGACCCAGTACGACATCAGCCCGCTCAGCACCCGCTCCTGCCACCACGGCGTCGCGCGCATCTGCGCCAGCCACGCCGCGCTCGTGTTCCAGTCGTCGATGACGTCGTGGTCGTCGAATATGTGCAGGCTCGGCACGGTCGACAGCAGCCACCGGATCTCCGGGTCGAGCCAGGACTCGTAGTAGAGGCGGGTGTACTCCTCGTAGTCCGCGACCTGGGCCCCGGGTGCCTCCCGCAAGTCCCGCCGGGCCGAGAGCCACCGCCTGGTCTCCCGGGACAGTGCGTCGGCGTACACCTGATCTCCGAGGAGCAGCAGGAGGTCGGGGCGCACCGCCGACGGGTCGGTGGCGATGCGTGCCGCGAGGGTGTCGAGCGCGTCCGGCCCGTGCGGCCCGAACCGTCCGGCGGGCGGCGCCGCTTGCCGGCAGGACCCGAACGTGACGCGCAGCCCGGGCGCGGGCCGCCCGGAGCCCTTCACGGCCGGGGTGGCGATCGTGCTCGGCGGGAAACGGCTGTCGGGCAGCGGCCACACGGGCACGTCGTCGAGCAGGACCTCGTACGCCGTGGCCGTCCCCGGCGTCAGGCCGGTCACCGGCACCACCGCGTAGTGGTGGCCGGCGACCTGGAAGGTGCGCGCGCTGCCGCCCGCCCCGTCGGCGCACCGCACCTCGGCCGTGCACGGGCGGTCCGCCTCGACCCATATGGTGGCGGACCCGCCCGTGTCCCAGTCGACGTAGCGCAGCAGTGGCCCCAGACGCAGTCCGGCCATGCAACTCCCCCTCCTCCGTAGCCTCTTCGATCACGGTACGACGGCCAGGGGGAGGGCCGCCTCCCCCTGGCGGGGGAGAACGGGACGAGCGGGAGTGGAGGGAGCGGATCCGGCGGCGTGGTCAGTGGCGATCGGCCGCCGCCGTCACCAGCCGGTGGCCGCCGGGGGCGTCAGCAGCCGTTGAGGATGCCGACCAGGGCCGACTTCTCGCCGGAGTCCATGGCCAGGGCGTAGTACTGCTTCACCTGGACCCACATCCGCGCGTACGTACAGCGGTAGGCGGTCCGGGAGGGCAGCCACTTGCCGGGGTCCTGGTCGCCCTTGGCCTGGTTGACGTTGTCGGTGACGGCGATGAGCTGCGGGCGGGTGAGGTCGTTGGCGAACTGCTGGCGCTTGGTGGTGGTCCAGGCGTTCGCGCCGGAGCGCCAGGCCTCGGCGAGCGGGACGACGTGGTCGATGTCGAGGTCGGCAGCGGCGGTCCAGGTGGCGCCGTCGTACTCGGAGTACCAGCTGCCGCTCACGGCGGCGCAGGCGGAGTCCTGGGCGACGTTGACGCCGTCGCGCTTGAGGACGGTCTCCCGGGTGTTGCAGGCACCGGAGACGGTGCTCCAGTGCGGGAAGAGGTCGCGGCTGTAGCCGCTGGTGGAACCCTCCGTCTTCGGGGTGACCGTGGCCAGGTACGAGCGGGCGGCCGCGGCGCTGATGGGGGTGGGCGGGGCGGCCTGTGCGCTGGGCGCGGTCATGAGGGAGGTGAGGGCAGCGAGGGCCGCTGCTGACGCGAGCACGCCAATTCGACGCGCGTAGACGGTGGGTATGAGTGCCATGAGGGGCTCCCTGTGGGGGGTGTGGAGTGGCCGTGCGGACCCCGGCGGGGCACGGCCATGCTGGCGGCGCCGGGTTTCGTGCGGGTGGGCGCCAGGTGACAGTGTGGCGACATGGGCACGTCACATCAAAGGTTGTAACGCCACCTGCTCAAGCGGATGTTGAGGTTCCGGAGGGGGGAAGCGGAGGCGGAGGCGGCGGCGGGGAGCGGAGGGCGGGCCGGGGCCGGCGATGCCGGACGGGACCTATGGCCTGTTCCGGGCGGGCGGGAGCGTCACGTACCCTGGGTGGTGCAGAAGGGGAGTAGCTCTTCGCCGGACCGTCGACATACTGCTGGGTCACCCCAGCCGGCGCCCGGAGGTAGGCCGCGGTCAGCGGTCGGCCAGCGAGACCTTCGGCCGCAGTGTCCTGTTCATGCGTCGGCGCGCTCGTGCGCGCACACGCCAGTCAGGGCGCCGCCGAGCCGAAGCGACCCCCGACATGTTCCAGGTCTCTCGGTACCGATGGCGTCCTGCCCGACCGAGTGAGGTTTCACCCCCGTGTTCAGCTTCAGCATCCTGGCGATCGCCTTCGGTGTCGTCTTCCTTGCCGAACTCCCCGACAAGACGGCCCTCGCCGGCCTGATGCTCGGCACCCGCTACCGCGCCTCCTACGTCTTCGCGGGCGTGGCGGCCGCCTTCGCCGTCCACGTCGCGCTCGCCATCGCTGCGGGAAGCGTGCTCACCCTGCTCCCGCACCGGCTCGTCCAGGCCGTCGTGGGCGTCCTGTTCCTCGCGGGCGCGGCCCTGCTGCTCCTGAAGAAGGACGACGGCGAGGAGGAGGTCAAACCGCCCGCCGACCAGTCGTTCTGGAAGGTGTCGGGAGCCGGCTTCATGCTGATCCTGGTGGCGGAGTTCGGTGACCTGACCCAGATCATGACCGCCAACCTCGCCGCCCGCTACGACAACCCGGTCTCCGTCGGCATTGGCGCCGTACTCGCCCTGTGGGCGGTCGCGGGCATCGGCATCCTGGGCGGGCGCACCTTGATGAAGTACGTGCCGCTGCGCCTGATCACGAAGGTGGCGGCGGCGGTGATGGCGGCGCTGGCGGCGTTCTCGCTGTACGAGGCGATCGCGGGGTGAGGGTGGGGAGGTAGGGGGGAGGG
>NZ_LIVQ01000003.1:0-559352 GCF_001905445.1 Streptomyces sp. CB00455 | reverse complement strand
CCGCGCTGGTCGGTATCGGGGGTGGGTTGGGGGGTTCCCGTCAGTCTCATCGTCTCTCCGTGTCGGGCCGGGCCCTCAAGGGCGCTCCCTGCGGTCGCGTCGCTTCGCGATGGCCTTCGGCCACCCTTGACCGCCCGTCCCGCCCCGGACATACGAAGACTGCCGGGAACCCCCAAAGGAACGGGCCGGGGGACAGAGACAGGCGCGGGGCATCAGGGAGCGGACTGTCCGCTTCGGCGGCCATGTTCCGGCCCGGGCCCGTAGGCAGGCATGCTCCGGGTTGGGGGGCGCATCAGATCGCTACACAGTTCTCCTGCATGGCGGCTGCCAGTTGTTTGTGGCCGGGCATAAGCTGCCACAGATCGCTACACACGTCTCTCGTTTGGCGGCTGCCACCTGCTTGTGGCTTGGCATAAGCCGCCTCGGATCGCTACACGCGTCTCCGGGACGGCGACTGCGGGCAGTTTGTCCATGTTTGGCGCCCAGGTGAGAGTGGGAAAGGCGCCTGACGGAGTGTGGCGTTGGAAAGTTCGGCGTCAGGCTCCGGCAGGGCTCGCTGGGCCGTCCGAAGGGTGCTCAAGCGCTCCCTCTCGCCCCTTACCCCACTCCACCCCGGCCCTTTCTTCTGTTTTTTCTGCTCCCAACTGCCCGCTGTCGCGGGCAAAGAGGGACAGGTGACGGCCGTGGGCGGCTTGTGACGCTTACGCCCGGCCACGAGCAAGTGGCAGCCGCTGAGCTGAGAGCAAGTGTGTAGCGATCTGATGCGCCCCCCGACCCGGACGTGCCTGCCTACGGGCCCGGGCCGGGACGTGCCCGCCGAAGCGGGCAGTCGCCTCCCTGATCTCCCCGAATGTCTCTCTGTCCCCCGGCCCGTTCCTTTGGGGGGTTCCCGGCAGTCTTCGTATGTCCGGGGCGGGACGGGCGGTCAAGGGTGGAGCGCAGCGACATCGCGAAGCGACGCGACCGCAGGGAGCGCCCTTGAGGGGTCGGCCCGACACGGAGAGACGATGAGACTGACGGGAAACCCCCAACCCTTCCCTGACGCCGACCAGCGCGGACCCCGACTCCCAAAGCCCCCGCCCCAACCACCCCACCCCGACCCAGCACAGCCCCCGCCCTCCGAAGCCCCCGCCGCCCCCGCCCGGCCCTCCGTGACGCCGACCGGCGCAGGCCCCGGCCCCCTCAGCCCCCGGGCGTCAGCGTTATGCGCAGCGAGCCGTCCGGGGTGGTGGTCACGTGGACGGGGGTCAGGTCGGGGACGTGGGCCGTGGGGGTGTGGGTCGCCGCGCGGGGGCCCACGCCGATCACGCGCATGCCCGCCGCGCGGCCTGCGGCTATGCCCGCTTCGGAGTCCTCGAACACGATGCAGTCCGCCGGGGCCACGCCCAGCGCGGCCGCGCCCTTGAGGAAGCCCTCCGGGTCCGGCTTGCTGGCCCCGACGGACTCGGCCGTGATCCGGACCTGCGGCATCGGGAGTGCGGCGGCCGTCATGCGGGCCGTGGCCAGGGCGGCGTCCGCGGAGGTAACCAAGGCGTGGGGGAGGCCGCTCAGGGCCGCCATGAACTCCCGTGCGCCCGCGACCGGCACCACACCGTCGGTGTCGGCCGTCTCGCGGGCCAGCATCACGGCGTTCTCCGCGTGGTTGACCTCCATCGGGCGGTCCGGCAGCAGGACGGCCATGGTGGCGTAGCCCTGGCGGCCGTGGACCACCTTGAGGGCCTCCTGCGGGTCCAGTCCGTGGGAGACCGCCCAGTCGCGCCAGCAGCGCTCGACCACCGCATCGGAGTTGACGATGGTGCCGTCCATGTCCAGGAGCAGGGCCCTGGCGGTCAGGACGACGGGCGCGGTGGTGGTGCTGGCCGGCATCGGCGGGGCTCCAGACGGGCGGGAAAAGAGAACAAGTGGTTCCGCCCACCGGTCAGGGAGTGAAGGCGGAACCACTTTGTTCCTCCACGATACAAAAGAGGACCGGCTCGCGCCACCGCGCTGGGTGTGAGCCTCATCCCTCCAGCGCCCGACGGGTCACAGGGCCGTAGACGCCCCACTCGTCGTCGATGTTGTTGTTGTACTGGAAGGTCGAGACCGCGTTCTCGACCTTCCAGTCGTACTTCCCGTCGACGCGGCCCCGGTACAGGCCCCGCCCTGCGAGCAGGCGCTGGAGCTTCTCCACCTCGGCCCCCGAATCGCCGTAGCGCAGCGTCGGCCCCTGCGCCGCCGGCGGGGAGCCGGTGGTGCGGCTCGCGGTGGGCGAGGGGCTGGGGGAGGGCGGCGCCGACGTGCGGGACGCGCTCGGGGAAGGGGTCGGCGACGCCGACTTGGAGGCGCTCGGCGACGGGGAGCGCGAGGCGGAGGCCGAGCGTGAGGCCGACGGGGACGACAGGGACGGCGTCCGGGACGGCTCGGCCGGGGCCACCTTCAGCACGGGCGCCGAAGCCTTGGCGTCCAGCACGGCGGCGTCGCCCCCGTCCGAACCCGGCATCACCCATACCGCCACGGCCGTACCACCGAGCGCCACCGCCGCCGCGGCGCCGATCAGCAGCGGCAGCAGCCGCCGGCCCGCGGGACGGCCCTGTTGCCTCGGGCCGGTGCCGCCCGCCTGCGGGACGGCCCGGAGCCGAGTCGTCTCGTCCGGGCGCGGCACGGCGGCCGGGCCTTCGGGCCACGGATGGTGCGCGGACGGTACGGGTATCCCGTACGCCGGCGTGTCGTCCTGCGGCGCAGGGGACACCGCGCCGGTTATCGGCGGCGGGGCCGTACCCTCCGGTTCGCCGGGGTCGGGCAACGTCACGTACGGGCGCACACGCATCGGGTCGAAACGCGCACCCGGCGCACACGCGCAGTCCGCGCCGACGGCGTCGCAATCCGGACAGTGCTCAGCGCTCATTGGAATCCCTCCCTGGCCATTGCCAGCGATTATGCAGACCCGCGGGGCCGGTCCCCACCCATTCGAGAGGCCATAACCGGACACACCGCGCAGGATGGAAATGTTGATCCGGCCCGAGGAGGCATCGATGGCTCAGGATGTGACCGCGGACGCCGTAGAGCCCGGCCCCGGCCCGAAGGGTCCGGGACCCGGCGCCGAACGCACCTCGCGCGAGGTGCTGGTCTCCATCGGCGCGCTGCTCCTGGGCCTGCTGATCGCCGCTCTCGACCAGACCATCGTCTCCACCGCCCTGCCGACCATCGTCAGCGACCTCGGCGGGATGGCCCACCTGTCCTGGGTGGTCACCGCCTACATGCTGGCCTCGACCGCGGCCACCCCGCTGTGGGGCAAGCTCGGCGACCAGTACGGACGCAAGAAGCTCTACCAGTACGCCATCGTCCTCTTCCTCATCGGCTCCGCCCTCTGCGGCCTCGCCCAGAACATGCCCCAGCTCATCGGCTTCCGCGCGCTGCAGGGCCTCGGCGGCGGCGGGCTGATCGTGCTGTCCATGGCGATCGTGGGCGACATCGTCCCGCCGCGGGAACGGGGCAAGTACCAGGGCCTCTTCGGCGGGGTCTTCGGCGCGACCAGCGTGCTCGGCCCGCTGCTGGGCGGCCTGTTCGTCGACCACCTGTCCTGGCGGTGGGTCTTCTACATCAACATCCCCATCGGTCTGGTCGCCCTCGCCGTCATCGCCGCCGCGCTGCACATCCCCGTGCGTTCCTCGAAACACACCATCGACTACCTCGGCACCCTGCTCATCGCCTCGGTGGCCACCTGCCTCGTCCTGGTCGCCTCCCTCGGCGGCACCACCTGGCCCTGGGGCTCGGCGCAGATCATCGGCCTGGCCGTCCTCGGGGCGGCACTGCTGGTCGCCTTCATCCACGTGGAGCGCCGGGCGGTCGAACCCGTGCTGCCGCTGAAGCTGTTCCGCATCCGCACCTTCACCCTCTGCTCGGTGATCAGTTTCGTGGTCGGCTTCGCGATGTTCGGCGCGATGGTCTACCTGCCGACCTTCCTCCAGGTCGTCCAGGGCGTATCGCCGACGATGTCGGGCGTCCACATGCTGCCCATGGTGCTCGGCATGCTGATCTCCTCCACCGCCTCCGGCCAGATCGTCAGCCGGACCGGCCGGTGGAAGGTCTTCCCCATCGCCGGGACCGGCGTCACCGCCATCGGCCTGCTCCTCCTCCACCAGCTGCACCGCACCAGCTCCACCTGGGAGATGAGTGCCTACTTCTTCGTCTTCGGTGTGGGCCTCGGCCTCGTCATGCAGGTACTCGTCCTGGTCGTGCAGAACGCCGTCAGCTACGCCGACCTGGGCGTCGCGACCTCCGGCGCCACCTTCTTCCGCTCCATCGGCGCCTCCTTCGGCGTCGCGATCTTCGGCACGATCTTCACCAACCAGCTCCAGGGCAGCCTGGCCTCCGCCCTCGAGGGCGCCCGGCTGCCGCCCGGTGTGGGCGCCGCGCAGCTGGAGGCCGACCCGCGGGCCGTCGGCGCGCTCCCGGCCGATGTGCGTCCCCGGGTCCTCGACGCCTACGCGACCTCCATCACCGACGTCTTCCTCTACGCCGTCCCCATCGTCCTCATCGCCTTCGTCGTCGCCTGGTTCCTGAAGGAGGACAAGCTCCGCGTCTCCGTCACCGCACCCGACGTCACCGAGACCCTGGCCTCCAACCCCGTCGAGCGTTCCTCCCACGACGAGGTGGCCCGGGCGCTGTCGCTGCTCGGTACGAGGGAGGGCCGCCGGCACGTCTACGAGAAGATCACCGAGAAGGCGGGCTACGACCTGCTGCCCGCAACGAGCTGGCTGCTGATGCGGATCAACAAGTACGGGTCCGCCGAGCCCTCCAGGCTCGCCGAGCGCACCATCGTGCCCCTGAGGGCCGTCACGGACGCCGCCCGCCAGGTCGAGGAGCGCGGGCTCGCCGTCCGCGACGGGCTGGCGCTCGTCCTGACCGGCAAGGGGCGGGAGGCCGCGATCAGGCTCGCCTACGCGCGCGAGGAGTCGCTCGCCGAGCTGCTCGGGGACTGGTGGGGCCCGGACCGGCCGACCGACCTCGTCCAGCTGGTGCGCGAGATCAACGCGGAGCTCTGCGGATCCGACGCCGAGGAGCCCTACGAGGCCTCGGCGCGGCGGGACCACGCCGCGCCCTAGTCGCCGCGCCCCGGACCGGACCGGACGGATCCCGGCACGGCGGATCGGCCAGGCGATCAGCCAGGCGGATCGCTCAGGCGGATCAGACCAGGCCCCTCTCGAAGGACGTAAATCAGACCAGGCGCTTCTCGAAGAAGTGCTCCGCATACGGGTCGGTCTTGTACGCGGGTATCTCCGCGTAGCCGTGTCGCGCATACAGCGCCCGGGCCTCCACGAGATCGGACCGGGTGTCCAGCCGGAGCCGCTCGGCGCCCATCGCGCGGGCCTGCGCCTCCAGGACGCCGAGCAGTGCCGCCCCGCCACCGGTACCGCGGGCGCGCCGGTCGACGTACACCCGTGTGAGCTCGGCGGTGACCGGGTCGAGCAGCCGTATCCCGCCGCAGGCCAGCGGCTCGCCGTCCCACCGGCCGACCACGAACTGGCCCGTCGGTGGAGCGAGCCCGTCGGCCGGGAAGTCCAGGAGCCCTTCATCGATCTCGGCCTCGGTGACGGGCCGTTTCCAGTACCGGCCGGCGACCTCGGCGTAATAGGCACGGAGCAGGGCCGTGGCATCCGGCGTGGTGAACGGCTCGGTCGTCACGTGCCACTCGCCGGGGCGGGCGGGCTTCGTGCTGCCGGGCTTGCTGTGCGCGGGTGTCGTCATGACGTCATTGTGGAGTTCGCGGCGGATCAGCCGCGTGGAATATCCACAGAGCCGGGCCGATGATAGGGAAAAGGGATAAACCATACGCGTGGAGGGTGGGAACCGTCATGTCGGAGCATCCCGACTGTGCCCTGGTCCGCCGCGGCTACGAGGCCTTCGCCAAAGGCGACATGGAGACGCTGGGCAGGCTGATGACGGCCGACGTCATCCACCACGTGCCCGGCAGCGGCCCGATGTCCGGGCACCACAAGGGGCGGGAAGCCGTCCTCGACCTCTACCGGCGCCTCGGAGAGGAGACCGGCGGCACCTTCCAGGTCCGCCCCGAAGCGGTCCTCGCCGACGGCCGCGGCCACGTGATGAGCTTCCACACGGCCCGCGGGGACCGCGGCGACCGCGGCATCGAGATCCGCGCGGGCCTCTTCTTCACCATCATCGGCGACAAGATCACCGACATCGACGAGTGCACCGAGGACATCGAGGAGAGCGACGCCTTCTGGGGCTGAACCGGCCACCGGCAGGCTGCTGACCTGCCCGCTGATCTGCCGCTGACCTGCCGCCGACCTGCCGCCGACCCCCGTACCCGGCCCCGGGAAGCGCCCTCCCGCGTATCGGGAGGGCGAGCTGCCGGGCGGGGTCACGCCTGCTTCGGCGCCGCCTGCTGCACGACCTCGAACGACCACACCGACGAGCCGGACGCCGCGGGCTTCGGCCGCCCGCCGCCCTCGCCACCCGCCCCACCTGCGCCGCCGCCCTGGTGGGCGGCCTTCATCGGCCCCTCCATCCACGCCTGGAAGTCCTCCTCGGAACGCCAGCGCGTGTACACGAGGTACTGGTCGGTGCCCTCGACGGGACGCAGCAGCTCGAACCACTCGAACCCGTCCGAGTTCTCCACGGCGCCCGCACGGGAGGCGAAGCGCTGCTCCAGCACTTCCCGCTGCTCGGCGGGGACGGTCAGCGCGTTGATCTTCACGATGCTCATGCGGGCCATCCTAGGTATCCCGCGCGGGATATCGTCGTCCAGGTAATGGCACGGGGCAGGAAACGCGGCAGCCAGGCGAAGTCAGGGTTGCGGTCAACAGGGCGGGAGGCCTGCGAGGCGTGGCTAACGCGGCAGAACACAGCGGTGCGAACGGACATGCCGGAGTCATAGGCGGTAGCGGCAGACTCGGGGCGGCGCGCCTGCTCCTGTGGGCGCTGGCAGGCGCCCTGGCCGTCAGACAGGCCGCCGCCGTGCTGCGGGTCCCACCGGGCGAATGGCTGAGCGGCTTCCACCTTCCCGGCGGCCTGCCCGGCTCGCTCTACGACGCCGGCCAGTTCACCGGCAGCCCGTTCGCCGGGCTGGTCCTCAGGCCGTTCCTCGGCCTGGCCGCGCCGTCGCTGGAGGTCGCCTGGACCTGCGTGACGCTGCTGTTCGTCGCCGCCATCGGGCTCGTCGCCGCACGCGGCCTCCCCGACCCCGTCCCGCGCCGCACCGCCCTGCTGGCCGCGCCCGTGCTGACCGCGCTGATGATGGTCTCGCTGCCCGTCCGCGAGGCGGCCTCACCCGGCCAGACGGCGGTCCTTCCCGTGCTGCTGGTGCTGCTGGCCGTCTTCCGCGTGCCCGGCGAGCGCCCGGCCGGATTCCTCGTCGGTCTCGCCGCCGCGCTCCAGCCCGCGCTGCTGCTCTTCGCACCGCTGCTGTGGCTGACCGGCCGCCGCCCCGCCGCGCGGACCGCCGCCGTGACCTTCGCCGGCGCCACCGCCCTGTCCTGGGCGGCGCTGCCCCGCGACTCCTGGACGTACTGGATCCAGCACCTGGCCGGCACCGGCCTCGGCGGGGCCCCGGACAGCCTCGCCAACCAGTCCGTGCACGGCGCGCTCCTGCGCCTCGGCCTGTCCGGACCGGCCGAGATGCTTCTCTACGCCGCCCTCGCGGCCGGCATCGGCTGGATCGGCCTGCGCCGCGCGGTCCGCTACGCGCGCGACGGGCAGCTGCTGCTCGCCGTCGCCATCACCGGCTGCGTGGCCGTTGCCGTGTCCCCGGCCGGCTGGCGCCACCAGCTGCTGTGGGTACTGCTCGCCGTCGCGGGAAAGGTGGGCAGCCGGGCCGCCGACCGTCCCGTGTGGCCGGTGGCCGTGGTCCTCGCCATGACACTGCCGAGCGACGTGCTGCTGCCCAACCTGGCCGCGCTGGCTCCCGTACGGGACAACGTGCTGCTCCTGGCAGCGCTGGCGGCGGCCTGCGCGGTGCCGTTCCTGCCGCGCTCCTCGCCGTACTGGCGCGAGCCCGTCCCGACGGCCTACGGGCGGCCCGTGGCGGCCCGCTGGTCGCGGGTGCCGCTGATGCCGTTCTGGCGGCGCGTGCTGTCCCGGCCGAACCTGCTGCTGGAGCTGCTGCTGATACGGGTCGGGTACTCGCTCTACTCGCACATCCGGGCCGCTGCGCCCACCAGCCGGTCGCTGGCCGAGGGCAACGGCGCGCAGATCCACGGGATCGAGCGGGCGCTGGGCATCGACATCGAGCACGCGGTGAACCACGCCGTGGCGAAGACGCCCTGGCTGGAGGCGTTCTTCAACTTCTACTACACCTCCTTCCACTTCGTGGTGCCGCTGACGATCCTGGCGGTGCTGTACTGGCGCCGGCCGGGGGACTACCGCTGGGCGCGGGCCTCCCTGGGGCTGGCGACCGTGCTGGCTCTCGTCGGTTTCTGGCTCTACCCGCTGGCGCCGCCGCGGCTGATGCCCGCACTCGGCTTCATCGACACCGTGCACGGACCGCAGGACCTGGCCAATCCGTCCTACGGGGCGATGACCGCGATCTCCAACCAGTACGCGGCGATGCCGTCGCTGCACTTCGGCTGGTCGCTGTGGTGCGGGATCGTGATCGTGGTGCTGGCGCCGAAGGGCTGGCAGAAGGTGCTGGGGGTGCTGCACCCGCTGATCACGGTGTGCGCGATCGTGGCGACGGCCAATCACTGGGTGCTGGACGCGGTGGGCGGGGCGGCGGTGGTGTCCGCGGGCTTCGGGCTGGTGTACGTGCTGTCCGGGCCGCGGGGGTCTTCTGCGGGGGTGGGGGCGCAGGTGCGCTTGCCGCGGCCGCGGGTGGAGGAGCCGGCCGTGTCCGCCGCCCGGGGGACCGGCTGACGGTTCGCTGCGGGCTGGGCGTCGGGTCACCACCCGCGGCGCCGTTGCGGGGGCGCTGCCCCCGAGCCCCCGCACCTCGAACGCCGGCGGGGCTGAATGGGCCGCGGGTCAGGCGCGGGTGACCCGGAGCTCCTTGATGCCGTTGAGCCAGGCCGCGCGCAGCCGGCGCGGGCCTCCGTCCGCCAGGTGCAGGTCGGGCAGGGCGTCGGCCAGCGCGTTGAAGATCAGGTCGATCTCCATGATGGCCAGGGACTTGCCGAGGCAGAAGTGCGGACCGCCGCCGCCGAAGCCCAGGTGGGGGTTGGGGTCGCGGGTGATGTCGAAGGCGTCCGGGTCCTCGAAGACCTCCGGGTCGTGGTTGGCGGAGGAGTAGAACAGCCCGACCCGCTCGCCCGCCTTGATCTTCCGGCCACCCAGCTCGGTGTCCTGGGTGGCGGTGCGCTGGAAGGACACCACGGGGGTGGCCCAGCGCACGATCTCCTCCGCCGCCGTCGAGGGGCGCGTCCGCTTGTACAGCTCCCACTGCTCGGGGTGGGTGAGGAAGGCGTGCATGCCGTGGCTGATGGCGTTGCGCGTGGTCTCGTTGCCCGCGACCGCCAGCAGCAGGACGAAGAAGCCGAACTCGTCGGAGCCGAGGTTGCCCTGGCCCTCGGCCGCCACCAGCTGCGTGACGATGTCCTTGGCCGGACACTTCTTGCGCTCGGCGGAGAGGTTCATCGCGTAGCCGATGAGTTCCATCGCCGCTTCCGCCCCGACCTCCTCGGTGATCGCGTACTCCGGGTCGTCGTAGGCGATCATCTTGTTGGACCAGTCGAAGATCGTGGCGCGGTCCCTCTGGGGTACGCCGATCAGCTCCGCGATGGCCTGGAGCGGGAGTTCGCAGGCGACCTGCGTGACGAAGTCGAAGCTGCCGTCCGCCGAGGCGTCCGCGGCCTCCTCGACGATCCGGCGGGCCCGGTCGCGCAGGGCCCGTTCCAGTCCGCGGATCGCCCGCGGGGTGAAGCCGCGCTGCACGATCTGGCGTACGCGGGTGTGCTCCGGCGGATCCATGTTCAGCATGATCAGACGCTGGGCATCTATCTGTTCACGCTGGATGTGTTCGTTGAAACGGATGATCGCGGTGTTGGTGGTGGAGGAGAAGAGTTCCGGGTGCGTGGAGACGTACTTGACGTCCGCGTGCCGGGTCACGACCCAGTAGCCCTCGTCGTCGAAGCCGGTGATGCCCCGTCGCTGCGGACACCACCACACGGGGGCGGTCTGCCGCAGCTGCGCGAACTCGGGCAGCGGGACGCGGCTTTGGAGCAGGTCGGGGTCGGTGGCGTCGAAGCCTTCGGGCAGCGCGGGGCATGACATCGGGCAACTCCAAGGTCTGACGGCCCATCAGAATTTGGCTCGAAGGTAGTAACGAGTTCTAGAAGTGACAAGGGTCGGCGCGCCAACTGTTGCGTGTGGAATCCGTGCAAGCCCCGTGCAAGACCCTTGCGTGGCGGGGCCCCAGGTCATAAGACTGCGGGGAGAACTAGAACGCGTACTAGTTCGGGCGGGGCGCCGGGACGGCCCGCCGCGCCGGCGCAGTGCAGGAGAGGACGAGCTCATGGCCGCGGAACCCGTCATCGTCGAAGCCGTACGCACCCCCATCGGAAAGCGCGGAGGCGCGCTCGCCAACCTTCATCCCGCCTACCTGCTCGGTGAGACCTACCGCGAACTGCTGGCCCGGACGGCGATCCAGCCCGACTGCGTCGAGCAGATCGTCGGCGGCACCGTCACCCACGCCGGCGAGCAGTCGATGAACCCCGCCCGCAACGCATGGCTCGCCATGGGCCTGCCGTACGAGACCGCCGCGACCACGGTGGACTGTCAGTGCGGCAGCTCCCAGCAGGCCAACCACATGGTCGCGAACATGATCTCGGGCGGGGTCATGGACATCGGCATCGCCTGCGGCGTCGAGGCCATGAGCCGGGTGCCGCTGGGCTCCGGCTCCAAGCACGGCCCGGGCAAGCCCTTCCCGGACGAGTGGAACGTCGACCTCCCCAACCAGTTCGAGGCCGCCGAGCGGATCGCCCGCCGCCGGGGCCTGACCCGCGAGGACGTCGACCGGCTGGGGGTGCTCTCCCAGGAGCGGGCCGCCGCCGCATGGGCCGAGGAGCGGTTCAAGCGCGAGACCTTCGCCGTGCAGGTGCCGACGACGGAGGAGGAGCAGGCCGCCGGGCAGGGCATGTGGCGTCTGGTCGACCGCGACGAGGGGCTGCGCGACACCTCCATGGAGGCGCTGGCCCGGCTCAAGCCGGTCATGCCGACCGCCGTGCACACCGCGGGCAACTCCTCGCAGATCTCCGACGGGGCCGCCGCCGTGATGTGGGCCTCGCGCAAGATGGCCCGCGCCCTCAAGCTCAGGCCGCGCGCCCGGATCGTCGCCCAGGCGCTCGTCGGCTCCGATCCGCATTACCACCTGGACGGCCCGGTCGACGCGACGCGGGCCGTGCTGGGCAAAGCCGGCATGTCCCTCAAGGACATCGACCTGGTCGAGATCAACGAGGCTTTCGCCTCCGTCGTCCTCAGCTGGGCCCAGGTTTTCGAACAGGACCTGGAGAAGGTCAATGTCAACGGCGGCGGCATCGCCCTCGGCCACCCCGTCGGCGCCACCGGCGCCCGGCTGATCACCACGGCGCTGTATGAGCTGGAGCGCCGGGACAGGGAATTCGCGCTGATCACCATGTGCGCGGGCGGAGCGCTGGCGACCGGCACGATCATCCAGCGCCTGTAGCGGGGCGGCGTGCGGGCGGGCGCCCGCCACAAGACCCATTGGGATGGGAAGCAGAAGACCCCGGTGGCCGGACCTGGGGAGGTCGGCCGCCGGGGTCTTCGCATGCGCGGGGCGCTCTCGCGCCTGCCGCTCGATCAGCGGGGTGTGCTGCCACCGGCTTAGTACCAGTGGTTGGCCTGCCAGAAGTTCCAGGCGCCGACGGGGCTGCCGTAGCGGTCGTTCATGTAGTCCAGGCCCCACTTGATCTGGGTGGCCGGGTTCGTCTTCCAGTCGGAGCCGGCCGAGGACATCTTGGAGGCCGGCAGGGCCTGGACCAGGCCGTACGCGCCGGAAGAGGAGTTCGTGGCGGTGTAGTCCCAGCCACTCTCGTGCGACACGATCTTGTTGAACGCGGCGAACTGGGCCGGGTCCTTGATCATCTGCTGGGCGATCGCCTTGGCGTTCTGCGGGGCGGCCTGCGCGGGGACCGCGGCAAGCATGGAGCCGGCGACGCCCACAGCGAGAACGGAACCCATGAGGGTCTTCTTGGAAGCGGCGATGCGGCGGATGACGGCGTTGGACACGGATTTCCTTCCACAGGGAACAGGGGGCGGTCGCAGACATGCCTCAGGCATGCGTGAGCCACTCACGCGGGGGAGAGGGGTTCGTCGGCGGCGGGTGGTTCACCCGTGCCGCCTTGCGACTCATCCAGTTCTACAGACGCCCGGACCCCCTGGCAACGACCCCTCTTACTAGTGGTCCTCGCAGGAGGGGCAAAGCGGCCTCCGGTGCGGGAAGGGGTGTTCGTGCAGGTGGGAGCCGAGACGCTGGGGTGATATGTCCCAATTTGTGGCTACGAATCCGGTTCGTATGTGACGCAGGTCCTGTGGGGCGGGTCACCGGTGAGGGCCCCGGATGTCACGCTTCGCGGTCGTTCGTACCCCTCACACGGGAAGGTGCGGCGTCGTTTTCGGTCTCCGGATCGAAGGAGACGGGCGCGTCGAAGGCGGCTTTGCGAGTCGCCCGCCGTAGTGCCCTGAGCAGCGTCGGCCCGATCGTGAGGGTCAAGGCGACGGTCAGCACGGCCCGGCCCAGGTCCCAGCCCACCGAGGTGGCCAGGCAGTACGCCGCGAACCGCGCGAGATTCGCCCCCAGC
Source organism: Streptomyces sp. CB00455 (assembly GCF_001905445.1). Classification (GTDB taxonomy): domain Bacteria; phylum Actinomycetota; class Actinomycetes; order Streptomycetales; family Streptomycetaceae; genus Streptomyces. Next base: position 546,603 of record NZ_LIVQ01000003.1, on the reverse strand, counting down.
GGCTCGCCCGGGTGGAAGGAGACGCCCTGACCCATCCCCTGCAGGAGCACCCAGCCCTGGAGGTTCATGACGGTGCCGTACGCGAACGAGCCCGCGAAGCCGTAGGCCGCCAGCATCAGCAGCTCCGCCCGGCCGCGGAGCCGGTGCGGGCCGGGCAGCAGCCCGGCGCCCAGCGAGAACCAGCCCATCGCGAGCATCTGGAACGGCATCCACGGCCCGACCCCACCCGTCAGCAGCGCGGAGGCGAACATCGTCACCGAGCCCAGGACGAAGCCGAAGCCGGGGCCGAGGACGCGGCCGCTGAGCACCATGAGGAAGAACATGGGCTCCAGGCCGGCCGTCCCCGCGCCCAGCGGTCTGAGCGCCGCGCCGACCGCGGCGAGCACGCCCAGCATCGCGACCGCCTTGGCGTCCATGCCCTGGTCGGCGATCGTCGCGACGACGACGCCGACGAGGAGGGGGAGGAGCGCGGCGAAGAGCCAGGGGGCGTCCTGGGAGTGGGCGAGGCCCGACTGCCGGTCGGCGAGGAGCGGCCAGCCGAAGGCCGCGACGCCGATGAGGGTGACGAGGACCAGGGCGGCGGCGGCGCGGGGGCCGATCCGGACGGGGCGGGTGGCTGGGCGCGGTGCCGTCACGGGGTTGCCGGGGTCCCTGGGGCTTACCGGGGACCCGGTGGCCGGGGGGTTCATCGGGCTGGGTTGGGGCGATGGGGTTGACGGGGCCGATGGGCTGGGTGAGCTGGGTGTGCTCGGTGGGCTTGTTGGGCTCGACGGGCTCATGGAGGTCACGGGGTACCTGCCAGGGATTCGGCGACCTGGCTCACCGTGAGCCAGTGGCCCGGAGCCAGGACCTTCGCCACTTGGGGCGCGAAGGCGGGAGAGGACACGACGACCTCGGCGGTCGGGCCGTCCGCGACGACCTCGCCGCCGGCCAGGATCACCACCCGGTGCGCCAGCTCGGCGGCCAGCTCCACGTCGTGGGTGGCCAGGACGATGGCGTGCCCATCGGCGGCGAGGGCCCGCAGGATCTCGATCAGACGGGCCTTGGCGGCGTAGTCCAGGCCGCGGGTGGGCTCGTCGAGGAGCAGCAGGGCGGGCCGGCCGGTGAGGACCAGCGCCAGGGCCAGGGCCAGGCGCTGCCCCTCGGACAGGTCCCGGGGGTGGGTGTCGTCGGACACGTCCGGGAGCAGCGCGCAGACCAGTGCGCGGCAGGTGCCGGGGGGCGCGGCGGCGTCGGAGTCGGCGGCGGCGCATTCGGCGGCCACGGTGTCGGCGTAGAGGAGGTCGCGGGGTTCCTGCGGGACGAGGCCGACGCGGCGGACCATCTCGGGCGGCGGGGTCCGGTGCGGGGACCGGCCGCCGACGGTCACCTGGCCGGTGGTGGGCGCGAGGGTGCCGGTGAGGGCGGCGAGGAGGGTGGACTTGCCGGCGCCGTTGCGGCCCATCAGGGCGATGGTTTCGCCCGGGGCGACCGCGAGGGTGATGTCGTGCAGGGCCTGGGTGCGGGCGCGGCGGATCCCGAGGGCGTGGGTTTCGGCGACGGGGGTCGGGGCGGGGCCGCCGGCGGGTGCGGTGCGGGGGTCCGGGGCGGGGGGCCGTGTGGGGGTGGGCCGGCTGCGGCGGATCAGGCGTGTGAGCAGGCGGGGGCGGGGGCCGCCGCCAGGGGCTCCGCCCCCGGACCCCCGCGCCTCAAACGCCGGCGGGGCTGGAATGGTGGCTCCGCCCCCGGGTCCCGGCGCCTCGATCGCCGGCGGGGTTGGAGTGGTGGCTTCGCCCCTGGGCCCCCGCGCCTCAAACGCCGGCGGGGCTGGAGTGGTGGCTCCGCCCCCGGGTCTCGGCGCCTCATGCCTCGGCGGGGCTGGAGTGGTGGCTCCGCCCCCGGGCCCCGGTGCCTCATGCCTCGGCGGGGCTGGAGTGGTGGCTCCGCCCCTAGGCACCGGCGCCTCATGCGTTGGCGGGGCTGGAGTGGGGGGTGTGGTGAGGCGGGTGTGGAGGGGGGTGGCTTGGCGGCGGGCGTCGCGGACCGAGAGGGGGAGGGGGGACCAGCCCGCGAGGCGGCCCAGGGCGACCACCGGCGGGTGGACCGGGGAGACGGCCATCATCTCGGCCGGGGTACCGAGGAGGGGAGCCGCGCCCGGCGCGGGCAGCAGCAGCACCTGGTCCGCGTACTGCACCACGCGCTCCAGCCGGTGCTCCGCCATCAGGACCGTGGTGCCGAGGTCGTGCACCAGGCGCTGGAGCACCGCCAGCACCTCCTCGGCCGCCGCCGGGTCCAGCGCGGACGTCGGCTCGTCCAGCACCAGCACCTTCGGGTGCGGCGTCAGCACCGAGCCGATCGCGACCCGCTGCTGCTGGCCGCCGGACAGCGTCGCGATCGGCCGGTCGCGCAACTCGTTCAGGCCGAGCAGGTCCAGGGTCTCCTCCACCCGGCGGCGCATCACCGCGGGCGCGAGCCCCAGCGACTCCATGCCGTACGCCAGCTCGTCCTCGACCACGTCCGTCACGAAGTGGGCCCGTGGATCCTGCCCGACCGTGCCCACCACGTCCGCGAGCTCCCGCGGCCGGTGGGTCCGGGTGTCACGGCCCGCGACCGTCACCCGCCCGCGCAGGGTGCCGCCCGTGAAGTGCGGGACCAGGCCGGAGACGGCGCCGAGCAGCGTGGACTTGCCGACCCCCGACGGGCCGACCAGTAGCGTCAGCTCGCCTTCCGGAACGACCAGGTCGACGTCCTGCAGGGAGGGCCGGGCCGCGCCCTCGTAAGTGACCGAGACCTCTTCGAAACGGATCACGGGGACGCCTCCTCGGGCGGTACGGGTGCCACGAAGGCAGGGAGCAGGCCGATCAGGATCGCGGCCGCCGGCCAGAGCGGGAGCCCGGGAGCGACCAGCGGCACCACGCCGGGTTGCAGGCCCCCGGGGTCGAGCGTGCTCGCCCGGACGAGGAGCGCGGCGACGGCCGCGCCCGAACCGGCGACCAGCCAGGCCCGGCATCCCCACCGGTCGGGCCGGTAGCGGGTCCGCACGGACCGGCGTCCGCCGAGCCGCAGGCCCGCGAGGGCCAGGACCAGGCCGATGCCGAGCAGGGGCAGCCCGTACGCGGCACCCTGCGCCGCGAGCAGCCCGTACGTGCCGGCGCACATGCCGAGCAGGCCGCCGAGGGTCAGGGCGTTGGTGGTGTGCCGGACGGCCGGCGGGACCTGCGCGGTGCGGCCGTACCCGCGCGCGTCCATGGAGGCGGCCGTGGCGACGGAGCGTTCGAGGGCGCCCTCCAGGACCGGGAGGCCGATCTGGAGGACGGCCCGGACACCGCCGGTGGGGCGCCCGCGCAGGCGGCGGGCGGTGCGCAGGCGGACGACGTCGGCGACCATGTTCGGCGCGAAGGTCATGGCGACGACGACGGCGACCCCGGCCTCGTAGAGCGCGGCGGGTAGGGACTTCAGCAGCCGGGCGGGGTTCGCGAGGGCGTTCGCGGCGCCCACGCAGACCAGGAGGGCGGCCAGCTTCGCGCCGTCGTAGAAGGCGAAGACCAGCTGTTCGGCGGTGACCCTGCCGCCGAGGCGGATGCCCTGGGCCCAGGCGGGGAGCGGGACCTCGGGGAGGGTGAAGAGGAGGTGCGAGCCCGGGATGGGGGAGCCGAGCAGCATGGAGAAGAGGAGGCGCAGGCCGATGACGAAGAGTCCGAGCTTGAGGAAGGCCCCGTAGGAACGGGCCCAGGGGGCGCTGGTGCGACGGGCGGCCACGACGTAGCCGGCCACGCCGGTGATCAGGCCGAGGAGGAGGGGGTTGGTGGTGCGGGAGGCGGCGGTGGCGAGCCCGAGGGCCCAGAGCCACCACGCTCCCGCGTGCAGCGCGTTCCCGCGCGCCGCCTTGGGCGCCTGCCACCACCGCGCACGGGCGTACGGCGCATCCCGCGCGGGAGACCGGTCGGCCGTGGCGCGGGACGGGGACGCGGCCGGCCGCCCTGCCCCCCGACGCGGCGGCTGACCTGCACTGACACGGAACGGGGGCAGCGCGGCACCCCGCGCCGGGGTCGCCGTGGCCGGTTCCGGGGGCGTCGGGGTGGCCGGGCGGGGGGTCGCCGTGGCGGGTTCCGGGGTCGTGGGGTGGGGTGGGCGCGGGGCCGGCCCGGTGGGTTCCGGGGGCGTCCGGGTGGCCGGGCCGGGGGCGGTCCCCCTCGCTTCCGCCGTGGTCGGGTCGGCCGGGAGGGGAGTCGCCCCCCTCCGCTCTGCGGCCGGCGGGTGCGGCGGGTCGGGGATGTGGGGGGAGGGCGTCATCGGGTGCGGCGGCGGGACTGCCAGACGGCGGCCGCGGCCAGGGCCAGGACCGCAGCGGCGCCCGCCAGGAGACCGGCCGAAGGGGCGCCGGAGCCGCCGGTGGCCGCGTGGGACGCGGCCGGGCCGGCCGTCGCCGTCGGGGACCCGGGGCCGGTCTCGGCCATGGATTCGCCGCAGCCCTGCTCCGGATAGCCGGAGACCGCGCACAGCAGGGCGGCGCCGTTGTAGCGCAGCGGCTTCGCGACGGCCGCCAGCGCCTCGGCGGCCGTGCCCTGCGGGGCCAGCTGCGCGCAGCCCGTGCGCGGTTCCCCCTGCGGCGGGGCTTCGCCGGCGGGGGCGTCCGCGGGGACGCCGAAGTCGATGACGACGGCGACCCGCTTGCGGCCCTGCGCCGGGGCGGTGGCCCCGCAGACGGCTTCGAAGTCGGCGGCGGCCCGGGGCTGCGACGCCTGGTCCGCGGCGTCCTTGCTGACCGCGAAGCGGAAGCCCTGCACGGTGCCGTCCGCCGGCCGGGCCATCGAAGGGCCCACGGCGGCGTACGCCCACCGGCCGCCGGCGCCGTCCCAGAAGGACCAGTAGCGGTAGCCCGCCGCCGGCGCCGGGGCGGCGGCCAGCACGGTCAGGACGAGGCCGCAGACCACGGCGAGTACGGGCAGACGGCAGCGCATCAGAGCTGGTTCTTCTTCCGGCGGCCGCTCAGCAGGATGCCGATGCCCACGCCGGCGGCGGCGCCCGCGCCGATGATCCACCAGATGCTCTGGCCGCCCGAAGGCTCGTCCTCCTCGCCGTCCACCGCGGTCGCGGCGGTGTCCGCGCCCTGCGGGGCGGGGCCGGTCGCGTTCAGCGCCGCGACGAGGTCCGTGCCGCCGAAGGACTTCGGGTCGTTGCCCGTCGCCTGCGCGGCCAGGACCAGCGTGCCCAGACCTGCCGGGTTGTCCTGCGCCCACTGCGCGGAGTTGGCCTTCAGCCACTCCACCGCGCCCGCCGCCGACTGCTTGTGGCCCGCGGCGGCCAGGGCGATCACGGCGTCGGCGGTGTTGCCGGTGTCAGCGGTCGGCTGGTCGGCGCCCGGGGTCAGGGCCGTGAGGTGGCCGTCCTTCTTCAGGGCCTCGGCCAGGTAGCCGGCCGCGCCCTGCGCCGCGGCCGCCGGGTCGGCTGCGCCCGCCGGGCAGGCCAGCGCCGTCGCGGGGGTGTCCGTGGCGGACGGCACGACGGCAGCGCCCTTGCCGAGGCCGGCCAGGGCCGCGGCGGCGGTGGCGTCGGCGTTGGCGAGCAGCTTGCCGTCGAGCGGCTGGAACGCGAAGGCGCCCCGGTCGGCGGCCGGCTCGGCGGTGCAGCCCAGCTGGAAGGGGAGCAGGCCCTCGTACGCGGACTTGCCGGCCTTCGAGGTGACCTCGGCCGGCTTCTCCCCGGCCGAGACCAGGGCGCTGATCACGATGGCGGTCGAGTTGGCGTCGGTGCCCGTGTCCATGGGGCCGCCGGGGTTCGAGCTCCAGCCGCCGTCCTCGTTCTGGACGGACTTCAGCCAGCCGACGGCCTTCTTCACCGTCTCCTCGTGACCGCCGAGCGCCGCCAGCGCCTGCACGGCCGCCGCCGAGGCGTTGGAGTCGATGTAGGACGTCGCGTCGCACGCCTTGGCGGCGTCCGCGCGGAACGCGGCGAAGGAGCCGTTCGCGCACTGCTGGCCGATGAGCCAGTCGACGGCCTGCGGGGCGGGCTTGACTCCGACGGTGTGCTGGGCGAGTAGCGCGAAGGACTGGCGCCACACGCCGTCGAACGAGGGGTCCTTCTTGCCGTAGAGGCCCGAGGGGATGACCGGGGGCGCGGAGGGCGAGGGCGGCGCGGTGTCGGCGAGGGCTGCGGGAGCGGCGCCCGCGCAGAGCACGGCGGAGGCGGCGAGCGCGGCGGCGCTGCGGCGGACGTTCATGGGGCGGGTGCCTCTCGTGCGGGGGAGCAGGAGGCAGGCACGCGCAGGCACCGGGCTCCGGCTCCGTTTACCTCGACGGTGCCGGCCGCCGGGGGCCCCGACGGCACGAGCCGCGCACCTCCGCCACGGGGCAATCCGGCTTCGCGCACGGCGGTGCCGGGCGGGTCACGGTTGCGGGTCAGCGCCGGAATCGCACCGGCTTCCCCCCGTACGGAAGTGTGGACGACTGCTTCACTCTACCGGCCCGTAGCTCACGGGTCCGGTGGCGCCGGCCCCCAGCGCCCCTTACCGGCCCGGGGCGGCGCGGGCCGGTGAGGAGCCGCCGTCGGGCTACCGGGGGTGCTGCACCGCCCGGTATGCGACCGGGTCGGTCCCCGGGACCGCCTCCGCCCGCCCCTGCTTCACCAGTCGCCGAAGGTGGGCTTCCGCTTCGGAGACGGCGATGTTGCGGGAGCCGTACGGGATCTGCTCCCAGGGCCGGTTCCACTCCATCCGCTCGGCCAGTCCCCACGGTGTCAGCGGCTCGGCCAGCAGCCCCCACAGGCCGGCGAGCCGCTCCTCGTGGTGCTCCAGCAGTTCCCGCACGCGGGCGGGGGCGTCGGTGAAGGCGTGCTGGTGGGCCGGGAGCACCTCGGCGGGCTCCAGGCGGCCGATGCGTTCGAGGGAGTCGAGGTAGTCGCCGAGCGGGTCGGTGACCCGGGTGACGCCGTTCTCGTCCGGGGCTTCGTACAAGCCGATGTGCGGGGAGATCCCGGGCAACAGGTGGTCCCCGGAGAAGAGGCGGCCGTGGCCGGGGAGCTGCGCGGGGTGCTCCTCCTCCAGGTGCAGGCAGACGTGGCCGGGGGTGTGGCCCGGGGTCCAGATCGCGCGCAGCCGGCGTCCGGCGAGGGGGAGCAGCTCGGCGGGGACGATCTCCCGGTCGGGGACGGCGGCGCGCAGACCGGGCAGGGTGCGCAGGCGGCCGCTCGCGCGGGCGGCGCGCAGGGGGGCGATGTGCTCCTCGGGGGCGCCGGCGGCCGCGAGCTTCTCGCTCATGTAGTCGAACCAGACTCCCGGTTCGGCGGAGCGGGTCCGTACGACGACCTCGGTGTCGGCGGCGTGCATGGCGATCCAGGCGCCGGACGCCCCGCGGACCCGGCCGGACAGGCCGTGGTGGTCGGGGTGGTGGTGGGTGATGACCACGCCGTGGACGTCGGCGACGGAGGTGCCGAGGGTGGCGAGCCCGGAGACGAGGGCGTCCCAGGAGGCGGGGTCGTCCCAGCCGGTGTCGACCAGGACCGGGCCGCGGTCGGTGTCGAGGACGTGGACGAGGGTGTGCCCGAGGGGGTTGTCGGGGATGGGGACCTTGACGGCCCACACCCCGCCGCCGTGGTCGGTCACCTGTGACGTGTCCTGTGACATGAGCCCCCCTGTCCGCTGACAAGAACCTGTTCCACCGGGTGCCCAAGTCGACCACTGTAGGGGTTTCCTGACCAGTCGTCGGCTGTCACCGGCTGTTCCGTCCTGGCCGTGGACTCCTCCAACTAGAACTGGTATCAGTTCTGGGACGCCAAGCCGCAGGAGGCATCTGCCATGACCGAGCTCGTGGAACACGGACAGCTGTTCATCGGCGGGGAATGGGCGGATCCGGTGGGCAACGACACGATCCGGGTCGTCTCCCCCCACACCGAGCAGGTCATCGGCTCCGTCCCGCACGCCTGCGAAGCCGACGTCGACCGGGCGGTGGAGGCCGCCCGGAAGGCCTTCGACGAGGGCCCGTGGCCCCGGATGCCGCTCGACGAGCGCATCGCCGTCGTGACGCGCATCAAGGACGCCATCGCCGTCCGGCACGAGGAGATCGCCCGCTCCATCAGCTCCCAGAACGGCTCGCCGTACTCCTGGAGCGTCCTCGCCCAGGCCCTCGGCCCGGTGATGGTCTACGACGCCGCGATCACCGTCGCCCGCGCCTACCCCTACGAGGAGCACCGCCAGGGAGCGCTCGGCCCCATCCTGGTGCGCCGCGAGCCCGTCGGGGTCGTCGCCGCGGTCATCCCGTGGAACGTCCCGCAGTTCGTGGCCGCGGCCAAGCTGGCGCCGGCGCTGCTCAGCGGCTGCACCGTCATCCTGAAGCCCTCCCCGGAATCCCCCCTCGACTCCTACATCCTGGCCGACATCGCACGCGAGGCCGGCGTCCCGGAGGGCGTGCTGTCGATCCTGCCCGCCGACCGCGAGGTCAGCGAGTACCTGGTGGGACACCCCGGCATCGACAAGGTCGCCTTCACCGGCTCGGTCGCCGCCGGCCGGCGCGTGATGGAGGTCGCCGCGCGCAACCTCACCCGCGTCACCCTGGAACTCGGAGGCAAGTCCGCCGCCGTGATCCTCCCGGACGCCGACCTGGACACCGCCGTCGCCGGGATCGTCCCGGCCGCCTGGATGAACAACGGCCAGGCGTGCGTGGCCCAGACACGCGTCCTCGCGCCGCGCAGCCGGTACGGGGAAGTGGCCGAGGCCCTCGCGGCCGCGGCGGGCGCCCTGGTGGTCGGCGACCCCCTCGACCCGGCGACCCAGCTCGGACCGCTGGTGGCGCGGCGGCAGCAGCAGCGATCCCTCGATTACATCCGGATCGGCCAGGAGGACGGCGCCAAGGTCCTGGCGGGCGGCGGCCGACCGGCGGGCCTGGAACGGGGCTGGTACGTGGAGCCCACCCTCTTCGGCGACGTGGACAACTCCATGCGGATCGCCCGTGAGGAGATCTTCGGCCCGGTCGTCTGCCTGATCCCCTACGGGGACGAGGCCGAGGCGGTACGGGTGGCCAACGACTCGGAGTTCGGCCTGAGCGGCAGCGTCTGGACGGCAGACGCCGGGCACGGCATCGACTTCGCCCGGCGGGTGCGCACCGGCACCTTCAACGTGAACACCTTCAGCCTGGACATGCTGGGCCCCTTCGGCGGCTACAAGAACAGCGGCCTGGGACGGGAGTTCGGCCCGGAGGGGCTGAGCGAGTACCTGGAGCACAAGATGATCCACCTTCCGGCGACGTATGCGCCGGGTGCGGGCGAGGCGGGTGCCTGATGGGTGACCGCTGGCAGGTCGAGGTGGACCGGGGGGTCTGCATCGGCTCGGGCATGTGCGTGAACCACGCCCCGGACGGCTTCGTCCTGGACTCGGCGCGCCAGTCCCACCCCCGCACCCCGCAGTCGGACGCGAACGAACCGATCCTCACGGCGGCCGAAGGCTGCCCGGTGGAGGCCATCCTGATCACGCTGGCCGCCACGGGCGAACCGGTCTTCCCGCCGGAGGAATAGCGACGGGGCGGCTCGCTGCGCGGGCCGCTCGGGCCGGTTGGCTGCGCCGCTCGGGCCGGTTGGCTGCGCCGCTCGGGCCGGTTGGCTGCGCCGCGCTGCGGGGTCGGCGGGGGCGGGTTGCGGCGGGGGCGGGCGCGCGCCGGGGCGTCTCCTCGGGCGCCGAACGTTTCCAGGGGTCGGAAAGCGCAGGCACCTTGCGTTCGGCACCCTGCGGGGATCACCCCGACACACACCCACCCCCGCCCCAACCGGCCGGGCGGGATCCCGGCGTTCCGGCCGGGCCGGTCATCGGGGCTCCGGCACACACCTGGCGGCGGCTGGCCGGCGGCCATCGTGCCGACCGGCGTCAGCCCGGGCCGTCCCGTCGCAGCGGGGGTCCGCCGGGGCTCACTTCGCCCTTTCGGCGGCGCTCCGCTCGACGCAGAACTCGTTGCCCTCGGGGTCGGCGAGCGTCACCCACCCGGTCCCGTCCGGCCTCCGGTGGTCGCCGACGACGGTGGCGCCCAGGGCGACGATGCGCTCCACCTCCTCGTCGCGCGTGCGGTCCTGTGGCTGTAGGTCCACGTGCACACGGTTCTTGACGCTCTTGGCATCGGGAACCGTCACGAAGAGCAGCGTCGAGCCGGGCGCCGTGACCAGCGCCTCGGGGTCCCCGGGGAAGTCGTCGTCGGCGAGAGAGCCGTCCAGGACGGCGGCCCAGAACTGCCCGAGGCCGTAGGCGTCGGAGCAGTCGACTGTGATGTGTCGTACGAGAGAAGCCATGGGCGGGACTATCGAACAGCCCGCCGACCCTGTCCACCGAGATTGCGGGGCGGCACCCCGGATCACGGGCCTTCCCCGCTGGGTCAAAGGCGCCTTGCAGGCGCGGCCGCTTCCCTCGACCCGGCGGCTCGGCTACGCCGGGCGCGCCAGCTCCACACGGTGTGCCCGATGAGAGCGACGGCGGCGACGCATGCCGCAACGCGCGTTACGTTCCAGGTCAGAGCGAAAACCGCCCCCTCCGAGTCCGCCTCCACGCTCAATCGCTGAGTCGCCTCGAAGAAGGCGGTGAGAGGAACAACCAGACGGAACAGAAGGCCACCCACTCCGGGCGTTCGGGCTACGTTCCCCATGAGTCCCACGGGTGCGCCGAACACGAATGCCGCTGTTCCCCACAGAAGAATCTGGCCTGGCCGGAGGTGTTACCCGCACGCCTTCACCTTCGTCGACGGCCCCGTGCGCGGCTATGTGGCGGGGCAGAGCCCTTCCGTCGCGAGCGTCTACCGGGCCCTCGCCGAACACCACAAGGCCCAGGCGTACCCCGAGGCCGTCGAAGCGGCCCAAGCCGACTTCGCAGCCCTGCGCCAGCGCTCAGTGACCGCACCCACCAGCCCATAGAGTTCGGTCGCAGTCGACTCACCACAAATGGGCGGAGTCACCGCACCGGAAACCGAGAGCGGCCGTCTTCGTTCTGGCCGTTCGGAGCCTCCACAGAGGCCGCAGTCGCGCCCGTGAGTGGCGTCGGCTAAATCCGTTCAGGCTCGCAGGTCGCTTGCTGGGAGGCGTCGTAGGTGCCATAGCACAGAGCGACGACTCCTGAGATATCCATGATCTCCCACTCGAGCTTGTGCCTGACCTGTCCGTGAAATTCCTCGGGCACCTGCACCGTCAGCATGAGCCGGCCCTCTTCCTTCTCGGTGAAGGACACGTTCGTCGCCCCGAACTCCTTGAGCCGCTCCTTGCGCTTATTGAAGAGGGGGTCGTGAAGCCGGCTGACGGAGTCGAGGTTCGCGTAGAAGGCGTACTTGAATGTCTGCTCGTTCCCGGAGTGCGACGGCACGGCAAAAGCCAATGCCAGGGCGAGCGCGGCTGCGATCGGGGAAGCCGCGACCCACCATCCTCCCGGACGGTTATCGGCGTCAGCGAGGGCTGCGAACAGGAGCAGTACGGCTGCAGGTAGGAACAGAAACATACCGACGAGCAGGCCGAACACCCCCCAGACCAGCAGCCCGGAGCTCAGGAAGATGCACGTGCGAGCAAAGGCCTTGGGATGTTTGCGCAGTTGGAGCGGGATCGTCACCGCCAACGCGGTGAACACGAAGAGCTCGGCGACCGCGAAGAACATGATCAATCCGCCCACGGTCACGGCCGCGGCGACCACCACAGCCGCCACGGCCCACCCCGTCTGCCGGGCCGACACCTTCTGCACTTCGGACACGCTTCCCCCTTTGAACGCGTTCAACTGAACATGTTCAAGATAGTGCATGGGCGTGGCGCGCTCAAGCGATCAACCCGCCAGAGGCACCTACGCCGAGTGAGCAGCCCCGGCAGGCCTGGTCGAACAGGCCGGGTAGCGGGACCGATGTCCAGGAAGGCGCGGCTCGTGTACCCGCCCAGGCAGGCGTCAGAGATGACCTGGCCGCAAGGGGATAGACAGCAGCCGACGGCCGAGGCCGGCTTCCTCCTGTTCCAGCCGGACAGCCCGTCCAGGGGCAGGAACTGGAACGCCCGGCCGGGGGCTTACGACCCGGGGCAATCGTCCGGTCCCTGCCGGCTTTGCGGTCGGTCTGCCTGACGCCCCGGGCTTACGGACGGCTGCGAGCTGGGCGCATGGGGGTGGCCCATGCGGTTGCACCCCACAGCAGGCCCCAGACCAGGAAGTAGGGTGACCAGAGCAGCAGGTCCACACGGGACAGATGGCGCGCGATCTCCACGTCGGACGGAGCCACGTGAACGCTGCCCGTCAACACCATGACGTCACCGATGAATCCAAAACCCAGCGCGCCACACGCCCGCAACACCATGAGACATCCGATGACCCACATCGGTACGGTCAAAAGCCGGCGGGGCAGCGTACGTCCCCAGGGCCGCAGGGTAACGAGCACCGCCAATACACCCAAGACGACGAGGCCCACCGATATCCAGTGACCGGCGATGGTGCCGGGAGTTTGCGCGACGAGCTCCTCACGGGCCGAACGCGGCAAGGGGGCAGTGGAGGTGAGCGCCGTACCGCCCAACGCCCAATAGAGTTTCAGAGTTCCATAGCCAGCGAGGCTCCATGCACAGGTCGCGTAAGCGGCCCATCGCCGTACTGACAAAGCGCGGTCCATCGCAGTCCGCGTCTCCACCGCCTCCTTCACCCCGGATCCCGCCCCGTGTTCGCCACGGCTGTGGTGTCGCATCCCAGACGGAGAGTGAAGATCCAGGCCGTGGCCAGCCAGAGGCAGAGGCCGGCGCCTCCCTGAACAGCAGCCCACACCGACCATCCCCCCGGACCGGTGGGAAAGAGGACGTCCCGTACCACGTGGATTTGGCTGACCGCCGCCAGAGCACCCGTTGCCCACAGCCCAAGGAGCAGCAGCGGGCGCGGTGCCAGACCGCCCCACGGCCGTACGGCGGCGAGCGCGATTGCGGCAGACAACAGACCAAGTAGGGCCAGCGTCCACTGGGTGAGCGCGACATCAGAAGTCTCGGCATATTGCGAGGCGCTCACCAACGGCCCACCGGGAATGCCCAGGCGACCCTGCGCCGCATAGGAGCCCTTCTCCCCCGCATAGACCAGTTGGGCGAGTACGGACATGTAGGCGGGCCAGGCCCATGTGCGGGTCACCGCGGTCGGGTGGCGCGCCGGCCGCCACCGCCGAGCGGCGGCTTCTATCGCCTTCGCGTTCATGCGCCCGGCACCTGGCTCAGGTCAGAGAAGCTCGTCATGCGTTCACCATCACGCCGGCACCCGCGCCCGGTCTTCATACCCGAGAATGAGCCATCTCCCCCGCGCGAGGGAGACAGAGAGAGAAACCCTGACAGGGATCACGATTTACGGCCTCATCCTGCAGCCCGGGGAGACCAGCGGCCCAGGTCAGAGCGTGGGGACTCTGATCGCCTCCGAAGCCGCTACCAGCTTTCACATGGCGGCTTCGCCGCGCGTTCCCTCCCCACGGCCACTCCCGGGCGCCCCTCCATGCCCAGCGTCCTGTGCCCGTTTCCTGTCCTTCGCAGGCAGCCGCCCCCTTGACCGTTGACGCGGGCGTTCAGCGGCCATCGTAGGTGCGGGCGCGGGGCGTCGCCCCGAACGAGCGGTCAGGCAGGAGTAGAACTCGCCCTCAAAGCTGGACAGTTCCGCCAACGCCTCTCGCAGGGCACCACGATGCAGCAGACTCAACCTGTTGCGAAAGTGCGGGTCGTACCGGTTGCCAAGGTCCAGGCATGACGCGCCCTATAGCTCACGATGTAGGCCTGCTGGATCGGCATGATCCCTCGATTCGTGTCGGTATGCGATTGCCTTCCGAACAACGATCGTAGCCACGCCTGGGCACGTCGGGGGCCTGGCGGCGGAGCGCGCCGCGAAGGAAGCAGCCGCGGACTGCACGGGCCCGACGAGGGGTCAACCCAACATGCGTCGAACCGACCAACGGGGAGGGTGGCCGGAAGGACACGGCCGGCCCCCTCCGGACCATCCGAGGTCATGATCGCAGCGCCAACCACGGTTCCGTCGACCCCGAGGCCGGACCCGGTCACTCCGACGCCAGCCGGACCGTGATCAATCTCAACGGCACTTTCTGTACCGCAACTACTCACACCCGGAGAGCCCCGTGGGTTCAGGGAAACTGAAGCCTGTTCAGCGGGAACCCGCGGGTCGGTCCGTGTGCATCAGCTGGGGGTCTCCGTGGGTTCTGCGGGAACGTGGGGGTCGCCTGCGAGGCGGCGGGCTTCGGCCCTGAACTCGGCATCGACCTGGTCCACTGTTCTGTCGCCGTATTCGAGGACGTCGTACTCGTCGTCGAGTTCGGCGAGGCGCTCAGTCAGGGGCAGCCCATGTCCGTAGCGCCGGTGAATCCGGAAAGTGAACTCCCCAGGTGTCAGCTCGCCAGCGAGCATGCGGCGTGCGAGGGCGCGGGCGGCGGCTTCTTGACCGGCATCGCTTGCCAGCGAATAGAAGGTGAGGCCGAGTTCGTCGAGTGCTGCGGGAAGCAGATCGTGGACGTCGTAGTCCGCCTCGGCACGTGTGCAGGCGGCAAGGATACGAAGGCCGGGGGTGTCGAGTCCGGCGACGAGCGCATCACAGGCCGCATCGACCACGTGGCTCGCACGGGCTTCTCCCACGCTCCAGAGAGTGGCGTGGTCCTGTAGGGCGCTTGCTGCTGCTTCGGTCGACGTCACCGGCCCGATTATTCCCTTCAGGGTGCGTCCCGGTCGAGCAGATTTCATAGAAGCTGCTGTTCAGCGGCCTGTTCCAGTAGTGCTCGTGCGGAGTCCGCGTAACGCATCGCGGTCTTCTCGTCGAGCCCGAACACCTCGGCGAGGTGGAGCGGGTCCGGCCCGTGGGTGAGGGCAAGAATCCCGAAGTTGCGTCACCGGACCACAGAGCACTCGAAGGAGGAGGAACACCCTGGCCACAAGGGAAAGGACTCAGCAAAGCTCAGGACAACTCACGGAATGTCGCACAACGGGCGGCGGACGCGTGATCGAGGAGCGCGTAGCGATGCGGGTGCGTTCCTGGCTCTGTCGGGGCATGCCACCACCCCGTCTCTTGCTCGAACTCCCGGCCCATTCCTTTGGGGTTTCCCGGCTGTCCTCGGTCTTTCCGGGCCGGCCCGACACGGAGAGACGATGGGGCCGGCGGGAAACCCCCAGAGCGTCACTGATCCCATTTCCGACGCGGACACCGACCCCCACAAGCGCCGCCACGCCTTCCCCTCCGGCCCCCGGCCCCCCGTCCCGCCGGAGCCCCGTCCGCCCGCCGCCCGCGCCCCGCCTTCAGCGGTCGGTTCAGGCCTTTTCCGGGGCCGTCAGGTCGATCAGACGGCACACCGTCTCGATGTCGATCTTGACCTGGGCGATCGACGCACGGCCGGAAAGCCACGTGATCAGCGCCGAGTGCCAGGTGTGCTCGATGACCCGGACCGCCGAGAGCTGTTCCGCGGTCGGCGGGCCCTCCAGGCCCATCGCGTCCAGGATGATCGCCGTGGTCAGCCGGGACACCGTGTCCACCTCGGGGCTCACGCTGCGGTCCGCGAACGTCAGTGCCCGCACCATCGCGTCCGCGAGGTGCGGTTCCCGCTGGAGGGCCCGGAAGGCCCGCATCAGGGTCTCCGCGACCCGCGCCGCCGGTTCGTCCCCGGCCGGGGGGCGCTTGCGCAGCGTGGTGTGCATGTGCTGGAGCTGGTCCTGCATGGTGGCGACCAGCAGGTGCACCTTGGACGGGAAGTAGCGGTAGAGGGTGCCCAGCGCCACGCTGGAGGACTCCGCGACCTCGCGCATCTGGACGGCGTCGAAACCGCCCCGGCTCGCCAGTTGGGCGCTGGCGTGCAGGATCCGGCGTCGGCGGGCTTCCTGGCGCTCCGTCAGGGGAGGCGACGCCGGTGTGGTGACGGCCTTCACTTCCGCTGTCATGTGTCCCGTTCCGTGTCGTTGCGGGGGCTGATCCGGAGCCAGCATGGCAGGCGCCTCACCCGTGGCGCGAATCACCTGCTCCGCCTCTTACGGTGGGGTTTCCGGCCGGTAGATTCAATGGTCTTCGACGGATCAAGTCTGAAACTTGTTCTACATTATCCGAGCGGTTACGCTCCGGCGAAAGTGCAGGGAGAAGGGGGCCGAGAGTGACCGCTGAGGCCATGATGACGAGCCCTTTCGCGGGTTCCGTGACCGACGGTGACCGCCCGTTGCGCATCGCGCTCCTCACCTACAAGGGGAACCCGTTCTGCGGCGGCCAGGGCGTCTACGTCCGCCACCTCTCGCGCGAGCTCGTGCGCCTGGGACACTCCGTCGAGGTCATCGGCGCGCAGCCCTACCCGGTGCTCGACACCGGCGCCACGCTCACCGAACTCCCGAGCCTCGACCTCTACCGGCAGCCCGACCCCTTCCGCACCCCGCGGCGCGGCGAGTACCGGGACTGGATCGACGCCGTCGAGGTCGCCACGATGTGGACCGGCGGCTTCCCCGAGCCGCTGACCTTCTCGCTGCGGGCCCGGCGCCACCTCGCCGCCCGCGCCGGTGAGTTCGACGTCGTCCACGACAACCAGACCCTCGGCTACGGGCTGCTGGCCGATCTCGGCGCCCCGCTCGTCACCACCATCCATCACCCCATCACCGTCGACCGGAAGCTGGACCTCGCCGCCGCGAAGGACCGCAAGAGGCGGGCCTCCGTGCGCCGCTGGTACGCCTTCACCCGCATGCAGGCCCGCGTGGCCCGCCGGCTGCCGTCCGTGCTCACCGTCTCCGGCTCCTCCAAGGCGGAGATCGCCGAGCACCTGGGCGTCCGGGACGAGCGCATCCACGTCGTGCACATCGGCGCCGACACCGACCTGTGGTCGCCGGACGCCTCCGTCGCCGAGGTGCCGGGCCGCATCGTGACCACCTCCAGCGCCGACGTCCCGCTCAAGGGGCTCGTCCACCTCGTCGAGGCGCTCGCCAAGCTGCGGACCGAGCGGCCCGACGCCCACCTCGTCGTCGTCGGCAAGCGCGCCGAGCGGGGGCCGGTCGCCCGCGCCATCGAGGCATACGGGCTGCAGGACGCCGTCCGCTTCGTCAAGGGCATCACCGACGCCGAGCTCGTCGACCTCGTCCGCAGCGCCCAGGTCGCCTGCGTCCCCTCCCTCTACGAAGGTTTCTCGCTCCCGGCCGCCGAGGCCATGGCCACCGGCACCCCGCTCGTCGCCACCACCGGCGGCGCGATCCCCGAGGTCTCCGGCCCCGACGGTGAGAGCTGTCTCGCGGTGCCGCCCGGCGACGCGGGCGCCCTGGCCGGCGCGCTGGGCCGGATGCTGGGTGACCCGCAGCTGCGGGCCCGCCTGGGCGCCGCCGGGCGCGAGCGGGTCCTCGCCCGCTTCACCTGGGCCAAGGCCGCCGAGGGGACCGTCGCGCACTACCGCGCCGCGATCGAGCAGGCGGCCCGCAGCCGCCGCGCGCGGTGACCCTCCGCCTCTCCCACGCCGTCCCCGTCCCCTCCCCGTACACCCCCGCGACACGCGAAGGCAGGACCCCGTGCTGACCGTCGATTTCTCCCGGTTCCCGCTCGCCGCCGGCGACCGAGTGCTCGATCTGGGCTGCGGCGCAGGCCGGCACGCCTTCGAGTGCTACCGGAGAGGCGCCCAGGTGGTCGCCGTCGACCGCAACGGCGAGGAGATCCGCGAGGTCGCCAAGTGGTTCGCCGCCATGAAGGAGGCCGGTGAGGCGCCGGCCGGCGCCACCGCCACCGCGATGGAGGGCGACGCGCTCGCGCTGCCCTTCCCCGACGAGTCCTTCGACGTCGTCATCATCTCCGAGGTGATGGAGCACATCCCCGACGACAAGGGCGTGCTCGCCGAGATGGTCCGCGTGCTCAAGCCCGGCGGACGCATCGCGATCACCGTGCCGCGCTATGGCCCGGAGAAGATCTGCTGGGCGCTGTCCGACGCCTACCACGAGGTCGAGGGCGGTCACATCCGCATATACAAGGCGGACGAGCTCCTCGGCAAGATGGAGGCCGCCGGCCTGAGGCCCTACGGCACGCACCACGCGCACGGTCTGCACTCCCCGTACTGGTGGCTCAAGTGCGCCTTCGGCGTCGACAACGACAAGGCGCTGCCCGTCAAGGCCTACCACAAGCTCCTGGTCTGGGACATCATGAAGAAGCCGCTGGCCACGCGTCTGGCGGAGCAGGCCCTGAACCCGGTCATCGGCAAGAGTTTCGTGGCGTACGCGACCAAGCCCCATCTCCCCGTCGGCGCGGCCCAGTGACCTCCCCCGGGCGCACCGAGCCGGAACACCTGGTCTTGGACGGGGTCCTGACCGCCGAGCAGGCCGCCGAGACGGTCGCCGGCATCCTCGCGGCGCAGCGGACGGACGGGGCCATACCGTGGTTCCGCGGGCACCACCTGGATCCGTGGGACCACACCGAGGCCGCGATGGCCCTGGACGCGGCCGGCGAGCACGAGGCCGCCGAGCGGGCCTACCTGTGGCTGGCCCGGCACCAGAACCAGGACGGCTCCTGGTACGCGGCCTACGCCGACCGGCCGGAGGGCGTGGACACCGCCGAGCCGCAGGACGCGAGCCGGGAGAGCAACTTCACGGCGTACGTGGCCGTCGGCGTCTGGCACCACTACCTGGCCACCGGCGACGACGCCTTCCTCGACCGGATGTGGCCGGTCGTCTACGCGGCGGTGGAGTGCGTACTGACGCTCCAGCAGCCGGGCGGCGAGATCGGCTGGAAGCGGGAGACCGACGGCACGCCCGTCACGGACGCCCTGCTGACCGGCTCCTCCTCCATCCACCAGGCGCTGCGCTGCGCGCTGGCCATCGCCGAGCACCGCGAGGAGCCGCAGCCCGACTGGGAGCTCGCGGCGGGCGCGCTGCGCCACGCCATCCGCCGCCACCCGGAGCGGTTCCTCGACAAGAACCGCTACTCGATGGACTGGTACTACCCGGTCCTCGGCGGCGCCCTGACCGGCGCGGAGGCCGTGGCGCGCATAAACGAGCGGTGGGACGAGTTCGTCGTGCCGGGGCTGGGCGTGCGCTGCGTCCTGCCCAACCCGTGGGTCACGGGCGGTGAGTCCTGCGAGCTGGCGCTCGCGTTGTGGGCGACGGGGGAGTCGGACCGGGCGCTGGAGATCCTGCGCTCGATCACGCACCTGCGCGCCGACAACGGCATGTACTGGACGGGTTACGTCTTCCGGGACGAGGCCGTGTGGCCGGTGGAGCAGACCACGTGGACGGCGGGCTCGCTGCTGCTCGCCGTCGCGGCGCTCGGCGGGGACGAGGCCACCACCGAGGTGTTCGGCGGGGCGTCGCTCCCCTGCGGGCTGGAGCCCGACTGCTGCGGCTGAGTCCGGTGCCGGGAGGGGCACCGGACGGGCCGGAGTGCGGTCAGCGCCGGTAGAGCCAGCCGGCGACGGCGTGGCCGATGAAGAGGTAGGCCACGGCGGCGATGCCGTAGCCGACGACGACCTGGACCCATTCGCGGCCGAAGGTGAACAGGTCGTAGGACCAGCCGGCCAGCCAGCTGGCGGCGTCGTGGATGAAGTCGACGAGACCGTTGCCCTGGTTGGCGTCCAGCAGGTAGAGCAGGATCCAGAGGCCGATCACGAAGGCGAGCACGTCCGCCACCACTGCGACGGCCCGCCCTGCCTTGCTGCTTCCTCGCGTGCGTACTCGTGTGTGAGTGCTCATGACAAACGTGTTGCCGCCCGGGCGTGTCGTAAACCCGAACGGGTCGCCCAGGTGGTGAAGCGCGGTGGCCGGGGCGAGGCTGCGGGGGACACCTCAGTCCCCGGAGGCAATCGTGTCCCTACCCACATCCGTACGCATCCGCCGCGCCCTGACCGCGGTGGTCCTGTCCACCGCCCTACTGGCCGGCGCCACCGCCTGCGGCACCGGCGGCGGTGGTGACGGGGGCCGGCGAGAAGAGGTCACCGCCGGCTCCGTCGCGGAACTGGCCGCGCTGGCCGCCGCGGAGCCGGCGGCCGCCGAAGCCGATGAGATCGCCGCGGCGACGCCCTCGCCCAGCACCTCGGCGGAGAAACAGAAGTTCGCCAAGACGCGCTTCGTCGCCAATGCGGGCCTCGCGGCCGGCGCGACGTACCAGTGGATCATCAAGCCGTTCCGCGCGGGCAAGTTCAAGAAGGGCGCGAAGGGCCGTACGTTCGCGCTGATCAAGGCCGGCCTGGCCGGCGCCTTCGCGTACAACCGGCTGAAGGCGGCCGGCCAGAACGCCAAGGGCGACCCCCTGCTGTCGAAGGCGATGGTTCCGCTGACGGCGGGCATCGACTCGCTGAAGGGCCTGGCCACCAAGCTGCGCAAGGGCCAGGCGGGTGACGCGGACATCGACTCCTTCAGCGGCGTCATCAACGGCGTGAAGGAGGCGGGCAAGAGCGCCGGAGCCACGGTAACCGACAAGGTGCCGAGCGCCTCCCAGCTGAGCGGATAGTCCGCGCGCCCTGCTCGGTGCGCCCGCGACACCGGGTGGCCCGTGAACGACCGGCCCGTGAACGACCGGCCCGTGAACGACCAGCCCGTGAACGACCGGGAGCCCCGGCCGCCGCGATGTGCGGCGGCCGGGGCTCCCGTGCGTGCCGGGCGCCGCGACCCGGTGAACCTTTCCGGTCCCGGCGCTAGGTGTTCAGTTCGGCGAGGACGCGCAGGGTGTGCCGGTCCGGGGCCGTGAGGAGCAGGTCGGTGACCGGGCCCTTGCGCCACAGCTCCAGGCGTTCGGCGATCCGCTCCCGGGGGCCGATGAGCGAGATCTCGTCGGCGAAGGCGTCCGGGACCGCCCTGACCGCTTCCTCCTTGCGCCCGGCGAGGAACAGCTCCTGTATGCGGCGGGCCTCATCCTCGTACCCCATGCGGGCCATCAGGTCGGCGTGGAAGTTGCGTGCCGCGTGGCCCATGCCGCCGATGTAGAAGCCGAGCATCGCCTTGACGGGGAGCAGCCCCTCGGCGACGTCGTCGCAGACCTCGGCCCGGGCCATCGGCGCGATCATGAACCCGTCGGGGAGGTCCGTGAGGGAGGCCCGGTACACGTCCGTGCGGGTCGGCGACCAGTACAGGGGGAGCCAGCCGTCCGCGATGCGTGTCGTCTGGGCGATGTTCCCGGGCCCCTCGGCGCCCAGCAGGAGGGGCAGGTCCGCGCGGAGCGGGTGGGTGATGGGCTTGAGCGGCTTGCCGGTGCCGGTGCCGTCGTCACCGCGGTACGGGTGCTGGTGGAAGCGGCCGTCGAGGGCGACCGGGCCCTCGCGGCGCAGCACCTGGCGGATGACGTCGACGTACTCGCGGGTCGCGGTGAGCGGGCTCGCGGGGAAGGGGCGCCCGTACCAGCCCTCGACCACCTGTGGACCGGACAGGCCGAGGCCCAGCATCATCCGGCCGCCGGAGAGGTGGTCCAGGGTGAGGGCGTGCATGGCGGTGGCGGTGGGGGTGCGCGCCGCCATCTGCGCGATGGCCGTGCCCAGGCGGATGCGGGAGGTGTGCGCGGCGATCCAGGTGAGCGGGGTGAAGGCGTCCGAGCCCCAGGCCTCGGCGGTCCAGACCGAGTCGTAGCCGAGGGTCTCGGCCTCGGTGGCGAGGCCGAGGTGGTCCGGGTGGGGGCCGCGGCCCCAGTAGCCGAGTGCGAGTCCCAGGCGCATGTACGGTCCCCTCCGCTGTGCCGTGACTGACGGTGCGTCAGGGGACTGTAGGGCACCGGCCGTACGCCCGGAAGGGTGAGGGGCGCCGCCGCGGGGGGAGGTGGCGGACGCACAGCACTGCGCCCCACCGGCGGGACCGGTGGGGCGCAGGGGGCTGTGCCGGGCGCACGGGAAGTGCGGGGAGCACGGGGTACGAGCGGCAGGGCGCGGGTCAGCCGCGCTGGATGCCCGAGGTGTCGTTCAGGACGCCGCGGCGGCCGTCCTGGGTCTGGGCGACCAGGGTGGACGGACCGCGCTGCTCGACGGCCAGGTACCAGGTGCCCGGGGCGAGTTCGGCGATCGGAGCGGGAGAGCCGTCCTCACCGAAGAGGGGACGGGCGACCGGCACGGCGAACCAGAACGGCGTGAAGTCGGCCGCCGGGGCGGGCGTCGGGGCCGGCGTGTGGCCGGAGTCCTGCGCACCCGGGGCGGGGGTCGAGGTGCCGCCGTACGGCGGGACCGGCTGCGGGGTGGAGCCGTAGGGCTGCTGCTGCGCGCCCGGGTAGCCGTACCCGGCGCCCGGCTGGGGCTGGCCCCCGTACGGCGGGACGGCGGCGGGCTTCGGGTCCGGCACCAGCTGCCCGGCGAGCGCCGGGATCTTCGCGCCGGCCACGGCCACGCCGGCCAGGGCCAGGGTGGCGAGGAAGGCGAGGATGGCACCCGCGCCCAGGTCGAGCTGGCTCGGGCAGGTGATCAGCGCCCACAGCGCGGACCAGACGGCCGAGACGGCGAGCACGGTGCCCCACGCCGTCAGCGGCAGGCCCAGCACCTTGCGGGCCTCCGGCTGGAACCGGCCGGCGATCAGCAGACCGGCGGCGATGAATCCGAGCAGGAAGACGCTGGGGAGCACGAGGCGGTAGGCGTCCGTGTCCCAGGCGCTCGGGAGGTTGCCGCCGGTTGCGGAGTAGAAATCGAGGAACGAGGCGATGAACAGCAGCACCGCTGCTCCGATCACCACGCCGTCGCCTCGAGTGAGGGAGCGGATGTTCACGTCTCAGGTGTCCTTCTCGGTCTCGGTCGTCTCGTGGTGCCGCGGTCGCAGAGCGTGCCTGGAGCGGGCGGGCGGCACCATGGTACGGAGGTCTCGCGCGGCCGAGAGGATCGGGGCGGCGAGCAGTCCCGGCGGGACCGCTGGTGGGGCCTACCCGCCGAGGAACCCTACGATGCCGTCCGCGATGCCCTGAGCCGCCTTCTGCCGCCACTCCGGACTCGTCAGCTGCGCCGCGTCCTTGGCGTCACGCATGTTGCCGCATTCGATGAACACCTTGGGGCGGGTTGACAGGTTCAGTCCGCCGAGGTCGTCACGGACGACCAAACCGGTTCCGCTGCCGAGGTAGTTCGCCGGGGCCGACCCGGTGGTGCGGGCGAAGTTGCCGGCGATCCGCTCACCGAGCCGGCGGGAGGGTTCCACGATGGCCGCGGTGTCCGCGGCGCCTTGCTTGACCTTGGCCGGGAGGATGATGTGGAAGCCGCGACTGCCGGCGGAGACGCCGTCGGCGTGGACGGAGACGACGGCGTCGGCCCCGGCCGCGTTGCCGATGCGGGCGCGTTCGTCGATGCACGGGCCCCAGGGACGGTCGGCTTCGTGGGTGAGGACGACCTTCGCGCCCTGGGCCTCCAGGACGGTCCGCAGGCGCTGGGAGACGTCGAGGGTGAACTCGGCTTCCATGTAGCCGGAGTTGGTGGTGGTGCCGGTGGTGTCGCACTCCTTGTCGGCCGTGCCGATGTCCACCTGCTTGTCGATCTCGGACGTGTGCTTGAAGTTGCCGGTGTTGTGGCCGGGGTCGATGACGACGGTCCGACCGGTGAGCTTCGCCGGGGCGCCGGGCTTGGCGGGCGTGGAAGGGGATCCGGAGGGGGACGCGGACGCGGCGGCGCGGGGGCCGGTGGCCGCGGCCGTGCCCGGCTTGGCGTCCTGGCCGTGGTGGCCGGACCCGGCCACCACCTGGGTCAGCACCCAGCCGGCCAGGCAGGCCGGGGCGAGCGCCGCGGCCGTGACGATGAGGGTGGAGCGACGCGCGAACCACGGCCGGTCCGGACTGACCGGAGCGTCGGATTCGGGGGGCGGGGAGCTGTCGTCGTAGCGCACGTCGGCGATGCTAGACCGCGACCTTGCGGCGGAGCCGGACCCTCGGCCATCCGGGGGCGCGGTGCGCTTATCGGAAAATGTCCACGCCGCAGGCTATCGGCGGCGCAGGACCCGCAGGGAGTCCGTCACCGAGACCTCCTCGAACTCGCCCGAGTCCAAGGCGCGCAGGTAGATCCGGTACGGGGCCTGGCCTCCATCGGCCGGGTCCGGGAACACGTCGTGGATCACGAGCGTCCCGCCAGGCGCCAGGTGCGGGGTCCAGCCCTCGTAGTCGCCGGTGGCGTGCTCGTCGGTGTGGCCGCCGTCGATGAAGACGAGGCCCAGCCGGCCGCCCCAGGCGGCGGCGACCTGCGGGGAGCGCCCCACGATCGCGATCACGTGGTCCTCCAGCCCGGCCCGGTGCAGGGTGCGGCGGAAGGTCGGCAGGGTGTCCATCAGGCCGATCTCCGGATCCACGACCGTCGGGTCGTGGTACTCCCAGCCCGGCTGCTGCTCCTCGCTGCCCCGGTGGTGGTCCACGGTGATCGCGCTGACCCCCGCCTCCCGGGCGGCGTCGGCGAGCAGGAGGGTGGAGCGCCCGCAGTACGTCCCGACCTCCAACAGCGGCAGACCCAGCGCGGCGGCCGCGACAGCCGCCTCGTACAGGGCGAGCCCCTCCCGTACGGGCATGAACCCCTTGGCGGCCTCGAAGGCGGCGAGGGTCTCCGGCTTGGGGGTGGCCATGTGTTCCTCCTGAGCTGCGACTGGGCGGCCCATGGTGCCCTACCGCCGGGTAGCGGACCAGGCCGGGTCCCCGGCGGCGGCCGCGGGCCGGGCGCGCAGCCACCGTCGGGGCTCAGGCCGGGCCGCGACGGGGCCGGAGATGCGGCCGTCCGTGGCCCCAGCTCGTCAGGAACATCCGCAACACGCGTCGCATGTGTCGCACCGAGTGCTCACCGACGGTGAAGTCCATCCGGTAGCTGTCGCCCATACCCGCCGGTGAGAGTTCAGTTGCATGATTCATCTCACCGGGATGGAGTCGGATGGTTACGCTCGGCTACGGGGTGAACGAATGCCGCACCGCGCGAACTTGGGGGTGACCGCCTCATGGTCAACATCCGCGACCTCGATCCCGGCGCCTCGCCGCTGGACTACTACGGCTCCGAACTGCGCCGCCTGAGGGAGGAGGCGGGACTGAGCCAGGGCGCGCTCGGAGCCATCGTCTTCTGCACGGGTTCGCTGATCGGCCAGATCGAGACGGCCAGGAGGGTACCCACGCGCGACTTCTCCGAGCGGGTGGACGCGGCACTGGGCACGGGCGGGGTCTTCTCCCGGCTGGCCGGACTGGTGCTGAGGAGCCAGCTGCCGACCTGGTTCCAGGCGTACGCGGAGATGGAGGCGAAGGCGGCGTACATCTCGTCGTACCAGGCTCAGTTGGTGGATGGCTTGTTGCAGACGGAGGAATACGCGCGGGCCGTGCTGAGCGTGAGGAACGAGGAGAACCTCGACGCGAAGGTGGCTGCCCGGATGGAGCGACAGCGCATCCTCGACCGCGAGCAGCCGCCGCCGAGTTGGGTGGTGCTGAGCGAGGCCGCTATTCGCCAGGAAATCGGAGGCCGGGAGGTCATGCGGGACCAGCTTGCCCACCTGCTGGCAATGCGGGGGAGGGAGTGGGTGCAGGTGCAGATCCTCCCCTTCGGGGCCGGGGCACATGCGGGGCTCATGGGCTCGTTCAACCTTCTGCGATTCGAGGGCAACCCCGACGTGGTCTACACCGAGGACTTCATCCAGGGCCATATGACGGCCAATCCGCAAGCAGTCAGGGAGGGTTCGCTCCGATACGATCACTTGCAGGCTGCCGCGCTCTCGGTGGAGGACTCCGCGGCACTGATCGCCCGCGTAGTGGAGGAGCGTTATGGACATCCAGAACCTGACGGGCGCACGCTGGCGTAAGTCCTCGTACAGCGGCGACACCGGCGGCCAGTGCGTCGAGTGCGCCCCCCTCGGCGCAGCCTGGCGCAAGTCCTCGTACAGCGGCGACACGGGCGGCGACTGCGTCGAGGTCGCCGTGTTGGCGGCCCGGGTCGCCGTGCGGGATTCCAAGGACCCCGACGGTCCCGTCTTCGTCGTCGGTTCGGCCGCATTCGCCAAGTTCGTCGGGGCCGTCTCTGTATGATCCGCCCCTACTCGGGGGAAGGGCGGGGGCATGGAGCACGTAGGGCCGGCCGGGCCGACGCACGTGGGGCCGTTCAAGGTGGTCGGCGTGCTCGGGCAGGGTGGGATGGGACGGGTGCTGCTGGGCGCCGGGCCGGACGGACGGCTCGTCGCCGTCAAGCAGGTGCTCGCGCACTACGCCGACGACGAGGGCTTCCGGGCCCGTTTCCGCCGCGAGGTGGCCGCCTCGCGCAAGGTGTCCGGTGCCTATACGGCGGCGGTGATGGATGCCGATGCGGATGCCCCTACGCCCTGGCTGGCCTCGGTGTTCGTGGCCGGGCCCTCGCTCGGCGCCGTCGTGGAGGCGGCCGGGGTGCTGCCGGAGGACGTCGTACGCCGGGTCGCGGCCGGGCTGGCCTCCGCCTTGGCCGAGATCCACCGGGCCGGGTTGGTCCACCGCGACCTGAAGCCCGACAACGTACTGCTCGCCGAGGACGGCGTACGGGTCATCGACCTCGGCATCGCGCGGGCGGCGGGGCCGGGGGCCGAGGGGGACACCGGGCTGACGCGCACCGGCTGGGTCGTCGGCTCGCCGGCGTACATGTCGCCCGAGCAGGCCGAGGGGAAGCCGCTCACCCCGGCCAGTGACGTCTTCTCGCTCGGCTCCGTGCTGGTCATGGCCGTGACCGGCCGCAGTCCGTTCGCGGGATCCTCGACCCTCCAGACGCTGTACGACGTGGTGCACGCCGAACCGGATCTCGCCGGGCTGCCGGCGGGGCTGCGCGGCCTGGTCGAGCGCTGCCTGGCCAAGGACCCGGCGGCCCGGCCCTCCCCGGGGCACCTGCGTGAGCTGATCGGTCCGGTCGCCCCGGCCGGGCGGCAGTGGCCGGCTGCCGTCTACGGGATGCTCGCCGAGCAGCGGGCGGACATCGACCGGCTGCTCGGCGAAGGCCCGGTCGACCTGGCGGTGCGGGCGGGCGAGGAGCCGCCCCCGGCGACCGGTGATCCCGCCCCGAGGTCGGAGTACGGCTTGGCGGCCGAGCGTGGCCTGGCGGCGGAGACCGGTCCGGTGGCCGAGCGTGTCCTTGGGGCCGAGTCCGGCTTGGTGGCCGAGCGTGTCCTTGCGGCCGAGTCCGGTTTGGTGGCCCAGTCCGGCCTTGCGGCGGAGACCGGTCCGGTGGCCGAGTCTGGCCTTGCGGCCGGGTCCGGTTTGGTGGCCCAGTCCGGCCCTGTAGCCGAGTCCGCCCCGGCGGCTGGGAGTTGCGACCCTGCGCCAGGGACGCTTGACCCGGCCCGGGGGTCGGGGCCCAGGGCGGGAGTCTTTGGTTCGGTCCCGGATCCGGGACGGGTGGCCTCAGCCCTTGCGCCCGGGCAGGGGGCTGGAGCTCCTCACCTGGCCCCCGAGCCCGGGCAGGTGGCCGTTTCCTCCGAGCCGGTCCCCGCGGCCGCCCCGGTGCCCGGCGGCCCCGGCCAGGCGCCCACGCCTCGTCCGGCTCCCGAGCCGGCGCCGGCGCCGGCGGATCCGGCCTCGCGGTCCGGATTCCCCGGGCCGTCCGCCGAGCGGGAGACCAGGGACGCGACCCCGGGCCCTGCCCCGGAGGCGCAGGCGCAGGGGCAGGGGCAGGGGCAGAGGAAGGACCGGGCCGACATCGGTGACGCCGCCTCCGACGCGGGCGGTGGGCGGGGGCTCGGGGCGGGGGGCCCGGCGGTTCCGCCCGTCCCCGGGCAGGCGCCCCGCGGCGCCGTGTGGCACGTTCCGCGCAGGGTCGCGGCCCTGGCTGCCGCCGGTGTGCTGCTGGTGGCCGCCGCCGGGACGGTGGCGTACGTACGGCACCGGATGAACACCCCCATCGCCTATACGGCCGTCCCGACCTGCCAGGAGGCGGGCCGCACCATGCCGTTGGACCTCCGCTCGCCGACGCGCGACACCGTCGCCGAGGACAGCCGGGGCATCCGGACGGGCTGCAACTGGGACGGCCTTGGCCTGCCCACCGCGCCGGCCGCGCTCGTGCGGTGGGACCTGGCCCTCGGCGGGGACGCGGCGCGCAACGCGGCCGCGCAGCGCGAACGTTTCCGCGTGAACGCGGCTGAGGGAAGGAAGACGAGCGGGCTCGGCCTCGGCACCGAGGCGTACTGGGGGCCGCTCGGGCTCGACTGGAGCTGCGTCCTCGCCGTCCGCGAGGGCAACCTCTCCGTCTGGGTGGGCCTCCAGGCGTCCTCGTACTCCTCCGCGGCCTGCGAGACGAAGGCGAAGGAGGTCGCCCGGGCCGCGTTCAAGGCCGCGACCCGCTGACTGCGGGGAGCCGGCCGAACAGGGCGCCAGGGCGCCCTGCCAGTGAGCGGGCAGGGGCCAGTCGCCGCGCCGCCAAAGTGCCGAACGCGAGGGCGCCATGCAACTGGGCGGCGCGGCCTGCGGCGCGGCCCGGCGCGGCCTGCGGCTCCGTGCTCAGGGTTCCGTACCCGGCTCCGCCACGCGGTGCGTGCTGCTCGCACCGCAGGTCTGGCAGACCATCCACTCGCGCAGCCCGCCGTCAGCCGCCCTCCGGCCCGCTCGCGACGGCGGAGTCCTCCTCACCGCGAGAAGAGGCAGCGGGCGTCGTCGCCTCCAGGCGCCGCATCGGCCGCAGCGGCGTACCGTCCTCCCGGCGGTGGCCCCAGCCAGTCGCAGCCGGGGCACTGCCACCACAGCTTCGGTCCCGGTGCCGGGCCGTACCCGCCCCACCGGTCGCGGCGGTGCGCACCGTCAGGGCAGGCAGCGCGCACCCGTCCTACCGGTTGCGGCGGTGCATACCGTCAGGGCGGGCAGCGCGCACCCGTCCTACCGGTTGCGGCGGTGCATACCGTCAGGGCGGGCAGCGCGCACCCGTCCTACCGGTTGCGGCGGTGCGCACCGTCAGGGCGGGCAGCGCGCACCCGTCCTACCGGTTGCGGCGGTGCGCACCGTCAGGGCGGGCAGCGCGCACCCGTCCTACCGGTTGCGGCGGTGCGCACCGTCAGGGCGGCAGCGCGCACCCGCCCCGCCGGTCGCGGCGGTGCGCACCGTCAGAGCGGACCGCGCGCACCCGCACCCCGGGCACGCGGGAACGTTCGTGACCGGAGCACCCCTTCCTCGCCCGTGCCCGGCGCGGCCGGCCGGCAGCTCACCACGAACCAGGCAAGGCTGGGCGCTGCGGCAAGACCCCCCTGAGGCAAGACCCGGCCGCGGCCCCGAGCCGCAGCGCGAGGAACACCCGCACCTGACCTTCCGTCAGATTGGAACGTGTTCTAGTCTGCCGCGCATGGGCATCGGAATCACGCAAGAACAGCGGGAGTTGGCCGAGGCCGTGCGCGGCTGGGTGGCGCGGGCCGTGCCGCCCGCAGAGGTGCGCAAGCTGCTCGACACCCCGCCGCGGACCGGGGCCCGGCCCGCCTACTGGGACGCCATGGCCACCCAGGGGCTGCTGGAGCCGCACCTGGAGGGCGGGACCCTGCTCGATCTCGCCGTCGTCGTCGAGGAGGCCGCGCGGGCGGCGCTGCCCGGCGCGTACCTGCCGAGCGCGCTCGCCTCGGTCCTGCTGGACCGGGCCGGGGCGCAGCCCCTGGGCGGCCGGGTCGGTGCGGTCGCCCTCGGCGCCGGCAGTCTCACGGCCGTCGCCGTGGAGGGCGGCCGGTACCTGCTGGACGGCCTCGCGCCCCCGGTGCTCGGCGCCGGCGAGGCCGATCTGGTCCTGCTGGCCGCCGAGGCCGCGCACGGCACCCGCTGGTTCGCCGTCGACGCCGACGCGCTGGACATCCGTACGCACGAGAGCGCCGATCCGACCCGCCCCACCGCCGAAGTGCGGGCGCGCGGGGTCACCACCGCCCCCGACCGGCTGCTGGAGCTGGACGCGGCGCTGGTCCGGGACCTGGCCTGCACGCTGTTCGCCGCCGACGCCTGCGGCACCGCCGCCTGGGCGCTGCACACCGCGGCCGAATACGCCAAGGTCCGCGAGCAGTTCGGGCGGCCCATCGGGCGGTTCCAGGGCGTCAAGCACCTGTGCGCCGACATGCTGGTCCGGCTCGAACAGGCCCGGGCCCTGGCCTGGGACGCCGCCCGGGCGATGGAGGAGCCCGCCGAGGTGCGCTCGCTGGTCGCCGCCCTCGCGGCCGGAACCGCGCTCGACGCCGCCGCCTCCTGCGCCAAGGACTGCATCCAGATCCTCGGCGGCATCGGCTTCACCTGGGAGCACGACGCCCACGTCTACCTGCGCCGGGCCCTGGTCGCCCGCCAGCTGCTGGGCCCCGGGGACGGCCACCGCGTACGGGCCGTGCGCCTCGCGGCCGCGGGCGCCCGCCGCGAACTGCGCCTGGACCTGCCCGCCGGGGCCGAGACGTACCGGGCGAAGGCCCGCGCCGTCATCGCGGACGCACACGGGCTCGACCCGGCGGCCGCCCGGCGGATCCTGGCCCCGACCGGCTACGCGGCCCCCCACCTGCCGTCGCCCTATGGCCTGGGAGCCGGGCCCGTCGAGCAGCTCGTCGTCCAGCAGGAACTGCGGGCGGCCGGGGTCAAGGTCGCCGACCTGGGCATCGCCACCTGGGTGGTGCCCTCACTGCTCGCGTACGGGACGCCCTCGCAGCGCGAGACCTACCTCCTGCCCACGCTGCGCGGGGAGCTGTCCTGGTGCCAGCTCTTCTCGGAGCCGGACGCGGGTTCGGACCTGGCCTCGCTGCGGACGAGGGCCGAACGGACCGCGGACGGTACCTGGAGGGTCAACGGGCAGAAGGTGTGGACGAGTTCCGCCCACACGGCGGATTTCGGGATCCTGCTCGCCCGCACCGACCCGGCCGCCCCCAAGCACAAGGGGCTCGGCTACTTCATCGTCGACATGAAGAACACCCCCGGGATAGACATCCGCCCCCTCAGGGAGATCACCGGGGAGGCCCTCTTCAACGAGGTGTACTTCGACGACGCGGAGCTCCCGGCGGACGCGCTCGTCGGCGCGGCGGACGACGGCTGGAGGGTCGCCCGCCACACCCTCGGCAACGAGCGGGTCCACATGGCCGACCAGATGACCTTCGACACCGGCCTGGAGGCGCTGATCGCCCGCTCCGCCGGCCTCGACGGCGCTCACCGGTCCCGGATCGGCGCGCTGGCCGCCGAGGCGCATGCCCTGGCCTGCATCGGCCTGCGCACCACGCTCCGGCAGGTGTCGGGGCTGGAGCCGGGTGCGGGCGCCTCCGTACGCAAACTCCTGCAGACCCCGCACCAGCAGCGGACCGCCGAGCTCGCCCTCGAACTGCTCGGCCCGGCCGGTGCGGTGTGCGAGGGGGCGGGGGAGCGGGCGGTGCACGGGATGCTCATGTCCCGCTGCCTGACCATCGCCGGGGGCACCACGCAGGTCCAGCTCAACGTCGTCGCCGAGCGGATCCTCGGCCTTCCCAGAGACTGACGGAAGCGACGGAAGTGACGCAAGTGACGGAAGTGATGGAACTGACGGATGGGGAGTTGTCGGGCATGAAGTCACGCAAGTCGTACATCGTGGGCGTCGGCATGACGAAGTTCGAGAAGCCGGAGTCGAGGGACTGGCAGTACTGGGACATGGCGAAGGAGGCCGGTTCCGCGGCGCTGGCGGACGCGGGCGTGGACTACGGGCTGGTCGAGCAGGTTCCGGTGGGCTACTGCTTCCAGGCCTCCACGGCCGGCCAGCGGGCCGTGTACGAGCTGGGGCTGAGCGGGGTCCCGGTCTACAACGTCAACAACAACTGCGCGACGGGCTCCACGGCGCTGATGATGGCGCGGCAGTTCGTGGAGGGCGGCATCAACGACTGCGTGCTCGCCCTGGGCTTCGAGAAGATGAAGAGGGGCGCGCTGGGCGGCGGGGCCGGGGGCGGCGACTTCACGACCTCGCCCGTGGCCCGGCACTACGGGATCATGGCGGCCGGGCACGGCTTCGAGATGTCCCCGCCGACCGCGCAGATCTTCGGGAACGCGGCGCGCGAACACATGGAGCGGTACGGGACCACGGTCGCGCAGCTGGCGGCGGTGGCCGCGAAGAACCACCGGCACTCGGCGGACAATCCGAACGCGCAGTTCCAGGACGTGTACTCGGTGGAGGAGATCCTCGCGGCGAAGCCGATCCACGAGCCGCTCACCAAACTCCAGTGCTCGCCGACCTCGGACGGGGCGGCCGCCGCGCTGGTGGTCTCGGAGCGGTTCCTCGTCCGGCACGGGCTGCACGACAAGGCGGTCGAGATCCTCGCGCAGTCGATGACGACGGACACCGCGGCGAGTTTCGGCGGTTCGTGCATCGACGTGGTCGGCAAGCCGATGACGGCGGCCGCGGCGCGCGCGGTGTACGAGGCGTCCGGGCTCGGCATCGAGGACGTCGACGTGATCGAACTGCACGACTGCTTCTCCGTGAACGAGCTGCTGACCTACGAGGCGCTGGGCATGTGCGCGGACGGGGCCTCCGGGAAGCTGGTGGAGAGCGGCGCGACGACCTACGGCGGGCGGTGGGTGGTCAACCCGTCGGGCGGGCTGATCTCGAAGGGCCATCCGCTGGGAGCGACGGGGCTGGCGCAGGCGGCGGAACTGGTGTGGCAGCTGCGGGGTGAGGCGGGGCCGCGGCAGGTCCCCGGGGCGGGGGTGGGCCTCGCGCACAACATCGGGCTGGGCGGGGCGGCGGTGGTGACCCTCCTGCGTCGCTAGCCTCCCGGCGGGGTGGCGGGGGTCCCGTGGCTCCGCCCCGGCGGCACGGCCCCTGCCCCCTGGGCTCTCGGGGCCGCGCCACCACTGCCGGGCTGCGCCCGGACCCCCTACGGCGCTCCGCGCCCGCGCCTCAATCGCCGGCGGGGCTGGTTTTGGTTTGGGCTGGCGTGTTGTCGCTGTGGGGGTTGTGTTCCGGGTCCCTGCACGGCGCTTCGCGCCCGCGCCTCAATCGCCGGCGGGGCTGGTTTTTGGTTCGGGCTGGCGTGTTGTCGCTGCGGGGGTTGCGCCCCGGGTCCCTGCACGGCGCTTCGCGCCCGCGCCTCAATCGCCGGCGGGGCTGGACCTGGCCCGGGCTTGCGTGTCCCCCGCCGTGGAGCCGGAGGCCCGGTCACGGGGGCGACAGGGACGGGTCGATCACCGTTTCGCCGCGGGAGGCTCGGCGGACGGCCTCGGCCAGGTCCTCGATCGGGCCGTCCCGCAGGACCAGCCCCACCGCCCCCGCCGCGAGCACCGCCGCCCGCAGGCCCGGGTGCGCCGAGCCCGTCATGACCAGCACCCGGCACTCCGGATCGTCCGCCAGCAGCGCCGGCACCGCCCCGGCATCCTCGACCAGCGCCACCGCCGGGCGCAGCAGCGCCGAGGATACGACCTCGATGTCCGGCTGCAGGCCGAGCCGGAACGCCAGGGCCGGATCGGGCGGCTCCAGCAGCACCCGAAGGGACCTGGCCGGGCGGTGATCCACGGGCATTTCGTCCACCCGCCCAGCGTAGGCGCCCGGGCCGCGCGCGGCGCGCCGGACGCCGCGCCGGAAACGGATCTGACGTGAGGTCAGCAGTCTTCCCAACTGGTGGGGCGTGCGTTATACATTCCTTCACCGGCCCTAGAACGCGTTCTAGAACGGACCCTGGGTGCCGGTCCGCATACGACCTCGGTGCGGCCGACGGTGCGGACGGCCGCACCGAGGTCTTCCACAGGACAAGGAGCAGCATCCTCATGCCGATCGATGCCGCCAGGGCCCTCGCCGCCGACCCCCGCCCGGGGGACATCGACTGGGACCACAAGGACATCCAGCTGTACCACCTCGGCCTCGGCGCGGGCCTTCCGGCCACCGACCCCGATGAGCTGCGCTACACCCTGGAGTCCAGGCTGCACGTCCTGCCCAGCTTCGCGACCGTCGCCGGCGCCGGCATGGCCATGCTGGGCGGCCTCTCCGCGCCCGGGATCGACGTCGACCTCGCCGCCGTCCTGCACGGCGGCCACTCCCTCGTGCTGCACCGGCCCATTCCCGTCAAGGGCCACGCCACCTCCAGCTCCAGGGTCGCCGCCGTCTACGACAAGGGCAAGGCGGCCGTGATCGTGCTGCGCTCCGAGGTCGCGGACGCCGACGGGCCGCTGTGGACCAGCGACGCGCAGATCTTCGTACGCGGAGAGGGCGGCTTCGGCGGCGAGCGCGGCCCCTCCGCCCGGGAGGAACTGCCCGGGCGGGCGCCCGACCGCACCGAGGAGCGGCACATCCGCGAGGAGCAGGCGCTCCTCTACCGCCTCTCCGGCGACTGGAACCCCCTGCACGCCGACCCGGAGTTCGCCAAACTCGCCGGATTCGACAGGCCCATCCTGCACGGCCTGTGCTCGTACGGGATGACCCTCAAGGCCGTCGTCGACACGGCCCTCGGCGGGGACGTGTCCCGGGTCCGCGCCTACCGCACGCGCTTCGCCGGGATCGTCTTCCCCGGCGAGACGCTGCGCATCCGGATGTGGCAGGAGACCGGCCGCGTCCTGGTGTCGGTGACCGCCGTCGAACGGGACGACGCACCGGTCCTCGCCGACACCGTCGTCGAACACGTCTGAGACCGGGCCGCCCGCACGGGACCACCGGGACGGCGATTCCACCGGCACGGCCAGACCACCGTGACCGAGAGAGCGCGAGACCGAGAGAGCACGAGACCGAGAGAGCACGAGACCGAGAGAGCGCGAGACCGCGAGACCCAGATCCCAAGGAGCCGCACCGTGCGCGCAGCACTGCAGAGCGAGATCGGCCAGGACAAGCTCGAAGTCGTCGACGACATGGAGGCCGTCGGCCTCGGACCCGACAAGGTGAAGATCCGGATCAAGGCCACCGGCCTGTGCCACTCGGACCTCTCCGCGATGAGCGGCGTGCTGCCCCAGCCCGCCCCCTTCGTCCCCGGCCACGAGGGCTCCGGCGTCATCTCGGACGTCGGCGACGGGGTCACCCACCTCCACCAGGGCGACCGGGTCCTCGTCTGCTGGCTGCCTCCGTGCGGCCGCTGTCCCTCCTGCAGGCGCGGCCAGGGCCACCTGTGTCTGGAGAGCCTGGTCAACGCGGGCACCCCCAACTTCCGGCGCGCGGGCGGCGACATCTTCGGCTTCGCCGCGACCGGCACCTTCGCCGAGGAACTCGTCGTCGACGCCGCGTGCGCGGTGCCGATCCCGGACGACGTGCCCTTCGACATCGCCGCGCTCATCGGGTGCGGCGTGACCACCGGCCTGGGAGCGGCCATCAACACCGCCCAGGTCGCGGCGGGTTCCTCGGTGGCCGTCATCGGCTGCGGCGGCGTCGGCATGTCCGTGATCCAGGGCGCCAAGGTCCAGGGCGCCGCGCAGATCGTCGCCGTCGACCCGGTGGAATCCCGGCGCGGCGCGGCGCTGCGCTTCGGGGCCACCGAGGCGGTCGCGCCCGACGCCTTCGACGACGCCAGGAACCGCATCACCGGCGGAGAGGGCTTCGACTACGTCTTCGAGGTGGTCGGCAAGTCCGTCACCGCCCAGACCGCCTACAAGATGACCCGGCGCGGCGGCACCGTGTGCGTGGTCGGCGCCGGCGCGATGGACGACACCTTCCAGATCGACATGTTCTCGCTCTTCTTCGACGAGAAGAAGATCCTCCCCTCGATGTACGGAGGCGGGGACGTACTGCGGTCCTACGAGCGCACCATCGCGCTGTGGCGGGCCGGCCGGGTGGACCTGGCGGGCCTGATCACGCACCGGGTGCAGCTCGCCGAGATCAACGACGCCCTCGACCAGATGCGTACGGGCGTGGCCCTGCGCACCTGCATCGAACTCTGACCGCTCTGAGAGGAATCCCGTACATGTCGCTCCCACTTGAGGGACTCTCCGCCATCGTCACGGGCGCGGGCCGCGGACTGGGCCGGGCCGAGGCGATCGAGCTCGCGCGGCTCGGCGCGGGCGTCGTCGTCAACGACTTCGGGCAGCCCGGCCGGGACGGCTCGGGGGAGGCCTCGGCGGCCCCGGCGCAGGAGGTGGCCGAGGAGATCCGCGCCGCGGGCGGGCAGGCGGTCGCGCACCTGGGCGACGTGGCCGACTTCGCGCAGGCGCGCGAGCTGGTCGAGCTGGCCGTGAGTCACTTCGGAAAGCTCGACGTCCTCGTCAACAATGCCGGCATCCTGCGCGACCGGATGGTCTTCTCGATGTCCGAGGAGGAATGGGACTCGGTGATCCGGGTCCACCTCAAGGGCCACTTCAACACCACCCGTTTCGCGTCCGCGCACTGGCGCGAGCGGTCGAAGGCGGCGGGCGGACCGGTCCACGGCCGGATCGTCAACACCTCCTCCGAAGCCTTCCTCGGCGGCTCGGCCGGCCAGCCCAACTACGCCGCGGCCAAGGGCGGCATCGTGGGTCTGACGACCTCGACCGCACTGGCCCTGGCGAAGTACGGCGTGACGGCCAACGCCATCTGTCCGCGCGCCCGCACCCGGATGACCGAGGACGTCTTCGCCGGTTTCCAGGTCCCGCAGGAGGGCAAGCTGGACGCCCTGGCCCCCGAACACGTCGCCCCGCTGGTCGGCTACCTGGCCTCGCCCGCCTCGGCCCGGGCCAACGGTCAGCTGTTCGTCGTGCACGGCGGGATCGTCGTCGTGATGGAACGCCCCCGGGTGGCGGCGAAGTTCGACACGACCAAGGAGGCGTTCTCCTACGAGGAGCTCGACGAGGTCCTGACCCCGCACTACGACGCCCGCCCGGACGGCGAGACCTTCGCCGCGACCGAGGTCCTGGGCTTCACGCACGACTGACCTCGGCTGCGCGAGCACGACTGACGGCGGCTGCGCGAGCAGGACCAACAGCGCCTGCGCGAGCGCGACCGGCGGCGGTGTCGCGGCGCGCGGCGCCCCGGCGGTCCCCGCCGCCCGGTGTCACCGCAGCGGCGCCTGCTGCAGCGGCACCGGGCGCGGCGCCGTCGCGGGCGGCGGGTCCAGGCGGACGGGCGGGAGAGGAGAGGCCGGCCGGCCCAGGCCGAAGATCCCGCAGGGGACCTCCGGGGTGGCGTACGGCAGGTGCAGGCGCCCGTCGGCGGTCCACCGGCCCGTCCCGCCGAGCCAGCCCGCGGGCGCCCCGAGCCGGAAGACCCGGCGTTCGGCCGGGCGCCACAGGGCGAGGCCGGCTTCGCCCAGCCGCAGCGCGACCCCGCAGCTTTCCGGCATCAGCGCCTGACCCGGCTGGACCGCGAACGGGTGTGCGTCCGCCAGTCGCAGGCACTCCGGGAAACGCACGGGCAGGGAGCTGCCGAGCACCCCCCAGCCGATGCGCTCCTCGCCCGGTGCGTCCGAGCGGATCAGCAGCAGCCCGCTGTCCGGGTCCGCCAGCAGCAGGCGGTCGTCACTGTCCTCGGCGATCTGCAGGAGCGGCGAGACCTCCCCGCCGCGGCCGAGGTCCACGACGACGGCCTTGACGGTCCCTTGCAGCTCCCGGTCCAGGGCCAGCAGCCGGGTCGTCCGGTCCAGCCACACGCCGCCCGAGCAGCGGCCCGGGATCCGGGCGACCGGCTCCGGCCCGGAGGTCCCGCCTGCCACCCGCCAGACGGTGGTCGCGCTGTCGGCCACGGCCAGCGCGAAGGCGCCGTGCCCGTCCGGGGCGGGCGGCAGCAGGCGCACCCGCACGTCCCCGCCGCCCTCGGCGCCGCCCTCGTGCCCCTCCACTGCGCCCAGCTGGAGCTCGCCGGTGCGCGGGCCGGTCGGGGCACCCGTCGGGTACAGCAGCGCGAAGGCGTGCCGCCCCGCGACCCGCCGGTGGATCAGGACCCGCCCGTCGGCCAGCGGCAGCAGCTCGCTGTCGGCCTCCTCGGGCTGCGCGAGCGGCAGCGGTACGGCGTACGCCTCGGGGCCGGCCAGGGTCCAGCGCTCCGCGTAGCGCGCCTCGCCCTCCCCGGCGAGCCGGGCCGCGTACGACCCGTCCGCGGAGATCGTGAACGGGGCCGTGGTCGTCATCTCGATGGCACAGACAGTCATCCGGGCCGTCACCTCCGGTGAGGAAGCTAGTTTTCGCACGTCACGCCGAGCGGCACGACCTTCCCGGCTTCACACGTACGGGTGGCCGGACGGCGATTCGCCTGTGCGGAAGCCGGCGATTGTGCTGTGCGATATCGGGGCGTTTGGGGTGGAGGTGCGGGTGCGGCGCGGCCCGGCGGAGGCGTCCCCGGACAGGCCCGGGGACCCAGGCCCGGCGTGACGACCGAAGATGAGGTCCCAGGCGACATCCGCACCGGCCCGGCCGCGCACCCTCGGACCCTCGACCGACTGGGACGGGTGCCCCGGGCCCGTGGCCGTCCCGGCCGCGGTGGGTGCCCCCGGGGCACTTGCCCGGGCCGGGCCTGTGTCCCCCGGTCCTGGGCGTTTCGGCCGGCTGCCGGCGGGCTTTTGTCCGTGGGCCTCGGGCCCGTGCTCAGGTGGGGCGGGTGCCCCGGGCCCTTGACCGGCCGGGGCGGGCGTCCCCGGGTCCCTTGACCGTCCCGGCCGCGCGCCCCCGGGCCCTCGACCGGGCCGGCCGGGTGCCCCGGGGCCGTTGCCGACCGGTCGTGGGGCCAAGGGGTGGTCGCCGCGGACGGTAGCCTTGGCCCGTGCCCCGTCTCTCTGAAGTCATCGCAGCGCTGGACGCCCTCTGGCCCCCCTCGCGGGCCGAGCAGTGGGATGCCGTCGGTACCGTCTGCGGCGACCCCGGCGCCGAGGTCTCCCGGGTCCTGTTCGCCGTGGACCCGGTGCAGGAGATCGTCGACGAAGCCCTGAAGCTGGGCGCCGACCTGATCGTCACGCACCACCCGCTCTACCTGCGCGGCACCACCACCGTCGAGGCCGGCACCTTCAAGGGCCGGGTCGTGCACACGCTGATCAAGAACGACATCGCGCTGCACGTCGCCCACACCAACGCGGACACCGCCGACCCCGGCGTCTCCGATGCCCTGGCCGGCGCCCTTGACCTGCGCGTCACCGGCCCGCTGGTGGCCGACCCCGGCGACCCGGCCGGACGCCGCGGCCTGGGCCGGATCTGCGAGCTGGACCACCCCGAGTCCCTCCGGGAGTTCGCCGCCCGCGCCGCAGCCCGGCTTCCGGCGACCGCGCAGGGCATCCGCGTGGCGGGCGACCCGGAGGCCCTCATCCGTACCGTCGCCGTCAGCGGCGGATCCGGCGACGGCCTGTTCGACCAGGTCAGGGCTGCCGGCGTGGACGCCTTCCTGACCGCCGACCTGCGTCACCACCCGGTGTCCGAGGCCCGCGGGCAGAGCTCGCTCGCCCTCGTCGACGCCGCCCACTGGGCCACGGAGTGGCCCTGGTGCGAGCAGGCCGCCGCACAGCTCGACGCGATCTCCGAGCGCCACGGGTGGGGCCTGCGCACCCACGTCTCGCGCACGGTCACCGACCCGTGGACGGCGCACGCGCCGTCCGATGTTTCCTCATCGCCCTCTTCTATCTCAGGAGCCCCCAACTGAACGCCGAGCCCGCCGACCAGATCCGACTTCTCGACGTCCAGGCCCTGGACGTGCGGCTGTCTCAGCTCACCCACAAGCGCAAGTCGCTGCCCGAGCACACGGAGGTCGACTCGCTGGCCAAGGACCTCACCCAGCAGCGCGACCTGCTCGTCGCCGCCCAGACGCAGGCGAGCGACGCCGCCCGCGAGCAGACCAAGGCGGAGCAGGACGTCGACCAGGTGCGCCAGCGCGCGGCCCGCGACCAGCAGCGCCTGGACTCCGGCGCGGGCATCTCGGCCCGGGACCTGGCGAACCTGCAGAGCGAGGTCGTGTCCCTCGCCAAGCGGCAGGGCGACCTGGAGGACGTGGTCCTGGAGGTCATGGAGCGCCTGGAGGCCGCGCAGGAACGCGTCACCGAGCTCACCGACCGGGTCGCGGCCCTGGAGGCCAAGCTGGCCGACGCCACCGCACGCCGGGACGCCGCCACCGGCGAACTCGACGCCGAAGCCGCCAAGATCGCCAAGGACCGCGAGATCATCGTCGCGTCCATGCCGGCCGACCTGATGGCGCTCTACGAGAAGATCCGCGCCAAGCAGGGCGGGGTCGGCGCCGCGCGCCTCTACCAGCGCCGCTGCGAGGGCTGCCGGCTGGAGCTGGACATGGCCGACGTCAACGAGATCAAGGCCGCGGCCCGCGACCAGGTCGTGCGCCACGAGAACTGCGGCCGCATCCTCGTCCGTACGGCCGACTCGGGCATCTGATGCCGCGGTTCGTCGTGGAGGCGGACGGCGGCTCCCGGGGCAACCCGGGGCCCGCCGGCTACGGCGCCGTCGTCCTCGACCCGGCGACGGGCGAGACGCTGGCCGAGCGCGCCGAGTACATCGGCGTCGCGTCGAACAACGTGGCGGAGTACAAGGGCCTCATCGCCGGGCTCAAGGCGGCCCGTGACCTCGCGCCCGACGCGCAGGTCCTGGTCCGGATGGACTCCAAGCTCGTCGTCGAACAGATGTCCGGCCGCTGGAAGATCAAGCACCCGGACATGAAGCCGCTCGCCGCCGAAGCCGCCCGGATCCTGCCGCGCGCCCAGGTGACGTACGAGTGGATCCCGCGCGAGCGCAACAAGCAGGCGGACCGGCTCGCCAACGAGGCCATGGACGCCGGCAAGCGCGGCCGGCAGTGGGAGCCCGCCGACTCCACGGCCGCCCTCGACCACGGGGCCGCCCGCGCCCTGGCGACCCCGCCGGCCGCCGGCCCGCCCGGAGACGCCGCTGCGGGAGCTGCGGCCGTCCGGGCCGCCCTCGCGGCCTCGTCCGGTACGCCGGCCACCGGGCCGGGGCCCGCGGGGGCAGGGGCCGACACCCTGTTCCCGGAGCCCGGCCCCGGCGCGGCCGGCTACCCGCCCTCCGCGGCGACCGCCCCCGGCCGGGCCGCGCCCACACCCCCGGCGGCAGCCCCCGCGACCACCGCCACCGGCACGACCACGGTCACCGGCACGGCCACCGCCACCAGGACGGGCCCCGGCCCCGGCCCCGGCACCGCCACCACGACGGACAGCGGTACCGCCACCGGCACCACGCCGGCCGCGGTCCCGGTCGGCGGCACGGGCTGGGGCCCCGACATGGGCCCGCCCGCCACCTTCGTGCTGCTGCGCCACGGCGAGACCGTCCTGACTCCGCAGAAGCGTTTCTCCGGCAGCGGCGGCACCGACCCGGAGTTGTCGCCGGCCGGCCGGCGCCAGGCGTCGGCCGTGGCCGAGGCGCTGGCCGCCCGGGGCACAGTCCAGGCCGTCGTCAGCTCCCCGCTCAAGCGCTGCCGCGAGACGGCCCGGGCCGTCGCCGACCGCCTCGGCCTCACCGTCACCGTCGACGAGGGCCTGCGCGAGGTGGACTTCGGCGCCTGGGAAGGGCTGACCTTCGCCGAGGTGCGCGAGCGGTACCCGGACGACCTCCAGGCCTGGCTGGATTCCCCGAAGGCGGCCCCCACGGGCGGCGGCGAGAGCTTCACGGCCGCCACCCGCCGGATCTCGGCGACCCGCGACCGGCTGCTCGCCGCGCACGCGGGCCGCACGGTCCTGCTCGTCACCCACGTGACACCGGTCAAGATCCTGGTCCGTCTCGCCCTCGGCGCCCCGCCGGAAGCACTGTTCCGCATGGAACTCTCGGCCGCCTCCCTGTCGGCGGTGGCCTACTACGCCGACGGCAACGCCTCGGTCCGGCTGCTGAACGACACGTCTCACCTGCGCTAGTGCTGTGGCCGGGCGCCGCGACCCCGTGAAGCTTTCCGGCCCCAGCACCAGGACGGCAGCGAACGCGCGAGAACCCCCGCCCACCGGGCGGGGGTTCTCGCGTTCCGACAAGGATGGAGGCGGCAGACGAGCCGGCCTGTACGCCGGGTTCTGTCGCCCGGTGACCTCGCGGTCGCCGGGGAGACGGCCATCCATCTAGGACCGGCGTTGCCGCCGGCCTCGTGCGGTCTACCCGCGAACTCGGGCGGGCAGCCCTCAAGCGTTCGCGCAGACCCGTCCGGAGACGGATCCTCTTGACCTTGCTCCGGGTGGGGTTTACCTAGCCGCCTGAGTCACCTCAGGCGCTGGTGGTCTCTTACACCACCGTTTCACCCTTACCGGGGACCGAAGTCCCCGGCGGTCTGTTTTCTGTGGCACTGTCCCGCGGGTCACCCCGGGTGGGCGTTACCCACCACCCTGCCCTGTGGAGCCCGGACGTTCCTCGGCGGGATCCGGGGATCCCGACGCGGCCGTCCGGCCGGCTCGTCTGCCGTGGTGGACATGTTACCCGCGGCGCCGACCCCGCCCTGACCCGGATGCGGTGGAAGGCTCTCCACGGGTGACCGGGCCCCCTTGGGGAGCGGGCCCCGGAGGGAGTCAGGCGAGGGCGAAGACGACCTTGGCCGTGCCCGGCGCGGCCTGCGCCAGGCGGACCCGGATCCGGTCGCCGAGCGGCAGCTCGCGCGAGGCCGACTCGACGCGGCCCACCACCGCCGGCTCCTCCAGCTGCACCGTGCCGACCAGCGGCTCCCGCTCCCTGACGTCGATCACCGTGGCCTCGAAGACCTCCCCGACGCGGTCCTTGAGCACGGCCGCCTCCACGAGGTCCACCGCTTCGCGCTCGGCCGTGTTGGCCAGCCGGGTGCCGGCCGCCATCTCCGCCGGCAGCGCGTCCAGCGCGGCCACCGCCCACTGTGGCGGCTCCACCCCGGCCACCGCCGCCACGCACAACTCCCCGGCGTACCGGTCGACCAACCTGCGCAGGGGCGCCGTGCAGTGGGCGTACGGAGCCGCGACCGCCGCATGGATCGCCGGGTCCGGGCTCACACCGGGGGAGAAGGGGGTGTAACCGGCTCCGCGCAGCAGGCTCGTGCACTCCTGGAGGAACGCGGCATGGGCCGGCAGGTGCGGGTCGAGGGAGCGGACGAGCCCGGCGTACGGGACGTGGTGCGGCCAGTCGATCCGCAGGGCCCTGGCCGACCGCCGGAGCCGTCCGACGGCGCCGTCCGGGGCGGTGGGCAGGGTGCGCAGGATGCCGGTCCCGGCGGCGAGCATCAGGTCGGCCGCGGCGATGCCGGTCATCAGGGAGATCTGGGCGTTCCAGCCGTCGGCGGGCCGCGGGGCGCGGTAGACCAGGCTGTACGAGCCGTCGCATTCGACGATCTCCTGCTCGGGGACGTTCAGCGAGATGCCGCCGCGCTCCACCTCCAGGGCCTCGCGCAGCCGGCCGATGCCCGCGAGCAGGGCGAGGGGTTCCTCGGCGGTGCCCGTGTCGATGGCCTTCTGGACGCCGTCGTAGTCGAGCCTGGCCCGGCTGCGGACCAGGGCGCGGCGCAGGTCGGTGGTCTCCACCCGGCCTTCCGCGTCGAGGTCCAGGCGCCACAGCAGCGCGGGGCGGGTCCGGTCGGGCAGCAGGCTCGCGGCGTCCTCCGAGAGCGCGGCGGGGTGCAGCGGGACCTTCCCGTCCGGGAAGTACAGGGTGGTGGCGCGGCGGTGCGCCTCGGCGTCCAGGGCGCCGCCCGGGGTGACGAAGGCGGCGACGTCGGCGATGGCGTAGTGGACGCGGAAGCCGCCCGCGGGCCGCCGGGCCAGGTGCATGGCCTGGTCGAGGTCGACGGAGGTCGGAGGGTCGATGGTGAACAGGGGGATGTCGGTGGCGTCGGCGTCGGGCAGGCGCGGGTCGCGGGCGGCCCGCTCGGCCTCGGCGAGCACCTCGGCCGGGAACTCCCCCGGCACGTGCAGCGTCGTCCGCAGCTCCCGCAGCGCCGCCCGCAGGGCAGCACCGTCTGCGCCGGTCATGTACATGTGGCGGCGTGGCATGGGACCGAGCCTAGGCGCTGTCCCGCCGATCGGGGCGGACCGGTGGGACGGTGTCCGGTGCCGGGGGGCCGGCCCGAGCCGCCGCCCGAGCGGCCGGACGCCCGCCAGGGGGCGGCGGAGCGGCGGGCCGGTCGGCGCGGCGCGCCGTCTACCCTGGCCGGGGGGCCGCATCCCCTGCGTAGGTCGTACCGAAGGAGAACCACCGTGCTCGTGCTGCTGCCGCCGTCCGAAGGAAAGGCCGCCGGCGGCTCCGGCGCACCCCTGGAGCCGAAGACGCTGTCCCTGCCCGGCCTGGCCCCGGCCCGTGCGGCGGTCCTGGAGGAACTGGTCGAACTGTGCGCGGCGGACGAGGTGAAGGCGCGCGAGGTCCTGGGCCTGAGCGAGGGCCTGCGGGGCGAGGTCGCGAAGAACGCGGAGCTGCGCTCGGCGCCGGCCCGCCCCGCGGGGGAGACCTACACGGGTGTCCTGTACGACGCCCTGGGGCTCGCCGCGCTGCCCGCGGCAGCCCGGAGCCTCGCCGAGGACGCACTGCTCGTCTTCTCCGGACTGTGGGGGGCGGTGCGGATCACCGACCGGATCCCCTCGTACCGCTGCTCGATGGGGGTGAGGCTGCCGGGGCTCGGGGCGCTCGGCGCGTACTGGCGCGGTCCGCTGGCCGAGGTGCTGCCCGAGGCGGCCGGGGAGGGGCTGGTCCTGGACCTGCGCTCGTCGGCGTACGCCTCGGCGTGGAAGCCGAAGGGGGAGGTGGCGGGCCGCACCGCGACGGTGCGGGTGCTGCACGCGCAGGTGGTGGACGGCGTGGAGAAGCGGTCGGTGGTGAGCCACTTCAACAAGGCGACCAAGGGGCGGCTGGTGCGGGACCTGCTGCTCTCCGGCTCCGTGCCCGGGGCGCCGGGCGAGCTCGTCGCGGCGCTGCGGGACCTGGGCTACGTGGTGGAGGCCGAGCCCCCTGCGAAGCCGGGCAAGGCGTGGTCCCTCGACGTGGTCGTGACCCGGATCCACTGAGCGCCCCTGCTGCGCCGCGGCGCCGGCAGGGGCGAGGTGGGCTGGTGCTAGAGGCGGCCGAGGGGCCAGGCCACCGCTGCCGGGGTCCGGTCGGAGGTGCCCGCGTACTGGGCGCACGCGTCCGTCAGGGTTTCCAGCAGCGTGAGCGGGTCCGGCAGCGGGTGCTCCATCCCGCGGATCCAGGACACGGCCTGGTCACCGGGCAGGGCCGCCGGGGGGACCAGGACGTAGCTGCCGCGGCAGTGCCACCGCAGGCCCGGGTGCTCGTCCATCGTCTCGGGGTGGCAGTCCAGCTCGCAGGGCCACCACTCGTCCTCGTCCTCGGGGGTGCCGCGGGTGGCGGTGAAGAAGAGCATCCGGGC
The DNA here is from genome assembly GCF_001905445.1 of Streptomyces sp. CB00455. Lineage (GTDB taxonomy): Bacteria > Actinomycetota > Actinomycetes > Streptomycetales > Streptomycetaceae > Streptomyces. The sequence continues at coordinate 501,706 of NZ_LIVQ01000003.1, read as the reverse complement.
CTGCTCGCCCGTGCCGCCCGACTCGGCGACGGGACCGACCTCGATGCCCGCGTCCAGCAGCCGGGCGAGCGCGCCGATGCCGGCTTCCAGGGGGACGTCGAGGACGTCGTGGACCATGCCGGTCGCGGTGACGAAGTTGGCCTGGGGCTGGTTGCGGGCCCAGCGCTCGATCTGTGCGCGGTCGGTGGTGGACTGCGTCTGCCAGGCGAAGGAGAGGGGGTGGCGCGCGGGCGTCGGACAGCCGATCCGGTCGCACGAACACCGGTATCCGGCGGGATGGGCGGCGGGCGCGAGCGGCAGACCGGCAGCGGCGACGGCCAGGAGGAGGGCTTCGCGCTCCCGTCCGGGATCCTCGGCAGTGGGTTTCTGCCGCCGGCGCAGCCACTGGGACATCCTGCTCTGCTCACCGCGTTTGACGCGGCCGGACTCGGACCCCATCTATCCCCTCACCTCACCGTTGACCCGGCGGACCTTCCCATGGTCCCACCATCCTGCGCCCCGGGTGACCGGTCTCTCCGACCGGGGGGCTCGGGGCGGGTCACCGGCATCCCCCACATAAGCATAAAAATCCGGCCATTGTTCCCGATGGGTTTTCTGCCGTCCAGTCCGCGGTGACCTTCGCCACCCCACCGGCCACCCAGCCGACTACCTCACCGGCCCGCCCCACCGGCCCCCCCGCCGAGGACCCGGTCCACCAGCGCATCGGTGAAATCGTGCGTCAGCGGCGCCAGCCGCAGCAGCCAGCGGTACGTCAGCGGGCCGACCAGCATCTCCACCGTCAGTCGCAGATCCGTGTCCGCCGCGAGCTGCCCCGCCTCCTGGGCCGAGCGCAGCCGCTCCTCGTACAAGGCGAGCTGCGGCTCCAGCAGCCGGGCGGTGAAGCGGGCGCCGAGTGCGGGGTCGGTCGCACCGGCCGCGGTCAGGGCGCGCAGGGGGGCCTCGTACCGCTCGTCGTCGAACTGGTCCACCGTGGCCCGCAGGACGTGCTTCAGGTCCGCCGCGAGGTCACCGGTGTCCGGGAAGCCCGCCCACCGGACCTCCTGCGCCGCGCCGTCGACGAGGGCCAGCGAGGCGTCGAGCAGGACGTCGGCCTTCGAGGGCCACCAGCGGTAGATGGTCTGCTTGCCGACCCCGGCGCGGGCGGCGATGGCCTCCACCGTCAGCTTGTTGTAGCCGACCTCGCCGACCAGGGCCAGTGCCGCGTCCAGGACGGCCCGCCGGGAGCGGTCGCTGCGGCGGGTGGCGTCAGGGGTCTTGGTCATGGCGCGAACCTACCAATCGAGACGTCTCGTCTTTCCCCGGTCCGGTAAACCACCCAATCAGTTCACTGTGCAGTCCGCCGTGAGGAGAGACGATTCTCTCCACACTCGTCGTGAGTCGTGAAAGTCGTGAGGAGCCTTCCTTTGCGCAGAGACGCCACACCCCGGCGCTACCTGATGTGCCCACCCGCACACTTCAAGGTCACGTACTCCATCAATCCGTGGATGGACCCCACGAAACCGGTGGACCTGCCCCTCGCACTCGCCCAGTGGGAGGACCTGAGGGACCGCTACCGCGCCCTCGGCCACACCGTGGAGACCCTCGTACCGGACCCGGGGCTGCCCGACATGGTGTTCGCGGCGAACGGGGCCCTCGTCGTCGACGGCCGCGTGCTCGGCGCCCGCTTCGCCTACCCCGAACGCGCCGCCGAGGCCCAGGCCCACCTCGACTGGTTCCGGTCCCACGGCTTCGAGCACGTCCACGAGCCGTCCCATGTCAACGAGGGCGAGGGCGACTTCGCCGTCACCGCCACCTACATCCTGGCCGGCCGGGGCTTCCGCTCCAGCCCGCTCTCGCACGACGAGGCCCAGGAGTTCTTCGGCCGGCCCGTCATCGGCCTCGACCTGGTGGACCCGCGCTACTACCACCTCGACACGGCGCTGTGCGTGCTCGACGGGGACGAGGTCATGTACTACCCGGCCGCCTTCTCGCCGGGCAGCCGGGCCGTGCTGCGGCGCCTCTTCCCCGACGCGCTGCTCGCCGGCGCCGAGGACGCGGCGGCGCTCGGCCTCAACGCGGTCTCGGACGGCAGACACGTGCTGCTCCCACAGGCGGCCACGGGGCTGCTGGCGCCCTTGCGGGACCGGGGCTTCGAGCCGGTCCCGATGGACCTGGGGGAGCTGCTCAAGGGCGGCGGCAGCGTGAAGTGCTGCACCCAGGAGCTGCGGCCGTGACCGCCCGGCGGCTGTGACCGCCTTGCAGCGGTGACTACCCCGCCGGCGGCCAGTCCTGTCCCCAGTCGGCGTCCCGCGCCGCCTTGTACAGGTCACCGTGGCGCTTGGTCACGGTGGCCCGGGTCAGGCCCGCCGACGGGTCGCCGCCCTGGGGACCGCACAGGTCCAGCAGGACCAGCCCCTTGCGGATCTGCGGCCTCCGCGTGATCCGGGAGGGAGCCGGCTCCACCGGGAAGCGGGTCGCGGCGACGTAGCTGAACTTCTCGTCCTCGTACGCCAGGGAGCCGCCCTTGACCTGGCGGTGCAGGGAGGAGCGGCTGACGCGCGCCGAGAAGTGGCACCAGTCCTGGCCGACCTCGATGGGGCAGGTCCCGTCGTGGGGGCACGGCGCGGCGACCCGCAGCCCGGCCGCGATCAGCTGGTCGCGCGCCTCGCGGATGCGCAGGTACCCCTCGGGCGTGCCCGGCTCGATCAGCACCACCGCCCGGCCCGCCCGGGCCGCCTCCGCGACCACGGCGGTGCGCGCCTGCGCGGTCAGTTCGCCGAGCACGTAGGAGACCGTCACCAGGTCGGCGTCGGGCAGGGCCAGCCCGGTGCCGATGACGGTCCGCCGCCAGTGCGCCCCGCGCAGTGCGTCCGAGCCCGAGGCCGCCGCGAGCTCCCTGCCGAGGGTCAGTGCCGGCTCGGCCCAGTCCAGCACCGTGGTCTGCCGCGGGCCGTCCCAGGTGGCGTCCACCGCCCAGGTCGCCGCGCCGGTGCCGCCGCCGACGTCCACGTGCGAGCCGGGGGCCCAGCCGGGGGCCGCCTCCGCGAGGGCGTCCAGAGCGGCCCGGACGGCCTCGAAGGTGGCAGGCATCCGGTATGCCGCGTACGCCGCCACGTCGGAGCGGTCGCGCAGCACGGGCACGTCGGTCGGGGTCTGCCCACGGTAACTGGCGATGAGCCGCTCGACGGCGGCAGCCGCCTGCTTGGGCGGGAGCCCGTCGAGCAGCCCGCCGAGCGTGCTGCGGAGGGTCTCTGCGGTGGTGGGGGCGGAGGCGTTCACCAGCGAAGTTTACGGCGCCGTCCCGGAGCCGCCGACCGGCTGGGCGGCGGCCCCGTCGTGCTGCCAGGGGCGGCACATGCCCAGGAAGCACGTCACCGACAGCAGCGAGCACGCCAGCTGCACCAGCGCCATCGGGACGGCCGTGTGCTCGCCCGCGATGCCCACCAGCGGCGAGGCGACCGCCCCGACCAGGAAGGAGGAGGTGCCGAGCAGCGCCGAGGCGGATCCGGCGGCGTGCGGGGTGCGCATCAGCGCCTGCGCGTTGGTGTTCGGCAGGACCAGGCCCATCGCCGACATCAGCACGAACAGCCCGGCGGCGATCGGGGCCAGCCCGACCTCCCCGAAGGCCCCGGCCGACATGAGGAGCAGCGCCACCGAGGCGACCGTGAGGGTCCCGAGCCCGGCGGCCAGGGCCTTGTCGAGGCTGACCCGGCCCACCAGCAGCTTGCCGTTGATCTGGCCCACGATGATCAGGCCGACGGAGTTGATGCCGAAGAGCAGGCTGAAGGCCTGCGGCGACGCCCCGTAGATCTCCTGCACCACGAACGGCGAGGCGGATATGTAGGAGAAGAGCACGGCGAAGGCGAAGCCGCCGGCCAGCGTGTAACCGGCGAAGACGCGGTCGCCGAGCAGCCCGCGCATGGTCCGCAGCGCGGAGCCGACCCCGCCCGTGTGCCGCCGCTCGGGCGGCAGGGTCTCCTCCAGGCCGCGCCAGACCATCAGCGTCAGCACCAGGCCGACGGCGGTCAGGACGACGAACACCCCGCGCCAGTCGGCGAAGCGGAGCACCTGCCCGCCGATGAGCGGGGCGATGATCGGCGCGACCCCGGATATGAGCATCAGGGAGGAGAAGAACCGGGCCATCTCCACCCCGTCGTACAGGTCGCGCACGACGGCCCGGGCGATGACGATCGCGGCGGCCCCGGCCAGGCCCTGGAGCAGGCGGAAGCCGATCAGCAGTTCGGTGGTCGGCGCGAGGGCGCAGATCGCGGTGGCGAGGACGTACACGGCCATGCCGGTCAGCAGCGGCCGTCGCCGGCCCCACTTGTCACTCATCGGCCCGATGACCAGCTGGCCCAGCGCCATGCCGGCGAGGCAGGCGGTCAGGGTGAGCTGGACGGTCGCGGCGGGGCTGTGCAGGGCGTCGGTGACCTCCGGGAGGGCCGGCAGGTACATGTCCATGGACAGCGGCGGGAGGGCGGTCAGCCCGCCGAGTATGAAGGTGACCAGCAGACCGGTGCGGCGCGCGGCCGTCAGGGGGGCGGTGGCCGGGGGCGCGGAGGAGGAATCGGGTGACGGCTCGGGCGTACGGGCCGTCGCGGGGGCCTTCTCCGACATGCGGATCTCCACTCGTCTCGTCTTCCTGCGTGCACCCCTGACCGACCCATGCTCTCAGCTGTCGGAACGTCCGGAGGCCCGAGCCCGGTGTGACGTACCCTGCGGCCCCATGAACGCAAGCGCCGAGAAGATCGCCGTGGTGACCGGGGCCGGATCCGGTATCGGCCGTTCCGTGGCCCTGACCCTGGCCGCGGCCGGCTGGTCGGTGGCCGCGGCGGGCCGCCGGAGGGAGCCGCTGGAGGAGACGGCCGGGGCGGCCGGGGACGGCGCCGACGTCCTGTGCGTCCGGGCCGACGTCAGCGACCCGGACGACGTGACCGCGCTGTTCGGGACCGTGGCCGAGCGGTACGGGCGCCTCGACCTGCTGTTCAACAACGCGGGCACCTTCGGGCCGGGCGGCGTCCCTCTGGAGGACCTCACCTACGAAGCCTGGCGCGCGGTGGTCGACGTCAACCTGACCGGGGCCTTCCTGTGCGCGCAGGCCGCCTTCCGGCAGATGAAGCGGCAGGACCCGCAGGGCGGCCGCATCATCAACAACGGTTCCCTCTCGGCGCACGTGCCCCGCCCGCACTCCGTCGCCTACACGGCGACCAAGCACGCGGTGACCGGCCTCACCAAATCGCTGTCGCTGGACGGGCGCCCGTACCGCATCGCCTGCGGCCAGATCGACATCGGCAACGCGGCGACCGAGATGACCGAGCGGATGCAGAGCGGCATCCTCCAGGCCAACGGGCAGCTGGCGGCCGAACCGGTGATGGACGCCGCCGAGGTGTCCCGCACCGTGCTGCACATGGCCGAGCTCCCGCTGGAGGCGAACGTCCAGTTCGCGACGGTCATGGCGACGTCGATGCCGTACATCGGCCGCGGCTGAGGCCGTGGCCGCGAGACCGTTTCCAGGGCCGTTGCCAGGGGCCCGGCAGGCAGCCGATCATGACGGCATGACCGATACCGAAGTCCTGCGCTACACGGCCTTCTCCGCGGACCCGGCCGGCGGGAACCCCGCCGGCGTCGTGCTCGACGCGGCCGGCCTCGACGAGGCCGCCATGCTCCGGATCGCCGCCGGTCTGGGATACAGCGAGACGGCCTTCCTTACGGCTCCGCCCCGGGGGCTCGGCGGCGCGGACTTCCCGCCGCGGCGCGCCTTCACCGTGCGCTACTTCAGCCCCAAGGCGGAGGTGTCCTTCTGCGGGCACGCCACCGTGGCCACCGCCGTCGCCCTGGCGGAGCGCATCGGACCGGGAGAGCTGGTGTTCGCGACCCCGGCCGGCACCGTCCCGGTCCGCGTCGTCGCCGAGGGGGGCCTGCTGCGGGCCACGCTGACCAGCGTGGAGCCGTACACCGAGGAGATCGGCGCGGCCGACCTCGCCGAGGCGCTGGCCGCGCTGGACTGGCCGCGGGAGGACCTGGACCCCGCGCTGACGCCCGCGATCGCCTATGCCGGAGCCCGGCACCTGGTGCTCGGCGCCGGCACCCGCGCCCGCCTCGCCGACCTCTCCTACGACTTCGCCCGGCTGGCGGCCCTGATGCGGCGCCTCGACCTGACCACCGTGCAGCTGGTCCACCGGGCGGGCCCCGCCGAGTTCCACGTACGCAACCCCTTCCCGGTCGGCGGCGTCGTCGAGGACCCCGCGACCGGAGCCGCCGCGGCCGCTTTCGGCGCGTACGCCCGGGAGACCGGGCTGGTCCCGCAGGAAGCCGTGCTCACCCTGCACCAGGGCGCCGACATGGGCCGGCCCGGGACCCTCACGGTGGAGCTGCGGGCCGGCGAGCCCCGGGTAGGGGTCAGCGGCACCGCCGTACGGATCCCCTGAGGTCCGGACGGGCCGCTCAGCCGGCGCGCGTGGCGCCGGCCGGCTGCACCTTCGGCGCGGCCGGGCGGCGCGACCCGGCGAAGAACAGTGCCAGCACGGGGACGAGGTAGAGCGCCCACACGGTCAGCTGGAGGACGGTGGGGTCCGGCTGGAAGTTGAAGACGCCCTTGAGCAGGGTTCCGTACCAGCTGTCCGGCGGGATGGCGGAGCTGATGTCGAAGGCCCTGGTGGACAGGCCGCCCAGGAAGCGCGCCTCCTGGAGGTCGTGGACCCCGTAGGCGAGGACGCCCGCGGCGACGACCACCAGCATGCCGCCGGTCCACTTGAAGAACTTCGCCAGGTTGATCTGCAGGGCGCCCCGGTAGAACAGCCAGCCCAGCACGATCGCGGTGGCGATGCCCAGCAGCACCCCGATCAGCGGCGCGGAGGAGCCCTCGCCGCTGGCCCGCACGGACGCCCACACGAACAGCGCGGTCTCCAGACCCTCGCGGCCGACGGCCAGGAAGGCGGTGGCGACCAGCGCTCCGGTGCCCATGGCGAGCGCCGCGTCGAGCTTGCCGTGCAACTCGCCCTTAAGGTGCCGCGCGGTGCGCTTCATCCAGAAGACCATCCACGTCACCAGGCCCACGGAGACGATCGACAGGCTGCCGCCCAGCAGCTCCTGCGCCTCGAAGGTCAGGGCCTGCGTGCCGAAGGTCAGCACGGCGCCGAAGGCGAGCGAGATCGCGCAGGCGATCGTGATGCCGAGCCAGACCGGGCGCAGGGCGTCCCGGCGCTCGGTCTTGACCAGGTAGGCGACGAGGATGCAGACGACCAGGCTGGCCTCCAGCCCCTCGCGCAGACCGATCAGATAGTTGCCGAACACGGCGTTTCCTCTCCGGCGGGGACTACGCGAACAGCGTCCGGCCCCACCAGTCGTCCTTGTCACGGACGCCCGGCGGGACGGCGAAGACGGCCGAACCCACGTGCTGGATGTATTCGTTGAGCGCGTCGTTCTTCGACAGGCTGCGCTGGATGGGGATGAAGCCCTTGCGGACGTCGCGCTGGTAGGCGAGGAAGAACAGGCCCGCGTCGAGCCGGCCCAGACCGTCCGTGCCGTCGGTGAAGGAGTAGCCGCGGCGCAGGATCGTCGCCCCGCCGTTGGTGTCGGGGTGGGCCAGGCGCACGTGCGCGTCCGGCTTCATCGCCTTCAGGAAGGGCTCGTCGCGCTCCTTCGACTTGCCGACGGGGGCGCCCTCTCCCTTGTCGCGGCCGAAGACGTCCTCCTGCTCCATCAGCGAGGTGCGGTCCCAGGTCTCGATGTGCATCCGGATGCGCCGGGCGACGAGGTAGGAGCCGCCGGTCATCCAGTCGCTGCCGTCGCCCGGGCCGACCCACACGTGCTTCGCCAGGCCCGCCGCGTCCGTGCCGGAGATGTTCCGCGTGCCGTCCTTGAAGCCCATCATGTTGCGCGGCGTCTGCTCGTCCGGGGTGGTGGACGAGGTCTTGCCGAAGCCCAGCTGCGACCAGCGCACCGCGGTCCTGCCGAAGCCGATGCGCGCCAGCTGGCGGATGGCGTGCACGGCGACCTGCGGGTCGTCCGCGCACGCCTGGACGCACAGGTCGCCGCCGGAGCGGGCCGGGTCCAGGTTGTCACCGGGGAACTGCTCCAGGTCCACCAACGCGTCGGGGCGCCTGTCCTCCAGGCCGAAGCGGCCCTTGGCGAACAGGCCGGGACCGAAACCGATGGTCAGGGTGAGCCGGGAGGCCTTCAGGCCCAGCGCCTCGCCGGTGTCGTCCGGCGGCGCCTCGGGGAGGCCGCCGAAACCGCCCTCGCCGACCGGGCGCCCGGCCGTCATCAGCCGGGCCGCCGCGGTCCACTCCTGGAGGAGCTTGACGAGTTCCGCGCGGTCCTTCGTCTTCACGTCGAAGGCCGCGAAGTGCAGCCGGTCCTGCACCGCGCTGGCGATGCCCGCCTGGTGCTCGCCGTGGAAGGGCACGGCCGCCCCCGCGGAGGCCACCGGCACCGCGTCCGATCCGGTGCCGAGGACCGCCGCCGTACCGCCGGCCGCGGCCGCGCCGAGCGCGAGGCCGGCACCGCCCCAGCCCAGCACCGAGCGCCGCGAGGGCGCCGGCCTGCCCTCGGTGCGCTGCGGCTGGTCCTGCTCCGGCCGCTGCCCCGGCTCCGGCTGTACGGACGGCTCCTGCTCGGACATGGGGATCTCCCGCCTGTTTCTGCTGGTACCGGTTACTTGGCGACCGCGGCGGCGAGCTTCGAGAGCGGCTCCGCGAGGGCGTTGACCGCGTCCGACAGCTCCTTGCGCTCGGCGTCGCCGACCTTGTCGTAGGAGGTGAAGTCCATGGAGTTCTTGTCCGCGCGGTGCTTGTCCAGCAGGGTGTCGAGCGCCGCGAACTGGGTGTCCAGCTGCTTGGCGAGCTCGGGGTCGTTCTTGGCGGCGACCGGCTTGAGCAGCTCGTACGCCTTCTGCGCGCCCTCGACGTTGGCCTTGAAGTCGACCAGGTCGGTGTGGCTGTAGCGCTCTTCCTCGCCCGTCACCTTGCCGGTGGCGACCTCGTCGAGGAGCTCCTTGGCGCCGTTGGCCATCGACGTCGGGGTGATCTCGGCCTGGCCGATCTTCTTCTGCCACTCGTTGACGTCGGTCATCAGGGTGTCGGCGAGCTTCTTCTCCTCGTCGCCGATCTTGTTGTCGGCCCAGAGCGCCTTCTCCAGGCGGTGCCAGCCGGTCCACTCCTGGCCGGCCTCCAGGCCGTCCTCGCGGACGTCGATCTTCGGGTCGATGTCGCCGAAGGACTCGGCGACCGGCTCGGTGCGCTCCCAGCCGATGCGGGACAGGGCGTACGCCTTCTTCGCGCCCTCGACGTCGCCGGCCTTGACCGCGTCCACGAAGGTCTGGGTGGCGGGGAGGGACTCGTCGGCCTGTGCCTGCACGTACTTGCGGTAGCCGGCGACCGCCGCGTCGAGCTCGGGGCTGCGCTTCTCGGTGGCTCCGCTGCCGGTGGCCTTGACCTTCTCGCGGATGCCGTCGCCCTTCATGCCGGGCTTGCAGGCGATCTCGTAGTCGCCGGGCTTGATCTCGGCGGTGATGGCGGCCTTGGTGCCGGGGCCGATGTTCTCGCGCTCGGCGACGATGCGGTCGTCCGGGAAGAGGACGTAGACCTCGGTGACCTTGGAGCCCTTGTTCTCGACCTCGATCTGGACCTTGCCCGCCGGGAACTCCTTCGCGGAGACGCCACAGGCGCTGTCCGAGGCCGCCACCCGGATCGTTCCGTCGCCCGAGCCGGTCTTCTCGGCGCAGCCGGTCACAGCGGTGAGCGCGGCCACGGCGGTGGCCGCGGCGAGGACGGTGAGGCGGGCGGGGCGCATGCGGGCTCCTGGCGGTCTGGCGTTCGGCAGACGGCGGCCCCGGTGGAGCGGGACGGCCGGTGAGGCGGACCTAACTTAACCGAGGCTTACCTGACCCATGCCCACCCGTCCAGTGATTCGGCACACACCGGCCCGCGCCGGATACGGAGCCGTCACGGCATCCCCATGGGAAAGTCAAGCGCGAGTCAAGGACCGGCCAACCGGTGGGCGGGGCCTGTGCGCGCGCAGGCGGGGCCCGTGCGCGCGCAGGGGCGGCGCACGGGCGGCGTGCCGAACGGAGCCGCCGTGCTTGAATGCCCGCGTGAACGATCTCGACGTGTTGAAGGTCTTCTGCGCGGGTGACGGCCGCCACGGCAACCTGCTCGGTGTCGTACGCGACGGACGGACCTGCCCCGACGACGCGTCGCGGCAGGCCCTGGCCGCGGAACTCGGCTACAGCGAGACGGTGTTCGTCGACGACCCCGAGCGCGGGATCGTCGACATCCGGACCCCCGGCACCCGGATGTCCTTCGCCGGGCATCCGCTGGTCGGGGTCGCCTGGCTGCTCGACATCGAGGAGCTCCAGCCGCCCGCCGGACCCGTGTGGGCCCGCGACGACGGGGAGTTCACCTGGATCACGGCCCGCGCCGAGTGGGTCGAGGGCAAGACCACCGAGCAGTACGCGAGCGCCGCCGAGGTGGAGGCGCTGCCGGCCCCGCCGCCGGGCGAGGGCTGGCTGTACGCGTGGGCCTGGGAGGACGAGGCCGCGGGCCGCGTCCGGGCCCGAGGGTTCCCGCGCCGCGCCGACGGGATCGTCGCCGAGGACGAGGCGACCGGTTCGGCGGCCATCCTGCTGACCGTCCAGCTCAACCGCGCCCTGAACATCACCCAGGGCGCAGGCTCGCAGATCCTGACCGCCCCCGGCCCCGACGGCACCGTCGAGGTCGGCGGCCGTGTCCGCTTCGCCCCGGCCGCCGACTGAGCATCCCTACGTCCGGGGGGTCCGCGTTCGAGGGCCGCGCCCCGGGGTCTGTGCCCGAGGGGGCCGTGCCCGACCCGGGGGGCCGTGCCCGAGGGGTCCGCGTCCGGTGTGCTGCGCACCGGACCGGCCCCTTCCCCCCCCGTAGCCCCTGGCGGACGGTCAGGCGCTGAGCGGGAACTGCGCGCCCAGCTCGCGGAAGACCGCGCCGTTGAAGTCGAAGGCGCGCTTGCACTCGTCGATGATGCGCTGCTTCTCCAGGTCGTCCGCTGCGATCGCGTCCAGCAGCCCGCGGTAGGTCCGCTTGAACGCCGCGGGGTTGGGGATGTCCGCGAAGACGTAGAAGCGGACGCCGTCGCCCTTGCGTTCGAAGCCCCAGGTCCGCTCCGCCTTGTCGCGGATGATCTGGCCGCCGGAGAGGTCGCCCAGGTAGCGGGTGTAGTGGTGGGCGACGTAGCCGCCCGGCCAGTGCGCGGCGCAGTGCGCCACCCGCGCCGCGTAGGCCGCGGTCGCGGGCAGCGCCGCCACCCTTGCGCGCCAGCCCGGGCCCAGCAGGTGCCCGAGGTCGCGCTCGATCTCGGCGACGCGCATCAGCTCGGGCCGGATGAACGGGCCGGCGACCGGGTCGCCCGCCAGGGCTCCGGCGGCGTCCTCCAGGGCCCGGTAGACGAACCACAGCTGTTCGGTATAGCGGGTGTACGCCTCCACGCCGAGCCTTCCGCCCAGCAGGTCGCTCATGAAGGACGACGTCTCCGCCTCGGTGTGCTGCTCGTGCGAAGCGACGCGGATGACCGTGGAGAAGGCGTCCAAGGCGGACCTCCGGGGACGGGGAGCGGACGTGACGGCACCGCCACCACGTCCGATCCTGCTGCTTAGGCATGCCTAAGTCAATGTGTTCCCGACGTCCTGTCGGTAAAACCCCTACGGCAGGGTCAGGATCTCCGCCCCGCTGTCCGTCACCACCAGGGTGTGCTCGAACTGCGCGGTGCGCTTGCGGTCCTTGGTGACGACCGTCCAGCCGTCGTCCCACATGTCGTACTCGTGGGTGCCCAGGGTCAGCATCGGCTCGATGGTGAAGGTCATGCCGGGCTCGATCACGGTGGTGGCGTGCGGGCTGTCGTAGTGCGGGATGATCAGGCCCGAGTGGAAGGACGAGTTGATGCCGTGCCCGGTGAAGTCCCGGACCACGCCGTAGCCGAAGCGCTTGGCGTACGACTCGATGACCCGGCCGATGATGTTGATCTGGCGGCCCGGCTTGACGGCCTTGATGGCCCGGTTCAGGGCCTCGCGGGTGCGCTCCACCAGCAGCCGCGACTCCTCGTCCACCTCCCCGCACAGGTAGGTGGCGTTGTTGTCGCCGTGGACCCCGCCGATGTAGGCGGTGACGTCGAGATTCACGATGTCACCGTCGCGCAGGACGGTGGAGTCGGGGATGCCGTGGCAGATGACCTCGTTGACCGAGGAGCACAGGGACTTAGGGAAGCCCCGGTAGCCCAGGGTCGAGGGGTAGGCGCCGTGGTCGCACATGTACGCGTGGGCGACCCGGTCGAGCTCGTCGGTGGTCACCCCCGGCGCGATCAGCTTGGCGGCCTCTTCCATCGCCTGGGCGGCGATCCGGCCGGCGATGCGCATGGCCTCGATGGTCTCGGGCGACTGCACCTCCGGTCCGGTGTACGGAGTGGGCGCGGGCCTGCCCACGTACTCGGGCCGGCGGATGTTTCCGGGAACGGAACGGACGGGAGAAAGCTCGCCTGGTACGAGCAGCGACTGGCCGGACATACAAGCGAGTGTATCCAGCGGTGATGGGGCAGGCTGGCGGCAGAGAGCCGGATCGAGAGGAGCCTGACAGCGATGGCCCTGTTCAAGAAGCGCCAGGTCGGCAAACCGGGCGAGTGGTACTACTGCCTCGTCCACAAGAAGGTCGAGGAGGGCCCCGACTGCCCGGCCAAGGACCGTTTCGGCCCCTACGCCACGCCCGGGGAGGCGAACCACGCCATGGAGACGGCGCAGGAACGCAACCTCGAATGGCAGAACGACCCGAAGTGGAACGACAAGACGGGCGGGGAAGAGGAGGGCACGACGCCCTGACGGCGGGGGTGGGGGCGGGGGCGTCCGCACCGCGGGCGTACGCGCGTACGGGCGGGCAGGGTCGGTCCGGGCGGGCCTGGTCGGGGCGGCCGGGCCCGGGCGGGTTGAGCCCGGGGCGGCCGGGGACGCGCCTGTCCGGCGAGGTCTGGATCTGGCGGGGTCGAGCCCGGGGTGGCCGGGGACGCGCCTGCCCGGCGTCGCGGCCGTCGCTACCAGGGGCTGGGCGGTGGCGCGGTCAGCTGGTCCGCCAGGCGCGCCAGCCGGTCCCGGAAGCCGCGCGGCCTGCGCTGCTCCGGCAGGCTGTTCTCCCCGGCGGCCGCGCTGACCAGGTGCTGGACCGTGTCCAGATCCAGCTCGGCCGATCCCTCCGCCACCGAGAGCGTCTCGTGCGCGAGCGTCCCCAGATCCGGATCGCCGCCGTCCAGGGACAGTACGGTCGCCCCCGCGCGCCGGGCGTCGTGCACCCGCTGCAACAGCCCCTCGCCCGGCCCGTCCGGAGCCACGACCAGCAGCGTGTGCCCGCGCCGGGCCGCCTCCAGCCTGCCCAGCCCCACCGACAGGTGCGGCGGCTCCCCGGGCAGCACGCGGTGGCGTACGAGCGTGGGCGCCAGCTCCGCCAGCCCCGACCAGGCGGCTTCGTCCGCCAGGTGCGCCGCCAGGTGCCACGGCTCGTACTGCTCGGTGCCCACCAGCAGGAGGTTCCCGCCCGCCGGGGCGAGCGACCGCCGCAGTGAACCGGCGAAACGGCGCGCGGCGTCCGGCCATCGCGTACCGGCGAGGACCTCGCGCAGCAACGCGACTCTCACGGCATCCATATCGGCATCCTGCACCACGGAAGGGGCATACGGGAGCGCTTCCCCCCTTCCGCCGCGTTCGACTCCGCGCATCCCGGCGTTACCCTCGCCCCCATGACCTCCTCAGACAGCACGCAGCAGCCCCCCGCGAAGGCACCGGCCAAGGACCCGTGGGACCTCCCGGACGTTTCCGGCCTCGTCGTCGGCGTCCTCGGCGGCACCGGCGACCAGGGCCGGGGCCTGGCCTACCGGTTCGCCCGGGCCGGACAGAAGGTGATCATCGGTTCCCGCGCGGCGGACCGCGCGCAGGGCGCCGCCGGGGAACTGGGCCTCGGTGTGGAAGGCGCGGACAACGCCGAGTGCGCGCGCCGCAGCGACATCGTGATCATCGCGGTGCCGTGGGAGGGCCACGCCAAGACGCTCGAAGCACTGCGCGAGGACCTCGCCGGCAAGCTCGTGGTGGACTGCGTCAACCCCCTGGGCTTCGACAAGCAGGGCGCCTACGCACTGCCGGTCGAGGAGGGCAGCGCGGCCCAGCAGGCCGCCGCCCTGCTCCCGGACTCCCGCGTCACGGCGGCCTTCCACCACCTCTCGGCGGTCCTCCTCCAGGACGAGTCGGTCGACGAGATCGACACCGACGTGATGGTCCTCGGTGAATCCCGCGCGGACACCGACCTCGTCCAGGCCCTGGCCTCCCGCATCCCGGGCATGCGCGGCGTCTTCGCGGGCCGCCTGCGCAACGCCCACCAGGTCGAGTCCCTCGTCGCCAACCTGATCTCGACCAACCGCCGTTACAAGGCCCACGCGGGCCTGCGCGTCACGGACGTCTGACCCGCCCCCGCCCGGCGGCCCGGTCCCCTGACCCGGACCGCGCCGCCGGGCAAAACGGCCGGGCGGAACCGCCGGGCACGCCCACGCTCAGCCCCGCCGGAGCTCGGCGAAGAGCTTGCCCTCCACGCACAACTTCCGGGTGGCAGGCGATCGCGCCGGGGCGCCCCGCCGCTCTTACGGGACCACTGCGGGGCATGGGGGACACTGGAGGGGCTCGACCCCGTTCAGTGTTTCCGAGGAGCTCTTCCCATGCCCCGCCTTGCCGTCTTCGCCGTCGTCGTCTGCGTACTCGCCGTGGCCGCGGCCGTCGTCGCCTTCGTGGAGGGCAGCTTCCTCGGAATCGTCTGGGTCCTGCTCGCCGGGCTCACCTCCAACATGGCCTGGTACTACTCCCGTAAGGCGAAGGCCGACAGGGCCGCCGCCGCGCGCAGCGCCGGCCAGGTGTAGCGCCCCCGCAGCCCGGTCGGCCGGCGCGGGCGTTCCCGTCAGAGCCGGGGGGACGTGCAGAGTCCGTCGGTGTCCGTCCAGAAGCGGTAGAGGTCGCGGCCGCAGTACGTTTCCAGGTCCGACACGCCGAGCCAGGACAGCACCCCGCGGACCACGTCGAAGAAGAACCCGTTCACCTCCGGGATCCACAGCAGTGCGAAGACGGCGATCAGGCCGAACGGCGCCAGCGGTGCCACCTCCCGGCGCACCCGGTGCGACAGCCAGGGCTCGATCACTCCGTAGCCGTCGAGGCCCGGCACCGGCAGGAAGTTCAGGATCGCCGCCGAGACCTGGAGCAGGGCGAGGAAGGCGAGCGCGAAGCGGAAGGCCTCCGGGACGCCCTCCAGCGCGTCCAGCCAGAACGGAGCGGTGCAGACCACCGCGAAGGCCACGTTCGCCAGCGGGCCGGCCGCCGAGATCAGGCTGTGCCTCCAGCGGCCCTGGATGCGGTCGCGCTCGATGTACACCGCGCCGCCCGGCAGGCCCAGACCGCCCAGGATCACGAAGAGCACCGGCAGGACGAAGCTGAGTACCGCGTGCGTGTACGCGAGGGGATTGAGCGTCAGGTAGCCCTTGTCCTCCACCGAGAGGTCGCCGCTGTGCAGGGCGGTACGGGCGTGGGCGTACTCGTGCAGGCAGAGGGAGACGATCCACGCCGAGGTCACGAAGAGGAACACGGCGAGCCCGGGGCTGGCCGAGTAGTCCGTCCACACCGCCCACCCGGTGACCGCCATGACGGCCGCGATGCCGAGGAATACCGCACTGATCCGCCGCTCGCCGCGGCCGCCCTGGTGAACCATGCCGCGAAACCTATCCCGGGCCCCGGCGGTAAATCGGGTCGGGTCCCGGCCCCGGTCCGGCGACAATGGGGCGGTGCGTTACGCGATACTCGGCACCACCCAGGCCATGCGCGACGACGGGACCCCCGTCGCCGTCGGCGGAGCGCGCCTGCGGGCGCTGCTGACGGCGCTCGCGCTGCGGCCGGGACGGGCGGTCCCGGTCCACCTGCTGGTCGCCGAGGTGTGGGACGGCGACCGGCCGGCCGACGCGCCGGCCGCGCTCCAGGCCCTGGTGGCGCGGCTGCGGCGGGCGCTGGGGCACGAGGCCGTGCGTTCCGCGGGGGGCGGCTACCTGCTCGCCGCCGGGCGGGAGGACGTCGACCTGTACCGCTTCGAGCGCCTCGCCCGGTCCGCGGGCGAGGCGCTGGACGCGGGGGACGCGGCCAAGGCCGCCGAGCTGTACGAGGACGCCCTCGACCTGTGGCGCGGGCCCGCCCTGGCGGACCTCCCGGACCCGGCCGCCGAATCCGCCCGCTGGGACGCCGTACGGGGGGACGCGCGGCGGGGCCTGCTCACCGCGGCCGTCACCCTGGGCGGAGCGGAACGCGTCCTGCCGGAGCTGACCGCGCTCTGCGCGGGGCAGCCGCTGGACGAACCGCTGCAGGCCCTGCGGATCCGGGCACTGCGGGACGCCGGGCGCCCGGCGGAGGCCCTGGCGGCCTACGACACCGTCCGCCGGGACCTCGCCGACCGTCTCGGCACCGACCCGGGCCCGGCCCTGCGCACCCTGCACGCCGAACTCCTGACCCCCGGGCCGGCCACCCCCGCCCCGGGACCCCGCCCCACCCGGCCGGCCGCCGGCCGGTCGGACTCCGTCCCGGCCGGCCCGGACGGGCAGACCGGCCAGGCCCCGTACCTGCGCACCGGCCCGTCGTCGGCCGGCCCGGACGGGGCGCCCGCCCGGATCCGGCCCGCCGGCGCCGGGGGTGCGCACTCCGATCCCGGCGGGACCCCGGACGGGCATTCCGGTCAGGGTGCGTACACCGCCCGTGAGGGTGCGCAGCCCCAGACCGGCGACGGAGCCGCGTACTCCTCGCTCCAGCCGGTCGGGCAGGCTGCGGAGCAGCCGGGGTGGCATCCGGCGCGGCGGGGGAACCTGCGGGCGCGGCTGACCACCTTCGTCGGGCGGGAGGACGACATCCGCACCATCGGCGACGACCTCGCCCGCGCCCGGCTCGTCACCCTCCTCGGTCCCGGCGGGGCCGGAAAGACACGGCTCTCCCAGGAGGCCGCCGAGGCCCATGACGCGGGCGCCTGGCCCGACGGGGTGTGGCTCGTCGAGCTCGCCCCGGTGGACGACCCGGAGGACGTCGCCGAAGCGGTGCTCGCCGCGCTCGGCGCGCGCGAGACCAAGCTGCGCGGCGCCTCCGCCGAGGAGATGCGCGCGCTGACCGACCGCGCCGGGGACGCCCCCCTGGACCGGCTCGCCGAGCACTGCGCCCGGCAGCGGATCCTGCTGCTCCTCGACAACTGCGAGCACGTCATCGGCGCGGCCGCCGAGCTCGCCGAGCGGCTCCTCACCCACTGTCCCGGGGTCCGGATCCTCGCCACCAGCCGTGAACCCCTCGGCGTGCCGGGGGAGTCGCTGCGCCCGGTGGAGCCACTGCCCGATCCGGTCGCGCTGCGACTCCTGGCCGACCGCGGCGCCGCGGCCCGTCCCGGTTTCAGCGTGGCCGAGGACGCGGCCGCGGCCGCCGAGATCTGCCGCCGTCTGGACGGGCTGCCGCTGGCCATCGAGCTGGCCGCGGCGCGGCTGCGGCTGTTGACGCCGCGGCAGATCGCGGACCGGCTGGACGACCGTTTCCGGCTGCTGACCGGTGGTGCGCGTACGGTCCTGCCCCGGCAGCAGACCCTGCGTGCCGTCGTCGACTGGTCCTGGGACCTGCTGGACGAGGCCGAGCGGACCGTCCTGCGCCGGCTGTCGGTCTTCGCGGGCGGCTGCGACCTGGCGGCCGCCGAGACGGTCTGCGCCGGCCCGGCCGGCCACCACACCGCCCCCGCCCCCGCCGCTACCGCCCCTGCCCCCGCCGCCCTGGACGTGGCCGCCCTGGACGTCGCCGACACCCTCGGCTCCCTCGTCGACAAGTCCCTCGTCGTGGCCGCCCCCGCCCCGGACGGCCACGGCATGCGCTACCGCCTCCTGGAGACGGTCGGCGAGTACGCCGCCGCCCGCCTCGCCGAGGCCGGGCACGACTGGGAGGACACCGAGCGCCGCCACCTCGTCCACTACCGCGAACTGGCCCGCACCCGCGAGCCCCTGCTCCGCGGCCACGGCCAGCGGGCCGCCGCCGACCGGCTCTCGACCGAGTACGAGAACCTCCGCACCGCCCTGCGCCGCGCCGTCGCCGCCCGCGACACGGACGAAGTGCTCTGCCTCATCCACTCCCTGGGCTGGTACTGGCACATGCACGACCTGCGCACCGAGTCCCGCCACTGGTCCGAGGCGGCCGCCGCGCTCGGCCCCGACCCCTTCGCGCACCCCGTCGTGCCGGCCGAGCCCGTGTACGCGCAGCTCGTCGACACGCCCCCGCCCTACGGCGACGCACTGCGCGCCGAGGCCTGGCGCGCCGTCCACCTGGTCCGGCTGGCTTCCCGTGACCAGAGCGGCAGCGACTGGAACGCCCCGGAGGTCCTCGCCCAGGTCGACGGCGTGCTCGCCACCTACCGGCCGGGGCTGCCGCAGACCTGCCGCACGCCCGCCTCCCTGTGGATCTACGCCGTCATGATCGCCGGTGACGCCGGCCTGCTCCAGCAGGTCATCGACGCGACGGTGCGCACCGCCCGCGAACTGGGTTACCGCTGGGAGCTCGCCTCGGCCCTCCAGCTGCGCGCCAACATCCTCGCCAACCGGGCCGACTGGGCCGGAGACGCCTCCCGCGACGCCGACGAGAGCCTGGCCCTCTTCCGCGAACTCGGCGATGCCTGGGGCTGCGCCGAAGCGCTCTCCGCCCGCGCCGAATCCCGGGAGAAGCGCGGCGAGTACGGCCTGGCCGCCCGCGACTTCCGCGAGGCGGTCGCCTACGCCGAACGCCTGGGCGCCAAGGCGCAGGTGACGGTCCTGCGCGTACGCATGGCCGGCACGCTCACCGAGGACGGCCACACCGAAGAGGCCGAGCGGATCCTGACCGAGATCACCGACACGGTCCAGCAGTACGGCAACGAGGCCATGCCCGCCGCCCGCATGTTCCTGGCGGGCATCCTCGGGCGCACCGGCCGGATCTCCGAGGCCCGGGCCCAGCTGCGGATCCTGCGCGAGGAGTTCACCTTCGGCGCCTACGCCATCTTCGACGGGTTCCTGCTCGGCACCATGGCCTGGCTGGACAACCGGGAGGGCCGGTACGAAGATGCCCTCGCCCAGCTGCGCCGGGCCATCCAGGCCGCCGACGACCCCCTGTCGCGCATGGTGGCGCCGCAGATGCCGGCCGTCTACCTGACCACCGCGGCCCTCTCCCTGGCCTCCCCGGGCGGCCCCGGGCGGGAGTACGACGCCGCCCGGCTGCTCGGCGCCTACCGCGCCCTGCTGCCGCCCCGCCACTTCCCCGTCACCACGGAACGCGAGGATTCCGCCCGGGCCGAGGAGCTGGCGCGGGCGGCGCTCGGCGACGCCGTCTTCGAAGCGGCGTACGCCGAGGGCGGCGGCCTCTCCCTGGAGGAGGCCACCGCCCTGGTCTGATCCGGTCCCCCGGCGGGGGCCCGTCCGGGACGCGATCCGAACGGACCGATCCGAACCGCCCGGATCAGGTCTTCTGACGGAACTTGCGCACGGCGAGCGGCATGGTGACCGCCGTGATGGCGAGCGACCAGGCGAGCGTCATCCACACCGAGCTGCCCACCGGCGTCCCGTTGATCAGCGCCCGCGCGGCGTCGGCCAGGTTGGACAGCGGGTTGTAGTCGGTGAAGCTCTGCAGCCAGCCCGGCATCGTGGCCGGCGGGGCGAAGATCGAGCTGCCGAACTGCAGCGGCATCAGGACCAGCATGGCCATGCCCTGGACCGCCTGCGCGGTCTTCATCGTCAGACCGAGCAGGATGAAGATCCACATCAGCGAGGCGCCGAAGACGGCCGACAGCCCGATGGCGGCGAGGAGGTCCAGCACCGAGGTCTTGATCGACAGGCCGAGGATGAACCCGACGCAGAGCAGGATGGTGATGGCGACCAGCATCCGGCCGACCTCGACGACGATCTTCGCGAGGAGGACGGACGACCGGGCGATCGGCATGGACCGGAAACGGTCCATGACGCCCTTCTTGAAGTCGTCGTTGACCCCGGTGCCGACGGCCATCGCGATGTTCATGCCCATCATGGCCATGAGGCCCGGGACCACGTAGTTGACGTACTCCGCCTGGTTGCCCTTGCCGGAGATCGCGCCCCCGAAGACGAACACGAACAACAGCGTGAAGATGATCGGCATGAACAGGACGTCGAACATCGACTCCGGGTCCTGCTTGATCTGCAGGGTGTTGCGGCGCACCAGCGCGCCGATGTGCCGCAGGTTGGCCCGCAGGCCGATCCGGCCCTCGCCGGGCGGGGCCGGCGCGGTGGCCGGGGCGGCCACGGTGCCGGTGGGCTTGGTCGTGGTTGCGGTGCTCATGCCGCGACCTCCTGATTCGGCTCGGTGTGCTGGTTCGCAACGCTGTCTGTGGCCGGGGCCGGCTTCTGTCCGGTGATGGACAGGAACACCTCGTCGAGGCTGGGCAGGTAGGTGCCGAGGTCGGCGATCGCGTACCCGCGGGCGGCCAGCAGGCCGACCACGGCGGTCAGCTGCTCGTCGCTCAGGATCGGCACCAGCAGCACGCCCTCGTCCGGCACGGCCTGGGAGCCGGCCACCCCGTCGAGCCCGGCCTCGGCCAGCGAACGCGCCATGCCCGGCAGGTCCGAGGGGTCGGCGGGGCGGATCTTCAGGGTGCGTCCGCCGACGCGCGCCTTCAGCTCGTCGACCTTGCCGTTGGCGATGACCTTGCCGCGGTCGATGACCGTCAGCTCGCTCGCGAGCTGCTCGGCCTCCTCCATGTACTGGGTGGTGAGCAGGACGGTGGCCCCCTCGGCGACCATCCGCTGCACCTCGTCCCACACCTCGTTGCGGGTGCGGGGGTCCAGACCGGTGGTCGGCTCGTCCAGGTACAGCACGGCCGGCCGGCCGATCATGGAGGCGGCCAGGTCGAGCCGGCGGCGCATGCCGCCGGAGTAGTGCATCGCCGCCTTCTTCGCGGCCTCGGTGAGCGAGAAGCGCTCCAGCAGTTCGTCGGCGCGGGACCGGGCGTCCTTGCGGGACAGGTCGAGCAGCCGGCCGATCATGTAGAGGTTCTCCCAGCCGGAGAGCTTCTCGTCGACCGATGCGTACTGGCCGGTGAGCCCGATGGTGCGGCGCAGCTGCCGCGGCTGGCGGACCACGTCGAAGCCGGCGACCGTCGCGGTTCCGGCGTCCGGGACGATCAGGGTGGAAAGGCAGCGCACGAGAGTGGTCTTGCCGGCGCCGTTGGGTCCGAGGACCCCGAGGACGGTGCCCTCGCGGACGTCCAGGTCGACACCGTCCAGGGCCTTGGTCTCGCCGTAGTGCTTGACCAGCCCCCGTACCTCTACGGCGTGGGGATTCTTGTCGTTTCGCGTCATGTCCACCATGGGACCAGCCGCCACTGACAAACCACCGACAGCCGACCGACGGCCGACCGGCGGCCGGCCGACAGCCGGCCGGCAGCCGACCGGCGGCGGGGCCACGGCGCGTCCGGCGGCGGGCAAGCCGACGGCCCGCCGGCATCGTGCCGGCGGGCCGTCGGGCGGTCGGGCGGTCGGGGTGCACCGGGGGCGGTGCTCACCCGGTCAGTGGAACGCGTGCTCCTCCAGCGGGAACGTTCCGCCCACCACGTCCTCGGCGAAGGCCTTCGCGGCGTCCCCCATGGTCTTGCGCAAGTTCGCGTACTGCTTCACGAACCGCGGCAGCTTCCCGCCGGTGAGCCCCATCATGTCGGTCCACACCAGCACCTGCGCGTCGCACTGCGAACCGGCGCCGATGCCGACCGTCGGGATGTGCAGGGACCGGGTGACCTCGGCGGCCAGCTCCGCCGGGACCAGCTCCAGCACCACCGCGAAGGCTCCCGCGTCCTGAGCCGCCTTGGCGTCGCGCAGCAGCTGGTGCGCGGCCTCGTCGCCGCGGCCCTGCACCCGGTAGCCCATGGCGTTGACGGACTGCGGGGTGAGCCCCAGGTGGGACATGACCGGGATGCCGGACTGCACGATCAGCTCGGTCTGCCGCAGCGAGCGCTCGCCGCCCTCCAGCTTGACCGCACCGACACCGGCCTCCTTGACGAGCCGGGTGGCACTGCGCAGCGCCTGCACGGCGCCTTCCTGGTACGAGCCGAACGGCAGGTCGCCGATGATCAGTGCCCGGCTGGTACCCCGTACGACGGCCGCCGCCAGCAGCGTCATCTCGTCCATCGTCACCGGGACGGTGGTCTCGTAGCCGAGGTGACAGTTGCCCATCGAGTCCCCGACGAGCATGACCGGGATGCCGGCCTCGTCGAAGACGGACGCGGTCATCGCGTCGTAAGCGGTGAGCATGGGCCACTTCTCGCCCCGCTCCTTGGCGAGGTTCAGATCGCGGACGGTGATGCGCCGGGTGCCCGCGCCTCCGTACAGGGTGGGGGAGGCCGTCGGTGCGGGTTCGCGGGCAGGCGAAACGGCATGCGTCATGGCAACTGCTCCTTGTGTCATCTCGAGGCGCCCTCACGGCGTCCCCGGACTCACCCACCATGGTGGCATCCGCGTGGCCCGCGGCGGAAGTGCTGCGGGCCACGCGCCGGATCCGAACACTCCAATGTGCGCGTTTCGTGACAACCGGAACCCTTGCCGCACGCTCGTTCGTCCTCTCGGACGTACGACCGCGACAGGCGGTCGCAGGTAGGGCACGGAAGGCTCCGTACATCGCCTAGGGTCAAGGGGCGGGGACGGAGCGCGAGCACGGCAGTGAGGGCAGCGGCATGGCACAGGCGTACATGACGGAAAAGGAGAACGGCGGCTCGGAGCCCGAGCCCTCCGGATCCCGCTTCCGGCGCCGACTGGCCGAACTGCGCGGGGACCGGGGCATCTGGCGGCGCGGGACGGTACTCGCCGCCATCGCCCTGCTGATCTCGCTGGTCATGATCTTCCACGCGGAGCTGCCCAACGACGTCGGCAACCTCGGCAGCCTCACCGAGACCTTCCTGCCCTGGCTGGGCCTGGCGGTTCCGGTCCTGCTGGCCGCCGCCGTCTTCCGCCGGTCCGCGACCGCGCTCCTGTCGATAGTCCTCACGGCCGTGATCTGGATGAACCTCTTCGGCGGCCTGGTCCTCGACAAGTCCGGAGCGGGCGGCAATCTCGTCGTCGCCACGCACAACGTGGACGCCGACAACCCCGATCCGCGCGCCACCGCCGTGGCGGTGGCCGGGTCCGGTGCGGACGTGCTGGCCCTGACGGAACTCAAGGGGAGCGCCGTCCCCGTCTACGAGAAGGCGCTGGCGGGCACGTACAAGTACCACGACGTCGAGGGCACGGTCGGCCTGTGGAGCAAGTACCCGCTGAGCGCCGCCCGGTCGGTCGACATAAGGATGGGCTGGACACGGGCCATGCGCGCCACGATCGACACGCCTTCCGGACCGGTCGCCGCCTACGTCGCCCACCTTCCGTCGGTCCGGGTCAAGCTGAACGCCGGCTTCACCGCCAACCAGCGCGACAACAGCGCCGACGCGCTCGGCGCCGCCCTGGCCGCCGAACCGCTGAAGAAGGTCATCGCGCTCGGGGACTTCAACGGCACAATGAACGACCGTGCCCTGTCCGAGGTGAGCTCGCAGATGCGCTCCACGCAGGGCGCGGCGGGCGACGGGTTCGGCTTCAGCTGGCCGGCCCAGTTCCCGATGGCCCGGATCGACCAGATCCTGGTCCGCGGGATCAGGCCCGAGGCCTCCTGGACCCTGCCGCGCACGGGCAGCGACCACCTTCCGGTGGCGGCCCGGGTCACCGTCAAGCCGTAGCCGTAGCCGTAGCCGTAGCCGTAGCCGTAGCCGTAGCCGTAGCCGTAGCCGTAGCCGTAGCGTGGCCGCGGCCGCGGCCGCGGCCACGCTACGGCCCTCGCCGGTGCGGCGGCGCTAAGCGTGCTCGCGCCAGCCGTTCGTCATGGGCAGCCGGCGGTCCTTGCCGAAGCCCTTCGCGGAGATCTTGGTGCCCGGCGGGTACTGCCGGCGCTTGTACTCCGCCGTGTCCACCATCCGCAGGATCCTGGCCACCAGCTCGCGGTCGAAGCCGGCCCCGACGATCGCCTCCAGCCCCTGGTCCCGGTCCACGTACAGGGCCAGGATCGCGTCCAGCACCGGGTAGTCCGGCAGCGAGTCCGTGTCCACCTGGCCCGGGCGCAGTTCGGCACTCGGCGGCTTGGCGATCGAGTTCTCCGGGATGGGCGGAGTCTCGCCGCGCTCGGCCGCGGCCCGGTTGCGGTACCGGGCGAGCCGGAAGACGTCCGACTTGTAGACGTCCTTGATGGGGCCGTAGGCGCCCACCGAGTCGCCGTACAGCGTGGAGTAACCGACGGCCAGCTCCGACTTGTTGCCGGGGGCCAGGACGATGTGGCCCTCCTGGTTGGAGAGCGCCATGAGCGTGGTGCCCCGCAGCCGGGACTGGAGGTTCTCCTCGGCCAGACCGGTCAGGGCCAGGGCGCCCATGTAGGCGTCGAACATCGGCTCGATCGGCACGGTCCGCAAGTGCAGTCCGGTCCGCTCGGCCAGGTCGGCCGCGTCGTGCCTGGAGTGCTCCGAGGAGTACTTCGACGGCATGGAGACGCCGTGGACGTTCTGCGCGCCGACGGCGTCGCAGGCGATCGCGGCGACGAGCGCGGAGTCGATGCCGCCGGAGAGTCCGATCAGGACGGAGTGGAAGCCGTTCTTGCGGACGTACGCGCGCAGGCCGACGACCAGGGCGTCGTAGACCTCCTCGTCGTCGTCGAGGGGGTCTGCGCAGCCGCCCGGGACGACCGGTTCGTACGGCTCGACGGGCTCCTCGGACAGGACGACGCGGTCGATGCGCAGCCCGTCGTCGACGGTGCCCTCGGGGGCGTCGGCGCGGGCGGCGGGCAGGTCGAGGTCGACCAGCACGCACCCCTCGGAGAACTGCGGGGCGCGGGCGATGACCTCGCCCTCGCGGTCGACGACGATCGAGTCGCCGTCGAAGACGAGATCGTCCTGGCCGCCGATCATCGCCACGTACGCGAGGGTGCAGCCGGCCTCCCGGGCACGCTTGCGGACCAGTTCGAGCCGCACGTCGTCCTTGTTGCGCTCGTACGGGGAGGCGTTGAGGGAGATCAGCAGCCCGGCTCCGGCGGAGCGGGTGGCCGGGACGCGGCCGCCGTCCTGCCAGAGGTCCTCGCAGATGGCCAGGGCCACGTCGACGCCCCGGACACGGATCACCGGCTGGGTGTTGCCCGGCACGAAGTACCGGAACTCGTCGAAGACGCCGTAGTTCGGGAGGTGGTGCTTGGCGAAGCGCAGGACGACCTCCCCGCGGTGCAGCACGGCGGCCGCGTTCTCGGGGGAGCCGGCCGGCTTGCCGAGGCGCGGCACGGCCTGCTCGGTGCGGTCGAGGTAGCCCACGACGACCGGGAGTTCGCCGAGGCCCTCGGCGGCGAGGCGGCGCGCGAGTGCGCGCAGCGCGGTGCGGGATGCCTCGACGAAGGAACCGCGCAGGGCGAGGTCCTCGACGGGGTACCCGGTCAGCGTCATCTCCGGGAACGCCGCCAGGTGGGCGCCCTGTTCGGCGGAGTGCCGGGTCCAGTGGACGACCGAGTCGGCGTTGGCGTCGACATTGCCGACGTGCGAGTCGATCTGATGCAGAGCGAGACGAAGTTGAGGCACGGCCCCAGTCTAATCGTCTCTCTGACGCGATGTCCTGGACCCGGCCTCGTTTCGGGCGTTTGTGCGGGGGCGGCCGGTGGCCCGGCCCGGCGGCGGAGCCCGTCGACCGGGCCCGGTGGCGGACCGCCGCTGGGTCAGCCGACCGGGCCGGCGAACTTCACGTTGTCCAGCGTGGTTCCCGCGGAGATGTCGGCGCTGAGGTTCGTGGTGTCCTCGGGCACCTCGAAGGCGACGACACCGGAGGCGGATTCTCCGGGCAGGATCGAGCCGCGGATCATCTTCGGGACGGAGCCGTCGTAGACGAGCTTGGCCGTCATGCCCTGGTCGTCGCGGACGTTGGGCATCGCGTAGATGACGTCGTGCGCCGCCGCCGAACCGTTGGTGATGGTGACGGTCATCTGAACCGCGTTGCCCACCTTGGCGTACTTGTTGGAAGTGACGTACTCCTTCGGCACGGACAGGCTCACCTTGATGCCGTTGGGGTAGGTGAAGGTCTCGCCGAACGCCAGCGGGGAGGTGAGGCCGGGCACCCGGCTCGGGGAGGGCGAGGCCGCCGGGGGCGGAGCGTCCTCGGGGTCGGTGTCCTGCGGGTAGTCCCGGTCCGGCACCATCCGGCGGGGTGCGTGCGCGGCGGCCTTGTCCATGATGACGCCGGTGAGGACGAGACCGGCGGCGGAGGCGCCGAGGCCGAGGAGGCCGAGGACCGTGCCGATGATGGCCATGGTCTTGCGCGGTGCGCCGCCCACGGCGCGGACGACGGCGCCGATGCCGATGCCGATGGCGGTCACGGCGAGGACGCCGCCCACCCAGAAGAAGATGGGCGTCAGGCCGATGACGATGCCGGAGATCCCGAGGACGAGGGCGGCGACCGCCAGGCCGTTGGCGGGGGGCGCGGCCGGCGGGTAGACGGAGTACGGCATGCCGCCGTAACCGGGTCCGGGCTGGGCCCACGGGTTCACGGGGCCGCCGGGGCCCACGGGGCCGCCCGTCGGCGGGGCCGGGGGGCTGTGGGGCGGCGCGAACGGCGACGGGGCGGGTGCGGCGGGTGCGGGAGCCGGGTAGGCGGTGGCCTGTGCGGGAGCCGGGGAGGCCTGCAGGGGTCCCTGCGCGGGTGCCGGGGAGGCGGTGGCCGGCTCCGGTCCCTGCGGCGGTGCGTCCGGTGTGGGTGCGACCGGGCCTGGACCCTGCGCGGGTGCGTCCGGGGCCGGGGCCGGGGCTGCGGCGTTCGGGGCCTGCGGGGTGGCGGGCACGGCCGGGGGCTTCCGCAACGACGGCGGCGCCGGGGCAGGTCCGGGGTCCGGGGCCGCGCCCGATATGGCCGTGCCGGCCGGCTCCGTGGGCGGGTCGCTGGGGGAGCTGGGCGGTTTCGGCGGGGTGCTCATGCGGGCGGGCGTCCTCTTGTCGCGGCTTCTTGATCACCGCAAGGGTGCCATGCCGCCGCCGCGTGCCCGCCGGGTTTTCCGCGCCCCGCGCAGACCGCCTAGACCTGGTAGCCGAGCACGGTCATCATCCCGGACTCCGAGTGGTAGACGTTGTGGCAGTGGGTCATCCACAGGCCCGGGTTGTCCGCGTCGAACTCCGCCGTCAGCCTCCCGCCCGGCAGCAGGATCGCGGTGTCCTTGCGCGCCCCGCCCCCCTGCGCGCCGCCCAGCGCGAAGGAGTGCCCGTGCAGGTGCACCGGGTGCCACATCGGCGTCGCGTTGCCGAACTCCAGCCGGACCCGCTCGCCCGCCTTCACCGGGTGCCGCTGGTCCGGGGTGTAGGGCTTGCCGTCGAAGGCCCAGTTGTACCTCGACATGGATCCGGTGAGCCTCAACTGCACCGTCCGGTCCGGCTCGCGGGGCGCCAGGGCCACCGACGCGTCGGCCCGCAGGGCGCTCGCCATCAGCGGCGGCCCGTCCAGCTCGGCGGGCCGGGTCCCGGCCGTGGGCGCCGTCCCCGTCCCGGTGCGCAGTACGGCGAGCGCCGACTGCCCCTTGCCCTCGGCCAGGGCGGTCAGCGGGAACACCCCGTCCTGCGCGGTGACCAGGACGTCGTACCGCTCGCCCATCCCCAGCAGCAGCGAGCCCGTCTTCGCGTGCTGCACCGGGAACCCGTCGGTGTGGGTGACCGTCAGTTCGTGGCCGCCGAGGGCGATGCGGAAGGCGGTGTCCCCGCCGGCGTTGATGATGCGCAGCCGGATGCGGTCGCCGGGCTCGGCGGTGAAGACCGACGGGTCGTCTGCGGTCCGGCCGTTGACCAGGTAGTGCGGGTAGGCGACATCGCCCGCTTCCCGGCCCAGGATGTCGCTGTCGGCGCCCACGAGGAGCCGCGGGGGCCTGGGGGAGGCGCCGGACGGGCGGGGTGTGCCGGGCGGGCGGGGGGCGGCGTCCGCGCCGTTCGGGCCGGGGGAGGCCGCCCGGCCGTGCGCGGCGTGGGCCCCGCCGCCCGCGCGCTTGCGGAGCTCGGCGAGGACCGCGTCGGGGGTGGCGCCGTCGACCCCGTCGATCCAGTCGTCCAGGACCACCACCCACTCCTTGTCGTAGGAGAGGGGCTCCTTCGGGTCCTCGACGATGAGCGGGGCGTACAGGCCGCGGTCCTGCTGGACTCCGGTGTGCGGGTGGAACCAGTACGTCCCCGGGTGCGTAACGGCGAACCGGTAGGCGAACGACCCGCCCGGGGCGATGTCCCGCTGCGTGAGCCCCGGGACCCCGTCCATGTCGTTGCGCAGCGCCAGGCCGTGCCAGTGCACGGAGGTGGCCTCGGGGAGGTTGTTGGCCAGGGTCAGGGCCAGGGTGCCGCCCGCGGTGACCCGTACCTCCTGGCCCGGCAGCCGGTCCCCGTATGCCCACGAGCGGACGGTGTGCCCGCCGCCGAGGTCGAGGGTGGTGGCGGTGGCGGTGACCTGGACCTCGGTGACCGGCCCGGTGGCCCTGCGGGCGGACTCCACGGCCCGGACCTCCGGGCCGGCCGGGTCCACGTACCCCTCGGGGCCGCCGGCAGCCGTCCCGCCGTGGTGGCCGGGCCCGTGGCCGGTGGCGGGGCCCGGGCCGGAGGGCCCCGCACAGGCGCCGAGCAGCCCCGAACCGGCGGCGGCGACGACGGCGGTGGCGGAGGCGCCCAGCACGGCGCGTCGGGTGGGAAGGGAACGCATGGGGAAGCACCTCACGGGGGGTGGGCGGTTGCCTGCGGACGGGAACGGTCCGCCGGGCCGGCGCCGCGCACGTGCGGGGGCCACCGGCGGTGGACGGACGCGGCCCGCCGGTCCCCGCGGGCGCGGGGCTACGGCGGGACCGCTCCTGCTATGCCCCGTCCCGGGGTACCGGCGAGCCCCGGGGTACCGGTGGGCCGGGCGCGGACGCGGGCTTGGCGCGCGGGCGGGCAGGGCGCCCCGCGACGGGGCCGTCCCGGTCCGGGGACCGCGCCCCCGAGCGGCGCGGTCTCGCCGGGGCGGGCCGTGGCCCGGGGCCCGGGTGGGTCGGGTGCGCCGCCCGGGGCAACGGGGCGGGCCCCGGGCGCGTCCTCCCCGGTGTGGGGGGCGGTGTGCGAGGTGGCGCGCGGGGCGGTCCGCGAGGTGGTGTCCGAGGAGGAGTGCCGGGTGAGACGCGCAGCGCAGGGCCGGGGGGAGCGCCGGGTACGGTGCGGGGTCCGGGAAGGGCGCGGGCCGCGGGAACCGGTCCGGACGGCCCGGGCGCGCGGGGCGGCCAGGCCCGCGGGCGGTGCGTCGCACGGCCGCGGCCCGGGCCGCGGGGCGGCTCGCTGGGCGCTGCGCGTCATGCCGGGAACCCTACCCGGGGTGGGTATCCGATCCTCGGAACGACCCCGGGTTCCACCCCGGGTTCCACTCCGGGTTCCACTCCGGATTCCTTAGGATCAGTCGCACCATGTCCCCCGAGGGTCCCTCTCCGCGCAGCGCCCGGCCGGTCGCCGTCCTCATCGGCCTAGGCGCCGCCGCCTACACCGCGTGGGTGCTCGAAGTCGTCCTCTCCACCGGCCTCAACCCCATCGAGACGTACGTCAGCGAACTCGCGGCCCAGGACCAGCCGCTCGGCGGTCTCTTCCGGGCCACCGACTTCACCGCCGGAATGCTGGTCTTCGCCGGCGGTCTGGCGGCACTGCTGCGCCTGGCGCGGTACGCCGGTTCCCGCCGGCCCTGGGCGGTCACGGGCTGGGCCGGGGTCACCCTCTTCGGCGCGGCCACCGCCGCCGACGCGTGGCTGCCGCTGAGCTGCGCGCCCACCGCGGACCCCGAGTGCGCCGCCCGCGAGACCGCCGGGCTCGTCCCCGCCACCCATCAGGCCCACGCCCTCAGCAGCAGCCTCGCCATGGCGGGCGCCCTCGCCGGGATCGTCGCCCTCACCATCGCCGCCCGCCGCTACGGCTGGTTCGCGCCCCTCGCCCGCTACGGGCCCGCCCTCGTCGCCCTCGAACTCCTCGCCACCGTGTGGACCCTGTCCGCCATCGCGCTGTTCACCGCCGGGCGCGGGACCTGGGCCCTGGGCGCCGGGCAGCGGCTCCAGGTGCTGTTCGTCGCGCTCTGGCTGGGCCTGCTCGCCTGCTCCGTCCACCAGGAGGACCGCACATGAGCGCCACCGGCCGCTTCGTCCGGGTGGACGGAACCGCGCTCCACGTCGTCGTCGAGGGCCGGGGGCCGGTGGCCGTGCTCGCCGCCGGGCTCGCCATGGCCTGGTTCGACTGGGACCCGGTGGCCGCGCCGCTGGCGGCCAGGGGCCACACCGTCGTCCGCTTCGACCGCCCCGGGCACGGCCTCAGCGCCCCGGCCGCCGCACCGCCCACCGCCGCCGGGGAGGCCCACCGCATCGCCGCGCTGCTCGACGCCCTGGACCTGCCCGACCCGGGGCCGGTCACCGTCGTCGGCCACTCCATCGCCGGCTTCCACGCCGAAGCCTTCGCGCGTCTGTACCCGCGGCGCACCGCCGCCCTGGTGCTGCTCGACACCAGCGTGGAGGAGGCCCCCCGCACGCTGCTGCCCGCCGCGCTGCGCACCGGCGGCGCCCGGGTCCTGGGCCGGATGGTGACCGCCGCCGGGCTGCCCGCCGCCGTGGGCCCGGCAGCGCGCCGTCTGGCCGTACGGGCCTCGCGCACCGGCGGGACCGACCCCGCGCCGCGGGACCTCGTACGCCGCTGTTACCGCACCGGCCGCGTGTGGCGCGGCGCCCTGCTGGAGAACTCCCGCTACCCCGACATGGCCGCCGAGGTCCTGGCGCTGCGCGCCACGCACCCGCTGACCGCGCCCGTCACCGTCCTCGCCAACCACGACGGCTCCGGCGGGCGGGGCGCCTCGCGCCGGCTCGCCCGCCAGGCGGAGCTCGCCGCCCGGCTCGGCGGGCGCTTCGAGGTCGCCGAGCCCGCCGGCCACCTGGTCATGCTGGACCGCCCGGACCAGGTGACCCGGGCGGTCCGCACCGCTCCCGGTCGAGGGCCGGAGTAGAGCGCCCGCCTCGCGGGCACGTTGCCGCCGGTCCCGGTCCCGGTCCCGGTCCTGAGCCGGGCACGATCCCGAGCCGGGTCACGGGCCCGGTCCGGAGCCTGGTTGGTTCGGAGTCCTATCCCGGCCCCGGTCCCGGCTTCGGTCCTGAGCCTGGTCACGATCCCGAGCCCGGCTGGTCTGGCGCCCGGCTGGTCCCGGGCCCTGCTGGTCTGGAGCCCGGTCGATCCCGAGCCCGGTTGGTCTGGAGCCCGTTCCCGGCCCGTTCCCGGCCCGGCCCAGCCCCCGGAGCCAGGGCCGGCATCCGGCTTCCCGTCGTCGGGTGGGGGTGGCGCGTCACCCGCGCGGGGCGGCCCCGCGCTTCGCCAGCATGTCCGCCATCAGGGCGAGTTCCGAGCGCTGCGCGTCGACCATGCCCTGTGCCAGCTCCCGCTCGACCGGGGTCCGGCACAGCCGCGCACAGCCCTCGGCCATCGCCACGCCGCCCTTGTGATGGTCGGTCATCAGCTGGAGGTAGAGCACCTCCGCGTCCCGGCCGCCGGCGGCCCCCAGCACCGCCATTTCCTCCTTGGAGGCCATGCCGGGCATCAGCGCGCCGGGCTTGGCCGCCGTGTCGTGCCCGGAGGGCCCGGCGCCGCCGGCGGGGGCGTCCCCGCCGGTGTGCACCGTGTGGTCGTCGTGCCCGCCGTGCCCGCCGTGCCCGCCGTGCTCCTCGGATGGACCCATCCAGGACATCGGAGGCTCGCCCGCCACCACCTTCGGCAGGCCCCACAGGTCCAGCCAGCCGAGCATCATGCCCCGCTGGTTGGCCTGGGTGTTGGCGATGTCGTAGGCGAGGCTGCGCACCCCCTCGTCCTGGGTGCGGTCGCGCACGACGAAGGACATCTCCACCGCCTGCTGGTGGTGGACCGACATGTCCCGGGCGAAGCCCGCGTCCGGGGAGTGCAGCCCCGGCGTGGCGCGCGCCGCCGAATCCGAACCGCCGGACGCGGCGGCGACCGTGGCGGCCGCCGCGAACAGCAGCGCCAGCAGCACGGCGGTCCCGGCCACCCAGTACGTGCGGGGGGTGCGGCTCACTTGTCGGCCAGCCCGTTCGTGCAGGCCGCGCCCGGCTCCGGCGTCTGCGGGCCCTGCACGTACTTGGTGAAGAACTGCGCCACGCGCGGGTCGTCCGCCTTCTCCACCGTCAGCTGCTTGCCCCACGCGCTGAGCATGATCGAACCGGCCTGCTCCTTGACCGGGCTCATCAGCGTGTACGGGGTCTTGCCCACCGTCTCGGCGAGCTTCTCCACGTCGGCCTTGGCGGCCTTCTCGTTGTACGTCACCCAGACCGCGCCGTGCTCCAGCGAGTGCACGGCGTTCACCTCGGGGAGCTGGTTCTTGTAGACGTCGCCGTTGCAGTTCATCCAGCGGGGGTGGTGGTCACCGCCGACCGGGGGGTTCATCTCGTACTTCACCGGCGTCTCGACGTGGTTGCGGCCGAGCTTCTTGGCGTCCCAGGTCTGCTCGCCGTCGACCGGCGTCTTGCGGGCCACTTCCGCTGCGTCCTTCGTACGCTGCTCGGCCTCCTTGCGGTCGATCATCACCCAGGCGCCGAAACCGACCAGGCCGGTCACGATGACCGCCGCGGTGGTGATGGCGACGGCCTTGTTGCGCCGGTCGCGCGCCCGGTCGGCCCGGCGCATCTCGGCTATGCGCGCCTGGCGGGAGTGGTCGCTGTTCTTGTCGGTCCTGCTGGCCATGGTGCCCTGGTTCCTTCTGCTGAGGGGGGTGGGTGGACGCGAAACCGGACCCGTCAGGTCCGCAGCACCTGGAGGACGTGCAGGTCGGGGGCGCGCGCGAGCGGCCCGGGAGGCCCGGTCCCGCCCGCCGCGCCGGACGCGGCGGCGGGCGGCGCACTGCCGCCCGCGGTGGTCGCGGCGGGCGGCGGCGCCGGCAGCACGCCCGGGATCACGTGCGCGAGGGGCGAGCAGCCGGGCAGGTCGTACGGGGACACGCAGACGGCGTGGGCCGGGCCGGGTGCTTGCCCCGGTGTCCGTCCGCGGGCCGGGCCGGGTGCCTGGCCGGGTGACCGGCCGGGCGCCGTGCCGTGCGCGGCGACCGCCGTGGCCGCACCGTACGCGGGGAAACCGCTCGGCGCGTGCGGTTCACCGGGCCGCGCACACAGCAGGAGCACCCCCGCCGCCACCGCGAGGGCCGTCAGCAGGACGGCGCGCAGGAGTCCGGGACGTGCCTGACGCCCCCGCCGCGTGTCCTTCCGGCCCCCCATGGGCGCCGATGGTAATGCTCATGACGGGTCCGCGGTCAGTGCGGGGGTGCCGCGAGCTTTGCCGGGTGCGTAATGTGGCGGAAACCACCGCTGGCGATACTGGGCCGGCCCGACTGTGCCCAAGCCCTCGCGGCGGTGGTGCACAGGCCACCTGAACTGCGAGGATGAAAGCATGGACAAGCAGCAGGAATTCGTCCTCCGGACGCTTGAGGAGCGCGACATCCGGTTCGTGCGCCTGTGGTTCACCGATGTACTGGGCTTCCTCAAGTCCGTAGCGGTCGCTCCGGCGGAGCTGGAGCAGGCCTTCGACGAGGGCATCGGCTTCGACGGCTCCGCCATCGAGGGCTTCGCGCGGGTCTACGAGTCCGACATGATCGCCAAGCCGGACCCGAGCACCTTCCAGATACTGCCGTGGCGCGCCGAGGCTCCCGGGACCGCCCGGATGTTCTGCGACATCCTGATGCCGGACGGCTCGCCGTCCTTCGCGGACCCGCGCTACGTCCTCAAGCGCATCCTGGCCAAGACCTCCGACCTGGGCTTCACCTTCTACACCCACCCGGAGATCGAGTTCTTCCTGCTGAAGGACAAGCCGCTGGACGGCAGCCGTCCCGTCCCGGCGGACAACTCCGGCTACTTCGACCACACCCCGCAGAACGTCGGCATGGACTTCCGCCGCCAGGCGATCACCATGCTGGAATCCATGGGCATCTCGGTCGAATTCAGCCACCACGAGGGCGCCCCGGGCCAGCAGGAGATCGACCTGCGCTATGCCGACGCTCTCTCCACGGCCGACAACATCATGACCTTCCGCCTCGTGATGAAGCAGGTCGCCCTGGAACAGGGCGTGCAGGCCACCTTCATGCCGAAGCCCTTCTCGGAGTACCCGGGCTCGGGCATGCACACCCACCTCTCCCTCTTCGAGGGCGACCGCAACGCCTTCTACGAGTCGGGCGCCGAGTACCAGCTCTCCAAGGTCGGCCGCTCCTTCATCGCGGGCCTGCTCAGGCACGCGGCGGAGACCGCAGCGGTCACCAACCAGTGGGTCAACTCCTACAAGCGCATCTGGGGCGGCTCCTCGCGCACCGCCGGCTCGGGCGGCGAGGCCCCCTCGTACATCTGCTGGGGCCACAACAACCGCTCGGCCCTGATCCGCGTCCCGATGTACAAGCCGGGCAAGACGGGCTCCTCCCGCGTCGAGGTCCGCTCGATCGACTCGGGCGCGAACCCCTACCTGACCTACGCGGTCCTCCTCGCGGCGGGCCTCAAGGGCATCGAGGAGGGCTACGAACTCCCCGCGGGCGCCGACGACGACGTCTGGGCCCTCTCCGACGCCGAACGCCGCGCGATGGGCATCGAACCCCTCCCGCAGAACCTGGGCGAGGCCATCTCCCTGATGGAACGCAGCGAACTGGTGGCCGAAACCCTCGGCGAGCACGTCTTCGACTTCTTCCTGCGCAACAAGAAGCAGGAGTGGGAGGAGTACCGCAGCGAGGTCACGGCCTTCGAACTCCGCAAGATGATGCCGGTGCTGTAGCCGCGGGCGGGGCCCGTCGGGGCGCTCGTGGATCCCGGGCCGGCGGTCGGTGACCTCCGGCCCGGAGTCGTTTTCGCCCCCACACGTGAGGAAGAGCATGACCGTCCATGCCCTGGAGCCCCTGGAGCCCCTGGAGGGCGGGCTTCCCGTGCCGGAGCGGGTCTGGTACGCGTCGTACGGGTCGAACATGCACATGGACCGGCTGAGCGCCTACCTCGCCGGCGGGACGCCCGCCGGCGCGACCCGGACCTACCCGGGGTGCCGGGACCACCGGGCGCCGGAGCGGTCCGTCGCGATCGAGCTCGACGGATGCCTGTACTTCGCCACCGAGTCCCGGGTGTGGACGGGAGGCCGGGGCCTGTACGACCCGACGGCGCCCGGCCGCATGAGGGCGCGCGCCCACCTCGTGACCGCGGGCCAGCTGTCCGACATCGCCGCGCAGGAGATGTACGGGGAGCCGGGGGCGGACCTCGACCTCAGCCGGGTGCTGTGCGAGGGGCGCGACGAACTGGGCCCCGGACGGTACGAGACGCTCGTCTGCCCGGGGACGATCGAGGGCATCCCCGTGCTGACCTTCACCGCCCCCTGGACCGTCCGGGACGTCGAACCGCTGGCGCCGTCGGCCGCCTACTTGCGGTACCTGGCCGGCGGACTGCTGGAGTCGGGCCCCTGGGAGGAACAGGACATCGCCGACTACCTGTCGGCCTGCCCCGGCGCGGCCGGTCACTGGACCCCGCGACAGGTACGGGAACTGCTCACGGCCGCCGTCGGCCCCTGACCGGCCCCTGGCCGTCGGCGCCGGGACCGGCGCCGGTCCCGTTCCCTGACCGGCCCCTGGCCGCCCGCGAGGACGGGCGTCAGCGGACCGCGCGGTGCCAGGTGGGGCGGACCGGGGTCGGCGGGGTCGTCGTCGTGTGGAGCGCGGCGTCCAGGCCCAGGACCGCCGTGGTCGCGCCCGAGGGTTCGAGGACGGCCGCCGGGGCGCCCGCGTAGAGCATCCCGGACTCCGACCAGGCCGGGGGGCCGCCGAGGCCCGTCGTGCCGACCGTGCCGCTGTCCGCGCGGCCCGACAGCAGGCGGCCCGCCGCGCCCACCGCGCCGTATCCGGCCCGGCCGCCCGCCTCGGCGACGCTGGAGACCTGGGGCCGTCCGGGGCCCGCCGTGACCAGGGCGGTGCGCACGACCCCCGAGTCCGGCCGGCGGAAGTACAGCCGGACGCCCGCTCCGTCGGGGACCGCCGACAGGGGGACCGTCGTGGCGGGCAGGCCCGTCTCCGAAGGGCCCGACAGGGCGGCGCCGGGGTCGGCTTGCGTCCAGGCCAGGACGGACTTCGTGGTGGTGGCGTACACGTGGCGGCGCCCGGCGGAGTCGAGCGCCGTCACCGGATCGCTCTGCAGGTCCTCGCCGCCCAGGCGCTTCCAGGCGGAGAAGCTGCCGTCCGGCTGCTGGACGGTGGCGCGCAGCGTGCGGCGCGCGTCGCGCAGGTAGACGGTGAGGCGGCCCTCCGCGTCCACACCGGCCGCGGGCGAGCTGATCGCCGAAATGTCGTCCTCGTCGGCCGGGTCGGGGGTGCCGAGCGACTGCCATGGGCCGAACGGGCCGTCCGGCGCGGACTGGACGGCGTACACGACCTCGCGCCGGTAGGCCGCGGGCGCGGGGCCGAAGGCCGTACGGGTGGCCAGGACCGCGATCCGCCCGTCCGGGTAGCGCGCGGTGGTCGCGCCCGGGTCGATGCCCGCGCCCGGCAGGAGGGCGGGGCCCGCCCACTCGCCGCCGGGGGCCCGCGTCCAGTACGCGGTCTGCCCGTCCAGCGTGGCGAACGCCCACAGGCGGCCCGGCGTGCCCGCGGTCAGCCAGGAGGTGGTGTCGGCGCGGCTGTAGCGCAGCGACTGCGCCCAGTTGTGGCCGGTGGGGTTGCCCGCGACCTTGCGGTCGCCGCAGCCGGAGGGGGAGCCGCAGTAGTCCTGGTGGTCGTGCCAGGCATAGGTCTTCAGGTAGCCGGTCTTCGTCTCGGCCGTCTGCGGGTCCAGCGCGTGCGGGAGGGTGCTGTTGTGGTAGCCGAGGTAGTTCTGGACCGAGAAGCGAGGGCGGTCCGTGACCTGGGCGGCGTACGCGGCGGTGGCGGCCTGCACGAACCGGGCGCCGTACATGTGGTCCTGGTGGTCGGTGTACTTGCCGGACTCCGGGTAGCGGCCCGGCGTCGGGTCCTGCATGCGTATCGTCGTCGGCTTGTAGCGGGCCAGGATCCCGGCTATGGCCTGGGTCAACTGGTCTTTCGTGTACGTGAACTGCTGCTTGACGGGAGTGCCGGAGGTCAGCTGGGCGCCCAGCGCCGGTATGCGGCCGTTCCACAGGCCGCGCAGGCTGTCGGGGGCGTCGCCGCCGGTGCTGCGTGCCTCGCGCAGCTGGAGCCACACCAGGTTGACCTGAGGCTTCGCCATGAGCACGTCCAGCTCGGCCTGACCGCCCCCGGCGGTGGGTATGACCGTGCGCTTCCACGCGCTGGTGCGGTCGCCGGTGGCCATCTGGGCGTAGGCGGAGCGTATGCCGTTCTGCCGGGCCTCCGCGTAGTGGGTGCGGTCGGCGGGCTGTTCCGGGTCGCTGGCTTCGGCGCCGTGCGCCTCGTTGCGGCCGTCGGCCTCGCCGGAGGTGAGGTAGGCGGTGGTGACCGGGATGCCGGACAGCAGCGACCGGCTGAGGTCGGGGTTCATGAAGAACAGGTCGTCGTCGGGGTGGGCGACGACCTGGAGTACCGATCCCGCGGTGACGCTCGCGGGCAGCGCGGCGACGCGGTCCTTGTCCTGGGTGGCCTCGGCCGACGTCTGCTGTCCGGCGGCGACGGCGAGCACACCGGTGGTGCCGGCGGTCAGCACGGTGAGCAGGGCCGCGAAGCGGCGGCGGGTCAAGGGCATCGGGTACGCCTTGGTTCGTTCCGGGCGGCGGGAGCCGCTGAGCAGTCAGAAAGAGGCGGATACGGGGAACTTGGTTCACCGATTTCGCCGATGACTGCCGCTTTCCGGGAAAGACCGGATCTGCTTGTACCCTGTGGATGCTTTGATCCCGATATATGACCGCAAAGCGGACGCTGTTATTCCGCCCGGCGGGGCAACCGGCGCACTACGGAGTGGCGTTGCGCGGGCCCACCGGCTGCCACGGCGCCAGATACGCCTCCGGGGCGTCCGCCGACGAGGTCACGTACAGCCGCGCGTCCAGCCCCACCACCGCAAGGCTGACCATGCCCCTCCCCGTCGTCGTCGAGGACGGCGCGCCGACGAACATCAGCGCCGAGCGCTCCCACGGCCGGCCCGACCCGAGGTCCGAGCCCAGCTGGCCGCCCGCCGAGCGGCCCGCGAGCACGTGTCCGCTCGCCGTCACCGAGCCGAAGCCCTGGAGTCCGCCGAGGTCGGTGAGGCCGTTCACCTTCAGTAGTCCGCCCTCACCCGTGATCAGCGCGGTACGGACGTTGCCGGAGCCCGGCTTGCGGAACCACAGCCGTACCCCGCCCTCCCGGCCCTGCGCGGTGAGCGGGAGCGTGGTGTCCGGCAGGCCGGTGGGGGTGGGCGGGCCCAGCGGGGCGCCGGGCCCGGGCTGCACCCAGCCCACCACCGTCTTCGCGGTCGTGGAGAACACCATCCGCCGCCCGGCCGCGTCGACGGCGGTGACCGGGCTGCCGTGCAGAGCGGCGCCGCCGTACTTCTCCCACGGGCCCCAGCTGCCGTCGGGCCGCTGCACCCGGCCGCGCAGCGTGTACGCCCCGTCGCGGACGTACGCCGCCAGCTGCCCCGTGCCGTCGACCGAGACGGCGGGCGCACTGATGTCGGAGGTCCAGTTCTCGTCCGCGGTCTCCGGGGTGCCCAGCGACTGCCACTCGCCGAACTCCTCGGCGCCCGGACGCTGCTGGACGGCGTAGACGACCTCGCGCCCGTAGTCGGCCGGCTTCGCGCCGAAGGTGGTGCGGGTGCCGAAGGCGGCGATCCGGCCGTCCTGCAGGGTGACGGTGGCGATGCCCGGGTCCATCCCGGTGCCGGGCAGCATCTTCGGGCCGCTCCAGCTGCCGATCGGGCCGGCCCGGTGCCAGACGGCGACCTGGCCGTCGAGCACCTTGAAGGCCCACAGTCCGTGCTCCCTGTCGGAGGTCAGCCAGGAAGTGCTGGTACCGCGGGCATAGTTGATGGATTCGGTCCAGCGGTTGCCCGAGGGGTGGTCGGCCACCTTGCGGTCACCGCAGCCGGCCTCGCTGCCGCAGTGGTCCTGCCGGCCGAGCCCGGCGTAGGTGTCCAGGATGTCCAGCTTCTCCTTGGCCTCGCCCGGATCCAGGGAGCTGGGCAGGGAGCCGTTGACATAGCCGAGGTAGTTCTGCACCGCGAAGTGCGGGCGGTCCTTGACGTCCTTCGCGTACGCGGCGGTCGCCAGCTGCACGAAGCGGGCGCCGTAGAAGTGGTCCTGGTGGTCGGTGTACCGCCTGGTGTCGGGGAAGCGGCCGGGGGTCGGGTCCTGGGAGCGGACCGTGGTCGGTCTGTACCGCTCCAGCAGGCCGGCCAGGGTCTGCACGACCTGGTCCTTGGTGTACGTGAACCGCTGCTTGACCGGGGTGCCGGAGGCGAGCACCGACTCCAGGTGGGACACCCGGCCGTCCCACAGGCCGTGCAGGCTGTCCGGGGCGTCGGCGTAGACGGTGCCGGCCTCGCGCATCTGCAGCCAGACGAGGTTGACCTGGGGCTCGGCGACGAGGATGTCGACCTCGGCGTGGCCGCCGCCCCTGGTCGGGACGACGGTGCGCTTCCAGGCGCTGGTGTGGTCGCCGGTGGCCATCTTGGCGTAGGCCGCGCGTATGCCGTTCTGGCGGGCCTCGGCGTAGGCGGGCTTGTTGGGCGCGGCGCCGGCCTCCTTGCCGGCCCCGGCGTTGATGCCGTCGGCCTCGCCGGAGGTCAGGTAGACGGAGGTGACCGGGTGACCGGCGGATATGGAGTACCGCAGGTCCGGATTCATGAAGTACAGGTCGTCGTCGGGATGCGCGACGATCTGCAGCACCCGGCCGGGGTCCGGGGCGTCCGCGGGGGCCGCGGGGGCGCTGGCCCTGCTGTCGGGGGCGGCGGGGGCGGCCAGGCGGTCGAGTGCCTCGTTGCCGCGGAGCATGAGCATGCTGCCGGCGGCGGTGGCCGCGCAGAAGGCGACCACCTTGACGAGCCCGGCCCGGTGGTGCCGGTGGCCGGGCCGGCGGGCGCGGCCGTGCGGGTGGTCGTGGTCGTGGCCGTGGGGGCCGTCCTGGCCGTGGGGGTGGTGGTCGTCGGGATGCGGGTCGTCGTGCCCCTCGGTGCCGGTGCCGGTGCCGGTGCCGGTGCCGGTGTCGGCCGGATCGCCGGGGTGGGGGCCGCGGGGGCCCGGTACGTGCGGGTCCCGGGTCTCGGGGTGGGCGCGGGCGACGGGGCCCCCGTCCTGCGCATCGGGTCGGGTGCCGGTGCCGGTGCCGGTGCCGGTGTCGGCCCGGTCGCCCGGGTGGGGGCCGCGGGGGGCCGGTATGTGCGGGTCCCGGGCTGCCGGGTGCGGGTCGCTGCCGGAGTCCGGCCGGAGGGTGTCCGGGGACGCGCCGCGGGGGGCCGGCACGTGCGGGTCCCGGGCGTCGGGGCGGGCGCGGCCGGCCGGGCCCGAGGTGTCCGGGTACCGGCCACCGGCGGGCGGCGGCTCCGGGTGCCCGGCGGCGCCGGTGTGGCGGGCGGAGTCCCAGGAGACGGGCCGGTGCGCGTCCGGAGCCGGGTACGGGCCGACCGGGCGGGGGCCGCCCGGGTGCCCCGGCGCTTCCGGGTGGGGGTAGGCTCCGTCGG
The DNA here is from genome assembly GCF_001905445.1 of Streptomyces sp. CB00455. Lineage (GTDB taxonomy): Bacteria > Actinomycetota > Actinomycetes > Streptomycetales > Streptomycetaceae > Streptomyces. Next base: position 461,016 of record NZ_LIVQ01000003.1, on the reverse strand, counting down.
CCGCAGGGAGCTTCGGGTCCCGGGCGTGCGCGTGCCCCGTGGGGGCTCCGACGGCGCCGGCCCGCGGGGTCTGCGTCGGCAGCGGGGCATGCCGGTCCGCGGAGTCCTGTCCGCCGGCCCCGGGGTCCCGCCGGCCGGTCCGCGGTGCCGGGGGCCCGGGCTGCGGGCTCCGGACTCCGGAACCGGGCCGGTCCGCTTCCGGGCCGTGGGCCGAGGAGTCGGGCCGGTCCGTTTCCGGGTGCGGGCCGTGGGCCGAGGAGCCGGGCCGGTCCGCTTCCGGGCGCGGAGCGGTCGGGGCGGGGGTGTGCCTGGCGGGGCCGCCGCGCGGACGTCCGTCGGACATGGGGCTCCTCCTGGCCAGGTCGGCGAGGAGCTTGCCCCTTCACGCCATAAATCTTCGGATAATCCGATAAGCCCCCTCATGATACGTGGCGGTGAGTCGAACGCCTGCTCCGGCTAGGCTCACCCCGAGGCAGGCCAGGGCAGTGGCAGCGACAACCGTGGGAGGCGGCGGGATGACGGTCCCGGGACGCAGGAGCAGCACCTTCAGCAGGCTGCTCCGCAGCGGCTTCACCGACCCCTCGGCCGCCGCCCGGCTGCTCGACACCGACGCGCTCGCTTCCGTACGCGCCGATCCCGTGCTCCTCGACGCCCTCGGGGCGACCGCGGACCCCGACCTGGCCCTCCTCGGGCTCGTCCGGCTCGCCGAGGCGCAGCCGGCCGACGAACTGCCCGGGCTCCTCGACACCCTCGTCAGCGCCAAGCCCCTGCGTGACCGCCTGCTCGGCGTGCTCGGCGCCTCCGAGGCCCTCGGGGACCACCTCGCCCGCCACCCCCGCGACTGGCAGGCCCTGGTCACCTACGAGGCCGCCGACCTGCATCCCGGGCTCCCCGAGTTCGAACGCGGCCTGGCCGACGCCCACGACCCGGTGGCGCTGCGCGTCTCCTACCGCCGCTGCCTGCTCTCCATCGCCGCCCGTGACGTCTGCGGGACCATAGACGTCGCCCAGACCGCCGCCGAGCTCGCCGACCTCGCGACCGCCACCCTGCGCGCGGCCCTGCGCATCGCCTCCGCCGCCGCGCCCGAGGACGCCGCCCAGTGCCGGCTCGCCGTCATCGCGATGGGCAAGTGCGGCGGCAACGAGCTCAACTACGTCTCCGACGTCGACGTCATCTTCGTCGCCGACGCCCCGGCCGCGAACCACCACGGCGCGCCCGCGCAGGGCGGCGACGAGGGCCGGGCCGTCCAGGCCGCCACGCGCCTCGCCTCCCACCTCATGCGGATCTGCTCCGAGACCACCGTCGAGGGCACCATCTGGCCCGTCGACGCGAACCTGCGCCCCGAGGGCCGCAACGGCCCGCTCGTACGGACGCTCTCCTCCCACCTCGCCTACTACCAGCGCTGGGCCAAGACCTGGGAGTTCCAGGCCCTCCTCAAGGCCCGCCCCGTCGCCGGGGACCCCGAGCTCGGCGCGCAGTACATCGAGGCCATAGGGCCCCTCGTCTGGCAGGCCGCCGAGCGCGAGAACTTCGTCGCCGACGTGCAGAAGATGCGCCGCCGCGTCGTCGACAACATCCCGGCCGCCCAGGTCGACCGCGAGCTGAAACTCGGACCGGGCGGTCTGCGCGACGTCGAGTTCGCCGTCCAGCTCCTCCAGCTGGTGCACGGCCGCAGCGACGCCACCCTGCACTCCGGCACCACCCTCGACGCCCTGCACGCCCTCGCCGCCGGGGGCTACGTCGGCCGCGCGGACGCCGCCCAGCTGCACGACGCCTACCGCTTCCTGCGCGCGATGGAGCACCGCATCCAGCTCTACCGGCTGCGCCGCACCCATCTCGTCCCCGAGGACGAGGGCGACCTGCGGCGCCTGGGCCGCTCCATGGGGCTGCGCACCGAACCCGTCGCCGAGCTCAACAAGGCCTGGCGCCGGCACGCCTCCGTGGTCCGCCGCCTGCACGAGAAGCTCTTCTACCGGCCGCTGCTCGACGCCGTCGCGCAGCTCGCCCCCGGCGAGACCCGGCTCTCCCCGCGCGCCGCCGGCCAGCGCCTCGAAGCCCTCGGGTACGCCGACCCGGTGGCCGCACTGCGCCACCTCGAAGCCCTCGCCTCCGGAGTGACCCGCAAGGCCGCCATCCAGCGCACCCTGCTGCCGGTCATGCTCGGCTGGTTCGCCGACTCGGCCGACCCGGACGCCGGACTGCTCAACTTCCGCAAGGTCTCCGACGCCCTCGGCAAGACGCCCTGGTACCTGCGCCTGCTGCGCGACGAGGGGGCCGCCGCCGAGAACCTCGCCCGCGTCCTGTCCGCCGGGCGCCTGGCCCCCGACCTGCTGATGCGCGCCCCCGAGGCCGTCGCCCTGCTCGGCGACCCCGAGGGCCTGCAGCCCCGTACCCACGAGGCCCTGCGGCAGGAGGTGCTCGCCGCCGTCGGCCGCGCCGGCAGCCCCGAAGCCGCCGTCGCCGCCGCCCGCGGGGTGCGCCGCCGCGAGCTGTTCCGCACCACCGCGGCCGACATCATCGGCGCCTACGGCACCGAGGACAAACCGGCCGAAGAGGATCACGGGGCCCTCGTCGACCGGGTCGGCGGAGCCGTCTCCGACCTCACCGCAGCGACCATCGCCGGCGCCCTGCGCGCCGCCGTCCACTCCCACTTCGGCGACACCCTGCCCACCCGCTTCGCCGTCATCGGCGTCGGCCGCTTCGGCGGCCACGAGCTGGGCTACGGCTCCGACGCCGATGTGCTGTTCGTCCACGAACCCCGCGAGGGCGTCGACGAACAGATCGCGGCGAAGTCCGCGCAGGCCGTCGTCGCCGAGATGCGCAGGCTGCTCCAGCTGCCCACCGCCGACCCGCCGCTGCTGATCGACGCCGACCTGCGCCCCGAAGGCCGCTCCGGGCCGCTCGTGCGCACGCTGTCCTCGTACGCCGCCTACTACCGGCGCTGGTCCCTGACCTGGGAGAGCCAGTCCCTGCTGCGCGCCGAACCGGTCGCCGGCGACGAGGAGCTCGGCCGCCGCTTCATCGAGCTGATCGACCCCCTGCGCTACCCCGCGGAGGGGCTCGGCGAGGACGCCGCGCGCGAGATCCGCCGGCTCAAGGCCCGCATGGAGTCCGAGCGGATGCCCCGCGGCGCCGATCCGACCCTGCACGCCAAACTCGGCCGCGGCGGCCTCAGCGACGTCGAGTGGACCGTCCAGCTGATCCAGATGCGGCACGCCTGGGCCGAACCGGGGCTGCGCACCACCCGGACGCGCCAGGCCCTGGCCGCCGCCCACGCGGCCGGGCTGATCCCGACCGAGGAGGCGCAGATCCTGGATGAGGCATGGGTCCTGGCGACCCGCGTCCGCAACGCGGTGATGCTGGTCCGCGGCCGCGCCGGGGACACCTTCCCCTCGGAGGCCCGCGAACTCGGCGCGGTCGGCCGCTACCTCGGCTACCCGGAGGGCACGGTCGGCGAAATGCTGGACGACTACCGCCGCATCACCCGGCGCGCCCGCGCAGTGGTGGACGAACTGTTCTACGGGGCGTAGGACCCGGCCTGCGGGGCGGCCGGCCCCGGGAAGGCGAAGACGCCGGGGGCGGCCCCGGCCGCCGGGGGCCCGCCGGGCCGCGCTTGACAAGGGCCCGGGGGTGGGCGGCGGGTGCGCTAGCGGCGGAAGCGGTTGAGCAGCGCCGCCGCCGCCGGGTGCGGGCCCGTGTGCTCGGGGTGGCGCGGCAGCCGGTGCGGGAGCGATCCGTACCAGGACCGCGAGACCGCGTAGCCGAAGGACAGGCAGAGCATGCCGCCCACGGCGTCGAGCCAGAAGTGGTTGGCGGTGGCCACGATGACGACGAGGGTCGCCGTCGGGTAGAGGAGGCCCAGGATCCGCGCCCAGGGGGCGGAGGCGACCGCGAAGACCGTCAGGCCGCACCAGAGCGACCACCCTATGTGCATGGACGGCATGGCGGCGTACTGGTTCGACATGTGCTTGAGGTTCCCGGAGGCCATGGAACCCCAGGTGTGGTGGACCAGCACCGTGTCGACGAAGTTCTGCCCGTTCATCAGCCGGGGCGGCGCGAGCGGGTAGAAGAAGTAGCCGAGCAGGGCCACGCCGGTGGTCGCGAAGAGGATCAGGCGTGTGGCGGCGTAACGCCCGGGATGGAACCGGTAGATCCACACCAGCACGCCGATGGTCACGACGAAGTGGAGCGTGGCGTAGTAGTAGTTCATCCCCACGATCAGCCACGTCACCGAATTGACGCCGTGGTTGACCGACTGCTCGACGGCGATGCCCAGCATCCGCTCGGTGCGCCAGATCCAGTCGGCGTTCGCGAGGGCGGCCGCCTTCTGCTCGGGTACCGCGTTGCGGATCAGCGAGTAGGTCCAGTAGCTGACCGCGATGAGCACGATCTCGAACCAGATCCGCGGCCGCCGCGGCAACCGCAAGCGGGTGAGCAGGGCGCGCTCGGAATCCGGGCGGGCCGCGCTCTCGGTCACGGGGGGTGACGAGACGTCCGTCCGGGTTTCCAGTGTCTTCACGCTCGCTTCACCCATGGGGAGAGAGTCTGCCAGATGCCTTCTCGCCTCCGATCATCCCTCGGGACGGTCTTCGGCGCAGCCGCTCAGCCCTGCGGATGACCCCAGCCCCGGGGGGCCGCGCGGTACCGGACCGCCGGGTCAGACGCCCCCCGGGATCCGCCGGACGGCTCAGGGCCGGCGGCGCTGTCCCGGACCCGAGGCCGTGGAGCCGCGGACCACCAGTTCCGGCAGGAAGACGAATTCGCTGTGCGGGGCCGGCGTACCGCCGATCTCCTCCAGCAGGGTCCGGACGGCCGCCTGCCCCATGGCCTGGACGGGCTGCCGGATGGTGGTGAGCGGCGGATCGGTGAACGCTATGAGAGGGGAGTCGTCGAAACCGACGACCGACACGTCCTGCGGCACCTTCAGGCCCTGCTGCCGGGCGGCGCGGATCGCGCCGAGCGCCATCATGTCGCTGGCACACACCACCGCCGTGCAACCGCGCGCGATGAGCGCGGCCGCGGCGGCCTGACCGCCCTCCAGCGTGTAGAGGGAGTGCTGGACGAGCTCCTCCGTCTCGGCCTCGTCGAGTCCGAGCCGCTCCATCATGCCGAGCCGGAAGCCCTCGATCTTGCGCAGGACCGGTACGAAGCGCTTGGGTCCGACCGCGAGCCCGATCCGGGTGTGCCCCAGGGCCGTCAGGTGGGTGACCGCCAACTGCATCGCGGCCCGGTCGTCGGGCGAGACGAAGGGGGCCTGCACCTTGTCGGAGAACCCGTTGATGAGGACGTACGGGACGCCCTGGCCGCGGAGTTGGTCGTAGCGGCCCATGTCGGCGGTGGTGTCGGCGTGCAGACCGGAGACGAAGATGATGCCGGAGACCCCGCGGTCGACCAGCATCTCGGTCAGTTCGTCCTCGGTGGACCCGCCGGGGGTCTGCGTGGCCAGCACGGGCGTGTACCCCTGCCGGGTCAGCGCCTGTCCGATGACCTGGGCGAGCGCCGGGAAGATGGGGTTGTCCAGCTCGGGGGTTATCAGCCCGACCAGTCCCGCGCTGCGCTGGCGCAGCCGTACGGGCCGTTCGTAGCCCAGCACGTCGAGGGCGGCCAGCACGGATTCACGGGTGCCCGCGGCCACACCGGGCTTGCCGTTGAGCACGCGGCTGACTGTGGCTTCGCTGACCCCCGCCTGGGCTGCGATGTCGGCTAGCCGTGCGGTCACAGGATTGGACTGTACCGGTCGTGGGTCACGTTGCCCACCAGGTGCACGAATCGGCGGGAAGCAGGACCGTGCGGCCGTCCGTCTCCACGGGCGCGCTGGAGAGCACGGGGCGTCCGGGGGAGGGCAGCTCCACTCGTACGGGCCGGGTGTTGACGGTGCAGGCGAAGCCGGGCCGGGTGAAGAGCAGCACGCCCTCCCGCGCGGGCCGCCACCGCATCCCGCAGGGGGCCGCGGCCTCGTCCGCCTCGTCCCCCTCGTCTGCCTCGTCCGTCTCGGCGCCCCCGCCCCCGCCGGGGGCGGCGAGACCCGCCCCCGGTGCACCGAGGCCGGGGATGGCCCGGCGCAGTTCGATGGCGGCGCGGTACAGCTCCAGGGTCGAGTGCGGGTCGCCGGTCTGGGCGGCGACGCTGAGCCCGCCCCAGCCGGCGGGCTGCGGCAGCCAGCTCCCGGCGGGCCCGAAGCCGTACGGGGGCTCCTCGCCGCACCAGGGGATCGGCACCCGGCAGCCGTCGCGCAGCCCGTCCCGGCCGGCGGTGCGGTGGAAGGCCGGGTCCTGGCGCACCTCGTCGGGCAGGTCGAGGACCTCCGGCAGGCCCAGCTCCTCACCCTGGTAGACGTACGCCGAGCCCGGCAGCGCCAGCATCAGCAGGGCGGCCGCCCGGGCCCGGGCCAGGCCCTGCGCCCCGCCCCCGTAGCGCGTCACGTGCCGCACCACGTCGTGGTTGGACAGCACCCACGTCGTCGGCGCACCCACCGAGGCGGTGGCGGCCAGCGACTCGTCGATGACGGTGCGCATGGCCTGCGGGTCCCAGGGACAGTTCAGGAAGCGGAAGTTGAAGGCCTGGTGCATCTCGTCGGGGCGGACGTAGAGGGCGAGCCGCTCGGACGTCGGGGCCCAGGCTTCGGCGACCCCGATGCGCGGGCCCTCGTAGGAATCCAGGAGCCGTCGCCAGGAGCGGTGGATCTCGTGCACCCCGTCCTGGTCGAAGAAGGGGAGGGACTCGGTCCCGATGAGGGTGGCCTGCGCTCCGCGGCCGATGTCGGGCAGGCCCGGGGCCTTGACCATGCCGTGGGCGACGTCGACGCGGAAGCCGTCGACGCCGAGGTCCAGCCAGAAGCGCAGCACGGAGGCGAACTCGGCGGCGACCTCGGGGTGCTCCCAGTCCAGATCGGGCTGCTGGGGGGCGAAGAGGTGCAGGTACCACTCCCCGTCCGGGGTCCGGGTCCAGGCGGGGCCGCCGAACACGGACTCCCAGTCGTTCGGCGGCTCGTCGCCGTCCCTCCCGCGGCCCGGGCGGAAGTGGTAGCGCTCCCGGGCTCCCGGCTCCCCGGCGAGGGCGGCCCGGAACCACGGGTGCCGCTCGGAGGTGTGGTTCGCCACCGCGTCCACGATCACCCGCAGTCCCAGGGCGTGCGCGGCGCGGACCAGCTCGTCGGCGTCGGTGAGGTCGCCGAAGAGCGGATCGACGGCCCGGTAGTCGGCGACGTCGTAGCCGCCGTCCGCCTGGGGGGAGACGTAGAAGGGGGTGAGCCACACGGCGTCGACCCCGAGGCGGGTCAGGTGCGGGAGCCGCTCGCGCACCCCGCGCAGGTCCCCGATGCCGTCGCCGTCGCTGTCGGCGAAGGAGCGCACGTACACCTGGTAGATGACGGCATCGCGCCACCAGCCGTCACGCGCGGCGGCGTTGCTGGAAGCGCTTGCAAGCTGGACGGCCGTCGCCTCGTGGGTCATATCGGGGTCAACGCGAGCACACCTCCCCTGGTTGCGGGCCCGGGCAGTCGAAGGTGACTCGAACTAACAGCAAGCTGCGGCAACCGTCCGGACACACGGATGTAACGATCAGCGGGTCTTGCAGAAAATTGCCGCAAGCTCTTTCGGACTTCTTTCAGGCTTGTTACGTTCCTGGCAACTCGGGACCGCGAGGCGCGGCCGGGATCATCGAAGGAGTTCATATGCGGCGTGGCATAGCGGCCACCGCGCTGGTCGCGACCCTGGCGCTCGCGGCGACGGCTTGCGGCGGTGACACCAAGGACGACGGCCAGGAAACCAAGGCCGGCGGCGAGCTCTCCGGCACGGTCACGTGGTGGGACACCTCGAACGACGCCGAGAAGGCCAGCTTCCAGAAGATCGCCGAGGGCTTCACGGCGAAGCACCCGAAGGTGACCGTCAAGTACGTCAACGTCCCCTACGGCGACGCGCAGAACAAGGTCAAGAACGCCTTCAGCAGCGGTTCCGACGCCCCCGACGTGATCCGCGCCGACGTCGGCTGGGTCGCCGACTTCGCCTCCCTGCAGTACCTCGACGAGGTGCCGGCCGAGACGGCCAAGAAGATCGACGCCGAGTTCCTGCCGCAGGCCGCCGCCAGCGGCAAGTTCGAGGGCAAGACCTACGCCGTCCCGCAGGTCATCGACACGCTCGGCCTCTTCTACAACAAGAAGATGCTCGCCGACGCCGGTGTGCAGCCGCCCGCCACGCTGGAGGAGCTGAAGACCGCCGCGGCCGCCGTCAAGGCCAAGACCGGCAAGGCCGGCCTCTACCTGCGCGGCGACGACTCCTACTGGTTCCTCCCGCTGATCTACGGGGAGGGCGGCGACCTGGTCGACGCCAAGAACAAGACGGTCACCGTCGACAACGCGGCGGGCGTCAAGGCCTTCAAGACCGCGCGCGACCTGGTCACCTCGGGGGCGGCGCTCACCAACGCCACCGACGGCTGGACGAACATGCAGACCGCCTTCAAGTCCGGGGAGGTCGCCATGATGATCAACGGTCCGTGGGCCGTCGCCGACACCTACGCGGGCGACCAGTTCAAGGACAAGGCCAACCTCGGCGTCGCCGCCGTCCCGGCCGGCTCGGTCAAGGCGGGCGCCCCGCAGGGCGGCCACGACCTCGCGGTCTACGCCGGCTCCAAGAACACCGCCGCCGCGCACGCCTTCGTGGACTACATGACCTCCCAGGAGGTCCAGGTGCAGTCCGCCAAGGAGCTGAGCCTGCTCCCCACCCGGACCGCCGCCTACGAGCAGCCGGACGTCAAGGGCAGCGAGATGGTGCAGTTCTTCAAGCCGGCCGTGGACAAGGCCGTCGAGCGCGCCTGGATCCCGGAGAACGGCTCCCTCTTCGAGCCGCTGAAGGTCGAGTACACCAAGGCGATCACCGGGGCCTCCTCCCCGGAGGACGCGGCCAAGTCGGCCGGCGCCGAGTTCCGCAAGATCCTCAAGGGCTGGAAGTAGAGAAACCATGGCTGCTGACACCAGCCAGTCGGTGGCCACGGCCGCGGGCGACGACCTCGGGAACACCGACGTCGCCCGCGGCCGGGGCCGCTGGACTGACAGCGGGAAGCGCGGTGGAACGAGGCGCGCCCTCGCCACCCACTGGTACGCCTGGGCCATGATCGCCCCGGTGGTGCTCGTCCTCGGCGTGATCATCGGCTGGCCGCTGGTCCGGGGCGTCTACCTCTCGCTGACCGACGCGAACGAACGCAACGTCGCCCGCACCATCGGGGCCCGCCACCTCGACGCCACGTACGAGTTTGTCGGGCTCGACAACTACGTGGCGGTGCTGGGCGACCCGGTCTTCCTGCAGCGGCTGGTGTGGACGGTGGTGTGGACCGTCGCCTGCGTGTCCATCACCTTCGCGCTCGGCCTGGTCCTGGCCAACATGCTCAACCGGGACTTCCGCGGCCGCGCCGCCTACCGGATGGCGCTGATCCTGCCCTGGGCCGTTCCCGGCTTCGTCTCCGTCTTCGCCTGGCGGTTCCTCTTCAACCGCGACAACGGCATCCTCAACAAGCTCCTCGACGGCGGGGGCATCTCCGCCGTCCCGTGGCTCGACGACCCGACCTGGGCCAAGCTCTCGGTCATCACCGTCAACGTCTGGCTCGGCGTCCCCTTCATGATGGTCGCCCTGCTCGGCGGACTGCAGTCCATCCCCGGCGAGCTCTACGAAGCCGCCGAGATGGACGGCGCCACCCCCTGGCAGCGCTTCCGCCACATCACCCTGCCCGGGCTGCGCGCGGTGAGCATGACGGTGATCCTGCTCTCCACCATCTGGACCTTCAACATGTTCCCGGTGATCTTCCTGCTCACCCGCGGCGGACCGGGCGACTCCACCGAGATCCTGGTGACGCAGGCCTTCCGCGAGGCCTTCATCACCAGCCCGCGCGACTTCGCCGTCTCGGCGACCTGGGGCGTCCTCATCCTCGCCCTGCTCATGATCTTCGCGCTGGTCTACCGGCGCTCGCTGCGCAAGCAGGGAGAGGTGTGGTGACCGTGACCACGCGCATCCGGGGCCGCCGCGCCCCGCTCGCCTCCGTCGGCCTGCACGCGACGCTGCTCGTCGCGTCCGTCATCGCCGTCTTCCCGGTGCTGTGGATCCTGCTGACCTCGCTCAAGCCGCAGCAGCACGCGATCACCACGGACTTCGTCAAGGAACCCACCCTCGGCAACTACCGCTACCTGCTGGAGTCGAGCCACTTCCTCAGCTGGTTCGGCAACTCGGTCCTGGTCGCCGCCGTCACCACCGTGCTGGGCGTGTTCATCGCCGCCACCACCGGGTACGCGGTCAGCCGCTTCAAGTTCCCCGGCATGAAGCCGCTGATGTGGACCCTGCTCATCACCCAGATGTTCCCGATGGCCATCCTCATCGTCCCGCTCTACAACCTGATGGGAGACCTCGGGCTGCTCAACCAGCCGCTCGGTCTGATCATCACGTACCTCACGATCGCCGTGCCGTTCTGCGCCTGGATGATGAAGGGCTTCTTCGACACCATCCCGGTGGAGATCGACGAATCCGGCCGCGTCGACGGGCTCAACCCCTTCGGCACCTTCTGGCGGCTGATCCTGCCGCTCGCCAAGCCCGGCCTCGCCGTCACCGGCTTCTACGCCTTCATCACCGCCTGGGGCGAAGTCGCCTACGCCTCCGCCTTCATGGTCGGCGACGAGAACCTCACCCTGGCCGGCGGACTGCAGACCTTCGTCACGCAGTACACCTCCAACTGGGGTGCCATGAGCGCCGCCTCGGTCCTCATCGCGATCCCCGCGGCGATCTTCTTCGTTTTCGCCCAGCGTCACCTCGTCGCCGGCATGACGGCGGGCGCCACCAAGGGCTGACCACCCACCCGCCCTCCCGACCGGCCCGATCTCTTCAAGGACGACATGACCCAGCACCTCGCCGACGCACTTCCCACCTCCACCGGCACCCTGCCCGGCTGGTGGAGAGAAGCGGTGATCTACCAGGTCTATCCGCGCAGTTTCGCCGACTCCAACGGGGACGGCATGGGGGACCTCGAAGGCATCCGCAGCCGCCTGCCCTACCTCAGGGACCTCGGGGTCGACGCCGTCTGGCTCAGCCCCTTCTACGCCTCCCCGCAGGCCGACGCCGGCTACGACGTCGCCGACTACCGGGCCATCGACCCGATGTTCGGCACCCTGCACGACGCCGACGCGGTGATCCGCGAAGCCCACGCCCTGGGTCTGCGCATCATCGTCGACCTCGTCCCCAACCACTGCTCCGACCAGCACGAGTGGTTCAAGCAGGCGCTGCGCGAAGGCCCCGGCAGCCCCCTGCGCGAGCGATTCCACTTCCGCGCCGGGCAGGGCGCGAACGGCGAACTGCCGCCCAACGACTGGGAGTCCATCTTCGGCGGTCCCGCCTGGACCCGGACCCCGGACGGTGAGTGGTACCTGCACCTCTTCGCCTCCGAGCAGCCCGACTTCAACTGGGAACACCCCGCCGTCCAGGACGAGTTCCGCTCCATCCTGCGCTTCTGGCTCGACCTCGGCGCCGACGGCTTCCGCATCGACGTCGCCCACGGCCTGGTCAAGGCCCCCGGCCTGCCGGACCTCGGCCGCGGCGAGCAGCTCAAGCTCCTCGGCAACCAGGTGCTGCCCTTCTTCGACCAGGACGGCGTCCACGAGATCTACCGCTCCTGGCGGCGGGTCCTCGACGAGTACGCGGGAGACCGCATCGGCGTCGCCGAGGCGTGGACGCCGAGCGCGGACCGCACCGCCCTCTACCTGCGCCCCGACGAGCTGCACCAGGCCTTCAACTTCCACTACCTGAACACCGGCTGGGACGCCGAGGCCCTGCGCGCCACCATCGACGAGTCGCTCGACTCGATGCGGCCCGTCGGCGCCCCCACCACCTGGGTGCTGTCCAACCACGACGTGGTCCGTCACCGCACCCGCTTCGGCACCCTGGAGAAGGCCCGCGCCGCCGCGCTGCTGATGCTGGCCCTACCCGGGTCGGCGTACGTCTACCAGGGCGAGGAGCTCGGCCTCCCGGAGGTGGTGGACCTCCCGGACGAGGTGCGCCAGGACCCCTCCTTCTTCAAGGCGAACGGCCAGGACGGGCTCCGCGACGGCTGTCGCGTACCGATCCCGTGGAGCGGCGACCAGGCCCCGTACGGCTTCGGGACCGGCGGCAGCTGGCTCCCGCAGCCCGTCGAATGGGCCGGGCTCAGCGTGGAGGCGCAGACCGGCGACCCCCAGTCCACGCTGGAGCTGTACCGCTCCGCGCTGCGGGTGCGGCGCGCGCACCCGGCGCTGGGCGCGGGCGACGGCGTCGAGTGGCTGCCCACCCCGGCCGGCGTACTGGCCTTCCGGCGCGGAGACTTCGTCTGCACCGTGAACACCACGGACGAGCCGGTACGGCTGCCCGCGCCGGGCACGGTGCTGCTGGCGAGCGGTGACCTCGCCGACCCCGATGTCCTTCCGGCGGACACCACGGTGTGGTGGCAGGGGTGACTTCCCCGCTGAGGCTGACGGACATCGCCGCGCAGGCCCAGGTCAGCGAGGCGACCGTCAGTCGCGTGCTCAACGGCAAACCGGGCGTGGCGGCCGGCACCCGGCACAGGGTGCTGGCCGCGCTCGACCTGCTGGGCTACGAGCGGCCCGTACGGCTCAAACGGCGCAGCAACGGGCTGGTCGGGCTGCTGATCCCGGAGCTCACCAACCCGATCTTCCCGGCGTTCGCGCAGGTCATAGAGCAGGCGTTGGCCGGGCACGGCTACACGCCGGTGCTGTGCACGCAGACTCCGGGCGGGGCCACCGAGGACGAACTGGTGGAACAGCTGGAGGAGCGCGGTGTCACCGGGATCGTGTTCCTGTCGGGCCTGCACGCCGACGCCCACGCGGACCCCGCGCGCTACCAGCGACTGGCGGCGCGCGGGGTGCCGTTCGTTCTGATCAACGGCTTCAACGAGCAGGTGAACGCCCCGTTCATCTCCCCGGACGACCGGGCGGCGGCGGACATGGCCGTACGGCACCTGCAGGACCTGGGGCACCGCAGGATCGGGCTCGCGATCGGGCCGACGCGGTACGTGCCGTCGGCCCGCAAGGAGCAGGGGTTCCGCGCGGCGCTGCCGGAGGCGGAGGCGGACGGGCTGATCCAGTGCACGCTCTTCACGGTGGAGGGCGGACACGCGGCCGGCATGGCCCTGTTGGACCGCGGCTGCACGGGCATCGTGTGCGGCAGCGATCCGATGGCGCTGGGCGTCATCCGGGCGGCCCGCGAGCGGGGTCTGCGGGTGCCGCAGGACGTGTCGGTGGTCGGCTTCGACGACTCCCCGCTGATCGCGTTCACGGATCCGCCGCTGACGACGGTGCGCCAGCCGGTACGCGCGATGGCGACGGCTGCGGTGGGCGCCCTGCTGGAGGCGGTGTCGGGCACCCCGGTCCAGCGCACGGAGTACGTCTTCCAGCCGGAACTGGTGGTGCGGGGGTCCACGGCGCAGGTGCCCTAGTGCTGTGCCCCGGAAGGGTTTGCCGGGCGCCGCGACCCGGTGGACCCTTCCGGTCGCAGCACTAGCGGGTCTCCTCGGCGACCCAGGCCATGTAGGCGTCCGAGCCGCCGTCCACCGCCAGGACGATCCACTCGGGTACGTCGTAGGCGTGCTGCTGCGCGACCCACGCGCTGAGCGCGGGAAGCCGGTCCCGGGTCGTCTTGCAGGAGACGCGCCACTCGGTCGCCGTCTCGACGGTCCCCTTCCACCGGTAGACGGCGGTCGAAGGGGCGTCGACGTGCGCACAGGCGGCCAGTCGGGCCTCCACCGCGCCCCGCGCCAGCTCCTTCGCCGCGTGTTCGTTGTCGACGGACGTCTGCGCGATCACGATGTCGCTCGCCATGACGGCCTCCTGCGGTGTCGGTGGTCGGTGTACTGCGTGGACCTTACGGCCGTTCCCGCGCGGGCGCCGCCGGCCGCGGACCGAGTCGTCCGGGGTGCGCCGGCGTCGCGGCGGGGACACGCGGTCGGAAACAAATCTGCAATCTCTTGCGCAAGGCCTTGCACCACTTCCGGGTGGCCCCTACGGTCGCGAGCAATCCCCACCTCTGCCCGCCAGGAGGAATCCGCATGCCCCCCACCGTCAGAACCCTCAGAGCCCTGGTGACCGCCGTCGCGCTCGCCGCCGCCACGCTCACCGGGCAGGCGCCGCAGGCGCAGGCCGCGCCCCCGGGGGAGCGGGACGTCACCGCCGTGCTCTTCGAGTGGAAGTTCGAGTCCGTGGGGCGGGCCTGCGCCGACAGCCTCGGGGCCGCCGGCTACGGCTACGTCCAGGTGTCGCCGCCGCAGGAGCACGTGCAGGGCGGGCAGTGGTGGACCTCGTACCAGCCCGTCAGCTACAAGATCGCCGGCCGGCTGGGCGACCGTGCCGCCTTCAAGGCCATGGTCGAAACCTGTCACGCCGCCGGGGTCAAGGTCGTCGTCGACTCCGTCATCAACCACATGGCCGGTCCGGCGGACGCCGGCGCCACCTTCACCGGCACCGGGGGATCTTCGTATACGAAGTACAGCTATCCGGGGCTCTATTCGGGTGCCGACATGGACGACTGCCGGGCCTCGATCTCGAATTATCAGGACCGGGGCAACGTCCAGAACTGCGAACTCGTGCAGCTCGCCGACCTGGACACCGGCGAGGACTACGTACGGGGCCGCATCGCCGGGTACCTCAACGACCTGCTGTCCCTGGGCGTCGACGGCTTCCGGATCGACGGCGCCAAGCACATGCCGGCCGCCGACCTCGCGAACATCAAGTCCCGCCTGACCAGCCCGGGGGCCTACTGGAAGCAGGAGGCGATCCACGGCGCCGGCGAGGCCGTCTCGCCGAGCGAGTACCTCGGCAACGGCGACGTACAGGAGTTCCGGTACGCGCGCGACCTCAAGCGGATGTTCCTGAACGAGGACCTCGCGCACCTGAAGAACTTCGGCGAGGCGTGGGGGTACATGCCGAGCGGCTCCTCGGCCGTCTTCGTCGACAACCACGACACCGAGCGCGGCGGCGACACCCTCACCCACAAGGACGGCGCCGCCTACACCCTCGCCCACGTCTTCATGCTGGCCTGGCCCTACGGGTCGCCGGACGTGCACTCCGGCTACGAGTGGACCGACAAGGACGCCGGTCCGCCGAACGGGGGCGCCGTGAAAGCCTGTTACGCCGACGGCTGGACGTGCCAGCACGCCTGGCGGGAGATCTCCTCCATGGTCGCCTTCCGCAACGCCGCCCGCGGCCAGGCCGTCACCGACTGGTGGGACAACGGCGGCGACCAGATCGCCTTCGGGCGGGGCGCCAAGGCGTACGTGGCCGTCAACCACGAGGGCGCCGCGCTGACGCGGACCTTCCAGACCTCGCTGGCGGCGGGCGACTACTGCGACGTGCAGAGCGGCCGCACGGTGCGCGTCGACTCCGGCGGCCGCTTCACCGCCACCCTCGGCGCCGACACCGCCGTGGCCCTGCACGTCAACGCCCGCACCTGCTCCGGCGCCCCCACCCCGCCGCCCGCGTCCGCCCCCGGCGTCTCCTTCGCCGTCAACGCCACCACCGTCCCCGGCCAGAACATCTACGTCACCGGGGACCGCGCCGAGCTCGGCAACTGGAACCCCGCCGGCGCACTGAAGCTCGACCCGGCGGCCTACCCCGTCTGGAAGCTCGACGTCAGCCTTCCGGCGGGCACCGCCTTCGCGTACAAGTACGTCCGCAAGGACGCCGCCGGCAACGTCACCTGGGAGAGCGGGCCCGACCGCACCGCCACCGTCCCCGCGAACGGCAAGGTCACGCCGGCCGACACCTGGCGCAACTGACCTCCCCTCCCGCCACCGACCACGCGCTACGTGACCAAGGAGACCCGCCTTGATACGCCCTGCCGCAGGAGCCCTCGCCGCCGCCCTGGCCGTGACGCTCCTGCCCGCCCTCCCCGCGGCGGCCGCGCCGGCCGCCGCGCCCGGCCCGCCCTCGGACGCGAAACTCGCCGCCGAGCCGGCCCGCCACGACCTGACCCGGGAGCAGTTCTACTTCGTCCTCCCGGACCGCTTCGCCAACGGCGACCCGCGCAACGACCGGGGCGGCCTCACCGGCAGCCGGCTGGAGACCGGCTTCGACCCGGCGGACAAGGGCTTCTACCAGGGCGGTGACCTGAAGGGCCTCACCGACCGGCTCGACTACATCAAGGGACTGGGGACGACCGCCATCTGGATGGCGCCGATCTTCAAGAACCAGCCGGTACAGGGCAAGGGCGCCGACGTCTCGGCCGGCTACCACGGCTACTGGATCACCGACTTCACCCAGGTCGACCCGCACTTCGGCACGAACGCCGACCTGGAACGGCTGATCGACAAGGCCCACGGCAAGGGGATGAAGGTCTTCTTCGACGTCATCACCAACCACACCGCCGATGTCGTCGACTACCGCGAGGGGTCCTCCTCGTACCTGTCGAAGGGGGCGTTCCCCTACCTGACGAAGGACGGCGTCCCCTTCGACGACGCGGACTACGCCGCGGGCGGGCGCGCCTTCCCGAAGACCGGCGCCGACTCCTTCCCCCGCACGCCGTTCGTCCCCGCGGCGAAGAAGGACCTGAAGGTCCCCGCCTGGCTCAACGACCCGTCGATGTACCACAACCGGGGTGACTCCACCTTCGCCGGGGAGTCCTCCGAGCAGGGTGACTTCTCCGGCCTCGACGACCTGTGGACCGAGCGCCCCGAGGTCGTCGAAGGGATGGAGAAGATCTATGAGAAGTGGGTCAAGGACTTCCGGATCGACGGCTTCCGTATCGACACGGTCAAGCACGTCAACACCGGCTTCTGGACCCAGTGGGCCACCGCCCTCGACGCGTACGCAGCGAAGCGTGGCCGGGACGACTTCTTCATGTTCGGCGAGGTCTACTCCGCCGACACCGCCGTCACCTCCCCCTACGTGACACGCGGCCGCCTCGACGCCACCCTCGACTTCCCGCTCCAGGACGCGATCCGCGCCTACGCCTCCCAGGGCGCGGCGGCCGGACGGCTGGCCGCCGTCCTCGGTGACGACTACCGCTACACCACCGACAAGGCCAACGCCTACGAGCAGGTCACCTTCCTAGGCAATCACGACATGGGCCGCTTCGGGACCTTCCTCCGGCAGGACCGGCCGGGCGCCGGCGAGCAGGAACTGCTCGACCGCTACCGGCTGGCCAACGAGCTGATGTTCTTCTCCCGCGGCAACCCGGTCGTCTACTCGGGCGACGAGCAGGGCTTCACCGGCGCGGGCGGCGACAAGGACGCCCGGCAGCCGCTGTTCGCCACGCGGGTCGCCGACTACCTGGACGACGACCAGCTCGGAACGGTGCGCACGCACGCGAGCGATGCTTACGATCCGGAACACCCGCTCTACCAGCAGATCAGTGCTCTCTCGAAGCTGACGAAGGCACACCCGGCGCTGCGGGACGGCGTCCAGAGCGAACGTTTCTCCGACGGCTCCCTCTACGCCTTCGCCCGCACCGACACCAAGACCCGCACCGAGTACCTGGTCGCCGCCAACAACGGCGCCGACTCCCGCACCGTCGAGATCGACGCCCCCGCCGGCGCCCAGTACCGCACCCTGTACGGCGGCACCGCGCTGATCCGCGCCTCGGCGGCCGGCAAGCTCACCGTCCCGGTCCCGGCCCTCGGCTCCGTCGTCCTCCAGGCCGTGACGCCCGCCGCCAAGCCGGCCGTCAAGCCCACCCTGACCCTCAAGGCCCCGGCCCCCGGCGCCACCGGCACCGTCGAGCTCTCCGCCGACGTCAGCGGCGGCGGCCTGAACCGGGTCGTCTTCGCCGCCCAGACCGGCACCGACAAGTGGCAGGTCCTCGGCACCGCCGACCACGCCCCCTACAAGGTCACCCAGCACCTCGACGCCAAGACCCCGGCCGGCACCGCCCTGCGCTACAAGGCCGTCGTCGTCGACTCCGCCGGCCGCAGCGCGAGCGCCCTCGCCACCTCCGCCACCGGCCAGGCCCCGCCCACCGAGACCCCCACGGCCACCCAGCGGGACCACGCCGTCGTCCACTATCACCGCCCCGACGGCGACTACACGAACTGGCGGCTGTACGCCTGGGGCGACCTCGCCGACGGCGAGGCCACTCCTTGGCCCGCCGGCCACGACTTCACCGGCCGCGACGCCTACGGCGCCTTCGCGTACGTCAAGCTCAAGCCCGGCGCCTCCTCCGTCGGCTACCTCGTCATCGACAAGGACGGCAACAAGGACGTCGCCGCCGACCGCACCATCGACGTGACGAAGACCGGCGAGATCTGGCTGGAGCAGGGCACGGAGCCCGCCCGCACCGACCGCCCCGCCTACCCGCCCCAGGACCAGGCGAAGGCCGTCCTTCACTACCAGCGCCCCGACGGCGCCTACGACGGCTGGGGCCTGCACGTCTGGACCGGAGCGGCGAACCCCACCGACTGGTCCAAGCCGATCCTCCCCACCCGCACCGACTCCTACGGCGCGGTCTACGAGGTCCCGCTGGCCGCCGGTGCCACCAGCCTCGGCTACATCCTCCACAAGGGCGACGAGAAGGACCTCCCGAACGATCAGTCCCTGGACCTGAAGGCCACCGGCCACGAGGTGTGGATGCTGGGCGGCCAGGAGAAGTACCTCCTTCCACAACCCGCCGGATCCGCCGCGGCCCTGGACCTCACCAAGTCCCAGGCCGTCTGGATCGACGGTGACACCCTCGCCTGGAACGCCCCCGCCACCGCCGCCTCCGTACAGCTCCTCGCCTCCCGCGAAGGCGCCGTCAAGGCCGAGAACGGCACCCTGACCGGCCGTGCCCAGTGGCTGCGGCTGGGAGCCAGGACCGAGCTGACCGCCGCCCAGAAGCAGAAGTTCCCGCACCTCGCCTCCTACGGGGCTTACACCGTCGACCCGCGCGACCGCGACCGCGTCCGCGAAGCCCTGCGCGGCCAGCTCGTCGCGAGCGCCCGCAGTGCCAACGGCGCCGTCCTGGCCGCCACCGGCGTGCAGCTCGCCGGCGTCCTGGACGACCTGTACGCCAACGACGCACCGCTCGGCCCCGTCTTCAAGGACGGCCGCCCCACCCTCTCCGTCTGGGCCCCGACGGCCCAGCAGGTGTCCCTCGAACTCGACGGCCGCACCGTCGCCATGCGCCGCGACGACGCCACCGGCGTCTGGTCGGTGCGCGGCGAACGCTCCTGGACCGCAAAGCCCTACCGCTACGACGTCACCGTCTGGGCCCCCAGCACCCGCCAGGTGGTCCAGAACCTCGTCACCGACCCCTACTCCACCGCCCTCACCGCGGATTCCGTCCACAGCCTCGTCGTCGACCTGGCCGACCCCAAGCTCGCCCCGCCCGGCTGGAAGACCCTGCGCAAGCCCGCGCCCGTCCCCTTCACCTCCGCGCAGATCCAGGAGCTGCACATCCGCGACTTTTCCGTCGCGGACCGCACCACCACCCACCCCGGCCAGTACCTGGCCTTCACCGACACCGGCTCGGCGGGCATGCGGCACCTGCGCGACCTCGCCGCCGCCGGAACCTCCTACGTCCACCTGCTGCCCGCCTTCGACTTCGCTACCGTTCCGGAGAAGCCGCAGGACCGCACCGAGCCCGCCTGCGACCTGAAGGTGTACGCGCCCGATTCCCCGCAGCAGCAGGCATGCGTGGCCGCGGCCGCCGCGAAGGACGCCTACAACTGGGGCTACGATCCGCTGCACTACACCGTCCCCGAGGGCAGCTACGCGAGCGACCCGAACGGCACGGCCCGCACGGTGGAGTTCCGCAGGATGGTCCAGTCGCTGGGCGACGCCGGACTGCGCACCGTCATGGACGTGGTCTACAACCACACCGTCGCCGCCGGGCAGTCGGACACGTCGGTGCTCGACCGGATCGTCCCCGGCTACTACCAGCGCCTGCTCGCTGACGGCAGCGTCGCCACCTCGACCTGCTGCGCCGACACGGCGCCCGAGAACGCCATGATGGGCCGCCTCGTCGTGGACTCGGTCGTCACCTGGGCCAGGCAGTACAAGGTCGACGGCTTCCGCTTCGACCTCATGGGACACCACCCGAAGGCCAACATCCTCGCCGTCCGCAAGGCCCTCGACGAACTCACCGTCGCCAAGGACGGCGTCGACGGCAAGAAGATCGTCCTGTACGGGGAGGGCTGGAACTTCGGCGAGGTCGCCGACGACGCCCGCTTCGTCCAGGCCACGCAGAAGAACATGGCCGCAACCGGTATCGCCACCTTCTCCGACCGGGCGCGCGACGCCGTCCGCGGCGGCGGCCCCTTCGACGAGGACCCGCGCGTCCAGGGCTTCGCCTCGGGCCTGTTCACCGACCCCAACGCAGCCGCCGCAGGCAGCGCCCCCGAAGAGCAGAAGGCCCGCCTGCTGCACGCCCAGGACCTGATCAAAATCGGTCTGACCGGCAACCTCGCCGCCTACACCTTCACCGACACCGCCGGCCGCCGGACGAAGGGCTCCGAACTCGACTACAACGGCGCCCCGGCCGGGTACGCGGCCGCCCCCGGTGACGCCCTCGCCTACGTGGACGCCCACGACAACGAGACCCTGGCCGACGCCCTGAACTACAAGCTCCCCCCGGCCACCACCGCACCGGACAGGGCCCGGATGCAGGTCCTGGCCATGGCGACGGCCGCGCTCTCCCAGGGCCCGGCCCTCTCCCAGGCCGGCACGGACCTGCTCCGCTCGAAGTCCCTGGACCGCAACTCCTACGACAGCGGCGACTGGTTCAACGCCGTCCACTGGGACTGCCGCGACGGCAACGGCTTCGGCCGCGGCCTGCCCCCGGCCGCCGACAACGCCCCGAAGTGGCCCTACGCCCAGCCGCTCCTGGCCTCCCCGGCCCCGGTCCCGGCCTGCGCCGAGATCACCGGCGCCTCGGCGGCCTACCGCGACCTGCTGAAGATCCGCACCACGGAACGGGCCTTCGGCCTCACCACCGCCGAGGCCGTGCAGGCGCAGCTGTCCTTCCCGCTCTCCGGCAAGGAGGAGACCCCGGGAGTGATCACCATGGCCCTCGGCGACCTCGTCGTGGTCTTCAACGCCACGCCCACCGCGCAGGCCCAGCGCGTCCCCGCCCTCGCGGGCACCGCCTACGCCCTGCACCCGGTACAGGCGGCCGGCTCCGACGCCACGGTCAAGCGGTCCGCCTACGACGCGCGGACGGGAGAGTTCACGACCCCGGCCCGCACCGTCTCGGTCTTCACACGACGGTGAGCCGGTCCAGCCGCTTCTCCAGCAGGATCACCCCGTAGATCCTGCCGTCCTTCCCCTGCTTGTGGGGGAACTCCCCGACCACCCGGTAGCCCGCGTCCAGGTAGTACGCCAGCAGCCGGGGGTTGGTGGAGACGCAGTCCAGCCGTGCCCGCTCCCGCCCCGTCCTGGCGATCCGCCGCTCGGCATGTTCGAGCATCCGGCGCCCGGCACCGGCGGGAGCGGCGTCGCGCGCCACCATCAACCGGTGCACGTAGCCCGCCACGGGAGGCTGGACCCCCCAGGCGTCCTCGTCGGACCACCACAGTTCGTACGCCCCGCACAGGTGTCCGTCGGGGTCGGCGGCGATCCACACCTCGCCCTCGCGCATCATGGCCCGGAAGTGCGCGGTGCCCTTGTCGCCGGGCTTCCACTGTTCGATCCCGCGCTTGCGCATCCAGCGGGCAGCCTGGTCGTACAGGGCCACCAGCGTGCCGGCGTCCTTCTCCTCGGCCCGCCGGAACAAGATCCCGTCATCAATGATCACGCGGGCATTATCGCCAGACGCAAGATCACCGCGGGCCGGGCACCCCGCCCACGGCGCCGCCCGCGACCAGCGCACCGAGCCGCACCACCAGTTCCCCGAAGGGGCCGTCCGCCGGCTCGTCGGCCAGGATCCGCGCCAGGATCCCGGCCATCTCCGCGTCGTAGGCCGCACTCACGGCGGCCAGCGCGGCGAAGTCGTGCACCAGCTGCAGTTCCAGCTCCGCCCGCGGGATCCCGCCCCTGGCCGCGCCGGGGCCGCCCCGCTGCCCGTCGAGCCAGATCAGCGCGGTGGACTCGGCCAGCGACACCCAGGACCGCACCACCAGCTCCAGCCGCGCCGGCGGCTCGTCGACGCCGAGGTGCGTGAGGATCTGCTCGTACGCCGCCTGCCGCACCTCGTCGATCATGGCGTTGGTCTGGCTGCTCCCCACCGCCGGGCCCCCGCGCATCAACGCCGAGAAACCCGGGCCGTGTTCTTCGACGAAGGCGAAGAACCGCCGCATCACCCGCAGCAGCCGGGCACCGAGCGGACCCTGCCTGGGCTCCACGAACCCCAGCGCCAGCTCGTCGGCGGCCCGCCGCAGCGCGGCCTCGTACAGGCTCAGCTTCCCCGGAAAGTAGTGGTAGACCAGCGGACGCGATATCCCCGCGGCCGCAGCGATCTCGTCGATCGACACCTCGTCGGGGGAGCGGTGGCTGAACAGCTCCAGGGCGACCCCGATCAGCTGCTGCCGCCGCTCCTCGACACCCATCCTGCGCCGCACCCCGGTCGTCATGCGGACACCCTACTTCGGACAGGTCACAGGTCCAGGGCGAGGTGCTCGTCCTTCGCCCTGGACACGCACAGCAGCATCGAGTCCGCGCGCTCCTGGTCCGTGAGCAGCTCGTCGCGGTGGTCCACCTCCCCTTCCAGGAACCGGTGTTGGCAGGTGCCGCAGAAACCCTGCTCGCAGGAGTACGGGACGTCCGCAAGCACCCGGCGCACCGCCGAGAGCGCCGTCTCGTCGGCGCCGACCTCCACGGTGCGCCCCGAGCGGCGCAGCTCGACCGTGAACGGCCGTGCCGGACCCGGCGCCGAGGGGGTGAAGCGCTCCAGGCGGACGGCCGCCGGATCCGCGGCCGCTGCCGTGACGGCCCGCATCAGCGGCTGCGGGCCGCAGCAGTAGACGAGGGTGCCCGGCCCGGCGGTGGCGACCGGCGCCAGGTCGGGCAGGCCCACCTCGTCCTCGGGCAGGACCGCGACCCGCTCGCCGTGGACGGCCAGTTCGTCCAGGAAGGGCATCGAGGCGCGCGAACGGCCACCGTAGAGCAGGGTCCAGTCGGCGCCCGCCACCGTGGCCGCCCGGAGCATCGGCAGGATCGCAGTGATGCCGATGCCGCCCGCGACGAAGACGTACGAGGGGGCCGGCTCCAGCACGAACCGGTTGCGCGGCGGGCGCAGTTCCAGCCCGGCCCCCGCCATGAGCTGCGCGTGCGCCTCGCGGGAGCCGCCGCGGCCGTCCTCGACCAGCCGGATCGCGAGCCTGTACGCACCGGCGGCCGCCGGATCACCGCACAGGGAGTACTGGCGGACCAGCCCCGACGGCAGGACGACGTCCACGTGCGCGCCCGGGGCCCACGGCGGCAGCTCGGGTGACTCCACGGTCAGCAGCAGCACCCCCTCGGCCGGTTCGGTGCGCGAGGTGATCACCGCGTGCAGCCGGCGGCGCGGGGAGTGGCCCGAGACCGGTGTCTCCAGGGCCGGCAGGGGCCAGAGCGGGGAGGTGGCGACGCGGCGGCCCACAGCGCGCCGGGCCGCCCAGGCGGCCCCCGCCGCCATCGTGACCGCGAGGACGCGCCTCATGGACGCACACCGCCGTTCGCCCCGGGCGAGGCGGCCAGGTAGGCCGCCGCCTGGGCCGTCGAACCCTCCTGCGAGGGGTGGTAGGTGCGGGAGAGGTACGTCGGTATGGAGCGCGCCATCGCGCCGGCGGAGGGCAGGACACCCTGCCGCCCCGCCCGGAGGAACTGCCCGAAGGACGCCTTGCCGTCGACCAGTTGCGGGTCGTTCTCCATGAAGAAGCGCACGCCGCGCTGCCACAGGAAGACCAGCGCGCAGAAGGCGGTCCCCCAGGTCCGGACGCGGCGGCCGTAGTTGCCGTCCACGTGCAGGAAGAGGTCGAAGGCCACCGAGCGGTGCTCGACCTCCTCCGCGCCGTGCCAGCGCAGCAGGTCCAGCATGGTGGGGTCCGCGCCCCGGCGGTCCAGCTCGCCGGCGTTCAGCACCCAGTCGCCCAGGAACGCCGTGTAGTGCTCGATCGCCGCGATCATGGCCACCCGCTCCATCAGCCACCAGTGCCGGGCCCGGCCCGGCGGCAGGGTCCGGTCGCCGAGCAGCTTCTCGAAGAGCCAGTCCACCTGGGCGGTGTAGGGGGTCGGGTCGAGGCCCAGCCGCTTGAGGTGGGGCAGGACGTCGTCGTGCGCGGCGGCGTGCATGGCCTCCTGGCCGATGAAGCCGACGACGTCCGCGCGCAGCCGCTCGTCCCTGATGTGGGGGAGCACCTGCTTGTAGACGTGCACGAACCACCGCTCCCCGGCCGGGAGCAGGAGGTGCAGCACATTGATCATGTGCCCGGCGAACGGGTCGTGGGGCAGCCAGTGGAGCGGGGTGTCCTGCCAGCCGAAGGACACGTTCCGGGGCTGCAGGTCCACGTGTTCCGACGCCAGGGAGGCGGGGGCGGGCGGCGTATTAGACATGGCGTCAATGTACTGACGGGTAGCGGCGAGGAGAACCCCCGTGCACCCGATTTCCGCCCGCCGCGCCCGCACGGGACATCCCGGACCCGGCCTGACCGCCAAGCCACCCCCAGACCCTGTTGCCACGGTCCCCGCCGGGCCGCCGCGACGGCACTGATGTGACGACAGGACTAGCGCAGCACGCCGGCCTTCGACCCGTCCGTGAGCTTGCCCGACAGGTCGACCTGCGCGCCCGCCGGCGCCTTGACCGCCAGCCGGTTGCCGTTCGCGGAACCGCTCACCCCGCCGCCCGACACCGACAGCGAGGCGAACTGCGCGCTGCCCGCCGCGAGGACGTACCACTGGCCCGCGCGCGACTTCCACAGCACGCCCGCCAGCACCCGCGGCTCGCGCGGCCCGCAGGCCGGCGACCCCTCCGAGCGGGCCGCCTGGGCGGCCAGCGGGGAGCCCGGGGCCAGGAACTGCGCCTGCGCCCGGTCGGCGGTGCCCAGCCAGGTCTCGGCCCGCGTGCACAGCCACGTCGCCGTACCGTCGCCCTCCGGCAGCGGCTGCTTGGCGTACGTCCAGGCGTTGACCGTGCGGACCCCGTGCGAGCGGACCGAGGGGAGCAGGCAGGCGATCCGCGACCATTCCGTGAGCTCGGCGGCCTCGGTCACATCGCGCTCGGCCCCCGGGGCGCCCGAGGTGAGCCGGGCCGGCGTCAGTTCACCGAGGTCGGTGATCAGCCGGGTGGCGCCGTCGCCGGTCAGGGCCAGGCCGTTCCACGCGGTGCAGCTGCCCGCCGGGGCAGGGCTCTGCACCGGCGGCGTGACCCCGTCCGGGGCGAGCTTCAGCGGCGCCGGGGCCTCACCCGGCTTGAGCAGGTCCCGCAAGGCCGCACCGGTGACCCAGGGCGCCGCGAGGTAGCGGACGTTGCCGTCGACCCGGCTGAGCACGAGGGCGGCCGCGGTGTCCGCCGAGGCCCCGTCGGTCCGGGCGAAGTCGAGGGCGGCGCCGGTGGCCCCCGCGCGCGGCTCGGCGTACCGGACCACGCGCAGCCCGTCGTACAGCAGGACCACGACGGCCTGGTCGACGACGCCCGCGAACAGCAGCTGCGCCGGGCCCATCGGCGGCCCGGACGGGGTGCCCGGGGTGGCCGAGACCACGACGGAGGAGCCGGGCCGGGCCCAGACCGCCAGCGCGCGGCGCAGCAGCCCGGCGTCGCCGGCCCGGTCGCCGCGGGCGGGCCAGGCGGAGAAGTCCGTACGGGAGGACGTACGCCACAGCGCGGGCGCGGCCCGCAGCAGCTTCGCCGGATCCAGGGCCTGCTCGGCCGCGGCGTTGCGGGCGTAGGGCGGAGCGGCGGCCCCGTCCGCGCCCCAGCCCCCGCCGGGCAGCGCGAGGAGCGCCCCGCACACGGCGAGGGCGGCTCCGGCGGCCAGCGCCGCCCGCGCCAGGCGGCGCCGCCGCAGCAGATCGGTGGGCCGGGCCTGGAGGACGCACGGGTCGAATTCGGGGGAGGCGAAGAGGGCGTCGTTCGCCGGGTCCCCGGATTCGGCGACCGCGGCGGCCGGGTCGGCGACCCCGGCCTCGTCCAGCACCCGCAGCACCTGCGACTCGGACAGCCCCTCCAGGGCGCGCAGCACGCAGGCGGCGCGGCCGGGCCCGCCGAGGGTGGCCAGCCACTGGTCCAGGGCCAGCTCCTCGGCCCCGCCGGAGCGGGGGAACAGCCGCAGCCCCCACACCTGCGGCAGCGCCGGCGGGAGTTGGGCCCGCCGGGGCAGGGCCCGGAAGGTCAGCGGGACCCCCGCCTCCAGCGCGGCCCGCAGGACGCGCAGCCGGACGTAGGCGTACCCGGCGTCCCCCTCGGCGCCGCGCTGGCCGGGGACTCCGCCCCGTACGGCGGCCGCGGTGTCCCGCCGCCCGCGCGGCAGGGCCCGCTGGGCCAGTGAATGGGCGGTGAGCACCCTGCGGTTGCGGCCGAGGGCGGGCGGCAGCACCAGGTAGGCGAGCCGCACCAGCCGGGGATAGTGCTCGACGATGGCGGCCTCGGCCTGCTCGACATCGGGAGACGGGGGGCGGGTGGCGGTATCCGGCGCAGTCACGTTCAACAGAACGAGGGAATCGTCGGATGGTCACCCGCGCCCAGTGCACACGTTCGGGTCAAAAACCCGCGGGCGGGGGAGCGGGGGAGAGGGCGGACGGGGGAGAGGGCGGGCGGGGGAGGGCGCGCGACAGGGGCCGGCCGGGGTCAGGCCACCAGGCGGGCGCGCAGCGCCCCGACCGTCTCGTCGGGGACGCCGAGCCCCTCGCGCACGTACTTCTCCATGGAGCCGTAGCGCGTTGCGACCTCGTCCAGCGCGGCCCGCAGGTAGGAGGGGAAGACACCGATCAGCGCGAGAGCGATGTCCGGGTCGCCGCCGGACACCGTGAAGCCCTCGATCATCGGGGCGAAGGCCTGCCGGACGGCGGGATTCACCGACAGGTATTCGGCCATCAGCGTGTCGTCGTCCGCGCCGAGCAGCGACAGGATGACCGTCGCGCCCCAGCCGGTGCGGTCCTTGCCGGCCGTGCAGTGGAAGAGGAGCGGGCCCGCGTCCGGATCGGCGGCCTCCGTGAGCAGCAACCGGTACGCGGCCTGCGCGGAGGCGGAGTGCACGAAGGACCGGTAGACCTCGCCGAACATGGCCTGCGCCTTTCCGCCGCCCAGGTGCTCCTCGGCGACGGCGGGGTCGGACAGCAGGTCCCCCAGATGGGCGGCCGCGGGCATCCGGCCGGTGTGCACCTGGTCCGCGAGGACGTCGGCCGCGAGGCCGCGGGCACCGGCCGGCACCCGGTCGGGACGGTCGGCGCGCTCCACAGCGGTGCGGAAGTCGATGACGGTGCGCAGGCCCAGCGCCGCCACCACGGGGTCGGCCTCCAGGTCGAGCCGGTCGAGCCGGCCGGAGCGCAGGACCAGCCCGGGCCGGACGGTACGGCCGCCGGGAAGCGGGGTGCCGCCGAGGTCGCGGAGGTTGGCGACGGTGGTGGAGGGCATGGCGGTCATCGTGGCGGCTCCAGCGGTGTGCGGGTGACCCGTGTCGTCCATCGGGGCGTGGGGCGCCCGGGTGCCGGGAAAGCCCTGGTGCGGTGGTTCATGCCATCTTGTGGCGCTCCGTCCCGGAAAGACAATCGACGGCCACCGAGACCGCGACGCCGATCCCGAGCGCCGCCAGGTGTCCCGCGTCGGTGAAGGTCCGCCCCCGCTTGAGCAGCGGTGCGGCGGCGAGCGCCAGCAGTCCCGCCCGGGCGGCCGTGCGGACCGCCCCCCGCGGCAGGGCCGAGGTCAGGGCCCCGAGCACGGCATTGAACCCGTAGCTGGTCCCCACGTCCAGGGCGCGCCGGGTCTGCGGATCGGTCGTCCTGCGCAGGACGCCGTACACCAGGAGGGTCGCCGTGGCGTGGCCGAACAGGAACACCGCGGCCGTCCACCAGGCGCCGTAGGCGTACTCGGCGTAACCCAGGACCGCGACCAGCAGCAGCGCGTACGGCAGGGGCATGGGCTCCTCTACGACGAGAGCACTGCTCAGGAGCGTTTCCCACCGTCCGGCGGCGAGGTTGTCGACATTGGTCGAGCAGTCCCGGAGCAGCCGTTCCCGCTCGGCATGCGCCCACCGCTCCAGGGCGTACGCCCCTAGCTGGACCCCACCGGTGTACACCGCGCTCACTGGAATCGGTTTCACCCGACCATGATCGGCTACTGCCCCCCGGAGGATGCCACCGGCCCCCGTGGGACCATGTCCCGGCCATGTCCCAGCACTCCGCGCCGATGCGCGCCACGCGGGCCGCGACGTTCGCGGCGGTGTGCACCGCTTTGGGTGCGGCAGGGCATTTGTCCATGACCGGTACGGACATTGCGCTCGCGGGGCTTTTGGCCGCCTTCGGGGTGACCGGCGGGACGGCCTGGCTCGCCGCCGGCCGTCGGCGGGGGCCGGCGGGGATCGCCGCCGGGGTGCTCGCCGTGCAGGGGGCGCTGCACCTGGTCTTCTCCGGGAGCCAGGCGGCCGTGTCCGCCTCCGAAGCCGCCCACCGCCACCACGGCATGCCGGCGATGGGCGGGATGAACGGCATGGCCGGCATGAGCGGCATGGACGGTGCCCAGGCCGTGGGCGGGGGCGCGGCAGCCGCCGAAACCCCCGCCACCCTGGCGGACATGGCCTCCACCGCCGGACACGGCGGAGCCGGGATGATCGCGGCGCACGTGCTCGCCGGACTGTTCTGCGCCGTCTGGCTGGCCCGGGGAGAGGCCGCCGTCTTCCGGCTGGCCCGCGCCCTGGCAGCCGCCGCGCTGCACGCCGCCCGGCCGCTCGCCCGCGCGCTCGCCCTGCTCCGGACACCGGTGCCCGCCCCGAAGGCCCCGCGCGCGGGTGCGCCCCGCCCCCGGCACGAACGGCCGCGCCGCCTGCGCGGGGCCGTGTACGCGCACGCCGTGGTGCGGCGCGGCCCGCCGCCCGTCGGAGCCTTCCGCGCCACGGCCCCCGGCCGTCCTTCCCGCGCCTGACCGGCGCCCCTCTTCGGGAGGAGGGCGAGACCCGGGGCCGGTTCCCCATGTCTTCGCCAACCCTTAGGACCCACATGTCCCTCGACGAGCTTCGGGACGTCCGCACGCCGGACGCCGACCCGCCCAAGAGCCGCGGCGGCCGGGCCGCCCTGCGGCCGCTGCTCCTGCGCCTGCACTTCTACGCGGGCCTGCTCATCGCCCCGCTGCTGTTCCTCGCCGCCGCCACCGGGCTGCTCTATGCCGGCTCGTGGCAGGCCGAGAAGATCCTCTATGCCGACGAGCTGACCGTCGCCAAGGTCGGCGAGAGCGTCCTGCCGCTCAGCGCCCAGGTCGAGGCGGCCAGGGACGCCGCACCGCGGGGCGAGATCGTCTCCGTGTGGCCCGCGCCGGGCCCCCGGGCCACCACGCGCGTGATCATGGAGAGTGAGGAACTCCCGGAGGGCGAGACCCTCACCGTCTTCGTCGATCCGTATACGGCCGAAGTGCGCGGACGGCTCGCCACGGTGGGCGACGCCCTCCCGCTGCGGGCCTGGCTGAGCGAGTTCCACTCCAGCCTCCAGCTGGGGGAGTTCGGCCGGAACTACAGCGAACTGGCCGCGAGCTGGCTGTGGGTGGTCGTCCTGGGCGGTCTCGTCCTGTGGACCGGCCGTCGCCGCAAGCGCAGGGCCGAGCTGTTCGTCCCCGCCGGCGGGTCGGCCGGCCGCCGCCGGACGCTGTCCTGGCACGGGGTCGTCGGGCTGTGGGCCGCCGCCGGGCTCATCGCCCTGTCCGCCACCGGCCTGACCTGGTCGAAGTACGCCGGCGAGAACATCGGGCAGCTCCAGGACCGCCTCGGCGGGGCCACCCCCGCCGTCTCCGCCCGCCTGACCGCGGGGGCGGGCTCGGGCGGAGCGGACGAACACGCCGGGCACCGGATGACCGAGGGCATGGAGATGCCCCCGCCCGTCCCGCCCGCCGACATCGGCATCGACCGGGCCGTCGAGGCGGCCAGGGCCGCCGGAGTCACCGAGGAGCTCCAGGTCACGCTCCCGGCGCGGGGCAACGGATACGTCGTCAAGGAGAGGGACCGGCAGGTCCCGGTACACCTGGACGCCGTCTCCGTCGACCCGGCCGACGGGCGGGTCATGGACGAACTGCGCTTCGCCGACCACCCCCTGCTCGCCCGGCTCACCCGCTTCGGCATCGACCTGCACATGGGCCTGACCTTCGGCCTCGCCAACCAGGTCGCGCTGGGCGCGCTCGCCCTCGCGGTGATGTCCCTCGTCTTCTGGGGCTACCGGATGTGGTGGCTGCGGCGGCCGACGAAGGAGCGCAGGCTCTCCGCCGGCCGCGCGCAACCGCGCGGCGCCTGGCGGAAGCTGCCGGTGACGGCGCTGCTGCCGCTGGTCGCGGTGACCGCCGTCGTCGGCTGGTCCCTCCCGCTGCTCGGGATCAGCCTGGCCGGGTTCCTGCTGGTCGACCTGCTGCTCGGCTTCGCGGCCGGACGGCGGGCGGGGGCCGCGGACAGCCCTTAGCGCTGCGACCGGATCCGCCCGGGCGCCAGGACGTCCCCCTAAGCGGCCGGCGGGCCCCGCACCCACCCAGGTGGGTGCGGGCCCGCCGCGTCGGGGCCGACCGGCCGGTCAGGGCGCGTACTTGTAGCCCACCCGGCGCACCGTCTGGATCGCGCCGCGGTGGGCCGCGCCCAGCTTGCGGCGCAGGCGGGCGATGTGGACGTCCACGGTCCGGCCGTCGCCGACGTGGCCGTAGCCCCAGACCGTGGTGACCAGCTGGTCCCGGCTGTGCACCCGGTGCGGGTGCTGGACCAGGTGCGCCAGGAGCTCGAACTCCAGGTAGGTCAGGTCCAGTACCTCTCCGTCGACCTCGGCGGTGCGCTGCGCCGCGTCGATGCGGACCAGGGCGTCGCCGGTGGTGCGTACCGCCTCGGGGGCGGCCGGCGCCGGGGCGACGGCCTGCGGGGCGAAGGCGACGGGCGGCTGCTGGTCGGCGGGCACGAGGACCAGGTAGCCGACCATCGGCGGCTGGCCGGGCAGTGTGGGCAGCGTGTGCTGCGGCGCGGGCAGCCAGGTGGCGCCGGGCGGCAGGAAGTCCACCACACGGGCCACCTCGTCCCGGTCGACGGCGCGCAGCCGGTGGCGCGGACTGGGCGGGAAGTTCTGGGGAGCGGTCGCAGCGGAGGCGGCAGAAACGAGGGAACGGGTGTTGGCCATGAGTGGTCAGCTCTTTCACGCGGAGTGTCGGCAGGGAGACGTACGGACGTCGTCGATGTCGTACCGCGCAGACCGAAGGCCCCGGGCGAGGCCGGAGAGGAGTCCCGGAGGCTTTAGAGGGTCGGCGCGTTCTTCGCGCGGCAACACACCCGGTCGAAATCGTGATCCTGACGGGACGGCCAGAACGGCTCGAGGTCGCTGCGACCTGACGAGGTGTGCGAGTGGCTGGCCATGGGCTCATTCAAGCAGACGGATCGCCTCCGGGGCAGACCTCGTCTCACCCCCTGGATCGGAATCTCATATTCAGTGTTCACCGTGTCGCCAGAGCATGGCAATCCCGACAATTCCTGTGGACGCGGAATCGTTTCGGCAGATGCGCACCCACGTCGTGTATCGCATCGTGGGCAGATCCGTCCCGGCGTGGGAACGGACGACGGCGCCCGCCGGGCCGCAAGGGCCGGGCGGGCGGCGGGGTTTCGGTGCGGCGGGGTTCCGGGGCGCCGCGGGGCGGAAGCCCGGGGCGCCGGACCGCGGCGCCGGACCGCGGTGCCGAGTCGGGGGCCCCGGACTCAGACCAGGCCGTCCTTCTCCAGGCCCGTGCAGCAGGTGTCCGTGATGAGGCGGGTCACCACGTACGGGTCCACATTCGCGTTCGGACGGCGGTCCTCGATGTAGCCCTTGCCGTCCCTCTCCACCTGCCACGGGATGCGGACCGACGCGCCGCGGTCCGAGACGCCGTAGCTGAACTCGTTCCACGGCGCCGTCTCGTGCAGACCCGTCAGGCGCTCGTCGATGCCGGCGCCGTAGTTCTTCACGTGGTCCAGGGGCTTGCTGCCCTCGCCCAGCGCCTCACATGCGGAGATGATCGCGCGGTAGTCCTCGCGCATCGCCTTCGTGGAGAAGTTGGTGTGCGCGCCCGCGCCGTTCCAGTCGCCCTTGACCGGCTTCGGGTTCAGCGTCGCCGAGACGTTGAAGTCCTCGGCGGTGCGGTAGAGCAGCCAGCGGGCGATCCACAGCTGGTCGGAGACCTCCAGCGGGCCCACGGGGCCGACCTGGAACTCCCACTGGCCGGGCATGACCTCGGCGTTGATGCCCGAGATGCTCAGGCCCGCGGCCAGACAGTGGTCCAGGTGCTTCTCGACGATGTCGCGGCCGAAAATCTCGTCCGAGCCGACGCCGCAGTAGTAGCCGCCCTGCGCGGCCGGGAAGCCGTTCACGGGGAAGCCGAGCGGGCGGGACCCGTCGAAGAAGGTGTACTCCTGCTCGATGCCGAAGATCGGCTCCTGGCCCGCGAACTTCTCGGCGACCGGGCGCAGCAGCGCGCGGGTGTTCGACTCGTGCGGGGTCATGTCGATGTTCAGGACCTCGCACAGCACGAGGACGTCGTCCCCGCCGCGGATCGGGTCCGGGCAGGAGAAGACCGGGTTGAGGACGCGGTCCGAGGCGTGGCCCTCGGCCTGGTTCGTGCTCGATCCGTCGAAGCCCCAGACCGGCAGCGCGTCGCCGTCGCCGAGGACCTTCGTCTTGGAGCGAAGCTTCGCCGTCGGCTCGGTGCCGTCGATCCAGATGTACTCAGCCTTGTAGCTCACGGGCCCCATCCTCAGACTCTGCGGGTGCTGCTGGTCGCTGCTCCGTCGCCGCGGTGATGACCGCAGCGTGCCCCCCGGCGGTTTCCCTTCCGTTGCCCGGGTGTGAACCCGGTGTTACCGGGAGGCGCACCGCAGGCCGGGTGCGCTGTGCGGGCCGGCAGCGGGTTTCCGGCCGCACACCCGTCCGGGTGGGGCAGACTGGCCGGGTGAGCATTTCGCCTGACGTGAACCCTGCCGGAGAGCACGCCGCCGCCCCCGCCGGGAGCGCCGCCGGCCGGTCCCGCCCTGGATCCCGGCCGCGGACCGGACTGCTGGGCACCGGCCCTTGGGCGCACCGCACCCACGCCCCCGCGCTCGCCGCGCACCCCGGCTCCGACTTCGCCGGCGTGTGGGGCCGGCGGCCCGAAGCCGCCGCCGAGCTGGCGCGTGAGTACGGCGTGAAGGTGTACGAAGACCCCGACGCACTGTTCGCCGACTGTGACGCCGTGGCCTTCGCCCTGCCGCCGGACGTCCAGGCCCCGCTCGCCGTGCGCGCCGCCGCCGCGGGCTGCCACCTGCTGCTCGACAAGCCCGTCGCCACGACGGCCGCCGACGCCCGGGCCGTGGCCGAGGCCGCCGAACGGCACGGCGTCGCCTCGGTCGTCTTCCTCACCTTGCGTTTCGCCGAGCCCACCGCGGGCTGGGTCGCCCGGCAGGCGGCTCGCCCCGGCTGGTTCACCGCGGCCGCACACTGGCTCGGCGCCGTCTTCCCGCCCGACGGCTCGCCCAGCGCGTACGCCGACTCGCCCTGGCGCAAGAGCAAGGGCGGCCTGTGGGACGTCGGCCCCCACGCCCTCTCCGTCCTGATCCCGATCCTCGGCGAGGTCACCGCCGTCAGCGCCACTCGCGGCCCCTCCGACGTGGTCCAGCTGGCCCTGCGGCACGCATCCGGCGCGGCGAGCACCGCCGTCCTCAGCCTCGGCGCGCCGCGCGAGGCCGCCGGGGTGGGGCTGGAACTGCGCGGGACCGAGGGGGTCCGGGAGATGCCCGGCTGGAGCGATGTCCCCGGGGCCTACGGGCGCGCCCTGGACGCGCTGCATACGGCGGCCCGGACCGGCGTGCCCGACCCGTGCGGGGCGCGCTTCGGCGCGCGGCTGACGGAGATCCTGGCCGAGGCGGAGGCGCAGCTCCCGGCCTGAGCCCGGTTGCGGGGCGGCGGCGGCCGGGGCCGGTGGCCGGCGGCCCGTCCGGCGCTGCTGTCCCGCCCCGCGCTGCTGTCCCGCCCCGCGCTGCTGGCCGGCCTTGCGCCGTCGTCCGGCCCTGCGCCGTCCCCGGGCCCTGCGCCGTTCCCTATTTGATCAGGGCGTTGGCCGCGATGATGGCCAGACCGATCGTGGCGTCGGCCAGCCCGATGAGCAGGGCGAAGCCCAGCCCGTACCCGACGCGCACCGCCACGCATGCGCCCCAGGCGTACAGCAGGGCGGTGTTCAGGACCAGCCCGACGGCGGTCACACCGTAGGAGTCCCAGCCGGTGAGGCCGGCGAGGACGAGCAGCAGCACGGTGGGCAGAGCGGCCGCGATCATCGGCCACTCGTGCCACAGGGCCCGCGCCAGCAGGCGCCACCGGTCCGTGGCGGAGCCCCGGTGGGTGGCCATGTGGTGCGAGTAGCCGTGCGCCAGCCCGGCCGTGACGGCCGTGACGAGCACCCAGCTGGCGTCGTAGAAGGGCGTGTAGTCGCCGCCCTCCTGGTCAAGCGCGGCCAGCAGCCCGCTGGCCAGCACCGTCCCGTACACCCCGCCGAACATCCAGTCGGCCCCCCGCCGGGGCGCGCGGAGCGGGCGTCCGCCAGCGGCGGGCCGCGGCTGCTGAAACTGGGTCACTGTAGATCCTTTGGTGCGGTCTGTCCCTCTATGGGGGCATACCTCACCCTACGAGTTCGGTGGTGAAGATCAGATGAAAGGCGACACTCCGGACGCTGGGCCGCGTGCCCCAACCGGGCCCACCGTTCGCATGGATTTGCGGAGGGTCCGAACCCGGGTGCGAGGAATCGCCCGGAACAGCCGGTACCTCTGGTGCGTCGTGACGGTGCCTCCGAGATCAGTTTCCCGTCCCCATCCGGCCGAACCGGGGGGCGGAGGGCGGCGGCCCCGCGGAACCGAGAAGAAGGAAACGCATGAAGAATCGTCTCGTACTCGCCGGAGCCGCTGTCGTGGCGAGCGTCGGACTCGGTGCGGCGGCCTCGCCGGCCGTGGCGCAACCGCTGTCGGTGAACGTGAACTGCGGTGACGTCCAGGCCCTGATCCAGGCGGTCGTCGACGCGAACGCCAATCCCGAGGGCGGCCGGATCCGTCTGGCCAAGAACTGCGCCTACCGCTTCGAGACCGACTTCGTCGGCACGGGCAACGCCCTGCCGGTCATCACGGGCAACGTCACCATCGCCGGACACAACTCGACCCTGATCCGCTCCGTGCGCGGACTCCAGTTCCGCCTCCTCCAGGTGGCCGGTACGGGCAACCTCACCCTGAAGGGCCTCACCGTCACCGGCGGCGTGACCGCCGGGGACGGCGGCGGCATCAACAACGCGGGGACCCTGCGACTGGAGCACAGCAAGGTCGCCGGAAACCAGTCGGGCGGGGACGGCGGCGGCATCAACAACGAGGGCGGCAACGTCACCCTCATCTCCAGCCACGTCCTGACCAACGTGGCCACGAACCTTCCGGGCCTGCCCGGCGACGGCGGCGGCATCAGCAACAACCCGACGGGCACCCTCACCCTCAAGAAGAGCAACGTCGTCGGCAACACGGCGGACGAGGACGGCGGTGGCATCCAGAACGAGGGCACGCTGACCGTCGAGGAATCCACGATCAAGCACAACGAGGCCCGGGACGACGACGGCGGCGGCATCAACAACATCGGCACCGCGACGGTCGAGCACAGCGATCTCACGGAGAACTGGGCCGGCCTGGAGGGCGGCGGCATCAACAACTCCGAGGAGGCCAAGCTCTACGTCCGCGACACGACCCTCTTCCTCAACAAGGCGGGCCGCGACGGCGGCGGCATCAACAACGAGGGCTTCGCGTCGCTGAAGAAGACCAAGGTCATCAAGAACTCCGCCGGGCGCGACGGCGGCGGCATCAACAACGCCCTGGTGACCAGGCGGGCGGCCGCGGCCACCCAGCTGGTACTGGAGCACGTGACCGTGACGGAGAACCGCGCTGCCCGCAACGGCGGCGGCGTCAACAACGCGACTGGTGCCAAGGTGTCGGCCACCGAGACCAAGATCACCGACAACCTGCCGACGAACTGCAACGGCGTGGTCCCGGGCTGCCGCAACTAGTCCCTTCTCCCCGTGCGGTGTCAGCAGGCCGCCACCTCGCACGAGGTGGCGGCCTGTGACGTGGCGGCCTGTGACGTGGCGGGGTCCGCCGCCGGTGGTGCCCCTGCCGTCGTGGCCGCGGCCAGTGCCCTCGCCGTCGGCGGTGGTGTCGCTGCCGGTGCTGCCGGTGCTGCCGGTGCTGCCGGTGCTGGGGGTGGGGTGGGGCGTGCCGGGGCGGGGTGACGGCGAGGTGGCCGTCACCCCGGGGCTTGGCTGCGGCTGTCGGCCCGTCCCGCGGCCGGCGCCTATCTCGTCGTCACCTCCCGGGCCACCTGCGCCAGCGCCTCCAGCGCCCGGGTGAACGCCGCGTCCGGCGGCGCGGCGTAGCCGACCACGAGGCCCTCACGCGGCGGGGACGGGTCCGCCGGGTGCCGGTAGGACGAAAGGCCGTCCAGGGCCAGGCCCGCCGCTCCCGCTGCCGCCAGGGCCGCGGCTTCGCGGCCCGGCGCCAGCTCCACCACGGCGTGCAGTCCGGCCGCGATGCCCGTCACGCGGACGTCCGGTGCGCGGGCCGCCAGTACGGAGACCAACTGGTCGCGGCGGCCGCGGTAGCGGCGGCGCATCCGGCGCACGTGCCGGTCGTACGCACCGCACTCGATGAAGTCGGCCAGCGCCAGCTGGTCCAGCGTGCTCGCCCAGGACTCCCGCAGCCCCTTCGCCGCCAGCACCTGCTCGACCAGCGGATCGGGGAGGACCAGCCAGCCGAGGCGGATCGCGGGGGAGAGGCTCTTGCTGAGCGAACCCGCGTACACCACGTGTCCGGGGGCCAGGCCCTGGACCGCGCCGACCGGTTTGCGGTCGTAGCGGAACTCCCCGTCGTAGTCGTCCTCCACGATCAGGCCGTCGGCGGAGCGTGCCCACTCCACGGCCGCGGCCCGCCGCGAGGGCAGCAGGCGGCCACCGGTCGGGAACTGGTGGGCCGCCGTGAGCAGGAGCGTGCGGGCGCCGGGCGGGAGTTCCGTGGTCCGCGCGCCGTCCTCGTCGACGGCGACGGGCCGCGTACGGAGCTCGGCGGCGTCGAGGATGCCGCGGTGGAAGGGGAGCCCGTACGCCTCGACGGCCCAGTCCCGGGGGCGCACGGAGGCGAGGAGCCGCAGGCCGTTGGCGAAGCCCGAGCAGACCACGATGTTCTCCGGGCCGGTACGCACGCCCCGTGCCCGGGACAGGTAGCCGGCCAGCGCCCGCCGCAGCTCGGGGCGGCCCCTCGGATCGCCGGGCCCGAAGGCTTCGGTGGGAGCCTGGGAGAGGGCTCGCCGGGCACTGGCGGCCCAGGCGGCCCGCGGGAACGAGGCGGGATCGGGCTTGCCCTGGAGCAGGTCGTGCCGGGGCCCCGCCGGCGCGGGCACGGCCGCGGCCGCCCGCGGGCCCGCGACCGCCACACCCTCGGCGACCCGCGTCCCGGAACCCTGCCGGGCGGTGAACCAGCCCTCGGCGACCAGCTCGGCATAGGCGTCGGCGACGGCGTTGCGGGCCAGCCCGAGATCGGCGGCCAGCGTCCGGTAGGGCGGCATCCGCGTCCCACCGGCCAACCGCCCGCTCCGCACGGCGTCACGCAGCGCCCGCGCCACCACGGCCCGCCGGGCCCCTCCACCGAAAAGCTCCAGATGCAGATCCACCCCGCCCCCGGCCCCCGCACTCACCCCCGACCCCCCGCTCACCCCCGCTTCCATGGCCGGCGCCGCGCCTGCGTCGGGCCCGGTGCCTGCGGCCGGGCCCGCGTCGGGCCCGGTGTCCGCGCCCGCGCCCGCGTCCGGTGTGGCGGGGCCTTCCACGCTGGTCGGATCCACGCCAGCAGTCCGCTTTACCCCGCCGGCCCGGTCCGTGCCCAAGGCCGGCCCCGTGCCTGCGGCCGGCCCCGTGGCCCGGGCCGGATCCACCCCCGCGGACGGCACCGCAGCCGCTGTTCGCTCCGTTCCCGCAGCCGGGTCGGTGTCCTTGGGCGGAGCGGACAGCGGCGACGGGGCATGCGCGGGGGAGGGGACCTCGTCGGCGGTCCGCCCGGCGGTGTCGGGGCGGTCCGGGTTCTGGGTGCTCATGGGGCCGGCTCCGGGGTGAAGACGGCGTGGGTGGCCGTCAGGAAGCGCCGCACCGTGTCCCGTTCGGCGAAATCGAAGGAGTCCAGCACCTGGAGCACTCCGTCGATGAGCGGGCCGAAGAACGCGCGGCCCAGACGGATCGCCTGCGGCTCCACGCGCAGCAGGACGCGGCGGCGGTCGCGGTCGTCGCGGATCCGCGCCACGTGTCCGAGCCGCTCCAGCCGGTCGATCACGGCGGTGGTGCCCGCCGAGTTGAGGCCGAGCCGAGCGCCGAGCAGACCCGCGGTGGCCGGCTCCCCGGCGCGGGCCGCGTCCAGCAGGCAGATCAAGGCCCGGACATCGGTGGGGTGCATGCCGTTGCGGGCGGTGAACTCGGTCTGGCGCAGGCCGAATTCGGCGGTCACGGCCCGCAGCAGGTGCACGAGGCGCAGGTCGTCCGGTGCCTGGTTGTCGTCCACATCGCCTCCGCCTGGTATTTCTCGCTGAGCGAGATTATCGTCCAGCGAGGCATCGGACCCCGCCGTGTCCGCTCTGTCTGCCAGGTCCAGCGGGCCCGATGGGCCCGACGCGCCCCAGGGGCGCAACGGGCCCGCCACCCCACCGACTCCGTCCTTCCGCGCCGCCTGCGACTCCGTCCTCGACCAGTGGCCCGGGCGGGCCGAAACCGCCGAACCGGGCACGGTCCACGGCGTCACCCGCGTCGACAGCCGGGCTCCGGCCGGGGCGCCGCCCGTCGTGCTGCTCGGTCGGGCGCGGTGCCACGACGCCGGGCGCGCGGCCCGCGCCGCCCGGCGGATCCTGCCGGACGCGCGGGTCGGCGTACTGCCCGGGAGCGCGCACCACGCGCTGCCGCCGGCGGCGGCCGGAGAGATCGCCCGCCGGCTCGCGGCGCCCTGAGGGGTGAGGTGCTCTGCCGATCGGGCCGGGCTCCGGCCGGCGGGACGGGCCCGGCCCGCCTCCACCTATCCCTTGCGGGACAGCGCCTCGCGGACGGCCTCCTCGGAGCGGGCGACGACGGCCGTGCCGTCCTCGGCGGTGATGATCGGGCGCTGGATCAGTTTCGGATGTGCCGCCAGGTGGGCGATCCAGCGTGCGCGTGCTCCCTCGGTCTCCTCGCGCGGCAGGTCCCCCACACCGGTCTCCCGGGCCAGCGGGTCCGACGTGCGGGTGATGTCCCACGGCTCCAGTCCGAGACGGCCGAGCACCTCGCGGATCTCGTCCTCGGAGGGCACGTCCTCCAGGTACCGGCGCACGGTGTAGTCGGCGCCCTCCGCGTCCAGCAGGGTCAGCGCGCTGCGGCACTTGGAACAGGCCGGATTGATCCAGATCTCCATGGCCCCAACCCTATCCAGGGCCTGTCCGGCCAGGGTCTTCTGTCAGTGGTCCCCGGTAAAATCGAGGGAGAACGACAGGACGCCAACTACCGTTTGGGAGGCTGTAGATGGCCACTGCCACGACCATTCAGCACGTCAAGAAGAAGCCGCTGCCGGCGGGTCTGCCCCGCGAGTGGTACGAG
This sequence comes from Streptomyces sp. CB00455, assembly GCF_001905445.1. Lineage (GTDB taxonomy): Bacteria > Actinomycetota > Actinomycetes > Streptomycetales > Streptomycetaceae > Streptomyces. The sequence continues at coordinate 421,333 of NZ_LIVQ01000003.1, read as the reverse complement.
AGCCACAACCGCCGTCTGAAGGCGATGCGACTGGCGATATCCCTGCTCGACTCCGGGACGTATGACGCACGGCGCGCGACCAACCGCAAGATCCGGACGATGGCCGTCCGGACGGGCGTCCACCGGCCGTCGAATGTCACCTGCAAGATGGTGCGCGCGTTCATCCAGGACCGCTGACGGTCCGGCACGCTTCCGGGGTGAAACGGCCGGCCCGGCGGGCGGAGCGTTGCCGGACGCTCCGCCCGGACGACAGCGGTGGACCCCGGGCCGGCGGTGGACCCCGGGCCGACGGCGGACCCCGGGCGGGCGGTGGATCCGCTCCGGTTCATGCCGCTCCGGAGCCGTCCCCGGCCCCCGCCCCCGCTGCGGCGTCGCCGCCGGCATGGGCGGCGGTACGGGTGTGGGAGGGGGCGCGGGCCTCGGTACGGGCACCCGCTCCGGTACCGGTCCCGGTCCCGGAGCCGTCCAGCCAGAGCAGCAGCAGGGCCACGTCGTCGGCCGGACCGCCGTCCGTGAAGTCCGCCAGATCCCGCCACACCGCCCGCACCAGCCCGGCGGGGTCCCGCGCGACCACCGGCAGTCGGGAGGCCAGGGGGTAGAAGTGGCCCGTCGCATCCCGTGCCTCCGTCACGCCGTCGGTGTGCAGCAGGAACCGGTCCTCGGGTCGCACCGCCAGCTCCACCACCGGCGGCGGGCCGGGCCGTGCGAGACCCAGGCCCAGGGGCGGGCCCGGCTCCACGGCGACCTCCTCGACCACGCGCCCGCGCAGGCGCAGGGGCGCCGGGTGCCCGCAGGAGACGATCCGGACCAGGCCCAGCCCCGGCGGGAACTCCAGCAGCACCGCCGTCGCGAACAGCTCCGGGTGCTCGGCGGGGCCCGCCGCCGAGTCCGTCGCGAGCCGCCGGTCCAGCCGGGCCGCGACCGCCGCCAGCTCCGCGTCGTCCAGTACCGCCTCCCGGAAGGCACCGAGCAGCGCCGCCACCGTGCCGACCGCCGCCAGACCGTGCCCCTGGACGTCCCCGACCAGCGCCCGGACCCCGTAGGGCCCCGCCCGTACGTCGTACAGGTCGCCGCCCACCAGGGTGCCGCGCTGCGCCGCCCGGTAGAGCCCCGAGCACCGGACGGGGCCGACCCGGGGCGGCACCGGCGGCAGGACGGCCAGCTGCGCCGCCTCCGCCACCGTCCGTACGCTGACCAGCTGTGCGTCCCGGCGGCGCCGGACCCACGCGATCACCACGCTGAGCAGCCCGATGGCGGCCACCGTGGCCAGGTCCGAACCGCGGGCGTGGCCTATGCCGAGACTGGGGACCCCGAGCAGCAGGAGCACCAGGCCCGCGAAGAAGGCCGTCCCGGCAGGCCCGTACGCGAATGCGGCCACCGGGGGCAGGCCGGCCAGGAAATACCCCAGCTCGACGTCGCCCGGAGTGATCGCCTGGGCGAGCACCAGCACCACCAGGGCCACGGCGGGCGCGATCCGGGCCCAGCGCGGTGGTGGCTCCCCGCGCAGCCGTCCCCGCTCCTCGCGTCCGCGTCTCACCCCTCCACCCTGGTACGCGGGCCCGGCCCGCGCACCCCGGACCGGTCCGCCGGGTGGCTCGGCGCGGCCGCGGCCGCGACAGTGGTGGCGTGACGGGAAACGAAGGCTCCGACCAGGCCCCGGCACCGGCACACGTCGAGGCCCACGGCGGCCGGGGCGGCGGCGCGTCGAGCGCCCGGATCAGCACGCGGCTGAACTGGCTGCGGGCCGGGGTACTCGGGGCCAACGACGGGATCATCTCCACCGCCGGCCTGGTGGTCGGCGTGGCCGGGGCCACCACCTCGCGCACGGCGATCCTGGCGGCGGGCGTCGCCGGGCTGCTGGCGGGTTCGCTGTCGATGGCGGCGGGGGAGTACGTGTCGGTCAGCTCGCAGCGGGACTCCGAACGGGCCGCGCTGGACCTGGAGCGCCGCGAGCTGGCCGAGGAGCCGGAGGCGGAGCTCGACGAACTCACCGACCTGCTGGCCGAGCGGGGCCTCAGCCGGGATGTGGCCCGCCAAGCCGCCGAACAGCTGACGCGGCGGGACGCGCTGCGGGCCCACGCCCGGGTGGAACTGGGCATCAACCCCGACGAGCTGGCCAACCCGTGGCACGCGGCCTTCGCCAGCCTGGTGGCCTTCACGGTGGGCGCGCTGCTGCCGCTGGCGGCGATCATCCTGCCGGGGCCGTCCGCGCGGGTGCCGGTCACGGTGGTGGCCGTCCTGGCCGCGCTCACCCTGTGCGGGGTGGTCAGCGCGCGACTCGGCGGCGCGCCGACCGGGCGGGCGCTGCTGCGCAATGTGGCGGGCGGGGCGCTGGCCATGGCGGTCACCTACGCGGTGGGCACCTGGCTCGGGACGTCCACCTGACCCCCGGCCCCAGGTGGGCGCGCAGCACGGGTCGGCCCGCAGGGCAGCGCCGCGATGCCGCTGCGGGGGCGCTGCCCCCGCGCCCCTGCGCCTCAATCGCCGGCGGGGCTGGGTTTGGCTTCGGTCCGGGTGTGGCGCGTGCGACGCGGCCGTCCCTGCGCCTCAATCGCCGGCGGGGCTGGGTTTGGCTTCGGTCCGGGTGTGGCGTGTGCGATGCGGCCGTCCCTGCGCCTCAATCGCCGGCGGGGCGCCACGAGGGAGGGGCGTGGTTCGGCCGGGGCGGGAGGGGGACACGGCAGGATGGGGGCATGCGTATCGCGGTCACCGGTTCCACCGGGCTCATCGGCAGCGCCCTCGTGCGGTCCCTCCGGGCGGACGGGCACGAGGTGGTCCGGCTCGTGCGGCGGGCGCCCGCCGCCGCGGACGAGGCACGGTGGGATCCCGCCCGGGGGTACGTGGACCCCGACGGGCTGGCCGGCTGCGATGCCGTCGTGCACCTCGCCGGGGCCGGGGTCGGGGACCACCGGTGGACCGCCGCGTACAAGAAGGAGATCCGCGACAGCCGGGTCCTCGGCACGACCGCCATCGCTCTGGCCCTCGCCGCCCTCGACGCACCCCCCGCCGTGCTCGTGAGCGGTTCCGCCGTCGGCTATTACGGCGACACCGGCGACCGCGCCGTCGACGAGGACTCTCCGGCAGGCAACGGCTTCCTGTCCTCCGTCTGCGTGGAGTGGGAGGCGGCCGCGGCGCCCGCCCGCGCCGCCGGGATCCGCACCGCCTTCGCCCGCACCGGCCTGGTCGTCGCCCGCGAAGGCGGGGCCTGGGGACGGCTGTTCCCCGTCTTCCGCGCCGGCATCGGCGGCCGCCTCGGCAACGGCCGGCAGTACTGGCCCTTCATCTCCCTCCACGACGAGGTCGCGGCCCTGCGCCACATCATCGACACCCCCGCCCTCTCCGGGCCCGTCAACCTCACCGCGCCCCAGCCGCTGACCAACCGCCAGGTCACCGGAGCCATGGCCCGCGTGCTGCACCGGCCGGCGGTGCTGCCCGTACCGGCCGTGGTCCTGCGCGTGGCGCTCGGGGAGTTCGCGCAGGACGTGCTGGGCAGTCAGCGGGTCGTGCCCGGCCGCCTGCTGGAGTCCGGCTTCGCCTTCCGTCACCCCGGCATCGAGGACGCCATCCGCGCCGCGCTGTAGGGGTGCCCTACCGGTCGGACCGGGTCGGGGGGCGTGGCGCCGGGTGCCCCGCCCCGCCGCGTTGGCCCCGCCGCGTCAGCCCAGGCCCAGGCCCGGCCCGGCCCCGCCCGGCTCGCCCCGGCCCGGCCCGGCCCGGTGCGGTCCCGCCCCGCTCGGTGCCTGGCTCCGCTCCGCCCGGCTCGCCCCGGCCCCCCCCGGCCCGGCTCGGTGCGGTGCGGTCCCGCCCCGCCCCGGCTCGCCCCCGCCCCGCTCAGCCGGCCCCCGTCCCGTCCCGTCCCGCCTCGCTCGCCCCATGCGACCACCGTGCGACCGGTTGTGAGCCGTATGCGACCGCCGTGCGACCGGAGTTGACCGTAATACCCGGGCAAACTCGGGTTCCGCTGGAGCCGGTTGGGGGAAGGACGTCGAGACACAGCCGCGCCGACCTCGGGGAGGGGCACGTGCTCAGCAGCGCGCACCACGCCGCACACCACGCCGCACACCATGCGGACGTCGTCATCGTAGGAGCCGGGGTCTCGGGACTCGCGGCCGCGCACCACCTGATCGCGGCGGGGGTCACCGTCACCGTCCTGGAGGCCGCCGACGACCCGGGCGGCCGCATGGCCACCCAGTACGTCGACGGTTTCCGGCTCGACCGGGTCGGCCAGTTGCTCAACACCTCCTACACGGAGCTCGAACGCACCCCGGGCCTGGAAGGCCTCACCCTGCGCACCTTCGCGCCCGGGGTCCTGGTCCACACCGACGGCAAACAGCTCCGGGCCGGGGCCCTCACCCCCGCCCGCGCCCTCGCCAGCGGCTCCCTCGACCAGGCCCGGCTCAGCGCCGCCCTCGGGCGGCTCGCCGCCCTGCCCGAGGAACGCCTGCTCGCCCGGCCCGAACGGAGCGCACTGTCCGCCCTGCGCAGCCGCGGCCTGCCGCAGCGCACCCTGGGCGGAGTGCTCCGCCCGCTGCTCGCCACCCTGCTCCGCGACCCGGACCTCACCACCTCCAGCCGGGTCGCCGACCTCGCCCTGCGCGGCTTCGCCCGCGGCCGCCTCGCCGTGCCCGAGGGCGGCGCGGCCGTCCTGCCCGGCCTGCTCGCCTCGGCGCTGCCGCCCGGCACCGTCCGCACCGGGGTCCGGGTCCGGTCGGTGGCGACCAACCTCGTCACCACCGCGGACCACGGCGACTTCCGCTGCCGCTCCGTCCTGCTGGCCACCGGGGCCCGCGCCGCCGCCGAACTCCTGCCAGGCCTGCGGGTGCCCCGCTTCCACGAGGTCACCGTCCTGCACCACGCCACCGCCACACCCCTGCCCTGGGACGGTTCGCTGCTCCTGGACGGCAACCCCGGGTGGCCCGTCTCCCACACCACCGTGATCAGCGCCGTCGACCCGGCGCGTGCCCCGGCCGGCCGCAGCCTCGTCACCACTACCGTGCTGGGTCCGCCGCCGCCCGCGCGCACGGTCGCCTCGCGCCTCGCCCGCCTCTACGGGACCACCACCCGCGACTGGGACCTGCTGGCCGTCCACCACACCCCGCAGGCCGTTCCCGCCATGCCCCCGCCGTACGACGCGCGGCGCCCGGTCCGCGTCCTGGCCGGCCTGTACGTGTGCGGGGACCACCGCGACACCAACACCGTCCAGGGCGCCCTGCACTCGGCCCGCCGCGCCACCGCCGCGGTCCTGCGCGACTTCGGCATCCCGATCCCGGCCTCCCGCAACAGCGCCTACCCGGTGGCGGCCTGACACCACCGGCCAGGGAGCCCGCCGCGACCGCGGGCCCCGCCCCGGCGGCGGCCGTCGGCCCGGGCGGCGCCCCCGGTCCCGGCCCGGGCGGGGCCTCAGGACAGGGCCGGGCGGCGGCCTCAGGACAGGGCCGCCACCCGGTCCCGGTACGTCCGCACCGCCGCGGCGTCCCGGTACGGCTCCAGCCGCCGCTCGAAGTCCCGTACGTACTCCACCGCGCGCACCGACCGCATCTCCATCGCCTGCTGCGCCGCCTCTGCCCCCAGCGCGCACGCCTGGTCCAGCTCGCCCAGCCCCAGCCGCGCCGTCGCCAGCACCACCCGGCAGAACAACCGGGAACGCGCGTACCCCGGCGCCCTCAGCTGCAGCGACCGCTCCGCGTGCTGCGCCGAGGCCCGGTACTGCTGGAGGTCCCGGTGGCAGTGGCCGAACTCGTCCGCCAGCTGCGCCTCGTCGTAGAACCGGGCCCAGTGCGGCACGTCGTCTCCCGGCCGGGCCGCCCCCAGCGCCCGCTCCGCCCGCACCAGGGAGGCCGTCGAGGCCCGGACCTCGCCCAGCACCGCGTGCCCGCGCGCCTCCGCCGAGTGCAGGAGCGCCTGCACCACCGGCGGCGGTCCGGAGCCGATGCCCTGCTGGGCCACCCGGGCCAGCTGCACCGCCTCCCGGCCGTGCCCGAGGTAGACGGCCTGCCGGCTCATGGTGATGAGCACGTACGACCCGTACGGCCGGTCCGCGGCGGCCTGTGCGAGCCGCAGCGCCTGCACGAAGTACCGCTGGGCGAGCCCGTGCGCGGCGATGTCGTACGAGGTCCAGCCCGCGAGCCGGGTCAGATCGGCGGCGGCCGAGAACAGCCGGCGCCCGGTGGTCTCCCCGTAGGTCCCGCGGAGCATCGGCTCGGCCTCGTGCTCCAGGTAGCGCACGAGGGCCTGCCGGGCGTGCCCGCCGCCGTAGGCGTGGTCCAGGGTGCGGAAGAGGTCGCCGACCGATCTCAGCGCGGCGATGTCCCCGCCCGTCACCCGCTGCCCGGGCCCCCGGTCGATCTGCCGCTGCCGGGGCACCGCGGTCCGGCCCTGCACCGGGACCCGGGGCGCCGCCGGGTCCGCGCCCCTGCCCACCCGCTCGTCGGCCCGCCCGATCAGCCAGTCCCGGCTCGGCACGACCAGCCCCGCCGGGGTGAAGGCGATCTTCCGGAGCTCGGCGTGGGAGCCGGAGTCCTTGCGCCACAGGCCGCTGGCGATGTCGACGGCCTCCTCCGGGGTGGCCGCGAACTCCAGTCCCGCGTACACGGGCGCGCATGCGTCCAGCCCCAGGTCCTGCGCGGACAGCCGCCGCCCCAGGCGCCGGGTGAAGACCTCCGCGATCAGCGCGGGCGTGGTCCCGCGCGGCTGCTGCCCGCGCAGCCAGCGGGTCACGGAGGTCTTGTCGTACCGCAGGTCGAGACCGTGCTCCAGACCGAGCTGGTCGACGCGGCGGGCGAGCCCGGCGTTGGAGAACCCGGCTTCCGCGATCAGTGCCGCGAGCTGCCGGTTGGGGACGCGCTGGGCAGGTCGTTCCGTCATCGGCTCCACGGTCTCCTGACGTGACGGACCGGGGGCCCGGCCCTGTGAACGGCGTGAATGTAGCGGCCAACTCCGCCCGCACCGCCCTGTCTGTCCCACATTCATCCGATCGTGTGCAGAGCAATTCGGAGGGTGGACGCGCCCCGTGGCCGATAACGGCCGCCGCCCGCCGCCACGCGCCGGCGAGGACCCGGACCGCGCCCGCTCCGGGGCCGCCGCCGCCCTGCGGACCGGGGCCCTGAGGGAGCGCGCGCAGGCCGCCGTACCCTTGGCTGGTGCGATACGTGCACACAGCAGGTTCAACGAGGAGGCGCTGCGGTGGCTGAGCTTGGGTTTGTCCATCTGGGCTTCGGACCCGAATCCGTCGAGTACACCCGGGCCTGGGAAGAGCAGCGCAGGGTGCACGCCGCCCGTTTCGCGGACGAGGTCGAGGACACCTGCCTGCTGGTGGAGCACCTGCCCGTCTACACCGCGGGCCGTCGTACCGACCCCAGCGAGCGCCCGCTCGACGGCACGCCCGTCGTGGACGTGGACCGCGGCGGCAAGATCACCTGGCACGGGCCCGGCCAGCTGGTCGGCTATCCGATCATGAAGCTGCCCCGGCCGGTCGACGTGGTCGCCCACGTCCGCCGCCTGGAGGAGGCGCTGATCCGCACCGCCGCCGATTTCGGTCTGGAGACCACCCGGGTCGAGGGCCGCAGCGGCGTCTGGGTGCTCGGTGACCCGGTGGAGGACCGGCCCGTGATCGGCGGGCTCTCCCTCGACCTCGACCCGCGACTGCACGACGAGGAATTCGACGCGCGGCTGGGCGGCCCCGAGTACGCGCCGTCCAACGCCGGTCAGCGCCGCGAGGACCGCAAGCTCGCCGCCATCGGCATCCGCGTCGCCAAGGGCGTCACGATGCACGGCTTCGCGATCAACGTGAACCCGGACAACACCTGGTTCGACCGGATCGTGCCCTGCGGCATCCGGGACGCGGGTGTGACCTCGCTCTCCTACGAGCTGGGCCGCGAGATCACCATCGCCGAGGTGCTCCCCGTCGTCGAGCGTCACCTGAAGGACGTACTGGAGCACGCGGATCTCAGGCCCCGTGAGGTCGAGGCCGTCGCGGGCTCCTGACGGCCCGGGAATGGGACCGGCCGCCCGCAGGTTGGCCGACGTAAGAGCGTATGAAATTACGGGCGTACCCTGGTGGACGCCGAAGAATCGAAGTCACAGGGAGCCGGTCGTGTCCGCAGTCGCACCCGACGGACGCAAGATGCTGCGCCTGGAGGTCCGTAACGCCCAGACGCCCATCGAGCGCAAGCCCGAGTGGATCAAGACCCGGGCGAAGATGGGTCCCGAGTACACCAAGATGCAGGCCCTGGTGAAGGGCGAAGGACTGCACACCGTGTGCCAGGAAGCCGGCTGCCCGAACATCTACGAATGCTGGGAGGACCGCGAGGCCACCTTCCTCATCGGCGGCGACCAGTGCACCCGGCGCTGTGACTTCTGCCAGATCGACACCGGCAAGCCCGAGGCCCTGGACCGGGACGAGCCCCGCCGCGTCGGCGAGTCCGTCGTCACCATGGACCTCAACTACGCCACCATCACCGGCGTCGCCCGCGACGACCTGGCCGACGGCGGCGCCTGGCTGTACGCGGAGACCGTGCGCCAGATCCACCAGCAGACGGCGGGCCGCGAGAGCGGCCACACCAAGGTCGAGCTGCTGGCCCCCGACTTCAACGCGGTCCCGGAGCTGCTGGAGGAGGTCTTCGCCTCCCGCCCCGAGGTCTTCGCGCACAACGTCGAGACGGTGCCGCGGATCTTCAAGCGGATCCGGCCCGGCTTCCGCTACGAGCGGTCCCTCGACGTGATCACCAAGGCGCGCGCCTACGGCCTGGTCACCAAGTCGAACCTGATCCTCGGCATGGGTGAGGAGCGCGAGGAGGTCACCCAGGCCCTGAAGGACCTGCACGAGGCCGGCTGCGAGCTCATCACCATCACCCAGTACCTGAGGCCCTCGCCGCGGCACCACCCCGTCGAGCGCTGGGTGAAGCCGGCCGAGTTCGTCGAGCTGGCGAAGGAGGCCGAGGAGATCGGCTACTCCGGTGTGATGTCCGGCCCGCTGGTCCGGTCCTCCTACCGTGCGGGCCGCCTCTACCAGCAGGCGATGGAGAAGCGGAGCCGAGCCGGGGCGTGAGCGGAACCCGCCCGGCACGGCGACGCGGCGCGCGCCGGCCTGCCGGCTCGGTGTGACGCGCGCTACGCGGTGGACTGTGTGAAGTCACGCACAAAGTCTTACCACTGAGTAACACGACATCGGCGCGGCCCCTAGGCTCTTTCGAGGAAGAGCCCGGCGGGCCGCGTCAGTGTGTACAACGTGTCCATCACATTTGACCGACCGGTCATGCGCTGGTAACACCGTTGAGTGACGCTGGATCCACGCACCGCTACCGCACTGCCGACGTAGTTCCGTGAAAGGGATCGACATCATGCAGGCCGCGCCCGTACGCGCCATCGCCATCCCGACCTTCTCCGACGCCTTCCGGGGCTTCGAGTCGCTGCTCATGAGCGGCGCTCGCCGCAACGCCTGGACCGCGGTGCTGGAGGACCGCCGCAGGGCCCAGGACCGCGTCGAAACCGAACACGTACTTGAGGCCGCGGCGACCCGGACCCCTCGGGCCACGTAAACTTCGCTGTATGGCGAGGAAGTCAAACGCAGAGACTGCTGCGAACCCCGGGCGACTGAAGCAGATCGCCCTGACGTACAAGATGACGCGCAAGGCCGACCCGAAGGTCGGTCTGATCGTCGCGGGCGTGGGAATCGTCACCTTCGGTGTCTTTCTTGCGATCGGCTTCCTGATCGGCCACCCGGTCTACCTGGGCATCCTGGGCCTCCTGGTGGCGTTCCTCGCGATGGCGATCGTCTTCGGACGACGGGCCGAGCGGGCTGCCTTCGGGCAGATGGAGGGGCAGCCGGGCGCTGCCGCGGCCGTACTGGACAACGTGGGACGGGGCTGGACGACCACCCCGGCCGTCGCGATGACCCGGCAGCAGGACATCGTCCACCGGGCCGTGGGCAAGGCCGGCGTCGTGCTGATCGCCGAGGGCAACCCGAACCGCGTGAAGCCGCTGCTCGCGAACGAGAAGAAGAAGCTGGCCCGGATCATGCCGGACGTGCCGGTCCACGACTTCATCGTCGGCACGGGCGAGGGCGAGGTGCCGCTCAAGAAGGTGCGCACGACGCTGCTCAAGCTGCCGCGCGTACTGGCCGGCCCCCAGATCACCCAGGTCAACGACAAGCTGCGGGCCATGGGTGACCTCATGAGCAACATGCCGCTGCCGAAGGGCCCGATGCCCAAGGGCATGCGGATGCCGCGCGGCGGCAAGATGCGCTGACCGTCCGGCCGATCTCCGTATACGACACAGGGGCGCCCCTGTGTCGTCCCTCGTCCGGGGTGCCCGGCGTCGTCCGTACGGCTAGATGCGGACCTGAACGGCGCGGGCGAGCCGGTCGTGCAGACCGCGGCCGTCCCGGTCCCAGATCAGCGCCGGGACGACCAGGGCCAGCAGCACGGTGCGCAGCACCACGCGGGCGGTGCCGAGGCGGCCGCCGTCCTCCGCGATCACCCGGAGTCCCACGATCCGCTTGCCGGGGGTGAAGCCCACGGTGCCGACCGTCAGGATGCTCAGCGCCAGGAAGACCCACAGCGTCCAGCTGCGGGCACCGGCCACGTCACCGCCCGTGATCAGGCCGTACGCGATGAGCAGACAGGCGGCCCAGTCGATCGCGATGGCCGCGAGCCGGCGGCCGAACCGCGCCACCGAGCCGGGCCCGTGCTGCGGCAGCCCGAGGCGCGCGCCCGGATGGCCGAAGTCGACGCCCATCTCCTCGGCGGCCGCGCGGGGGCCGGAAAGCCAGGATCCGATTGCTTGCCTGTTGTCCACCCGACCACGGTACCCGTGGTGCCTCACGGCCTCCGGCCGGGACCCTGGTTAACTTGTGCGAAACAAATGGGTCATGCTTGAGAAATCCCGTCTGCTTATGGTCGGGTCAGCGTGCGGCACCGCACTGACGCGCCACGAGCTACAAAGCCCGTCCCTCCCCCGGGGACCGGGAGTAGGAGGAGTTGGATGTTCCAGAACGCCGACGAAGTGAAGCAGTACATCGAGGAGAACGACGTCAAGTTCGTCGACGTCCGCTTCTGTGACCTGCCTGGTGTGATGCAGCACTTCACCATCCCGGCTCGGGCATTCGACCCGGCGGAGGAGCTCGCCTTCGACGGCTCTTCCATCCGCGGCTTCCAGGCGATCCACGAGTCCGACATGGCGCTGCGCGCCGACATCACCACCGCGCGCCTGGACCCGTTCCGCAAGGACAAGACGCTCAACATCAACTTCTTCATCCACGACCCGATCACGGGTGAGGCCTACAGCCGCGACCCGCGCAACATCGCGAAGAAGGCCGAGGCGTACCTCGCCTCCACCGGCATCGCCGACACCGCGTACTTCGGCCCCGAGGCCGAGTTCTACGTGTTCGACAGCGTGCGCTTCGCGACCACCGCGAACGAGAGCTTCTACCACATCGACTCCGAGGCCGGCGCCTGGAACACCGGTTCCGAGGAGAACAACCGCGGTTACAAGGTCCGCTACAAGGGTGGTTACTTCCCCGTAGCACCGGTCGACCACTTCGCCGACCTGCGCGCCGAGATCTCCCTGGAGCTCGACGCCCAGGGGCTGCAGGTCGAGCGCCAGCACCACGAGGTCGGCACCGGCGGCCAGGCCGAGATCAACTACAAGTTCAACACGCTGCTCGCCGCGGCCGACGACCTGATGCTCTTCAAGTACGTCGTGAAGAACGTCGCCTGGCGCAACGGCAAGACCGCGACCTTCATGCCGAAGCCCATCTTCGGTGACAACGGCTCGGGCATGCACGTGCACCAGTCGCTCTGGGCGAACGGCGACCCGCTGTTCTACGACGAGGCCGGTTACGCGGGCCTGTCGGACACCGCGCGCTACTACATCGGCGGCATCCTCAAGCACGCCCCGTCGCTGCTGGCGTTCACCAACCCGACGGTGAACTCCTACCACCGCCTGGTGCCCGGCTTCGAGGCGCCGGTCAACATGGTGTACTCGCAGCGCAACCGCTCCGCCGCGATGCGCATCCCGATCACGGGCTCGAACCCGAAGGCCAAGCGCGTCGAGTTCCGCGCCCCGGACCCGTCGTCCAACCCGTACCTGGCGTTCTCGGCCCTCCTGCTGGCCGGCCTCGACGGCATCAAGAACAAGATCGAGCCGATGGAGCCGATCGACAAGGACCTCTACGAGCTCTCGCCCGACGAGCACGCGAGCGTCCCGCAGGTCCCGACCAGCCTGGACGCGGTCCTCAAGGCCCTGGAGGAGGACCACGAGTACCTCCTCGCCGGTGGTGTCTTCACCCCCGACCTGATCGAGACCTGGATCGACTACAAGCGCACGCACGAGATCGCCCCGATCGCCCTGCGTCCGCACCCGCACGAGTTCGAGATGTACTTCGACCTGTAAAAAAAACGGGTCGCGCCGGTCGCGCCTGGTGAAGGCCCCTCTCGGCTCTCTTCGGAGAGCCGAGAGGGGCCTTCTGCTTTTGACAGCCCGCCCGTACCGAGTGAGGGTGGAAGAGACCTAAATGCCGGATAAGCGAGACATGTGCGGAGGTGCATGGAAATGCGCCGTAGGATCGTCGGAGTACTCATCGCCGGAGCTGCCGGAGCGACACTCGGTCTGATGCCCCTCGCCAGTGCCTCGGCGAACGACGGGTGTGGCCACGACTCGGGCTGGAGCGACAGCGGCCACCACCACGCTCGCTGGCACAACGCGAGCTGGGACGACGACGACTGGAACAACGACAACTGGCACGGCGGCAACTGGCACCACGGCCGTGGCGGCGACGGCGGCTGGGACCACGACCGCGGGTGGAACAACGACGCCGACTGGGGCAGCTGGCACCACTGAGCTCCGAGCGCACCGAGCGCACCCCCAACCGATGCCCCTGCACCGCTGCCCGTCAGCGGAGCAGGGGCATCGCGCCGGTCAGCTCGCGCAGGCAGCGCACCGCGAGTTCGGCGGGTGAGCCGGGCCCCGCGACCGGGCCGTCGGTGGCCGACCACAGCTCCAGGGCGATCCGGATCGCGTCCGTCGCCGCGGCGGCCAGGAGGCGGACGCCCAAGGGGTCGGCGTCCGGCCCGGCCAGCCGGGCGAGCACCGGGACCAGCCGCTCCTCCGATTCCTGGTTCACGCGGTACCAGACCGCCCTCAGGGCCTCGTCGTCCGCCGCCGCGCGCAGCAGGCCGCGCGTCACCTCCAGGCCCTCCGCGACCGCCTGTGTGCCGCTCAGGGACCGGGTGACCGCCCGCTCCAGCGCCTCGGCCGGCGGCGTGCCGGGATCCTCCTCGGCGAGCAGCGCCCGCCAGGCGTCCCCGCCGCCCGCCAGCAAGGGGGCCACCGCGTCCTGCTTGCTGCGGAAATAGCGGTAGAACGTGCGCAGCGCCACCCCCGCCCGGTGGGCGATGTCCTCGGCCGTGGTGCCGTCCGGGCCGCGCTCGGCGAACAGCTCGCAGGCCGCCCGCGCGATGTCGAGCTGGGTGGCGGCCTTGCGGCGCTCGGTGAGCGACTGCGCTCCGGAAGCGGCCTGAGGGGCGTAGGGGCGGGGGGATCTCACGGGTGAAGCGTACTCCCCGAGAACCTGTCACTGACAATAAGAGCCACTCTGGCAAAACGTGCCACGGCTTCGGTACGCTCGCCGCATGAACCGTTACGAAGGACGCCGCGTCCTCATCACCGGCGGCGGCTCCGGCATCGGCCGGGCCACCGTGCACCGCATCCTCGCCGAGGGCGGCCGCGTCCACGCGGTGGACGTCAGCGAAACCGGCCTCAAGGGCACCGCCGACCAGGCGGCCGGGCACGGGCACCCGCCCGCGGTGGCCGGGCAGGGGGCCGCGGGCCGCCTCACCACCGCCGTCCTCGACATATCCGACGAGAACGCGGTCACGGACGGCGTGGCCGCCGCCGTGGAGGCGCTCGGCGGGATCGACGTCCTGGTCAACGCCGCGGGCATCCTGCGCTCCGCGCACACCCACCGCACCACGCTCGACCTGTGGAACAAGGTCATCGGGGTCAACCTGACGGGCACCTTCCTGATGATCCGTGAAGCGCTGCCGGCCCTGCTGGCGGGCGACCGGCCCGTCGTCGTGAACTTCAGCTCCACCTCGGCGTCCTTCGCCCACCCCTACATGTCCGCCTACGCGGCCAGCAAGGGCGGCATCCAGTCCATGACCCACGCGCTGGCCGCCGAGTACAGCAAGCAGGGCCTGCGCTTCGTCTCCGTCGCTCCCGGCTCCATCGAGAGCGGCATGACCACCGGAGGCGGCCCCGGTCTGCCCGAGGACACCGACTGGTCGCTCTTCACCAAACTGGCCCCCGCGCTCGGCCAGGGCTTCGCCGGCCCCGAGACCGTGGCCGGCGTCGTCGCCATGCTGGGCTCCGAGGACGGCGCCTTCATCACGGGCACGGAGATCCGCATCGACGGCGGCACCCACTACTGACGGGCTCAGCCCCTGAAGCGGTCCCAGAGCCGGGGGAAGCGCTCCGCGAGCACCGCTTCGTTCTCGAAGTCCAGCGGGGTGCCCTCCGGTTCCGCCGCCTGCAACGGGACGCCCAGATCCGGCGCCACCGACCCGGTCAGCTGCTCGTACGCCTCGTCGGCCGCGTATCCCAGCTCCTCGCCGTCCCCGTCGAGCTCCTCGTCGAAGTCGCCCAGCAGCTCCGCCAGATGGTCCGGATCGTGCACGGCGCCCTCGAAGACCTCCCGGCCCTGGCCGATCAGCCAGCAGCGGAAGTAGTCGAAGGCGTCGTCGCTGGCCCCGTCCAGCAGCACCCAGGCGGCGCCCCACAGGTCCCAGGTGTACGCCCGGTTGTACCGCGACTCGAAGTGCCGGGCGAAGTCCAGGACGGAGTCCGGATCGAGCTGCGCCAACCGCTCCACGAGCAGCTCGGCGTGCTCCTCGGGGTCGCCGTCGGCGGCCTCGCGGGTACGGTCGACGATCTCCCAGAACTCCGTCTCGTCCATCACCGCTCCAGCATCACGGGTCCGCCCCCGCGCCGCCACCGCGCCTACCGCGAAAGGCCGGTGTCCGCCCCCCGCGTGGCCGCATCCGCCGCGCGCCCCGCCGTTCGCCCCCTCCCCGGCCGGCCGTCCGCCCGGGCCCCCTTCCACCACGCGGTGAGGCGGCCCGCCCCCGAAGGGGCGGACCGCCTCACGGTCGCACGACACACGCGGCTCAGAGGCCGTAGCGCTCCCGTGCCTCCTTGACGCTGGACGCCGGAACCTCGCCGCGGCGGGCGAGCTGGGCCAGCGCGGCCACGACGATCGACGGGGCGTCGACACCGAAGTGGCGGCGGGCGCCCTCACGGGTGTCGGACAGGCCGAAGCCGTCCGTACCCAGCGAGGTCCAGTCCTGCTCGACCCACTGGCTGATCTGGTCCGGGACCTGGCGCATCCAGTCGGAGACGGCGAGGACCGGGCTCGTGACGCCCTCCAGCGCGCGGGTCACGTACGGGGTGCGCACCTCGCCGCGCAGCAGCGCCTCGTCGCACTCCAGCGCGTCGCGCCGCAGCTCGCCCCAGGAAGTGGCGGACCAGACGTCGGCGGCGACGTTCCAGTCGGCGGCGAGGAGCTTCTGCGCCTCCAGCACCCAGTGGATCGCCGTGCCGGAAGCCATCAGCTGCACCTTCGGGGCGTCGGCGGCCGGGGCCGCCTCCGCGAGGTCCGCCGCCGTGTTGAAGCGGTACAGGCCCCTGAGGATGCCTTCCTCGACGCCCTCGGGCATCGCGGGCTGCACCTTGGGCTCGTTGTAGACCGTCAGGTAGTAGAAGACGTCTTCCGGCTGCTCGCCGTACATGCGGCGCAGACCGTCCTTGACGATCACCGCGATCTCGTACGCGAAGGCCGGGTCGTAGTTGAGCGACGCCGGGTTCGTGGACGCGATCAGGTGCGAGTGGCCGTCCGCGTGCTGGAGGCCCTCACCGGTCAGCGTGGTGCGGCCGGCGGTGGCGCCGACGATGAAGCCCTTGCCGAGCTGGTCGGCGAGCTGCCACATCTGGTCGGCGGTGCGCTGCCAGCCGAACATCGAGTAGAAGATGTAGAAGGGGATCATCGGCTCGCCGTGCGTCGCGTAGGACGTGCAGGCGGCGATGAAGTCGGCCATGGCCCCGGCCTCGGTGATCCCCTCGTTGAGGATCTGGCCGTCCTTGGCTTCCTTGTAGTACATGAGCTGGTCGCGGTCGACCGGCTCGTAGGTCTGGCCCAGCGGGGAGTAGATGCCGGCCGACGGGAAGAGGGACTCCATGCCGAAGGTACGGGCCTCGTCGGGGACGATCGGCACCCAGCGCCTGCCGGTCTCCTTGTCCCGCATCAGGTCCTTGACGAGCCGGACGAAGGCCATGGTGGTGGCCATCTCCTGCTTGCCGGAACCCTTGAGCAGCGGGGCGAAGGAGCGCTCGGCCGGAGCCGGCAGGGCCACGTGCTTGACCTTGCGGGCCGGGGCGGGGCCGCCGAGCGCCGCGCGGCGCTCGTTCAGGTACTGGACCTCGGGGCTGTTCGCACCGGGGTGGCCATACGGGACCTGGCCGTCGGCGAAGGCGCTGTCCGGGATCGGGAGGCCGAGGCGGTCGCGCATGTCCTTGAACTCGTCGACCGTCAGCTTCTTCATCTGGTGGTTCGCGTTCTTCGACTCGAACCCGGCGCCCAGCGTGTAGCCCTTGACGGTCTGCGCCAGGATGACCGTCGGCGCGCCCTGGTGCTCCAGGGCGGCCTTGTACGCGGCGTAGACCTTGCGGGGCTCGTGGCCGCCGCGGGAGCTGTGGAAGCACTCGGCGATCTTCGCGTCGGACAGGACGGCCGCCAGCTGCGTGAGCTCGGCGTTCGCGCCGAAGAAGTGCCGGCGGATGTACGCCACGTCGCGGGTCGCGTACGTCTGGAACTGCGCGTCCGGTACCTCGCGCAGACGCCGTACCAGCGCGCCCGTGGTGTCGAGCTGGAACAGCTCGTCCCAGGCGGATCCCCACAGCGACTTGATGACGTTCCAGCCGGCGCCGCGGAACTGGGCCTCCAGCTCCTGCACCACGCGGAAGTTCGCGCGGACCGGACCGTCGAGTCGCTGGAGGTTGCAGTTGATGACGAAGGTCAGGTTGTCGAGCTGTTCGCGCGAGGCGAGGGCCAGGGCGGCCGTCGACTCGGGCTCGTCCATCTCGCCGTCGCCCAGGAAGGCCCACACGTGCGAGCCCGCGGTGTCCTTGATGCCGCGGTTGTGCAGGTAGCGGTTGAAGCGCGCCTGGTAGATCGCGGAGAGCGGGCCGAGGCCCATGGAGACCGTGGGGAACTCCCACAGCCAGGGCAGGCGCCGCGGGTGGGGGTAGGACGGCAGGCCGTTGCCGCCGGACTCCTGGCGGAAGTTGTCGAGCTGCTGCTCGGAGATCCGGCCGTCGAGGAAGGCGCGGGCGTAGATGCCGGGGGAGGCGTGGCCCTGGATGTAGAGCTGGTCGCCCGACCCGTCGGTCTCCTTCCCGCGGAAGAAGTGCTGGAAGCCGGTCTCGTAGAGCCAGGCAGCCGAGGCGAAGGTGGCGATGTGGCCGCCGACGCCGTACTTGGAGCCGCGGGTCACCATGGCGGCCGCGTTCCAGCGGTTCCAGGCGGTGATCCTGGCTTCCATCTCCATGTCGCCGGGGAACTGAGGCTCCGCGGCGGTGGGGATGGTGTTGACGTAGTCCGTCTCCAGCAGCTTCGGCAGGGCGAGGCCGGCGGCCTCGGCGTGCTGGAGCGTGCGGCGGAGCAGGTATTCGGCGCGGCGCGTACCGGCGGCCTGTGCGACGGCGTCGAGGGAGGCCGCCCATTCGGCGGTCTCCTCGGTGTCGCGGTCCGGGAGCTGGTCGAGCTCGCTCGGAAGCTTTCCTACGGGGTCGGACATCGGTGTGCGCCGCCTTCCGGACAAAGGAGAGGTGGTGAAGAAGATCCCTGACGGGCAGGACAGGGCGGGACCGGGGTGCGGTCCGCGACGACTGTAAATCCCTGATCGATGATCGATCAAATAAAAGTGACAAAGAAACGTCCATACGACAAAAGTCGGCACCGCGTGCCAGGAAACAAGGCACGCGGTGCCGGTCGAATCGGGACGAACGGCGCTCCGCGGCGGGCGATCAGGCCCGCGGGGCGCACCCCAGGACATGCCGCTTCACCAGCACGCCGATGTCGGGATCCTGGCTGCGGAAGGCCGCGACCAGGGCCTCGTGCTCCTCCGCGTAGGACTTCTGGACGGTCCCGAGCCACCGGATCGACAGGGCCGTGAACACCTCGATACCCAGGCTCTCCCAGGTGTGCAGCAGCACGCTGTTGCCGGCCGCCCGCACCAGCTCCCGGTGGAAGCCCACCGTGTGGCGCACCTGGGCCGTGCCGTCCTCGCTGCGGTCCGCCTCCCACAGCGCGGCGACGTGCGGCTCCAGCGCCGTGCAGTCGGCCGCCAGCCGGGGCGCGGCCAGCTCGGCGGCGATCTGCTCCAGGCCGGCCCGGACCGGGTAGATCTCCTCCAGGTCCGTCGCCGAGAGGTTCCGTACGCGCACGCCCTTGTTGGGCGCCGACTCGATCAGCCGCAGGGTCTCCAGCTCGCGCAGGGCCTCGCGCACCGGGGTCTGGCTGACCTCCAGCTCCACGGCGATCCGGCGCTCGACGATCCGCTCTCCGGGCTTCCAGCGCCCGCTGACGATCCCCTCCACGATGTGCTCGCGGATCTGCTCGCGCAGCGAGTGCACGACGGGTGGGGTGATCATCGGGGCTTCATCTCCTGGGGGGCGTGCAGGGACGTGCGGGGCCTGATGCGTAGACAATACGGCGGCGCCCCCGCCCGGAAGTATCCCGGACGGGGGCGCCGACGGTGAGGCTCGTTACAAGCCGGCCGCTTACAGGCCGAGCTCGACCTCGAACTCGCCTGCCTCCAGGATCGCCTTGACGGCGGAGAGGTAGCGGGCCGCGTCCGCGCCGTCCACCAGGCGGTGGTCGTAGGACAGGGTCAGGTACGTCATGTCGCGGATGCCGATGTTGGTGCCCTCGGCGGTCTCGATGACCACCGGGCGCTTGACCGTGGCACCGATGCCCAGGATGGCGACCTGGTTCGGCGGCACGATGACCGTGTCGAACAGCGCACCGCGCGAGCCGGTGTTGCTGATGGTGAAGGTCGCGCCCGACAGCTCGTCCGGCGTGATCTTGTTGCCGCGGACCTTGGCGGCCAGGTCGGCGGTGGCCTTGGAGATGCCCGCCAGGTTGAGGTCGCCGGCACCCTTGATGACCGGGGTCATCAGGCCCTTCTCGGAGTCCACGGCGATGCCGATGTTCTCCGAGTCGAAGTAGGTGATCGTGCCCTCGTCCTCGTTGATCCGGGCGTTGACGACCGCGTGGGCCTTCAGCGCCTGGGCCGCGGCCTTGACGAAGAACGGCATCGGGGACAGCTTGACGCCCTCTCGGGCGAGGAAGCCGGCCTTGGCCTTCTCGCGCAGCTTCATGATCTTGGTGATGTCCACCTCGACCACGGAGCTGAGCTGCGCCTGCGAGTGCAGGGCCTTCATCATGTTGTCGCCGATGACCTTGCGCATGCGGGTCATCTTGACCGTCTGACCGCGCAGCTCGGAGACCGCGGCGGCCGGGGCCTTCGCGGCCGGAGCGGCGGCCGGAGCCGGAGCCGGAGCGGCGGCGGCCTTGGCGGCCTCGGCGGCGGCCAGGACGTCCTGCTTGCGGATGCGGCCACCGACACCGGTGCCCGAGACCTGCGACAGGTCGACGTTGGACTCCGTGGCGAGCTTGCGCACCAGCGGGGTCACGTACGCGCCCTCGTCGCCGGCGGGTGCCGGGGCGGAGGGGGCTGCGGCCGGAGCCGGCGCGGCCACGGGGGCGGCGGCCTGGACCGGAGCCGGAGCGGCGGCGGGAGCTTCGGCCTGGACCGCAGCCGGAGCCGGGGCGGCGGCGGGGGCTTCGGCCTGGACCGGAGCCGGAGCCGGAGCCGCGGGGGCGGCGGCCTGGACCGGAGCCGGAGCTGGGGCGGCGGGAGTCTCGGCCTGGACCGGAGCCGGAGCCGGGGCGGCGGGAGCCTCGGCCGGAGCCGGGGCGGCGGGAGCCGGAGCGGCCGCGGGGGCGGCACCGGCCACGCCGATGACGGCCAGACGGGCGCCGACCTCGGCGGTCTCGTCCTCGCCGACCAGGATCTCCAGCAGGGTGCCGCCGACCGGCGCGGGGATCTCGGTGTCGACCTTGTCGGTCGAGACCTCCAGCAGCGGCTCGTCGGCCTCGACCGACTCGCCGACCTGCTTCAGCCAGCGGGTGACGGTGCCCTCGGTGACGGACTCGCCCAGCGCGGGGAGCACGACGTCGGTGCCCTCCGCGGAGCCGCCGCCGGTGGCCGCCTCGGCCGTCGGGGCGGGGGCCGGAGCCTCGGCCTCGGTGGACGGGGTGGCCTGCGGGGCCTCCGGAGCCGCGGGGGCCTCGGCGGCGGGGGCGGCCTCGGCGGCGGGCGCCTCGGCGGCAGGCGCCGGCGTGCCGGAGCCGTCGTCGATGACGGCCAGCTCGGCGCCGACCTCGACGGTCTCGTCCTCGGCGACCTTGATGGAGGCCAGGATGCCGGAGGCGGGAGACGGGATCTCGGTGTCGACCTTGTCGGTCGACACCTCGAGCAGCGGCTCGTCGGCCTCGACTCGCTCGCCCTCGGCCTTCAGCCAACGGGTGACAGTGCCCTCGGACACGCTCTCTCCGAGCGCCGGCAGGGTTACGGAAACCGGCATGGTTTCAGTTGCTCCTAACGGTGGGTCTCCCCGGCCCGCGCGTAGCGCCGGGCGAGGGGAAGTGCGGAAGTGGTCGTCGCGCCCGTGACGATTAGTCGTGGGAGTGAAGCGGCTTGCCGGCCAGGGCCAGGTGGGCCTCGCCGAGCGCTTCGTTCTGGGTCGGGTGCGCGTGGATGAGCTGCGCGACCTCGGCCGGCAGGGCCTCCCAGTTGTAGATCAGCTGGGCCTCGCCGACCTGCTCGCCCATCCGGTCACCGACCATGTGGACGCCGACCACGGCACCGTCCTTGACCTGGACGAGCTTGATCTCGCCCGCGGTCTTGAGGATCTTGCTCTTGCCGTTGCCCGCGAGGTTGTACTTCAGGGCCACGACCTTGTCCGCGCCGTAGATCTCCTTGGCCTTGGCCTCGGTGATGCCGACGGACGCGACCTCGGGGTGGCAGTAGGTGACGCGCGGGACACCGTCGTAGTCGATCGGGACGGTCTTGAGACCGGCCAGACGCTCCGCGACCAGGATGCCCTCGGCGAAGCCGACGTGCGCGAGCTGGAGGGTCGGGACGAGGTCGCCGACGGCCGAGATGGTCGGCACGTTGGTCTGCATGTACTCGTCGACCAGGACGTAGCCGCGGTCCATCGCGACGCCCTGCTCTTCGTAGCCCAGGCCCTGCGAGACCGGGCCGCGGCCGATGGCGACCAGGAGCACCTCGGCCTCGAAGGTCTTGCCGTCGGCCAGCGTGACGCGCACGCCGTTCTCGGTGTACTCGGCCTTGTCGAAGAAGGTGCCGAGGTTGAACTTGATGCCGCGCTTGCGGAAGGCGCGCTCCAGCAGCTTGGAGCTGTTCTCGTCCTCGACCGGCACGAGGTGCTTGAGACCCTCGACGACGGTGACGTCGGTGCCGAAGGACTTCCAGGCCGAGGCGAACTCGACGCCGATGACGCCGCCGCCCAGGACGATGGCGGACTGCGGCACGCGGTCCAGGACCAGCGCGTGGTCCGAGGAGATGATGCGGTTGCCGTCGATGTTCAGGCCCGGCAGCGAGCGCGGCACGGAGCCGGTCGCCAGCAGGACGTGGCGGCCCTGGATGCGCCGGCCGTTCACGTCGACGGAGGTCGGCGAGGAGAGGCGGCCCTCACCCTCGATGTAGGTCACCTTGCGGGAGGCGACCAGGCCCTGCAGGCCCTTGTACAGGCCCGAGACGACCTCGTCCTTGTACTTGTGGACACCCGCGATGTCGATGCCCTCGAAGGAGGCCTTGACACCGAACTGGGCGGCTTCACGGGCCTGGTCCGCGATCTCGCCCGCGTGCAGCAGAGCCTTCGTGGGGATGCAGCCGTTGTGCAGGCAGGTGCCACCGAGCTTGTTCTTCTCGATCAGGGCAACGTCCAGACCCAGCTGGGATGCGCGCAGCGCCGCGGCGTAACCGCCACTGCCACCGCCGAGGATCACTAGGTCGAAAACGGTGCTGGCGTCGTTCGCCACGTCACGTCCTCCATGCATGTGCGCCGGGCACCGGTCCTCTGTGACCGGGCGGCGGCTGGTATTCGGCCGCTTGTTTCTTCGGCCCTGTGGTGGGGGCCCTGTCCTGCCGAGAACCCATCTTCGCATTTGTCGGGGGAACCCGGGACGCCGGGCCCACCATGTGGCAGGGCGTTCTGCCCGGAGCGAGGGTTACCGTTGCGTAGAAACCTACGGATTTCGTTGTGATCGAACACACCCCGGGCCCCGGTCGGTGTGCGACCGGGGCCCGGGGTGGAGCTGCCGACGGAGCTGCCGCGCCGGGCCGCTGTCAGCCCAGGTCGCCGGTGGCGGTGCGCTCGGCCAGCCGCACCAGGGTGCGCACGGCGGAGCCGGTGCCGCCCTTGGGGGTGTAGCCGTACGGGGCGCCCTCGTGGAAGGCCGGGCCCGCGATGTCGAGGTGGGCCCAGGTGATGCCCTCGCCGACGAACTCCTGGAGGAACAGGCCGGCCAGCAGGCCGCCGCCCATGCGCTCGCCCATGTTCGCGATGTCCGCGGTGGGGGAGTCGAAGCTCTTGCGCAGGTCCGCGGGGAGCGGCATCGGCCAGGACGCCTCGCCGACCTCCTCGGCGATCTCGTGGATCGAGGTGCGGAAGGCGTCGTCGTTGGCCATGATCCCGAAGGTCCGGTTGCCGAGGGCCAGCACCATGGCGCCGGTCAGGGTGGCGACGTCGACGATCGCGTCCGGGTTGTCCTCGGAGGCCTTGGTCAGCGCGTCCGCGAGGACCAGGCGGCCCTCGGCGTCCGTGTTGAGGACCTCGACGGTCTTGCCGCTGTACATGCGCAGCACGTCACCGGGGCGGGTGGCGGAGCCGGACGGCATGTTCTCGGCGAGCGCGAGCCAGCCGGTGACGTTGACCCGGAGGCCCAGCTTCGCGGCCGCGACGACGGCCGCGAACACGGCGGCGGCGCCGCTCATGTCGCACTTCATCGTCTCGTTGTGGCCGGCCGGCTTGAGCGAGATGCCGCCCGAGTCGTAGGTGATGCCCTTGCCGACGAAGGCCAGGGTCTTCTCCGCCTTGGAGTGCGTGTAGGAGAGCTTCACCAGGCGCGGCGGGTTCTCGGAGCCCTTGCCGACGCCGATCAGGCCGCCGTAGCCGCCCTTGAGGAGCGCCTTCTCGTCCAGGACCTGGACCTTGATGCCGTGCTCCTTCGCGGTCGCGGACGCGACGGCGGCGAAGGCCTCGGGGGTGAGGTCGTTCGGCGGGGTGTTGATCAGGTCGCGGGCGATGTTGACCTCGGTCGCGACGACCGTGGCGCGCTCCGCCGCGGCCTTGTGCTCCTTGTCGCGCGGCTTGGCGCCCAGCAGGACCACCTCGGCGAGCGGCTGCTTGGGACCGGCGGCCTTGTCGCCGCCGGCCTTCTTCTCGCCGCCCTGGTAGGCGGTGAAGGCGTAGGCGCCCAGCAGGGCGCCCTCGGCGACGGCGGTGACGGCCGAGGCGTCGTCCAGGGGGAGGGCGAAAGCGGCCTTCTTGGTTCCGTGCAGGGCGCGGGCGGCGGCGCCGGCGGCGCGGCGCAGCGCCTCCTCGTCGAACGACTCGTCCTGCTCCGGGACGGAGCCGAGCCCGACCGCCAGCACGACCGGGACCTTCAGGCCAGCCGGGGCCGGCAGCTTGGTGATCTCGCCTTCGACGCCCGAGGCACCGAGCGCGTCGAGCACGGCGGCGAGCTTACCGTCGTACGCCTTGTCCACGGCCTCGGCTCCTGCGGCCACGACCGGGCCCTTGGGGCCCTTCGCGACACCGACGACGAGGGCGTCGGCGCGCAGCGTCGCCGCGCCGGCAGTGCTGAGAGTCAGAGCAGTCACGGTGGTGAAGTCTCGCTTCCGTTTGTAAGTGTGGGCCGAGTGGGTGGACGGCCATCCGCAGCGATCGTATTCGGGGCCCGACGGCCGCCGGAAACGAGCCTACGCGCACGCACTCATCCGTACGCCACTCGAAGGTTTGGCAAGTTGTTCGATCAAGAGGCCACCGGGTTCACCCGTCCGTGGACTCTGCTCCAGGTTTGCCCCGTAGACCGGAGGACGTCCGAGAGACTCGGTCCACTCTCGCAAGGGGACGCGGGGTTCCTTTGCATGATTTCCACAGAGCCTCCCCGGCCCGGCCGACCGCCACAGGCCGTGTCGAGGGATGCCTGCGGGGGGAAAGGCCGAAATGGTCAACAAGAACCGGATGAACAGGGTCGCCGCCGCCATGGCAGCGGCAGCCCTGGTGTCCGTGGCAGTACCCGCCGCGACCGCCCAGGCGGCCACGGCTCCGCGCATCGACCTGAAGGTGCTGGTCGTCGACGACGGCGGCAGCTCGGTCGAGGCGATCACGACGGAACTCCGGGACACCGGGGTGCCCTTCACCCGCGTGGCGCTGGGCACGGCGAACCGCCCGGTCATCGACGCCGCCTACCTCGCCGACACCGTGGACGGCCGCCCGCGCGCCAAGTACCAGGGAGTCGTCCTGCCCAACGAGAACCCCTTCGGGGAGGGGTCGGCCGAGATGGTCGCGCTCACCGCGTACGAGACGGCCTACGGGATCCGCCAGGTCGACGCCTACACCTGGGCCCACCCCGGCGTCGGGCTGGAATACACCGACAACGGCGGCTTCAGCGGGCAGCTCGACGGCACCCGGGCCGCGGTCACCGCGGCCGGCACGGCGGGCCCCTTCGGCTACCTCGGGGGCCAGGTCGCCTTCGAGGACAACTCGCCCCTCGTGCCCGAGAGCTTTGGGTTCATGGGCAAGCCCCGGGCGGGCTACACCAGTTACCTCGACGCGCCCGTCGGGTCCGGCCGGGCCTCACTGGTCGGCGAGTACGCCCACGACGGCCGCAGCGAACTCGTGGTCACCTTCGGCTACAACCAGTACCAGCAGCAGTTCCGGCTGCTGGCCCGCGGCATCGTCGACTGGCTCACCCAGGGCGTCCACCTCGGCCAGAGCCGCAACTACTTCGCGGTCCACGTCGACGACGTCTTCGCCCCGGACGCCCGCTGGAGCAAGGAGCTCAACTGCACGCCTGGCGACTACGCCTGCCCGGGCGGCGAGGGCAAGGAGAGCACCATCCGGATGACCGCCGCCGACGCCCGCTACCTGGCGCAGTGGCAGCAGACCAAGGGCTTCAAGCTGGACCTGCTCTTCAACGCGGGCGCCGGGGAGGAGTGGAAGACGCAGAACGGCGGCACCGACGCCCTCACCGCGCAGCTGGTCGCCGACCGGGCCGGGTACCGCTGGATGAACCACACCTACACCCACCCCTTCCTCGGCTGCGTCCAGAACACCGACACCGTTCCCTGGACCTGCACCAGGAACGCGCAGGGCGCGGTCAACTGGATGAGCCGGGCCGAGATCTCCGCGCAGATCCGCGACAACAACAACTGGGCCGCGGCCAAGGGCATCACGACCGACCGCTCCGAGCTCGTCACCGGTGAGCACTCGGGCCTCAAGACGGCCCCGCAGCAGCCCCAGGACAACCCCAACCTGGCCGGCGCGCTCGCCGACAACGGCGTCAAGTGGGCGGGCAGCGACAACTCCCGCGAACCCGCCCAGCGGGCGGTCGGCGCCGCCCTCACCGTGCCCCGTCACCCGATGAACGTGTACTACAACACGGGCACCAACGCGGAGATGGCGGACGAGTACAACTGGATCTACGCCGCCCGCGCGGCCGGCGGCAGCGGACTGTGCGAGGACAACCCCGCCACCTCCACCTGCCTGCCGGCCGCGCTCGACGTGAACACCGGCTACCTGCAGTACATCGCCCCGCAGGAGGCCCGCACCGCCCTGCGCCACGTGCTGGCCAACGACCCCCGCCCCCACTACGTCCACCAGTCCAACCTCGCCGAGGACCGCACCCTCTACCCCGTGCTCGACCAGGTCCTCGACACCTACCGCGCCCTCTACGCTCCCAGCGCGCCGCTCGTCAACCAGAGCATGAAGGGCACCGGCGTCGAGCTGAGCCGCCGCACCGCCTGGGACAAGGCGCTCGCGGACGGCAAGGTGACCGCCTACCGCATCGGCACCGCCGTCACCGTCAAGGCGCCCTCCGGGACCGTCGCCCCGGTGACCGCCCCCAACGGGACCAGGAAGCAACTGCTGCTCGGCACGGCCGACTTCGGCACCGCCTACGCGGGCACCCGCTCCACCTGGACCGCACCCGAGCCGCTGCAGAGCGCCGTCACGCTCAGGCTGCCCGGCTGACCGTCCGGGTCATCCCGCAAGCAGTCACCGGTACCACCTAGCGCCGGCGCTCCGCGAACAACGGGCGCCGGCCCCTTTTCCGTCCTGGGGGGACACACCGCATGAGCCATGGGCGTCATGTCACCATGCTCACCGAAGGCACCTACCCGCACGTCCACGGGGGCGTCAGCACCTGGTGCGACCAGCTGGTCCGCGGCATGCCGGAGGTCGACTTCAACGTCATAGCCCTGACCGGCTCCGGACGCGAGCCGGTCACCTGGGAACTGCCGCGCAACGTCTACCGCCACACCGCCGTCCCGCTCTGGGGGCCGCCCCCCTCACGCGGCCGGCGCGGGCGCCGCCCGGCCCTGCGGGGCCGGACCCACCGCCGCTTCACCGAGACCTACGAAGCCTTCCTGCTCTCCCTGCTCGACCCGCGCCGCGGCGGCTTCTCCGAAGCCCTGCGCGAACTGACCCTCCTCGCCCGGGCCGGCCGCCTCGCCCCGGCCCTGCGCTCCGAGTCCGTCCTGCGGCTGCTGATGAGCGTGTGGACCCGCCCCGCTCTCGGCACCGCCGCCGCCCAGCCCACCATCCACGACGCGCTCACCGCCACCGACCTGCTCGAACACGCCCTGCGGCCGCTCAGCGTGCGCATCCCGCCCGACAGCGTCGCGCACGCCGTCAGCAGCGGCCTCGCCACCCTCCCGGCGCTCGCCGCCAAGTACCTCGACGAGGTCCCCTTCCTCCTGACCGAGCACGGCATATACCTGCGCGAGCGCTACCTCGGCTACCGCAGCGCCGCGCAGCGCTGGCCCGTCAAGGCCCTCCTCCTCGGCTTCTACCGCGAGCTCAACTCCGAGGGGTACCGGCAGGCCGACCTGATCACCCCCTGCAACCAGTACAACCGCCGCTGGGAGGAGCGCGGGGGCGCCGACGCCGACCGCATCCGCACCGTCTACAACGGCGTCGACCCGCACGCCTTCCCCGAGGCCGGGCCCGAACCCGAGGTGCCCACCCTCAGCTGGTGCGGCCGCATCGACCCCATCAAGGACCTGGAAACCCTCATCCGCGCCTACTCCTTCATGCGCCGGGAACTGCCCGCCCTGCGGCTGCGGCTCTTCGGGCCCGTCCCGGCCGGCTGCGAGGAGTACCGGCTGCGCCTGGAAGAGCTCGCCACCGAGCTCGGAGTGAGCGACGGGATCACCTACGAGGGCCGCATCGAGCAGGTCGCGCAGGCCTACGCGGCCGGCAGCGTCGTGATGCTCTCCTCCATCAGCGAGGGCTTCCCCTTCAGCATCATCGAGGCCATGTCCTGCGGCCGCACCACCGTCTCCACCGACGTCGGCGGGGTGCGCGAGGCCGTCGGCGACACCGGACTCGTCGTCCCGCCGCGCGAACCCGAGACCATGGCCCGCGCCACGCTCGCCCTGCTGCGCGACGGCGAACGCCGCGCCGAGCTCGGCCGGTTGTCCCGCAAACGGGTGGTGGAGAAGTTCACCCTGCACCGGTCCGTGGACGGCTTCCGGCACATCTACCGGGAACTGGCCGGCCAGCCCCTCCTGCCCGTCCGCGACGGCGACTACTGGACGCAGCGGCTCGCCGACCCCTGGTACCGCGAACTGGCCGCGCTGGGGCGCCCCCGGACGGACTCCGCCGAAGGGAGCCGCCGGTGAGCGGGTCCCTCTGGCTCGAACCGCCCGGCCCCGCAGCGGCCTGGGTACCCGTCGGCCACGCGGGCGCCGGGCGCCGCCCCGCGCGGCCGGCGCGCATCCCCAGCGACACGCTCCCGGCCGTCCCCAGGCAGCGCCGCGGGGAGCCTGCGGCCGACCCGATGGAGGAACTCGCTGGCCGGCTCGGCGGGTTCATCGCCGCCGCCGTCCACCCGGACGAGATCGCCGCCGTCCTCGAATCCGACGGCATGACCGACGAGTACATCCGCCTCACCTACGGCCGCCACGACTCCTTCGCCCTCGCCGAGGAGCTCTACGCCAAGGTGCCGCGCTCCTTCCTCGAGCCCGACGTCCCCGACCCCTGGAGGGTGTCCCTCACCGCCTGTCTGCTGCGCGGGGTGATCTTCGCGCTGCCCGGCCTGGCCTACGTCCTCGGCGCGCCCCTGTTCGAAGGCCCGAAGGACCGGCTCGGTCTGCCCGCCGGCACCCTGACCCTGCTCGCCGGGGCGCTGATCGGCTGGGTCTGGGACCAGACCCTCTCCCACCGGGCCTACTCCTGGCTGGGCCTCGGCGACCGGGCCGCCGCCGGGCGGACCCTGCTCGTCGGAGCCCCCGCCGGATCACTGCTGGGCACGGCCGCCGCACTGGCCGTGCCCGGCGGACCGCCCTTCTCCTACGTCTTCGCCGCCGGACAGGCCCTCTACGTCGGGGCCGCCACCGTCCTGCTCGTCCTCGGCCGGGAGCGGGTGCTGCTCGCCGCACTCGGTCCGATGGCCGCCGGCGCCCTGCTCGCGCTCTTCGTGGACCTGCCCGTGCCGGTGCGCGTGACGCTGCTCGCGGTGTCCCTGCTGGCCGCCTGCGCCCTGGCCGTGCGCCGGCTCCCGGTGGCCGAGGGCGCACGCGCCGCAGCCGCCCGCCTCCGGGACCGGACGGGGCGCCGCCCCGGTACCGGCTCGGTCCGCTGGCGGATGCTGCGCGGCGCCGAGGAGGAGTACGCCCCGCGCGGCCCCCGGCTCGCGGACTCCGTCCCGTACGGGGTCTTCGGCCTCGGGACCGGTCTGCTCGTGCTGTACGCCGCCCTCGGCGAGGTCCTCGCGGGCGGTCCCGCCGAGGCCGTCGCCGCCCCCTCGGCCGTGGCCCTCACCCTCAGCATGGGACCAGCCGAATGGCTGCTGCACCGTTTCCGCAGCGGCAGCCTCGCCGGGCTGCGGGCCGCCCGCTCGCCCGGCGCCTTCCGGCGGCGGATGCTCGCCACCCTGGGCCGGTGCCTCGCCGCCTACCTCGCGGTGCTGCTGGCCCTCGGGCTGGCCGGAACCCTCCTGTGGCCGGGCGCCCCGGGCCTGGGCGGGGCCCGGGTCGCGACCCTGCTCCTGCTCGGCGCCGTGATGTGGACCGGGCTGCTGCTCCAGTCCTTCGGGGCCGTCCGCCCGGCCGCCGTCGTCTGCGCCTCGGCCGCCGTCGCGCAGAGCCTGGCGCTGCTGACGGGGGTGGGCCAGCCCCGCGCGGTCCAACTGGTCGTGGCGGCCGCCGCCGCGGCCGCCCTGGCCACGCTGGTCTGCCTGCTCCTCGGCCGGGCGACGGCGCACCGGTGAACCACGTGACACCGTACGAACGGTACGGACCGGACGAGAAGAAGGACCCCATGCTGCTGGTGCCCCTCTACGAGCACCCCGCCGACCGGCCCGAAGCCTGGGACCGGCTCATCCGCTCGGCCGACCGCCTGCACTCGGTGGTGCTCAACCCCGACAGCGGTCCGGGCGAGGCCCCCGACGAGCGGTTCGCCCTCGTCGCCGAGAGGCTGCGCGCGGCCGGAGTGCCCGTCCTCGGCTACGCCGACACCGACTACGGGCGCCGTCCGCACGCCGAGGTGGTCCAGGACCTGCTGCGCCACCGCGACTGGTACGGCACCGACGGGACCTTCCTCGACCAGGCCGCCTCCGAGCCGGCGCTGCTGCCCCACTACGAACGGCTCGCCGTCGCCGCGCGCGCCGCGGGCGCCCGCACCCTCGTCCTCAACCACGGGGTGCACCCGCATCCCGGTTACGCCGACCTCGCCGACCTCCTCGTCACCTTCGAGGGCCCCTGGGACGCCTACCGGAAGGCGGGCGCGGCACCGTCCTGGACCGCCGACCACCCCGCCCAGCGCTTCTGCCACCTCGTCTACGCCGTCCCCCCGGGGGCCACGGCCGCCGGGATCGCCGAGGAACTGGTCACCGAGCGGGGGGCCGCGGTGTACTGCGCGGTCCCCGGCACGGGTGCGCACCCGTGGGGGACCCTCCCGTACGCCCTGGAGGAGGCGGGATGAGGACGATGAACCCGTGGCGCCCGGCGCGTGCGCACGGCCCCGGCCGCCCGGCTCCCCGGCGGCCGCGGCGGCGGCCCGGCGGCCCCGGGAGGCTGCTGCGGGTCGCGCTGCTCGTACCGCTCCTGCTGCTCGCCGCCTGCACGGCGCAGCCGCAGGACGACGAGGAGGACGGCCGCCACCCCCGGCCCGGCCAGGCGCCGGGGGAGCGCTGGCAGCCCGCGCCCGGGGTCGGCTGGCAGTGGCAGCTCAGCGGCAGGCTCGACACCTCGGTGAACGCGCCGGTGTACGACATCGACGGGTTCACCACCACCAAGGAGCAGGTGACGGGGTTGAAGGGAGCCGGGCGGAGGACCATCTGCTACCTCTCCACCGGCGCCTGGGAGGACTTCCGGCCCGACGCCCGGGACTTCCCCGAGGACATGCTGGGGCGGGGCAACGGCTGGGACGGCGAGCGCTGGCTGGACATCCGGCGGACGGCCGAGCTGGAACCGCTGATGACCAGGCGGATCGACATGTGCCGCGACAAGGGCTTCGACGCGGTGGAGCCGGACAACATGGACGCCTACGACAACACCTCGGGCTTCCCGCTCACCGCCGGGGACCAGCTGCGCTACAACCGGCTGATCGCGGGGCTCGCCCACGACCGGGGCCTGGCGGTCGGCCTGAAGAACGACCTCGACCAGATCCCGCAGCTCGTCGGCGACTTCGACTTCGCGGTCAACGAGCAGTGCGCGCAGTACCGCGAGTGCGAGCGGCTGAGCCCCTTCGTCCAGGCCGGCAAGGCCGTCTTCCACGCGGAGTACGAACTGGGCCCGGACCGTTTCTGCCCGCGCTCACGCGCGCTGAGGCTGAGCTCCTTGCAGAAAAAGTACGAATTGGACGCCTGGCGCCGCACGTGTTAGCCCGGTCCCGCGCCCGGCCGTCCGCCCGCCGTCACCGATCACAGGTCAGGGGTCACGGGTCACGGGTCACGGGTCAGGGGTCACACGGGAAGGACGGCGTGCACCCGGTAGCCGCCGCCGTAGCGGGGCCCGGCGAAACAGGAACCGCCCAGGGCGCCGGCCCGTTCGCGCATGCCCAGCAGGCCGTGGCCGCCGCCGGGGCCGTCCGGCTCCGCGGGCCCGTCGCCCGGCCCGTCGTCGGGCGCGCCGGTCTGCGCCTCGGCCGCCGGACCGTCAGGGGTGCCGCCGTCGTCCAGCACGGTCACCTCCACCGAGGACCCGATCCGCACCACGCTGACCTCGGCGCGCGCCCCCGGCGCCGCGTGCTTGCGCACGTTGGTCAGCGCCTCCTGCACGACCCGGTACGCCGCCAGGTCGACGGCCGCCGGCAGCGGATCCCGCTCGGGACCCAGCTGGACGATCACCTCCACCGGCAGTCCGGCGTGCCGGAAGGTGTCCACCAGCCCGTCCAGGACCGCCAGCCCCGGCGCGGGCTCGGTCGGCGCCTCCGGGTCGCCGGACTGGCGCAGCAGCCCGACCGTGGCGCGCAGCTCGTTCAGCGCCGAGCGGCTCGCGTCCCGTACGTGGGCCAGCGCCTCCTTGGCCTGGTCGGGGCGCTTGTCCATGACGTGCGCGGCCACTCCCGCCTGCACGTTGACCAGGGCGATGTGGTGGGCCACCACGTCGTGCAGGTCCCGGGCGATCCGCAGCCGCTCCTCGGCGACCCGGCGCCGCGCTTCCTCGTCCCGGGTCCGTTCGGCCCGTTCGGCCCGTTCCCGGATGGCGTCGACGAAGGCCCGCCGGCTGCGCACGGCGTCACCGGCGGCCGCGGCCATCCCGGTCCAGGCGAAGATCCCGAGGTTCTCCTGCGCGTACCAGGGCAGGGGCCCGGCGAGCATGGCCACGCCGGTCAGCCCGGCCATCGTGAGCAGCCCGACCCGCCACGTCGTGGGCCGGTCGGTGCGCGCGGCCACCGTGTACAGGGCGATCACCGTGCACATGGCGACGGGCGCCCGCGGCTCCCCGGTGGTCAGCTCCAGCAGCGAGAGGCCGCAGGTGACGGCGAGCACGGTGCGGGGGCGGCGGCGCCGCAGCACCAGCGAGGCGGCGCCGAGCAGCATCAGCAGCAGGGACAACGGCTCGGGGGTGCGCGTGCCGAAGGCGGGGCCGTGCGGGCCGTGGGGATCGGCGAAGGAGCCGACGACCATGGAGAGGAACGCCCCGGACGCGAGCAGGGCATCGGTGGCGAGCGGATGGGCGCGCATCCACTGCCGGGTGGGAGCGAACGGCCCGAGGTCTGTCGTCACCCCGATACGGTACGTGCTGCCCCGGCGGCCCCACTCCCGGCGGCCCCACTCCCGGCGGCCCCACTCCCGGCGGACGCCCGGCGGCCGGGTTCACCCGCGGCGGACGTCCGGGGGGTGCGGGCGCCGGCCCAGCGGCGTGCGGGAGCGTTCGGGCCCCCAGCGCGCGCGGACCACGCAGACGGCCATCACGGCGGCGATGGCCGCCAGGTGCTCCTTGCCCGCCAGGTTGTCCTTGACCAGGACCTCGCCGATCATCACCAGCACCACCACGGCGCCGGTGAGGTAGGCCCGGTAGCGCCAGCAGACGTAGAGGGCGAGGCCGACCACGGCGGCGGAGGGCCCGGTGTCGTTGACGATCCGGTCCGACACCGGCAGGCCCAAGGGGTGGCCGGGTCCCAGCGAGAGCCCGACGCGGGCGTAGGTGGTCCCGGCGAGGGTGGCGACGTAGCCGATGACCAGCGTGCGCCACCAGCCGATGCAGATCTCCGAGATGCCGAAGACGAGCAGGACCTGCGCGAGCGCCCCCCACACCGGCAGGTCCAGGGCGGGGACGAACAGCGACAGCGGGGTGCGCAGCAGGGCGAGCCAGAACGGGTCGACGGCTTTGACCGATCCGAGGTTCTGGACCGGCAGGAAGCCCCAGGAGGTGTTCTGCACGATCTGGAAGACCGAGGTCAGACAGACCGCCCCGATGGTCATCGGGACGGCCCGCCACCTCTCGTGGACGAGCGCGTCCCGGACGGTCCGGAACAGGGGCCCCCACTCGCGGCGGGCGAACCGCCGCGGTGAGGAGGTCGTCCACGCTGTCAACGGCGGGTCTCCAGGTGTCTGCGGTGCAGCCACTTCGGCAGGCCGGGGGCTTCCAGGAAGCCCTCGGCCCGGCCCGCCGCGATGCCGATCCGCAACAGGTCCGAACTCTTCTCGAAGAGCATGAACCGCGGTTCCCAGATGGGCCGGTATTTGGCGTTGGCCCGGTAGAGGGACTCGATCTGCCACCACCGCGAGAAGAAGCTCAGCAGGGAGCGCCACATCCGCAGCACCGGACCGGCGCCGAGCCGCGACCCGCGCTCGAAGACGGACCGGAACATCGCGAAGTTCAGCGAGACCTGGGTGACCCCGATCTCCTTGGACCGTTCGAGGAGTTCGATCACCATGAACTCCATCAGGCCGTTCTCGGAGTCCCGGTCACGGCGCATCAGGTCCAGCGACAGGCCCCCCGGTCCCCACGGTACGAAGGACAGCACGGCCCGCAGGTCGCCGTTGCCGTCGGTGCACTCCAGCATCACGCACTGGCCGTCCGCGGGATCGCCCAGCCGGCCCAGTGCCATGGAGAAGCCGCGCTCGGTCGCGCCGTCGCGCCAGTCGTCGGCGCGCCGCACGAGCTCGTCCATCTCCTCGGCCGGGATGTCGGCGTGGCGGCGGATGCGGACGGTGTAGCCGGCGCGCTTGACGCGGTTGAAGGCCTGCCGGACGGTCCGCATGGCGCGGCCGTCCAGGGTGAACTCGGCGGTCTCCACGATCGCCTCGTCGCCCAGCTCCAGCGCGTCCAGGCCGTGCCGGGCGTAGACCTGTCCGGCCTCCTCGCTCGCGCCCATGACCGCCGGCACCCAGCCGTGCTCGCGGGCCTCGGCCAGCCACGGCTCGATGGCGCCGGGCCATGCCTCGGGGTCGCCGATCGGGTCGCCGGAGGCCAGCGAGACCCCGCCGACGACGCGGTAGGTGACGGCGGCCTTGCCGGTGGGGGACCAGATGACGGACTTCTCGCGGCGCAGCGCGAAGTAGCCGAGGGAGTCGCGGTCGCCCTGCTTGGCGAGCAGCACCCGCAGCCGCTCCTCGTCCTCCTCGGAGAGCGGGTCCACGACGCGGCGCGAGCGGAAGGCCGCGAACAGCACGGCGAGGAGCAGCAGCATCGACACCACGTTGACGAAGACGTCCACCCAGGCGGGCGTGGTGATCGTGCTGGAGGCCCTGGCGTCCGGATCCAGGGTGATCAGCCGCATGGCGCCGTACCGCCACCGGGTCAGGAAGGTGGCGTCGGCGCGGTCGGCGGCGGTGTTGGTGGCGCCGACGAGGAGCGCCGCGACGAGCGAGGTGACCAGCAGGCCGACGGCGGCCACGACGGTGGCGAGCGCCGGGTTGGAGCGGTCGCCCTTGGCGTAGAACTCCCGGCGGCCCAGCAGCAGGGCGGCGACGAAGGCCGCCGTCAGGGCGAGGGAGACCCAGTTCTGGGCGTGCTCGCGGAACTCCGGGTAGCACAGGCCGGGGGACCAGTTGGTGCACGGGGCGAACGCGGCGCGGGCGAAGTCGAGCAGCAGCATCCCCCCCAGCACCAGGTTCAGGATCCAGGCGGCGCGCTTGCGGCGGCCCATGGTGACGGCGAGCAGCAGCGAGAACAGGCCGGAGGCGAAGCCGGCCGTGAGCAGGTACGGGGTGTAGAAGTCCTCGGCGTTGTGCTGGCGCAGGTCCTGTCCCAGGGACACCCACACCGCGCTGAGGAAGTTGACGAAGGTGACGGCCCGCAGATACCAGACCGCGAACCCGGCGCTGCGCCGTGAGCGGGTGCTCCCCCGGCCGGTCTCCCGGCCCCCCGCCGTCCTGCCGGCGGGGTCGCCGCCGGTCACTTTCCTGCCGGATGCCGGTCCGGGCGCCGGTACGGTGCCGCGGCCGGTCTCTACGCTGGTCAAACGGACCTCTCCCATAAAAAGCGATCATATGGGGCGTCGCTGTCCGTAGTGGGCGTGTCCGGGAACCGCGGCCTGGTCATGGCCGTGGGCCCCGGGGGCTCACTCCGTCGGCTCCCGCGCCGCCCCTCCGTCAGACGTCGTGCGAGGCCGCGCCCGGCGGGAGTTCCGCCGCGAGCGCGGCGGCCGCCTGGACGAGGGGGAGCGCCAGCAGGGCCCCGGTACCTTCCCCCACAATGACGCCGTGGTCGAGCACAGGGTTGAGCGCCATCCGGTCCAGGGCCTTCGTCTGGCCGGGCTCGCCGCTCGCCTGACCGGCCAGCCACCAGTCGGGGGCCCGGAACGCGGCGCGCTGGGCCACCAGACCGCAGGCCGCCGAGACGACGCCGTCGAGGATGACCGGTGTGCGGCGCACCGCGCACTGGAGCAGGAAACCGGTGATCGCGGCGACATCGGCGCCGCCGACCGCGGCCAGCAGCGCCACCTGGTCGCCGAGGACCGGCCGGGCCCGGCGCAGCGCGTCGCGGATCGCCGCGCACTTGCGCATCCAGGTCAGGTCGTCGATGGGCAGCCCGCCGCGGCCGGTGACCACGGAGGCGTCGGTGCCGCACAGGGCCGCGACGAGGGTGGCGGCGACCGTGGTCCCGCCCACGCTGAGGTCGCCGAGGACCACGAGGTCCGTACCGGAGTCGGCCTCCTCGTCGGCGATCCTGATCCCCAGTTCGAGGGCCGCCCGGGTCTCCTCGACGGTGAGCGCGTCCTCCACGTCGATCCGGCCGCTGCCGCGCCGGACGCGGTGCCTGACCACGTCCTCGGGGAGCAGCGCCGGATCGCAGTCCAGCCCGGCGTCGACGATCCGTACGGTGGCGCCGAGCCGTCCGGCCAGGATGGCGACGGGGCTGGCCCCGTCGAGCACGGACCGCACCAGCTCGTGCCCGGTGGAGGCGGCCCGCGCCGACACGCCCCCGGAGGCGATGCCGTGGTCCGCGGCGAACAGCACCACACGGGGGTGCTCGACCGGTCTGACCGGCACCCGGCCCTGTGCGGCGGCGAGCCACTCGGCGAGCTCGTCGAGCCGGCCCAGCGCACCGGGCGGCACGGCCAGCCGTTCACGGCGTTCCTCGGCATCACGCCGGACGCCCCCGTCGGGGCGCTCGATCAGATCGGAGAAGTCGTCGAGATTCAGCGTGCTCATCTGCCAGAGCGTACAGCCGGTGAGGCCCTCCCCAAGCCCCCTTCCACCGCCGGTGGAACGGGGGTTGAGGAGGGTGCCGCTCCGCTCCCGGTCCGCTCCGGC
Source organism: Streptomyces sp. CB00455 (assembly GCF_001905445.1). Lineage (GTDB taxonomy): Bacteria > Actinomycetota > Actinomycetes > Streptomycetales > Streptomycetaceae > Streptomyces. The sequence goes on along the minus strand of NZ_LIVQ01000003.1, from coordinate 384,756 downwards.
ATCAGTCCTTGAGGACCAGCGGCAGACCGGCCACCACCAGCAGGACGTGCTCGCACTCGGCCGCCACCGCGCTGTTGAGACGGCCCAGTTCGTCGCGGAAACGGCGGCCCGAGGCCGTCGCGGGCACGACACCGGAGCCGACCTCGTTGCTGACCAGCACCACCCGGCGGGGGGTCGCGCGTACGGCCGCCGCCAGCGCGGCCGTACGCTCCCGCAGCTCCCGGTGTCCGCTCCTGGCCCACACCGCGTCGTCCCAGGCGCCGGCCCGGTCCATCGCGTCCGTCAGCCACAGCGCCAGACAGTCGATCAGCAGCGGCGGGCCCTCCTCGGCCAGCAGCGGGAGGAGGTCGCAGCTCTCCACCGTCCGCCAGCTCGCCGGCCGCCGCTCCCGGTGCAGGCCGATGCGCTGCGCCCACTCCGCGTCGCCGTCGCGGGCGCCGCCGGTGGCCACGTAGACCACCCCGGGGAAGGACTCCAGCCGCCGCTCCGCCTCGACGGACTTCCCCGAGCGGGCCCCGCCCAGGACCAGGGTCCGGTGCGGCAGTCCGGGACCCGCGTGGTACTCCCCGACGGTCACGGTGGTCCCGTCCGGCACAAGCCTCACCCCGGCGGCCGCGCACCGGCGCTCCAGCTCGCGGCCGGGCGGGGTGTCGTGGTCGAGGTGGACGGCGATCACGTCCGTGGCCGGTCCCGCCGCGCCGCTCGACCGCAGCCGCGCCAGCGCCTCGGGCCGGCCCAGCACGTCGGCGAGGACCATGTCGTACGGGCGCTGCCCGTGCAGTGCGCCGGTCCCCGCGGGCGCTCCGCCGGGCGGCAGGTACAGCAGCCGTGCGCCGTCCGGACCGGTCACCTCGTACCCGGTCCCCGGCGCGTCCATGGGCACCGCCCGCACCCGGTGTCCGGAGATCACCGAAAGCTCCTGCCCGTCCGGCACCCGCCCGGCGGCCGGCAGCCCGGGCGGCAGCTCCACCGCGGGACCGTCGTGCGGGTGGGTGAGCAGCACCTGGCGCACACCGGCCAGCGAATGCCCGGCCCGCGCCCCGGCCAATACGGCCCCGGGGGTCAGGTCGAGCAGCAGCGCCCCGTCGACGAGGACGGCGGTGGCGGCGCGCGAGCACGGGCCGACGGAGCGTGCGCAGGCCGCGCAGGGACAGCCGGGGCGGGGCAGGCCCTCGGGTGTGCCGGTTCCGAGCAGAGTGAGTTCCACAGGATGATCCTCCCGCGTCGCCGGGAGTGGTGCGCGCCCGGCTACTCTGCGGGCAGACTCAAGGCGAGAAGCGTGCAGCAGCGGACGAGCAACGGAGGCGGACATGGCGTGGACGTGGCGGTTCGAGACGGCCGAGGGCACCGAGACGGCACCGTCGGTGGTGCCGGAGGAGTTCACCACGCAGGGGGACGCGGAGTCCTGGATCGGTGAGTACTGGAAGGACCTGCTGGAGGGCGGCGTCGAGCAGGTCAAGCTGTCCGACGACGGCGGAACCGAGCTCTACACGATGAGCCTGCGCGCGGCCCTGGACGCATAGGCCGTCCGGCCGGTGACCGGCCGCCGGGTTCGCCCCGCGGCCGGGGTCCCGCGCCCCGGCGCCCTGCGCGGTGCGGGAGCCGGGAGCGTGTGTCCCGGCCCCTGCTCGCAGGCGGCGCCCCGGACCGTGCTCAGCCCCGTACGCCGCACAGGTGCAGCAGCGCGGCCACGCCGCGGTAGGGGTCGGTGCGCCCGGCGCGCTCCTCGGCGGCCAGCAGCCGCTCCAGCTCCTCCTCGGGCGGCAGACCCTCGCCGGCCTCGGTGCCGTCGGTGAAGACGCGTACCCCGTACCAGGCCTGGAGGGGTGCTCCGATCCCGGAGAAGGTGGACGTCAGCCCGGCCAGGCGGTCGGCCCGGACGTCGAGGCCCAGCCGGTTCGTGTAGGCGACGCCGTCGAATGCGTCCAGCGCGGCGTCCCAGTCGCCGCTCAGGCCGGGACGCATGGCGAGCGCGTCGCCGTTGCGCACCAGCAGGGACAGCAGTCCGCCCGGCGCGAGCATGCGGGCGAGCCCGGCGAGCATGGCGTCCGGCTCGGGCACATACATCAGCACCCCGTGGCACAGCACCACGTCGAAGCTGCCCGGCAGGAAGTGCGCGCCGGTCTCCCGGCCGTCGCCCTCCATGAGGCTGACCCGGTCGCGGATCCCCGCGGGTTCCGCGTCCAGCGCCTCCCGGGCGACGGCCAGCATCCCCGGGTCCTTCTCCAGGCCGGTCACCTTGTGCCCGGCCCGGGCGAGGCGCAGGGCCTGGGTGCCCTGGCCCATGCCGACGTCAAGGACGCGCAGCCGCTGCCCCACCGGGAAACGGTGCACGATCTGCTCGTCCACCTGCCGCCCCACGAGCTCCTGGCGGACGGCGTTGCGCAGTCCGCCCAAGCCCTCCAGCCACCGGCGGGCTCCCCCCGGGCCCCCCCAGGCGAAGCCGTCCCCCGACGCTCCGGGCGTCTCTGCGCTCAGGGTCGTTCCCCGCGCTTGACCTGCGGCTTCGGCAGACGGAGCCGGCGCATCTGGAGGGTGCGCATGAGACCGTAGGCCACGGCGCCCCGGCGGGGCTCGTCCGCGAAGCGCGCGTCCAGCGCCTTGCGCAGGCGGAAGACCAGGCCGATGGAGTCGAGGATGATCAGGACGATCACGCCCATCCACAGCATCAGGGCGATGTTCTGGATCTGGTTGACCCGCACCATGCTCAGCACCAGGATGATCACTGCCAGGGGCAGGAACATCTCGGCGACCGAGAAGCGCGAGTCGACGAAGTCCCGGACGAACTTGCGCACCGGGCCCTTGTCGCGGGCGGGCAGATAGCGCTCGTCGCCGTTGGCCAGCGCCTCGCGCTGCTTGGCCATCTCCACGCGACGGCGCTCACGGGCTCGCTTGGCATCCTCCTTGCGGTTGCCGGTCGAGGCCACCACGGTCTTGCGCTGCGACTGGGCCACAGCACGCTTCGGCGTAGGGCGGCCCTTCGGGGCCTGCGGGTCACGGGGCTGCGAGAGGTCGGCGCTCACCTTGTCGGTGGCGGCGGCCTTCTCTTCCTTGGAGGAGCGGCTACCAAACACAAAACCCAAGCCTACGTGGTTGCGGGCATGGGCCCCACCCCGCCGGGGAACGATCCGGCAACGGCGGGCGTCCTTCCCTTTGCACGGTCCGGTCCGCGGGGACCGCTCTTCGTACCGCTCGGGGGCCCACCTACTCCTTGCGCCTGATACGGCGCGGGTGCAGTCGTCCTGGAGGAGGAGCGCATCCGTACTCGAACAGTGCGGTAATGGAGACAGGGCCCGTACTGTGGGTCCTGTCGGTGACCTGGAGCACAGTCCGTCTAGAAGGGGGCGCGCGAAGCCCATGAGCGGTGTCATGAAGCGTATGGGGATGATCTTCCGCGCGAAGGCGAACAAGGCCCTGGACCGGGCCGAGGACCCGCGCGAAACCCTCGACTACTCGTACCAGAAGCAGCTGGAACTGCTGCAGAAGGTACGCCGCGGTGTCGCCGATGTCGCGACGTCCCGCAAGCGCCTGGAACTGCAGCTCAACCAGCTCCAGGGCCAGTCCGCGAAGCTGGAGGACCAGGGCCGCAAGGCGCTCGCCCTCGGCCGCGAGGACCTGGCCCGCGAGGCCCTCTCCCGCCGCGCCTCGCTCCAGCAGCAGGTCAGCGACCTGGAGGTGCAGCACCAGACCCTCCAGGGCGAGGAGGAGAAGCTGACCCTCGCCGCGCAGCGCCTGCAGGCCAAGGTGGACGCCTTCCGGACGAAGAAGGAGACCATCAAGGCCACCTACACCGCGGCCCAGGCGCAGACCCGGATCGCGGAGTCCTTTTCCGGCATCTCGGAGGAGATGAGCGACGTGGGCCTCGCCATCCAGCGGGCGGAGGACAAGACCGCCCAGCTCCAGGCCCGCGCCGGCGCGATCGACGAACTGCTGGCCTCCGGTGCGCTGGACGACCAGAGCGGCCTCGCGAGGGACGACATCCAGACCGAGCTGGACCGCCTGTCGGGCGGCACGGACGTGGAGCTGGAGCTCCAGCGGATGAAGGCCGAGCTGGCGGGCGGCCCGTCCGCGCAGCAGCAGGCCATCGAGGGCGGCGCCCCGGGCACCGACCGGCAGCCGCAGAGCGGTCACCGCTTCGACAAGCAGTAGGACGGGGCCCGTCATGATTGTCCGCATCATGGGGGAAGGCCAGGTGGAGATGGCCGACGGCCACCTCGCCGAGCTGGGCAGGCTGGACGACGAGCTGCTCGCCGAGATGCAGAGCGGTGACGAGGAGGGTTTCCGGCGCACGCTGGGCGCACTGCTCGAAGCCGTACGGCGCCTCGGCCGGCCGCTGCCCGACGAGGCGCTGGAGCCCTCGGAGCTGATCCTGCCCGGGCCGGAGGCGAGCCTGGACGAGGTCAGGGAGATGCTCGACGGCGACGGTCTGATCCCGGACTGACGCGGCGGTGGACGGCGGGCCCGCCCCCCGCCGCGGCGGGGGGCGGGCCCGCCGCCGTCCGTCCCCAGGTGCGTGCGTCTCCGGGTGCCCGCCTCTCCGGAGGCCCGCTTACTCGGGTGCCCGCGTCCTCAGGTGCCCGCGTCCTTCGGGCCGTCCGGTCCTGAGTGCCCCGGCGGCCCCGGCGGCCGCTCCAGGGCGGCGGCCGGCCGCTCCGGGTCGGGGGTGCCGCCGATGAAGTTCTCGAAGCTGCGGCGCGGGCGCGCCCACCGCCGGTCGTGGTGGAAGGCGCGCAGCTTGGACTTGGCGCGGGCCCGCGGGCGCTTGGCGTAGAACCTCCTGGCGAAGGGCGATCCGGGCCGAGCCAGCCGGACCGCCCCGATCAGCGCCACGAAGGGGATGACCGTGCCGAAGAACGCGGTGCGCGCCTTGCCCTTCCACAGGGCGATCAGGGCCAGGAAGAAATTGGTGGCGGTGTTCATGACGACCAGCCCCCGGCTGTGGCGCTCGTCGGAGGTCAGGTCGTTCACCCCGAAGGGCAGGAAACCGCCCAGGACCAGCGCCACCAGGGCGGCCGTCAGGACCACGATCTCCACGCTCTTGCGGCCCTGCTCGCTCCAGTAGACGTCGTCGAGGTGCAGGATCAGCGCGAACTCGTCCAGCACCAGGCCGGCGCCGATCCCGAAGACCACGGCCGAGAGCCCGGCGCCGAAGCCGTGCCGGCCGCTGCCGATCGCCCCGAAACCACCGATGATCACGAGGATCACCCCCGGCACCACGTGGTGGATGTGGATGCCGCCAGGGGTCACGTTCTTGAACGGTCCCCGACCGGCCCGGATCATCCGGGTGATCACCCGGGTGACGAGGAACGACGTCACGAAGGAGAGCAGGGCCAGCAGCAACGGCAGCTTCCCCGGTTCGACGACGTTGCGGTACCACCAGTGACCCATCGCACCCCTTCCCCAGCCGTGAGCTCCCCTTTTGACAGGTAATGGGTAATTTACCGCTCAGGTCGAGCGGGTAGCGTTCGCGCCGATGACAGATTCGTTCGAAGATCCGCTCCAGACGCCCCCCCCGGAACGCGCCTCGTTCCAAGACGGCGTCCGCTTCGCGTTCGGCACCCTGACCGTGCTGCCCGCCCGCATCACCCGCTGGGACCGTCCCGCCGCCCGCACCGGAATGGCCTGCGCCCCGCTCGCCGGTCTGGTCGTCGGCGTGCTCGCCGCCGCGCCCGGGGTGCTCCTGCTCCTGCTCGGCGGCGGCCCGCTGCTCGCCGCTGCCGCCAGCGTCGCCCTGCCGGCCGCCCTCACCCGCGGGCTGCACCTGGACGGACTCGCCGACACCGCGGACGGCCTGGGCAGCGCCAAGCCGGCCGACGAGGCGCTGCGCATCATGAAGCAGTCCGACATCGGCCCCTTCGGCGTCGTCGCCCTGGTCGTCGTGATGCTCCTACAGACCGCCGCGCTGTCCGACGCCTACGCCGACAGCTGGCTCCGCGGCGCGCTCGCCGCCGTGGCGGCCGCCGTCACCGCCCGCCTCGCCATGACCCTCGCCTCCCGCGAGGGCGTCCCGGCGGCCCGCCCCGGAGGGCTCGGCGCGGCGGTCGCAGGGGCCGTCCCGCGCCGCGCCGCCGCCGCCGTCGCCGCGCTCACCGTGCTCCTGGCCGCGGCCACGGCCCTCCCGCTGGGCCCGGCGGCCGCCGGGCGCCAGGCGGCCGCCGTCCTGGCCGGCCTGCTCGCCGCCGAATTGCTGCTGCGCCGCTGCGTCCGGCGCTTCGACGGGGTCACCGGTGACGTCTTCGGAGCCCTGGCGGAGGTCGCGGCCACCACCGCCCTCGTCGTCCTGGCGCTGGGCTGACCCGGCGCCACCGGCCGGACCCCCGCCCCCACCGGCCGGACCCCCGGCCGCCGTAGGCTCATCCCGTGGACCACACTGCGACGGACCCGACCCCCGCCGCGCCCATCAGGGTGCTGCTCGCCGACGACCAGGCCCTGCTGCGCAGCGCCTTCAAGGTGCTCGTCGACTCCGAGCCCGACATGGAGGTCGTCGGGGAGGCGTCCGACGGCGCCCAGGCCTACGCCCTCGCCGCGCGGACGCGCGCCGACGTCGTGCTCATGGACATCCGGATGCCCGGCACCGACGGGCTCGCCGCCACCCGAATGATCAGCGCCGACCCGGAACTCGCCGCCGTGCGCGTCGTGATGCTGACGACCTTCGAGGTCGACGAATACGTGGCCTCGGCCCTGCGCGCGGGCGCCTCCGGCTTCCTCGGCAAGGGCGCCGAACCCGAGGAACTCCTCAACGCCATCCGTGTCGCCGCCGCCGGCGAGGCCCTGCTCTCCCCGGCCGCGACCAAGGGGCTCATCGCCACCTTCCTCGCCCAGGGAGGGGGCGCCGACCCGGCCGCCACCGCGGCCGGCCCGCACGCGCAGCGGCTCGCCGCGCTGACCGTGCGCGAGCGCGAGGTCCTCGTCCACGTCGCCGCGGGCCTGTCCAACGACGGGATCGCCGGACGGCTGGAGGTCAGTCCGCTCACCGTGAAGACCCACGTGAACCGGGCCATGGCCAAGCTCGGCGCCCGCGACCGGGCCCAATTGGTCGTCATTGCCTACGAATCGGGACTGGTCCGGCCCCGGGCCGAGTAGCGCGCGGCACCGCGCAGTACCGCGGACTACTGCGGACGCGGTACGCCGCGGACAAGGACGGCACCTGGGAGCGACGCAGCGCCGCACCGGCAGGGGGGAGGCTGAGGGGCCCCCGCGTTCGTCACTGCAGAGAGATCCCATACCCATGTCGTGGCTGTCCCGCTTCAGCCTTGCCCAAAGAGCGCTGATCGGCCTGGTGTCGATCGTCGCGCTCCTCTTCGGCGCCATCGCCGTTCCGCAGCTCAAGCAGCAGCTGCTGCCCTCCATCGAACTGCCGATGGTCTCCGTGCTCGCGCCGTACCAGGGCGCCTCGCCCGACGTGGTGGAGAAGCAGGTCGTCGAACCGATCGAGGCCACCCTCAAGGGCGTCGACGGCATCACGGGCATCACCTCCACCGCCAGCGAGGGCAACGCCCTCATCACGGCCACCTTCGACTACGGCGACAGCGGCACCAAGCAGCTCGTCGCCGACGTCCAGCAGGCCGTGAACCGCGCCCGCGTCCGGCTGCCCGCCGACGTCGAACCGCAGGTGGTGGCCGGCTCCACCGACGACATCCCCACCGTCATCCTCGCCGTCACCTCCGACAAGGACCAGCAGGCACTCGCCGACCAGCTGGAGCGCTCGGTCGTCCCCGTCCTGTCGGACATCACGGGCGTCGGACAGGTCACCGTCGACGGCGTCCAGGACCTCCAGGTCACCGTCACGCCCGACAACGCCAAGCTCGCCGCCGCCGGCCTCGACGGCGCCACCCTCGCCCAGGGCCTCCAGGCGGGCGGCGCGAGCGTGCCCGCCGGCTCCTTCGACGAGCAGGGCAAGAACCGTACCGTCCGCGTCGGCGCCGGCTACACCTCGCTCGCCCAGCTGGAGGACCTGCGCCTGAGCCCCGGACCCGGCGCCGCCGGCCGGAGCCCGGTGCGCCTCGGCGACGTCGCCACCGTCAGGCAGGAGCCCGCCAGGGCCGTCTCCCTGACCCGCACCAACGGAAAGCCCAGCCTCGCCCTCGTCCTGACCATGGACAAGGACGGCAGCGCCGTCGCCATCTCCGATGCCGTCAAGGACGCGCTGCCGCAGCTGCGCTCCACCCTCGGCGCCGGCGCCGAGCTGACCGTCGTCAGCGACCAGGGCCCGGCCGTCGCCAAGTCCATCTCCAGCCTCACCACCGAGGGCCTGCTCGGGCTGCTCTTCGCGGTGATCGTGATCCTGGTCTTCCTCGGCTCGCTGCGCTCGACGCTGGTCACCGCGGTCTCCATCCCGCTCTCGGTCGTCCTCGCGCTCATCGTGCTGTGGACGCGCGACCTGTCGCTGAACATGCTCACGCTGGGCGCGCTCACCATCGCCATCGGCCGCGTCGTCGACGACTCGATCGTGGTCCTGGAGAACATCAAGCGCCACCTCGGCTACGGCGAGGAACGCGAACAGGCCATCCTCACCGCCGTCCGGGAAGTGGCCGGCGCGGTCACCTCCTCCACGCTCACCACCGTCGCCGTCTTCCTGCCGATCGGGCTGGTCGGCGGCATGATCGGCGAGCTCTTCGGCTCCTTCTCGCTCACCGTCACCGCCTCCCTGCTGGCCTCGCTGCTCGTCTCGCTCACCGTCGTGCCGGTCCTGTCGTACTGGTTCCTGCGCGCTCCCAAGGGTGTGAGTGCCTCCGACGCCGAAAGCGCCGCGAAGGCGCGGCGCGAGGCGGAGGAGAAGGAGGCGCGCAGCCGCCTGCAGAAGCTCTACGTCCGCGTCCTCGGCTTCGCCACCCGGCGTCGCCTGACCAGCGTGTCGATCGCGGTCGTCGTCCTGACCGGCACCTTCGCGATGACCCCGCTGCTGAAGACGAACTTCTTCGACCAGGGTGAGCAGGACGTCCTGACGGTCAAGCAGGAGCTGGCCCCCGGCACCTCCCTGGCCGCCTCCGACGAGGCCGCCCACAAGGTCGAGAAGGTGCTCGCCTCGGTCGAGGGCGTCAAGAGCTACCAGGTCACCGTCGGCTCCTCCGGCTTCCTCGCGGCCTTCGGCGGCGGGACGGGCTCCAACCAGGCCTCCTACCAGATCTCCCTGAAGGACGCGGGCGACGCGGACGCCGTCAGGAAGGACATCGAGAAGGGCCTGGCCGGCCTCGACGGCATCGGCGACACCAGGATCTCGGCGGGCGGCGGCTTCGGCAGCCAGAACCTCAGCGTGGTGGTCAAGGCCGGGGACGCAGACGTCCTCGCCAAGGCCGCCGAACAGGTGCGGGCCGAGGTCGCCGGGCTGGCGGACGTCACCGACGTCCAGAGCGACCTGTCGCAGTCCGTGCCCCGCATCTCGGTGACCGCCACCCCCAGGGCCGCCGAGGCGGGCCTGAACCAGGCCGCGCTCGGCGCGGTCGTCGCCCAGGCCGTACGCGGCAACCCGGCCGGCAAGGCCGTCCTGGACAACACCGAGCGCGACATCGTGATCAAGTCCGCGCAGCCGGCCACCACCCTGGCCGAACTCCAGGCCCTGCCGGTCGGTCCGGTCAGGCTCGGCGACATCGCCGACGTCAAGGTGGTCCCCGGCCCGGTCGCGATGACCCGGATCGACGGCGCCCGCGCCGCCACCGTCACCGCCAAGCCCGTCGGCGACAACACCGGCGCGGTCAGCGCCGAGCTCCAGACCAGGCTCAAGGCGCTGGACCTGCCGGACGGCGCCACGGCCTCCATCGGCGGCGTCTCGCAGGACCAGGACGAGGCCTTCGGCTCGCTCGCCCTGGCCATGCTCGCGGCCGTCGCGATCGTGTTCATGCTGCTGGTCGCGACCTTCCGCTCGCTGATCCAGCCGCTGATCCTGCTGGTCTCCATCCCCTTCGCGGCGACCGGCGCGCTCGGCCTGCTGCTGGTCACCGGCACCCCGATGGGCGTCCCGGCGATGATCGGCATGCTGATGCTCATCGGCATCGTCGTGACCAACGCGATCGTCCTGATCGACCTGGTCAACCAGTACCGCGCGCAGGGGCTGGGCGTCGTCGAGGCGGTCGTCGAAGGCGGCCGGCACCGGCTGCGCCCGATCCTGATGACCGCCCTGGCGACGATCTTCGCGCTGCTCCCGATGGCGCTGGGCGTCACGGGGGAGGGCGGCTTCATCTCGCAGCCGCTCGCGGTCGTGGTGATCGGCGGCCTGGTCAGCTCGACCCTGCTGACGCTGCTCCTGGTGCCGACCCTCTACACGATGGTCGAGCTCCGCAAGGAGCGCCGTCGGGCCAAGCGCGCGGCGCGCGCCGAGACCCGGCTGCGGGTGGTCCCGCAGGGCCGGGACGAGACGCCGGCCGACGCCTGATCCGGCCGACGCCTGATCCGGCAGTACGCCGAAGGGGCGGACCCGTACGGGTCCGCCCCTTCGGGCAAGAGGAGGGCGGGGCCGCGGGGCGCCCGCCGCCGTCCTACGGGAGGGCCAGCATCCGCTCCAGGGCGAGCTTCGCGAAGCTCTCGGTCTCCTTGTCGACCTGGATCCGGTTGACGAGGTTGCCCTCGGCCAGCGACTCCAGGGTCCACACCAGGTGGGGGAGGTCGATGCGGTTCATCGTGGAGCAGAAGCAGACCGTCTTGTCGAGGAAGACGACCTCCTTGTCCTGCGCGGCGAATCGATTCGCCAGGCGGCGGACCAGGTTCAGCTCGGTGCCGATGGCCCACTTGGACCCGGCCGGGGCCGCCTCCAGCGCCTTGATGATGTACTCCGTCGAGCCGACGTAATCCGCCGCGGCCACGACCTCGTGCTTGCACTCGGGGTGGACGAGGACGTTCACGCCGGGGATCCGGGCGCGCACGTCGTTGACCGAGTCCACCGAGAAACGGCCGTGGACCGAGCAGTGCCCGCGCCACAGGATCATCCTGGCGTTGCGCAGCTGCTCGACGGTCAGGCCGCCGTTCGGCTTGTGCGGGTTGTACAGGACGCAGTCGTCCAGGGACATGCCCATGTCGCGGACGGCGGTGTTGCGGCCCAGGTGCTGGTCCGGGAGGAAGAGCACCTTCTCGCCCTGCTCGAAGGCCCACTCCAGGGCCTTCTTCGCGTTGGAGGACGTACAGATCGTGCCGCCGTGCTTGCCGGTGAAGGCCTTGATGTCGGCGGAGGAGTTCATGTACGAGACGGGGACCGTCGCACCGGCGACGCCGGCCTCGCTCAGCACGTCCCAGCACTCGGCGACCTGCTCGGCGGTGGCCATGTCGGCCATCGAGCAGCCGGCGGCCAGGTCCGGCAGGACCACCTTCTGGTCGTCCGAGGTGAGGATGTCCGCGGACTCGGCCATGAAGTGCACGCCGCAGAAGACGATGTACTCGGCCTCCGGCTTGGCGGCGGCGTCCTTGGCCAGCTTGAAGGAGTCACCGGTGACGTCGGCGAATTCGATGACCTCGTCACGCTGGTAGTGGTGGCCGAGGATGAAGACCTTGTCCCCGAGCTTCTCCTTCGCCGCACGGGCGCGCGCCACGAGGTCCGGGTCGGACGGCGAGGGCAGGTCACCGGGGCATTCCACCCCGCGCTCGCTCTTGGGGTCGGCCTCACGGCCGAGCAGCAGCAGGGCGAGGGGCGTCGGCTGGACGTCCAAGGGCTGGGCGGTGGTCACGACACGCACCCTTTCTGTTCTGCGACAAGGGGGGGACTGGAGGCATCACTTCGACTTCTCGTCTATTTGACGCTATCTATCATAACCGCTTCACGTCACTTTGACGATGGCCATAGTGTCAATGTGACGAATGAGCCGACCGCCGGACAGCGGCCGCCTCGGCCCGCGGTGTGCGAGCATGAATGTCTGAAACAAGCGTCGGGTCCCGGAATGAATCCGCGGCCCCGCTCGTTGCCACCGACGGCAAGAGTCCGACGTTTCCCTGCTCCGGCGGGGAGCCGCCCACTTCGGGAGTGAATGCAGATGTCCGTACAGGACGACAAGACCACCGTGAGCGACGGCATCCTCCTGTCCGACGCCGCCGCCGAAAAGGTCAGGACCCTGCTGGAGCAGGAAGGCCGCGATGACCTGGCGCTCCGCGTCGCCGTCCAGCCCGGCGGCTGCTCCGGCCTGCGCTACCAGCTCTTCTTCGACGAGCGTTCCCTCGACGGCGACGTGGTCAAGGACTTCGACGGTGTGAAGGTCGTCACCGACCGGATGAGCTCCCCGTACCTCCACGGTGCCTCCATCGACTTCGTCGACACCATCGAGAAGCAGGGCTTCACCATCGACAACCCGAACGCCACGGGTTCCTGCGCCTGCGGCGACTCCTTCAGCTAAGCCCGCCGCCCCGCACGACGAGGGCCCGCCCCCGGTCGCATCCGACCGGGGGCGGGCCCTCGCGCACGTCCGGCGTCACCGCCCGGGCAGCGCCTTGCCCGTCGTGGCGTCGACGACCTTCCGGTCGCCCAGCGGCTGCTGGAGCGTCGCCGTCAGGGACCTCTCCTCGGCCAGCATGATGCAGGCCCGGCCCGGCTTGTCCGGGGTATCGGTGATCTTCACCATGACCGCGGCGGTCTCCTCGCGGACCTCCAGCGCGTAGGTGCTGCACGCCCCGCCCCAGAAGTTCACCGTCAGCTGCCGGTCGGCCTGCGCGTACGAGAATCCGGGCACCGTGCGCCCGCCCCCGGGAGCGGGCGCGTCCTCCTCGCCGGCCGGCTGCGCCACCGTGTGACCGGGAGCACCGCCCTGCCCCGCCACCTCGAACAGCCAGGCCGGAACCAGACCGCGGGAGCCGTCCACCGACCCGGGGACCAGGCCGAGAGCCGCGCCCTTGACCGTCTCCGTACGCGGGGGCTTCATCGGCCGCGGCTCCGGATTGCACGGCGGAGTGTCCGTCGCGCCCACCGGGTGGTCCGGGTCCAGCGGCACCGAGGTCGCGCAGCCGCTCGGCCCGGGGCCCGTGCCGTCCGAACCGCCCGACTTCGCGTTCAGCCGGGCCAGCGCCTCGGTCGCCCCGACCACCGGCTGGTCGGACGCCCGCACCGGGGCCTTCAGCTCGCCGCTGCCGGCCAGCACCGCACCGTCCCCGGCCACGCTCACCTTGGTGGACCAGCCCTGTGTGGGGAGCCCGCCGACCACCGGGTCCGCCGTCACCACCCGCACCGAGCCCTGAAGAAGCCGGGCGTCCAGCCGGGCCCCCGACTGGCCGGCGGCGGCCAGCACCGGAGCGGCAGCCGCCTTGGCGGCCTCCTCGGACACCGGCTCGCCGGCGCCCGCCTCCCCGTTCCCGGAGCCCCCGGGGAGCGTGGCGGGCCCGCAGGTGTCCTTGCCGCGCACGCAGGCATCCCCCGCGCCGCTGCCCGAACCGTCGCCGCGCCCCTGGAAGCGGCTGAAGCTCCAGGTTCCCGGGGCCGTACGGGTCACCGTCAGCCGCGGGCCGGAGCCGTCGGCACCCTCCCCGGCCAGCCAGCCGTCACCGCTCTGCCGCGGTTCGCCCTGGATCCCGAGGGCCGCCGCGAGACGGGCCACCTCCGCCGAGGTGACCTCCCCCGACGCGCTGAAGCGGGGCGCCGAGGCCGGGGCCTGCGGGAGCGCCACGTCCGCCCGGTAGACCACACCGCCACCGGACGGGTCGGGCTCCCCGGGCGCGATGCCCGGCCCCGAAGGGCTCCCGGCGTCACGGGCCGCCGAGGCCGCGCCCTTTTGCGTACCGCGGCCCGACCCGGCGTCGCCGTAGGCCGTGGACGCCCAGTACGCGGTACCGCCGCCCGTCAGCAGGACGGCGGCCGCCACCGCGCCGACGGCCCAGGGCGGCCGCCGCCGTGCGCCGCGTGATGTGTCGGGTTCTTCGCTGGTCACCGCATCGCTCCTTCACCTCTCACGTCCTGCCTGACGCGGGTGTGACGGAACGCGGGCCCAACCGGTTCCCCCGGCCCGGCGCGCCGGGCCTGTCGTCACACTCCCGGCCGCAGGGCCGCCCTCCGGGCGACGACGCACGTGTGACGACAGGCTCAGTCGCCGTAGGCCACGGTGGAGGCGATCAGCCGCGCCGAGGCCGGCGGGACGCTGATCCCGTGGATCTGCGAGGGAGTCACGCGCACCGGCCGCGGACCCTGCGGAGCCGCCCAGTGCGGGGCCATCCGGGCGCAGTCGCCCAGCAGCCGCGCGAAGCCGGGCTGCCGCGCAGCTTCCGCGCCGCGCGTGTCGGCGGTGTACTCGGTGGAGCCGAAGCCGTCGGTAGAGGTCATGAAGGCACCGTAGGCACCGCGCCGCGCGGGAAGAAAGAGCTACTACGGGGTAGTTTCGTCCGGTCGGCCCGGGGCCGTCGACCGGGTAGTTTTGACTGTCCCCCTTGCCGTCCTCCGCAGGAGCGTCCACGCCGTGCGCATCGCAGTCACCGGCTCCATCGCCACCGACCACCTCATGACCTTCCCCGGCCGTTTCGCCGACCAGCTGGTCGCGGACCAGCTGCACACGGTCTCCCTCTCCTTCCTCGTCGACAACCTCGACGTCCGGCGGGGCGGTGTCGGCCCGAACATCTGCTTCGGCATGGGGCAGCTCGGCAGCCGCCCGATCCTGGTCGGAGCGGCCGGATCCGACTTCGACGAATACCGCGCCTGGCTCGAGCGGCACGGCGTCGATACCGAGTCCGTCCGGATCTCCGAGGTGCTGCACACCGCGCGCTTCGTGTGCACCACCGACGCCGACCACAACCAGATCGGCTCCTTCTACACGGGCGCCATGAGCGAGGCCCGCCTGATCGAGCTCAAGGCCGTCGCCGACCGGGTGGGCGGCCTCGACCTGGTCCTCATCGGCGCGGACGACCCCGAGGCGATGCTGCGCCACACGGAGGAGTGCCGGACGCGGGGGATCCCCTTCGCCGCCGACTTCTCCCAGCAGATCGCCCGCATGGACGGCGACAACATCCGCACCCTGATGGAGGGCGCGACCTTCCTCTTCTCGAACGAGTACGAGAAGGGCCTGATCGAGTCGAAGTCCGGCTGGTCGGACGCCGAGATCCTGTCGAAGGTCGGCACCCGCGTGACCACCCTGGGCTCCAACGGCGTCAGGATCGAGCGGACCGGCCAGGAGCCGGTCGTGGTCGGCTGCCCGGAGGAGACCGCGAAGGTCGACCCGACGGGTGTCGGCGACGCCTTCCGCGCCGGGTTCCTGACCGGCCTGGGCTGGGGCGTCGGCCTGGAGCGGGCGGCGCAGCTGGGCTGCATGCTCGCCACCCTCGTCATCGAGACGCTCGGCACCCAGGAGTACACCCTGGCGCGCGCCCACTTCATGGAGCGCTTCACCAAGGCCTACGGGGACGAGGCGGCCGCCGAGGTCCGGGCGCACCTGGCCTGACCGCGCCCCTCCCGCCCGGGCGTCCGGGCGGGGGCTGCGGCCGGGTCAGCGCAGACGCCGGACCGTGTAGGCGACGCCCGCGGGCCGTTCGGCCTCGCCGAGGTAGGCGTGGCCGCGCATCGCGCACCACGCCGGAATGTCGAGCCGGGCCACCTCGTCGTCCGACACGACGGTCACCGTGCCGCCCACCGGGACGGTGACGACGGCCCGGGCCAGCTCGATCACCGGCTGCGGACACCGCAGCCCGAGCGCGTCCAGTTCCAGGGAGTCCGCCACCGGCGGCACCTGCGGGCCGGGCTCGCGCACCCCGAGGCGTTCCCGTACTCCCGCCACCACGCCCGGCAGCACCTCCAGGAACGCGTTGACCTCCTGCGCGGTGGTCCCCGGAGGCAGGGAGACCCGTACGTTCCCCTCCGACAGCACCCCCATCGCCCGCAGGACGTGACTGGGGGTCAGCGTCGAGCTCGTGCACGAGGAGCCGGAGGACACCGAGAACCCGGCCCGGTCCAGCTCGTGCAGGAGCGCCTCGCCGTCGACGTAGAGGCAGGAGAAGGTGACCAGGTGCGGGAGCCTGCGCTCCGGGTCCCCGACCACCTCCACGTCCGGCACCAGCCGCGCCACCCGCCGCCGGATCCGGTCCACCAGGACCCGCAGCCGGGCCGCCTCCGCGTCGGCCTCGGCCCGTACCGCCCGCAGGGAGGCGGCCGCCGCCACGATCGCGGGGAGGTTCACGAAGCCGGGGGAGCGGCCCGACTCCCGCTCGTCCGCCGGGCCTTGGGGCGAGAAGCGCACCCCCTTGCGGACCGCCAGCAGGCCGACCCCCGGCGGGCCGCCCCATTTGTGCGCGCTGGCGGCCAGGACGGACCAGGGGCCCTCCACCGGCCCCCAGCCCAGTGACTGCGCCGCGTCCACCAGGAGCGGCACCCCGGCCTGCGCGCAGAGGCCGGCCACCTCCGCCACCGGCTGGACCGTGCCCACCTCGTGGTTGGCGGACTGCAGGCAGGCCAGGGCGGTGGTGGCGCCCAGCGCCTCCCGGTAGCCCGCCGCCTCCACCGCGCCCGTCCGGTCCACCGGGACCTCGCTCACCGTCCCGCCGGAGGCCTCGTGCACCTGCGCCGCATGGAGTACGGAACTGTGTTCGACCGCCGACACGACCAGGTGGCCGCCCACGCGCCGGCGCCCCGCCAGGACCCCCGAGACCCCCGCGTGAACCGCGTGCGTCCCCGAAGGAGTGAACACGAGCTCGTCGGGACGGCAGCCGACCGACTCCGCCGCCGCCTCCCGCGCCGCGTCCAGCAGCAGCCGCGCCCGCCTTCCCTCCCGGTAGAGCCGGGCCGGATCGGCCCAGCCCTCGTCCAGGGCGGCCTGCAGCGCCTGCCGGGCCACGGGGTGCAGGGGAGCGGCGGACGCGCTGTCGAAGTACGGCATCCGGCCACCGTAAGGGAGCGGCGGCGTGCGCCGTCCGGCCGGCCGCAGTCCGGGGCCCTGCGAGGGCGCGGCTCCCGGGGGCCGCGGACCGGGCGGCGACCGGCCGGCGCCCGGGGTCAGTGGTCGTCAGATGCCCGCGGAAGGCGCCGTTCAGGGCCGCTTGCCCCGTCCCCCGGACGGCGGATCCATCCCTTCGGGGGCAGTAGCGGCGCGTTGGGCACCCTCCCCGCGCGACCCCAAATAGCGTCCAGTAGGGTTTGGTCCGCATAAACATCCAAACCCCTGCCTGCGTCAGGGCCGGCGACCGACCCGAACACGGCCGCGGCCGGCCGCGCGGGCCGAGACTCTCGGGAAGGCGCTACGTGAGTCCCTACGGCTCCGACCGCTCGCCGCGGCGCCCGATGCGGCGGAAGCTGCTGCAGGCGCTGACTGCGGGCGCGGTCCTGGCGACCGCCACTGGTTGCTCGTCCAACTGGAAAAATTTCCCCCGCCTCGGTATGCCCACTCCGGTCACCGAGGAGGCGCCGCGCATCCTCTCCCTGTGGCAGGGCTCCTGGGCTGCCGCGCTCGTCACGGGCATCCTCGTGTGGGGCCTGATCATCTGGAGCGTCATCTTCCACCGGCGCAGCCGGACGAAGGTGCAGGTCCCTCCGCAGACCCGGTACAACATGCCCATCGAGGCGCTGTACACCGTGGTCCCGCTCATCATCGTCTCGGTGCTCTTCTACTTCACCGCGCGTGACGAGTCCAAGCTCCTCGCCCTCACCCCGAAGCCGGCGCACACCATCAACGTGGTCGGCTTCCAGTGGAGCTGGGGCTTCAACTACATCGAGAACGTCGACGGCGACGGAGCGACTCCGAAGGCGGGCGAGGTCCCCAAGGAGCTCGCCAACATCCCGGACCGCTTCACCAAGGACTTCCCCGCGGGCGCCGAAGGCGTCTACCAGAAGGGTGTCCCCGGCGACCGGAACCCCCAGACGGACAACCCGGGGCCGACCCTGGTGCTGCCCAAGGGCGAGAAGGTCCGCTTCATCCTGTCGTCGAACGACGTCATCCACTCCTTCTGGGTGGTCCCCTTCCTGTTCAAGCAGGACGTCATCCCGGGCCACACCAACGTCTTCGAGGTCACCCCGACCGAAGAAGGCACCTTCATGGGCAAGTGTGCCGAGCTCTGCGGCGTCGACCACTCCCGGATGCTCTTCAACGTCAAGGTCGTCTCGCCCGAGAAGTACCAGGCGTACCTGAAGGAGCTGGCGGAGAAGGGGCAGACCGGTTTCCTCCCGGCCGGCATCAAGCAGACCGACCCGGCCCGGAACGCGGAGACGAATAAACTGTGAGCATCCTCAACGAACCCCAGGGTGCCGCCGCAGCCGACTCGTACGAGAACGAGCTGCCGGTACGGCGCAAGCAGCCGGGCAACGTGGTCATCAAGTGGCTCACCACCACCGACCACAAGACCATCGGCACGATGTACCTGGTCACCTCGTTCGTGTTCTTCCTCATCGGCGGCGTGCTCGCGCTCTTCATGCGCGCCGAGCTGGCCCGTCCGGGCACGCAGATCATGTCGAACGAGCAGTTCAACCAGGCGTTCACGATGCACGGCACGATCATGCTGCTGATGTTCGCGACGCCGCTGTTCGCCGGATTCGCCAACTGGATCATGCCGCTGCAGATCGGCGCGCCCGACGTGGCGTTCCCGCGGCTGAACATGTTCGCGTACTGGCTGTACCTCTTCGGCTCCAGCATCGCGGTGGCCGGCTTCGTCACGCCGAACGGCGCCGCCGACTTCGGCTGGTTCGCCTACTCCCCGCTGTCGGACGCCGTCCGTTCGCCGGGCATCGGCGCCGACATGTGGATCATGGGTCTGGCCTTCTCGGGCTTCGGCACGATCCTCGGCTCGGTCAACTTCATCACCACGATCATCTGCATGCGCGCACCCGGCATGACGATGTTCCGCATGCCGATCTTCACCTGGAACGTCCTGCTGACCGGTGTCCTGGTCCTGCTCGCCTTCCCGGTGCTCGCCGCCGCGCTCTTCGCGCTGGAGGCCGACCGGAAGTTCGGTGCGCACGTCTTCGACGCCTCGAACGGCGGAGCGCTGCTCTGGCAACACCTCTTCTGGTTCTTCGGCCATCCAGAGGTGTACATCATCGCGCTGCCGTTCTTCGGCATCGTCTCGGAGATCATCCCGGTCTTCAGCCGCAAGCCGATGTTCGGCTACATCGGCCTGATCGGCGCGACGATCGCGATCGCCGGCCTCTCGGTGACGGTGTGGGCCCACCACATGTACGTCACCGGCGGCGTGCTGCTGCCGTTCTTCTCCTTCATGACCTTCCTGATCGCGGTACCGACCGGTGTGAAGTTCTTCAACTGGATCGGCACCATGTGGAAGGGCTCGCTGTCCTTCGAGACCCCGATGCTCTGGACGATCGGCTTCCTGGTCACCTTCACCTTCGGTGGTCTGACCGGCGTCATCCTGGCCTCGCCCCCGATGGACTTCCACGTCTCCGACTCGTACTTCGTCGTCGCGCACTTCCACTACGTCGTCTTCGGCACCGTGGTCTTCGCGATGTTCGCCGGCTTCCACTTCTGGTGGCCGAAGTTCACGGGCAAGATGCTGGACGAGCGCCTGGGCAAGATCACCTTCTGGACGCTGTTCGTCGGCTTCCACGGCACGTTCCTGGTGCAGCACTGGCTGGGCGCCGAGGGCATGCCGCGCCGGTACGCGGACTACCTCGCGGCCGACGGCTTCACCGCGCTGAACACCGTCTCGACGATCAGCTCGTTCCTGCTCGGCATGTCGATGCTGCCCTTCATGTACAACGTCTGGAAGACGGCGAAGTACGGCAAGAAGATCGAGGTCGACGACCCCTGGGGCTACGGCCGTTCGCTGGAGTGGGCGACGTCCTGCCCGCCGCCGCGGCACAACTTCATCACCCTGCCGCGGATCCGTTCCGAGTCCCCGGCGTTCGACCTGCACCACCCGGAGATCGCGGCCCTCGACCACCTCGAGGACCACACCGCCGGTGGCACCAAGGCGCTCACCGGTGACAAGGAGGCCGGCAAGTGAAGATCCAGGGCAAGATGTTCCTCTGGCTCTCCTTCTTCATCCTGATCATGGCCGTCGTGTACGGCGTGTGGTCGAAGGAGCCCGTCGGCACCACCGCGCTCTTCCTGGCCTTCGGCCTGAGCGTCATGATCGGCTACTACCTGGCCTTCACGGCCAAGCGCGTGGACCAGATGGCCCAGGACAACCTGGAGGCCGATGTCGCCGACGAGGCGGGCGAGCTGGGGTTCTTCTCCCCGCACAGCTGGCAGCCGCTCTCGCTGGCGATCGGCGGCGCCCTCGCCTTCTCGGGCGTCATCTTCGGCTGGTGGCTCATGTACTTCTCGGCTCCGGTCATCCTGATCGGCCTGTGGGGCTGGGTGTACGAGTACTACCGCGGCGAGAACGCCAACCAGTAGCGCATCCCCCGCGGCCCTGCCGCGCGGCAACCTGGAGCCCGGACACCTCTTCGGAGGGGTCCGGGCTCCTCGTTTGCAGTCATCCCGCGCGCCGGAATTGTCATACCTTCATAGCGTTGACTCCATGAAGCACTCACCGCGTCTTTGGACGGTACTCAGCTGCTCCCTGCTGGTCGCGTCCCTCGGGGCCGGCGCCACCGCATGCGGGTCCGGCGAGAAGAACCCGCTGTCAGCCCGCCCGTACGACGCGGGCGAGCAAGTCGCCTTCAACCAGGCGGCCGGGGGGCGCCCCGTGGACCCCGACAAGCCCCTCGAAGTCACCACGAAGGGGGGTGAGGCACGCATCACCGACGTCACGGCCGTCGACACCCACGGCCGCCGCCTGGCCGGCGAGCTCTCCGCCAAAGGGGACCGCTGGCACAGTACGGTCCCCATGGCCGCGGGCGTCCGCTACACGGTCACCGTCACCACCGAGAACGGCGATGGCGCCCCCGGGCAGCGCACGCTCGCCTTCGACACCACCCCGGCCAAAGGCGTCCTGAGGGTGGAATTCGGCCCGGACGAGGGCAAGTACGGCGTCGGACAGCCCCTCACGGCCGAACTGAGCGAACCGGTCAAGGACAAGGCCGCCCGGGCCGTCGTGGAGCGGGGGCTGGTCGTCACCGCCCCCGCCGGGGTCGAGGGCGCCTGGTACTGGGTCGACGACAAGAAGCTCCACTACCGGCCCAAGGATTACTGGCCCGCCCACACGGAGGTCTCCGTCCGCAGCAACCTGGAGGGCGTGAGGATCGCCGACCACCTCTACGGCGCCGCGGCCAAGCCGCTGAAGCTGGAGATCGGCGACCGCGTCGAGGTCACGACGGACGCCTCCTCGCACTACCTCACGTTCAAGCGCAACGGAGAAGTGATCAACACCATTCCGGTGACCACCGGAAAGCCCGGCTTCTCCACCCGCAACGGGGTCAAGGTGGTGCTCGGCAAGCAGTACTTCGTCCAGATGCGGGGCGACACCGTCGGCATCGGCGGCAGCGAGTACTACAACCTGCCCGTCTACTACGCCACCCGGGTCACCTGGAGCGGTGAGTACGTCCACGCCGCGCCGTGGTCCGTCGGATCGCAGGGCTACGAGAACGTCAGCCACGGCTGCACCGGCATGAGCACCGGCAACGCCGCCTGGTTCTACGAGAACATCACCGAGGGCGACATCGTCAAGGTGATCAACAGCATCGGCGACGACATGGACACCTTCGGCAACGGCTTCGGCGACTGGAACATGGACTGGAAGGAGTGGCGCGAGGGCAGCGCCCTCCTCAAGGGCACCCGGGAAGGCCACTCCACGATCGACCAGACCCGCCTGCGGCCGACCGTCTGACGCCCGCCCGCCCGTCCACCCTGCGCCCTACCCGTCCCGTTCACCCGCCCGTGCGTCCCGCGCACGGGCGGTGGGCTTGCGGGAGCGCCCGTACGGGTGACCCCGCGCCCGCTCCGGCGGTCAGGCGGCCGAGGAGGACAGCCGGGACCGCAGGAGGGCCGCCAGGGCGTCCGGGAAGGCCACCGGGTCCACCGGAAGGGTCACCGCGGCGTCCGCGCGGCTCCAGGTCGCCAGCCAGGCGTCCTGGGGGCGCCCCATCAGCAGCAGCACCGGGGGACACCGGAAGATCTCGTCCTTGATCTGCCGGCACACGCCCATGCCCCCGGCCGGAACCGCCTCGCCGTCCAGCACGCACGCGTCGATGCCGCCCGCGTCCAGCGCCGTCAGGACCGCAGGCAGGGTCGCGCACTCCAGGAACTCCACCGGCGGCAGGTCCGCGGCCGGCCTGCGCCCGGCCGCCAGCCGCACCTGCTCCCGGGTGCCCGCGTCGTCGCTGTAGACCAGAACCCGCGCAGTCGCCCGCATTTCGTTCCTCCACATGGCATGTGAATCACGTTGGTGTTGCGCGGGATGCTACTCCTCCCGATGCGCTGTCAACATCGGTTCGCGCAGCCCCGCACCCCCTCCCGGGAGCCTCGTCTGATGGGCCGTTCGGGCCTTGCACACCCCTCGGACACTCCGAACGGCACCCCCCGGGGTGAGGGCGGGATAAGCGACCGACATAATGTCGGTCGTGGCGACAGCAACGACAGTAGATACCGGGCACGCGCACCCGACGGTCAACCGGCCGAACCTCGTCAGCGTCGGAACCATCATCTGGTTGAGTTCCGAGCTGATGTTCTTCGCGGCCCTCTTCGCGATGTACTTCACCCTGCGATCCGTGACGGGCGCCGAGTACTGGACAGAACAGGCCTCGGCCTTGAATCTGCCCTTCTCGGCGACGAACACGACGATCCTGGTGCTTTCCTCGCTCACCTGCCAGCTCGGCGTATTCGCAGCCGAGCGCGGTGACGTGAAGAAGCTCCGGACGTGGTTCATCATCACGTTCGTCATGGGTGCGATCTTCATTGGCGGCCAGGTGTTCGAGTACACCGAGCTGGTCAAGCACGAGGGCATGAGCCTCTCGTCCGGTCCGTACGGCTCGGTCTTCTACCTGACCACCGGGTTCCACGGTCTGCACGTGACGGGCGGTCTCATCGCCTTCCTGCTGGTCCTCGGCCGGACGTACGCGGCCAAGAGGTTCACCCACGAACAGGCCACGTCGGCCATCGTCGTGTCCTACTACTGGCACTTCGTCGATGTCGTCTGGATCGGCCTCTTCGCCACGATCTACCTGATCAAGTAGCGAACACGTCACCGGGCACGACCCGGCACTCCATCCAGAAACACCGACGCAGAAGATCCTGACACCGGGGTAATCCGTGAAAAAGCTCTCCGCACGACGACGCCATCCGCTGGCGGCGGTCGTCGTTCTACTCCTCGCGCTGGCGGCCACTGGGGGGCTGTACGCCGCCTTCGCCCCCGCGGGCAAGGCGCAGGCCGATGAAACCGCCCAGTCCCTCGCCATCGAGGAGGGCAAGAAGCTGTACGCCGTGGGTTGCGCAAGCTGCCACGGAACCGGCGGTCAGGGTTCCTCTGACGGCCCGAGCCTGGTCGGCGTCGGCGCCGCGGCCGTCGACTTCCAGGTGAGCACGGGCCGCATGCCCGCGCAGCAGCCTGGCGTGCAGGTCCCGAAGAAGCCGGTCATCTACACGCAGGCGCAGATCGACCAGCTGGCCGCGTACGTCGCGTCCCTCGGCGCCGGCCCCAGCGTGCCGACCGAGAAGCAGTACGACCCGAAGGGCGCCGACATCGCCGCTGGTGGTGAGCTGTTCCGCAACAACTGCGCGCAGTGCCACAACTTCACCGGCGAGGGCGGCGCGCTGACGAACGGCAAGTACGCCCCGAACCTCGAGGGCGTCGAGCCGAAGCACATCTACGAGGCCATGCTCACCGGCCCGCAGAACATGCCCTCCTTCCCCGACAGCACCATGCCGGAGAAGCAGAAGAAGGACATCATCGCGTACCTCCAGAACGTCAACGGCGAGAAGTCGGTCAGCCCCGGCGGCCTGAAGCTCGGTGGCCTCGGCCCCGTCTCCGAGGGTCTGTTCGGCTGGATCTTCGGACTGGGTGCGCTGATCGCTGTCGCCGTCTGGGTCGCGGCCCACACCGCTAAGGCCAAGAAGTCATGAGTAGCCAAGACATTCCCGAAGACAAGCACCTGCCGAGCGAGCAGGGCGACGCGCACCACGGTGCCGTAGCGGTCGCGGACGACCCGTTCGCCGACCCGGGCCTTCCGGTCCACAAGCCGCGCATCCAGGACATCGACGAGCGTGCGGCGAAGCGCTCCGAGCGCACCGTCGCGATGCTGTTCACGCTCTCGATGCTGGCCACGATCGGCTTCATCGCGTCCTACGTGACCTTCCCGGTCGACAAGATCGTGTACATCTTCCCGATCGGGAAGGTGAGCGCGCTCAACTTCTCCCTGGGTCTGACCCTGGGTACGGCCCTCTTCTGCATCGGCGCGGGCGCGGTCCACTGGGCCCGCACCCTGATGTCCGACGTCGAGGTCGCCGACGAGCGCCACCCGATCGCCGCCGAGCCGGAGGTCAAGGCGAAGGTCCTGCAGGACTTCGCCGATGGCGCCAAGGAGTCCGCGATCGGGCGCCGGCCGCTGATCCGCAACACGATGCTGGGCGCGCTGGCCATGCTGCCGCTGTCCGCCGTCATGATCCTGCGCGACCTCGGCCCGCTGCCCGAGGTGAAGCTGCGCAAGACCGTGTGGGCCAAGGGCAAGCTGCTCATCAACCAGAACACGATGGAGCCGCTGCGTCCCGAGGACGTGGTCGTCGGTTCGCTGACCTTCGCCATGCCGGAAGGCCTGGAAGAGGAGCAGCACGACTTCCAGGTCCAGATCGCCAAGGCCGCCCTGATGATCGTCCGTATCCAGCCGGAGGACATCAAGGACAAGCGGGAGCTGGAGTGGTCCCACGACGGCATCGTGGCCTACTCCAAGATCTGCACCCACGTCGGCTGCCCGATCAGCCTGTACGAGCAGCAGACGCACCACGTGCTCTGCCCGTGCCACCAGTCCACCTTCGACCTCTCCGACGGCGCCCGTGTCATCTTCGGCCCGGCCGGTCACGCGCTCCCGCAGCTGCGGATCGGCGTGAATGACGAAGGCTTCCTCGAAGCGCTCGGCGACTTCGAAGAGCCCGTCGGCCCTGCATTCTGGGAGCGCGGATGAGCACTGCCACTGAAACCAACTCGGCGCGCAAAGCGCCGGCCGGCGAGCGCGTAGCGGACTGGGCGGACGGACGCCTCGGCATCTACAGCCTGGCCAAGTCCAACATGCGCAAGATCTTCCCGGACCACTGGTCCTTCATGCTGGGTGAGATCTGCCTCTACAGCTTCATCATCATCATCCTCACGGGTGTGTACCTGACGCTGTTCTTCCACCCGAGCATGAACGAGGTCGTCTACCACGGCTCGTACGTGCCGATGCAGGGCGTCACGATGTCCGAGGCCTTCGCCTCGACGCTGGACATCAGCTTCGACGTCCGCGGCGGCCTGCTGATCCGTCAGATCCACCACTGGGCCGCGCTGATCTTCGTCGCGGCGATGCTCGTGCACATGATGCGCGTCTTCTTCACCGGCGCGTTCCGCAAGCCGCGCGAGGTCAACTGGATCTTCGGCTTCCTGCTGCTGGTCCTCGGCATGTTCACCGGTTTCACCGGTTACTCGCTGCCGGACGACCTGCTCTCGGGTACCGGTGTCCGCTTCATGGAGGGCGCGATCCTGTCCGTGCCGGTCGTCGGCACGTACCTGTCGTTCTTCCTCTTCGGCGGAGAGTTCCCCGGCGGCGACTTCGTCGCGCGGTTCTACTCGATCCACATCCTGCTGCTGCCCGGCATCATGATGGGCCTGCTGGTGGCCCACCTGATCCTGGTCTTCTACCACAAGCACACCCAGTTCCCGGGCCCCGGCAAGACGAACAACAACGTCGTCGGCATGCCGCTGCTGCCGGTCTACATGGCCAAGGCCGGAGGCTTCTTCTTCCTGGTCTTCGGTGTCATCGCGGCCATCGCGGCGCTCGCCTCGATCAACCCGATCTGGGCCCTGGGGCCGTACCGCCCGGACCACGTGTCCACCGGCGCGCAGCCCGACTGGTACATGGGCTTCTCCGAGGGCCTGATCCGTGCCATGCCGGGCTGGGAGATCAACCTGTGGGGCCACACCCTCGTCCTGGGTGTCTTCGTCCCGCTGGTGATCTTCCCGCTGGTCCTGGCCACGATCGCGGTGTACCCGTTCATCGAGTCCTGGGTCACCGGTGACAAGCGCGAGCACCACCTCCTGGACCGCCCGCGCAACGTCCCGACCCGTACGGCCTTCGGCGTCGCCTGGCTCACCTGGTACGTGATCCTGCTGATCGCCGGTGGCAACGACATGTTCGCGCAGTACTTCCACCTGTCGATCAACTCGATCACCTGGTTCGCCCGCGTCGGCTTCTTCGTCGGTCCGGTCATCGCCTTCATCGTCACCAAGCGGATCTGCCTCGGCCTCCAGCGCCGGGACCGGGACAAGGTGCTGCACGGTCGTGAGACCGGCATCATCAAGCGCCTGCCGCACGGTGAGTTCGTCGAGATCCACGAACCGCTGCCGCAGAGCCAGCTGCACACGCTGACCTCGCACACGCAGTACGAGCCGTACGAGGTCGGCCCGACGGTCGACGAGAACGGCGTGGAGCGCAAGGTCTCCATGGGCGAGAAGCTGCGGGCGAAGCTCAGCAAGGGCTACTACGCCGAGGACAGCCAGATTCCGAAGCCCACGGTGGAGGAGTACAAGGAGATCCAGAGCGGCCACGGCCACCACTGACCTCCCGCACGACCGCACGACCGCACGACCGCACGACCGCATGAGGGACTGATTTCGGTCAGTCCTGGTGTCGCCACGGCGAGAGCCCCGTCCAGTGTCCGGACGGGGCTCTTTGCCGTCCCCAGGGCTGGATAGGCTGAAGCCCTTCCCATTCGACGTGGGCGGCGAGTACGGGGCGGCCCACTAGCGCAGGAGCGGACCATGAACGTTGTGACCCCGGCGGGCGGCGACAGCGTGGCGGCCCGCGGCTGGCCGGGCGTCCTCGACGCCCTGCTGACCGGGCGGGACCTGAGCGCGGACGACACCTCCTGGGCCATGGACCGGATCATGCGCGGGGAAGCCACCGACGCCCAGATCGCCGGCTTCGTGGTCGCGCTGCGGGCCAAGGGGGAGACGGTCGCCGAGATCAACGGCCTGGTACGGGCCATGTACGCGCACGCCAACCTGATCGAGGTGCCCGGCCGGACCGTGGACATCGTCGGCACGGGCGGCGACGGGGCCAAAACGGTGAACATCTCCACGATGTCGGCGATCGTGGTGGCGGGTACGGGCGCCAAGGTGGTCAAGCACGGCAACCGGGCCGCCTCCTCCGCGAGCGGGGCCTCCGACGTGCTGGAGAAGCTGGGCGTCAACCTCGACCTCACCCCGGCGCGGGTGGTCGAGGTCGCGGAGGAGGCCGGCGTCACCTTCTGCTTCGCGGTCAAGTTCCACCCGGCGCTGCGGCACGTGGCCGCGGCCCGCAAGGAGCTCGGCATCCGGACCACCTTCAACTTCCTCGGCCCGCTGACCAATCCGGCGCGGGTGCGCGCCCAGGCGACCGGCGTGGCCGACGCCCGGGTGGCCCCCATCGTGGCGGGCGTGCTCGCCGAGCGGGGCTCCTCCGCGCTGGTCTTCCGCGGCGACGACGGCCTGGACGAGCTGACCACGACGGCGACCTCGCGGGTGTGGTGGGTACGGGACGGCGGGGTCGCGGAGCAGTCGTTCGACCCGCGCGACATCGGTATCCCGCTGGTGGACGTGTCCGCCCTGCGCGGCGCGGACGCCTCGTACAACGCGGACGTCGCCCGCCGGCTGCTGGCCGGCGAGACCGGCCCGGTCCGTGACGCGGTCCTGCTCAACTCGGCTGCGGCGCTGGTGGCCCTGGACCCGGGTACGGGCACGCTGGAGGAGCAGCTCGCGGCCGGCATCGCCCGCGCCGCGCAGGCCGTGGACTCGGGCGCGGCCCTGGCCGCCCTGGAGCGGTGGGTGGCCGCCAGCAACGCGTAGCGCCGGTGCGCCGCGCACCGGTCGTGCCGCGTGCGGTGGCCGCGGGGCGCGTCCGGGGTCGTTCTGCGGCGCCCGGACGCGCCCGGTCGTTCCGGGCCAGGACCCCGGTCCACGATGCGGACCGGGGTCTTGCGTCCGGAGGATCATGTGGCAGGATGCTGAGCAGGTCACGAGTGACAGCGTTCAGGCCCCGGCTTGCTGTCCGGCAACCCTCCTTCCGTGGCGGGGTGCCCCGGGTGATGACCAGGCCGTAGGCAGCGAGGTCTACGGCAAGCGCGGATCCCTCGACACCAGGGGTCCTGGTTTCTCGAGGAGCGTTTTTCCGTGAGCAAGCGAATGCGATAGGGCGACTCGCCCCCTCTTCACCCCCTCGGACCAGGGTCACTTCCGCGTACCCGGTCGCTCCGGGGGGATCTCCGTACCCCGCACGGCGCGCACGCCGCGGCCGCGTACGGCACACCGAAGCCATTCACCCCTGCCTGCCGGGAGATTCCGCCATGTCCGCATCCCTGAACGCCACCGCGACCGCCGCCATCGCCACCGCAGCCCCGGCCGACCCGGCCTGTGCCCGGCCGCTGCCGGTCCTCGGGCGGGACGTCACCGTCCCCCTGGTCACCGGCGGCGAGGTCACCTACGCGGCCCTCGACTACGCGGCCAGCGCCCCCGCCCTCCAGCGGGTCTGGGACGACGTGGCCGCATACGCCCCCTACTACGGCAGCGTCCACCGCGGGGCGGGCTACCTCTCGCAGCTGTCCACCGACCTCTTCGAGCAGAGCCGGGCCACGGTCGCCGAGTTCCTCGACTGCCGGCCCTGCGATCAGGTGGTCTTCACCCGGTCCACCACCGATTCGCTGAACCTGCTCGCCGCCGCGCTCCCCGCCGGCTGCCAGGTCTTCGTCTTCGAGACCGAGCACCACGCCTCGCTCCTGCCCTGGACGAACGCGCAGGTCACCTACCTGGACGCGCCGCGCACCCCGGCCGAGGCGGTCGCGACCCTGGAAGGGGCGCTGGCCGGGCGCGAGCCCCACGGCCCGGCGCTGGTGTGCGTCACCGGCGCGTCCAACGTCACCGGTGAGCTGTGGCCGGTCAGGGAGCTCGCCGCCGCCGCGCACGCCCACGGCGCGCGAATCGTCCTGGACGCCGCCCAGCTCGCCCCGCACCACCCCGTCTCCGTGCAGGAGCTGGACGTGGACTGGGTCGCCTTCTCCGGGCACAAGCTGTACGCCCCGTTCGGCTCCGGTGTCCTCGCCGGCCGCGCCGACTGGCTGCAGCAGGCCGAGCCGTACCTCGCGGGCGGTGGCGCCTCCCGCACGGTCGCCCGGCGCGAGGACGGCGGCGTGGACGTCGAGTGGCACACCACCGCCGCCCGCCACGAGGCCGGCTCCCCGAACGTGATCGGCGTCTACTCCATCGCCTCCGCCTGCAAGGCGCTGACCGAGGCCGGCTTCGAGGGCCTCGTCGCCCGCGAGCGCCACCTGATCGACAAGGTCCGCGAGGGGCTGGCCGGCGTCCCGGCCGTCCGCGTGCTCTCGCTGTTCGGGGACGACGCGCCGCGGGTGGGCGTCATCTCCTTCGTCGTGGACGGCTGGAACAGCTCCCACTTCGCGGCCGCCCTCTCCGCCGAATACGGCATCGGCGTCCGCGACGGCCTGTTCTGCGCCCACCCGCTGGTACGCACCCTGCTGGGCAGCGAGCCGCAGGACCCGGGCGAGTGCGGAGGGCCGGACGCGGCGCCGGGAGAGCCTGCCCGGACCTCGTCCGGGGGGAGCGCCGGGCTGAACGCGATCCGCGTCAGCTTCGGAGCGGGCACACCCGACGAGCACGTGGAGCGCTTCGTCCGCGCGGTGCGGGAGCTCGTCGAGGACGGCGCGAAGTGGCAGTACCACACGGAGGGGGGCCGCTGCGTCCCCACGTCCTGAGGCACCACGACGCCCCCGGCCCGAGGGCGGATTCCGGGGGCCGGGGGCGTCCGCGTGCCGGTGGCGCGGGCCCGGGCGACGGCCCGGGGCCCGGGTGTCAGGCGTCGAGGCCGATCGCGAACGCCGCCTCCAGGTCGTGCTGCGAGTACGTGCGGAACGCCACGTGCGTGTCCGTCGCCTCCACGCCCGGGATCTTGCTGATGCGGCCGGGGATGACGTCGGCCAGGTTCTCGTGACGGGCCACGCGGACCATCGCGATCAGGTCGTAGGTCCCCGTCACGGAGTAGACCTCGCTGACGCTGTCCAGCGCGGCGATGGACTCGGCGATCTCGGGGATACGGTCCACGCTGGTCTTGATGAGCACGATCGCGGTGATCACGGCTGGCTGTCTCCCTCGGTGGCCGTCGCTGGTCGCCTCACTCTAGTCGTACGCCGATAGCGGGCCCACGCGTACAGGAAGCCCACCGAGAAGCCCACCACGTGGGCGAGATAGGCGACCCCCGGCCCGCTGCCCGCCCGGTGCGCGGCCACCCATTGCAGGGCGAACCAGAACAGCAGCACGAGCCAGGCCGGGAACCGCAGCGGCAGGAAGAACAGGAAGGGGAACAGGCTCGTCACCCGGGACCGCGGGAGGAGGTAGAGGAAGGCGCCCAGCACCGCCGAGATGGCTCCCGACGCCCCGACCAGGGTCTGCGAGGAGCCGGTGTTGGCCGCCGCGTAGGCCGCCAGGGCCACGTACCCCGTGCAGAGGTAGAAGACGAGGAACGCCGGACGGCCCATCCGCTCCTCCGCCATCGCGCCGAAGACGTGGAGGAAGAGCATGTTGCCGAGCAGGTGCAGCCAGCTGCCGTGCACGAACAGCGCCGTCAGGGGCGTCAGCCAGGCTCTCGGGGTGTCCGTGAACAGCTCGTCCGGGACCACCCCCCAGCGCCGGAAGTAGTCCGTCCCGGCGGCGAGCAGCTGCTCGCCCGTGCCGTGGACCGGGTTCAGCCCCGAGGCCGGGCCCAGTACGAACACCAGGGCGCAGCCCGCGATCAGCGTGCGGGTGACCACCGGTCCCCGGGCGGCCCCGCGAAGGGCCTGCCACCTTACGATCATGTGACAGAGCATGACGCAAGCGGCCCCGCCTGAAGCGGTGGCAGGCCGTAGGGTTACGAGCTGCGGTCTCCCGGACCGGCGCAGACGGCTTTGATTGAATCAGCTACGAAGGAGTGAGCGGCCTGATGACGGTTCCCCTGCCGACCGACAGCACCCGGTGGCGCTGCACCTTGTGCGGCAACCTCACGCGGTTCGATGTCACCCGTTCGTCGAAGGTCGTGGAGTACGTCCATCTGGACCTCGCCGGTGAGCCCAAGGTCGAGGAGCGCGAGGTGGTCAATGAGACCATCGAGTCGGTCCGCTGCCGCTGGTGCAACGCGGTGGACCAGATCGAGCTCGTGGACAGGCCGGGCGCGGACTCCTGAGGGAGCCGGGCCCGCAGGTAGATCACGGTAGGGGTGACGGATTGTGGAGCCAGCAAGCGGCGCTGAGCCGGCCGACGCGGCCGGCGACGCCGCCGAGGTGCTCGACCGCCCGCTGCCGGAAGGCGTGCGGCGCCGGGTCGTCGCGCTCGTCTCGGACGCCTTCGGCGGGCTGACGGTCGCGGACCTCCCGGCGCAGCTGCGCCAGTATGCCCGTTTCACCCCGACCCGGCGTGCCAAGTTCGCGGGCAACGCCATGGCCGCGGCGGTCGAGAGCGATCCCGTGTTCCGCGGCAGGGTGGCCGAGAAGGTGCGCGAGGCACAGGTGGACCTGGCCGGGGCGCTGGAGTCCGGGGCCCCGCCCGCCGCAGCCGATCCGCTGGACGTGGCGGCTGCCGCGTACGTCCTGCGGCCGGCCGGCTGGGTCAAGCTGGTGGCCGCCGCGGGCGAGGAGGCGCAGCGCGCCGACGCCGAGCGGGTCGGCGAGGAGACCCGGCGCGAACTGGACCGGCTCCGCGAGGAACTGGTCCACCTGCGGGAGACGCAGCGCACGGGCGGCGAGCAGGTGCGGGCCGATCTGGAGGCCGCGCGCAGGGAAGCGGAATCGCTTCAGCGCAAGCTGCGCAGCGCGCTCAGCGACGTCAAGCGCGGTGAGGCGGCCCTGCGCAAGGTGAACGCCGAGGTCGACGGCATCCGCGGTGAGGCGGCCGCCCGGGTGGCCGCCGCCGAGAGCGAGTCCCGCCGGCTCAAGTCCCGGCTCGCGGAGGTGGAGTCGTCGCTGGAGACCTCGCGCCGGGCGACCCGCGAGGGGCGCAGCATCGAGGACATGCGGCTGCGGCTGCTGCTGGACACCGTGCTGGACGCGGCCCAGGGGCTGCGCCGCGAGTTGGCGCTGCCGCCGGTCTCGACCCGGCCCGCGGACACCGTGGAGGCGGTGGAACCGGGCCGGATGACGCCGAAGGACATCGCGGCGCGCGCCCTGTCGGAGACCGATCCGGCGCTGCTGGACCAGCTGTTGGCGCTGCCCCAGGCCCATCTGGTGGTCGACGGCTACAACGTCACCAAGACCGGCTATCCGACGATGCCGCTGGAGAAGCAGCGGCTGCGGCTGCTGGGCGGGTTGTCGATGCTCGCCGCGCAGACGGGCGCGGAGATGACCTGCGTCTTCGACGGGGCGGAACTGGCGGCGCCGGTGCTGCTGGCCCCGCCGCGCGGGGTGCGGGTGCTGTTCTCCAAGGCCGGGGTGACGGCGGACGAACTGATCCGCCAGCTGGTGCGCGCGGAGCCGCCCGGCCGGCCGGTGGTCGTGGTCTCGACGGACCGCGAGGTCGCCGACGGGGTGGCCAAGGCGGGTGCCCGGCCGGTGACGTCCGCATTGCTCCTGAAGCGGCTTTCGCGCGTTTCGTAACTCCTGTCCGCCTTGCCGTAATTGGCAGGGCGGTAGGGGAACGGTCCGTCAAGTGGTTGGCACACAGCGTGCGCTGCGGGTAAAGAACCTGGTCGGGGACCGAAGTTTTTCGCGGCAGGATTTGAACTGATCACAGGAAGGTCACTAGGGTCTGTTCAAACCTTCGTGCGGTAGATCACTCATTCGGGGTGGCGGCGAAGGTGCTGCCGAGTTGCGTTCTTCGGCGGCTCTAGGAAGAAGGAGCTCGCCTCCGTGGCGTCCCACCGTCGACCCAAGCAGCCGAACCGTGCTCGTGTGACCGTGCTCACCGCCACTGCGGCCGCGGTCGTCGCCCTGTCCGCCCAGAGCGCCTCCGCCGCTCCGGCGAAGCCGGGCAAGGACGAGGTCAAGAGCCAGGTCGACGCGCTCTACGAAGAGGCGGAGCAGGCCACCGAGAAGTACAACGGGGCCAAGGAGCGCCAGGAGAAGCTCGAAAAGGAGATCGGGTACCTCCAGGACCAGGTCGCGCGCGGCCAGGGTGACCTCAACGAGCTGCGCAACACGCTCGGTTCGATGGCCAGCGCCCAGTACCGCAGCGGCGGCATCGACCCCTCCCTGGCCCTCCTCCTCTCCGAGGACCCCGACGGCTACCTCGACAAGGCCTCCTCCCTGGAGCACCTGACCGGCAATCAGGTCGAAGCGGTCCAGAAGATCCAGGCCAAGCAGCGCACCCTCGCGCAGCAGCGCCAGGAGGCCGCCGGCAAGCTCGCCGACCTCGACGCGACCCGCAAGGAACTCGGCGAGAAGAAGAAGATCTCGACGGACAAGCTCACCGCGGCCCAGGCCCTGCTCAACAGCCTGACCACGCAGGAGCGTGCGGCGCTCAAGGACGAGGAATCGCGAGCCAGCCGCAGCGACAGCTCCCGCGTCGACCTCGGCGACGTCAAGGCCTCCGGCCGTGCCGGAGCGGCTCTGGCGGCCGCGAAGACCAAGCTGGGCGGCGCTTACCAGTCCGGCGCCACCGGCCCGAGCGCCTTCGACTGCTCCGGGCTGACCCAGTGGGCCTACAGGCAGGCCGGCGTGAACATCAGCCGCGTCACCTTCACCCAGGTCAACGACGGCACCCGCATCAGCCGCAGCCAGCTCCAGCCCGGCGACCTGGTCTTCTTCTACGACGACCTGCACCACGTCGGCCTCTACGCGGGCAACAACATGACCCTGCACGCCTCCAACCCGCGCAGTGGCATCAAGTACGAGTCGATGGACAACATGCCCTTCCAGTTCGGCGTCCGCGTCGGCTGACGCGCCGCACACCGCCCATCCGGGCGAATTGCGGGGCCCCGCTGTGACCCCACGCCCCGCCGGTGACCTGCGTCTGCGGCGGGGCGTCACCCTGCGTGCCCGCCGGCGGTCGTTGGCCGGTGACCGGTGGCGCCGCTACTGTCTGCCAGCGCGGAACCCGGCACACGGCCGTCCACGGAGGGCGGACCCGGGCCCCGCGCAGCGGAAGGGAGCGGTTCCACGTGGCGTCCCATCGCCGGCCCGGGCTCAACGGCCTCGACCGGAGCACGAGATTCACCGTCCTCACCGCCGCCGCGGCGACCGCCGCGGTCGCCATGGCCGGGGCGCCCGCGAGTGCCGCCCCCGGCCTCCGGCAGGACCCCGCCGTGGGAGCACGTGCCCAGGTCGACCGGCTCTTCGAAGAGGCCGAGCGGGCCACCGAGCACTTCAACGAGGCGGGGGAGAAGGCCGACCGGCTGCGCGCCGAGGTCAGCCGGGCCCAGGACGCCGTCGCCCGCGGCCAGGAGCGCATCAACACGATGCGCGGCATCCTCGGCACCTTCGCCGGAGCCCAGTACCGCAGCGGCGGCATCGACCCCGCCGTCGGCCTGATGCTGTCCGAGGACCCCGACGCCTACCTCGAACAGGCCGCCGCACTGGCCCGGTTGACCGGCCGCCAGGCCCGCCAGCTGGACGAACTGCGCGAGGAACAGCGCCGCCTCGGCCAGGAGCGCCGGGAGGCATCGCGCAAACTCGCCGAACTGGACGCCCTGCGCGCCGACGTGGCCCGGCACAAGCGCGCCGTCACCGCGAAGCTGGCTGCCGCCCGCCGGCTGCTGGCCGCCATGCCCTCCGCGGAGCGGGCCGCATTCGAGCGCACCTCCCGCTCGGCGGGCCGGGCCGACGCGCTGCCCGACCCCTCCGCCGGGGGCCTGCCCGCCGGCCGCGCCGCGACCGCCGTGATGGCCGCCCGCTCGGCGGTCGGCCGCCCCTACGTGTGGGGCTCCACCGGCCCCTCCGGCTTCGACTGCTCGGGGCTCATGGTCTGGTCCTACCGCCAGGCGGGCGTCTCACTGCCGCGCACCTCACAGGCGCAGCGGTACGCCGGCCGCCGGGTGCCGCTGTCGCAGGCACGCCCCGGCGACCTGGTCACCTACCGCTCGGACGCCAGTCACGTCGCCATGTACGTCGGCAACGGCCAGGTGGTCCACGCCCCGTACCCGGGGGCCCGGGTCCGCTACGACCCGGTCGGGATGATGCCGGTCTCCTCGGTGACCCGGCCCTGACCGGGCGTCCTGAGATCCGGGCGTCCTGAGCGGGGCCATGCCGGGGCCCTGACCCCGGGGGAGCCCCGGCGGCGGAACCCGGGGCCGGACCGGGGCGCGTCCGGCCCTGCGTACGATCGGCGGATGCTTTCCGGTCGTCATCTCCTGCGGGCACTGCCGCTCCTGCTGTGCGCCCTGCTCGCCGTGGCCGGATGCGCCGGGCGGGCCCCCGGCGGCGACGGCCCGGCCGAGCGGGACGTCCGCCGGGCCGTCGCCGACTGGGCGCGGGCCGTGCCCGCCCCGCTCGCCGGGATCCCGCTCCAGGACTGGGCGTACGAGGTCGCCTCGGTGCGGCGGGAGGGCGCACGGGCCGTCGTACGGGCGCAGCTGCGCTACCGGCTCACCGGTTACGACACCGCTCCCGCCGGCTCGGCCCGCGAGCTCGAACTGACCGGGCAGGACGGGAACTGGCGCGTCCGCACGGACCGGCCGGCCCCCGGCGCGCCGCCGCAGCTGTGGGACCAGGGCCCGGTGTCGGTGGTCCCCGGCGCGCATTGCCTGGTCCTCGGCGGCGCCGGGCAGAGCCGGGAGACCCTGCGGGAGATCGCGGACGAGGCCGACCGGGCGGTGCCCGCCGCGAGCGCCGCCTGGCCGCGGCCGTGGGCGGGCCGGGCGGTGGTGCTGGTCCCCGGCTCCCTGGACCGGATGGCCGAGCTGCTCGGCGGGCGGGCCGACACCTACCGCGGGCTGGCAGCGGTCACCACCGGCCGGGTGGGCGCGGTGCCCGGGCCCGCGGACCGGGTGGTGGTCAACCCGGAGGGGTACGCCGAACTGGGCGGGACGGGCCGGCGGATCATCCTGGCCCACGAGGTCACCCACGTGGCCACCCGGGCGGCGACCACCGCGACGACCCCCCTGTGGCTCTCCGAGGGCTTCGCGGACTGGGCGGCGTACCGGGGCGGCTCCACCACCCCCGCGCAGGGCGCCCCCGCGCTGGGCCGGGCCGTACGGCGGGGTGAGGTGCCGGCGCAGCTGCCCCCGGCGGAGGCGTTCGCCTTCGGCGGCGACCCGCAGGCCGCGGCCCGCGCCTACGAGGGCGCGTGGCTGGCCTGCCGGCTGATCGCGGAGAAGTGGGGCGAGGAGGCGCTGGCCGGGCTCTACGAGCAGGCCGGGCGGGAGGCGCTGGGGGCGGCGCTGGAGCGGACGCTGGGCGTGGACCCGGCCGGGCTCACGACGGCCTGGCAGGAGGACCTGCGGGCCGAACTGCGCTGAGTGCGTCCGCACGCGTCCGGTACTGTCGGCAGGCGATGCACAAGACGCTGATCGTGACCAACGACTTCCCGCCGCGACCGGGCGGTATCCAGGCATTCCTCCACAACATGGCGCT
The DNA here is from genome assembly GCF_001905445.1 of Streptomyces sp. CB00455. GTDB lineage: Bacteria > Actinomycetota > Actinomycetes > Streptomycetales > Streptomycetaceae > Streptomyces. The sequence goes on along the minus strand of NZ_LIVQ01000003.1, from coordinate 348,283 downwards.
GCGGCTGGATCCCGACCGGATCGTCGTCTACGCCTCCACGTGGAAGCACGGCGCGGAGGGTCGCGAGGCCACCGCGGCCTTCGACGCCGAGCAGCCCTTCCCGGTGGTCCGCGACCGTACGACGATGCTGCTGCCGACCCCTCGGGTGACGAAGCGTGCGGTAGGCCTGCTGCGCGAACACGATTGTGAGTCCGTGTGGTTCGGGGCGGCGGCCCCGCTCGGGCTGATGGGCCCGGCGCTGCGCCGGGCCGGAGCCCGGCGGATCGTGGCGACCACGCACGGGCACGAGGCGGGCTGGGCCCAGCTGCCGGCCGCGCGGCAGCTGCTGCGGCGGATCGGCGAGGGCACGGACACGCTGACCTACCTGGGGGAGTACACGCGCTCGCGGATCGCCTCGGCGGTGACAAAGGGGGCGGCGGCCCGGATGGTGCAACTCCCGCCGGGGGTGGACGAGAAGACCTTCCACCCGGATTCGGGCGGGACGCGGGTCCGGGCCCGGCTGGGGCTGGCCGGCCGGCCGGTGGTGGTGTGCGTGTCGCGTCTGGTCCCGCGCAAGGGACAGGACACCCTGATCGAGGCGATGCCGAGGATCCTGGCGGCGGTGCCGGAGGCGGTGCTGCTGATCGTGGGCGGCGGGCCGTACGAGGCGGACCTGCGGAAGCTGGCCGTCGCCACGGGGGTCGCCGGATCGGTGGTCTTCACGGGAGCGGTCCCGTGGTCCGAGCTGCCGGCCCACTACGGAGCCGGGGACGTCTTCGCGATGCCGTGCCGGACCCGGCGGGGCGGACTGGACGTGGAGGGGCTCGGGATCGTCTACCTGGAGGCCTCGGCGACGGGTCTGCCGGTGGTCGCAGGAGACTCCGGTGGGGCGCCGGACGCGGTGCTGGACGGGGAGACCGGCTGGGTCGTCCGGGGCGGCGCCCCCGATGAGGCGGCGGACCGCATCGCCACCCTGCTGCTGGACCCGGCCCTGCGGGAGCGGATGGGCGCGGCCGGCCGGGCCTGGGTCGAGGAGAAGTGGCGCTGGGACCTCCTGGCGGACCGCCTCCGCGAACTCCTCTGACCGACCGCCGACCGCCGACCCGCCGACCGCCGGGTGCGGGTCGCCCGTCGACGGCTCCCTGGTCCCCGGCTCGCTCGGCGTGAACCCGTTCCTCACGATCACCGCCCTCGCCGAGCGCAACATGGCCCGGATCCTCGCCGAGGACCCCCGCTAGGGGGCCGGGCGCCGGGGGACGCTCAGCCCCGGTACAGCGCCTCGATCTCGTCCGCGAAGTCCTTCGCCACCACGTTGCGCTTCAGCTTCAGCGACGGCGTGATGTGGCCCGACTCCTCCGTGAACTGGGAGCCGAGAATGCGGAATTTCCGCACCGATTCCGCCTTGGAAACCGCCGCGTTGCCGTCGTCCACGGCCTTCTGCACGGCGGCGAGCAGCTCCGCGTCCTCCCGCAGCTCCGCCGCCGTCACACCGGCCGGCTTGCCGTTCTCCACGGCCCACCGGCCGAGGAACTCCTCGTCGATGGTGACCAGCGCGGCCACGAACGGCCGCCCGTCACCCACCACCATGCACTCCGCGACCAGCGCGTGCGCCCGGATCCGGTCCTCGATCACGGCGGGGGCGACGTTCTTGCCGCCCGCGGTGACGATGAGCTCCTTCTTGCGGCCGGTGATCGTGAGGTAGCCGTCCTCGTCGAGGGTGCCGACGTCGCCGGTGTGGAACCAGCCGTCGGTCAGCGCCTCGGCGGTCGCCGTCTCGTTCTTCCAGTACCCCGAGAAGATCTGCTCGCCGTGCAGCAGCACCTCGCCGTCGTCCGCGATGCGCACCACGGAGCCCGGCATGGGCTGGCCGACCGTGCCGATCTTCTGCTTGTCCCACGGGTTGAAGGTCGTCGCCGCGCAGGACTCGGTCAGGCCGTAGCCCTCCAGCACCGTGAAGCCGATGCCGCGGAAGAAGTGGCCCAGCCGCTCGCCCAGCGGCGCGCCGCCGGAGATCGCGTACTCGCCGCGACCGCCGAGGACCGCGTGCAGCTTGCTGTAGACCAGCTTCGTGAAGACCTTGTGCCTGAGCTTCAGCCCGAAGGACGGGCCGCGCGGGGTGTCCAGCGCACGGCTGTACGCGATGGCGGTGTCGGCCGCGGCGTCGAAGATCCTGCCCTTGCCGTCGGCCTGCGCCTTGGCGCGCGCCGAGTTGTAGACCTTCTCGAAGACCCGGGGGACACCGAGGATCAGGGTGGGGCGGAAGGACTGGAGTTCCTCGGTGAGGTTCTTGATGTCCGGTACGCAGCCCAGCCGGATCGGCGCCAGGACCGCCGCCACCTCGACCAGGCGGCCGAAGACGTGCGCCGCCGGGAGGAAGAGCAGGACGGAACACTCGCCGGTCTTGAACAGCGGCTTCAGGCGCTCCACCGCGTTGCCGCACTCGGCGAAGAAGTTGCGGTGGCTCAGCACGCAGCCCTTGGGGCGGCCGGTGGTGCCCGAGGTGTAGACGATGGTGGCCGGGTCGTCGGCGCCCGCGAGGCTGCTGCGGGCGTCGACCTCCGCGTCGGTGACCGCGGAGCCCGCAGTCCTGAGCTCCGCCAGGTCGCCCCGCTCGATCTCCCAGACCTCGCGCAGCTCCGGCAGCCGGTCGCGCAGCGCGGCCACGGCCTCGCTGTGCCCGGGGCTCTCGACCACCGCGGCGACCGCGCCGGAGTCGCCGAGGATCCACTGGATCTGCTCGGGGGAGCTGGTCTCGTAGACGGGGACGGTGACGCCGCCCGCGCTCCAGATCGCGAAGTCGACCAGCACCCACTCGTAGCGGGTGCGGGAGATCAGGGCGACCCGGTCGCCGGGCCGGACGCCGGCCGCGATCAGGCCCTTGGCCACCGCCCGGACCTCGGCCAGGAACTGCGTCGCGGTCACGTCCTGCCACCGGCCGTCGACCTTGCGGCTCATGACGGCGGTATCGGGATGCTGAGCGGCGTTGCGGCGGATGAGATCCGTCAGGTTCCCGTCCGACGGGACCTCGTACAGGGCCGGAAGGCTGAACTCGCGCAAGACTGCTGCTCCTCTGGGCGCCATCGCCACCATGTGGACCGACCGGACGTTACCCACCGGTAGTGGGTTCCCGATAGAGGGAACCGGCCAGATGTTCGGTGCGTCACACGTCGCGGCACTGTCCGGCCGACACTAGTCGACCGCCTCGGCGACGCGGAAGTAACCGCAGGTCCGGCCGCCTCCGCGACCCCCTCTACCCGCGTCCACCCGCTCCCCCTAGGGTGGAGCGCATGGCTGGCAGCATGAGGGACGGGATGACGGGCAAGAGCGGATCGAGCCGCACGCGCGTCCACGTCGTGAGCGACGTGCACGGCAACGCGCAGGCCCTCGCCAAGGCGGGAGACGGCGCCGACGCGCTGATCTGCCTCGGCGACCTCGTCCTCTTCCTCGACTACGCCGACCACTCGCGCGGCATCTTCCCCGACCTCTTCGGCGTGGAGAACGCCGACCGGATCGTCGAGCTGCGCACCGCCCGCCGCTTCGCCGAGGCCCACGCCCTCGGCCGGCGGCTGTGGTCCGGGCTGGACCGCGAGCGGCTGATCGAGGGCGCGGTGCGCCGCCAGTACGCCGAGATGTTCGCCGCCTTCCCCACCCCCACCTACGCCACCTACGGCAACGTCGACATCCCCGCCCTGTGGCCCGAGTACGCCGACCGCCCCGGCATCACCGTGCTCGACGGGCAGCGCGTCGAGATCGGCGGCCGCGTCTTCGGCTTCGTGGGCGGCGGACTGCCCTCGCCCATGCGGACCCCCTACGAGGTGGACGTGGAGGCGTACGCGGCCAAGGTCGAGGCGCTGGGCGAGGTGGACGTCCTGTGCTCGCACATCCCGCCCGAGGTGCCCGAGCTCTGCTACGACACCGTCGCCCGCCGGTTCGAACGCGGCAGCGAAGCCCTGCTGGCCGCCATCCGCCGCACCCGCCCCCGCTACGCCCTCTTCGGACACGTCCACCAGCCGCTCGCACGGCGGATGCGCATCGGGCGCACGGAGTGCGTGAACGTCGGCCACTTCGCCGCGACCGGAAGGCCCTGGGCCCTGGAGTGGTGAGCTCCGCACGCACGGTAGCCTTCCAGCGGCGGCCCCAGGCCGCACACTTCCCCGAACTCCCCCAGCTGCCGCTGGGAGGTACCCCCGGCCCGGAGGAGCGACCGCGATGGCGGAACACACCAGCTCAAGCATCACGATCGACGCCGCCCCGGCCGACGTGATGGCCGTGATCGCCGACTTCGCCCGCTACCCCGAGTGGACCGGCGAGGTGAAGGAGGCCGAGGTGCTCGCCACCGACGCCGAGGGACGGGCCGAAAGGGTCCGGCTGCTGCTCGACGCCGGCGCGATCAAGGACGACCACACCCTCGCCTACACCTGGAAGGGCGCGGACGAGGTCAGCTGGACCCTGGACAAGTCCCAGATGCTGCGCCAGCTGGACGGCTCCTACCGGCTGGCCCCGGTGGAGGGCGGCACGCGCACCGAGGTCACCTACCAGCTGACCGTGGACGTCAAGATCCCCATGCTCGGCATGATCAAGCGCAAGGCCGAGAAGGTCATCATCGACCGCGCCCTCGCGGGCCTGAAGAAGCGCGTCGAGTCGACCGGCTGACCCGACCCGGAGCGCACGCACCATGCACACCTTGCTGATCACCGGCCCCGGCGGCGCCGGCCGGACCACCGCGGCCGCGGCCACCGCCCTCGCGGCGGCCCGGGAGGGCCGGCGGGTGCTGCTGCTGTCCGCGGACCCCGGCGACCCGGCCGCCGCCCTCGTCGGAGGGGCCACGGGGCAGATCGCCGACGCCGCACCCGGACTGCGGGCCCTGCCGGTGGCCGACGGGCTGAGGGTGGCCCGGGTGGACTCCGGCGAGGAGTTCCGCGAGGAGCTCGTCGCCCTCCAGGCGCGCGGCTCCGCCCTCCTCGGCATGGTCGGCGCCCGCCCGCTCGGCGCAGAAGAACTCACCGAACTGCCCGGCGCCGAGCAGTTCGCCCTGCTGCGCGCCCTGCGGCGGGCCGCCGCCGCGCCCGGCACCGACCTCGTCGTCGTCGACATGCCGCCGGTCCACCAGACCGTGGCCACCCTGGCCCTGCCCGCCCAGCTGCGCCGCTACCTCACCCGGCTGCTCCCCGCCGAGCGGCAGGCTGCCCGCGCCCTGCGGCCCGTACTGGCCCAGCTGGCCGGTGTGCCCATGCCCGCGCAGTGGCTCTACGAGGCCGCCGCCCGCTGGGACGAGGAGCTCGCCGCCGTCCAGGCCGTCATCGAGGACGACGCCACCGAGGTGCGGCTGGTCGCCGAACCGGGACCCGCCGCCGACGACGCGCTCCGGCTGGGCCGGCTCGGACTCGCCCTCCAGCAGCTGCCGGTCTCCGCCCTCCTCGCCAACCGCCTCCTCCCGCAGGACTCCGCGGACACCTGGCTCGCCGGGCTCGCCGCCCAGCAGGAGAAGTACGCGGCCCAGTGGGCCGCAGAGCTCCCCGTGGTCCGGCTCGGCCACCTCGGCAGGGACCCGCGCGGCCCGCAGGACCTGCGGGCGCTCGCCGCCGCCGGACTCCTCCCCGGCGCGCCCGCGCCACGCCCGGCCTGGCAGGTCGAGGACCGGCTCGCCGCGGACGGCGTGCTCGTCTGGTCCGTGCCCCTGCCCGGCGCCCGCAAGAGCGACCTCGACCTGATCCGCCGCGGCGACGAGCTGTTGCTCACGGTCGGCCCGTACCGCAGGATCGTCCCCCTGCCCGCGGCGCTGCGCCGCTGCACGGTCTCCGGCGCCGCCCTGGCCGAGGACGTCCTGCGCATCCGCTTCACCCCGGACCCGGGCCTGTGGCCCCGCACGCCCTGAACCCGCCACGCGCACGTCCCGGCACCTGAACCCCGTACCCCCGTTCGGGTACCGTCGAAGGTAGCCCGTACCGCACGCACAGCAGCTGCCGCAGGAGAGTCCGCCATGAGCGAGGCCACCGACCGCCCCACCGACGACGACGCCTGGGCCAGGGCCTGCGCCGAGGACCTCGCGGCCGAGAAGGAGCGACTGCGCGGGCGGGGCGGGGCGGGCGGCGCCGCCACCGGCACCGCCGCCGAGGAACTGTTCAAGCTCTTCGGAGCTGTCGCCGACAAGGTCTCGGGCCTGAACAACCCGCTCCTCGGCGCCACCGCACAAGAAGCCGTACGCCAGTTCGTCAACCAGGCCAAGACCGCCGCCCAGCCCGTCATCGAGCGCAACCCCGAGGTCTTCGACCACCTCGCGGCCGCCGGATCCGAACTGCTCGCCGCCTACCGCTCGGCCGTCGAGGGCCACGAACGCCGCTGGACGCGCGACGAGCCCCCGCCGCCCCGCCGGGCACCCGAGGAGGGCGGTCCCCGCAAGGAGGGCCCCGGTGAAGGCCCGACCGAGCGGATCGATCTCGACTGAACCCCGGCCGCCCTCGGGTACGGTTGGCCGTGGCGGGGTTTGACCGGAAACCGAGGGACTAATGGGACTCACCATCGGCGTCGACATCGGCGGCACGAAGATCGCGGCCGGCGTGGTCGACGAAGAGGGCACCATCCTTGAGACGTACAAGGTGCCCACCCCGCCGACCGCGGACGGAGTGACGGAGGCGATCTGCGCCGCCGTCTCGGAAGTCAGCAGCAACCACACCATCGACGCCGTCGGCATCGGCGCCGCGGGTTACGTGGACGACAAGCGCGCCACCGTGCTCTTCGCGCCGAACATCAACTGGCGGCACGAGCCGCTCAAGGACAAGGTCGAGCAGCGCATCGGCCTGCCCGTCGTCGTCGAGAACGACGCGAACTGCGCGGCCTGGGGCGAGTACCGCTTCGGCGCCGGCCAGGGCCACGAGGACGTCATCTGCATCACGCTCGGCACCGGCCTGGGCGGCGGCATCATCATCGGCAACAAGCTGCGCCGCGGACGCTTCGGCGTCGCCGCCGAGTTCGGCCACATCCGGGTCGTCCCGGACGGCCTGCTGTGCGGGTGCGGCAGCCAGGGCTGCTGGGAGCAGTACGCCTCCGGCCGGGCGCTCGTGCGGTACGCGAAGCAGCGCGCCAACGCCACCCCCGAGAACGCGACGGTCCTGCTCGGGCTCGGCGACGGAACCCCCGACGGCATCGAGGGCAAGCACATCAGCGAGGCCGCCCGGCAGGGCTGCCCCGTGGCCGTCGACTCCTTCCGCGAGCTGGCCCGCTGGGCCGGCGCGGGCCTGGCCGACCTCGCCTCGCTCTTCGACCCGTCGGCCTTCATCGTCGGCGGCGGCGTCTCGGACGAGGGCGACCTCGTGCTGGACCCCATCCGCAAGTCGTTCAAGCGCTGGCTGATCGGTGGGGCCTGGCGCCCGCACGCGCAGGTCCTCGCCGCCCAGCTGGGCGGCAAGGCCGGACTCGTCGGCGCCGCGGACCTGGCCCGCCAGGGCTGACCCGCCCGTGACGCGACTGCCCGCCGCGCCCCTTGGGGGAGCGGCGGGCATCTGCGTATGTTGCGGGCATGGACCAGCTGCTGCCTTCGCTGCCGAAGTCTCGTACGGAGCCCGACGGTTCTGCCGTGATCCGCGTGCTCACCTACAACATCCGCTCGCTGCGCGACGACGAGGAGGCGCTGGCCCGGGTCATCCGGGCCTGCGCACCCGACCTCGTCCTCGTGCAGGAGGCGCCGCGGTTCTTCCGATGGCGCAAACACGCGGCCCGTCTGGCCGCCACCTGCGATCTGGTGGTCCTCGGCGGAGGCGCCACGGCGGCCGGGCCCCTGCTGATGTGCTCGCTGCGGGTCTTCGTGGAGCGGACCGAGGACGTGCTGCTGCCGCTCACCCCCGGCCTGCACCGCAGGGGCCTCGCCACGGCGGTGGTCCGGATCGGGGCGGCGCGGGTGGGCCTGGTCTCGGCGCACCTGTCGCTGGACCCGGCGGAACGGCGGGCCCAGGCCGCGATGCTGCTGGAGCGGGCCGCCACCCTGGACGCCCCGCACACGATCGTCGCGGGCGACCTGAACGAGGGCCCCGGCGGCCCGGCCTTCGGGCAGCTGGCCGCCGCCTTCCAGGACTGCCGGACGGTGGCGCCGTGGGGCGGGGAGGGGACCTTCCCGGCGGGAGCGCCGGAGCGCCGGATCGACGCGGTCTTCGCGAGCCGGGACGTGCGGGTGCTGGGCTGCGGTGTCCCCGCGGGGCTGGCGGGGATCTCGCCCGGCGACCTGCGGTCGGCCTCCGACCACCTGCCGGTACTGGCCGCCCTGCACCTCCCGGCCACGCCGTAGCTCCGCGGAGTCGGCCCGCGCCGGCGCTGACGGGGGTCTTCGCCCGGGGGCACGCACAGCCCCGGGCAGGAGCCGCCGCGGGGCGGGCCCGGCTCCGGCCGTGCCCGTCCCCCGCCTCAGACCACCGCGCCGCGGCCCGGGTCGTCGTCCTCGTCGTCGCCGTGCGCCATCCGCGCCACCAGGGTCGCGAACCCGCCCAGGAAACCGCCGATGCACAGCGTCGCCAGCCACCAGGTCATGTCCCACTGCAGCAGCACCGCCACCAGCAGGAGCACCGGCCCGCCGACCACCGCCAGCCACGCGAACTTCGCCGTCGTGTCCGCCGGCGGGAGCTCCGGCTCCGGAGGGACGAAATGGCCCTCCTCCGCGGGGTCGGCCGGGACCGCCGCACCGTCGTCCTGCGGCTGCGCGAGCGAGTGGTCCCGGGGGCCCGAGAGCCCCACGCCCGGCGCGAAGACCACCGAGCCGCCCAGCGCGGTGACCGGCGGTTCGCTCTCCTTCTCCGGATCCGGAGCCGGGTCCTTCTCCGGCGGCTTCACGTCCATCTCCGGGGGCTTCACGTCCTCCTCCGGCAGCAGGAGGTTCTCGATCGGCCTGTACGGTCTGGACCCCGGCGGGTCCGGCGGCTCCTGCCCGTACCCGGCGACGATGGCCGCCCAGGCCGCCTCCTCGTCCAGCGGCGGCACCCCGCCCGACTGCTCCTCGTGCTCAGCCACCCGCCTGCGCCCCCTCCCTGCCCACGCTCTCCGCCAGCCGGCCGACGAACGCATAGCTGTCCGCGAAGATCCGCTCCGCGTCATGGTCCAACGTCGCGACGTGGTAGCTCTGTTCCAGCAGGGTCTCGGTGACGTCCGTCGACGACACCCGCGCCAGGATCCGCGCCGAGTCGGCCGGGTGCACGACGTGGTCCTGCGGGCTGTGCAGCAGCAGCACGGGCTGCGTCACCTGCGGCAGCTCGGTGTCCACCAGCCGCAGGAACTGCCGCAGCGAGTGGGCCGCCCGCGTCGGTACCCGGTCGTACCCGACCTCGTGCGAGCCCGGCTTGGCGATGTCGCTGGCGATGCCCGGCGTCGAGCGGACGAAGTGCCGGGCCACCGGCAGCGCGAAGGCGAGCGGGTCGTGCACCTTGTTGACCGGGTTGACCAGGACGATGCCGCTGATGGCTTCCCCGTGGCGGGCCGCCAGCCGCAGCGTCAGCGCGCCGCCCATCGACAGGCCGAAGACGAACACCCGCGTGCAGCGGTCGAGCAGTTCCCGCAGCGCGCGGTCCACCTCGGCGTACCAGTCCTGCCAGCCCGTGAGCTGCATGTCCTGCCAGCGCGTCCCGTGCCCGGGCAGCAGCGGGAGCGACACCGTCAGGCCCCGCCCCGCCAGGTACTCGGCCCAGGGGCGCAGCGACTGCGGGGTGCCGGTGAAGCCGTGGCAGAGGAGGACGCCGACCTCTCCGCCCTCGTGGCGGAACGGCTCGGCTCCAGGGAGGACGGGCACCAGGGTCTCCTTGATCATGATGTACGTCGGGTGTGTGCGTTGCTCTGTGTGACTTCACCGTACGCGACCGGGGTGACACCGACCAGGGCCGTCGGGCCGCTCCTGCGTGAGCCACGGGTTAAGGTCTGTTCGACAGACACAGGAAGGCTTTCGAGTTGATCTACGGCGCAATGAAGTTCTCCATCGGCGGTTCGCTGAAGCTCGCCTTCAGGCCGTGGGTGGAGGGCCTCGAGAACATTCCCGACGAGGGGCCGGCGATCCTCGCGAGCAACCACCTGTCCTTCTCGGACTCCTTCTTCCTGCCGGCGGTGCTGGACCGGAAGGTCACCTTCATCGCGAAGGCGGAGTACTTCACCTCCCCAGGCGTCAAGGGCAGGCTCACGGCCGCCTTCTTCAAGGGCGTCGGCCAGCTCCCGGTGGACCGCTCCGGAGCGCGCGGAGCCGGTGAGGCCGCCGTCAAGAGCGGCATCGACGTCATCGAGCGGGGTGAACTGTTCGGTATCTACCCCGAGGGGACGCGTTCACCCGACGGACGCCTCTACCGCGGCAAGCCCGGCGGTCTGGCCCGCGTGGCCCTGGCCACCGGCGCCCCCGTGATCCCCGTGGCGATGATCGACACCGAGAAGATCCAGCCGCCCGGCAAGGTGGTCCCCAAGCTGATGCGCCCGGGCATCCGGATCGGCAAGCCGCTGGACTTCAGCCGCTACCAGGGCATGGACGGCGACCGCTTCATCCTGCGCTCGGTGACCGACGAGGTCATGTACGAGATCATGAAGCTCTCCGGCCAGGAGTACGTCGACATCTACGCGACGGCGGCCAAGCGCCAGATCGCCGACGCCGAGAAGGCCGCCAGGAACGAAAAGGCCGACGGCAAGGCGGAGTAACGGCGGGATCTGCGTCCGCGGGGGGTGGGGGAGATGGCCAGACGCGAACGCGTCGTGCGCATGTCGGTCGAGCAGCCGCTGTGGCAGGCCCTGACGGGCTATCGGCTGCTGACGGCGCTCTACGCGGCGCTGCTGTTCGCCTCCGCGTACGAGGAGTACGGGCGCCCCTGGGTCGCGGCCGGCTACCTCGCCGTCCTCGCGGCCTGGACCCTGGCCACGCACCGCAAGGTGGCCGGCGCCGCCGGCTGCACCAGGCGCTTCCTCGGCGCGGACCTCGGCGTCGCCCTCCTCGGGATCCTGCTGACCCCCCTCGCCGACACCGCGCAGCGGATCACCGCCGGCGGTCCCACGCTCCCCTCCATCTGGACGGCGGGCTCGGTCCTCGCCTTCGCGATCAAAGGCGGCTGGCGCTGGGCGGGGTTCGCCTCCACCTTCGTCGCCGCCGCCAACATCGTCATCCACGGCGGCGAGCCCACCCGGGACACCCTGCACAACGTCCTGCTGGTCTGGGTCGCCTCCATAGCGATCGGCTACGTCGTCGAGGTCGCCCGCGCCAGCGAGGCCACCCTCGCCCGCGCCCTGGAGATCGAGGCCGCCACCCGCGAGCGCGAGCGGCTCGCCCGCGACATCCACGACGGAGTGCTCCAGGTCCTCGCCATGGTCCAGCGCCGCGGCACGGAACTGGGCGGCGAGGCCGCCGAGCTGGGCCGGATGGCGGGGGAGCAGGAGGTGGCGCTGCGCACCCTGGTCTCCACCGGGCTGGTGCACCCCTCCCGGGTCTCGCGCGACGGGTCGCGCGGCGCGCTGGTGGACACCTATGAGGAGGAGGAGACCGGCGCGGACGGCGGCGAGCTGGACCTGCGCACCCTCCTGGCCCCGCACGCCGGGTCCCGGGTGAGCTTCGCCGAACCGGGCACCCCGGTTCCGCTGCCGGTGCCCGCGGCCAGGGAGCTGGCCGCGGCGGTGGGCGCGGCGCTCGACAACGTGCGCCGGCACGCGGGGGAGGGGGCCCGTGCCTGGATCCTGGTCGAGGACTGGGGCGACGAGGTGGTCGTGACCGTCCGGGACGACGGGCCGGGCATCCCGGCGGGCCGGCTCGACCAGGCCGAGGGCGAGGGCCGGATGGGGGTGGCCCTGTCCATCCGCGGCCGGCTGCGTGACCTCGGCGGCAGTGCCGAGCTGGTGTCCGTCCCCGGGCAGGGCACCGAAGTGGAACTGAAGGTACCGAGGGCCAGGACGGACAAGAGATGAACGAGCACACCGAGTTGCACCCGTGGGACGAGCCGGCCGGACCGGGCGGGATCAGGGTGATGGTCGTCGACGACCACCCGATGTGGCGGGACGCGGTCGCCCGCGACCTGGCCGCCGCGGGTTTCGACGTGGTGGCCACCGCCGGGGACGGCCCGGAGGCGGTCCGCCGCGCCCCCGCGGTCACCCCGCACGTCCTGGTCCTCGACCTCAACCTCCCCGGCATGCCGGGCGTGCAGGTCTGCAGGGAACTGGTCGGCGCCCACCCCGCACTGCGGGTCCTGGTGCTGTCGGCCAGCGGCGAGCACGCGGACGTCCTGGAGGCAGTGAAGTCCGGCGCGACCGGGTACCTGCTGAAGTCCGCCGGCGCCCAGGAGCTGATCGACGCGGTCCGCCGCACGGCGGCGGGCGACCCGGTGTTCACCCCGGGCCTGGCCGGACTGGTCCTCGGCGAGTACCGGCGCCTGGCCACCGACCCGGCCCCGGCCGCCTCCGACGAGCCGAAGGCGCCGCGGCTGACCGACCGCGAGACCGAGGTGCTGCGGCTGGTGGCCAAGGGGCTCTCGTACAAGCAGATCGCGGAACGGCTGGTCATCTCGCACCGCACGGTGCAGAACCACGTCCAGAACACCCTGGGCAAACTCCAGCTGCACAACCGGGTCGAGCTCGTCCGCTACGCGATAGAGCGGGGCCTCGACGACGCGTAGCCGCGTGCGTACGTCGTACTTACCTCCCCGTCCGAGTGAACGGGCGTACGCAACGCCCCGCGATTCCACCTGAATTGCGCGATCCGGACCCCTTGCTGTGACCTGAGTCACCACTAGCGTGACCGTCATGGCGAAGGGAGATTCCATGAAGGTCGGAGTGCTGACCGGCGGCGGCGACTGCCCCGGGCTCAACGCGGTGATCCGGGCCGTCGTCCGCAAGGGCGAGCAGGAGTACGGCTACGGGTTCATCGGATTCAAGGACGGCTGGCGCGGCACGGTCGAGGGGGCCGCGGTCCCCCTCGACATCCCCGCCGTGCGCGGGATCCTGCCCCGCGGCGGCACCATCCTCGGCTCCTCGCGCACCAACCCGTTCAAGACGGAGAACGGCGTACGGCGCATCAAGGAGAACCTCGCCAAATACGAGGTGGACTCGCTCATCGCGATCGGCGGCGAGGACACCCTCGGCGTCGCGGCGAGGCTGTACGAGGACTACGGCATCCCCTGCGTCGGCGTGCCGAAGACCATCGACAACGACCTGTCCGCGACGGACTACACCTTCGGCTTCGACACCGCCGTCGGCATCGCGACCGAGGCCATCGACCGGCTGCACACCACGGCCGAGTCCCACATGCGGGTCCTGGTCGTCGAGGTGATGGGCCGGCACGCCGGCTGGATCGCCCTGCACTCGGGGCTCGCGGGCGGCGCCAACGTCATCCTCATCCCGGAGCAGCGCTTCGACATGGACCAGGTGTGCGCCTGGGTGGCCTCCCGCTTCAAGGCGAGCTACGCGCCGATCGTGGTGGTGGCGGAAGGCGCGATGCCCAAGGACGGGGAGATGGTCCTCAAGGACGCCACGAAGGACTCCTTCGGCCACGTCCGGCTGTCCGGCGTGGGCGAGTGGCTGGCCAAGGAGATCGAGGCGCGGACCGGCAAGGAGGCCCGCACGACGGTGCTCGGTCACATCCAGCGGGGCGGCACGCCGAGCGCCTTCGACCGGTGGCTGGCGACCCGGTTCGGGCTGCACGCGATCGAAGCGGTGCGTGACCGGGACTTCGGCAAGATGGTCGCGCTGAAGGGGACGGACATCGTGCGGGTGCCGATCGCCGAGGCCACGGCGAAGCTGAAGACGGTGGACCCGGCGCTGTACCGGGAGGTCGGCGTCTTCTTCGGATGACGCCGGGCGGCGCCCGCGAACCACGGGTCCTACCCGGCGGGCTGCCTCGCGGACCGCCAGTCCGAGAAGACCCTGGTTCCCCCGCCCTCCTGACGCCGCCGCCCGCCGCCCGCCGCCCTCCGGACGCCGCCCGGAGCCGGCGGCCGGACGGCCGACCGGGCGGGTCATACCGGCTGGGCCGGGGCCGTGACGGCGGCGACGAGGTCGCGCAGCAGGTCCGCGCCGCGCAGCGTCAGCACCGACTCCGGGTGGAACTGGACCCCCGCGAAACCCGCGGCGGCCGAGCGCAGGGCGTGCACCTCGCCCGTCGCCGGATCGCGCGCGACCTCCACCCCCTGCGCGGCCAGGCGGGCCGCCGCCGGGGCGTCGCAGTGCGCGGTGTACGTGTTGTAGAAGCCGACCACCTCCTGCGCCCCGAACAGGTCGATCCGGATCTGCGCCCCCTGCGCCGGCTCCGCCTTGCGGACCAGCGGCAGGCCCAGCTCGGCCGCCAGCAGCTCATGGCCCAGGCAGACCCCGACCAGGCCGCGGCGGTGCCCGGCCAGCAGCGCGGCCGCCAGGGAGCGCAGCATCCGCATCTTCGGGTCGCCCGCGTCCGCCGGGTTCCCGGGGCCCGGACCCAGCACGACCGGCCCCTCCCAGGCCAGGGCCGCCGCCCGCAGCCCCGGGTCGTCGTAGCGCCGTACGGTCACCTCCAGCCCGGCCACCCGCAGCACGTGCGCCAGCATCGCGGTGAAGGTGTCCTCGCCGTCCACCACCAGGGCGTGCCCGGCCGGGGCGCAGGGCCGTTCCTGCATGCGGAGCCAGAAGGGGGCCAGGTCCGCCCGCCGGGCCGCCAGCGCCGCCTGCACCCGGGGGTCGTCGGCCAGGTGCGCCCCCTCGAAGGCCGGGCGCGGGGCCGCGGGCCGGACCCCGAGCGCCGCGAGCACCCCCGCCGCCTTCGCGTGTGTCTCCGCCACCTCGCCCGCCGGATCGGAGTGGCGCACCAAGGTCGCTCCGACCGGCACGCGCAGCAGCCCCTGACGGTCGATGTCGGCCGTGCGGATCAAGATGGGCGAGTCCAGCGTCTGCGCCCCCTCGCCGTCCCGCCCCAGCAGGGCCAGCGCGCCCGCGTAGTAGCCGCGGCCGCCGCTCTCGTACCGCTCGATCACCCGGCAGGCGTTCTGCACCGGCGAGCCGGTGACCGTCGCCGCGAACATCGTCTCCCGCAGCACCTCCCGTACGTCCAGCGAGGAGCGGCCGCGCAGCTCGTACTCGGTGTGCGCGAGGTGGGACATCTCCTTGAGCCGGGGCCCCACGACGACCCCGCCCATGTCGCCGACGGTGCACATCATCTTCAGCTCCTCGTCGACCACCATCGACAGCTCCTCGGTCTCCTTGCGGTCGCCGAGGAAGGCGAGCAGCGACTCGGCCGTCGGGCCGGCGGCGGGATAGCGGTACGTCCCGCTGATCGGGTTCATCACGACCGTGCCCCCGGACATCCGCACGTGCACCTCGGGGCTGGCCCCGACCAGGGTGCGCTCCCCGGTGTGGACCACGTACGTCCAGTACGCGCCCCGCTCGCCCACCAGCAGCCGGCGGAAGAGCGCCAGGGCGTCGGCCCGGCCGAAGCCCTCGATCCGGCCCTCGAAGGTGCGCCGGATGACGAAGTTCGCGCCCTCGCCGCGCCCGATCTCGTCCCGGATGACGCGCTCGACGGTGGCCGCGTAGTCGGCGTCGGGCACGTCGAAGGCGCCGCCCCCGACCCGGACCTCGTGCGCGGGCAGCCGCTCCAGCGCCTCGGCGAGCGGGATCTCGTGCGCCTCCGCGGCGACGAGCACGCTCAGCGGGGTGCCGTCGTCGCGCACGTCGAAGCCGCGCTCGCGGATCTGCCGGAAGGGGACGAGGGCGAGGGTGGGCAGCTCGCCGACGGGCAGGTCGGCGAGGCGCTGGGCCTCGTGGACGGTGCCGATGAGCACTTCGACGGTGTCGTGGTCGCGGCCGGGGGTACGCCGTCGCAGCAGGGCGAACGGCGGGCAGGAGTCTTCGAGCAGTCGGCTGAGTACCGCGTTCATGGGGTGGGCGTCCTTCCGGTGGGAGGAGCGGCCCTGCTCTGCGGCGGTCGTCCACCACATGCGGAAGGCCGCCCCTGGGGGCGGCCTTCGCGTCGGTCGTCAGTGGGTACGCGCGAGGAGTGGGCCGCCGGGAGCGGGCCACCACCAGTTCTGGTTCGAGTGCGCGTACATGGGGGCGACCCTAGCCCACGCCCGGGGCGGAAGCGAAGCGTCCGAACCCCGCCGCGGGCGGAATTGTGCACTCCGCCCACGGGTGGACCGGTACGGGGGATATCTGTCTCACGTTGTGGGCACAGGGCCGGACGGGGGGTGGGACGCCGTAATGTGTACGGGGTGACCGTGAACGCTGAGACCCAAGCCCCCGCCGCAAAGGCGACCTGGCGAGACCTTCCCGCGGCGCAGCAGCCTTCGTACCCCGATGCCGAGGCTCTGCGCGCTGTCGTCGCGGACCTCGAGTCGTATCCTCCGCTCGTTTTCGCGGGTGAGTGCGACCAGCTGCGCGCCCGTCTGGGAGCCGTCGCCAAGGGCGAGGCGTTCCTCCTGCAGGGCGGCGACTGCGCCGAGGCCTTCGACGCCGTGTCGGCCGAGCACATCCGCGCCAAGCTGAAGACGCTGCTCCAGATGAGCGCCGTCCTGACCTACGCGGCCTCCGTGCCCGTCGTCAAGGTCGGCCGCATCGCCGGCCAGTACTCCAAGCCGCGCTCCAAGGACACCGAGACCCGCGACGGCGTCACCCTGCCGACCTACCGCGGTGACTCCGTCAACGGCTTCCCCTTCACCGAAGAGGCCCGGATCCCGGATCCCGAGCGGCTGAAGCGCATGTACCACGCCTCGGCCTCGACGCTGAACCTGGTGCGCGCCTTCACCACCGGCGGTTACGCCGACCTGCGCCAGGTGCACGCCTGGAACCAGGACTTCGTGAAGTCCTCCCCGTCCGGGCAGCGCTACGAGCAGCTCGCGCGGGAGATCGACAACGCGCTGAACTTCATGAAGGCGTGCGGCACCGACCCGGCCGAGTTCAAGGCCGTCGAGTTCTACGCCTCCCACGAGGCGCTGCTGCTCGACTACGAGGGCGCGCTGACCCGCACCGACTCGCGGACCGGCAAGTTGTACGACACCTCGGGCCACATGGTCTGGATCGGCGAGCGCACCCGCCAGCTGGACCACGCGCACATCGAGTTCTGCTCGCAGATCTCCAACCCGATCGGCATCAAGCTCGGCCCCACCACCACGGTGGACGAGGCGCTCACCTACATCGACCGCCTCGACCCCGAGCGCGAGCCGGGCCGGCTGACCTTCGTCGTCCGCATGGGCGCCGACAAGGTCCGCGACCGGCTCCCGGCGCTCGTCGAGAAGGTCACCGCCTCCGGCGCGACCGTCGCCTGGGTCACCGACCCGATGCACGGCAACACCTTCGAGGCGGCCTCCGGCCACAAGACGCGCCGCTTCGACGACGTGCTCGACGAGGTCAAGGGCTTCTTCGAGGTCCACAAGGCCCTCGGCACCCACCCGGGCGGCATCCACGTCGAGCTCACCGGCGACGACGTCACCGAGTGCGTGGGCGGGGGCGACGAGATCTTCGTCGACGACCTGCACCAGCGCTACGAGACGGCCTGCGACCCCCGGCTCAACCGCAGCCAGTCCCTGGACCTGGCGTTCCTGGTCGCCGAGATGTACCGCGACCAGTAGGGAACGGCCTGTAGCCGTCTACGGGAGCGGGGCGCGGATCCATGTGATCCGCGCCCCACTGTCGTATCCGGGACTTTTAGGCCACCCTAAGTTCGGCTACGGTTAGGTAAGCCTCACCGAACAGGGGATGGCCCGCCGAACCGTTCCGCCCAGAGAGGTGAACCGCGTGTACGTCTGCTCTTGCTTCGGCATCACCGACCAGCAGGTCAGGCAGCACGCGGCCGACGGGGCCTGCACCCCGCGCCAGATCGCCTCGGCGACCAAGGCCGGCACCGACTGCGGCTCCTGCGTGCGCACCATCCAGGGCATCCTGGGCCGCGGTGCGTGCCCCCGCCGGGAACTGCCGGCGAAGGGCGACGCCGCGGGCGTCCTCACCGCCGACGTCCGGCCGGCTCCTTCGCCCCTGATGGCGCAAGCGCCCCTGATGGCGGAAGCCGCCTAGACCTGGCCCGGCCGACCGGCCCGCCTAGCTCGGCTGCTCGATCAGCTGCGCGATGTACAGCGCCTCACCCAGCGACTCGACGAGCTCCAGCTGGGTGTCGAGGTAGTCGATGTGGTGCTCCTCGTCCTCCAGGATCTCCTCGAAGAGGCGCGCGGAGGTGATGTCGCCCTTGCCGCGCATGACGTCGATGCCCCGCTTGAGCCGGTCGATCGCCTCGACCTCGACCTGGCGGTCCGCCTGGAACATCTCCGTGACCGTCTGGCCCACGCGCACGTGGAAGAGGCGCTGGTAGTTCGGCAGGCCGTCGAGCATCAGGATGCGCTCGGTGATCTTGTCCGCGTGCTTCATCTCGTCGATGGATTCTTCACGCGTGTACGTGGCGAGCTTGGTCCAGCCCTTGTTGTCCTGGATGCGGTAGTGCAGCCAGTACTGGTTGACGGCCGTCAGCTCACCGGTCAGCTGCTCGTTCAGAAACTCAAGGACCTCGGGGTCGCCCTGCATCGCAGAGGCTCCTTCCAGGCTGTGTCAGCTATGTGACGGGGCAGGTGCGCGCATCCTCGCACCGCTGCCGGGGGCAGTCCAGTAAGTACCTCCTTAGTGGGAGTTACCATGACTTGCCCGAATCGGTCGTGCCTGGTCACGACCACCCTGCCCGGTCTGTCACCATGGACTCATGGGTCAGCCGGAAAGCCGGGAATCTCCGGGAGCAGAGCAGCCGGAGCTTCCACCGGGGCAGCGGTTGCAGCGGGGCTGGCCGGTCACCCACTACGGTCCCGTGCCCAAGTTCAAGCCCGAGCGCTGGGAGTTCCGCGTCTTCGGCGCGACGGCCGACGGCGACAAGCACTGCTGGAACCACGAGGACTTCGCGGCCTTGCCGTTCGAGTCCGTCGTCGCCGACCTGCACTGCGTGACCAAGTTCAGCATGCAGGGCGCCGAATGGGGCGGGGTGCTGGCCCGTACGATCCTCGCCCTGGCGCCGCCCGCACCACAGGTCACGCACGTTATGGTGTGGGCCGAGTACGGCTTCAGCTCCAACATGCGGCTCGCCGACTTCGCCTCGGAGCGGACCGTGTTCGCCACCCACCAGGGCGGGGAGCTGCTCACCGCCGAGCACGGATTCCCGCTGCGCCTCGTGGTCCCGCACCTGTACGCCTGGAAGGGACCCAAGTGGGTCCGCGGTGTGGAGTACATGACCGCCGACCGGCGGGGCTTCTGGGAGGAGCGGGGCTACCACAACCTCGGCGACCCCTGGCGTGAGCAGCGCTTCTCCTATCAGGAGGAGCCGGGGGACGGCCCCGAGCTGTAGGCGGGCCCGGCGTCCTCGCCCGCTCACCGCGCGCCGCGCAGCTCCTTCAGCAGGGCCACGTCCGCCGTGTGGCCCTCCTTGCCCCCCGGGGTCTCGGTGATCAGCGGGACGCCCGCCGTCGCCGGGTGCGTGAACAGCTCGGCGAAGGGCTCCCGGCCGATGTGGCCGTGGCCGATGTTGGCGTGCCGGTCCTTGTGGGCGCCCGCGCCCTCCTTGGAGTCGTTCGCGTGGACCAGCTTCAGCCTCCCCTCGCCGACCGTGTCCACCAGCAGGTCCAGCATCAGCTTCGTCCCGCCCGGCTCCGCCAGGTCGTGTCCGGCCGCGAAGACGTGGCAGGTGTCCAGGCAGATCCCCAGCTTCGGGTGGCGGTCCAGCGCCTCGAAGTACGGCCCGAAGTCCTCGGCCCGGGAGCACAGCGAGGAGCCCTGCCCGGCGGTGGACTCCAGCAGCAGGAAGGGGTCCTCCTCGTGCGTCAGCTCGTCCAGCAGCGGCAGCATGTACTGGCTGACCTGGGCGTAAGCCTCCTCACGCGGGCGGCCCCCGGTGGCCGAGCCGGTGTGGACGACCACCCCGAGGGCGCCGATCTCCCGGCCCCGGCGCAGCGAGTGGCGCAGGGACTCCACCGACTTCTCGACGGTCGCCTCGGTGTGCGAGCCGAAGTTGATCAGGTACGGGGCGTGGACGTAGGCCGGGATGCCCTCGGCCGCGCACCCGTCCCGGAAGAGTTCGTCCTGGGCCGGATTGCCCGCCGGGGTGGCCCAGCCCCGCGGATTGGCGACGAAGACCTGGACCGCCTCGGCGCCCATCTCCCGGGCGTACGCCAGCCCGACCGAGGCGAGGCCGCCCGCGACGGGGATGTGCCCGCCGACGGGATTGCGCAGCGCCCGCGCCGCCTGTGCGGCCCGCTCGTCGTACTCCGCCCGCTCCGCGGGTGTCAAATGGTCCACGTCGCCCTACAGCCCCTTGGTCCTGATGGTGATCGTGCTGCCCTCGGGGGCGCTCTGGCCGCCGGGCACCGACTGCGCGTCCACGGTGTTGCTGAAGGACAGGAAGGGCCGCTCCACCCTCACCTTGAAGCCGGAGGTCTCCAGTGCCTTGCGGGCCGCGTCCACGTCCTGGCCGGTGACGTCCGGTACCGGGAGCTGGCGGGGGCCCTTGGAGAGGGTCAGCGTGACGGTGTCCCCGGCCGCGGCCTGGGCGCCGGCGCCGACGGACTGGCCGGCGACCGTACCGGCCGGCGTCGGGGCGTTGACCTGCTCGGGGGCGGTCGCGACCTTGAGGCCGAGGCCCTCCAGTGCCGCCCGCGCCTGCTCGAAGGGGACTTGGGCGACGTTCGGGACCTGGACGGGACGGCCCCTGCTGACGACCAGGGCGACCGCCGTGTCGGGGGCCCGCTTCTCGCCTCCCGCCGGGTCGGAGCCGATCACCGAGCCCTGGGCGACGTCCTGGCTGAAGGACTGCGTGACGACGCCGGGGGCGAGCCCGGCCTTCGTCAGCTCGGCCCTGGCCTGCTCCAGCGGCCTGCCCTTGAGGTTGGGCACGGCCACGACCTGCGGGCCGCGGGAGAGGGTGACCACCACCGCTCCGTTGCCGCGGATGCGCTTGCCGCCCGGGGGATCGGTGTTCATCACCGTCCCGCGGTCGAAGGCGTCGCTGAACTTGCGGTCCACCCGCTTCACCCCGAGCCCGGCCGCGGACAGCTGCGACCTGGCCTGCTCCTCGGTCTTGCCGAGCAGGTTGGGGACCTTGGTGAACTGGCCGGAGTTGATGTACCAGACGCCCATGGCGAGGCCGAGGGACAGCAGGACGCCGGCGATGACCAGGAGCGTGCCGCGGCGCGGCGCGCGGCGCCGGTGCGGCGGCACGTGCGCCGGCGGTGCGGGCGGCATCTCCAGCCGGGAGGTGTGGAGCACGGGCTGCTCCACGGCCATCGGCCGCGGGATCACACCGGTGCGGTCCTCGCTGGCCGTGCGCGCTTCGGCCCGGGCCTGCGGCGGTACCGCGTCCAGTTCGGGATCGCTCAGTCGCAGGCGCGCCGCCCGGGCGAGGCCGAGCAGCGCGGCGGCGTCGTACGGGCGCAGCTGCGGGTTGCGGGCGGCGGCGTGCGCGACCAGCTCGTCGAGGCAGACGGGCAGGCCCGGGACGGCCGCGGACGGGGGCGGCACGTCCTCGTGCAGGTGCTGGTAGATCACCTGGGCGGCCGAGCCGCCGGTGTGCGGCTTGGCGCCGGTGAGCATCTCGTAGAGGACGACGCCGCAGGCGTAGACGTCCACCCGGGTGTCGGTGACGCCGTTCTCGATCTGCTCGGGAGCCAGGTAGGAGACGGTCCCGAGGACGGAGCCGGTGGTGTGGGTCACCGAGTCCACGGACCGCACCAGTCCGAAGTCGGCCACCTTCACCCGGCCGTCGTCGCCGATCAGGACGTTCTCGGGCTTCATGTCGCGGTGGATGAAACCTGCCCGGTGGGCCGCGCCGAGGGCGGCGAGGACGGGCTCCAGGATGTCGAGGGCGGCCCGCGGCTGGAGGGCGCCGCGCTCGCGGAGCACGTCGCGCAGGGTGCAGCCGGAGACGTACTCCATGGCGAGGAAGACGTACGGCCCGTCCGTGCCCTGGTCGAAGACGGCGACGACGTTGGGGTGGGCGAGCCGGGCCACGGACTTGGCCTCCCGGATGAACCGGTCGACGAAGGCGGCGTCCGCGGCGAGCGCCGGGTGCATCACCTTCAGGGCGAGGACGCGGTCGAGGCGGGTGTCGAGGGCCCGGTAGACCGTGGCCATGCCGCCGGCCGCGATGCGGGCGTCGACGCGGTAGCGGCCGTCGAGCACGCGCCCGACGAGGGGGTCATCCAGGGTCGTATCCACCCGGCGATTCTACGAGGGGCGCGGCGCCCGCCGGCCGGGGCGGGTCGCCTTGCAGCGCAGCTGTGACGGACCCGGCCGCGGACGGGGTCCGGGCGGAGCCCCGGGAGGCCGGGCCCGGCGTGGCCCGGGCCCGGGCGGTTCCCGGGCCCGGGGGCGCGGCTCACGACGGCGTCAGAAGGCCGGGCGTTCCGGGTCCAGGGCCGCGCGGCCCTGCGCCGGGGACGAGGCGTGGGCGAACCGCCGCTGCGGGATCCGTCCCGCGCGGTAGGCCAGGCGGCCCGCCGACACCGCGTCCCGCATGGCCGCCGCCATCAGGACCGGGTCCTGCGCCCGCGTCACCGCCGAGGCCAGCATCACGGCCGCGCAGCCCAGCTCCATCGCCAGCGCCACGTCGGACGCCGTCCCGGCCCCCGCGTCCAGGATCACCGGGACCCCGGCCCGCTCCGTGATCAGCTCGAAGTTGTGGGGGTTGCGGATCCCCATCCCGGAGCCGATGGGGGAGCCCAGCGGCATGATCGCCGCGCAGCCCGCGTCCTCCAGCTTCCGCGCGAGCACGGGGTCGTCGTTCGTGTACGGCAGGACGGTGAAACCCTCGTCCACCAGGACCTCGGCGGCGTCCAGCAGCGCGACGCCGTCGGGCAGGAGGGTCCGCTCGTCCGCGACCACCTCCAGCTTGATCCAGTCGGTGCCCAGCGCCTCCCGCGCCAGGCGCGCCGTGAGCACCGCCTCGCCCGCCGTGAAGCAGCCCGCGGTGTTCGGCAGGACCGCGATGTCCAGCTTCGACAGGACGGACAGCACCGAGCCCTGGACCGTCGGGTCCAGCCTGCGCATCGCCACCGTGGTGAGCCCGGTCCCCGAGGCCACCAGGGCCCGCTCCAGGACGTCCAGGCTGGGGGCGCCGCCCGTGCCCATGATCAGACGGGAGGAGAAGCTCCGGCCGCCCAGCGTGAAGAGGTCCCCGGCCATGCCCTCAGCCTCCCTGGACCGCGGTGAGGATCTCGATCCGGTCGCCCTCGCCGACCGGCGTGGCCGGCCACTGCCCGCGCGGGACCACGGTCTCGTTGAGCGCCGCCGCGACGCCCGAGGGCGCCGTCGTCAGGGTGGCGACCACCGCGGCGAGCGTGGTGCCGGCCGCGATCTCGCGCGGCTCGCCGTTGACGGAGATGCTCATGCGTACGACTCCTGACGTGCTGCCGAGAACCGGCGGGGGCTGAAGGGGCGTGCGACCGGCGGCAGTTCGCCGGTGGTCAGCAGCTGCGCCATCACCTCGCCGGTGAGCGGGGTCAGCAGCACCCCGTTGCGGTAGTGCCCGGTGGCCAGGTGCAGGCCCGGAAGGTCCGTCGGGCCCAGGAGCGGGGCGTTGTCGGGGGAGCCCGGCCGCAGCCCCGCCAGGGTCTCGGTGAGGGGGAGTTCGGTGATGCCGGGCACCAGCTCGTGGGCGTCGCGCAGGAGTTCGTAGACCCCGCCCGCCGTGACGGTGGTGTCCCAGCCGAGCTCCTCGCTGGTGGCGCCCACGACGAGCTCGCCGTTCTCGCGGGGGACCAGGTAGACGTGGCTGCCGCGTACGACGGCCCGGACCGTCCGCGACAGGAACGGCGCGTACGCCGCCGGCACCGTGAGCCGCAGCACCTGCCCCTTGACCGGCCGGACCGGAGGCACGACGTCCGCGGGTACGCCGGCCAGCCGGCCGCTGAGCGAGCCCGCCGCCAGGACCACCTGGTCCGCCCGCAGCTGCGTACCGTCGTCGAGCAGGGCCCCGGCGGCCCGGTCGGCGGTGACGAGCAGACGCTCCGCGGCCGCGCGGTGCACGCCCACGCCGGCCCGTTCGCAGGCGGCCAGCAGGGCGGCCGCGAGCCGCCGGGGATCGACCTGGTGATCGCCGTCCACGCGCAGGCCGCCGCGCACGCCCGGCGCCAGCATCGGCTCCAGGCGGCGGCACTCGCGGCCGGTGAGCCACTGCGACTCCAGGCCGCAGCGGCGCTGGAGGGCGTGCAGCTCGCGCAGGTGGAGCCGGTCGTCCGCGTCGAGGGCGACGGCCAGGGTGCCGCAGGCGCGGTAGCCGATGTCGATGCCGCCGCTCGCGTCGGCCACTTCGGCGGCGAAGCGCGGATAGCGCGCCGCGGAGTCGAGGCCCAGCCCCAGCAGGGCCTCCTCGCCGTAGTGCAGTTCGGTCACGGGGGCGAGCATCCCGGCCGCGACCCGGGCGGCGCCCCCGCCGGGCGCCGGGTCGGCCAGGACGGTGCGCAGACCCCGCTGGGCGGCCCGCCAGGCCGTGACGAGTCCGATGATCCCGCCCCCGATGACGAGGACGTCGGATCCCTTCCGCAATGAGTGCATGGGCGTCCAGCCCCTCCCTTCGCCGGCATGACCCGGATCAGGTTCGTACGGTCGGAGGCCGGCCAGCCTCCCTCTCAGCCCGGTGCGCCCGGACTCCCGCGATAGGTACGGTGGCCAGACTAACCCCGCCGGGCACGACGGGTAAGGGGCGCCTGTCCCTGACGAATCGTCAGGTGGCTAGGGTGGCCCGGTGAGCGAGCAGACGGAACAGACACTGAGCGGCGTCGTGATCGTGGGCGCCGGAATGGCCGGCGTGCAGACCGCGGTCGCCCTGCGCGAGCAGGGCTTCACCGGCCGCGTGACGTTGCTGGGCGCCGAGCCCCACCAGCCCTACGACCGGCCCCCGCTGTCCAAGGCGGTGCTGCTCGGCAAGGCCGAGGACTCCGCCTTCGACGTGGACTTCGAGGGGCTCGGCATCGAACTGCGCCTCGGCACCGAGGTCACCGGACTGCGGGCCGCCGACCACGAGCTCGACACCGAGGCGGGACCGGTCCCGTACGAAGTCCTCGTACTGGCCACCGGCGCGCGGCCGCTGACCCTGCCCGGCACCGGCGGCGTCCCCGGCGTCCACCTGCTGCGCACCCTGGACGACGCCGCCCGGCTGCGCCCCGTCCTGGCGGCCGCGCCCGCGACCGTGGTCGTCGGCGCGGGCTGGATCGGCGCCGAATTCGCCACCGCGGCCCGCGGGGCCGGCTGCGAGGTGACCGTGGTCGAGGCGGCGGACCGGGTCCTGGCGGGAGCGCTGCCCGCCGAGGTCGCCGCGCCCATGGCCCGCTGGTACGCGCAGGCGGGCGCGGAGCTGATCACCGGCGCGAGGGTCGCCGGGATCGAGGAGGGCCGCGTACTGCTCGCCGACGGGCGCGCCCTGCCGGCGGGCGCGGTGGTCGTCGGCATCGGCGCCCGCCCCGCCACCGGCTGGCTCGCCGGGACCGGTGTGGAACTGGGCCCCGACGGCTCCGTCACCGCCGACGCCCACCTGAGGACCTCCCTGCCCGGGGTGTACGCGGTCGGCGACTGCGCCTCCTTCCCCTCGGCCCGCTACGGGGCCCGGCTGCTCGTGCACCACTGGGACAACGCCCTCCAGGGGCCGAGGACCGTCGCCGCGAACATCCTGGCCGGGCAGCCGGCGCAGGCGTACGACCCGGTGCCCTACTTCTGGTCGGAGCAGTTCGGCCGCTTCGTCCAGTACGCCGGCCACCACGACGGGGCCGACACCCTGCTGTGGCGCGGGGACCCGGACGGGCCGGCCTGGTCGGTGTGCTGGCTCCGCGAGGGGGCGCTGGTCGCCGTCCTGGCCGTGGGCCGGCCCCGTGACCTGGCCCAGGGCCGCAAGCTCATCGAGACGGGCGCCGTCCTCGACCCCGCCAGGGCCGGCGACCCGGCGGTCCCGCTGAAGTCCGCGACGGCCTGAGGCGGCCCCCGGGACCCGGACGGTGCCGCTCGGGTACCGGGGGCCAGTCCGAGATGGCAGGCTTGTCCCCGTGACCGAGATTGACGCAAAGATCGATGCCCTTGTCCCCTCCTGGCTGTACCTCCCCGACATCGCGGAGATGCTCGGCATCGAGGTGACCCGGGTCCGCCAGATGGTCAAGGAAGGGCAGCTGATCGCCGTACGCCGCGGCGAGAACCGCTCCCTGCAGGTGCCGGCCCCCTTCCTCGACGGCGACAAGGTCGTGAAGGGCCTCGTCGGCCTCCTGACCGTGCTGCGCGACGACGGCTTCTCCGACGAGGAGATCCTGGAGTGGCTCTTCACGGCCGACCCCACCCTGCCCGGCACCCCCGCCCAGGCGCTGAGCGAGAATCGCGGCACGGAGGTGAAGCGCCGCGCTCAGGCGCTCGCCCTCTGACCTGATCCGCATCGGCTACATCGCGGCGCACGGGCCCCACCGGGCCGTGCGCCGCTCCACCACGGGGGTACACCCATGCAGCTGTCCGACGCCCGGCTCTACCTGTGCACGGACGCCCGCAAGCGCCAGGGAGACCTCCCCCAATTCCTCGACGCCGTGCTCGCGGCAGGCGTGGACGTCGTCCAGCTCCGGGACAAGGGCATGGAGGCCGCGGAGGAGCTCGAACACCTCCAGGTCTTCGCCGAGGCCGCGCGCCGCCACGGCAGGCTCCTCGCCGTGAACGACCGCGCGGACATCGCCCACGCCATCGGCTCCGACGTGCTCCACCTCGGCCAGGGCGACATACCCGTCCCCGCCGCCCGCGCCGTCCTGGGCCGGGAGGTGCTCATCGGCCGTTCCTGCCACGCCGAGGCCGAGGTCGACGCGGCCGCAGCCGAGCCCGGCGTGGACTACTTCTGCACCGGCCCCTGCTGGCCCACCCCCACCAAGCCCGGCCGCCCCGCCCCCGGCCTCGGCCTCGTCCGGTACGCGGCCTCCCTGGAGCAGGAGCGGCCCTGGTTCGCCATCGGCGGCATCGACGGCGGCAACCTCGACCAGGTGCTCGACGCCGGAGCCACCCGCGTGGTGGTCGTCCGCGCCCTCACCGAGGCCGCCGACCCGGGCGCGGCCGCCGCGGACCTCGCGAAGCGGATCCGCGCCCGGCTCGGCTGACCGACCGCACCGACCGCGCCCACGGGCCGGCCGCGCGCGCCCACCGCCTCGCCGCCCGCTGAACTGTCCAAAAACGTGTCCAAAACGCGGACAGGGCTTCGGCGTCCGCCAGGGCCCGTCTAACCTGCCCGTATGGCCTCTGGTACCGCTTCCACCTGGTCGGATCGTGCGCACACGGTCCGCGACCTCCTCGCGTCCGGACGCTCGTACTCCTTCGAGTTCTGGGCCCCGAAGACCGAGAAGGGCGAACGCAACCTCTGGAACGCGCTGCGCCGGGTCGAGGCGGTGTCCCCGAGCTTCGTCTCCGTGACCTACGGAGCGGGAGGCTCCACCCGCGGCGGCACCGTCAGGGCCACCGAGCAGATCGCCTCGGACACCACCTTGACCCCCGTCGCCCACCTGACCGCCGTCGACCACTCGGTCGCCGAGCTGCGCAACGTCATCGGGCAGTTCGCCGACGCCGGGATCCGCAACATGCTCGTCGTGCGCGGGGACCCGCCGGGCGACCCGATGGGCGAGTGGGTGGCGCACCCCGAGGGCGTGCACTACGCCGCCGACCTCGTCCGCCTCGTCAAGGAGTCCGGCGACTTCTGCGTCGGCGTCGCGGCCTTCCCCGAGATGCACCCGCGGTCCACGGACTGGGACACGGACATCCGGCACTTCGTGGACAAGTGCCGCGCGGGCGCCGACTACGCGATCACGCAGATGTTCTTCGACCCGGAGAATTATCTCCGGCTGCGCGACAGCGCCGAGAAGGCGGGCTGCGAGACCCCGATCATCCCCGAGGTCATGCCTGTTGTGGGCATCAGGCAGCTCGACCGGCTGCCCCAGCTCAGCAACGCGCTCTTCCCGGCGGACGTGAAAGAACGCATGCTCGCGGTCAAGGACGACCAGGCCGCTGTACGCTCCATTGGCATCGAGTTCGCCACGGAGTTCTGCGCGCGGCTGCTGTCCGAGGGTGTCCCGGGGCTGCACTTCATCACGCTGAACAATTCCACGGCGACCCTCGAAATCTACGAGAACCTGGGCCTGCACCAGCGGGCCTGAGCGGCCGTCCCCGTTCCCGCGCCGGCGGCCGTACCGAGAGGGGCCACGCATGGGAATGACGGTCCTCTACATCGCGTTCGGATTCGTCGCGCTGTGGCTGCTTGCCGAGGTCCTGATGCAGTACAAGGCCCGGCTGCGCTGGCGCCTGCTCGCCTTCGGCGGCTTCCTCGGCGTGGTCGCCGGAGTGGTCCTGCCGTCGGTGCCCGTCATCGGCGCCGGCGCGGCCGCGTTCGCCCTGGGCCAGATCCTGGTGACGCTGTCCTTCCGCAAGGGCTTCGTGGCCGGCTGGGCGCTGCGCCGCGGCGGCGAACCCGCGCGCAAGTCCGGCCGGCGCCGCTCCGGCGCTCCGCGGTCGCAGCCCGCGCTCCAGGTCACCGCGCTGGAGTACGAGGGCGCGGACGACGCCTCGGGCGAGCGCGAAGAGCGGGAATCCGAGGGGCAGTTCCAGGCCGCGGTCGAGGAGGTCTACCGTCCTCAGCCGGTGCCCGAGGACACCGGGTCCTACGGGATCCAGAGCTTCGCGCCGCCGCCCGCGGCCGATGCGGGCCAGAGCGCGGGGTTCGCCTCGCCGTTCACCACGGCCGAGCAGGACGCCCACCAGTACGCCGCGTACTACGACCCGGGGGCCCAGGGCGGTTCGGGCGGCGGGTACGACTACTCAGGCGGCTACCCCGGCGAGCAGCAGGTCTACGCCGCGTACTCCGACCCGTACATCGGCACCGGCGGCGGGCTCGCGCCGCCCCAGCCGTACGACTACGCCCCGTACGCGGACCCCGGCGCGCCGTACTCCACGGACACCCCGCCCGGCGGGGTCTGGGTCCCGCAGCAGCGGTCCACCGAGGAGGCCGCCCAGCCCTACCCGCAGGAGCAGCCCGGGCCGCAACAGCAGTACCCCTACCCGTACCCCCACCAGGGCGCCGGCGAGTACGAGCAGTACCGCTACTGACCCGCCCGCTACCGCTCCCGCCGCGCCGGGACGGTCACTGGGAGCCGCGGAATCCCGCGCCCTCCACGATCAGCCCAGCCACCAGGGCCCCGGTCATCCCGGCGTGCGCCAGCCCGCCGCCGGGATGTGCCCAGCCCCCCGCCAGGTAGAGCCCCGCCACCGCCGTGCTGTTGGCCGGGTACAGCAGCCGGCCTCCCGCCCCGGCCAGCGCGGGCGGGGGCACCGAGCCGCCCGGCGCGCCGGTCGCCGCCTCCACGTCGGCCGGGGTGCGCACCTC
Organism: Streptomyces sp. CB00455; assembly: GCF_001905445.1. Classification (GTDB taxonomy): domain Bacteria; phylum Actinomycetota; class Actinomycetes; order Streptomycetales; family Streptomycetaceae; genus Streptomyces. The sequence goes on along the minus strand of NZ_LIVQ01000003.1, from coordinate 319,008 downwards.
GTGCCACAGCAGCCGCTCCCGCAGTCCCTCCACGGCCCCGCAGGCCAGTTCCAGCAGCTCGTCGGCCCCGGCGCCCCGCGGTCCGCACAGCGCGCTCACCGTGACCGCCTCGTGGTCCGCGTCGGGGCGGCCGGCCGGGTCGTCGGGGCGCAGGACGGTGGCGACAGCGCCGGGGGAGTGCACGAGGGTCCGGTGCACGACGTCCGCCGGACGTCCGCCGCGCAGTGCCAGGAAGAGCGTCAGCCGGCTGGGCACGCCCTCCCCGCGGGCCGGGACGGCCTCCTGCGGCCAGGGCAGGGAAGCGGCGGGGAGCAGCCGCGGGTCGATCCCGCAGACGACGGAGTCGGCGGCCACCTCGCTGCCGTCGGCCAGCCGCAGCCCGGCCGCGCGGCCGTCCGCCACGAGGACCTCCCGTACCTGCGCCCCGAAGACGAACTCCACCCGCCGCTCCAGGCAGCGCTCGTGGACGGCGGTCGCCAGCGCCCGCATGCCGCCGCGCACGTACCAGCTGCCGAAGGTCTGCTCCATGTACGGCAGGACGGCTGCCGAGGCGGGCGCCCGGCCGGGGTCGATCCCGTAGGTGCGCACCAGACCCGTCAGCAGCTCCCCGAGACCCCCGCCCAGCTCCCGCTCGGCCACCTCCGCGAGGGTGGGGCTGCGGCGGCGCAGCAGCCCGCTGCGGCGCAGGGCGGGGTACGGGTCCGAGGCCAGTGCCCGCCGGTCCGCGGGCAGCGGCTCTTCCAGCAGCGGGCGCCGGGTGGCGTCCCAGGCGTCCCGGGCCCGCCCGAGCACGCCGTTCCACCGCTCGCCCGCGCCCGGGCCGAAGGCGCCGTCGAGCGCGGCGGCGACACCGCCGCGCGAGGCACCGGGCAGGGTGACGGCGACTGCGTGGCGGGGGAGGACGTGCCGGACCGCCGGGTCCGCCTGGACCATGTCGACGCAGTCCTCCAACGGCCGCTTGCCGGTCTTGACGAAGAGGTCGCGGTAGACGGCGGGCAGGTGCAGCAGCCCCGGGCCGGTGTCGAAGGCGAAGCCGTCGCGCTCGTACCGCCCGACGGCGCCTCCGTAGGTGCTGCCGCGCTCGTACACCGTCACCCGGTGCCCCGCCACGGCCAGCCGGGCCGCCGTCGCCATCGCGCCCATCCCGGCGCCGATCACCGCAATTCGTGCCATGCGGCTGAGCCTACCGAGCGGGGCCGGCGGGGCCTTGGCGGGTCCGGGGCAGGGGGAGCGCCGGGCAAGGGGAGCGCCCGGGGCCGGCCGGAAGCGGCGGAGGTCAGGGGGGCGGGGCCCCGGTCGTCCCGTGGGCCGCGGAGGCCAGTCGCTTCTCCTCACGGCGCTGGGCGCGGCGGCGCAGGAAGCGGCGGATCCGGGTCCAGAGGAAGACCAGTATTGCGAGCCCGGCGGCCAGCAGGACGGCCGCGATGCCCGCCGCGGCCTGGGGGTTGAACATCGCGAAGGTGACGATGCCCGCCACCCCGAGGTCCTCGGCGGTGCTCACGGCGACGTTGCTGAACGGCTCGGGCGAGGTGTTGACCGCCATCCGGGTGCCGGCCTTGACGGCATGGCTGGCCAGTGCGGTGGAGCCGCCGACCGCGGCGGCGGCGAGATCGGAGAGCGAGCCGCTCTGTCCGGCCAGCAGCGCACCCACCACGGCGCCGGCCACCGGCCGGATCACGGTGTGGACGGAGTCCCAGACCGAGTCCACGTACGGGATCTTGTCGGCGACGGCTTCGCACAGGAACAGCACCGCCGCGACGATCAGCACGTCGGTGCGTTGCAGCGACGCGGGGACCTCGTCGGTCAGACCGGTCGCGCCGAAGATGCCGAGCAGGAGGACCACGGCGTAGGCGTTGATCCCGCTGGCCCAGCCGCTGGTGAAGACCAGGGGGAGCACACTCACCGGGCCATCATGCCGCAGGCGGCGTGCCGGGGGCGGGCGGAACGCCAACGGCGAGGGGACGGCCGCTGCGGGCGGCCGTCCCCTTCACACACGCTGTCCGGGGCGGCTACTGCCCCTGTTCGTCGCGGCGGCGCTGCCACCGCTCCTCGATGCGGGTCATCATCGACCGACGCTGCCGGTGGTTGCGGCCGGGGGCCGAACCGCCTGCACTTCCGGAGACGGGCTGCTCGCCGGGCTTGGGTGCCTTGCGCCAACCGGTGACCACGAGGACCGTACAGCCCAGCATGACGAGGAACCCCACCACGCTGATCCACAGTACGTTCGGGACGATCACACCGGTCATGAGGAGCGCGATGCCCACCACAATGCCCGCGACTGCCTGGTAGACCCGTCGCCGGGTGTACGTGCGCAGTCCGCTTCCCTCAAGCGCTGTCGCGAACTTGGGGTCTTCGGCGTACAGCGCTCGCTCCATCTGCTCGAGCATTCGCTGCTCGTGCTCCGAGAGCGGCACGGGAGTCCTCCTCATCCGTCGGTCGCGGGGGTGGCGACCAGGGGTCCCCTTCAGGATAGGCGGGGAATCGCCCCCGTGACACCCGCCCTCTACGCCACGTTCTGAAAAACAAAGCCTGCTCACGCCACTGTGCGCATTCCTGCCGCCGCGGGGCGGTCACTGAGGCGCTTATTCCCCAGCGGCCCGTCCACCATGCCGGTCACTGCCCCGAGCATACGGGGCCGACGGCCGGATCGGAGGGTGTCCGGCCGACTCCGTGCGCGGAAGACCGCAGATCAGGCAGGCTTCTCGCCGAGGACGTGCAGTTGCGTGGCCACCGCGTGGAAGGCCGGCAGCTCCGCGGCGGCTTCCTCCAGGCGCAGCAACGCTTCGACCGCGCCCGGCTCGGTGTCCACCAGGACCCCCGGGACGAGGTCGGCGAAGATCCGTACGCCGTGGACCGCGCCGACCGCGAGGCCGGCCCCGCCGACGAGCTCGGAGAGCTGCTCGGCGGTGAAGCGGCGCGGTACCGGGTCGCCGCTGCCCCAGCGGCCGGCCGGGTCGGTGAGAGCGGTCCGGGCCTCGGTGAAGTGCCCGGCGAGGGCGCGGGCGAGGACGGCTCCGCCGAGGCCGGCGGCCAGCAGGCTGAGCGTGCCTCCGGCGCGCAGGGCCGCGACCGTGTTGGCCACGCCCTCGGCGGGGTCGTCCACGTACTCCAGCACGCCGTGGCAGAGCACGACGTCGTAGGCGTCGCGCTCGACGACCTCCAGCAGGCCCTGGGCGTCCCCCTGGACACCGCGGACCAGGTCGGCCACGCCCGCCTCGGCCACCCGGCGCTCCAGCCCGAACAGTGCGTTCGGGCTGGGGTCCACCACGGTGACCCGGTGGCCCAGGCGGGCGACCGGGACGGCGAACTTGCCGGTGCCGCCCCCGGTGTCGAGCACGTCCAGCACATCCCGCCCGGTCGCCTTCACCCGGCGGTCGAGTGCCTCCTTGAGGACCTCCCACACCACGGCGGTGCGGAGGGAGGCGCGGGGGCGGGAAGTGTCCGACACGGCTGATGGCTCCTCGGCGCGGTTAAGGATGAGCGGTCAGTGCCCCACCCTATGGCCTCCCACAGCCGTGCAGCTCATCCCGCGTCCGGACGCTCCGGACGGGGCTTGGGCACCGCCGCCGGCGCGGGGTGCGACGAGGGCTGCGGCAGGGGCTGCTGCCCGGGCTGGATCGCGAGCATCCGCTCCACGAGGCGCACGAACATCGAGACGGCGCGCACCAGGTCGTCCGCGTCCCGCCCGGTCGCCGCGCCCTCGATGCCGGCCTCCGCCCGCGCCCGGCGCTCGGCGCCGGAGGCGAAGAGGGCGCTCCACTCGGCCAGCTCCGGCGCTATCTCCGGCAGGACCTCCCACGCGCTGCGGATCCGGGGCCGGCGGCGGGGGTGGACGGGCTCGGGCCGCCCGCGGGCGGCGAGCACGGCCGCGGCGGTGCGCAGGGCGGCCAGGTGGGCGGTGGCGTAACGCTCGTTGGGGCGGGTCAGGCGGGCGGCCTCGGTCAGACCGCTGCGGGCCTTGGCGAGCAGGTCGAGGGCGGCCGGGGGAGCCGACGACCTCCGCAGGACGGGGTGGACAGGGGACGGGGACGGTGTGGCCATGACGAACCTCCTGTCGTTGCGTTCCCATCATCGTGACCGCCCCCACTGACAATCACTCTGACCTGGGGGTTTTCGGTCACCTACGGATCAACTGCCCCCCGCTGCGCGCAGGATGCGCCGGGAAGTGCTAGTTTTTGAACTGACCGGTCAGTTCAAAAAGAAGGGGGGGCGGCGTGGACAGTCCGCACGGCGCGGCCGTCAGAGCCGAGGACTTCGGACTCAAGGGCCCGCGCGGCTGGGCCTTCCGCGGGGTCGGTATCGACGCGGCGCCCGGCTCGCTCATCGCGGTCGAAGGCCCTTCGGGAAGCGGCCGTACCTGTCTGCTCCTTGCCCTCACCGGGCGGATGAAACCCACCGAGGGGTACGCGGAGGTGGGCCGCCACCGGCTTCCGAAGAAGATGGCCGCGGTCCGCCGGATCACCGCCCTCGGCCCGGTCTGCGGCGTCACCGACCTGGACCAGGCCCTCACCGTCTCCGAGCAGCTGCGCGAGGGAGCCCTGCTCCAGCGGCGCTACGAAGGCCCCGTCCGCGCCCTGCTGCGCCCCCGCGCCGAACGCCGCGCGAGCGCCGCCGCCCGCGTCGACGAGGCCCTGGCCGCCGCCGGACTGGACCTGACCGCCCTGCCCAAGGGGCCGCGCACCTCCGTACGGGACCTGGAACGCCTGGAATCCGTGCGGCTGTCGGTGGCGATCGCCTTGCTGGGATCGCCGCGGCTGCTGGCCCTGGACGACCTCGACCTGAAGCTCTCGGACGCCGAACGCGACGAGGCATGGGCGCTGCTCCGCTCGATCGCCGCCCGCGGCACCACCGTCATCGCGGTGTGCAGCGAGGCCCCCGACGACGCGCTCGTCGTACGGACCGGCGCATCGGAGCTCTCCGGCCCGGACGCCCCGGCCGGGAAGGCGGCAGACGGCGACGGCGGCACGACCACCGCTCAGCCGGCCCCCGTGTCGGCCGACGCGGACACGGAGACGGACGCGGACGCGGATGCCGACGCGGATGCCGACGCCGACGCCGGCACCGGCGCCGGCACCCAGACCGAGACCGGCACCCGGACCGGCACCGGCACCGCGCACGCGGACGACGACACGAAGGGGGCGGACGATGCGATCGCCGAAGCTGGCCGCGCTTGAGCTGAAGCGGTTCGGGCGGGGGAAGCTGCCCCGGGCCGCCCTCGTCGCGCTGCTCCTGCTGCCGCTGCTCTACGGAGCCCTGTACCTCTGGTCCTTCTGGGACCCCTACGGCCGCCTCGACAAGGTGCCCGTCGCCCTCGTCAACGCCGACCAGGGCACGACCGTGGACGGCAAGCGGCTCGACGCCGGCGGCGAGATCACCAAGAAGCTCCACGCCAGCAAGACCTTCGACTGGCGCGAGGTGAGCGCCGAGGAGGCCGCGAAGGGGCTGGAGAACGGCAGGTACTACCTGTCCCTCACCATGCCCGCCGACTTCAGCGCGAAGATCGCCTCCAGCGCAGGCGAGGACCCCACCACCGGCGCCCTGCAGGTCCGCACCAACGACGCCAACAACTACATCGTCGGCTCGATCTCCAAGACCGTCTTCTCCGAGGTCCGCTCGGCGGCCTCCGCCAACGCCTCCCGCGGCTTCCTGGACAAGATCTTCGTCAACTTCTCCGACCTGCACGACAAGACCGCCGAGGCCGCCGACGGCGCCGACAAGCTCAAGGACGGCGCGGGCAAGGCCCAGGAGGGCGCGAAGCAGCTCGCCGAAGGCCTCGACACGGCCGAGGAGAAGACCGGCGAGCTCAACAGCGGCCTGAAGAAGCTCAACTCGGCCGCCGGCCAGCTGGAGACCGGGACCAAGGACCTCGCGGCGGGCACCCAGACCCTCGCCGACAAGGTCAACGGCGCCGCCGACAAGGCCCGCCCCTTCGTCAAGGACCCCAAGAACCTGGCGGACACCGCCGAGCTCGTCGCCGACACCGCCAAGGTCGTCAACCACCACCTCGGCACCTTCGCCGAGAAGGCGCCGGCCGCAGCTGCCGTCGCCCGGAAGGCATCGACCGGCGCCGACGCCTACTACACCAAGCACTGCGTCACCCCCGGTGGCGAGCCGCACCTGGCCTCCTGCCCCGACCTGAAGAGGGTCAGGGACGACATCGCCGAGGCCGCCGAGCTCTCCGGGGACGTCAGCACGCTGGTCAAGAACGCCAACGGGGACGTCGGCAAGCTCCGCACCCAGCTGAGCGACCTGGAGACCCAGGCCCGCCGGCTCGTCGCGGCGGCCCCCGGCCTCGCCGGCGACCTCGACCAGGCCGTCGCCAAGGTCAACGCCCTCAACTCCGGCGCCCACAAGGTCGCCGGTGGCATGGCCCAGCTGCACACCGGCCTCGGCACCGCCACCACCGGCTCCGGAGCCCTGAGCGAGGGCGTCGGCAAGCTCGGCGACGGCGCGCACACCCTCGACGGCGGCATGTACAAGCTCGTCGACGGCAACCGCGACCTCGCCGACGGCCTCCACGAGGGCGTCGGCCGGATCCCGGACTACGACCAGCAGGCGCGCGACGCCCGCACCCAGGTCATGGCCGACCCGGTCCGCCTCGCCAACGGGTCCCTGCACAAGGCGCCCAACTACGGCACGGGCTTCGCGCCCTACTTCATCCCGCTCTCCCTGTGGGTCGGCGCGATGGTCGCCTACATGCTCATCACCCCGCTCAACCGGCGGGCCCTGGCCGCCGGCGCCTCGCCCTGGCGGATCGCCGTCGCGGGCTGGCTGCCCGTAGCCGGCCTCGGCGCCCTCCAAGTGAGCGCGCTGATGTCCGTCCTCCACTGGGGCCTCGGGCTGGAGATGGCCCGGCCGGCCCTGACCATCGGCTTCCTGATGATCGTCACCGCCTGCTTCGCGGCGATCGTCCAGTGGCTGAACGCCAAGTTCGGCGCCGCCGGCCGCATCCTGGTCCTGGCCCTGCTGATGCTCCAGCTCACCTCCGCCGGCGGCACCTACCCCGTGCAGACCAGTCCCGGCTTCTTCAACGCCATCCACCCGTACCTGCCGATGTCGTACGTCGTCCAGGGCCTGCGCCGCCTCATCACCGGCGGCGACCTCACCCCGGTCTGGCAGGGCTGCGCGGTCCTTGGGGCCTTCACCGTGGGGGCCCTCGCGCTCACCGCGCTGGCCGCCCGGGGCAAGCAGGTGTGGACCATGGACCGGCTGCACCCGGAACTGAGCCTCTGAGGACCGGTTGACCTGTGAGAATCAGCGCCATGGAAAGCAGCAGCACCGGCACGGGCGCCGGCGGCGCCCGACGCCAGGCCACCCGCCAGAAGCTCTACGAAGCCGCCGTGACCCTGATCGCCGAGCAGGGCTTCTCCGCGACCACGGTCGAGGAGATCGCGGAGCGCGCGGGCGTCGCGAAGGGCACCGTCTACTACAACTTCGCGAGCAAGAACGACCTGTTCGAAGAGCTGTTGAGGCACGGCGTGGGGCTGCTGACGGTCTCGCTCCGTGCGGCGGCCGAGGAGACGGAGGCACGCGGCGGCAGCCGAGTCGAGGCGCTGGACGCGATGATCCGGGCCGGCCTCGTCTTCATCGACCGCTACCCGGCCTTCACCCAGCTGTACGTCGCCGAGCTGTGGCGGACCAACCGGACGTGGCAGTCCACGCTGATGGTCGTCCGGCAGGAGGCGGTGGCCGTCGTCGAGACGGTACTGCGGGAGGGCGTCGAGCGCGGGGAGCTCAGCGCGGAGATCGACGTGCCGCTCACCGCTGCCGCGATGGTGGGGATGGTGCTGGTGGCCGCCCTGGACTGGCAGTCCTTCCAGAGCGAGCGGTCCCTGGACGACGTGCACTCGGCGCTGTCGCTGCTGCTGCGGGGCCGGGTCAGCGGGAACCGCTGAGCGCCGGGTCGGGGTGGCTGCGCCGGCCACCCCCCAGTCGGCGGTGCCGTGGCGGCGCGGCAGCCCGTACAACTGGTGGGGCCTGCCGCGGTGGCTGAGTATCCGTACCCAGGTGCGGAACTGAGTACGTGCGCGGATGTGCCCCCGCCTGCGCGGACGCCAGACTGGGGGCAACGGACAGGGGGTCCGGTCCGCACCGCCGACACGGGGCTGCGGAGCGGATCGGCCACCTCCTTCCGGAGCCGGGTCCTGGGGGCCCGGCGGGACGGTACGCGCACGCGGCGGGGCTCGGGGGGATCGAGCCTCGCCGCGTGCGCGCGTCCGCGTGGCCCCGCTGCCTGCCCCGGCTGCGCCAAACCCCCGGGGCTCCGCCCGGACCCCGCGCCTCAAGCGCCGGCGGGGCTGGGTGTGGCTGCGCCAAACCCCCGGGGCTCCGCCCCGGACCCCGCGCCTCAAACGCCGGCGGGGCTGGATTGCGGCTCCCCCGGACCCCGCGCCTCAAGCGCCGGCGGGGCTGGATGTTGGGTCCCCCGGGTCTGTGCTGCGAGCGTCGGCGGGGGTGCGTGGGGGTTTTGGTTTGGGGTCAGGGGCTTTTGCGGTTGGCCAGGGGGAGGTGGGAGCGGGCCGTGGTCAGGCGGGTGGTGGTTTTCGTGGTGAGGGCCGTCCAGCGGGTGGAGAGGGACGAGGTCAGGGCCGTGGTGCGGGCCGAGAGCGCCCAGCCCAGTCGCGCTGCCGAGCGCGGCAGCAGCAGCGCCCGCAGGCGGGTGACCCGCCCGGCCGAGGCCAGCAGGCCCGCGCGTGCCCCCAGGACGTCGTCCCCGAGGCCGGGGTAGGAGACCTCCGTGCCCGGAGGCGCGTAAAGGGCCCGTTCCACCGCGCCCGCGACCCGGTGGACGGCGGCCGCCGCCTCCGGGTCCAGCCGGCCCAGCTCCACGATCCGCCCGGCCGTCCGGCGCGGCGACAGCGCCCCGTCCGGCGGCACGCCCACGTCCCACGCGGCGTCGCCCAGCTCCTGCCAGGCCGCCGGGACCGCCCCGGTCCCCAGGCGCCGGACCCGTACCCGGTTGCGCCACAGCAAGGGCAGCACCGGCAGCGCCAGGACCGCCAGCGCGCCCGCCGCCCAGCCCAGGACCGCCAGCGGCGACGGACCGCCGCCCGATCCCGTGCCCTGCTTCGGCGCCGCCACCCCGCACTCGCCCAGCTTCTTCAGCTCCGGCGGGCACTCGTCCGCCCTGGACGGTGCGGCCGTCGGCTCCGTCGCCCCCGGCGAGGGCGCAGGAGCCGGCACGGACGGCTGCGCCGCCGACGCCGGCTGCCGGGAGTAGTCCGGCACCGTGATGCCCGACCGCGGCGTCGGCTCGAACCGCGTCCAGCCCACGCCCTCGAAATACAGCTCCGGCCAGGCGTGCGCGTCCCGCATCGACACGTCGACGCTGCCGTCCGACTGCTTCTCACCCGGGGTGAAGCCCACCGCCACCCGCGCCGGGATGCCCAGCGAACGCGACATCGCCGCCATCGAGAACGCGAAGTGGATGCAGAAGCCCTCCTTGTCGGCCAGGAAGCGGGCCACCGCGTCCGGACCCGTCCCCGAGGCCGTCTTCGTGTTGTAGCGGAATCCGCCGTTCACGGCGAAGAAGTCCTGGAGGGCCACCGCCCGGCTGTAGTCGTCCTTGGCCCCCTTCGTCACCGAGCGGGCCGTGTCGGCGACCACCGGCGGCAGGTTGTCCGGCAGCTTCGTGTACTCCGCCCGGACCTGCGGATCGGGCGCGGGCGCCTTCTGCAGCTGCTGGGCCGTCGGCTTCAGCAGCAGGCTGCGCACCGCGTACGCCGCCCCCTGGACGTTCTGGAAGCGTTCCTTGCCCAGCTGGTCCCCGACCAGGGTCCGGCCCGCCGGTTCGAACCGCCACCTGCCGCCGATCTCGACGGCCGTCGCCGGGTAGGGCATCGGCAGGTAGCGCTGGGTGTACGAGTCCGCCGCCGAGATGTTCGTCTGCACCTCGGTCGCGTTCGCCAGGACCGGGCCGCTGACGCCGGGCGGGTTCGGCAGCCGCCTGGGCACATCGGCCAGGGGCCGCCCCGACGCCTCCCACTTGACGCCGTTGAACTCGTCCAGCGCCAGGATCCGCAGGTACTGCTCACCCTGCTGCGGGCTGTCCGTGCGGTACTTGAGCACCACCCGGTTGTCCTGCGCGTTCAGGTTGCTCTGCAGCGACACCAGCGGGTTCACCGCCGAGATCGTCCCGCCGACACCGCCGCCCGGCTCCTCGCCGCCGCCCGCCGTGCCCATCAGACCGCCGCCGAGCGCGGGCAGCGCCGCCGGCACCGCCAGCGCCAGCCCCAGGGCCACGGCCCCGATCCGGCGGCCGGTCCGCACCGGGGCCGTCACCCGGCCGGCGCCCCCGCCGCCGAGGCCCGAGGCGGCCGAGACGCGCTCGCGCGGGGCCGCGCCGAAGACCCGGCCCCACTGGGCCAGCCGGTCCCGGCCCTCGGCCAGCAGCAGCATCAGGTAGCCGCAGCCCGCCAGCAGGAAGGAGAACCAGGAGGCGTCCCCGCCGCCCGACAGGCCCGCGGCCACGGAGTAGAGCGCGAGGAGCGGCAGCCCGGCCGCCGCGGCCATGCGCAGGGACACCGCCAGCAGGTCGACCAGCAGCCCGATCAGCAGCACCCCGGACACCAGGAGCAGCCGGATGCCGTCCGTCAGCGGGGCGGGCATCGCGAACTCGCTCACGTCCTGCACGCCCTGCCGGAACAGCGCGCCGAAATCCGTCACCAGGTACGCCATCGGGCCGGTCCCGCCGGTCCCGGCCTTCCCGCCGAACAGGACCGCCAGCACCATCAGCGACACCAGCAGCTGCGCGCCCACCGTCAGGGGCCGCGCCAGCGGGACGCGCCGGGCCCCGGCCCCGACCGCGCTCTGCACGGCCAGCAGCAGTGCCGCCTGGAGCAGCCAGGCCGCCGACTCGACCAGGGGGATCAGCGACCACGCCGTGAGCAGCGTCGCCAGCGCCGCGAACAGCGTCACCCGCGCGCGCCCGCTCATGCCCGGCCCCCCGGGGCTCCCGCGCCGAGCGCGGTGGTCCCGGCGCTGCGCCACAGCTCGCCGAAGGCCGTCCCGGGCGGGGCGGCCAGCGCCGTCCACCCGGCGTCGCGCAGCCGGCCCAGCCGCTGCTCCAGCGGCGGCAGTGCGTGGGCCTGCGCGGGCCGGCCGGCCCAGGTCGCGGAGTCCAGTACGAAAGCCACCGCGCCTCCCGTGCGCTGGCGCATCCGGGCCGCCAGCTCCGTCTGTACCTCGTCCAGGTCGCCGAAGAAGGCGATCAGCAGCCCTTCGCCGCGGGCCGCGCCGAAGCCGCCGCCCGCCCCGCCGCCCCGTACCGCGTCGTGGGCGCGGGAGAGCCCGGCGCCGTCCGAGTGCCCGACCACCGCGAGGGTGTCCATCAGCAGGCCGGCGGCCTCCGCGGACTCGTGCCCGCCGGAGGTGAAGCCGCCGCCGCCCTCGCCGGGCACCGAATCGCCGGTGTCCGTGAGCAGCCGCACCGCGAAGCCGTGTTCCAGGAGGTGCACCAGCGCGGAGGCGGCGGCGGAGACGGCCCACTCGAAGGCGGAGTCGGGGCCGGCGCCCTCGAAGGCGGTGCTCCGGGTGTCCAGCAGGACGGTGGCCCGGCTGCGCTGCGGCTGTTCCTCGCGGCGGACCATCAGCTCGCCGTAGCGGGCGGTGGAGCGCCAGTGGACCCGGCGCAGGTCGTCGCCGCGGCGGTAGTCGCGCGGGATCACGTCGTCCTCGCCGGCCAGGGCCAGCGAGCGCCGGCTCCCGTCGCCGTAGCCGGAAGCCTGCCCGGCCAGCCGTACCGGCGGCAGGGGCTCGGTGCGCGGTATGACGGTGAGGGTGTCGTAGGCGCTGAAGGAGCGGGTCAGCTCGACCAGCCCGAAGGGGTCGGTCAGACGCAGCTGGAGCGGGCCCAGCGGGTAGCGGCCGCGCAGGTCGGAGCGGACCCGGTAGGACACCTCGCGCCGGCCGCCGGGCTCGACCCGGTCCAGGACGAAGCGCGGCCGGGGCCCGAGCACGTAGGGCACCCGGTCCTGGAGCATCAGCAGGCCGGTGGGCAGCCGGGAAACGTTGTCCATGCGCAGCTGCACCCGGGCCTCGGCGCCCGCGGAGACCCGTTCCGGGGTCAGCCGGCGGCTTCCGGAGACCCGGTGGCGGGTGCGGTGCAGGGCGTAGACGCAGATCAGCGGCAGGAGGGCGAGCAGCAGGCCGACCCGGAGCAGGGCGCCCTGGCCCAGGACGTACGCGCACGCGGCGGCGGCGATCCCGGCGGCCAGGAAGGAGCGGCCGCGGGTGGTCAGGCCGGACAGCGACGTGCGCAGACCGCCGCCGGCGCCGCCCGGGGCACCGGCGCCCATCAGAAGCCCCGGATGCCCGCGCCGGGCGGCATCTCGCCGCGGGCGTGCGCGGCGGGGACGGAGGTGCGCTGGAGGATCTCGCCGACGACCTGCTCGGCGGTGCGCCGGTTCAGCTGGGCCTGGGCGGTGGGCAGCAGCCGGTGCGCGAGGATCGGGCCGGCCAGGGCCTGGACGTCGTCGGGCAGGACGTAGTCCCGGCCGGAGAGCGCGGCGGACGCCTTCACGGCGCGCAGCAGGTGCAGGGTGGCCCGGGGGGAGGCGCCCAGGCGCAGGTCCGGGTGGCTGCGGGTGGCGGAGACCAGGTCGACGACGTAGCGCCGGACGGGCTCGGCGACGTAGACCTCGCGGACGGCCTCGATGAGCTTGACGATCTCATGGGCGTGCGCGACGGCGGTGAGGTCGTCGAGCGGCGGGAGGCCGCCGTGCACGTCGAGCATCTGGAGTTCGGCCTCGGGGCTGGGGTAGCCGACCGAGACGCGGGCCATGAAGCGGTCGCGCTGGGCCTCGGGCAGCGGGTAGGTGCCCTCCATCTCCACCGGGTTCTGGGTGGCGACGACCATGAAGGGGCTCGGCAGCGCGTACGTCGTGCCGTCGATGGTGACCTGCCGCTCCTCCATCGACTCCAGCAGCGCCGACTGGGTCTTCGGCGAGGCGCGGTTGATCTCGTCGCCGATGACGATCTGCGCGAAGATCGCGCCCGGCTTGAACTCGAACTCGCGGCGCTGCTGGTCGTAGATGCTGACACCGGTGATGTCGGAGGGCAGCAGGTCCGGGGTGAACTGGATGCGCTGGACCGAGCAGTCGATGGACTTGGCGAGCGTCTTGGCCAGCATGGTCTTGCCGACGCCGGGGACGTCCTCGATCAGCAGGTGCCCCTCTGCCAGCAGCACCGTCAGCGCGAGGCGTACGACCTCGGGCTTGCCCTCGATCACGCTCTCGACCGACCGGCGAACCCGCTCCGCCGTGCTGGTCAGATCCGCGAGGCTCGCTCGGTCGTCGTACGTCGTCACCAGGTTCTCCTCGGCCCATTCCCAGGGCCGACGCCCTTGGCGCATGACCGGCCCACCCCGAAACACGGACACCGGTCCGGGGGGTCCCGGAGGGCGTCTGCCCGCATTGTCGACGGCGCTGCGGCCCCGTGTCACTCAGGAGCCGGGATCGATCTCCCGCAGGAGGCCGGTGTGCACGTCGAAGACGAAGCCTCGCACATCGTCCCGGTGGGGCAGGAAGGGGTTGGTCCGGACCCGCTGCATGGACTGGCGGACGTCCTGGTCGACGTCCCGGAAGGCCTCCACGGCCCAGGCGGGGCGCTGGCCGACCTCGTCCTCCAGCTCGTGCCGGAAGTCCTCGGTCAGGCTTTCGAGGCCGCAGCCGGTGTGGTGGATCAGTATGACCGCGCGGGTGCCGAGGGCCCGCTGGCTGATGGTGAGCGAGCGGATGGTGTCGTCGGTGACCACGCCGCCCGCGTTGCGGATGGTGTGGCAGTCGCCGAGCTGCAGGCCCAGGGCGGCGTGCAGGTCGAGCCGGGCGTCCATACAGGCCACGACGGCGACCTGGAGCACGGGGCGGGCGTCCATGCCGGGATCGGCGAACTGCGAGGCGTAGGTCCGGTTCGCCTCGACCAGGCGATCGGTGACGGAGCCGTCGCCGACTGCCAGGGGCGCGGATCCGGCGGGCAGGGGTGCGGAAGTCGTCATGGCAAAGACGTTAGTGGTCAGAGCGGTGGGAGGCATTGGGCGGGACGGGACAAAGAAGGCCAACGAGCCTTGTTGTGAGCTAACCCACAGGGGTGAGGGGGAGGCGGCCATCCGGGTGATTCGCGGCTTTTGCCGATTGGATGTCAGCCGTGCGCACGCCGCGCGGGGCGGTTCGTTGACCGTGGCGACCGTTGCACTAAAGTGACGCGAACCGGCCGGAGCCCGGCCCTGACCGGGCGCCCGGCCCCCGACGAACACTCCGCGTGCGCGGCGCGTACGTACGGCCCGGCCCTCTCCCGCTCACCGGCCGGCCGGCGCCACTTCCCCGGCGCCGGCGGACCGGGTCCCTTCCCGGGGGAGGACCCCGGTGGCGCGTACGCCGGCCGCGCCGTTATCTGAGAGGGCGCTTTGACTAGCGAGTCCCGACATGTCCCGGTGATGCTCCAGCGGTGCCTGGACCTGTTGGCCCCGGCGCTGGAGAGGCCCGGGGCCGTCGTCGTCGACTGCACCCTCGGCCTCGGCGGCCACAGCGAGGCCCTGCTGTCCCGGTTCCCCGAGGCCCACCTGATCGGCCTCGACCGCGACAAGGAGGCCCTGCGCCTCTCCGGAGAGCGGCTCGCCCCCTTCGGCGACCGGGCCACCCTCGTCCACGCGATCTACGCCGACCTCGCCGAGGTCCTCGACGGACTGCGCATCCCCGCCGTCCAGGGCATCCTCTTCGACCTCGGCGTCTCCTCCATGCAGCTGGACGAGGCCGACCGCGGCTTCGCGTACGCGCAGGACGCCCCGCTCGACATGCGGATGGACCAGACGACGGGCATCAGCGCCGCCGAGGTGCTCAACACCTACGCGCCGGGCGAGCTCGTCCGGATCCTGCGCCAGTACGGCGAGGAGAAGCAGGCCAAACGCATCGTGTCGGCGGTCGTCCGGGAGCGGGAGAGGGAACCCTTCACCAACAGCGCCCGGCTGGTCGAGCTGATCCGCGACTCCCTGCCGCAGGCCGCCAAGCGGACCGGCGGCAACCCCGCCAAGCGGACCTTCCAGGCGCTGCGCATCGAGGTCAACGGGGAGCTCTCGGGGCTGGAGCGGGCGATCCCGGCGGCGGTGGACCGGATCGCGGTCGGCGGCCGGATCGCGGTGCTCTCCTACCACTCGCTGGAGGACCGGCTGGTCAAGCAGGTCTTCGCAGCGGGTGCGGCCACCACGGCGCCGCCCGGGCTGCCGGTGGTCCCGGAGAAGTACCAGCCGAAGCTGAAGCTGCTGACCCGCGGCGCGGAACTGCCGACCGAGGAGGAGATCGCCGAGAACCGGCGGGCCGCCCCGGCGCGCTTCCGCGGGGTCGAACGCATCCGGGAGGCGCGACTGTGACGGCCGGGGGCGGCAAGGCCGGGCGGTTCGCCACGCTGACGCGCGGGCGGGCGGCCCGGGTCGGCCGCGCGATCGGCGGCCGCCCCGGCCGCCCCGGGGGCTCCGCCGGGCAGGCCGCGCGGATGCCGTTCGTCCTGCTGGTCGTGGCCCTGCTCGGCGGCGGCCTGATCAGCCTGCTGCTGCTGAACTCGGCATTGAACGAGGGCTCCTTCCAGCTGAGCAGGCTGAAGAAGGAGACCACCGCCCTCACGGACGAGGAACAGGCCCTCCAGCGGGACGTCGACGGGTACTCGGCCCCCGACGCGCTCCAGCGCCGGGCCCAGGAACTGGGCCTGGTCCCCGGCGGCAGCCCGGTCTTCATCGGCCCGGACGGCAAGGTCACCGGCTCCGCCGCCGCCGCCGAGACCCCGGCGTCCCCGTCCCCGCCGCCGGCCGCCGCCCAGGCCGCTCCCGCCGCGCAGCCCGCGGCCTCCACGGGCCCGGCCGCCGGCCAGCCCGGCGCCGGCGGCGCGCCCTCGGGGCAGCCCGGACCCGGCGGGGCGGCACCCCAGGCCCCCGGCCAGGCGCCGGGGCAGCCCGCCACGGGCGGGGCCGCACCCCAGGCACCCGCCCCCGCCGGCCAGGCCGCGCCGCAGAACCAGTCCCCGGCCGCCCCCGGCGCGGCCCCGCAGCCCCACCAGACCCCCGGAAGGTGACGTCGTGACGCGGACCCCTGCGGGGCCTTCCCCCGCCTCCGGCCCCGAGCAGGGCGGACCGCCGCTCCCCGGACGGCCCGGCCGCCCCGCCGCCACCGGCGCGCCCGGCGCGGCCCACGCCGCGGCGGTGGCCGCATGAGCCCCCAGGAACCGCCCCGGCGGCGGGTGCCCCGCCCCGCCCGGCCCCGGCCCGTCGACCGCGCCCGCCCCACGGGCCGCCCCGCCCCGCGCCCCGCCGTCCGCCGGCCGGCCGGCGCCCGCACCGCGCACACCATCCGCCTCGGCAGCCCCCGGCCACGGCTGCGCCTCGTCGGCGCCGGCCTGACCGCCGTCATGCTCGTCTTCGTCGTCCGCCTGCTCCAGGTGCAGGCCGTCGACGCCCCGGCCTTCTCCGCCGAGGCGTCCAAGAACCGCTACACGAGCGTCAAACTCGCCGCCGAGCGCGGTGAGATCACCGACCGCAAGGGCGTGGCCCTGGCCACCAGCGTCGACGCGTACGACATCACCGCCGACCCGAAGATGTTCACCCCGCAGGACAGCAAGGCCCCGGACGCCCCCGAGCAGGCCGCCGCCCTCCTCGCGCCCATCCTCGGCAAGGACGCCAAGGAGCTCGCCGGGCGGCTGAAGACGAAGAACACCCGCTACGTCGTCCTCGCCCAGCGCCAGACCCCCCAGGTGTGGAACCAGATCAAGGACCTCAAGCGGGTCTTCGCCGAGAAGGCGGCGGCCGACAAGAGGAACAACGGCCCCGGCGCCAACGTCCTGGCCGGGGTGTTCAACGAGGACAGCAGCAAGCGCGTCTACCCCAACGGCGACCTGGCCGCCGGGATACTGGGCTACGTCAACGCCGAGGGCAAGGGCGGCGGCGGTCTGGAGTCCTCCCTGGACAAGAAGCTGTCCGGCAAGGACGGCGAGGTCACCTACGCGCAGTCCGGTGGCCGCCGGGTGCCCACCGCGGGCTCCAGCGAGAAGCCGGCCGTGCCCGGCGAGGACATCGAGCTGACCATCGACCGCGACATCCAGTGGGCGGCCCAGAGCGCCATCGCCGAGCAGGTCCAGAAGTCCGAGGCCGACCGCGGCTACGTCATCGTCCAGGACACCCGGACCGGCGAGGTGCTGGCCATGGCCAACGCACCCGGCTTCGACCCCAACGACCTGACCCGGGCCCGCTCCACCGCCATGGGCAACGCCGCGCTCCAGGACGTCTACGAGCCCGGCTCCACCGCCAAGGTGATGTCGATGGCCGCCGTGCTGGAGGAGAAGAAGGCCACCCCCGCCACCCACGTCGAGGTCCCCAACCGGCTGCACCGCGGCGACCGGCTGTTCAAGGACGACATCGACCACCCGACCTGGTACCTGACGCTCAACGGCGTCCTCGCCAAGTCCTCCAACATCGGCACCATCCTGGCCACCGGCCAGCTCGGGGCCACCCAGAAGGAGGCCAACGAGGTCCTGCACTCCTACCTGACCAAGTTCGGCATCGGACAGCCCACCGGCCTCGACTACCCCGGCGAGTCCCGCGGCATCCTCGCCAAGCCGGGCGACTGGTCCACCTCCCAGCAGTACACGATCCCCTTCGGCCAGGGACTGTCCCTCAACGCCATGCAGGCCGCCTCCGTGTACTCGACGATCGCCAACGGCGGGGTCCGCATCGAACCCACCCTGGTCCGCGGCACCAAGGGCCCCGACGGCCGCTTCACCCCGGCGCCGGCGCCGGAACACAGCCGCGTGGTCAGCGCGGAGACCGCCAAGACCCTCGCCGAGATGCTCGAATCCGTGGTCGACGACCAAGAGGGCACCGGCACCAAGGCCCGCATCCCCGGCTACCGCGTCGGCGGCAAGACCGGCACCTCCAACCGGGTGGATCCGGCCACCGGACGCTACAAGGGCTACACCGCCTCCTTCGCCGGCTTCGCGCCCGCCGACAACCCCCGCATCACCGTCTACTGCGCCATCCAGAACCCCACGAAGGGCAGCTACTTCGGCGGACAGATCTGCGGGCCGATCTACAAGAAGGTCATGGAGTTCGCCCTGAAGACCCTCCGGATCGCCCCCACCGGCACCGCCCCCGCCGGGCTCCCCGTCACCTACGACCCCGGCCCGCAGGCCGCCCCGCAGCCCAGCCCGCAGCCCGGTCCGTGACCCGCGGACCGGCCGGCCCCCTCAGAAACGCGTGAGGCACCATCAGTGACAACGATCACCCCGGAACCCGGGAACCAGACGCCCGCCGGCGCCGAGGCCGGGCCCTCGCTTCGCGGGCGGCCCACCGCGCCCGGTACGCTCACCGCCGTGCCCCACGCTGATCAGCCCAGAACCACCCAGAAAGACGCCCCGGCAGCGCCGCCGGGAGCGCCCCGGCCCGTGTCCGCCCGCCCGACCCCCCTGGGCGAGCTGGCCACCCTGCTGGGCGTCCGAGCGCCAGGCGCGGCGCAGATCACCGGCATCACGCACGACTCCCGTGCGGTCCGCCCGGGAGACCTGTACGCCGCCCTGCCGGGCGCGCGGACGCACGGCGGCGACCACGCCGCCCAGGCGGCCGCCCTCGGCGCCGCGGCCGTGCTGACCGACCCCGCGGGGACGGAGCGCGCCGCCGCGACCGGCCTGCCCGTGCTCACCGTGGACGACCCGCGCGGCCGGATGGGCGAGCTCGCCGCCGCGATCTACGGCCGACCCGGCGAGGAACTGCTCCAGATCGGCATCACCGGCACCTCCGGCAAGACCACCACGGCGTACCTCGTCGAAGGCGGCCTGCGCGCGGCGGGCCGCAGCACCGGACTCGTCGGCACCGTCGAGATGCGCATCGGTGACGAGCGCATCAAGTCCGAGCGCACCACCCCCGAGGCCACCGACCTCCAGGCCCTGTTCGCCGTCATGCGCGAACGCGGGGTCGAGGCCGTCGCGATGGAGGTGTCCAGCCACGCCCTGGTCCTCGGCCGCGTCGACGGCTGCGTCTTCGACGTCGCCGTCTTCAACAACCTGAGCCCGGAACACATGGAGTTCCACTCCGGCATGGAGGACTACTTCCAGGCCAAGGCCGGCCTCTTCACCGAACGCCGCGCCCGCCGCGGCGTGGTCAACCTCGACGACGAGTACGGCCGCCGCCTGGCCAAGGAGACGACCATCCCGGTCGTCACCTTCTCCGCCGAGGGCGACCCGGCCGCCGACTGGCGCGCCGAGGACGTGGTGTTCGGTCCGGCGAGCTCCACCCTGACCCTGACGGGCCCCGAAGGACAGCGCGTACGGGCCATCGCCCCGCTGCCCGGCCCGTTCAACGTCGCCAACACCGTCGCCGCGATCGTCACCCTCGCCGCCGCCGGCCTCGACCCGCAGACCGCCGCCGACGGCGTCGCCGCGGTCCCCGGGGTCCCCGGCCGGCTGGAGCGGGTCGACGCGGGACAGCCGTACCTGGCCGTCGTCGACTACGCGCACAAGACCGACGCCGTCGAATCGGTCCTGCGCGCCCTGCGCGAGGTCACCGAAGGCAAGCTGCACATCGTGCTCGGCTGCGGCGGCGACCGCGACACCACCAAACGCGCCCCGATGGGCGCGGCGGCCGCCCGGTTCGCCGACGTCGCCGTCCTGACCTCCGACAACCCCCGCTCCGAGGACCCCCTCGCGATCCTCGCCGCGATGTTCGAAGGCGCCGTGTCCGTGCCGCCGGCCGAGCGGGGCACCGTCCTCGTCGACGCCGACCGGGCCGCGGCCATCGCCGCCGCCGTCGCCCGCGCCCGGGCCGGCGACACCGTGCTGGTGGCGGGCAAGGGCCACGAACAGGGGCAGGACACCGCGGGCGTCGTACGCCCCTTCGACGACCGCGAGGTGCTCCGCGCGGCGATCGAGACCCAGCAGAGCAGTGCCCGACAGGCCGAGGTGAACCAGTGATCGCCCTCTCCCTCGCCGAGATCGCCGACATCACCGGCGGGCGGCCCCACGACATACCGGATCCGTCCGTGCGGATCACCGGCCCCGTCGTCATCGACTCCCGACAGGTGGAGCCCGGCAGCCTGTTCGCCGCCTTCGACGGCGAACACGTCGACGGCCACGACTACGCGCAGCGCGCCGTCGCCGCCGGAGCCGCGGCCGTCCTCGCGGCCCGGCCCGTCGGCGTACCCGCCGTCGTCGTGCCGGACGTCGAAAAGGCGCTCGGCGCCCTCGCGCGGGCCGTCGTGGGGCGCCTGGGCACCGACGTGGTGGCCCTGACCGGCTCCGCCGGCAAGACCTCCACGAAGGACCTCATCGCGCAGGTCCTCCAGGCGCACGCGCCCACCGTGTGGACGCCGGGCTCCCTCAACAACGAGATCGGCCTGCCGCTCACCGCCCTGAAGGCCACCGCCGACACCCGGCACCTCGTGCTGGAGATGGGCGCCCGCGGGATCGGCCACATCGCGTACCTCACCGGCCTGACGCCGCCGCGCATCGGGCTCGTCCTCAACGTCGGGACCGCCCACATCGGCGAGTTCGGCGGCCGCGAGCAGATCGCCCAGGCCAAGGGGGAACTGGTCGAAGCGCTGCCGGCCGAGGCCGAGGGCGGGGTCGCCGTCCTCAACGCCGACGACCCGCTCGTGCGTGCCATGTCCGCCCGTACGAAGGCCCGTACGGTCCTGTTCGGCGAGGCCGAGGACGCCGACGTCCGGGCCACCGACGTGCGCATGACCCCCGGGGGACAGCCCGCCTTCACACTCCACACACCGACCGGGTGCAGCGATGTGACCTTGCGGCTGTACGGTGAGCACCACGTGTCGAACGCGCTCGCCGCTGCCGCCGTGGCCCATGTACTGGGCATGTCCAGCTCGGAGATCGCCACCGCGCTCTCCGGGGCGGGCACCTTGTCCCGGTGGCGGATGGAGGTCACCGAGCGGGCGGACGGCGTGACGATCGTCAACGACGCCTACAACGCGAACCCGGAGTCCATGCGGGCCGCCCTGCGCGCGCTTGCCGCGATGGGCGGCGCAGCCAGGGCGAACGGGGGACGCACGTGGGCGGTGCTCGGCCGCATGGCCGAACTCGGCGACGCATCGCTGGCGGAGCACGACGCGGTGGGACGGCTTGCCGTCCGGCTCAACGTGAGCAAGCTCGTCGCAGTCGGGGGCAGGGAAGCGTCCTGGCTGCAACTGGGCGCATATAACGAGGGTTCGTGGGGTGAGGAGTCGGTGGTCGTGTCCGACGCGCAGGCGGCGGTCGACCTGTTGCGCAGTGAACTGCGCCCGGGTGACGTCGTGCTGGTGAAGGCTTCCAGGTCGGTCGGTCTGGAACGGGTCGCGCTGGCGTTGCTGGAGCGCGAGGGCGAGGTCGCCGACCGATGAGGCAGATCCTGTTCGCCGGAGTCATCGGACTCTTCCTCACGCTCATCGGCACCCCGCTGCTGATCAAGGGGCTGGCCCGCAAGGGCTACGGCCAGTTCATCCGCGACGACGGCCCCCGCGGCCACGCCGGGAAGAAGGGCACACCCACCATGGGTGGCATCTCCTTCATCCTGGCCACCCTCGTCGCGTACGCCCTGACGAAGGTGATCACGTCCAGTGAGCCGACCTTCTCGGGCCTGCTCGTCCTCTTCCTGATGGCGGGCATGGGTCTGGTCGGCTTCCTCGACGACTACATCAAGATCGTCAAGCAGCGTTCGCTGGGCCTGCGCGCCAAGGCGAAGATGGCCGGGCAGCTGATCGTGGGCATCGCCTTCGCGGTGCTCGCGCTCCAGTTCTCCGACGCGCGCGGGCTGACCCCGGCCTCCACCAAGCTGTCGTTCGTCACGGACTTCGGCTGGTCGATCGGGCCGGTGCTCTTCGTGGTCTGGGCCCTGTTCATGATCCTGGCGATGTCCAACGGCGTGAACCTGACCGACGGTCTGGACGGCCTGGCCACGGGCGCCGCGGTGATGGTCTTCGGCGCCTACACCTTCATCGGCGTGTGGCAGTACCAGGAGTCCTGCATCAACGCGGAGACCCTGACCAACCCCGGTGCCTGCTTCGAGGTGCGCGACCCGCTGGACCTCGCGGTCGTCGCCTCCGCCCTGATGGGCGCCTGCTTCGGCTTCCTGTGGTGGAACACCTCGCCGGCCAAGATCTTCATGGGTGACACCGGTTCGCTGGCCCTGGGCGGCGCGCTCGCCGGCCTCGCGATCTGCTCGCGCACCGAGTTCCTGATCGCCCTGCTCGGCGGTCTCTTCGTCCTCATCACCATGTCGGTCGTCATCCAGGTCGGCTCCTTCAAGCTGACCGGGAAGCGCGTCTTCCGGATGGCCCCGCTGCAGCACCACTTCGAACTCAAGGGGTGGTCCGAAGTCCTTGTCGTGGTCCGCTTCTGGATCATCCAGGGCATGTGCGTGATCGTGGGTCTCGGTCTCTTCTACGCGGGATGGGCAGCCGACAAGTGACCTCCTGGCACGGCAAGAACGTCACCGTCGCCGGTCTCGGCGTGAGCGGCATCAGCGCCGCCCGCGCCCTGGCCGGCCTCGGCGCTTCGGTGACCGTCGTCGACGGCGGCGACAGCGAGGGCCACCGCGCCCGCGCCGCCGAACTCGGCGAACTGGGCATCTCCGTACGCCTCGCCGACGCGCACACCCTGCCCGAGGGCACCGACCTCGTCGTCACCTCGCCCGGCTGGAAGCCCGACAGCCCGCTCTTCGCCGCCGCCGCCGAGGCCGGCGTCGAGGTGGTCGGGGACGTGGAGATCGCCTGGCAGCTGCGCGGGGAGAACGCCGCCCCCTGGCTCGCGATCACCGGCACCAACGGCAAGACCACCACCACGCAGATGCTGGCCTCGATCCTCAGGGCCGCGGGCCTGCGGACGGCGGCCGTCGGCAACATCGGCACCCCCATCGTCGACGTGGTGCTCGACGAGGGCGCCTACGACGTGCTCGCCGTCGAACTCTCCAGCTACCAGCTGCACTGGGCGCCCTCACTGCGCGCCCACTCCGCGGCCGTCCTCAACCTGGCCCCGGACCACCTCGACTGGCACGGCTCGATGGAGGCGTACGCCGCCGACAAGGGCCGCATCTACGAGGGCAACACCGTGGCCTGCGTCTACAACGTCGCGGACAAGGCCACCGAGGACCTGGTCGTGGCCGCCGACGTCGAGGAGGGCTGCCGGGCGATCGGCTTCACCCTCGGCGCCCCCGGCCCCTCCATGCTCGGCGTCGTCGACGGCATCCTCGTCGACCGCGCCTTCGTCCAGGACCGGCAGAAGAACGCCCAGGAACTCGCCCACGTCGAGGACGTCAACCCGCCGGCCCCGCACAACATCGCCAACGCGCTCGCCGCTGCGGCGCTGGCCCGCGCCTTCGGCGTGGAGCCGCGCGCGGTCCGCGACGGGCTGCGCGACTTCCGTCCGGACGCCCACCGGGTCGCGTACGTGGACGAGGTCGGCTCGGTCGTCTACATCGACGACTCCAAGGCCACCAACACCCACGCGGCCGAGGCGTCCCTCGCCGCCTTCGAGCCCGTCGTGTGGATCGCGGGCGGCCTCGCCAAGGGCGCGACCTTCGACGAGCTGGTACGGCGCTCCGCGAAGCGGCTGCGCGGCGTGGTGCTCATGGGCGCCGACCGGGCGCTGATCGCCGAGGCGCTGGCGCGACACGCCCCCGAGGTCCCGGTCGTCGACCTCGACCGGACCGACACTGGGGCGATGCTCGCAGCGGTCCGGGAAGCGGCCCGCCTCGCCGAGCCCGGCGACACCGTCCTGCTGGCGCCCGCCTGCGCCTCCATGGACATGTTCGCGAACTACAACAAGCGCGGGGACGCATTCGCCGACGCGGTGCGCGAACTGGCCGCCGGGAGCGCCGCGGACACGGCGCAGGCCTAGGGCCCCGGGACAGGTTCCCTCCGGCCGGCTGATCGCCTCGTACGAGTGGAGGGGAAGATCACAGATGCCGGCCAAGCAGATGCTGCCCGGACGGCGGCCTTCCGCCGTCACGGCGCAGGGCCGCAAGCGCCCGTCGATGCGTGCCGGGCGGCCCGGCGCGCGCGGGCCGCTGGCCCGGCTGCGGCGTACCCAGCAGCAGGTGCGCAAGGCCTGGGACCGTCCGCTCACGGCGTATTACCTGATCTTCGGCAGCTCGCTGCTCATCACCGTGCTCGGCCTGGTGATGGTCTACTCCGCCTCCATGATCAAGGCGCTCCAGCTCGGTCTGGGGGACGCCTACTTCTTCAAGAAGCAGTTCCTGGCGGCCCTGATCGGCGCCGGACTGCTGCTGGTCGCCTCCCGGATGCCCGTCAAGCTCCACCGGGCGCTGTCCTATCCGGTGCTCGCGGGCACCCTGTTCCTGATGGTCCTGGTCCAGGTCCCCGGGATAGGGGTCTCGATCAACGGCAACCAGAATTGGATCTCCCTTGGCGGTCCGTTCATGCTCCAGCCCAGTGAGTTCGGCAAGCTGGCGCTGATCCTGTGGGGCGCCGACCTGTTGGCGCGCAAAGGCGACAGGGAACTGCTCAGCCAGTGGAAGCACCTGCTGGTGCCGCTGGTCCCGGTGACCTTCCTGCTGCTCGGCCTGATCATGCTGGGCGGGGACATGGGCACCGCGATGATCCTCGGGGCCATCCTGTTCGGCCTGCTCTGGCTGGCGGGCGCCCCGACCCGGCTGTTCGTCGGGGTGCTGGCGTTCGCCGGTGTGATCGTCGCACTGCTGATCAAGACGAGCCCGCACCGGATGGACCGGCTGGAGTGCATCGGCGCGACGGATGCGGGCAAAAACGACCTGTGCTGGCAGGCCGTTCACGGGATCTACGCCCTCGCCTCCGGCGGATGGTTCGGTTCCGGCCTGGGTGCCAGTGTGGAAAAATGGGGACAACTACCCGAAGCCCACACGGACTTCATCTTCGCCATCACCGGGGAGGAACTGGGTCTGGCGGGGACGCTGTCGGTACTCGCCCTGTTCGCGGCTCTAGGCTATGCGGGTATCCGCGTGGCCGGACGCACGGAGGACTCCTTCGTACGGTTTGCCGCGGGAGGCGTGACCACCTGGATCACGGCCCAGGCCGTGATCAACATTGGTGCGGTGCTCGGCCTGCTGCCGATCGCCGGAGTCCCGCTCCCGCTGTTCTCCTACGGGGGGTCGGCCCTGCTGCCGACCATGTTCGCGGTCGGACTGCTCATCGCCTTCGCGCGGGAGGAGCCGGCGGCGCGCGCGGCCCTCGCGATGCGGCAGCCGAAGACCGGCTGGAGGCGGACCGGGGTGAGATGGAAGTCGATGAGACGGCGCGTCAAGAAGCGACCGTCCGGAGAGCGGTGAATTTCGGTGCATGTCGTACTCGCCGGTGGGGGGACCGCCGGCCACATCGAGCCGGCGCTCGCCCTCGCGGACGCCCTGCGCAGGCAGGACCCTTCAGTGGGCATCACCGCCCTCGGTACCGAGCGCGGTCTGGAGACCCGCCTCGTGCCGGAACGCGGTTACGAGCTGGGGCTGATCCCCGCCGTACCGCTGCCCCGCAAGCCAACGCCCGAGCTGATCACCGTCCCAGGACGGCTGCGCGGCACGATCAAGGCCGCGGAGGAGATCCTCCTGCGCACCAAGGCCGACTGCGTCGTCGGTTTCGGCGGCTACGTGGCGCTGCCCGGCTACCTCGCGGCCAAGCGGCTCGGGGTGCCGATCATCGTCCACGAGGCCAACGCCCGGCCGGGACTGGCCAACAAGATCGGCTCCCGGTACGCGCACGCCGTCGCGGTCTCGACCCCCGACAGCAAGCTGCGCGGTGCCCGCTACGTGGGCATCCCGCTGCGGCGCTCCATCTCGACCCTCGACCGGGCCGCGGTCCGTCCGGAGGCGCGTGCCGCCTTCGGCCTCGACCCCAACCTGCCGACCCTGCTGGTCTCCGGAGGCTCGCAGGGCGCCCGCCGCCTCAACGAGACCATCCAGGCCGTCGCCGCGACCCTCCAGCGCTCCGGGATCCAGATCCTGCACGCCGTCGGGCCGAAGAACGAACTGCCGCGTGTCGACAACATGCCCGGGATGCCGCCCTATGTGCCGGTACCGTACGTGGACCGGATGGACCTCGCCTACGCCGCCGCGGACATGATGCTGTGCCGCGCGGGGGCGATGACCGTCGCCGAACTGTCCGCCGTCGGGCTGCCCGCCGCTTACGTCCCGCTGCCGATCGGCAACGGCGAACAGCGGCTCAACGCCCAGCCGGTGGTCAAGGCCGGCGGCGGCCTGCTCGTGGACGACGCGGAGCTGACGCCCGAGTGGGTGCTCAGCGAGGTGCTCCCGGTGCTGTCCGACCCGCACCGCCTGTACGAGATGTCCCGGGCCGCCGGTGAGTTCGGCCGCCGGGACGCCGACGATCTGCTGGTCGCCATGGTGTACGAGGCGATCGCGGCACACCGCAACCGCTGAGGCGGGACCACACAGACGCAGGAGGCGCAGGAGTGGCCGGAGCGACGACCGCACCACGTGGGAACCCGGGCCCCGGCCCGGCCGCCCGGAAGGCCGCCGGCTCTCCCAAGCCGGCCGAAGCCCCGAAGTCGTCGCGGGGAACCGGCCCTCAGGGCCCCGGCAGACGCCTGCGACGGGGCCCTGTGCTGGCTTCCCTGGCCGCCGCGGTGCTCCTGGCCGCCGGCGGCACCTGGGCGCTCTACGGCTCCTCCTGGCTCCGTGTCGAGAAGGTCACCGCGGCCGGCACCGATGTGCTCTCCCCCGAGCAGGTGCTGGCCGCGGCGGCCGTCCCGGTCGGCGCACCGCTGGCCGGCGTCGACACCGACGAGATCGAGAACCGGGTCCGCAGCCGTCTTCCCCGCATCGATTCGGTCGATGTGGTGCGGGCCTGGCCGCACGGGATCGGGCTGAAAGTGACAGAACGCAAACCCGTCCTGCTCATCGAGAAGGACACCGGGTTCCTGGAAGTGGACGCATCGGGTGTGCGATTCGACACGGTTGCGAAAGCACCCCCGGGCGTACCGGTTCTGGAATTGAACGCGCGGCAGTCCCCGAGCGCCCGCCGCTTCGACGAGGAGCGGCTGCTCCACGAGGCCGTGCTCGTCGCAGGATCGCTCCCGGCGCCGGTCGCCAAGGAGACCCTGCAGGTCACGGTGGGTTCGTACGATTCCGTGGTGCTGGAGCTGACCGGGAGCCGGAC
Source organism: Streptomyces sp. CB00455 (assembly GCF_001905445.1). Classification (GTDB taxonomy): domain Bacteria; phylum Actinomycetota; class Actinomycetes; order Streptomycetales; family Streptomycetaceae; genus Streptomyces. The sequence continues at coordinate 291,889 of NZ_LIVQ01000003.1, read as the reverse complement.
CGTGGCGTGGGGCAGCGGCGAACTGGGCGACGCCAAGGGGCGCGCGCTGAGCGCCCTGCTGAAAGCCGCGCCCAAAGCCCGTCACTTCGACGTGAGCGTCCCCACCGCCCCTGCCGTGTCCGGGAGTTGACGCCCGGCCGAACACCGACGCACCCTGGTTGGCCAGCGCTACGGGTGATCACATAGGGTGAAAAGAAAAACGGGAGGTTCGGCGTGTTCGTTGAACACGCGCTACTTGTCGACTTAGTGTCCTGTTCGGAAGAGTCAAGGAACAGACACACACTTAACCCTAAACTTCAGGGTTAGGGTTCGGGTCGGCGCGTTCGGACCGTCCCCATTTCGGCATCAGTCGTCGCAACGCAGGCCCGCGAGGCGGCGACACGTAACTCGAGGCGAGAGGCCTTCGACGTGGCAGCACCGCAGAACTACCTCGCAGTCATCAAGGTCATCGGTGTCGGCGGCGGTGGTGTCAATGCCATCAACCGAATGATCGAGGTCGGTCTCAAGGGCGTCGAGTTCATCGCCATCAACACGGACGCCCAGGCGCTGTTGATGAGCGACGCCGACGTCAAGCTCGACGTCGGCCGCGAACTCACCCGGGGCCTCGGCGCCGGCGCCAACCCGGCCGTCGGCCGCAAGGCGGCAGAGGACCACCGCGAGGAGATCGAGGAGGTCCTCAAGGGCGCCGACATGGTCTTCGTCACCGCCGGTGAGGGCGGCGGCACCGGCACCGGCGGCGCACCCGTCGTCGCCAACATCGCGCGCTCGCTGGGCGCCCTGACGATCGGTGTGGTCACCCGGCCGTTCACCTTCGAGGGCCGGCGCCGCGCGAACCAGGCGGAGGACGGCATCGCCGAGCTCCGCGAAGAGGTCGACACCCTCATCGTCATCCCCAACGACCGGCTGCTGTCCATCTCGGACCGCCAGGTCAGCGTGCTCGACGCCTTCAAGTCGGCCGACCAGGTCCTGCTCTCGGGCGTCCAGGGCATCACCGACCTCATCACGACCCCGGGTCTGATCAACCTCGACTTCGCGGACGTCAAATCCGTGATGTCCGAGGCCGGCTCCGCCCTCATGGGCATCGGCTCGGCCCGCGGCGACGACCGCGCGGTGGCCGCCGCCGAAATGGCGATCTCCTCGCCGCTGCTGGAGGCCTCCATCGACGGCGCCCGCGGGGTGCTGCTCTCCATCTCCGGTGGCTCGGACCTCGGTCTCTTCGAGATCAACGAGGCCGCGCAGCTGGTGAGCGAGGCCGCGCACCCCGAGGCGAACATCATCTTCGGCGCTGTCATCGACGACGCGCTCGGCGACGAGGTACGGGTCACCGTCATCGCCGCCGGCTTCGACGGGGGCCAGCCTCCGGCCCGCCGGGACAACGTCATCAGCGCCGCGTCCACGAAGCGCGAGGAGCCGGCCCCGGCTCCGGTCCGCGCGCCCGAGCCGGCCCGGCCGGCCTTCGGCGGACTCGGCTCGGTCACCCCGCGCGAGGAGCCCCCGGCCCCGGCCCCGGCGCCCCCCGTCGAGACCCAGGCCCCCGTCCAGCAGGTCCCGACGGCCCGGCCGTACCAGGACAGCCCGGCCGAGGAACTGGATGTCCCGGACTTCTTGAAGTGACACCTGAGCAGCACCACGTGGGCGGCGCCCACTTCGCCTTCACCGACCGGTGGGGCGGGGTGAGCGCCGTTCCGTACGAAGAGCTCAACCTCGGCGGCGCGGTCGGAGACGACCCGGCCGCCGTTCGCGCGAACCGGGAGCGTGCGGCCCGGTCGCTGGGGCTCGACCCCGCGCTGGTCGTCTGGATGAACCAGGTGCACGGCCGCGACGTCGCGGTGGTCGACGGCCCCTGGCGCGCGGGGGCGGAGGTCCCCGCCGTGGACGCGGTGGTGACCGCCCGCCGGGGGCTCGCCCTCGCCGTGCTCACCGCCGACTGCACCCCCGTCCTGCTGGCGGACCCCGTCGCGGGGGTCGCGGGGGCCGCACACGCCGGGCGGCCGGGGCTGGTCGCGGGCGTGGTGCCCGCCGCGGTCGAGGCGATGGTCGCCCTCGGTGCCGAGCCCGGGCGGATCGTGGCCCGTACCGGACCGGCGGTGTGCGGGCGCTGTTACGAGGTGCCCGCCGGGATGCGGGACGCGGTGTCCGAAGTGGTGCCGTCCGCCCGGGCGGAGACCTCCTGGGGCACGCCGGCGGTCGACGTGGTCGCCGGGGTGCACGCCCAGCTCGCGCAGGCGGGGGTGGCCGGCGGTCTGCGATCGGCGGTCTGCACACTGGAGTCGCGGGACCACTTCTCGTACCGCCGCGACCGGGTGACCGGGCGGCTCGCCGGATATGTCTGGTTGGAATAGGAAATGACGGACCGTAAGTCGGAACTCGCGGCGAACCTGGCGCGCGTGGAGGAACGCATCGCGTCCGCCTGCGCGGCCGCGGGGCGCGAGCGGGAAGAGGTGACGCTCATCGTGGTCACCAAGACCTACCCCGCGAGCGACGTACGACTGCTGGCGGAGCTCGGTGTCCGTCATGTGGCGGAGAACCGTGACCAGGACGCGGCCCCCAAGGCCGCGGCCTGCACGGACTTGACCCTCGGCTGGCACTTCGTAGGCCAGTTGCAGACGAACAAAGTCCGTTCCGTGGCGGGATACGCGCATGTGGTGCAATCCGTCGACCGCCCCCGGCTGGTGAGCGCCCTCTCGGCGGCCGCCGGGAACGCGGGCCGGGAACTCGGCTGCCTCGTGCAGGTCGCCCTCGACGCGGAGGCGGGCGGGCGCGGGGCCCGGGGCGGCGCGGCGCCGGAGCAGCTCGCGCAGTTGGCGGACCTCGTCGCCGGGGCGCCGGGACTGCGGATCGACGGCGTGATGACGGTCGCCCCGCTGGCCGGCCCGTACGCGGGTCGCGAACAGGCCGCTTTCGAGCGGCTGGTTGAATTGTCATCCCGCCTGCGCGCGGACCATCCGGGTGCCACGATGGTGTCGGCCGGAATGAGCGGAGATCTGGAACAGGCCGTTGCGGCCGGTGCGACACATGTGCGCGTCGGCACTGCGGTACTCGGCGCGAGACCCCGGCTCGGGTAACGTCGCGAAGAAAGTCGGACCACAGCAGAAAATATGGTCATTACCGCTGATGAGCGGGCAGACCACGTGGATCGCGGGCAGTTGGTGACATTCGTGACACAGCGGCACCTGCGACAGGGCGATCCACCACAGAGCGGAGGACTCGGAGAATGGCCGGCGCGATGCGCAAGATGGCGGTCTACCTCGGCCTCGTGGAGGACGACCGGTACGACAACCCGGGGTACGACCCCGACGACGAGTTCGAGCCCGAGCCGGAACCGGAGCGGGCCCGAGACCGGGACCGTCGACAGCAGCCCGTGCACCAACCGCCCGTAACGGACGAACCGGTACGAGTCGCCCAACCTCCGGCACAGCGGGAACCCATCCCCATCCCGGCAGAAAGCGGACGTCCCGCGCGAATCGCCCCCGTGGCATCCATCACACCTGACCGCACCAACCTGGAGAAGAACGCCCCCGTGATCATGCCCAAGGTCGTCTCCGAGCGGGAGCCGTACCGCATCACGACGCTGCACCCCCGGACCTACAACGAGGCCCGTACCATCGGGGAACACTTCCGTGAGGGCACTCCGGTGATCATGAATCTCACGGAGATGGACGACACGGACGCGAAGCGTCTCGTGGACTTCGCCGCCGGTCTCGTCTTCGGCCTGCACGGCAGCATTGAACGAGTGACACAGAAGGTGTTCCTGCTGTCGCCTGCTAACGTCGATGTCACGGCGGAGGACAAGGCCCGCATCGCGGAGGGCGGGTTCTTCAACCAAAGCTAGACCGATCCGTCAGATACGGGACCGGGAACAGAGCGGGAGCAGGGGAGAGGGAAGCACGGGATGGGCGTCGCACTGCAGGTGGTCTACATCGTGCTGATGTGCTTCCTCATCGTGCTGATCTTCCGACTGGTCATGGACTACGTGTTCCAGTTCGCACGTTCATGGGCACCCGGCAAGGCGATGGTGGTCGTTCTGGAGGCCACCTACACTGTCACCGATCCACCGCTCAAGCTTCTCCGGCGTTTCATCCCGCCGTTGCGTCTCGGGGGCGTGGCACTCGACCTGTCCTTCTTCGTTCTGATGATCATCGTTTACATCCTCATCAGTTTCGTGAGCACCGCTGCGAGAAGCGTGTGAACGATGAGCTTCCCCGCAGGCGCGGGGACAGTCCCGATTTGGTCTTGCCGACTGCCGACGACTACGTAGAGGTGAAGAAGACATGCCGCTGACTCCCGAGGACGTGCGGAACAAGCAGTTCACGACCGTCCGCCTGCGAGAAGGCTATGACGAGGACGAGGTCGACGCCTTCCTCGACGAGGTCGAGTCCGAACTGACGCGCCTGCTGCGCGAGAACGAGGACCTGCGCGCCAAGCTGGCAGCCGCCACGCGTGCCGCCGCGCAGAACCAGCAGCAGCAGGGCATGCGCAAGCCGGAACCCCAGGACCAGCGAGGCCCCGGCGCCCCCGTGCCCGCGGCCATATCCGGCCCGCCGCAGCAGCAGCAGATGGGCCCGCCGCAGCTGCCGGGCGGCCAGCCCCAGCTGCCCCCCGGCCCCGGCGGACACGGACCCCAGGGTCCGGGCCCGATGGGCGGCCCCATGCAGCAGCACCCCATGGGCGGACCGCAGGGCATGGGCCAGCAGCCCATGGGCCAGCAGGGCATGGGCCAGCAGGGCATGGGCCAGCAGGGCATGGGCCAGCAGGGCATGGGTCAGCAGCAGTCGATGGGCGGGCAGAACCAGCTCGGCCAGCCGATGGGCCAGCAGATGCAGCCGATGGGGCAGCAGATGCAGCCCATGGGCCAGCAGATGCACCAGCAGCAGCAGCCGCAGCTCCCGCAGCAGGGCCCCGGCGGCGACAGTGCTGCCCGTGTGCTCTCGCTCGCGCAGCAGACGGCCGACCAGGCGATCGCGGAGGCCCGCTCCGAGGCCAACAAGATCGTCGGCGAGGCCCGTTCGCGTGCCGAGGGTCTGGAGCGGGACGCCCGTGCCAAGGCCGACGCCCTGGAGCGGGACGCGCAGGAGAAGCACCGCGTCGCGATGGGCTCCCTGGAGTCCGCCCGCGCCACGCTGGAGCGCAAGGTCGAGGACCTGCGGGGCTTCGAGCGCGAGTACCGCACGCGGCTGAAGTCCTACCTGGAATCGCAGCTGCGTCAGCTGGAGACCCAGGCCGACGACTCCCTGGCCCCGCCGCGGAACCCGGGTGCCCCCTCGCTGCCGCCGTCGCCGTCGCCGTCGCCCTCGATGGCGCCGGCCGGTGCGATGAGCCACTCCATGGGCGGCCCCTCGATGGGCGGTCCGTCCCCCATGGGCGGTCCCTCCCCGATGGGTGGTCCGTCCTACGGCGGCAACCAGCAGCAGATGTCCCCGGCGATGACGCAGCCGATGGCTCCGGTGCGGCCGGCCGCGCCGCAGCCGATGCAGCAGGCGCCGTCTCCCATGCGGGGCTTCCTGATCGACGAGGACGACAACTAGGCGCCACCGCCGCGTCGGTCGGCAGTCGCTTCACACGGGCCGGGCCCGGTTCCCCTTCGGGGGCACCGGGCCCGGCCCGTTCCCGTTCCCGGTGCCGGTGCCGGTGGGCAGGCGCCGCGGGCTGCGCCAGGGCTTCGCGGGGCTCCGCCCCGGACCCCGCGCCTCAATCGCCGGCGGGGCTGGGGTTGCCCTCCGGGCTCCCGGCCACCGCCGGCGGGGCTGGATGTGCCCTTCGGGCTCCCGGTCGGCCGTCGGTGGGGCTGGAATTGTGCTTCGGGCACTCAGCCGGCCCCGGCGGGGTTGGCGTTGTGCTTCGGGCAGTCGGTGCTCGCCAGGTGGGCCGGGGATGGCCGAAGTGGGGGAGGGGGGATGGCGAACGGCCCGCCCTCCCCGTGGTGGGGAGGGCGGGCCGTCGGGGAGGTGGGTTACGCCTTGCGGAGGCGGAAGGTCAGGGACAGGGAGTCGTCCGTGAACGGGGCGCCGTAGGCGGCGTCCGCCTCGCCCCGGGCGAAGTCCGTGCACAGGACCTCGTCCGCGATCAGGACCGCGTGGTCCGTCAGGGCCGTGACCACCTCCGGCGCGTCGGAGACCCACCGCAGGGCGATCCGGTCCGCCACGTCCAGGCCGGAGTTCTTCCGGGCCTCCTGGATCAGGCGGATCGCGTCACGCGCCAGGCCCGCCAGCCGCAGCTCCGGGGTGATCTCCAGATCCAGGGCGACCGTCGCGCCCGAGTCCGAGGCCACCGACCAGCCCTCGCGCGGGGTTTCCGTGATGATGACCTCCTCCGGGGTGAGGGACACGGACTCGCCGTTCACCTCGACCGCGGCGGAGCCGGACCGCAGGGCCAGCGACAGCGCCGCCGCGTCGGCCGCGGCCACCGCCTTCGCGACGTCCTGGACGCCCTTGCCGAACCGCTTGCCGAGCGCCCGGAAGTTCGCCTTGGCCGTGGTGTCCACCAGGGAGCCGCCGACCTCCGAGAGGGAGGCCAGGGAGGAGACGTTCAGCTCCTCGGTGATCTGGGACCGCAACTCCGGGGTGAGCGCCTCGAAGCCCACGGCCCCCACGAGCGCGCGCGAGAGCGGCTGGCGGGTCTTGACCCCCGACTCCGCGCGCGTGGCGCGGCCCAGCTCCACCAGCCGGCGTACGAGCTGCATCTGCTGGGAGAGCACCGGGTCGACGGCCGCGGTGTCCGCGACCGGCCACGTCGAGAGGTGGACCGACTCGGGGGCCTGCGGGGTGACCGGGACGACCATGTCCTGCCAGACCCGCTCCGTGATGAAGGGGGTCAGCGGCGCCATCAGCCGGGTGACCGTCTCCACCACGTCGTGCAGCGTGCGCAACGCGGCGGCGTCGCCCTGCCAGAAGCGGCGGCGAGAGCGGCGGACGTACCAGTTCGACAGGTCGTCGACGAAGGCGGACAGGAGCTTGCCCGCCCGCTGGGTGTCGTAGGCCTCCATGGCGTCGGTGACCTCGGCGACGAGGGTGTGCAGCTCGGAGAGCAGCCAGCGGTCCAGCACGGTGCGGTCGGCAGGCGCCGGGTCGCAGGCGGAGGGCGCCCAGTTCGAGGTGCGGGCGTACAGCGCCTGGAAGGCGACCGTGTTCCAGTACGTGAGGAGGGTCTTGCGGACGACCTCCTGGATCGTGCCGTGCCCGACCCGGCGGGCCGCCCACGGGGAGCCGCCGGCCGCCATGAACCAGCGCACCGCGTCGGCGCCGTGCTGGTCCATGAGCGGGATCGGCTGGAGGATGTTGCCCAGGTGCTTGGACATCTTGCGGCCGTCCTCGGCGAGGATGTGGCCGAGGCAGACCACGTTCTCGTAGGAGGACTTGTCGAAGACGAGGGTGCCGACCGCCATCAGCGTGTAGAACCAGCCGCGCGTCTGGTCGATGGCCTCCGAGATGAACTGCGCCGGGTAGCGCTTCTCGAAGACCTCCTTGTTCTTGTACGGGTAGCCCCACTGCGCGAACGGCATCGAACCCGAGTCGTACCAGGCGTCGATGACCTCCGGGACGCGGACGGCGGTCAGGGCGCAGCCCTGCGCCGTGCAGGGGAAGGTGACCTCGTCGATGTACGGGCGGTGCGGGTCCAGGGCGGACTGGTCGGTGCCCGTCAGCTCGCTCAGCTCCGCGAGGGAGCCGACGCAGGTGAGGTGGTCCTCCTCGCAGCGCCAGATCGGCAGGGGGGTGCCCCAGTAGCGGTTGCGGGACAGCGCCCAGTCGATGTTGTTGTTCAGCCAGTCGCCGAAGCGGCCCTGCTTGACCGAGTCCGGGAACCAGTTGGTCTTCTCGTTCTCCCGCAGCATCGCCTCCTTGACGGCGGTGGTGCGGATGTACCAGGACGGCTGCGCGTAGTAGAGCAGGGCCGTGTGGCAGCGCCAGCAGTGCGGGTAGCTGTGCTCGTAGGCGATGTGCTTGAAGAGCAGGCCGCGCGCGTCGAGGTCGGCCGTCAGCTTCTCGTCGGCCTTCTTGAAGAAGACGCCGCCGACGAGCGGGACGTCCTCCTCGAAGGTGCCGTCGGGGCGGACCGGGTTCACGACCGGCAGGCCGTAGGCGCGGCACACGGCGAGGTCGTCCGCGCCGAAGGCGGGGGACTGGTGGACCAGACCGGTGCCGTCCTCGGTCGTGACGTACTCGGCGTTCACGACGTAGTGCGCGGGGGCCGGGAATTCGACGAGCGAGAACGGGCGCTCGTAGGTCCAGCGCTCCATCTCCTTGCCGGTGAACGACCGGCCGGTGGCCTCCCAGCCCTCCCCGAGCGCCTTCTCCAGCAGCGGCTCGGCGACAACCAGCTCCTCGGAGCCCTCCTCGCCGGTCCGGCGCGCCACGACGTACGTCACGTCCGGGTGCGCGGCGACGGCGGTGTTGGACACCAGGGTCCAGGGGGTCGTCGTCCAGACGAGGAGCGCGGCCTGCCCGGCGAGCGGGCCGGAGGTCAGCGGGAAGCGGACGAAGACGGAGGGGTCGACGACCGTCTCGTAGCCCTGGGCCAGCTCGTGGTCGGACAGGCCGGTGCCGCAGCGCGGGCACCACGGGGCGACACGGTGGTCCTGGGTGAGCAGGCCCTTCCCGAAGATCTCCTTCAGCGACCACCACACGGACTGGACGTAGTCCGGGTCCATGGTCCGGTAGGCGTCGTCCAGGTCGACCCAGTAGCCCATCCGGGTCGTGAGCTCGGTGAACGCGTCGGTGTGGCGGGTCACGGACTCGCGGCACTTGGCGTTGAACTCCGCGATGCCGTAGGCCTCGATGTCCTGCTTGCCGTTGAAGCCCAGTTCCTTCTCGACGGCGAGCTCGACGGGCAGGCCGTGGCAGTCCCAGCCGGCCTTGCGGGCCACGTGGTAGCCGCGCATGGTGCGGAACCTGGGGAAGACGTCCTTGAAGACACGGGCCTCGATGTGGTGCGCGCCGGGCATGCCGTTCGCGGTCGGCGGGCCCTCGTAGAACACCCACTCGGGGCGGCCCTCGGACTGCTCCAGCGTCTTGGCGAAGGTCTTGCTCTCGCGCCAGAAATCGAGGACGGCGTGCTCCAGGGCGGGCAGGTCGACCTGGGCGGGTACCGGGCGGTACTGCGGCGGTGTGGTCATGAGGCTGAACTCTTCCTCCGGCGGGATGTCACTTCCGTCCGGAGGGACGAGAGCGTTGGAGCTGCTCCCGCGGTACCACCCTCCTTGGCCTCCGGACGACTGGTCCGGCGGCCCCCTCATTGGGGTGCGAAGCCGGTTCTACTCGCCGTACGGGACCTTGCGGGCCCGTGCGCGCTTTCTTCCGGCGGCTCCGGGGTGATCCTTCACATCGCGCTCGCCCCCGGGCTCTCACCGTCCCCGGGTCGCTCCTGGCTGCGTCCGACGCTACTCGTCCCCATCCATGCCTTTCGCTGGGCCCAGTGTACGGGGCACGGGGGCGCGCGGCCGACCGGTTTGCGGGGCCGTCGCACCGGCGGCGCCCGGGGTGCGCCGACGGCCTGCGCGCGGGCTCCCCGGCGTGCCCCCGGGTGACCCGAACGGTCCGACGCGCCCCCGCGGGATCCGGTGGGGCCGGTGGGGCGGATTACCGGGCTTCCGGATGGGCACAACGGATGCAGGCTGGCCTCGACGGATGCGTGCCCCGTTGCCGCGGGGCCGGAGCCGATTTATCGTTCCGGCACGATTCGCGAGCAATGATCACAGTATGTGAAGGGGCCGCGGCCATGGTGGCGAAGAAGACCGCCGGTACTGCCCGGAAGGCGGTTGCCGGGAAGATTCCGGCCAAGGCACCCGCGAAGAAGGAGCCGGCCGGGAAGACGACCGCCGTCAGGAAGACGACCGCCGCCGGGAAGACGACCGCCGCCGGGAAGACGGCCGGCGCCGGGAAGACGGCGGGCGACGACGAGACGACCGTCGAGAAGCGGGAAGCCGCGGCCAAGCCGGCCGGGGCCGAGGGGGCGGCGAAGGCCGCGAAGAAGACGGGAGCCCGGAAAGTGGTCGCCAAGAAGAGCACGGGTACGACGAGGAAGACGGCGACGGCCGCCACCAGCGGCCTGCCCAAGGTGCGGGCCGCCGCCACGGTCACCGCGCCCGCGGACCTCGCCGTACGGCCCGGCGAGGACCCGTGGACGCAGGGCGAGGTCGACGAGGCCCGCAGCGGGCTGACGAGCGAGGTGCTGAGACTGCGGGCCGAGCTCGACGCCTCCGAGGTGGCCATCTCGGGTCTGATGAGGGACTCGGGAGACGGCGCCGGCGACGACCAGGCGGACACGGGCACGAAGAACATCACCCGGGAGTCCGAGCTGGCCCTGGCCGCGAACGCCACGTCCATGCTGGAGCAGACCGAGCGGGCCCTGGAACGGCTGGAGGCGGGCACGTACGGCATCTGCGAGAACTGCGGGCAGCCCATCGGCAAGGCCAGGATGCAGGCCTTCCCCCGGGCGACGCTGTGCGTGGACTGCAAGCAGAAGCAGGAGCGGCGGCACTAGTGCTGCGGTCCTGCCGCGGCTGCGCGGGCGCGGCAGGATCCCGGAGCAGCGGCACCGAAGGGTGCCCGGCCGGCCGGGGCGTGCCGGGTCGGGCCCGGGACGGACGGGCGGCCGGTTCGGCGGCGGCCGCTCGCCGGGCGGTACGCGGGCGCCCTGACGTACCCTCGTGTCTCGTCAGGGTCCAGGAACCTGGCGGGGCTGTTTCGTCGGCAACCTGGTTCGGGCTAGTTCGAGGGACTCACGTGGCAGAGGCGGAGCGCATCATCGGTACGCCGGAGGTCGGGGACGACGCCGAGCCGCAGTACGCCGGACCCGGCGGGCGCCGGCGGATCGCGGCGCTGCTCGTCGTGGCGGTGCTCGCCTACCTGCTGGACCTCGGCAGCAAGATGCTGGTCGTGGCGAAGCTGGAGCACCAGCCGCCGATCGAGATCGTCGGTGACCTGCTGAAGTTCGAGGCGGTCCGCAACGCCGGCGCCGCCTTCGGTTTCGGCGAGGCCTTCACGATCATCTTCACCTGCATCGCGGCCACCGTGATCGTGGTGATCGTCCGGCTGGCCCGCAAGCTCTACAGCCTGCCCTGGGCGATCGCGCTCGGCCTCCTGCTGGGCGGAGCGCTGGGCAACCTGACCGACCGGATCTTCCGCTCGCCCGGTGTGTTCCGGGGGGCGGTCGTCGACTTCATCGCTCCAGCCCACTTCGCCGTCTTCAACCTCGCCGACTCGGCGATCGTGTGCGGCGGCATCCTGATCGTGCTGCTCTCGTTCAAGGGTCTGGACCCGGACGGCACCGTCCACAAGGACTGAGCGCGGGGATGCTCCCCGGCCGAGTCCTGCATACTCGACGGGTGAGTACGATTCCCGAGATCCGCACCCTGCCCGTTCCCGATGGCCTCGAGGGCGAGCGCGTCGACGCCGCCATCGCCCGTATGTTCGGATTTTCCCGGACGAAGGCGGCCGAACTCGCGGCCGCGGGGAAGGTGGCGGTCGACGGCAGCGTCGTCGGGAAGTCCGAGCGCGTGCACGGCGGCGCCTGGCTCGAAGTCGAGATGCCCGCGCCGCCGCGGCCGGTCGAGGTCGTTGCCGAGCCCGTCCCGGGCATGGAGATCGTCCATGACGACGACGACATCGTCGTCATCATGAAGCCGGTGGGCGTCGCCGCCCACCCGAGCCCCGGCTGGAGCGGAACCACCGTCATCGGCGGCCTCGCCGCGGCCGGCTACCGCATCTCGACCTCCGGCGCGGCCGAACGCCAGGGCATCGTGCACCGCCTCGACGTCGGCACCTCCGGCCTGATGGCCGTCGCCAAGTCCGAGCGCGCCTACACCTCGCTGAAGAACCAGTTCCGCGAGCGCGTCGTGGACAAGCGCTACCACGCGCTCGTACAGGGCCACCCGGATCCGATGAGCGGCACGATCGACGCGCCGATCGGCCGGCACCCGAGCGCGGACTACAAGTGGGCCGTGACCCAGGAGGGCAAGCCCTCGGTCACCCACTACGACCTGATCGAGGCCTTCCGTGCGGCCTCGCTGCTGGACATCAAGCTGGAGACGGGCCGCACGCACCAGATCCGCGTGCACATGGCGGCGCACCGCCACCCGTGCGTGGGCGACCTGACCTACGGGGCGGACCCGACCGTCGCGAAGCGGCTGGGCCTGACCCGGCAGTGGCTGCACGCGGTGCGTCTGGGCTTCGAGCACCCGTCGGACGGGCAGTGGGTGGAGTTCGAGAGCACCTACCCGGCCGACCTCCAGCACGCGCTGGACGTGATCCGGGCGGAGAGCGAGTGACCGTCCCGACCGCCGGCATCGAGATCCGGGTCGCCGAGGACGAGGCCGACCGGGCCGCGTGCTTCGCGGTCCGGTCCGAGGTGTTCGTGGCCGAGCAGTCGGTGCCCGAGTCGATCGAGTACGACGCCTACGACGCGGACGCGGTGCACGTGCTGGCCGTAGGACCGGACGGGACGCCGCTGGGCACCGGCCGGCTGCTCCACGGCGCCGCCGCGCTGGGCAAGACCGGGACGCAGGGCGTCGGCTCGCTGGGCCGGCTGGCCGTGCGCAAGTCCGCCCGCGGGCTGGGCGTGGGCGTCGCGCTGGTCCGGGCGATCGAGGCGGAGGCCGCCGCCCTCGGGCTGTCGGCCGTGGACCTCGGCGCGCAGACCCATGCGCTGGGCTTCTACGAGCGGCTGGGATACGTGGCCTACGGCCCGGAATTCCAGGACGCGGGCATCCGGCACCGCGCGATGCGGCGTCCCCTCGCGGAGAGCTGAACCCGCCACCGCCGGACCGGTGAACCCCCGGGGCCGCGCCCCGACCGGCGGGCGGGCGCGGGCCTGTCCGTCGCCGCCGGGCGCGGCGGCCTGGCAGGGTGGGGGAGTGGATCAGCTTGCTCTTCTGTTCGTGCTGCTGCTCGGAGCCGTGGTCACCGTGCCGCTCGGAGACCGGCTCGGGCTGCCCGCACCCGTGCTCATGACCATCGGCGGCGTCGTCCTCGCGCTGGTGCCGGCCGTACCCAACGTCGACATCCCGCCCGAGTACATCCTGCCGCTGGTGCTGCCGCCGCTGCTGTACGCCTCCGTGCAGCGCACCTCGTGGCGGCAGTTCGCCGCCAATGTCCGGCCCATCCTGCTGCTGGCCGTGGCCCTGGTGTTCGTCACGACCGCCGCCGTCGCCGCGGTCGCGAACGCGGTCGTGCCCGGGCTGCCGATCGCCGCCGCCGTCGCGCTCGGCGCGCTGGTGGCCCCGCCCGACCCGGTGGCCGCCACCGCCGTCGCGGGATCGCTCGGGCTGCCCCGCCGGATGGTGTCGATCCTGGAGGGCGAGGGCCTGTTCAACGACGTCACCGCCATCGTGCTCTACCACGTGGCCATCGGCGCCGCCGTCAGCGGAAGCTTCTCCCTGCCGGCCGCGCTCGGGGAGTTCGTCCTGTCCGCCGTCGTGGCCGTGGCGGTCGGCCTGGTCCTCGGCTGGTCGGCCAACCGGCTGATGGGGCGGCTCGGCGATGCCACCCTGCAGATCGGGCTGACCCTGCTGGTGCCGTTCGTCGCGTACGTCCTGGCGGAGGAGTTCCAGGGCTCGGGCGTGCTGGCCGTCCTGACGACGGCGCTGTTCCTCGCCGAGTACGCGAACGACGCCGACGACGTGCTGGGGCGGCTGGCCGGGCACACCTTCTGGGAAGTCGTCGACATGCTGGTCACGGGGGTGGCGTTCGGGCTGATCGGGCTGGAGCTCCACCACGTCTTCGGCACCGCGCAGGGCCGCGCGTGGGAGATGGCCGGGTGGGCGGCCGTGGTGGTGGGGGTCGTCGTCGGCGTGCGGCTGCTCTGGCTGCTGCCGGCCGGCTGGCTCGCCAAACGGCTCCACAAACGGCGGGACTACGACGAGGAGATCCCGCTGAGCTGGCGGGAGAGCGTGGTCATGTGGTGGGCGGGGATGCGGGGGGTGGCCTCGGTCGCCCTGGCCCTCGCCATCCCGCTGCGCACGGACGGGGGCGAACCCTTCCCGGCGCGCGACCAGATCATCTTCATCGCCTTCGCCGTGATCATGGCGACGCTGGTGCTCCAGGGGCTGACCCTGCCGTGGCTGGTGCGGCGGCTCGGGGTGGAGGCCGACACGGACGCGGACCGCGAGATCGAGCGGCAGCTGGCGATCCGCGCGGCGAAGGCCGCGAAGCGGCGGCTGAAGCAGATCGAGCAGGACGAGGACCTGCCGGAGGATCTGGTGGAGACGCTGTACCGGCGGGCCTACGACGTGGGCGCCCGGATCAGTCCGGACATGGTGGACGAGGAGCGGCGTGAGGCGTACGCGCAGCGGGTGGTGCGGATCAGGGACGTCCAGCGGATCCAGCGCGAGATGATGTCGGCCGCCCGCCACGAGGTGCTGGCCGCCCGCAGCGAACCCGGTTCCGACCCGGAGATCGTCGACCGGGTGCTGCGCCACCTGGACGTGCGCAGCCTGCGCAGCTGACCGCTGCGCCCGGCGGCCGCCCCGGCGGGGGCGGCCCTGTCGGCCGGCGCGGCGTCGTTCTGGCGGGTGTGTCGCCGATCACGCCGGGCCGGGGTGTCAGGACACCCCCCGGGCGCGCCCCGCCACCAGGTCCGGACCGGGGTGCGCCGGCTCGCCCGGCGGGGGCGCGGGGAGCGCGGGGGAGGTCGCGATGCGGGGGAGCGCGTACGGGTGGTGGGCCACCAGCCAGGTGATCAGACGCTCACGGACGGCGCAGCGCACCGTCCAGACGTCATCGGCGTCCTTGGCGGTGACCACCGCGCGGACCTGGACCGTGTTCGGGGTGGTGTCCGTCACCGCCAGGCCGGCGCCGCGGCCGTCCCACTCCGGGATCTCCCCCAGGACGTGCCCGAGCTGCTCGCGCATCAGGGCGATGGGGGCGCTGTGGTCCAGGTGCCAGAAGACGGTGCCGGTCATCTGGGCGCCGCCGCGCGACCAGTTCTCGTACGGCTTGGCCGTGAAGTACGAGACCGGCATCGTGATGCGGCGCTCGTCCCAGGTGCGGACCGTGAGGAAGGTCAGGGTGATCTCCTCCACCGTGCCCCATTCCTTGTCGACCACCACGGTGTCGCCGATGCGCACGGTGTCGCCGAAGGCGATCTGCAGGCCCGCGAAGAGGTTGCCGAGCGCGGACTGGGCGGCGATGCCGGCCACGATGCCGAGGACACCGGCGGACGCCAGCAGCGAGGCGCCGACCGCGCGCATGGCGGGGAAGGTGAGCAGCATGGAGGCGATCGCCACGGCGACGACGACCGCCGTCACGACCCGCTGGATCAGCGTGACCTGGGTGCGGACCCGGCGGACGCGGGCGCGGTCGGGGGCGCCGGCCGCGTACCGGGCGTACGCGGCGTCGACCACGGCCGTCGCGAT
This sequence comes from Streptomyces sp. CB00455, assembly GCF_001905445.1. Taxonomy (GTDB): domain Bacteria; phylum Actinomycetota; class Actinomycetes; order Streptomycetales; family Streptomycetaceae; genus Streptomyces. The sequence goes on along the minus strand of NZ_LIVQ01000003.1, from coordinate 276,543 downwards.
GCCCACGAGCAGCCACGCCGCGGAGGCGATCAGCACGAGGGTCAGGGCTCTGCCCACGCCCACGGGGTGGCGGGGCAGGATCCCCGCCTCGCGGTACGAACTCCTCAGCAGGACGGTGCACAGGGCCAGCCGGAAGGGCAGCCGGCAGCGGCGCAGCAGCCCCCACAGGGGTGTCTCGGGGTGGCGGGCGTCGATCCGGCGCAGCAGCAGGTCCAGCAGCCATCCGGCGAGCAGGGTGACGGCCAGGGAACCGCCGATGACGGTGACGGGGCGCAGGACGTGGTCCATTTCCATGGCCAAGTACCTAACCGGAAGCCGCCCGCGGAAACTGGCACGATGGGTGACATGAACATCATGCTCTTCCATTCGACGTACGGGCTGCGGCCCGCGGTGCACGCGGCGGCCGACCGGCTGCGCGCCGCCGGGCACCAGGTCCAGGTGCCCGACCTCTTCGAGGGACGTACCTTCGAGACCGTCGAGGAGGGCATGGCACACCAGGACGAGATCGGCCGTGACGAGCTGCTCAAGCGCGCGGTGCTGGCCTCCGCCCCCCACTCCGACCAGGGCCTGGTCTACGCGGGCTTCTCCTTCGGCGGTTCGGTGGCCCAGCACCTGGCGCTGGCCGACGAGAAGGCGCGCGGGCTGCTGCTCCTGCACGGCACGGCGGACCTGGATGAGGGCGCCTCGGTGGACGGCCTGCCGGTGCAGCTGCACATCGCCGATCCCGACCCCTTCGAGCCGCACGACTGGCTGACGGCCTGGTACCTGCGGATGCAGCGGGCCGGGGCCGACGTGGAGGTCCACAGCTACCCCGGCGCCGGTCACCTGTTCACCGATCCGGATCTGGAGGACTACGACGCCGAGGCCGCCGGGCAGGCATGGAAGGTGGCGATCGGCTTCCTCGACGCCCTGTAGGGGGCGAGGCGACGGCACGCGTTCCCCGGGAGCCGGAACACGGGAACACGGGAACCCGGGAACCCGGGCATACCGGCATCCCGGCATACGGAAGGGGCACGGCCCGGCGGACGCCGGACCGTGCCCCTTCGCCCGTGGATCAGGCGCGGTAGGCGGTCCACATGCTCTTCATGCGCGAGACCTGGCCCGCGGTGAACTGGTACATGCAGGAGTCGTAGGTGTAGTCCATGAAGTTGTGGATCGGGTCGGTCCCGGTCGTCGAGCACGTGTCACGGCCGGTCGGGCACTCGAAGGCCGCGCTCGACTCGGCAGGGGTGTCGGAGACGGAGTCGCCGCTGCCAGAGCAGCCGCCCTGGAAGGTGTGGTAGAGGCCGAGCCAGTGGCCGACCTCGTGGGTGCCGGTGTCGCCCTGGTTGTAGTTGGTGGCGGAGCCGCCCGGGACCGAGGTGTTGAGGATGACGACGCCGTCCATCTTGGGCTGGGAGGCGTAGGAGCTGGGGAAGGTGGCCCAGCCGAGCAGCCCGCCGCCGAGGTTGGCGGTGTAGAGGTTCAGCGCGTTCTTGCCGCCCTTGCGCAGGGCGTTCTTCATGTTCTTCTCGGCGGTGGTGCCGTCCGAGACGTTGTACCAGGAGGCGTTGTCCGTGTAGTCGGTTCCGGCCAGGGTGAACTGGAAGCCGGAGTTGACGTTGCCGGTGCCCTGGCCGCCGTAGGCCGCGTTGAGGACCGAGATCTGGCTGTTGATCTGGGAGGCCGTCAGCTTGCCCGCGGTGCCCGAGGTGATGACGTGCACGTACACCGGGATGCTGGTGGCGGCCGCGGCGTCGGCGCGCATGCCGTCGAGCTGCTGGGGGCCCGCCTGTGCGAGCTTCTTCTTCAGGTCGGCGTCCATGGCCTTGACCTGGGCGGCGGAGACCTCGTTGGGGTCGGCGGAGGCCGAGTGCTCGCCGGTGCCGACGGCGATGCGGGCGTTGGCCTGGCCCGTGGCCTGCTCGGCGCAGGCCTCGGCGGGGGCACCGGAGGACGCCGCGGCGACGGTGGTGGGGGCCGTCAGCGGGGCGAACGCCAGGGTGGAGGCGAGCAGGGCCGTGCCCATGAGGCGGCGGCGGAGCAGGGGGGATATGCGGGCAGCAGCGCGCACGTTGACTCCTCGCGAAGCGTGGTGGGGGGTGAGGTGTTCCTCACGCTGGCCGGAATCTTACGTGTGCATGTCATTCAATAGGCAAGTACCTGGAAGTAAAAGATTTGTTGCGGGTGAGGGAGAAGGGGCGCCTGGTCTGCACCAGGCGCCCCTTCGGACAGCAGAATTGACGGAGTATCAGCGAACCGGCTGGTCGGCCCGCTCCACCTTCTGCGTGCCGTTCAGCGTGCGGTACGAGCGGGCCCACGCGGCGGTCGCGTCCTGCCGCCGCTTGTCGGAGACGACGTAGTAGTCCATCTGCGAGCGCTCGGGCGTCACGTCGAGCACGCCGTAGCCGTGCGCGTCCATGTCCAGCCACTTGACGTGCCAGTTGGCGCTCTTGACGGCCGACTCTGCGACCAGCGAGGCGGTGTCCGCCGGCACGTGCAGGATGTCGTCGAGGTTGTCCGAGGTCACCGAGGTCACCACGAACTCCGTCGCCGCCGTCCCCGAGCCGGGGTACGTCGCCATGTTCACCGGTACCTCGTTGGCCCACGCCATGTGGATGTCCCCGGTCAGGAACACCGTGTTCTTGATGTTCCGGTCCCGCAAGTGGCCCAAGAGCTCCTTGCGGTCGTCCGTGTAGCCGTCCCACTGGTCCACGTTGAGCGCCAGACCGCCCTCGGGCAGGCCGAGCAGCTTGGCGAGCGGCTTCAGCAGGTGCGCGGGCAGCGAACCGAAGGCCACCGGCGAGATCATCACCGAGGTGCCCACCAGCTTCCAGGTCGCGTCCGAAGCCGCCAGGCCCGACTTGAGCCAGTCCAGCTGGGCGCGGCCGGTGATGGTGCGCTCGGGGTCGTCCACCGTGCCGCTGCCGACCTTGGCCTGCTGCGACCGGAAGGAACGCAGGTCGAGCAGGTGCAGGTCGGCGAGGGTGCCGAAGCGCAGCCGCCGGTAGACGGTGCCCGCGATGGAGGCGCGCACCGGCATCCACTCGAAGTACGCCTGCTTGGCGGCGGCCGCGCGCGCCGCCCATTCGCCCTCGGCGCCCGGTGTGTGGTTCTCGGCGCCGCCGGCCCAGGCGTCGTTGGCGAACTCGTGGTCGTCCCAGATGGCCACGATCGGGTGCGCGTGGTGCAGCGCCTGGAGATCGGCGTCCGTCTTGTAGGCGCCGTGCCGGGTGCGGTAGTCGGCGAGGGTCAGTATCTCGTGGCGCGGCTCGTGCGGGCGCACGACGTACTTCGCCTCCGGATATCCCCCGGACTGGTACTCGTAGACGTAGTCGCCGAGGTGCAGGACCGCGTCGAGGTCCGTACGGGCGGCCAGGTGGCGGTAGGCGGAGAAGTAGCCGGACTCCCAGTTGGCGCAGGAGACCACGCCGAAGCGGACCCCGGAGGTGGTCACGTCGGCCCCCGGGGTGGTCAGGGTGCGCCCGACGGGCGAGACGGCGGCGCCGGCCGTGAAGCGGTACCAGTAGGGCGTCTGCGGCCGCAGCCCGCGCACGTCCACCTTGACCGTGTGGTCGGCCGCGGCGCTCGCGGTGACGGTGCCGGCGGCGACGACGGTGGAGAACGCCTTGTCGGAGGCCACCTCCCAGCCCACCTGGACGGCGGGTCCGAGGCCGGAGCCGGGCACGGCCCCGGCGGTGGGGGTGACGCGGGTCCACAGCAGGACCCCGTCGGGCAGCGGGTCACCGGAGGCGACGCCGTGCAGGAAGGCCGGAGCGCTGTCGGCGGCCCGCGCGGCCGTGGCGCCCAGCGCGGCCACCGGGGCGAGCGCGGCCGTGGCGGCGGCGGCCAGGACGACGGTGCGACGGCGCGGTGCCGCCGGGCCGGCGGACGGCGCGGACGGCGCGGAGGAAGAGGAGAGATGACTGGTCACGGATGATCATATTACTGAGGGGTATGGCCTCCGTAACAGCCTGTTAAAGCCAACGGGCAGGCGAACTTTGGGAGTTCACCCGCCCGTTGGCGGACATCGTGGCCGGAATCAGCCGGCGAGGGCCTTGTCGATCGCCGCCGTGAACGCCTCAGGGGTGCCCGGGGTGTCGATCTTCTTGCCGTCCATCTTCAGCGTCGGGGTGCCCGTGACGCCGGTCTTGCCGAAAGCCTTCGACATCTCCAGCGCCCACCGGTCGTAAGTGCCGTCCTCGACGGCCTTCTTGAACTCGGCGTTCCCCTTGAGCGCCGGGACGGTGTCCGCGACCTTCAGCAGGTAGTCGTCCTTGGCGAAGCTGTCGACGGTCTCCTGCGGGTGCAGCTCCTTGGAGTAGAGCGCCGCCTTGTAGTCGAGGAAGGCCTCCGGGCTGACGTTGAGCGCCGCGCCCAGGGCGCTCAGGGCGTTCTTCGAGCCCTCGCCCTTGGCGCCGTTGTCGATGAAGGTGGCGCCGAAGTACTGGAGCTTGTACTTGCCGGCGTCGACGTCCTGCTTGACCTGCGCGCCGACGCTCTGCTCGAACTGGGCGCAGGCCGGGCAGCGGGAGTCCTCGTAGACCTCCAGGGTCTTCTTCGCCTCGGCCTTGCCGACGACGACCGTGGTGCCGTCCTCGCCCGTGGTGTTCTTCGGCTTGACCAGTGCGGCCTTGGCCGCCTTGTCCCAGTATCCCGGCTGGTTGGCCTGGACGAGGGCGTAGGCGACGCCGCCTATCACGGCGAGGGCGGCGACGACCGCACCGGCCACGACCACCTGTCGGCGCACCTTGTCCTTCTTCGCCTGCGCCTCGCGCTCGGCGCGCAGCCGCTCGCGGGCCGCCGCCTTGTTGGCCTGGCTGTTGCGTGAACTCATCGTGGTCTCCGTGGGGTGTGGCATGCGCATGGCATGCGGGAAGGGGGGACTGCCGTAGTGCGTCAGGCGCGCGCGAGCGCGCCGGGCACGGGCGGTCCCCGTCGGCCCACGGAGTGGGCGGGGAAGCGCGTCAGGGCTCGCGCGCCGGGCAGGACCGCCCGGCGCACCGGCTCCGGGCGGCCGGTGGCCACCCTCGCCGGGGCCCCCGTCAGCAGCAGCGGCCGGAACGCGCAGGCGGCCACCGCGCGCAGCATCCGCCCCAGGGCCCGCTCGCCGTGGCGCAGCCAGCCGGCGGCGGCCAGGCCCACCGACACATGGGCGGCGAGCAGCAGCCACGGCTGCCACGGGCCGGGCGCGGACAACAGCGCGGCCGGATCGCCGGCGGGGCCGGCCACCTCGGTCAGCGGTCCGCCCACCGGGGTGCCCCCGCACAGCTCCCCCAGGCCGAGCGCCCGCAGCGGACCCGACACGGGACCGCCCGCGGGGCCGTAGCAGACGTGCTGCCCGGCGGTGAAGACGGTGTCCGCGGCCAGCTCCACCGGAACGAGCAGCCCGGCGATGGGGCCGAAGCCCCGCTCGCGGCCCGCCAGCGCGTAGGAGAGCGTGAACACGGCGGCGAAGGCCCCGCCCACCAGCGCGGGGGGCAGGGGTACCCGGGACATGAGGACGTGCGAGCCGGCCGAGAGCAGCACGACGAACGCGCTGAACAGCGCGGCACGCAGCCCCCGCAGCCTCACCCCTGATATGTCCATCGCCGCGAGTGTGCCATGAGTCCCTGTGAGAGGGGGCCGCAGGTCCGGATCCCGCGGCTCCCGGTCACGACGTCAGACGGCCGTTGCGGAAGAGGTCCACGAAGATCTGGTGGTCCGCGCGGGCCCGGGCCCCGTACGCGTGGGCGAAGTCCACCAGCAGCTGGGCGAAGCCGTCCTCGTCGGCCGCGATGGCCGCGTCGATGGCGCGCTCGGTGGAGAAGGGGACCAGGGTCTGGCCGCTCTCGTCCGCGTCCGCCGCCCCGTGCATGGTCGCCGTGGCCCGGCCCAGGTCGGCGACGACCGCGGCGATCTCCTCCGGGTCGTCCAGGTCGGACCAGTCCAGGTCCACCGCGTACGGGGAGACCTCCGCCACCAGCTGCCCGGAGCCGTCCAGCTCCGTCCAGCCCAGCCACGGGTCGGCGTGGGCCTGCAGGGCGCGCTGCGAGATCACGGTGCGGTGCCCCTCGTGCCGGAAGTACTCCCGCACCGCCCGGTCGCTGATGTGCCGGGAGGCGGCCGGGGTCTGCGCCTGCTTGAGGTAGATCACGACGTCGTTCTCCAGGGCGTCGCTGTGGCCCTCCAGCAGGATGTTGTAGGAGGGCAGGCCGGCCGAGCCGATGCCGACGCCCCGGCGGCCCACCACGTCCTTGACCCGGTAGGAGTCGGGCCGCACCAGGGACTCGCCGGGCAGGGTCTCCAGGTAGCCGTCGAAGGCGGCCAGCACCTTGTAGCGGGTGGCCGCGTCCAGCTCGATGGTGCCCGGCCCGGGCGCGAAGCGCCGCTCGAAGTCGCGGATCTCCGTCATCGAGTCCAGCAGGGAGAAGCGGGTGCGCGAGCGGGCCGAGCGCAGGGCGGCCAGCAGGGGGCCGTCGGCGGTGTCCAGGGTGAAGGAGGGCACCGCGTCCTCGTTGCCGGCCTCGCCCCGGACGACCAGGTCATGGATCCGCTCCCGGTAGGCGCCGGCGTAGATCCGCACCAGCTCGCCGATCTGGTCGTCGCTGAGCGCCTTGGTGTAGCCGATGAGGGCGACGGAGGCGGCGAACCGCTTCAGGTCCCAGGTGAAGGGGCCGACGTAGGCCTCGTCGAAGTCGTTGACGTTGAAGATCAGCCGGCCGTTGGAGTCCATGTACGTGCCGAAGTTCTCCGCGTGCAGGTCCCCGTGGATCCACACCCGGCCCGTCCGCTCGTCCAGGTACGGGCCGCCGTGCCGCTCCCGCTCCAGGTCCGCGTAGAAGAGGCAGGCGGTGCCCCGGTAGAAGGCGAAGGCCGACGCGGCCATCTTCCGGAATTTCACCTGGAAGGCGGCGGGGTCGGCGGCGAGGAGCTCACCGAAAGCGGTGTCGAACACATCCAGTATCTGCTCGGCGCGCTGCTCGTCGGTCGTCTCGGGAACCGCCATGGCGGATGCCTCCTGGTGGTGCGGGGTGGATCGCATTTCGGACAGGTGTCCTTGGGTCTGCAACGGATGAAGGTACCGGTCGGTGCCCCGGACGTGTCACTCGGGAGACGTAGGATTCAGAGCTGCCGCCCCTCTCTCCCCGCCGGAGGATCCCCACCGTGACCAAGCCGCCGTTCACGCACCTGCACGTCCACACCCAGTACTCGCTGCTGGACGGTGCCGCGCGGCTGAAGGACATGTTCAACGCGTGCAACGAGATGGGCATGACGCACATCGCGATGTCCGACCACGGCAACCTGCACGGGGCCTACGACTTCTTCCACTCCGCGAAGAAGGCCGGAATCACGCCGATCATCGGCATCGAGGCGTACGTCGCCCCCGAGTCCCGGCGCAACAAGCGCCGCATCCAGTGGGGCCAGCCCCACCAGAAGCGCGACGACGTCTCCGGCTCCGGCGGTTACACCCACAAGACGATCTGGGCGGCGAACGCCACCGGCCTGCACAACCTCTTCCGGCTGTCCTCCGACGCGTACGCCGAGGGCTGGCTCACGAAGTGGCCGCGCATGGACAAGGAGACCATCTCCAAGTGGTCCGAGGGGCTCATCGCCTCCACCGGCTGCCCCTCCGGCGAGCTCCAGACCCGCCTTCGCCTCGGCCAGTTCGACGAGGCCCTCAAAGCCGCCTCCGAATACCAGGACATCTTCGGCAAGGACCGCTACTTCCTGGAGCTGATGGACCACGGCATCGAGATCGAGCGCCGGGTCCGCGACGGACTGCTGGAGATCGGCAAGAAGCTCGGCATCCCGCCGCTGGTCACGAACGACTCGCACTACACCTACGCGAGCGAGGCGTCCGCCCACGACGCCCTGCTCTGCATCCAGACCGGCAAGAACCTCTCGGACCCGGACCGCTTCCGCTTCGACGGCACCGGCTACTACCTGAAGTCCACGGAGGAGATGTACGCCATCGACTCCTCGGACGCCTGGCAGGAGGGCTGCGCCAACACGAAGCTGGTCGCGGAGCAGGTCGACACCGAGGGCATGTTCCAGTTCCGGAACCTCATGCCGAAGTTCGACATCCCGGACGGCTACACCGAGGTCACCTGGTTCCGCGAGGAGACCATGCGCGGCATGCACCGCCGCTACCCCGGGGGCATCCCCGAGGACCGGATGAAGCAGGCCGAGTACGAGATGGACACGATCATCTCGATGGGCTTCCCCGGCTACTTCCTCGTCGTCGCCGACTTCATCATGTGGGCCAAGAACCAGGGCATCGCGGTGGGCCCGGGCCGAGGCTCCGCGGCCGGCTCGATCGTCGCGTACGCCATGGGCATCACCGACCTCGACCCGATCACCCACGGCCTGATCTTCGAGCGGTTCCTGAACCCCGAGCGCGTCTCCATGCCCGACGTCGACATCGACTTCGACGAGCGCAGGCGCGTCGAGGTGATCCGGTACGTGACCGAGAAGTACGGCGCCGACAAGGTCGCCATGATCGGCACTTACGGCACCATCAAGGCCAAGAACGCCATCAAGGACTCGGCGCGCGTCCTCGGCTACCCCTACGCCATGGGCGACCGCCTCACCAAGGCCATGCCCGCCGACGTCCTCGGCAAGGGCATCCCGCTCTCGGGCATCCTCGACCCGACGCACCCCCGCTACGGCGAGGCCGGCGAGATCCGCGGGATGTACGAGAACGAGCCGGATGTGAAGAAGGTCATCGACACCGCGCGCGGTGTGGAGGGCCTGGTCCGCCAGATGGGCGTGCACGCGGCCGGCGTGATCATGTCCAGCGAGACGATCACCGACCACGTGCCCGTCTGGGTGCGGCACACCGACGGCGTCACCATCACCCAGTGGGACTACCCGAGCTGCGAGTCGCTCGGCCTGCTGAAGATGGACTTCCTCGGCCTGCGCAACCTCACGATCATGGACGACGCCGTCAAGATGGTGAAGGCCAACAAGGGGATCGACATCGACCTCCTGGCCCTCCCGCTGGACGACCCGAAGACCTTCGAACTGCTCGGCCGGGGCGACACCCTCGGCGTCTTCCAGTTCGACGGCGGCCCCATGCGCTCCCTGCTGCGCCTGATGAAGCCCGACAACTTCGAGGACATCTCCGCCGTCTCGGCCCTGTACCGGCCGGGTCCGATGGGCATGAACTCCCACACGAACTACGCCCTGCGTAAGAACAAGCAGCAGGAGATCACCCCGATCCACCCGGAGCTGGAAGGGCCCCTCGAAGAGGTGCTCGCGGTCACCTACGGGCTGATCGTCTACCAGGAGCAGGTGCAGAAGGCCGCCCAGATCATCGCCGGGTACTCGCTCGGCGAGGCCGACATCCTGCGCCGCGTGATGGGCAAGAAGAAGCCCGAGGAGCTGGCGAAGAACTTCGTCATCTTCGAGGCGGGAGCCAAGAAGAAGGGCTTCAGCGACCAGGCGATCAAGGCCCTCTGGGACGTCCTGGTCCCCTTCGCCGGCTACGCCTTCAACAAGGCGCACTCCGCCGCCTACGGCCTGGTCTCCTACTGGACCGCCTACCTCAAGGCGAACTTCCCCGCCGAGTACATGGCGGGCCTGCTCACCTCGGTCAAGGACGACAAGGACAAGTCCGCGATCTACCTGAACGAGTGCCGGCGCATGGGCATCAAGGTCCTGCCGCCGAACGTGAACGAGTCCGAGCCGAACTTCGCCGCCCAGGGCGACGACGTGATCCTCTTCGGCCTCACCGCGGTGCGCAACGTCGGTCAGAACGTCGTCGAGTCGATCATCAAGACCAGGAAGGCCAAGGGGAAGTTCTCCAGCTTCCCCGACTTCCTGGACAAGGTCGAGGCGGTCGTCTGCAACAAGCGGACCGTCGAGTCGCTGATCAAGGCCGGCGCCTTCGACGAGATGGGCCACACCCGCAAGGGCCTGGTGGCCCACCACGAACCGATGATCGACAACGTCGTCGCGGTCAAGCGCAAGGAGGCCGAGGGACAGTTCGACCTCTTCGGCGGCATGGGCGACGAGAGCGCGGGCGACGAACCCGGCTTCGGACTCGACGTGGAGTTCTCCGACGTCGAGTGGGAGAAGTCCTACCTCCTCGCCCAAGAGCGCGAGATGCTCGGCCTCTACGTCTCCGACCACCCGCTCTTCGGGCTGGAGCACGTGCTGTCCGACAAGACCGACGCCGGGATCTCCCAGCTCACCGGCGGCGAGCACTCCGACGGCGCCGTCGTCACCATCGGCGGCATCATCTCCGGTCTCCAGCGCAAGATGACCAAGCAGGGCAACGCCTGGGCCATCGCCACCGTCGAGGACCTGGCCGGATCCATCGAGTGCATGTTCTTCCCCGCGACCTACCAGCTCGTCTCCACCCAGCTGGTCGAGGACACCGTCGTCTTCGTCAAGGGCCGCCTCGACAAGCGCGAGGACGTCCCGCGTCTGGTCGCCATGGAGATGATGGTCCCCGACCTCTCCTCCGCCGGCACCAACGCCCCGGTCGTCCTGACCATCCCCACCGTCAAGGTCACCCCGCCGATGGTGACCCGGCTGGGCGAAATCCTGCGCCACCACCGGGGCAACACCGAGGTCCGGATCAAGCTCCAGGGACCGCGGACCACCACCGTGCTGCGCCTCGACAAGCACCGCGTACAGCCCGACCCCGCCCTCTTCGGCGACCTCAAGGTGCTGCTCGGCCCCTCCTGCCTGGCCGGCTAGCGGCGCGGTCCCCCGGCCCCGCGGGCGCCGGGCATACGGAAGGGCCCGCCCGGCACGCCGGGCAGGCCCTTCCGTCACGGACGCCGGGGGCGTCAGTTGTGGCCGAACTTCTTCTGCTTGCTCTTGTGGGCCATGTCCATCGGACTCGGAGCCTGGGAAGCCGACTCGGACGGGGACGCCGAGCTCTTGGACATCTCCGGCGAGGACGAACGGGCCTGTTGCTTGGCGGGCTGCTTCTGGTTCTTGTTCTTGGCCATGGTGGAGCCTCCGTGAGGGTCTAGGGGCCAGGACCGCCTTCACACTCACACAGCGCCGGAAACGGCGCATTTTGGATCATTACGGCGCGTAGTCGGGGCGTACTCCCCGCCCCGGTATGAGATCCGCCACGCCGATGATCGAGTTCCGGCCGTCAACACCCTTGCGGTCGGGCAGACTCGGGGAACCCGTCGAAGAGCACAGAGGACCCCCAGGGAAGAGGGTGGTACGCGTGGACCGCTGCGTCGTCCTGGTGGACGCCGGCTATCTGCTGGGCGCCGCCGCGAGCCTCCTCGCAGGGGAGCCCTCCCGCTCCCGCATCACCGTCGACCACGCCGCCCTCATCCAGGGCCTGCGTGAACGGGCCGAAGCCGACACCGAACAGCCCCTGCTGCGCATCTACTGGTTCGACGGTGCACCCGACCGGGTGCCGCAGCCCGAGCACCGGCGGCTGCGCGTCATGCCCCGCGTGACCGTCCGGCTGGGAGCCCTCACCCGCAGCGACGGCCGCTGGGCGCAGAAGGGCGTCGACGCCGCCATGCACGCCGAACTCACCGAACTGGCCCGCAACCGCGCCTGCTCCGACGTGGTACTGGTCACCGGCGACGGCGACCTGCTGCCCGGCCTGATGTCCGCCAAGGAACACGGCGTCGCCGTCCACCTGTGGGCCGTGCAGGCCGCCGACGGGGACTACAACCAGTCGGAGGACCTCGTCGCCGAAGCCGACGAGCGCCGTGTCCTCGACCGCGTCTGGATCACCCGGGCCGTCCGCGCCAAGGACCTGACCGGGCTGTGCTCCCCGCCGCCCGCCCCGCGCCCCGACATCGCCGCCATCCTCTCCGCCCCGCTGCCCGAGGCGGCGCTCGCCGAAGCCGCCCGCAACGGCTCGGCCGCCGCCGGCCGGGAGGAGCCGGAGGGGGCGCCCGTACCCCCGCCCGCCACCGCCGGGGGCCGGCCGGTACCCACCCCGAAGGAGCTCGCCGGCTCCCTGCGGGCCCCCGGCGGGCCGGGCGCCCCCGCGGGCGGGCACGGCGGCGGTCAGCCTCCGGCGGGCAGCGCCCTGCGGTGGTCTTCCGACAAAGGCTGGATCGACCGGCCCGGACCGCTCGGCGAACCGGCCGAGACCGCGTCCCTGCCCACCCTCGCCCAGCTGACCAGCGCCGAACAGCGCTGGGCCGACCGCGAGGAGGACATCACCACCGTCGGCGGCGACCCGTTCGAGGTGGGACAGGTGTTCGCCCGGCGCTGGATGGAGCGGCTCCCGGAGACCGTGCACCTGCAGAAGCTGGCCACCATGTACCCCCGCATTCCGCACCGGATCGACGGCGAGCTGCTGCGCTACGCCGCCCGCTTCGGGCTGCTCGCGCACAAGGACGACCAGATCGACGAGCACGACCGCTACGCCATCCGGGCGGGCTTCTGGCGGGAGATCGACGTCCGGGCCGCCGCCGAACACGTGGTCGCCGTACCCGCCGCGGCCCCGGGAGCGGCGCCCCTGGCAGGGACGGCCACGGCGACCCCGGCGGCCGAGTAGGGCCGGAAGCCACGTAGGCTGCTCCCTCGTGAGTACGGGCACAGCACAAGCGCGGGGCGGTACGGCGACGGCCGCGGGAGCGGCCCCCGACGTCGTCTGCGCGGTGCGGGACCTCGTCAAGACCTACCCCGCGGTCCGCGGGCGGCGCGGCGCTCCCGCCCTCCCCGAGACCCGGGCCAACGACGGCATCCACCTCGACGTCCGGCGCGGCGAGATCTTCGGCCTGCTCGGCCCCAACGGCGCCGGCAAGTCCACCCTCGTCCGCCAGCTCACCGGGCTGATGCGGCCCGACGCGGGCTCGGTGACCCTCCTCGGCCACGACCTCGTACGTCACCCCGAGCGGGCGGCGCGGCTCCTCGCCTACCTGGGGCAGGAGTCCACGGCACTGGACGAACTGACCGTCGCACTGGCCGCGGAGACCACCGGCCGGCTGCGCGGCCTGCACGTCCGCGCGGCGCGGGCCGAGCGCGACGCCGTACTGGAGGAGCTCGGGCTGACCGCGATCGCCGGGCGGCCCCTGCGGAAGCTCTCCGGCGGACAGCGGCGCCTGGCCTGCTTCGCCGCCGCACTCGTGGGGCAGCGGCCGGTACTCGTCCTCGACGAGCCCACCACCGGCATGGACCCGGTGGCCCGCCGCGCGGTGTGGTCGGCCGTGGACCGGCGGCGCGCCCGGCACGGGGCCACCGTCCTGCTCGTCACGCACAACGTCATCGAGGCCGAGACGGTCCTGGACCGGGTCGCCGTCATCGACCAGGGCCGGGTCATCGCCTGCGACACCCCGGCCGGGCTGAAGGCGCAGGTCTCCGGCGAGGTCCGGCTGGAACTGGTGTGGCGCGAGAGCGCGCCCCTGGACGTCCCCGAGGTGGCGCGGCTGCGGTCGGCGGCGGCCGAGTCCGGCCGCCGCTGGGTGCTGCGGCTCGCGCCCGACGAGGCACGGGCGGCGGTGGCCGCGGTCACCGGCGGCCCCGCCTTCGCCGCACTCGACGACTTCACGCTGGCCACGCCGAGCCTGGAGGACGTGTACCTCGCGCTCGGCGGCAAGACGAAAGGGCTGGTGAAGTCGTGAGCGACCGCTTGACGGGCGCCGTGGCGCCGCTCACCGCTGCCGCACCGGGAGCCGGGACCGCAGCCGCCGGACCCGCCACGGCCGGACCTGCCACCGCGGTGCCGGTCGCCGCGCCCCTCGCGCCCCGTGCCCGTGTCTTCCCCGCGCTGGCCGCCGTGTACCGGGCGCAGCTGTCGCGGGCCCGGGTGGCGCGCGTCCCGCTGCTGTTCGTGGCCACCTTCCAGTCCGTCGGGATCATGATCCTGATGCGGGGCGTGGTGGACGGCGGTTCGGAGGCGCGGGCCGTCGTGGCCGGCTCCTCCGTCCTCGTCGTCGCCTTCGTCGCGCTGAACCTGCTCGCGCAGTACTTCGGGCAGTTGCGGGCCGGCGGCGGCCTCGACCACTACGCCACGCTGCCGGTGCCGCCGGCGTCGGTGGTGCTGGGCGCCGCCGCCGCGTACGCGTCCTTCACCCTGCCGGGGACGCTGGTCACCGCCGTCTTCGGGTGCGTGCTCTTCGGGCTGCCGATGAGCGGTCTGTGGATCCTGGCCGCGGTGGTGCCGCTGGCCGGGGCCGCGCTGGCGGGGCTCGGGGCGGCGCTGGGGCTGCTGGCGCCGCGCCAGGAGCTGGCCACGCTCGCCGGCCAGCTCGGCATGTCGGCGGCGCTGCTGCTGGGGGTGCTGCCGCCGGAGCGGATGCCGGAGGTGATCGTCTGGACGCGGGACCTGCTGCCCTCGACCTACGGCGTGGAGGCCTTCGCACGGACCTTCGCCCCGGAGCCCGACTGGGCCGCCGTCGCTGTGGACCTCGGCGTGTGCGGGGCGGTGGGCGTCCTGTCCCTGGCCGTCGCCACCTGGGCGTACCGGCGGGCGGCGGTCCGCTGACGCGGGTGCCCGGCGCACCTGGCACGATGTGGGGGTGACCGAAGCCGTGACCCCTCCCTCTCCTTTCGACCCGTCCTCGCTCCCGCCCGGGAGCCCGGGTGACACCGGCGCGGCCGTCACCCCCGAGGACGTCCGGGACGGCGCCGCCGTCGCCCTCGCGGTGGCGGTGGCCGGAGTGCTCCTCGCACTGCTGTGGGCGTGGCTGGCGCCGCGGGTGCAGTACGTCTCCAACGGCGAGGCCGTGTTCCTGCGCGACAGCGAGAGCGAGGCGCGGATCGGGTCCGACGGGACCTTCTTCGCGCTGTCGGCGGTGCTGGGCGCGGCGAGCGCCGCCGGCACCTTCCTGTGGCGCCGCAGGGGCGGTGTGCCGCTGGTGATCGGACTGGGGCTCGGTTCGCTGTTCGCGGCGCTGGTGGGGTGGCGGCTCGGGCTGTGGCTGGGGCCCTCCTCCGACCTGGCGGCCGCCGCACTGAAGGCGGGCAAGAAAGTGCCCTTCGACGCGCCGCTGGAGCTGATGGCGCACGGGGCGCTGCTGGTCTGGCCGATGGCCGCCGTACTGGTCCACCTGGGGCTGACGGCGCTGTGGTCCCCGCGGGAGCAGGAGCCGGCGGGGGAGTGGGCCGCTGCCGCTTTGCCGCCGCACGCCCACGCCGACCCGGCCGTGCCGGAGCCCCCGCAGACCTGACCCGCCACGGCCGGCGTCACGGCCCGAGCCGCGCCTGCGACCCGCCGCGCGCCGCCCGGATCCGGCGGCGCCGGCCGGCCGCGGCTACGGGCGGGCGATGGGAGCCGTCACGCCCGAGGTGAGCGCGGTCAGCACGGCCGGGGACAGCTCCACCTCCAGGCCGCGGCGGCCGGCCGAGACGCAGACGGTCTCGTGGCCGGCGGCCGATGCGTCGACCACCGTCCGCAGCCGCTTGCGCTGCCCCAGCGGGGAGATGCCGCCCCGCACGTACCCCGTGGTGCGCTCGGCCAGCGCCGGATCCGCCATCGCCGCCCGCTTGCCGCCGACGGCGGCCGCCAGGGCCTTCAGGTCCAGCGAGCCGGACACCGGGACCACCGCCACCGTCAGCACCCCGTCCACCTCCGCCACCAGCGTCTTGAAGACCCGCTCCGGGGAGACGCCCATCGCCTGCGCGGCCTCCTCGCCGTACGAGGGGTGGGCGGGGTCGTGCTCGTACGCGTGCGTGGTGAAGACGGCGCCGGCCGCCGTCAGGGCGGCGATCGCCGGAGTCCCGGCGGCCGCCTGTTTCGTCCTCTTCGCCATCGGTGCGTGCCGCCGTCAGTTCGGGCTCGTCGGCGTACGGGTCAGGTCCACCGCCGGCAGCGACGGCAGGTGGCGGATCACCGCCGTCTCCGCGCGCAGCAGCTTCAGCTCCTCCGCGAGGCGCGTCGCGGTGTCCGGGGCCTGCAGCAGCCGCTGCTTCGCCGGGATGTCCAGCACCGCCGCAGCCGCCACCAGGTACGAGACCACCGACGGCTCGTCGGGGAGTTCCGCTGCGGTCAGGGACCGCTCGCGGGCTCCGGCCAGCCGCTTCTGGTAGGCGCGGAACGCCCTCAGCACCCCTTCGGCCAGCGCGCCCGCGCCCTCGCCCGAGTCCTCCGGGAGCTCTTCCAGCTCCGCGGTGAGGTAGGGCCCCGAAGCGTCCACCGACAGCAGCCGGACCCGCGCCGTGCCCGTCGCCAGGACCTCGAAGCTGCCGTCCTCGCGCTCCCGGATCGTCGCCGCGTCCGCGATGCAGCCCACCCGGTGGAAGGCCTGGACCGGATCCGCGCCGAAGCCCGCGGCCGGGCCGCGCTCGGGCAGGGCCGTCTGGTCCGGCAGTCCGGGCGCGGTCGGCGCGACCTCGCGCCCGTCGCGGATGGCGACGACCGCGAAGCGGCGCGGCTCGTCCTCGCCCGTCTTCAGCAGCTCGCGCATCATGGCGCGATAACGCTCCTCGAAGATGTTCAGCGGGAGGACGAGTCCCGGGAACAGCACCGAATTCAGCGGGAAGAGGGGCAGGCGAACGGTGGTCACGAGGCACAGGGTAATGGCCATGGCCCCGGCCCCGTCACCCTTGTCCCACCAGCGCGTACGCCCCGTCATCCGCGTCTCAGCAGCCGGGACGCCCCCGCCGCCACCGTCGTGGCCAGGATCCACCCCAGCAGGACCAGGGCCGTCGCCCCCCACTGCCAGCCGCCTTCCAGCTTCCACTGGGCCTCCTGGCCGAGGTCGATCACCGGCAGCAGCAGGTCCAGGGCGTACAGGGCGGCGTCCCACTCCGGGTGCTCGTCCTCCTTGATCGGAGGGGGCTGGTGCCGGGAGAACAGCAGCGCTCCCGCCGCCCACAGGACCGCCATCCACAGCGCGGCCCGGCCCGGCCGGTAGCCGTAGACCACCGTCCAGTCCTGCAGGTAGCCCCATGCCTTGGCGGCCGGCGGCAGGGTGGCACGGCGCCGCCGCTGCTTGGCCAGCAGCACCTCGCGGGCGTCCGCGTCCTCCCCGCTGGCCCGCAGTACGGTCGCCAGCCGCTCGTACGGCTCCGGCGAGTACTCGGGGGTGGCCGCCTCCACCCAGGCCAGCCGGCGCGCCAGCGGGAAATGACCGCGCGGCGCGAGGTTCTCGTAGACGAAGCCCTCGATCGACACCCCGCCGGGGCCCGGCCAGCTGGTGGAGGCGTCGACGAGCTTGACCACCTTGGCCCCCGACACCACGACCCGCCCGCGCTCCGGGCGCTCGCCCACGAAGCGGAACTCCGGCGTCTGGATCCGGCGCAGCGACACCTCCTGACCTTCCGCGAGCACGAAGCGCGCCCCGTAGAAGTCGATGGCGTCCCCGAAGCGGCCGTCGTCCAGGCGCAGCCCGCCCCGACACTCGAAGCGCTGCGCCGGGCCGCCGCGCGTGGGTGTCTGGCCCAGCCCGTACGGGGGAGTGGAGGAGCCCGAGCCGCCCGGGACGTAGCCCAGGGCGATCGAGGTCAGGTACAGGGTGCGCTCGACCGTCAGCTGCGGGGCGTTCAGCGCGTACCGCCCGTACGGGTTGCGCAGGCACGCGCCGCGCAGGTTCATCGACACGCCGACCTTCGCGCCGCGCAGGCTCACCTCCCCGTACGTGTCCAGCAGCTCGCCCTGGAAGTCCTGCGCCACCGACATGCCGTCGGCGGTGATCGCCCGGCCCTTGGTGTCCCGCTGCACCACGGCCTGGCTGACCAGCAGGTCCGTGCCGATCTGCGCGTCGGTCAGCCGGATCCCCCGGGCCACCCGGCAGCGCGGCAGGTGCAGGTCGCCCTCGGTGTGCAGGCGCGCCGCCTCCAGCCGGGGGATCGCACAGTCGATCATGCGCAGGGTTCCGACCCGCGCCTCGGACAGCTGGATCTCGCTGTCGAAGCGGCAGCCCTGGAGCTCCACGTACGGGCTGACCGTGCCGCCCGACAGGTCGAGCTGCCCGGTGATCCGCGCGCCGCGCAGCTTGAGCGACGCCACCCGGCCCGGCACCGGCGGCGGCCCGTGGAGCAGCAGCAGGGCCACCACCCGGGCGCGCACGCTGCGCTCGGGACCCCAGAGGTGGTCGCCGTGCGGATCGTCCCGGCCAAAGTCGCGGGCGCGCAGGTCGCAGACGCTGCCCGTCCGGTAGGCGGCCCAGACCAGGCGCTCGGCTGCGCCGAGACCGGCCGGCTCCTCGCCCGCACGCTCCTCGGTCATGGCGGCCCCCCTCCGCATCACGTCCACGCACGTGGAAGACGTCTGCGGGAACGCTAACCGGCGCCTGTGACAGCCGGGGCGTGTATCAGCCAGTGATACGGGCGAACGGTGGCGTGAAGCGGTCTGAGAGAATTGTGGGGTGATCTCTCGTATCGACCTGCGCGGTGACGCCCTCCCCGAGGGCGGCGCCCTGCGCGACCTGCTGCCCCGTGCCGAGTTCGACGTGGAAGCCGCCCTGGAGAAGGTGCGGCCCATCTGCGAGGACGTCCATCATCGTGGCACGGCGGCGCTGATCGAGTACGCGCAGAAGTTCGACGGCGTCGAGCTCTCGCAGGTCCGCGTGCCCGTGGAGGCCGTCGAGGCCGCCCTGGAGCAGCTGGACCCGGCCGTCCGCGCCGCCCTGGAGGAGTCGATCCGGCGCGCCCGGATCGTGCACCGGGGCCAGCGCCGCACCGAGCACACCACCCAGGTGGTCCCCGGCGGCACCGTGACCGAGAAGTGGGTTCCGGTCGAGCGCGTCGGCCTGTACGCCCCGGGCGGCCGCTCGGTGTACCCGTCCTCCGTCGTGATGAACGTCGTACCCGCGCAGGAGGCGGGCGTCGAGTCGATCGCGCTCGCGTCCCCGCCGCAGAAGGAGTTTGGCGGGCTGCCGCACCCCACGATCCTCGCCGCGTGCGCCCTCCTCGGCGTGGACGAGGTGTACGCGGCCGGCGGCGCCCAGGCCGTCGCGATGTTCGCCTACGGCACCGAGGAGTGCGCGCCCGCCAACATGGTGACCGGCCCCGGCAACATCTGGGTGGCCGCCGCCAAGCGGTACTTCACGGGCCGGATCGGCATCGACACCGAGGCCGGGCCGACCGAGATCGCCGTCCTCGCGGACTCCACGGCCGATCCGGTGCACGTCGCCGCCGACCTGATCAGCCAGGCCGAGCACGACCCCCTGGCCGCCGCCGTCCTCGTCACGGACTGCGCCGAGCTCGCCGCGGCCGTCGAGAAGGAACTGGAGCCGCAGGTCGCGGCCACCAAGCACGTCGAGGACCGGATCAAGCCGGCCCTCGCGGGCAAGCAGTCCGCGATCGTCCTGGTCGACAGCCTGGAGGACGGCCTGAAGGTCGTCGACGCCTACGGCGCCGAGCACCTGGAGATCCAGACGGCCGACGCCGCCGCCTGGGCCGCCCGCGTGCGCAACGCCGGCGCGATCTTCGTCGGGCCCTGGGCCCCGGTCTCGCTCGGCGACTACTGCGCCGGGTCGAACCACGTGCTGCCCACCGGCGGCTGCGCCTGCCACTCCTCCGGACTGTCCGTACAGTCCTTCCTGCGCGGCATCCACATCGTCGACTACACCCGCGACGCCCTCGCCGAGGTCACCCACCACGTGGTGACGCTGGCCGAGGCCGAGGACCTGCCCGCGCACGGCGCCGCCCTCAAGGCACGCTTCGGCTGGAAGGTGCCCACGGCATGAGCGCCGGCCCCGTCCTCGGCATCGACGACCTCCCCATCCGCGACGAACTGCGCGGCAAGTCCCCGTACGGCGCCCCGCAGCTCGACGTACCCGTCCAGCTCAACACCAACGAGAACCCCTACGAGCTGCCCGAGGCGCTCGTTCGGCGCATCGCCGAGCGCGTCGCCGACGCCGCCCGCACCCTCAACCGCTACCCCGACCGCGACGCCGTCGAGCTGCGCACGGAGCTGGCCGCCTACCTGACGCGCACGGGCAGGCACCCCGTCGCGCGCGAGAACGTGTGGGCCGCCAACGGCTCCAACGAGGTCATCCAGCAGCTGCTGCAGACCTTCGGCGGACCGGGCCGCACCGCGATCGGCTTCGAGCCCTCCTACTCGATGCACGCCCTGATCGCCCGCGGCACCGGGACGGGCTGGATCTCCGGCCCGCGCCGGGAGGACTTCACCATCGACGTGCAGGCCGCCGAGGCGGCGATCGCCGAGCACGCCCCCGACGTCGTCTTCATCACCTCGCCCAACAACCCCACGGGCACCGCGGTCGCGGCGGAGACGGTCCTGGCCCTCTACGAGGCCGCCCAGGCGGCCAAGCCCTCCGTGGTCGTCCTCGACGAGGCGTACGTCGAGTTCAGCCACCGGGACTCGCTGCTGCCCCTCCTGGAGGGCCGTCCCCACCTGGTGGTCTCCCGGACCATGTCCAAGGCCTTCGGCGCCGCCGGACTGCGCCTGGGCTACCTGGCCGCGCACCCCGCCGTCGTCGACGCCGTCCAGCTGGTGCGCCTGCCGTACCACCTCTCGGCCGTCACCCAGGCGACCGCGCTGGCCGCCCTGGAACACACCGACACCCTGCTCGGCTACGTCGAGCAGCTCAAGGCCGAACGGGACCGCCTGGTCACCGAACTGCGGGCCATCGGCTACGAGGTCACCGAGTCCGACGCGAACTTCATCCAGTTCGGGAAGTTCGAAGACGCGCACACCGCCTGGCAGAAGATCCTCGACCGGGGCGTCCTGGTCCGGGACAACGGCGTACCGGGCCGGCTGCGGGTCACCGCCGGCACCCCGGCAGAGAACGACGCGTTCCTGGAAGCGGTTCGCGCACTGAAGAAGGAGCAGCACGCATGAGCCGCATCGGACGGATCGAGCGCACCACGAAGGAGACCTCGGTCCTCGTCGAGATAAACCTCGACGGCACCGGCAAGGTCGACGTCTCGACGGGCGTGGGCTTCTACGACCACATGCTCGACCAGCTGGGCCGCCACGGCCTGTTCGACCTCACGGTCAAGACCGACGGCGACCTGCACATCGACAGCCACCACACCATCGAGGACAGCGCGCTGGCCCTCGGCGCCGCCTTCAGGCAGGCCCTCGGCGACAAGGTGGGCATCTACCGCTTCGGCAACTGCACCGTGCCGCTCGACGAGTCCCTCGCCCAGGTGACCGTCGACCTGTCCGGCCGCCCCTACCTCGTGCACACCGAGCCCGAGAACATGGCGCCGATGATCGGCTCCTACGACACGACGATGACCCGGCACATCTTCGAGTCCTTCGTCGCCCAGGCCCAGATCGCGCTGCACGTCCACGTCCCGTACGGCCGCAACGCGCACCACATCGTGGAGTGCCAGTTCAAGGCGCTCGCGCGCGCCCTGCGCTACGCCGCGGAGTTCGACCCGCGCGCGGCCGGGATCCTGCCCTCCACGAAGGGCGCCCTCTAGCCGTGAACGGCCTCAACACCATCCTGATCGTCGTCGGCCTCTTCCTGGCCGGCGGCGTCTACTCCTTCCAGAAGCAGAAGATGCCCACATCGGTCATCGTCCTGCTCGCCATCGGCTCCGCGATGTGTCTTGCCGCCGGAGTCCTGCGGATCCAAGGAATCTGGGAATGAGCCCCACCAAGAACGTGGTCGTCTTCGACTACGGCTTCGGCAACGTCCGCTCGGCCGAGCGCGCCCTCGCCCACGTCGGCGCCGATGTCGAGATCACCCGCGACTACGACAAGGCCATGGACGCCGACGGACTCCTCGTCCCCGGCGTCGGTGCCTTCTCCGCCTGCATGCAGGGCCTCAAGGACGCCCGCGGCGACTGGATCATCGGCCGACGGCTCTCCGGCGGCCGCCCGGTCATGGGCATCTGCGTCGGCATGCAGATCCTCTTCGAGCGCGGCATCGAGCACGGCGTCGAGACCGAGGGCCTCGACGAGTGGCCCGGCACCGTCGGTCCCCTGAAGGCCCCGGTCGTCCCCCACATGGGCTGGAACACCGTCGAGGCCCCCGCCGACAGCCAGGCATTCGCCGGTCTGGACGCCGACGCCCGGTTCTACTTCGTGCACTCCTACGCGGCGCGCCAGTGGTCCCTGGAGGTCACCAACCCGGCCATCCGCGCACCCCGCGTCACCTGGGCCACCCACGGCGAGCGCTTCGTCGCGGCCGTGGAGAACGGCGCCCTGTGGGCCACCCAGTTCCACCCCGAGAAGTCCGGCGACGCCGGAGCCCAGCTCCTCACCAACTGGATCGAGACCCTGTGATGACCGTGCACCGCGCAGCGAAGCTGGAGCTCCTCCCCGCGGTCGACATCCGCGACGGCCAGGCCGTCCGCCTCGTGCACGGGGTGTCCGGCAGCGAGACCTCCTACGGCTCCCCGCTGGAGGCGGCCCTCGCCTGGCAGCGCTCCGGCGCCGAGTGGCTGCACCTCGTCGACCTGGACGCCGCCTTCGGCACCGGCGACAACCGCGCCCTGGTCGCCGAGATCACCGGCGCCATGGACATCAAGGTCGAGCTGTCCGGCGGCATCCGCGACGACGACACGCTCGCCGCGGCCCTCGCCACCGGCTGCACCCGCGTCAACCTGGGCACCGCCGCCCTGGAGACCCCCGAATGGGCCGCCAAGGCCATCGCCGAGCACGGCGAGCGGATCGCCGTCGGACTCGACGTGCGCGGCACCACCCTCAAGGGCCGCGGCTGGACCAGCGAGGGCGGCGACCTGTACGAGACCCTCGCCCGGCTGGACTCCGAGGGCTGCGCCCGCTACGTCGTCACCGACATCGGCAAGGACGGCACGCTGACCGGCCCCAACCTGGAGCTGCTGCGGGGCGTGTGCGCCGCCACCGACCGGCCCGTCGTGGCCTCCGGCGGCATCTCCTGCCTGGACGACCTGCGGGCGCTCTGCGAGCTGGTCCCGCTGGGCGTCGAGGGCGCGATCGTCGGCAAGGCCCTGTACGCCAAGGCATTCACGCTGGAAGAAGCCCTGAAGGTGGTCCGCGCATGAGCTCCCCCGACTCCCTCGACTCGCCCGATTCCCCCGACTCGCCGCAGCCGCTCGGCTCCGCCCGGGCTTTGGGCGCGGTGCGCCGCTTCTCCTCCGGCGGCGCGTACGAGGACGTGATCGGCTACTCGCGCGCCGTCCGGCTGCCAGGCGGCCTCGTCCTCGTCTCCGGCTGCACCTCCCCCGACGGCGGCGGCCCGTACGACCAGGCCGTCGCGGCCTTCGGCGTGGCCTTCAAGGCGCTGGCCCAGGCCGGGCTCGGGCCCGAGCACGTCGTCCGCACCCGGATGTACATCACCCACGCCGGGGACGTGGACGACGTCGGCCGCGCCCACAAGGAGCTCTTCGACGAGATCCGCCCCGCCGCCTCCATGATCATCGTCTCCGGCTTCGTCGACCCCGGCATGGTCGTCGAGGTCGAGGTCGAGGCCTTCGACCCGGCCGAGGGGGCGTCCGCATGACCCTGGCCGTCCGTGTGATCCCCTGCCTGGACGTGGACAACGGCCGCGTCGTCAAGGGCGTCAACTTCCAGAACCTGCGCGACGCCGGCGACCCGGTGGAGATGGCCAAGCTGTACGACGCCGAGGGCGCCGACGAGCTGACCTTCCTCGACATCACCGCCTCCTCCGGCAACCGCGAGACCACCTACGACGTGGTGCGCCGCACCGCCGAACAGGTCTTCATCCCGCTGACGGTGGGCGGCGGCGTCCGCACCGCCGACGACGTGGACAAGCTGCTGCGGGCCGGTGCGGACAAGGTGGGCGTCAACACCGCCGCCATCGCCCGCCCCGAGCTGATCCAGGAGATCGCCGAGCGCTTCGGGCGCCAGGTCCTGGTCCTGTCGGTGGACGCGCGCCGCACCGCGTCGGGCTCCTTCGAGGTCACCACCCACGGCGGCCGCAAGGGCACCGGCATCGACGCCGTCGAGTGGGCGCACCGGGCAGCCGAACTGGGCGCCGGGGAGATCCTGCTGAACTCGATGGACGCCGACGGCACCAAGGACGGCTACGACACCGAGATGATCGCCGCCGTGCGCGGGCACGTGACGGTCCCGGTGATCGCCTCGGGCGGCGCGGGCCGGCTCGCCCACTTCCCGCCGGCCATCGCGGCGGGCGCGGACGCGGTCCTGGCGGCCTCCGTGTTCCACTTCGGCGACCTGCGGATCTCCCAGGTCAAGGACACCCTCCGGGAAGCGGGCCACCCCGTCCGCTGACCGCCCTCCGGGGGCGGCCGGGGCCGCCGCGTGCACGCGGCCGGCGGGTCGGTGCCGGGCCGGGGGGACCGCCCCCGGCCTCGCCGCGTTCGAGGCGCGGGGCTCCGGCCTGTCCGGTGGGCCGCCTCGCCCGGAGCCCCGGTGGCAGGGGGAGCACCCCGCCGGCGGGCGGGCCGGGCGCCGGGGGTCAAAGGCCCAGCGGGGCCTTTTTCAGGCGGGCGACGGCCTCCTCGTCGCCGTCCAGGGAGACGGCGGCGACGTCCTGCCGGCCGAAGCAGAACAGCGTCAGTTCCCCCGGCTCCCCGGTCACCGTCACCACCGGCACCCCCTTGCGCGCCACCGCCGTCCGCCCGTCGGGACGCCGCAGGACCAGGCCCACCGGCGACCGGCGGCCCGTCAGCCGGGCCAGCTTCTCCAGGCGGCCCCACAGGGAATCGGCGAACACCGGGTACGGCTCCCGCGGCGACCAGTCCGGCTGCGCCCGCCGGACGTCCTCGGCGTGGACGAAGAACTCCACCGCGTTCGCCACCTCGTCGATCTGCTTCACCGAGTACACCGACAGCCTCGGCGGCCCGGTGCGGATCAGCTGGACCAGCTCCTCGTACGGCCTGGCGGTGTACTGCGCCATCGCCTTGTCCAGCCGGGCCTTCAACACGTTCAGCAGCAGACCCCCCGCCGCATCCGGCCGGCGCTCCCGCACGACCACGTGCGCCGCCAGCTCCCGCGTCCGCCAGCCCTGGCAGAGCGTCGGCGCATCCGGCCCGGCCGCCTCCAACAGGTCGGCCAGCAACAGTCGTTCACGCTTCGCATGGGTAGACATGCGCGCCAGCCTAAGGCCGGATCCCGCCGCGCGCCCGCCCATCAGGCGGACGGTGCGCCGTGTCCCGCCCTCCCGCCCGGCACAATGGCGGCATGAGTACGTCCCCGCGCCCCGGCAACCTCGACCCCGCCCTCGCGGCGCGCCTCAAGCGCTCCGCCGACGGCCTGGTACCGGCCATCGCCCAGCAGTACGACACCGGTGAGGTGCTCATGCTCGGGTGGATGGACGACGAGGCCCTGCACCGCACCCTGACCACCGGCCGCTGCACGTACTGGTCCCGCAGCCGCCAGGAGTACTGGGTGAAGGGGGATACTTCCGGCCACTTCCAGCACGTGAAGTCCGTCGCGCTCGACTGCGACGCCGACACCGTGCTCGTCAGGGTCGACCAGGTCGGAGCCGCCTGCCACACCGGCGCCCGCACCTGCTTCGACGAAGATGTCCTGCTCCGCGACGCCGACTAGGTGGGTCCCACGTCCATGGATCTCGATACGTTCCGCAAGCTCGCGGCAGACCGCCGCGTCATCCCCGTGAGCCGCAAGCTGCTGGCCGACGGGGACACCCCCGTGGGCCTCTACCGCAAGCTGGCCGCCGAACGCCCCGGCACCTTCCTGCTGGAATCCGCCGAGAACGGCCGCTCCTGGTCCCGGTACTCCTTCATCGGCGTGCGCAGCGACGCCACGCTGACCGTGCGGGACGGCCGGGCGCACTGGATCGGCACCGCGCCCGTCGGCGTTCCCACCGACGGCGACCCCCTCGACGCGCTGCGCGCCACCGTCCAGGCCCTGCACACCCCCCGCGACCTCGCGGCCGGCATGCCGCCCTTCACCGGAGGCATGGTCGGCTACCTCGGCTACGACATCGTGCGCCGCCTGGAGCGCATCGGCGAGCACACCACCGACGACCTGCGGCTGCCCGAGCTGACCATGCTGCTCACCTCCGACCTGGCGGTCCTGGACCACTGGGACGGCACCGTCCAGCTCATCGCGAACGCCATCAACCACAACGACCTCGACTCGGGCGTGGACGAGGCCCACGCCGACGCCGTGGCCCGGCTCGACGCCATGGAGGCCGACCTCGCGCGGCCCGCCCCCTATGCGCCCGCGCCGCTGCCCGCCTCCGAGCTGCCCGAGTTCTCCGCTCTCTGGGGCGGCGAGAAGTACCAGGCCGCCGTCGAGGAGGTCAAGGAGCGCATCCGCGCCGGCGAGGCCTTCCAGGTGGTGCCCTCGCAGCGCTTCGAGACCCCCTGCCATGCCTCCGCCCTGGACGTCTACCGGGTCCTGCGGGCCACCAACCCCTCCCCGTACATGTACCTCTTCCGCTTCGAGAACGGCTTCGACGTCGTCGGCTCCAGCCCCGAGGCGCTGGTCAAGGTCGAGGACGGGCGGGCCATGCTCCACCCGATCGCCGGCACCCGGCACCGCGGCGCCACCCCGCAGCAGGACAACGACCTGGCCGAGGAGCTGCTGGCCGACCCCAAGGAGCGCGCCGAGCACCTGATGCTCGTCGACCTGGGCCGCAACGACCTCGGCCGGGTCTGCGAGCCGGGCTCCGTCGAGGTCGTCGACTTCATGAGCATCGAGCGGTACTCGCACGTCATGCACATCGTGTCCACGGTCACCGGCCGCGTCGCCGAGGGCAGGACCGCCTTCGACGTCCTCACCGCCTGTTTCCCGGCCGGCACCCTCTCCGGGGCGCCCAAGCCCCGCGCCATGCAGATCATCGAGGAGCTGGAGCCCTCCCGGCGCGGCCTGTACGGCGGCTGCGTGGGCTACCTGGACTTCGCGGGGGACTCCGACACGGCCATCGCCATCCGTACCGCCCTGCTGCGCGACGGCACGGCGTACGTACAGGCCGGCGCGGGGGTCGTGGCCGACTCGGTGCCCGAGCTGGAGGACCAGGAGTGCCGCAACAAGGCGGCCGCCGTGCTCCGCGCGGTGGGAGCGGCGAACCGCCTCCACGGCTCCTGAGCTCGTAGGGGATAGTGGGGTACGTGAGTGCCGTACCCCCGCCCCAGCCCCCCGTCGAGAACGCCGCCGAGGTCCCCGACAGCAGGAGCGGCCGCCGCAGCGTGGCCGTCGCCCTGCTGCTCGGCACCCTCGGCGCCACCGTCGTGCTGCTCGCCTCCGGCCGGGTCTGGGCCCGCGGGACGACCGCCCTCGGCGGCGATCCGCTCGCCCTGACCGCCGACGGGCGGGCCGTCACCGGACTGCCCGCGGCCCTGGCCATCGTCGGCCTCGCCGCCCTGGTCGCCGTCTTCGCCGTGCGCGGCAAGAGCCGGCTGCTGGTGTCGGGCCTGCTGGCGCTCAGCGGCCTGGGCGCCGCACTGTCGGCGCTCTTCGCCGCCGACGGCCGCCGCGCCCTGGACGCGGAGGCCGCCCGCACGACCGCGGACACCGCCGCCCACGTCGCCGGGCTGACCCAGACGCCGTGGCCCTACGTCACCGCCGCCGGCGCGGCGCTGATCCTGGCCGCCGGCCTGCTGGCCCTGCGCTTCGGCCGGAGCTGGCCCGCGATGGGCGGCCGCTACGAACGGGACGGCACCCCCCGTCCGCGCAAGGCCGCGGCGGTGGATCCGGACCGCCCGGAGGATCTGTGGAAAGCCCTGGACCGCGGCGAGGACCCGACCCGCTGAGCGACCCCCCTGGACAGCGACACCGCCCGGTGCGGGACAATGTCACCGAGCGTTCGACACAGCACGTGCGACAGAGCAACGAGGAGCAACTCATGGCGGGCACTAGCCACGGACACACCCCGGCCGCCTGGACCGGTGTCTTGATCGCCTTCATCGGTTTCTGCATCTCCGGCGCCTTCATGGTGCTGGCGAACCCGCTCGGCTTCTGGGCCGGCCTCGTCGTCGTCGTCCTCGGCGGTGTCGTCGGCATGGCGATGAAGGCCGCGGGCATGGGCGCCCCGAAGGGGGCCCACACCGACCTCGCCGAGGTCATCGCGGCCAACAAGGTTCCCGCCAAGGTCTGAGGACCGCGTGGTCGAACCGGCGCAGCCGAAAGGCGCGGCCCGTCGGGCTGCGCCTTTCGCCGTGACCGGCGAGAATCGGCGGGTGGACGCCTCTCGCACCCCCGGCGCCGTGCCGCCGCGCACGACATCCGGCCGGACCGCCCCGCCGCCGCCGCCGCAGGCCCAGGGCCCGGTACCAGCCCGGCAGCCCTCGCCCGCGACCCCGCCGCCCGCGCAGGGCTCCGTGGCGCCCGCTCCGGCATCCGAACCGCCCGCTCCGGCATCCGTGGCGTCCCCGCAGGCACCCGTGCGTGCCCCCGCGCCCCTGCCACCCGGGGGGCCGCCCGCAGCCGCCGTACGGCCGTCCCGGGTACGTGCGTGGGCCGCTCCGGTGCTCACCCTGGCCGCCGCCGTCGCGGCCTTCGCCTACGTGGGCGCCGTGGACCCCAACGAGCCGGGCCACTACCCGGTCTGCCCGCTCTTCCGGCTGACCGGGATCCTCTGTCCCGGCTGCGGCGGCCTGCGCAGCGCGCACGCGTTCGCCCACGGCGATCTGGTGGCCGCTACCGGGGCAAATGCCCTGGCCGTCATCGGCTACTTCCTCTTCGCGGGATTCATGGCCCGGTGGCTGGTTCGGGCCTCCCGCGGCGGCCTCGCGCCGGCGATCGCGCTGCGGCCGCTGTACTGGTGGGGCATCGGCGGCGCGGCCCTCGTGTTCGCCGTTGTCCGAAACCTGCCTTTCGGATCCGCGCTCGCCCCCTGAGCCCTTGCGGCGGGCCTTGTGAAGCCCCTATTCCGAATGTCCAGTTACTGGGACGGCGTCAACCGCGTGCGGAGGGCCGGGCCTCCTGCGGATACCATTTGAGTGCTGACCTTGTGGTGGTACGTGTCCGCAAGGCGGCCGACCGTCATCGACCCGGAAGGGGGCCGCTCGCGTGAGTGTGCTCGACGAGATCATCGAAGGGGTCCGCGAAGACCTTGCCGAACGGCAGGCCCGCGTCAGCCTCGACGAGCTCAAGGAGCGTGCCGCCAAGGCGCCCCAGGCCAAGGACGGCGTCGCCGCCCTGCGCGGCGACAGCGTCAAGGTGATCTGCGAGGTCAAGCGGTCCAGCCCGTCCAAGGGCGCGCTGGCCGCGATCGCCGATCCGGCCGGGCTCGCCGCCGACTACGAGGCGGGCGGTGCGGCGGTCATCTCCGTCCTCACCGAGCAGCGCCGCTTCGGTGGCTCGCTGGCCGACCTGGAGGCCGTCCGCGCCCGCGTGGACATCCCGATCCTGCGCAAGGACTTCATCGTCACGGCGTACCAGCTCTGGGAGGCCCGCGCCTACGGCGCCGACCTCGTGCTGCTGATCGTCGCGGCCCTGGAGCAGGAGGCGCTCGTCTCCCTCATCGAGCGGGCCGAGTCCATCGGGCTGACCCCGCTCGTCGAGGTCCACGACGAGGAGGAGGTGGAGCGCGCGGTCGCCGCCGGCGCCAGGATCATCGGCGTCAACGCCCGCAACCTCAAGGACCTCAAGGTCGACCGCTCGACCTTCGAGCGCGTCGTCCAGGAGATCCCGGCGCACATCGTCAAGGTCGCCGAATCCGGCATCCGCGGGCCGCACGACCTGATCGCCTACGCCAACGAAGGCGCCGACGCCGTCCTCGTCGGGGAGTCCCTGGTGACCGGCCGCGACCCGAAGGCGGCCGTCGCCGACCTCGTCGCCGCCGGCGCCCACCCCGCTCTGCGCCACGGTCGGAGCTGACCGGACCGTGACCCGCCCCCGTCCCGCCGTCAGCACCCGGCCCGGCCGCCCCGGCCCGGCCGGCGTGCCGACGGCGCACGCGCCCCTGGCGCGCGGCTGCCGCCCCCGCGGCTGCCGCGCCCCGGCCCGGCGCGTGCACGGGCGGCGGGTGCGGTACGTGATCGGCTCCGAGCCCGGTCAGGTCAACGGCATGCGATGGCGCCGCGGAGGCGCGCTGTAACGAGGACCGCGGCGATCGGCACGACACGACGTGCCGTCGCGCCCGGTTCCCGTACGGCCCGTCGCCCGGACCGACCGGCTCCGGGCGCGGGTCCTCCTTCCCGCAAGCGGCGGCAGACCCGACGAGGGTGTGGTGCCGTGCTCTGCGGGCGGGCGGCGCAATACCGTGAGTCCACTCGTCGCATCCCGTAGGAGCATCGGCATGTCCAGCCAGTTCTTCATCCCGGACCCGGAGGGTCACGTCCCCAACGCCGAGGGTTACTTCGGTGACTTCGGCGGCAAGTTCATCCCGGAGGCGCTCGTCGCCGCCGTGGACGAGGTCGCCGTCGAGTACGAGAAGGCCAAGGGCGACCCGGCCTTCGCGGCCGAGCTGAACGACCTGATGGTCAACTACACCGGCCGTCCGAGCGCCCTCACCGAGGTGCCCCGCTTCGCCGGGCACGCCGACGGAGCGCGGATCTTCCTCAAGCGCGAGGACCTCAACCACACCGGCTCGCACAAGATCAACAACGTGCTGGGCCAGGCGCTGCTCACCAAGCGCATGGGCAAGACCCGCGTCATCGCCGAGACCGGCGCCGGCCAGCACGGCGTGGCCACCGCCACCGCCTGTGCGCTCTTCGGCCTCGAGTGCACCGTCTACATGGGCGAGATCGACACCCAGCGCCAGGCCCTGAACGTGGCCCGGATGCGCATGCTGGGCGCCGAGGTCATCGCGGTGCAGTCCGGCTCCCGGACGCTGAAGGACGCGATCAACGAGGCGTTCCGCGACTGGGTCGCCAATGTGGACCGCACCCACTACCTCTTCGGCACGGTCGCCGGCCCCCACCCCTTCCCGGCCATGGTCCGCGACTTCCACCGGGTCATCGGCGTCGAGGCCCGCCGCCAGATCCTGGAGCGCGCCGGGCGGCTGCCCGACGCGGTGGCGGCCTGCGTCGGCGGCGGGTCCAACGCGATCGGCCTCTTCCACGCCTTCATCCCGGACGCCGGCGTCCGCCTCGTCGGTTTCGAGCCCGCCGGGCACGGCGTGGAGAGCGGCGAGCACGCGGCCACGCTGACCGCCGGCGAGCCCGGGATCCTGCACGGCTCCCGCTC
The DNA here is from genome assembly GCF_001905445.1 of Streptomyces sp. CB00455. Classification (GTDB taxonomy): domain Bacteria; phylum Actinomycetota; class Actinomycetes; order Streptomycetales; family Streptomycetaceae; genus Streptomyces. The sequence goes on along the minus strand of NZ_LIVQ01000003.1, from coordinate 245,714 downwards.
CTACGTCCTGCAGGACGAGGAGGGGCAGATCACCGAGCCGTACTCCATCTCGGCGGGCCTGGACTACCCGGGCATCGGCCCGGAGCACGCCTACCTCAAGGACAGCGGGCGCGGCGAATACCGTGCGGTCACCGACGACGCCGCGATGCAGGCGCTGCGCCTGCTGTCGCGCACCGAGGGGATCATCCCCGCCATCGAGTCGGCGCACGCCCTGGCCGGCGCCCTCGACCTGGGCCGGGAGCTGGGCCCGGACGGCCTGATCGTGGTCAACCTGTCGGGGCGCGGCGACAAGGACATGGACACCGCCGCCCGCTACTTCGGGCTGTACGACACCGACGGTGCAGTTGCCGACAACGAGTTCTCCGAGGGGGACGACAAGTGAGCGCCAACACCGCGACCGGCAACGTCGAACTGCTGAGCGCGACCCTCGCCAAGGCCGCGTCGCAGGACCGCGCCGCCCTGGTCGCCTACCTGCCGGCCGGCTTCCCGACCGTCGACGGCTGCATCGAGGCCGTCAAGGCCGTCATCGCCGGCGGCGCCGACATCGTCGAGGTCGGGCTGCCGCACAGCGACCCGGTCCTGGACGGCCCGGTCATCCAGACCGCCGACGACATCGCCCTGCGCGGCGGCGTCAAGATCGCCGACGTGATGCGCACCGTGCGCGAGGCACACGACGCCACCGGGGCCCCGGTCCTGGTGATGACGTACTGGAACCCCATCGACCGCTACGGCGTCGAGCGGTTCACCGCCGAACTGGCGGCCGCGGGCGGCGCCGGCTGCATCCTGCCCGACCTGCCGGTCCAGGAATCCGCACTGTGGCGCGAGCACGCGCGCAAGCACGGTCTGGCGACCGTCTTCGTCGTGGCCCCCAGCAGCAAGGACGAGCGCCTGGCCACCATCACGGCGGCCGGCTCCGGCTTCGTCTACGCCGCCTCCCTCATGGGCGTCACCGGCACGCGCGCGTCGGTCGGCAACCAGGCGCAGGACCTCGTGCGCCGCACCCGCGCCACGACCGAGCTCCCGGTGTGCGTCGGCCTCGGCGTCTCCAACGCCGTCCAGGCCAAGGAGGTGGCCGCCTTCGCCGACGGGGTGATCGTCGGCTCGGCCTTCGTCAAGCTGTTGCTGGACGCGCCGGACCTGCCGGCCGGGCTGGACGCCGTCCGTTCGCTGGCGGCCGAGCTTGCGGAAGGCGTACGCAGGAGCTGACGCGGTCCGGACAGGGATACGGGTTCCGTAGCCCGATCGGGTGGAAGTGGGAGCGGGGAGGCACGCGAGTGCCTCCCTGCTTCGTTTGGCCGAACGTGAGCGAGAAGAACGACGGTGCGAACCGCGATGCGACGAAACGATCGGCCCGGGAGCGGCTCCAAGAGGAGCGCGAGCGGGAGAAGGCCCGGGACAGGCGCCGGCGGACCCTCGTCGTGTCGGCGGCGGTGGTCGGCGTGCTCGGCCTGGCCGCCGTCGTCGGCCTGATCGCGGCCAACCAGGGCAAGAGCGGCGACACCGGCAAGGCGGGGCCGGTCGTCGCCCCCTCCGGGGCCACCGGCAAGGACGCGCCGGCCATCCGGACCGGCAAGGACGGCGCCCGGTCCACCCTCACGGTCTGGGAGGACTTCCGCTGCCCGGCGTGCAAGGCCTTCGAGGACAACTACCGGACCACCGTCCACGACCTGGAGGCCAAGGGGCTGCTCAAGGTCGACTACCACCTGGTCACGCTCATCGACGGCAACATGGGCGGCACCGGCTCGCTCAAGGGGGCGAACGCCGCGGCCTGCGCGCAGGACGCCGGGAAGTTCCCCCAGTACCACGACGTGCTCTTCCAGAACCAGCCGCCGGAGACCGACGACGCCTACGGCAAGAACGCCCGGCTGCTGGAACTGGCGGGCAAGGTGGAGGGACTGGACACGCCGGCCTTCCGGGCGTGCGTCGAGGACGGCACGCACAACAGCTGGGTGGGCAAGTCCCAGGACGCCTTCCGCGCCGGAAAGTTCCGGGGCACGCCGACCGTGCAGCTCGACGGCAAGGACATCTTCGCCGACCAGGCCAACCCGCTGACGCCGCAGAAGCTCAAGGAGCAGGTGGAGGCCGCGGCCAAGGGCGCCTCCGGCGCAGGGGTGCAGAAGGGTGCGGAGGGCAAGGCCTCGCCCTCGGCCGGCTCGTCGGCGGGTCCTTCCTCGGGCTCGTCCCCGGGATCGCCGGCCGGCGCGAAGGGCTCGTCGCCGGCCGCGCCCACGGACGGCGGTTCGAGGACTCCCGCGAAGGGCGGCCCGGGCGGGACCCCGCAGGGCTGAGCCACCCGGGGCCGTGTGTGGATTTGGTTTCGGCTTGCCGGGCGGTTGCCGTCAGCACCGTCCGGCAGGGTAGCGTCAGCTCTGCCATGGACATTGCTTACATCCCCAGTCCGTCGACCGGCGTGATCCATCTCGGACCGATCCCGCTCCGCGGCTACGCGTTCTGCATCATCATCGGCGTCTTCCTCGCCGTCTGGCTCGGCAACAAGCGATGGATCGCGCGCGGCGGAAGGCCGGGCACGGTCGCGGACATCGCCGTGTGGGCGGTGCCGTTCGGCCTGGTCGGCGGTCGCCTCTACCACGTGATCACCGACTACCAGCTCTACTTCGGCGAGGGCCGCAACTGGGTCGACGCCTTCAAGATCTGGGAGGGCGGCCTCGGCATCTGGGGGGCGATCGCGCTCGGCGCGGTGGGCGCCTGGATCGGCTGCCGGCTGCGCGGCATCCCGCTGCCCGCCTGGGCGGACGCCCTGGCCCCCGGGATCGCGCTGGCCCAGGCCTGCGGCCGCTGGGGCAACTGGTTCAACCAGGAGCTGTACGGCAGGGCCACCGACCTGCCGTGGGCGGTGCGGATCAGCGAGGGCCCGAACCGCGTCGCGGGCACCTACCACCCGACCTTCCTGTACGAGTCGCTGTGGTGCATCGGCGTCGCCGCGCTGGTGATCTGGGCCGACCGCCGCTTCAGGCTGGGACACGGCCGGGCGTTCGCGCTGTACGCGGCCTCCTACTGCGTCGGCCGCGGCTGGATCGAGTACATGCGGGTCGACGAGGCGCACCACATCCTGGGCCTGCGGCTGAACGTCTGGACCTCGATCGTCGTCTTCGTGCTCGCCGTGGCCTACCTGGTGCTGTCGGCGAAGCTGCGGCCGGGTCGCGAGGAGGTCGTCGAGCCGGTCGCCTCCGGCGCCGCCGGCGGTGACGGTCCGGCCGTCGCCGGGGCCGGCGCGGACACGGCGGCGGGGGACGGCGGCGTCGCTTCCGGCGAGGCGGAGCCGAAGGACCTGCCGCCCGGCGCGAAGGCCACGGCCGCGGCTGGTCCGAAGCCGGCGAACCTGACCAAGGGCAACGTCGCGCCCGCGGCCGGCGCCGAGGTCGCGGACAAGGCCTGAACCGTTCCACCCGCAGGGGGCGCCGCACACCGCGGCGCCCCCTGCGGCGTACCCGCAGCGCGCGCCGCGGGCGGCGGGGGCCGGGGCCGGAGCCGGAGCCGGACTCAGGGCTCAGGGCTCAGGGCTCAGGGCTCAGGGCTCAGGGCCGGTAGGGGGCGGTCCGGTGGGACAGGGCGAGGGTGCGGTGGGCCGCGGCCACGACCGCCGGGTCGACGAAACGGCCGTCCGGGAGGGCCAGCGCGCCCGGCGCGGCCCGGGCGGCCCTCAGGACCTCCTCGGCGGCGGCCACCTCCCCGGGCGCCGGGAGGTAGGCCCGCTCGATCACCGGCAGCTGACGGGGGTGGATCGCCGCCCGGCCGAAGAAGCCCAGCGAGCGGCCGCGCGCGCAGGAGACGGCCAGCGCCTCCAGATCGCGGATGTCGGGGAACACCGACTGCGCCGGCGGCGCCAGCCCGGCCGCGCGGGCCGCCACCACCACCCGGGACCGGCACCAGTCCAGCCCCGGCTCCGCACTGACCGCCAGATCGGCCCGCAGGTCCGCCTCGCCGAGGGAGAGCCCGCGCAGGGCGGGGTGCGCGCGGGCGATCTCGTACGCGCGCTCCACGGCCAGCGCCGACTCCAGCAGGGCGTGCAGGGCGACCCCGCCGGTGCGGTCGGCGGCGGCGGCCACCTGCTCCGGGGCGCTGATCTTCGGCAGCCGCAGACCGGCGAGCCCGTGCAGCCCGCAGAGGGCGGCCAGGTCCGCGCCGCCCCAGGGGGAGCCCAGCGCGTTGACCCGGACGTGGACGGGGACGGCGGGCCGCTCGCCGAGCAGTTCGGCGGTGGCGGCGCGGGCGTACTCCTTGCGGGAGGCCGGGACCGCGTCCTCCAGGTCCACGATGACGGCGTCCGCCCCGCAGCCGATGGCCTTGGCCACCACCTCCGGACGGTCTCCCGGTGCGTACAGCCAGGTCAGGATCACAGCGCCCCCTCGGTCCGCAGCCCGGCGATCTCGGCCCGGCTCAGACCGAGTTCCGTCAGGACCTCGTCGGTGTCCGCGCCGTGCGGACGTCCGGCCCAGCGGATCGCGCCGGGGGTCTCGGAGAGCCGGAAGAGGATGTTCTGCATCCGGATCGGGCCGAGCTCCGGGTCCTCGACCTCGGTGACCGTGTCGAGGGCCGCGTACTGCGGGTCGGCCATCACGTCCCGGACGTCGTAGACCTGCGCGACGGCGGCCTGCGCCTCCTCGAACGCGGCGACGACCTCCTCCGCCTTGTGCCGGGCGATCCAGCCGCCGACCGCCTCGTCGAGCACGTGCGTGTGGGCGGCCCGGCCGGAGCCGGTCGCGAACCAGGGCTGCGCGACCAGATCGGGCCGGCCGACCAGGCGCACCACGCGTTCCGCGACGGACTGCGCCGAGGCGGACACCGCCAGCCAGCGGCCGTCCGCGCTGCGGTAGGTGTTGCGGGGCGCGTTGTTGGCGGAGCGGTTGCCGGTGCGCGGCTGGACGTAGCCGAGCTGGTCGAACCAGAGCGGGTGCGGGCCGAGCACCGTGAGGATCGGCTCGATGATGGCCAGGTCCACCACCTGCCCGCGGCCGGTGCGGTCGCGTCCGGCGAGGGCCGTCATGACGGCGTAGGCGGTGGTCAGCGCGGCGATCGAGTCGGCGAGCCCGAAGGGCGGCAGGGTCGGCGGGCCGTCCGGCTCCCCGGTGATGGCCGCGAAGCCGCTCATCGCCTCGGCGAGGGTGCCGAAGCCGGGGCGGTGGGCGTACGGACCCTGCTGGCCGAAGGCCGTGACGCGGGTCAGGACCAGCCGCGGGTTGGCGGCGGACAGCTCGGGCCAGCCCAGACCCCACCTCTCCAGGGTGCCGGGGCGGAAGTTCTCGACGATCACGTCGGCGGTGGCCGCCAGGCGCAGCAGGGTGTCCCGGCCGCCGGGGGTGGACAGGTCCAGGGTCATCGTCCGCTTGTTGCGGCCGAGCAGCTTCCACCACAGGCCCACGCCGTCCTTGGCGGGGCCGTGGCCGCGGGAGGGGTCGGGGCGGCCGGGGTGTTCGACCTTGACGACCTCGGCACCGAAGTCGCCGAGCAGGGTGGCGGCGAGCGGCCCGGCGAAGAGGGTGGCGAGGTCGAGGACGCGCAGCCCCTCCAGCGGCCCCCGGGAGGTCACGAGGCGGCTCCGGACCGGGCGAAGGCGTCGGTCTCGGCGCGGGTGGGCATCGAGTCCTGGGCGCCCGGCCGCTGGACGGAGAGGGCGGCCGCCGCGGAGGCCCAGCGCAGCGCCTGCGGCACGGGCCGGCCCTCGCCCAGGGCCACGGCGAGGGCGCCGACGAAGGTGTCCCCGGCGGCGGTGGTGTCCACGGCCCGGACCCGGGGCGCCGGGACGGTCAGCGGATCCCGGCCCCGGGCGGCGTACAGGACTCCGGCCGCGCCGAGGGTGACCACCACCTCGGGGACGTCGTCCAGCAGGGCGGCGGCGGCCAGCTGCGGGTCGGTGAGGCCGGTGAGGGCGGCGGCCTCGTGCTCGTTGGGGACCAGGAGGTCGGTGGCGGCGAGGAGTTCGGCCGGCAGCGCCTGGGCGGGGGCCGGGGTGAGGACCGTGCGGACCCCGTGCGCGCGGGCGCACCGGGCTCCGGCCAAGGCCGCCTCCAGGGGCAGTTCGAGCTGGAGGAGCAGGGCGTCGGCGGCGGCGATCCGGGAGTCGTCGCCCGCCTCCAGGCCGGTGACGCGGGCGTTGGCGCCGGGGATGACGATGATGCTGTTGCCGCCCTCGTCGTCCACGGTGATGTGGGCGGTGCCACTCGCGCCCTCGACGGTGCGCAGGGGTGCCGTGTCGATCCCGGCGGCGGTCAGCGCGGAGCGCAGCCGTACGCCGAACTCGTCGGCCCCCACCGCGCCGATCATCACCACCTTCCCGCCGGAACGGGCCGCGGCGACGGCCTGGTTGGCGCCCTTGCCGCCGGGGACGGTGCGGAAGCGGTGGCCGGTGACCGTCTCCCCGAGGCGGGGGGCTTTGGGGACGTAGGCGACGAGGTCCATGTTCGTACTGCCGAGCACGGCGATGGCCGTCATGAGCGTGCTGCCTCCTGTGCGGTGCGGTGGGTGAGGTGGGCGAGGGTGTCGAAGCCGATGCCGTCGAAGCCGGGAACGCTGGTGGCGAGGCGGTTCTTCAGGGGGGCGCTCCAGCGGTGCGGGATGCCGGCCGGGGAGCCTGCCAGCAGTCCGGCGAGGGCGCCGGCGGTGGCGCCGTTGGAGTCGGTGTCCCAGCCGCCGGACACGGCGCGGCACACGGAGCGGGTGAAGTCGCCGTCGGCGTGGGTGAGGGCGGCGGCGATCAGTGCGGTGTTGGGCACGGCGTGCACCCAGTGGTAGTGCCCGTAACGGGCGTGCAGGCGGTCGACGACGTGGTCGAAGTCGGCTTCGCCGGCGGCGGTGCGCAGTGCGAAGCGGACGGCCTCGGCGAGGCGGGAGCGGGGCGGTACGAGGGCCAGGCCGGCCCGGAGCGCGGTGTGCACGTCGGCGCGGCCGGTGGCGGCCTCGGCGGTGGCGGCGGCGATGAAGAGGGCGGCGTAGACGCCGTTGCCGGTGTGGGTCAAGGTGGCGTCGCGGTAGGCCTGGGAGGCCGCGGCGACCGGGTCGCCGGGGTTGGACCAGCCGTGGACGTCGGCGCGGATGAGGGCGCCGATCCATTCGCGGAAGGGGTTGTGGTGAGTGGCGGTGGCGGGGGGCTCCAGACCCAGGAGCAGGTTGCGGTAGGCGACGCGCTCGGCGGTGAAGGTCCGCCCGGCGGGCAGCTCGTCGAGCCAGAGCCGGGCCACGTCGGCGGTGGTGAAGTGCTTGCCGTGGCGCTGGAGCAGCAGGAGGTTGAGCAGGGGGTAGTTGAGGTCGTCGTCTTCGGGCATGCCGTCGATGTTCTCGGCGAGGGAGGTGGGGGCGGAGCGGCGGTTCCAGGGATGGGCGGCCAGGAGGTCGGGCGGGACGCCGCGGGCGGTGAACCAGTCGTTCAGGGGCCAGTTGCCGGTGGCCCGGGCGAGGGCCCGGATCCCGGTGAGGGGGAGCTTCTCGACGGGCTTGCCGAGCAGACACCCGACGGCCCGCCCCAACCAGGCGGCTTCCAGCCGGGCCACAGGGTCCTCGCCGCCACCGCCACCGCCGCCGCCACCGCCGCTGCCGCCACCGCCGTCGCCACCACCACCACCACCGCCGCTGCCGCCACCGCCGTCGCCACCGCGCCCGTGGCCGCTGGCGGAGCCGTGCCCCGGCGGGCCTGAACCGTGCCGTGCCGGGGCGGCTTGGCTCGCTGCCGGGGGTGCCCGGTGTCCCGCTGGGCCCGCGCCGTGCTCGGTCGGGCCGGCTCGGTGACGCGCCGGAGCCGCTCCGTGCTCTGCCGGGGGTGCCCGGTGCCCCTGTGGGGCGGGCCCGTCTTCTGCCGGGCCTGCCATGCGGGCTGCGGGGGCCGCTTCGCGCTCCGTCGGGGCCGCCTCGCGCTCCGTCGGGGCTGCTCCGTGTCCTGTCCGCACGGCCATGTGTGCCGTGGGGGCCGTGGGGGCCGTCCGGTGGCGGCTGTCGGGGGCCGCTGGGGGGTTCCCGTTCGCCGGGCCGGGGTTCGTTGGGGGTGGGTTCCGGCGGTCGGCGGGCCACGGTGGCTGCTGGCGCACCGGGTCCGGCCAGGTGCGCGTCAGGGCCGCCCAGGACGTGGGCTCGTCCGGCGAAACGGGGGAGGGGAGCCCGGCCAGTTCGTCGAGGAGGCGGGCGGCCAGGGCGCGGAGTCCGGGTGGCGCGGGTTCCCGGGAGGCTCCCGCCCGGGCGGGAGCAGGGTGCCCGCCCGCGGCCCGCCAGGTCCGCAGCACGGCCTCCGCGTCCCGGCCGTCCTCGGCCGCCTGGCGGAGCTCGTGTCCGACGAGGTCCTCGGGCTGGGCCCAGGTGAGTCGCACACGGTCCGGATCGGCGCCTTCCCGGCCCGTCGCCGGCCCGTCGGGCCGGGAGCCGCCCGAAGGCGCCGGCGTGCGGCCCCCTGGCGTGATCGGTCCGGGGGGCCGCACGTGTTCCGAGCCGGCGGGCGCGCCCGTCCCACCCGGCCCTGGTCCCCGGCGGATGTCCGGGGCCCCCGGCCCCGGGCGCGCACCCCGCGCGGTCACGGGCAGGCCGGTCGGCGGCGGCCGCCGCCGCGGCGGCTCCGACGTCGGCGCGGGCGCCGAGGACCCGCACGGCGGTTCGGGTGTCGGCGTGGGCGCCGAGGAGGGGTCGTGCGGCGGTTCGGGGGTGGGTGACCGGCGGGACGGCTCGGGTGGTGGGGCGGGGCGGCGGGGGGCGCCGGCCGGGGTCATCGGGAGATCGCCGTGAACGCCGAGGCGTGGGCTTCGCGGCGGGCCCGGTCGCGGTCGAAGATCTCCCGCGCCACCGCGGCCATCGCCGCCGCCGGGGCGTGCAGGTCGAGCCGGCTGGCCTCGGCGACCCGCTTGGCCCAGGCGGCCGGGACCACTCCCTCGCCGCCCAGTGCCCCGGCGACCGCTCCCGCCATGGTGGCGATGGAGTCGCAGTCCCGCCCGTAATTGACCGCGCCGAGTACGGCGGTCTCGTACGCTCCGTCGGCGATCAGCAGCATTCCGAGCGCGATCGGCAGTTCCTCGATCGAGTGCAGGCGGGAGGGGCGCCGCGCCCCCAGTGACGGCTTGCGGTAGTCCGGGCCGACCGAGTCGTACGGGGCCACCGCCGCCCGCAGCGGGACGAGCGCCGACTCGAAGTCCCGGTAGCGGCACGCCACTTCCGCGACCGCGGCCACGGCGTCGCGGGTGCCGTCCTTCGCCAGGGAGAGGGCGGTCTCCACCACTGAGGACGCCGTGGCCCCCGGAACGCACGCGGCGGCCACCGCCGCCGCGAACACGCCCGCCGCCTCCCGCCCGTACGAGGACTGGTGCGCGCCGGCGATGTCCAGCGCCTCCGCGTACGCGCCGGCCGCATTGCCGGCGTTGGCGATGCCCACCGGCGCCATGTACATCGCCGCACCGCAGTTGACGATGTTGCCGCTGCCGGCCTCGCGCGGGTCCGCGTGGGCGTAGTGCAGCCGGGTCACGATCCACTTCTCGGCGAGGAAGATCCGCTGCAACGGCAGCGCCTGCGCCTCCAGTTCGGGGATCCAGCGCGGGTTCGTCATCAGGTCGGGGACCAGGTGGTCGGCGACCGCGTAGGCGTCGAGGTGGTCCCGTACGGCCTCGTAGACCCGGACCAGTGCGTGCGTCATCAGGGTGTCGTCCGTGACGTGCCCGTCGCCCTTGTGGTACGGGGCGATGGGACGGGCCGTACGCCAGTCCTCGTGCCAGGGGCCGACGATGCCGTGGACGCGGCCGCCGTGCCGTTCCAGGATCTGGTCCGGGGACCAGCCCTCCACCGGGCCGCCGAGGGCGTCGCCGACGGCGGCTCCGACCAGTGCGCCGGCCGCCCGGTCCTCCAACGTGAGCGTCATGTCCGAATCATCCCTTGGGTGAGGTGAGTTCCGTGCGAGCGAGCAGCGCGGCGAGTTCCACGAGATCGGTGCCGGCCAGGCGGGGCAACGCGCAGCCGGACAGCGTGCGGCACGCCTCGCGCCAGGCGGCGGGGAGGGAGCCGGCGCCGCCGAGCGCGCCGGTGAGGGCCCCGGCGAGGGCGGGCGCGGAGTCCGCGACGCGGGACAGGCAGGCGGCCGCCGGGACGGCCTCGGCGGTCCGGCCGCGGGCGGCGGTCGCGAGGGCGAGGGCGACGGGGACGGTCTCGGCGGCGGCGATCCCGTAGCTGTAGACGTGGTCCACGATCTCGTGTTCGAGGGTGGGGACGATGGCGAAGGCGCCGCCGCCGCGGCCGTCGTCCGGGTGGGTACGGGCGAGCTTCACGGCGTGCCGGGCGTTGCGGCCGATCTCGGTGGCCTCGGGGAGCTGGGCGAGGGCGGCGTCCACGGCGGCATCGACGTCCGCACCGCCGAGGGCGGTCGCGAGGGCGGCGGCCATGGCGCGGGCGCCGTGGACGCCGTCGCCGTCCTGGGTGTAGCGGGCGTCGAACTCGGCGAGGTCCGCTGCCGCGTGCGGATCGCCGGGGTGGACGACGGCGAGGACGCAGGCGCGCACGCAGGCGGCGTCGTCGAAGTAGTGGGGGTTGTCGTGGCCGGTGGCGGGCGGGCGCAGGCCGGCGGCGAGGTTGCCGAGGCCGGCGCGGACGGAGATGCGGGCGCGCAGGGGCAGGACGGCGGATTCGACCTCGGGCGCGCGTTCCGCTGCCGCGGCGACTTCGGAGGCGAGGGCGTTCCAGGCGAGGTCGATGGCGGCGCGCATGCGGCGGGAACGGGAAAGGTCGCTGAGGAGGGCGCCGGCGGCGGTCAGTACGGACTCGGCGGCGAAGGCGGCCCACTCGGCGTCGTCGGACGGGCCCAGGCGCAGGGGTTCCGGTGGCTGGTTGAGGGCGATGGGGACGGGCAGGGTGGTGGTGGCGTTCTGCTCGGCGAAGGTGTCGAGCTCGCGGGTGAGGCGGCGGGTCCACTCGGGCATCCGGCTGGCGCGGTGCCGGGCGGCGGGCCAGCCGGCCGCGTCGCCTGCGGCGAGGCCCAGCAGCAGCCCCTCGATCCGGATCCGCTGCTGCGCGCGAGGGTCCCCGGCCCCGCCCGCGCCCGAAACCCCGGCGGGCAGCCCCCCGCCCAGCCGCCCGGCGCCCCGGTCCCGTACGGCCGGCTCCCCGCGCACCCACTCGGCGCCCCGGGCCTGTGGGGGCGGCTGGGTGGTGGGGCCGTCGGCGCTCGCGGCCCGTGGCGGCGGCTCGGCAGCGGGCGCCCCGGCGCTCCGGGCCTGTGGGGGTGGCTGGGCAGCGCACTCCCGCGCGCTCGCGGCCTGTGGCGGTGGCCGGGTGGCGGGGCCGTCGGCGCTCGCGGCCCGTGGCGGCGGCTCGGCAGCGGGCGCCCCGGCGTTCCGGGCCCGTGGGGGTGGCTGGGCAGCGGACTCCCGCGCGCTCGCGGCCTGTGGCGGTGGCCGGGTGGCGGGGCCGTCGGAGTTCCCGCTCTGGGGTGGCGGCTCGGCAGCAGGCACACCGGCGCTCCCGGCCTGGCGCGGGGGGTGGGTGGCCGGGCCGCCCGTGTTCCCGGGCTGGTGCGGCGGCTGGGTGGCGGGAGCCTTCGCGCGTCCGGGCCGAGGCGGGGTGGGCCGGGTGGTGTCGGCGGCAGGCGTGCGGGGGGTCGTCCGGCCTGTCTCTGCCGGGGCGGGCCCGGTGGGGTGGGCCGGGGGTTCTGCGGCCGCCGGGGGCTCTGCGGTGGCCGGGACGGGGTCCGTGGTGGCGTCCCGGCTCAGGGGCTTGCCCTGGGTGTCCGGGGCGTCCGGGGCGTCCGGGGTGAACGGTGGCGGTGGCGGTGGAGTCATCGGGGGGCCTCGTATTCCGGGGTGAGGAGGTCCGCGATGTCCAAGACGTGGTAACCCCGCATCGACGGCAGGCAGCTGCCGCGCACCGGCCCGATCGCCGAGGCCCACGCGGTGGGGATCGCGGGGGCCCCCGACAGCGCGCCGGACAGCGCGCCCGCCACCGCCGCCGTGGTGTCCGCGTCGCGGCCCATGTTCACGGCCGTCAGGACCGAGGACGGAAAGTCACCCCCGCAGGCGGCGAAGGCACCGAAGGCCAGTCCCACCGCCTCCGGGGCCAGGTCCGTCCACGGGTAGCCGCCGATCACCACCGCCGAGCGCACCGCCCGCTCGCCGCGCGGCGCGGCGGTGACGGCCCGGCGCAGGGACCGGGCCGTCCACGAGTCCGAGGGGATGACCGACAGGGCCGCGGAGACCACGGACGCCGGCGGGCCGCCGGCCATCGCCGCGGCCACGCCCGCCGCCACCGCCTGGCCGCCGTAGATGCCCTCCCCGTCGTGGCTGACGCAGCCGTCGATGGCGACCAGCCGCGCCGCCTCCGCCGGCCGGCCGGCGGCGAAGACCCCGAAGGGGGCCGCCCGCATCGCCAGGCCGTCGCTCCAGGCGTGCCGGTGCTGGGCCGAGATGGGGGCGGCCAACCCCCGGCGGAGGTTCTCCAGCGTGCCGCGCTCGCTGAAGCCCGCGCCGCGGAAGGGCCCCTCGTCCAGATCGGCGATCCAGTGGTGCCAGGCCCGTTCCACGTGGGAGACGGTGAGCGCCGAGCCGTGCCGGGCCAGCAGCAGCCCGGAGAAGATCGCGTACTCCGTGTCGTCCGTGCCCGCCGGGTCCTGCGACACGAAGCCCTCGATCCGCCCCCACTTCGCCCGGATCTGCGAGGGCTTCATGTTCTCCGCGGGGGCGCCCAGCGCGTCACCCACCGCGAGGCCCAGGAGAGCGCCCCGGGCCCGTTCGAGGAGGACCTGTAGATCGGATGCGATCAGCTCCATGGCGCGCCTCTCCACTTGAGGGACCCATAGTGAGTCCCTGAGGGATTTGTGCCATGGCATGCGGTTTGTCGCTCGTTGCGAAACACCCCGGGAACGCCGCCGTCACCCGGTCGCCGAGGCTTGAAACCGCAGGTAAGTACGGCCTTCCTTGCTGGCGGGCGGCAGAAATCGTGCGTAGTTTCGAGGTGTTCAGGGGGAGCTGGGCGCCTCGTGGCGTCCGTTCGCGCAAAAGGGGAGATACACCGCATGTCCATCATCGATACCGAAGCAGCGCTTCACACCGCCCACCGCGACAACCACACCCACCGCGACGTCAACGGTGGATGGCTGCGGCCGGCCGTCTTCGGGGCGATGGACGGACTCGTCTCCAACCTCGCGCTCATGACCGGTGTGGCCGGCGGCGCCGTCGCTCCGCACGCCATCGTCATCACCGGCCTGGCCGGACTCGCGGCCGGCGCCTTCTCGATGGCGGCCGGCGAGTACACCTCCGTCGCCTCGCAGCGCGAACTGGTCCTGGCCGAGCTCGACGTGGAGCGCCAGCAGCTGCGCAAGCACCCCGTCGACGAGATGGAGGAGCTCGCCGAGCTCTACGTCTCCCGCGGCGTCGAACCCGCGCTCGCCCGCGAGGTCGCGATGCAGCTGTCGCGCGACCCCGAGCAGGCGCTGGAGATCCACGCCCGCGAGGAGCTCGGGATAGACCCCGACGACCTGCCCTCGCCGCTGGTCGCGGCGGTCTCCTCCTTCGGCTCCTTCGCGCTGGGCGCGCTGCTCCCCGTGCTGCCGTACCTGCTCGGCGCCGCGTCCCTGTGGCCGGCGGTGCTGCTGGCGCTGCTCGGGCTCTTCGCCTGCGGAGCGGTCGTCTCCCGGGTCACGGCCCGGTCCTGGTGGTTCGGCGGACTGCGCCAGCTCGCCCTGGGTGGCGCGGCGGCGGGTGTGACGTACATCCTGGGAACCTGGATCGGCGGGGCCGTAGGCTGACCGCGCAGAGAGTGAGACACTATGCAGTAGGCAACATAAGTAGTTAGTTACCCGGCGGTTTCGATCGCATGTCCGCCGGGCATCACACCAGGGCTCCCCGGCCGACCGCCGGGAGGCACCCCCGCGGGCAATGACGCCCGCCTCTGTGCGCCGGACCTTCGGCTCGTGATGCGTCTCGGAACGCTCCGAAAGTCCTCTCTTCTCTCCTCGTGCATGTCCGCATGCTGGAATGACATATCCGCTTCTCGGGATTGTCGTCATCATGTAATCTGCACGAAATTTTGCAGAGGGCCAACGTCGTCCCTCGGCCAGCACATATGCCACGACGACGACGGGAGAGCCGATGCGTTCCGCATCCACGCACTCCGCGACCGGCCTCAGCACCAACGCCTGGTCGCCCATGGACGGTCGCCCCGCCCAGCAGGGCATGTACGACCCGCGCAACGAGCACGACGCCTGCGGCGTCGGCTTTGTGGCCAACCTCAGCGGCGAGGCCAGCCACACGCTGGTCGAGCAGGCGCTGACCGTATTGCGGAACCTCGAACACCGCGGCGCGACCGGCTCCGAGCCGGATTCGGGCGACGGCGCCGGAATCCTCTCCCAGGTCCCGGACGCGTTCCTGCGCGAGGTGGCCGGATTCGACCTTCCCGAGGCCGGCGCGTACGCCGTCGGCATCGCCTTCCTCCCCGCCGACGGCTCCGCACAGGCCGCCGCCGTGGAGCAGATCGAGGCCATCGCCGCCGAGGAGGACCTGACGGTCCTCGGCTGGCGCGAGGTCCCGGTGACGCCGGACCTGCTCGGCAACGGCGCCCGCGCCACCATGCCGGCCTTCTCGCAGCTGTTCGTCTCCGGCGGCGCCGCCACCGGCATCGGGCTGGACCGCAGGGCCTTCGTGCTGCGCAAGCGCGCCGAGCGCGAGGCCGGGGTCTACTTCCCGTCGCTCTCCGCCCGCACGATCGTCTACAAGGGCATGCTGACCACCGGCCAGCTGGAGCCCTTCTTCCCGGACCTCTCCGACCGCCGCTTCGCGTCGACGCTCGCCCTGGTCCACTCGCGGTTCTCGACGAACACCTTCCCCTCCTGGCCGCTCGCCCACCCGTACCGCTTCGTCGCGCACAACGGCGAGATCAACACGGTCAAGGGCAACCGCAACTGGATGAAGGCCCGCGAGTCCCAGCTGGCCTCCGACGCCTTCGGCGAGGGCGCGCTGGACCGGATCTTCCCGATCTGCACCCCGGACGCCTCCGACTCGGCCTCCTTCGACGAGGTCCTGGAGCTGCTCCACCTCGGCGGCCGGTCGCTGCCGCACAGCGTGCTGATGATGATCCCGGAAGCGTGGGAGAACCACACCTCCATGGACCCGGCCCGCCGCGCGTTCTACCAGTACCACTCCACGATGATGGAGCCCTGGGACGGTCCGGCCTGCGTCACCTTCACCGACGGCACCCAGGTCGGCGCGGTCCTCGACCGCAACGGTCTGCGCCCCGGCCGCTACTGGGTCACCGACGACGGCCTCGTCGTCCTCGGCTCCGAGGTCGGCGTGCTCGACATCGACCCGGCCAAGGTCGTCCGCAAGGGCCGCCTCCAGCCCGGCAAGATGTTCCTCGTCGACACCGCCCAGAAGCGGATCATCGAGGACGAGGAGATCAAGGCCGAGCTGGCCGGCGCCGCCCCGTACGCCGAATGGCTGGAGACCGGCGAGATCGAACTGACGGACCTGCCGGAGCGCGAGCACATCGTGCACACCCACGCCTCCGTCACCCGCCGCCAGCAGACCTTCGGCTACACCGAGGAAGAGCTGCGCGTCATCCTCGCGCCCATGGCCCGCACGGGCGGCGAGCCGCTCGGCTCCATGGGCACGGACTCCCCGATCGCGGCCCTCTCCGAGCGCCCCCGGCTGCTCTTCGACTACTTCACCCAGCTCTTCGCACAGGTCACCAACCCGCCGCTGGACGCCATCCGCGAGGAGCTCGTCACCTCGCTGCTGTCCTCCCTGGGGCCGCAGGGCAACCTGCTGGAGGCGACCGCCGCGTCCTGCCGCAGCGTCACCCTGCCCTTCCCGGTGATCGACAACGACGAGCTGGCCAAGCTCATCCACGTCAACGCCGACGGCGACATGCCGGGCATGAAGGCCGCCACCCTCTCGGGGCTCTACCGGGTCTCGGGCGGCGCCGAGGCGCTGGCCGCCCGGATCGCGGAGATCCGTACCGAGGCCGACGCGGCCATCGAGGCCGGCGCCCGCCTGATCGTCCTGTCGGACCGCCACTCGGACGCCGAGCACGCGCCGATCCCCTCGCTGCTGCTCACCTCCGCCGTGCACCACCACCTCATCGCCACCAAGCAGCGCACCCAGGTGGGCCTGCTCGTCGAGGCCGGCGACGTCCGCGAGGTCCACCACGTCGCGCTGCTCATCGGCTACGGCGCGGCCGCGGTCAACCCCTACCTCGCCATGGAGTCCGTCGAGGACCTGCTGCGCGCCGGTACCTTCCTCTCCGGCCTGGAGCCGGAGCAGGCCATCAAGAACCTGATCTACGCGCTCGGCAAGGGCGTCCTGAAGGTCATGTCCAAGATGGGCATCTCCACCGTCGCCTCCTACCGCGGCGCCCAGGTCTTCGAGGCCGTCGGACTGAACGACGGGTTCGTCGCGACCTACTTCAACGGCACCGCCACCAAGATCGGCGGCGCCGGTCTGGAGGTCATCGCCAAGGAGGTGGCCGCCCGCCACGCCAAGGCGTACCCGGCCTCCGGCATCGCGGCCACGCACCGCGCGCTGGACATCGGCGGCGAGTACCAGTGGCGCCGCGAGGGCGAGCCGCACCTGTTCGACCCGGAGACGGTCTTCCGCCTCCAGCACGCCACCCGCAACCGCCGGTACGACATCTTCCGGCAGTACACGGACCGCGTGAACGAGCAGTCCGAGCGCCTCATGACGCTCCGCGGCCTGTTCGGCTTCAAGAGCGACCGCCCGTCGATCCCCCTCGACGAGGTCGAGCCGGTCTCCGAGATCGTCAAGCGCTTCTCCACCGGCGCCATGTCGTACGGCTCCATCTCCAAGGAGGCGCACGAGACCCTCGCCATCGCCATGAACCAGCTGGGCGCCAAGTCCAACACCGGTGAGGGCGGCGAGGACGCGGACCGCCTGTACGACCCGGCGCGCCGCTCCTCGATCAAGCAGGTCGCCTCCGGCCGCTTCGGTGTCACCAGCGAGTACCTGGTCAACGCGGACGACATCCAGATCAAGATGGCGCAGGGCGCCAAGCCCGGCGAGGGCGGCCAGCTGCCCGGCCACAAGGTCTACCCGTGGGTCGCCAAGACCCGGCACTCCACCCCGGGCGTCGGCCTGATCTCCCCGCCGCCGCACCACGACATCTACTCCATCGAAGACCTCGCCCAGCTGATCCACGACCTCAAGAACGCCAACCCGGCCGCCCGCATCCACGTGAAGCTGGTCTCCGAGGTCGGCGTGGGCACGGTCGCCGCAGGTGTCTCCAAGGCCCACGCGGACGTCGTCCTCATCTCCGGCCACGACGGCGGCACCGGCGCCTCCCCGCTCACCTCGCTCAAGCACGCGGGGGGCCCCTGGGAGCTCGGCCTCGCCGAAACCCAGCAGACCCTGCTGCTCAACGGCCTGCGCGACCGCATCGTGGTCCAGACGGACGGCCAGCTCAAGACCGGCCGCGACGTGGTCATCGCCGCGCTGCTCGGCGCCGAGGAGTTCGGTTTCGCGACCGCGCCGCTCGTCGTCTCCGGCTGCGTCATGATGCGCGTCTGCCACCTGGACACCTGCCCGGTCGGCATCGCCACCCAGAACCCGGTCCTGCGCAGCCGCTTCGCCGGCAAGCCCGAATTCGTCGTCAACTTCTTCGAGTTCATCGCCGAGGAGGTCCGCGAGCTCCTCGCCGAGCTGGGCTTCCGCACGATCGAGGAGGCCGTCGGCCACGCCGAACTCCTCGACACCACCCAGGCCGTCACGCACTGGAAGGCCCAGGGCCTCGACCTGGAACCCCTCTTCCACGTGCCCGACCTGCCCGAGGGCGCGGTCCGCCACGCCCTGATCGAGCAGGACCACGGTCTGGAGAAGGCCCTCGACAACGAGCTGATCAAGCTCGCCGCCGACGCGCTGAACGCCGCCACCGCCGAGGCCGCACAGCCGGTCCGCGCCCAGGTCGCGATCCGCAACATCAACCGGACCGTCGGCACCATGCTCGGCCACGAGGTCACCAAGAAGTTCGGCGGCGCGGGCCTGCCCGACGACACCATCGACCTGACCTTCACCGGGTCGGCCGGCCAGTCCTTCGGCGCCTTCGTGCCGCGCGGCATCACCCTGCGCCTGGAGGGCGACGCCAACGACTACGTCGGCAAGGGCCTCTCGGGCGGCCGCATCGTGGTCCGCCCCGACCGCGGCGCCGACCACCTGGCCGAGTACTCCACCATCGCCGGCAACACCATCGGCTACGGCGCCACCGGCGGCGAGATGTTCCTGCGCGGCCGCACCGGCGAGCGCTTCTGCGTCCGCAACTCCGGTGCCCTGGTCGTCTCGGAGGGCGTGGGCGACCACGGCTGCGAGTACATGACCGGCGGCCGGGCCGTCGTCCTGGGCGAGACCGGACGCAACTTCGCGGCCGGCATGTCAGGCGGCGTCGCGTACGTCATCGACCTCGACCCGGACAACGTCAACGTCGGCAACGCCGGGGCCGTCGAGACCGTCCTGTCCGACACGGACCAGCAGTGGCTGCACGATGTGGTGCGCCGCCACGAGGAGGAGACCGGCTCGACCGTGGCCGCCAAGCTCCTCGCCGACTGGCCCGCCGCGGTGAACCGCTTCAGCAAGATCATCCCCACTACGTACAAGGCAGTGCTCGCCGCCAAGGACGCCGCCGAGCTGGCCGGACTCTCGGAGTCCGAGACCACCGAGAAGATGATGGAGGCGGCGACCCATGGCTGACCCGAAGGGCTTCCTCACCACCCCGCGCGAGACCGCCTGCACCCGCCCCGTCACCGAACGGGTCAAGGACTGGAACGAGGTCTACGTCCCGGGCTCGCTGCTCCCGATCATCAGCAAGCAGGCCGGCCGCTGCATGGACTGCGGCATCCCGTTCTGCCACAACGGGTGCCCGCTCGGGAACCTGATCCCGGAGTGGAACGACTTCGCGTACCGCGAGGACTGGACCGCCGCGTCCGAGCGCCTGCACGCCACGAACAACTTCCCGGAGTTCACCGGCCGCCTGTGCCCGGCCCCGTGCGAATCGGCGTGCGTGCTCGGCATCAACCAGCCGGCCGTGACCATCAAGAACGTCGAAGTCTCGATCATCGACAAGGCCTGGGACAACGGCGGCGTCACCCCGCAGCCGCCCGAGCGGCTCTCCGGCAAGACCGTCGCCGTCATCGGCTCGGGTCCGGCCGGTCTGGCCGCGGCCCAGCAGCTGACGCGGGCCGGTCACACCGTTGCCGTGTACGAGCGGGCCGACCGCATCGGCGGTCTGCTGCGCTACGGCATCCCCGAGTTCAAGATGGAGAAGGTGCACATCAACCGCCGCATCGAGCAGATGCGCGCCGAGGGCACCAAGTTCCGCACGGGCGTGGAGATCGGCCGCGACCTGGACGCCGCGCAGCTGCGCAAGCGCTACGACGCCGTCGTCATCGCGGCCGGAGCCACGGTCTCGCGCGACCTGCCGGTGCCGGGCCGCGGCCTCAAGGGCATCCACTTCGCGATGGAGTACCTGCCGCTCGCGAACAAGGTGCAGGAGGGCGACTTCGTGGCGCCCCCCATCACCGCCGAGAACAAGCACGTGGTCGTCATCGGCGGCGGCGACACCGGCGCGGACTGCGTCGGCACCGCCCACCGCCAGGGAGCGGCCTCGGTCACGCAGCTGGAGATCATGCCGCGTCCCTCCGAGGACCGGCCGGCCGGCCAGCCGTGGCCGACCTTCCCCATGCTGTACAAGGTCACCTCGGCGCACGAGGAGGGCGGCGAGCGGGTCTACTCCGTCTCGACCACCCACTTCGAGGGCGACGAGGACGGCAACGTCCAGTCGCTGCACCTGACCGAGGTCGAGTTCGCCGACGGCAAGCTCGTCCAGAAGCCCGGCACCGAGCGCGTCCTGCCGGCGCAGCTGGTCACCCTGGCCATGGGCTTCACCGGCACGGACCAGGCCAACGGCCTGGTCCAGCAGTTCGGCCTGGCACTGGACGCGCGCGGCAACATCGAGCGCGACGCCTCGTACGCGACCAACGTGGACGGCGTGTTCGTCGCCGGCGACGCGGGCCGCGGCCAGTCGCTCATCGTCTGGGCCATCGCGGAGGGCCGTTCCGCCGCCCGCGGCGTGGACCGCTTCCTGACCGGCACGAGCGCGCTGCCGTACCCGGTCAAGCCGACGGACCGCTCCCTGACCGTCTGACCCACGGCCGGCCCGCGCCCCCGGCGCGGCCCCTCCCCCCGGGGAGGACCCCTCATACGGTCCGTACAACGGCGTACGGAACTCTGACACGGCGCCCGCCAAGTCCCCGACCAGGGATGGCGGGCGCCGTGGCGTCCCCTGCGCCTCGTGTACGGCCGGCGTCTTCCCACTCAGCCGGCCGGGCCGCCGGGAGCCGGTTCACCGCCGGGTGCGCCGGCGGACGGACGTGCGCCCGGCTTCCCGGCGGCCGGTTCCTCGGGTGCCGGTTCCCCTCCCGCCGGATCCTCGCGCACCGGTTCGTCGTCGTTGCCGCGTCGCAGGGTGCGCAGACCGTGCGACGGGGTCCACGACCGCACGACCAGCTCCTCGCCCTCCACCCCCACGTGGACGACCTCCGTCAGCTCGGCGTGGAACAAGTGGAAGGGGTGCGGGGTCTGCGTCTCCTCCGCGTACCGGTGCAGCTCGGGCGGGTCCACGAGCTCCACCGCGTGCCCGGAGATCCGTACGTCCCCGTCCGGCATCGTCTCGCCCGGACCCGGATTGGTGTGCAGGGCGAAACGGGGGTCGCGCTGCAGGTCGCGGGCCTTCATCGAGCCCGGCATCATGCCGAGCCACAGCTCCCCGCCGCGGATGTCGACGTTCAGCCCGGCCACCCGTGGGGAGCCGTCCTTGCGGAGGGTCGCGAGCACGTGGTGCGGGTACTGCGCGAAGCGGGCCCGGACGGTCGCCGCGAACTGCGGCTCCGTCGTCTCGAAGGCCGCCCAGTTGTTGATCGTCATACGTCCATCAAAGCGCCCGGGCCGGGCGGCCGCCGCTCAGACGCGCACAATGCCGGCGCCGCGCGCCGCCGCCAGCCAGGCCGGGAACTCGCCGACCAGGCGGTCGTACAGTTCCGCGTCCGACACCGCCCGCGGATCCGCCCCCGCGTGGAAGTAGCCGGCGTTGTCCACCACCCGCCGGGACGGCACGGGCAGGTCGTCCAGCCTGCGCAGGAAGTCGAACTGCGTGCTGCGCGTGTTGCCGAATCCGACGAACTGCCAGAAGAGCGGCAGCCGCGCCGCCTTGCACAGGTACTTCTCCGCCGCGAGCTTGTTCACGGGCCCGCCGTCGGTCTGGAAGACGACCAGCGCAGGGACCGTGGACCCCGAGTCCAGGTAGTGGTCGATGACCGCGTCCATCGCCGCGTGGTAGGCGGTCTTGCCCATGTGCCCGAGACGGGAGGCGATCTCGGTGACCCGGCCCTCGTGCCCGGCGAGGGAGATCTCCTCCACGGCGTCGACGTCCGTGGAGAAGAAGACCACCGGTACGCGGGCGTCGTCGTCCAGGTGCGCGGACAGTCCCAGCACCCGGTCGGCGAGGGCCTGCACGCTGCCGTCCTCGTAGTACGGGCGCATCGATCCGGAGTAGTCCAGGACCAGGTAGACCGAGGCGCGGCCGCCCGCCAGGCCGTGCTTGCGCAGACAGACCCCGGCGCTCTTGTAGAGGCTCACGAGCCCCGGAGCCGTTTCCTCGACTTCGCGGAGGTCCGTCGCGCTGTCCGTCATGGGCCCGAGACTACGTCAGCGCCCGTGTCCGCCGACCCTGGTGGGGAGGGCGATGTTCCGCACCGGCCCGCCGCGGGGCCTCCGGTCGCACGGGCGGCCGCCAGGGCATGACCGCCGATCGCGAAGAATGGGCGCATGACGACACGGGCCCGCTCCTTCGACGCCGCAGCCGCCCTCTACCAGGCGCACCGCCCCGCGTACCCCGCCGCGCTCTTCGACGCCGTCGAGGAGCTCACCGGGCGGCCGCTCGCCGGCTCGCGGGTGGCCGACATCGGCGCGGGGACCGGCATCGCCACGGAGCTGCTGCACGCCCGCGGAGCCGAGGTCGTCGCCGTGGAGCCCGGAGACGGGATGGCCGCCGAATTCCGGCGCTCGCACCCCGGCATCCCGCTCGTGCGCGGGGACGGCGACCGGCTGCCGCTGGCCGGCGGCGCCTTCGACCTCCTCACCTACGCCCAGGCATGGCACTGGACCGACCCCGCCCGCTCCGTGCCCGAGGCCCGCCGCGTGCTGCGTCCGGGCGGGGCGCTCGCGATCTGGTGGAACGACCTGGATCCGGCCGTCCCGTGGATCGCCGAACAGGGCGGGCGGCTGCGGGACTTCTTCGAGGGCGACGGAAGGCTCGGGGCCGGCGGGGCCGGAGGCGCCGGCCGCACCGGTGCGGACTTCCGCACCCTGCCGCAGGGGCTCGACGGCTTCACCACCCGCTCCGTACCGTGGTCCCGGCGCATCCGGCTGGAGGACCACCTCGCCAACCTCGCCAGCCACTCCGCCTTCCTGCTCCTGGGGGAGGCCGGCACCCGCGAGTTCACGGACGCCGAACGCGAGCGCCTGCTGGCGCTCTTCCCCGACGGGTCGGTCGAGGAGCGGTACGTGGTCGGCCTCAGCGTCGCCAGGGTGTGACGCCGCCAGGGTGTGACGCCGCCAGGGTGTGACGCCGCCAGGGTGTGACGCCGCCCCGGGGTGTCCACCGTCCTCGGAGCGGCGCGGGCCGCCTCAGCCTCAGCCGCCGGGACCGCCGGTGAGCGCCGCTCTCGCTTTGGACCGCCGCTCCCGCCGCGGACTACCGCTCCCGCGACCGGAGGACCTCCGCCCGGCACGCCGACGGCGTGCCCCACGCGTCC
This sequence comes from Streptomyces sp. CB00455, assembly GCF_001905445.1. GTDB lineage: Bacteria > Actinomycetota > Actinomycetes > Streptomycetales > Streptomycetaceae > Streptomyces. The sequence continues at coordinate 222,937 of NZ_LIVQ01000003.1, read as the reverse complement.
CGCAGCGGGCGGGCCTTGCGCAGCCACAGGGACAGGTCCAGCTCATCCGTGTAACCGATCGCACCGTGCAGCTGCAAGGCCGTCCGGGCCGCCCGGTACGAGGACTCTCCGGCCGCGAGCTTCGCCGCAGCCACGTCTCCCGCGGCCGTCGTCAGCGCCGCCGCCCACACCAGCGGCCGGGCGAACTCCAGACCCAGCAGAGTGTCCGCCAGCCGGTGCTTGACCGCCTGGAAACCGCCGATCGGCATCCCGAACTGCGTGCGCCGGCGGACGTGTTCCACCGTCCCGGCCAGCAGCGCCTCGCCCAGACCCAGGCACTGGGCCGCCGTCAGCAGCCGGGCCCAGCGCCCGGCGACCGCCGCCGCCCGGGCCACCTGCGGTCCCGCGGCCAGCAGTTCACCCCCGTCCGCCGGAAGGGACAGCCGCCGCGCCGGGTCCGTCGACGCCAGCACCGGGCCGCCCGCGCCGCCGGCCAGGCGCAGTTCGGCCGCCTCCGACACCGTGAAGCACCAGGCCGCCATGTCCGCGTCCAGCGCGTACGGGCCTGCGCCCGGCAGCGTCAGCGTCGCCGGGGCCCCGCCCGCGCCCAGGGCCGGCAGGAACCGCTTCGCCAGCGTCTCGTCACCCAGCTCCGCCAGCAGGACCGAGGCGGCCGCGGTCTCCACCACCGGCCCCGGCACCCCGGCCCGGCCCAGTTCCACGAAGCCCAGGGACAGCTCCGGCAGCAGTGGCCCCAGCCCGTCGTAGGCCTCCGGCACGGCCAGCGCGAACAGGCCCGTGGCGGCGAGCCGGTCCCACAGCGCCCGCCCCGGGCCGTGACCGCCCGCGGCCCAGGCCCGTACCGCCGCCGGGACGTCCGCGGCGCCCAGCAGGGACCGCAGCGTCCGCGCGAAGTCCGACTGCTCCTCGGTCGGCAGGAAGCGCATCAGCGGCGGCCCTTCGGAAGGCCGAGCAGCCGCTCGGCGATGATGTCGCGCTGGATCTCGTTCGTCCCGGCGTAGATCGGCCCGGCCAGCGAGAACACCCACGGCTCGGCCCACTCGCCCCCGGCCAGCTCCGCGTCGGCGCCCAGCAGGTCCAGTGCCGTCTCGTGCAGGGCGATGTCGTACTCCGACCAGAACACCTTGTTCAGGCTCGACTCCGCGCCGATCGTCCCGCCCGCCGCGAAACGGGAGGCGTTGGCCCAGGTGAACAGCTCGTAGGCGCGCGCCCCGACCAGCGCGTCCGCCACCCGGTCCCGCAGCGCCGTGTCCGCCGGATCGCCCGCCGCCCGCCACAGGGCGAGGAGACGCTCCGAGGCCGCCAGGAACCGGCCGGGGGAGCGCAGGGTGAGGCCCCGCTCGTTGCCCGTGGTCGACATCGCGATGCGCCAGCCCTGCCCGGGCGGGCCGATCACGTCCTCGTCCGGTACGAAGACCCGGTCCAGGAAGAGTTCCGCGAAGGCCGGCTTGCCGTCGAGACGGCCGATGGGCCGCACCGTCACCCCGGGAGAGCGCAGGTCGAACATCAGGTACGTCAGCCCCTGGTGCGGCCTCCGCGCGTCCGGATCGCTGCGGAAGATGCCGAAGGCGCGGTCCGCGAAGGCCGCCCGCGAGGACCAGGTCTTCAGTCCGGACAGCAGCCAGCCGCCCCCGGTGCGCACCGCGCGGGACGTCAGCGAGGCCAGGTCCGAGCCCGCCTCCGGTTCCGACCAGGCCTGGGCCCAGACCACCTCCCCGCTCGCCATGGAGGGCAGCACCCGCGCCCGCTGCTCCCGACTGGCGTGGTCGAACAGCGTGGGGGCCAGCAGGCTGATGCCGTTCTGCGTGACCCGGCCGGGCGCGCCGGCGGCCCAGTACTCCTCTTCGAAGACCAGCCACTTCACGATGTCCACGCCCCGGCCGCCGTACTCGCGCGGCCAGGACACCACCGACCAGCGCTCCGCGTGCAGGAGCGCCTCCCACGCGCGGTGCGCCGCGAAACCCTCCTCCGTCTCCAGGGAGGGCAGGGACTCGGCGGGTACGTGGGCGCGCAGCCAGTCCCGCGCCTCGGCACGGAAGGCCTTCACGTCCGCGCTCTGGGTCAGGTCCATTGGGACATCCTTCCCTAACAAGTGTTTGGTAGGTTAACGTACGGCCATGACCAGCGTCGAGGAATCCCGCACCGCCACCGCGCCCCGGTACGTCGCCGGGCACGGGCTGCTGGAAGGCCGCACCGCCGTCATCACCGCGGCCGCCGGCGCCGGGATCGGCGGCGCCACCGCCCGCCGCTTCCTGGAGGAGGGCGCCCGGATCCTGATCGGCGACGCCCACGGCCGCCGCCTGAAGGAGACCGAGGACGCCCTCGCCGCCGAGTTCGGCGCCGGACGCGTCACCTCCCTGCCCTGCGACGTCACCGACGAGGAGCAGGTCCGCGCCCTCTTCGCCCGCGCCGGGCAGGTCCACGGCGGCCTCGACGTCGTCGTCAACAACGCCGGCCTCGGCGGCACCGCGGCTCTCGCCGACATGACCGACGAGCAGTGGTCCCGCGTCCTGGACGTCACCCTCGGCGGCACCTTCCGCTGCACCCGCGCCGCCCTGCGCGCCTTCCGGGCCGCCGGCCGGGGCGGGGTCGTCGTCAACAACGCCTCCGTCGCCGGCTGGCGCGCCCAGACCGGCCAGGCGCACTACGCCGCCGCCAAGGCGGGGGTGATGGCGCTGACCCGCTGCGCCGCGCTGGAGGCCGCCGGCCTCGGCGTGCGGATCAACGCGGTCGCCCCCAGCCTGGCCATGCACCCGCACCTGGCGAAGGTCACCAGTGAGGAACTCCTGGCCGAACTCACCGCCCGCGAGGCCTTCGGCCGCTACGCCGAGCCCTGGGAGGTGGCCAACGTCATCGTCTTCCTGGCCAGCGGCTACTCCTCGTACATGACCGGCGAGACCGTCTCGGTCAGCAGTCAGCACGCGTAGGACCACAATGGGTGCGTGCCAACGAAGAAGCCGACGAAAAGACCCGCGGACGAGCTGCCGGGCAAAGCGCCCGACCGGCCGACCACTCAGAAGAAGCCGCAGGTGAGCGCCTCACCCGAGCGCCGCAGGGAACTCCTCGCCGTCGCCGCCGACGTGTTCGCCGCGCAGGGCTACGACGCCACCACCGTCCGCAAGATCGCCGACGCCGCCGGGATGCTCGCCGGCAGCCTCTACTACCACTTCGATTCCAAGGAATCGATGGTCGACGAGATCCTCTCCGCCTTCCTGACCGAGCTCTGGGAGGGCTACGACACCGTCCTCGCCGCCGGCCTCGGTCCCAGGGAGACCATCGAGGCCCTGGTCACCGAGTCCTTCCGGGAGATCGACCGGCACCGTGCCGCCGTCGCGATCTACCAGAAGGAAGCCCGCACCCTGTGCGTGCAGCCCCGCTTCCACTACCTGTCCGACTCGCAGCAGAAGTTCGAGAAGGCATGGCTGGGGACGCTGGAGCGGGGAGTCGCCGCCCGGGTCTTCCGCGCCGACCTCGACGTGCGCCTCACCTACCGCTTCGTGCGCGACACGGTGTGGGTGGCGGCCTCCTGGTACCGGCCGGGCGGACAGCACAGCCCCGAGGAGATCGCCCGGCAGTACCTGTCGATGGTGCTGGACGGGATCGCCCTGCGTACCTGACGCGCAACCGACCGGAGGAGACCGCGATGCCCGAGGCCTACATCGTCGATGCCGTACGCACCCCCGTGGGGCGGCGGGGCGGCGGCCTGTCCGCGGTCCATCCGGCCGACCTCGGCGCACACGTGCTGAAGGCGCTGGTCGAGCGGTCCGGCGTGGACCCGGCCGCCGTGGAGGACGTGGTGTTCGGCTGCCTCGACGCGGTCGGACCGCAGGCGGGCGACATCGCCCGCACGGCGTGGCTGGCGGCCGGCCTGCCGGAGGAGGTGCCCGGTGTCACCGTCGACCGCCAGTGCGGTTCCTCCCAGCAGGCGGTGCACTTCGCCGCGCAGGGCGTGCTCTCGGGGACCCAGGACCTGGTGGTGGCCGGCGGCACCCAGAACATGTCGATGGTCCCGATCGCCTTCGCCTCGCGCCGGGCCGCGGAGCCCCTGGGCCTCACGCAGGGCCCCTACGCCGGATCGGCCGGCTGGCGCGCCCGGTACGGGGACGCCCCGGTGAACCAGTTCCACGGCGCGCAGCTGATCGCCGCGAAGTGGGGCATCACCCGCCGGGACATGGAGGAGTTCGCGCTCTCCAGCCACCGCCGGGCCGTGCGCGCCATCGACGAGGGCCGCTTCGCCCGCGAGACGGTGGCCTACGGGGACGTCCGCGTCGACGAGGGTCCGCGGCGGGACACCACGCCGGAGAAGATGGCGGCGCTCGCGCCGGTGGTGGAGGGCGGCACCATCACCGCCGCGGTCTCCTCGCAGGTGTCGGACGGCGCCGCCGCGATGCTGATCGCCTCGGAGCGTGCGGTACGGGAACACGGGCTGCGCCCCCGGGCCCGCATCCACCACCTCTCGGTCCGCGGCGAGGACCCCATCCGCATGCTGTCCGCGCCGATCCCGGCGACGGCCCACGCGCTGAAGAAGACGGGCATGTCCCTGGCCGACATCGACCTGGTCGAGATCAACGAGGCGTTCGCCCCGGTGGTGCTGGCCTGGCTGAAGGCGACCGGAGCCGACCCCGCCCGGGTGAACCCCAACGGCGGCGCGATCGCCCTGGGCCACCCCCTGGGCGCCACCGGGGTGAGACTCATGACCACCCTCCTGCACGAACTGGAGCGCACCGGCGGCCGCTTCGGCCTCCAGACGATGTGTGAGGGCGGCGGCCAGGCCAACGTGACGATCATCGAGCGGCTGTAGCCGCCGCAGCCCCTTCCGGGGGCGCCCGTCCGGGTGAATCCGCCGCGCCCGGCCCCGCCCCCGCCGCCTCCTCCGCCTGCGTCCGCACCCGCCGACGCGGGCGGACGGACACGCGCGGGTACCACGAAGGACGCAGGTCACACGCCCGATTCGACAACGAGCCGTCGACATGTGCTAGCGTTTGAGGCGTTGCAGTTGTGGTACCCATGAACTTTATGTGCGCCTGACGGGAATGCTCCGCAGGCGCTTTTATTGTTTTGCCGGAATCTCCGGATGGGGCCCTTTGCCGCCTATTCAGGAGATTTAAAATGGCACTTGGCACCGTGAAGTGGTTCAACTCGGAAAAGGGCTTCGGCTTCATCGAGCAGGACGGTGGCGGCCCGGACGTCTTCGCCCACTACTCGAACATCGCCACCCAGGGCTTCCGTGAGCTCCAGGAGGGCCAGCGCGTGTCCTTCGACGTCACCCAGGGCCAGAAGGGCCCCCAGGCGGAGAACATCCTCCCCGCCAACTGACGTCACAGCATGCCGGGGTCCGCACCGTGAAGGTGCGGACCCCGGCTTGTCTGCTGTCTCGACTGTTTGTTTTACCTGCCGGTTTCAGGAGGGCATTTCCGCATGACCAGCTCCAGCTCCGCACGACCCAGCCGCCGCCCCACCCGGGGTCGAGGTGCGGCCCAGGGACGTCCGAAGGCTGGCGCGGGACGGCAGAAGTCCGCCCCCGTTGCCAGGCCCCAGGAATTCACCATGCCCGAACCGCTGACCCCGGCGCTCCCGCCGGTCCCCGCGTTCGAGGACATGGACATGCCCGAGGCGCTGCTGAAGACCCTCGCCGCCCAGGGCGTGACCGAACCGTTCCCCATCCAGGCCGCCACGCTGCCGAACTCCCTCGTCGGCCGTGACCTGCTCGGCCGCGGCCGCACCGGCTCCGGCAAGACGCTGGCCTTCGGCCTGGCACTGCTCTCCCGCACCGCCGGCCGCCGCGCGCAGCCGAAGGCGCCGCTCGCGCTGGTCCTCGTACCGACCCGTGAGCTCGCGCAGCAGGTGACCGACGCCCTGACCCCGTACGCGACGGCCGTCAACCTGCGCATCGCCACCATCGTCGGCGGCATGTCGATCAACCGGCAGTCCGGCGCCCTGCGCCGCGGCGCCGAGGTGCTCGTCGCCACCCCCGGCCGTCTCAAGGACCTCATCGACCGCGGTGACGCCGACCTCTCGCAGGTCGCCATCACGGTCCTCGACGAGGCCGACCAGATGACCGACATGGGCTTCATGCCGCAGGTCACCGCGCTGCTCAAGCAGGTCGAGGCCGGCGGCCAGCGGATGCTCTTCTCGGCGACGCTGGACAAGAACATCGACAAGCTCGTCAAGATGTTCCTGCACGACCCGGTCGGCCACTCCGTCGACCCCTCCGCGGGCGCGGTCACCACCATGGAGCACCACGTCCTGTACGTCATGGACGAGACCGACAAGAAGGCCGTGGCGACGCGTATAGCCGCCCGCGACGGCCGGGTGATCATGTTCGTGGACACCAAGCGTGCCGTGGACCGCATGGTCAAGAAGCTGCTGGCGGACGGCGTCCGCGCCTCCGGCCTGCACGGCGGCCGCTCCCAGCCGCAGCGCAACCGCACCCTGGACTGGTTCAAGACGGGCGAGGTCACCGCACTGGTGGCCACGAACGTCGCGGCGCGCGGCATCCACATCGACGACCTCGACCTCGTCGTGAACGTGGACCCGCCCACCGACCACAAGGACTACCTGCACCGCGGCGGCCGTACCGCGCGCGCCGGCGAGTCCGGCAGCGTCGTCACCCTGGTGCTCCCCGACCAGAAGCGGGACATGACCCGTCTGATGTCGGACGCCGGCATCTCCCCGCGCACCGCCCAGATCAAGTCCTCCGACGCGGAGCTGTCCCGGCTGACCGGCGCCAAGGAGCCCTCCGGCATCCCGGTGGTGCTGGACGTCCCGCAGCCGACCCCGCCGAAGCAGCGCAACGGTTCCGCGGCGGGCTCGGGCTCGGGTTCCGCCTCGCGCCGCCGTTCGGGTGGGCCCCGTACGGGCGCGGCCACGGGCGCCGCTCCGGCGGGCGGGGGCCGCGGCCGCCGTTCCGGCGGTGGCGCCTCCGGCCAGGCCCCGGCCCCGTCCGGTGCGGGCCAGGCCCGGCGCGGCCAGGGCGGGGGCGGCGCGGGTGCCGGTTCCGCCGAGCGCGGCCGCCGGGGCGGGGCGGGAGCCTCCGGCGGCGCTGCCGCGGCTTCCGCGCGCAGCCGGGTCGGCTCCGCCGGCCAGGGCCGCCGCCGCGCGGTCTGACCCCTCACGCCGTACCCCTGCGCCGGGCAGCTCACGAGCTGCCCGGCGCAGTGCTGTGTCCGGGCACGGCGCCGGTCACCACCACGGCCGGGCTGCGGCTCCCGGACCGCGGTGCGCCGCAGGCCGCCAGTGTCCGCAGGTCCGGCCCGGGCCCTCGCCCCGGGGACGGCCGGCGCGCGCAACAGCACGTGGCTCAGCCGGCCGGCGCGGTCCCTGCCCGAGGCCGCCGACCGGGCGGGGAACGGGGGAGAGCCAGGGAGGTAGCCCGACCCCCGGAGGACCCGACCCCCGGAGGACCCGGCCCGCGGCGGACCCGGCCGCCGGAAGGGCTCACTCCGGTGGGGGCAGGGCGTGGAGCGACTGCAGGGCTTCGAGTGTCTGTCGTGCCTCGGCCATGACGCGGGAGACGAGCTCCGCACAGGACGGGAGGTCCTCGATCACTCCCGCTACCTGGCCCGATGCCATGACCCCGAGGTCCGTACGGCCCTGGACCATGGACGCCTTCAGGAGCACGGGGGTGTTCGCGGCGAGCAGGACCTGGCTCCAGGACAGGTCCTTGCCGTGTTTCATCGCGAGGCCGTCCCGCACCATCTGCGCCCAGCTCAGACCGGAGGTCCGGCGGAAGCCGGCCGCGTGCCGGACCGCCCTGGCCAGCGTGCGGGCCCGCCCCGCCCGCTCCAGGGAGGCGACGAGCTCGGTGCGGAGCATGCGGTGCGGCAGGCCGTCCACGGCCGTGGTGACGGTGATGTCCTTGACCGTCGCCCGGAGGTAGTGGGCCTTCACGGCGTCCGGGACGGTGGAGTCCGAGGTCAGCAGGAAGCGGGTGCCCATGGCGATCCCGGCGGCCCCGTAGGCCAGGGCCGCGACCAGGCCGCGGCCGTCGCGGAAACCGCCCGCCGCGACCACCGGGATGTCCACGGCGTCGACGACCTGGGGCAGCAGCACGGTGGTGGCCACCTCGCCGGTGTGGCCGCCGCCCTCACCGCCCTGCACGATCACCGCGTCGGCGCCCCAGGCCGCCACCTTCTCGGCGTGCCGCCGGGCCCCGACCGACGGGACGACGACCACACCCGCGTCCTTGAGCCGTGCGATCAGCTCCCGGGAGGGTGCGAGCGCGAAGGAGGCCACCCGGACCCCCTCGTCGACGATCACCCGGACGCGCTCGGCCGCGTCCCCGGCGTCCGCGCGCAGGTTGACCCCGAAGGGGGTCCCCTCCGGGACCCGGGCCCTGACCTCCCGGACCGCCGCCCGCAGCTCTTCCACGGTCATCGTCGCCGAGGCCAGGATCCCCAGGGCTCCCGCATTCGCCGCGCCCGACACCAGACGGGGTCCGGCGACCCAGCCCATGCCCGTCTGCACGATCGGGTACCGGACCCCGACCAGCTCGGTGAATGCCGTCTCCACGGCCTCAGCCCCGCACTTCGCGCTCGCGCAGCCCCGCGGGATCGATCACTTCGCGGAGCAGCCGCAGCTCCTCGGCGGTCGGCTCCCGGGTGTACGGGACCTCGCCCTCGACCACCAGCGCGAAGCCGGTGGCCGCCCGCACCTGCTCCACGTCCACCCCGGGATGGAGCGACACGAGCCGCATCGTGCGGCCGGGCCCGGTGAAGTCGAAGACGCCGAGATCGCTGACCACCCGGGGCAGGCGGTGGTAGCGGGTCACCCCCGCCGCCTGCGCGCGGTCGTGGCCGACGCCGCTGACCATGTCGACGCGCTCGACGAAGACCCGGGGGGAGTGCCGCGGGATCCAGTAGCTGACCGGGTTGTTCAGGGTGTTGACGGGGGCGCCGCGCACGCCCAGCAGCTGGCGGGTCGGCCGTTCCCACGCGCCGATGCAGGAGATGTTCTGGTTGCCGAACCGGTCGATCTGGGCGGCGCCCATCATCACGTGCCGCCGGCCCCCGGTGACCATGGTGAGGTGGCGCCGGTAGGGGAGCCAGCCCTCCACCGTGCCGTCCAGGCCCACCAGCATCGCCTCGCCGTCGGTCAGCAGCAGGTCGGGGGCGAAGGTCCGCTTCGCGAGCCGCGCCCCGAAGGAGGGGATCAGGCCCATCGGGCTGGCGAGCACCTCGCCGTTGTCGCGCCAGGCCTCGGCGCAGGCGATCACGCAGTACTCCGGACGGCCGGTCACCGCTGTCCCTCCTGCCAGGTCCGCACGGCGGACAGGTAGTCGTGCTCGCTCGCCCCCGACAGGAACCGCTCGGCGAACTCCGGCCACGGCGTCGTCGCGTAGAGCCTCTGGAAGCCCTCGTCGCGGTCGTAGTCGGGGACGCAGGAGGTGAAGTGCGCCCCGCCCGGGGTCTCGACGACCCCGGTGACGCTGTGGCGGCTCACCAGGAGGGACTGCGGGGGTCCCGCCTTGGCCAGCTCCGCGCTCTCCACGAGCTGCTCGCAGCAGACGTAGGCGGTATCGGCGGCCTCGCAGAAGAGGTCGTCGAAGTACGGGTCCGGGCCCAGGTACTGGGCGTTGCCGCTGCGGTCGGCGCGGTTGAGGTGGACCAGGGCGGCGTCCATGCGCAGGGCGGGGACGGCGACGAACTCCTCCCCGTCGTCGTAGGGGGAGGTGACGGTGCGCAGCTCCGGATTGACCCGCATCACGTCGGAGCCGAGGCCGGCCCGGACGGGGAGGAAGGGGAGCCGGTTGGCGGCGGCGTGCAGGCCCCACATGAACATGGCCTCGTCGAGCTCGGTGAGGGCGAAGGCGGCGCGCTCCCGGGCGGCCCGGAAGTGGGGCTCCAGCGGGATCGAGTCGAGGGTGGCGAAAGGGGCGACGAGCCGGCGGATGCGGCCCGCAGCGGCCAGCAGCCCGACATCGGGGCCGCCGTAGGAGACCACGGTGAGATCGGTGATCCCGGACCGCAGCAGTGCCCGCACCAGGGCCATGGGCTTGCGCCGCGAGCCCCAGCCGCCGATGCCGATGGTCATCCCGCTGCGCAGCCGCCCCACCACCTCCTCGGGGGTCATGGTCTTGTCGCTCATGCGCGCTCTTCCTTCCCGAAGGTGTCGCGGACGCGGCCGGCGACCCCGCTGAGATTGGCCTCGAAGGTGAAGCCCTGCTCGAAGCGGTAGCTGCGGCGCACGTCGACCGGGTCGATGCCGTTGATGGCCGCCTTGGCCAGCCGGATCAGGGAGCCGTCCTTCTGTGCGATCTCCGCGGCCAGGCCGAGGGCTGTGGCGCGCAGTTCCCCGCGCGGGACCACCCGCCAGACCGAGCCGTGCGCGTGCAGTTCGGCGGCGGTCGCGGTGCGCGACGTGTAGTAGAGCGCGCGCATCAGGTGCTGCGGGACCAGCCGGGCCAGGTGCGTGGCGGCGCCGAGGGCGCCCCGGTCCAGCTCGGGAAGCCCGAAGGTGGCGTCCTCGGAGGCGACGATGGCGTCGGCGTTGCCCACCAGGCCGATGCCGCCCCCAAGGCAGAAGCCGTGGACGGCCGCGACGACCGGGACCTCGCACTCGTACACGGCCGCGAACGCCTCGTAGCAGCCCCGGTTGGCGCCGATCAGACAGGCGTGGCCGGTGTCGCGCTGCATCTCCTTGATGTCGACCCCGGCGTTGAAGCCCCGGCCCTCGGCGGCGAGGACCACGCAGCGGACCTCGGGGTCGCGGCCGGCCGCGCGCACGGCGTCGGCCAGGTCGTACCAGCCCTGCACGGGCAGCGCGTTGACGGGCGGGAAGTCGACCGTGACGAGGGCGATGCCCTTGCCGGGGCCGGAGGTGGAGACACCCATGGGCGGATCAGCTACCTTTCCACCAAACATTTGTTAGGTGAGGAAGGTAGCAGCCCATGGAGCTGGACGGGAGGGTCGCCGTCGTCACCGGAGGGACCCGGGGGGTCGGCGCCGGGATCGCCCGGGCGTTCCTCGCGGCCGGTGCGCAGGTCGTCGTCTGCGCGCGGCGGCCACCGGAGCAGCCGGTGGCCGCCGCCGGTCGGAAAGCGTCCTTCACCCCGGTCGACCTGCGTGACCCGGCCGCCGTGCACGACTTCCTCGGCGCCGTCGCCGGCCGCTACGGGCGGCTCGACTGCCTGGTCAACAACGCCGGCGGGACCCCGTACCGGCTGCTCGGGGAGGCGCAGGCGCAGCGGCACGCCAGGGTCGTCGAGCTCAACCTGCTGGCGCCGCTCACCGCCTCCCTCGCCGCCCGCCCGTGGCTGCGCGAGGCCCGCGGCTCGGTGGTGATGATCGGCAGCGTCAGCGGAACCCGGCCCTCGCCGGGGACGGCGGCGTACGGGGCGGCCAAGGCGGGGCTGGAGAACCTGGCCCGGTCCATGGCCGTCGAGTGGGCGCCCGAGGTGCGGGTGAACTCGCTGGTCCTCGGCATGGTGCGGACCGAGCTGGCGCACCTGCACTACGGGGACGAGGCCGGGGTCGCGGCGGTGGGCGCGACCGTGCCACTGGGGCGGCTGGCGGAGCCCTCGGACGTGGGGGAGGCGGCCGTCTTCCTGGCCTCCGAACGGGCGCGGTACGTGAGCGGCGCGAGCCTGCTCGTGCACGGGGGCGGGGAGCGCCCCGCGTTCCTCGATGCGGCAACGGCGAACAAGGAGAACTGAGATGACCGCAATCGCTGGACTGTGCACGGGGCGGGTCGTCATCGTGACGGGCGCCGGACGCGGGCTCGGCCGGGCGCACGCGCTGGCCTTCGCGGCGGAAGGGGCCCGGGTCGTCGTCAACGACCTGGGGGTGGGGCTGGACGGGCTGCCGGAGGCGGACGGGCCGGCGGCCCGGGTCGTCGCGGAGATCGAGGCGCTCGGCGGGCAGGCGGTGGCCCACGCCGGGGACGTCGCGACGGGCGACGGGGCCCGCTCCCTGGTCCGGTGCGCGCTCTCCTCCTTCGGACGGCTGGACACGCTGGTCAACAACGCCGGCTTCCTGCGGGACCGGATGCTGGTGAACCTGGAGGAGGACGACTGGGACGCGGTCGTGCGCGTCCACCTGAGGGGCCACTTCCTGCCGCTGCGCGAAGCGGCGGCGTGGTGGCGGGCGGAGGCCAAGGCCGGCCGCCCGGTGGCGGCCCGGGTCGTCAACACCTCCTCGGGGGCGGGCCTGCTGGGCTCGGTCGGCCAGGGCAACTACAGTGCGGCGAAGGCCGGGGTCCTGGGGCTCACGCTGGTCTCGGCCGCGGAGCTGGGGCGCTACGGGGTCCAGGTCAACGCGATCGCCCCGGCCGCGCGGACCCGTATGACGGAGCGCGCCTTCGTGCAGACCATGGCCCTCCCGCCGGAGGGCGGCTTCGACGTGATGGCCCCGGAGAACGTGTCCCCGCTGGTGGTGTGGCTGGGCTCCGACGCCTCGGCGGGGGTGACGGGCCGGGTCTTCGAGGCGGAGGGCGGCCGGATCACGGTGATGCAGGGCTGGCGGCCCGGCCCCAGCGCCGACCGGGGGGCGCGCTGGACCCCGGCGCAGGCGGGGGAGGCTGCGGCGAAGCTGCTGACCGCCGCCGAGGATCCGCTGCCGGTGTACGGGGCGTAGCGGGCGGCGTTCGGCCGCCGCCGGGGGGTTCAGGTCAACCTGACCCCCCTTCGCTCTGTCCGCGGGCGGGCGGGAAAGGGGAGCCGGGCTGATGGGCGGTGTGCCGCGAAGGGGCGGGGCATTGGTGAAACCGGCCAGCGAAAGAGGCCGGGGCCCATTGGCCACATCGAGTCCTTCCCAGTCCGCAAAGGCCGTGATGGGCTGTCCACGTCGAATTCCGCACGGTCGCACGGATGGAGAAACGAAATGCTCCGCAGACTGACCGTCGGCGCGGCGGTCGTGGCCTTGTCGGCCGTGGCCGCGCCCGCTCAGGCCGGCGGCCTTCCCACGCCGCCCGGCCGAATGACCGTCGATGTCGCCGGAATCAACGGATCGGGCTGCCCCCAGGGCACCGCCGACGTCGCCGCGGCCTCCGACAGCACGGCCTTCACCGTCACGTACAGCAACTACCTCGCCCAGGCGGGGGCGGGCGCCGGGGGCACCGAATTCCGCAAGAACTGTCAGCTCGCGCTGAGGATCCACGTACCGCAGGGCTTCACCTACGCCGTCGCCCGGGCCGATTACCGGGGCTTCGCGCACCTCCAGCGCGGGGCCTTCGGCCAGGAACGCGCGAACTACTACTTCCAGGGCGACGCGCAGACCGCCCGCACCACCCACCAGTTCAGCGGCCCCCACTCGGACAACTGGCAGGCGAGCGACCGGACCGAGTACGCGGACCTGGTCTGGGCACCGTGCGGCGAGGAGCGCAACCTCAACGTCAACACCGAACTGCGCGTCTACGCCGGGACGTCGAACCCCCAGGCCCTGAGCTTCATGAGCATGGACTCGACGGACGGCAGTGTCAGCACGGTCTACCACGTCGAGTGGAAGACGTGCCCGACGGGCTGAAGCCCGTCCCGCCCGCCACGGCGCGGGCGCGTCGAAGTCCGTCCTCGCCCGGCACGCGCGGGCGCGTCGAAGTCCGTCCTCGCCCGGCACGCGCGGGCGCGTCGAAGTCCGTCCTCGCCCGGCACGCGCGGGCGCGTCGAAGTCCGTCCTCGCCCGGTACGGCGCGAGCGCAGGAAACCCGAACCCACGGTCAGGAGTGACGCCCATGTCTCCTTCCCTGTCCCGCTCCCTCCTGGCGGCCGCCGCGGCCGCCACTCTGCTGGTCACCGCGCAGCCGGCCGGAGCCGTCGGCCACGGCCCGCTGATCACGGTGCCGCCCGACAAGATCGTCATCGAGCTCGCCACGGTGAACGGTTCCGGTTGCCGGGAAGGCACCGCCGAGGTGGCCGTGGCGCCGGACAACACCGCCTTCACCGTCACGTACAGCGAGTACCTCGCCCAGGTCGGCCCCGGCGCCCCGCCGACGGCATTTCGCAAGAACTGCCAGCTGAACCTCCGGGTGCACGTGCCCTCGGGATTCACCTACGCGATCCTCCAGGCCGATTACCGCGGATTCGCATTCCTCCAGCCCGGCGCGTGGGGTCAGGAAAAGGCGAACTACTACTTCCAGGGAATGTCGCAGACATTCCAGCGAACCCATCAGTTCAACGGTCCGCTCAATGACAACTGGCAGTCGAGCGACCGGACGGAGTACGCCGACCTGGTCTGGGCGCCGTGCGGGGAAAAGCGCAATTTCAACATCAATACCGAACTGCGCGTGAACGCGGGAACTTCCGGTCCGCAGACCGCCACCAGCTTCATGGCGATGGACTCCACCGACGCCGGCGTCAGCACCCTCTACCACCTGGCCTGGCAGGTGTGCCCGAGGCCGTAGCCGGGGCGCCGGGGCAGGAGCGGGGGGCCGGGGGAGGGGGTGTGTCCGCACCGGGCGCCCCTCCCGGGAACGGAAGCGGGCCCGGCCCCCTGGCGAGGGGTCGGGCCCGGCTCACTCGTGCGATGGGGTATGACTACCCGCTCTCGCCCCCGGTTGAACCGCCGCCGGCCCATCTGTTCGTCCGGCGGCCGGGTGAGTCCGGTCCGCGGGGGCGGCGGGGCGGGCCGGGGGCCTTCTGCCGCAGCGGTCAGGAAAGCTTGCCGTCGTAGTCCGGCAGCTTGACGGTCAGTTCGGCGTGGCCGCCCACCAGGTCGCCCGGGTTGTTCCCGATGTTGGCGATGACCGTGTAGCCGCGGGCCTCGATCTCGGCGCGCTTGCCCGTCTTGTAGGCGCTCACCTCGTCGAAGAGGTCGGGCAGGTCGCGGACGTAGAGGCCGGAGACCGGGTAGCCGACCGCCTTGAGATTGTGCTCCGTGAGCGAGTAGACGATTCCGGGCCGGGCGGTGACGAAGAAGACGGCCACCCCGCGGGCGTCGGCGTACCGGGTCAGCTCGCGGACCTTGGCGACGGCGGGGGTCGGGAAGGTCCAGAACCAGTGGAAGTCCGTCTCCAGCGAGGTGTTGTCGATGTCCAGCACGATCGCGGGCCGCTCCCCGGCGGGCGAGGTGGCGATGCGCCGTTCGATGGCGGGACGGGCGGCGTCGACGGCAGCGGCCACGTCCCGCTGCCAGCCGCCGTAATCGATGCCGAGGACCGCCGCGTTGCCGCCGGGCGCGGAGGCGGACAGCGGGCCGGGGGCGGGAGCCGGGGCCGACGCGGCGGACGCCTGGGCGGGCGCCGGTGCCGTGGCGGGGGTCGCGGCCGCCGCGGTGGCGGGCAGCAGGGCCAGGACGGCAGCCGCGACGGCCGCCGCGGAGGCTGCGGTACGGGTCGTACGGGTCGTACGGGTCGTACGAATGCGGCTGGTGCGGCGGGTGCTGCGCATGGGGACGCTCCTCGGTCACGCTTTTGGCATGGACGCGACCAGATTCGAGGAGTGGCGCTCCCATGTCTACTGGCCGGTAGGAAACTTCTGGTGGCCGCCCGGTAAATCCCGCGGCGGGGCGGGGCGGGGCGGGGCAAGGCGGGGCGGGTCAGGCGGGGCGGGGCGGGGCAAGGCGGGGCGGCGCCGCGTCCGCGCCGTTCCCGGATATCCGCCCGCTCAGGGCTCCGGGAGCCGTCCACCCCCTCAGGTATCGCACTCCAGCACCGTGCCGCACAGGCCGCACCGGGCCCTGAGCGGTCCGCGCACCGGGAGCCGCAGGCGCTGCCCGCACACCGGGCAGGGGAAGCTCACCCGCAGTCCCGTACCCGTCGCCGCCGTGGCCCCGGTCGCCGCCTCGGTGCCCGTCGCCGTTCCCGTCCCGGCCGTGCCCCGGTGCCGCTCGAAGGAGTACGCCGACCCGTCCGCGGCGGGCGTCCCGGCCCGCCGGTCCCTCGCGTACCGCCACCGGGCCGGCCGGCCCGCAGCCGCGAGGGGGGCCCGGCGCCGCTCCCGCCCGGCCAGGGCGCGGCCCCGCAGGTACGCCTCGTAGGCCTGCGGGCTGGTGAACCAGGGGGAGGGGTCCTCGCCGAAGAAGGCGGCGCGCCGGGCCAGTACGTAGCCGAACTCCTCCGGGGTCAGGTAGCCGAGCTTCTGGTGGGTGAGCGCGTCCTCGCGGTAGGCGTCGAGCAGCAGCCAGCCGGCGCCGAGGAAGGCCGCGGCGGTGTCGGTGAGGATCTCGTTCTCCGCGGTGGTGGGAAAGCGCAGGTCCAGACGGTGCAGCAGCACGTGGGTGACCTCGTGGGCCAGGGCGGCGGCCAGATCGCGGCGGTGGACGCGGAAGCGGTCATTCACCTCGACGAAGTACTCGGGGCCCGCGGCCAGTTCCACCGTGGCGGCGTCCCGCATCGGCCGGAACGCGACCACCACGCGCGCGTCGGGCAGCCGCAGGGCGCGCACCATCGCGGAGGCCACCCGCTGGGCCCCCAGGTGGAGGTCCTCCTCGGGTCCGAAGGCCGCGTCGGCGGCGGCGAAGCTCGTGCCGTAGGCGCGGATCCCGTCGGGGGAGAGCGTGCGGAACAGCGCCGTGACGGCGGCGCGGACGGTCTCCAGGTGCGCAAATCCGTGCGCGACCGGGCTGCTGTGCCTGCCGTTCTCCGTCATGCCGCCCCCATCGCCGGAAGTTGTCCGAAAACGCATTCTTGATGCCAGCCGCAGCGCGGATGTGTCATGGACTCGTCATTCACCCAATGGCACGCACGGCCCAACCCCCCACGAAAGGCAGTGTGTTGACTGTGAGCACCCTCATGAGATTCATGACGCGCACCCTCGCCGTCGGCGCGGTCGCCCTCGCGGCCGTCAGCCTCCAGCCCGGCTCCGCCACCGCATCGCAGGCACCCGTCGTCGGCGGCACCCGCGCCGCCCAGGGCGAGTTCCCCTTCATGGTCCGCCTCTCGATGGGATGCGGCGGGGCCCTCTACACCCAGCAGATCGTCCTCACCGCCGCCCACTGTGTGAACGGCTCCGGCAACAACACCTCCATCACCGCCACCGCCGGAGTCGTCGACTTGAACAGCTCCGGCGCCATCAAGGTCAAGTCCACCAAGGTCCTCCAGGCTCCCGGCTACAACGGCACCGGCAAGGACTGGGCCCTCATCAAGCTCGCCAAACCCATCAACCTGCCCACGCTCAAGATCGCCGAGACCAAGGACTACGACAACGGCACCTTCACCATCGCCGGATGGGGCGCCGCCCGCGAAGGCGGCGGCCAGCAGCGCTACCTGCTGAAGGCCGCCGTCCCCTTCGTCTCCGACGCCGCCTGCCAGAACGCGTACGGCTCCTCCCTCGTCCCGGGCGAGGAGATCTGCGCAGGCTTCGACCAGGGCGGCGTCGACACCTGCCAGGGCGACTCCGGCGGCCCCATGTTCCGCCGCGACAGTGCGAACGCCTGGATCCAGGTCGGCATCGTCAGCTGGGGCGAAGGCTGCGCCCGCGCCGGTTACCCCGGCGTCTACACCGAGGTGTCCACCTTCGCCGCCGCGATCAAGAGCGCGGCGGCCGGTCTGTAGCACCAGCCCCTCCGCCTTCCGGCCGGACACGCACCGGCCGGAAGGACGGGGTCCCGTGACCGTGACCTGCCCGTACGCCGGGTCGGCAGCGGTGCCACCGGGCCGCACGTCCGCAGCCCGGGCCCCCCGGCACCCTCCGGAGGGCCCGGCGTGCGGCTGCGGGGCGGCGTGCGGTCGCGGGGCGGCGTGCGCGCCGGTCCCACGGGAAGGGACCGGCGGTGGCGGCGGGCGATGGTGACGGCGGGGCAGGCAGCGCCTGACGGGCGGAGTGGTCATCGCGGACGACCAGGGCCCGGGCAGGGCCCCCCTCAGGACGATCCTCGAAAGCCGGCCGGACATCGAGGTCGTCGCCGGCCCGGCAGACGGCGAAGCCGCGCTCGCGGCCGTCGCCGGGCACCGGCCGGACGCGCTGCTCCTCGACATCCGCATCCGCCTCCGCCTCCGCATCCGCAGGCCGGAGCCCGACGGCCCGGAGGTCATCCGGCGCCCCGCGGGCGGGGACACACCGAGGATCGTCATCGTCACCACCTTCGACCTCGACGGATGCGTCCACGCGGCGCTCCACGGCGGAGCGTCCGGCTTCCTCCTGAAGGACGCCGGCCCGGCCATGCCGGTTGAAGCGGTCGGGCCGCGGGCGTCGGAGACCGTCTCGTCCCTTCCGCCATCACGGTGGGGCATCACGGTGCGGCTGCCGCGCGAACGGCCCCGAGCATCTCTGCGGTCCGGGGCCGCGCGCCGGCCGGGCGACCCGCTGGCCGAACGGGAGCGGGAGGTCGTGCGGTGCCTCGCGCCGGGTTCACGCACGCCGAGATCGCGTGCGAGGTGTTCGGGCCCCCCGTCCACGGTCAAGACCCACCTGACCAAGATCCAGGCCCAACCCGACGCCCGCAACCGCGTCGAGGTTACGAGGTGCACGGCTGGACTGCGGGCCTGGATGGTCTGCACGCTCGGATCAGCGCCGAGCCGGTCAGGAGAAGACCCTAGTGCGGCGCGGGGACCACGAGAGCGACGAACGCCACGAGGGCAACGGCTCCGGGCACGACGACGAGGCCGATCACGGTGGGAGTCAGCCGGTCCCGGAACTGCTTCGGGGGCCGGACCCGTGCGGTCTGGTCCGTGCTCAGCTCCCACCAGTTGACGACCCGCTGGAACTGCTCGTCGAAGTCGGGGGCGGGATGCATGTCGCTGCGGTAGAGCCCTGGCAGCGAACGACGCCGCCCGCCCTCCAGGAATATCCGGACCGCGTACGACGAGCCCTGGCCCTTGGTCTCGCGCACGTCGATCCACCGGATCTCGCGCCAGGGGTAGGTGCGGCCGTGCCCAAGGCCCCAACAGATGGTTATTCCGTCGGCCCCGACCCTGCTCCAGCTCCGGGACGACAGGAGGAGGAGCGGGGCGAGGAGGGCGATGCTTCCGCCCGTCAGCCAGGAGAAGCCCACCGCGCCGAGCGTGACGAACGCAGCGAACCCCTCGACGACCAGGACGACAAGTGCCAGAACCACGTACGACTTTGCGGGACGATTCCGGTCCATCGCACGGAAGTTCAGTTCGATCACACCCGGCACCCTACGCTTCCGGCCTCGGCGGCGAAACGGCCGGGCGGCCGCATCACTGGCAACCCGTCAGGAGCAACGGCACCCCGGCGGCCACTGCCCGGGCCAGCATCGCCTGGGCGAGCGCGGGCTTGGTGGCGAACGCGATCTCCTCGCCGATCCGGGCGTCGGCCCGACGCGCCGGATCCTCGGTCCATGCCGTGGGTAGATACAGCTCGCGGTCGATCAGCGCCCGACCGCGGGCGGAGGCGTAAGCGAGGAACACACCCGGTTGGCAGTTGTCGATCTTCTCCGGCGTGCCCGTGTGCTGCCTCTGCACTCCGGCGGAACGGACACCCTTCTCGCGAGGTGAGGTGTTCCAGGATGAAGTCGCGGACCTCGTCACGGACGACACCGACGTCCCCATCGGCCTGGTTCAGCAGCCGCTGTATGCCGTCCGGGCATCGCTCGCCGACTTGCTCAGCCGATGTCCAACCGTTCTCGCGTTCGAGCACAGCCAGAAGCCCCCGCATGTACTCCAGGACCCTGCGGCGTGGCTCTGATCTGCGGAAACAGTGGCGGATCCGAGCGTGCAGACCATCCAGGCCCGCAGCCCAGCCCTGCACCTCGTCAACCGTGACATCCCCACCCATGACTGGCTCAACGAGCGAGCCAGTCCATTAACTGGCTGCAGTATGGGCCTCTTGGGCCTCTTGGGCCTCTTGGGCCTCTTGGGCCTCTTCGGCCCTGTCCGCCCCAGCCGCCCGGACCACGCGCGGCGGGCCCGCGCTCGTGGCTCCCGGTGGGCCCGGCCCTTCCGCCCTGACCGCGCCCGTCACGCCCGACTACTCCGTCCCGGCGGTGCCTGCGGTGCTCGGCTCCTCCGCCCGGCTGCACCGATGGCGTCCGGCCGCGATGTGCGTGCGGTGCCGGGGTCGTCTGGCCGGGGTGTGCCTGCCCCGTTCGGGTCCCCTGCCGCGGCTGCGCCGGTGGCATTGCGCTCCTTCGGCCGGGCTGCGCCCGCGGGGCCCGGCCCCTCTGGACCGGTCGGCGTTCGAGCCGCGGGTTCCGGGGCGGTTCCCGGGACCCCTCGCCCAGCCACCGTGGCACGGTCGGTGAGCACGCGACCATCGCCACCGCCGTCCGGGTCGGCCCGCGCAGGGTCCCGGTCGGCCCCCGGATCCGCATCGCCGATGACGGCGGACGTCCCGCCAGACTCTCCGAGAAGGCCCGCGGACGGTCGCGGACTCGCCGGTACGACCGAGCGCGACGAAGCCCTCGGCGGCTCCTTCACCGCAGGTCCCACCCCCGAAGGCGGCCGGGTGGTCACCGCGACCCTGCCGCTCCGGCGGGCCGTCTCACGGAGCGATCGGCCGGGGGAATGACCCGCTCCTGCCACGTATTCTCGGGAACCATGAACAGCAGCGACATCGACAACGGCGCGGGCACGGCCGACGGCGCGATCACCGAGGACGTCAGCGCCGAGTTGGCCCGCCTGCGGGACAGCATCGACAACATCGACGCGGCCGTGGTCCACATGCTCGCCGAGCGCTTCAAGTGCACCCAGCAGGTCGGTCACCTCAAGGCACGCCATCAGCTGCCTCCGGCCGACCCGGGCCGCGAGGCCCGCCAGATCGCCCGCCTGCGCCAGCTCGCCGAGAACGCCAAGCTCGACCCGGCCTTCGCCGAGAAGCTGCTGAACTTCATCATCGCCGAGGTGATCCGCCACCACGAGACGATCGCCGCGGGCGAAGACGACCAGTAGGTCCCCGCCCGCCGCGGGCGAAGACGACCAGTAGGGTCCCCGCCCGCCGCGGGCGAACACGACCAGTAGGTCCCCGCCCGCCGCGGGCGAAGACGACCAGTAGGGTCCCCGCCCGCCCGCCCGCCCGCCCGCCCCCTTCGCCCGCGCCGGCCGCCGCACGTCCCGCCGTGGCCGCCCTGTCGGGCCCCGCCGGCGTCGGCAGGTACGGGCCTGTCCTGCGCGGCACCGGTCTGGACCCACCGGCCCAGCCGGCCTCCATGCCGGGCCGTCCCAGCGGGGCCCGCTCCGGGCCGTCCCGCCGGCCCCGGCCGCGCCGGCAGGTAGTGGGCATGACCCGCGCGGCATCGTCTCCTGCCCTGCCTGGCGCGGCCGCCCGGCCCCCCTCGGTTCCACACCGCGCTGGCGGGACCCGGTCCGGGGCCGCCCTGTCGGGCCCCGGCAGCGTCGGCCGGTGCGGACCTGTCCCAAGGGGCACCGGTCCGGACCCGCCCGCCCGGCCTCGGTTCCGGGCAGTCCCGGCGAGACCGGGTCCCGGGGCGCCCTGTCGGGCCCCGGCGGCGGGTAGCGGGCCTGTTCCGCGCGGCATCGTCTCCTGCCTGGCCTGCCCGCCCGCCCGGCCGGCCTCCGCTCCGGGCCGTCCCCAGGGCGGGACCCGCTCCAGGCCCGCCCTGCCGGGCCCCGGCAGCGCAGGCAGGAAGCGGGCTGTTCCGCGCGGCACCGTCTCCTGCCTGGCCTGGCCTGGCCTGGCCTGGCCCTGCCAGGCGCGGCCGCCCGGCCCCCCGCGGTTCCACGCCGCGCCGGCGGGACCCGGTCCGGACCCGCCCGCCCGGCCGGTCTCCGCTCCGAGCCGTCCCTACGGGACCCCGTCCGGGCCGTCCCGGCGGGACCCGCTCCGGGCCGTCCCGCCGGGGCCGGCAGCGGCGGCAGGTACCACCGTCGGCAGGTACCGGGGTCGGCCCCTCCGGGTGCTGCCGAGCCCGCCCGGCTCGGACCGGTCGACCCGCCCTCGTTCGCGCCGTGCTTGCGCGCACCGGCCTGCGCCGTGCTTGCGCGCACCGGCCTGCGCCGTGCTTGCGCGCACCGGCCTGCGCCGCGCGCCAAGCGGGACCCGCCCGGCCCCCCACCGCGGCGGCGGAGTGGCCGCGTCCGGCCGCCCCGGCGGTCCGCTCCGCGCGAATCCCGCCGCACCCCCTACGGCCCCCGCCTCCCACTGCGGCAGCATGGCCCCATGCCCGCACTGACACGCCACGAAGCGCAGCTCCGAGCCCGGCTCCTCGACGTCCACCACTACGCCGTCGCCCTCGACCTCACTGTCGGCGACGACACCTTCGACTCCACCACCGTCATCCGGTTCACGGCCCTCGCCGCAGGCGACACCTTCCTGGAGCTCAAGCCCGACGAACTGCGCTCCGCCGCCCTCGACGGCCACCCCCTCGACCCCGCGGACCTCGACGGCGACCGCCTCCCGCTCACCGGCCTCACCGAAGGCCCCCACGAGCTGCGCCTCGACACCCGCATGCGCTACTCCCGCACCGGCGAGGGCCTCCACCGCTTCACCGACCCCGTGGACGGGGAGGCGTACGTCTACAGCCAGATGTTCATGGACGACGTCCAGCGCGTCTTCCCCGCCTTCGACCAGCCCGACCTCAAGGCCGTCTTCGAGTTCACCGTCACCGCCCCCGCCCACTGGACCGTCCTCGCCAACGGCGTCACCACCCGCACCGGCGACCGGGACACGGACGGCGCCGGCATCTGGCGATCCGCCCCCACCCCCCTCATCTCCACCTACCTCGCCGCCGTCGCCGCCGGCCCCTGGCACAGCGTGAGCACCGAACACGCCGGCCTGCCCTTCGGCATCCACTGCCGCAAGTCCCTCGCCCCCCACCTGGACGCCGACGCCGACGAGATCCTGTCCGTCACCAAGGACTGCTTCGACCGCTACCAGGACAAGTTCACCGAGCCCTACCCCTTCGACTCCTACGACCAGGCCTTCGTACCGGAGTTCAACGCGGGCGCCATGGAGAACCCCGGCCTCGTCACCTTCCGCGACGAGTTCATCTACCGTTCCGCCGTCACCGACACCGAACGCCAGACCCGCGCCATGGTCATCGCCCACGAGATGGCCCACATGTGGTTCGGCGACCTCGTCACCCTCGCCTGGTTCGACGACATCTGGCTGAACGAGTCCTTCGCCGAGTACATGGGCTACCAGACCCTCACCGAAGCCACCCGCTTCACCGACACCTGGACCGACTTCGGCGTCACCCGCAAGTCCTGGGGCTACGACGCCGACCAGCGACCCTCCACCCACCCCGTCGCCCCCGACGACGTCCCCGACACCGCATCCGCGCTCCTCAACTTCGACGGGATCTCCTACGCCAAGGGCGCCTCCGCCCTGCGCCAGCTCGTCGCCTGGCTCGGCGAGAAGGACTTCCTGGCCGGCATCAACACCCACTTCGCCCGCCACAAGTTCGCCAACGCCTCCCTCGCCGACTTCGTCGACTCCCTCGCCGCCCACACCGAACGCGACGTCCACGGCTGGGCCGAGAGCTGGCTGCGCACCACCGGCATCGACACCCTCAGCCCGCAGATCGAGGACACCCCCGCGGGCGCCGCCGACGCCGGCGGCTGGACCCTCACCGTCGACCGCAAGGGCAGCCGCCCCCACCACATCGCCGTCGGCGTGTACCACAGCGACCCGGTCGACGACGGCGCCCTGGAACGCACCGAACTGCTCCACCTCGACGTCCCCACCGACGAGGTGCTCTCCGTAGGCGGCCCCCGCCCGGCGCTCCTCGTCCTCAACGACGGTGACCTCACCTACGCCAAGGTCCGCCTCGACGACACCTCCGTCGAGACCGCCCTGCGCTGCCTGTCCGCCATCCCCGACCCGCTCACCCGCGCCGTCGTGTGGAACTCCCTGCGCGACATGGTCCGCGACGGCGAACTCGATCCCGCCGACTACCTGGCGACCGCCGGAGCGCATCTGCCCGCCGAAAGCGACCTGGCCCTCGTCCAGGGCGTCCTCGCCTTCGCCCGCACCCACATCGCCACGCGCTACGTCGCCCCCGAGAAGCGGACCGACGCCCTGGCCACCCTCACCGGCATCGCCCGCGACCTGCTGCGCCGCACCGAGGACGGCTCCGATCCCGGGCTGCGCCTGACGGCCGTACGGGCCTTCGCCGACAGCGCCACCCAGCCCGACACCCTGGCCGCCTGGCTCGCCGACGACTCCGTCCCCGGCGGCCCCGAGCTCGATCCCGAACTGCGCTGGCGCATCCTCGGCCGCCTGGCCGTACTCGGCGCCGTCGGGGAGGACGACATCGACGCCGCGCTCGCCGCCGACCCCAGTGCCACCGGCGAGGAGGGCGCGGCCAGGTGCCGCGCCGCGCTCCCCTCGGCACAGGGCAAGGCCGCGGCCTGGGAACGCCTCTTCCGCGACGACAGCCTCTCCAACTACCTGTTCAGCGCCATCGCGCAGGGCTTCTGGCAGCCCGAACAGACCGATCTCGTAGCGCAGTACGTGCCCAGGTTCTACCCGGAGGCCGTCGCCCTGGCCGCCCGCCGCGGCCCGGCCATCGGCGAAGCGGCGGGACGCTGGGCCTTCCCGGCGTACGCCGTGGACGAGGCCAACATCCGGGCCGGCCAGGCATGCCTGAAGGATCCGGACATCCTCCCCCTCCTGCGCCGCAAACTGGTCGACCAACTGGACGACCTGACCCGCGCCTTCCGCATCCGCCACCCATAGCCCGGCCCGCGCAAACGGACCCGGCGGAGCGGCCCGGAGAACCGCGGCCCCCCACCCCTCCGTGGCTGCGCCACGCCCAGGGGCGGCCCCAGAAGGCCACCGGTCCCGGCCCTCTGGGTTCGGCCCTCTGGGTTCGGCCCCCCTGGGCCCGGCCCCCGGGTGCGCGCCCCCGCCCCCCAGGTGCGCGCCCCCGCCCCCCAGGTGCGCGCCCCCGCCCCCCGGTGCGTGCTCCCGCCCCCCGCCAGGGGACCGGTTTCGGACACGGCCTCCGCGGTGCGGAGTGGGCCGCGGGGGCGGATCTGTCCTAGAGGCGGGGCGGGGGAGGGCGTCTTCCAGGAGGGGTGGCCGCCGACAGGGAGTGGCCGGGAAGCGACCCCGGGCACACCCCGGCGGTTACCCCGTTCGGGCCCCCTCGTTGTACCGCCGGGTGCCCCGACCCATCGGACCCCGCACGCGCAGCACCCGGCACGGAAAGGCCCCCACCCCGCCCCACCCCCGGAGGGACCCCGCATGACAGCGCCGCCCGGCCCACCGCCCCCGCTCGCCGGCGGCCGCGACGGCGCCGACGCCCTGCAGCCCCTCCTCGACACCGTCCTCGAAGCGCTGCGCACCGGAGCCCGGGAGCGCGGCGGGCCGCTCCCGCCCGGCGGTCCCGACGCCCTCGCGGCCCGCGTCCAGGCCGCACTGGGAGACGTACTCCCCGAACACGGAACCGGAGACCACGAGGCGCTCCGGACCCTCGTGCACACCCTCGCCGCCGGCGCCGCAGACCCCGCCGACCCCCTCTGCGCAGCCCACCTGCACTGCCCGCCGCTCGCCGTCGCGGCCGCCGCCGACCTCGCCGCGAGCGCCCTCAACCCCTCCCTCGACTCCTGGGACCAGGCCCCCGCCGCCTCCGCGATCGAGGCCCTCCTCACCCGCACCCTCGCCGCCGAGTTCTACCCGGACGCCCCCCGCCCCGACGCCCTCGTCACCACCGGCGGCACCGAAGCCAACCAGCTCGCCCTCCTCCTCGCCCGCGAACGCCACGGCCCGCACCTGACCGTCCTGCACGGCGCCAACGCCCACCACTCCGTCCCCCGCGCCGCCTGGCTGCTCGGCCTCCCCCCGGCCCGCGCCCTGCCCACCCCCGCCGGCACCCTCGACCCCGCCCGCCTCGCCGAGGCCCTCGCCGCCACCCCCGGCCCCGTCCTCGTCACCGCCACCGCCGGCACCACCGACGCCGGACTCGTCGACCCCCTCCACCCCATCGCCGACGTCTGCGACCGCCACGGCGCCGACCTCCACATCGACGCCGCCTACGGCGGCCTCCTCGCCCTCAGCCCCCGCCACCGCGACAAGGTCGCCGGACTGGGCCGCGCCCGCTCCCTCACCATCGACCTGCACAAACTGGGCTGGCAGCCCGTGGCCGCCGGGCTCCTCGCCGTCCCCGACACCGCCGCGCTCACCCCCCTCGCCCACCAGGCCGACTACCTCAACGCCACCGACGACACCGAAGCCGGCCTGCCCGACCTCCTCGGCCGTTCGCTGCGCACCACCCGCCGCCCCGACGCCCTGAAGACCGCCACCACCCTGCGCTCACTGGGCCGCGACGGACTCGCCCGGCTCATCGACCGCACCTGCGCCCTCGCCCACCACCTCGCCGAACTCCTCGACGCCCACCCCGGCTTCGAACTCCACGCCCGGCCCACCCTCACCACGGTGCTCTTCCGGCCCACCCACGCCGATGACGACCAGGTCGCCACCCTGCGCCGCACCCTCCTGCACGACGGCCGCGCCGTCCTCGGCCGCACCCGCGCCGACGGCCGCCTGTGGCTCAAGGCCACCCTGCTCAACCCCCACACCACGGCGGGGGACCTGGACACCCTCATCGCCCTCCTGGAAGGCAGCACCCACCGATGACCGCCCAGCTCGATGCGCCCCACGACCTCGTCGGAATCGGCATCGGCCCCTTCAACCTGTCCCTCGCGGCCCTCGCCCACGGCCTGCCGCAGCAAGGGACGGGCGAACTCGCCACCGCCTTCTACGACCAGCGCCGCGACTTCCGCTGGCACCCCGGACTGCTCATCGACGGAGCCACCCTCCAGGTCCCTTTCCTCGCCGACCTCGTCACCCTCGCCGACCCGGCCAGCCCCTGGAGCTTCCTCAACTACCTCAGGCACAAGGAACGGCTCTTCCCCTTCTACTTCGCCGAGCAGTTCCACATCCAGCGCGCGGAATACGACGCCTACTGCCGCTGGGTCGCCGGCCGCCTCCCCGGACTCCACTTCGGCCACCAGGTCGACGCCGTCCGCTGGAACCCCGAACGCGACCTCTTCGAAGTCGACTACACCCGGCTCGACCCCGCCGGCGAGGCCGAAGCCCTCGGCCGCACCTACACCCGCAACCTCGCCCTCGGCGTGGGCACCGCCCCCCACATCCCCGAACCGTTGCGCCCCCTCGCCGAAGCCCCCACCGTCCCGGTCGTCCACTCCGCCGACTACCTGGACAACCGCCAGCGCATCCTCGGCGCCGAGCACGTCACCGTCATCGGCTCGGGCCAGTCCGGCGCCGAAATCTTCCTTGACCTGCTCCGCGCCCGCCCCGCCGGCCGGGAACGCCTCAGCTGGCTGGCCCGTACCCCCTCATTCGCCCCCATGGAGTACTCCAAGCTCGGCCTGGAACACTTCACCCCCGACTACACCCGCTACTTCCACTCCCTGCCCGAACCGGTCCGCGACCGCCTCGTCCCCGCCCAGTGGCAGCTCCACAAGGGCATCGACGCCGACACCATCGCCGCCATCCACGAAGAGCTCTACCGCCGCACCCTCGACGGCGGCTGGCCCGACGCCGTCCTCACCCCCGGGGTCAGCGTCCGCACCGCGGGACGCGTCGCCACCACCAAGGTCGAACTCCACCTCGAACACGTGGAGCAGGGCACCCGCTCCCGCCTCACCACCGACGCCGTCGTCCTCGCCACCGGCTACCGCGAGCGACCGCTCACCCGCCTCCTGGCCGGCCTCGACCCCTACCTGCGCAAGGACGCCTCCGGCCGCCCCCGCGTCGACGACCGCTACCGGATGATCACCGACCCGGCCGTCACCGGCAGCGTCTACGTCCAGAACGGCGAACGCCACACCCACGGCGTCGGCGCCCCCGACCTCGGCCTCGCCGCCTGGCGCAGCGCCGCCATCCTCAACACCCTCACGGGCAAGCAGCCCTACCCGCAGCCGGTACGGACCGCCTTCACCACCTTCGGCCTCGACCAGCGGGAGCACAGCCGCCCACGGCCCGTCGGCGAACTGCTCCCGCTGGTCGAACACCCCTGAGGCTGCTAGAAGACCGGCACGCCCCCGCGCGTCAACCGCCAGTCCACCGTGGCGAACTGCGCCGGGTCCACCGTCCCCTTCGCCTTCACCCACTGGATGATCGTGTTACGGATCTCGTCCGAGTTCGCCCACAACTGCCTGGCCTGCGGCACGTGCGGGAAGTTGCCGCCGCCCGAAGCCCGGTAGTTGTTCACCGCCAGCACGAACTGCGCCGCCGGATCCACCGGCTTCCCCTGGAACGACAGCCCCGCGATCCGCGAACCGGCCGGCTGCGCGATGTCGATGTCGTACGACAGCCCGTACACCGCGTCGTAGTTGTAGTCCGGCGTGCCCTCGGAGTTGGTCAGCTTCGCCGGATCCACCACGTCGCCCGGCGCCGTCCGCACGTAGTACCGCGCCGAGTACTCCAGGTAGTCCTTCAGCTGCGCCCCCGTGAGCAGCCGCGCCTCCAGGCTGTTCTCGAAGGGGTACAGGCCCGCCGCGTCCCTGATCGTCACCTGCCCGGCCGGGATCGACGCCGTCCGCGAGAAGCACGAAGCCTGCGACAGCACCGGCAGCGCCGCCCACTCCGTGCCCGCCAGCGCCCCCTTGACCGTCTCCGCCTGGACGTGGCTGATCAGGTCGATGATCGCGACGTCCTTCACCGGCCCGTCCGCCGAGGACATCGCCTGCGTCGACGTACCGATCACCTGGTTGACGTACGCCACGACCTTGCGGTGCTCGTCCGACAGCAGCCGGGTGATCTTCGGGTCCTCGGCGGCCGTGTTGGAGTTCAGCACCCGCGCCCCGACCTTCGCCACCGACCAGCAGCCCTTCGACCACGTCAGCTCGAAGTCGAACAGCGTCAGCCGCTGACCCCACTTCAGCGGCTCCGACAGCACGACGTCCTTGCCGGTCGCCTTGTTCTTCACCCGGTACTCGGGGATCTCCGTGTGCGCGTGCCCCACCAGGATCGCGTCGATCCCCGGCACCTGCTCCGCCACCAGGGCCGCCGCGTTCTCGATGTACGGCAGCTGGTCCCCGTAGGAAGAGGTACCGCTCGAACCGGAGTGCGCGGACACGATCACCACATCGGCACCCATCGAACGCAGCTTCGGCACGTACTTCGCCGCCTGCTCCTCCAGACCCGGGAACGTCATCTTCCCCTGCACGTTCGCCTTGTCCCAGATCGCGATGCCCGGGTTCGTCAGCCCCAGCACCGCCACCTTCACGTCCCGCCCGTGCGGAGTCCGCAGCCGGTGCATGCTGTACGGCGCGAAGGCCGGCCGCAGCGTCTTCGCGTCCAGCGCGTTCGCCCCCAGCAGCGGGAAGTCGCACTGCTCCTCGAACTTGCGCAGCACCGGGATGCCGTAGTTGAACTCGTGGTTCCCCAGCGCCGCAGCGTCATAGCCGATCGCGTTCATCGCCTGCGCCATCGGATGCACCGGGCCACGGCGCGCCGTGATCGGGTCCACCTTCGCGTAGTAGTACGAGAGCTGCGTGCCCTGGATCGTGTCACCGGCGTCGATCAGCAGCGTGTTGCACCGCCCCTTCTCCGCCCGCACCTGGTCCACC
This sequence comes from Streptomyces sp. CB00455, assembly GCF_001905445.1. Taxonomy (GTDB): domain Bacteria; phylum Actinomycetota; class Actinomycetes; order Streptomycetales; family Streptomycetaceae; genus Streptomyces. The sequence goes on along the minus strand of NZ_LIVQ01000003.1, from coordinate 193,606 downwards.
AAGGTCGAGATCTTCGCCAGGCCGACGTCGTTGTGCGCCTTGTCGTCGAACTCCTTGTCGGTGAAGTAGTCCCAGTTGAAGACGTTCCCGTGCAGATCGGTCGTGCCCATCACCGTGAACGAGTACGTCCGCGGCCCCGGCTGCGCGGCAGCCGGGGCACCCGCAGCCCCCGTCAACGCCACGGCCGCACCCGTCGCGGCCGTCGTGCCCAGAAAAGTCCTGCGGTCGAACGCCATGCCATCTCCCCTTGTGAGACCCGAACAACGCGCGTAGACAGCGCGCGTAGATTCTGACCCAGCGGTAACGGCCGGCAACACCCCCGCCAGGTTTCGATCCGATGACCACACCCGTACCGGCCCGAGGGCGACCAGTGGGACAGTGAAACCATGACTCAGGACGCATCGCACCAGCCCTACGGAACCCCCGAAGTCCCCCGCGTCGCCGTCCGCGGCGAAGCCCGTATCGAAGTCGACCCCGAGATCGCCCGCATCGGCATCACCGTCAACGCCCGCGGCACCGACCGGCGCAGCGCCCTCGAAGACCTCACCCGCCGCAACAACGCCGTCCTCGACCTCGTCAAGAGCTACGGCGAACCCGTCGAGAAGCTGGAGACCGGCGCCTTCTCCATCACCCCCGAACTCACCCGCCACGGCCGCGGCGAACGCGTCCGCGCCTACCACGGCCGCGTCCACATCACCGCCGAGCTCAACGACTTCACCACCCTCGGCGAACTCACCACCCGGCTCGCCGACCTCGAACTCACCCAGGTCGACGGCCCCTGGTGGGCCCTGCGCCCCACCTCGCCCGCCCACGGCCAGGCGCGCCGCCAAGCCGTCCTCGAAGCCGTCCAGCGCGCCCGCGAGTACGCCGAAGCCCTCGGCGCCCGCCTCGCCGCCCTCGTCGAACTCGCCGACCTCGGCGCCGAGAACGCCGTCCCCTTCCAGGCCGCCGCACCCGGCGCCGGGATGCGCACCATGGCCTTCAGCGGCTCCGAAGACGCCGGCGCCCCGGCGCTCGACCTCGAACCGCAGCGCCAGACCGTCTACGCCCAGGTGAACGCCCGCTTCACCATGACACCGCCCGAGCTCTGATCCCAGCCGGACATCACCCCATGGGGGTGCTCATCAGAGCACCCCCATGCACATTCAACAATTGTCAACAAGCTTTTTCCCAAAGGTTGTTGAGCGGACACCCGGAACCAATTTCCTACTCTCTGGTAGCGCAATAGGCTCGCCCCATGCGCCGAGCGAAAATCGTATGTACCCTGGGCCCCGCCACCGACTCATACGACCAGATCAAAGCCCTGGTCGAAGCGGGAATGGACATCGCCCGCCTCAATCTCAGCCACGGCACCTACGCCGAACACGAAGAGCGCTACCAGCGCGTGCGCAAGGCCGCCGACGAAACCGGCCGCAGCGTCGGCATCCTCGCAGACCTTCAAGGCCCGAAGATCCGCCTGGGACGATTTCGCGAAGGCCCCGTACTCCTTGAACGCGGCGACGAGTTCACCATCACCGTCGAGGACCACGAGGGCGACCGCCACACCTGCGGCACCACCTACGACGGGCTCGCCGCCGACGTGACCACCGGCGAGCGCATCCTCGTGGACGACGGCCGCGTCACCCTCGAAGTCACCGCCGTCGACGGCCCGCGCGTCCGCACCACCGTCATCGAAGGCGGCATGGTCTCCGACCACAAGGGGCTCAACCTCCCCGGAGTCGCCGTCTCCGTCCCCGCCCTCTCCGCGAAGGACATCGAAGACCTCCGCTGGGCCCTGCGCACCGGCGCCGACGTCATCGCGCTCTCCTTCGTGCGCAGCGGCCGGGACATCGAGGACGTCCACCGCGTCATGGACGAGGAGGGCCGCCGCCTCCCCGTCATCGCCAAGATCGAAAAGCCGCAGGCCGTCGAGAACATCGACGACATCGTCGCCGCCTTCGACGGGATCATGGTCGCCCGCGGCGACCTCGGCGTCGAAATGCCCCTGGAACAGGTGCCGATCGTCCAGAAGCGCGCCGTCAAGCTGGCCAAGCGCAACGCCAAGCCCGTCATCGTCGCGACCCAGATGCTCGACTCGATGATCGAGAACTCCCGCCCCACCCGGGCCGAGGCATCCGACGTCGCCAACGCCGTCATCGACGGCACCGACGCCGTCATGCTCTCCGGTGAGACCAGCGTCGGGAAGTACCCGGTCGAAACGGTGCGCACCATGTCCCGCATCGTCGAAGCCGCCGAGGAGGACATCCTCGCCAAGGGGCTGCCGCCGCTGACCGACCGCAACAAGCCGCGCACCCAGGGCGGAGCCGTCGCCCGCGCCGCGGCCGAGATGGGCGACTTCCTCGACGCGAAGTTCCTCGTCGCCTTCACCCAGAGCGGCGACACCGTCCGCAGGCTCTCCCGCTACCGCTCGCCCATCCCGCTGCTCGCCTTCACGCCCGACCCGGCCACCCGCTCCCAGCTGAACCTCACCTGGGGCGTGGAGACCTTCCTCGGCCCGCACGTCGAATCCACCGACGCGATGGTCGCCCAGGTCGAGGAGGAACTGCTGCGGATCGGTCGCTGCGTCCCCGGCGACGTCGTCGTGATCACCGCCGGCTCGCCCCCCGGCGTCACCGGCTCCACGAACCTCGTCCGCATCCACCACATCGGCGACGCCGTCCGCTAGCCGGCCCCGCCGCACCGCGTCGGGCCGCACCGCCCGACGCGGACACCGGCCGCCCGCCCGACGACGCCTGCGGGTCCCCTCCCGTCCCCCGTACGCCTCACCCTCGGCCGACTCCAGGTCCCGGCGGCCTCCCCTAGTGCTTGGGCCCGATGTGGGCGTCCATGAGGGCGACGGAGTCCTTGCGCGCGACGGACACGTTGAGGGGGTCGCTCCCGCGCGCGAGGATCGTCCACCGGACGCCGACCTTGTCGAGGGTGTCCGTGCAGAGCCTGCGGATGTCGTCCGACCTGTTGGTGAAGAAGTACCGCGGGTACTCGTACCGTTTGCCGTTACGGACGGTCCAGTTGGTGATCCGGCAGCCGTCGGAGTGGATCAGTCCCCGGACGAACTCCCAGGGGTACGTGTCCACGATCTCCTGTTGCCATGGTTCGAGGGCGATGCGCCGCTCGTGCTTCCTGCCCGGCCCGTGCTGCGGGAACAGGCACGTCCAGTGGCGCCCGTAACTGGTCACGTTGACGCAGCCTTGGCGCTGAAGGACGTGCACCTTGTCGGACGGGCGGACCGCCAGGATCGCTGCGCGGCATTGTTCGATGAGGCCGGGCCAGGCGTCTGCGCAGGCGATACGGAGGTAGTGGCCGCCGTGCGGGTGTGAGCTTATGCAGCCGTCGCCGAGGTAGAGACCGAGGAGATAGGCGTAGGCGGCCCTGTCGGCCGGTCCCGTGCAGGGTGCGGTCTGATCGGGACGGCAGAGGGGTTCGACGCGGACGCGCCAGGCGCGGATCGCGGCGCGGGATATACCCGTTTCCCTGCTGACCGAGTTCATGCTGCGGCCGCTGCTCAGGAGTGCAAGGGCGCGCTTGCGGGTGTCCATGTCGTACATGCGCGCGACGTTGCCGCGCGCGTTCCGCCCACGTCGCGCATGTCGACTCTGCGCCGCTGAAAAGAGTGAAGGTCACGCATTTACGCGTGACCTTGGAAAGGAAGGAAAAGTGCCCCGGGTCGGACTCGAACCGACACTGAATGGGTTTTGAATCCATTGCCTGCTGCCAATTGGGCTACCGGGGCCCCGCGAATCCAAGGTTAACCCCGACCCGCTGCCTGACCACCTTACCGCAGCTGGGTAGGCTCGGGGGAGCAGTAACGCCCCGCATCAAGGAGCCCCCCGTGACCGCCGAGCACGAGTCGACGCCCACGCCCGACGCCGACCAGTCGCACGTTCCGCCGCTGACGACTCGCGTCGTCATCGCCGAGGACGAGGCGCTCATCCGCCTGGACCTGAAGGAGATGCTGGAGGAGGAAGGGTACTGCGTCGTCGGCGAGGCCGGGGACGGCCAGACGGCCGTCGAGCTGGCGCGCGAGCACCGTCCGGACCTCGTCATCCTCGACGTGAAGATGCCCGTCCTGGACGGGATCTCCGCCGCCGAGAAGATCGCGGAGGAGTCCATCGCCCCCGTGCTGATGCTCACCGCCTTCTCGCAGCGCGACCTCGTCGAGCGGGCCCGCGACGCCGGTGCCATGGCGTACCTCGTGAAGCCGTTCAGCAAGAGCGACGTCGTACCGGCCATCGAGATGGCCGTCTCCCGCTTCGCCGAACTGAAGGCGCTGGAGAAGGAGGTCGCCGACCTCTCGCTCCGCCTGGAGACCCGCAAGCTCGTGGACCGGGCCAAGAGCATCCTGCAGACCCAGTACGGGCTCACCGAGCCGGCCGCGTTCCGCTGGATCCAGAAGACCTCCATGGACCGCCGCATGTCCATGCAGCAGGTCGCCGAGGCGGTCATCGAGGACGCCGAGGAGAAGAAGAACGCCGCCAAGGGCTAGCTGCCCTGCCCTGCCCGGACTCGGGCAGGGCGCCGGCCGGGCTCGGCCGCCCGGCCGGCGGGCTCCCTACCGCGGGGCGATGGGCAGCCGGCGCTTGTGGTCGGTGAGGCGGTAGCGGCGGACGATGGTCGCAAAGGCCCGCTCGTCCACCGGCTTGCCCTCCAGGAAGTCGTCGATCTCGTCGTAGGTCACGCCGAGGGCGTCCTCGTCGGCCTTGCCCGGGTCGAGGGTCTCCAGGTCGGCCGTCGGGACCTTCCACACGAGCTCGGCGGGCGCCCCCAGCGCGTCCGCGACGGCGCGCACCCGGCGCTTGGTCAGGCCGGTCAGCGGGACCAGGTCCGCGGCGCCGTCGCCGAACTTGGTGAAGAAGCCGGAGACGGCCTCGGCGGCGTGGTCGGTGCCGACGACCAGGCCGTCGTGGGCGCCCGCGACCGCGTACTGGGCGATCATGCGCTGGCGGGCCTTGATGTTGCCGTGGGCGAAGTCCTGGTGGTGCGCGTCGCGGAAGGTGACGTCGGCGGCCAGCGCTGCGTCGAGCGCGGCGTCGCTCGCGGGCTTGATGTCCACGGTCAGGACGCGGTCGGCCCGGATGAAGGCGAGCGCGAGCTGCGCGTGGTGTTCGTCGGCCTGGACGCCGTACGGCAGCCGCATGGCGTAGAAGCGCGCCTCGTGGCCCGCGGCGCGGGCCCGCTCGACGGCGAGCTGGCAGAGCCGGCCCGCCGTGGTGGAGTCGACGCCTCCGCTGATGCCGAGGACGAGGGCGCGCAGCCCGGTGGTGGTCAGGCGTTCGGCGAGGAAGGCCACGCGGCGCTCGATCTCCTGCGCGGCGTCGAAGGTCTCGGCGACCTCCAGTTCCCGGGCGATCTCCTCCTGCTGGGCGATGGTCGCCGGCTCGCTCACGTCTGCTCCTCGTTCCCGTGGGTGTGGTGCTGTCGCGGCCACCTTACCGAGGTGGCGGGGGGTGGCCGGGGCGGGACCGGAGTGGGCGGCGACCTGTCCGGGGGGAGGGGCCGGCGGTGTCCGGACGTGCGTGAGGCCCGTCTCCCCCCGAGGGGAGACGGGCCTCACGGTCTGGCGGGCTCGGTCAGTCCTCGCCGAGGTAGGCCTTGCGGACGTCCTCGTTGTGGAGCAGCTCCTGGCCGGTGCCGGAGAGCACGATCTTGCCGATCTCCATGACGTGCGCGCGGTCGGCCAGCGACAGCGCCGCCTGCGCGTTCTGCTCGACCAGCAGGATGGTGGTCCCGGTGGCCTTGAGCTCGGAGATGGTCGCCATGATCTTCTGCATCATGAGCGGGGACAGGCCCATGGAGGGCTCGTCCAGCATGAGCAGCTTGGGCTGGCACATGAGCGCGCGGCCCATGGCGAGCATCTGCTGCTCGCCGCCCGAGAGGGTGCCGGCGGCCTGCTTGCGGCGCTCTCCCAGGATGGGGAAGAGGTCGTAGGCGCGCTGGATGTCCTTCTCGATGCCCTCCTTGTCGGTGCGCAGGAACGCGCCGAGCTGGAGGTTTTCGGTGATGGTCAGCCGGGGGAAGATGTGGCGGCCCTCGGGGGAGTGGGCCAGCTTCATGGCGACGATCTTGTGGGCGGGGACGTTGGCCAGCGGGTTGCCGTCGAAGGTGACGCTGCCGCCGCTGGGCTTGAGGAGCCCGGAGAGGGTGCGCAGCGTGGTCGTCTTGCCGGCGCCGTTGGTGCCGACGAGGCAGACGATCTCGCCCTCGTTGACTTCGAAGGAGATCCCCTTGACGGCTTCGATCTTGCCGTAGGCGACTTTGAGGTCTTCGACCTTGAGCAGTGCGGTCACTTGGCCTCTCCTTCCGTGCTGGTGGTGCTGGTGGTGCTGCCCGCTTCGGCTTCGGCCGCCGCGGGGGTTCCGGCGTCCGCGTCGGCGTCCGCTTCGGCGTCCGCGTGGGCGTCCGCTTCGGCGGCGACGACGTCCGTGTCCGCCTCGACGGGTGCGACGGTTCCGGCGGCGGCTTCCGCGGCCTCGACCTCCGCGACCTCGGCAGCGCCGGGGTCGCCCTCGAAGGGGGTGCCGAGGTAGGCGGCCACGACGCGTTCGTCGCCCTGGACGACGGAGGCGCTGCCCTCGACGAGCTTCTCGCCCTGGACGAGACAGGCGACGCGGTCGCAGAGGTTGAAGATGAAGCGCATGTCGTGCTCGATGACGAGGACGGCGATGCCCATGTCGCGGATGGCGAAGATGAGTTCTTCGGCCGCGCGGGTTTCCTGCGGGTTCATGCCGGCGGTGGGCTCGTCGAGGAGCAGGAGGCCGGGGTCGCTGGCGAGAGCGCGCGCGATCTCCAGCTTGCGCTGCTCGCCGTAGGGGAGGTTCCGCGCGAGGTGGTCGGCCTTGTGGGCCAGCCCGATGAACTCCAGGAGTTCCATGGCGCGTGCCTCGGAGGCGGCTTCGGCCTTCTTGAAGCCGGGGCCGCGCAGCAGGGCCGACCAGAGCCCTTCCTTGGTCCGGGTGTGGCGCCCGACGAGGACGTTCTCCTTCACCGTCATGTTGGAGAAGAGCCGGATGTTCTGGAAGGTACGGGCGATGCCCGCCTGGGTGACGAGGTGGGGCTTGGGCGGCAGGACGGTGCCCTTGTAGCTGACGGTGCCCTCGGTGGGGACGTACAGCCCGGTCAGGCAGTTGAAGAAGGTGGTCTTGCCGGCGCCGTTGGGGCCGATGAGGCCGACGATCTCGCCCGCGTTGACCTTGAGGTCCACCGAGCGGACGGCGGTGAGGCCGCCGAAGCGCATGGTGACGCCGCTGGCTTCGAGGACGGTCTCGCCGGTCGTGTTCGGGGTGGCGGTGGTGGTCGTGGTGTTCGTCGTCATGGCCGTTATGCCCCCGCCTTGGCGGTGGCCAGGTCCGCGGGGACCTGGTCAGCGGTGTCGTCGTGGTACTCGAGCTTCGCGCGCTTGTTGGCGATGAGGCCTTCGGGGCGGAAGCGCATGAGCAGGATGAGGGCGATGCCGAAGCCGAGCAGCTGGTAGTCCTGGAGGAAGGCCAGCTTGGCCGGGATCAGGACGANCAGGAAGAGCAGTGCGGCGCCGAGGATGGGGCCGCGGACGGTGCCCATGCCGCCGAGGATGACGGCGGCCAGGAGGAACGCGGAGTTCGGCGGGACGGGTCCGGCGAAGACGTAGTTCTCGGGGACGACCGTGGTGTTGACGTGGGCCTGGATGGTGCCGGCGAGGCCGGCGAGGGTGGCGCCGAGGGCGAAGGCGATGAGCTTGACCCGGAAGCCGTTGATGCCCATGGCGGTCGCGGCGGTCTCGTCCTCGCGGATGGCGACCCAGGCGCGGCCGATGCGGCTGTTGGTGGCGCGGGCGAAGATCAGGATGACGAGGGCCATCACCAGCAGCATCAGGAGGTAGTAGTTGGCGTAGGCGCCGAGCACCACTCCGAAGACGGTGTGGGATTCACCGAAGTTGTATCCGAAGACCTCCAGGTGGGGGATGTTCGGAATGCCGTTGGGACCGTTGGTGATCTTCGGCCCGGAGACGCCGTCCAGGTTGCCCATGGCGATGCGGAAGATCTCTCCGAAACCGAGGGTGACGATGGCGAGGTAGTCGCCGCGCAGGCGCAGGGTCGGGGCTCCGATGACCACGCCGAAGACCAGCGAGGCCAGGGCGCCGACGAGGACCGCGAGCAGGAAGGGGATGTGGATGTCGAAGGCGGAGGATGCCGCTCCGGAGACCAGGGCCGCGGTGTACGCGCCGACGCCGAGGAAGGCGACGTAGCCGAGGTCGAGGAGGCCGGCGAGGCCGACGACGACGTTGAGGCCGAGGGCGACGGTCGCGAAGATCAGGATGTTGACCGCGATCAGGGTGTACGTGTCGCCGCTCTGCTGGATGAACGGGAAGCCGACGGCCGCGGCCATGGTGGCGATCAGCGTCACCTGGCGGTTGTTCGCGGTGATCGCCTGGAGGCGGTCGATGAGCCCGGACTTGAGCAGGGCGACGGCCGCGAACAGCACGACGATGAGGTAGGCGACGAAGAGCTGCGGCTCCTTGTCGTCGGTGTCGATGCCGTAGGTGACCACGAAGAGGCCGACCGCGAAGACGCCGGCGATGACCAGGATCTGCGCCCAGGAGGGCAGCTGCCTGGCGGGGGCCGCCTTGCGGGTGTCGTCGGGGAGCTTGTACGCGGCCAGGGCCGGGACGAGCGAGCCGACGAGCGCGACGTAGGCGCCGGGTTCCAGGTTGACGACGCCGCCGAGCACCCAGCAGATGGCGATGACGGTGAACCAGGTGGCGGCGAAGGTGCCGAGCGCGAGGAACCAGACGGCCTTGCGGGAGCCGGCGGGGGTGAGCCAGCCGAGGCCCTTGACGCCGAGCGCGGAGAGCGCGTGGACGAGGGTGAGGGCCGCCCCGATGAGGCTGATGAACTGCAGTCCGGCGGGGCTGGCGTAGTAGGTGAGGTCGCCGGGGAACTCCGCCGTCCAGGTCCACGCGAGGAACGCGCTGACGATGGTGAGGAGGCTGCCGCCGATGACCGCGTAGAGGAGCCCGGCGGGGGCGGGGCCCTGCTTCGCGGGGGCGGTCTGCGGGGTGGTGTTGGTGGTCATGGTTCTCACGCCCGATCCGCGACGCGCTCACCGAGCAGGCCTTGTGGCCGCACGAGGAGGACGACGATGAGGAGTACGAACGCCCAGACGTTGGACCAGGCTCCACCGCCGAGCTGCTGCATGCCGGGGATGTCTTCGATGTAGGCGATCGACAGGGCTTCGGCCAGGCCGAGTACCACGCCGCCGACCATGGCGCCGTAGATGTTGCCGATGCCGCCGAGGACGGCCGCGGTGAAGGCCTTGAGCCCGAGGATGAAGCCCATCTCGAAGTTGATCTGGCCCTTGTCGAGGCCGTAGGCGACGGCGGCGACGGCGGCGAACGCGGCACCGATGGCGAAGGCCATGACGATGATGCGGTCGGTGTTGATGCCCATCAGCTTCGCGGTGTCGGGGTCCTGCGCCGTGGCCTGCATGGCGCGGCCGCTGCGGCTCTTGGAGACGAAGACGCCGAGGGCGAGCATGCACAGCGGGGCGAGGATGAGGACGAAGGCGTCCGCACGCTGGATCGCGAGACTGTCGGTGAGCTTGAAGGCCTCGCCCTTGAACTCGGGGAAGCTGACTGCCTTCTTGGCGTCCGGGTAGAACTGCCAGACGAGCTGCTGGAGCGCGATCGAGAGGCCGATTGCGGTGATGAGCGGGGCGAGCCGGGGGGCGCTGCGCAGGGGACGGTAGGCGAAGCGTTCGGCTGCGGTGGCGACGGCGACGGAGGCGAGTGCGCCTCCGACGATCATGACGGGGATCGCGATCAGCAGGGAGGTGCCGGTCGGGAGGGCGGCGTAGGCGGTGAGCGCGCCGAAGCCGCCGATCATGAAGATCTCGCCGTGGGCGAAGTTGATGAGCTGGACGATGCCGTAGACCATGGTGTACCCGATGGCTATGAGGCCATAAAGGGCACCGAGGGCAAGGCCGTTGGCCAGCTGTTGCGGCAGTTCGTGCACCGCAGGGCCTCCGATGAGCGTGTCGGATAAGACTCCGCGCGAGGGCGCTGTTTGCGCCCTCGCGCGGCTGGTTCTTTGATGACGGGGCGGGTCGGTCGGACGGACCGGCCCGGTTCTACGGGATTACTGGTTGAACGTGTCGCTCTTGACGTCGACCCACTTGCCGCCCTCGACCTTGTAGACCGTGAGCTGCTTGTTGGTGGTGTCGCCGTACTCGTCGAAGGCGACCTTGCCGGTCACGCCTTCGAAGGAGACCTTGCCGAGCGCCTCGACGACCGCGGGGCGGGCGTCGGCGGGGAGCTTGCCGTTGTTGGCGGCGACGACGGCCTTGACGGCCTGGATCAGGGCCCAGCCGGCGTCGTAGGAGTAGCCACCGTAGGCGGCGTAGGGGTCCTTGTAACCGCCGGCCTTGTAGTCCTCGATGAACTTCTTGGCGGTGTCCAGCTTCTCGACCGGGTAGCCGATGGAGGTGGAGAGGTCGCCCTCGTTCTCCTCACCGGAGGCGGTGATGAAGGCCGGGTCCTGGATGCCGTCGCCACCCATGGTGGGGATCTTGGCGCCGGTCTTCTTGATCTGGTCGGCGAGCAGGCCGCCCTCGGGGTACTGGCCGCCGAAGTAGACGGAGTCGGCGCCGGAGGACTTGACCTTGTCGGCGGTGGAGGAGAAGTCGGTCTCCTTCACGGTGACGTGGTCGGTGCCCACGACCTCGCCGCCGAGCTTCTTGAACTCGTCGGAGAAGATCGCGGCCAGGCCGGCGCCGTAGGTCTGCTTGTCGTCGACGACGAAGACCTTCTTCTTGCCGGCGTCCTTGAAGAGGTACTGGGCGGCGAACTTGCCCTGGACCACGTCGGTGGCGGCGGTGCGGAAGTAGGTCTTGAAGGGGCGCTTGAACTCGCCCTTGCCCCAGTTGTCGCCCTGGCTGAGCGAGGGGTTGGTGTTGGCGGGCGAGACCTGGGCGAGGTTCGCCGAGGCGAAGACGCCCTGCATCTGCTGGGAGACGCCGGAGTTCAGCGGGCCGACGACGCCGACGACGTCCTTGTTGCCGACGAGCTTGGTGGCGTTGGCCTGACCGGAGGCGGGGACCGCCTGGTCGTCGAGGCCCTCGACCTTGAACTCGATGCCGGGGACTTCGTTGTTCTTGTTGGCCGTTTTGGCCGCGAGGTCCACGGAGTTCTTGATGCCCTGGCCGAGCGCGGAGAGCGAGCCGGTGAGCGGGGCGTCGACGCCGATGACGACGACGGTCTTCTTGCCGCTGCCGTCTTCCTTGGTTCCTCCGTCGCGCGATCCGCAAGCGGTGAGGGTCAGTGCTCCCGTGGTGATCACGGTGGTGAGGACGAGCAAAGAACGGTGTCGCACGATTCTTCCTTTCCCTGGCGCGGCCCTCTGAGGTCGAGGTGCCGTGAGGTCGCCGGGCCGCACTGGGAGGTCCACGGCCGTGCTGGGTCGCGCCTTGCGGCGCGGTGACTGGCCGTGACTCTAGGCCCGAGGTGGCGAGTGCGGGGAGCAGGGAAAGGAGGATGTGACTCTCTTGTTATGCCAAGGCCAAGAATGTGCGGTGGGAGTGTGGACAGATCGGGCGTTTAGCGACGCCGGAGAATGTCCGCATCGTGAGAATTACCTGTTCCCCTAAGGGGCTTGAGGCCCTCATGCACCTGTCTTAGATCAAATTGAGCCGAATGTCGCTGCGTGTGTCCGAAAGAATCCGCCGGGTGGCCATTCCCTAGGGAATAGGGGGATTCCGTGGGGCATTTTCGTAACGCAGGGTGAAGGGCGGGCGGGGGGCCGCCCCGGCGCGGTGATCTTGCTTCCGGCGGGGGAGGGCCTGTCACCTGCGGTTCGGCCCCGCGGGGCGAGTGCCCGGAAGTCGGACAGCGCACCCGGGATTCCGGTGACCCCGGTCACGTTGAGGGCCGCCAGTTCTCCGAACTCCAGGTCGCACCGTCCTGTTCGGCGCAGCGCCGGGCGACGAGCCGCTCCATCAGCTCAAGTGCCTTGTCCCGGCCGGATGTTCGCTCCTCGGCGCGGCCCGCGGCGACCGCTTCCTCGTGGATGGCGTACTGGTCGTTGGAGAGGCCCTTCTGTTCCCAGTCCAGACCGGACCATTTGGTGCCCAGGAGGGTCTCCTTCGCCCAGTAGGACACCAGGCTCGTGCAGATTTGGGCGGGTGAGGAGGGGCCGGCGGAGGGGTCCGCGGAGGGGCCCGCGGAGCCTGCGGCGGGAGGCGGGGCGGAAGGAGAGCATCCGGTCAGGGCGAGCGCCGCGAGGAGGGCGCGGGCGGCGTACCGGACCGCTGGGCGTGGCTGGGTCCCCATGGGGGGAAGGTAGGCGGTCACCAACGGTGACACAACAGCCCGCGGCGCCGGGCACGCGGACTGGCGGATTCCGGGCGGGTCCGCGGGCGGGTCCGCCGGGCGGGTCCGCCGGGCGTTCCGCAGGTCCGGACCGCGGGGGCGGGGGCGGTCCGGGCCTGCGGGGCGGGTCAGGCTCCGGCCGGGGCCCCGGCGGCCGGGCCGGCGTCGCGCAGCAGGCACGTCAGGCGGGCCGTGCAGACGCGCCGGTCCTGCTCGTCGCTGATGACGACCTCGTAGGTGGCGGTGGAGCGGCCCCGGTGCACGGGGGTCGCGACACCGGTGACCAGTCCGGAGCGCACGCCCCGGTGGTGGGTGCAGTTGAGGTCCACGCCGACGGCGACCTTGGTGATGCCGCCGTGCATCATGGCGCCGACCGAGCCGAGCGTCTCGGCGAGCACGGCGGAGGCCCCGCCGTGCAGCAGGCCGTACGGCTGGGTGTTGCCCTCGACCGGCATGGTGGCCACGACCCGCTCGGCCGACGCCTCCAGGATGCGGATGTCCATCCGCTCCCCGAGGTGGCCCGCCGAGAAGAGCGAGGGCAGGTCGATGCCCAGAGCCGTGTACTCGTCCAGGACCTCCTGCGGGAACTTCACGTGGTGCTGCTCGCCCATGGGCCGGCTCCGTTCGTCAACGCTCGTTAACCATCTTGTCCTGGGGTCGTTCTATCAGGCCGGTTCGAAGCGGACGACGACGGACTTGCTCGCCGGGGTATTGCTGGTGTCGGCGGTGGCATCGAGCGGGACCAGCACATTGGTCTCCGGGTAGTACGCGGCCGCGCAGCCGCGCGCGGTCGGGTAGTGCACGACGCGGAAGCCGGGCGCACGCCGTTCTACGCCGTCCTTCCACTCGCTCACCAGGTCGGCGTAGGAGCCGTCGGCCAGACCCAGCTCGGCGGCGTCCTGCGGGTGGACCATGACGACGCGGCGGCCTGCGGTGATCCCGCGGTAGCGGTCGTCCAGCCCGTAGATGGTGGTGTTGTACTGGTCGTGGCTGCGCAGGGTCTGCAGCAGCAGCCGACCCGCCGGGACCCGGGGGTACTCCACCGGCGCGGCGGTGAAGTTCGCCTTGCCGGTGGCGGTGGGGAAGCGGCGCTCGTCGCGCGGGGCGTGCGGGAGCCGGAAGCCTCCGGGCCGGGCCGCGCGGGCGTTGAAGTCCTCGAAGCCGGGGACGACGCGGGCGATCCGGTCGCGGATGGCGGCGTAGTCCCCTTCGAACTCCTCCCACGGCGTCCGCGAGCCCTCGCCGAGGACGGCGCGGGCCATGCGGGCCACGATCGCCGGCTCGGAGAGCAGGTGCGGGGAGGCGGGGGCGAGGTTGCCGCGGGAGGCGTGGACCATGCCCATGGAGTCCTCGACGGTGACGAACTGCCTGCCCGAGCTCTGGACGTCCTTGTCGGTCCGGCCGAGGGTGGGCAGGATCAGGGCGCGCCGGCCGGTGACCGCGTGGGAGCGGTTGAGCTTGGTGGAGACGTGCACGGTCAGCGAGGCGCGGCGGATCGCGGCCTCGGTGACCTCGGTGTCGGGGGTGGCGCCGACGAAGTTGCCGCCCATGGCGAAGAAGACCTTGGCCTCGCCGTCGCGCAGGGCCTGGATGGAGCGGACGACGTCGAAGCCGTGCGCCCGCGGCGAGCTGATGCCGAACTCCAGGTCGAGGGCGTCGAGGAAGGCGGGCGCGGGGCGCTCGAAGATCCCCATGGTGCGGTCGCCCTGCACGTTGGAGTGCCCGCGGACCGGGCAGACGCCGGCGCCGGGGCGGCCGATGTCGCCGCGCAGCAGGAGGAGGTTGACGACCTCGCGGATGGTGGCCACGGCGTGCTTGTGCTGGGTGAGGCCCATGGCCCAGCAGACGATGGTGCGCCGGGAGGCCAGGACCATGGCGAGGGCGGCCTCGATCTCGGGCCGGGTCAGGCCGGTGGCGGCGAGGGTCTCGTCCCAGTCGGCTTCCCCGGCGGCGGCCGCGAACTCCTCGTACCCGTGGGTGTGTTCGCGGATGAACGCCTCGTCGGTGGCCCCGCCCGCCTCGATGACCAGCTTGTTCAGGAGGCGGAAGAGGGCCTGGTCGCCGCCGATGCGGATCTGGAGGAAGAGGTCGTTCAGGGCGGTGCCCTTGAGCATGCCGAGGGGGGTCTGCGGGTTCTTGAACCGCTCCATCCCGGCCTCGGGCAGCGGATTCACCGAGATGATCTTCGCGCCGGCGGACTTGGCCCGCTCCAGGGCGGAGAGCATGCGCGGGTGGTTGGTGCCCGGGTTCTGCCCGGCGACGATGATCAGCTCCGCCTGGTGGAGGTCTTCGAGGGAGACGCTGCCCTTGCCGATGCCGATGGTCTCGTTCAGCGCGGAGCCCGAGGACTCGTGGCACATGTTGGAGCAGTCCGGCAGGTTGTTAGTGCCGAATTCGCGGGCGAAGAGCTGGAGGAGGAAGGCGGCCTCGTTGCTGGTGCGGCCCGAGGTGTAGAAGACGGCCTCGTCGGGGGAGCCGAGCGCGGTCAGTTCCTCGGCGATGATCGCGAAGGCCCGCTCCCAGCTGACCGGCTCGTAGCGGTCTGCGCCCTCGGGGAGGTACACCGGCTCGGTGATGCGGCCCTGCTGGCCGAGCCAGTAGCCCGAGCGCTCCGCGAGGTCGGCGAGGGGGTGCTCGGCGAAGAACGCCGGGGTGACCCGGCGCAGCGTGGCCTCCTCCGCGACGGCCTTGGCGCCGTTCTCGCAGAACTCCGCGGTGTGCCGCTGGTCGCCCTCGGGCCATGCGCAGCCGGGGCAGTCGAAGCCGTTCTTCTGGTTGACCTTGAGGAGCGTGCGGGCGGTACGGGCCAGGCCCATCTGCTGCTGCGCGATCCTCAGGGTGTGCCCGATCGCGGGCAGCCCGGCCGCCGCCCGCTTCGGAGGCGCGACCTGCGGCGCGTCCTGTACCGGATCACCTGCGGGCGGCTTGGCGGCCATGTCGCTCCCCTTCGAGCAGTCTTCGCGTACACATCGCGTGCGCGTCCGATCCTGTCACGCTCCCCCCACGACGCCGACGCCGGAATTGTCGGCGGGGGCGCCTAGGATCGGGGACGTGGCAGATTCAGCATCGAAGAAGACCGACCAGACGACCGCAGCGGACCGCCCCCGCCTGATGCTCATGGACGGGCACTCCCTGGCGTACCGGGCGTTCTTCGCGCTGCCCGCGGAGAACTTCACGACCGCGACCGGCCAGCCGACCAATGCCATCTACGGCTTCGCGTCGATGCTGGCGAACACGCTGCGCGACGAGGCGCCCACGCACTTCGCGGTGGCGTTCGACGTCTCGCGCAAGACGTGGCGTTCGACGGAGTTCCCCGAGTACAAGGCGAACCGCTCCAAGACCCCCGACGAGTTCAAGGGGCAGGTCGAGCTGATCGGCGAGCTGCTCGACGCGATGCAGGTGCCGCGCTTCGCGGTCGACGGCTTCGAGGCCGACGACGTGATCGCGACGCTGGCGACGCAGGCGGAGGCCGCCGGCTTCGACGTGCTGATCGTCACCGGCGACCGCGACTCCTTCCAGCTCGTCTCCGAGCACACCACCGTGCTCTACCCGACCAAGGGCGTCTCGGAGCTGACGCGGTTCACGCCGCAGAAGGTCGAGGAGAAGTACGGCCTCACCCCCCGGCAGTACCCGGACTTCGCGGCGCTGCGCGGCGACCCGTCCGACAACCTGCCCGGCATCCCGGGCGTCGGTGAGAAGACCGCCGCCAAGTGGATCATGCAGTTCGGGTCGTTCGCCGAGCTCGTGGAGCGCGCCGAAGAGGTCAAGGGCAAGGCCGGGCAGAACTTCCGGGACCACCTGGAGGCCGTCAAGCTCAACCGCGTCCTGACCGAGATGGTCAAGGACGTGGAGCTGCCCAAGACCCCGGCCGACCTGGTCCGCGCCCCGTACGACCGCTCCGCGGTGACCGGCGTGCTGGACGTACTGGAGATCCGCAACGCCTCGCTGCGCGAGCGGCTGCTGGCGGTGGACCCGGGCGCGGCCGAGCAGGAGGCCGCCCCGGCCCCGGCCGCCGGGGTGGAGCTGGACGGCTCCGTGCTGGGCGCCGGGGAGCTCGCTCCGTGGCTGGAGGCCCGCGCGGGCGCCCCGCTCGGCGTCTCCACCGTCGACAGCTGGGCGCTGGGCCAGGGCAATGTCAGCGAGATCGCGCTGGCCGCTGCGGACGGCCCGGCCGCCTGGTTCGACCCGTCCGACCTGGACGAGGCCGACGAGCAGGCGTTCGCGGCCTGGGCCGCCGACCCGGCCCGTCCCAAGGTGGTGCACAACGCCAAGGGCCTGATGCGGGTCTTCCCCGAGCACGGCTGGGCCCTGGCGGGCGTCACCATGGACACCGCCCTCGCCGCCTACCTGGTCAAGCCCGGCCGCCGGTCCTTCGCGCTGGACGTGCTGTCGAACGAGTACCTGCACCGGGAGCTGGCCCCGGCCGCGGCCGACGGACAGCTCGCCTTCGGCGCCGACGAGACGGCGGAGGCGGAAGCCCTGATGGCGCAGGCCCGCGCCGTCCTCGACCTGGGCGAGGCCTTCACCGGCAAGCTCGCCGAGGTCGGCGCCGTGGAGCTGCTCCACGACATGGAGCTGCCGACCTCCGAGCTGCTCGCCCGGATGGAGCGCGCCGGCATCGCCGCCGACCGCGACCACCTGGAAGGCATGGAGCAGCAGTTCGCCGGAGCGGTGCAGCAGGCGGTGAAGGAGGCGCACGCGGCCGTCGGCCACGAGTTCAACCTCGGCTCGCCCAAGCAGCTCCAGGAGGTCTTCTTCGGCGAGCTCGACCTGCCCAAGACGAAGAAGACCAAGACCGGCTACACCACGGACGCCGACGCGCTGGCCTGGCTGGCCAAGCAGACCGACCACGAACTCCCGGTGATCATGCTGCGCCACCGGGAGCAGGCCAAGCTGCGCGTCACCGTCGAGGGCCTCGTCAAGACCATCGGCGCCGACGGCCGGGTGCACACCAGCTTCAGCCAGACCGTCGCCGCGACCGGACGGCTGTCCTCCACCGACCCCAACCTGCAGAACGTGCCGGTGCGCACCGACGAGGGCCGCGCCATCCGCCGCGGCTTCGTCGTCGGCGAGGGCTTCGAGTCCCTCATGACCGCCGACTACAGCCAGATCGAGCTGCGCGTCATGGCCCACCTCTCCGAGGACGAGGGCCTGATCGAAGCCTTCGCGACCGGCGAGGACCTGCACACCACCGTCGCCTCCCAGGTGTTCGGGGTGGAGCGGTCCGCGGTCGATGCCGAGATGCGCCGCAAGATCAAGGCCATGTCGTACGGCCTCGCCTACGGGCTCTCCGCCTTCGGCCTCGCCCAGCAGCTGAACATCGAGCCCGCCGAGGCGCGCGGCCTGATGGAGACCTTCTTCGAGCGGTTCGGCGGGGTCCGCGAATACCTGCAGCGCGTCGTCGACGAGGCCCGGGCCACCGGCTACACGGCGACGGTCTTCGGCCGCCGCCGGTACCTGCCCGACCTCAACAGCGACAACCGCCAGCGCCGCGAGGCCGCCGAGCGGATGGCGCTCAACGCCCCGATCCAGGGCACCGCGGCCGACATCGTCAAGGTCGCGATGCTGCGCGTGGACAAGGCGATCGCCGAAGCCGGGCTGAAGTCGCGGATGCTGCTCCAGGTCCACGACGAAATCGTGCTGGAGATCGCCCCCGGCGAGCGCAACGAGGTCGAGGAGCTGGTCCGGCGCGAGATGGGCGCCGCCGTCGACCTGCGGGCGGCGCTGGACGTGTCCGTGGGCGTCGGCTCCGACTGGGAATCCGCCGCGCACTGACCGCCGTGAGCGGTGTACGCCCGCGCCGCGCCCGTCCTCTCCCTATGGGGTGGGGGCGGGCGTCCGCGTGTGGTCGTCGTCCTCGCGGTCGCGGCCCCGGACGTGGCCGGGGGTGCGGCGCCCGTCGGGGGCGCGGTCGCCGCGGTGCCGGAGCCGTACCAGGACCCCGAACAGCAGCAGGGCCACGGCGAGGCCGCCGCCCGCCCCGAAGCAGACGGTCGGAATGATGTCGAGCGGGGTGCGGATCCGGTCGAAGAAGGTGAAGTAGCGGATCACGCGCAGGGTGACCCCGGCCGCCACGCACACCACGACCAGCGCGAGAGCGCCCCAGACCTCCCCCCGGCCGAGCACCGGCACCGATGCGGGGACCGCAGAGGGCGCAAGCCGGCGCAGCGCGGTCGCGGTGAACCAGAGCAGTGCGCACGCCGCGCAGGCCGAAGTGCCGTACTGCAGGTACGAGTAGAGGGGCAGGCCGAAGGCGAGCGGCTCGCCGAGCCGGGGCAGGGCGTTCGTGCCCCAGCGGTCCGGGTGCGTGAAGCTGTCCCAGACGACGTGCGTGAGGGAGCCGGCCACCGCCGACAGGTAGAACCACAGGGCCCACGAAGGGAGTCGGCGGTCGCGCCGGCGCTCGCCGCGCACGAACGCGTGGACCGGACCGCGCAGGCCGCGCGGCAGGAGCGCGACCAGCGGCTCGCGCAGCAGCAGCCAGCACCCCACCAGGGCGGCGGTGAGCGCGGCGTCCGCGGTGAACACGCCCGGCAGCGAATGCGTGAAGGCGCCGTAGCCCATGACCCCTTGGACGACCGCGTCGGCGAAGTAGAAGGTGTCCGGTGCGAACGAACCGAAGACCAGTGCCGAGGCGACCAGCGGACCCCGCGCCCGCCCGGTCCGGTGGACGGCCGGAAGCACGGCGGCCGCGTGGCTGAGGGTGAACGGCATGGCGACTCTCCTGGGATTCCGGTCCGGACAGTATGCGTGAGGTGCACCGGCACGTGGGGATGTGGTGAATTCCGCCGCACGGTCCGTGCCCTGTGCAGGGAGTTGGCGTAGGGTCGCGCGGATGTCGAACGGGAGTCCAAGGGGAGGGGCCCGGCTGATGACGGCTCGCAGGTACGGACGAAGGCTGCGCAGGGGCGGGGCGGCCGTTCTGGTCTCGGCGCTGGTGGCCGCCGCGGTGACCGCTTCCCAGGGACCGGCCGGCGGGAGCACGGACCGGATATCCGCCGCCGGAGAGGGCAGCCCGCGGCCCCTCCCGGCAACCGGGAGCGGAGGTGACTCCTCCTTCCTCGCCGAACTCCCGCCGCCTTCCGGGCCCGAAGCGCAGACCGTACCGGCGCCGGCCGCCGGGACGGCGGCCGGCGCCGGTGGGGCCGCGGAGCAGCGGGCGGGCGAAGACGCGGACGAAGACGCGGGGGCAGGCGTGGGCGCAGGCGTGGGCGCGCAGGGGATTCCGGCGAGCGTGCTGGCGGCGTACCTGTACGCGCAGAAGACGGTGGGGCGCAGCGATCCCGGGTGCGGGCTGCGCTGGCAGCTCCTGGCGGCGATCGGCAAGGTCGAGTCGGCTCAGGCGGGCGGCGGCCGGGTGGACGCGGCCGGAACCACCCTGCGGCCGATCCTCGGACCGGTGCTCGACGGGGCGGGCTTCGCGAACATCCCGGACACCGACGGCGGGGCCTACGACGGCGACGCCCGGTACGACCGGGCGGTCGGGCCGATGCAGTTCATCCCCTCCACCTGGGCGGCCTGGGGCCAGGACGCGGACGGCGACGGCCGGCGCAACCCGGAGAACGTGTACGACGCGGCCCTGGCCGCCGGGCGCTACCTGTGCGCGGGGACCCGGGACCTGCGTGTGGTGGCCGACCTGGACCGGGCGGTGCTCTCCTACAACCGGTCCGCGCAGTACCTGCGGACGGTGCGGTCCTGGTTCGCCTACTACCTCAAGGGGACGCACGAGGTGCCGGACGCGGGCGGCACGGCCGCCGGCCCGCCCGCGCCGAAACCGACGCCCCCGCCGGCCCCGACGCCCCTGCCGACGCGGCCGGGGCCGCGGCCGGAGCCGAGCCCGACGCCCACGCCGACGCCCACCCCTACGCCGACGCCCAAGCCGAACCCGACGCCGACGCCGACGCCCAAGCCGAGCCCCACCCCGACGCCCACCCCGACGCCCACCCCTACGCCGACGCCGACGCCCAAGCCGAGTCCCACCCCCACCCCCACCCCCACGCCCAAGCCGAGTCCCACCCCCACCCCCACGCCCACGCCGAGCCCCACCCCGAAGCCGAAGCCGAAGCCGAAGCCGAAGCCGACGCCGACCCCGACAGCCACTCCCTCTCCCGCCCCGAAGCCGAGCCCGACCGCCCTCCCCCGGCCCGTCCCCACGTCCACCCCGGAGCCGGGTCCGTCCTCCAGCGGCCGTACCACAGCCGCCCCGGGCACCTCGGCTTCCGCGCCGACGGGCCCCGCGCCCGCGCCGGGCACGTAGGGGGCGGCGGCGGGCGGTCGCCGCGCCGGCGCAGGTCACGGCGGCCCCGCGATCCCCGGCCCAGACGGTTCTCATCTCGCGCCCGCGTTGCTACGGTGCCCGCGCCCTGACGCTCTATCAGATTCCGGAGGCCCGGCATGCGCGCACTCACGGCCGCCGCCGGCGGGCTCGTCCTCGCGGTGCTCTTCGTCCTCGCCGTCACGGCGCTCGGCGCGCCCGGAGGCGAGACCTCGCCCAGGCCCCTGCTCACCACCGCGCCCCCCGCGCCCGGACAGTAGAGGAGGGCCCGGCCATGCGACGCAGAGCGAGCCTCGTCCTGCTGGCCCTCGCCGCGTTCTGCGCGGCCCTCGCACCGCTGCTGCGCTGGTACGCGTACCCGCGGCTCGCGAAGATCCCGCCGAACCAGTACCAGGAGGTCGTCCTGGAGGCGAGGGACGCGACCCTCCTCGACTACGCGGGAGGCATGCAGCCCAGGAAGGTGGACAAGGTCACGATCGTCCAGACCCTCAAGGGCAACGTGGAGGCGTCCGAGGAGATCGAGGCGAGCGCCGGCAAGGACGTCGTCGTCTGGGACACGCTGTCCTACATCATCGGGCCGGACGGCAAGATGGTCTCCCGGATACCCGAGCGCTACATCTTCGACGCGCACACCCAGGAACCGGTCCACGCCACCGGGGAGATGGTCGACGAAGACCCGGTCGAGCGCGAGGGCATCGAGTTCAAATGGCCGTTCTTCACCGAGCCGCGCGACTACCTGTACTTCGACGCGCAGACCCGCACCTCCTCGCCGGTCCACTACGTCGGGCCGCGCACGTACAAGGGGATGGACGTCTACTACTTCGAGCAGACCGTCCCCTGGACCAAGGTCGCCATGCCGAAGAAGATGCCGATCGAAGGCATCGACCCGGCGACGATCGAACAGACCACCGGCACCAGCCTCTGGTACACGGTCAAGGCGATGTTCTGGGTCGACCCGGTCACCGGCGCGCCCGTCAACGCCGAACAGGACATCCAGCAGGAAATGCGGGGCGGCATCGCGGCGAACGGCCCCGACGGCAAGCTCACCGCCTTCGCCGGGCACGTGAAGATGCGCGCGGACTACGCCGAGCACACCCTCGAACTCGTCGCCGCGAACCGCTTCAAGGTCCTCGTACTGCACACCTACGCGCCCATCGGCCTCGCGGCCGGCGGACTGCTGCTCCTCGGGCCGGCCCTGTGGCTGGAGGCGCGCGGCCGCCGCCGGGATCCGCGGCCCGGCCGCGGCACGGAGCCCGAGCCCACGGCCGGGGTCAGCGCCTGAGGCGGGCGTTGGTGTGGCGGGTGGGCTCGGCGGTCGCCGGGTCCTGCGGCCACGGGTGCTTGGGGTAGCGGCCCCGCAGCTCGGCGCGCACGGCCCGGTAGCCGCCCTGCCAGAACGAGGCCAGGTCGGCGGTGACGGCCGCGGGCCGGCCGGCCGGCGACAGGAGGTGGATCAGGACGGGCACGCCCGCCACCCGCGGCGTCTGGGCCAGCCCGAACAACTCCTGGAGCTTCACCGCGAGCACCGGCTGTTCACCGGAGTAGTCCACCCGGATCCGCGACCCGCTCGGCACCTCCAGCCGCTCCGGAGCAAACTCGTCCAGCCGGGAGGCCTCGCCGGTGGCCCAGGGCAGCAGCCGGTTCAGGGCCTGCCCGGCCTCGATCCGGCCGAGGTCCGCCCGGCGCCGGGCCCGCGACAGCTCGGGCTCCAGCCAGTCACCGGCCCGCTCCAGCAAGGCCGCGTCGTCGGCGACGTCGGGCCAGCCTCCGCCGAGCGTCCGGTGCAGGAAGCCCAGCCGGGCCCGCAGTGCCTGCGCGTCCGGGGACCAGCGCAGCAGGCCGAGCCCCTCGGCGCGCAGCCCGTCGAGCAGCGCCTCCCGGACGAGCGCCCGATCGGGATCGCGCAGGGCGCGCGCGGACAGCTCGACCGCGCCGAGCCGCTCCACGGTCCGCGCGACGAGGTCACCGGCCTCCCAGCGCACCTCGTCCCCGCGCTCCAGCAGGTGCCCCGCGGCGCCGCGGGCCGTCTCCTCGTCGAGTACGGCGGCCAGGCGGACGCGGGCCGAAGCGGAATGCGGGGTGCGGTCCGCGACGGCGACCGCCAGCCAGGGCGCGCTGCGCAGGGCGGAACCTTCGCCGAGCTCGGCCCCGGTTCCGGAGGCCATCAGGAAGGCGCCGGCGCCTCTGGCCCTGGCCACGCGTTCGGGGAAGGCCAGCGCCGCGATCAGGCCGGCGGCGGCGTCATCGGGGACGGCTGCGCCCCCCGCCCCGCCCGCGCCCGGGACGCGGGGCTCCGGGGAGGAGGTCCGTGCGGCGGAGTCCGGGCGGGCGGCACGCTCCAGGCGGGTGGCCTCCGTGCGCCAGCGGGCCGCGTAGCCGTCGGTTGCCGCGCGGGCCCGGCGCCAGGCGGCGGCCAGGTCGTCCCCGTACTCCCGCGGCGGCTCCTCGCTGAGCAGCGCCACCACCTCCGCGGCGCGGCGGACGCCCAGCGACGCGCCCCCGTCGAGCAGGGCCCGGGCCAGCCGCGGGTGCAGGCCCAGCCGGGACATCCGCAGGCCGCGCGGCGTCGGCCGGCCCGCGCCGTCCACCGCGCCGACCGCCACCAGCACCTCGCGCGCCGCCCCCATCGCCCCGGCGGGCGGCGGGTCCAGCAGCGCCAGCCCCGCCGCGTCCGGGTCGCCCCAGCACGCGGCCTGCAGGGCGAACTGCGCCAGGTCCGCGATGCGGATCTCCGGGGAAGGGAAGGCCGGCAGGCGCGCGTCCTCGGCCTCGCTCCAGCAGCGGTACACCGTGCCGGGCGCCTCGCGCCCGGCCCGGCCCGCCCGCTGGCGGCCCGCCGCGCGGGAAGCCCGTACGGTCGCCAGCGCGCCCAGCCCGCGGGCGTGGTCCACCCGCGGCTCGCGGGCCAGCCCCGAGTCCACCACCACGCGCACCCCCGGCACCGTCAGGCTCGACTCCGCCACGGCGGTGGAAAGGATCACGCGCCGGTGCGCGGCCGGTGTGAGCGCCGCGTCCTGCACGGCGGCCGGGGCCCGCCCGTGGACCTGGAGCACCTGCGCGTCCACCGCGCCCAGCTGCCCGGCCACCCGGGCGATCTCACCGACGCCGGGCAGGAAGCACAGGACGTCGCCCCCGCGCTCCGCCAGGGCCCGGCGCACCACCGAGGCCACGTGCGCCAGCTGCGCCGGGTCGACCCGCATCCCGTGCGGCGGCCGCACCGGCCGGGCCGGTGGCGCCCAGACCGTCTCCACCGGGAAGGAGACCTCCGCGGCCTCCACCACCGGGGCGCCGCCCAGGATCCGCGACCACCCCGCCGCATCCGTCGTCGCCGAAGCCGCCACCAGCCGCAGTTCCGGGCGCAGGGTCTCCCGTACGTCCAGCAGGAAGGCGGCCACGGTGTCGGCGTCCAGGTGCCGCTCGTGGCACTCGTCCAGGACCACCACGTCCACGCCGGCCAGCTCCTGGTCCCGCTGGAGCCGCTGCAGCAGCACCCCCGTGGTGACCACCTCCACCACCGTCCCGGCGCTCACGGCACGCTCCCCGCGCACGGTGAAGCCCACCGCGGCGCCGGCCCGCTCGCCCAGCAGCCAGGCCATGCGCCGCGCCGCCGCCCGGGCGGCGATCCGCCGGGGCTCGGCGACCACGACCCGCCGCCGCGGGCCGCCGCCGACCAGGCCCGCCAGCACCAGCGGCACCAGCGTGGTCTTGCCGGTGCCCGGCGGCGCACAGAGCACGGCGGCGCCGTGCGCGTCCAGCGCCGAGACGAGCGCGGGCACGGCCTCCCGTACGGGCAGGGCGTCGAGGTCGGCGGTACGGATCACGGGAGCCACGGTCAGTCGCGCTCGCAGACGAAGATCGCGGTGCCGGGGATCAGGTTGCCGCGCAGGGGCGACCAGCCGCCCCACTCCTGGCTGTTCCACCGCGGCCACTCCGGCTCGACGAGGTCGACCAGGCGGAAGCCGCCCGCCACCACGTCGCGGACCCGGTCGCCGATCGTGCGGTGGTGCTCCACGTACACGGCGCGGCCCTGCTCGTCCTGCTCCACGTACGGGGTCCGGTCGAAGTAGGAGGCGGTGACGGACAGCCCCTCGGGCCCGGGCTCGTCCGGGAAGGCCCACCGGATCGGATGGGTGACGGAGAAGACCCAGCGGCCGCCCGGGCGCAGTACGCGGCGCACCTCGCGCATGACGTTCACCGGGTCGGCGACGAAGGGGACGGCGCCGTAGGCGGAACAGGCCAGGTCGAAGGAGCCGTCGCGGAAGGGCAGCCGCCCGGCGTCGGCCTCGACGAGCGGGACGTCCTCGCCGATGCGCAGGGCGTGCTGGAGCTGGCGGTGGGAGAGGTCGAGGGCGACCGGCCGGGCGCCCCGGGCGGCCAGCCAGCGGGAGCACTGCGCGGCGCCGGCGCCGATCTCCAGGACGTCCTTGCCCCGCAGGGAGGCGGCGGGGCCGAGCAGGGCCGCCTCCTCCTCGTCCAGTCCCTCCGGCCCCCACACGAAGCGGTCGTCGCCGAGGAAGGCGCCGTGCTCGCTCTGGTAGTCGTCGGCGTTGCGGTCCCACCAGCCGCGGCTCGCCCGGCTGCTCTCCGCGTCCCCCGCGTCACGCCGGGTGGCCTCGGCGTCGTCGCCCCGGCCGGGACCGGCCTCGTGGCCGTCTTCGGTGGCGTAGTCCTCTTGGTTCATGGGGCCCGTCGTCGTAGTCTGCGAATGTCTGCGGGTGTCCGCTGCCGGCCGCGCCCGTGTGCGGCGGGTCGTGGCGACCGGCGCGTCGTGGCGGGGAGGAGCCATCGCGCCCCGCCGCCCACGATTTGTGCCGGTTATACGGCGGTCTGCCGGGGGTGTCCGCCTTCGCGCATTGACCCTGTCCGGCTGCCCCCGTATGCTACAAGTTGCGCTGCGAGCCTGTGCTCCTCAGACCTAGCAGGCTGCGCTTGCATCTGTTGATGTCCCCTCGGTTTTCGAGGCCCCGCCGTGTTTCGCGGAAATGGGGGCCTCCTTGGCTGTCCGGTCTTCGGTGGATGCCGATAAGGGCTCCCGGCGTAGCAGTACCTACGACTTTCTGTCCGTAACCGGAGCCCTTTCCCACATGACGAGCAGCACCGAGACCACCGCCACCACTCCGCAGGTTGCGGTCAACGACATCGGCGACGCGGACGCGTTCCTCGCGGCGATCGACGCGACGATCAAGTACTTCAACGATGGCGACATCGTCGACGGCGTCATCGTCAAGGTTGACCGGGACGAGGTTCTCCTCGACATCGGTTACAAGACCGAAGGCGTCATCCCCAGCCGCGAGCTCTCGATCAAGCACGACGTCGACCCGAACGAGGTCGTCAAGGTCGGCGACGAGATCGAGGCCCTGGTTCTCCAGAAGGAGGACAAGGAAGGCCGCCTGATCCTCTCGAAGAAGCGCGCTCAGTACGAGCGTGCCTGGGGCACCATCGAGAAGATCAAGGAAGAAGACGGCATCGTCACCGGTACCGTCATCGAGGTCGTCAAGGGTGGTCTCATCCTGGACATCGGCCTCCGCGGCTTCCTGCCGGCCTCTCTCGTCGAGATGCGTCGCGTCCGCGACCTCCAGCCCTACGTGGGCAAGGAGCTCGAGGCGAAGATCATCGAGCTGGACAAGAACCGCAACAACGTGGTCCTGTCCCGCCGCGCCTGGCTCGAGCAGACCCAGTCCGAGGTTCGCCAGACGTTCCTCACCACCCTGCAGAAGGGTCAGGTCCGCTCCGGCGTCGTCTCCTCGATCGTCAACTTCGGTGCCTTCGTGGACCTGGGTGGCGTCGACGGTCTCGTGCACGTCTCCGAGCTGTCCTGGAAGCACATCGACCACCCGTCCGAGGTTGTCGAGGTCGGCCAGGAAGTCACCGTCGAGGTCCTCGACGTGGACATGGACCGCGAGCGCGTCTCCCTGTCGCTGAAGGCGACGCAGGAAGACCCGTGGCAGCAGTTCGCCCGGACGCACCAGATCGGTCAGGTCGTCCCGGGTAAGGTCACCAAGCTGGTTCCGTTCGGCGCGTTCGTCCGCGTGGACGAGGGCATCGAGGGTCTGGTCCACATCTCCGAGCTGGCCGAGCGCCACGTGGAGATCCCGGAGCAGGTCGTCCAGGTCAACGACGAGATCTTCGTCAAGGTCATCGACATCGACCTCGAGCGTCGCCGGATCTCGCTGTCGCTGAAGCAGGCCAACGAGTCCTTCGGTACCGACCCGGCGTCGGTCGAGTTCGACCCGACCCTGTACGGCATGGCCGCGTCGTACGACGACCAGGGCAACTACATCTACCCCGAGGGCTTCGACCCCGAGACCAACGACTGGCTCGAGGGCTTCGACAAGCAGCGCGAGGCCTGGGAGACCCAGTACGCCGAGGCGCAGCAGCGCTTCGAGCAGCACCAGGCGCAGGTCATCAAGAGCCGCGAGGCCGACGAGGCCGCCGCTGCCGAGGGTGCTGCCGCCCCGGCCGCCACGGGCAACGCCAGTGCGGGCATCTCGGGTGGTTCGTACTCCTCGGAGTCGGACGAGACCTCCGGCGCCCTGGCGTCGGACGAGGCCCTGGCCGCGCTCCGCGAGAAGCTGGCCGGCGGCCAGAGCTGATCGCAGCGCGCATCGCACTCCGGTGTGAGCTGAGCTGAGTCGAACGGTAAGGCCCGTCCCCTCCGGGGGGCGGGCCTTACCGCGTTTTGCCAACTGGGGAATGGTGGAGCCCTCTTGAACGTTCTGGGCAGGGAACGAGACGAGGAGGAGTGGTGACGGTGCTTGATCCACAAGGTCTGTACGAATGGGATGCCAAGGGCCTGGCGGTGGCCGACCTGGCGCTCGCCCAGGACTCTGCCGGGCTGGTCATGCTGTACCACTTCGAGGGGTACATCGACGCCGGTGAGGCGGGGGAGCAGATCGTCGGGCGGCTCCTGGACACCCTGCCCCACCAGGTCGTGGCCCGCTTCGACGCGGACCGGCTGGTGGACTACCGGGCCCGCCGTCCGCTGCTGACCTTCCAGCGCGACCACTGGACGGAGTTCGAGGAGCCCAGGCTGGAGGTCCTGCTCGTGCAGGACGCCACCGGGGCGCCGTTCCTGCTGCTCTCCGGGCCCGAGCCGGATGTGGAGTGGGAGCGCTTCTGCGTCGCCGTCCGGCAGATCGTCGAGCGCCTCGGCGTCCGGCTCTCGGTCAACTTCCACGGCATCCCCATGGGCGTGCCGCACACGCGGCCCGTCGGCATCACCCCGCACGGCAACCGGACCGACCTCATGCCCGGCCACCGCAGCCCCTTCGACGAGGCCCAGGTGCCGGGCAGCGCCGAGTCGCTGGTGGAGTTCCGCCTGGCACAGGCCGGGCACGACGTGCTGGGCGTCGCCGCGCATGTGCCGCACTACGTCGCCCGTTCCCCGTACCCGGACGCCGCGCTGACGGTGCTGGAGGCGATCACGGCGGCGACCGGGCTGGTCCTGCCCGCCGTGGCGCACGCCCTGCGGACCGAGGCGCACCGCACGCAGACGGAGATCGACCGGCAGATCCGGGAGGGCGACGAGGAACTGGTCGCCCTGGTACAGGGGCTGGAGCACCAGTACGACGCGGCCGCCGGCGCCGAGACCAGGGGCAACATGATCGCCGAGCCTGCGGAGATTCCTTCGGCGGATGAGATCGGGCGCGAGTTCGAGCGGTTCCTCGCCGAGCGCGAGGGCGAGAACTGACAACGGGAGGAGCGGGGGCACCGCGCAGGATCCGGGGCGCAGCGTGGGCAACGGAGGGGCCGGGGGCATCGGAAGGGCCGGGGCCCTGTGGGGCGGCCCGGGCCGGGGTCTAGGCTGCGGGACATGCTGAAAGTAGGCCTGACGGGCGGAATCGGTGCCGGCAAGAGCGAGGTCTCGCGGCTGCTGGCAGGGTACGGGGCGGTCATCGTGGATGCCGACCGGATCGCGCGGGAGGTCGTCGAGCCCGGCACGCCGGGCCTCGCGGCCGTCGTGGCGGCCTTCGGCGAGGACGTCTTGACCGCGGAGGGCGCGCTGGACCGGCCGAAGCTCGGGTCGGTCGTCTTCGCCGACCCGGCGAAGCTCCGGACGCTCAACGCGATCGTGCACCCGCTCGTCGGGACCCGGTCGGCCGAGCTGGAGGCCGCGGCCGGACCCGACGCCATCGTGGTGCACGACGTGCCGCTGCTCACGGAGAACGGCCTGGCGCCGCTGTACGACCTGGTGGTCGTGGTGGACGCGGACCCGGGAACGCAGCTGAAACGGCTGACCGGCCTGCGCGGGATGGCCGAGGCGGAAGCACGCGCCCGGATGGCCGCCCAGGCCACTCGCGAACAGCGCCTCGCGGTGGCGACCCTGGTCATCGACAACGACGGGCCGCTGGAGGCGCTGGAGCCCCAGGTGCGCACGGTGTGGGCGGAGCTCACCGCGCGGGCCGAGCCCACGGCGCGGGCGGCGGAATAACGCTTGCCGGGCCGGGCGTTGAACGCGCCCGTAGAGGGAAGGAACCGACCGTGTCAGACACCCCGCCGCACTCCTCGTCGTCCTCGCCTTCGTCGCCGTCCGGCGCGGCGAGCCCCGAGACGCACGTCATCGACTACCGGGCCGCCGAGCAGCTCCTTGCCGCGCGCGACCCGCGCGGCGCCGTGAAACTGCTCGACTCGGTCATAGCCGCCCACCCCGAGAACACCGCCGCCCGGCTGCTGCGCGCCCGGGCCTTCTTCGCCGCGGCCCAGCTGCGCCCGGCGGAGCTGGAGTTCGAGCTGGTGCTGGAGCGCGAGCCGGACAACGCCTTCGCCCATTTCGCCCTGGCCCGGACCCACGAGCGCTCCGGCCGGCCCGAGCAGGCACGCAAACACTTCCGGCTCGCCGCCGCCCTCGACCCGCAGCCGGAGTACCTCGAAGCGGCCCGCTTCGAGGACTGAGCGGCGACAGGACCCCTGTCGGGCCGGGTCCGGCTCGGGCGCGGCGGGTCCGGGACGGGCGGCTTCGTCGCGGGCGGGTCCGGGACGGGGCAGGTCCGGGACGGGTGCCGGCAGGCGGGCGGCAGTATCCGGAAAGGGGCGGGGTGGCTGTGACGGGCGCCCGAGCCCTGCCCCGCCCTACCCGAAACACGGCCTAGCGGCTCCGCGGGGGTTCGTACGGGGGGATGTCACGGCCGGGCTGGTAGTGCGGGCCCTGGTGGATGTGGTGCACCACCACCGCCAGGTCCACCGCCGCCAGCAGCGCCACCACCCCGCAGGCCGCCGCCCACCCGGGACGCGCGGCCAGCGAGAAGACGGCCGTCCCGGCGGCGGCCCAGACCAGCCCCCACAGACTCAGCCAGAACCGCAGCCGCAGCGGACTGCGGGCGGTCACCGGCTCGTTCCCGGAACGCATGGCACTCGCCTCGGATCGGCTTCGCGGGCTTCACGGCTGCATGACGTCTCGGCCTCTCGGCGTCCTGGCTCCATGGTCCCACCTGGGGCGAGGGCACGCGGGTGCTCAGGCGCTGAGCTTGATCACGGCGAGGGTCGTCGTCTTCCTGAAGGCGGCGACGGCGGGGGCGTCGGACGGGTCGCCCGTCTATTCCCACGTCACGACCGTGACGGAGGAGCCGTCGCGTCCGGTGCCGGTTCGCCACCGAAGTGGGGTGCTGGAGGCGCTGATCCTACGGCGTAGGCCCAGGTCAGCGCGGATTGTCAGTGGCCGCACCTAAACTCGGGGGGAGAGCAGATCCACACCGACCGGGAGCCGGGGAGGGGGGCCACCATGACACCGCAGCCGCAGCCGCAGCCGCAGCCGCAGCCGTCGGCGTCCTCCGACGCGTCGCGCGGGCTGCTGCGCCACGCGGCCGTCTTCCTGCCCGGCGCCGTCCCCCGACAGGGCCGCATCGCGTTCTGGTCGCCCGATGGCGACGCCCTGCCCGAGGCGGGCGCGCCGGTCCCGCTGACCGTCGTGCGCCCGCACGGTGAGGCGGCCCGCAGCCGTACGGTCCCGGCCGTGGCCCTCTCCGTCACCGCCGCGCTGCCGCTGCTGGCCCGGGCGCCCCGCAGCCCCGCCGCCCATCCCGCAACCCGCGCCTGGGGCACCGCGGCCGTGCAGGCGCTCACCCTGATCGCCCGGGGCCGCCTGCTTCCCGGCGTCACCCCCGAGGGCATCGACGCCTGGCGCGCCGGACCGCTCGACGCCGCCGACATCGACCACCTCCGCGCCGTCGCCGGCGCCCTGCCGTACGAGGGGTACGCCACGCCCCTGGCCGGGCGCCGCCCGCTCCAGCTGCCCGAACCGGAAGCGCTGGTCCGCGCCTTCCTCGATGCCGTCGCCGACAGCCTGCCCCGCACTCCGGCCGCGGCGGTGGCCGCGGGCCGGCCCTTCGCCGCGCGGGAGCCCCAGCAGGTGCCGGGGATACAGGAGTGGGCCGCGCAGGTCGCGGCCGGAGCCGATGCAGGAGTGGGGATCTCCCTCCGGCTCGACCTGTCCTCCTTCCGCCTCTTCGACGAAGCCGAGGACGAGGACACCCGCCGGGCGGGCGCCGCCGTCATCCAGGTGCACAGCCTCGCCGATCCGACGCTGGTCACCGACGCGGGACAGCTGTGGGCCGGTACGGCGGCCGCCGGTTTCGGCCCCCGGGCCCGGATCGATGCCGTGCTCGCCCTGCGCCGGGCCGCGCGCGTCTGGCCGCCGCTGCTGCGCCTGCTCGACCAGCCGGTTCCCGATGCGCTGTCCCTGTCGGACCCGGAGCTGGAAGACCTGCTGGGCACGGCCGCGCCCCGGCTGGCTGCCGCCGGGGTCCTCGTCCGCTGGCCGCGCGAGCTGGCCCGTACGCTGACCGCGACCGCCGTCATACGGTCGACCGCCCCGGGTTCAGCCACCGACGGCACGGCCTTCTTCGATGCCGAGCAGCTGTTCGCCTTCTCCTGGGAACTGGCCCTGGGCGGCGACCGGCTGACCCCGGGGGAGATGGACGCGCTGGCCCAGGCCCACCGGCCCGTCGTGCGGTTGCGGGACCAGTGGGTGCGGGTCGATCCGGAGCTGGTGCGCAAGGCCCGCAAGCGCGAACTGGGGCTGCTGGACCCGGTGGACGCGCTGGCCGCGGTCCTGTCGGGAACGGCCGAGGTCGACGGCGAGCCCGTCGAGGCCGTTGCGGTGGGCGCGCTCGCCGCCCTGCGCGAGCGGCTGACGGGAGAACTGGTCCCGCTGCCGCAACCGGCCGCGCTCAAGGCCACCCTGCGCGACTACCAGGCCCGCGGTCTGGCCTGGCTCGACCTGATGACCTCCCTGGGCCTCGGCGGCTGCCTCGCCGACGACATGGGACTGGGCAAGACCGTCACCCTGATCGCGCTGCACCTGCACCGCGACCGCCCCGAGCCGACCCTCGTCGTGTGCCCCGCGTCCTTGTTGGGCAACTGGCAGCGGGAGATCGAGAAGTTCGCCCCCGGTACGCCCGTGCGCCGCTTCCACGGCGGCAGCCGCACCCTCGACGACCTGGCGTCCTGCGCCGGCGGCTTCGTGCTCACCACGTACGGGACGATGCGCGCGAGCGCCGCCCTGCTCGCCGAGCAGAGCTGGGGCCTGGTCGTCGCCGATGAGGCCCAGCACGTCAAGAACCCGCATTCGGCGACGGCGAAGGCACTGCGCACCGTCCCGGCGCCGGCCCGGGTGGCGCTGACCGGCACGCCGGTGGAGAACAACCTCTCCGAGCTGTGGGCGCTCCTCGACTGGACCACCCCGGGGCTGCTGGGTCCGCTCACCACCTTCCGGGCCCGCCACGCCCGGCCGGTGGAGCACCAGACGGAGGAGGACGGCGGCAACGAGGCGGCGGTGGCCCGACTGGCCGCGCTGGTACGGCCGTTCCTGCTGCGGCGCAAGAAGTCCGATCCGGGCATTGCGCCCGAGCTGCCGCCGAAGACGCAGACCGACCACCCCGTCTCCCTGACCCGCGAGCAGGCCTCGCTCTACCAGGCCGCGGTGGAAGAGGCGATGGCCGTGATCGAGTCCAGCGAGGGCATCCAGCGGCGCGGCATGATCATGAAGTTGCTGGCCTCGCTGAAGCAGATCTGCAACCACCCCGCGCAGTACCTGAAAGAGGAACAGCCGCGGATCGCGCACCGTTCCGGCAAGCTCGCCCTGCTGGACGAACTGCTGGACACGATCCTCGCCGAGGGCGGTTCGGTGCTGGTCTTCACCCAGTACGTGACGATGGCCCGCCTCATCGAGCGGCACCTCGCTGCCCGGGGCATCTCCCACCAGCTCCTGCACGGCGGGACGCCGGTCCCGCGCCGGGAGGAGCTGGTGGACCGCTTCCAGGCGGGCGAGGTCCCCGTCTTCCTGCTGTCCCTGAAGGCGGCCGGCACCGGCCTGAACCTCACCAGGGCCGGTCACGTCATCCATTTCGACCGCTGGTGGAACCCGGCCGTCGAGGAGCAGGCCACCGACCGCGCCTACCGGATCGGACAGACCCAGCCGGTGCAGGTGCACCGGATCATCGCCGAGGGCACCGTCGAGGACCGTATCGCCGAGATGCTGGAGGCGAAGCGGGCCCTGGCCGATGCCGTCCTGGGTTCCGGGGAGTCCGCGCTGACGGAGCTGACCGACCGCGAACTGGCCGACCTGGTCTCCCTGCGGAGGCCCGCGTGATCACCGCGCGGGACGACCGTCGCCGCACCTTCGAGACCGTGCCCGCGGGTACGGAGGCGGTGAGCTGGTGGGGCCGGGCCTGGGTGTCCGCGCTGGAAGGCGTCTCCCGCGATCCGGCCCGGCTGGCCAGGGGCCGGGCGTATGCCGCCGAGGGGCACGTCGATGCGGTGACCGTGACGCCGGGGCGGCTCGTGGCTTACGTACGAGGCAGCCGGCCCCGCCCCTACCGCACCGAGCTGGCGCTGCGCGCGTTCGAGGAGGCGCAGTGGGAGGAACTGCTGGAGACCGTCGCGGCCGACCCGGCGGCCCTCGCCGCCCTGCTGGAGCGGGAGGTGCCGCAGAGCCTGGCGGGAGCGGTCCTGCCCGGGGCGGGCGAACTGTTCCCGCGCTGCTCCTGCCCGGATGTCGCCCGTCCGCCCTGCAAGCATGCGGCGGCCCTCTGCTACCGCGCGGCCCGGCTCCTCGATGAGGACCCTTTCGTCCTGCTGCTCCTGCGCGGCCGGGGGGAGCGGGAGCTCCTCGATGAGCTGACCCGCCGCAATGCCGCCCATGCCGCGCGTGAACAGCCCGGCCGGGCGCCGGACTTCCCGGGCGTTGCGGCGCGGGCCGCACTGGCCCGCACCAGCCTGCCGCTGCTGCCCGCGCCGCTCCCGGCGCCGGCCGCCGCCGGGATCCCGCCGGCCTACCCGGCGGATCCGGCCGCCCCGGACCCGCTGGCCCTGGACCAGCTGGCCTCCGATGCCGCCGCGCGGGCCCTCGCACTGCTGACCACCGCCGAGGACCCGATCGCGGAGCTGGACCTGTGGCAGGACGCCGTCCGGCTGGCTTCCGGGCACGCGACGGCCGGGCTCACCGGATCGGCCCGCACCCTCTACCGCGACCTGGCCCGGGCCACCGGCCGCAGCACCACCGACCTTGCCCGGGCCGCCGCGGCCTGGCGGCAGGGCGGCCGCCCCGCCCTGGCCGCGCTGGAAGAACCCTGGGACCCCCCGGCCGGCCCCTTCGACCGGGCCCGTCCGGCGCTCCTCGCCGCCGCCCGGGGTTCCTTCCGCCCCGACCGCAACCGCCTCACGGCCGGTACCCGCCAGCTCCGCCTGGGCCGCGACGGCCTCTGGTACGGCTACGAGTCCCGCCCGGACGACGAGGACTGGTGGCCGACCGGCCGCCCCGCTCCGGATCCGGTCAAGGCCCTGCTGGGCTGAGGCCGGCCGCCCAGCGGGTCAATGCCGTGAAGTCCCGCTCCCGCAGGCCGTGGCGGGGGTGGATGCGCAGGAGCAGCGCCGGCGCGGGATGGTGCGCCGCGACCCACGCGCGGTCACGCGGATTGATCATGTCGTCGACCCAGGCGAAGGGCCGGCCTGCCGCCCAGTCCACGAGGGGGCGGGTCTTCCAGGAGAGGCCGTCCGGATCACGGGCGAACAGTTCCGGCCAGTCGACGACGGGGAGATCACCGGTCAGCCCGATGCGCGGGGCGATCAGCGTGTTGGCCTGGTGCGTCCAGGCGGTCGCCCAGGCGAGCTCGAAGGGCAGGGCCCGCAACCGGGCGCCGTGGGAGGGATGGAGGCGGACCCGCGCGCCGCGCCGGGCGCTGCGGGACTGCGGGTCGCGGTAGGAGAGCCACACGTCCGGTCGCATCCGGTGGCTGGTGTACCCGCGCAGGCCGGCGAAGGCGGACCGGAAGGGGTTGAGCGGCCCGTCCACATCCAGGAGGAGCAGCGGTCGTTCAGTCATAACGTGGCACTACCCAGTACACGATGGGGTGAAATGCCTACCGCCTCTATAACCCGAATGGGTTCAGCGCGTTGTCTCCGGTGCGGGACCACGCCCGCGAAATCCTCCGGAAGGCAGGGAATCTGATGCGTCACAGTCGTCGGAATGGCTTGATCGCGGCGGTGGTCGCGGGAGGCGGCATGGCGGTCGCGGGTGTGAGCGGATTCGCCTACGCCGATGCGGATGCGGCCGGACAGGCCGAGCGCTCGCCGGGGCTGCTCTCCGGGAACCTGGTGCAGCTGCCGGTGCACACCCCGCTGAACGTGTGCGGGAACACCGTCAGCGTGGTCGGCGTCCTCAACCCGGCGGCAGGCAACCGCTGTGCCAACGGCACCCCGGGCGGCACAGGACATCCGGAGCCCAGGCCCGCCCATCCGTCGGCCCACTCCGCCGGCGGGTCGAAACAGGGCGGGGGCAACGGCGGCGGAGCCACCGCCGACGGGCAGGCACAGGGCTCACCGGGGCTCCTGTCCGGCAACGGGCTCCAGCTCCCGGTCGACCTGCCCGTGAACCTCAGCGGCAATGCGGTGAGCATCGTCGGCGTGGGCAACAGCGCGACCGGCAACAGCTCCGTCAACGGCGAGGCGCCCACCGGCGGCAAGCCCGTCCAGCCTCCGGTACGGCCGGCCGGCCGGCCGCCGGTCGCCGAACAGCCGACCGCGACGCCGCCCGCGCCGCCGCGGCACACCAACGGGGCCGCCCTCGCCCACACCGGCGCCGACGCCGTGGGCCTCCTGCTGCCGGGCGGCGGGGCCCTGCTGCTCGGCGGGGTGCTCCTCTACCGCCGCTTCCGCCTCAACTAGGCGGCGTGCGCCAGCCGTCCAGCAGGGCGTCGATGCGTGACGCCAGCCGGGCCCGGGCCGCGAACCGCGGCACCCCCGCCATCAGCAGGGCGTCGTACTCGGTGTCGGTGTGCCGCACGGCGGCCCGGACCGCGACCGAGACCGCCGGTTCGTCGAGGGCCCGGCCGGCGGCGCTGCGGCCCACCCGTCCGCTGCCCCGCACGGAAGCATGAGTGGCGATCGCCACGGCCCGATCCGCCGGACACCCGGGGAACAACCGCACGATCTCGGCGGCGAAGGCCGCCGTGAACCGGGTGTCCTCGGCCGCGCGACGCAGCCGGTCGCGCTCCCGGCGCCGGGCCCGCGCCTCGGCGTCCGCGAGACAGGCGCGCTCGGCACGGGCCAGAGCGGCATCCTCGACGAGGATCCCCAGGCGCTCGTAGCGCCGGCGGCGCCGGTGGAAACGGACGACCACCGCCCAGAGCGAACTGCCTTCGCGCGCCCGGCGCGTGAGGGCCATGTCTCCGCGCGGCAGGTAGACCAGGTGCCCGAGATCGGCGCAGTCGAGGCAGCGCGGCACGCCCGCCTCCCGCACCAGATGCCGGAGCGGGCCCTGCCGGCACTCCGCGCAGTGGATCTGCTTCAGCGACTCGAAGACCACCAGGCTCATACAGGGGTGATACCGCCGCCGCGGCCACATATCACCTGGTGACGCCGTGAGGTTGATGTTTTGTCAACTTCCCCTGGATCCCGCGCCGTGTTCCTACGGTGGGGCGCATGGGTGGACAGCAGGCGACGCTACGGCCGGGCAGGGCGCGCGGCAGGGCGGAGACGGCATCTCCCGCATCTCCCGCATCTCCCGCGTCTCCCGCATCTCCCGCATCTCCCGCGGCCCGGGAGATCGTCCTGGCGCCGGGAGGCTGCACCGGCTGGCACTACCACCGTGTCCGCTTGGAGGCCGTCGTCCTGGCCGGGACCCTGACCCGCGTCCTGCACGACCGCACCGTCCAGGTGCATCCGGCCGGGAGCGCCTTCGTGGAACCCCCGGGCCTGCGGCACATCCACCTGGGCCACAACCTCGGCACCGAACCGGTCGTCCTGCACGTCACCGCGGCGCGGCCCGACGGCATCCCCTTCTCCACGACCACCCCGGCCCCGCCCGGCGCCACCCCGGCGGTCTGCCGGGAGCACGCCCGGTGAAGCCGGCCCGCGGCCCGGCCGGAGCGCTACACCAGACGGCGTATCTCCCCGCGCACCCGGTAGAAACCTCCTGACGCCGCGTGCAGCCCGTCCACCACGTACCGCGTCCCCGGTTCCCGTATCCCCCGGGGGAACTGCACGTTCCAGGACGGCTCGAAGCCCCCCGAGACCACCTGCACGCGGATCCGGCCCCCCTGCTGGACGCACTCCACCACCACACCGCCCGCCGGGGCCGCGGCCTCCCGGACCGTCGCGACCGCCGAGGCCGACGCGGCCGGGGTGTACACGGGCAGCGCCGCCGCCGACTTCACATCCACCGCCGCCGGGACCGAGCCCTGCTGGGCCGCCGCGATCGCCTGCTCGCTCGCGTCCACGCACACCAGGGAACCGTCGGTGGTGACCAGGTACAGCCGCTCGTCCAGATACTGCATGGACAGGGCGGAACCGCTGCCCGTCCCCAGCTTCCACAGCCGCCGGCCATCGGCATCGAAGCAGTACACCGAGGAGGCGAGGTCCCCGGCGAAGACGTGCCGGCCGTCCGGTGAGGTCGCGCACGAGTACACCGCGGCGTCACACCGGTAGGACGCCTCCACCGCGCCCGTCGCCTTCGACAGCCGCTGCACGACCTTGCGCCCGGTGCCCGCGTACACCGCGTGCTCCTCCTGCCAGCCGAACAGCACCCCGCCGTCGGTGTCGGTGTGCCACAACTCCCGCCCGCCGTCGGGGGCGTAGGCCGTCACCCCGCTGCTGTGCCCGTGGTAGACGGCCCGCCCGTCCGCCCGGACCATCCAGGCGCTGTCCCCGGCCGACCGGCGCGACCACTGGAACTCGTCCTCGTGGTCGATGACCGTCAGCCCGCCGCTGCGGTCCGAGACGTTCAGCACGCCCTCCCGGATGTCCAGCCAGAAGATGTCCACGTCCGCCGCTATGTCGTAGGCCCCGAACGGCACCTTCGACGACAGGTCGTACACCGTGCCGTCGTCACAGCCCGCGTATATCCAGAATTCGTCCGCCACCAGGCACTTCACCCCGTCCGGCAGGGAGTACCGGGCCAGGACCTCCCCGCCGTGGCTCAGGGTGTAGACGTCCCCCGCCTGGTTCCCGACCCAGCAGCGGTCCTCGTCCACGTGGATGCCGAAGGCCGAGGACCCGGTGCGGAACCGCCACAGCACCGGGGCCACGGCGCGCGCCGTCGACGGTGCGGAGGTGACCTGGCGGCGGGTCACGGACCGCGCGGCGCGCTGCCCCCGCACGGCCGGGGCGTACCCCTTGCGGACCTTCTCCCCGATCTTCTTGGCGGCGGCCGCCCGTGCCTTGTCCGCGGTCGGGAAGGAGGAGCTCTGCAGCTGGCCGTCCGCGCCGATGCGGCCGTACCGCACGGTGACGGCCACCCCGTCGACCGTCACCTCGTAGAACTTGTGCGCGGCGCCGTCCTCCTGCGACAGCTCCAGATACGTCGTCTCCCCAGCCATGACAGACCCCTCCCCGAAGGCCGGGCCACCGGCGCCCTTTCCGCCGGTGATCCCTCGTGAAAAACGCTACGGGCCACCACTGACAATGGGAGGGTGCAGCTGGAAGCGATCACATGGCAGCGGATGGCCGAGCGGCTCGCCGGCCGCCTCGGCGACACGACCCCCGCCCCTGAGCAGGGGAGTTGGCAGCGGGTGGGTATCGACGGGGCAC
This sequence comes from Streptomyces sp. CB00455, assembly GCF_001905445.1. Lineage (GTDB taxonomy): Bacteria > Actinomycetota > Actinomycetes > Streptomycetales > Streptomycetaceae > Streptomyces. The sequence continues at coordinate 154,976 of NZ_LIVQ01000003.1, read as the reverse complement.
CGGCCGCCGGGACGGCCCTTCTGGCGGGACACCTCGCCGAAGCGCTGCGGCTGCGAGGGCGGCCGGTCCTGGTGGTGGCGGCCGAGGGGTTCCTGCGGCCCGCCTCCCTGCGGTTCGAGTTCGGCCGCCAGGACGTCGACACGTACCTCGGCGGCTGGTACGACACGGCCGCGCTCTGGCGGGAGGTGTTCGGCCCGACGGATCCGGGGGGCACCGGGCGGGTGCTGCCTGACCTCTGGGACCCGGTGACGGACCGGGCGACGCGCAGCCCGTACGTCGAACTGCCGCCCGGTGGCGTGGTGGTCGTGCACGGCCCGCTGCTGCTGGGCCACTGGTTCCCGTTCGACCTGAGCGTCCACATCCGGCTCTCACCGGGGGCGCTGGCCCGCCGTACCGAGGAGTCCGAGCGCTGGACCCTGCCGGCCTTCGCGCGCTACGAGGCGGACACCGACCCGGCGGGGAGCGCCGACGCGGTGGTGCGCGCAGACGACCCCCGCCACCCGGCCTGGACGGGCCTGGACCGGTAGGGGCGCCCGGGGGGTGCCCCGGTTCCCGCCGCGGCCCTCCCGCCGCGGCCCTCCCGCCGCCGCCCTCCCGACGCCACCCGCGCCGACGGGCCCGCCGCCGCCCGGGGGCGGGGACTACGCCGGGCGGCCGCCCAGGCGGGTGACCGCCACGGCGGCGGCGCGGCAGCCCGCCCGGGCGGCCTCCACGGGGTCCGCGCCCGCCAGGCGGGCCGCCAGGAAGCCGCCGGTGAAGGCGTCCCCGGCGCCGGTGGAGTCCACCGCCTCCACCGCTTGCGCGGTGACCTCGGCCGTGATCCGGCCCCGCTCGGCCACCAGGGCGCCGGCGGCGCCCCGCGTCACCACCACCAGCGGTACCCGCCGGCTCAGCGCCGCCGCCGCACGCGCCACCCCGACCGGTCCCGGCAATCCGGCCAGCAGCAGCGCCTCGTCCTCGTTCGGCAGGAGCACGGCCGCCCCCTCGATGTCGTCGAGGAAGCGCCGCGGGCCCGGCGCCGCGAGGAATCCGGCCGAGGCGGGGTCCACGCTCACCGGCACCCCCCGGCCGCGGGCCGCCCGCAGCGCCACCAGTGCCAGCTCCCGGCTGCTGTCGGCGAAGAACAGGTACCCGGACAGGTGCAGGTGCGCCACCCCGTCCAGCAGGGACGGCGCCCAGTCGGCGGGGCACAGGCGCAGCGCGGCACCGCTGTCGGTCAGGAAGGTCCGCTCCGCGTCCTTGCCGACGAGCGCGACCACCGTGCCCGTCGGCTCCTGCCGGTCGATCACCAGCCGTGGCCGGACCCCCGCGTCCACCAGCGCCCGTTCGTGCCAGCGCGCCGACTCCACGCCGACCCGCGCGAGGAGCCGCACCTCCGCGGGCCCCGAGCATGCCGCCCAGCATGCCGCGTTGGCCCCCGCCCCGCCCGGCAGGGTGCGGATCCGGGCGGCCGTGTCGGTGGCCGGGGTCAGTGGTTCCGGATGGACGGCGACCACATCGGTCACCACGTCCCCGACGACGAGCAGCGCCCCCGGGCCGTCCGCCGGTGCCCCCGCTCCGCCCGGCGCCGTCCCCGTCCGGCGGCCGGGTACCGGGCCCGGGCCGTCCGGTACCCCGCCCGGGCCGTCCGGTACCGGGTTCGGGCCGTCCGGTACCGCGCCCGCCCCGCCCGGGGGAGGCCCCGCCCGGCGGTCCGGGACCGTCCCCGCTCCGTTCGGAACCGTCCGTGCCGGCCCCGTCATGCCCGCGCCGCCCAGGCCCCCGCGATCGCGGCCCCGAGCCGCACGTTGCCCCGGACCGCCGCCAGGTTCGCCTCCAGCGACGCCCCGCCCGTCGCTCCGGCCAGGAAGTCCAACAGGAACGGAGTCACCGCCTGGCCCGTGATCCCCCGCTCACGGCATGCCGCGAGCCCCTCGGCCAGCACCCGGTCGTGCAGGTCCGGATCCAGCTGCTCCGCCTCCGCCACCGGATTGGCCACCAGCAGTGCCGAATCCGGGCCGCCCAGGGCGTCCTGAGCGGCCATCACCGCCGCGACCTCCTCCGGCCCCTCCACCGTCCAGTCCACCGCCTCACCGGAATCGGCCAGGTAGAAGCCGGGGAACCGCCGCGTCCCGTACCCGAGCACCCCCACCCCCAGCGTCTCCAGCCGTTGCAGCGTGGCCGGTACGTCCAGGATCGACTTCACCCCCGCGCACACCACCGTGATCCGGGTCCGCGCCAGCAGCGAGAGGTCCGCAGACTCGTCCTGCGTCCGCGTCCACTCCCGGTGCACACCGCCCAGCCCGCCCGTGGCGAAGACACGCAGGCCCGCCCGGGCGGCCAGGAGGGCCGTCGCGGACACCGTCGTCGCCCCGGTCGCCCCAGCGGCCAGCGCGGGCGCCAGATCCCGGTGGCCGAGCTTGCGTACGCCTGCGCCGCCCGCGAGCCGCTCCAGCTGGGCCTTGTCCAGGCCCGCGTACGCGACCCCGTCCACGACGCCGACCGTCGCCGGAACCGCGCCCTGCGAGCGGACCAGCTCCTCCAGCTCCAGCCCCACCGCGAGATTGCGGGGGCGGGGCAGGCCGTGCGAGATGATCGTCGACTCCAGGGCCACCACGGGCCTGTCGCGGGCGAGCGCCTCGCGTACCTCTTCCGAAAGGACCGGGACCGCGGATGCTCTGCGCTGTGACATGTCCCCATCCATGGCACGGGAGGCGCGCCCCCAAACGCGCTCATGCCCCACCCGCCACAAGCTGTCCGAACAGTGCTCCTGCGCGGCCACCCCGGGAGTCCGCCGCGAGCCCCGGCCCGCAGGTGCCGGACGGCCGCAACCCGACGGCGCCAGTGACGGCGCCCCGCTGGACAGGGTGACTCGCCCGCCCCGTCCCCGCTGGACGCTCTGGCCACCGCGCCGGGCGCCTCCGCCGGATTAGGCTCACGCGCCATGAGCACCAGTGATCACAGCGCCGCGCCCGGCACCGTCCCCGCCCCCGACAGCGTCCCCGAGGCCGCACCCGCGGCCCCCGCCGCCTCTTTCGCCGTGTCCGTCCCGGACGTCCCGGACGCGGAACTGGAGGTCGAGGACCTCAACCCCGGGCAGATCGTCTCCGGCGACCCGGTGGTCACGGGCAAGGTGTTGTGGGAATCGCAGGACGGCAGCCAGATCCGCGGTATCTGGAAGATCACTCCGGGCGTGGTCACCGACACCGAGGCCGATGAACTGTTCGTCGTGGTCAGCGGCCGCGCCACCATCGCGGTCGAGGGCGGCGGGACCCTGGAGGTGGGCCCGGGCTCCGCCTGCGTGCTGCGGGAGGGCGACAGGACGACCTGGACCGTGCACGAGACGCTCCGCAAGGCCTACCACATCAGCTACTGACGTCCTTCGAGGGCGCCGAGGAAGGCGCTGGCGAGGGCGCTGACGAGGCTGACGAGTGCGCGGCCGAGGGCGTGGCCGCCGCTCCGGACCCGGGTGCGGGTGCGGGAGCCGGGTGGCGGCGCGCGGTGAAGAGCGCGAGTGCCGCCATCGGCAGGAGCAGGCAGGCGCCGATGGCGTTCAGCCAGCCGTAGCCCGCCTGGGACATGACCAGACCGGCGGCCGCGCCCCCCACCCCGGCCGCGGTGTTCATCGTCAGGTCGCTCAGGCCCTGCACGGCGGCCCTCGCGCGCTGCGGCACCGAGTCGGTCAGCAGGGCCGAGCCGGACACCATCCCGGCGGACCAGCCGAGACCGAGCAGGAAGAGGCCGAGGGCGGTCTGACCGTGGTTCGGCCCGGCGGTGCCGGCCAGCAGGGCCGCCACCGAGAGGAGCCCGGCCGCCAGACCGATCACGGACAGCCGGCCGAGACGGTCGGCGAGCAGGCCCATCAGCGGCGAGAAGGCGAACATCCCCGCGATGTGCCCGCTGATCACCAGGCCGACGAGCTCCAACCCGGCGCCGTGGTGGCCCAGGTCCATCGGGGTCATCACCATGATCGAGACCATGGTGGTGTGGGACACGGCGACGGTCAGCAGCGCGAGCCGGGCCCGCGGTGAGGCCTTGACGGCGGCGATCCCGGCGCGCAGCGAGCGCCCCTCGCGGGACCGCTCCTCGGGCGCGGCCAGCGCACGGGCCGTCAGCAGCGGGTCCGGGCGCAGGAGTACGCCGATCAGCGTGCCGGTGAGGAGGAAGACGGCGGCGGCCCACACGAAGGGGCCCGCCGTCTCGGGTATGGAGGTGCCGGCGAAGCTGCGGCTGGCGGGTGCGGACAGGTTGGGACCGAGGACCGCGCCGAGGGTGGAGGCCCACACGACGAAGGAGATCGCCCGGGCCCGCCGGTCCGGGGCGGCGAGGTCGGCGGCGGCGAACCGGGCCTGGAGGTTGGCCGAGGATGCGGCCCCGAAGGCGGCCATGCCGAGCATCAGCAGCGGGAAGCTCTTGACCGTGGCGGCCAGGACGACGAGGCACGCCCCGGCAGCGCCGATCCCGTAGGCCAGCACCAGGCCGGGGCGGCGGCCGCGCGCGGTCATCAGGGCCGCCAGCGGCAAGGACACCAGGGCGGTTCCGATCACCGCGGCGGTGGAGGCGAAACCGGACAGCGCCTCGGTACCGCTGATCTCCGTCGCGAGCACGGGCGCCAGGGCGATGCTGATGGGCACGCCCAGGCCGCCGAGGCTCTGGCTCGCCATGAGCACCCCGGTGGTGCGGCGCTGCAGCGCGGCCCGCTCGGTGGGGCCGGGGGCCGGCGCGGTGGACCGGCCCGGGCCGGGTGGAGTGCTCATGCCGCACACCCCGGGCGGGGACACGGGCGCGGGCGCGGGACGCGCGAGGAGGCCGTGCGGCCGGGTGCGGCGCGGCCGGGTGCGGCGGCTGGAGTAGTCACCGCGGCAGTGTGCCACCCCTTACCGCGCGGTGGTACCGGGATTCGGCCCTCCGCTCGCGCGGTGCCCGCATGCGCCCGCACCGCGCCCCGTGAGGAGGGGGTGCGCGCCCGCTGCCCGCCGACACGGCCCCCCGGTGTCCACAGCGTCCCGCTCCGTCCACCGCGCTCATCGCACTCCCCCCGCAGGCTCAGAACAGGAGCTCGGGAAGGACGCCTTCCAGTGCGAGCAGCCGCCGCTTGGTCTCGACCCCGCCCCCGAACCCCCCGATGCCGCCGCCGTTCTCCACGACCCGGTGGCAGGCCACCACCAGCGGCAGCGGATTGGAGCCCATGGCGTGGCCCACGGCCTGGGCGGCGCCCGGCCGGCCCACGCGGGCGGCGAGCTCCCCGTAACCGACGACCGCTCCGTACGGCACGGACCGGTCCAGCTCCTGGAGCACCTGCCGGTTGAAGCCCGCGCTCAGGCGCCAGTCCAGCGGCAGCTCGAAGCGCCGCAGCGCCCCGGCGAAGTACGCCGCGAGCTGGCGTACCGGCTCCGCCAGCAGCACTTCCCGGCCCGGCGCGGGACGCCAGGCGTCGGCGCCGAGGCGGGAGACCAGCGCGCCGATCATCGCTGAGGCCCGGTCCGGCCCGGCATGGAACTCGACCCGGACCAGACCCTCCGGGGTCGCCGCCAGGAGCAGGGGACCTATGCCGGTGCAGTCGCCCGCGACGACGGTCCATTCGAGGCGCGGCCCGCGGGGCCGCTCGGTGCTGTCCACCCGTCCACGGTACGGCGCCCCTCCGACAGCGCGCGCCGTCCGGAGCAGGCCGCGGGGAGGGACTGGCGGCTCAGAACCCGTCGACCGCTTCCCGGACGACGTCGGGGGCGTTGGTGATGATCCCGTCCACGCCCATGTCCTGGACCTTCCGGGCGGTCGCGGCGTCGTCCACGATCCAGGTGTCCACTTCCATGGGCTTGCCGTGGGCTCCGGGCAGGCGGTGGACCGCAGCGACCCACTCCGCCGAGATCGTGGTGTGCCAGGGGTTGATCCGGTCGGTGAACTGCGCGTAACCGGGCAGTTCCGCCACCGTGGGCGTGCCCAGGAAGGCCGTCACGATGTCCGGGCGCAGCCTGTGCACGGCGCGCACGCTCGCGGCGCTGAAGCTCTGCACCACCAGCCGGGAAGCCACGTGGCGCTGGTCGAGCCAGCCCGCCTCGTCGAGCACGTTCAGGGTCTGCAGCTCGATCCCGGGGTAGAGCTCGGGCTTCTTGATCTCCAGCAGCAGCCGCTGCTGGTTGCGCCGCACCCGGTCGAGGTACCGGCGCAGGGTCGGCACCCGGGCGCCCCGGAACTCCTCCCCGAACCAGCTGCCCGCGTCCAGCCGGGCGATCTCCGCCGCCGTGAAGTCCTTGACCCGCCACGGCGCGCGCTCCGGGAACACCTGCTCGACATCGGTGGTCCGGGCCAGGGTGTCGTCGTGGACGACCACCAGCTGGCCGTCCTTCGTGCGCTGCACGTCGTTCTCGACCCATTCGAATCCCAGCCGCATCGCGAGGTCGATCGAGTCGAGGGTGTTCTCCGGTGCGTACGCCGAGGCCCCCCGGTGGGCGTACACGACGGGCCCGGACAGCAGGTCCGCGAAGTCCGCCGCGCCCGGCGGGTCGACGTCCGCGGCCAGGCCGGCGGGCGAGGCGAAGGAGGAGAGGGGAGGGCCGGGGGTGAGGCGCGGGAGGCGCGGGAGGGAGGCGAGGGAGGAGGAGCTGGAGGAGGCGGAGGAGGCTGTCCCGCCGAGCACGGTGAGGGTGAAGCCCAGGCATGCGGCGGCGGCCGCGGCGGCGGGTCGTACGACGTACATGTGCGTTCTCCTCGGGTCGTGAGCCTGCTCCCGCCTCAAACCGGAAAGGAGCGGCAGACGTTGCGGCGATGCACTTCACGGACGGCAGTCGTGTCAAGGCGATCATGGCGTTGAAGATCGCCGGGCCGCTACCGAACTACGACAAACGGACCAGACGGCCCAGGCCCCGCCGGACCCGCCGGAGCGGCGCGGACCGGCACGAATACGTGAGTGTCAGTGGGGGGTCGTACGGTTGACCCATGCGGCCCGTATCGAAGATCGAACGCACGGTGGCGCCTTTCGAGGTCGTCAGCTCCTACCAGCCCAGCGGCGACCAGCCGGCGGCCATCGCCGACCTGGAGAAGCGCATCCGCGCAGGTGAGAAAGACGTCGTCCTGCTGGGTGCGACCGGCACCGGCAAGTCGGCGACCACCGCCTGGATGATCGAGAAGCTTCAGCGCCCCACCCTGGTCATGGCGCCGAACAAGACCCTCGCCGCCCAGCTGGCGAACGAGTTCCGCGAGCTCCTGCCGAACAACGCCGTCGAGTACTTCGTCTCGTATTACGACTACTACCAGCCCGAGGCGTACGTACCGCAGTCCGACACCTACATCGAGAAGGACTCCTCGATCAACGAGGAGGTGGAGCGGCTGCGCCACTCCGCGACCAACTCGCTGCTGACCCGGCGCGACGTCATCGTCGTGGCCTCCGTGTCCTGCATCTACGGCCTCGGCACCCCGCAGGAGTACGTCGACCGGATGGTCCCGCTCAAGGTGGGCGAGGAGACCGACCGGGACCAGCTGCTGCGCCGCTTCGTCGACATCCAGTACACGCGCAACGACATGGCCTTCACCCGCGGTACCTTCCGGGTGCGCGGTGACACGATCGAGATCTTCCCGGTCTACGAGGAACTGGCCGTCCGCATCGAGATGTTCGGCGACGAGATCGAGGCCCTGTCGACCCTGCACCCGCTGACCGGCGAGATCATCAGCACGGACCGCGAGCTCTACGTCTTCCCCGCCAGCCACTACGTCGCGGGCCCCGAGCGCATGGAGAAGGCCGTCCGCGGCATCGAGGCCGAGCTGGCCGAGCGCCTCGCCGAGCTGGAGAAGCAGGGCAAGATGCTGGAGGCCCAGCGCCTGCGGATGCGCACGACCTACGACCTGGAGATGATGCGGCAGATCGGGTCCTGCTCCGGCATCGAGAACTACTCGCTGCACATGGACGACCGCGAGCGGGGATCCGCGCCCAACACCCTCATCGACTACTTCCCCGAAGACTTCCTGCTGGTCATCGACGAGTCGCACGTCACCGTGCCGCAGATCGGCGCCATGTACGAGGGGGACGCCTCCCGCAAGCGGACCCTGGTCGACCACGGCTTCCGGCTGCCGTCGGCCCTGGACAACCGGCCGCTGAAGTGGGAGGAGTTCCAGGAACGCATCGGGCAGACCGTCTACCTGTCGGCCACCCCCGGCAAGTACGAGCTCTCCCGCGGCGACGGCTTCGTCGAGCAGATCATCCGACCCACCGGCCTCATCGACCCGGAGGTCGTCGTCAAGCCGACCGAGGGGCAGATCGACGACCTGGTGCACGAGATCCGCGGGCGCGTGGAGAAGGACGAGCGGGTCCTGGTCACCACCCTCACCAAGAAGATGGCCGAGGACCTCACCGACTACTTCCTGGAGCTCGGCATCCAGGTCCGCTACCTGCACAGCGACGTCGACACCCTGCGCCGCATCGAGCTGCTGCGCGAGCTGCGCTCCGGTGAGTACGACGTACTGGTCGGCATCAACCTCCTGCGCGAGGGCCTCGACCTGCCCGAGGTGTCCCTCGTGGCGATCCTCGACGCGGACAAGCAGGGCTTCCTGCGCTCCGGGACCTCGCTGATCCAGACCATCGGCCGCGCGGCGCGCAACGTCTCCGGCCAGGTCCACATGTACGCGGACAGCATCACCCCGGCCATGGCCCAGGCGATCGACGAGACCAACCGCCGCCGGGAGAAGCAGGTCGCCTACAACACGGCCCACGGCATCGACCCGCAGCCGCTCCGCAAGAAGATCAACGACATCGTCGCGACCATCGCCCGCGAGGAGCTCGACACCGAGCAGCTCCTCGGCACCGGCTACCGCCAGGCGAAGGACGGCAAGGCGGCCAAGGCGCCGGTGCCCGACCTGGGCGGCAAGGCGGCCCTCGCCAAGGGCAAGGCGGGCGGCAAGGGGGCCAAGGGCGCCGAGGTCCTCACCGACCGGCCCGCCACCGAACTGGCCGCGCTCATCGAGCAGATGACCGAACGCATGCGCGCAGCGGCCGCCGAGCTGCAGTTCGAGGTAGCGGCCCGGATCCGGGACGAGGTGGGCGAGCTGAAGAAGGAGCTGCGGCAGATGAAGGAAGCGGGCCTCGCCTGACCGGGGGCCTGTCAGTAGGGTTGGGCCGAGGAGTGACGTCGCGGCCGCGCCGGCCGCCCGGGGCGTCGGCCACCGGGCCGAGTGCGGGCCCGGCGTCGCGACGGGAGCCGCAGGGACACGCTGCGCGCCCGTAACAGGGGCGGGCTATGGAGAGGGGACAGCGCGTGACGGTCAACATGACCAAGGGTCAGGCCATCAGTCTGCAGAAGGCGGACGGGGGCACGCTGACCGCGGTCCGCATGGGCCTGGGCTGGCAGGCGGCCAAGCGCCGCGGCCTGTTCGGCTCGCGGACCCGGGAGATCGACCTGGACGCGTCGGCGGTGCTCTTCGCCGACAAGCAGCCCGTGGACGTCGTGTTCTTCCGGCACCTGCAGAGCGACGACGGCTCCGTGCGGCACACCGGTGACAACCTCGTCGGCGGCGCGGGCCAGGGCGGGGACGACGAGTCGATCCTCGTCGACCTCCAGCGCGTGCCGGTGCACATCGACCAGATCGTCTTCACGGTGAACTCCTTCACCGGCCAGACGTTCCAGGAGGTGCAGAACGCCTTCTGCCGCATCGTCGACGAGACCAACGGTCAGGAGCTGGCCCGCTACACCCTCGACGGCGGCGGCCAGTACACGGCGCAGATCATGGCGAAGGTGTCCCGCGTGGGCGCCGGCTGGCAGATGACGGCCCTGGGCAACCCGGCCAACGGCCGCACCTTCCAGGACCTGATGCCGACGATCCTGCCGCAGCTGTAGCGGTACCGGACGGACACAAGAGAAGAAGGCACGGGGGAGGGGCTGCACGATGACGGCCGAACTGGTCCGGGGGCAGAACCACCCCGTGTCCCACAGCCGGGTGGAGATCGGGGTCTCGGCGGGCACACCCGTGCTCGCCCTGGCCTCGCTCGCCGACGAAAGGGGCCGGTTCACCGGTCCCGGGATACTGGCCCACCCCGGTGAGCGGTCCCTCCCGGGGATCCACGCACCGGGAGGGCTCGCCGACCGGCACACCTTCGCCGTCGACCTCGACGCGGTCGCGGCGGAGGTCCACCGGATCGGCGTCCTGCTCGTGCTGCCGCCCGGCGGCCCGGCGTGCTTCGGCTCGGTTCCGGCGTCCTACGTGGCCGTGGCCGGCCCGGAGGGCACCGAACTCGCCTGTTACACCCTGACCGGTCTGGAGGCCGAGACGGCCGTGGTGGCCCTGGAGCTGTACCGCCGCCAGGGCGCCTGGAAGGTCCGGGCCGTGGGCCAGGGCTACGCCGACGGCCTCGGCGCGCTCCTGGCCGACGGCGGGCTGACCCCGCCGGAGGCGACCCGGCTGGCCGCCGCCGCGCTGCGCACGGCAGCCCGGACGGGGGAGGGCGACGGCACCCTCGCGACCCCTCCGACCCCGCTCGGAGAGCTGCGTGCCCCGCGGCCCCCGGACCAGGCCGCCACGACCCCGGCAGCCGCGACCCCGCCGCCCGCCACCGCGTCTGCGGCTCCCGCGGCCCCGCCCACCCCCGGGACCCCGGCCTCCGGGAGCCCGTACGCCGCTGCGCCCGGTCCCGCGAGCGGGGTCGGCGGCGACTCCGGCTCGTCGCCGACCATCAGCTACGCCCACCCGCGACGCCGCCGCACCAGCAGCGAGCCGCCCGAGCCGGCCCCGCAGGCAGCCCCGCCGCCGGAGCCCGGGCAGCCTCCGCGGCCCGTCGCGGGAGACGCGGCAGGCTGGTCCTTGGAGGAAAGGCTCTACAACCAGGTCTGGGGCATGTTCGAGGACCTGGCCCGCGCGGTCGCCGCCTACCGCAGCGCCGTCGATTTCGCCGACTCCCGGATGGACCGCGAGCTCGACGACGCCCTGTCCGACCCGCGCCACCGCATCGCGGGCGCCGGCAGCGCCGCCCGCGACACCGCCCGGGCGCGCCGCGACGAACTCGTGGCCCGGGCCCGGGCCGTCCTCGACCGTGACCTCGCCCAGCTGGACGCCGAGTCGGAGGTGGTGGAGCCCGCGCTGCCGCCCGCGTACGCCCGCTGGGACAACCCGGTCTGGCACGACGGCCGGTCGAGCGCGCCGCCCGAGGAGACCCCGCTCGCCCTGCGGCTGGGAGACGTCCACCTGCCCGAGCGGCCCGGTCTGCGCATCCCCCTGCTCGTCCGGCTCCCGCTGGAGCGCGGGCTGTGGATCGACAACGGCCGCACCGGCTCCGAGGCGGCCATGACCATGGACACCGACCGCCTGCGCCGGCTCGCCATGGACATGGCCGTCGCGCACGCGGTGCGGCTGCTCGCCGTCCACCCCGCCGGCCGGTTCTCCGTCCACGTCATCGACGCGGCCGGGGCCGGGGCCGCCTCGCTGGCCCCGCTGGTGCGGGCCGGGGTGCTCGCGGGTCCGCCCGCCACCGGCGCGGGCGGGGTCACCGAGACCCTCGCGCAGCTGACCCGACGGGTGGACCTCGTACAGATGGCGCGGCGGGCCGGCGCGCCCGAGGACCTGCCGCCGGACCTGGACACCGCCGAGCAGCTGCTGATCGTGCACGACTTCCCGCACGGCTTCGACGACCGCGCCGTCACCCGGTTGCGCTACCTGGCCGACGAGGGCCCGGAGGTCGGCGTGCACCTGCTGATGGTCGCGGACCGTGACGAAGCCTCGGCCTACGGGCCGCTGCTGGATCCGCTGTGGCGTTCGCTGATGCGGCTGTCGCCGGTACCGGACGACCACCTGGCCGATCCCTGGGTCCGGCACGCCTGGACCTTCGAACCGGATCTGCCGCCCCGGGGCAGCCGGGTCCTCGATCAGGCACTCGACCGCATACGGGAGGCCCGGGGGGCCCGTCCGTAGGACGGGGTGGCAGGCCCACGACCGGCCCATGACCTCTTCCTGGCCTGCCGCTGACCATTTCTTGGGAGTCCCTTTACCTTTACGGCCTCCGGCCGGTACCCTGGTGAGCGCGGAGGGGAGTATTCCTGCTTTCCTGCTACGGCGTACCCGTCAATACGGACCGTGATCGGTCCCGGGGCGCCGGCCCACGGCCTCCAGGCCGCCCGGGTGGAAGAGACCTCCGGCAGCGATGACGCTGACGAAGTGCTGAGCCATCCGCCGGAGGCGTGTCAATCATGGAAGTTTCCTGGACCCTGTGGGCGCTGACCATTCTCGGTCTGTCGCTCCTCATCGGCGCCGATTTCCTCATCGGCCGCAAACCGCACGACGTATCGATCAAGGAAGCGGGCATCTGGACGGTCGTCTGGATCGTCCTCGCCGGACTCTTCGGCCTCGGCCTGTGGTTCTTCGGCAATGGCCAGGCTTCCCAGGAGTTCTTCGCGGGCTTCATCACCGAGAAGTCCCTGAGCGTGGACAACCTCTTCGTCTTCGTGCTGATCATGGCGAAGTTCGCTGTGCCCTCCCACCTCCAGCAGCGCGTACTGCTCGTGGGCGTCCTGATCGCCCTGGTGCTGCGCGCGATCTTCATCGCGGCCGGCGCGGCGATCATCGCCAGCTTCTCCTGGGTCTTCTACATCTTCGGCGCCTTCCTGATTTACACGGCCTGGAAGCTGATCCAGGAGGCCCGCAAGGACGAGGACGAGGAGGAGTTCGAGGAGAACCGCCTCCTCAAGTCCGTCGAGAAGAGGTTCGGCGTCGCCGACCGGTACCACGGCACGAAGCTCTTCATCCGCGCCAACGGCAAGCGCGTCCTGACCCCGCTCATGGTCGTCATGCTCGCCATCGGCACCACCGACGTGCTGTTCGCCCTGGACTCGATCCCCGCGATCTTCGGCCTGACCCAGGACCCGTACATCGTCTTCACCGCCAACGCCTTCGCCCTCATGGGCCTGCGCCAGCTGTACTTCCTGATCGGCGGCCTGCTGAAGAAGCTGGTCCACCTCAGCTACGGCCTGTCGATCATCCTGGGCTTCATCGGCGTCAAGCTGGTGCTGCACGCCCTGCACGAGTCCGGGGTGCACGTCCCGGTGATCTCGATCCCGGTCTCCCTCGGCGTCATCTGCGGGGTCCTGGCCATCACCACGATCACCAGCCTGATCGCCTCGAAGAAGCAGGCGGCGGCCGAAACCGCCGCCCGCCCGGAGAACGTCGACGCCTGACCGGCCCGCACGGCGATACGGGGGCGGCCCTTGCGGCCGCCCCCGTTCGCGTCCCCGCCCTCAGGAGGCGGGTGCGGTCATCACCGACCGGAAGATACGGACCGCGTACGGGGTTGCCGGCCGCGGGTCCCGGTTCACCAGCCGCGCTCGCGCCATTCGGCGAGGTGCGGCCGCTCGGCGCCGAGCGTGGTGTCGTCGCCGTGCCCGGGGTACACCCAGGTCTCGTCCGGCAGCTGCTCGAAGATCTTGTGCTGGACGTCGTCGATCAGCCGCCCGAACGCCTCCGGGTCGCCCCCCGTGTTGCCGACGCCGCCCGGGAACAGGCAGTCACCGGTGAACACGTGCGGGTGCCCGTGCGGGTCGTCGTAGACGAGGGCGATCGAGCCAGGGGTGTGTCCGACCAGGTGGCGCGCGGTGAGCGCCACCCGCCCCACGCGGACGGTGTCCCCGTCCGCCACCAGGACGTCGGTGGCCACCGGGATGCCCTCGGCGTCGTCGGCGCCCGCGTACGTGGTGGCCCCCGTCGCCTCCACCACGGCCTGGAGCGCCCCCCAGTGGTCGCCGTGCTGGTGCGTCGTGACGACGGACGCGATGCCGTCGTCGCCGATCAGGCTCAGCAGCGTCGCCGGCTCCGCGGCCGCGTCGATCAGCAGCTGCTCGCCGGTCGCCCGGCAGCGCAGCAGGTAGGCGTTGTTGTTCATCCCACCCACTGCGACCTTGGAAATCATCAGGTCCGCGAGTTCGTGCACGTCGGCCGGACCGCCGACCTTGACCGCTCCGCTGTACGTCATGGTCCGATCCTAGAGCGACGGGAGCTCGGGCAGGGGCCCGCCGTCCACGGTGAGGCCCGCGCCCCGCCGGCCGCGGCCCGCCAGCCAGCCCAGCAGCTCGTCGGCGGGGCCCGTGACCGTCACCGGAGTCCCCGCGGCGCCGCCCGTGTGCCAGACGCGGTCGTCGTGGGCCGTCGTCAGCGTGACCGGGGGGACTTCCGGGCGTCCGGACCAGCGGTCCGCGAGGAAGGTGATCTCGCGGGAGGTGAACTCGTCCGAGAGGTCGGCGAGCTCGTAGCCGATGTTGAGGTCGACGTGGTGCAGCTCCACCTCGATGAGCCGGCGGAACGGCACGTTGGCGGCGAGGTCGGTGACGCCGTTCCGCAGCTCGACCGTGCGGGACCAGTCCTGGGCGGGCTCCGTGGTGGCCAGGAAACGGGCCCCGGAATCACGGAGGTCCGTCAGGTGTTCCCCAAGGGACCGGCCGGAGTCACGCTCGATGTCCGCGTCGCGCGCGGAGGCGCTCTCGTACATGGGGCGGCCCTCGAAAACGTTGACGAGTGCGTCGGCGTTGCGGGCGAGGTGGGCCAGGATGTGGCCGCGGCTCCAGCCGGGAAGGTGTGACTCCTCGGCGACGGCGCCGTTGTCCAGTTTCGCGACGGCGGCCAGTAGCCGGTCAGTGGCCTCACGGACAGATCGCAGGTCGCGCACATGATCAGTCATGGCGCCGAGCGTAGTGGTCGCGTGGCCCGGCCACACGATCGGGTGAAGCGGTCCTTCGGGTGCCGTAAATCGAATGTGCGTGCTATACGCTCGGAAGTCCACTGTCCAAGTCCAACGCAGAGGCGCCCCCCATACCCTGGGACGGGGGCCCCGTGCCCCCGCTCTCTCAAGAAAGGTGCGGACCGGCGTGACCGACCGTCTCATCGTTCGTGGCGCTCGCGAGCACAACCTCAAGAACGTCTCGCTCGACCTGCCCCGCGACTCACTCATCGTCTTCACCGGGCTCTCCGGTTCGGGCAAGTCCTCCCTGGCCTTCGACACGATCTTCGCCGAGGGCCAGCGCCGCTACGTCGAGTCGCTCTCGTCCTACGCCCGCCAGTTCCTCGGGCAGATGGACAAGCCCGACGTCGACTTCATCGAGGGCCTCTCCCCGGCCGTCTCGATCGACCAGAAGTCGACCTCCCGCAACCCCCGCTCGACCGTGGGCACCATCACCGAGGTCTACGACTACCTGCGCCTGCTGTTCGCGCGCATCGGCAAGCCGCACTGCCCCGAGTGCCGCCGGCCGATCTCGCGCCAGTCGCCGCAGGCGATCGTGGACAAGGTGCTCGCGCTGCCCGAGGGCAGCCGCTTCCAGGTGCTCTCGCCGCTGGTGCGCGAGCGCAAGGGCGAGTTCGTCGACCTCTTCGCCGACCTGCAGACCAAGGGCTACAGCCGGGCGCGCGTGGACGGGGAGACGATCCAGCTCTCCGAGCCGCCCACGCTGAAGAAGCAGGAGAAGCACACCATCGAGGTGGTCATCGACCGCCTCACCGTCAAGGACAGCGCCAAGCGCCGGCTCACCGACTCGGTGGAGACCGCCCTCGGCCTCTCCGGCGGCATGGTCATCCTGGATTTCGTCGACCTCGCGGAGGACGACCCCGAGCGTGAGCGGATGTACTCCGAGCACCTCTACTGCCCCTACGACGACCTCTCCTTCGAGGAGCTGGAGCCGCGCTCCTTCTCCTTCAACTCGCCCTTCGGTGCCTGCCCCGAGTGCACCGGCATCGGCACGCGCATGGAGGTGGACCCCGACCTGATCATTCCGGACGAGGAGAAGTCCCTGGACGAGGGCGCGGTCTCGCCGTGGTCCCTCGGCCACACCAAGGACTACTTCCAGCGCCTCGTCGGCGCCCTCGCCGGCGAGCTGGGGTTCCGTACGGACATCCCGTGGGCCGGGCTGCCGCAGCGCGCGAAGAAGGCCCTGCTCTACGGGCACAAGACGCAGATCGAGGTCCGCTACCGCAACCGGTACGGGCGCGAGCGGGCGTACACGACGGCCTTCGAGGGCGCCGTGCCGTTCGTCAAGCGCCGGCACTCCGAGTCGGAGAGCGACGCGAGCCGCGAGCGCTTCGAGGGCTACATGCGCGAGGTGCCCTGTCCGACCTGTGAGGGCACCCGCCTCAAGCCGATCGTGCTCGCGGTGACGGTGATGGACAAGTCCATCGCCGAGGTCGCGGCGATGTCGATCAGCGAGTGCGCGGACTTCCTCGGCCGGATGAAGCTGGACGCCCGCGACAAGAAGATCGCCGAGCGGGTCCTGAAGGAGGTCAACGAGCGGCTGCGCTTCCTCGTGGACGTCGGCCTGGACTATCTCTCGCTGAACCGCGCCGCCGGCACCCTGTCCGGCGGCGAGGCCCAGCGCATCCGTCTGGCCACGCAGATCGGCTCCGGCCTGGTGGGCGTGCTCTACGTGCTGGACGAGCCCTCCATCGGCCTGCACCAGCGGGACAACCACCGGCTGATCGAGACGCTGGTGCGGCTGCGGGACATGGGCAACACGCTCATCGTCGTCGAGCACGACGAGGACACCATCAAGGTGGCCGACTGGGTCGTGGACATCGGTCCGGGCGCGGGCGAGCACGGCGGCAAGGTCGTGCACAGCGGTTCGCTGAAGGAACTGCTGAAGAATTCCGAGTCGATCACCGGGCAGTACCTCTCCGGCAAGCGGTCCATCCCGCTGCCGGCCACGCGGCGGCCCGTGAACGGGGAGCGCAGGCTGACCGTCCACGGCGCCAAGGAGAACAACCTGCGGGACATCGACGTCTCCTTCCCGCTGGGTGTGCTCACCGCGGTGACCGGTGTCTCCGGCTCCGGCAAGTCGACCCTGGTCAACGACATCCTGTACACGCACCTGGCCCGCGAACTGAACGGCGCCCGCTCGGTGCCGGGGCGGCACACGCGGGTGGACGGGGACGACCTCGTCGACAAGGTCGTGCACGTGGACCAGTCGCCGATCGGCCGGACCCCGCGCTCCAACCCGGCCACCTACACCGGTGTCTTCGACCACGTGCGCAGGCTGTTCGCGGAGACGATGGAGGCGAAGGTGCGCGGCTACCTGCCGGGCCGCTTCTCCTTCAACGTCAAGGGCGGCCGCTGCGAGAACTGCTCCGGCGACGGCACGATCAAGATCGAGATGAACTTCCTGCCGGACGTCTACGTCCCGTGCGAGGTCTGCCACGGCGACCGGTACAACCGGGAGACGCTGGAGGTCCACTACAAGGGCAAATCCATCGCCGAGGTCCTGAACATGCCGATCGAGGAGGCGCTGGACTTCTTCGAGGCGGTGCCGACGATCTCGCGGCACCTGCGGACGCTGAACGAGGTGGGGCTGGGCTACGTCCGCCTCGGCCAGTCCGCGCCGACGCTGTCGGGTGGTGAGGCACAGCGCGTGAAGCTGGCCTCCGAACTCCAGAAGCGCTCGACGGGCCGGACGGTGTACGTGCTGGACGAACCGACCACGGGTCTGCACTTCGAGGACATCTCGAAGCTGATCAAGGTGCTGTCGGGGCTGGTGGACAAGGGGAACTCGGTGATCGTCATCGAGCACAACCTGGACGTCATCAAGACCGCGGACTGGGTCATCGACATGGGCCCCGAGGGCGGCTACGGCGGCGGCGTGGTGGTGGCCGAGGGAACGCCGGAGCAGGTCGCGTCGGTGGGGGCGAGCCATACGGGCAAGTTCCTGCGGGACATCCTGGGGGCGGACCGGGTCTCCGATGCCGGGTCGCCTCCGGCGAGGTCGGCGGCGAAGAAGGCCCCGGCCAAGAAGGCGGCCCCGGCGAAGAAGGCGGCCCCGGCGAAGAAAGCGGCTGCGGGGAAGAAGGCGGCTGCCGCGCCGGCGAAGAAGGCGGTGCCGAGGGCCCGCAAGGCGTAGCCGCTGCGCGGGCTCGGCGGTGAGGGGTCCGGCCTGGCGGCCGGGCCCCTTTCGCGTGCCGCCGCTGGCGCTGGCGCTGGCGGTGGCGGTGCCATTGCCGTTGTCGCTGGCTCTGCCGGGGCCGGTAGTGCTTCGGGCCGGGGTGGTCGGGGGGTGCAGTGCCGTTGGCGGGGGCCTGGCCAGGGCCCCTGCGCCTCCCACCGCCTGCAGGGTGGAGGGCGCGCTGCTGAGGCGGGGAGGGAGACGAGCCGGTGCCGGGGTGGTGGCCGGGGGTGTGTGGGGCCCTTTCCCCGGGGTCTATTCCCGGCCCGGCGGCGCTTCGAACGTCTGCGGGGGTGTGCCGGGGCCGGGAGGGGCGCCGGGACTCGTGGGGCGGTGGGTCGGCAGGGGTGGTGGGTCAGGTGGCTACGCCCAGGGCGCGGCCGGTCGTGGTGGGGTCCGTCAGGGTGCTCAGGAGGGCATGGGCCACGTCCGCCCGGGGGATGACGCGCCCGCGGGGGACGTTGGCGTCGAGGGCGCGGCGGTAGGTGCCCGTGCCGGGCCGGTTCAGGAGGCGCGGCGGGCGGACCACCGTCCACTGCGTGCCGCTGGCGACGACGGCCGCCTCCATGGCCGCCAGATCCGCGTACAGGTCCCGCAGCGCCCACCGCAGCAGCGGGAGGAACACCGACCGGCTGAGGAAGCCGTCGCCCGCCGCGTCCGGGCCGAGCGGGGCCGCGCTGACCACCGACAGGCGGCGCACGCCCGCCCGGTCCATCGCCCCGAGGACGGCCCGTACGGCCGGACCCGTGACGGGGGCGGCCTTGGCCTGCCGGTTGCTCGCCGCCCCCAGTGCCGAGATCACCGCGGACCGCCCCTCCAGCAGCGGGACGAGTGCGTCCTCGTCCGTCAGGGCCGGCACGACGGCTACGTGGAGTCGGTCCTGGGCCGGCACGTCCAGCCGGGCGGGGTCGCGCACCACGGCCGTCACCTCGTGGCCTGCGGCCAGTGCCTTTCGTACCACCTCGTGGCCTACGCCGCCCGTCGCTCCGAACACCGTGATCCGCACAGCCGTCTCCCGCATCCAGGGGGTGGGTGAGTGTTTACTCACCCCTGCTTCCCTTAGGGTGAGCGAGTGCTCACCCCAAAGTCAAGCCGTCCCACTCCCGAGCGGCTCCTCGACGCCGCCGAGACCCTCATGCGCACCACCGGGCTCGCCGCGGCCACCACCAAGGCCATCGCCCGCGAAGCCGGCTGCTCGGAGGCCGCGCTGTACAAGTACTTCGCGAACAAGGAAGAGCTGTTCGTGCGTGTGCTGATGGAGCGCACCCCCAACGCGGGTCCGCTGATGGCCGCGCTGCTCGCCGAACCGGGAGCGGAGGCGGGGGCGGGGGAGAGAGGAGTCGAGGAGGGGCTCGTCGCCATCGCCCGCCACGCCTCGCTCTTCTACGCCGACGCCATGCCGATGGCGGCCTCGCTGTTCGCCGACCCCGCCCTGCTCGCCCGGCACCGCGACGGCGTACAGGAGATCGGGGCCGGCCCGCACGTGGTCCTGGACGCCCTGACCGGGCGGCTGCGACGCGAGCTGGACGCCGGGCGGCTGCGAGCCGACGCCGATCCACGGGCCGCTGCGGCCCTGCTGCTCGGCGCGTGCTTCCAGCGCGCCTTCTTCCTGCACTTCTCCGGCGCCCATGTGGTCCAGCCGGTGGAGGAGTTCGCCCCCGCCGTGGCCCGGACCGTGTGGGCCGCTATCCGCTGAGCTCGGCCGCGTACGGCGGCTCCGCGCCCGCCCGCGTGCACGTCAGGGCCGCCGCGTGCGCGGCGTAGGCCAGCACATCGGGCCAGTCCACCGGATCGGTCCCGGTTCCGGCCACGGCTCCGGCCCCCGCCCCCGCGAGGCGGTGCATCAGGGCGGCGTTGACGGTGTCGCCCGCCCCGATCGTGTCCGCCACGGCGACCGGGCGGGCCGCCGCCGAGTACTCCTCCCCGTCCCGCGTCCACACCGTCAGGCCCGCCGCGCCCCTGGTCAGCACGACGGCCGACGGGCCCGCCGCCAGCCAGTCGCAGACCCGGCCGCCCAGCCAGCGCGCGTCCTCCTCCGACAGCTTGAGCACGGAGGCGTACGGCAGCAGCCCGGTCAGGAAGCGGGTGCGGTAGGCGTCCGGATCGGCGATCAGCGACGGCCGGATGTTGGGATCCAGCAGGGTCAGCAGCCCGCGCCGCGACTCCCGGCGCACCAGGGCCTCGTACGCGCTCGCGCCCGGCTCCAGGACCAGCGAGCAGGTGCCGAGCGCGAGGGCCCGTGCCCCCGCCGGAAGGGCGGGCGGCAGGGTGAACAGCCGGTCAGCCGTGCCCTCGACGTAGAAGCCGTACGAAGCCGATCCGTCCGGCGCCAGGGAGGGCACGGCCAGCGTGGTCGGCTCAGGCCCGCGCTGCACCAAGGACAGGTCGACCCCGGCCGACCGCAGGCCGGCGAGGAGGCTCTCGCCGAAGCCGTCCGTGGAAACCCGGGAGCAGAAGGCCACCTCGGCACCGAGACGCCCGAGCGCCAGCGCGGTGTTGTACGGTCCGCCGCCCGGCCGGGGCAGCAGCGCGCCCGGCGGCTCCGCCACGGGCACCAGGTCGATGAGGGCTTCTCCGCCGACGACGATCACGCGGGGGAAGGTACCCCATCACACGGCGGTATCGTCGGGTGGGCCGGCGCCCCGGCCAGGCGCAGAGCCGCAGCCGCCAGGACGTCGGACGAATCGGGCCGCGCCCGCCGGTCCCGTGCCCAGCCCCAGGAGAACCGCATGTCCGCCCCCCAGTCCGTGCCCGGCCACCGCGATGGGGCGGCCCCGGCCCGCCGCACCGTCCTGCGGAGCGCCGCCGCGCTCGCGGGCGCCGTCGGAGCGGGGTCGGCGCTCGCGGCCTGCTCCCCGCAGAGCGCGAGCGGCGGGGGGTCGCCCGCGACGCCCGCCGGGCCGGTCGACCTGGGGGCCGCGGCCGATGTCCCGGTCGGTGGCGCGAAGCTGTACCGGGAGGAGAAGCTGGTCGTCAGCTGCCCGGCGGAGGGGCAGTACCGGGCCTTCAGCGCCCGGTGCACGCACGCCGGCTGCGTCCTCGACAAGATCGTGAAGGGCGAGGGCAACTGCCCCTGCCACGGCAGCCGCTTCGACGTGGCGACCGGCAAGGTCCTGAGCGGCCCGGCCACCGAGCCGCTCCCGGCCGTCCCGGTCAAAATGGAGAACGGCAGGCTGGTAGCGGGCTGACCGCTCGCCCGCCGCGTGGCCTGCGGCCCGCGTCCGGCCTGTGCCTGTCCTGCGTCCGGCCCGCGTCGTGGTCCGCCGGCGGCCCGCGGCAGGGTTGCCGCCCGTACCGGCTGCGGCCGACCCGTGCTGCGCCCGGCCTGCGGCCGGTGCCCGTGCTGCGCCCGGCCTGCGGCCGGTGCCCGTGCTGCGCCCGGCCTGCGGCCGGTGCCCGTGCTGCGCCCGGCCTGCGGCCGGTGCCCGTGCTGCGCCCGGCCTGCGGCCGGTGCCCGTGCTGCGCCCGGCGCGTGGTGTCCGGGGCCGCGCCGTGTCGGCGCGGGGCTTGGGCTTGGCCGCGGTGTGCGGTTTGCGCCGCGTCGTGCGCCGCCGCGGCCGGCTTGCCGCCCGTACCGGTCCGCTGCCGACCCGTGCTGCGCCCGGCCCACGGCCCGCGCCCGGCCTGCTTGCGGCGTGGGTCCGGGCCGGGCTGCGTGTGGCCTGCGGGCTCTTGTTCGGCCCGCGGCGTGCCGTTTGGGCCGTTTTCGGGCGGCGCCGTGCCCTGGGTGCGGGCGGCGTTCGGCGTGCTGCTCGCGGCCCGCGCCGTTCTCGGCCTCTCGTACCCGTGGTGCGGCGGCCCGTGCCGTACCCGGCCTGCGGCGATCGCCGTTTCCGCCGGCGGCGGGTCGTTTCGCGTCAGTCCCAGTCCCAGGCGATGCCCAGGATTCCGCGGTGCACCGACTGTTCCACCAGGTGTACCGCGCGGTGCCGGCCGCTCGGGGTGAGGTCCGTGAGGGCCGTGCGCGGGGCGTGGGGGCCCGTGCGGGAGAAGCGGCGGCAGCGCACCGGCAGGGCCGCCTCGTCGAAGCGGACCTGGAGCATGTACTGGCCCCCCGCGTAGCTGAAACCCCGCACGTATTCGCCGCTGCGCGCGCCCGTGCCGTCCTCCACGCCGTAGCCGAAGACGTAGGTGTCGCCGCGCCGCAGCCGGGTGTCGAACAGCAGCTCCGCGACCACCACCCCCGCCTCCGGGTGGCGCCGGACCCGCCCCGTACGGCAGTTCTCGTACGCCGTCACCTCCATCCGCGACGTATCGCACCCGGGGTCGCCATGGTGGACGGCGAGGTAGCGGTCGACGCCGTCGCGGTGGGCCCGGACGATCTGCTGCGACTCCCTGCTGCGCATCTCGCCGCCCGCCCCGATCCGGACCCGTTCGTGGTGGCCGAGCGAGTGCAGCCCGCCGTCGGGCGGCAGCTCCATCCCGTCGAGCAGCTGCTCCACCGCGCCGCCGACGCTCACGAGCGCCCGGTACGGCCGGGCGGCCGGGCGCGCGGGCCCGGCGTCGGACCCCGGGCCGCCCAGCAGGCGCAGGAGGGCGCCGTCCGGGAGCTCCAGGATCTGCTCCAACGCGCTGACAGCCCGCAGTGACTCCGCGTGCCGCGGGCGACGGGCCCCCTGCTGCCAGTAGCTGAGGCTGGTGACACCGACCTTGATGCCGCGCGCCGCGAGCCGGCGCTGCACCCGGTGCAGCGGCAGGCCCCGCGCGGCGAGGGCGGCGCGCAGGGCGAGGTGGAAGGGGCCGCCGCGCAACAGGCGGCCGAGTTCCGCCGTGTCCGCGGGCGGCGGGGCCATGGGGACTCCTCTGTGAACGTTCACTCCCGGCCGGGCGTGCGACGCGCCGGTGACGCCCGGGGACCAGGTGAAACGACAGCAACCGTTCACACCACAGCCCCACCGTTCACACCGCGATGTCACCGCGTATTGAAGCGTGTTGACCTGATCGCGACAACACCCCGATGCTCCTCCACAGCGTCCGGACGCGCTCCTCCACCCCCACCCCCCCCACCTCGGGAGGAACGCGATGCGCAACCGAAACCGGCGGCTTTCCCCGGCCGCCCTCATCTCCGCCCTGCTCCTCGCCCTGCCCCTCGGTGCCGGCACCGCCACCGCCGCCGATGCCGGCACCGTCACCACCGCCGCCACCGCCGCCACCGATGCCGTCAGCGGGTCCGCCCTCGCCTCCAAGCGCCTGAACATCACCATGCAGGCGCAGCAGAAGACCAACTGGTGCTGGGCCGCGAGCGGCAACACCATCGCGGGCTGGTTCGGCCGCACCTACAGCCAGAACCAGTTCTGCAACGCCGCCTTCAACCGCCAGCAGGGCTCCGAGTGCCCCAACAACCAGGCCAACCTCGCCAACGTCCAGACCGGCCTGCGCTGGGCCGGTATCAACTCCGGCTCCTACGTGACCGGCTGGCTCCAGTACGCGACCGTCCAGACCGAGATCAACGCCAACCGCCCCATCGAGACCCGCATCCAGTGGTCCAACGGCGGCGGCCACATGCACGTGGTCTACGGCTACGACACCACCAACAGCTGGGTCTACTGGGGTGACCCGTGGCCCTCCAGCGACCGCTACAACTGGGCCTCCCACGCCTGGTACGTCGACAACAGCAGCTTCTCCTGGACGCACTCCCTCTACCGGATCGGGGCGTGAGCGCCATGACTCTGCGCGCCACTGCCGCCGCCGCGGTACTCGCCGCCACCGCCCTCCTCGGCCTGGCCCCGCAGGCCGCCGCGGCCCCCGTGCCGCAGCCCGGGGCGGCCTCCGCCGAGAACCGTGCCGCCGCTGCCCGTGCCGCGGCCGCACCCGACACCCTGGCCACCCTCTCCCGGTTCTTCTCCCGGGAGGGCAAGGTCTCGCTCGCCGCCGCGCAGCCCCGGATCGAGGGGGAGGCCGTCCCGGTCAGCTACCTCTCCCCGGACTTCGTCGCGGGGAAGGCGGGGGCGCCGGTCGCCCGCCTGGAGTTCCTCGCCAGCAAAGCGGTCTCCTCCGACGGGCAGCAGGCCGCCCTGTGGACCGCGCGGACCGCAGCCGGCTGGCAGGTGGTGAACATCGCCACCGGTGACGACGAGTTCCGCTACGCACAGCTGGGCGCCGCGAAACTTCCGGGCGGGACGGTGTTCCGGGAGCCGCAGATCGACGCCTGGTACGTCGCCGGGGGCAGCCGGGTGCTGCCGCTGGACGAGGACGCGGTGCGGGCCGTCGGCGCCGGGGGTTCGAGCCTGGCCGCCTACCGGGCTCGGGTGGGCCGGGCGTACGGGGACAAGCTTCCCGGCTCGGCGTACGCGAAGGATGGCCGTGCGGGTGGCTACGCCGAGGCGGGCGGTCCGGCGGGTGCGGCGGGGCCGGCGTTGCCGGTGCTGCCGGTGCTGCCGGTGGGCGTGGTGGCCGGGGGTGGGGCGCTGGTGCTGCTCGGCGCGGCCGGGGTCGTGGTCGTGCGGCGGGGCCGTCGGGCCGGCGCCGCCGACGCCCTGGCGTAGCCACGCTGCCGCCGCGGGGCCCGGCCTCCGCCAGGGGCCGGGCCCCGCGATCCGCCGCCCGGCCGCCCCGGGGTTCCGGCCCACGGGCCCCGGCACCTCAAGCGCCGGCGGGGCTGAAAAGGTGCGGCGCCGCTGTCGGCGACCGGCCCCTGGGCCCCTGCGCCTCACACGTCGGCGGGGCTGGAGGGGTGTGGCGGGGCGGTCGGGCCGGATGTGGGGCGCCTGCGGGCTCCGCCCCGGATTCCCTCCGTGCTCCGTCCTGGCCTCCGCCCTGGGGTCAGCCCCCCGGTTCCGCCCCGGGCCTGCCCCTGGCTTCACCCCGGGCCCCCGCCGGCTTCACCCGTGGCCCTGCCCCCGGCTCCGCCCCGGACCGCCCTGGGCTCCACGCCGGCCCTGCCCTCGGGCTTGACCCCCGGGCTTGACTCCGACCCTGGCCCAATCTCCACGCCGGGCTGCACGCCGGGTACCTCCTGCTTCACTCCGGGCCCCCTGCTTTACGCCGGGCCTCGCCCCAAGCCCTGCCCCGAGCCGCCCTCAGGCCCTGCCCCGGGCCGCCCTCAGTCCCCGCCCTCAGGCTCCCCGCCGGGCTTCACCCCCGGCGCCGCCCTGCCCCCGGCGCCGCCCTGCCCCCGGCGCCGCCCTGCCCCCGGCCCCGCCCTGCCCCCGGCCCCGCCCTGCCCCCGGCCCCGCCCCGGGTGCGGGCCGGCAGGGGGCGGGTGCGGGGGGTTGTCGGACCGCGCAAGTAGGGTGGTTGGCATGGCCGACCCTTCCAGCTACCGCCCCGAGCCGGGCCAGATCCCCGAGTCCCCGGGGGTCTACAAGTTCCGCGACGAGCACCACCGGGTGATCTACGTCGGGAAGGCCAAGAGCCTGCGCCAGCGCCTGGCCAGTTACTTCCAGGACATCGCCGGCCTGCACCCCCGTACCGCCACCATGGTCACGACGGCCGCCTCCGTCGAGTGGACGGTCGTCTCCACCGAGGTCGAGGCGCTCCAGCTGGAGTACACCTGGATCAAGGAGTACGACCCGCGGTTCAACGTCAAGTACCGCGACGACAAGAGCTACCCCTCCCTCGCCGTCACCCTCAACGAGGAGTACCCGCGGGTCCAGGTCATGCGCGGCCCCAAGAAGAAGGGCGTGCGCTACTTCGGTCCCTACGGGCACGCCTGGGCCATCCGCGAGACCGTCGACCTCATGCTGCGGGTGTTCCCCGTCCGCACCTGCTCCGCCGGAGTGTTCAAGCGCTCCGAGCAGATCGGCCGCCCCTGCCTGCTCGGCTACATCGGCAAGTGCTCCGCGCCCTGCGTCGGCCGGGTCACCCCCGAGGAGCACCGCGAACTGGCCGAGGACTTCTGCGACTTCATGGCCGGCCGCACCGGCACCTACCTCTCCCGCCTCGAACAGCAGATGCGGCACGCCGCCGAGGACATGGAGTACGAGAAGGCCGCCCGCCTCCGCGACGACATCGGGGCGCTGCGCCGGGCCATGGAGAAGAACGCCGTCGTGCTGGCCGACGCCACCGACGCCGACCTGATCGCGGTCGCCGAGGACGAACTCGAAGCCGCCGTGCAGATCTTCCACGTCCGCGGTGGCCGGGTCCGCGGCCAGCGCGGCTGGGTCACCGACAAGGTCGAGGCCGTCGACACCGCCGGGCTGGTCGAGCACGCGCTCCAGCAGCTCTACGGCGAGGAGTCCGGCGAGGCGGTCCCCAAGGAGGTGCTGGTCCCGGCGCTCCCCGAGGACACCCCGGCCCTGAGCCAGTGGCTGGCCGGGCGCCGCGGGTCCCACGTCAGCCTGCGCATCCCGCAGCGCGGCGACAAGAAGGCCCTCATGGAGACCGTCCACCGCAACGCCCTGCAGTCCCTCGCCCTGCACAAGACCAAGCGCGCCAGCGATCTGACCACCCGCTCCCGGGCGCTGGAGGAGATCGCCGAGGCCCTGGGGCTGGACGGCGCCCCGCTGCGCATCGAGTGCTTCGACATCTCGCACCTGCAGGGCGACGACGTGGTGGCCTCCATGGTCGTCTTCGAGGACGGCCTCGCCCGCAAGAGCGAGTACCGGCGGTTCCAGATCAAGACCTTCGAGGGGCAGGACGACGTCCGGTCCATGCACGAGGTGGTCTCCCGGCGCTTTCGCCGCTACCTCCAGGAGAAGCTGAAGACGGGGGAGTGGTCCCCCGAGAACGGCTCCGACGGGACCGCCAACGCCGCCTGGACCGCCAGCGCTGACGGGACCGCCAGTGCCACCGGTATCGACGGCGTGGACGGCATCGACGGCGCCGGCGGGCCGGCCGAGGGCGACGGGCGCCCCCGCCGCTTCGCCTACCCCCCGCAGCTCGTCGTGGTCGACGGCGGCCAGCCGCAGGTCGCCGCCGCCAAGCGGGCCCTCGAAGAGCTCGGCATCGACGACGTGGCGGTGTGCGGCCTGGCCAAGCGCCTGGAGGAGGTCTGGCTGCCGGGCGAGGACGACCCGGTCGTGCTCCCCCGCAGCAGCGAGGGCCTCTACCTGCTCCAGCGGGTCCGTGACGAGGCCCACCGCTTCGCCATCCGGTACCAGCGCAACAAGCGCGGCAAGCGTCTGAAGGCCGGGCCGCTCGACGAGGTCGCCGGCCTCGGGGAGAGCCGCAAACTGGCCCTGCTCAAGCACTTCGGTTCGGTGAAGAAGCTCCGGCAGGCGACAATCGACCAGATCTGCGAGGTCCCGGGCATAGGCCGCAAGACGGCCGAGACCGTGGCTGCGGCCCTCGCCCGGGTGGTTCCCGGTGGTCCTGCCGTCAACATGGCCACAGGAGAGATCATTGAGGATGAGACCCCCGCGCCCGCGGGAGCATCGTCCGAACGGGGGACCGAGCAATGACCGAGCACGAGACCACGCACGACCGAGACGGAGCACAGGTGAGTACGGGCACGACAGTGGAGCCCGGAGAGACCGCCGAGGCGGCCATCCCCGAGCTGGTGATCATCTCCGGAATGTCCGGGGCCGGCCGCAGCACGGCGGCCAAGTGTCTGGAGGACCTCGGCTGGTTCGTCGTCGACAACCTCCCGCCGGCCCTGATCCCCACGATGGTGGAGCTCGGCGCCCGCTCGCAGGGGAACGTGGCGCGCATCGCCGTCGTCGTCGACGTCCGCGGCCGGCAGTTCTTCGACGCCCTGCGGGAGTCCCTCGCCGACCTCGACAGCCGCGGCGTCACCCGCCGCATCGTCTTCCTGGAGTCCTCCGACGACGCACTGGTCCGCCGGTTCGAATCCGTCCGCCGCCCCCACCCGCTCCAGGGCGAGGGGCGCATCACCGACGGCATCGCCGCCGAGCGCGACCTGCTGCGCGAACTGCGCGGCGACGCCGACCTCGTCATCGACACCTCCAGCCTGAACGTGCACGAGCTGCGCGCCAAGATGGACGCCCAGTTCGCCGGGGACGAGGAGCCCGAGCTGCGGGCCACCGTCATGTCCTTCGGCTACAAATACGGCCTCCCCGTCGACGCCGACCTCGTCGTCGACTGCCGCTTCATCCCCAACCCGCACTGGGTGCCCGAGCTGCGCCCCTTCACCGGGCTCAACGAGGAGGTGTCGGGGTACGTCTTCAGCCAGAGCGGCGCCAAGGAGTTCCTCGACCGCTACACCGAGCTGCTCCAGCTCATCGCCACCGGCTACCGCCGCGAGGGCAAGCGGTACGTGACCATCGCGGTCGGGTGCACGGGCGGCAAGCACCGCAGCGTGGCCATGTCCGAGAAGCTCGCCGCCCGCCTTGCCTCCGAGGGAGTCGAGACCGTCGTAGTCCACCGGGACATGGGGCGCGAGTGACCGCACGGACCCCGCGGCTGAGCCGCCTGCGCCGCCTGACCCCCGGACGGGGCGAGGACGGCGCGGGACGTCCGGGCCGCCGGCGCGGCACCGCGCCCAAGGTAGTCGCACTCGGCGGCGGACAAGGACTGTCGGCCTCCCTCGCGGCCCTGCGCCGGATCACCGGTGACCTCACCGCCGTGGTCACCGTCGCCGACGACGGCGGCTCCAGCGGCCGGCTGCGCGAGGAGCTCGGCGTGCTGCCGCCCGGCGACCTGCGCAAGGCGCTGGCCGCGCTGTGCGGCGACGACGACTGGGGCCAGACCTGGGCCCGCGTCATCCAGCACCGCTTCCAGTCCCAGGGCGACCTGCACGGGCACGCGGTCGGCAACCTGCTGATCGTCGCCCTGTGGGAACAGCTCGGCGACCCCGTCCAGGCCCTCGACCTCGTCGGCACGCTGCTCGGGGCGCAGGGGCGGGTCCTGCCCATGTCCGCGGTGCCGCTGGAGCTCCAGGCCCTGGTCAAGGGGCACGATCCGGCCCGGCCCGAGGACGTGGACACCGTCCGCGGCCAGGCCACCGTGGCGCTGACGCCGGGCGAGGTGCTCTCCGTCCAGGTCGTGCCCGGCGATCCGCCGGCGGTGCCGGAGGCCGTCGCGGCCGTGCTGGACGCCGACTGGGTCGTCCTCGGTCCGGGCTCCTGGTTCTCCTCGGTGATCCCGCACCTGCTGGTGCCGGAACTGCTCGACGCGCTCGTCGAGACGAAGGCCCGGCGGGTGCTCTCGCTGAACCTCGCGCCGCAACCCGGCGAAACAGAGGGCTTCTCTCCGCAGCGTCATTTGGAGGTTTTGGCCCGACACGCCCCTAAACTCGCCCTGGACGTGGTGCTGGCCGACGAGGCCGCCGTGCCCGACCGCGAGTCGCTCGCCGATGCCGCAAAACGGTTCGGAGCCGCGGTCGAGCTGGCGCCGGTGGCCAGGCAGGACGGCTCTCCGAAGCATGATCCGGAGCTGCTCGCCGCCGCGTACGACCGTATTTTTCGGATGCACGGAAGGATCGGCCCATGGC
Organism: Streptomyces sp. CB00455; assembly: GCF_001905445.1. Classification (GTDB taxonomy): domain Bacteria; phylum Actinomycetota; class Actinomycetes; order Streptomycetales; family Streptomycetaceae; genus Streptomyces. The sequence goes on along the minus strand of NZ_LIVQ01000003.1, from coordinate 125,786 downwards.
GATGACGCCCGCGGTGAAGGATGAGATCTCTCGCCTGCCCGTCACCCGCACCTGCTGCAGGAAGGCGGAGGTCTCGGCGGTCCTTCGGTTCGCCGGCGGGCTGCACCTGGTGAGCGGCCGCATCGTCATCGAGGCGGAGCTGGACACCGGGATCGCCGCCCGGCGCCTGCGCAAGGACATCCTGGAGATCTTCGGCCATTCCTCGGACCTGGTGGTGATGGCTCCCGGCGGTCTGCGCCGCGGAAGCCGCTACGTGGTCCGCGTCGTGGCCGGAGGCGACCAGCTGGCCCGCCAGACGGGCCTCGTGGACGGCCGCGGACGGCCCATCCGCGGTCTCCCGCCGCAAGTGGTCTCCGGGGCCACCTGTGACGCCGAGGCGGCATGGCGCGGCGCCTTCCTGGCCCACGGCTCGCTGACCGAGCCGGGCCGGTCCTCCTCGCTGGAGGTCACCTGCCCCGGCCCGGAGGCCGCCCTGGCCCTGGTGGGCGCCGCCCGCAGGCTCTCCATCGCCGCGAAGGCGCGCGAGGTGCGCGGCGTCGACCGCGTGGTGGTCCGCGACGGCGACGCGATCGGCGCGCTGCTGACCCGCCTCGGCGCCCACGAGTCGGTGCTGGCCTGGGAGGAGCGGCGGATGCGGCGCGAGGTGCGCGCCACCGCCAACCGCCTGGCCAACTTCGACGACGCCAACCTGCGCCGCTCGGCGCGGGCCGCGGTGGCCGCCGGGGCCCGCGTGCAGCGCGCGCTGGAGATCCTCGGCGAGGAGGTCCCCGAGCACCTCGCCGCGGCCGGCCGGCTGCGCATGGAGCACAAGCAGGCATCCCTGGAGGAGCTCGGCGCACTGGCCGACCCGCCGCTGACCAAGGACGCCGTCGCCGGGCGGATCCGGCGCCTGCTGGCCATGGCCGACAAGCGGGCCCAGGACCTCGGCATCCCCGGCACGGAGTCCAACCTCGACCTCAGCGAGGAGATGGCCGACAACATGGCCGGCTAGCGCCGTGACCGGAAAGGTTCACCGGGTCGCGCCGCCCGGTGTCCGGCAAAGGGACCCTCGCGATCACTCGCACGGGTCCCTTTGCCGTAGGCCCCATTGACATGAGCATGGGCCGGTCTTGAGTCTGTCGTCCGAACGCTTTCGTGGCAGACGACGCCCAGGGGGGCACATGAGGCACCGCGCGAGATCGATCCTCGCCGCAAGCGCACTCGTCTTCGCAACCACACTCACCGCACTGCCCGCGGCGGCCCAGGCCCGGCCCGGCTCCGCAGCGGGCACCGCGCCCGCCGCCGACGAGGTCCGGGTCTACGACGCCGAGGTCACCCGGGAACAGATCCCGCTCGTCCTCGCCCTCGGCCAGGACTCCCGCGAACTCGCCGAGCAGGCGCCGCCGGCCGGCGCCGCCAAGGTCGAGCTCTTCCTGACCGGCGGTCAGGCCGGGCAGCTGTCGGCCCAGGGCATCAAGCTCGCCGAGCGCAAGGTGCCCGCCGAGGGCCTCGCCCGCGCCAAGGCCGCGGGCGACGGGGTGTTCCGCCCGTACAGCGGCAAGGGCGGACTCCAGGAGGAGATCCTGCGGACCTCCCGGGAGAACCCCGGGCTCACCAAGGTCGTCTCCATCGGCAAGACCGTCCAGGGCAAGGACATCCTCGCCCTCAAGGTCACCAAGGACGCCGGGAAGACCAAGGACGGCGGCAAACCGTCCGTGCTCTACATGTCCAACCAGCACGCCCGCGAGTGGATCACCCCCGAGATGACCCGGCGGCTGATGCACCACACCCTCGACAACTACGGCAAGGACCCGCGGATCACCAAGCTGGTGGACTCCACCGAGCTGTGGTTCCTGCTCTCGGCCAACCCGGACGGCTACGACTTCACCCACGCGCCGGACGGCGAACGGCTCTGGCGCAAGAACATGCGCGACAACGACGGGGACGGCAGGCACACCGCCGTCGACGGCGTCGACCTCAACCGCAACTTCGCCTACAAATGGGGCTACGACAACGAGGGCTCCTCGCCCAACCCGGCGAGCGAGACCTACCGCGGCCCCAGGGCCTCCTCCGAGCCGGAGACCGTCGCGCTCGACCGGTTCGAGAAGCGCATCGGCTTCGAGTACGCGGTCAACTACCACTCGGCCGCCGAGCTGCTGCTCTACGGCGTGGGCTGGCAGGTGGCCACCCCCACCCCGGACGACGTCGCCTACACGGCGCTCGCGGGCACCCCGGAGCACTCCGCGATCCCGGGCTACTACCCGCAGGTCTCCTCCGAGCTCTACACCACCAACGGCGAGGCCGACGGACACGCCTCCAACGTCAACGGCGTCATGATGTTCACGCCGGAGATGACCACCTGCCAGACCGCCTCCGCGAGCGACCCCGGCGACCAGTGGAAGCCCGAGGACTGCCCCTCCGGCTTCAACTTCCCGGACGACGAGAAACTCGTCCAGGCCGAGTTCGCCAAGAACGTCCCCTTCGCCCTGTCCGTCGCCGAGAGCGCCGCGCACCCGGACCGGCCGGCCTCCTCCGTCGGCCTGAGCGCCGCGGACTTCACCGTGGACCCCTTCACCACCTCCTACGCCGCCCGCGGCGAGGACCAGACGGTCTCCGTCACGGCCCGCAAGGCGCTGAAGGACAAGGAGCTCAACTTCCGGATCAACGGCGGCCGCACGCACGACGAGGACCTCAAGGCATGGAAGGGCGGTGACGTCTACGGCGGCGACGACAACAACTGGTTCGACGAGTACCGGGCCGAGGTGGACGGCGCCCGGCCCGGCGACAAGGTCGAGGTCTGGTTCACCGGCCGCGACCGCTCCGGCCGGCAGGTCTCCAGCGAGCACTTCACGTACACGGTGGCCGAGCGGCCGCGCGCGGACGTGCTGGTGATCGCGGAGGAGGGGGCCAAGGCCCAGCACGCCCAGACCTACGTCGACGCCCTGCGCGCCAACGGCAGGACCGCGGCGGTCTGGGACGTCGCCACCCAGGGCGCCCCGCACCCCCTCGCAGTCCTCTCCCACTTCCGTACCGCCGTCCACTACACCGGGGCCAAGTCCCCCGGCGGCGCCACCCAGCTGGCGGTCCGCGACTTCCTGAACGAGGGCGGAAAGCTGATCGAGGCCGGCGAGCTCGCCGGCGGCAACGCCCAGGTCGGCCGCGCCGTGACGAACGACTTCAGCCAGTACTGGCTCGGCGCCTACGGCCGCACGACCGTCGCCGGCGCGACCGGCTTCACCGGCGCCGGAGCCCTGAGCGGCGCCAAGGGCGGCCTCGGCGGCGCCGCGGGCAACCCGCTCGACGCCCCCGGGTCCTACACCGTCACCTCCCAGACCCTGGCCCCGGCGCAGTTCCCGCAGTTCAAAAGCGCACCGGCGGGTCAGTTCGCCGGGGTCGTGAACCCGTACGCCCCCTACGCCGGCAGCTGGATGGCCTCCGCCCTCCACGACGACGACGACTGGAAGCGGCTGGTCCGCACGATCGACCTCACCCAGGTCACCGCCGCGGACAAGCCGCAGCTGAAGCTCGCCCTGAACTGGAACACCGAGGAGGGCTACGACCACGCGGCGCTGGAGGCGCACACGGCAGGCGGGGACGACTGGACCACCCTCGCGGACACGGGCGGCCTGAGCAGTGCGGCCGTGCCGCAGGAGTGCGGCGCCGGCTTCCTCGTCAACGACCACCCCTTCCTGCGCCGCTACCTCACCCTGGACGGCGGCGGCTGCACCGCGCGGGGCACCAGCGGGGCATGGAACAGCTTCACCGGCTCCTCCGGCGGCTGGAAGCAGGTCTCCTTCGACCTGAGCGCCTACGCGGGCAAAACAGTCGAGGTCGCGCTCTCCTACATCACCGACCCGGGCTCGGGCGGCCGCGGCGTCTTCGCGGACGACGCGCGCCTCTCGACCGGCGGCGCCGACCAGGCCGTCGAGGGGTTCGAGACTTCCCTGGGGGCCTGGGCCGCACAGGCCGGACCCGCCGGAAGCCCCGAAGTTCCGGGTGACTGGTCCCGCACCGGAGAGCTGTTCACCTCCTACGCGGCCGTCACCACGCGTGACACCGTCCTGCTGGGCTTCGGCCTGGAACACCTGCCGGCCGCGGCGGATCGCGCCGTACTCGTCGGTAAGGCGCTGCGCACGCTGAACCGCTGACCAGCGTCCCTGCCGCCATTCACCCTGCGTGACGGGGCGCAGGTCCCCGGGGCTCCGTGCCGGCACGTCCGGCACGGGGCCCGCAGGGGGTCCCCCCGCGAAGTAGGGGGAGTGTCAGGCCCCGGCCGATGTCACCCCCAAGCTCACGGAGAGGTAGGGTCGTAAGCGGTCGGGGACATCCCATACAGCTCGCCGGCGCACTGACCGGCGCACCAACGAGGAGATCGGTTCGTGACGATCCGCGTAGGCATCAACGGTTTTGGCCGAATTGGCCGCAACTACTTCCGGGCGCTCCTGGAGCAGGGAGCGGACATCGAGATCGTCGGTGTCAACGACCTGACTGACAACGCCACCCTGGTGCACCTGCTCAAGTACGACACCATCCTGGGCCGCCTCAAGGCCGAGGTCTCCCACACCGCGGACACCATCACGGTCGGCGGCAACACCTTCAAGACCTTCGCCGAGCGCGACCCCGCGAACCTCCCCTGGGGCGAGCTGGGCGCCGACATCGTCATCGAGTCGACCGGCATCTTCACCAAGAAGGCCGACGCCGCGAAGCACATCGCCGCGGGCGCGAAGAAGGTCCTCATCTCGGCTCCGGCCAAGGACGAGGACATCACGATCGTGATGGGCGTCAACCAGGACAAGTACGAGGCGGCGAACCACCACGTCATCTCCAACGCCTCCTGCACCACCAACTGCGTGGCGCCGATGGCCAAGGTCCTCCTGGAGAACTTCGGCATCGTCAAGGGCATGATGACGACGGTCCACGCCTACACGAACGACCAGCGCATCCTGGACTTCCCGCACTCGGACCTGCGCCGCGCCCGCGCCGCCGCCGAGAACATCATCCCGACGACCACCGGCGCCGCCAAGGCGACCGCGCTCGTCATCCCCGAGCTCGCCGGCAAGCTCGACGGCATCGCGATGCGCGTCCCGGTACCGACCGGCTCCGTGACCGACCTGGTCATCGAGCTGGAGCGCGAGGTCACCCGCGACGAGGTCAACGCAGCCTTCCAGAAGGCGGCCGAGGGCCAGCTCAAGGGCATCCTCGACTACACCGAGGACGCGATCGTCTCCTCCGACATCGTGAACTGGCCGGCGTCCTGCACCTTCGACTCCTCCCTGACCATGGTCCAGGGCAAGAGCGTCAAGGTCATCGGGTGGTACGACAACGAGTGGGGCTACTCCAACCGCCTCGTCGACCTGACCGTCTTCGTCGGCGGCCAGCTCTAAGGATCCCCAGGGTCGTCAGACGCGGCCGAAGGCAAGGCACCACGATGTGAGCACAGGGTCCGGGCAGCGCGACGAAGCGCCGCACGGGCCCTGTCGCTTGCCTCGTCCTCCCTTCCTCGCCCTTCGGGTGAAGGGCTTCAAAGGAGCAGAAGAAACACATGAAGACGATCGACGAACTGCTCGCCGAAGGCGTCAAGGGCAAGCGGGTCTTCGTCCGCGCGGACCTCAACGTCCCGCTCGCCGAAGGCACCATCACCGACGACGGCCGCATCCGCGCCGTCCAGCCCACGATCGCGAAGCTCGCCGCCTCCGGCGCCCGCGTCATCGTGGCCTCGCACCTGGGCCGCCCCAAGGGCGCCCCCGACCCGGCGTTCTCGCTCGCCCCGGCCGCCGCCCGCCTGGGCGAACTGCTCGGTGCGGACGTCACGTTCGCCACCGACACCGTCGGAGACTCCGCCAAGGAGACCGTGGCGGCCCTCACCGACGGACAGGTGGCCGTCATCGAGAACCTGCGCTTCAACGCCGGTGAGACCTCGAAGGACGACGCCGAGCGCGGCGCCTTCGCGGACCGGCTCGCCGAGCTCGCCGACCTGTACGTCGGCGACGGCTTCGGCGCCGTCCACCGCAAGCACGCTTCGGTCTTCGACCTCCCGGCGCGCCTCCCGCACGCGGCCGGCTACCTCATCGCCACCGAGGTCGGCGTCCTGAAGAAGCTGACCGACGAGGTCAAGCGCCCCTACGTCGTCGTCCTCGGCGGCGCCAAGGTCTCCGACAAGCTGGCCGTCATCGACCAGCTGCTCGGCAAGGCCGACCGCATCCTCATCGGCGGCGGCATGGCGTACACCTTCCTCAAGGCCCAGGGCCACGAGGTCGGCATCTCCCTCCTCCAGGAGGACCAGGTCCCGACCGTCATCGAGTACATGCAGCGCGCCGAGGCCTCCGGCGTCGAGCTGGTGCTCCCCGTGGACGTCCTGGTCTCCAAGGACTTCCCCGACCTCAAGGGCAAGACGCCGGCCGACTACGACACGGTCGACGCCGACAAGATCCCTGCCGACAAGGAGGGGCTGGACATCGGCCCCAAGACGCGCGAGCTCTACGCGTCGAAGATCACCGATGCCGAGACCGTCTTCTGGAACGGTCCCGTGGGCGTCTTCGAGCACCCCGACTACGCCGGTGGCACCAAGGCCATCGCACAGGCCCTCGTCGACAGCCACGCTTTCACCGTCGTCGGAGGCGGCGACTCGGCCGCGGCCGTGCGCACGCTCGGCTTCGACGAGAACGCTTTCGGCCACATTTCCACCGGTGGTGGCGCCTCCCTCGAATACCTCGAGGGCAAGACGCTCCCCGGCCTCGCCGCCCTGGAGGGCTGACCCGCAATGTCCGCAGTTGACAACGGCCGTACCCCGCTGATGGCGGGCAACTGGAAGATGAACCTCAACCACCTCGAGGCCATCGCCCACGTCCAGAAGCTCGCCTTCGCGCTCGCCGACAAGGACTACGACGCCGTCGAGGTCGCCGTCCTGGCGCCCTTCACCGACCTCCGGTCGGTGCAGACCCTGATCGACGGCGACAAGCTGAAGATCAAGTACGGCGCGCAGGACCTCTCGGCGCACGACACCGGCGCCTACACCGGCGAGATCTCCGGATCGATGCTGGCGAAGCTGAAGTGCACGTACGTGGCCGTCGGCCACAGCGAGCGCCGCCAGTACCACGGCGAGAGCGACGAGCTCTGCAACGCCAAGGTCAAGGCCGCCTACCGGCACGGGCTCACCCCGATCCTGTGCGTCGGCGAGGGCCTGGAGGTGCGCAAGGCCGGCCGGCAGGTCGAGCACACGCTGAGCCAGGTCGACGGCGGCCTCAAGGACGTCCCGGCCGAGCAGGTCGAGTCCATCGTGATCGCGTACGAGCCCGTCTGGGCCATCGGGACCGGCGAGGTCGCCACCCCCGACGACGCCCAGGAGGTCTGCGGGGCGATCCGCGGCCGCCTCGCCGAGCTGTACTCGCAGGAGCTGGCCGACAAGGTCCGCATCCAGTACGGCGGCTCCGTCAAGTCCGGCAACATCGCGGCGATCATGGCCCAGCCCGACGTCGACGGCGCGCTGATCGGCGGCGCGGCACTGGACGCGGACGAGTTCGTCAAGATCGTCCGGTTCCGCGACCAGTAGGCACGGCAGTGAGTATGCGGTAGGACGGATCCGTCGTACCCTTGCGGGGGCCGGCAGCTGGACACCAGCAGCCGGCCCCCGCGCACATCCAGCACAGCCGGAAAGCCAGAAAGTAGGAATCAGCCGTGATTATGGGGTTCTCGATCGCCCTGATCGTCTTCAGCGCCCTGCTGATGCTGCTCGTGCTGATGCACAAGGGCAAGGGCGGCGGCCTTTCCGACATGTTCGGCGGAGGCATGCAGTCCTCCGTGGGCGGCTCCTCCGTGGCCGAGCGGAACCTGGACCGCATCACGGTCGTCGTCGGTCTGCTGTGGTTCGCCTGCATCATGGCGCTCGGCCTTCTGATGAAGTAGCGGAGTCGGCCGTTCTGGCCGTTCCGGCCGCCCGGTCGGTCCCGCCCGGCCTATCATGAGGTCCGGCGTCCACGGTGCGGAACGAGTAACTCCGTTCGCTGGACGTGCGTTGGGCCTTACGTAGACTTGGGCGCCCGCGGCGGAATTCCACTCACGCTCCGCGGCACCATCACGCAGGGAGTTACGACCGTGGCAAGTGGCAACGCGATCCGTGGTAGCCGGGTCGGAGCGGGGCCGATGGGTGAGGCCGAGCGCGGCGAGTCCGCGCCCCGCCTGCGCATCTCCTTCTGGTGCTCGAACGGGCACGAGACGCAGCCGAGCTTCGCCAGCGACGCGCAGGTGCCGGACACCTGGGACTGCCCGCGCTGCGGGTTCCCGGCCGGCCAGGACCGGGACAACCCGCCGGCGCCGCCGCGTACCGAGCCGTACAAGACGCACCTGGCGTACGTACGGGAACGGCGCACGGACGCCGACGGCGAGGCGATCCTCGCCGAGGCCCTCGCCAAACTCCGCGGCGAGATCTGAACCGTGACACGGGGCCCGGGCCCGCAGGAACCTTCTCCTGCGGGTCCGGGCCCTTCGCGTTGCCCCGCCGCCGAAGCGCCTGTCCGACACACCCGCTTCTGATCCTTTAAGTTGGAGTTCGGCGGGGCACGACAGGACGGAAGAAGTGGGTTGATGTCCGAGATGAAGGCAGACAGCGGCACGAAGCTCAACCGGATGCCCGAGTGGCTTGCACTCGGCAAGCACCGGGAGGAGTTCGGGCAGAAGCATCTGCGGGAGCTGTTCGAGGAGAATCCCGGCCGGGGCAGCGACTACACCCTGCGGGTCGGGGACCTGCACATCGACTACTCGAAGCACCTCGTGACGGACGAGACGCTGCGACTGCTGCGCGAACTGGCGGCGGCGACGGGCGTGAGCGCGCTGCGCGACGCGATGTTCCGCGGCGAGAAGATCAACACGACCGAGGACCGGGCGGTCCTGCACACCGCCCTGCGCGCCCCGGCCGACGCCGTCGTCGAGGTGGACGGCGAGAACGTCGTCCCCGCCGTGCACGCCGTCCTCGACAAGATGGCGGCCTTCTGCGGCCAGGTCAGGTCGGGGGAGTGGACCGGCTCCACCGGCAAACGCATCAGGAACGTCGTCAACATCGGCATCGGCGGCTCCGACCTCGGCCCGGCGATGGCCTACGAGGCCCTGCGCGCCTTCGCCGACCGCGATCTGACCCTGCGTTTCGTGTCCAACGTGGACGGCGCGGACCTGCACGAGGCCGTGCGGGACCTGGACCCGGCCGAGACGCTGTTCATCATCGCCTCCAAGACCTTCACCACCATCGAGACCATCACCAACGCCACTTCGGCCCGCGAGTGGCTGCTGACGGGCCTCGGCGGCGATCAGGCCGCCGTCGCACGGCACTTCGTCGCCCTGTCGACCAACGGCGAGAAGGTCACCGGCTTCGGCATCGACGCGGCCAACATGTTCGAGTTCTGGGACTGGGTCGGCGGACGCTACTCCTTCGACTCGGCCATCGGGCTCTCGCTGATGATCGCGATCGGCCCCGACGCCTTCCGGGAGCTGCTGGACGGCTTCCACTCCATGGACGAGCACTTCCGCACGGCGCCGCCCGAGGAGAACGCGCCGCTGCTGCTCGGCCTGTTGGGCATCTGGTACGGCAACTTCTTCGACGCCCAGTCCCACGCCGTGCTCCCGTACAGCCACTACCTCTCGCGCTTCACCGCCTACTTGCAGCAGCTGGACATGGAGTCCAACGGCAAGTCCGTGGACCGGCAGGGCGATCGGGTCGAGTGGCAGACCGGCCCGGTGGTCTGGGGCACGCCCGGCACCAACGGACAGCACGCGTACTACCAGCTGATCCACCAGGGGACGAAGACGATTCCCGCCGACTTCATCGGATTCGCGCGCCCCGTGGCCGAACTGGAGCCCACGACGGCTGCCCAGCACGACCTGCTGATGGCGAACTTCTTCGCGCAGACGCAGGCGCTGGCCTTCGGCAAGACGGCGCAGGAGGTACGGGAGGAGGGCGCCGCGGAGCCCCTGGTCCCGCACAAGACCTTCCGGGGCAACCACCCGACGACCACCATCCTGGCCCGCGAACTCACCCCCTCGGTGCTGGGGCAGCTGATCGCGCTCTACGAGCACAAGGTGTTCGTCCAGGGCGCGGTGTGGAACATCGACTCCTTCGACCAGTGGGGCGTGGAGCTCGGCAAGGTCCTCGCCAAGCGGATCGAACCCGCGCTGACGCAGGGCGCCGACGTACCGGGTCTGGACGCCTCGACGAAGGCCCTCGTGGCCACCTACCGCGAGCTGCGCGGCCGCGGCTGATCCGCACGCACGCGAAGGGCCTGCTCTCCAGGGAGAGCAGGCCCTTCGGGTTTGTTGGCTCCGGCGCCGCGGGAGCTTGAAGCGCCGCGGGAGCTTGGAGCGCCACGGGGGCGCCACCGGGGCGCCGCGGAAGCCCGGCGCGGTGGCGTCAGGCGATCGGCGGAGGGTACAGCCCTGCCGGGAGCTTCGCCGCAGCCGCGCGGTCCAGCAGCCACAGGGTGCGGGAGCGGCCGTAGGCGGCCGCGGCCGGGGCCTGGACCCCGCCGGCGCCGCCGAGGGCGATGGAGACCGCCCCGGCCTTGTCCTCGCCGGCCGCCAGCAGCCAGACCTCACGGGCCGCCCGGATCGCCGGGAGGGTCAGGGAGATCCGGGTGGGCGGGGGCTTGGGGGCGCCGTGGACGCCGACGACCGTGCGCTCGGTCTCCCGCGCCGCCGGGTGCTCCGGGAACAGGGAGGCCACGTGGGTGTCCGGGCCGACGCCCAGCATCAGCACGTCGAAGCGCGGGACCGGGCCGTGGTCCTCCGGACCGGCCGCCTTCGCCAGCTCGGCCGCGTACGCCGCGGCCGCCGCGTCCACGTCGGGCCCGTACGGGCCGTCCGAGGCCGGCATGACGTGTACGCGGGCGGGATCCACCGGGACGGAGTCCAGGAGGGCCGCACGGGCCTGGGTGTGGTTGCGCTCGGGGTCGTCCGCCGGGACGTAGCGCTCGTCGCCCCACCACAGGTCCAGCCGGGACCAGTCGACCGCGTCCCGCGCGGGGGCCGCGGCCAGCGCCGCGAGCAGCCCGTTGCCGTTGCGGCCTCCGGTGAGGACCACGGACGCGGTGCCGCGGGCCGCCTGCGCGTCCACGACCTTGGTGATGAGCCGGGCCGCCGCGGCCTGGGCCATCAGCTCCTTGTCCCGGTGGACGACGACCTGGGGAGTCGTCATACCCATGCGATGCCACCTTCTCGGTAGTGCGGGGGATGCGGGTGCGGAACCCGCCGCGCTGAGCCTTCCGCCTCACCCCCCATTCCCGGGGCTCCGCCCGGGCCCCGCGCCTCGAACGCCGGGCGGGCTGACATCAGCCTGCCCGGCGGCGGTTGAGGGCGGGGTCCGGGGCGGAGCCCGGTTTCGGGAGGGGGCGGGGTGGGGGAGGAGACTCGGCGCAGCGGTGGCGTTACTTGGCCGCCGTCTTCTTGGCCGGCTTCGGCGCGGGCGCGTTCGCCCGCTCCTCGGCCTTGGCCGGGGCCGCCCCGCCCTTCGCCGGAGCCGCCTTGGCGGGGGCCGGCTTCGCCGCCGCGGGCGCGGCTCCTGCCGCCTGGGCGGCCTCCAGCTGCGCCACGCCGAACTTCAGCGCGGCCTCGTAGGTGTTGTCCGGGTCCAGCCGGCGCAGCTCCTCCGCCAGCAGCTCGGCCGTGTCACGGCGGTTGAGCGCCACCGCACGGTCGGGCTGCCCCGGCATGCACAGCGTGGCCAGCGAACCGTCCGCCCGGTCCAGGACGATCACGCCGTCCTCGGTTTCCAGACGTACGGCCGTCAGGCCCGGACCGGACGACAGGGTCCGCTTGACGGGGATGCCGAGACGGTCCGCCAGCCACATGGCCAGCAGCTCGCAGCTCGGGTTGTCGTCCTCGCCCTCGACGACCGCCGAGGTGACCGGGCGGGTCCGGGTCTGCTGGTCCAGCGCGGCCGCCAGCATGGAGCGCCACGGGGTGATCCGGGTCCAGGACAGGTCCGTGTCCCCGGGGGCGTAGGCCGTCGCCCGGGCCTCCAGCACCCCGATCGGGTCCTCGCAGGAGTACGTGTCCGAGATCCGGCGCTGCCCGAGCGCACCCAGCGGGTCACCGGCCAGGTCGGCGGGGGCACGCTCCGGCCACCAGACGACCACGGGGGCGTCCGGGAGCAGGAGGGGGAGAACCACCGACTGGGCGTGGTCGACCAGTTCGCCGTGCAGGCGGAGCACCACCGTCTCGCCGCTGCCGGAGTCCGCACCGACGCGGATCTCCGCGTCGAGACGGGCGCCCTGGCGGCTGCGCGGCGAGCGGCTGACCCGCTTGATGACGACGAGGATCCGCGAAGGGTGTTCGTGGGACGCGTCGTTCGCCGACTTGAGCGCGTCGTACGCGTTCTCCTCGTCGGTCACGATCACCAGCGTGAGGACCATGCCGATGGCCGGCGTGCCGATGTCCCGGCGCGCCTGCACCATCGCGGCGTTGATCTTGCTGGAGTTGGTCTCCGTGAGGTCGATCTTCATGGCCGGCGCCAGCTCCGTCCGTCTCGTGCGAGCATCTCGTCCGCCTCGACCGGCCCCCACGTGCCCGCCGGGTACTGCGCGGGCTTGCCGTGCTTGTCCCAGTACTCCTCGATCGGGTCGAGGATGTTCCAGGAGAGCTCGACCTCCTGGTGGCGCGGGAAGAGGTTCGCGTCGCCGAGGAGCACGTCGAGGATGAGCCGCTCGTAGGCCTCGGGGCTCGACTCCGTGAAGGACTCGCCGTAGGCGAAGTCCATCGTGACGTCCCGGACCTCCATGGAGGTGCCCGGAACCTTGGAGCCGAAGCGGACCGTCACGCCCTCGTCCGGCTGGACCCGGATGACCAGGGCGTTCTGCCCGAGCTCCTCGGTCGCACCCGACTCGAAGGGCAGGTAGGGGGCCCGCTTGAAGACCACCGCGATCTCGGTCACCCGGCGGCCCAGGCGCTTGCCCGTGCGCAGGTAGAACGGGACGCCCGCCCAGCGGCGGTTGTTGATCTCCAGGCGGACGGCCGCGTAGGTGTCGGTCTTCGACTTGGGGTCGATGCCGTCCTCTTCGAGGTACCCGACGACCTTCTCGCCGCCCTGCCAGGCGGCCGCGTACTGACCGCGCACGGTGTGCTTGCCCAGGTCCTCGGGCAGCTGCACCGCCGTCAGGACCTTGAGCTTCTCCGCCACCAGCGCCTTGGGGTGGAAGGAGCCGGGCTCCTCCATCGCGGTCAGCGCGAGCAGCTGGAGCAGGTGGTTCTGGATGACGTCACGGGCTGCGCCGATGCCGTCGTAGTACCCGGCCCGGCCGCCGATGCCGATGTCCTCGGCCATGGTGATCTGTACGTGGTCGACGTACGACCGGTTCCAGATCGGCTCGAACATGGTGTTGGCGAAGCGGAGCGCCAGGATGTTCTGGACGGTCTCCTTGCCGAGGTAGTGGTCGATCCGGAAGACCTCGTCACGCGGGAAGACCTCGTGGACGACCTTGTTGAGCTCCTCGGCGCTCTTCAGGTCGTGCCCGAAGGGCTTCTCGATGACGGCGCGCCGCCAGGAGCCTTCCTTCTGCGCCAGACCGTGGTCCTTGAGCTGCTGGACCACCTTGGGGAAGAACTTCGGCGGGACCGACAGGTAGAAGGCGAAGTTGCCGCCCGTGCCCTGCGCCTTGTCCAGCTCCTCGATGGTCGCCTTCAGCGTCTCGAAGGCCTCGTCGTCGTCGAAGTCGCCCTGGACGAACCGGCAGCCCTGGACGAGCTGCTGCCAGACCTCCTCGCGAAACGGCGTGCGGGAGTGCTCCTTGACCGCGTCGTGGACCTCCTGCGCGAAGTCCTCGTCCTGCCACTCGCGACGGGCGAACCCGATCAGCGAGAAGCCCGGCGGCAGCAGGCCGCGGTTGGCGAGGTCGTAGACGGCAGGCATCAGCTTCTTGCGCGACAGGTCGCCCGTGACGCCGAAAATGACCAGGCCGGACGGCCCCGCGATGCGCGGGAGCCGCCGGTCCTGTGCGTCACGAAGCGGGTTCGCTCCGATCACCGTCAAAATACTCAGTCCTCCGCGGGGGCCAGGCGCACGAGCTCCGCCTCGGTCGACTTCAGCAGGTCGTTCCAGGACGCCTCGAACTTCTCGACGCCCTCGTCCTCCAGCTGCTGCACCACATCGTCGTACGAAATGCCCAGCTTCGCGATCGCGTCGAGCTCGGCGCGGGCCTGCTCGTAGGAGCCGCGCACGGTGTCGCCCGTGATCTGCCCGTGGTCGGCGGTGGCCTCCAGGGTGGCCTCGGGCATGGTGTTCACCGTGTTGGGCGCGACCAGGTCGTCCACGTACAGGGTGTCCTTGTACGCCGGGTCCTTGACGCCCGTGGAGGCCCACAGCGGACGCTGCTTGTTGGCGCCCACACGCTCCAGGGCGGCCCAGCGGTCCGAGGAGAAGACCTCCTCGTACGCCTGGTAGGCCAGACGGGCGTTGGCGAGCGCCGCCTTGCCCTTCAGGGCCTTGGCCTCGTCGGTGCCGATGGCGTCCAGGCGCTTGTCGATCTCGCTGTCCACGCGGGACACGAAGAAGGAGGCGACCGAGTGGATCTCGGAGAGGTCCAGGCCGGCGGCCTTGGCCTTCTCCAGGCCCGTCAGGTACCCGTCCATGACCTCGCGGTAGCGCTCCAGCGAGAAGATCAGCGTCACGTTCACGCTGATGCCCCGGCCGATGACCTCGGAGATCGCGGGCAGGCCGCCCATGGTCGCCGGGATCTTGATGAGCGTGTTCGGACGGTCCACCAGCCAGGCCAGCTGCTTGGCCTCGGCGACGGTGGCCGCGGTGTTGTGGGCCAGGCGCGGGTCGACCTCGATCGACACGCGGCCGTCCTGGCCGTCGGTGCGGTCGAACACCGGGCGCAGGATGTCGGCGGCGTCGCGGACGTCCGCCGTCGTGATCATGCGGAGGGCTTCCTCGACGGTGACCCGGCGGACCGCCAGGTCGGCGAGCTGCTGGTCGTAGCCGTCGCCCTCGCTGATCGCCTTCTGGAAGATCGACGGGTTGGTGGTGACACCGACCACGTGCGACTGGTCGATGAGCTCCGCCAGGTTGCCGGACGTGATGCGCTTGCGGGACAGGTCGTCCAGCCAGATCGCCACGCCTTCGTCGGAGAGGCGCTTGAGTGCGTCTGTCATGGGAATTGCATCTCCTACTGGGTCTTGTACCGGCGTCAGCGCGCGGCGGCGGCGATGGAGTCCCTGGCCGCCGCGGTCACGGCCTCGGGGGTGAAACCGAACTCGCGGAACAGCACCTTGGCGTCGGCCGAGGCACCGAAGTGCTCCAGCGAGACGATCCGGCCCGCGTCGCCGACGTAGCGGTGCCAGGTCAGGCCGATGCCCGCCTCGACCGCCACGCGGGCCTTCACGGACGGCGGCAGGACGCTGTCCTTGTACGCCTGGTCCTGCTCCTCGAACCACTCGACGGACGGCATCGAGACCACGCGCGCCGGGACGCCCTCGGCCTGCAGCGCCTCGCGCGCGGCGACGGCGAGCTGGACCTCGGAGCCGGTGCCGATGAGGAGCACCTGCGGCTCGACGGCCTCGCCCTCGGGACCCTCGGCGTCGAACAGCACGTACCCGCCCTTGGCGGCGTCCTCGTTGCGGTCGTACGTCGGCACGCCCTGGCGGGTCAGCGCCAGCCCGTGCGGGGCGCCCTTGCCGAACACCTTGGTGTGGCGCCTCATGATCTCGCGCCACGCGATGGCGGTCTCGTTGGCGTCGGCCGGGCGGACCACGTTCAGGCCCGGGATGGCGCGCAGCGAGGCCAGGTGCTCGACCGGCTGGTGCGTGGGGCCGTCCTCGCCGAGGCCGATGGAGTCGTGCGTCCACACGTAGGTCACCGGCAGGTGCATCAGCGCGGAGAGGCGGACGGCGTTGCGCATGTAGTCGGAGAACACCAGGAAGGTGCCGCCGTAGATGCGGGTGTGGCCGTGCAGGGCGATGCCGTTCATGGTCGCGGCCATGGCGTGCTCGCGGATGCCGAAGTGGATGGTGCGGCCGTACGCGTCGGCCTCCGGCAGCGGGTTGCCCACCGGCAGGAACGAGGAGGTCTTGTCGATGGTGGTGTTGTTGGAGCCGGCCAGGTCGGCCGAGCCGCCCCACAGCTCCGGGACGACCGCGCCGAGGGCCTCCAGCACCTTGCCGGAGGCGGCGCGCGTGGCGACGGCCTTGCCGGTCTCGAAGGCGGGGAGCTCGTCCTCCCAGCCCGCGGGCAGCTCGTTGGCGTTGATGCGGTCGAAGTCGGCCGCGCGCTGCGGATTGGCGGTGCGCCAGGCGGAGAAGTCCTTCTCCCAGGCGGCCTTGGCCTCGCGGCCGCGGTCGACCGCCTTGCGGGTGTGCGTCAGGACCTCGTCGGCGACCTCGAAGGTCTTCTCCGGGTCGAAGCCGAGCACGCGCTTGGTCGCCGCGACCTCGTCGTCGCCGAGCGCCGAGCCGTGCGCGGCCTCGGTGCCCTGGGCGTGCGGGGCCGGCCAGGCGATGATCGAGCGGGCGGCGATGAAGGACGGCCGGCCGGTCTCGGCCTTGGCGGCCTGGAGGGCGGCGAACAGTGCCTTCGGGTCGAGGTCGCCGTTCTCCAGCTGCTCGACGCGCTGCACGTGCCAGCCGTACGCCTCGTAGCGCTTGAGGGTGTCCTCGGAGACGGCCGTCTCAGTGTCGCCCTCGATGGAGATGTGGTTGTCGTCCCACAGCAGCACCAGGTTGCCGAGCTTCTGGTGGCCGGCCAGCGCCGACGCCTCGTGGGAGATGCCCTCCTGAAGGCAGCCGTCACCCGCGATCGCGTAGATCATGTGGTCGAACGGCGAGGTGCCCTCGGGGGCCTCGGGGTCGAACAGGCCGCGCTCGTAGCGCGAGGCCATGGCCATGCCCACCGCGTTGGCGACGCCCTGGCCCAGCGGGCCGGTCGTCGTCTCCACGCCGGTGGTGTGGCCGTACTCCGGGTGGCCCGGGGTCTTGGAGCCCCAGGTGCGGAACGCCTCCAGGTCCGCGAGCTCCAGCCCGAAACCGGCGAGGTACAGCTGGGTGTACAGCGTGAGGGACGAATGGCCCGCGGAGAGCACGAAGCGGTCGCGGCCGACCCACTCGGGGTCCGACGGGTCGTGCCGCATCACCTTCTGGAAGAGGGTGTACGCGGCGGGGGCCAGGCTCATCGCCGTACCGGGGTGGCCGTTTCCGACCTTCTGGACCGCGTCAGCGGCCAGGATGCGGGCGGTGTCGACGGCCCGCTGGTCCAGTTCGGTCCACTCGAGCTCTGTGGTGGTCGGCTTGGTGCTCACCGTGGGTCAGGGCTCCTCTCCACATGTCTGTTCCCGGTGACGAACGGTGCACCGGCGCGATTCCGAGCCTACCCCCGCCACGGCGTGCAGCTATTCGAGTGCCCGCGGTACGTCACCACGTCGGCAGCCCGCGTTCACCTGCCCGCCAGGGGGCCCGTCCGCCCTGCGTGGTTCGTATGCCCGGTCCGCCCGGTCCAACACGAGCCGACCCCCGCGCGGGGCGAGGTAAGCGCAACGTCTAGAGTGGCGTGGTACGCGCAAGCCCTTGCCGGGCCTTCATATCGGGGGCTCCCGGTCGGAGCTTGCTGGATTCTCTCTCAGGGGTGTGCGTGACGGCCGTCGAATCCCGTCCAGCGGGGGTGCTCGGGACGAGCCCCGGTCACCGGCCGTTCGGGGCCCGGGCCATGGCTTTCGTGGCACTGACGAAGCCGCGGATCATCGAGCTCCTGCTCATCACGACCGTGCCGGTGATGTTCCTCGCCGAGCAGGGCGTGCCGTCGCTGTGGCTGGTCCTCGCGACCTGCTTCGGCGGCTACCTCTCCGCGGGCGGCGCCAACGCGCTGAACATGTACATCGACCGCGACATCGACGCGCTGATGGACCGGACGTCGCAGCGGCCGCTGGTGACCGGCATGGTCAGTCCCCGCGAGTGCCTGGTCTTCGGCATCACCCTCGGGGTGGTCTCGACCCTCTTCTTCGGCCTGCTGATCAACTGGCTGTCGGCCGCCCTCGCGCTCGGCGCGCTCCTCTTCTACGTCGTCGTCTACACGATGCTGCTGAAGCGGCGCACCGCCCAGAACATCGTCTGGGGCGGCATCGCCGGCTGCATGCCGGTGCTGATCGGCTGGTCCGCCGTCAAGAACGAGGTCTCCTGGGCCGCGGTCATCCTCTTCCTCGTCATCTTCTTCTGGACGCCGCCGCACTACTGGCCGCTGTCCATGAAGGTGAAGGACGACTACGCGCGGGTCGGCGTGCCGATGCTCCCCGTCGTGGCGGGCAACAAGGCGGTCTCCCGGCAGATCGTCCTCTACAGCTGGGTGATGGTCGCGGTCTCGCTGCTGCTCACCCCTCTGGGGTACACCGGCTGGTTCTACACCTCGGTCGCGCTGCTCGCGGGCGGCTGGTGGCTGTGGGAGGCGCACGGGCTGAATACGCGCGCCAAGGCGGGCGTGACCGGCGCGAAGCTCAAGGAGATGCGCCTGTTCCACTGGTCCATCACCTATGTGTCGCTGCTCTTCGTGGCGGTCGCCGTGGATCCCTTCCTCCGTTGATTACCCGCCGGTAGCATGCTGTCCATGGCAGATACCGCACAGACCGCACAGGCCACCGGCGCCGAGGACAAGAAGCAGGGCCGCAAGGCGGCCAGGCTCGCCCGCCAGATCGGCGCGTTCGCCCGGGAGCACGGCGGCGCCGAAGGCCACCTGGCCCACATCGGCCAGGCCGGCACCCGCATCGTCCTCGTCGGCGCCGACGGCGCGTGGGGCGACCTGGTGGCCCCCGCCTTCCCCGTGGCGCAGCTGGCCGCCGAAAAGGCCGGCCTGACGCTCCACGAGGAGTTCGACGGGGAGTTCGCCGCACGCGTGCGCACCGGACCCTACGAGTGGACGCGGATGGCCGGCATCCAGATCGGCGGAGCCGCGAACCCGGCGGCCTGACCTGCACCGCCCGCCTCCCCCGGGTCCTTCCCTCCGCGGTCCCCGGAGCCCGGCCGGTCCTTGCCGCGGAAGGATTTCCCGGGCCCCGCTCGCCCGTGCGGGGGGCGGTCGGTCAACAGCGCGAGCAACACCTCACACCCCGCGCACCCGTTAGGACGTGTGGAAGCCCCTTCCTCACGTCCGCAACGGGATGCCCGGATGATCGAAACGCCGCCCCTGGTGGACCAGTACTGCCACGGATTCCTCCGTACGGAGCTGGGCCTGGGCACCTTCGAGGCCCAGCTGATCCGGTCGGCGGGTCCGCCCGCCGCCGGTACCACCTTCTTCGACACCCAGACCGGCTTCGCGGTGCGCCGCTGGTGTCCGCCGCTGCTCGGGCTGGAGCCGCACGCCACCCCCGCCCGCTACCTGGCCCGGCGGCGCGAGCTGGGCACCGCCGAGTCCGCGCGGCTGCTGCTGAGGGGCTCGCGGGTCGCCGCCTACCTGGTCGACACCGGCGTGCCCGGGGACCTCACCGGCCCCAAGGAGCTGGGCCTGGCCGGGGACGCCGACGCCTTCGAGGCGGTCCGGCTGGAGCTCCTGGCCGAGCAGGCCGCGGACACCTCCGGCACGGTGGCCGCCTTCCTGGCCAACCTCGCGCAGGCCGTGCACCACGCCGCCACCGGTGCCACGGCCTTCACCTGCGGCGCGGCCTCGGGACATCCGGCGACCCTGGCCTACGCCCCGGAGCCGCCCGATCCCGGCGAGGTGCGCGGGGCGGCCGACCGCTGGCTGGCCCGGCGGCGCCCGGGCGGGGCCGTACGGGACCCGGTACTGCTGCGGCACCTGATGTGGAGCGCGGTGGCGTCGGGGCTGCCGCTCCAGCTGCACACCGGCGCGGGAGCGGCGGAGCCGGGGCGGCGCCCGGACCGGTCCGACCCGGCGCTCCTGACGGAATTCGTACGGGCCACCGCCGGCGCGGGCACGCGGCTGGTGCTGCTGGGCGGGTACCCGTACCACCGGCACGCCGCCCAGCTCGCCGCGGCGTTCCCGCACGTCTACGCGGACGCGGGCGCCGGGCCGGGGCAGACGGGGGCGCGGGCCGCGGCGGTCCTGGGCGAGGTGCTGGAGATCGCGCCGTTCGGGAAGCTGTTGTTCTCCAGCGGCGGCGGGCAGTTGCCCGAGCTGCGCGCGGTGGGCGCCCTGGTCTTCCGGGAGGCGCTGGGCAGGGTGCTGGCCGGCTGGGTCGGCGAGGGGTCCTGGTCCTGGCGGGACGCGGGACGGGTGGCCGCCATGGTCGCGGCGGGCAATGCCCGCCGCGTCTACCGGCTGGACGAACGGAGCTGAGTGCTGCGACCGGGCCGGGCGGTTCCTCAGACGGCCGTGAGCTGCGGGTCGCCCTGGGCCGGGACCCCGGCCTGGTCGGCGGGCCGTTCGCGCAGGCTCAGCGCGACCCGGAGCACCGAGATCCACACCAAGCAGGAGCCGAGCATGTGGGCGGCGACCAGCAGCTCGGGCAGATCGGTGAGGAACTGCACGTAGCCGACGGCCCCCTGGGCGAGGAGCACGACCAGCAGGTCGCGGGCGCGGGCCCGGGCGTCGGCCGGGGCGTCGGCCACGCGCAGCACCAGCCACATGGCCACGGCCAGGGCGCACACCAGCCAGGCCGCCACGGCGTGCACGTGGGCGGTGGCCTCCCAGTCGAACGGCATCCGCCTGATCTCGCTGCTGTCGCCGGCGTGCGGTCCGGAGCCGGTCACCACGGTGCCGGCCGCGATCAGTACGAAGGTGACCGCGAGCATCGCCCACGACAGTGTGCGCACCGGGCCCGGCACGCGCGGACGGGGCGGGGTGTCGCCCTCCCGGGTGCGCTGCCAGGTCACCGTCGTCACCGTGATCAGGGAGGTGGCGAGCAGGAAGTGCCCGGCGACGCTGTAGGGGTTGAGGCCGGTCATGACGGTGATGCCGCCCAGTACGGCGTTGGCCATGACGATGGCGAACTGGACCCAGCCGAGCCGCGTCAGCACGTGCCGCCACGGCTTGGCCGAGCGTGCCGCGAGGATGCCCCAGCCCACGGCCGCGCAGAGCACGTAGGTGAGCATCCGGTTGCCGAACTCGACGGCCCCGTGGAAGCCCTGGGCGGGCGTCGCGACGAGGCTGTCGTCGGTGCACTTGGGCCAGGTGTCGCAGCCGAGACCGGAACCGGTCAGCCGCACCGCGCCGCCGGTGACGACGATGACCACGCTCATCAGGAGCGCGGCGGACGCGGCGCGCCGGACGATCCGGGGTGACGGGGTCCAGCGGCGGGCGATGTATGCGAAGGGGTTCAACACGGCCACTATCGTAAGCGGAGCCTTGTGCAAAGTTTCACGAGGGGGTGGCAGGTGGTGCGTCGCCCCCCGCGGACAGCCGGAACCGGGCCCCGGCCGGGTCGCCCTCCTGGTGCCACCACAGGAGGATGCGCCACGGGCGGCCGCGGCCCGGGTGATCGGCCGACTCCGTGAAGCCGCGCACCACTTCGGCCCCCACGTCGGCCGCTGTCCGGTCCCTCACCTCCGTGGCGCTGTGCCACGGATGTTCCAGTGCGGCCCACACCCCGTCGGGGCCGCGCACCTCCACCCGCCACACCGCGGTCCAGGGGGTGACCTCCAGCATCGTGCGCACCTGCTCGGCTTCCAGCCGCAGCCCGGCGGCGATGCCGGCCTCCTCCACGCCCTGGACGCGGGCGGCCACCACGGCCTGCGGCAGCAGCCGCTCGGGCAGCAGCCCCCGCGCGCGCAGGGCGGTCAGGGAGTCGAAGGACAGGTAGCGCAGGCGTAATTCCAGCTGCCGTCCGATGTGGTCGAGGGCCTCCTCGGCCTCCTGCGACGCCTGCGAGCCGTGCTCCGCGAGCAGCTGCCGGCGGAAGTCGCACTCCGCGTCCACGGCCCAGGCCACCGCCTCCTCGGCGTGGCCGAGCTCGGCGAGCCGGTCCCCGAGGAAGACCTTGGCCTGGGCGAGTCCCCTGCGGTTGACCGGATCACCCTGGTCGAGCCCCGCCCACACCTCGACGGCGGCCCGGGTCAGGTCGAGGGCGCGCTCGCCGGCCGCCCGCTCCATGGCGCTCGGGCCCTGCGAGGCGGCGGTGCCCAGTGGGTGCCGGGGCAGCCGGTCCCCGTCGCTCAGCGGCCAGGCCAGCCACACGCCGTGGTTGATCAGCCCGCGGGCGTACCAGCGCGCGAATTCGGGGGCGCAGGCAGCTGCCCGCTCGGAGCTGCGCAGTCCCTCCTCGATCGTGGCCAGGGCGCTCGCGCGGTCCCCCTCGGCGAAGCGCAGGGCGGCCCGGTCGGCGAGCCGCAGCCCGAGCAGCGCGGTGCACTCGGCGTCGTCGGGCCGTGTGCGCAGGGCGCCGATCAGCTCGTCGAGCAGCCGTTCGCGCTCCTGCGGCGGCGCGTGCGCGGCTCCCGAGCGGACGCGTGCCCACTGCTCGTCCAGCCGTAGCACGGCCTCTCGCTCCGCCATGTCCGCCCCCCGGCGTCGTGGTCGTACGCCTGCACGCTGTCATCGGTGAAGGGGTCCATAGTCGCGGGGGAGCGGACCTCAGTGGAAGGGTTTCATTCCCAGCGGAACAGGCGCGCGGCGGCGCCCAGCCCCAGCACCGCCCAGACCGCCAGCACGGCCGCGTCGCCCCACGGCATCCCGGCGCCGTGCCGCAGCACCTCGCGCAGACCGTCGGAGAGGGCGGAGACGGGCAGCAGTTCCAGTACGGACCGCACCCCCTCCGGGAACTTCTCCAGCGGCACGATGACGCCACCGCCCACGAGCAGCAGCAGGAACACCAGGTTGGCGGCGGCCAGGGTCATCTCGGCCTTGAGGGTGCCCGCCATCAGCAGGCCCAGCCCCGAGAACGCGGCGGTGCCCAGCAGCACCAGCGCGGCCACCCACAGCGGGTTCCCGTGCGGGGACCACCCCAGCGCCAGCGCGATCACCGTCAGCAGGGTGATCTGGAGCACCTCGGTGACCAGCACGGACAGGGTCTTGGCGGCCATCAGCGCCCAGCGCGGCAGGGGGGAGGCCCCGAGGCGCTTGAGGACCCCGTAGCGGCGGTCGAAACCGGTGGCGATGGCCTGGCCGGTGAAGGCGGTGGACATCACGGCGAGGGCCAGCACGCCCGGCGCGAGGAAGTCCACGGACTTCTCCCCGCCGCCCTGCGCCAGCGGCACCGTCACGATGTCCACGGCCGAGAACAGCACGAGCAGCAACGCCGGGATGATCACGGTCAGCAGCAGCTGCTCCCCGTTGCGCAGCAGCATCCGGGTCTCCAGTGCCGTCTGCGCCAGGATCATGCGCGGGACGGGGGCCGCTCCCGGGCGGGGGGTGAACGTGCCGGCGCTCATCCGCGCAGCTCCTTACCGGTCAGTTCCAGGAAGACGTCCTCCAGGGTGTGCCGCTCCACCGAGAGGCTGTCGGGCATCACGCCGTGCTGCGCGCACCAGGAGGCGACGGTGGCGAGCAGCTGGGGGTCGACGTCGCCGGAGACCCGGTAGACGCCGGGGCCGAGCTCGGCGGCGTCCGTGCCGTCCGGCAGCGCCTTCAGCAGCGAGGAGAGCTCCAGGCCGGGGCGGCCGGTGAAGCGCAGGGTGTTCTCGGCGCCGCCCCGGCACAGCTGCTCGGGGCTGCCGTGGGCGATGACCCGGCCGGTGTCCACGACGGCGACCTCGTCGGCGAGCTGCTCGGCCTCGTCCATGTGGTGGGTGGTGAGCACGACGGTGACCCCGTCGGCGCGCAGTTCGCGCACGAGGTCCCAGGTGGCCCGGCGGGCCTGGGGGTCCAGTCCGGCGGTCGGTTCGTCGAGGAAGACCAGCTCGGGGCGGCCGACGACGGCCATGGCCAGGGAGAGGCGCTGCTGCTGCCCGCCGGAGAGCCTGCGGTAGGCGGTGCGGCCGCAGCCGCCGAGGCCGAGGCGTTCCACCAGGGAGTCCACGTCGAGCGGGTCGGCGTACAGCCTGGCCATGTGGCGGAGCATCTCGACGGCGCGGGCCCCGGAGTAGACGCCTCCGGACTGGAGCATCACCCCGACGCGCGGACGCAGGGCCGGGGCCTGGGCGAAGGGGTCGAGGCCGAGGACGCGGACGGTTCCGGCGTCGGGGCGGCGGTAGCCCTCGCAGGTCTCCACCGTGGTCGTCTTGCCCGCGCCGTTGGGTCCGAGGACGGCGGTGACGGTGGCCGTACGGACGGTGAGGTCGAGGCCGTCGACGGCGGTCCTGGGCCCGTACCGTTTCACCAGTCCGCGGATCTCCACGGCGGGGTCGTTGCTCATGGTGGGTGAGTCTACGGAGCCGGGCGGGGGGTTCCCGGTCCCGGGGTCGGGCCGCGATCGGGGCTGCTGCGGGCCCGGTGGCCCCGGACGGCGCAGTGGCGCCCGGTGGTTTTTCCGCGCTGTGGCATGCCCCGTGCCGCGCGGCGTCGTGGGCGCGGGACCGCTGGTGGGGGCCCTCCAGCGGTTCGCCGGGGGGCGCGCGGGGGTGCGGAGCGTTACCCCCGGCGTGACTCTGCGTCGACAGATTAGGTAACCCTTAGTGATAGAGGCCACCAGGAGTGGCCTCCGTCACGGCTTGTCGGGGCTCGACTAATTACGCAACAATGGTGTTGTGAAATACGGCGAACGGCAGAGCGAGACCCCCCAGGGGGAACTCGCGACCGGGGAGCGGTCCACCCGCAACCGGGTCGCGCGCTCCGTCCTGGACCACGGTCCCTCCACCGTCGCCGACCTCGCGCAGCGGCTGGGCCTCACGCAGGCCGCCGTCCGCCGCCACCTCGACACCCTCGTCGCCGACGGCGTCGTCGAGCCCCGTGAGCAGCGCGTGTACGGCGCCCGCACCCGCGGCAGGCCCGCCAAGGTCTTCGCGCTCACCGACTGCGGCCGCGACGCCTTCGACCAGTCCTACGACGCACTCGCCGCGGACGCCCTGCGCTGGATCGCGCAGACCGTCGGCGGCGGCGAGCAGGGCGAGGCGGCCGTCGCCGCCTTCGCCAGGGCCCGGATGGAGACGCAGGCGCAGACCTACCGCGAGGCCGTCGAGGCCGCCGCTCCCGCGGAGCGCACCGAGGCCCTCGCCAAGGCGTTGACCGCCGACGGGTACGCTGCTACGGCGAAGAGCGCTCCCGGTCCGCAAAGCGGTGAACAGCTCTGTCAGCACCATTGCCCGGTGGCCCACGTCGCCGAGCAGTTCCCGCAGCTGTGCGAGGCGGAGACCGAGGTCTTCTCCCGCCTGCTCGGGACGCATGTGCAGCGCCTCGCCACGATCGCCCACGGCGACGGGGTGTGCACGACCTTCATCCCGCGTAGCGCGAGCACCACACAGACCGACACATCAGTATCTGCAAGTACGGCCGGGAGGAACCCCGCATGACCACGGAGACTGCTCACCCTGAGCTCGATGGCCTGGGCACCTACGAATACGGCTGGGCCGACTCCGACGCGGCCGGCGCGGCTGCCAAGCGGGGTCTGTCCGAGGATGTCGTCCGCGACATCTCGGCGAAGAAGTCCGAGCCGGAGTGGATGCTGAAGCTCCGCCTCAAGGGCCTCAAGCTGTTCGACAAGAAGCCCATGCCGAACTGGGGCTCCGACCTCTCGGGCATCGACTTCGACAACATCAAGTACTTCGTGCGCTCCACCGAGAAGCAGGCCGCTTCGTGGGAGGACCTGCCCGAGGACATCAAGAACACGTACGACAAGCTCGGCATCCCCGAGGCGGAGAAGCAGCGCCTCGTCGCCGGTGTCGCGGCCCAGTACGAGTCCGAGGTCGTCTACCACCAGATCCGCGAGGACCTGGAGGAGCAGGGCGTCATCTTCCTCGACACGGACACCGCGCTCAAGGAGCACCCGGAGCTCTTCCAGGAGTACTTCGGCACCGTCATCCCGGTCGGCGACAACAAGTTCGCCTCGCTGAACACCGCGGTGTGGTCCGGCGGGTCGTTCATCTACGTCCCCAAGGGCGTCAAGGTCGACATCCCGCTCCAGGCCTATTTCCGCATCAACACGGAGAACATGGGCCAGTTCGAGCGGACGCTGATCATCGTCGACGAGGACGCCTACGTCCACTACGTCGAGGGCTGCACCGCCCCGATCTACTCCTCGGACTCGCTGCACAGCGCCGTGGTCGAGATCATCGTGAAGAAGGGCGGCCGCTGCCGCTACACGACGATCCAGAACTGGTCGAACAACGTCTACAACCTGGTCACCAAGCGCGCCGTGGCGTACGAGGGCGCGACCATGGAGTGGGTCGACGGCAACATCGGCTCCAAGGTCACCATGAAGTACCCGGCCGTCTACCTGATGGGCGAGCACGCCAAGGGCGAGACCCTCTCCATCGCCTTCGCGGGCGAGGGCCAGCACCAGGACGCCGGCTCCAAGATGGTCCACATGGCGCCGTACACCTCCTCCAACATCGTCTCCAAGTCGGTGGCACGGGGCGGCGGCCGCACCTCCTACCGCGGCCTGGTGGAGATCGGCGAGGGCGCCCACGGCTCGAAGTCCAACGTGCTGTGCGACGCGCTGCTGGTCGACACGATCTCCCGTTCGGACACCTACCCCTACGTGGACGTCCGCGAGGACGACGTGTCCATGGGCCACGAGGCGACCGTCTCCAAGGTCTCCGACGACCAGCTCTTCTACCTCATGAGCCGCGGTCTGACGGAGTTCGAGGCCATGGCCATGATCGTGCGCGGCTTCGTCGAGCCGATCGCGCGTGAGCTGCCGATGGAGTACGCGCTGGAGCTGAACCGGCTGATCGAGCTGCAGATGGAGGGCTCGGTCGGCTGACCCGGCCGCCCGCTCCCGCAGCGGATTTCCCGACGTAGTCAGCGCTTTACAAGAGAGTGAGCAAGACGACAGCCATGGCTGAGGCTCAGAACATTCCGGCGGGCTCGACCACCGCCGGCGCGATCGCGGTGGCCGCCGAGTCCACCGTCGCCACCCGGATGAGTGCGCCCGCGTCCTTCGACGTGGCCGACTTCCCGGTCCCGCACGGCCGCGAGGAGGAGTGGCGGTTCACCCCGCTCGCCCGCCTGCGGGGCCTGCACGACGGCACCGCGGTCGCCGACGGCACCATGAAGGCCCAGATCGACGCCCCCGACGTCGTCACCATCGAGTCGGTGGAGCGCGACGACGCGCGCATCGGCAAGGCCGGCACCCCGGTGGACCGGATCGCCGCCCAGGCCTTCTCGTCCTTCACCAAGGCCACGGTCGTGACCGTGCCCAAGGAGGCCGTCCTGACCGAGCCCGTGCGCGTCTCGCTGCACGGCGAGGGCGGCACGACCTTCGGGCACACCGTCTTCGACGTGCAGGCGTTCGCCGAGGCCGTCGTCGTCATCGACCACACCGGTGACGGCGTGCGCGCCGCCAATGTCGACTTCCTGGTCGGCGACGGCGCCAAGCTCACCGTCGTCTCCGTGCAGGACTGGGACGACACCGCCGTGCACGTCTCCCAGCACAACGCGCTGATCGGCCGGGACGCGACCTACAAGTCGATCGTGGTCACCTTCGGCGGCGACCTCGTCCGTCTGCACCCGCGCGTCACCTACGCGGGCCCCGGCGGGGAGGCCGAGCTCTTCGGCCTCTACTTCACGGACGCCGGCCAGCACCAGGAGCACCGCCTCCTCGTCGACCACAGTGCCCCGCACTGCAAGTCGAACGTCGTCTACAAGGGCGCGCTCCAGGGGCAGGACGCCCACGCCGTCTGGATCGGTGACGTGCTCATCGAGAAGACCGCCGAGGGCACCGACACCTACGAGATGAACCGCAACCTCGTCCTGACGGACGGCGCGCGGGTCGACTCGGTGCCGAACCTGGAGATCGAGACCGGCGAGATCGTCGGCGCCGGCCACGCCTCCGCGACCGGCCGCTTCGACGACGAGCAGCTCTTCTACCTGCAGGCCCGCGGCATCCCGGCCGACGAGGCCCGCCGCCTGGTCGTGCGCGGCTTCTTCGCCGAGCTCGTCCAGCAGATCGGTGTCGACGACATCGAGGAGCGGCTGCTCACCAAGATCGAGACCGAGCTCCAGGGCTCCGTCTGATGAACTACGTCAAGGCCTGCGCGCTGAGCGAGCTGGAGGAGGACACCCCCAAGCGGGTGGAACTCGACGGCACGCCGGTGTCCATCGTCCGCGCCGAGGGCGAGGTGTTCGCGATCAACGACATCTGCTCGCACGCGAACGTCTCGCTCTCGGAGGGCGAGGTCGAGGACTGCATGATCGAGTGCTGGCTGCACGGGTCGGCCTTCGACCTGCGCACCGGCAAGCCCTCCGGCCTGCCCGCGACGCGCCCCGTACCCGTATACCCCGTAAAGATCGAAGGGGACGACGTGTTCGTCTCCCTCACCCAGGAGTCCTGAGGTATCCATGGCAACGCTTGAAATCCACGACCTGCACGTCTCTGTCGAGGCCGAAAACGGCGCCCGCGAGATCCTCAAGGGCGTCGACCTCACCGTCAAGCAGGGTGAGACGCACGCCATCATGGGTCCGAACGGCTCCGGCAAGTCCACCCTGGCGTACTCGCTCGCCGGTCACCCGAAGTACACCATCACCGGTGGCACCGTGACCCTCGACGGCGAGGACGTCCTGGAGATGTCCGTCGACGAGCGCGCCCGCGCCGGCCTGTTCCTCGCCATGCAGTACCCGGTCGAGGTCCCCGGCGTCTCGGTCTCCAACTTCTTGCGCACCTCGGCCACCGCCATCCGCGGCGAGGCCCCCAAGCTGCGCACCTGGGTGAAGGAGGTCAAGTCCGCCATGGAGCAGCTCCAGATGGACACGGCCTTCGCCGAGCGCAACGTCAACGAGGGCTTCTCCGGCGGCGAGAAGAAGCGCCACGAGATCCTCCAGCTGGAGCTCCTGAAGCCGAAGATCGCGATCCTCGACGAGACCGACTCCGGCCTGGACGTCGACGCGCTGCGCATCGTCTCGGAAGGCGTCAACCGCGTCCGCGAGACGGGCGAGGTCGGCACCCTGCTGATCACGCACTACACGCGCATCCTGCGCTACATCAAGCCCGACTTCGTGCACGTGTTCGCGAACGGCCGCATCGCCGAGTCCGGCGGCGCCGAGCTCGCCGACCAGCTGGAGGCCGAGGGCTACGACAAGTACGTGAAGGGTGGCGCGACCGCGTGACACAGCTGCCTGGCCTCCTCGACACCGAGGCGATCCGCAAGGACTTCCCCCTGCTGGATCGTGTGGTCCACGACGGGAAGAAGATCGTTTACCTGGACAACGCGGCGACTTCGCAGAAGCCGCGCCAGGTGCTCGACGCCCTGAACGAGTACTACGAGCAGCACAACGCCAACGTCCACCGCGGCGTGCACGTGCTCGCAGAGGAGGCCACGGCGCTGTACGAGGGCGCCCGCGACAAGGTCGCCGCCTTCATCAACGCGCCGAGCCGCGACGAGGTGATCTTCACCAAGAACGCCTCGGAGTCGCTCAACCTCGTCGCGAACATGCTCGGCTGGGCGGACGAGCCCTACCGGGTCGACCGCGAGACCGAGATCGCCATCACGGAGATGGAGCACCACTCCAACATCGTGCCGTGGCAGCTGCTCTCGCAGCGCACCGGCGCGAAGCTGAAGTGGTTCGGCCTCACCGACGACGGCCGGCTCGACCTGTCCAACATCGAAGAGGTCATCACGGAGAAGACGAAGATCGTCTCCTTCACGCTGGTCTCCAACATCATGGGCACCGTCAACCCGGTCGAGGCGATCGTGCGGCGCGCCCAGGACGTCGGCGCCCTGGTGCTGATCGACGCCTCCCAGGCCGCCCCGCACATGCCGCTGGACGTACAGGCCCTCGGCGCCGACTTCGTGGCCTTCACCGGCCACAAGATGTGCGGTCCGACCGGCATCGGCGTGCTCTGGGGCCGTCAGGAGCTCCTGGAGGACCTGCCCCCGTTCCTCGGCGGCGGCGAGATGATCGAGACCGTGTCGATGCACGCCTCGACCTACGCTCCCGCGCCCCACAAGTTCGAGGCGGGTACGCCCCCGATCGCCCAGGCCGTCGGCCTCGGAGCGGCCGTGGACTACCTCTCCGCGATCGGCATGGACAAGATCGCCGCGCACGAGCACGCGATCACCGAGTACGCGATCAAGCGCCTCGCCGAGGTGCCCGACCTGCGGATCATCGGCCCGACGACGGCGGAGGACCGCGGGGCGGCGATCTCCTTCGTACTCGGCGACATCCACCCGCACGACGTGGGCCAGGTGCTCGACGAGCAGGGCATCGCCGTCCGCGTGGGACACCACTGCGCGCGCCCGGTCTGCCTGCGCTACGGAATTCCCGCGACCACGCGGGCGTCTTTCTACCTGTACTCCTCTCCGGCCGAGGTCGACGCACTGGTCGACGGGCTGGAGCACGTACGGAACTTCTTCGGCTGAGGCCGGAGAGACGAGGGTGACGAGGACGACGGAGTCGCAGTGAAGCTGGATTCGATGTACCAGGAACTGATCCTGGACCACTACAAGCACCCGCACGGGCGTGGCCTGCGCGACGGCGACGCCGAGGTGCACCACGTCAACCCGACATGCGGTGACGAGATCACGCTGCGCGTGAAGTACGACGGCGAGACGCTGACCGACGTCTCGTACGAGGGCCAGGGCTGCTCCATCAGCCAGGCCAGCGCGTCCGTACTGAACGAGCTGCTCGTCGGCAAGGAGCTGGCCGAGGCGCAGAAGATCCAGGGCGTGTTCCTGGAGCTGATGCAGTCCAAGGGCAGGCTGGAGCCGACCGAGGAGATGGAGGAGGTGCTGGAGGACGCGGTCGCGTTCGTCGGCGTCTCCAAGTATCCGGCGCGTGTGAAGTGTGCTCTGCTGAGCTGGATGGCGTGGAAGGACGCGACGGCCCAGGCGCTGGGCGACGCGGAGAGGGAGACGGCATGACCGAGAACGCGACGCCCGAGGCGTCGATCAAGCCGGCCACCGAGGAGGAGGTCCGCGAGGCCCTCTACGACGTGGTCGACCCGGAGCTGGGCATCGACGTCGTGAACCTGGGCCTGATCTACGGCATCCACGTCGACGACGCGAACATCGCCACCCTCGACATGACGCTGACCTCGGCGGCCTGCCCGCTGACGGACGTCATCGAGGACCAGGCGAAATCGGCGACGGACGGCATCGTCAGCGAACTGCGCATCAACTGGGTCTGGATGCCCCCGTGGGGCCCGGACAAGATCACGGACGATGGTCGTGAGCAGCTCCGCGCGCTCGGTTTCAACGTCTGACGACGGCTCGCGGTCGAGGGCCCCCGGCACGGTCGTGCCGGGGGCCCTCCCTGTTTTCCGGCGCCGCCGCGGTGCCGTGGGCGCCACAGGGGCCGCGGCCCTGCTCCTCGCGGGGCTGACCGGCCCCGCGTACGCGGAGGGGGGATACGCCCCCGTGACGATCGCGCTGTCCGCCGCCCACCTCAGCGGTGCGGTGGGCGGCGCCGGCGGCCCGACCGTGACCGTGGACATCGAGCAGGCCGGCGTGCCGGCCGGATTGCTGAGGCTCCGGGTGATCGCCTCCAGCGACCCGGCGGTGGCCGCGGTGGGCGACGTACGGCAGGAGCGCACGCGGCAAGGCGACCGGAAGCTGACGGTCCGGGCCCGCGGCCAGGGCTGTACCGAGCTGACCCTCCAGGTCACCGGGCGCGGCGGGCGGACCGCCACGGCCGTCCTGTCGTACGCGGCTTCGGCCCGGGACGAAGCCGCGCACGCCACCCGCCACCGCACCGGCTCCGGTAGCGGGACCGGGGCCGAGGACCTGACGCATCCGGAGTGGAAGAAGGCGCGGGCGGCCTGGGTCGCCCTGAACTGAGCGGGGGCCGGGGCCGGGGCCTGGGGGCCCGCCGTCAGGCGGTCGCTGCCGCGCGGACCGCCGTCAGGGCCGTCCGGACGCTGCCCTCGATGTCCGTGATCGGGTAGATGACCTCGCGCACCGTCCGGTCCCGGTCCACCACCAGCGTCAGCCGCTTGAGCCGGCTCACCCCCGCGGCCCGGAAGGTCGGCAGCCGCAGCGCCGCGGTCAAGGTGAGCTCCGCGTCCGAGAGGAGCGGGAAGCGCAGTCCCTCCGACTGCGCGAACTCCTCCTGCTCGTCGGGCCGTTGGGTGGACACCCCGTGGACGGTAGCGCCCGCCTCCGTGAACTGCGCCAGCTGGTCGCGGTAGGTGCAGGACTCGAACGTGCAGCCCTTCGCCCCGGGGATCCCCGCCCACCCCGGCGGGTAGGACCCGGCCCGTGCGTACGCGCCGGGGAAGCCGTACAGGACCGTGAACGGGGTGTCCGCCACCGGGTCGCGCAGCTCGCCGAACCGGTCCGGCAGCAGCAGCTCGGGGACCGCGGTGCCGCGCAGCGCGTGGACCCGCACCGCCTCCCGCGAGGATTCACCGGTGGTGGCCGTCATGTCTCCCTCTCCCAGGACCCAGGTGTCACCCCAGTCCTGGAGGGCCACCAGGACCGGCAGCAGCCCCCGCCCGCGCGGGGTCAGCCGGTACTCGTGCCGTACCGGACGCTCCTGGTACGGCTCGCGCGTCAGCACCCCGGCCTCCACGAGCAGCTTCAGCCGCTCGGTGAGCACCTTGCGGGAGACGCCGAGCTCGCGCTGGAACTCCTCGAACCGGTGCACGCCGCGCGCGGCGTCACGCACGATCAGCAGCGTCCACCAGTCGCCCACGACGTCGAGGGCCTGGGCGATGGAGCAGTCCGCGTCACCGAGGGGCGTGCGCTGGGCCATGGGCACTCCTTTGTCCGTTGACCCCAGGCTGTCATGCTGCCATAGTCAGTTCCCAAAATGAACTGACTGGGTGGGACGGGGGCGGGCGGTCGTGCTCAAGGGGCTCAGGGACGTACCGAGGGTGGTGTGGCTGCTCGCGGCCGGGGTGTTCGTCAACGCCGTTGTCAGTTTCACCTTCGTATTCGTCTTCATGTACCTGACCGGACCGCGCGGCCTCGGAACCGCCCAGGCGGGATTGGCCGTCGGCGTCGGCGGCATCGGCATGGTCGCCGGGAACTTCACCGGCGGCTGGTACGGCGACCGCTTCGGCCACCGCCGGGTGCTGCTGGCCGCGGCGACCCTCGGCGGCCTCGCCCTGACGGCCCTGCCCCTGCTGTCCACCCCGCTGCTGTGCGCCGCCCTGCCCCTGGCCCAGTACGCCTCCGGAGTGATCCGCGCAGCCAACGCCGCGCTCGTCGCCGTCACCGTCCCCGAGGGGGCCCGCCGGCAGGCCTTCGCCGTCGTGCGGTGCGTCTCCAACGGCGGCTTCACGCTCGGCCCGCCCCTCGGAGCCCTGGTCGCGACCGTGCTCTCGTACGACTGGCTGTTCCTCGCCGACGGGATCGGCACCCTCGTCTTCGCCTGGTGGACCGCGCGGGTGGTCCCGGCCCGCGGCGCCTCCCGCGCACCGGCCGCAGGCGGGCCGGGGGGCCGCGGCCTCCGGGCGGAACTGCGGGCGCGGCCGGCGGTGGCGGTCCTGCTCGCGGCGGTCTTCGTCGTGGACCTCGTCTACCGGCAGCAGTACTCCACCTTCCCCGTCTTCCTCGCCGACCACGGCTTCGACGTGCGTGCGTTCGGCTTCGTCATCGCGCTCAACGGCGCGGTCATCCTGCTGCTGGAACTGCCGGCCGCCGTCGCGCTCCGGGAGCGCCCGCCGCTGGCGGTCGTCGGTAGCGGCCTCGTCCTGGTGGGAGCCGGGTACGCGGCGCTGCTCGCCGGCGCCGGAGTCGTGGAGGCGGCCGTGATGATGGTCCTGCTGAGCCTGGGGGAGATCCTCTACAAGACCACCGCCACCGCGTACGTCGCCGACCAGGCGCCGGAGCACGCGGCCGGGCGGTTCCAGAGCCTGTACGCGGGTGTCTCGGTCAGCGGGGTCGTCCTCGGTGCGCCGCTGGGCGGGGCGCTCTACTGCGCCGCGCCCGGGCTGCTGTGGCCGGCGTGCGCGGCACTGGCGGGCGGAGCGGGCGGGGCGGTGCTGTGGATGTCCCGGAAGGCGGAACGGCCGGGGGCGGGACGGGGGCCGCGACACGGGGCGGGACCGGCCGTGCCACACCCGGCCCCGGCGGGGCGCGTGACAGGGGGCGGGACCGGTGGCGCGACACTCGGCCGGGCGGGAGGCGCGACCGGCTCATGAGACCGGTTCGCGACCTCGGGCCGTCGCCGGTTAGGTTTCTGGCATGACTGCTACGCGTACCACCGGCGCCGTCGCCGCCGGACTTGCCACCATCACCCCCGACGGCACCGTCCTCGACACCTGGTTCCCGGCCCCCGAGCTCGCCGCCGAGCCCGGCCCGGCCGGCACCGAACGCCTCACCGCCGAGCGGGCCGTGGAGCTGCTGGGAGCCGCCGCGGCGAAGGCGATCCGCCAGGACGCGGTCCGCGGCGTCGAGGTCGTGGCCGTCCGTACGGTGATCTCCTCCCTGGAGGACAAGCCGCTCGACGCGCACGACGCGTACCTGCGCCTGCACCTGCTCAGCCACCGCCTGGTCAAGCCGCACGGCCAGAACCTCGACGGTCTCTTCGGCCTGCTGGCCAACGTCGCCTGGACCTCGCTGGGTCCGGTCGCGGTCGACCAGGTCGAGACCGTCCGCCTCCACGCGCGCGCCGAGGGCCTGCACCTCCAGGTCACCTCGATCGACAAGTTCCCCCGGATGACGGACTACGTCGCCCCCAAGGGCGTGCGCATCGCCGACGCGGACCGCGTCCGCCTCGGCGCGCACCTCGCCGAGGGCACGACCGTCATGCACGAGGGCTTCGTCAACTTCAACGCCGGCACCCTCGGCACCTCGATGGTCGAGGGCCGCATCTCCGCCGGCGTCGTGGTCGGCGACGGCTCGGACATCGGCGGCGGCGCCTCCACCATGGGCACCCTCTCGGGCGGCGGCAAGCAGATCATCTCGATCGGCGAGCGGACCCTGGTCGGCGCGGAGGCGGGCGTCGGCATCGCGCTGGGCGACGAGTGCGTCGTCGAGGCGGGCCTCTACGTCACCGCCGGCACCCGCGTCACCCTCCCGGACGGCCAGGTCGTCAAGGCCCTCGAACTGTCGGGCGCCGACAACATCCTCTTCCGCCGCAACTCGGTCACCGGCACCGTCGAGGCCCGCCCGTACAAGGCGGCCTGGGGCGGCCTGAACGAGATCCTGCACAGCCACAACTGACCCCTGCCGCGGGGCCCGTACGCGAAGCGCCCTCCTGCCCCGACCGGGGTGGGAGGGCGCCTTCGCGTACGGGGTCAGTTCAGGGGGAAGGTGCGGATCAGGCCCGCGAAGGCCTGCTGTTCGGCCTCGGTCAGCTCCACCGACTCCAACGGGTGCGCACCCGGGCCCCGCTGCGCCGGGATCACCGACAGGCTGTCCAGGGCGCCCGGCTCCGGCTGGTGGAAGCGGCCGTCCCACAGCATGTGGCCGAGACCGACGACCCCGGCGAGGGCGGCCACGAGCAGGATCGCGACGCCGATTTCCTGGGCGAGGGAGATGGAGGGGAACACGCGGTCCTCCGGGGTGTGCGGGGTACAAGGCGGTACAAGATCGGGCGTGCAGACACTCAACACCACAACCGGCCCATTCGGTAGGGGTGTGTCGAGCGTCACGCCACGCCCGAGAGGCGCCGTCGCATCCGTCACGGGGCCTCGGGGCGGCCGGGTCCCTCCCCGGGCGTGGTGCGCCTGGGGAGGGGGGCCGGGCGGCTGCCTCGCGGGATTACGGGCGCAGGCGCAGCACCTGCGGGTCGTGGTCGCTGTTCTGGGCCGCGAACTCGGCGTTGATGTGCACGCTGTCGTAGGTGAAGGACTTGATCCCCGGGCTGGTCAGGATCTGGTCCAGGACCTGGGCGTTGCCCTGGTAGACGTAGCTGTAACGTTCCGCCTTCGGGAGGGACTTGATCGCCGAGTACAGCGCCCCGCCGTCCTCCAGCGCCTGCGCCGTCCCCGAGAACTCGAAGTCGTTGATGTCACCGACCGCGAGGACGATCGCGTTCTTGTCGACGGCCAGGATGTCCTTGACGAAGCCGTTCACGGCCTGCGCCTGGAGCAGCCGCTTGGCCTCCGAGGAGCGCACCGGCGGCTGGTGGTGCGAGGCCAGGCCCTCGTCGCCGCCCTTGGAACCGAAGTGGTTGGCGATCACGAAGACCGTCTTGCCGCGGAAGGTGAACTCGCCCGCCAGCGGCTTGCGGCTGTCCGCCCACGCCGGGTTGGCGGGGTCGATGCGGCCGGGGGAGTGGGTCAGGGCGGCCTTGCCCTTCTCCTTGACCACACCGGTCGCCGTCACCGCGTCGCCCGGGGCGCGCTCGGTGAAGGAGACCCGCGCCGGGTTGAAGAGGAACACCTGGCGGATGTTGCCGCCGGGCTCGCCGCCGTCCTTCTTGTCCTCCGGGTTGATGGACCGCCACTGGTAGGCCGGGCCGCCCGCCGCCGCGATCGCCGTGGTGAACTTGACGAGGGTCTGCTCGGCGGAGACCGTGCCGTCGTTCTTGGCGCCGTTGTCGTCCTGGATCTCCTCCAGGGCCAGGATGTCGGGGGAGGCGAGGTTCTCCACGACGGCCTTCGCCAGCGCGTCGAACTTCTCCTGCGGGTCGGTCGGGTCGAGGTTCTCGACGTTGTACGTGGCCACGGCGAGCTCGTTCGCGGCCTGCGCCTTGGTCTTCTCCGGGGCCAGGGTGCCGGCCTTGACGGTGCCGAGGCTGCGGGCCACCAGGGTGTAGCCGCCGAACTGGTTGAAGTCCAGCGGGCCCTCGGTGGTGCCCGTCAGTTTGTCGCCGACGTTGGCCACCGGGAAGGGCTGCTGCGCGAGCGGCGCGAGCTGCTGGATCTGGAGGCGTCCGGTGTTCTGCGACTCGTAGGAGCCGTAGAGGGTGCCGCCGCGCTTGGCGGTGTTCTCCCAGCCCTTGACGGTGACCCACAGCTCCGCGTACGGGTCGGTGGCGCCGACCACGCGCGAGGTGCCGATCCGGACGTCCATGCCCTCCAGGGACTCGAAGTAGTCCAGGGCGTAGCGCGAGGGGTCCAGGGTCAGGCCGTTGATGCTGCCACCGGCGGCCGGGTCGCCGGCCGGGGTGTACTCGGCGGGCACGGTGTACTCGTTGACCGCGGTGGCCGCCGGGAGCGCGTTGCCTGAGGAGACCACCGTGACGGCCGGCTTCGCGATCTGGGTCACCGACTGGTTGCCGGAGGCGGCGCCGCCGGGGATGTACTCGCCCACGGTGCCGGAGACCTTGACCGCGTCGCCCACGGCGACGGTCGGCGCCGAGCCGGTGAAGACGAACACGCCTTCGCTGGTGGCGGCGTCGTCGTCGGCGTCCGGGTCCTGGATCCAGAAGCCGCGCGAGCCGTACGTCCGCACGCCCGTCACGATGCCCTCGACGTCGGTGACCTGCTTGCCGGCGAGCGGGGATATCCGGGTGGTGCCCTGGATGTCGTGGATGCGTACCGTCTCGGCGGCCGCGGAGCCTTCGGCGGCGTCGGCGGACGCGGAGCCCGCGAGCAGGCCGGTGGCCAGCGCGGTGGCGACGAGGGCCGCGACGGCGGCGGAACGGGGATGCGAGGAGCGCATGGGCGGGAACTCCGGTGTGGGATGAGGGAGACGGAGGGGAGTGCGGCGGGAGATCTGCGGGAGACTCGCGGCTCCCGATACATCTACGCGCGTCAATTTCCTTTGTGCCCGGCGAAGTTGTCAAGGCCTCCAGGGGATACGGCGGTGGACTGTGGGATGAACCAAAGGCGATGGCCCGCCGGACGCGCCCGAAATGCGTCTACGCTGGGACGCCGGCCGACGGTCCCGCCGTGGCCCAGGCCGGGGCCGGAGCGCGATCGCCCGGTCCGGTACCGCTCCACCCGCCCCCACCGCGCCCGCGAGGAGAACCGCCCCATGTCCGCAGAGCCGCACCCCACGCTGCCGCCGGTACGGCTGCACTCCGATGCGGAACTGGCCCGCGACGCCCTCGTCGCCCCGCTGTTCGCCCGCGCCGTGCGGCTGGCCCGCTGGGCCGGTCCCGCCACCCGCGTCGACACCGGCGGCGAACTCGTCGCCGACCAGCTCCCCGAAGCCGCGGCGGTGCTCGGCCTCGACACCGCCGACGCGGACTGCGTCGGGTACGCCGGCCATGCCTGGCGGGTGGCCGTGGACACCGGCCTGGTCGATGTGACCGAGCCGGAGGCGGACGGCGCCGGCGAGGACGGCCGTGACGAGGACGGCCGTGACGAGGACGGCGGGGGCGGGGGCGCGGACGGCGGCGCCGGGGACGCGCGCGGCGCCGGGGGGCGGTTCGGCACCGCCGCGCCCGGCGAGGACCTGGCGCTGATCACGGGCGGCGCCCCCGGGGACGTGCTCGACCTGTGGCTGGCCGCGCTGGACGCCGTGCTGGCGGATGCGGCCGTGCCCGACCTGGACGACCTCGTCGACGCGCTGGACGCCGGCGGCGAGATCGACTTCGACCGGCTGGACTGGAACCCGCGGCGCGAGGCGGACTTCCTCGACGGGGTCCTCGCCAACCTCTACCTGCTCACCGTCGCCGAGGGCGGGACGGCGGACGGCCCGGTCCCGCTGCCCGTGCTCGCCGCGTCCATGGTCGTGCCGGACGGCATGGGCGAGCCGACGGACGCGGTCCTGGAGCAGGTCTCGGACGCGATGATGCGCCTCGACGACCAGTTCCGGCAGCTGGAGCCGATCGGACTGGTCGAGTTCCGGCCCGTCGACGAGCAGCTGATGACGGAGGCGGACGACGAGGAACTCGCCGCCGGAGCGCCCGCCGACGCCGAGGAGGACGTCGCCCGCTACGGGATGGTCCGCCTGACGCCCCTCGGCCTGTACGGGGTGCGGGCCCGCATGCTGGAGGCCGGAGTCGAGGCCCCGGCCATCGGGGACCTGGCCGGCAAGGGCGCGGACGCCCTGCTGGACGCCGTCTCCTCCTACTCCGAGAGCGCCGCCCAGGCCGAGATCGAGGCCTGGATGACCGGCCGCGAGGTGCCGGTGGCCGTCGCCGAGCTGCTGGAGGCAGCGCGCGGGGACGACGAGGGCGGCCCGCTGCGCCGGCTGCGCTGCCAGCAGGCCCTCGCGCCGGCCGGGCCGGAGGCCGAGCCCGCGGTCCGCGCGGTCCTGGACGACGGGGAGCTCGGCGGGCTCGCCCGGGTATGGCTGACGGAGCGCGGGGTGGCCGACGTACCGGCTCCGGACAGCGCGATGGTGTTCTGGCTGACGGTCGACACGATCGCGGCGCAGCTCGCCGCCGACGGGGAGACCGAGGAACTGCCGCTTCTGATGGAGACCCTGACCGCGCACCACGCGGGCTTCTTCGACCAGGTGTGGCGGGTGGAACATCCGGCTACGGCCTATGTCCTGGAGGCGATGGGGCGTCTGCACCCGGACAGGAAGGCGGCGAAGGAAGCCCGCAAAGCCGCCTTCAGGGCCCGTTCCCGCCAGATCTGACCCGGGGCCCCGCCGGGCCGACGACTCACCGGGGCCGCGGCCTGGCCAGGCGCGCCTGGGTGGGGCGCGCCTGGGTGGGCCTATGACCTGGCGGCCTGGCGGCCTGGCGGCCTGGCGGCCTGGCGGCCTGGCGGCCGGGGCGGCCGGGGGCGTCTCGGCCGTCGGGCGGTGCGTCGAGTGCGCGGTGCGTCCGGTGTGCGGCGTGTCGGGCGAGGCGTGCGGTGTACCGGGCGAGCGCTGTGCCGGGCGGGCGGTGCGGCCGGTGTGCGGTGTGCCGGGCGGGTGGTGACAACGCGCCGTTCATGGTCCGGAGTTGGCCATTCCGGGCCCCGGCAAGGGGTCGGCTCCTCTTCGCGGGTAGTTCAGCGGCCGTTCACGTGCGGCCGGGAGCGTGTGCGCCGACGACCGCACGACAGGCGCACCACCTCCCCACCTCTGGAGACCCGATGCCGCTCAGCCGGAGAGACTTCACCGCCCGCACCGTGATCGCCGGCGCCGGAGTCGCGCTCACCGGGACGGTCGGCGCCCTCGCCACCGCCCCGGGAGCGCTGGCGGCCGACGACAACACGCGCCAGGACGCACACGGACGCCCCTGCGAGCCCGGTTACGGCCCGCTCGTCGCCGACCCGGCCGGCCTGCTCGCGCTGCCCGCCGGCTTCACCTACCGCGTGATCACCCACAGCGGGGTCACCACCCTCGAATCGGGCGAGACCACCCCCTCCCACCACGACGGAACGGCCACCTTCGAAGGCGGCCGCGGAGTCACCCTCCTGGTCAACAACCACGAGCTCAAGGGCAAGCGGTCCGGCTGGGCCCGCCCCGTCCCGCTCACCGAGGGCCTCGTCTACGACCCGGCCGCGGCCGGCGGCTGCACGGTCGTCGAGGTCCGCCGCGGCGGCGAGGTCGCCGAATGGGTGGGCGTCGCCGGTACCTCGACCAACTGCGCGGGCGGGTCCACCCCCTGGGGCACCTGGCTGACCTGCGAGGAGACCGAGGACCTGGCCGGCCGCAACGGCATGACCAAGGACCACGGCTACGTCTTCGAGGTCGACCCGCACGACCGCCGCGCCAACCGCGACCCGCGGCCCGTCAAGGCTTTGGGACGGTACGCCCACGAAGCCGTCGTCATCGACCCGCGCCAGGGCCACGCCTACCTGACCGAGGACGCCTCCGGCCCCAACGGGCTGCTCTACCGCTGGACCCCGCCCGCCGGCTTCCGCCACGGCCGCGGCAGGCTCCGTACGCTCGCGGACGATGCCGGCAAGCTCCAGGCCGCCAAGTGCGTCGACAGCGCGGGGCGGTTCGTCGACGACCTCTCGCGCGCGACGCGCATCGGCACCGTCTACGGGGTCGACTGGGTGGACGTGACCGACCGCGACGCGCGGACCGTGCCCGTGCGCAAGCAGTTCGCGGACGGCGCCGTGACGCGCGCCCGCAAGCTGGAAGGCATGTGGTGGGCCGACGGCGGCGCGTACTTCGTCTCCTCCTACGCCCGCGAGGAGAGCCCGGGCGCCGCGCACGACGGCCAGGTGTGGTTCTACGACCCGAAGCGGCGCACCGTCCGGCTGACCGTCCTGCTCGGGGTCAACGCCGATCCGGCGGCGGAGGGCGGCTATGACGGGCCCGACAACATCACGGTGTCCCCGTACGGCGGACTGGTCATCGCCGAGGACGGCTCGGGCCTGCAACACCTGTTCGGCGCGACCGCATCGGGCCGCACCTACCCGCTGGCGCGCAACGAGCTGAACATCGGATCGGCCGAGGAGCCGGAGTACTCCGAATTCACCGGTGTCTGCTTCTCCCCGGACGGGCGCACGCTGTACGCCAACATCCAGGACCCGGGCATCATGCTGGCCATCACCGGGCCGTGGCGCCGCGCACACTGAAGCGGCCGCGGCGGCGCGTCCGGTGACGCGCCGCCGCGACGGCTACTTGGCCGCGGAGACTTCCGCTTGGGAGGCCGTGGCCCACTCGACGAGGAGGAACTCATACGCCTCCGAGGGCCACTCGCCGTCCACCCGGGTCTCGACGAGGTGCCGGATAGCCTCGTTCGCCTCGGCGGCGGACGGGCGGGCGGGCCCCGCGGGATTGAATGACTCGTGCATGAGTTCAAGGCTACGGGCGGGCACTGACAGCCACCTCCGGATTACGCGTGGCATCCATCACCCGCTTTCCAGCCCCCGGGTGGCCCATCCGCCCGCCCACCTGCTCAGAGTGCCTGTGCGGCGGGCTTGACCATGCCGCGCACTGTGCGGGACTTCACAAACTCGCCCATCGCCGTCATCTCCCACTCGCCCGTGAACTGCTTGATGAGCTTCGCCATCATGACGCCGGTCTGCGGTTCGGCGCCGGTGAGGTCGAAGCGCACCAGCTCCTCGCCGCTCGCCGCGTCGATCAAACGGCAGTAGGCCTTGGCCACTTCGGTGAACTTCTGCCCGGAGAAGGAGTTGACGGTGAAGACCAGACCGGTGGCATCGGCCGGGAGCCTGCCCAGGTCCACCACGATCACCTCGTCGTCGCCGGCGCCCTCACCCGTGAGGTTGTCCCCCGAATGCTTGACGGCGCCGCCGAGGATGGACAGCTTGCCGAAGTAGCAGCTGTCGATGTGGTTGCGCTGGGGGCCGTAGGCGATGACGGAGGCGTCGAGGTCGATGTCGCGGCCGCCGAAGGCGGGCTCCCAGCCGAGGCCCATCTTGACCTGGGAGAGGAGCGGGCGGCCGCCCTTGACCAGGGAGACCGTCTGGTTCTTCTGGAGGCTGACCCGCCCCTTGTCGAGGTTGATCTTCCCGCCGGCGGGCGGGACGGGAGCGGCCGGGGGCGCCGGGGCCGGGGTGGGCGCGGCCGGGGTGGGCGTCGTACCGCCCAGCCAGGGGGAGACCGGGTGCACCGGCGGGGCCGGCGGCGCGGGCGGGGCGGCCTGCGCGGGGGCGGCGGCCGGGGCCGCGGCGGCCTCCTCGTCCACGGAGACCCCGAAGTCGGTGGCGATGCCGGCGAGGCCGTCGGCGTACCCCTGGCCGACCGCGCGCACCTTCCACACGCCGCCGCGCCGGTAGACCTCCACGACGACGAGCGCGGTCTCGGAGCCCAGCTGCGGCGGTGTGAAGGTGGCGATCACCGCTCCGCCGTCCGCGTTGCGCACGGTGGCGGTGGGCTCGACGCCCTGGAACGTCTGCCCGGCGGCATCGGGACTGGCCGTGACCACGATCCGCTCGATGCCCGGGGGCAGCGCGCCGGTGTCCACGGTGATGGAGTCCGGCGCCGAACCGCCGCCGGACCGGTAGCCGACGCCGGGCCCGGAGGGCTGGTTGTAGAAGATGAAGTCGGCATCGGAGCGCACCTTGCCGTCCGCCGCGAGGAGGAGTCCCGATACGTCGAGCCGCACCGGGGCCGCGACGTCCACCGTCACACGGACGGCGTCGAGCGGCAGGTTGGAACCAGGGGTCATAGCGGTCATGCCCGGAGAACGACCGGAGGTGCTTTGCCGTTCCCTTACCCTCGCGGGATATTTCAGCGCCGGTTGCGGGGGTGGTTCCGCGCCGTGCGCTCGTTGCCGATCTTGTACGCGCCGGTCCAGCGGGCCATCACCAGCTGCGCGTCGCCGGACGCCACCTGGGCGAGGAACGTGCCGGCCCGGGTCCCGCGCAGGGTGGCTGCGGTGCGGCCCTGGTGGGTGATGACGACGGAGTGGTCCTGGTGCTGTTCGTACGAGAAACCGTGGGGTTTGGCCATGATCCGCAGCCTGCCCCGCCCGGGGCGGAGGCGGCAACGGATTAACCCCCGTCCCGGCAGGCCGCCCGGCATCCCCCGGCGGGCGGCCCCACCGGACCGCCGGCCGGGGCCCTTCGCCCGGTCCCACAGCCGCAGGTCCCCCGGAGCCCGACAGGACGGGGGCCCGGCCGGACGAGTGCCCGGAGACCGAGCGCGCGGGGCCTGGCCAGCGGGGTGCGGGGCGTCGCCGGCTCACGCCTCGTGGCGACCCGGAGACCGGGCGCTGGGGCCTCGGGGCGACCCGGCGGACGCGGTGCGGGCCCCCCGGCGACCCAGAGGTCGGGCGCTGGACCCCGGCGACACGGCGGACGCGGTGCGGGGCCTCGGCGGTCCGGAGACCGGCGCGCGGGGGCTCAGCGGTGGCCCGGGGCCCGGTTCAAGGCCCCGGTCCGCCTCAGCCCCGTCACGCGTCGCCTCAGCCCCCCGTCACGCGTCGCGGCAGCCCCAGCGGGTTGGCCTCGCGCAGTTCGGCCGGGAGCAGCGCGTCCGGTACCGACTGGTAGGCCACCGGACGCAGCCAGCGCTCGACGGCCGTCGCGCCGACGGAGGTGGAGTGCGAGGTCGCCGCCGGGTAGGGGCCGCCGTGGTGCTGGGCCGGGGCCACCGCCACCCCGGTCGGCCAGCCGTTGACGACGATCCGCCCGGCCAGGCCCGTGACCTGCTCGATCAGCTCGGCGGCCGGACCCGGCCCGCCTTCCGTCTCGGCGGCCGACAGCTGGAGGGTGGCGGTCAGGTTCCCGGAGAGCCGCGCCAGCACGGCGGCCGCCTCCCGCTGGTCGGTGTAGCGCACGACGACGGTGACCGGGCCGAAGCACTCCTCCAGCAGCACCTCGTACGCGCCGCCGAGAGCGTCGTCGAGGAGACGGGCGGCCGGCACGGTCAGGTAGCCCGCGCCGACGGTGTGCTCCCCGCCGGAGCCCGGGGTGACGGGCGCCTCGACGCCGGGCAGCGCGGCCCGTGCGAGGACGCCGGCGACGAAGTTCTCCCGCATCCGGTGGTCGAGCAGCACGCCCGGCTCGGTCTCCCCGAGGGCCTTGGTGAGCGCGGTGGTGAGCCGGTCCCCGTCCGCGCCCCGCGGAACCAGTACGAGGCCCGGCTTCACACAGAACTGGCCCACGCCGAGGGTGACCGATCCCGCGAGGCCGCCGCCGATCTCCTCGGCCCGCTCGGCGGCCGCGGCCGGGGTGACGACGACGGGGTTGAGGGAGCCGAGTTCGCCGTGGAAGGGGATGGGCACCGGCCGGGCGACGGCCGCGTCGAACAGCGCCCGGCCGCCCCGGACGGATCCGGTGAATCCGGCGGCCGACACCAGCGGGTGGCGGATCAGCTCCAGACCGGCGTCGAACCCGTGGACCACGCAGACCACCTCCGGCGGGAGCCCGGTGGCCACGGCCGCGCGGCGCAGCAGGGAGGCGCAGAGCTCGGAAGTGGCCGGGTGGTCGGGATGCGCCTTGACGACGACCGGGCATCCGGCGGCCAGCGCGCTGGCCGTGTCCCCGCCGGGCACGGAGAAGGCGAGCGGGAAGTTGGAGGCGGCGTAGACGGCGACCACGCCCAGCGGCACCTTGTAGCGGCGCAGGTCGGGGCGCGGCGGGGTGAGGGAGGGATCGGCGCGGTCGATCCGGATGTCGAGGTGGGCGCCCTCGTCCACGATGTCGGCGAAGGCGCGCAGCTGGCCGGTGGTGCGGGCCAGCTCGCCGGTCAGCCGGCCCGGGCCGAGCGCGGTCTCGGCATCGGCCGCCTCGATGACGTGCGCGGCCGCGTCGTCGAGCAGTGCGGCGGCCGTCCGGAGGAAGGCGGCGCGGGCGCTGGCATCGGCGAGCGCGCCCCCGGCCGCCCGCGCGGCCCGTACGGCCCCGTCCACCTCCTGGGAGGTCGCCTC
This sequence comes from Streptomyces sp. CB00455, assembly GCF_001905445.1. Classification (GTDB taxonomy): domain Bacteria; phylum Actinomycetota; class Actinomycetes; order Streptomycetales; family Streptomycetaceae; genus Streptomyces. Next base: position 80,848 of record NZ_LIVQ01000003.1, on the reverse strand, counting down.
CACCGCGACCTGTTCCCGCTGCTTCCCGGTGCGGGGGTCCACACTCCAAACTGGTGTCGTTGTCATGGCCCACTGCCTCCTGGAACGTTCAGTATTCTGAACGCCGTTCCGGTGGATGAATGATCACATCTGCTGCGGACTCTATTTCCGCGTCCTTCGCGTGACAAGAGGCGACCAGAGGGGAAGCAGGCGTATGACGACGACCGAGTCGGGGGGCCCGGTTGCTGCGGCGCCGGTCAAATCGGCGGTGCGCACCGTGCTGTTGCTGGAGCACTTCGCGGCCCGGCCGGGGTTGCACAGCCTGGCCGACATCCAGAACGACCTGTCCCTGCCCAAGTCCAGCCTCTACATGCTGCTGCGCACGCTGGTGAACCTGGGCTGGGTGGAGACGGACGCCACGGGCACGCGCTACGGCATCGGCGTCCGGGCGCTCCTGGTCGGCAGCTCCTACATCGACGGCGACGAGGTGGTCGCCGCCGCCCGCCCGACCCTGGACCGGCTCTCCGACGACACGACGGAGACCATCCACCTGGCGCGGCTGGACGGGACCAGCGTGGTGTACCTCGCGACCCGCCAGTCCCAGCACTACCTGCGCCCCTTCACCCGGGTCGGGCGGCGGCTGCCGGTGCACTCCACGGCGCTCGGCAAGGCGCTGCTGGCCACGCACACGGACGACGAGGTGCGGGCGCTGCTGCCGCGGCGGCTGGAGGCGGTCACCGAGCACACCGTGACCGACCGGGAGCGGCTCATCGAGGAGCTGGAGCTGGTGCGGGAGCAGGGGTACGCGGTGGACCGGGAGGAGAACACGCTCGGGCTGCGCTGCTTCGGGGTGGCGGTGCCGTACCGGACGCCGGCCCGGGACGCGGTGAGCTGCTCGGTGCCGGTGGCGCGGCTGACGGCGGGGCACGAACTGGTCATCAAGGCGGCGCTCTTCGAGGCGCGCGACCGGCTGTCGGTGGTCACGCGCCGTATGTGAACGGGGCGGGGCGGCGGAGCAGGCGATTCCTCCCCCGTCCGGGGGAGGCGGTTCCCCTCTGAGGGGGAGGTGGCCGGGCCGCGCGCACGGGACCGTTGGGTCATGACCACACGAGGTGCGCACACGAGGTATGCGACGCGGCCCCCGGCTTCCGGCCCGGCGCCGGGGGCAGGCGCGGGGCGGCGGCTCCTGCAGGTGGCGGCCCTGGCCGCCACCGTGCCGTATCTGGCGCTCAAAGCAGCCTGGTTGAGCGGAAGTCACCTCGGGATACCGGCCGGCAGCCTGCTCCTTGAGCCCCGGCCGTTCTTCACCGTGCTCAACTCCCTCACCCTGGCCATGGACGCCTGCGTGATCCTGCTCGTGCTGGTGCTCACCCGGCCGTGGGGGAAGCGGGCGCCGTCCTGGCTGCTGATCGTCCCGGTGTTCGTCGCCACCGGGCTGCTGACCCCGATCGTCCTCGCGTTCCCCGGGCAACTGCTCATACGCGGTCTCGGCTTCGGCGCCGTACCGGCCGGCCGCGGTGGGCTGAAGCCCTTCCTGGACCCCTGGGTCTTCAACGTCGTCTACACGGGTTTCATCGTCCAAGGACTCGCCCTGGCCGGGCTGTTCGTGCCCTACGCGCGGCAGCGCTGGGGCCGGATCGGGCAGGGCGTGCCGGGGGAGCGGCTGCCGTCGTCCACGGGGGTGGTGGCGGCAGCCGCGGCGGCGGCCGGCCTGATGGTCGCGGGCGTGCACGCCTACTGGGCCTTCGGCGGTACGGCAGGATTGCAGGCCGACCGGGCGGCCGCGTACTCCGCACAGAGGGGCGTGGTGTCCGCGGTGCACGGGATGTGCGCGCTCGCCGCCGGACTGGGGGCCTGGCTCCTGGCCCGGGGCGGGAAGCGCCGGGCGCGGTGGGCGCCGGCCCTGGCGTGGACCGGTTCGGCGGCGACGCTGTGCTGGGGGCTGTGGATGCTGATCGGCTCCCTGGGACCGGAGTTGGACGGGGGCGAGGGGCCTTCCGCCGGGGTGCTGCTGATCTACGCTGGCCAGATGGTCACCGGATCGCTCGCCGTCCTCGTCCTCACGCGGTTCCTCGCCGCCCGCCGCGAGGGGTGATGCGAGGCGCCCTGATCCTGCTGCTGGGGGCACGGGCGCGGCTGCGCTGGGTCCACCTCGTACTCGGCGGGGCCCTGCTGATGCCGTACTTCCTCCTCGCCCAGGTGGTGGTGGGCGTGGCGGCCGGCGGGGTCAACGCCTTCAGCTCCCTGCCCGTCACCCTCGCCGCCTACGCCGCCGCCCTGCCGCTCGTCTCGGCCACCGCCTTCCTGTTCGGGCTGGTACGGCCGCTGTCCGTGGGGGCCGTCCGGGCCATGTGCGCGGTGCCGCAGGAACGGCTGGCCGAGGGACCTGCCCGGTCGTGGGCCGCGCGGGGGCGGGCATCCGCCTGGTGGACCCTGCACCTGGGGGTGGGGGCGCTCGTCAGCGGGGCGACCCTCGCGGTCCCGCCCATGGCCCTGGTCCTGATCTCGCTGCCCTTCGTGCCGGCGCTGCGGCAGGCCCGCAACGGGCTCGGCTGGTTCAGCACCGGGGCCGGTGTGTACGCCGCCCCGCCGGCCGGCCTCGGCCTGCTGGCCGGGCTCGTCCTGTGCGCCGCCGCGGCCGGGGCGATCCTGGCCCGGCTGGCGCCCGTACTGCTGGGGCCGACGGCCGCGGACCGGCTGGCGGTGGCCGAGGAGCGGGCCGCCGACCTGGCCGTGCGCAACCGGCTGGCCCGGGAACTGCACGACGCGGTCGGGCACGCGCTGAGCGCCGTCACCCTCCAGGCGGTCGCCGCCCGGCGGGTGCTCGACACCGACCCCGGCTTCGTCCGGGAGGCGCTGGCCGCGATCGAGGACACCACCCGGCGGACGGTGGGCGAGCTGGACGCCGTGCTGGGCCTGCTGCGCGACGGCGACCCGGGCCGGCCGGAGGCCGCGCCCGCGCCGACCCTCGCCGGCGACCTCGACGGGCTGCTGGCCCGCACCCGGGCGGCCGGCGTCGCCGTCACCGCCCGCCAGGAACCCGGACCGGCGGGCGACTGGGCGCGTCTGCCGGCGATCGCCTCCCGCGAGGCGTACCGGATCGTCCAGGAGGGCCTCAGCAACGCACTGCGCCACGGCGCGGGCCCCGTGGACCTGCGGATCCGCGTGATCGACGGGATCGACGGGACAGAAGGAGCCGACGGGGCCGACGGGATCGACGGGGCCGACGGGATCGGACGGGCCGACAGGGCCGAAGGAGTCGGCCGGGCCGGCCGGGACCACCGGGGCGAACAGGCCGACCGCGCTTCCGGCGCCGGACGCCGTGAACTGGAGATCACCATGACCAATCCACCCGCCCCGCCCGGGGACCGGGAGCCCCGCACCACCGGCGGCCGGGGGCTGCGCGGCGCGGCCGAACGGGCCGCGCTCCTCGGCGGCCGGGTCCAGGCCGGCCCACACCGGGGCCACTGGCGGCTGTGCGCCCGCCTGCCGCTCACCGGGGGCGGACTGTGACCGGGCCGGCGACCACTCCCCGGCCGCCGCTGCGGATCGTGCTCTGCGACGACGAGCGGATGGTGCGCACCGCCCTGCGGGTCATCCTCGAAGCCGAAACCGACCTGGAGGTGGTCGCAGAGGCGGCCACCGGCGCCGAGGCCGTCCCGCTGGTCCGTTCCCTCGCGCCCGACGTGGTGCTGATGGACGTCCGCATGCCCGAGATCGACGGGATCCGCGCCACGGAGCAGATCCTCGCCACCATGGCCGAGCCGCCCCGCATCGTGGTCGTCACCACCTTCGAGAACGACTCCTACGTCTACGGGGCGCTGCGCGCCGGAGCGGCCGGCTTCCTCCTCAAGCGCGCCGGCCCGGACGAGCTGATCGGCGCGGTCCGCCTCGTCACCCGGGGCGACTCCCTGCTCTTCCCCGCCGCCGTCCGCTCCCTCGCCGAGGCCCACACGGCCGGCGCCCGGCCCGCCGCGCCCTGGGTGGCCCGGCTCACCGACCGCGAGGCCGACGTCCTGCGGCTGATGGCCGCGGGCCTGTCCAACCACGAGGCGAGCGAACGCCTCGGGGTGGGCCCGCAGACGGTCAAGACGCACGTCGCCTCGGTCCTGGCCAAGACCGGCGCCCGCGACCGGACCCAGGCGGTCATCGCCGCCTACGAGGGCGGCTTCATGAAGAAAAGCTGAGAACCCGGCCACAATCGGGGCAGAGCGGAACGTCCGGAGGAGCCGGTGCGTCTTTCCGGGGGATGAACAAGACGATCAGGCGTGCGTCGGTCTTCTGTCTGCTTCTGGTGCTGGCCCTGCTGGTCCGTGTCACCTGGGTGCAGGCATACCAAGGCCAGGCCCTCGCAGACGACGAGCACAACCGGCGGAACCTCATCGGGCAGTACGAGAACCCGCTGGGCAACATCATCGTGGGCGGGGAGGCGATCACCGGCTCGGCCAGGACGGGCGGCAAGGACTTCGGCTACAAACGGACCTATGTCGACGGACCGCTGTACGCGCCGGTCACCGGATTCAGCTCGCAGGCCTTCGGCACGAGCATGCTGGAGGGCGTCTACAAGAACATCCTCAACGGCTCCGACAGCCGGCTGAAGACGATGATGGACATGCTCACCAACAAGCGTGCCGCCCCCGGCGACGTGCTGACCACCATCGACAAGGGCGTCCAGAAGGCCGCCTACGACGCGCTCCAGGGCAAGCAGGGCTCCGCCGTGGCCCTCGACCCGGCCACCGGTGAGATCCTCGCCCTCGTCAACAACCCCTCCTTCGACCCCGGGCGGATCGCCGGCGCCAACGACACCGCGGCCTGGACCGAGCTCTCGGCCGACAAGGGCAAGGCCATGGAGAACGTGGCGCTGCGCAAGCCGCAGGCGCCCGGTTCCACCTTCAAACTCGTCACCTTGACCGCGGCCATCGAGAACGGCCTGGTCACCAGTCTGGACACGCCGACCGGCATCCAGGACCCGTACACGATCCCCGGCACCCGCACCCCGCTGCCCAGCGAGGCGGGCTCGGCGGCCTGCAACAACGTCTCGGCGCGCACCGCCCTGCGGCTGTCCTGCAACAACGTCTTCGCGGACCTCGCCTCCAGGCTCGGCCAGGACACGATGCGGGCGACGGCCGAGAAGCTCGGCTTCAACACGCAGATCGACACCCCCGTCCGCACCAACCCGCCGAGCACGTACCCGTCGGCGAAAATGTCCGTCGACCAGGTCGCGCAGACCGGTATCGGCCAGTTCGACGTGCAGGCCACCCCGCTGCAGATGGCGATGGTCACGGCCGCGATCGAGAACGGCGGCAAGCTCGTCGCCCCGCACATGGTCTCCGAGGTCACCGACGCCAACGGCAACGTGCTGGAGAGCTTCAAGGACGCCGAGTCCCAGCAGGTGATGAACGAGAAGACCGCCTCGATGATCCGCGACGCCATGAAGACGGTGGTCGACGAGGGCGGCGGCAGCGGCGCCAAGGTCGGCGGCGCGGAGGTGGGCGGCAAGACCGGCACCGCCCAGCGCGGCGTCGCCAACAGCCTGGACCCGCTCGCATGGTTCACCTCGTACGGCAAGGCGGGCGGCAAGCAGATCGCGGTCGCCGTCGTGATCGAGAACTCCGACACGGACCGGTCCGAGATCGGCGGCGGCAGGCTGGCCGCGCCGATCGCGCAGAAGATGATGGCGGCGTGGCTGAAGTAGCGGCCGCGCCCACCGCACGGCCGGCGCTCCGGGAACCGACACGGTTCCCGGAGCGTTCCCCTTTCCGTGATCAGGACCGCGCGCCCCGCCGACCTCGACGCCATCACCGCCCTGCACGCCCGGGCCCGTGCCACCTACTACCGCGGCCGCGTCCCCGAGCAGGCCTACGGGGGCGGCGCCGGGCCCGCCCGCTCCCGCGAGGGCTGGTCCGCGGCCGTGGCCCGGGCCGGCGCCGGGGGCGGGGTCCTGTGCGCCGAGCAGGACGGTGTGCTCACCGGGGTCGCCGCCTTCCGCACCGCGGACGGTGAGACCACCCTGACGCAGCTCCACGTCGATCCGGCCCACTGGCGCCGGGGGACCGGAGCCGCCCTGCACGCGGCGTGCCTCGACGCCTGGCGCGCCGCCGGGATAGAGCGGGTCCGCCTGGAGGTCTTCGAGCACAACCTGCGCGCCCAGGCCTTCTACGCCGGCCACGGCTGGCTGCCGGCCCCGCGCCCCTCCCGATCAGGTTCCCACCGCACCCTGTGGCTGACGGTCGCGCGGCCGTCCGGGGAATGGGACGCGACCCCGGGTGGTTGAAGCGGTAACCGTTTTGCCCGTGCGAGAGAAGAAGGATCATGCGCGTCGAGATCTGGAGCGACATCGCCTGCCCGTGGTGCTACATCGGCAAGGCCCGTTTCACCAAGGGGCTGGCCGAGTTCGCCCACCGTGACGAGGTGGAGGTCGTCTTCCGGTCCTTCGAGCTCGACCCCGGCGGTCCCAAGGGCGTCACCACACCCGTCCTGGAGATGCTCGCCAAGAAGTACGGCCGCACCCTCGACGAGGCGCGCGGCATGGAGGAGCACGTGGCGGCGAGCGCCCGCTCCGAGGGGCTCGCCTACCGCACCGACGGGCGCGACCACGGCAACACCTTCGACATCCACCGGCTGCTGCACCTGGCCGCCGCCCGCGGCCGCCAGGAGCAGCTGCTCGACCTCGCCTATCGCGCCAACTTCGGCGAGGAGCGCTCCGTCTTCGACCCCGAGGTGCTGGTCGCCCTCGCCGTGGAGGCCGGGCTGGACGAGGCCGAGGCCCGCGCCGTCCTCGCCGACGGGTCCGCCTACGCCGACGAGGTGCGGGCCGACGAGCGCGAGGCCGCGGAACTGGGCGCAAGTGCGGTCCCCTTCTTCGTCCTCGACCGCCGCTACGGCATCTCAGGCGGGCAGCCGGCCGAGGTGTTCACCCGCGCGCTGGAACAGGCGTGGGCCGGCCGCGAGGTCGAGGACCCGGCGGGCGGAGCAGACGCGTGCGGCCCCGACGGCGCCTGCGCCGTCCCCCAGGCATAAGCAGGTCTTTGCCCCAACGCACAAAACCCGGCAATGGACTGCGGGTCGTTCCTGACGCAGAGTGGAACGCATGGACCTCCTGCCGGAAGCGGCCCGTGCCGAGTTCGCCCACTCCACCGCCTACCTCAACACCGCCACCTGCGGGGTGCTCCCACGCGCCGCCGTCGCGGCCGTACGCGAACTGGCCGAGGCGGCGGGGGCAGGGCTCCCCGCCGGATTCGGCGACTTCGACCGTGTGAACCGGGTCCGGGCCGCCTTCGCCCGGCTGACCGGGGTGGCCGTCGAGCGGGTGGCCCTCGGTTCAGCCGTGGCCACCCATGTCGGCCTCGTCGCGGCGTCGCTCCCGGCCGGCGCGGAAGTCCTCTGCCCGGAGGGCGACTTCGCCTCCGTGATGAACCCCTTCGTGGTCCGGGACGACCTCAAGGTCCGCTTCGCGCCGCTGGAGTCCCTCGCCGAGGCCGTCGGCCCGGACACCGTACTGGTCTCGCTGAGCGCGGTGCAGTCCGCGGACGGACGGATGGCGGACCTGGCCGCGGTGCGCGCCGCGACGTCCGCGCACGGCGCCCGGATGCTGGTGGACGCGACGCAGGCGGTGGGCTGGCTGCCCTTCGACGCCTCGCCCTACGACTTCACCGTCACCGCCGGGTACAAGTGGCTGCTCGGCGCACGCGGAGCCTCCTACATGACCTTGTCGAAGGAGGCGCAGGACAGCCTGACCCCGCTGCACGCCGGCTGGGTGGCGGCCGAGTCCATGTGGGACGCCACCTACGGCCCCGTGACGGAACTGGCGCACGGGGCCCGCCGCTTCGACGAATCCCCGGCCTTCCTCGCCTACCACGCCGCCGAGGTCTCGCTGGCGCTGCTGGAGCGCATCGGCATCGAGGCCGTCCACGCCCACGACACCGCCCTGGCCGCCCGTTACCGGGCCGGGCTCGCCCGCCTGGGCCACGAGCCGGTCCCGGGAGGGTCGGCCATCGTCTCGGTTCCGGGCCTCGCCGGCCGGCAGCCCGCCCTCCAGGACGCCGGCATCGCCACCTCGGCCCGGGCGGGCGCCCTGCGGGCGTCGTTCCACCTCTACAACACCGAGGCCGACGTGGACCGCCTGCTGGACGCCCTGTCCTGACCCCTGACCCCTGGCTTCTGACCCCTGACGCTCCCCGGGCCTGCGGGCCGCACCGGCGGCCGGTTCACCCTGCGGGCCGATCGTGTCCTGGCGGGCCGGTCCGGCCCCGTCGGTCACCCGGCCTGTGCGGTCACCCGGGCCTGTGCAGCCCCCCGGTCTGTGCGGCCTTCGGGGCCCCGGGCCTGGGCGGCCCCCCGGCCGGTCCGGCCCCCGTGGGTCACCCGGCCTGTGCGGCCCCCGGTCTGTGCAGCCCCCGGGCCTGCGTTGCCCCCCGGGCCTGTGCGGCCCCCGGCCCGTCCGGCCCTCGCGGGTCACCCGGCTCGGGGACCGGGCCCGGGCACCCGGTCCGGCCCAGCACCCGGTCTCGGCCCCGCGCGTCCGGGTTCAGCCCCGCGCGGCCGTCCAGGCCGACTCCGCCGCCGCGAGGGCCGGCGCCGCATCCGCCCCCAGGGCGGTCGCGAGGGCCGCCAGGGAGGCGCTGACCACGGGCAGCGCGGCCGCGGAGCCGTAGTGATTGACCCGGACCATCTCCCGCGCCAGCGCGCCGCCGCCCGCCGCCAGCGGGACCGACGGGTGGGCCGCCAGGGCCTTGGCCACCACCAGCGAGGCATCCGCGACCCGCAGGGTGGTGGCCACCGGGGCAGCCTCCGCGGCCCGGCCCACATACGGGGCCGCCCCGAGCTCGGCCGCACCCGCGCGGGTCGCCGCCGCCGCGGCCGCGTGCCGCGCCGTCACCGAGGTCAGGCCCTCGGCCGCGATGCGGTCCAGGCACGCCTCCAGCGCCAGCATCTCCAGCTGGGCCGGCGCGTGCAGCAGCGCCGTGCGCCCGCCGTCGATCCAGCGTTCCTTCCAGTCCAGCAGCGAGAGGTAGGAGCGGCGCGGGGCCGCCGGATTGTCCGCGAACCGGGCCCACGCGCGCTCCGAGACCGACACCGCGGACACACCGGCCGGCCCGCCCATCGCCTTCTGCGCGCCGATCACGCACAGGTCCACGCCCCACTCGTCCGGCAGCAGCGGCTCCGCGCCCACCGACGCCACCGCGTCCAGCATGAACAGCGCCCCGTGCGCCCGTACCGCCTCACCGATCTCCGCGACCGGATTCGTGTTGCCGGTCGCCGCCTCCGCGTGGACGAGCGAGACGAAGTCGATCTCCGGGTGCGCGGCCAGGGCCCGCGCCACCTGCTCGGCCGTCACTGCCGTGTCGAAGGGGACCGCCAGGTCCACCACGCTCGCCCCGCAGTCGCGCAGCCAGTTGCCGAAGGTGGTCCCGTAGGGCCCGGTGACGACGTTGAGCGCGGTCGAACCGGGCCGCGCGCCCGACCGGATGCACGCCTCCAGCGGCAGCAGCGCCTCTCCCTGGGTGATCACCACGTCCTGCCGGGTGGCGAGGAGGTCCGCGACCCCCCGCTCGATCGACGCGAAGCGCTCGGGGGTGAGCGCCGGGAGGTCCAGGAGGGGGTGCGTCACGGCGGTGCTCTCTTCGGCCGGTGGGTGTCCGGGGTACCCGCAGAGCCTACCGACCACGCACGTACAGTGCCGACATGAGCGATGTGCTGCACGTGAAGGGGCGGGTGCTGGCCGGGCCCCACGAGGTCCGCGACGAGCTCTGGGTGGTCGGCGGCCGCATCTCCTACGAGCCTCCGGTCGCGGCCGGTGAGGTCACCACGGTGACGGGCTGGGCCCTGCCCGGACTGGTCGACGCGCACTGCCACGTCGGGCTGGACAGCCACGGGCCGGTCGACGCCGGAACCGCCGAGCGCCAGGCCCTGACCGACCGGGATGCCGGTACCCTCCTCATCCGCGACGCGGGATCCCCCTCCGACACCCGGTGGATCGACGACCGCGAGGACCTGCCGAAGATCATCCGGGCGGGGCGGCACATCGCCCGCACCCGCCGGTACATCCGCAACTACGCCCACGAGATCGAGCCCGCCGACCTCGTGGCCTACGTGGGCCGCGAGGCCGTACGGGGCGACGGCTGGGTCAAACTGGTCGGCGACTGGATCGACCGCGAGGTCGGGGACCTGACGGCCTGCTGGCCGCGCGCCGAGGTCGAGGCGGCCATCGCCGAGGCCCACCGGCTGGGCGCCCGCGTCACGGCGCACTGCTTCGCCGAGGACGCGCTGCGCGACCTGGTCGAGGCGGGCATCGACTGCGTGGAACACGCCACGGGCCTCACCGAGGACACCATCCCCCTCTTCGCGGAGCGGGGGGTCGCGATCGTCCCCACGCTCGTGAACATCGCGACGTTCCCGAAGATGGCGGCGGGCGGCGAGGCGAAGTTCCCGCGCTGGTCGGCCCACATGCGCAGGCTCCACGAGCGTCGTTACGACACCGTCCGGGCCGCCTACGACGCGGGCGTCCAGGTGTACGTCGGCACCGACGCGGGGGGTTCCCTGCCGCACGGCCTGGTCGCGGCGGAGGTCGAGGAGCTGGTGAAGGCAGGGATCCCGGCGCTGGACGCCCTCTCGGCGACGACCTGGGCGGCACGCCAGTGGCTCGGCAGGCCGGGCCTGACCGAGGGGGCGCCGGCGGACCTCGTGGTCTACGGTGCGGACCCGCGGGCCGACGTACGCGCCCTCGCGCAGCCGCTGAGGGTCGTCGTCAACGGCAAGGTCCGGGCCTGAAGCGTGCGGTGACGTGGCGTGACGCCGACGGTCCGGCGGTCGTTAACAATGCCCGCTCGGGCGCCGGATCCGGAAAAGCAGGGAACTCCCGTTCCTCCTGAGGCGCTGCAATTCGAATACGTGCGCGGAAACCACCCTTTGGGGTGAAGTCACCTCAGGTGCCTGCCCGTTCACCCACAGTGCGTAAAAATTCCGGGGACGAGGCCGTCGGCGCGCGCACTGTCCCTCATCGGCGGCGCGGCGGCACCCATCTCCCCGGGGGTTCCACCACCTTGAACAGCAACACCTTCCGCATGCCCGCGGCCGTCCTGCTCGCCACGGGAGCGGTGGCCCTGCTGGCCGCTCCGCCCGCCTTCGCGACGGGAGGCGGCGCAGGAGGTGAGGGCAAGGCCGGCGCCGTCGTCCTGCGCACCGGACTGGACGTGAGCCTGCTCAACAAGACCGTGCACGTCCCGCTGAAGACGACCCTCAACGAGGTCAGCGCTCCGGCGAAGGCCGAGAAGACGGCGCTGACCGTCACCCTGGACGGCGTCGAGGGCGGCACGCCGGTCAGCGTGCTCCGCGCCGACGTGGCCACGTCCAAGGCGACCGCGGACAAGGGCCGGGCCGAGGCGGAGGTGAATCTCGCCAAGGCCCGGGTACACGTGCCCGGACTGCCGGCGCTCTCCCTCGTCGAAGTCGAGAAGGTCACCTCCAAGGCCGTCTGCGAGGCGGGCAAACAGCCCGTGGCCACCTCGAACGTCCTCGGGACGGTGACCGCCCTCGGCAAGCGGACCACCTTGACGGCGGGCGGTCCCACCAGGATCGAGGTGCCCGGGGTGGGTCTGGTCACCCTGGAGCTGTCCGGTACGCAGACCACCTCCACCACGGCCGCGGCGGCGGCCCTGCGCCTGAAGGTGTCGGTGAACCCGCTGAAGCTGAACGTCGCCGAGGTGGAGGGCGAGATCGTGCTCGCCGAAGCACACTGCGAGTCCCCTGCTGCGCCCGCACCCGCGCCGCCCCGGCCGGACGTCAAACCGCAGACCGCGACGGGGACCGGGACCGGGTCCGCCATCACCAAGGGCGCCAACCTGGCCGAGACCGGAGGCGGTTCGCCGACTCCGTACGTCGCGGGCGGCGCGCTGGTCCTGCTGGGGATCGGCGGTGGCGCGCTCGCCTTGACCCGGCGGAACAGGACCTCGTAGCGGGGCCGGGCGGCCGGCCCTGCCTGCCACCGCCCCGCCCCACTGCCCTGCCACCGCCCTGCCCGTCCCGGCCGTGGTCTGCGGCCCGCGACGTCGGTGACGTCCGGCCGACGCGGTCAGCGGGTGGCGTGTTCCAGGCCCTCCCCGGTCGCGCCGCGCGCCGTCACGGCCTCGGTGACCTGCCGGTCGATGCGCTCGTACTCGCTCCGCTTGTCCACCGGGAGGGTGGCGTCGGAGGCGGCGCAGGAGGCGCAGACGACCCGGAACGGCGGCCCCATGTCCGAATACTGGGTGAGGAACTCGGCCTTCACCACCTCCCAGCGGCCCGCGCCGGCCGCCGCCGGAGCGAAGGTGAACCGGGGGATCGACGACTGGTTCCCGCGCAGCTTGTCGGCCGGCACGAAGCTGGCGACCTGGTCGCCCATGCCGAAGACCACCCAGGTCCCGTTGATCTTCTCGTACGGCTGCGGCACGTGGTTGTGCGTGCCGAGGATCAGATCGATGTCGGGGAGGCCGTCGGCCCCGCGGGACGCGGTCAGCGCCTGCGCCAGTTCGCGCTGCTGCTCGTCGGGCGCCGTCTGCCACTCGGTGCCCCAGTGGACGCTGAGCACCACCACGTTCGCCCCGGCGGCCCGGGCGGCGCGGGCGTCGGCGATCATCCGGTCCTTGTCGATCAGGTTGACCGCCCACGGCTTGTCCGCGGGGAGGGGGATGCCGTTCGTGCCGTAGGTGTAGTCCAGCTGGGCGACCTTCGCGCCGCCGGCCGCGACCACCGCCGGGGCCTTGGCCTCCTGCGCGCTGCGGGCCGAACCGACGTGCGGGATGCCGACCCGGTCGAGGTGGTCCAAGGTGCGGACGAGGCCGTCGTAGCCGTCGTCCAGGGTGTGGTTCGAGGCGGTGGAACAGCTGTCGTACCCGGCGTCCTTGAGGGCATCGGCCAGCTGGTGCGGCGCCTTGAAGGTGGGATAGCCCGTGTAGGGGCCGCCCGGGCGCCCGTACGGTATCTCGTGGTGGCACACCGCCAGGTCGGCGGCCGAGACCAGGGGCTTGATGCCGGCGAGTATCTTGCGGAAGTCGTACTCCCCGGCCTTGCCCGCGTCGTCCGCCGAGCGCTGGATGATCGACGGGTACGGGATGATGTCGCCGGTCGCCACCAGCGTGAACGGCTTCCCCCCGGGAGCGGCGTTCTGCTCCGGGCTCTGCCCGCCCGCGCCCGCGCCCCCGCCCCGCCCGCTGCCCTGGAGGCGCTGCTGCGTGGCGGGTGCGCCGCCGTCGAGCAGTCGCGGTACGGCGTAGATCCCGCCGCCCACGACCGCCAGTGCGGCCAGGGCCGCGCCCGTCTTGGCCGATGCCTTCATTCCCAACCCCCGATGTCACATGGTCCGCTGCGCGGAGCCGTGCCAGGCCCCGCCCCCGCGGGCATCGTAGACAGGGCCCGGGCGGGGCCCGCACCGGATCGGCACGGTTCTGCGCAGGTCAGGACGCAGGTCAGGACGCGCGCCAGGACGCAGGTCAGGACGCAGATCAGGACGCAGGCCAGCGCACCGGCCGGGACACGGGCAGGCCACCAGTGGCGAGTCGGCCGGAGTCGGCACCGCGGCCGGCGCGATCGGCGCGGCCGCGGCGCCGGCGGCGCCGGTCAGGTGCGGCCGGCGAGGGCCAGCGCGTGGTCCAGGGCCTGGAGCAGCCTGCCCGTCGTGGCCCGGTCGCGGACCGCCAGCCGCAGCCAGGAGTCGTCCAGGCCCGGAAAGGTGTCCCCGCGGCGTACGGCGAAGCCGAGCGCGCGAAGCCGGGTGCGGACCTCCGCGCCGCCCGCCACCCAAATGAGGACGAACGGCCCCTCGGCGGTCCCCGCGACCGTGACCTCGTCGAATTCGGCCAGCCCCGCCAGCAGGTGCGCCCGGTCCACCGCGATCCGCCGCGCGGCCTCCTCCGCCTCGGCCAGCGCCGCGGGAGCCACGCACGCCTCGGCCGCCACCAGCGCCGGGGTGGACACCGGCCACAGCGGCTGCGCGGCGGCGAGCTTCGCGACGACCTCCGGCTCGGCCAGCACGTAGCCGATCCGCAGCCCCGCCAGGCCCCACGTCTTGGTCAGGCTGCGCAGCACCACCAGCCCCGGCAGGTCGGTCCGGCCCGCCAGGGCCTCCCGCTCGCCCGGGACCGCGTCCATGAAGGCCTCGTCCACCACCAGGATCCGGCCGGGCCGGGCCAGCGAGGCGAGCGCCGCCGCCGGGTGCAGGACCGAGGTCGGGTTGGTCGGGTTGCCGACGACCACCAGGTCCGCCTCCTCGGGCACCGCCGCCGGATCCAGCCGGAAGCCGTCCGCCGCCCGCAGCACCACCCGCTCCACCCGGTGGCCCGCGTCCCGCAGGGCCGCCTCGGGCTCCGTGAACTGCGGATGCACCACCACGGGCCGTACGGCCTCCAGGGCCCGGGCGATCAGGACGAACGCTTCCGCGGCTCCGGCCGTCAGCAGCACCCGCTCGACCGGCAGGCCGTGCCGCTGCGCCACCGCCGCGCGGGCCCGGCGGCCGTCAGGGTAAGCGGAGAGGTCCCCGAGGGAGCGGGCGATCCGCTGCCTGAGCCAGTCCGGGGGCGTGTCCGCCCGTACGTTGACCGCGAGGTCCACCACACCGGATCCGCAGTCCATCACCTCCGCGTCCCCGTGGTGGCGCAGGTCGTGCCGCGCCCGGGCCGTGGCCACCGCGCACGTCGCCGCCACCGACCGCCGTTTCGGGACGAGGAGTTCACCGCCCGCCGCGAGCGCCGCCGCTTCCGCCACCGAGGCGGTCCCCGTCGCGGTGTGCGACGCCTCCGAAGGGTGCGGCACGGTGATCGCGGCCAGCTGCCGCGCGGGGTAGGCGACCAGGGGCACGCCGAAACGTTTCGCCGCGCCCGCTATCCCCGCCTCGCCCGCCTTCGCGTCCACCGTGGCCAGCGCCGTCACCGACTCCGTGGCCAGCCCGGCTCCCCGCAGCGTCTCCTCGACCAGTGCGCAGACCTCCGCCACGGAGACCCCCGCGCGTCCGCCGACCCCGACCACCAGCTGCGTCGCGTACTCGCCCACCGGGGGTCCTCCCTCCGTAGTCACCGTCACCGGTACGTCACCGCCACCGGTCCGTCGTCAACACTCCGACCCCGGCCACCCGCGCGCGGACGTGCGTGCGGGGCGAGGAATCGGTATCCAGGGGCACATGGCCGTGATCGTGGCGTTGGGCGCCTTCCTGATGACCCTGGCGGGCGGCTGGACGGCGCAACGCGTCACCGACCGCCGCCACCTCGTGCTGGGCCTGGCCGGCGGGCTCATGCTCGGCGTCGTCGGCCTCGACCTGCTGCCGGAGGCCCTGCACGCGGCCGGATCCGAGGTGTACGGCGTCCCGCTGGCCCTGCTGCTGTTCGTGGGCGGCTTCCTGGTCGCGCACGTCGTGGAACGGCTCCTCGCCGTGCGCCAGGCCTCGCACGGCGCCGGCGAGGGCCCGGGGGACGGCGCCCGCGTCCCCCGCGTCGGTCTCACCGCCGCCGCCGCGATGGTCGGCCACAGCCTCGCCGACGGCGTCGCCCTGGGCGCCGCCTTCCAGGTCGGCGGCGGGATGGGGGCAACCGTGGCGCTGGCCGTCATCACCCACGACTTCGCCGACGGGTTCAACACGTACACGCTCACCAGCCTCTACGGCAACGCCCGCCGCAAGGCCCTGCTGATGCTCTTCGCCGATGCCGTCGCCCCCGTCGTCGGCGCGGCGTCCACATTGCTGTTCACCCTTCCGGAGGAACCGCTCGGCGCGTACCTCGGCTTCTTCGGGGGAGTACTGCTGTACCTGGCCGCAGCCGAGATCCTCCCCGAGGCGCACCACGAGCACCCGGCCCTGTCCACGCTGATGTGCACGGTGGGCGGGGTGGCCGGGATCTGGCTCATGGTGGGGATCGCGGACTGAGCGCAGCGCTCTCACCTGGCCCGTGCCACCGGGGACGGGCCAGGTGCCGGACCCGCCGCCGGGACCGCCCCGGACCGGGGGCCGGACCGCGCCGCCGACTCGACGAAGCGCCGGGCGACGGACGGCTCCGCCGCCCAGTGCGTGTGCAGGTAGCTGGCGTGCACACTTCCCCGTACGAAGCCCTCGACAAGGCGTTCCGGGTGCGTGAACCCCCACGCGGGCGCCTCCCCGGCACCCGGTTCGATCACCGTGCGGTGGAACTCGTGCCCGCGCAGCCGGGTCCCGGCCGCCGCGAGCGCGCTGTCCGACAGCGCCACCGCCTCCCGGTAGCCCAGCGTGAGCCGCTCCGACATCCGTGCGTCGGCGTCGAGCACCCCGCACATCGGCTTCCCGTCCAGGGACCGCGCCAGGTACAGCAGCCCGGCGCACTCGGCGGCCACCGGGCGGCCCGCCGCGGCGAATCGCGCCACGGCCGCGCGCAGCGCGCCGTTGGCCGACAGCTCGGGCGCGTACACCTCGGGGAAACCGCCGCCGATCACCAGGCCGGCGGCGCCGTCCGGCAGCGCCTCGTCCCGCAGCGGATCGAAGGTGACGACCTCGCCGCCGGCCGCGGTGAGCAGCTCGGCGTGCTCGGCGTAGGAGAACGTGAACGCGGGCCCGCCCGCGACGGCGACGAGCGGCCGGCGGCCCGTTCGCGGGCCGGACTGCTGGCCGGCGCCCCCGGCGGCCGCCAGCGCGCCCCGGGGCGACCACGGCTCGCAGTGCAGCGGCGGAGCCGTGCGCGCCAGCGCCATCAGCGCGTCCAGGTCACAGCCCGCCCGCACCTGTTCGGCCAGCGCCGCCACGGAAGCCAGCGCGTCCGCCCGCCGCTCGGCGACCGGCACCAGACCCAGGTGCCGCGAGGGCGCGGCCACCTGCGGCGCCCGGCGCAGCACGCCGAGCACCGGCATTCCCGCCTCCTCCAGCGCCTCCCGCAGCATCACCTCGTGCCGGTCGGAGCCGACCTTGTTCAGGATCACGCCGCCGAGGCGCACCTGCGGGTCGAAGGAGGCGAAGCCGTGCACCAGCGCCGCCACCGACCGCGACTGCGAGGACGCGTCGACGACCAGCACCACCGGCGCCCGCAGCACCTTGGCGACCTGCGCGGTCGACGCCAGCTCACCACGGCCCGCGGCCCCGTCGTACAGGCCCATCACGCCCTCGACCACGGCGAGGTCGCAGCCCGCGGCCCCGTGCGCGAACAGCGGGGCGACCAGCTCCGGCCCGCACATGAAGGCGTCCAGGTTGCGCCCCGGACGGCCCGTGGCCAGCGCGTGGTAGCCGGGGTCGATGTAGTCGGGGCCCGCCTTGTGCGGGGACACGGCGAGGCCGCGCTCCGAGAAGGCCGCCATCAGACCGGTGGCGACGGTGGTCTTGCCGCTCCCCGAGGACGGGGCGGCGACGACCAGCCGCGGCACGCTCGACGACGTCACCACTCGATGCCCTTCTGACCCTTCTGGCCGGCGTCCATCGGGTGCTTCACCTTGGTCATCTCGGTGACCAGGTCCGCGAACTCCAGCAGCTTGTCCGGCGCGTTGCGCCCGGTGATCACCACGTGCTGGGTGCCCGGACGGGCCCGCAGCACCTCGATGACCTCGTCGACGTCGATCCAGCCCCAGTGCATCGGGTACGCGAACTCGTCGAGCACGTACAGCCGGTGCGTCTCGGCGGCCAGGTCGCGCTTGACCTGCTCCCAGCCCTCCTTGGCCGCCTGCTCGTTGTCGAGCTGGGCGTCCCGCTGGACCCACGACCAGCCCTCGCCCATCTTGTGCCAGACGACGCTGCCGCCCTCGCCGGATGCGCCCAGCACCTTGAGCGCGTTCTCCTCACCGACCTTCCACTTGGCCGACTTGACGAACTGGAACACCCCGATCGGCCAGCCCTGGTTCCAGGCCCGCAGCGCCAGCCCGAAGGCCGCCGTGGACTTGCCCTTGCCCGGTCCGGTGTGGACGAAGACGAGCGGTCGGTTGCGGCGCTGACGCGTCGTGAGTCCGTCGTCCGGAACGACGGTCGGCTGTCCCTGCGGCATTACGCGGCCCTCCTGTTGCTGTTGCTCGCGGGTGCGGTGGCGCTCCCCGCGGTACGTACGTTCTTCACCAGGCCGGCCAGCGAATCCGCCCGCAGCCCGTCCAGGGAGACGGCGGGCCCGCCGAGGTCGGCGGCCAGCACCCCGGCCAGTCCCAGCCGGACCGGCCCCGACTCGCAGTCCACGACCACGGAGGCGATCCCCCCGGCCTGCAACAGCCGCGCGCTGCGCGCGGCGAGCTCCCGCGGCGTGCCCGGGGCCCGGCCGCCGGCGGCGCCGGCCGAGGTGGCCCGGCCGTCGGTGACGACCACCAGCAGGGGGCGCCGGCTCGGATCCCGCAGCCGCTCGACCCGCAGCACCTCGTGGGCCTTCAGCAGCCCGGCGGCCAGCGGGGTGCGGCCACCGGTCGGCAGCTGCTCCAGCCGGGCCGCGGCCGCGTCCACCGAGGAGGTGGGCGGCAGAGCCAACTCGGCACCCGAGCCGCGGAAGGTGATCAGGCCGACCTTGTCCCGGCGCTGGTAGGCGTCCAGGAGCAGCGACATCACCGCGCCCTTGACCGCGCTCATGCGCCGGCGGGCGGCCATCGAGCCCGAGGCGTCGACGACGAACAGCACCAGGTTGCCCTCGCGGCCCTCGCGGGTGGCCTGACGCAGGTCGTCCTTGCGGATGACCAGCCCCCGCCCGCTGCGCCCGCGCGCCTTCTGGTGCGGCGCGGCCGCCTGCACGGTGGCCGTCAGGTGCAGCCGGGTCAGCCGGCCCCGGGGGTGCTGGGATCCGGTGGTCCGGCCGTGCGCGGTGCGGGCGCGCGAACGCCGCCCCGCTGCGCCCTCGCCCAGGCCCGGCACGCTCAGCGCCTTGGTCCGGAACGGCTCGGCGGCCCTCACGGCGGCCTGCTCGGGCCCGCCGGCCTCCCCGGCGGAGGGCTGCGGCGCCTCCGGGGTCCGCGGCCCGTCGGGCGCGTCCGGCGTCTCGGGGGCCTGCGACCGCTCTTCGGGGGCGTCGGGGCCCTCGGGGGCGCCGCCCTGGGGCGGGACCCCGCCACCGCCGTCGGGGCCGCCCCCGTCGTCCGGGCCGTCGCCCCCGGAGCCCGCGTCGCCCGGACCGGCGTCGTCGGGGCCCTGCGGCCGTGGCTCCGGGTCGGGTTCGGGCTCCTCGTCGGGGAACCGGTCGAGGATCTCGTCCAGCATCTCCTCGTCCAGGCCCGGCGCGTCGAAGGGGTTGCGCCGCCGCCGGTGGGGGAGCGCCAGCAGCGCGGCCTGCCGCACGTCCTCCTTGCGCACGGAGCTCCGCCCCGCCCACGCCGCCAGCGCCGTCGCCGTCCGGGCCATCACGATGTCGGCCCGCATCCCGTCGACCTCGAAGGCGGCGCAGGTCGCGGCGATCTGCAACAGCGCCGTGTCGCCGAGCGCGACCTTCGGGAGCAGCGCCCGCGCGGCCACCACCCGGGCGCGGACCTCGTGTTCGTCATCGGCCCAGCGCACGGCGAAACCGGCCGGATCGTCCTCGTAGGCCAGCCGGCGGCGCACCACCTCGACGCGCTGGGCGGGCTCGCGGGAGGCGGCGACCTCGACCGTCAGCCCGAAGCGGTCCAGGAGCTGCGGGCGCAGCTCGCCCTCCTCCGGGTTCATCGTGCCGACCAGCAGGAACCGCGCCGCGTGGCGGACGGACACGCCTTCGCGCTCCACGTAGGAGGCGCCCATCGCGGCGGCGTCCAGCAGCAGGTCGATCAGGTGGTCGTGGAGCAGGTTGACCTCGTCGACGTACAGGATTCCGCGGTGCGCGTCGGCGAGCAGCCCGGGTTCGAAGGCCTTCACGCCCTCCGCCAGGGCCCGTTCGATGTCGAGGGCGCCGACCAGCCGGTCCTCGGAGGCGCCGACGGGCAGCTCCACCATGCGGGCGGGCCGGGCAGCGCCCGGGCCGGGCTCGTGCGGGCCGTCCGGGCACGCCGGGTCCGGCGCACCGGGCGCGCACGAGAACCGGCACCCGGGCACCACGTCCACCTCCGGCAGCAGCGCCGACAGCGCGCGTACGGCGGTGGACTTGGCGGTCCCCTTCTCACCGCGCACCAGCACACCACCGACCGCCGGGCTCACGGCGTTGAGCAGGAGCGCCAGCCGCAGGTCGGACTGGCCGACCACTGCGGTGAACGGATAGGGCGTGCTCATGCGTTGCTCACTCCTTCAGTACGGATGTGCCTGCGGCGGCCCGGCTCCGGCGGGCCGGGAGGGACCGGCGCACGGAACCTTCCGCGCACCTCCCCTCCCCGGTGACGGGCGGGCCGGGGGAGGGCCGCCCGCGGGCCCGCGGCCGTCACGGCGCCCCCGGCGGGAGGAACGGCAGCCCCGCCGGCGCCCCGCCCTCGATGAGGCGCAGCAGCGCGTCCGTGTCGGCGTGTTCCTCGATCAGATCGCCGAGCAGGTCGAGCTGACCCTCCCGCAGCGCCTCGAACGACGTGTCCGGGGCCGGTACGAAGCGCCGCCCGGCGGTGGCCGCGACCTCGCGCAGGAAGGCCCGGCGGAAGCCGTCGGACTCCAGCGAGCCGTGCCAGTGCGTCCCCCACACCGCCCCGACGCGGCAGCCGTCCAGGAAGGGCTCCCCGCCCAGCACCTCGGCCACGCCGTGGTGGATCTCGTACCCCTCGACGGGTTCGCCGAGCGCCGCGCCCACCGGGCGGGCGAGGGTCTTCTCCCGCGCGAAGCGGACGCGCACCGGCAGCAGCCCGAGGCCCGCCACCGACCCCGCCCGTGACTCGACCTCGTCCTCGATGTGCTCACCGAGCACCTGGAACCCGCCGCAGACGCCCAGGACCGGCCGTCCCTCGGCGGCCCGCCGCAGCAGCGCGTCCGCGAACCCCCGCTCCCGCAGCCACGCCAGCGCCTTCACCGTGCCGCGCGTCCCGGGGACGACGACCAGGTCGGCGTCGGCCAGTTCCTCGGCCCGGTCCACGAAGCGCACCACGACCCCCGGCTCCGCCGCGAGCGCGTCGACGTCCGTGAAGTTCGACATCAGCGGCACCGCGCAGACGGCGACCCGCAGCACGTCCTCGCCCACCGGGGCAGCCACCACGGACTCCCGCACCGCGCCCCGCAGGGAGACCCTCAGGCCGTCCTCCTCGTCGATGCCGAGCCCGTGCCGGAAGGGCAGGACCCCGTACGTGGACCGGCCGGTCAGCCCGCGCAGCATCTCCATGCCGGGCTCCAGCAGCGAGACGTCGCCGCGGAACTTGTTGACCAGGTACCCCGCGATCAGCGACTGGTCCTGCGGCGACAGCAGCGCCGTCGTCCCGAAGAAGGACGCGAAGACCCCGCCCCGGTCGATGTCGCCCACGACGACCACCGGGAAGCGCGCGGCCCGCGCGATGCCCATGTTCACGATGTCGGTCCGGCGCAGGTTGATTTCGGCCGGGCTCCCCGCCCCCTCGCAGATCACGGCGTCATACGTGCCCCGAAGCTGCTCCAGGCAGTCCGTGACGATGCCCAGCAACTGCTCCTGGCGCCCGCCGTGGTAGCCGCGCGCGCTCATCTCGCCCACCGGCTTGCCCAGCAGCACCACCTGGCTGCTGCGATCACTGCCCGGCTTGAGCAGCACCGGGTTCATCAGCGCGATCGGCTCCACGCGGGCGGCCTGCGCCTGCATCGCCTGGGCGCGGCCGATCTCGGCGCCCTCCCGCGTGACGAAGGAGTTCAGCGACATGTTCTGCGCCTTGAAGGGCGCCACCTTCACGCCCCGGCGGGCCAGCCAGCGGCAGATGCCGGCCGTGACCACGCTCTTGCCCGCGTCCGACGTGGTTCCCGCGACCAGCAGTCCGCCGCCGCGCTTCGCGCCGCTCATGCGCGTCCCTTCCTCGTGGTGCGGGAGACAAGCGTCCGGGCCGCCACGCAGGCGCCCAGGGCGAGCCAGGTGACCTGCCGGGACAGCCGGACCGCCCGTTCGATGTCGGCGGCCTCCACCGGCCGGCCGGCCGCGCCGTTCAGCACCGCCCGGTGTTCGACCCGTCCCGCGTAGGCGAGGGTGCCGCCCAGCCGGACGCCGAGCGCCCCCGCGAACGCCGCCTCCACGGGCCCGGCGTTCGGGCTCGGATGCCCGGCGGCGTCCGCGCGCCAGGCCCGTACGGCCCCCCGCCGGTCGGGCCCGGCCAGCACGGCGGCCAGCGCCGTCAGCCGGGCACCGGGCCAGCCCGCGAGGTCGTCCAGGCGGGCGGAGGCCCAGCCGTAGCGCAGGTAGCGCGGCGACTTGTGGCCGACCATCGCGTCCAGGGTGTTCACGGCGCGGAAGGCCAGCAGTCCGGGGACGCCGGCGACGGCGCCCCACACCAGGGCGCCGACCACCGCGTCGGAGGTGTTCTCGGCCACCGATTCCACGACGGCGCGGGCCATCTGCTGCTCGTCCAGGGAGTGCGGGTCGCGCCCGCACAGGTGCGGCAGCCGCTCCCGGGCGGCCTCGGTGTCCCCGGCGGCCAGGGCGCCGCCGATGGTGCGGGCCTCCCGGCCCAGCGAGGTGCCCCCCACCACGGCCCAGGTGGCCGCGGCCGTCAGGGCGACACGGGCGGCCGCGGGCCCGGAGCGCACGGCGCGGGCGCCCAGGGCTCCGACGGCGGCCGCGCCCCCGGCGCACAGGAGGGTGTGGACGACGCCCCGGGCGCGGTCGTCGCGCCACAGGGCGCGTTCGACGGCGGCGGCGGCTCGTCCGAAGGCGGCCACGGGGTGCCCCCGGCGCGGATCCCCGAGGATCCGGTCGCCGATCAGGCCCGCCGTGACGCCGTACGCGAAGACGCGGTCGGCACGCATGGTGGCAGGTATGTCCTCACTCAGGGTCCGCGCCCTGGTTCGACGTGTCCGGCGGCGAGAGTTCCTGGCTCCCGGGGCGCACCCGCGCGGGTGCTCCCCGGTGACAGTGGCGGGACCGCGCCGGATTCGCACCGGACTTCCTCTCCATGCCGCCGTATTGGCCCGGGCAGTCCACCACGCACCGCGAACGCCCGTCAACTTGCGGTTGACCTGCGGCGGGGAATGCGAAAGCTCCCCCCGGAGGACCCGGAGGGAGCCTTCACCCGCAAGTGCCTCAGGCGACGATCAGGAAGATCCCGTACCCCACGGCCGCCGCGACGAGCGCGAAGCAGGCGTAGGCACCGCTGCGGGCGAGGGGGGCGGCGCCGCCCTGCCCGGTGGCGGTCTCGTGCTTGGACAGGCCCACCAGGCCCAGGGTGAACAGGGCCACGAGCGCGACGGTGGCGGAGAGGCTGACCCCGAAGACGGAGCCGAGTGCTGCCCAGTCGATCTTCATACTGCCGTTCCTCTGTGTGTCTCGGTCAGACCGCGGCGGCCGGAGCCGCCGGGGTGGTCGTCGCGGCCGGGATGGTGGCCTTGAGGTCCGCGTCGGTCACGGCGGCGGTCGTACCGGCCGCGGCGGTGGTCGGCGGGACGGTGACGGCGGCCATGGCCGTGGTGACGACACCCGGCTCCTCGGCCCCGTCCTGCTCCAGGACGTTGACGTTGTGGTGGTCGACGACCTGGCGGCGCGAGATGACCCAGATGGCGAAGCAGGCGGCGACCAGGAAGACCGCGACGGCGGCGACGCCGATGTCACCCGACCGCATGACCAGCTCCGCGCCGGAGGCGACCAGGGCCGCGGCCGGCAGGGTCAGGCCCCAGGCGACGAACATGCGGGTGGCGGTGGACCAGCGGACCACGCCGCCCTTGCGCCCCAGGCCCGCACCCATGACGGCGCCGGAGCACGCGTGGGTGGTGGAGAGGGAGAAGCCGAGGGTCGAGGAGGCCAGGATGACGCTGGCGGCCGAGGTCTGGGCGGCGAAGCCCTGCTGCGGCTGCAGGTCGGTCAGGCCCTTGCCCATGGTGCGGATGATGCGCCAGCCGCCCAGGTAGGTGCCCATGGCGATGGCCGTGCCGGCGCAGACGATGACCCAGACCGGCGGGTTGGAGCCGGGCGCGAGGGCGCCGCCGGCGACGAGCGCCAGCGTGATGATGCCCATCGTCTTCTGCGCGTCGTTGGTGCCGTGCGCGAGGGAGACGAGACCCGCCGAGGCGATCTGGCCGGTGCGGTAGCCCTTGGTGGAGGTCTTCTCGCCGACCTTGCCGCCGAGCTTGTAGGTGAGCCTGGCCGCCAGCATCGCGGCCACGCCGGCCACGATCGGTGCGGCGACGGCCGGGATGAGGACCTTGGTGACGACGACGCTGCCGTTGACCGCGCCGAGGCCGGCGGAGGCGACCGCGGCGCCGATCAGGCCGCCCATCAGGGCGTGGGAGGAGCTGGAGGGGAGACCGACCAGCCAGGTCACGAGGTTCCAGAGGATGGCGCCGACCAGCGCGGCGAAGATCACCTCTGGCTGGATGCCCTCTTCGTTGACCAGGCCCTTGGAGATCGTCTTGGCGACCTCCACGGACATGAACGCGCCGACGAGGTTCAGCACGGCGGACATGGCCACCGCAGTCTTGGGCTTGAGGGCGCCGGTCGAGATGGTGGTGGCCATCGCGTTGGCCGTGTCGTGAAAACCGTTCGTGAAGTCGAACACGAGAGCGGTGATGATCACGATCCCGAGGAGAAGCGTTATGTGCTCCATTTACCCAGGCTTCTGTTTGGCGTCAGTGGCTAGGCGAACGTAGGCAACCTGGATGAACGGAAGGTGAACTGACCCGGGCGGACCGGTGTACTGGTGCGGCGCCCCATCGGCCCCTTCGTCCCGGTTGATTCGCAGATACATCGATTAATGCACGTCAAAGTCGGGTGAACGCACCACTCCGCCCCCGGCCGGAAGTCCTGCGGGCGGTCCGCCGGCGCCCCTGAAGTGAGTGAGATCACTCCGCCTAGGCGCCGCGCCGGACGATTTCCTCCGGTGGCCCTCGCGACCGTGCCCCACGACACTGGAGCGGTGCGAACCGCGACAGCGACGGCAGCGGCCGTCACCACGAGCCTCCTGGGCGCCGGCGCGGCCGCGGTCGCGGCCGGCCGGTACGCCGCCGCCGCGGCCCTGCGGCCCCGCCCCGGTCAGCCCCTGCCCGGCGGACCGCGCCTGAGCGTCCACCGCGCCACCGGCGACCGGGTCACGCTGACGCGCTCGCTCGCCTCCCTGGCTCCCGGAACCCACGGACTGGACGCCCCCGGGGTGCACGCCGTCGTCGGATCCGTCGTCGAGGACGCCGACCACGGTCCCGACACCGTCGTCCGCCGGCTGCTCGCCGTCACCCACGGGCGCCTCGGCCCCGGAACCCGGGTCACCCTCACCCCCCGGATCCACGTCGGCGACCCGCGCACCGCCCTCGGCCTCGACCACGCCGACGTCGACGTCCCCGGCGAGCTCGGCGCCCTGCCGGCCTGGTTCGTACCCGAGGTCCGCGACACCTGGGTGATCGCCGTGCACGGGCTCGGCGGCACCCGGGAGAACCCGATGGCGGTCATGCCCTTCCTGCGCCGCATGCGGCTGCCCGTCCTCGACCTGGCCTACCGCGGCGACCTCGGCGCCCCCGACTCCCCGGACGGCCTCGGCCACCTCGGCGCATCGGAGTGGCGGGACCTGGACGCGGCCATCCGCTACGCCCTGCGCTACGGCGCCCGGAACGTCGTCCTGCACGGCTGGTCCACCGGCGCCACCATGGCGCTGTACGCCGCCGAGCGCTCGGCGCTGGCCGACCGGATCGCCGGCCTGGTCCTGGACTCGCCCGTGCTCGACTGGCACACCACCCTGCGCGGGCTCGCCGCGTCCCGCGGCACCCCGGCCGCCCTGCTGCCGCTCGCGGTGCGGGCCGCCGAGAGCCGCGCCGGACTGCGCGCCGACCACCGCGGCCCCGGTGCGGACCCCGGCGCGCTGCGCGTCCCCGCCCTGGTCTTCCACGGCCCCGACGACACGCTCGCCCCCTGGGGGCCCTCGCGCCGGTTCGCCGCCGCCCGGCCCGACCTCGTCACTCTGCACACGGTGCCCCGGGCCGGGCACGGGGCGATGTGGAACGCGGACCCCGCCGCCTACGAGGAGCGCCTGCGACGCTTCCTCACCCCCCTGCTGTGACGGCCTGTTTGTGTGAAGGGCGTGTGGCGGGAGAGACGCCATGGGCGGCTTGCCCCGGTCTGTGCTGAGGGCGGGCAGCGGTAACGGCCGGTTCCGTTTGGGCTTTCGGCCAGTGACGGGCGAGACTGCTTCCGTGACGTCCCGAAAGCCTGATGAGCAGTTGGCTCGCGACTCCAGACTCCGACTCGTCTCCCCGCGGTCCGTCGCCGCGGCCCGCAAGGCGGTGACGGACCGGCGCACCCGGCCCGCCCCGAGGCCCCCGGCGGGCACCCCCGCCACGGCCGACCTCGCGAACCGGGCACGGGCCTCGCTCGCCGACGCCGTACGCCTGACCCGCTGGGCCGAGCGCAACCTCGGTGCCGGCGACGGCGGCCGGCCCGCGCCCACCGGCGCCCTGGCCACCGCCGACGTCGAACGCGCGGCCGGGGAGCTGAACCTGACGCACGGCCAGATCAGGGTCGGCTGGGACCGCGCCCGCCTCGCCGGCCTCGTCGAGGTCCACGGCGGCGACGCCCGGCCGGGCTGGCGACTGCGCGCCTGGGACCGTGACGACACCGCCGTACTGCGCGGCTGGGTCGCCCTCTTCGACGCCTGGTCCCTCGTCCACCCCGCCCCCGCCGACATCGCCCCCGCGGCCGTCGCCGAGGTCGTGGAGGCGATGCCCCAACTCCTCTCCCTGCTCCAGCTGTCGGCCGGGCCGGTGACCGTCCCCGACCTCCTCGACCTGCTCGGGCAGCGCGTCACCGAACTGCGCGACGAGCGGTGCGAGGTCCCCTACGAAACGGAACCCGCTGCGGCCCGGCCCGAGGACGGCCCGGACGGCGGCCCCGACGGCCGTCGCGGAGCCGGTCCTGAAGCCGGTCCCGACGGTGGCCCCGAGGCCGGTCCCGACGGCGGCCCCGAGGCCGCTCCCGGACCCTCCGGCGCCGCCCCCGCCGAGACCCGGCCCCTCCCGCTCGCCCGGCTGCTGCGCTGGGCGCTCGGCGGTCTCGCCGCCGTGGACGCCGTCACCCTCGGCCCCGCGCAGGCCGCCCTCACCCCGCTCGGCAGCTGGGCGGTCTGGGTCAAGCTGGAGCAGATCTGCGTCGCCGCCCAGAGCCACGCGGGGAACATCGAGCAGTCCGCCGCCGCCATGCTGCGCGGCTGCGCCCGGCTCACCCCCGGCCCGGCCCGCGCCGAATACCAGGCCTGGCTCGCCGCCCGGCCCGTGCGCCACGCGGTCGCCGAACTGCTGCACGCCGCCCGCGGCGAGGACGCCCTGACGCGCGGACTCGCCTTCGAGGCGCTGCGCGTGGTCGGCGCCCCCGCCGAGCCCGAGGTGCGCGCCGCGGTGCGCGAACCGGCTCTGCGCCCCTACGCCCTGCTCTGGCTCGCCGAGCACGACGGGATCGACCCCGAGGAGGCGCAGGACGTCCTCACCCCCGAGGAGTCGACCTGGCTCTGGGTGGACACCGCCGCGGCCATCGCCGACCACGGCGAGGCCGACCTGCTGGCCCGGCACCTGGACTCGGCCGTCCGGACCACCGTGCCCCGGCTGCTGGACGAGGTCCGCGCCGTCGGCCACCCGCGCACCGTGCAGGTCCTGGTCGCACTGGCCGCGGCGCATCCGGACCCCGCCCTGGCCAAGGCGGTCCGCCGGGCCGCCTTCCAGGTGCACACCGGCGGCATGTGACGGCCGGCCCGGGCGCTCCTCGCGGGGCGCCCGGGCCGGCGGCGGCGCCCCCCCGCACCCGAAAGACCCGCGCATCCGGAAGCCCCGCGCACCCGGAAGCCCCTCGCGCGCGTACGCGCCGCCGGCGTCAGACCTGCGGCGCGTACGTCCCGAAGCTCCAGATGTTCCCCTCGCCGTCCCGGGCCATGTAGTCGCGCGACCCGTAGTCCTGGTCGGTGGGCTCCATGAGGATCTCCACGCCGTGCTCGGCTGCCCGCCGGTGGTGGCCGTCCACGTCGTCGACGACGACGTACACCCCCGAGGGCCCGGCGCTCTCCATGGCCTTGTCGAAGACGCCGCCGCGGCCCTTGCTGCCGAGCATCACCGCGCCGTTCCCGTAGGAGAGCTCCGCGTGCATCACGGCGCCGTCGTCCCCCTCGTACACCGCGACCTGGGTGAAGCCGAACGCCTCCGTCAGCAGCTGGATGGCGGCCTTGGCGTCGCGGTAGAGCAGAGTCGGGACGATGGACGGAACACCTGCCATGACGGTCACTCCCTCTCGGTGCGGACGGGCCGGTGCACGACCGTGCGTGTGACCCGCACCACAGCATGGCAGGCGTCGCCGACAGTCAGCGGAAGGTGTTGCACTGGGCCATGTCGCCGGTCCGGTAGCCCTGGTAGAACCACTGCTGGCGCTGCTCGGCCGAGCCGTGCGTCCAGGACTCGGGGGACACCCGCCCCTGGAACTTCTCCTGGATCCGGTCGTCGCCCACGGCGGCCGCCGCGTCGAGGCCGTCCTTGATGTCCGCGTCGGTCAGGCTGGTGATCAGCGGCCGTCCGGTGGACTCGTCGGGGGTCTTCGTCGCGTTGTGCGCCCAGACCCCGGCGTAGCAGTCGGCCTGCAGCTCGACCTTGACGGCGTTGCTGTTCGCGCCCTGCTGCCCGTCCTGGGACCGCTGGAGCGTCCCGGTCAGGTTCTGGATGTGGTGCCCGTACTCGTGCGCGACGACGTACGCCTGGGCGAAGGGGCCGCCGCTCGCGCCGAACTTCGTCCGCAGCTCTTGGAAGAAGCCCAGGTCCAGGTAGACCTTGCGGTCACCGGGGCAGTAGAAGGGGCCGACAGCGGAGGTGGCCGACCCGCAGGCGGTCCCGACCCGGCCGGTGAAGAAGACCGTCTGCGCCGGACTGTACTGGCCGCCGCGCCGGGTGAGGTCCTGCTTCCAGAAGTCCTGGGTGCTGTTGACCACGGCGACCAGCCGGCAGTCCTCCCGTGCGTTGGCGTCCTGCCCCGTCCTGCACGACTGCTGCACCTGGTTGACGGAGGAGGCGGCCGGGTCCGGTTCCCGGTCGCCGGAGGACAGCCCCAGCTGGTCCGGGCCCACACCGAAGAACAGTCCGACGAGCAGCACGACGAAGCCGACGATGCCGCCGCCCACCGTGGCCCTCCCGCCGGGGATGCGGCTGCCGCGCACATCACTGACCTCGGACGTGTCCAGATCGGCGTCGTCGTCGAACTGCATCCCGCACCGCCTCGCATCCACGTGTCCGCCATTGCGGCGAGTATCGACCCGACCGTCCTCGTGCGCGTCCCGGACCGCCGGTGCGATCCGTGGACCCGACGGGGGGACGGGCAGGGGCGGGCCCTGGCCGCCCGCGCCTTCCGCTGGTGCCCCGGAAAGTGGTTGCGCACCCCCGGTAGAATGACTCCCATGGCAAATCTCCTCGCGGATTAGCGGCGTCGAAGCATCGCGTCCTGCCCCCCTTCCGCCGTCCCCACCGCTCTGGAGTATTTCCGTGATCACCGCAACCGGCGTCGAACTGCGCGCCGGCGCCCGAGTCCTCATCGAGTCCGCCTCCTTCCGCGTCGCCAAGGGCGACCGCATCGGCCTGGTCGGCCGCAACGGAGCCGGCAAGACGACCCTCACCAAGTGCCTCGCGGGCGAGGGGCAGCCCGCCGCCGGCAGCATCACCCGCTCGGGGGAGGTCGGCTACCTCCCGCAGGACCCGCGCACCGGTGACCTGGACGTCCTGGCCCGCGACCGGATCCTGTCCGCGCGCGGCCTCGACGTCCTGATCAAGAAGATGCGGATGAACGAGGAGCGCATCGCCACCGGCGCCGGCGGCACCCGTGAGAAGGCGCTGCGGCAGTACGAGCGCCAGGAGACCGAGTTCCTCACCAAGGGCGGGTACGCCGCCGAGTCCGAGGCCGCCACGATCTCGGCCGCTCTCGGCCTGCCCGACCGGGTCCTCGGCCAGCCGCTGCACACCCTCTCCGGCGGCCAGCGGCGCCGCGTCGAGCTCGCCCGGATCCTCTTCTCGGACGCCGACACCCTGCTCCTGGACGAGCCCACCAACCACCTCGACGCCGACTCCATCGTCTGGCTGCGGGACTACCTGAAGAACTACCGCGGCGGCTTCATCGTCATCTCCCACGACGTGGACCTCGTCGAGACCGTCGTGAACAAGGTGTTCTACCTGGACGCCAACCGCGCCCAGATCGACGTCTACAACATGGGCTGGAAGCTCTACCAGCAGCAGCGCGAGGCCGACGAGAAGCGCCGCAAGCGCGAGCGCCAGAACGCGGAGAAGAAGGCCGCGGCCTTGAACTCGCAGGCCGACAAGATGCGCGCCAAGGCCACCAAGACGGTCGCAGCGCAGAACATGGCCAAGCGCGCCGACCGGCTGCTCGCCGGCCTGGAGGCCGTCCGCGTCTCCGACAAGGTCGCCAAGCTGCGCTTCCCGGACCCGGCGCCCTGCGGCAAGACCCCGCTGACCGCCGAGGGCCTGTCGAAGTCCTACGGCTCCCTGGAGATCTTCACCGACGTCGACCTGGCCATCGACAAGGGCTCGCGCGTGGTCATCCTCGGCCTCAACGGCGCCGGCAAGACCACCCTGCTGCGCCTGCTGTCGGGCACCGAGAAGCCGGACACCGGCGTGGTGAGCGCGGGCCACGGCCTCAAGCTCGGCTACTACGCCCAGGAGCACGAGACCCTGGACCCGGAGCGCACGGTCCTGGAGAACATGCGGTCCTCGGCCCCCGACCTGGACCTGGTCGCCGTCCGCAAGACGCTCGGCTCCTTCCTCTTCTCCGGGGACGACGTCGACAAGCCCGCCGGGGTGCTCTCCGGCGGCGAGAAGACCCGCCTGGCCCTGGCCACGCTGGTCGTCTCCTCGGCGAACGTGCTCCTGCTCGACGAGCCCACGAACAACCTCGACCCGGCCAGCCGCGAGGAGATCCTGGGCGCCCTGCGCACCTACAAGGGCGCGGTCATCCTGGTCACGCACGACGAGGGCGCGGTCGAGGCGCTGGAGCCGGAGCGGATCATCCTGCTCCCGGACGGCGTCGAGGACCTGTGGGGTCCGGACTACCGGGACCTGGTCGCCCTCGCCTGATCCAGATCCTTATGGATCATTCGGCTCAGCCGTGATCCATCATCTGAGTGAGACGGTCTCGTATCGTCGCGCGTCGTACGACGGCTCCGGCCGCGCCCGCCAGGGCGCGTGACCGGGGCCGTTCGTCCTTCCTCGCCCCGCCCCTGACCTGCCGGTTCCCGGCGGAAGCGGGGAAGTGTGACGGACGTCATGCAGCGGAGGGGCGGATTCCGCTCTGGTCGGGCGTCCACCACTCGGCACATGCGGCCGCACCGACCTTGCTGAATGGGTGGCCAGGAAGCGTGGGAGGGGTGATCATGAGAAGTCCAGAGCGCACTTCCCACGAGGAGGCACGGGTGGCCGAGACTCTGAAGAAGGGCAGCCGGGTAACCGGCGCCGCGCGCGACAAGCTCGCGGCAGACCTGAAGAAGAAGTACGACTCCGGTGCGAGTATCCGGGCGCTGGCCGAAGAGACCGGCCGGTCCTACGGATTCGTCCACCGGATGCTCAGTGAGTCCGGGGTGTCGCTGCGCGGTCGCGGAGGCGCGACACGCGGCAAGAAGGCGGCCACCGCCTGACCCCGGGCCCAGCGGTTCCGACGCTCCAAAGGCTCCACATGGTCCCACGGTTCCTTCGGTGACCCCCGGTCGGCCTCCCGGTCGGCTGGGTGGTTACTGTGCAGTCACTTAGGCCGGTACCGCGGCCGACTGCACACCGGAGGCACACGGATGACTCTGCTCGACAAGGACGGCGTACGACTCACCGTCGACGACTCGGTCGCCACGGTGACACTGACCAATCCGGCCAAGCGAAACGCCCAGTCCCCCGCGCTCTGGCGGGCTTTGGCGGAGGCCGGAAGGTCGTTGCCGGGCACCGTCCGGGTCGTCGTGCTGCGCGGTGAGGGCCAGTCCTTCTCCGCCGGGCTCGACCGGCAGGCGTTCACCCCCGAAGGTTTCGAGGGCGAGCCGTCCTTCCTCGACCTGGCACGCGGTTCGGACGAACTGCTCGACTCCACGATCGCCGAGTACCAGGAGGCATTCACCTGGTGGCGGCGCAACGACATCATCTCCGTCGCGGCCGTGCAGGGGCACGCGATCGGCGCCGGCTTCCAGCTCGCGCTCGCGTGCGACCTGCGCGTGGTCGCGGACGACGTGCAGTTCGCCATGCGCGAGACCAGCCTGGGCCTGGTGCCCGACCTGGCCGGTACCCAGCCCCTCACCTCCCTCGTCGGTTACGCCCGCGCCCTGGAGATCTGCGCCACGGGCCGCTTCGTGCACGCCGAGGAGGCCGAGCGGACCGGCCTCGCCAACCTCGTGGTCCCGGCCGGCGAGCTCGACGCCGCCGTCCAGGACCTCACCACCGCCCTGCTGGCCCCGGCGCGGGACGCCGTCGTCGAGACCAAGGCACTGCTGCGCGGTGCGCAGGACCGTCCCTACGACGACCAGCGTGCCGCCGAGCGGGCCGCCCAGGCCCGCCGCCTGCGCGACCTGGCGGGTCTCTCCGACTGACGCCCCGGCCCGGGTCCCGCCCCCTGCCGTACGCCGCCCCGCTTCCGTGACCGGAGGCGGGGCGGCCGCATGACCGGCCCGACCGGGGGCAGGCGGTGCCCCGAACAGGTTCCCGCCGACCGGCCTAGTCCCCGGGCACGGCCGGGTCCACACGCTTACCGTGGTGGGGAGTCCGTACCGCGCCGAGGGCGCTCGATCCCAAGGACATGCGATGACCGAATCCGTATCAGGGAGCCAGGGCAAGCCCCCCGCCGAACGGGGCCGCACCTCCATCGCCGACGGTGTCGTCGAGAAGATCGCCGGACTCGCGGCGCGCGAGGTCGTCGGCGTACACGCCATGGGCAGCGGCAGCGGCCTCTCGCGCACCTTCGGCGCCGTCCGCGACCGGGTCCCCGGCGGGACGAAGGCCTCCGTCAGCCGCGGGGTCAAGGCAGAGGTCGGCGAGGTCCAGACGGCCCTCGACCTGGAGATCGTCGTCGACTACGGCGTGTCGATCCGGGCCGTGGCACGGGCCGTCCGTGAGAACGTCATCTCGGCGGTTGAGCGGATGACCGGCCTGGAGGTCGTCGAGGTCAACATCGCCGTCAGTGACGTCAAACTGCCCGACGAGGAAGACGAGGAGCCGGAGTCCCGGCTCCAGTAGCCGTGAGGAGACCCGCAATGAGCATGGCTGTCGTCGGCCTGGTGGCCGGCATGGCACTCGGGTTCGCCGGGTACTTCGGCGGTTTCGGAGCCTTCCTCCTGGTGGCGGCGCTCGGCGCCGTCGGATTCGTCCTCGGCCGCTTCCTCGACGGCGACCTCGAACCGGGCGACCTGTTCCGCCCGCGCGGGCGCGACCGCGACGACCGGCGCCGGTGAGGCGCCGATGAGCACACCCCCGGCCACCGCCCCCCGGGCCACCCCGCCCCGGGTCGCGCCCGCCGAGCGCGGCGCCACCCGCATCGCCGACCGGGTCGTCGCCAAGATCGCCGCCCAGGCCGCCCGCGAGGCGCTCGCCGGGCGGTCCGAAGGAGTCCCGGATCCGCACGCCGCCGTCACCGTCCACCACGACGTCGCCCGCGTACGGGTGAGCCTGGAACTCGACTACCCCGCCGACCTCGCCGACCAGTGCGCGGCCGTACGCCGCCGGGTGGCCCAGCGCATCGAGGAGTGCGCCGACATGTCCGTACCCGAGGTGGACATCGACATCGAGCACCTGCACGCCACCCCCGCCCGGCCCGCCGGGCGCGAGCGGCGGCTGCGGTGAAGGACGCCCCCCGCATCTCCCGCTTCCGCTCCGCCCGCCGCATCCCGGCCGCGCTCACCGCCCTCGCCGTGCTGGCCGTGGCGGGGCTGTTCCTGTACGACCTGGCCGCCGTACGGGCCCACCGGCCCGGCATGCAGTGGCGCCGCGACCTCGCCCGCCAACTGGACCGGCACACCCCGGATGAGACCGGCGTCCTGCTGGCGGGCGGGGTCCTCGCCCTGGCCGGGGCCGTGCTGCTGGTGCTGGCGCTCACCCCCGGACTCCGCCGGATCCTGAGCATGCGGGCCCCCGGGACGGCCGCGGACCCCGGCATCCGGGCCGGCATCGGACGCAAGGACGCCGCACGCGTGCTGCGGGACCGGGCCATGGAGGTGTCCGGGGTGCGCTCGGCCCGGGTCACGGTGAGCCGCTCCCGCGTCGCGGTACGCGTCACCTCCCACTTCCGGGAGCTGGAGGAGGTCCGGCGCGACCTGGACGAGGTGCTCACCGCCGGCGTCGGCGAACTGGGCCTCGCGCACCCGCCGCGGCGGCGCGTGCGGGTCGGGAGGTGACGGCCGGCATGCTCGGGGCGGTGAACAGGACCCTGCTGGCGCTGGCCGGACTGGCCCTGCTGGCGGCCGGGGTCTCGGTGCTCACGGCGTCCTGGCCGTTCGCCGGCCGGCACGCGCCGCTGCTCACCGCGGCGGCCCGGCGCCGTCACTGGCACGCCGAGGGCTGGTGGTGGTGGGCGGTGGCCGCCGGCCTCGCGCTGTGCGTCCTGCTGGCGCTGTGGTGGCTGCTGTCCCAGCTCAGGCGCTCCCGGCTGCGGGCGGTGGCCGTCGACACCGGGGACGGGGCCTACGCCCTCCTGCGCGGGCGCGCACTGGAGGAGGCGGTGGCCGCGGAGACCGGCGCCCTGGACGGCGTCGCCCGGTGCCGCGTCGCCCTGCGCGGCAGACGCGGCTCGCCGGCCCTGCGACTGGTGGTGGAGCTGGAGCCGCACGCGGTGCCGGCCGATGTCCTGGCCGCCCTCGCGGGCCCGGTGCTGACCCACGCCCGCGCCGCGGCGGGGCTCGCCGACATGCCCGCGGAGGCCCGCCTGAAGGTGACCCCGCACCGCGCGGAGCGGGTGGTCTGAGCCCGGCCGAAACCGCGCCGCCCGGCCGCGCCCCGGGAGGCGGCGGGCCCCCACCGCCCCGCGCGTGCCCGGTCAGAAGCCGTGCCGCGAGCCCCCGTCGACCGGGACCATGATGCCCGTCAGGTAGGAGGCGGCGGGGGAGAGCAGGAACGCCGCCGTGCGGCCGAACTCCTCCGGAGTGCCGTAGCGCCGCAGCGGGATGCGGGACTCGTTCCCGGCCCGCGCCGCCGCCGCGTCCCCGGACAGCGCGTCGAGCTCGCGCACGCGGTCGGTGTCGATCCGCGCCGGCAGCAGCCCGAGGACCCGGATGCCGCGCGGGCCGAGATCCACCGACAGGGACTTCGCGAAGCCGGCCAGGCCCGGGCGCAGACCGTTGGACAGGGTCAGCCCCTGGATCGGCTCGTGCACGGAGCCCGACAGGACGAAGCCGATGACCCCGCCCTCGCCCAGCTCGGCGGCGGCCGCCCGGGCGAGGCGGACCGCACCGAGGAAGACCGACTCGAAGGCCGCCGACCACTGCTCGTCGGTGTTGTCCGCCGCGAGGCCCGGGGGCGGGCCGCCGACGCTGATGAGGATGCCGTCGAGGCGCCCGAAGTGCTCGCGCGCGGTCGCGACCAGCTGCCCGGCCGCCGCGGGGTCGGCGTTGTCGGCGGCCACGCCGACCGCGTCCGGGCCCAGCTCGGCGGCGGCCTGCGCCGCGCGCTTCGCGTCGCGGCCGGTGACGACGACCTTCGCGCCGTCGGCGGTCAGCTCCCGGGCGGCGGCGAAGCCGAGCCCGCGGGTGGCGCCGGTGACGATGTAGACACGGTCCTTCAGTCCAAGATCCATGCCGACACGCTACGCCGTGGCGGGCTCCCGCTCGGCGCCGGAGGCCGCTCGGGCCGCCTGCTGTTCGCGGTCGCGCTTCTCGCGCCGTACGAGGACGACCCATCCCAGCGGCACCGCGGCCGTGAAGAGCCACCACTGGACGGCGTAGGCCATGTGCGGGCCGATGGAGTCGTGGTCGGGCTCGGCGACGGCCTCGGGGCTGCCGCCGGCGGGGACCGGGGCGGTGAGTTCCAGGTAGCCGCCCAGGACGGGCCTGCCCAGGTACTCCGCCTGCCGCGCGCTGTTGATCAGCATTACCTGACGGTCCGGCAGCCCCTTGCGGTCCTTGATGCCGCTGCCGCCGCTGGTCTCGTCCGCCTTCAGCCGGCCGGTGACGGTGACCTCGCCCGAGGGAGCGGCCGGCACCGGCGGGTAGGCGCGGGAGTCGTCGCCCGCGGGCACCCAGCCGCGGTTGACCAGCACCACCCGGCCGTCGGAGAGCACGAGGGGGGTCAGGACGTGGAAGCCGACCTTGTCGTCGTTGTCGGTGCGCATCCGGACGACGACCTCGTGGGCGGTGTCGTATGTGCCGGTGGCGGTGACCGCCCGCCAGAAGTCGGCGCGGGGGACGCGGTGGCCGGGGGAGGTGACCTCGGTCATGGGGACCGGCTTCGCCCGCAGGTTCGTCTCGATCAGCCGGTTCTGCGCGACCCGGTGCTCATGGCGGTGGAACTGCCAGAACCCCAGCTTGATCATCGCGGGGATGAGGGCGAGGGCGATCAGGGTGAGGCACACCCACTGCCGGGTCAGTACAAAGCGGTACACGCCCACGACGGTACCCCCAGTGGACCGGCCCCGGACGGCCGGGTGGCCGGTCCGGGGCCGCCGGTGCGGGTCGCCGGTGCGGCGAGGGGGAGCGGGGCGGGGGACTCAGGCGTGGTCCTTGATGCCCACCTTCCCTTCCGCGCGGGCGCAGTGCGCCCCGCAGAACCACTGCCCCCCGACCTCGACGCCCTGTCCGATGATCTGGACCCGGCAGTGCTCGCAGATGGGCGCCATGCGGTGAATGGCGCAGGAGAAGCAGTCGAAGACGTGCACGGCGCCCTGCGCGTGCACTTCGAAGGACATCCCGTAATCGTTTCCGCAGACCTCACAACGTGCCATGCGCCGCATGCTCCGCACGGAGGCGGACCGGAACAAGATCCCTCGGGGTGAGTCGCGGCGCCGACACCCGCCCGGCGCAACGCGCCGGTTCAGTCCCCGGCCGGGGCCACGTCCCGCAGCAGCTGGGTGAAGGCCGCCTCGTCGACGACCGGCGTGCCGAAGGACTTCGCCTTGAGCGTCTTGGAGGTCGCCGAATCCGGATCGTTCGTCACCAGCAGGCTGGTGAGCCGCGACACACCCGTCGCGATGTGCAGGCCCGCCTCGACCGCGCGGTCCTCCAGCAGCTCCCGGTCCACCGAGGTGTCACCGGAGAAGGCGATGCGCATGCCCTGCTTCAGGGGCTTGCCGTCCTCGAAGCGCCCCGGATTCGGGTGCGGGCAGGGCGGCCGCCTGCGCGAGGGCCGCCAGCCGCCGCCCCGGTAGGAGGCCTGCTGGCCGATCCGCGGCGTGACGGGGGAGTCCGACCACTCCGTCAGCGGCCGGCACTCCAGCAGCGGCAGCCGTACGCCGTCGCGGGCGGCCGCGTGGAGCGAGGGTCGGAACGCCTCCGCCAGTACCCGGGCGTCGTCGAGCGCGTGGTGCGCGCGCTGCTGGACCACACCGAAGTGCGCGGCGAGCGACTCCAGTTTGTGGTTGGGCAGCGGGAGGTTCAGTTCCTTCGACAGGGCGATCGTGCACAGCCGCTGGCGGACCGGGGCGGTCTCGGCGGCACGCGCGTACTCCCGGGCGATCATCTGCCAGTCGAAGATGGCGTTGTGCGCGACCAGCACCCGGTCGGCGAGGCGTCCGGCGAACTCCTCGGCGATGTCCTTGAAGAGCGGCGCGTCCTGCAGCAGGTCACTGGTCAGGCCGTGGATCCACACCGGCCCCGGATCGCGCTGCGGGTTGACCAGGGTGTACCAGTGGTCCTCCACATTGCCCTGCGCGTCGAGCCGGTAGACGGCGGCGGAGACTATCCGGTCGTCCCGGGCGAGCCCGGTGGTCTCCACGTCGACGACCGCGTACCCCTGTGGGTACGCGGTCGGCCACATCGTCTCTGCGGTCGTACGGTCGTCGAGCATGGTCACAGAGGATATCGGCACCGACTGACAGCCGGTGCCCGATGCCCCATCAGCCCAGTTCCGCCACCAGGTCCCCGGCGCTCACACGGGCGAAGGATCCGGCCACTTCGGCCGGCCCGGGGAAGAGCCGGTACGCGGTCCCCGAACCCCCTTCCGGGGCCACGCTCGCGTACACCGTGGCCAGGAACGCCCGCCTGCCCGCGGCCACTTCCGCGGCGGCCGCATCCGCATCGGCGGGCTCCAGGCGCTCCTGCGGCTCCTCCAGGGCGCCGATGCGGGAGGCGAATCCGGCCGCGGACTCCTCCGCCCCGGCCCGGTACAGCCACAGCTCGTCGGGCCGGGCGCAGTGGACGCCCCGGCGCAGGACGGCCACCTCGCGGGAGCGGGCCGCGGCCCGCCACACCGCGAGGTCCCACAGGGTCGTCCGGGCGCCGGAGCCGAAGTGCTCCCACACGTCCCGGGCCACGGCCGCCAGCCGGTCCCCGTGCGAGCGCACGCTCTGGAAGCCCCCGGCCGGCGGCAGGTGGACGTCCGTCCACAGCGCCCTGCGGGCGGCCAGGTCCACGACCATCGGCATGCACACCCGGGACTCGCCGGCCAGGTCGAAGCGCTGGCGGACGGTGCGCGGATCGTACGAGGAGTCGTGCGGGCCCCCCGGGGGCAGCGCCATGAAGCCCGCGAAGGCGTCCGGCAGCTCGTCGAAGGGCACGTTGTTGAAGCTGAAGACCAGGGGCACGGCGAAGGCGTCCCCGTTTCGCGCGAGCGCGGCCGGGTCCAGGTCCACGTACTCGGTGGCGCCGGCGGGCGCGGGGGCCGAGGTGAGGTCGCCGGAGTGCGTGGCGGCGCCCCGCGGCCCGTGCCGCAGGGAGGTGTAGTCGCACAGGCCCGTGAAGTTCCATCCGGCGTCGAAGAAGGCGACGGACAGGTCCAGGTCGGTGCGGTGGCCCTCCGGCTCGGTCCAGTGCAGGAACAGTCGCAGCACCTGACCCTCCGGCAGGCTCTGGGCGCTGCCGCGCGGCACGGCCACCAGGGCCCGGGCGGCGGCGCTCTCGGCGAAGGGCACGGTCAGGTCCGCGAGTCCCGAGTCCAGGACGGACACGTCGTACGGTGCGCCCCCGGCGGCCCCGAACCGGCGCAGCACCTCCGCTTCCAGCAGGCCCGTGACCCTCCCGACGAGCGGGCCGGGCAGCGGCGGGCGCGTCTCGGCCACCGACTGGGCCCGGCTCACCGCTCCGCGCGGGAAGAAGACCCGGCGGCCGTCCGTACGGTCCTGGGCCCGGATCCGCAGCGCGCCGAGCGCGGACAGCAGCGGGCCCGCGCCGACGGCGGGCAGCCCGCGCACCAGGGCCTTCTCCAGTTCGGGGGCGGGCTCGGCCCCGGAATGCAGGCGCAGCAGGTGGTCGAGGCGGCGTACGAGCTCACCCGGCCGCTGCCCGGCCAGCGCGGCGGCCGCCCCCGGGTCCCCCTCCGCCAGGGCGTGTTCGAGCCGGCCGCCCCAGGAGGCGGCCCGGATCCGGTCTCCGTCCACCCGTACGGCCCCGGGGTGCGCGAGCGCGGTCTCCAGCAGGGCCGCGCCGAGCGGGGTACCGGGTGACACGGTGGTGTCCCGGAGCACGGCGAAGGCGAGCGCGGCGCGCGGGTGCCGGGTGTGCCGCTCGAACGGGTGCAGGGTCTCGGCGGCCCGCTTCCAGGCCGTCGGGTGCCGCAGCAGGTCCTCGACCAGGTTCCCGGTGGGCAGCGCGTCGAGCAGGCCGAGCAGTTCCCGGCGCAGGGGCCGTCCCGGGCTGTCGAACCGCGGCAGCGTGAGCAGGCCCGGGTGGCCGCCCGACCGGACGGCGAGCACGCGCAGCACATCGGTGGCGGTGGTCAGGTGCCGCAACAGTGCACGCAGCGCGGGACCGTCCGCGGGGCCGTCGCCGAACGCCCCGCCGAGCAGGGTGCCGACGACGAGCGCCTTGGTCTCGCGCACCGGGATCTCCTCGGGCAGCCATCCGAGGTCCGGCGGAGCGACGGGCAGCAGTACGGTCAGGTCGTCGTGGTCCTGGGGCGGGAGCGGGGTCCGGTGGGCGAGCAGGGCCTTGACGACCGACAGCGCGTCGGCGGTCCGGTCCGTGCCGTGCCGCAGCAGCCGCAGCGGGTGCGGGCCGGCCGTCCGGGCCGCGCCCACGGCCCGGACGGGACGAAGGAAGGGGTCGCCCGGGTCGATCCGCCGGTGGCACAGGGGGCAGGCCGCGTAGTCGGCGCCGTCCCAGCACAGCCGGCACACCAGGTGGGCGCAGGGGGACACGGGCAAGACGGTGCGCTCCTCGCCGCAGAGCACGCACGGCTGCTCCGGCTGCTGGAGGAGGTGGGCGAAGACCCGGTCGGTGTAAAGCCGTTCGGTGTCGCGCGGGACGAAGCCCGGGAAGCGGCGGAAGAGGGGGACGTGCGTGCGGTCGGAGCCGAGCAGTTCGTCGACGAGGCCGACCAGCCGGGTGTGCGCGGCGGCGAGCTCCCGCGGGGGCAGGACGCCGAGGGCCGCGTGGAGGCCCGGCGCAAGGGTGTGGCCGCGGCCCAGGAGCTCCGCTTCGAGCCTGCGCAGGGCCGGACCCGGGCCGGGCCGGGAGCCCTCGGGAGCCTGGTCGGCGTAGACGGTCTGCAGCCGGCGCAGCAGCACGGCCTCGATTCCGGACATGCGTGATTCCCCTCCGCGTACGAGAACGGGGGCGGAGAGTGGGCGCGCTGATTCGTCGGAAGAAGGGAGAAGGAAGCGCGCCGGGGAGCCGCCCCCGTACGGCAGATCCCATCACGGCGCGGGCCGCCTGCCAACCGGTTTGTCCGCCGGGGCGGCCAGCAGGGCCGCGACCAGGGCGCGCACGGAGAGCAGGAAGAGCCGCTCGGGATCGGCGCGGCGGGCCAGCGCGCGGGCGAGCGCAGGATCGTCGGGGGCGGCCGCCGGGTCCCAGAGCTCGCTCTCGGCCGGGGACTGGGCGGGGGAGCGCTCCCGATTGCGCTCGACGAGGAGGAAGCCGATGATCTGGAACTGGACCGCGCGCACCGCGTCGGCCGCCCGGGCGCCGCGCAGGCCGGCCGCGTGCACCTCGTGGACGAGTGCCTGCTGCGCGGGCAGGAACATCCGCTCGGTGAGGCCGCGTTCGTGGACCATCGCGATCAGGTGCGGGCGTCGGTGCAGCTCGCGGCGCAGGGTGCGGGCCACGGAGAGGATCCGGTCGGCGGGGGTGCGGCCGGCCGGCCGGATCGCGCCCACCTCCTCCACGGTCCGCTCCACGAGGGCGTCGAGCAGCGATTCCCGGTTGCCGACGTGCCAGTAGATCGAGGTCACCGCCGTGCCCAGCTCGGCGGCCAGCTTGCGCATGGTCAGAGCGGCCGGACCGTGCTGCCCGACCAGGGAGGCAGCGGCGTCCAGGACCTCCCGGCGGGTCAGTGTGCTTCTGGCCATCTCCGCTCTCCGCCAATCTGTTGCCTCGTCAATTCCTGTGCGCGCAAGGGCCTTTACCCTTCATCGAGCACGGTGTAACTGTGTTACAGACCTGCCCCGGCTGCCGCCGGGAGGGTCCCCAGAAGGGTGGTGCGATTC
Organism: Streptomyces sp. CB00455; assembly: GCF_001905445.1. Taxonomy (GTDB): domain Bacteria; phylum Actinomycetota; class Actinomycetes; order Streptomycetales; family Streptomycetaceae; genus Streptomyces. Next base: position 39,398 of record NZ_LIVQ01000003.1, on the reverse strand, counting down.
ATGGCACGCGTACGGTACGGAGCGCGCACCGAGGCCGAGATCGCGGCGTCGCGCGAGAAGGCTTCCACGCTCCCCGCCATCTGGTCCACCGGCGTGGTGGCCGTGTGGGAGAGCGACCCGGACGTGGTGGCGGCCGTGTTGCCGCCGCCCCTCAAGCCGGGGGAGCGGCCCCTGGTACGGGCCGGCATCAGCAAGGTCGACCTGCCCGGCTACCCCCTCGGCGCCGGGTCGGTGGCCGTCGCCGCCCGGCACGGCGGCGTCGAGGGCTGGTACCCGCTCGTCATGCCGATGACCCACGAACGGGCCCTGATCGGCGGCCGCGAGGTCTTCGGCGAGCCGAAGAAGCTCGGCGAGGTCACCGTCGAGCGCGACGGCCTCGTCGTACGGGCGGCCCTCGCCCGGCACGGCATCGCCTTCGTCGAGGTGCGCGGCGCGGTGGACCGCGCACTGCCCCTGCCCGGCCCCGCCCGCAAGACGGACTTCTACTTCAAGTTCCTCCCCGCCGTGGACGGTTCGGGCTTCGAGGCCGACCCGGTCCTCGTCCACTGCACCCGCAACGAGAAGGTCCGCAAGCTGGAGCACATCACCGGTGACGTGGTGCTCCGCGAGTCCATGTTCGACCCGGTCGCCGACCTTCCCGTCCGCCGGACCGTGGAGATCACCATCGGGGAGAAGACCACCGACCAGAGGGGCCGGGTCGCCGAGCGGGTCAGCGCCCATGCCCTGCTCCCCTACCTCCACCAGCGCTACGACGACCCGATGCAGATCCTCGACGGGCCGCCCGAGGGGAGGGTGTGACATGCGACTCGAACCGGGACAGGTGGCCGTCGTCACCGGCGCCGCCGGCGGCATCGGCCTCGCCATGGCCCGCCGCTTCGCCGCCGAAGGGCTGAAGGTCGTCCTCGCCGACGTCGAGGAGGGCGCCCTGCGCAAGGCAGCCGACGACCTCGCCGCCGACGGCGCCCGGGTCCTCGCCGAACGCGTCGACGTCGGCGACCGCGACGCCGTCGTCTCCCTCGCCGACGCGGTCTACCGGACCTTCGGCGCCGTGCACGTCCTGTGCAACAACGCGGGCGTCGGATCCGGGGCGGAGGGCCGCATGTGGGAACACGAGCCCAACGACTGGAAGTGGGCCTTCTCCGTCAACGTCTGGGGCGTCTTCCACGGCATCCAGGCCTTCGTCCCCCGCATGATCGCGGCCGGCGGACCCGGCCACGTGGTCAACACCTCCTCCGGTGACGGCGGGATCGCCCCGCTGCCCACCGCCTCCGCGTACGCCGTCACCAAGGCGGCCGTGGTCACGATGACCGAATCGCTCTACGCCCACCTCAAGGCGGAGGGCGCGCCCATCGGCGCCTCCGTCCTCTTCCCCGGCCCGCACATGCTGCGCACCGGCCTGTGGGAGTCCCACCGCAACCGGCCCGAGCGCTACGCGAAGCAGCGCCCGCGCAGGACCCCGTACCGCAGCCTGGACCAGTACGAGGCCGCGATGAAGCGGGCCGGACACGAGGTGGACTTCACCCCGGTCGAGGAGGTCGCCGGGCACGTCGTCGACGGCATCCGCGCCGACCGCTTCTGGATGCTCCCGGCGAGCGGGCACAGCGACCGGCAGATCCGCGCCCGGGCGCAGTCGATGCTCGACCGCGCCAACCCCGCCTACCTGGAAAGCTTCATCCTCGACTGAGGGGCCCGCCGTGCCTGACGACACGTACGAAGACCCGTACCTGATCATCTCCTCCGACTGCCACGCGGGCCTGCCGACCGAGCAGTACCGCCCCTACCTCGACTCCCGCTTCCACGCGCGGTTCGACGAGTTCCTCGGCGAGCGCGACGCCCGCCGCGCCGAGGCCACCCGTCTCGGCGTGCGCAACGAGGCCTTCGCCGCGAAGTGGTTCCACGACCACGAAGAAGGTCTCAGGGGCGGCTGGGACCCCGGGCAGCGCCTGAAGGAACTCGACGGCGACGGCGTGGCCGCCGAGGTCGTCTTCCCCGACGCGGACGCCGTCGACAGCCGGACCGCGGCCCCCTTCGGCGTGGGCCTGGGCCTCTCCGGCGACCAGGACCCCGAGCTGGGCATGGCCGGCGCGCAGGCCCACAACCGCTGGCTCGCCGAATTCGTGTCCGGTCAGCCGGAACGCCACTGCGGCGTGGCCCTGCTGCCCATCACGGGCGAGCCGGCGAAGGTCGTCGCGGAGATCCACCGGGCCAAGGCATCCGGGCTGGGCGCGCTGATGATCCCCGCCATGTGGGTGGACAAGGCCCCCTACCACGACCGCCGCTACGACCCCGTCTGGGCAGCCGCCGCCGAGACGCGGATGCCGGTCGTCACCCACTCCGGATCCTCGCCGCGCCACGAATACGGCGACCACCTGGGCATCTTCGTCTCGGAGGTCACCTGGTGGCCGTCCCGCCCGCTGTGGTTCCTGCTCTGGTCCGGCGTCTTCGAACGCCACCCCGGCCTGACGTTCGGCATCGCCGAGTCCGGCTGCTGGTGGCTGCCCAACCAGCTGTGGTTCATGGACCGCCTCTACCTCGGCGCCCACGGCGGCAAGAAGCTCTCCCCGTTCCAGGAGCTGCGCCGCCCGCCCAGCGAGTACCTGGACCGGCAGGTCTTCATCTGCGCGACGAACACCAAGCGGCGCGAACTCGCCCAGCGTTACGAGATCGGCGTGGACAACATCCTGTGGGGGTCGGACTTCCCGCACCCGGAGGGCACCTGGCCGCACACGCGGAGCTGGCTGAGCGACACCTTCCACGACATCCCGGTCGCCGAGAGCCGCCGGATGCTCGGCCTGGCCGCCGCCGAGGTCTTCGGCTTCGACACCGACCGGCTCGCCCCCCTCGCCCGCCGGATCGGCCCCACCCCCGCCGAGCTGGGCCAGTCCCCGGACCAGACGGCGGTGGCGGCCTCCTGGTCCCGCTCCCGCGAGGCAGGCCGGCACTGGCTGAGGGGCCGCGACTTCCCGGTCCTGGGGGTGAACCCGTGACGTCCGGCGCGGACCGCTACACCGTCATCTCGGCGGACTGCCACGCCGGCGCCGACCTCCTCGACTACAAGCCGTACCTGGAAAAGCGCCACCACGAGGAGTTCGACGCCTGGGCCGCCGCCTACGTGAACCCCTACGAGGACCTCCTCGCCGACACGGCGGACCGCAACTGGAACTCCGGCCGGCGGCTGTCCGAGCTGGAGGCGGACGGCATCGTGGCGGAGGTCCTTTTCCCCAACACCATCCCGCCGTTCTTCCCGAGCGCCTCGCTGATGGCCCCCGCCCCGACGGCCGCGGAGTTCGAGCTCCGCTGGGCCGGCCTGCGGGCCCACAACCGCTGGCTGGCGGACTTTTGCGGGCAGGCCCCCGGCCGGCGGGCGGGCGTGGCGCAGATCCTGCTGAACGACACGGACCGGGCGGTCGCGGAGATCCGCCGGACCAAGGAGGCGGGCCTGACCGGCGGCATCCTGCTCCCGGGCGCCCCACCCGGATCGGGCGTCCCCGAGCTCTACTCCGGCGCCTACGACCCCTTGTGGGCGGTCTGCGCGGAACTGGACGTCCCGGTCAACCACCACGGCGGCTCCGCCTCCCCGCCGCTCGGCGACGAGCCGGCGGCCCGGGCCGTCTTCATGGTGGAGACCACCTGGTTCTCCCACCGCGCCCTGTGGCACCTCGTCTTCGGCGGCGCCTTCGACCGCCATCCGGGCCTCAGGCTGGTCCTCACGGAACAGGGCTCCGGGTGGATCCCGGGCGTGCTGGACATGCTGGACTACTACCACGGCCGGCTGGTGGCGGCGTCGGCCACGGCGGAGTCGAAGTTCGGCGCGGGCCTCGCGGCCTCCATGGGCAGGGGTCCGAGCGAGGTCTGGCGCGAGCACTGCTTCGTGGGAGCGAGCTTCATGCGCCCCCACGAGGTCCCGCTGCGGGAGCGGATCGGCCTCGACAAGATCATGTGGGGCAGCGACTACCCCCACGACGAAGGCACCACGCCCTTCTCCCGCGAGGGCCTGCGCATCGCCTACGCGGGCCTCCCGCGCGAGGAGGTCGCCGCGATGGCCGGCGGCAACGCGGCCCGCGTCTACGGGTTCGACCTCGGCCCGCTGGACGCGCTGGCCGCGAAGTGCGGCCCCCTGGTCTCGGAGATCGCACAACCCCTGACCGAGATCCCCCCACGGGCCACGAGCCCGGCCTTCGCGCCGGGGGGCTCGGTCCGCGTCTGGTAGCACGGGGGCGCCTCGGACCGCGCGGACCGCGGGCGCCCCGGAGGCCGGGCCTGTACCGACGGTAACGCGGACGGATACCGATCGGTAACAACCCCTAGCGGCACCCCCGGGAGCGCCTCTATGGTGCGGTCATGCCGAACCTGCCCGATGTCGTGCTGTGGTCCATACCGGCCTTCGTGCTGCTCACCGTCATCGAGGTGGTGAGCTACCGGCTGCATCCCGACGAGGGCGCCACCGGGTACGACACCAAGGACGCGGTCACGAGCGTCACCATGGGGATCGGCAGCATCGGGTTCGACCTGCTGTGGAAGATCCCGGTCGTCGCGGTGTTCACGGCCGTCTACGAACTCACCCCGCTGCGCGTGCCGTTCCTGTGGTGGACCGCCCTGCTGATGCTCCTCGCCCAGGACTTCCTCTACTACTGGCAGCACCGCGGCCACCACGTCATCCGCATCCTGTGGGCCTGCCACGTGGTCCACCACAGCAGCCGGCGGTTCAATCTGACGACCGCCCTGCGCCAGCCCTGGACCAGCGCCACGACCTGGTGGTTCTACCTGCCGATGGTGGCCCTCGGCGTGCACCCCGCGGCGATCCCCTTCTGTTACGGGATCAACCTCCTCTACCAGTTCTGGGTCCACACCGAGCGCATCGGCAAGCTGCCCCGCGCCTACGAGTACGTCTTCAACACCCCCTCACACCACCGCGTCCACCACGCCTCCCAAGGCGGTTACCTGGACCGCAACTTCGGCGGGATCCTGATCGTCTGGGACCGGATGTTCGGCTCCTGGGTCGGGGAGACGGAGCGGCCCGTCTACGGGCTCACCAAGAACATCGACACCCACAACCCGCTGCGCGTGGCCACCCACGAGTACGCCGCCATCGCCCGCGACGTCCGCGCCGCCTCCAGCTGGCGCGAGCGTGCCGGCCGGGTCTTCCGCGGCCCGGGATGGCAGCCGTCGCCGCCCGCGGCCGCAGCGCCGCCCGCCTCCGCAGCGTCGTCCGACGCCTCCGCGACGCCCGCCTCCGCGCTGCCGGCCGCGCAGACCCCCGACGCCTCCGCCCCGGCCGCCGCCCCCGCCCCGTCCGCGCAGACCCCCGGCGCGCACACCACGACCCCGGAGCACGCCGCGTGAGCGCGACCGAGTCCCGCACGCCCTCCTGGGCCGTCCGCCCCGTCGCCGCCGGATCCGGCCCCGCATCCCGCGTGCTGCTCGCCGCCTTCGGCGCGGCCGCCGCCGCCGACCTGGTCTCGCTGCTCGCCGGCTGGCACCTCGGGCACCTCCTCGCCAAGCCGCTGCTGATGCCGCTGCTGGTGGCCTTCGTCCTCACCCTCCGGCCCCCCCGACTGCTCGTCGCCGCCCTGCTCTTCGGCTGGGGCGGGGACGTCGCCCTGCTCTTCGACGCCGAGCCCGCCTTCCTGATCGGCATGGGCTCCTTCGCCGCCGGCCACGTCTGCTACCTCGTGCTCTTCGGCCGCCGCGGCACGAACCCGCTCCTGGGCGGCGCCTACGCCCTCGCCCTGCTCGGTACCGTCGCCCTCCTGTGGCCCGACCTCCCGGCCGGCCTGCGCGTCCCCGTCGCCGGCTACAGCCTGCTGCTCACCGCCATGGCCTACCGCTCCAGCGCCCTCGGCCGCGCGGCCGGGGCCGGCGGGGCGCTGTTCCTGCTCTCCGACACGCTCATCGCGACCGGGGTCGCCCAGTGGCCCCAGCTGCCCCGCCCCGACTTCTGGATCATGGCCACCTACCTCGCGGCCCAGTACCTCCTGGCCATGGGCGCACTGGCGCCGGCGCAGGCGTACCGTAGGCGGGTCATACAAGACTGAACCAACCCCCTGATCGGGAGGGCTGCACCACCATGCGTGCCACCGTCATCCACGCCCCGCACGACATACGCGTGGAGGAGGTGCCCGACGCTGCGATCCAGCGCCCCGAGGACGCCGTCGTCCGCGTCCTGCGCGCCTGCATCTGCGGCAGCGACCTGTGGGCCTACCGCGGCGAGGCCGCCCGCCGGCCCGGCCAGCGCATCGGCCACGAGTTCCTCGGCGTCGTCGAGGAGACCGGCTCCGCCGTCGGCGGCCTGCGCGCCGGCGACCTGGTCGTCGCGCCCTTCATGTGGTCGGACGGGACCTGCGACTACTGCACGGAGGGCCTGTTCACCTCCTGCGCCGACGGCGGTTTCTGGGGCTCGGTCGGCCACGACGGCGGCCAGGGCGAGGCCGTGCGCGTGCCGCACGCCGACGGCACCCTGGTGAAACTGCCCGCCGAGGCCGTCTCCGACGACCACCTGCTGACCGGGCTCCTCGCCCTGTCGGACGTCATGGGCACCGGCCACCACGCGGCGCTGGGCGCGGGCGTGCGCAAGGGCTCCACCGTGGCCGTCGTCGGTGACGGCGCCGTCGGCCTGTGCGGCGTCCTCGCCGCCAGGCGCCTGGGCGCCGAGCGGATCATCGCCCTGGGCCGCCACACCGTCCGCACGGACATCGCCCGGCTCTTCGGCGCCACCGACGTCGTGGCCGAGCGCGGGGAAGCCGCCGAGGCGGCCGTGCGCGAACTCACCGGCGGCCAGGGCGCCCACGCCGTCATCGAGGCCGTCGGCACCGAGCAGTCCATGCGCACCGCCGTCGGCATCACCCGCGACGGCGGGTCCATCGGCTACGTCGGTGTCCCCCACGGCAGCGGCACGGGGCTCGACCTCGGCGTGATGTTCGACCGCAACCTGACCCTGCGCGGCGGCGTGGCCCCGGTCCGCGCCTACATCCCGGAGCTGCTGGCGGACGTGCTCAGCGGCGCCATCGACCCGGCGCCCGTCTTCGACCGCGCCGTCAGCCTGGACGAGGTCCCCGACGGCTACCGCGCAATGGACGACCGCAGTGCGCTCAAGGTGCTGATCAAGCCCTGACCCCGAGCGCGCCGGCAACGCCGGAAGGGGCCGGCGGGAGATCCCGCCGGCCCCTTCCGCGTGCGGGCCCCTTCCGCGTGCGGGCCGGCGCCGGAGGCTCCGGGGGCGGCCGGTGCTCACGGAGCCACCGGTCCCGCCCCCGTCCCCGCCCCCGGCGCCGGTGGAGGCACCCGAGCCGTCCGTGCTACCGGACGGCCTTCAGCGCGTCGACCACGCCGTATCCGTAGTAACCGGTCTGGCCCCACTTGCTGTTGCAGGTGGCGGCGTCGACCAGCGTGCCGGCCGCGTCGTAGATCTTCTCCGGGCAGGCCGCCTTCGTCGCCTGGGCCTTCAGCATCGCCTGGAGCTGCGACGGCGTGGCGTAGGGGTGCGCGCTCTTGAGCAGGGCCGCGACACCGGCGACGTGCGGACCGGCCATCGAGGTGCCTTGCTTGTAGCCGTAGCCGCCGCCCGGCAGGGTGGACAGCACGCGGCCGTTGGCGTCCGGGGTGCCCGGGACCTGGTACTTGTCGCCGCCGGGGGCCGCGACGTCCACGACGCCCAGGCCGTAGCTGGAGTAGTACGACTTGAAGCCCTTGTCGCCGGTCGCGCTCACCGTGACGACACCCGGCAGCTGGGTGGGCATGTCCAGGCAGACCTTGGGGTCGATGGTGCGCGTCACCGCAGTGCTGTCGTTCGGGCTGGTGGTGTCCTCGATGGAGGCGGCCGCCAGGTCGTGGTCGGAGTTGCCGGCCGAGGCCACGCTGAGCACGCCCTTGCGCTCGGCGTACTTCGTCGCCCGGGTGAGGGCCTCCACCAGCGCCTTCTGGTCGTCGTCGTTCTTGCAGGTGTAGTTCCAGGGGTCGACGTAGTAGCTGTTGTTGGTCACCTCGATCCCCTTCTCGGCGGCGAACATGAAGCCGCAGACGACGGCCTCGGTGTAGAAGAGGCTGGTCGCGGGCTCGCTCACCTTGATCGCGGCGACCTTGACGCCGGGTGCGACACCGGCGACGCCTATCCCGTTGCGCGCGGCCGCGATGGTGCCGGCCACGTGCGTGCCGTGGTCGCTGCCGTCCGCGTAGGGCCGCCAGGCGCCCGCGGAGGTGTCGGCGACACCGCCGACGCAGTTGGCGGACTGGTCCGCGGAGAAGTTCGGCGCCAGATCGGGGTGGGTGTCGTCCACGCCCGTGTCGATGACGCCCACGGTGACGTCACGGCTGCCGTCGTTGATCTTGTGGGCCTGGTCGGCCCTGATCGCCCGCAGGTCCCACTGGTTGGGCTCCAGCGGCTCCTCACCGGGTGCGGCCTGCGCCGCGGCCTTGGCGGCGTCCGCCGCGCTCAGCGTCTGCGTCGTGCCCTCTTCCTTCGTCTGCACCGGCGACAGCGGGGCCGTACGCGAGGCGCCCACGGACACGAAGAGGGCGCGCTGCGTCCGCAGCTGCTTGGCGAACTCGGGGTTGCGGGAGTGAGCGACGACGACCCCGATCTGCTCGTGGGCCGTCACCACCGTTCCACCCGCGCGCTCGATGGCCTTCTTCGCCTGCTTCACCGTGCCGTAGGCGGTCAGGTTCGCCACGTACGACAGTTCGGGGCCCGTGGGGTCGGCCTTCGAGGCCGCCGCCGTGTCCGCCGTGTTGCCGAGGGGAGCGGCCGAAGCCGCCACCGAGGGCAGGAAGGCGAGCGAGGCGGTGAGCGCCAGGCCGACCGGAACGGCGTATGCACGCCGGCGGCCGGATCCCAGATGAGCCATGGGTTCTCCAGATCATCCTTGGAAAAGCCGTCCGGTCGCGGTCACGTCGGACGGGTTCATGACACGCGAACCTAGCCTTGACGTTCCCCTCTGCGCCATCAGTTCGAGAAATCAGTTCCCGCTAAATCAATGGGGGTTGAACCGTCCCGACACGCGGGCCGTGCCGTTGACAAGGGGGTATCAGCGTCAACGTCCCCCGACACGGAGGTCGTTTTGTCCGTCGTCCCCACCGCACCCGCGTCACAAGGAGAACCCCCCGTGACCACCGAAGCAGTGCCGCCGCAGGCCGGCGAGGCGAAGCCCCCGGCAGGCCCCACCGCCGAAGAGTTCGGTCGGGTCCAGCAGAGCCCCGAATTCACCGAACTGCGCCGTTCCTACCGGTCCTTCGCCTTCCCCCTCACCGTGGCGTTCATCGCCTGGTACCTGCTCTACGTCCTGCTGTCCAACTACGCGGGCGGCTTCATGGGGACCAGGCTCTTCGGCAACATCAACGTCGCCCTCGTCTTCGGGCTCGCCCAGTTCGCGACCACCTTCCTGATCGCCTGGCTGTACTCGCGGCACGCCGCGCGCAGGCTCGACCCCATGGCCGCGGCCATCAAGGCACGGATGGAGGCCGGGGAATGAGCGCCGCCCTGCACCTGACGACCGTTGCGGCCGGCGCCACCGAGCACCGCCCGCTGATCATCACGCTGTTCGGACTGTTCGTCGTCGCCACCCTGATCATCACGATCCGGGCGGGCCGCCAGACCAAGGACGCCGCCGACTTCTACGCCGGCGGCCGCCAGTTCAGCGGCTTCCAGAACGGCCTGGCGATCTCCGGCGACTACATGTCCGCCGCGTCCTTCCTCGGCATCGCCGGAGCCATCGCCCTCTTCGGCTACGACGGCTTCCTCTACTCCATCGGCTTCCTCGTGGCCTGGCTCGTAGCCCTGCTGCTCGTCGCCGAGCCGCTGCGCAACTCCGGGCGCTACACGATGGGCGACGTCCTCGCGTACCGGATGCGCCAGCGGCCGGTCCGCACCGCAGCCGGTACCTCCACCATCGTCGTCTCGATCTTCTACCTGCTCGCCCAGATGGCCGGCGCGGGCGTCCTCGTCTCCCTGCTCCTGGGCATCACCAGCGACGGCGGCAAGGTCGCCGTCGTCGCACTGGTCGGCCTGCTGATGATCCTCTACGTGACCATCGGCGGCATGAAGGGCACCACCTGGGTCCAGATGATCAAGGCCGTCCTGCTGATCGCGGGCACCCTGCTCATCACCTTCCTGGTGCTGCTGAAGTTCCACTTCAACATCTCCGACCTGCTGGGCCAGGCCGCCGAGAACAGCGGACAGGGCGCCAAGTTCCTGGAACCGGGGATGAAGTACGGCAAGGACGCCACCACGAAGCTGGACTTCCTCTCCCTCGGCATCGCCCTCGTCCTCGGCACAGCCGGACTGCCGCACATCCTGATCCGCTTCTACACCGTCCCCACCGCCAAGGCCGCCCGCAAGTCCGTGAACTGGGCCATCGGCATCATCGGCGCCTTCTACCTGATGACCATCGCCCTGGGCTTCGGCGCCGCCGCACTGCTCAAGCGCGCCGACATCCTGGCCTCCAACAAGGCCGGCAACACCGCGGCCCCGCTGCTCGCCCAGGAGATCGGCGGCGGCGCCGGATCCACCGGCGGCGCCGTCCTGCTCGCCGTGATCTCCGCGGTCGCCTTCGCCACCATCCTCGCGGTGGTCGCCGGCCTTACCCTGGCCTCCTCGTCCTCCTTCGCGCACGACCTCTACGTCAACGTGATCCGCAAGGGGAACGCCACGGAGAAGGAGGAAGTGCGCGCCGCCCGCTGGTCGACCGTGGTCATCGGCGCCGTCGCCATCGGCCTGGGCGCCCTCGCCCGCGACCTGAACGTCGCCGGACTGGTCGCCCTCGCCTTCGCGGTCGCCGCCTCCGCCAACCTCCCGACCATCCTCTACAGCCTCTTCTGGAAGCGCTTCACCACCCGGGGCGCTCTCTGGTCCATCTACGGCGGCCTGGTCTCGGCGGTCGGCCTGGTGCTGTTCTCCCCGGTCGTCTCCGGCAAACCCACCTCGATGTTCAAGGACGCCGACTTCTACTGGTTCCCGCTGGAGAACCCGGGCATCATCTCCATCCCGCTCGGCTTCCTCCTCGGCTGGCTGGGAACCGTCCTCTCCAAAGACAAGGCCGATGCCGCCAAGTTCGCCGAACTGGAGGTCCGCTCCCTCACCGGAACAGGGGCGCACTGAGATCGTCCGAACACCGTGCGTGGCCACGTCGTACGTCCCTACGACGTGGCCATGTCGCGTCTCGTTCGTTCGGGCGCCCCTACGAGCCTCGGCCGTCGCGTAGGCTCGAACACAGCGCATGCGGCTCGTCCACAGCTGCGCGAACCTCTACGGAAACCGGACAGGGAGGGGGCCCACCGTGCTTCTCGACACTTACGGCCGCGTGGCCACTGACCTGCGCGTCTCGCTCACCGACCGGTGCAACCTACGGTGTACTTACTGCATGCCCGAAGAGGGCCTGCAATGGCTCGGCAAGTCCGACCTGCTCAGCGACGACGAGATCGTCCGGCTGATCCGCATCGCCGTCACCGCGCTCGGCGTCACCGAGGTCCGCTTCACCGGCGGCGAGCCGCTGCTGCGCCCGGGCCTGGTCGGGATCGTCGAGCGGTGCGCGGCCCTGGAGCCCCGCCCCCGGATGTCCCTGACCACCAACGGCATCGGCCTCAAGCGTACGGCGCAGGCCCTGAAGGCCGCCGGCCTGGACCGGGTAAACGTTTCTCTGGACACGCTGCGACCCGAGGTGTTCAAGACCCTTACCCGCCGCGACCGCCACAAGGACGTCATCGAGGGCATGGCAGCGGCCCGCGACGCAGGCCTGACCCCCGTCAAGGTCAATACGGTCCTGATGCCGGGCCTGAACGACGACGAGGCCCCCGACCTGCTCGCCTGGGCCGTGGAGAACGCCTACGAGCTCCGCTTCATCGAGCAGATGCCGCTGGACGCCCAGCACGGCTGGAAGCGCGACGACATGATCACCGCCGGCGACATCCTCGCCTCGCTGCGCACCCGCTTCACGCTCACCGAGGAAGGGGCCGACGAGCGCGGCTCCGCTCCCGCCGAGCGCTGGGTGGTCGACGGCGGCCCGGCCACGGTCGGCGTCATCGCCTCCGTCACCCGGCCGTTCTGCGGAGCCTGCGACCGCACCCGGCTCACGGCCGACGGCCAGATCCGTACCTGCCTGTTCGCCACCGAGGAGTCGGACCTGCGGTCCGCCCTGCGCTCGGGCGCCCCGGACGAGGAGATCGCCCGGCTCTGGAAGGTGGCGATGTGGGGCAAGAAGGCCGGGTCCGGTCTCGACGACCCGTCCTTCCTCCAGCCCGACCGACCCATGTCGGCGATCGGCGGTTGACCGGCGGCCGACCAGTGGCCGACCAGTGGCTGACCGGTCGCCGAGCGGCGGCAGACCGCTCAGATGCGTTCCGAGCCCTCGGGCCGGACCCACTCGCCGAACGCCACGACGTCCTTCAGGAAACCGCGGACCCCGAGGAAGTGGGAGAGGTGTTCGCGGTGCTCCTCGCACGCCAGCCACGTCTTGCGCCGCTCCGGCGCGTGCAGCTTCGGGTTGTTCCACGCCAGGACCCAGACGGCGGCGTCGCGGCAGCCCTTGGCGGAACAGGTGGGGGCCTCGTCAGGGGAGCCGGGGGACCCGGCGGAACCGGGGAGATCAGTGGCATTCACGGGCTCAACCCTAGAACGGAAAGGCGACGCCGAGCAGCCACGGGGGGAGCTGCCCGGCGTCGGTCCGTCGCTCCGACGGGGGATGCGGAGCGCGTAGGCAGTATGTCACGCAGGACCCGGTGCGGTGCACCGGAACTTCACGATTGATCTGAGCTTTTCCTGAGGTTTCCCGCGTCCAGCGCAGGCCGCACCGGAGCCGGAATGAAGTGCGAGGGCAGCGAGGGCGCCGACTCGCGCCCGGCGTTGGCGATGACCACGGCGACGTACGGCAGCAGGGCGCCCGCGACCAGCGTCACGACGGCCACGGGGCGCTGTACGTTCCACAGGAGAACCGTCGCGATGACCGACAAGGTCCTGACGGCCATCGAGACCACATAGCGCCGCTGGCGCCCTCGCACGTCCTCGGCGAGCCCCATCCGCGCACCGGTGATCCGGAAGACCTCGGCCCCGTTCGGCTTCTGCCGCTTCGTCCGCTCCACGCTCCACCACCCGATCGACCGCCGGACGCTCCCGGTCCGGACTCCCTCCACGGTACGCCGCCCCGAAGGCGGCGGGCAGAGCGGGTGCCCCCGAACGGGCCCGTCCGGCATGCGCCCTTCCCCCACCCGTCCGACACTGGCCGGACATGCGCACAGCGCGCCGTGAGGAGGCGACATGCATTGGTTGTGGGCGATCATCGTCGGTCTGGTGCTGGGTCTGATCGCCCGGGTGATCCTCCCGGGCAAGCAGCACCAGCCCCTGTGGCTGACCGTGATCTTCGGCATCATCGGCGGTGTCCTCGGCAATGCCGTCGCGACCTGGATCGGTGTCAACGACACCAAGGGCATCGACTGGATCCGGCACCTGCTGCAGCTCGCCGGAGCGGTCGTGCTCGTCGGACTCGGCGACATGGCCTACATGGCCGTGCGGGGCAACAGGCGAACGGTCTGACGGGCCCGGCGGGGGCGCCCCCGGCCGGGGCGCCGGCCGGAGGCCGCGCGGCATGGCGAAGGGGCCGGTGCGGACGCGTTCGTCCGCACCGGCCCCCGCGTCGATGCGTGGCGGGTCAGCCGGTGACCTCGACCGCCGCCAGGTTCTTCTTGCCCCGGCGCAGCACCAGCCAGCGGCCGTGCAGCAGGTCCTCCGCGGCCGGGACCGCGTCCTCGGCGGTGACCTTCACGTTGTTCACGTAGGCCCCGCCCTCCTTGACGGTCCGCCGGGCGGCCGACTTGCTGGCGACCAGGCCGGTCTCCGCCAGCAGGTCCACGACCGGGCCGAGCTCGGCCACCCGCGCGTGCGGCAGTTCGGACAGGGCCGCGGCCAGCGTGGCCCCGTCCAGGTCCGCCAGCTCGCCCTGGCCGAAGAGCGCCTTCGACGCGGCCATCACGGCGGCGCACTGGTCGGCGCCGTGCACCAGGGTCGTCAGCTCCTGCGCCAGCGCCCGCTGCGCGGCGCGCGCCTGCGGCCGTTCGGCGGTCTGCGCCTCCAGCGCCTCCAGCTCCTCACGGCTCTGGAAGGACAGGATCCGCATGTAGGTGGAGATGTCCCGGTCGTCCACGTTCAGCCAGAACTGGTAGAACGCGTACGGCGTGGTCATCTCCGGGTCCAGCCAGACGGCCCCGCCCTCGGTCTTGCCGAACTTGGTGCCGTCCGCCTTGACCATCAGCGGCGTCGCCATCGCGTGCACGACCGCGTCCGGCTCGACCCGGTGGATCAGGTCGAGGCCGGCGGTCAGGTTGCCCCACTGGTCGGAGCCGCCCTGCTGGAGCACGCAGCCGTGGCGCCGGTAGAGCTCCAGGAAGTCCATGCCCTGGAGCAGCTGGTAGCTGAACTCGGTGTAGCTGATGCCCTGGTCGGACTCCAGCCGCTTGGCAACGGAGTCCTTCGTCAGCATCTTGTTGACGCGGAAGTGCTTGCCGATGTCCCGCAGGAACTCGATGGCGGACATGCCCGCCGTCCAGTCCAGGTTGTTCACCAGGACCGCCGCGTTCTCGCCCTCGAAGGTGAGGAACGGCTCGATCTGGGAGCGCAGCCGGCTCACCCACTCCGCGATGACCGCCGGGTCGTTCAGGGTCCGCTCGGCGGTCGGGCGCGGGTCGCCGATCTGCCCGGTGGCCCCGCCGACCAGCGCGAGCGGCCGGTTCCCGGCCAGCTGGAGCCGGCGCATGGTGAGCACCTGCACCAGGTGCCCGACGTGCAGCGAGGCCGCGGTCGGGTCGTAGCCGCAATAGAACGTGACAGGACCGTCCGCGAACGCCTTGCGCAGCGCTTCTTCGTCGGTGGACTGGGCGAAGAGCCCGCGCCACTTCAGTTCGTCGACGATGTCCGTCACGGTTCTCTCGACTCCTTTGGTACGGATGAATGCAGGGCTCAGTCTAGGTGGGTCAGACCCCCTTGCTGACCGAGCTCATGTTGAAGTCCGGGATGCGCAGCGCCGGCATCGCGGCCCGGGTGAACCAGTCGCCCCACTCGCGCGGCAGGGTCTTCTCGGTCCGGCCCGCCTCCGAGGCCCGCGACAGCAGGTCCACGGGGGACTCGTTGAACCGGAAGTTGTTGACCTCGCCGACGACCTGGCCGCCCTCCACCAGGTACACGCCGTCCCGGGTCAGGCCCGTGAGCAGCAGGGTGGCCGGATCGACCTCGCGGATGTACCACAGGCAGGTCAGCAGCAGGCCCCTCTCGGTGCCCGCCACCATCTCCTCCAGCGACTTGTCGCCGCCCCCCTCCAGGAGCAGGTTGCCGAAGGCGGGGGAGAGCGGCAGTCCGGTCAGCGCGGCGCTGTGCCGGGTCGTCGTCAGCCGCGCCAGCTCACCGTCCTTGATCCATTCGGTCGCGGGGACCGGCAGGCCGTTGTCGAAGACGGACGCGTCGTCCCCGGAGCTGTGCGCGATCACGAACGGGGCGGACTCCAGGCCCGGCGCGTCCGGGTCGCTGCGCAGGGTCAGCGGGAGCGCGGACAGCCGCTCGCCGACCCGGGTGCCGCCCCCCGGCTTGGAGAAGACCGTACGGCCCTCCACCGCGTCCCGGGCGCTCGCCGACCACATCTGGTAGATCAGCAGGTCCGCCACCGCGGTCGGCGGCAGCAGGGTCTCGTACCGCCCGGCGGGCAGCTCGATCCGGCGCTCCGCCCAGCCCAGCCGTACGGCCAGCTCCGCGTCCAGCACGGTCGGGTCCACGTCCTTGAAGTCCCGGGTGGCGCGGCCGGCCCAGGCCGAGCGCTGCCGGTCCGGAGACTTGGCGTTGAGCTCCAGCGTGCCCTTCGGCTGGTCGTGGCGCAGCCGCAGGCCCGTCGAGGTGCCCACGTAGGTGGAGACCAGCTCGTGCTGGGCGAAGCCGTACAGCTCCCGGCCGCCCGCCCGGGCCCGGGCGAAGGCCTCGCCGAGGGCCGGTGCGAAGTCCCCGAAGACCGCCGGGGAGGTCTCCGCCGGGGCGTCCGTGAAGTCCGGCGAGGCCGCGGTCCCCGTCACCAGCGGCCGGGCGTCCTCCGCCGGGCCCGCTCCGCGCGCGGCCGCCTCGGCCGCCCGCACCAGCGGCTCCAGGTCCGCCGCGGTGACGGCGGAGCGCGAGACGACCCCCGAGGCCGTGCCCTCCCTGCCGTCGACCGTGGCGATGACCGTGAGCGTCCGGCCGCGGGTGACGCCGTTGGTGGTGAGCGCGTTGCCCGCCCAGCGCAGGTTGGCGCTCGACTCCTCGTCGGCGATGACGACACAGCCGTCCGCGGTGGACAGCTCCAGCGCCCGCTCGACGACCTCGTGCGGCTTGCTGCGTCCGTTCGAAAGCGTGCTCATCGGCCGGCCTCCTGCGTGGTGTTCAGGATGTTGACGTCGCGGAACAGCGCGGACGGGCAGCCGTGCGAGACCGCCGCGACCTGGCCGGGCTGGGCCTTTCCGCAGTTGAAGGCGCCGCCCAGGACGTAGGTCTGCGGGCCGCCGACCTTCTCCATCGAGCCCCAGAAGTCGGTGGTCGTGGCCTGGTAGGCGACGTCGCGCAGCTGCCCGGCGAGGCGCCCGTTCTCGATGCGGAAGAACCGCTGCCCGGTGAACTGGAAGTTGTAGCGCTGCATGTCGATCGACCAGGAGCGGTCGCCGACCACGTAGATCCCGCGCTCCACCCCGCCGATGAGGTCCTCGGTGGACAGCCCGCCGGGATCCGGCCGGAGCGAGACGTTCGCCATGCGCTGGACGGGCACGTGCGCCGGGGAGTCGGCGTAGGCGCAGCCGTTGGAGCGTCCGAGACCGGTCAGCCGCGCGATCCGCCGGTCGAGCTGGTAGCCGACCAGGGTGCCGTCCTTGACCAGGTCCCAGCTCTGCGCCTCGACGCCCTCGTCGTCGAAGCCGACCGTGGCCAGCCCGTGCTCGGCGGTGCGGTCACCCGTCACGTTCATGATCGGGGAGCCGTACTTCAACGTGCCCAGCTGGTCGAAGGTGGCGAAGGAGGTCCCCGCGTACGCCGCCTCGTAGCCCAGCGCACGGTCGAGCTCGGTGGCGTGGCCGATGGACTCGTGGATGGTGAGCCACAGGTTGGAGGGGTCCACCACCAGGTCGTAGCGCCCGGCCGCCACGCTCGGCGCCCGCATCTTCTCGGCGAGCAGTCCCGGGATCTGCTCCAGCTCCGCCTGCCAGTCCCAGCCCGTGCCGGTCAGGTACTCCCATCCGCGCCCGGCGGGCGGGGCGATGGTGCGCATCGAGTCGAACTCGCCCGTGGAGGCGTCCACGGCGACCGCCGTGAGCTGCGGGTGGATGCGGACCCGCTGCTGGGTGGTCGAGGTGCCGGCCGTGTCGGCGTAGAACTTGTTCTCGTGCACGGCGAGCAGCGAGGCGTCGACGTGCGCGACCCCGTCGGCCGCCAGCAGGGAGGAACTCCAGTCGGCGAGCAGCGCCGCCTTCTCGGCGTCCGGCACCTCGAAGGGGTCCACGTCGTAGGCGGAGATCCAGGTGCGGTCCGCGTGCACCGGCTCCGCGGCGAGCTCGACCCGCTCGTCCGAACCGGCCGCCCTGATCACCTGGGCCGACAGCTTCGCCATGGCCACCGCCTGCGAGGCCACCCTGGCGGCGGCGTCCATGGTCAGGTCCACACCGGAGGCGAACCCCCAGCTGCCCCCGTGCACCACACGGACCGCGTACCCGAGGTCGGTAGTGTCGGACCCGCCGGAGGGCTTGGCGTCGCGCAGCCGCCAGGAGGCGCTGCGGATCCGCTCCAGCCGGAAGTCGGCATGGTCGGCGCCCAGGGCGCGCGCCCGGGCCAGAGCCGCGTCGGCGAGCGCGCGCAGGGGAAGCGCGGTGAAGGCCGCGTCGATGGAATGGGGCACGGAAGTCCTCCCGGGGTCGGGGCCGGTCGCCCCGATCATGTCGCGCCCCGGGGCCTCGTGCCTACATCTTTCTGTAGGGACTCGACAGAGCCCGTCCCGAGGCCCTGTCGGAGGTCGATTCTCCGTCCGAGCGCAGTGGCCTATAGGTTTTCGGTATTCAGACCGCTAGCGAAAGGGTGATCCGTTGAGCCGCTCGGTTCTCGTCACCGGAGGAAACCGGGGCATCGGCCTCGCCATCGCCCGTGCCTTCGCGGAGGCCGGAGACAAGGTCGCGATCACATACCGGTCGGGGGAGCCGCCCGAGGCGCTCACCTCGGCCGGCGTCCTGGCGGTCCGGTGCGACATCACCGACTCCGAGCAGGTGGAGCAGGCCTACAAGCAGATCGAGGACGCGCACGGCGCGGTCGAGGTGCTCGTGGCCAACGCGGGCATCACCAAGGACACGCTGCTGATGCGGATGTCCGAGGAGGATTTCAGCTCGGTCGTCGACACCAACCTCACCGGCACCTTCCGGGTCGTCAAGCGGGCGAACCGTGGCATGCTGCGTGCCAAGAAGGGCCGCGTCGTCCTGATCTCCTCGGTCGTCGGACTGCTGGGCTCGGCGGGACAGGCCAACTACGCCGCCTCCAAGGCCGCGCTGGTCGGCTTCGCCCGTTCGCTCGCCCGCGAGCTGGGCTCCCGCAACATCACCTTCAACGTGGTCGCCCCCGGTTTCGTGGACACGGACATGACGAAGGTGCTCACCGACGAGCAGCGCGCGGGCATCGTGGGCCAGGTGCCCCTCGGCCGCTACGCGCGTCCCGAGGAGATCGCGGCAGCCGTGAGCTTCCTGGCGTCCGACGACGCCGCGTACATCACCGGAGCCGTCATTCCCGTTGACGGCGGATTGGGCATGGGTCACTGATCACCATGAGCGGAATTCTCGAGGGCAAGCGCATCCTCATCACCGGGGTGCTGATGGAGTCCTCCATCGCTTTCCACACCGCCAGGCTGGCCCAGGAGCAGGGCGCCGAGGTCATCCTCACGGCGTTCCCGCGCCCGACGCTGACCGAGCGCATCGCGCGCAAGCTGCCCAAGCCGGTCAAGGTGATCGAGCTCGACGTCACGAACGACGAGCACCTGGGCCGCCTGGAGCAGCTGGTCCGTGACGAGCTCGGCGGCCTCGACGGGGTCGTGCACTCCATCGGCTTCGCCCCGCAGGACGCCCTCGGCGGCAACTTCCTGAACACGCCGTTCGAGTCGGTCGCCACCGCCATGCACGTCTCGGCGTTCTCCCTGAAGTCGCTGACCATGGCCTGCAAGCCGCTGTTCCCGCAGGAGGGCGCGGCCGTGGTCGGCCTCACCTTCGACGCGCAGTTCGCCTGGCCGCAGTACGACTGGATGGGCCCGGCCAAGGCCGCCCTGGAGGCCACCAGCCGTTACCTGGCCCGTGACCTGGGCAAGGAGAACATCCGCTGCAACCTGGTCTCGGCCGGTCCGATCGGCTCCATGGCCGCGAAGTCCATCCCCGGCTTCTCGGAGCTGGCGGACGTCTGGAACTCGCGCTCCATGCTGGAGTGGGACATGAACGACCCGGAGCCCGCGGGCCGGGGCGTCGTGGCCCTGCTCTCGGACTGGTTCCCGAAGACCACGGGCGAGATCGTCCACGTGGACGGCGGCCTGCACGCCATGGGCGCCTGACGGGCTCCTGCCTCCGTACGGCGGCGGCCGCGCCTTCCTTTCCGGGAGGGGCGGCCGCCGCCGTTTTCGCGTGTCCCGGCCGGTCCTCGGTGCCCACCTCGATCGGATGTTCGCCCTCCGACCGGATCTTCCCGAGTCGAAAACCACGACAGATGCCTGCAAACTGACCGAGCCGGGATCTGCCCGGCTCCTGCGGGGAGGAGGTACGGGAGTGCGTGCCAGGCCGAGCCGAGCGGTATCTCTGCTGTTCACCTCGCTGATCCTCACCGGGCTCCTGGGCCCGGGCGCGGTCGCGCAGACTTCCGGCAGCGAGCCGGAGCCGGGGCCCGAAGCGGCCGCGCCGGCCGTCGTGGACCTCGCGGAGATCGCCGCCGAGCCACCCGTACAGCCCGCCCGGCCCGCCCCGCGTGACCTATTCGGCGCCGACTGCGACACCGAGATCTCCGGCTCGCAGGTGACGGCGTACTGCCACAACGGCTACCCGGAGACCGACCTGGTGCGGCTGCACGTCGAGTGCGACCGCTGGTGGGACGTGGACGGGGACGGCGCCGCCGTGGCCGTGGACCCGGCGGGCAGTGTCGACCTCGTCGCCCGCTGCTGGAAGGAAGTCCGCTCGGCCTGGGTCAGCCACCAGCGCCGGTGACCGCAGCCCCGGCGCCGGAGTCCTTGCCGAGGCAGGCGAAGGGATAGCCGGCCGCCTCCGAGGCGGCCGCATCCGCGTCCCCCCGGCGGATCGCCTCGATCAGCCGCGCGTGGTCGAGGTGGGCCGAGGGCAGCAGCTCGGTGCCGACGTCCGCCCGCAGCCAGTCCGCCACCAGATCGCCGAGGTCCGCGTACAGCTCGATCAGCACCTCGTTGTGCGACGCCGTCACCACCGCCATGTGCAGGCTCACGTCCGCCGCGACGAAACGCTCCGCGTCCCCGCCGGCCCAGGCCTCCTCGCGCCGCGCCAGCAGCGCCTCGAGCTGTACGAGGTCCCGCCCGGTCCGCCGCTCCGCCGCCAGGCGGGCCGCCGAGGACTCCAGCATCGACCGCAACTCGGCGATGTGCCTGGGATCGGCGCCGGCGAACCGGCGGTGCATCACCCCGGCCAGCTCACTGGTGGCGATCACGTACGTGCCCGACCCCTGCCGGATGTCGAGGAGCCCGTTGTGCGCCAGCGCCCGGACGGCCTCGCGCACCGTGTTGCGGGCGACGCCGAGCAGCTCCACCAGCTCGGGCTCGGTGGGGACGCGGGATCCGACGGGCCACTCGCCGGAGGTGATCTGGTTCCGCAGCTGGGCGATCACCTGATCGACGAGGGCGGAGCGCCGGGGCGAGGTCAGCGGCATGGGTTCCTCTCGAGAGCAACTGGACAGCCAATCATCCCATGATTCTATGATGGTTCAATGTCCGACGAAGAAATCCAGACCCTCAACCGCCCGCAGGTCGTGCGCCCCGCTTCCGGCCGGCCCCTTCCCGCCCCCGCCCACGTCGCCCCCACGTGGCTCGGTCCGGTGCTCATCGTCGGAATCGTGCTGGCCGCCCTCAACCTGCGACCCGCCATCACCAGCCTCGGCGCCCTCTTCGAGGAGACCCGCACGGGCCTCGGCATGAGCGGCACCGTCGCCGGACTGATCACCTCCGTCCCCGCCCTCTGCTTCGCCGTCTTCGGCGTCACCGCGCCCCGCCTCTCCCGCCGCTTCGGACCGGCCGCCGTCGTCTGCGCCGGCATGGCCGCCGTCGCCGCGGGCCTGCTCATCCGGCCCTTCGCGAACAGCGCCGCCGGTTTCCTCGCCGCCAGCGCCCTGTCCCTGGCCGGCATAGCCCTGACCAACGTCCTGCTCCCGGTGATCGTCAAGCGCTGGTTCCCGGACCGGGTCGGCACCATGACCGGCCTCTACTCCATGGCCCTGGCCGCCGGCACCTCGCTCGCGGCCGCCGCGACCGTCCCGCTGACCGGCGCCCTCGGGGGCAGCTGGCGCACCGGCCTGCTGATCTGGGGCGGGCTCGCCCTGGTCGCCGTACTGCCCTGGCTCCCCATAGCCCGCGCCTCCCGGCGCGCGGCACGGGCCGAGACCGCGCAGGCCGCCGGCGGGGGCGCCGGGCGGGCCGACACCGGGCCCGCCGTCCTCCGCAGCCGCACCGCCTGGGCCCTGGCCGGCTACTTCGGCCTCCAGGCCACCGGCGCCTACATCACCATGGGCTGGCTCCCGCAGATCTTCCGTGACGCCGGGGTCTCCGCCTCCACCGCCGGGGTCCTGCTCGCCGTCACCATGGTCATGGGCGTCCCGCTCGCCTTCGTCATCCCGGGCCTGGCCGGCCGGATGAAGAACCAGGGAGCCATCGCCGCCACGCTCGGCCTCTTCGGCTTCGCCGGCTATCTCGGGCTCTACCTGGCTCCCGCCGCCGGCGCCTGGGCCTGGGCGCTCATGCTCGGCGTCTCCAACTGCGCCTTCCCCCTCGTCATCACCCTCATCGGGCTGCGCGCCAAGTCCCAGGTCGGCGTGGTCAGGCTCTCCGCCTTCGCCCAGAGCGCCGGCTACCTCATCTCCATCCCGGGCCCCCTGCTCATCGGCACGCTCTACCAGCACAGCCGGGGGCACCTCCCGGCGGCAGCCGGGGGAGCCTGGGACCTGCCGCTGGCCCTGATGGCCGCACTGCTCGTCCCGCAGATCGCCCTGGGCGTCCTGGCCGGCAGGGACCGCACGATCGAGGACGAATGCGGCATGCGAGACTGACCGGCATGTCGCCCGTACTTGAACCGAACCCCCAGAACGGCCACAGGAAGCTCGGCCTCGTGCTCGGCGCGATGCTTGCCGTCAGCGTGATCATCGCCGTGATCGCCACGATCGCCTCCCCGTGACGTAAGGGTTGGTAGGGGTAACCCCACCAACCCCCAGGGGGGAAGGGTCAGGGTGAAATGGGGTGCGCCCCGGATGGGACCCTCCGTGTCGGATCCGTAGGTTCGACACAGCGAGCAGCCAGTCCCGTCAGCACCCCGGAGGCGGCCATGTCGGCCCCCACGCACCCCCGCACCCTTCCGCCCGGCACCCTGCCGTCCGTCCGGCACCTGACCGGGCCCCGGCACGAGACGTCCACCGGGCACGAGACCCGTACGGGGCATGACGCCCGGACCCGGCTGACCGGCGGCGGTGCCCGGCACGGCGCCGACGCCCGCCTGCACTGGTGGGCGCTGGCCCTGCCCGCGCTCGCCTTCGCCCTCCTCCTGCTCCTCCTGGCGGGATCCGGGCAGGCCCAGGCCGCCCCCGCGGAGCCCTCGGGGCTCGTCCACGTCACCCAGCAGCTCCTGCGCGCCGTCAGCTGATCCCGCGCCCGCGGCGCGTCCCACCTGCGGGTGCGGGCCCCCCAACACCCTGCGCCCCGTACCCCGTTTCGTGGGAAGCTGGGAGTCATGAGCGCCGACACACCCCGCAGGATCGCCCTCCTCCGGCACGCCAAGGCCGACTGGCCCGAGGTGGCCGACCACGACCGCCCGCTGGCGGACCGAGGCCGCAAGGACGCGCCGGCCGTCGGTCTGAAGCTCGCCGAAACCGGCATCGCCTTCGACCTGGCCCTCTGCTCCACAGCCGCCCGCACCCGTGAGACCTGGAAGCTCGCCGTCCAGGCAATGCCGCACCGGCCGAAGACCTCGTACGAGGAACGGCTCTACGACGCGTCGCCGGGAGAGCTCATCGCCCTGCTGAACGAGACCCCCGAAGAGGTCTGCGACCTCCTCGTCATCGGCCACAACCCCGGCATGCACGCCCTGGCCGACGCCCTCTCCGGGCGCGCCGAGGGCGACACCCTGGCCCGCATGAGCCGTACCGGCTTCCCCACCGCGGCCCTCGCCGTCGTCTCCTTCACCGGCACCTGGAAGTCCCTGGAGCACGGCGTGGGCACGCTGACCGACTTCTGGACCCCCAAGGAGCACTGACCCGGGGCGACCCCCGAGCCGATCAGCCGCAACCGGCTGACGACCCGCTCGCGACCTGGCCCCGGCGGGCCCCACACGGCCGCCGGGGCCCCTGCGCGCCCTCCCGCCACGGGCACGGCCGCGCGCCCCGCGCGACGCCGCCGGTCAGGCCAGGTCCGCAGCCTCGATCTCCTCGCGGGTGATCCCCAGCAGGTACAGCACCGCGTCGAGGAAGGGCACGTTCACCGCGGTGTGCGCGGCCTCGCGGACCACCGGCTTGGCGTTGAAGGCCACGCCGAGCCCGGCCGCGTTCAGCATGTCCAGGTCGTTGGCGCCGTCGCCGATGGCCACCGTCTGGGACAGCGGTACGTCGGCCTCCGCGGCGAAGCGGCGCAGCAGCCGGGCCTTGCCCGCCCGGTCGACGATCTCGCCGGTCACCCGGCCGGTCAGCTTCCCCTCGACGATCTCCAGAGTGTTGGCGGCGGCGAAGTCCAGCCCCAGCCGCTCGCGCAGGTCGTCGGTGACCTGGGTGAAGCCGCCGGAGACCACTCCGACCTGGTAGCCGAGCCGCTTGAGCGTGCGGATCAGGGTCCGGGCGCCGGGGGTCAGCTGCACCTCGGCGCGGACCTTGTCCACGACGGAGGCGTCCAGGCCCGCCAGCAGGGCCACGCGGGCGTGCAGCGACTGCTCGAAGTCCAGCTCGCCGCGCATGGCCCGTTCGGTGACCTCGGCGACCTCGGCCTCGCAGCCGGCGTGCGCGGCGAAGAGCTCGATGACCTCGTCCTGGATCAGCGTCGAGTCCACGTCCATGACCACCAGGCGCTGGGCCCGGCGGTGCAGGCCGGACGCCACGACGGCCACGTCCACGCCGATGTGCTTGGCGGCGGTGGCCAGCGCGGTGCGCAGCGGCTCGGTCTCGGTGCCGGAGACGGCGAACTCCACCGCCGTCACCGGGTACTTGGCAAGCCGGAAGATGCGGTCGATGTTGCCGCCGGTCGCGGTGATCCTGGCCGCTATGGCGGCCGTGGACTCGGCGGTCAGCGGGTGCCCGAGCACGGTGACGTGGGAGCGGCCGCTGCCGCGCGGCCGGTTGTCGCCGGTGCCGGAGAGGATTTCCGCCTGCAGCTTCAGCGAGTCGGCCCAGCTGTGGACGGTGGCCCGCAGCTCGCCCTCGGAGGCGCCGACCGGCTGGGTGACCAGGGCGCACAGGACGATGCGGCCACGGGTGACGACCTGCTCGATGTCGACCACGTCGACGGAGTAGGCGGCGAGGGTGTCGAACAGCCCGGCGGTGATCCCGGGACGGTCCTTGCCGAAGATCTTGACGAGGAGGGTGGGGATGTCGGAGGTCTGCGATGCGCTCATGGTGTTATCACCGTATCCGCCCGCCCTGCGGGACAGGACCCCCGTCCCACCTCTTGAACGTCCGGCGGTCTCCTTCCGCCCGGCCCCGGCCCGCCGGACGGCCCGCCGCAGGGGGCGGAGACGGCCCGGGCAGAAGCACGCGGCGGCCCCGCGATCCGCGTCCGGGCGGGTAGGCCAACCAGGGTGCGGCCCCGCGCTCCCGCGGTTCAGGCCGACCGCATCCGCGGCGGTCCGTCCCTGGCGTGGGACGCGGCGGACGTGGTGGACGTCATGGACGCGGCGGGCGTCATGGACGCGGGGGACCGGGGTGGCGAGAAGTCCCCTATCGCACTCTCCGGGGGGCTTTCGACCCCGCCGAAGGGCCGTCGCGAGGGTCCCGGCCCCGCCCGGATTCCACATGTGGCCCCGGGCCTGAAATAGTTCCCCCGGATGTTCGCCATCCCTAGACTCCCTGACGTCATGGGGGATTCTCGGGGGACCATAAGTGGGGCTGGAGTGCCGGAACTCGTACTGGAATTGAACGGAAGGACCTGGACGCTTGATCCGTCCAGGTCGTACTCACTGGGGCGTGATCCCCAGGGAGATGTGGTGATCGACGACGCCCGTGTGTCGTGGCGTCACGCCACCATCAGCTGGAACGGCCGTGGTTGGGGAATCGAGGACCACGGCAGCACCAACGGCACCTATGTGCACGGGGCTCGGGTGCAGCATGCCGAGCTCGTGCCCGGCACGCCGGTCCACCTGGGCAACGCCACGGACGGTCCGCGGCTGAACCCCGTCGCCGCCGCGGCGCCCCAGCCGGCCGTGGCTCAGCAGGCACAGCAGGCCCCTGCGTACGCACAGCCGCAGGCCCCGGCCTACCAGGCCCAGCAGCAGCAGCCGCCGCAGCAGGGCTGGGAGCAGCAGCACGCGCAGCACCAGCAGCCGCAGGCGTACCTCCCGCACCAGTCGGGCGGCGGCCCCGCCGCGTCCCGCCCGGCGCCGGACGCCGCCCACCAGCACGGGGGTGACCGCAGCCCGACGACGTTCCACCAGCTCTCGCTGGGCCACGTCATGCGGATCGGCCGTGCGCTGGAGAACGAGCTGGTCGTCTCCGACCTCCAGGTCTCCCGCCACCACGCCGAGTTCCGCTCGATGCCCGGCGGCCGCTTCGAGATCCACGACCTCGGCAGCCACAACGGCACCTACGTCAACGGCCAGCCGCTGGCCAAGTCCGGCACCGCGCTGCTCGGGCCGAACGACATCGTCGGCGTCGGCCACTCGACCTTCCGGATCGTCGGCGACCGGCTGGAGGAGTTCGTCGACACCGGCGAGGTCTCCTTCTCGGCCCGCCACCTCACGGTCACGGTCGACGGCGGCAAGCAGATCCTCAAGGACGTCACCTTCGGCGTCCCGGAGAAGTCGCTGATCGGCGTCATCGGCCCGTCCGGCTCCGGAAAGTCGACCCTGCTCAAGGCGCTGACCGGCTACCGGCCCGCCGACCAGGGCGACGTCCTCTACGACAACCGCAACCTGTACAAGCAGTTCGCGGAGCTCCGCCAGCGCATCGGCCTGGTCCCGCAGGACGACATCCTGCACAAGGAGCTGACCGTCCGCACCGCCCTGAAGTACGCGGCCAAGCTGCGCTTCCCGGGCGACACCGCCGACTCCGAGCGCGCCGCCCGCATCGACGAGGTGCTGCGCGAGCTCAAGCTCGACATCCACAAGGACAAGAAGATCACCTCGCTCTCGGGCGGTCAGCGCAAGCGCGTGTCCGTGGCCCTGGAGCTCCTCACCAAGCCCTCGCTGATCTTCCTGGACGAGCCGACCTCCGGCCTCGACCCGGGCATGGACCGCGACGTCATGCAGCTGCTGCGCGGCCTCGCCGACGACGGCCGCACCGTCCTCGTCGTCACCCACTCGGTCGCCGAGCTGGCCATCTGCGACAAGCTGCTGGTCATGGCCCCGGGCGGTTCGGTCGCGTACTTCGGTCCGCCGGACGAGGCGCTGAACTTCTTCGGCTACACCACCTGGGCGGACGTCTTCTCGGCCTTCGAGAACTACCGCGACTACGACTGGGCCGGCCGCTGGAAGGGCTCGCAGCACTACCAGCTGTACGCCGCCGACATCGACTCGGTCGCCCCGCAGTCCGTCGCGATGCCCCCCGCCCAGCAGATGCGGCCGCCGAAGCCGCAGGGCTGGGGATCCCAGCTCTTCACGCTGATCCGGCGCTACGTCTCGGTGATCGCCTCCGACCGCGGCTTCCTCGGCCTGATGCTGATCCTGCCGGCCGTCCTCGGCGTGGTCTCCACGGTCATCCCGGCCACCTTCGGCCTCGCGCCGCCGACGCCCCCGTCGCAGTTCAACGGCGACGCCGGCACGATCATGCTGATCCTCTGCGTCGGCATGTGCTTCTCCGGCGCCGCGAATTCGGTCCGCGAGCTGATCAAGGAACGGGTCATCTACGAGCGGGAGCGCGCCACCGGCCTGTCCCGGTCGGCGTACCTGATGTCGAAGGTGATCGTCCTCGGCGTCATCACGGCCATCCAGGGCGTGGTCATCTGCGGGATCGGCTTCTTCCCGCGCGACCTGCCCACGGACGGGCTGCTGATGCCCCCGGCCGTCGAGCTGTGCCTGTCGGTCACCGCGCTCGGCTTCACGTCGATGATGTTCGGGCTGGTCATCTCCTCGCTGGTGAAGACCGCCGAGAAGACCATGCCGCTGCTCGTCATGTTCGCGATCGTCCAGGTCGTCTTCACCGGCATCCTCTTCCAGGTCTACGACTCCCCGGGCCTGGAGCAGTTCGCCTGGCTGATGCCGTCCCGCTGGGCCGTCGCCGCCGCAGGCACCACGCTGAACCTCGGCAAGCTCATGCCCCCGTGGGACCGCGACAACCCGACCAACACCGACCCGCTCTGGGACGCCACGGTCGGCCAGTGGAGCCTGGACATCGCCGTGCTGCTGCTCCTCGGCATCGCCTGCGGGTTCGCGGTCCAGCACCTCCTGCGCCGTCACGAGCCCGAGGTCATGCGCGCCGGCAAGTAGTCGCGGGCTCCGTACGCCCCACCGCACGAAACGCCTCAGGGCGGCACCCGGATCGCGGGTGCCGCCCTGAGGCGCATGGGGGCTTGGGTACGCCGGTGGCCTAGTAGGCGCTGTTGACGTTGTCCATCGAGCCGTACCGGTCGGCGGCGTAGTTGCACGCGGCGACGATGTTGGCGACGGGGTCGTACAGGTCGAACTTGGTGCCCTTGACGTGGTACGTCGCGAAGGTGGGCGCAATGACCTGGAGCAGGCCCTTGCTGGGGATGCCGTTCTGGGCGTTGATGTCCCAGTTGTTGATGGCGCGGGGGTTGCCGCTCGACTCACGCATGACGTTGCGGTGGATACCGGCGTAGGTGCCCGGGATCCCCTCGCGCTTCATGATGAAGAGCGCTTCCTTGATCCAGCCGTCCAGGTTGTTCGCGAAGACGGGGGTGCGGGCGGCGGAACGGCTCGCGGCCGTCTTCGCGTCGCGGTCCTTCTTCGCGGCGGCCGCGGCCTTGGCCTTGGCCTTCGCCGCGGCGTCCGCCGCCGCCTTGGCGGCGACGGCCTGCTGCGCGGAGAGGTGCTGCTGTACGGCCTTCGCCTGGACACCGTCGACGGCCTGGGTCCAGGCGACGGGGGCGGCGGAGACGAGCGTGTCGCCCTCGGCGGCGCCGGCCGGGACGAGGGAGAAGGCGAGCGCGGCGGCGCCAAGGGTGGCGACACCGGCAACGGACAGCTTGTGTGCCTTCGTCAGACGACTGTGACCGGGAGTGCTGGAAGCAGACATGGCGGGGCAACCTCTTCGAATCGCGGGAGCCGCAGGAGAGCGCCGCGGGATCTGGGATCCGCGGCGCTGTGCGACGGGAGCAATTCTTAGCGGTGGCAAAAACGCCTGGCAACGGTGTGACGTACGATCCCGCTTAGTGGATCAGGGGCGGCGGCGCGGGCCCGAGCGCGGGACCCGGCGCTAGGCGCGCCCGTGCTGACGGAGCCTTTACCTGTCCACTAGGGAGCTTCGTAAGTGATGTGGGTCCTATGCGCGGGCTCACATCGGGCGGGTAACAATCTGACCGTCCGTTGCGGAAGCAACGCACCGGGTCACCGGTCTCGTCATCGGGTGCGGGCGGGCGCCGCCGGGGCGGTCCCCGCGGGCGGAGCCGGTCCTGCCCACCCCGTCCCGCGTACCCGGGACGCGCGGTCCTACACCCCGGCGGCCGCCCCCGTCGCTCGCCGCCTCGTCGTCGCCGCCGCCCCGTCGGTCGCGCGCTGCCGGCCGGCCCGGGCCACGCGCCGGCCGGAAAGACCGAGGCGGAATGTCCCTTATATACAGCCCCTCTTTCCGCGCCCCCACAGCCCCCACAACCCGCGGCGCCCCCGGCGCCCCCGGCCCCCCGCGCCGCACCCCACGCATCGACCACCGCATCGGCCGCCGGACCCACCCCCCGGGGTCCGACAGACCTACGCCCCCGGCCCGATCCCGCAGGTCGCGGCCGCGAGTACGGTGAGGCCCATGACCGGTAGCCCCCCGCACGGCGGACCGCCCCGCGGCCTCGCCGCCGTGAGCACCGCACTGCTCGCGATGAGCCGCCGCCTGGAGGTCCGCGACGTCCTGCGCACGATCGTGGTGTCCGCCCGCGACCTCCTCGACGCCGAGTACGCGGCCCTGGGCGTCCCCGACGATCACGGCGGCTTCGCCCAGTTCGTCGTCGACGGCATCAGCCCCGAGCAGTGGCGCCGCATCGGGCCGCTGCCCCGCCAGCACGGCATCCTCGCCGCGATGCTCCACCAGGACGACCCCCAGCGCCTCGACGACGTACGCGAGGACCCGCGCTTCGGGGGCTGGCCGGCCGCCCACCCCGAGATGTCCGACTTCCTCGGCCTGCCCGTCAGGGACGGCGAGGAGACCCTCGGGGTCCTCTTCCTCGCGAACAAGCGCCGTGCCCCCGGCCGCGAGCACGGTTTCACCGACGAGGACGAGGAACTCCTCTCCCTCCTCGCCCAGCACGCCGCGATCGCCCTCACCAACGCCCGGCTCTACGAGCGCAGCCGCGAGCTCACCATCGCCGAGGAACGCTCGCGCCTCGCCCACGAGCTCCACGACGCCGTCAGTCAGAAGCTCTTCTCCCTCCGCCTCACCGCCCAGGCCGCGACCGCCCTCGTCGACCGCGACCCGGCCCGGGCCAAGGAGGAGCTCCACCAGGTCGCCGCCCTGGCCGCCGAGGCCGCCGACGAGCTGCGCGCCGCCGTGACCGAGCTGCGCCCGGCCGCCCTGGACGAGGACGGCCTGGCCGCCACCCTGCGCACGCAGGTCCACGTGCTCGACCGGGCCCACACCGCCCGGGTCACCTTCACCTGCGACGGCGTACGGGCCCTGCCCGCGACGCAGGAGGAAGCACTCCTGCGGGTCGCCCAGGAGGCCCTCCACAACGCCTTGCGCCACTCGGGGGCCGACCGGGTCGAGGTCACCCTGGCCCGGGCCCCGGGCGGGGGAGCGGGGGCGGTGCTCAAGGTCGTCGACTCCGGCAGCGGCTTCGACCCCCACGCGGTCCGCAGCGCAGGCCGCCATCTGGGCCTGGTCTCCATGCGCGACCGCGCGAGCGGAGTCGGAGGCCGGCTCACCGTGCACTCGGAGCCCGGCAGGGGCACCGCGATCGAGATGGAGGTCCCCGGTGGCTGACCACGACCCGAGCCGGATCCGCGTCCTGCTGGTCGACGACCACCAGGTGGTCCGCCGCGGGCTGCGCACCTTCCTGGAGGTCCAGGACGACATCGAGGTCGTCGGCGAGGCGTCCGACGGAGAGGAGGGCGTGGCCCGTGCCGAGGAGCTGCGGCCCGACGTGATCCTCATGGACGTCAAGATGCCGGGCACCGACGGCATCGAGGCACTGCGCAGGCTGCGCGAGCTGGCGAACCCGGCGCGGGTGCTGATCGTCACCAGTTTCACCGAGCAGCGCACCGCGGTCCCCGCCCTGCGGGCCGGGGCGGCGGGGTACGTCTACAAGGACATCGACCCCGACGCCCTGGCCGGTGCCATCCGCTCCGTGCGTGCCGGGCACGTCCTCCTCCAGCCGGAGGTGGCGCAGGCCCTGCTCTCGCAGGAGGCCCAGAGCTCCGCCGCGGGCCGTCCGGGTTCGCTGACCGACCGGGAGCGGGAGGTCCTCGGCCTCATCGCGGACGGGCGCTCCAACCGGGAGATCGCCCGCGCCCTCGTCCTGTCCGAGAAGACGGTCAAGACCCACGTCTCGAACATCCTGATGAAACTGGACCTCTCCGACCGGACCCAGGCCGCGTTGTGGGCGGTCAGGCACGGAATCGGGGAGTGATCGGACCGGCTCCGTCCGGTGTGAGATTCATACGGTCGGGTGTATGTAGCCCACATGGCGTATCCGGGAGGGGGGGCCAGGCGTTCTCCATGGCGTGCCGCGACGGCTGGTCGCGGCAGACGCACTGGAGGACGAGAACGTGAAGAACTTCAAGAAGGCCGCAGCCGTCACCATGGTCGCGGGCGGTCTCCTCGCCGCCGGCGCCGGTGTCTCCTCGGCGCACGGCGGCGCGCAGGCGCAGGGCGAGGCCCTGAGCTCGCCCGGCGTGGCCTCCGGCAATCTGGTCCAGGTCCCCGTGAACGTCCCCGTGAACGTGGTCGGCAACGCGGTCACCGTGGTCGGCCTGCTGAACGGCGCCTTCGGGAACGCCGGCGTCACCGCCTGACGCACCCGCGCCCTGTTCCGCACCCCGGGGGCCGGGCCGGATCTCCTCCGCCGCCCCCTGACCCTCACGCGACAGGGCCACCCACACCCCCGGCCCCGCTTCCCCCTCTCCCCGGGAAGCGGGACCCGGCCACACCCCGGCCCGCCCAGCCACGCCTGAAGCCCCGGCGCCCCCCGAACAGCGCCACCAGGGCCGGAGCCCCCGCTCGGAAACCCAGCCCGAAAACCCCGCCCGGGGCATACCCCGCCGGTGGGCGCGCACCTGCGCCTCCCGTCCGCCCCCGGAGGGACCCCGGGGTCAGTTCCGCTCCCGCTCCTCCACCGCCGCGTTGTAGGCCGCGACCAGCGCTCGCCGTGCCACCCGCTCCACCGGCCGCAGGGCCTCGGTCCGCGCCGCCATCTCCGAAGCCGCGACGGCGCCCCCGGGGCCGTTCTCGTACGCCAGCGACACCAGCAGGTCCACCCGCTGCGCCAGCGCCAGCACCCGCACCGCCCGCGGCGGGTACCCCGGCGCCAGCACCTCCCGGCCCGCCTCCGCCCGCGCCCGGTACGCCGACAGCGCAGCCTCCGCAACCGGCCCGGAACCCGCCACGTCCAGGCGCGTCAGCACAGCGGTCGCCTCGCGCAGCGCCTCCGCCAGCTCCCGCTCCGCCTCGCCCAGCGACGGCACGTCCGCCGGGGGAGCCTCCCGCACCGGCAGACAGTGCCACACCACCGCCACGTGCACGTCCCCCGCCGGCCCGGCCTCGACCACCTCCGGCACCAGCCCCAGCGCCGCGCCCACCGCGACCACCGCCTCCTCGGCGTCCAGCGCCCGCGCGTTGAATTCCGCCGGTCCGCTCAGCCCCAGCGGGTGCCCCGGCGCGGGCAGCGCCACCCGCAGCCCGGTCACCCCCAGCCCCCGCATCCGGCCCAGCGCCAGCGTGAGCCCCACCGGACCCCCTTCCCCGGGCAGCCCCGCCACCCGGTGCACGGCGTCCTCGCCCACGATCGACGTCGCGGCCTCGTCGGGCGAGACCAGACCGGCCAGCAGTGCGTTCCCCCAGGCGGCCAGGCGCCCTGAACGTGGTTCGAAAAGCATCCCCCAACTCTACGGACCCACCCCCCGGCCCGGCCCCGGCCCCGGCCCCCTCTCCGAGTGGCGTAGGTTTTCCCCTGGGGCTGCGCCTGCCGGCGCACACAGAACCGTGACTGCAAGGGGTGACAACACGCTCATGAGCGATGTTCTGGAGCTGGTGGACGTATCCGTGGTCCGCGAGGGCCGGGCTCTGGTGGACCAGGTCTCCTGGTCGGTGAAGGAGGGGGAGCGCTGGGTGATCCTCGGCCCCAACGGCGCCGGCAAGACCACCCTGCTGAACCTCGCCTCCAGCTACCTCTTCCCGACCAAGGGCGCCGCCACCATCCTCGGCAGCACCCTCGGCAAGGTGGACGTCTTCGAGCTGCGCCCCCGCATCGGCATCGCCGGTATCGCGATGGCCGACAAGCTGCCCAAGCGGCAGACCGTCCTGCAGACCGTCCTCACCGCCGCCTACGGGATGACGGCGACCTGGCAGGAGGAGTACGAGGACATCGACGAGCAGCGCGCCCGCGCGTTCCTCGACCGCCTCGGCATGACGGACTACCTCGACCGGAAGTTCGGCACCCTCTCCGAGGGCGAACGCAAGCGCACCCTGATCGCCCGCGCCCTGATGACCGACCCCGAGCTGCTGCTCCTCGACGAGCCCGCCGCCGGCCTGGACCTCGGCGGCCGCGAAGACCTCGTACGCCGCCTCGGCCGCCTCGCCCGCGACCCGCTCGCCCCCTCCATGGTCATGGTCACGCACCACGTCGAGGAGATCGCTCCCGGCTTCACCCACGTCCTGATGATCCGCCAGGGCAAGGTCGTCACCGCGGGCCCCATCGACCTCGAACTGACCTCCCGCAACCTCTCCCGCTGCTTCGGCCTCCCCCTGGTCGTCGAGCGCAACGACAGCGACCGCTGGACCGCCCAGGGCCTCCCCCTGCGCTAGTACGCCCCTTCGCACCCTGTCCCGACCGCGCCCGCCCGACCTACCATGACCACGTGGACATCGACGCATGGGTGTGGTGGCTCATCGGCGCGGTCGGACTGGGCATCCCCCTCGTCCTCACCGCCATGCCGGAGTTCGGCATGTTCGCCGTCGGAGCGGTGGCGGCGGCCGTCACCGCCGCCCTCGGCGGGGGAGCGGTGGCGCAGGTCCTGGTCTTCGTCGTCGTGTCGGTCGCGCTCATCGCCGTCGTACGGCCGATCGCGAACCGGCACCGCGACCAGCGGCCGCAACACCGCACCGGAATAGACGCGTTGAAGGGCAGGAGCGCCGTCGTCCTCGAACGCGTCGACTCCGGCGGCGGCCGGATCAAGCTCGCCGGCGAGATCTGGTCGGCGCGCACCCTCGACGCGGACACCAGCTTCGAACCCGGTCAGTCCGTGGACGTCGTCGAGATCGACGGGGCGACCGCCGTCGTCATGTGACAAGCAGCCGACTCGCGGCCCCCGGGTCTGCAAGACTCCGCTCAACGGGGCAGCACAGACAGCCGGAAGGGCACGGGGGAACCGCATGCAACCGATCATCATCGTCCTGATCATTCTGGTGGTTCTGGTCTTCATCGCACTGGTCAAGACGATCCAGGTGATCCCGCAGGCCAGCGCCGCCATCGTCGAACGTTTCGGCCGCTACACCCGCACCCTCAACGCGGGCCTCAACATCGTCGTCCCGTTCATCGACTCCATCCGCAACCGGATCGACCTGCGCGAACAGGTCGTGCCGTTCCCGCCGCAGCCGGTCATCACCCAGGACAACCTGGTCGTCAACATCGACACCGTCATCTACTACCAGGTGACCGACGCCCGCGCCGCGACCTACGAAGTGGCCAGCTACATCCAGGCCATCGAGCAGCTCACCGTCACCACGCTCCGCAACATCATCGGCGGCATGGACCTGGAGCGCACCCTCACCTCCCGCGAGGAGATCAACGCGGCACTGCGCGGAGTCCTCGACGAGGCCACCGGCAAGTGGGGCATCCGCGTCAACCGCGTCGAGCTCAAGGCCATCGAGCCGCCGACCTCCATCCAGGACTCGATGGAGAAGCAGATGCGCGCCGACCGCGACAAGCGCGCCTCGATCCTGCAGGCCGAGGGTGTCCGCCAGTCCGAGATCCTGCGCGCCGAAGGCGAGAAGCAGTCCTCCATCCTGCGCGCCGAGGGTGACGCCAAGGCCGCCGCCCTGCGCGCCGAGGGCGAAGCCCAGGCCATCCGCACCGTGTTCGAGTCCATCCACGCCGGCGACGCCGACCAGAAGCTCCTCGCCTACCAGTACCTCCAGATGCTCCCGAAGCTCGCCGAAGGCGACGCCAACAAGCTCTGGATCGTGCCGAGCGAGATCGGCGACGCGCTCAAGGGGCTCTCCGGCGCCATGGGCAACTTCGGCCCCATGGGCGCCGGATCCGGCTTCAACCCGCAGGACACCGGCAAGGACAACGGCACCACGGTGAACGGCAGTGGAAACGGCACCGGCAACGGAAACGGCCACGGGAACCCCGGCGGCAAGACCGGCCCCGACCGCCGCGAACAGCCCCCCATCGACTGAACCCGCCCTCCCCTCCTGCATGATCAGTGGGACCCCTCGACCTTCATGGCGGGGAGGCGACCCACTCATGCAAAGGGGATGGCGCAGTCCATGTCTGTGCTCTCGATGTCTCTCTGGGAATCCCTCGCGGTCTTCGCCGCCGGTATCGGCGCCGGCACCATCAACACCATCGTCGGCTCCGGCACCCTGATCACCTTCCCGGTGCTGCTCGCCACCGGACTGCCCCCGGTCACCGCCAACGTCTCCAACACCCTCGGCCTGGTGCCCGGTTCCATCAGCGGGGCCATCGGCTACCGCAAGGAGCTCCAGGGCCAGCGCGCCCGCATCCTGCGGCTCGGCGCCGTGTCCCTCATCGGCGGATTCGCGGGCGCCGTCCTGCTCCTCACCCTGCCGTCCGACTCCTTCGACACGATCGTGCCCGTCCTCATCGCGGTCGCCCTCGTCCTCGTCGTCCTCCAGCCCCGGCTCGCCGCCGCCCTGCGCCGCCGCCAGGACAGCGCGGAAGGCCCCGTCGGCCATCCGGACGGCGGCCCCGCCCTCCTGACCGGCATGCTGCTGTCCAGCGCGTACGGAGGCTACTTCGGGGCAGCCCAGGGCGTGCTCTACGTCGGCCTCATGGGCCTGCTGCTCCGCGATGACCTCCAGCGCATCAACGCCGCGAAGAACGTCATCGCCGCCATGGTGAACGGCATCGCCGCCGTCGTCTTCCTCTTCGTCGCGGAGTTCGACTGGACGGCCGTCGTCCTCATCGCCGTGGGCTCCACCATCGGCGGACAGATCGGTGCCAAGATCGGCCGGCGCCTGTCGCCGACCGCCCTGCGCGCCGTCATCGTGACGGTCGGCCTCATCGCCATCGTCCAGTTGCTGGTCCGCTGAGCGACGTAGCACGGGTACGCCGCCCAGCGCGCCGGCCCGCGCCGCAGGCGGGGCACACGACCCACGGGGGCTATGCGGAGCGCTCCAGCCACTGCGGCAGCGCCTCGCGCCCGGCCACCCCCAGGGCGAGCAGCATGGCATCGGCCGGAGACGGCACGAAGGGCTTCCGCAGGAGCGGCATCCCCGCCTCCTCCGGAGTCCGGGCCGCCTTGCGGTGGTTGTCCTCCGCACAGGAGGCCACCGTGTTCAGCCAGGTGTCCCCGCCCCCCTGGGCCCGCGGCAGTACGTGGTCCACGGTCGTCGCGCGCTTGCCGCAGTAGGCGCACCGGTGCTGGTCCCGGACCAGCACCCCCCTGCGCGACCAGGGAGCATGTCTTCGGAAGGGCACCCGCACGTACCGGCAGAGCCGGATCACCCGGGGCATCGGCAGCTCCATGGTGGCGGCGCGCACACGCAGCTCGGGATGTGACTGTTCGACGACGGCCTTGTCCTGGAGCACCAGGACCACGGCCCGGTTCAGCGTCACCGTCGACAGCGGCTCGAAGCTCGCATTCAGCACCAGCGTGTCCCGCATCTCGCCCACCTCCCGTGTGCAGGCCCGCGACCTCCCTGGCGGCAGGGCCCGCGACCACTCTGGCCGCGCGGGCCACGCGGGACAACGCAATAAAAATGCCCGGTCCAGGCCGTCTTTAGACCAGGACCGGGCAAACGCACGGGGAACTGTCAGCCCGCCGGCGCCTCGTACTCGCCGATGAGCTGAGCACGCCCGAGCGTGTGGAAGCGCAGATTGAACCCGACCACCGCCGCAGACGCCTCCGCGCCGGGGCCGAGCGTCTCCTGGTCCACCGCGTACACGGTGAACACGTACCGGTGCCGCTCCCCGGCCGGCGGAGCCGCTCCGCCGAAGTCTCTGGTGCCGTAGTCGTTGCGCGCGTGCACCGCCTCGGCGGGCAGCCCCTCGAACTTCCCGCTGCCCGCCCCGGCCGGCAGCTCGGTGACCGAGACCGGCAGGTCGAAGAGCACCCAGTGCCAAAAGCCACTGCCCGTGGGCGCGTCCGGATCGAAGCACGTCACGGCGAAGCTCTTCGTCCCCTGCGGGAACCCCTCTCACCGAAGCTGCGGCGAGAGGTCCCCGCCCGACTTGACCTGCGCCTCACCGAGGTCGGCACCCGGAGCCAGATCCGTACTGGTCACGGTGAAGACGTCCACCTCGGGGTGGAAGTCGTGCGGAAGAGGCGGCCTGCTCTGCTCGGTCACTGCTGACCCTCCTGGTCGGGTACCGGATCGGAACACGTGTCCCGGCCACGAGCCTAGGAGGCTAGAGCCAGTTGCGCTGGGAACCCACCGAGGCGATCCACTGGTTCAGGTACGCCGCCCAGTCCGTGTCCTGGTAGGACTGCAGACCCACCTGGAAGCAGCGGTAGGTGTCGCTCCCCTCGCTGAACAGCCCCGGCTTCTTGTCCATCTCCAGGACGACGTCCATCTCCCGGCCGTCCGAGACGAAGGTCAGCTCCACCTGGTTCAGCCCCCGGTACTGCGACGGCGGCACGAACTCGATCTCCTGGTAGAACGGCAGCGTCTGCCGCGTCCCGCGGATGTGCCCGCGCTCCATGTCCGCACTGCGGAAGGAGAAGCCCAGCTGCCGGAACGCGTCGAGGATCGCCTGCTGCGCCGGCACCGGGTGCACGTTGATCGGGTCGAGGTCGCCCGCGTCCACCGCTCGCGCGATCTCCAGCTCGGTGCTGACCCCGATGTTCATCCCGTGCAGGTGCCGGCCACCGAAGTGGGTGACCGGGGTCTCCCAGGGGATCTCCAGCCCGAAGGGCACCACGTGCAGCGCGCCGGCCTGCACCTGGAAGGCACCGCCGAGACGCTGCTTGGTGAAGACGACGTCCTGCTTGTACTCCTGGTCACCGCCCTCGACCTCGACCCGCGCCTGGAGCCCGACGGACAGCCCTTCGATCTGCTGCTCCACGGACCCGCCCTGGATCCGGACCTCACCCTGGACGATCCCGCCGGGCACGACGTTCGGCTCGGTGATGATCGTGTCCACCGAAGCACCACCGGCACCCAGGCTCGCGAACAGCTTCCTGAACCCCATGCTCAAACTCCCCTGATAAGGATCTGCGGATCTGCGACTACCCCTTACAAACGCGGAACCTCAGGCCCCGGTTGCAAGCACGCGCGTTCCAGTACGCTCGACCGGATGAGCGCGCGACCCGACCGTACGCCCCTGGCCCGGTCCTTCTTCGACCGCCCGGTCCTGACCGTGGCCCCCGACCTCCTCGGACGCACCCTGGTGCGCAACACTCCCGAGGGCCCCATCGAACTGCGCATCACGGAGGTCGAGGCGTACGAGGGTGAGTCGGACCCGGGCTCCCACGCCTTCCGCGGCCGTACCGCACGCAACGCGTCCATGTTCGGCCCGCCCGGACACGCGTACGTCTACTTCATCTACGGCATGTGGTTCAGCCTCAACCTGGTGTGCGGCCCGGACGGGCACGCCGGCGGTGTCCTGATACGGGCGGGCGAGATCACGGTGGGCGCTGACCTGGCCGCCAAACGGCGGCTTTCCGCCAAACATCCGCGAGAACTGGCCAAGGGTCCGGCGCGGCTGGCCACGGCCCTGGACGTGGACCGCTCCCTCGACGGCGCCGACCTCTGCGCCGACCCGCCCTCCCCGCTGTCCGTCCTGGCCGGCACCGCGACCCCGGCCGACCTGGTCAGCAGCGGTCCGCGCACCGGAGTCGGCGGAGACGGCGCCACCCACCCCTATCGCTTCTGGCTCACCGACGACCCGACGGTGAGCCCGTACCGCGCCCATGCGCCACGCCGCCGCTCAACTTGACTCGACCTCGCCGGACGCCTAACGTAGTCCGAGCCGCGTGAACGGGGCCACTGCCATCAGCAGACCCTGGAGCGGCCAACCCACTACCTACGACTTACCCCTGGCGGGGTTCTATTCGGCATTCCCGAATTCCCGGCCGGCAGCTCGATTATGAGCAGCACGGGTAAAGCGCTAACGTAGCGGAGCGCCGAAAGGCACAGGCCTTCCAACGGCCGCCGAATTCAAATCCAAGCCAAACGGCACGGAAATGATCTGGTAGGTTGGAACCGCCGGAAAGGGAAAGCGCGAAAGCGCAGGACCTGGAAAGCACCGAGGAAATCGGGCCCGAAAGAGTCTGATAGAGTCGGAAACGCAAGACAGCAGAACAGAACGAAGCCCGGAGGAAAGCCCCAGTAGTGATACTGCGGTGAGTACAAAGGAAGCGTCCGTTCCTTGAGAACTCAACAGCGTGCCAAAAATCAACGCCAAAAGTTGATACCCCGTCCATTTCGGTGGATGAGGTTCCTTTGAAAAAGACCTGTAGGGCTCCGGTTTCGGGGTGCT